>CAVQLE010000003.1:0-916018 GCA_963713305.1 uncultured Actinomycetota bacterium | reverse complement strand
CCTGCTCATCGAGCAGCCGCCTGAACCGGCGGGTGATCACCTCGTGCATCGAGGCGACGTCGTTCTGGCCGTCGACGCCCCGGATCACGAACCGGCGGTACTCGCTCTTGCGGGCCAGACCGTCCTCGAAGACCACCATCGAGGCCACGACCTCGGTGCCCTGGAGGTTGGAGACGTCGAAGCACTCGATCCGCAGCGGCACCTCGGCAACCCGAGCGCCTCCTGGATCTCCTCGAGTGCGCGGTTGCGGGTCGTCAGGTCGCTGGCGCGCTTGGTCTTGTGGAGGGCCAACGACTGGGCGGCGTTGTGTGCGACCGTCTCCTGCAGGGTCCGCTTGTCGCCCCGTTGGGGCACCCGGATCCGCACCCGGCTCCCCCGCTGGTCGGCCAGCAGCTCCTCGAGCACGTCGGCGTCGGGCGGCAGCGCCGGGACCAGCACCTCGCGCGGGATGGCGTCAGGTCGTCGTCGTCGGCGCGCCGTAGAGCTGGAGCAGGAAGCCCTGGACGAGTTCGGGGTGTCGCCGTCGTCGACCCGGTCGGCGACCCAGCCGCGCTGGCCGCGGACCCGGCCGCCGCGGACGTAGAAGATCTGGACCGCGACCTCGAGCGGGTCCTCGGCGAGCGCAATCACGTCGGCGTCGGTGCCGTCGCCCAGCACCACCGCCTGCTTCTCGAGGGCCTTCTCGAGCGCCACCAGGTCGTCGCGCAGCCGGGCTGCGCGCTCGAAGTCCTCGGCCGCGGAGGCGGCGTACATCTCCTGCTTGATCCGCTTCACGAACCCCGCGGTGCGGCCGGCCATGAAGTCGCAGAAGTCGTCGACGATCGCGCGATGCTCCTCGGGTGTGACCCGGCCGACGCAGGGCGCCGAGCACTTGCCGATGTAGCCGAGCAGGCAGGGCCGCCCGATCTGGGAGTGACGCTTGAAGACGCCGTTGCTGCAGGAACGCATCGGAAAGACGCGCAACAGCTGGTCGACGGTCTCGCGGATCGCCCAGGCGTGGGAGTAGGGACCGTAGTAGCGGGTGCCCCGCTTCTTGGCACCGCGACCAACCATGACCCGCGGGTATTCGTCACTGAGGGTGACCGCCAGCCAGGGGTAGGACTTGTCGTCGCGGTACTTGACGTTGTAGCGGGGGTCGAACTCCTTGATCCAGGAGTACTCCAGCTGGAGCGCCTCGACCTCGGTCTTCACCACGGTCCACTCGACCGAGGCACCGGTGGTGACCATGGTCGCCGTACGGGGGTGGAGGTTGCCGACGTCCTGGAAGTACGACGAGAGCCGCGCGCGGAGGTTCTTCGCCTTCCCGACGTAGATCACGCGGCCGGTTGCGTCACGGAACCGGTAGACCCCCGGCTGGGTCGGTATCGACCCGGTCTTGGGGCGATAGGACGCGGGGCTGGCCACGTCTCCACCCTACGTGCGGACGCCGACAGGACGCCGCACGCGTCGAGGGGCGCTCAGGCTCGGACGACCTGGTCGCCCTCGACGGTGACTTCCACCTCCGGCAGGTCGGCCGTGCTCCCCGGCCGGGTCGCCGTTGGCCCCCCGCAGGTTCTCCCCGCCCTCGATGGAGAACTGGCTGCCGTGGAGGCTGCAGGTCATCACGCCTTCGTCGTCGACGGTGGTGATCTTGCCGCCCTGGTGGGTGCACACCGCCGTGAACGCCACGAACTCCCCCTCGGTGGGCTGGGCGACGATGACGTCGTCGAGGACCACGCCACCACCCACGGGAACCTCTGACGTCGGGACGAGGACCTCACCGGCAGCGGCACTCCCCGCCCGGCTCGGTCTCGTCGGAACCGCAGGCGACCAGCACCGGTGCGGCCGCGCCGCACAGGGCTGCGCACCGCAGGAGGTGGCGCCTGTCGACGCGATCGGGGCTTCCAGAACGGGTTCTGCTCGACGCTCACGGCACACTCCTGGGCTGATGGGACCGACGGCTCGGACTCTACCCAGCCTGCTGAACGGTTCCTGAGACGCGACGCGCCCTGCCTACCGTGGCGCAGCCTTCTTGGCCGCCGTCCTTCTCGCCGTCGTCTTCTTCGCGCCTGTCTTGGTGGCCGCCGTCTTCTTCGCCGCCGCCTTCTTCGCCGGCGGCTTCCGGGCCGCGGCCTTCCGCTTCGGCTGCTCGCGCGGCGCGGCCCTCCAGCATCGGCGCCAGGAACGCCCCGGTGTAGCTGTCGGGGTGGGCGGCGACCTCCTCCGGCGTACCTTCGGCCACGACCATGCCGCCGCGGGAGCCGCCCTCGGGACCCATGTCGATGATCCAGTCGGCGGTCTTGATCACGTCGAGGTTGTGCTCGATGACCAGCACCGTGTTGCCCTTGTCGACCAGGCTGGAGAGGACGCCGAGCAGCTTGCGGATGTCTTCGAAGTGGAGACCGGTGGTCGGCTCGTCGAGCACGTAGACGGTGCGGCCGGTCGACCGCTTCTGGAGCTCGCTGGCGAGCTTGACCCGCTGCGCCTCGCCGCCCGACAGGGTCGTCGCCGGCTGTCCGAGCCGGACGTAGCCGAGTCCGACCTCGCAGAGCGTCGTCATGTGACGCGAGATCGCGGGGACCGCGGCGAAGAAGTCGGCGGCCTCCTCGATCGGCATGTCGAGGATCTCGGCGATGGTCTTGCCCTTGTAGTGGACCTCGAGCGTCTCCCGGTTGTAGCGGGCGCCGTGGCAGACCTCGCAGGGGACGTAGACGTCGGGCAGGAAGTTCATCTCGATCTTGATGGTGCCGTCGCCCGAGCACGCCTCGCAGCGGCCGCCCTTGACGTTGAACGAGAACCGGCCCTGGAGGTAGCCCCGCATCTTGGCCTCGGGTGTCGACGCGAAGAGCTTGCGCACGTGGTCGAAGACACCCGTGTAGGTCGCCGGGTTGCTGCGCGGCGTACGTCCGATGGGTGACTGGTCGACGTGGATCACCTTGTCGACCTCGTCGACGCCGGTGATCCGCTGGTGACGGCCCGGCACGGTGCGGGCGCGGTAGAGCTGCTTGGCGAGCGAGGTGTAGAGGATGTCGTTGACCAGCGTCGACTTGCCGGACCCGGACACGCCGGTGACGGCGACGAAGACGCCGAGCGGGAAGGCGACGTCGAGGTCGCGGAGGTTGTGCTCGCGAGCGCCCTTGACGACCAGCTCGCGGCCCTTGGTGCGCGGACGGCGGATGGCCGGCACGGGGATCTCCCGGCGACCGGAGAGGTAGTGCCCCGTCAACGAGTCGGCGTGGTCGAGCAGCCCCTGCACCGACCCGGCGTGGACGATCTGGCCACCGTGCTCACCGGCGCCGGGTCCGATGTCGACGACCCAGTCGGCCACCCGGATCGTGTCTTCGTCGTGCTCGACGACGATGAGGGTGTTGCCGAGGTCCTTGAGCCGGATCAGGGTCTCGATCAGCCGATGGTTGTCGCGCTGGTGGAGTCCGATCGACGGCTCGTCGAGGACGTAGAGGACGCCGACCAGGCCGGCGCCGATCTGGGTCGCCAGCCGGATCCGCTGCGCCTCGCCGCCCGACAGGGAGCCCGACGGCCGATCGAGGCTGAGGTAGTCGAGACCGACGTCGAGCAGGAAGTTGAGCCGCTCGAGGATCTCCTTGAGGACCCGCTCGCCGATCTGCTTCTCGCGCGCGGACAGGTCGAGCGACCGGAGTGCCTCGGCCGTCTCGTTGATCGGCAGCGCGCAGACCTCCGCGATGTTGCGGCCGCCGACCGTGACCGACACCGAGACCGGCTTGAGGCGGGAGCCCCCGCACGAGGGGCACGGAACCTCACGCATGAAGCCCTCGAACCGCTCGCGGCTGGTGTCGGACTCGGCCTCGCGGTGGCGGCGCTCGATGTAGCTCTGCACGCCCTCGAACGCTGCGTAGTAGGAGCGCTCGCGGCCGTAGCGGTTGCGGGTGACGACGTGGACCTTCGTCGAGTGGCCCCACAGCAGCGACTTCTGCTGCTGGGGCGTGAGCTCCTGCCAGGAGTGGTCGAGGGTGAAGCCCAGCTCGTCGCCCAGGGCCTCCATCAACCGCTGGAAGTAGTCGGCGACGTGGGCCTGGCTCCACGGCTGGATCGCGCCCTCGCCCAGCGCCGCCGTGGGGTCGGGCACGACGAGGTCGGGGTCGACCTCGAGCCGGGTCCCGAGCCCGTGGCACTCCGGGCAGGCGCCGAACGGGCTGTTGAAGGAGAACGATCGCGGCTCGAGCTCGTCGGTGTCGATGGCGTGGTCGTTGGGGCACGACATCTTCTCGGAGAACCGCAGCTCGCGACCCGGGTCCTTGGCGTCCAGGTCGACGAAGTCGAGCACGACCAGCCCACCGGCCAGGTTGAGCGCGGTCTCGACCGAGTCGGTGAGCCGACGCTTGGCGGACTCCTTGACCGCCAACCGGTCGACCACGACCTCGATCGTGTGCTTCTTCTGCTTGTCGAGCTTGGGAGGGTCGTCCATCTGGTGGGTCTCGCCGTTGACGCGGACCCGCGCGAACCCCTGCGTCTGCAGCTGCTTGAAGAGCTCGACGTACTCCCCCTTGCGACCCCGGATCACCGGCGCCAGCACCTGGAACCGACGGCCCTCCTCGAGCGCGAGCACCCGGTCGACGATCTGCTGCGGGGTCTGGCGCTCGATGGCGGCGCCGCAGGTCGGGCAGTGCGGGTGACCGATGCGCGCGTAGAGCAGCCGCAGGTAGTCGTAGACCTCGGTGATCGTGCCCACCGTCGAGCGCGGGTTCTTCGAGGTGGACTTCTGGTCGATCGAGACCGCGGGTGACAGGCCCTCGATGAAGTCGACGTCGGGCTTGTCCATCTGGCCCAGGAACTGGCGCGCGTAGGCCGAGAGGGACTCGACGTAGCGCCGCTGCCCCTCGGCGAAGATGGTGTCGAAGGCCAGGCTCGACTTGCCCGACCCCGACAGCCCGGTGAAGACGATGAGGGCGTCGCGGGGCAGGTCGAGGGAGACGTCCTTCAGGTTGTGCTCCCGGGCTCCCCGGATGATGAGCTGGTCGGCCACTGCGATCCCGTCGTCCTTCGTGTGGTGCGCTGCGTGGGTCAGTCGAACAGATGTTCGTACGTCGCGCGCGCGAACGCAACCCGGCACGCCGACGACGCCAGCCTATGCGAGCCACTGACAACACGCTTCGCGCGTTCGGGTGATGGCCCTCGAGCGAGGTGGAGCGGGTGGTGCACGATGGCTGTCATGGACCACTCCCTCGAACCCGACCACCTGACGGAGGCCGGCCAGCGGCTGGTGCGCACCGTCGACGGCTTCAGCGGTGACGACTGGGCGCGCCCCCTCCCTCCTCCCCGGCTGGTCACGCGCGCACGTCGTCGCCCATCTCGCCCTCAACGGCGAGGCGCTGGCGCGGCGTCCTGCGCGGGGTCGTGGAGGCCGAGCCGGTCGCGATGTACGCCTCGCAGGAGGCTCGCGACGACGACATCGAGGAGCTGGCGGGCGCCGACCACGCCGAGCTGCGGGACCGGCTGCTGGCCAGCCTGACGACGTTCCAGGACGCCACGGTCGGCGCTCCCGGACGAGGCATGGTCGGGCCGGTTCGAGCGGACACCGGGCGGCCCCACGTTCCCGCTCGACGCCGTACCTCTGATGCGCGTGCGCGAGATCGAGATCCACCACGCCGACCTCGGCGCGGGCTACACCGCCGACCAGTGGCCGCCCGGCTTCTCGGAGGTGGTCGTCGACGGCATGGTGAAGCGGCTCGACCCTGACCCCGGCTTCCGGGTGACCCCACTCGACTCCGAGCGCACCTGGAACGTGGGCCAGGTCGACGGCGAGTCAGCGGTGGTGACCGGCCCGGTCGCCCAGCTGGCCTGGTGGTTGACCGGGCGCCCGCCCGGCGACCAGGTCTCGTGCAGCCGCGGCGAGCTGCCGACGATCGGGGGCTGGTGATGCCCTACCCGGCGCACGTCTCCCCCGGTGGCGACGCCGACGTCCGCGAGCTGAGCCACCTCACGATCACCAAGGTCGCCGTCGATCCGGAGATGTCCAACAACTGCTACCTGCTGCGCTGCCGTGCCACCGGCGAGCAGGTGCTCATCGACGCCGCCGCCGAGCCCGACACCCTGCTGCCACTGATCGGCGACGCCGGCCTCGCCGCCGTCGTGACGACTCACCAGCACTGGGACCACCACCGTGCGCTCGCCGACGTGGTGGCGGCGACAGGCGCCGTCGTCGTGGCCGGCGACGCCGGACGCCGACGCCATCACCGAGCAGACCGGCGTCGAGGTGACCCGTCGGGTCGGCCAGGGCGACAACGTCTCGGTCGGCGACTGCACGCTCGACGTCATCGCCGTCGCCGGCCACACCCCGGGCTCGATCGCGCTGCGTCTACTCCGACCCCGACGGCCACGACCACCTCTTCACCGGCGACTCGCTCTTCCCCGGTGGCGTCGGCGCGACGTTCGGTGACGACGCCGCCTTCCGGCAGCTGATCGACGAGGTCGAGACCAAGATCTTCGGCATCCTCGCCGACGACACCTGGTTCTATCCCGGCCACGGCGACGACGGTCGGCTCGGCGACGAGCGACCACACCTCGCGGAGTGGCGCGCCCGGGGCTGGTGACGTGCCCGGTCCGGGCTGCGCACCCCCGGCTGACCGGTCCACCTGACAGGAGCCGGCCACCCGGCCTACCGTCGAGACATGTCCCCCCGGACCACTCGGACCTGCCTGTTCGCTGCCCTGACGCTGGCGACCACGCTGCTGACCGCCCCCGCCCCGGCCGCGCCGGACGCCGGCGCACCCGCTCCCGCCCGCCGCGTCGACGACAACCCGCTCGCCGGCCGGGAGTGGGGTGTCTACAAGGGTCCGGCCGAGCTGGCCTGGCAGCCGTACGTCGACGCGAAGGGCCACCGCAAGAAGCTGCTCGGCAAGATCGCCCTCCGCCCGAAGGCCAAGTGGTTCGGCGCGTGGATCCCCGACCGTGAGATCGCCGGCAAGGTGCACGAGTACGTCGAGAACGCCACCGGCGGGGATCCGGAGGTCATGGTCCACATGACGCTCTTCCGGGTGGTGCCGTGGGAGCAGGACGCGTGCCGGCGGCTGCCGAGCGTGGCCGAGAAGAAGTCGTACAAGCGCTACGTACGGAAGTTCGCGGGCGCGATCGACGACACCTACGCGGCGATCGTCCTCCAGCCGGACGGCCCGTTCGCCCTGTGCGCACCCGGCGGGTCGCAGGTGCTGTCCGGCCTGGTGGAGTACGCCGCCCGGCAACTCGGCGCCCTCCCCCACTCCAGCGTCTACATCGACATCGGCAGTGCCGGGTGGAACCACCACGACCCTGCCAACGCGGTCAAACAGCTGGTGCGGGGCGGCGTCGAGCACGTCCGTGGGTTCCACCTCAACACCACCCACTACGAAGCGACCAAGGACGAGATCGGCTTCGGCACCGCCGTCGTCCGGGCGCTCGAGGACCGCGGCATCACCGGCAAGCACTTCACCGTCGACACCGCCGAGAACGGTCGCCCCTTCACCTGGCAGTACTGGCACGACCACCCGAAGGGACAACCCTTCAACAACGCGAAGACCTGCGAGAAGGACACCCAGAAGCGGTGCGTCACCCTGGGCATCCCGCCGACCACCAACGTCGCCGCGAAACGCTGGGGGCTCCCCGACCGGACCCGCCGTCAGGCACGCCAGCACGTCGACGCCTACCTGTGGGCGGGCCGCCCCTGGCTGACGATGCAGACCCAGCCGTTCAACATGGCGCGGGCGCTCGACCTGACACGCACGACGCCGTACTGAGCCAGCTCAGCCGTTGTAGGTGATCCGCAGCTTCTCGGTGGCGGCGCGCGCCTGGCAGACCAGCCGGATGCCCTCGGCGAGGTCCTCCTCCTCGAGCACCTCGTTGTGGGCCAGCGCCACCTCGCCCTCCAGCACCAGACAGGCGCACGCCGAGCACTGGCCCTGGCGGCAGGAGAACGGCGCCGCGAGACCCTTGGACTCCAGGAACTCCAGCAGCGGCTCCTGCCCCGACCAGTCGTCGAACGAATGGTGCTCTCCGTCGAGCTCGACCTCGACAGCGATCGGACCCGAGACGGCCGGCTCGTCGGTGTCCTCGTGGTCGTCGGCGTCGGCCAGGGTCGCGGAGGCAGCGAGCACCTCCTCGACGTCGCCGAACGGGTTGCCGCCGAGCGACACGAACTTCTCCTGGTGGCGTCGAGCCCGCGGGAACTCCAGCTCCTTGAGCGCGTTCACCGTCATCTTCATGAACGGAGCAGGCCCACAGACGAACGCCTCGTACGACGCATGGTCGGCCGCGAACGACCGGAGCTGCTCCTGGGTGGGCAGCCCCTGCACCGACTCCAGCCAGTGGACGACGTGCAGCCGCTCGGGATGTTGCGTTGCGAGCTCGCGCAGCGCCTCGGCGAAGATCACGGACCGCTCGTCACGGTTGGCGTAGAAGAGCACGACCCGGCCGCTGCCGTCGCGCAGCGCGGTGCGGGTGATCGACATGACCGGCGTGATGCCGGAGCCGCCGGCGAAGAGCAGCAGGTCGGCGTCGAGGTTCTTCGGCGTGAAGATCCCGCTCGGCGGCAGCACCCGGACGGTGTCGCCCGCCGTGAGGTGGTCGTTGACCCAGTTGGACGCGTAGCCGTCGACGGTCCGCTTGACGGTGACCGTCAGTGGCTCACCGGGCGGGACGCAGATCGAGTAGCAGCGCGCCGCCAGGCCGGTCCGGTCCGAGGGGATGCCGAGGGTCAGGAACTGGCCCGGCGCGAAGCCGAACGCGTCGGCGTCCTCCTCCGGCACGTCGAAGACCACCGAGACGGCGTCGTCGGTCTCGGGGCGGACCTCGGCGACGGTCAGCAGCCAGGAGTCCTCACCAGCCATCCTCGGCCCCGATCGTGATCCGACCGTCGGCCACGGCGTCCTCGATGCTGGCACGGAGGCGCGGGCAGGCGGCGTGGACCGAGCGACCCTCGGGTGCGGACGCCGTACGTCGGAACTCCGCGCACTCGCCGAGCGAGGCGGCGCTCCACTGGATCGAGGTGTGGTGGTCGCTGTTCTTCTTCACGCCCACGCGCGCGAGGCAGTCGAGGCACGCCACCTCGACCAGGCGGCCCCGGGTGTAGAGCCGCTGGTCCTCCAGCGTCTCCTCGCTGAGTGGGACGAAGGACGGCATCAGCTGGTCTCGACAGCGTCGACCGTCGTGGGGTCGCCTTCTCGGTCCTCGGCCGCCTTCTCCTCCGATGCCTTCCGGGCGAGGTTCTCCGCGACCTCCGCCCGCCAGAACTCGTTGGCCTTCGTGGTGTCGACCTCGAACTCGAAGCGATCGGTCATCTCGTCGGTCACGTCGGCGACGTCGACGTAGAACTGCTCGTACCAGCGGCGGAGCTGGTAGACCGGCCCGTCCTCCTCGCACAGCAGCGGGTTCTGCACCGGCGCCTTGTTGAGCCAGATCTCGACGTCCTGCATGAACCCGTCACCGAACATCTGCGAGTAGCGCTTGCCGATGTAGGCACTGGTCTTCTCGTCCACGCCCTCCGGCTTGAGCACCTTGAGGCCGTACATCAGCTTGAAGGAGTTCTGCGACGTCGGGATGTGGCAGTTGATGAGGACGACGTCGGTGACGAAGCCCTGGTAGTCGGTCTTCAGCCAGTTGACCATGAACGCCGGCCCGAAGTACGTCGCCTCCGACTTGAGCACGAGGTCCTCGTCGCCGTACCCCTCGCCGGCCATGTCGGGACGCCCGGTCGACTCCATGAACTGGGTGGCCATGTGGCCCTCGAACACGTTGCGGAAGTTCGTCGGGAACGCGAAGTGGACGTAGAAGAAGTGGGCCATGTCGACGACGTTGTCCACGATCTCGCGACAGTGGGCGGTCGGGACGTCGAGGACGTTCCACGTCCAGTCGGTGTAGACGTCGCCGTCCATGATGTCGTCGAGCTCGGGCGGCGCGATGTCGAGGTCGGCCGCCGCCCGCTCGTGGTCGTGCCACACCAGCAGCAGCCCGTTGCGCTCCAGCACCGGGTAGGCCTGGGTGCGCGCCCGCAGCGGCACCCGCCGCGCGTACGGGATCTGCTTGCACTTGCCGTCGCCGCCCCAGCGCCAGTCGTGGAACGGGCAGGCGACCTGGTCGCCCTTGACCGACCCCTGGGTCAGGTCGCCACCCATGTGGCGGCAGTAGCCGTCGAGCACGTGGAGATCACCGGCGCTGTCGGCCCAGACGACCATCTTGCCGCCGAACCCCTCCACCGCATGGGGCTTGCCGTCGCGGAACTGCTCGGCGGGGCCGAGGCAGTGCCAGCCCCGCGCGTACCGCTCCGGTGGCGCGCCGTGGTCGAGCGATCGACCCGCGGTCGTGGTCGGCGTGCTGGTGTTCGCCGTCATGGGTCCATTATGGACCAAAACAAGAACACGTTCTAGTCTGAGGCGCATGCACGTCGCCCTCACGCCCGACCAGATTCGGCTCCGCGAGGAGCTCGGCGCCTACTTCGCAGACCTCGTCACGCCGGAGGTCCGCGCGGGACTGCGGCCGCTCGGCCAATTCCGGGGCGAGTTCGGCGACGCCGAGCGTCTACAAGCGGGTCATCCGCCAGCTCGGCAGCGACGGCTGGCTCGGGATCGGCTGGCCGGAGGAGTACGGCGGGCAGGCGCGCTCGATGGTCGAGCAGCTGATCTTCACCGACGCGGCCGCGATCGCCGGCGTCCCGATCCCCTACCTCACGCTCAACACGGTCGGGCCGACGATCATGCGCTACGGCACCGACGAGCAGAAGGCGTACTTCCTGCCGAAGATCCTGGCCGGCGACCTGCACTTCTCGATCGGCTACTCCGAGCCCGGCTCGGGCACGGACCTCGCGTCCCTGAAGACCCGGGCGGTCCGGGCGGGCGACGAGTGGATCATCAACGGGCAGAAGATGTGGACCTCGCTGATCCAGTACGCCGACTGGATCTGGCTGGCCTGCCGCACCGACCCCGACCTGCCGCGCCACCAGGGCCTCTCCATGATCCTGGTGCCGGCCGACGCGCGAGGGGTTCTCCTACACGCCCGTCCACACGGTCGCCGGCGTCGGGACGAGCGCGACGTACTACGAGGACGTGCGGGTGCCGGCGTCCAACCTGGTCGGCGAGCTCAACGGTGGCTGGGCGTTGATGACCAACCAGCTCAACCACGAACGTGTCGCCCTCACCTCCGCCGCACCCCTCCAGCACTCGCTGGCACTGGTGCGCGAATGGGCGCAGCAGACCAAGAACCAGGACGGTCAGCGGGTGATCGACAGCGAGTGGGTGCAGATCGCGCTCGGCCGTGCCCACGCCCGCATCGAGGCACTGGCGCTGGTCAACTGGAAGCTCGCCGCCGACGCGGACGCCGGCGTCGACCTGAGCCCCGCCGAGGCGTCGGCCACCAAGATCTACGGCTCCGAGCTGGCCACCGAGGTCTACCGCTCGTTGATGGAGGTCGTCGGACCCGAGGCCGCCGTCACCGGCGACTCCCCCGGCGCGATCCTCGCCGGCCGCCTCGAGCGGTACCACCGCTCGGCGCTGGTGATGACGTTCGGCGGCGGCACCAACGAGATCCAGCGCGACATCATCGGGTACGTCGGCCTCGGCCTCCCGGCAGCGAAGAGGTAAGGCGAGCACCATGGACTTCACGTTCACGCCCGAGCAGGACGACGCCGCCGAGCTGGCGGCCACGATCCTGAAGGACCGCACCACGACCGAGCGGTTGCAGCAGGTCGAGGGCGGGGGCGATCGGTTCGACCGCGACCTGTGGCGCTCGCTCGCGGACGCCGGGCTCCTCTCGCTCGCGATCCCCGAGGAGCACGGCGGAGCGGGGCTCGGCCTCACCGAGCTGTGCCGAGTGCTGGTCGAGGTCGGCCGCACCGTCGCACCGGTCCCGCTCGCGGTCCACGGCCCGGCCGCGCTGCTGATCGCGGAGCAGGGCTCCGACGCGCAGCGCCATCAGTGGCTGCCAGACGCGGCGACCGGACAGCGCGTCGTGACCGCCGCCGTCGCGGAGGAGCTCGTCCACGTGCCGGCCGAGCCGACCGTGACCGAGGCCGGCGGCCGGCTCGACGGCACCAAGGTCCTGGTGCGCGCCGGCGTCGCCGCCGACCTCTACCTCGTCACCGCCACCGGCCCGGACGGACCTGGCGTCTACCTCGTCGAAGCCGGCGCGGCCGGCCTGACCCCGGTGGAGCAGCGGCTCAGCGACGGCGACCGGGTCGCGCGGCTGGAGATGTCCGGCACCCCTGCCGAGCGGCTCGGCGACGGGTCGGCGCCGAAGCGCCTCATCCAGCTGCTGACCGTCTGTGGCGCGGCCGAGCAGCTCGGCGTGACCGAGGGAGCGCTGAGGCTGACCGCGGCGTACGCCGGGTCGCGTGAGCAGTTCGGGCGCCCGATCGGCACGTTCCAGGCGGTCTCCCAGCGGCTGGCCGACGGCTACATCGACGTCCTCGCCCAACGGCTCACGCTGTGGTCGGCGGTGTGGCGGCTCGCCGAGGGCGCTGCCCGCCGACGTGGAGGTCGCGACCGCGAAGCTCTGGGCCGCCGACGCGGGCCACCGTCTCGCCCACACCACCGTCCACGTCCACGGCGGGGTCGGCATCGACCTCGACGGCGAGGCGCACCGCTACTTCACGAGCGCCAAGCGGTTCGAGTTCGCATTCGGTCCGGCCACCGAGCAGGCGCTGGCCATCGGGCGCGTGCTGGCGAGCGAGCCCGTCTGAGCAAGGTCAGGAGGCGGATCGCCACGCGGCGGCGGTCTCGTCGTCGAAGTAGCGCGTTGCGCCGCACCCCATCGCGGTCGCGCTCACGGCCGAGACGAGCAGGCGCGTGCCGACGAAGTACGAGGGGCTCGACTCGCTGGCCCGCGGCGTCGTCGCCGGGCCCAGGTCCACGGTGAACGGGTCGGGCACGTCCCCGGCGAACACCTCGTTCACCTCGAACGTGGCGCCGCCGACCCCGACGGCCGTGATGGTGCCGTCGAAACGAAGGGCACTCTCCGCGGCGGCGGGGTCTTCGAAGCACTCGGCGCCGGGCATCGGCACCGCACCGGTCCGGGTGTCCGGCAGCGGACCGTCGACCGGCGGCTGGCCCTCGGGGGTGTCGCCACCGGGCTTGGGGACGATCGGCGCGGGCCTGCTCTCCGGTGTCGGGGCGACTGCTGCTGCGGCTCCGGAGCGCAGCAGTCCTCCTCGCCGCACCCCGCCAGCAGCAGGGCAAGGAACAAGAGTCCGAGAACACGCATGGCCATGGGACGGTAACGGGCGAGCGCTGGTTCCGGGGTTTCGAGGGCGTGGGTTGAGCTTGTCGATCTCAACCGCCGGAGATCTTCTCCATCCGCGAGACCGCGTCCTCGAAGTCCGCGACCAGCGTGGCGATGACGTCGGCCACGGGGCGCACGTCGTTCATCCGGCCCACGATCTGACCGACCGGCATGGAGACGGTGTCGGGGTCGTCGCCCCGGTTCATCCGGTTGTGGGCGTCAGCGACGAGCAGGTTCTGCAGCGGCATCGGCAGCGGGTCAGGGGCGTCGCTGGCCTCCCACGCCTCGGTCCACTTGGTCTTGAGCAGCCGCGCCGGCTTGCCGGTGTAGATCCGGGTGCGGACGGTGTCGGCCGACCCCGCACGGAGCAGCCCGTCACGGATGCCGGCGCCGGTGGTGAGGTCGTACTCCGCCACGGTGAGCCAGATCGACCCGGTCCACACGCCCTGCGCCCCCAGCGCGAGGGACGCCGCGATCTGGCGCCCGGAGCCGATGCCACCCGCGCCCAGCACCGGGACGTCGGGGCCGACCGCGTCGACGATCTCGGGGGTGAGCACCATGCTGGCGATCTCGCCGGTGTGACCGCCCGCCTCGTAGCCCTGGGCGACGATGACATCGACGCCGTTGGCGACGTGGGAGGCGGCGTGCTTGGCGGCACCTGCCAGGGCCGCGACCTTCACGCCGGCGGCGTGGGCCTGCTCGATGACGTCGACCGGCGGCGAGCCGAGAGCGTTGGCGATCAGCACCGGCCGGTGCGCGAGCGCCACGTCGACGTGGGAGCGCGCGACCGAGTGCAGCCAGCCGAGCACGCCTTCGCGCCCCTCCCCCTCGGGCAGCGGCGGTACGCCGAGCTGCTGCAGCGTGCGCTCGACGAAGGAGAGGTGCTCGGGCGGGATCATCGCCTGGAGGTCCGGGACCTTGCCCTCGGTCGGGATCTTCATCGGCATGACCACGTCGACGCCGTACGGCTTGCCGTCGGTGTTGTCGTCGAGCCAGGTCAGCGCCTCGTCGAGCTCGCCCGGCTCGTTGAAGCGCACGGCGCCGAGCACCCCGAGGCCACCGGCCCGGGACACCGCGGCGGCGACCTTCTCGCTCGGCGTGAAGGCGAAGATCGGGACGTCGATCCCGAACACGTCGCAGAGGGGGGTTCGCATCGCGCTCAGCTCCCGTGGGTGGACATCGCGATCTCACGGGCGGCCGGGTAGTTGGCCTTGCCCGTGGCGCTGCGCGGGATCTCGTCGACGAGCGACACCGAGCGCGGCAGCTTGTAGCCCGAGAGCATCGGCCGCAGGAAGTCCCGCAGGTCGTCCAGCGTCGGCGGATCGACCTCTTCCCGGGGCTGGACCACGGCCGAGACGTGCTGGCCGTAGTTGTCGTCGGTCACGCCGACCACGAGCACGTCGTAGACACCCGGGTGTCCCTTGAGCGCCATCTCGACCTCTTCGGGGTAGACCTTCTCCCCGCCGGTGTTGATGCAGTTGGAGCCGCGGCCGAGCAGGGTCACCTTGCCCTCGGGCTCGATCCGGGCGTAGTCGCCGGGCACGGAGTAGCGGACGCCGTCGACCTCGATGAACGTACGCCGCGACTTCTCCTCGTCCTTGTAGTAGCCGAGCGGCACGCTGCCGGACCGGGCGACGCGACCGACCTCGCCGATGTCGTTGCCCGGGTCGAGGACGCGGTTGTCCTCGCCGAGGATCACCGTCTCGGCGCCGAGGGCGACCATCGGCCCCTCGCCCTTGATGTTCTCGGAGTCCTGCAGCCCGGTGCCGGAGAAGCCGGTCTCGCTGCTGCCGATGGAGTCGGTGAAGAAGGTGTGGGGGAACGCCTTCATCCAGCGTTCCTTGATCGGGCGGCTGAAGATGGCGGCGCTGCTGGCGACCGCGACCAGGCTGGGCGCGTCGTAGTCACCCGCCTCGTAGGCCTCGATCAGCGGCCGCGCCATGGCGTCGCCGGTCATGAAGATCAGCTGCACGCCCTCGTCCTGGACCGTGCGCCACACCTCGTCCGGGTCGAACTTCGGCGCGAGCAGGGTGAGGTGACCGCCGAAGAGGTGCATCAGCATCGCGGCCTGCGCGCCGCCGTGCATCAGCGGACTCAGCGGGAAGGTCACCATCGGTTCGCTGCTCTCGGCCTGCTTGGACTGGCTGTACTCCTCGAGCCGTTCCCCGGTCATGAAGTCGATGCCGCCCCCGAGCACGCGCCAGAAGTCCTCGTGGCGCCACATCACACCCTTGGGGAAGCCGGTGGTCCCGCCCGTGTAGACGATGTAGAGGTCGTCGGCCGATCGGGCTTCGAAGTCCCGGACGTCGCTCTGGCCGGACAGCGCGTCGTCCCAGAGGACCCCGCCGTACGACGACACGTCGGCGTCGGACTCGGGGTCGGTCGGGTCGGGCATGACCACCACGTGGCGGAGCCCGGCGTGCTTCGGGACCACCTTCGCGACCAGCGGCGCGTAGGGCCGCTCGTGGAGCAACGCGACCATGTCGGAGTTGTCGACGAGGTAGTCGAGCTCGCCCTCGACGTAGCGATAGTTGACGTTGATGCAGACCGCGCGGATCTTGAACACCGCGAGCAGGGCGACGACGTGCTCGATGCTGTTCTTGGCGTAGATCCCCACGTGGTCGCCCATGCGGACGCCGACGGAGAGCAGGTGGTGGGCCAGTCGGTTGGCGTCCGCCTCGAGCTCGGCGTACGTGACGGCACGGTCTCCGACCTGGATGACCTTGCGCTCGGGGACGACGTCGACGGCGTGCTCGAAGAGGTCGGCGATGTTGAGGGCCATGCACTCAAGACTAGAACACGTTCTACCTGTTGGTCTACGGTGAGAACATGCCTGACGCACTCGTGGACCTGGTCGATCACACGTTGGTGGTCACGATGAACCGGCCGGAGAAGAAGAACGCGCTCTCCGGCGAGATGCTCGCCCTCCTGAGCGACGCCTGGGACCGCGTGAACTCCGACGACGACGTCCGGGTGTGCATCCTCACCGGCGCCGGCGGAGCGTTCTGCGCGGGCGCCGACCTGTCGGCGATGTCGCAGAGCTCGCCCTCGGACAAGTTCGAGTCCGGCGAGTTCGACCCGTCGGTCATCAAGTCGCTGCTGAAGGGATTCCGGCTCACCAAGCCGCTGATCGCCGCCGTCGAGGGTCCGGCCATCGCCGGCGGCACCGAGATCCTGCAGGCGACCGACCTCCGCGTCGCCGGCGAGTCGGCGAGGTTCGGGGTCTCCGAGGTCCGGTGGGGGCTCTACCCGCTGGGCGGTTCCGCCGTACGCCTCCCCCGCCAGATCCCCTACACCGTCGCCGCCGACCTGCTGCTCACCGGCCGCCACCTCACCGCCACCGAGGCGAAGGAGCTCGGCCTGATCGGCCACGTCGTCCCGGACGGGCACGCCCTCGAGAAGGCGCACGAGCTCGCCGGCCAGATCGCTGCCAACGGCCCGCTCGCCGTCCAGGCCGTGCTCCGGACGATCCGCGACTCCGAGGGCAAGCACGAGGACGAGTGCTGGGCCGACGACGCGCGCGTGGGCGCGGCGGTGTTCGCCTCCGCCGACGCCAAGGAGGGCCCGGCCGCCTTCATGGAGAAACGGCCCCCGCGCTTCACCGGGAGCTGACCGCTCCCACCTACACTCCCCCGCATGGACTCGGGGCTGATCGTCGTCGTCTTTGTCGTCTTCGTCGTGGTGATCATCGCGTTCGCGGTGATGAGCGCGATCGCGGCGAAGAAGCGGCGGGAGGGGATCGCGGCGCTCGCCGCGCAGCGCGGCTGGACCTACTCCGAGCGGGATGACCGATGGTGCGACGCCTTCGAGGACGCGCCGTTCGGCCTCGGGCACAACCGGAAGGCGACGAACGTCCTCACCGGCGAGTACGACGGCCGGCCGTTCGTGTCGTTCGACTACGTCTACTACACGACCGAGACCAGCACCGACTCCAAGGGGCACACCACCCGACGCGAGGTCAGTCATCCCTACGGCGTGGCCGGCCTCGACATGGGCGCGGCCTTCCCGGCTCTGGAGGTCACGCCCGAGGGAATGTTCGGGCGTCTGGTCGGCCGGCTCACCAACACCGACATCGAGCTCGAGTCGGAGGACTTCAACCGCGCGTTCACCGTCAACTGCCCGGACCGCAAGTTCGCCTCCGACATCCTCCACCCGCGGATGATGGAGCTGCTGCTGCACTACCCCGACTCGCGTTCCGCTTCGACCGCCGCTGGATCCTGGACGCCGAGACGGGCCACGTCGGCCTCGAGGAGATCGAGCCGCGGCTGCAGCGCATCGACTCCATCGTCGACCAGATCCCGGAGTTCGTCTGGAAGGAGGTCCGCGGATGACGGGCACCCAGGTCGTCCTTCTCGTGGTCGGCGGCGTACTCCTGCTGCTGCTGCTCTCCGTCGTGGTGATGTACAACCGGTTCGTCCGGCAGCGCACCCTCATCGACGAGTCGTGGGGCCAGATCGACGTCGAGCTCACCCGCCGCCACGAGCTGATCCCCAACCTGGTCTCGACCGTGCAGGGGTATGCCGAGCACGAGCGGGAGGTGCTCGAGAACCTCACCCGGGCCCGCGAGGCCGCCACCGCCCACAAGCACGACGAGCCCAAGCAGCGCGAGCAGTTCGAGGAGTCGCTCGGCGTCGCGGTCGCCACCGTGATGGTCCGCGCCGAGGCCTACCCCGACCTCAAGGCGAGCGCGAACTTCCTCCAGCTCCAGGGTGAGCTCACCAACACCGAGGACCGGATCGCCGCTGCGCGCCGGTTCTTCAACGGCAACGTCCGCGCCTACAACACGCGGGTCGCCACCTTCCCGTCCAACGTGATTGCGGGCATGTTCAACTTCGCCCGCCGCGACTTCTTCGAGCTCACCGACCCCGCGGCGCGCGCGGTCCCGACCGTGGACCTCTGATCACCTCAGGGTCCGGGGGTTTCGAGGCTCAGGCGCCTAGGGCGCCTTCGCACCTCAACCACCGGACGCCCCGCCGGTGGTTGAGGTGATTTCGACAAACTCAACCCACACCCTCGAACCCCGCACGCGCCGGTGGTTGAGGTGTGAGGCCGTTCACGGCCGAGCCTCGAAACCCCCGGCGCTGGGGTCACAGCATCCGGGCGAGGATCCTCGGCCGGAGGTTGGTCACCAGGTGCGCCGCGAGGGCCACGAAGAAGGCGATGTGGGCGCCGATGTGGAGTGGCAGCCAGCCGTCGTCCCCGGTGCCGATCAGCACCAGCCCGCTGAGCGGCACCAGGAACATCAGCACCAGCAGCGCCCGCTCGGTCCAGTGCACCAGGCGCCGCTCACCCTCGGAGAGCTGTTCCGACCAGGGCGGCAACCCGTCGTACCTCCGCCAGACGACGCGGACCACGGCGAGCGCGAGGATGCTGAGCCCGAGCAGCAGGTGGAGCTCGGGGAGGTCGAACGGTCCGGCTGTCAGGTCGAGCCCGTCGGCTCGTGCCTCGCAGGCGTCCTCGAGCCTGTCGAGGCGCTCCTCGAACGCGTCGGACGTGTCGCCGCCGCTGCGCTCCTCGCCCGGCAGGTCGCACCCGTCGTCGACGTCCATCGAGTAGCCCACCACGAACTGGACGGTGAGCGCGGCGACCACCAGCCAGTGCAGGCTCTTCGTGACGAGCCCGTACCCGTCCGGTCCGCTGCGCAGGGCCATGCCGTCACCCTACGGAGCGGCCGTCCTCCCAGAACTGTGCCCGCAAGGCCTTCTTGTCGGGCTTGCCGAGACCGGTGAGCGGGATGGCGTCGACGGCCAGCACCTGCTTGGGGGCCTGGACGCCACCCTTGGCGTCGCGCACCAGCTGCTGGATCTGCGCCACGACCTCGTCGGTGAGCTCCACGCCGTCGCGCGGTACGACGAGGGCGGTGACCGCCTCGCCGAACTTCTCGTGGGGGGTGCCGATCACGGCGACCTGCGCGACCGCGGGGTGGGTCGCGACGACGTCCTCGACCTCGCGCGGGAACACGTTGAAGCCGCCGGTGACGATCATGTCCTTGGTGCGGTCGACGATGTACCAGAAGCCGTCCTCGTCCTCGCGGGCCACGTCGCCGGTGCGGAGCCAGCCGTCGCGGAACGCCTCGGCCGTCTCGTCCGGGAGGTTCCAGTAGCCGGCCGCGAGCAGGGGGCCGGCGACGCAGATCTCGCCCGGCTCCCCCGGCTCGACCGGCGTGCCGTCCTCGCCGAGCAGCGCCGTACGCAGGAACGCCGACGGGCGGCCGCAGGAGGCCAGCCGGTCGCCCGTGTGGTCGGCCTTGGCGAGGTAGCTGATCACCATCGGCGCCTCGGACTGTCCGTAGTACTGCGCGAAGACCGGTCCGAGCCGGTCGATCGCCTCGGCGAGCCGGGTCGGGTTGATCGCCGACGCGCCGTAGTAGACGGTCTCGAGCGACGACAGGTCGCGGGTGTGGCTGTCCGGGTGGTCGAGCAGGGCGTAGAGCATCGACGGCACCAGCATGGTCGCGGTGATCCGCTCACGCTCGATCGTCTCGAGCACCTCGGCCGGGTCGAAGCGCGGCAGCACGAAGAGGGTGCCGCCGGAGATCACGGTCGGCACGAAGAACGCGGCGCCGGCGTGGGAGAGCGGCGTGCACATGAGGAAGCGCGGCCGCTCCGGCCACTCCCACTCGGCGAGCTGGACCTGGGTCATCGTCGCCATGGCCTGCGCGGTGCCGACGACGCCCTTGGGCTTGCCGGTGGTGCCGCCGGTGTAGGTGATCGAGACGATGTGGTCGGGCGGCAGGGTCGCGGCCGTGAGCGGTCGGGGCTCGAATCCGGCCGCCGTGGCGACGAGGTCGTGGCCCACGTGCGCGAGCTCGTCGGGCACCGGCCCGATCGTGAGCACGCGGGTGAGGCCGGGGCACTTCTCCAGCAGTGCCAGCGCCCGCTCGGTGAACATCGGGTCGACGATCAGGGTGGTGATGCCCGCGTCGTTGATGACGTAGGCGTGGTCGTCGGCGGAGCCGAGCGGGTGCAGCGACGTACGCCGGAACCCCTGGGTCTGGCCCGCCCCCAGGATGAACAGCACCTCGGGCCGGTTGAGCGCCAGCAACGCGGCGTGCGTGCCGCTGCCGGAGCCGAGCTGCTCGAACGCCTGGACGTACTGGCTGATCCGCTGGGCCGTCTCGCCGCCGGTCAGCGTCACGTCGCCGAGGTGCATCACCGGACGGTCGCGGTGGCGCTTGAGGGCAGCCACCATCAGGTGGCCGTTGTGGGTGCCGGTGCGCAGGGTCTCGACAGGCTCGACCGCCGTGTTCACCCGATCACCTCCGCGACGCGGCGAACCTCGTCGGCACTCTGCAGCGACAACAGCAACGTCGTCACCCCGGTCTCCTCCCAGAGCGCGACCTTCTCCTTGACCTCGAAGGCGGTGCCCACGATGTGCATGTCGGCCACCAGCTCGTCGGGTATGAGCGCGGCGGCGGCGTCCTTGTCACCGGACAGGTAGAGCTCCTGCACCTCGTCGGTGAGGTCGGCGTAGCCCATCCGGTCGAAGACGTTCTTGTGGAAGTTCTGCTCCTTCGCGCCCATGCCGCCCATGTAGAGCGCGACCACCGGCTTCAGGAAGTCGAGCACCGCCTGCGTCTCCTCCGGCCCGGACGTGACCTGCAGGTGACAGGTGGCGGCGATCTCGAAGTCGGCGGGGGTACGTCGGGCGCCGGGTCGCGCGAAGCCCTCGTCCAGCCACGGCTGGTACATGTCGGCGCTCTTCGGCGTGTAGAAGATCGGGATCCAGCCGTCGGCGATCTCGGCGGTCTGCGCGACGTTCTTCGGCCCCTCGGCGCCGAGCCAGATCGGGATGTCGGAGCGCAGCGGGTGCACGATCGGCTTCAGCGGCTTGCCCAGCCCGACCGACCCCTCACCCGTGAACGGCAGCGGGTAGTGCGGCCCGCTGTTGGTGACCGGCCCCTCGCGGGCGAGCACCTGGCGGATGATGTCGACGACCTCCCGGGTGCGGGCGAGCGGCTTGGCGAACGGGGCGCCGTACCACCCCTCGACGACCTGGGGCCCGCTCACCCCCATCCCCAGCACCACCCGGCCGCCGGTGAGGTGGTCGAGGGTCAGTGCGTGCATGGCGATCGAGGTCGGGCTGCGGCCGCTCATCTGCACGATCGAGGTGCCCAGCCGGAGCCGGGTCGTCTCCCGGCCCCACCACGCCAAGGGAGTGAACGCGTCCGACCCCCACGCCTCGGCGGTGAAGAGCGCGTCGAAGCCCGCGTCCTCCGCGGCGGCGACCAGCTCCGCCGTCCCGCTGGGTGGTTGCGCGCCCCAGTAGCCCAGCTGCAGTCCCAGCTTCATGTTGCCTCTCTTGCCGAATAGGTAGAACCTGTTCTAGTTTCGGGGTATGGCCCGCACTCTGCAAGCCCCGGTGACGGTCAGTTTCGACTACACCCGCTCGACCGGCCCGGTCATCGGCGGCTTCCTCACCGGCCTGCGCGACGGCACCGTCCTCGGCGCGCGCGTCGCCGACGGGCCGCGTCCTGGTGCCGCCGCCGGAGTACGACCCGGTCAGCCACGAGCAGGTCACCGATCTCGTGCCGGTCTCCTCCGCGGGCGAGGTCACGTCCTGGAGCTGGGTGAGCGAGCCCGTGGCCGGCCAGCCCTTCGACCGGCCGTTCGCCTGGGCGCTCGTCCGCCTCGACGGGGCTGACTCCAGCCTCCTGCACGCGCTCGACGCCACCTCCCCCCACGACGTCTCGACCGGGATGCGAGTGCAGGTCCGCTGGGCCGAGGAGCGCGTCGGCGCGATCACCGACATCGCGTGCTTCGAGGTCTCGACAAGCTCGACCGCCGTTGAGCACCGTCCGGACCACACGACGGTCGAGCCTGTCGAGACCCCCGGGGCGGACCCCGTGACCGGTGTCATCACGCCCGTGAACCTCGACTACGTGTACGCCGCGTCGCCGGAGGAGTCGGACTTCTTCAACGCTCTCGCCGAGGGGCGGATCCTCGGCCAACGGTGCCCGGTGTGCCAGAAGGTCTACGTGCCGCCGCGCGGCGCCTGCCCGGTCGACGGCGTCCCGACGACCGACGAGATCGAGCTGCCCGACCGCGGCACGATCACCACCTTCTGCATCGTCAACGTCCCCTTCCTCGGCCAGCGGATCGAGCCGCCGTACGTCTCGGCGTACGTGCTCCTCGACGGCGCGGACATCGCGATCCAGCACCTGGTGCAGGAGATTCCGGCCGACGAGGTGCGGATGGGGATGCGGGTCGAGGCCGTCTGGAAGCCGCGCGACGAGTGGGGCACCTCGATCGAGAACATCTCGCACTTCCGGCCGACCGGTGAGGACGACGCCGACTACGAGACCTACCGGAAACACCTATGAGAAGCGTGGCGGTCGTCGCGCACGCGCAGCGGCAGATGACGGACTTCGACGGTTCCCCGCAGTGCGTCGAGCTGCTGGTGCCGATCCTCGCCGAGCTCTACGAGAAGACGGGCTGGACCAAGGCCGACGTCGGCTTCTGGTGCTCCGGTTCCTCGGACTACCTCGCCGGCAGGTCGTTCTCGTTCGTCAGCGCGGTCGACGCCATCGGCGTGATCCCGCCGGTCAACGAGTCACACGTGGAGATGGACGCCGCCTGGGCGCTCTACGAGGCGTGGCTGAAGATCCAGACCGGCGAGGTCGACACCGCGATCGTCTACGGCTTCGGCAAGTCGTCGGCCGGCGTGCTGCGCCGCACCCTCGCGCTCCAGCTCGATCCCTACGTCCTCACCCCGCTGTGGCCCGACACCGTCTCGCTCGCGGCCCTGCAGGCCCGGGCAGGGATCGACGCCGGCGCCTGGGACGAGACCGCGATGGCCGAGGTCGTGAACCGTTCGCTGACCGACGCCGAGAAGAACGAGTACGCCGTGAGGTCGGGCGGGTCGTCGGTCGCCGAGCTGCTGGCGCGGCCGGTGTACGCCGACCCGCTCCGCAAGCACGACTGCGCCCCGGTCACCGACGGGGCCGCGGCGCTGGTGCTCGCCGCCGACGACCGCGCGCGCGACGTCGTCGACCGACCGGCGTGGATCACCGGCCTGGCGCACCGGATCGATCCGCAAGGGCTCGGCGCCCGTGACCTGACCCGCTGCCCCGGCGCCGCCTGCGCGGCCGGCGCCGCCGGGGTCGAGGGCATCGACGTCGCCGAGCTCCACGCGCCGTTCTCCCACCAGGAGCTGATCCTGCGGCGCGAGCTACGGCTGGGCGACGACGTCCGCATCAACCCGTCCGGCGGCGCGCTCGCCGGCAACCCGATGTTCAGCGCCGGCCTCAACCGGATCGGCGAGGCCGCCCGCCGGATCCACCACGGCGAGGCCGACCGGGTCGTCGGCCACGCCACGAGCGGGCCGGCCCTCCAGCAGAACCTGCTGTGCGTCATGGGGGCCACGCCATGAGCGGTTTCGACAAGCTCAACCACCGAAAAGAGCCTGCGGCCGTGATCGGGATCGGCCAGACCCACCACCGCGCCAAGCGCGAGGACGTCTCGATGGCGGGCCTCTGCCGCGAGGCGATCGACCGTGCCCTCGAGGACGCCGGGCTCGGCTTCGACGACATCGACGCCGTCGTCGTCGGCAAGGCGCCCGACCTGTTCGAGGGCGTGATGATGCCCGAGCTCTACCTCGCCGAGTCGCTCGGCGCCGCCGGCAAGCCGCTGCTGCGGGTCCACACCGCCGGCTCGGTGGGCGGGTCGACGGCGATCGTGGCTGCCTCGCTCGTCCAGGCCGGCGTGCACCGCCGGGTGCTGACCGTCGCCTACGAGAAGCAGTCGGAGTCCAACGCGATGTGGGCGCTGTCGGTGCCGATCCCGTTCATCATGCCGGTCCATGCCGGGGCCGGCGGCTACTTCGCGCCCCACGTCCGCTCCTACATCCGTCGTTCCGGCGCGCCGACCGAGGTCGGCGCGATCGTCGCGGCCAAGGACCGGCAGAACGCGCTGAAGAATCCCTACGCCCACCTGCGCAACCCCGACACGACCGTCGAGTCGGTGCTGGCGTCGCAGATGCTCTGGGACCCGATCCGGTACGACGAGACCTGCCCCTCCTCCGACGGCGCGTGCGCGCTGGTGATCGCGGACGGGGACACCGCGAAGGCAGCCGACTCCCCCGCCTGGATCCACGGCACGGCGATGCGCTCCGAGGCCACGACCGCGGCCGAGCGCGACCAGGTCAACCCGCAGGCCGGCCGCGACGCCGCGGCCGCGCTCTGGAAGCAGGCCGGGATCACCGACCCGCTGGGGGAGATCGACTGCGCCGAGATCTACGTGCCGTTCTCGTGGTTCGAGCCGATGTGGCTGGAGAACCTCGGGTTCGCCGCCGAGGGCGAGGGCTGGCAGCTCACCCAGGCCGGTGAGACCGCGCTCGACGGGCAGCTGCCGGTCAACATGAGCGGCGGCGTACTGTCTTCGAACCCGATCGGCGCCTCCGGGATGCTCCGGTTCGCCGAGGCGGCGCTCCAGGTCCGCGGCCGGGCCGGCGACCACCAGGTCGACGGCGCCCGCAAGGCCCTCGGCCACGCCTACGGCGGCGGCTCCCAGTTCTTCTCGATGTGGGTGGTCGGGAGCGAGCAACCCGCGTAGGAGGCCTGCCTCGGCCCGGTGCTGACTTTGCTTTCACATGCTTGCTCAACTGGCCAGCGCGCCTCATGATCAAGCATCGTCATGCTCGAGGCCAAGGAGGGCGTCATTTCTGTATCGACTGTCCAGTTGCCGGTCACGATGCGCGCGCAGTCGGGCCGCAAGGTCGTCTTGCTTCTCGGCTGCCTTTTCCTCGATGGTCGGCTCAGCCCTTGTCGTCCTGGCAGGTGGCGCCGCCGCCCTCGTCGGCCTGTTCGGACTGGCCTTCTTCGGGTACGCCGGATCAAGCTTCTCCGGCAACGGTCCGACCTCGCGGCCTCGTGCTGACGGACGAGGGCTCAGGCCTGCGGGTGGAGCACGCCTGTCCCGTGGTCGGAGATCACCCAGGTCGGCGTCGGCAAGTACAGCCACGACAAGCTCGTGGGCTTCAACGTGGCCGACTACGACCGTTTGATCGCCGGGATGTCGCCCGCCGACCTGCGTCAATGAAGGTGTTGCGCTCCACCTTGAAGCCGTTGTCGGTCGCGATAGTCGCCAGCCGGTGAGAGCCCTCGCGCACTTCCCGCGCTAGCCGCCGGTCGCGAGGGACACCCTTGCCGCGAGTCGTCGGATGGTCGGCTGGGACGTCATCGTGATCGATGTATCTCGACCGCCCCGTTGAAGAGGCTGCGGCCCTCCTCGAGACCGTGCGCCGAACGTCGAGGACGACAGGCCGCAGGGCTGATTTCGTGCCGTTTTGACCACTCAGAAGCACAGATCTCGCGTACGACGGAGTCCTAGTAGTAGCCGACCTCGCCGTCGAGCAGCTCGCGGATCAGGTCGAGGTGGCCGGCGTGCCGGGCCAGCTCCTCGAGCATGTGGAGGAGCATCCACTCCAGGGTCGACGACGCCGACGGGAACTGCCCGCCCACGCCGCGGTCGGAGAGCGCGTGGGCGGCGATGACCTCGTCCGTCCGGGCACACTGCTCGTCGTACGCCGCCAGCAGCTCGGCGAGCGGGCGGCCCTCGACCATGAACTCGGAGTCGTCGACGTCGTCCCAGCCCGGGCCCTCGAAGGTCCGGCCGAGGAAGGCGTGCTCGAACCACAGCTGCTCGGCCCAGATGCAGTGGCGCGAGCACGCCGGCAACGGTCATCAGCGGCGACGTCGGGATCACCGAGCGATGGGCGTCCTCGTCGGAGAGGCCCTCGCACTTCATCTTGATGATGCCGCGCTGCAGGTCGTACCAGCCGAGCAGGGCGGTGCGGCTGTCGGCGTCGAAGGCGGGACGGGTGCGGGTGGCAGGCATGCCGAAACCCTAGGACCCGGGGCCTCCGTCAGGCGTAGCGGACCTGCAGGTCCTTGATGCCGTTGATCCATCCCGACCGCAGCCGACGCGGCTCCTCGAGCTTCGAGATGTCGGGCACCATGTCGGCCAGCGCGTCGAACATGACCTTGACCTCGAGCCGGGCCAGGTTGGCGCCGATGCAGTAGTGGGCGCCGTGGCCGCCGAAGGCGAGGTGGGGGTTCGGCGTACGCGTGATGTCGAAGGTGAACGGGTCGTCGAACACGGCCTCGTCGAAGTTGGCCGACGCGTAGAACAGGCCGACCCGCTGGCCGGACTTGACCTCGACCTCACCGACGGTCACGTCGTTGAGGGCCGTGCGCTGGAAGGAGGTCACCGGCGTCGCCCAGCGGATCACCTCGTCGACCATCGACTCGGGGCGCTCGGCCTTCCACAGCTCCCACTGGTCGGGGTGGTCGAGGAAGGCGTTCATGCCGTGGGTGATCGCGTTGCGCGTCGTCTCGTTGCCGGCGACGGTGAGCATGATGACGAAGTAGCCGAACTCGTCGTCGTCGAGCTTGTGGCCGTCGACGTCGGCGGTGATCAGCTTGGTGATGATGTCGTCGCGCGGCGTCTCCTTGCGGTCCGCCGCCATCCCCATCGCGTAGGTCAGGATCTCCATCGCGGCCTGGTCCGGATCGATCGAGTACTCCGGATCGTCGTAGGCGATCATCTCGTTGGACCAGTCGAAGAGCTTGCGACGGTCCTCCTGCGGTACGCCGAGCAGGTCCGCGATCGCCTGCAGCGGGAGCTCGGCGGCGACGTCCTCGACGAAGTTGCCCCGACCCTTCTCGATGGAGTTCTGTGCGATGACGTGGGCCCGCTTCACCATGATGTCGTGGAGCAGGCCGATCGAGCGGGGCGTGAAGCCGCGGCTGATGATGGAGCGGGTCTTGGTGTGGTCGGGCGGGTCCTGGTTGATCAGCATCACCCGCTGCAGCTCGACCTGGTCGCGGGTCATGTCGGCGCCGAAGCGGATGATCGCGCCGTTCTCGTGGGAGGAGAAGTCCTTGCTGTTCTTGGACACCGCGGCGACGTCGGCATGGCTGCTCACGACCCAGTAGCCCTGGTCGCCCCCTGGATCCGGCAGCATCCCGGCCGCCGCCTCGGGCGTCTGCGCGACCCAGGTCACCGGCGCGCTGCGGCGTACGTTGCGGAAGTGCTCGTGCGGGACACCGGACTCGTAGAGCTCCGGGTCGGTGAAGTCGAATCCGGCGGGCAGGACGGTGTCAGCGGGCACGTGGCGCCACCTCTCTGCTTCTCATCATCAGCTCGGTTCTGTAACACGTTCTAGTTTCCATCGTGACATACCGAGGGTTTGTCCGAAAGGGAGAACGTGTTCTAATTTCAGACTGTGCAGACTTCTGGGGGCAGCCCCGTCATCGTCGAGGCCGTCCGGACCCCGCTCGGCAAGCGCAACGGCTGGCTGGCCGGGATCCACCCCGCCGTCCTGCTCGGCCTGACCCAGACCGAGCTGCTGCGACGGGCCGGGGTCGAGTCCCCGCTGATCGACCAGGTGGTCGGTGGCTGCGTCACCCAGGCGGGCGAGCAGTCCAACGACATGGTCCGCCGCGCCTGGATGCACGCCGGCCTTCACAACGACACCGCCTCGACCGTGATCGACGCCCAGTGCTCGCTCCGGCCAGCAGTCGGCCCACCTCGTTCACGCGATGGTCGCGGCAGGCATGATCCGCGCCGGCGTCGCCTGCGGCGTCGAGTCGATGTCGCCGGATCCCGCTCGGCAGCAACGTGCCGGAAGGGCTGGGCGATCCCAGGCCCGACGACTGGGACATCGACCTGCCCAACCAGTTCGAGGGGGCGGACCGGATCGTCGCCAACCGCGGCTTCAGCCGCGACGACGTCGACGCCTTCGGGCTGTGGTCGCAGCAGAAGGCCAGGGCGGCGGCCGACGCGGGCCGGTTCGACCGCGAGACGTTCGAGGTGGAGGGCGTGACGAGGGACCAGGGCATCCGCGACGACCTCGCTGGAGGCGCTGGCGGGCCTGGCTCCGGTGCTCGAGGGCGGCACCCACACCGCCGGCACGTCGTCGCAGGTCACCGACGGTGCCACCGCCGTCCTCATCATGGACAGCGAGCTCGCCCGATCGCTCGACCTCACGCCCGCGCGCCCGCATCGTCGCGTCCTGCCTGGTCGGCGCCGATCCGTACTACCACCTCGACGGGCCGATCCAGGCCACCGCCCGGCTGCTCCACGACACCGGGATGTCGGTCAACGACCTCGACCTGTGCGAGGTCAACGAGGCGTTCGCCGGGGTCGTCATGTCGTGGGCAGCCGTCCACGACGTACCGGCCGACAAGATCAACGTCAACGGCGGCGCGATCGCGCTCGGCCATCCGGTCGGCGCCACGGGCGCCCGGCTCCTCACCACCGCGCTGCACGAGCTGGAGCGCCGCGACGCCTCCACCGCTCTGATCGCGATGTGCGCCGGCGGCGCCCAGGCCTCCGGCACCATCATCGAGCGACTGTGACAACCCGCTGACCGGGCAGTTCGTACCCATCAAGGACGTCACCCCGATTCCTGGGCACAGAACTGACTGGTCGAGGCGCGTTGAGTAGTTGGTCGAGCCGCCCGAGCCGCTAGGCGAGGGCGGAGACCGAGACCACCCTTTCGTGGGTGCGGTGGCTGGTCTCGACAACCGCTCGCTGCGGCTCCTCTCGACCAACTTCGTGGTGCGGTGGGTAGTTGGTCGAGCCGCCCGAGCCGCTAGGCGAGGGCGAGTCGAGACCACCCTTCGTGGGTGCGGTGGCTGGTCTCGACAACCGCTCGCTGCGCTCGCTGCTCGACCAACTGCATGAGTCGAGACCCCCCTCGTGGTGTGGTGGCTGGTCTCGACAGGCGCTCGCTGCGCTCGCTGCTCGACCAACTGCATGAGTCGAGACCACCCTTTCGTGGGTGCGGTGGCTGGTCTCGACAACCGCTCGACAACGTCAGCGGGTTGCCTCAGGTTCCGTAGACGGGTTCGGGGGTGGGGGCCTCGGCGACCAGCTCGTCGACGACGGCGCCCAGCTCGCGTCGCCTCCCACCGGCGTCCGGCGTCGCGCGACGGCCCGTGCCGCCAGCCGTCCTCGAGCGTGAGCACCCCGCCCTCGATCTCGAACACCCGTCCGGTGACGTGCCCCGAGGCCTCCGAGGCGAGCCACGCCACCACCGGGGAGTTGTCCTCGGGGTCCGGCAGGTCGGCACCGAAGACACCCTCGGTCATCCGGGTGCGGGCCACCGGCGCGATCGCGTTGACCGTCACGCCCACGCGGCCCAGCTCGGCGGCCGCCACCAGCGTCAGCGTCGCGATCCCTCCCTTCGCGGCCGAGTACGCCGCCTGCCCGATCGAGCCCTGCAAGCCCGCCCCCGACGACGTGTTCACGACGCGAGCCGGCGCGCTGCCGGCCCGCCTTGGACTCGGCCCGCCAGTACGCCGCGGCGTGCCGCAGCGGCGCGAAGTGGCCCTTCAGGTGCACCCGGATCACGGTGTCCCACTCGTCCTCGGTCGCGTTCACCAGCATCCGGTCGCGGACGAAACCGGCGTTGTTCACCAGCACGTCGAGCGCTCCGAAGCCCTCGATCGCCTGCTGCACCATCCCCTCCGCCTCGGCGAAGTCCCCGACGTCCGCGCTGTTCACCGCGGCCAGCGCCACCGGCCGACTCGATCTCCGACACAACCGCGGCCGCCTCCGCCGGATCGACGTCATTGACCACGACCCGGGCACCGTGCCGTGCCAGCTCGAGCGCGTGGGCGCGGCCGATGCCGCGGCCGGCGCCGGTCACGATCGCGACCCGGCCGTCCAGAAGTCCGCTCACTGCTGCTCCTTCATGCTCAGGAAGACCGGCGGCTCTCCGCCTCCGTGACACTCGAGCGTCGCGCCAGAGACGTACGCCGCCAGGTCCGAGGCCAGGAAGGCCACCGCGTTCCCGACGTCGGCCGGCGTGGCCATCCGGCCCAGCGGGATCGTCTCCTCGATCCGCGCCACGCCCGTCCGGTCCGCCGTAGTGGTCGTCGGTCTGCTCGGTGCGGACCATGCCGACGTCGATCGCGTTGACCCGCACGCGAGGTGCCCACTCGATCGCCAGCGACCGGGTCAGCGAGTCGAGTCCGGCCTTCGCGGCGCCGTACGCCGCGGTGCCAGGTGACGGCCGGGCTGCCGCGACCGACGAGACGTTGACGATCACCCCGCCCGCGGCCTGGCGCTGCATCACCGCATTCGCGGCCTGGGCTACGTGGAGCGGGGCGAGCAGGTTGAGGGCCACGACCTTCTCGTGGAAGCGCGGAGACGCGGTGGCGGCATCGGCGGCCGGTGCCCCGCCCGCGTTGTTGACGAGCAGGTCGAGCCGACCGTGCTCGGCGAGCACCCGCTCGACGAGCGTGGCCACCGCCTCGGGGTCGCGGATGTCGCAGTCGTAGTCGGATCCGGAGCGGGCGCAGGTCACGACCGTCGCGCCGCTCTCGCGCAGCACGGCGACGATGCCCGCGCCGATGCCCCGGGTGCCGCCGGTGACGAGGGCGACCCGGCCGGCGAGGTCCACGGCGAGACTCATGGCTGCTAGGCTACCAAGCAAATGCTTGGTTTGTTCGGGAGGCACCCATGACCATCTCTGCGGAGACACGCGAGGACGGGATCCGCGTCGTGACGATGGACGCGCCCCCGGTCAACGCGCTGACCGTGCAGGGCTGGTTCGACCTGGCCGCCGCGCTCGACGAGGCGGGCGCCGATCGCGAGACCCGCGTGGTCGTGCTGCGGGCGGAAGGTCGGGGCTTCAACGCCGGCGTCGACATCAAGGAGATGCAGCGGAGCGAGGGGTTCGACGCGCTGCTGGGCGCCAACCGCGGCTGCTACGCGGCGTTCAAGGCCGTCTACGAGTGCGCCGTACCGGTCGTCGCCGCCGTCCACGGCTTCTGCCTCGGCGGCGGAGTCGGGCTCATCGGCAATGCCGACGTCATCGTCGCCAGCGACGACGCGTACGTCGGCGTCCCCGAGGTGGACCGCGGGGCGCTCGGGGCGGCCACCCACCTCGCCCGCCTGGTCCCACCCCACCTGATGCGCACCCTCTACTTCACCGGCCGCACCATCACCGCGGCCGAGCTCCACACCCACGGCTCGGTCTTCGCCGTCGTCCCGCGCGACGAGCTGGACGACATGGCACTCGCCGTCGCCAGCGACATCGCGGCCAAGGACCCGCGCGTGATGCGGATGGCCAAGGAGGCGCTCAACGCGATCGACCCGGTCGACGTCAACCGCAGCTACCGGATGGAGCAGGGCTTCACGATGGAGCTCAACCTGGCCGGCGTCTCCGACGAGCTGCGCGAGAGGTTCGGCCAGTGAGCAGTCCCCGCGACAAGCGGATGACCGTCGACGAGGTCGTCGGCACGCTCGAGAGCGGCATGACCATCGGCATCGGCGGCTGGGGTCCGCGCCGCAAGCCGATGGCGCTGGTGCGCGGCATCCTCCGCTCCGACCTGACCGACCTCACCCTCGTGTCGTACGGCGGCGCCGACGTCGGGCTGCTCGCCCGCGCCGGCAGGATCAAGCGGCTCGTCTTCGCCTTCGTCTCCCTCGACACGGTCCCGATCGAGCCGAACTTCGCCCACGCCCGGCAGGCCGGCACCATCCCCGAGCTGGTCGAGCTCGACGAGGGCATGCTGCAGACCGGGCTCCGCGCGGCCGCCCAGCGGCTGCCGTTCCTGCCAATGCGCGCCGGCCTCGGCTCCGACGTGATGACCCACCACCCCGACCTGCGCACCGTCCGCTCGCCGTACGACGACGGCCAGGAGCTGGTCGCCGTACCCGCCCTCGACCTCGACGTCGCCCTGGTCCACCTCAACCGCGCCGACCGCCACGGCAACGCGACCTACCTCGGCCCCGACCCCTACTTCGACGACCTGTTCTGCCTGGCCGCCCAGTCATCGGGCGGGCGCGCCTTTGTCTCCGTCGAGCAGGTCGTCGACACCGCCGGGCTGACCGTCGACGCCCCGGTCCAGCGGCTGCTGCTCAGCCGGATGATGGTCGACGGCGTCGTCGAGACGCCCGGAGGCGCCCACTTCACGACCTGCACGCCCGACTACGAGCGGGACGAACGCTTCCAGAAGGCGTACGCCGCGGCGGCGTCCGACGACGAGGAATGGTCGGCCTTCGAGCAGCGGTTCCTCTCCGGCGACGAGGCCGCCTACCAGGCCGCGGTCCGCAGCTTCGCGGAGGAGCGGGCATGAGCGGCGCCACGAGGGCCGAGGTGTGCGCTGCCGCCATCGCCGACGCGTTCGCCGACGACGGGGAGATCTTCGCCAGCCCGATGGGGACGCTGCCGACGCTCGGCGTCCGGCTCTGCAAGCTCACCGTCCAACCCGGACCTGGTGATCTCGGACGGGGAGTCGCGCTTCCTGGCCGGCGTCCCGCCGCTGGGTTCCTCCGACGAGGTCGTCGAGGGCTGGATCCCCTTCCGCCGGGTCTTCGACGTCGTCGCCTGGGGCAGGCGCCACGTGATGATGGGCGCTTCCCAGCTCGACCGCCACGGCAACCAGAACATCTCCGCGATCGGTGACTGGACGCGGCCCGACCGGCAGCTGCTCGGCGTCCGCGGCGCACCCGGCAACACGGTCAACAACCGCACCTCCTACTGGGTCCCGCGCCACTCCCCCCGCGTCTTCGTCGAGCAGGTCGACGTCGTCTCCGGTGTCGGCCCGGCCCGCGCCCGCGAGGCCGGCGCAGACCGCTTCCACGACCTCCACCGGATCGTCACCGACCTCGCCGTGCTCGACGTCGGCGGACCCGACGACACGGTCCGGCTGCTGTCCGTGCACCCCGGCGTCACGGTCGACGACGTCCGCGTCGCGACCGGCTTCGAGCTCGCAGTTCCCGACGGGATCGCCGACGACGTACCGACCACCCGCGAGCCGCGGATGGACGAGCTCGTGCTGATCCGCGAGGTGCTCGACCCGCGCGGGCTGCGGGATCGCGAGGTCACGGCATGACCACACCTCAGGTGCTGCGTACGGCGCTCACCGACCTGGTCGGCTGCCGCCACCCGGTCGTGCAGACCGGCATGGGCTGGGTGTCCGGGCCGCGCCTGGTCACCGGCACCGCCAACGCCGGCGGCCTCGGGATCCTCGCCTCCGCCACCATGTCACTGGCCGAGCTGGAGGCCGCGATCGTCGAGGTGAAGGCGCGCACCGACGCACCGTTCGGCGTCAACCTCCGCGCCGACGCCGCCGACGCGCCGGCCCGCTGCGACCTCCTGGTCGAGCACGGCGTCAAGGTGGCGTCGTTCGCGCTGGCACCCAGGCCCGAGCTGATCGACCGTCTCAAGGAGCACGGGGTCGTGGTGATCCCCAGCGTCGGCGCCGCCAAGCACGCGGTGAAGGTCGCCGGCTGGGGGGCGGACGCAGTGATGGTGCAGGGCGGCGAGGGCGGCGGCCACACCGGCCCCGTCCCGACCACGCTGCTGCTCCCGTCCGTACTCGATTCCCTCTCCGATGCACACAGTGAAATCCCGGTGATCGCAGCGGGTGGCTTCTTCGACGGCCGTGGTCTCGCAGCCGCGCTGTCGTACGGCGCGGCGGGAGTCGGCATGGGGACGCGGTTCCTCCTCACCAGCGACTCGGCCGTGCCGGACGAGGTGAAGCGGTTCTACCTCGGGCACGACCTCACCGGGACGGTGGTGACCGACCGGGTCGACGGCATGCCCCACCGGATGCTGCGCACGCCGCTGGTCGACGAGCTCCACGAGACCTCCGCGCTGCGCCGACTGGGCCCGACCGCGCGCCGGACGCTGGAGCTCAAGCGTGAGTCGGGGATGTCGTGGCGCGCCCTGGCACGGGACGGGGTCCGGCTCCGCCGTACCGGCGAGCGCTCGCTGAGCCAGGTCGCCCTCGCCGCGAACACCCCCATGCTGCTCAAGGCCGGGCTGGTCGACGGCGACACCACGGCCGGCGTGCTGGCCGCCGGCCAGGTGGTCGGCATGATCGACGACCTGCCGTCGTGCGAGGAGCTGATCGACCGGATCGTCGCCCAGGCCGCCGAGCAGCTGCGCGCCGCGACCGCCGCTCTCGCCTGAGCGAGTCACTCAGATCCGCCGCTGGAACTCCAGGACCCGTCCCACGGGCCGGTAGCCGAGCCGCTCGTTGACGCCGATCATGTGGTCGTTCGACTCGGCGTTCCAGGTGTCCAGCGTCCGCAGCTGCGGCTCGACCACAGCGAGCCAGCGGCAGAGGTCGGACTTGAGCAGGAGTCCGAGCCGGTGGCCGCGGTGCTCGCGCACGACGGTGGTGTCCTCCTGGTCGCCGATCTCGGGGCGTTCGACATCGACCGTCGCCACGGTGTGGCCCACCAGCTCGCCCGTGTCGCGGTGCCGCGCGACCACCCGGTAGAGCCGGTTGCCGCTCTCGATCTGCGCGTGCTCGAAGGCGCGGAGGCGCTCGACCGAGAACACCTCGTCCTCGATCTCGAGGTCGTCGAGCGGGGAGTCGTTGATCGAGTCGGTCACGGTGACCAGCTGCTCGTGGAGGTCGTCGGGGCTGCGGCCGGCGATGCGCACCAGCTCGTAGTCGTGGGCGAACGGTTCCGCCTCGGCGTACGCCTTCTCGAAGAACTCCGCGCCGAGCTCGTGGAGGTCCTGCCGCCGGTTGATGGCCTGCGACTTCTTCTCGTAGCCCGAGGCCGCGGCGAAGCCAAGGGTCGTCTTGCTGTCCCAGCCGTCCATGCCCACCAGGGGGCGGCCGATGCGGCGGCACTCCTCGTGCAGAGCAGCCAGGGCGGCGGTGCCGACCCCGCGACGGCGGTGGTCCGGGTGGATGGTGATGCCGAGCCAGGCGAGGTCCAGGTTGTCCCACTCGGAGGTACTCACGGCGGCAGTCCCGACGACCCTGCCGTCCTCGACGACCAGGAACCGTCGGGCGGGCTCGCCGTCCCATCCGTACCGCATCGACATCGCGAGCCGGTACGGCGTCAGGGGGTGCTCCCACGGGGAGTCGACCGTCGACCGGGCATTCTCGATCGCGACGTAGGCCTCGACCGACGCCGCGTCGTCCCACTCGAACTCCCGCAGCTGCACCCACCCAGCATCCTCTCCGCGCGGATGAGGACGCACCTGCTTTTCAGAGGCGCTCGACGATGGTGACGTTGGCCTGGCCGCCGCCCTCGCACATCACCTGCAGCCCGTAGCGGCCACCGGAGCGCTCCAGCTCACCGAGCAGGGTGGTGAGCAGCCGGGTGCCGGTGGCGCCGATCGGATGGCCGAGGGCGATGGCACCCCCGTTGACGTTGACCTTCTCGTGGGGCACGTCGAGCTCCCGCATCCAGGCGAGCACCACTGGCGCGAACGCCTCGTTGCACTCGAACCGGTCGATCTCCTCGACGGTCAGTCCGCTCCTCTCCAGGGCGTACGCCGTGGCACGGATCGGTCCGGTCAGCATCCAGACCGGGTCGTCGCCGCGGACCGACAGGTGGTGGACGCGCGCCCGCGGGGTCAGCCCGTGGTCGGACACCGCTCGCTCCGACGCGACCAGCACCGCGCTGGACGCGTCGCTGATCTGGGACGCGACGGCCGCGGTGATCCGGCCCCCGAGAGCCAGCGGCGCCAGGCCGGCCATCTTCTCCAGCGACGTGTCACGCGGGCACTCGTCGAGTCGGAAGCTCTGCCCATCGGGGAGGGCAACCGGCTCGATCTCGGCCTCGAAGCGACCCTCGGCGATCGCGGCGCGGGCCCGTTCGTGCGAGGCGAGCGCGAACCGCTCCAGCTCCTCGCGGTCGAGGTCCCACTTCTCGGCGATCATCTCGGCCGACCGGAACTGGCTGACCTCCTGGTCGCCGTAGCGGGCCAGCCAGCCGGGCGACTCGGCGAACGGGGTCGAGAAGCCGTACTCCTGGCCGACGAGCATCGCCGCCGAGATCGGGATGGCGCTCATGTTCTGCACGCCGCCGGCCACGACCAGGTCCTGGGTGCCAGACATGACAGCCTGCGCCGCGAAGTGGACAGCCTGCTGCGACGACCCGCACTGGCGGTCGATCGTGACGCCCGGGACGTGGTCGGGCAGGCCCGCGACCAGCCAGGCGGTGCGCGCGACGTCGCCGGCCTGCGAGCCGATGGTGTCGCAGCAGCCGAGGATCACGTCGTCGACCGCTGCCGGGTCGACGCCGGTGCGCCGCATCAAGGCCGAGATGGCGTGGGCGGCGAGGTCGGCGGAGTGCATGCCGGCGAGCGAGCCGCCGCGCTTGCCGACCGGCGTCCGGACGGCGTCCACGAGGAAGGCCTCACTCAACGGAGATCCCCTCCAGCAGGATCGAGACGTACTGGTCGGCCACCGTGGACGCCGACATCGGACCGCCGGGTCGGTACCAGTTGACCGCCACCCAGACGGTGTCGCGGATGAAGCGGTGCACGAGGTCGACGTCCAGGTCGCTGCGCAGCACGCCGGCGGCCACGCCCTCACGCAGCAGCGTCAACCAGACCTGGCGCGACTGCTCCGCACGCTCGGCGAGGTAGTCGAAGCCGGCGAGGGTGCCGAGGTGGGCCGCGTCGTTCTGGAAGATCGCGACCTCGCTGTGGTGCTGGTCGATCGCCTCGAAGGAGGCCCGGACCACGCGCTCCAGCTTGCGGCGCGGGTCGTCCGCCGAGGCCAGGATCTCGTCGTACTGCCCGAAGAGCTCGTCCTGGAAGGTCCGCAGGATCTCGTCGACCATCGCCTCCTTGGAGTCGAAGTGGTGGTAGAGGCTGCCGGACAGGATGCCCGCGGCGTCGGCGATGTCGCGGACCGTCGTGTTGCGGTAGCCCTTCTCGGCAAACAGGTCCGCCGCGATCGTCAACAGCTCGTCTCTCCTAGGCATGCTGGCTGCTCACGCTCAGCACCTCACCGGTGAGGTACGACGAGTAGTCGGACGCCAGGAAGACCATCACGTTGGCGACTTCCCACGGCTCGGCGGCCCGGCCGAACGCCTCCCGCTGCTCGAGCTCGGCGAGCAGCTCGTCGCTGGTCACCTTCGCGAGGAACGGGTGCATCGCCAGGCTGGGTGACACCGCATTGACGCGGATGCCGTGGGGCGCGAGGTCCATCGCCGCGCACCGGGTCAGCGCCATCACTCCCGCCTTGGCGGCGGCGTAGTGGCGCCTGACCCTCCTGCGCGCGCCAGCCGACGACCGAGGCGTTGTTGACGATCCCTCCGGCACGACCGCGCGCGACCATGGCGCGGCTCGCGGCCCGCACGCACCGCATGGTGCCGGTCAACGTGATGTCGAGGACCCGACCCCACTCCTCGTCGGTCATGTCGGTGATGGACGCAGTGCCACCGAGACCGGCGTTGTTGACCATGACGTCGACGCCTCCCATCTCGTCCGCCGCCACGACCAGCGCCTGCACCTGGGCCTCGTCGGTCACGTCGCACGCACGCGCGGTCACGCGGTCGGGGCCGAACTCCCCCGCCAGTGCTTCGTGCGACTCCCCCAGCCGCCGCTCGTGGGTGTCGCTGACCACGACATGGCGGGCGCCCTCCTCGAGCGCGCGCCGGGCGACGGCCGCGCCGATCCCGGCTCCGGCCGCGGCGGTCACCACGACCACCTTGTCGGTCAGCAGCCCGTGACCGGGAACGTACGTCGGGGACGCCGTCATCCCTGTGCTCACGGTCGGGACTCCTTGGGCAGGCCGAGCACCCGCTCGGCCAGGATGTTGCGCTGCACCTCGTCGCTCCCGCCGTAGATCGTGTCGGCCCGGCTGTAGAGGTACAGCCGCTGCCACGGGTCGATCGCGTAGTCCGGACCCGTGGTGAGGGCGGCCCGGCCCGCGACCACCATGGCGAGCTCACCGAGGTCGCGATGCCAGTTGGCCCACACCAGCTTGGAGATGCTGGCCGCGCCCCCGCCGGACGCCGAGCCCTCGCCGGCGGTCACCGCGGCAAGGCCGCGGACCGCGTTGAGCCCCATCACCTCGAGCCCGACGGTGGCCTGAGCCAGTCGGTCCCGGACCAGCGGGTCGTCGTAGCTCCCGTTGTCCTTCGCCAGCGCCACCAGGGCCTCCAGCTCCCGGGCGTATCCCACCTGGTCGGCGAGCGTGGAGGCGCCGCGCTCGAAGCCCAGCAGGCCCATCGCGACCCGCCACCCGTCACCGGGATCCCCCACGACGAGGTCGGACGCCGTGCGGGCACCGTCGAGGAACACCTCGTTGAACTCCGCGCCGCCGGTGAGCTGACGGATCGGGCGCACCTCGACCCCCGGCTGGTCCATCGGCACCAGCAGGAAGGAGAGCCCGTGGTGGCGCTGCGAGCCGGGCTCGGTGCGGGCGATCACGAAGATCCACTGGGCATGCTGGGCGTACGACGTCCACACCTTCTGGCCGTCGATCACCCACTCGTCACCGTCGAGACGCGCCTTCGTCTGCACGTTGGCGAGGTCGGAGCCGGCATTCGGCTCGGAGTAGCCCTGGCACCAGAACTCCGTCACGGCCGCGATCGGCGGCAGGAAGCGCTGCTGCTGCTCCGGGGTGCCGAAGGCGATCAGCGTCGGCCCGAGCAGCTCCTCGCCGAAGTGGTTGACCCGCTTGGGTGCACCGGAGCGGGCGTACTCCTCGTGGAAGATCACCTGCCGCTCCAGATCGAGGCCCCGGCCGCCGTGCTCGGTCGGCCAGCCGACACAGGTCCAGCCGTGCTCGGCGAGGTGGACGTTCCAGGCGCGACGTTCCTCGTAGCCGGCGCCGCGGTCGGCTGGTGCTCGCGGTGCTCCTCCAGCCAGCTGCGGATCTCGGCCCGGAACTCCTCGGGGGTCTGCGGGGTCGCCATGGTGGTAGCCTACCAAGCAAATGCTTGGTTTCGGCGGAGGCCCCGACGCTCCCGGCCCTCGTAGGGGCGGCCGCGGAGCGCTACGGCGACGCCCCGGCCTACGTCGAGGGCAACGCCCGCCTCTCGTTCGCGGAGCTCCGTGACCGCGTCGCCGGCGTCGCCCGGACCTACGTCGAGCGTGGGCTACGGCCGGGCGAGCGGGTCGCCCTCTGGGGACCCAACAGCGTCGATTGGGCCGTCGCCGCGCTGGCCGTGACGTGGGCCGGCGGCACGCTGGTGCCCCTCAACAGCCGCTACACCGCTCACGAGGTGGCCGACGTCGTCGACCGCGCCGACGCCCGCCTCGTGGTCGTGCACGACGGCTTCCTCGACCGCACCCAGCTCGAGGACCTCGAAGCCCAGGGGGTGGACGGCGTCGTCGATCTGATGGGTCTCGACAAGCTCGACCGCCGTGCGGGAGCCAACGATTCTTTGGACGGGCGTTCGGGAGCGATGGATCCGGTCGAGATCGGCTCCGACGAGGTCGCCGACATCCTCTTCACGTCCGGCACGACCGGTCGGCCGAAGGGCGCGATGAGTGCGCACCGGCAGACGATCGGCGTCGCCGCGGCCTGGGCCGAGCTGGGCGGGGTCCGCGCCGACGACCGCTACCTGGTGGTCAACCCGTTCTTCCACTCCTTCGGCTACAAGATCGGCATCGTGGTCGGCCTGCTCACCGGCTGCACGCTCTACCCGCTGCCACGTTCGACGTCACGGAGACGATGGACCTGATCGAGCGGGAGCGGATCACCGTCTTCCCCGGCGCGCCCACGCTCTACCAGTCGATGCTCAGCGCCCCCGATCGTGACCGCTTCGACCTGACCTCGCTGCGGCTCGCCGTGACCGGGCGCCGCCGTCGTACCGGTCGCGCTGATCGAACGGATGCGGGAGGAGCTGCAGATCGACCAGGTCGTGACCGCCTTCGGGATGACCGAGGCCGTGGTCGTCACGATGTGCCGGCCCGAGGACGATGCCGAGACCGTGGCCACGACCTGTGGACGGCCGGTCCCGGGCATGGAGATCGCCCTCGGAGCAACTGCGCCGGACGGGAGTGGCGAGCTGCTGGTGCGCGGTGACCACGTCATGCTCGGCTACCTCGACGACCCCGAGGCGACCGCCGCCGCCATCGACGCCGACGGCTGGCTCCACACCGGCGACGTCGCCACCATCGACGAGGCCGGCAACCTGACGGTCACCGACCGGCTCAAGGACATGTACATCTCGGGCGGCTTCAACGTCTACCCCGCCGAGGTCGAGCAGGCCCTCGCCCGCCTCGACGGCGTGGTCGAGGCCGCCGTGGTCGGCGTACCGGACGAACGGCTCGGCGAGGTCGGCAAGGCGTACGTCGTCGCGCGACCGGGGCTGACGCCGGACGACGTCATCGCCTTCTGCAAGGAACGCATCGCGAACTTCAAGGTGCCCCGCCAGGTCGAGCTGGTGGAGTCACTCCCCCGCAACCTGTCCGGCAAGGTGCTGAAAACGGAACTGAGGAGCCAGCCATGACCGACGTCATCGACTACGAGGTCACTGGTGCGGTGGCGCGGATCCGGCTCAACCGCCCCGAGTACCGCAACGCCCAGAACTCGGCGATGACGTATGCCCTCGACGCCGCGTTCCAGCGCGCCGTCGACGACGAGGCGGTCAAGGTCATCGTGCTGTCGGGCAACGGCAAGCACTTCTGTGCCGGCCACGACATCGGGACGCCGGGCCGCGACGTCGACCAGACCTTCGACCGCACGGCGGTCATCCACTGGGACCACGTCGGACAAGCAGGGCGTCGACAGCCGCTGGGCACGCGAGTCCGAGGTCTACCTCGGCATGTGCCGCCGCTGGCGCGAGGTGCCCAAGCCGGTGATCGCGATGGTGCACGGCGCCTGCATCGCGGGTGGTCTGATGCTGGCCTGGTCCTGCGACTACATCGTGGCGAGCGACGACGCCTTCTTCTCCGACCCGGTGGTGAAGATGGGGATCCCCGGCGTCGAGTACTTCGCCCACCCGTGGGTGATGAACCCGCGTGCCGCCAAGGAGTTCCTCTTCACCGGCGACCGGTTCCCCGCGGAGCGGGCCCGCGAGCTGGGCATGGTCAACCACGTCGTGCCCGCCGACGAGCTCGAGTCGACGGTGCTCGCCATGGCCGAGCGGATCGCGCAGATGCCGCGGCTCGGTCTCGCGCTGGCCAAGAAGGCGGTCAACAACGCGGAGGACGCGCAGGGCATGCGGGTCGGCATGGACTCCGTCTTCGGACTGCACCACGCCGCGCACGCCCACAACGCCGAGGTCGGTGCCGACTCGCTGGCCGGCATGGACGCGCGGAGCCATGCGTGATTCCGGGCGTGACGGGAAGGACAGCTGATGGACGAGCGCCGTGCCGAACAACAAGAGCTCCGCGAGGTCGTCCGGACGCTGCTGGCCAAGCAGTCCGGCGACGACGCCTGGCGCACCCTGTGCGACCAGGTCGGCGTGACCGCGCTGCCGATCCCGGAGCAGTACGACGGCGCGGGCGCTTCGCTCGCCGAGTCGGCGGTGGCGCTGGAGGAGGTCGCCTACGCGCTCGAACCCAGTCCGCTGCTCCCGACCACGCTCGCCGCCGCGGCCCTCCTGCTGCACGGCAGCGACGAGCAGAAGGCTGAGCTGCTCCCCGGGTCGCGGCGGGTGAGACGGCCACCGTCGTCCTCGAGCCGCCCCTGGTCCTCGAACCTGACGCCCCGATCGTGCTCGTGCCGGACGGCGCCCACCTCGCCGTCGCGGCCGGCAGTCCCGAGTCCGTCGAGGCACTCGACCCGACACTGCGGCTCGGACACCTCGACGCACCTGCCTCGCCCTCGTCCGACCTGCTGTCAGTCGCGGCCGCGCTCGCGACGGCGGTCCAGCTGGGCACGATGCGGCGCGGTCTCGACATGACGGTCGCCTACTCGAAGGAACGAGTGCAGTTCGGCCGGCCGATCGGGTCGTTCCAGGCGCTCAAGCACCGGATGGCCGACCTGCTGGTGCTGGTCGAGATGTCACGGTCCGCGTCGTGGGCCGCCACCGACGCGGCCGCGGCGTACGTCGCCGCACCCGACTCCCGCACCTCCGAGCGACTCCACCGCCTCGCCGCCGTCGCCAAGGCCTACTGTTCCGACGCCCTCGACCAGGTCGCAGCCGAGACGGTGCAGATCCACGGCGGGATCGCGCATCACCTGGGAGCACGAGGCGCACCTGGTCTTCAAGCGCGCGCATGCCTTCGCGCAGCTGTTCGGAACCGCGTCCGAGCACCGCGCCAGCCTGGTCTGACGGGTCTCACTGCGTCGAGCCGTAGCGCCCCTCGTGGAAGGTCAGGCCGTGCGGGCACGTCGGTGGTGGCGAGGTCGACGACGCGGCCCACGACCAGCCAGTGGTCCCCCGCCTCGTGGACGGTGTGGATCCGGCAGTCGACGTACCCGATGATGCCGTCGAGCATCGGTGACCCGGTCTCGGGGCTGGGCGACCACGCCACGTCGGCGAACTTGTCGACGCCCCGCGAGGCCATCTGGTTGGAGACGTCGACCTGGTCTGCGGCGAGGAGGTTGACGCAGAAGGCGCCGGAGCGCTGGATCAGCGGCCACGCGCGCGAAGTCTTCGCCGGCGAGAACACCACCAGCTGCGGGTCGAGAGAGACCGCCATGAAGCTCTGGCAGGTCATCCCCACCGGCGCTCCCCCACCCCCTCCGCTCTGACTGAGCGCCGTGACCACAGTGACGCCGCTCGCGAAGCGCCCGAGCACGTCGCGGTACCGGCGGGCGGCCGCGGCGGCCTCCTCGGAGTCGACGTGGATCGTCTCGCCGGGCCAGAGCTCGACGTCGAGGTCGCCGCCGAGGAACGACTCGATCAGCTCGCGGCTCGGCCAGGTGCTGGCAGCGTCGGGGTTCATCCCTTCCGGGATGTCGCTGTCGGGCACAACACGAGAGTCTGTCACTGCTGACCGACGCTGAAGTCGTGGCCCCAGTAGGAGACCGCGGTGCTCTCGCGGGCGACCCAGCTCTGGTCGTCGACGGTGAGCCCCTCGGTGCCGAACTCGATGTCGAAGCCGCCCGGCGACCGGACGTAGAAGGAGATCATCTCGTCGTTCATGTGCCGGCCGAGCGTCGCCGAGAGCGGGCGCCTTGTGCTTGCGCACCCGCTCGAGAGCACGGCCGACGTCGTCGAGCCGGTCGACCTCGAACATGATGTGGACGCACTTGCTCGGGTTGGGCATCGGGAGGAACGCGAGCGAGTGGTGGCGCGGGTTGATGCCGAAGAACCGCAGCCACGCCTTGGTGCCGGGCTCCTTGCCGACGAACTCGCCGGGCATGCTCATCGAGTCGCGCAGCCGGAAGCCGAGCACGTCGGTGTAGAACTCCAGCGCCTCGTCGTCGTCACCCACGGGGAGCACGATGTGGCCCATCCCCTGGTCGCCGGTGACGAAGCGCGCGGCGTACGGCGTGACCACAGGTCGCGCCTCGTAGGTGATGCCGTGGAAGAGCTCGAAGACGTTGTCCCACGGGTCGCGGAACCGGATCATCTCCTGCACGCGACGCTCGGCGAGCTCCTCGGGCGTGGCCTCGTCGAACTCGACGGCCGCCTTGGCGAGGTGTTCCCGCGCTTCCTGCAGGGCACGGTGGTCGGCGACCTCCCAGCCGGCGGCCGCGAGCTGGTCGACGTCGCCCGGCACGACGACGAGGCGGGCGCTGACCTGGTCGATGCGGAAGTAGAGGTGGGCGGGGTCGGGTCCGCGGCCCTCTCCGAGCCCGAGCACCTTGCCGGCGAAGTGGCGCCACTGGTCGAGATCGGTGCTGGTGACCCGGACGTAGCCGAGCGACTTCAGGTCAATCATTGTCCCACCTCACGGCGATCGAGCTTGTCGAGATCACGGTCCAGGAAGGAGATCGAGACCTCGGCGAACGCGTCGGCGGCCTCGATCTGGGCCCAGTGGCCGCAGTTCGGGAAGACGTGCAGCTCCGCGCGCGGGATGAGCTTGAGCGCGGCGAAGGCGCCGTCGAGCGGGTTGACGCGGTCCTCGCGCCCCCAGGTGAGCAGGGTGGGGCGGCGGAGCCGGTGCGCCTCGCGCCAGAGCATGCCGTCCTCGGCGGTCTCGGGGTTCCAGAAGGACATGCCCATGCTGCGCATCGCCTCCTGCGCGCCCGGCGCGGTGGCGGCCGCGAACCGCTCCTCGACCAGCTCGTCGGTGACGAGGTCCTGGTTGACGACCATGGTCGAGATGAACGCGCGCAGCGCCTCGCGGGTCGGCTCGGCGCCGAAGTCCATCAGGCGCTGCACGCCCTCGGTCGGGTCGGCGTGGAACAGGTTGAGGCTCAGTCCACCCGGCCCCATGAGCACCAGGCGGCCGACCCGGTCCGGGTGGCTGAGCGCGAGCCGCATCGCCGTACCGCCACCCAGGCTGTTGCCGAGCAGGTGGACCCGGCCGATGCCGAGCTCGTCGAGCAGCGCGAGCACGTGGTCGGCGGCGAAGCGGTAGTAGTTGCCCACGACCGGCGGCTTGTCGGAGCCGCCGAAGCCGGGCTGGTCGACGGCGAGCGTGCGGTACGACGCGGCGAACCGCGGCAGCGCCGGGCCGAAGTTGGACCACGAGCTCGCTCCCGGTCCGCCACCGTGGAGCATGACCAGCGGCAGCCGCCCGTCACGCTCCTCACCCGCCTCGTAGTAGGCCAGCGTCAGGTCACCTGCTTTGGCGGTCAGCTGCTCCATGTTGTTGTTCATCGGCTAGTACATCCCGGGGTCGACCTTGTGACCGAACTCGTGCGCGCCGTACATCTGGAGCGCGCGCTCGGGGTCGTTGGCGGCGTGGACCCTGCCCGCGTGGGCGTCACGCCAGGTGCGCTGCAGGTAGGTGCCCTCGGCGAGCGCACGGCCACCGGACGCCTCGAACAGCGCGTCGATCGCGTCGATCGCCCGCTGGGTCCCGAGGACCTGGTCGCGGCGTACCTTCAGCCGCAACGACAGCGGGATCTTCTCGCCCCGGGCAACCAGTGCCTGCTCGTCGCGGATGTTGTTCATGGTGAGCGCCCACGCGGCGTCGATCTCGCTGGAGGCGCGGGCGATCCGGACCGCCGCGAACGGGTCGAGGCTGGCCTTCTCCCCGGCGTAGGCCGCGCGCACCCGCGCCTTCTGCATCTCGACGTGCTCGGCGTAGGCGCCCGCGGCCATGCCGATGATCGGCGTGCTGATGGTGGTGGTGAAGATCGAGTGGAACGGCAGCTTGTAGAGGTCGCTGTCGTTGACCGCCTGGCCCGGGCCGAAGCAGCGACCCGTGTCGACCATGCTCAGCGTGAACGCCTCGGGGATGAAGGTCTCCTCGACGACGATGTCGTTGGAGCCGGTGCCGCGCAGCCCGACGACGTTCCAGACGTCGACGATCTGGTACTTCTCGCGCGGCACCATGAAGGTCCGGAAGTCGACGACGTCGCCCTGTTCGTTGAGCACGAGCCCACCGAGGAGCACCCAGGTCGCGTGGTCGCAGCCGGACGAGAAGCTCCACTTGCCCGAGAGCGTGAAGCCACCCTCGGTGATGACGGCACGGCCGGTGGGTGCGTACGACGAGCTGAGCCGGGTGCTGGTGTCGTCGCCCCAGACCGCCTGCTGCGCCTCGTCGGCGAACAGCGCGACCTGCCACGGGTGCACACCGACCACGCTGGAGACCCAGCCGGTCGAGCCGCACGCGCCGGCGATCTCGCGCACGGCGGTGTAGAAGTCGACCGGGTCGGCCTCGAGGCCGTCGTACCGCTTCGGCTGCAGCAACCGGAAGAAGCCGGTCTCCTCCAGCTCCTTGATGCTGGCGTCGGGAACGACGCGCAGCCGCTCCGCCTCGTCCGCGCGGTCGCGGAAGGTCGGGAGCAGGTCGCGGACGCCGTCCAGCACGGGGCTCGTGGTCATGCCCCAATACTAGAACACGTTCTCGTTTTGGGCGAGGGCGAGCGGTGGGTTCACCGCTCGCCCTCGGATGCCGGTCGGATCAGACGCGGGTGCCGATCGCGATCAGGTACTCCTTCTCGAAGCGCCCCGGCCCGCCGTTGCCGAGATCCCACTCGTCGCAGAACGCGTCGAGGGCGGCGTCGAACTCGTCGGCCCGGCCCTCGCGCTCGGCGTTGGCCCGAACGGCGATGGTGGGTCCGTAGTACGTCTTGAAGTGCTCGCCGTAGTCACGCGGCTGCTCGAACGCGGTGATCTCGAGGACGTCGCGCTCCAGCGTGTGGAAGTCGACCCGACCACCGAACAGGCCGCGCAGGTGCTCTTCGCTCCCCCACAGCGGGGGCGGCTGGGCTCCCGGCGGCGGGGGCGGCGCGAACGGCTTCATGGTGGCGAACAGCGCCCCCAGCATCCCCTCCGGCGTCCAGCTGAGCAGCGCCACGGTTCCGCCCGGACGGCACACCCGGACGATCTCGTCGGCCGCCTCCTGGTGGTGGGGCGCGAACATCACGCCGATCGACGACATCACGACGTCGTACGACGCGTCGTCGAACGGCAGGTGCTCGGCGTCGGCCTCGGCCCACTCCAGGTCGAGGCCAGCTGCCTCGGCACGCTTGCGACCGGCCTCCAGCAGCCGGGGCGTCAGGTCGCTCGCGGTCACCGCGGCACCCGCGTCCGCGGCCGGCAGTGAGGCGTTGCCCGTCCCGGCGGCGACGTCGAGGACGCGGTCGCCGGACGAGATGCCGGCCGCGCCGACCAGCCGCGGGCCGAGCGGCAACAGGAACGTCTCGACCATCGCGGGATAGTCGCCCGAGGCCCACATGGTGCTGTGGCGGGCCTTGAGATCGAGGTCGTCGGCGGTCTGGGTCATGGTGGTTCCCTCCGTTGGTGGTGAGGTTCCAGACTGCAACCACCGGCGTCGCTGTCACATCGGCAGAAATGCCTATTCCCGACGGGCGTACGCCGCGGCCTCGGTGCGGTTGTGGACGCCGAGCTTGGTGAGGATCCGGCTCACGTGGTGTCCGGCGGTGCGCTCGCTGATGCTGAGGGTGTGCGCGATCCGCGCGTTGGACATGCCCATCGCCACGAGGTCGAGCACCTCCCGTTCCCGGGCGGTCAGCTCTCCGGCGACGCGGGGTCGGCCGGCGGTCCCGCCGCCCAGGCTGCGCAGGAAGTCCGTCGCGGTGTCGACCGCGCGGGAGGCGCCGAGCTCGCGGAACGCGTCGAGCGCGGTGCGCGCCTCGTCGGCCGCGACATCGGGCAGGTCCTCGGCGACCGCCCGGGCCAACGCCAGTCGCGACTCGCCGGCGCCGAGCGGCATCGCGAGCTCGCCGAACTCGCGCAGCGCCCGTCGGGCCGGTTCGGCGGCGCCTGCGGCCGGTCCGGTGGCGAGCAGCACCCGTGCGGTGGCCAACGCGGCGCGAGCCCTGCCGATCCGCATCCCCGTGGTCTCGGCGAGGGTGTCCAGCTCCTCGGCCGCCGTCGCCGCCGCCGCGAGGTCGTCGCACGCGAGCCGCGCGTCGACGAGGGCGGCCAGCAGCTGTACACCCCGGACCGCGTCGCCCTCCACGCACGCGAGCCCGCGCTCGAGCAGGGCGACCGCCTCGGCGGGACGACCTTCTGCGATCCGCAGCAGGGCGAGCGCACGCAGGGCGGCGGGATGCTCCTCGCGCCCGGACAGGATCTGCTCCGCCTCGCGCAACCGGCCTTGGTAGACCCGCAGCTCGGCGAGGGTCGCGATCCGGGGAGCACTGAGCTCGGGGATGTGGCGCTCGTGCGGGTTGAGGGCAGCTTCGAGGGCGTGCTCCGCCTCGAGCCAGCGCCCGGTGGCCAGCAGCACGTCGGCGTGCACAGCGCGGCACGAACCCAGCAGCGGCTCCGTGTCGTGGCTGGTCGCGAACTCCTCGACGTGCTCGCACCACTCGGTGGCTCGTTCCCAGTCGCCTGCCTCGGCGCACGCCATGACCAGGTTGCAGTAGGCCTCCGCGAGCGTGTGCACGTTGCGGACCCGGCCACCGGTCGCCGAGGCCATCGCCTCCTCCAGCAGCAGGAGGCCCCGCTCACGCCGCCCGGCGCTCACCTCGGCGCGCCCCAGCAGGCTGAGTGCGAAGACCTCGAGATCGTCGGCGTCGTACTCCCGGGCGATCGCGATCGCCACCGTCGCGTGCTCCACCTTGTCCTCGACGTCGGACGCGTGCCGGGCGCGCTCCACCGCCACCCAGCCGTGCCCGACGCCGGGAGCGGCGCCCTCGAGGGCTCGCTCCGCCCGGGCCAGCCAGCCGCGGGCGGCGGACGGTCGTCCTCCGATGTGGTGCTGGTGGGAGACCCAGACCGCCACGCGGGCGGCGTCGTCGCAACGGTTCGACCGGGCGTACGCCGTGAACGCCCGCTCGCGGAGCTCGATCGCCCGCTCGGTGTGACCCTCGAACCACAGCGCGAGGCCCAACCCCTCGAAGCACGGCCCCTCGTCGGCCTCGCCCTGCGCGAGGGCGGCCTCGAACGCCACGCGCGCGGCAGCCCAGTCGGCCTGCTCCAGCGCCCGCGTGCCCTCCAGGATGTCCTGCCCCGTCCGCGCGGGAGTCATCTGGCGAGTATGGCACCGATCCTGCGGTGTCAGCCCTGCCCGGAGTCGCGGAACGAGCCGGCCGCCGCCTCCACCTGCGCGACGTAGGCCGGCCAGTCGAAGTCGTCGTCGGGCAGGTTCATCGCGGCCGGCCGCATACCGACGGCGCCGTCGACGTTCTCGCGCAGGATGTCCATCTGGCCGACGTGGCGACTGGTCTCGGTGATCATGTGGACCAGCAGCAGGTGGAGGGTGACGGGGTTGCGGTCGGCGGGCCACCACGGCACGTGCCCCTCGCTGTCGAGCTCCAGCTCGTCGAACGTCTTCGCGGACTCCTGCCAGGCGAGGCGGTAGAGGCCGACGATGTCCTCGCGGGACTCGTCGGGCGTGGCCCACATGTCGTCGTTGGGGTCGGCGTCGTCCTCGTGCCACGGCAGCGCGACCGGCAGCTCGCGACCGAAGCTCGAGACGAAGTAGCCGAGGTCGACGCTCGCGAGGTGCTTGACGATCCCGAGCAGGTTCGACCCGGTGGGCGTCAGCGGCCGGCGGACGTCGTACTCACTGGCGCCCTCGAGCTTCCACAACGCCGCCTCGCGCACGTTCTGGAGGTAGCGGACCAGCATCTCCTTCGGGGTCTCGGGCATCGTCACGCCCCGGCTCGTAGCGGGTCAACACGCAGAACTCGTTGCCCTCGGGGTCGGCCATCACTGCCCAGCCGCGCTCCGGACCCGCGCGGCGGTCGTCGACCATGACGGCGCCCAGGGCGAGGATCCGGTCGACCTCCTCCTCACGCGTGCGGTCAGTGGGGCGGACGCAGACATGCATCCGGTTCTTGACGGTCTTGGGCTCGGGGACCTTCAGGAAGATCATCTCGCGCTCGTCAGGCCCCACGAGCCAGCACTCGTCGTCCCACTCCTGCTGATCAGCCTCGGAGGGCAGCGCGAAGTCATCGAGGACCTGCGCCCACCATCGCGCCTGTGAGGCGGGGTCATGGGCGTCGATGCAGAAGTTGGAGGTGCGAGAGGCCATGGCTCCACCGTGTCAGCGCCCACTGACACCGGCAACCGCTTAACCCTGGCCGCGCCTCAGGTGGCCCGTGCCTCGCCGACGCCGATCTCGTTGCCGTCCGGATCCCGGTAGACCGCCTTGCGGACGCCGTTGCCGTAGTCCTCGACGGTCTCGGGCTCGACGCCGCGCTCTCCCGCTGCCGCCATGAACCCGTCGAGGTCGTCGATCATCACGGTGACCAACCCACCGCCCGCCCGGTCCGCTGCCAGGACCACGTAGACCGAGCGGCGCTCGGCCAGGATCCACACCGACTCGGTGTCGTGCGGTTGGAAGCTCGCCGGCTCACCCAGAAGCCTCTCGAACCAGCTGACGGCCGCTTCGTAGTCGCTCACGGGTACGCCGGCGAACAGGTCGACTGTCATGCCACGTCATCCTCGTCAGGACGCCACCGCCTGTCGAGAGTCCGAGGGCTTCCCCGGTGGTTGAGGTGCGAGGAGCGCCAGCGACGAGCCTCGAAACCCCCGGGGCAACTTCGCCTCGTTTGGAGCCACTTTCCGTCCACATTTCCGGGGCTCTCGGGGTTGTCCACAGGAGCCGAATCGGTGTCGGTGGTGGGTGGTTGAGTGAGGCCATGACAGCGCAGTACGACGACTCGATGCACCCGGTGGCGGCCGCCGTCGACGTGGTGCGCGGGGAGTTGGCTGGGGTCTCTCAGACGCCGGTGTGGTCGATGTCCACGGCCGAGACCGAGAGGGCGCTGGTCGACGTCACGCGGCTGGCCTCGCAGGTGGCGCAGCTGCAGCTGAAGCTGCTGTCGCATGCGGAGCGGGTCGAGGTGGGTACGCCGGTGGGGGCGACGTCGGCGGCGAACTGGCTGGCTCACACCACGCGTACGACGCGGCCGGCGGTTCATCGTGCGGCTCGGTTGGCTGCTCGGCTGGAGGCCGCGCACGCGGCCGTCGACGCCGCGTTGGCCGCGGCGGAGATCAATGTCGAGCAGGCGCACGTGATCGTCGAGGCCGTCGACGCCCTCCCCGCCGACCTGGTGGACGCCGACGACGGTGGAGAAGGCGGAGGCGTTCCTGCTCGGTGAGGCCCGTGACCACGATGCGAAGGCGTTGCGGATCATGGGACGTCGGCTGCTGGAGGTGGCCGCCCCCGAGAAGGTTGATGCCGAGGAGGCCCGTCGGCTCGAGGACGAGGAGGCCGCCGCCCGGGCGGCGGCCTCGTTCACCATGTCCGACGACGGGCACGGGAAGTGCCATGGCCGGTTCACGATCTCCTCGCTGCACGGGTCGATGCTCCGCAAGGCGCTGATGGCGATCGCGGCCCCGGCCCGTCACCCCGACCGCCCCGCCGACCTGCTGACCAAGCACAAGATCGGGCTCGCGTTCATGGAGTACATCGAGACCCGCCCCGAGTCGACGGTGCCGACCGCCGGCGGGTGTGCCGCCACCGTGGTGGTCACCATCGAGCTGGACACTCTGATGGGTGGCCTGAAGGCCGCCGGGCTCTGTGACGGCACCCGCATCTCCGCGGGTGAGGCGCGGCGGATGGCGTGCCTGGCCGGAGTCATCCCGGTCGTGCTCGGCGGCAAGTCCGAACCCCTCGACGTCGGCCGTAAGCGTCGCTTCCACACCCGTGCCCAGCGGATCGCGATGGGAGTGCGCGACGGCGGCTGCACCGCCGAGGGCTGCGACCGACCCCCAGCAATGTGCCACGCACACCACGACGAACCCTGGAGCAGAGACGGCAACACCGACGTCAAGACCGGCCGCCTCCTCTGCGCAAGACACCACACCCTCGCCCACGACCGCCGCTACCAGCTCAAGGCGGGTCCCAACGGGAAAGTGGCGTTCTCCAGGCGAACGTGAGCGACACGAGCGGTTCCTGCAGTCGGCTTCCCGTTGGCCGCGCTTCGCCCCGATCGCTGCATGCCCGATCAGCGGTGCGGGCTCAGGCGGTCAGTGCAACACCTCGGCTAGTGCTTGTGATGGTGTCTTGAAGCCGAGGGTCTGTCGAGGTCGTCCGTTGAGTTGGTCGGCGATGGCGTCGAAGTCGGCCTGGGTCAGGGTGCGGAAGTCGAGCCGTCGGGGTAGGTACTGGCGCAGCAGCCCGTTGGTGTTCTCGTTGCTGCCACGCTGCCAAGGCGACTTGGGATCACAGAAGTACACCGCGATCCCGGTGGCCGCGGTGAACCGTGCGTGGGCGGCCATCTCGTGGCCCTGGTCCCACGTCAACGTACGGGTCAGCGCAGCTGGGAGCGTGGTGATCTTCGCGGCCAACGCCTCGGCGACCAGGTCGGCGCGATGGCCGTCCGGGAGCGCGACGAGCATCACGAACCGGGTCGAGCGTTCCACTAGGGTCGCGACCGGACTCATGCGCGCGCCCGAAGACCAGGTCACCCTCCCAGTGGCCCGGGACGGCCCGGTCGGCGGCTTCGGCCGGGCGTTCGGAGATGTGCATGATCCCGGGCCGTAGGCCACGGCCGTCGGGTTGCCGAGCACCCGCGGGACGGCGGGTGGCCCGCCCGGTGCGTAGGTGAGCGGTGAGCTCTTTGCGCAGGCCACCGCGGGTCTGCACGAACAGCGACCGGTAGATCGACTCGTGCGAGACCTGCATCGCTCCATCATCGGGGAAGGTCACCTTCAGCCAACCCGCGATCTGTTCCGGGGACCAGTCGAGCTCGAGCTTGGCGGCCACCAGTGCCGCCAGTGCCGGCGTGGAGGCGAGCTTGGTGGCCTTCGGACGAGCCGCCCTGGTCCAGGCTTCCCGGTCCGCGACCGCAGCCCGGTACCGCCCCCGCCCACCATTGGCCAACACCTCGCGGCTGATCGTCGACGGCGCCCGCCCCAACAGGTCAGCGATCGCCCGACACGACATCCCGGCTGCCAGCCCGCGAGAGATCTCCTCCCGCTCAGCCAGCGACAACCGCGCCTCCCACCGACGCTTCGGCGCCGGTCGGATCCCGCCGGTGCGGTGCAGCAGGTCTCGCACCGTGGAGGGGTTGACCCGCATCTCTCGTGCCAGGACCTTCACGGCCTGACCCGAACGCCACCGCGTCCAGACCTCATCGACCTCTGCCGGCGACAACTTCAACGGCCTCGCCACCACGACCACTCCCATCGACATTCAGGAAGTGTTGCGATGACTCATTGAGAGCGCCGGCATGAGCGTGCGGCTCAGGCGAACAGAACGGTGTCCTCATCGATGGAGTCCACGATCCACAACTTGCGTCCGAGCACCTGCTGGAGAACCTGCTCCAGCGTCCGGATGTCACGTCGCGCGAGGACATCGCTTTGGGAGGGAACGAAATGCGCTCATCCTCAGACATGATCGGGAAGGTGCGCAGGTCCCTGTCGTAGCCGGCGAGCGAGAAGGCCCCACGTACCGCCGTGACCTGGCCTTCCGAGAGCATGGCGCGAGGGTAATCCGCTCGACCTCACAGCATGAGCGGACACTGTCGGACAGCGACGGGGCCCGATGTGAAGCGTGGTGGGTGGTTGATCGTATGAACCAAGCGCCTCGCTGCTGTGCTTGGAGAATCCGCGTCGGCCGAGATCATCACCCTCGATCCGAAATCAGCCCGCCGCCTCCCGTAGAGCCGTATCGTGCGCCTCGTGGCTCTGACGAACTGTGTGGATTGCGGTCACGATCTCTCGACCCTTGCCCCGGCCTGCACTCACTGCGGCCGTCCAGCAGATAAACCTCACCGGCTCCTCACCGGGCGCAACCGAGTCGTGCGCGTCGCCGCGGGCCTACTGCTGGCGTTCGTCCTCGCCTACTACCTCCCGCAATACGCGCTGTTCGTGGCCGTCGCCTTCCTAGTGTTCGCTGGCTGGCCACTCCGGGCGTACGCAAACGATCGGCGTTCGCGGTCGGTCACTGACCCACTTGCGGCTGACGGACTGCGCTGATCGCTGGCCCACACGACGGCGCAGCATGAGTGGGGCGATTGCACTCCGACGCGACCGCATCGCGGCAGTTGCGGACGTTCGCGAGGCGACCCGTACGCCCGATTCCGGCCGATAGCATCGACTCTGCACAGAGACCGGTGAGAGTGTCGAGGTGATGCCCGTATGACCAACTACTTCATGGTGGGGACGATCCACGGTGGCTGGCATGGCGACGGAGCACGGGAGATGCTCGCCGACTGGATCGAAGCGGGTGAGTGGGTCTTGGGCTGGCACAACATGGAGTCGGACCCGAGCTACCAGAAGCAGGCCCCGAACCTCGACCTCATGGAGCACGGCGACGTGCTCGTCGCGAAGCAGATGAACAACGACTTCCGCACGATGCTCGTCAAAGCCATCGGTGTCGTGACCGAGCCGTCAACTGACGGCCACCGGGTCGGTGTGGATTGGGTGCGTGACCTTCGAACAGCGCCCGTCACGCTTCCGTCTTCGTACCGCCAGACCTTGACCAAGGTGTCCGACACACCTGCGTCAAGGACGCTCATCAGGGACCACATTCTCCCGCTGATTAGTTGAGGGCTGGCGTCCACCAGCCACCTCGCCTGGCGTCGCGGTGTGCCTCTGACCGCCAGCGATGACGCCATGGCGGGCGATCGAGTGCTCCCGAGAGCTGAGTCACGGCTCCGCGGCTGCGGCTCGGTGACCCTCTGCGGTGAGAAGCTGGCGCTCTCTCATCGGCATGAGCGGTCACGCTGTGCCGGTGGTGACCGGGGTCAGGAGACGCACCTCGCTACGGCCGGGTCACTCCCGTGCGTGAGCACGCATCCCGAGGAGAACACCGAACGCGACCACCGAGACGAGGGACAGCACCCCGCCCAGACCGAACGTGAGGATCCCGACCAGCATCAGCGTTCGGTCACCTGTCTCAACGGGCCCAGCAGCCCCCAGTTCCGTTCGTGGAGCCTGCACCACCGTGGTGATGCACCCGGCAATCTGGAAGGCCAGTCCGAGGACGAGCATCCCCCACATCAGGTCCCTCGCCGATCTTCCATGAAGTGTTGTCGCCACAGCGGTTCGACGCCCCTCTCGACATCCGAGTTCCACGGTCCGAGGATCGGTACCGCTCCATTCAACGGGTCAGCCTGGCGCCCTCCGTCAACCACGTCGATCATGAGGCGGGAGGGTGCGGCGAGCGCGAAGACCCGGAACGGAACGGGGTCGCCCTTGATGCCGGCGAGGACCTGCGTGTAGCCCTCGAAGGTGCCGCCGACGTAGGCATCGTCGACGACGCCGCCGTTGACTGGGGTGATCCGGCTGGGACCGCGGTAGTAGCCGGGCGCCGGCCAGGTGGTGCCCCGAGGCGTGGATGACCAGGATCGCGCTCCCGCCGAGAGCAACCATTTCGCCGCTGCCCTCCAGCACGGCATCGTCGACGTAGTTGACGACCCAACCGGGAGTGCCTGTGCCACTGAACTCCAGCACGATCCGGTCGAAGCCCTCGGCCTCGGCAACGCGTACGTCGGTGAGCACCAGGGCCGCCTCGCCCGACCCACCGCCCGACTGACGCTGCGGCTTCTCAGCGAACGCCGGGACACCATTCGCCGGGGCGCGGGTGGCGGATGTCTGCGAAGCCGGCGCGGGCGAGCTCGTGGTCGCGCAGCCCGCCAGTAGCTGGATGGCAGCGACCGTGCTCACGAGGACGGTCATCCCGCGTCGCATCGCACGTCCTTCGTCCCGACGTCCATGACTGTCGTCACTGACGTAGGACGCCCGATCGGGCTTCTGGTTGACCCAATCACGCCACGGGGTGCGGCCCCGCGAACAGCGATCTCGCGATGGTCAGCAGCGCGTGTACTTCCGTGTGACCTCGGCGTTCCCGCCACCCTTGAGCTTGAGCGTGGCGCTGAGCTTTCTGGTCTGTCCGGGCAAGTCCTCCAACGTCGTCGACCTGCCGGGCCGGATCTTCCGATCTCCGAGGGTGGCCACGGTGCGGCGACCGGCCTTGAAGACGGCGGACTTCACCTGGTTGGCCTTGTCCTTCCACTTGACGGTCGCTGTCAGGTCGTTGCAGGAGAAGGTCTTCGGCAACGCGACGTACTTCGCTCCGGTGCCCTGCGCGGGGTCGATCGCTTTCCCGCCGGGGATCTCGATCGAGAACGTGTAGGACCCACCGGCCTGGCCGAAGGTGTCGTCGAAGACCACCAACCGGTAGGTCTTCTCGTCCTCGACATTCAGCGTGACGATCTTCTCGTTGCCCGGGTTGTCTGCGGAGTTGTCGCCGGCGAGGCAGTTCTCTGCACCGTTGAGCGGGTCGAAGGGGCCGTCGTAGACATAGAACGAGGCCATGTTGGTCGGCGTGCTGGTGAGCCGGAAGTCCACCTTGCCTTTGACCGGCGCCGTCCACGGGATGACCTCGTAGTGAACGTCGGTCGTGCCCTGCGAGCCGCACGTGTCGGCGGAGCCGTCGATACTGACGACGTCCATGACCGAGTCGGAGGAGTCCAACGTTCCGGACCGAGTCGTGATGTCAGCGTTGGCCGGAGCCGCCGCATACCCAAGAGCAAGCGATGCGAGCACGGCCGTGACCGTGGCGCCCGCGCGTAACGAAGAAGTAGTCAGCACCCACCGACACTACTGCGATGAGCGACGGCCGAAACGTGCCTGACTAGACGGGTTCCATTCAGGGGTGCGCACTCGCTCTGCTCGGTCGCCACTCACGCCTGAGCAGTCCGAACACCCACGAGTCCGACACGTCGCCGTTCACGACGCAGTCCTCCCGCAACGTTCCTTCACGCACGAATCCGAGCTTCTCCAGGACACGGGCAGATGCCACGTTCCGGGTGTCGGTCTCGGCCTGGACCCGATTCAGGTCCAGGGTGTCGAACGCCCACTGCAGCAGGGCGTGGGCGGCCTCCGTCGCGTAGCCGTGGCCCCATGCCGCCTCGCCGAGGCAGTAGCCGAGCGACGCGCTGCGAAAGTCCGGGTTCCACCCGGTCAGCGCGCACCAGCCGATGAAGGCTCCGTCGGAAGAACGGTCCATGACCAGCCGCGCACCGGTGCCGTCGTCCGCCATCTGGCGGCACGCGGCGATGAAGCGCTCAGCGCGGGCTGGTTCGCTCCACGGCGGGGAGTCCCAGTAGCGCAGTACGTGCGCGTTGCTCTGCAAGGCGAAGAGGACGTCCGCGTCCGCGGCGGTGAAGGGCCGCAGTCGCAGCCGGGCCGTGTGCAGCGTGGGGGTAGGGAGGGACATGCGGACATGGTGCCTCGTCATGTCGACGGAGCATCACATCAGGCGGTCGGCTGCCAGGCGGGCTCGGTCCGCCAGCCGCTCGGCTCGGCGGGTGAGCCGGCGCGTGCGCACGACCTGCTCTCCGAGTCGCTGCTGTTGTGCTTCGCGGTGGCGCGAGCCGATGTGCTCGTCGGCCAGGTACTGGTACTGGAGATTCATGACTGTTGTGAAACCTTCGGTGTGGTGGATGAACACGTGGACTTCTGGAGCCCGGTCCGCCGCGAGCGCCGTCGGTGGCGCTCGCAGCGGACGGAACAGGGTCAGCGACGGGTGGCCGTCACGATGCGGTACTCCCAGTCGGCGACCAGGCCGTTCTCCTGGCCGCGGTCGAACGAGTTCGCGAGCTCGACCAGGTCGCTTCTGAGGGCCTCACGACCTTCCGGCGTGAGCCGGCCGGCTGCCGAGAACGTGGGTCCGTAGTAGGTGAGGAACAGGTCGGCGAACGCCTCCGCGTCAGCGAACCGCTGGGTCACGGTGGCAGTCACCGACTGGACGTCGGTGACCTCGTTGCCGAGGAGCTCGGCGACCACGGCCTCGGTGCCCCACCGCGTCGGCGGCTGGGCGCCGGCCGGAGGTGCGACGTGCCGGCCGACCGCGGCGAGCATTCCGCCGACGAAGCCCTCGGGCGTCCAGCTCGCGACGCCGATGCGGCCGCCAGGCCGGCAGACGCGGGCCAGCTCCTGAGCAGCCCGCTCGTGGTCGGCGCTGAACATCACGCCGATCGCGGACAGGACGATGTCGAAGGCCCCGTCGGCGTACGGGAGGTTCTCGGCGTCCGCCTGGGCGAAGTCGACCTCGAGGTCTTCCGCGACGGCGCGGCGGCGTGCGATGTCGAGCAGCGGGTCGACGTAGTCGATGCCGACCACGACGGCCGCGCGGCGGGCTGCCGCCAGTGCCGCGTGCCCGGTCCCGGTCGCGACGTCGAGGACGCGCGACCCGGGCTGCGACGCCGACGTGGTCGACGAGGTGCTCGGAGAGTGGGACGGTGAGGGCGGCGATCTTGTTGTAGTCCCCGCTGCTCCAGACCTTCTGCTGCTTGTCGCGGAGCTCGGTGTAGTCGGTGGTGATGGTCATGGTGGTGCCTTTCCTGATGAGGTGGGGAGGTGCGGTCGCACCCCCGACGGGTGGACGTGGCCCCGAGGACGAGGCCGCCGAGATGTGTTCATGCCGGAGCCCGGCTCGGCTCAGCGCCTCCGCCACGACATCGGCGGAGGACGCCTCGTAGAGCAGGAAGCAGGTCTCGTCCTGAGGGACGACGATCGATCGGACACACCGGACCGGCTGACCCTCATGGGTCAGCTCGACAGTGGCCCGTTCGGCGCGCTCGAGGTGCTGATGCGCGGTGCAGTGGCCGTCGTGGGCGACGTACAGCTCGACGAGGAACTCTGGCATGGCTCAACCGTGCCGGTCGGGACCGTGGCCCGAAACTACGGAACACCCGAGGAAATGGGGCGGTCCACCCCAGGTCCTGTCCTTCAGCTCCGTGGGCCGACACCCTCGTCCTGGAGGCGAGCGGCGAGGTGCATGCGGGACCGGATGCCGAGCTTGGCGTAGATGTTCCGGAGGTGGAACTCCACGGTGTTGACCGTCACGACCAGGGTCCTGGCGATCTCCTTGTTCGAGAGTCCGTCGACCGCCAGGGCGGCGACCCGGTGCTCGGTGGCGGTGAGCAGACCGGGGGAGGTCGGCCGCCGGGCGCCCACGCGCGCCAGCTCGGATCGTGCCTCGGCGGCCCAGCCGGGCGACCCGATCGCGTCGAAGGCGCTCGCCGCGCCCTCGAGGGTGCTCCGCGCCAGGCCCCACTTCCTGGCGCGACGCCGGGCTCTCCCCAGGACGAGCAGCGTCCGCGCCTCGTCGAAGGCCAGCCCCAGCTCGCGGTACGTCGCCGCCGTCGCCTCGAGCGCATCGGCGGGCTGGTCGTCGTACGCAGCGGCCAGCTCGATCATCGCCGCACTGCGCTGTGCGCCGGCCCGTGCCCACGGGTGTTCCTGCGCGAGGGCCAGCGCGGCCAGCCGACTGGTGACCGAGTGAGCCCGGTCCAGGTCGTCGGTCTCCACCAGCGCCTCGACCAGGTCCGGTGCCACGGGGAAGGCCCCCGGATCCTCGACGCCTTCTCGTTCCGTGTGCTCCCACACGGCTCCGAGATGCTCGACGGCCTTCGCGGGGTCCTTCTCGAGCAGGGCGACCAGACCGAGTGCACGCTGGGTCTCGAGCTGGTCCCAGCGCACTCCAGCCGTCTCCGCGCGGTCGAGGGCCGTGGTCGCCCAGCGCCGAGCTACGTCGGCGTCTCCGCGTTCGGCCGCCAGCAGCGCCTGGCAGCGTTCGTACATCGGCCAGTGAAGAAGCCTGTTGTCGGCCGAGGCGCCCCAGTCGTCGAGCAGACGCTGCGCATCGTCCAGGGCGCCGATGCGGAGCTCCAGCTCACAGAGGTGCAGCCGCACCAAGGCGTACGACGACGGCTCGGCGCGCTCCTCGGCCTCCACCCGCAGCGAGGTCAACAGCTCCCGGGCCTCCTCGACCTCCCCGCGCCAGACCAGGCGCTGGCCGGCGATGCGCTCCGGCCGTTGGGACACCATGACGCGGTCGCGGGGCAGCGCGGCGTAGGTCTCGCAGAGGTCGGCGACTGGTTGGCCGCGCAGGGCGCGCGTCCACGTGTGGGCAGTGAGAGCGTGGCGGTGCGCCTCGGTCCGGCCGCCGTGGGCGACGGCTTCTGCGGCGTGCCGGTCGGCGCGGGCGATCTGCGCCACCGTGACGACCGCGTCGTTCTCGGCCAGCTCCGCCAGCACCTGCGCGCGCAGCGCAGGGTCTTCACCGGCTTCGACCAGCGCCTGGTCCAAGTGCGCGCGGATGTCGTCGTTGTGCCGCACGGCGCCCTGCATCAACAGCAGGTGTGCGGCGACCCGAGCCCCCGGATCGGGCAGGGAGTCGACCGGTCCTGCGAGCAGGTCAGTGACGCGCTGCCTCTCCCCCGCCACGAGCAGGTGCCGTCCCAGTCCCAGCAGGCGCGGGACGTACGCCGGGGAGTCCTGGTGCGTCAGCCGCAGCGCATGTGTCCCGAGCTGAGCTGCCAGGCGGGGCGCGCCCCGCGCTGCTGCCGCGTCCGCGGCAGCAGCAACCCGCGCCGCCAGCTGCTCGTCCTCGCTCAACGTGGCAATGGCCAGGTGGAGGGCCTGGCGCTGCTCGTTGGTCACGACCTCGGCGAGCGCACGATGGAGGTCCCGGATCTCGCCGGCCGTCGCGTGTCGCTTCGCCGCCGCCGCCAGCAGGGGATGCGAGGCTCGGACCCGCTCCCCATCCGCCAGCACGACGCCCTCGTCGAGGGCCTGCTCGAAGCCGCCCGGGCCGGTCAGGAGTCGTAGCTGGTCGACCCGGAGGTCCGCGTCGAGGGCGAGGGCCAACAATGCCTGGCGCACGACCGGATCCAGGTCTGCGATGCGGAGGCCGACCAGGTCCTCCACGTGGTCGGGCACCGGGACGTCCTCCCCGAGGGTCTCGAGGTCGCGGCCCGCCAGGACTCGTCCTACCTCCAGGGTGAAGAACGGGTTGCCGAGGGTCGTGTCGAACACCCGGCGGAGCACGTGGTGCGGCAGGCGGAGCCCGAGCCGGTCCGCGAGCAGGTGACGTGTCGCGCCCAGGCTGATGGGCTCCACCTGGATCCACCGCAGCTCTCCGGGCACGGCGTTCTCCAAGGCCGAACGGGCGCCGGGACGGCGGGCCAGCAGGAAGGTGATGGGCTCTCCACCCAGACGGCGGGCGACGTAGGCCAGCGCATCGTCCGAGGGCTGGTCCAGCCACTGGACGTCGTCGATCGCCACGAGCAGCTCGTCGTCGGCCGCGAGCAACCGCAGGGCCGTGAGCAGACCGAGCGAGATCGCCTGCGGCTCCGCGGCCCGTTCGAGGGGCTCGGTGCGGTAGATCGCCACGTTGAGCGCGTGCAGCTGCGGCGCGGGGACCCCCGCGAGTTCCTCCTCGGTGACGCCGTCGAGGAGGTCGATGACGGCCGCGAACGGCAGACCCGTCTCAGCCTCGCTCGCTCGCGTCGACAGCACCCTGAGCCCACGCTCCACGCCGCGAGCCAGCCCCAGCTCCCACAGGCTCGTCTTGCCGATCCCCGGCGCGCCCTCGAGGACGAGCGCCGCCGCGGGGACACCCTCCCCGGCCACGAACTCCACGACCTCGCTGAGCTCTCGCTCCCTGGCGACCAACGACGGCGAGGGGGGCGTTGACTTGCCCATGGCGACATGATCGCAGCCCACGCTGCGGCGGTTGAAGTTGCAAGGCCGTCCGCCCCGGTGGTTGAGGTGCGAGGAGGGTCAGCGACGAGCCTCGAAACCCCCGGGTCACCTCCGTCAGTTTAGGACCACTTTCCGTCCATAGTTCGGTGGTCTTGGAACCTGTCCACAGGCGTCCCCAGCCGCACCTGATCGCCGGGCGTCAGGCCCGCGCGTACTCGTCCAGGGTCTTTCGCCACATCCGCGCGATGACGCGGTGCATCGGCCCTCGGTGAAGCAGCCAGAGCAACACCTTGTCTCGCCTGCGCGTGGCGCCGCCGTTGGTCCACTGGGCCTCGATCCGGCTGCCGCCACCGTCGACAGGAACGATGCGCACTTCGCCCGAGCCGAGGCCGCCCCAGCTGGTCTCGACGTCGGACCACCGCACCAGCGATGGATCGGACCAGTCGTAGCGCTCGACGACCCAGAACGGCGAGCGTGCGGTGCTCTCCCGCGCTACGGCCCAGGTGGCGCCGAGCTCGCGCAGTTCGTAGGTCTTCGGGTCCAGCGTCCGGTGCCAGATACGCGGGCGGCGCTCGGTGAAGTCGGTCAGCGCCTGAAGGACCTGGCCGGGCGAGGCGTCGGTCGTCACATCGAATCGCATGGTGCACCTCCGGTCGAAGGGATGGCTCTCACGAGTGCCACCACGGGTCGGTGATCCCGCGCAGGTCGCGCAGAATCTCGTGCAGCTGCTGGAGCCGGTCTCCCCCGAGGTGATCCGCCCACTCGGCGAGCACTCGCGCGACCTCCGCGTCCGCCACCTGGGCGACCCGCTGCAGTCGCGGGGTCAGGCGGATCAGGCGGGCTCGCCCATCTGTGGGATCGGGCACGCGCTCGACGTACTCGGCCTTCTCGAGCTGCTCGACCAGCGACGCCGCGCTCTGCTTGGTGACCCGTGCCTGCTCGGCGAGGTCGGAGACCCGCGAACCGTCCGGAGCGATCCGCGCCGCGATCCGCGCCTGCGCCATCGTGATGTCGGTGATGCCGGCGGCCACGACGGCGTCGAACACCCGCTGCTCCAGCGCGCGGTTGGCGACGAAGAGAAGGATGCCCAGCTCCGGCCGTTGACGAGGGTTGGTCACCGTGCCATCTTAGACAGAAATCCTGTCTATTTGGTGACGGAGAGGTGGCCCACCGTGGACAGCGACACCGTGTGGCAGCACATCGATGCAGAACGAGCCTGGATGGCCGACTTCTTGGAGTCGCTCCCCGCTCAGGACTGGCAGCGGCCGAGCCTGTGCACGGGGTGGACCGTGCGCGACGTTGGCGCGCACCTCACGTTCGCCCAGACGCCGGTGCGAAACCTCCTGTGGCCGGCACTCCGCGCGGGTTTCCGCTACGACGTGATCGTGCGGGACACGGCGCTCCGCAGCCCGCTGACCCACGAGGAGATCGTGGCCAAGCTGCGCAGCTTCCTCGGCTCGCGGCGACGCGTCGTGTTCATCACCGACCTCGAGCCGTTGATCGACATCCTGGTGCACAACCAGGACATTGCCCGCCCGCTCGGCGTCGACCACCCGATCCCGCCACACGCGGCTGCCGCGGCCGCCGACCGCGTGTTGGGCACCCCCGCTCCGATCCGGCGCTGGAAGCCACCGCGCGACGTCCGCTTCGTGGCCACGGACACCGGCTGGGCCTTCGGCAGCGGCCGCGAAGTGCTCGCACCCATGGGCACCCACCTGCTCACGTTGACCGGGCGCCTGCCCATTCCCCCAGGGTCGTCGCCCCCGGCCTGACCGCACACGCACAGGGAATCGTCGAGACCGCGGGAAACCGTCGGCATGGCGAGGGGTCGAGGGCCCGGGCATCCTTCCACGGCTCGGCTACGTTCGGAGCAGCATCGACGGAAGGACCGGCGTGATCGAGCTGTCAGCGGGACAGGTTCTGCCCCTCACCACCGCCGATGGGCGGCCGATGGACAAGGTGACGATCGGCGTGGGGTGGGACCATGACCCCACCGCGGGCGCGATCGCGAGCGGCCGGCCGGAGATCGACCTGGACGCCTCGGCGTTCCAGTTCGCCGGTGACCAGCTCTTCGACCTGGCCTTCTTCAACAACCTGTCCACCCGCGACGGATCGGTGTCGCACCTCGGCGACAACAAGACCGGCCGGGGTGACGGCGACGACGAGTCACTGACCGTCGAGCTCTCGAGGGTCTACGACCGCGTCGACGCCATCTTCGTCGTGGTCACCAGCTACCAGGGCCACAGCCTGACGTGGGTGAACCGGGCCTACTGCCGCCTCCTCGACGAGGAGGGCGAGCCGATCGCCCGCTTCGTGATCACTGCCGGCCCGCCCGAGACCGGCCTGGTGATGGCCAAGCTCGTGAGAGGCGACGACCACTGGCTGCTCCACACGATCGGCGAGGGCATCGCGGCCAAGGTGGCCACCGAGGCAGTCCCAGCACTGCAGCCCTACCTCTGACCCGCCTCGGCCTGCAGCATCAACGCGATGTCGATGAGCTGGTCCTCCTGGCCGCCGATCAGCTTCCGGCGCCCGGCCTCGAGCAGGATCTGGGCACCCGAGACGCCGTAGCGGTCGGCGGCGTTGCCGGCGTGCTTGAGGAACGAGGAGTAGACGCCCGCGTACCCCATCATCAGCGTCATCCGGTCGAGCCGGCACTCCTCGGGCATGGCAGGGCGGATGACGTCCTCGGAGGCGTCGACGACCCGGAGGAAATCGACGCCGGTGCGCCAGCCGAGCTTGTCGCACACCCCGATGAACGCCTCGAGCGGCGTGTTGCCGGCACCGGCACCGAAGCGGCGTACGGATCCGTCGATCTGAGTCGCTCCCGCGCGGGCGGCGATGACGGTGTTGGCGACACCGAGGCCGAGGTTCTCGTGGCCGTGGAAGCCGACGTCCGCCTCGCGCGCCGATCTCCGCGACGAGCGCGGACACCCGGTCGGCGGTCTGCTCCATGATCAGGGCGCCGGCCGAGTCGACGACGTAGACGCACTGGCAGCCGGCGTCGACCATGATCCGCGCCTGCTTCGCCAGCACCTCGGGCGGCTGGGTGTGGGACATCATCAGGAAGCCGACGGTCTCCAGCCCGAGCTCGCGGGCGAGCGCGAAGTGCTGCTCGGAGGTGTCGGCCTCCGTGCAGTGCGTGGCGATCCGGCAGATCTCGCCGCCGTTGTCCTGGGCGGCGCGGATGTCGTCCTTGGTGCCGACGCCGGGCAGCATCAGGAACGCGATCCGGGCCTGCGTGGCCGTCGACGCCGCGATCCTGATCAGCTCCTGCTCCGGCGTCCGGCTGAAGCCGTAGTTGAACGAGGAGCCGCCGAGGCCGTCACCGTGCGTCACCTCGATGACGGGGATGCCGGAGGCGTCGAGCGCCTCGACGATGTCGTGCACCTCCTGCGCGGTGAACTGGTGCCGCTTGTGGTGCGAGCCGTCGCGGAGGCAGGTGTCGGTCAGCCGGAGGTCGAGGTCGCCCCCGTGCGCGTCCTTCCAGGTGCGAGCGAGCGAGTTCACTGCGTGCCTCCGGAAGCCAGGTGCTCGCCGACGCGGACGGCGGCGGCAGTCATGATGTCGAGGTTGCCGGCGTACGGCGGGAGGTAGTCGCCCGCACCCTCGACCTCGACGAAGACGGACACCTTGGTCTGCCCTCGCGTCGCCGGCGACGGGTCGTCGATCTGCGGTTCCTGGAGCAGCCGGAAGCCGGGGACGTACTCCTGCACCGCGCGCTCCATGTCGAGGACGGACCTGACGATGGCGTCACGGTCGGCGTCCTCGTCGACGGCGCAGAAGATCGTGTCGCGCATGATCATCGGCGGCTCGGCCGGGTTGAGAATGATGATGGCCTTGCCAGCCTCGGCGCCGCCGATCTCCTCCACGCCTCGCGCCGTCGTCCGCGTGAACTCGTCGATGTTGGCGCGCGTCCCTGGGCCGGCACTGCGGCTGGACACCGACGCCACGATCTCGGCGTACGACACCCGCGCGGCGCGCGAGACGGCTGCCACCATCGGGATGGTGGCCTGCCCGCCGCAGGTGACCAGGTTGACGTTGACGGCGTCGAGATGGGTCTCGCCGTTGACGGGCGGTACGACGCCCGGGCCGACCGCGGCCGGTGTCAGGTCGACCGCGCGGATCCCCGCCTCGGCGTAGCGGGGTGCGTACTCGCGGTGGACGTACGCCGAGGTCGCCTCGAAGAGCAGGTCCGGCAGCTGGTCCTGCTTGAGCAGCCAGTCGACGCCCTCGTACGAGGCCTCGAGCCCGGCGTCGGCGGCGAGCTTCAACCCCTCGCTGGTGGGGTCGACGCCGATCATCCAGCGCGGCTCGATACTCCCACCATTTCTGGCACTGCGGAGCAGCTTGTGCATGAGGTCGGTCCCGATGTTGCCGGGGCCGACGATGGCGGCGGTCAGCACTGGATCACTCCCACTACTCAGGCAGAGAAGGTCACGCTCAACGGCGCGAATCCACTGATGGTCGTCTCGACCCGGTCGCCCGGGACGAAGGGCACGAACGGGCCGAGGGCCCCGGACAGGATCAGGTGGCCAGATCGCAGCGGGTCGCCGAACCGCTGCGCCTGCACGGCGAGCCAGCGCAGCGCTTCAAGCGGGTCGCCGAGGCAAGCGTCCCCGGTGCCCGACGATCGCTCCTCCCCGTTGATCGTCAGCGACATGGACACCTCGCGTGGCTCGAACTCGTCGAGCCGACGTCCCTCCCTGCTGACCACGAACAGCCCGCTGGAGGCGTTGTCAGCGACGGTGTCGGTGAACCCGATGTCCCAGTCCAGGATCCGCGAGTCGACGACCTCCAAGGCCGGTAGTGCGACGTCGACCGCGTCGCGCACGCTGTCGAGCGTGATCTCGTCGTCGTCGAGGTCGCGCGCCAGCACGAAGGCGACCTCGGCCTCCACCCGCGGCTGCACCAGCGGAGCCATGGAGACAGTCCCGTGGTCGCTGACATCCATGTCGTCCAGCAGATAGCCGAAATCGGGCTGGTCCACCCCGAGCTGGCGCTGCACCGCCTCCGACGTCGCACCGATCTTCCGGCCCACCACCCGGGCGCCAGCCGCCAGCCGCCCCTGCACGAGGCCCTGCTGGACGGCGTACGCCGCCTCGAGGTCGTCGGTGCCGATCAGGTCCCGCACGGGGGCGCACGGCACGCGGTCGCGCTGAGCGGTGGCCAGCCGATCGACGGCGTCCTGGAGCGTCACGATCGCAATACTAGAACCTGTTACAGTTTTCTGCCATGAGCGGGTCCCCGTCGCCAGTGAACCTGCCGGCCGAGGTGGACGTGGTCGTCGTCGGTGCCGGCGGGGCGGGCATGACCGCCGCCCTGGCCGCGGCAGACCGGAGCCTCGAGACCGTCCTCATCGAGAAGAGCGGCTGGTTCGGCGGCTCGACCGCCCGCAGCGGGGGCGGCGTCTGGATCCCCGGCAACTACGCGCTCCGTGCCGCCGGACAGGTCGACGCCGACGACCGCGAGCAGTCCGGTCGCTACCTCGAGAGCATCGTCGGCGCCGTCGTCCCCGCCGCCCGGCGGGACGCCTTCCTGGACCGCGGACCCGAGGTCATGGACTTCCTCCGGGAGCGGACGCCGGTCCGCTTCGCGTGGGTGCCGGAGTACGCCGACTACCACCCGGAGGCGCCCGGCGGCCGGCTCCGGGGCCGGAGCGTCGAGCCGGTCCCGATGGACGCCCGCTTCCTCGGCGACGAGCTCGACCGGCTGCATCCGGCGTACACCAAGGCGCCGGCCAACCTGATCGTCACCCAGGCCGACTTCCGCAAGATCAGCCTCGGCCTGCGCACGGTCCGCGGGCCCCTGACGATGATCCGAGTGCTGACCAGCCGGCTGGTGAGCACGCTGCGAGGCCGCCGGATGTACGCCATGGGCAACGCGCTCGCGATCGGGCTGCGCCAGGGCCTCGTCGACGCGGGAGTGCCCGTTCACTACGAGACCGACCTGACCGGGCTGCTGATCGAGGGGAACCGCGTCGTCGGCGTGGAGACCTCCCGCGGGCCGATGCGCGCGCGCCGCGGCGTGATCCTCGGCAGTGGCGGCTTCGAGAAGAACCTCGAGCTCCGCGAGAAGCACCAGCCCCACCCGACCTCGATCGACTGGACGACGGGCTCGGTCAACAACACCGGCGGCGGGATCCTCGCCGGGATCGCGGCCGGCGCCGACACCGACCTCCTGGACGACGCCTGGTGGGGGCCGACCATCCCGCTGCCGAGCGGCCCGTGGTTCTGCCTCGCCGAGCGCAACCTGCCGGGCTCGATCATCGTCAACCAGGCCGGCCGCCGCTACATGAACGAGGCGCTCCCCTACGTCGAGGCCGTGCACGCGATGTACGACGGCGAGGCCGCGCGTGATCAGGGCGGCGCCGGCCACGTGCCGTCCTGGATGGTGATCGACCAGCGCTACCGCAACCGCTACCTCTTCGCCGGCCTGTCGCCCCGACAGCCCTTCCCCGGCCACTGGTACAAGCACGGCGTGGTCCACAAGGCCGACTCGCTCGCCGGGCTGGCCGACGCCATCGGCGTACCTCCCGAGGCACTCGCCGAGACAGTCGACCGCTTCAACGGCTTCGCCCGCAGCGGCACCGACGAGGACTTCCACCGCGGCGAGAGCGGCTACGACCGCTACTACTCCGACCCGACCGTGAAACCGAACCCCTCGCTCCACGCGATCGACCAGGGCCCGTTCTACGCCGTCAAGATCGTCCCGGGCGACCTCGGCACCAAGGGCGGCCTGGTCACCGACGAGCAGGCCCGCGTGCTGCGTCCCGACGGCTCCCCCATCACCGGCCTGTACGCCGCCGGCAACGCGTCCGCCGCCGTCATGGGCCGCACCTATGCCGGGCCCGGCGCCACCATCGGGCCGGCGCTGGTGTTCGGCTACCTCGCAGCGGAGGCCATCTCAGATGCCGATTGACCCCACCGCCGCAATCGGCGCGCGGCTGCCCGACCGCAGCTTCTCGTGGACCGAGTCGGACGTGCTGCTCTACCACCTCGGTATCGGCGCCACGACCGACCTGCGCTGGACCCTGGAGGGGCCGGAGCTGACCGTGCTGCCGAGCTTCGGCGTCGTCGTACCCACCTTCCACGAGACCGATCCGCCGCCGCTCGACCTGCCCGGCTGCGACCTCGACCTCGCCCAGGTCGTCCACGGCTCGCAGACGGTCGAGGTCTCCGGCCCGATCCCCACCAGCGGCTCGGCGACGCTGAGCACCACGCTCACCGAGGTCTGGGACAAGGGCTCGGCGGCCGTGATCTGGCAGGAGGGCATCGCCCGCGCTCAGTCATCAGATGAGGCCGCCGGCGCCGAGCTGTGGCGGGTGCGCTCGTCGATCTTCGTGCGCGGCGAAGGCGGGTTCGGCGGTGATCGCGGCTCGTCGGAGAAGGTGACGCTCCCGACCCGCGAGCCCGACGCGACCACGACGTACGCCGTCGCCCCCCACCAGGCGCTGCTCTACCGCCTCTGCGGCGACCGCAACCCGCTCCACGCCGACCCGGACTTCGCACGACGGGCGGGTTTCCCGGCGCCGATCCTGCACGGGCTCTGCTCCTACGGCATCGTGCTGCGCGAGGTCACCGACCTGCTGTTCGACGGGGACCCCTCGCGCGTCCGCGGCTTCACCGCCCGGTTCTCCGGGGTCGTCTTCCCTGGTGAGACGCTGCGGATCAACGCGTGGAACGAGGGCGAGCGGGTGGTGGTCGAGGCGAAGATCGCCGGCGGCGAGCGGGACGGGTCGCCGGTGCTGGCCGACTGCGTGGTGACGCCCGCGGGGTGACCTCGATACGGTGCCGGGCATGGCAACCTCGGGAACCGCCGCCAGTCAGTCGACCTCCGAAACACCCCGCTGGACCCTCATCGGTCCCGGCCTCGTCGTGGCCGCGACCGGCGTCGGGGCCATCGACCTCGTCGCCACCCTCATCGCGGGCAGCAAGTACGGCTACGCGCTGCTGTGGTGCGTCGTCGTCGGTTGCGTGATGAAGGTCGTCCTGGTCGAGGGCGTCGGGCGCTACACCCTGGCCAGCGGCAAGACCATCTACGAGGGCTGGTCGTCGCTCGGCCGCTGGACGACCATCTACTTCGCGCCCTACATCGTGGTCTGGGGCTTCGTCTACGGCGCAGCCGCGATGGCCGGCACCGGGCTGCCGCTGGCGTCGCTGTTCCCGGTGTTCTCGGTGAAGACGTGGGGCATCCTGTCCGGCCTGATCGGCCTGGCACTGGTGTGGCTGGGCCGCTACGGGATGTTCGAGAAGGTCTGTGCGGCGCTGGTCGGGATCATGTTCGTGACCATGGTGGGGGCTGCGCTCATCACGCTCCCCAACCTGCCCGAGCTGCTGACCGGCCTGCTCCCGACCATCCCCGACGGCGGGATCATCTACGTGCTCAGCCTCGCCGGCGGAGTCGGCGGCACGATCACGCTCGCGGCGTACGGCTACTGGATCCGCGAGAAGGGCTGGACGACGCCGGTCCACATGCGGCTGATGCGGATCGACAACCGCATCGCCTACACCGTGACCGGCCTGTTCGTCGTCGCCACGCTCATCGTCGGCGCCGAGCTGCTCTACTCCGCGAAGATCGCCGTCGAGACCGGCGACCAGGGGCTGCTCGACCTCTCCCACGTCCTGGCCGACCGCTACGGCGACTGGATGGGCAAGGTCTTCCTGGTCGGCTTCTGGGCGGCGGCGATGTCGAGCCTGGTCGGTGTCTGGAACGGCGTCTCGCTGATGTTCGCCGACTTCGTCGGCCACGCCCGCGGCCTCGACGTCGACGACCCGGCCCGCCGCAGCCAGGGCTGGCCCTACAAGGCCTACGTCCTGTGGCTGACCTTCCCGCCGATGATCCTGCTCTTCCTCGGTGAGCCGGTCTGGCTGATCCTCGCCTACGGCGTCCTCGGCGCTTTCTTCATGCCGTTCCTGGCCGTGACCCTGCTGCTGATCCTCAACTCCGACCGGGTGCCGAGAGAGTGGCGCAACAAGGCGTGGTCGAACGTCGCCCTCTCACTGATCGCGCTGGCCTTCGCCGTCCTCGCCGTCAACGAGGTGCGAGAGCAGATCGCGAGCCTGTAGGGCGACCGGCTAGGTTTTCGTTGTCGTCAATCGAGAGACCGTCAATCGAGAGGAACCCCCATGCCCACTCGCACCGCCCGCACCGCCTGGAACGGTGGCCTGATGGACGGTACCGGCCAGGTCGAGCTCAGCAGCTCGAAGGTCGGCACCTTCGACGTCTCGTGGCCCAAGCGCATCGCCGACGAGACCGACGGGACCAGCCCCGAGGAGCTGATCGGCGCCGCGCACTCCGCGTGCTACGCGATGTCGCTCTCCGGCGCCCTGGCCAAGGCGGGCGGTACTCCGCAGTCGCTGGACGTCACGGCGGACGTGACGGTGGGCAAGGACCCCGCCGGCGGCTTCATGCTCACCGGCATCAAGATCACGGTCCGCGGCGAGGTCGACGGGCTCGACGAGGACGGCTTCCGCGAGGCGGCCGAGACCGCCAAGGTCGGCTGCCCGATCAGCAAGGCGCTCGCGGCGGTCGACATCACGCTCGACGCCGCCTTGAAGACCTGAGACCTCAGCAGGACAGGATGAGCCCGCTGGTCGGCACCCCGGTGCCGGCGGTCACCAGCACGTGCGCGACGTCGGGCACCTGGTTGACCGAGGTGCCGCGCACCTGCCGCACGGCCTCGTTGATGCCGTTCATGCCGTGCAGATAGGCCTCGCCGAGCTGGCCGCCGTGGGTGTTGAGCGGCAGCCGACCTCCGAGCTCGATGGCGCCGTCGGCGATGAAGTCCTTCGCCTCGCCGCGGCTGCAGAACCCGAGCTCCTCCAGCTGCATGAGGACGTACGGCGTGAAGTGGTCGTAGAGCACGGCGGTCTGCACGTCGGCGGGGCCGAGCCCGGACTGCCGCCAGAGCTCGCGGCCGACCACGCCCATCTCGGGGACGCCGATGTCGTCGCGGTAGTAGGACGTCATCACGAACTGGTCCGGCGCGCTGCCCTGGGCAGCGGCGGCGACGTACGCCGGAGGCTGGGGCAGGTCGCGCGCCCGCTCGGCGCTCGTCACCACGATCGCGACCGCGCCGTCGGACTCCTGGCAGCAGTCGAGCAGGTGGAGCGGGTCGACGATCATCCGTGAGGCCTGGTGGTCCTCGAGGGTGATCGGCCGCTCGTAGAAGAAGGCCGCGGGGTTGGTCGCCGCATGCAAGCGGTCGGCGACGGCGACCCGGCCGAAGTCCTCCGACGTGGCGCCGTAGTCGTGCAGGTAGCGCCGCGCCTGCATCGCCACCGTCGCGGCGGGCGTGGTCAGGCCGAGCGGATAGCTCCACGCGTTGTCGAGGCCGTTGGTGTTGACCTGCGCGTTGGCCCACGGCGAGACCTGGCCGAATCGCATCCCGGAGCGCTCGTTGAAGCCGCGGTAGCAGACCACGACGTCGGCGACTCCGGTCGCGACGGCCATCGCCGCCTGCTGGACCGTCGCGCAGGCCGCACCACCGCCGTAGCTGACCCGGCTGAAGAAGCGGAGGTCGCCGAGGCCGAGCTCGCGGGCCAGCGCGATCTCCGACGACGTGTCCATGGTGAAGGTCGTGAGGCCGTCGACGTCGGCAGGGGTGAGGCCGCAGTCGGCCAGCGCGGCCAGGGTCGCCTCGACCGAGAGCTGGAGCTCGGAGCGGCCGGACTCCTTGGAGAACTCGGTCGCCCCGATCCCGACGATTGCCGCCTTGCCGCTGAGACTCATCGCGGTTCCGATCGCTGCGCTTCGCGCAGTGTCACCGTCGCGGTCACGTGGTCGCCGATCGACACAGCGCCGGTCACGGTCACGGTGTTGCCGTCGCGTTCACCGGTGAACACCAGCTCGTCGCCCGGGTAGGCAGGCGCGCCCAGCCGCAGCGAGATGCCGGCCAGCTCGACCTGGCCCAACTCGTCTGTCACGTAGCGCTGCACCAGCCCGGTCGTCGTGAGGATGTTGAGGAAGATGTCCTGCGAGCCGTAGGACCGCGCCAGCTCGGCGTCGTGGTGGACGTCCTGGAAGTCGCGGGTCGCCAGCGCGGTGGAGACGACCAGGGTCGTCGTGATCGGGAGTCGCCACTCGTTCAGCGCACTCATGGTCTGCTCCAGACGGGGAGGGTCAGGTCGTCGTCGACGCGCCGGAACGACACCCGCAGCGGCATCCCGATCTCCAGGTCACCGGGCTCGAGACCGTCGAGCTCGGCGATCATCCGCACCCCCTCCGGGAGGTCGACGACCCCGAGCAGCAGCGGCAGCTCCTTGCCCGGGATCGGCGGGTGGCGGTGGACGGCGTACGAGAAGAGGGTGCCGTCCCCCGCCGCAACGACGTGGGTGCGGTCGTGAGCGTGACACTCCGGGCAGGACGGACCCGGCGGGTGCCGCAGCACGCCGCAGGCGGCGCACTGCTGGATGCGGAGCTCGCCGGCGGCGGCACCCTCCCAGAAGTACGCCGTGTCCCGGTTCTGCTGCGGCCTGAGAACGTCAGTCATGGCCCCCCTTCTCGGTGGTTGAGGTGCGAGCGGAGCGAGCCTCGAAACCCGGCTTGAACTTGAGGACCCGGAACAGCATCGTCGCGACCTGCTCGCTCTGCCCATCGGGAAGGGCCACTCGCCACGTGCTGCGGGTCGTCACGAAGTAGCCCTCACCGACACCGGTCTGCTTGGGACCGACCACGTCCTCGAGCCGGGTCGTGACGGTGACCTCCTCACCGACGCGCAGGGTGCGGTCGTAGGTCTGCTCGCAGTTGGTGCCGAGGACGCCGACGAACCCGGCGTCGGTCAGCACCGCCATCATCGCGTGGAGCGGGTCGTCGGGATCGGGCTCCGTGGAACCAGAGGGGGGGTGCAGGCCGCGCATCGTCCACACCTGTGCCATCGCCGGCGGGGCCTCACCAGTCTCCCAGCGCGGGTCGGTGTCGCCGATCGCCTCGCGCCAGTTGTTGATCATCGGCTGGTTGACCGGGTCGCGGCCGGAACGGGGGGCGGTCTCGCCCCGCGCCCTGATCTGCCTCGGCGGCGGCGAGGATCGGGTCGTTCATCGGGGCACCCTCGGGAGGCCGAGGCCGAACTGCGAGATCAGCTCGCGCTGCACCTCGTTGACGCCGCCGCCGAAGGTCAGCACCAGGTTCCGCTTCGCCTGCGCGTCGAGGTAGGCCGCGAGCTCGCCGGTCGCCGGGTCGGCGGGGTCGCCGTACCGCTGCACCACCTCGCGGAGCAGCCGGCCCAGGCGCTGCACCCGCTCGGAGGAGAAGACCTTGGACGCCGACGCGTCCGCAACGACGCGGTTGTCATCCTGACTCCCCCGGTCATCGGATTGGGCCACCTCCCAGTTGAGCAGCTCGTTGACCCGGAAGGTGGCCGTCACCTCGGCCAGCACCCGGCGTACGTCGGGCTCGTCCACGACGCCGGCCTCTCGAGCCCAGTCGGCCACCCGGTCGCGCAGCCCCTCGAGCCGGCCGGCGGGGGCGAGCATGACCCGCTCGTGGTTGAGCTGGGTCGTGATCAGCCGCCAGCCCTCGTTCTCCTCGCCGACCAGCATGTCGACGGGGACCCGCACGTCGTCGAAGAAGGTGGCGTTGACGTGGTGGGAGCCGTCGGCGGTGATGATCGGCGTCCAGGAGTAGCCGGGGTCCTGGGTGTCGACGATGAGGATCGAGATGCCGCGGTGCTTGGGGGCGTCGGGGTCGGTGCGGACGGCGAGCCAGAGGAAGTCGGCCTGGTGGCCGCCGGTCGTCCAGAGCTTCTGGCCGTTCACGACGTAGTGGTCGCCCTCGCGCATCGCGGTGGTGCGCAGCGAGGCGAGATCGGTACCGGCGTCCGGCTCGGAGTAGCCGATCGCGAAGTGGACGTCGCCCGCCAGGATCGGTCCGAGGAACCGCTCCTTCTGGGCGTCGGTCCCGAACCGCTGCAGCGTCGGCCCGACGGTCTGCAGGGTGACGGCGGGCAGGTGCACGTCGGCCCGCTGGGCCTCGTTGGCGAAGATCGTCTGCTCGACCTCACCGAGGCCCTTGCCGCCGTACTCCTCGGGCCAGCCGACGCCCATCCAGCCGTCCTGTCCCATCTGCTTGATGGTGCGCTGGTAGGTGGCGCCGTGCCGGTCGCGGCCCATCTCGCGGTGGTCGTCGGGGGTGACGAGGTCGGCGAAGTAGGCGCGCAGCTCGGCCTTGAGCGCTCGCTGGTCGTCGGTGAGCTCCGGGTTCGCGCCGCCGTTCGGGTCGACGGCTTCCAGGGTCAGCTGCTCGCCGCCGAGCGTGGCGCTGACGTCGGCCACTGCCGAGAAGAAGTGGTGCAGCGGGTAGGTCTCGTCGACACCCGTGCCGCCGTGGAGGTGCTGGCAGGTGTGGAGCGCGGGCGGCGCCTCGGCGCAGGTCCAGTACGCCGCGACGGCGACGTCCCGGGCCGCGGGATCGCCTGAGACGACCCGGGCGACGGCAGCGTCGGCCGCGAGGTCGAGGGTGCGGGAGGCGACGTAGACGTCGGCGACCTGCTGGGCGACGGCCTGGAACTCGGCCAGCGCGCGGCCGAACTGCCTGCGCTGCGCGACGTGGGCGGCGGTCAGGTCGCGGGCGCCGGCGACCAGCCCGGAGGCGAGCACGGTCAGGCTGGTGACGGCCAGGACACGCAGGAGCGCGGCCGCGTCCGATCCCGGGCAGGACCTCGGCGCGCGCGCCGTCCAGGACCACCGAGTGAGCGGGCGCGCCCGTCGACGTGACCGCGGGCCGCAGCGTGACGCCGTCGGCGGTGGGGTCGACGAGGGCGACCACGACCCGGTCGCCCTCCCTGGCCGGTACCAGTAGCGCTGCGGCGCCCTCGGCGTGGCCGACGGAGATCTTGCGACCGGTGATCCTGCCGTCGGTGATCGTGGTGGCGGGGCGCTCGGGGATCCCTGCGCCGGCCTCGCGCAGGGCGGGTACGACGAGCAGCTCACCGGCCGCGAGGCCGGGCAGCAGTCGCTGCTGCTGCTCGGGCGAGCCGGCGGCGGCCAGCGTCAGGGCGCCGCAGCAGAGCGTCTCCCACACCGGGAGCGGCAGTGCCCGGCACCCCACCTCGCGCACCAGCACTGCGACCTCAGCCAGTCCGAGCCCGTCCCCGCCGTACTCCTCCGGGACGGTGAGCGAGGTCAGCCCGGCGTCGGCGAGCGCGGACCAGTCGGCCCGACGGTCGAGTGCCCCGTCAAACAGATGGCGGGCGACGTCGCGGACCGCGAGGGCGGCTTCGGAGAGTCCCGGCACGCCACAAACTGTAACGTGTTCTACTCTTGGACGCATGCCGCCGCTGCCCCTGGGAGGTCTGTCTCCGCGCGCTCACCTCCAGCCCTGGATCCACAACAGGGTGTACGTCCCCTGGACCCGGATCCCGGACGGCCGGATGGTCGAGCTGCCGGGCCGCGGCAGCACGTTCGTCACCGACGTCCCGGGTCCGGGGCCGGACTCCCCCACCGTGGTGCTGCTCCATGCCGTCGGCTGCACCGGGCTGCTGACCTGGTTCCCGGCCATCGCGACGCTGGCCCAGCGCTACCGGGTCGTGACGCTCGACCAGCGGTGGCACGGCCGGGGCATCCAGAGCGAGGAGTTCAGCCTCCGCGACTGCGCCGACGACGTGGCGGCGCTGCTGGACGTGATCGGCGTCGAGAAGGCGATCGTCGCCGGATTCTCGATGGGCTCGATCGTGGCGCAGCGGGTCTGGCGCCAGCATGCCGACCGCACGGCCGGCCTCGTGCTGTGCGCGACCACCGACCGCTTCCGCACCACCATGGCCGAGCGCACGTTCCACCAGGGCATGGAGCTCGGCATGCTCGGCGCCCGCGGCCTCTCGCGCTGGCGGGCGGGCACCCGGGCCACCCGTGCCGCCGTACGGGCACTCGACCTCGAGCCCTCCGACATCCACGACTGGGCGCTGGCCGAGTGGCGCTCGACCAGCCCCTGGGCGGTCGGGCAGGCGGTGGCGGCCCTCGGCCGGCACCACTCCCGGCCGTGGCTGCACGCCATCGACGTCCCCACCGCGGTCGTGGTGACCCACCGCGACCGGGTGATCCCGCGCCAGCGTCAGCTCGACGTCGCCCGCCGGATCCCCGGCGCCACCATCCACGAGATCGACGCCGGCCACGCCGCCTGCGTGCTCGAGTCGGAGGTGTTCGTCCCGGCCTTCTCACAGGCCGTCAACACCGTCAACGCCCGTACCTAACGTCAGCGGGCAGCGAGGGCCTTCTCGAGTATCTCGAGCTCCTCGGGGAAGCGGCGGACGAGGTCGTCGACGTCGGGCATCGACTCGCGGCAGGCGATGATCCCGACGTGGACGTGGCCGTGGTTGGACATCACGGTGATGTTGAGGCCGGCCCCGTGGAAGACCGGGCCGAGCGGGTAGAGCGCGTCGATCCGGGCTCCCATGAAGTAGAGCGGGACCGGCGGGCCGGGCACGTTCGAGATCACCAGGTTGTGGACGACCGGGTGCTTCTCGGCGAGCCGGAGCCCGGCGTACGCGCGGACGGCGAGGCCGAAGGTCCGCGGGGCGGCGAACTCGGCCCAGTCCTGGAGGGAGTCGGCGCTGATCGCGTTGTGGTGGTCCTTGGCGTTCCGGTTGCTCTCAGCGAGCTCCTCGAGCCGCTCGAGCGGGTCCTCGACGTCGGTGCCGAGCTTGGTGAAGAGCGCCGAGACCTTGTTGGCGCCGGTGTCTCGCTTCGACTCCTCGCGCACGGAGACCGGGACGGTTGCGAGCAGCGAGCTGTCGGGGAGCTCGCCGCGGTGCTCGAGGTAGGAGCGCAGGGCGCCGCCGGAGACGGCGAGGACGACGTCGTTGACGGTGGTGCCGGTCGCCTTCTTGACGGCCTTGATCGCCTCCAGGTCCATGTCGGCGACCGCGATCGACCGGTGGCCGGTGATGGTGCCGTTGAAGGACGTACGCGGCGCCGAGAACGGAGCGGCCATGGCGGTGCCCTCGCGGGCGCGGCCGATGGTGCGGGTGACCAGGCCGGCGCTCGGCGCCAACAGCTTCGCGGCGGTGAGGGGCTTCGCCAGCAGCGACAGCCCGGCCCAGCCCAGCAGCTCGAGCTCGCGCGGCGAACGGCCGTGCTCACCCTTGCCACCGATGGAGATCGGCTCGGCGTCCGGCTCGAGGCTGCACAGGTGGGAGATCAGGTTGGAGCCGGAGACCCCGTCGACGGTGGCGTGGTGCATCTTCGAGAACACCACGAGCTTGTCGTCCTCGTAGCCCTCGATCACCCACATCTCCCACAGCGGCCGCGACCGGTCCAGCGGCAGCCCGGCCAGGTGGCCACAGAGGGCCACCAGCTCGTCGTACCCACCCGGTGCGGGCAGCGCCAGCCGGTGGACGTGCCGGTCGATGTCGAAGTGGGTGTCCTCCACCCAGATCGGGTGGTCCAGGCGCAGCGGCACCGAGCGGAGCTTGCGCGTGAAGGTGGCCACGTCGCCGACCCGGCGGTCGATCTCGGACTGCATCGCGTCGAAGGAGTACGGCGCGGGCATGGTCGTCGGGTCCAGCACGATGAGGCCGCACACGTGCATCAGCTGCTCGGGCGTCTCCAGGTAGAGAAAGCTCGCGTCGAGGCCGGACAGTCGATCCATGCCGCGGCATCCTAACCGCACAGACTGGAACGTGTTCTAGTCCTGACCGGTATCCTCGGTCACGTGGGTCTCCTCCGTCGTCAGGCCGTGCTCGCGGCCCTCACCGCCAATGCGATCCGGCCACTCCCTGGCTACCGCTCGGGCATTCCGTCGTTCTTCGCCGGCTGGCTGACCAGCGAGCTCGCGCCGCAGCTCCTGGCGCTCACCGCTGCCGACGCCGGCACCGCCCTCGCCCGTGGCCGTGCGTCGCGCGCGGGGCTCGCCCTCGCGGCGGTCAACGCGGGCGCACTGGCCGTCCTGGTCGGCGGCAGCCACAAGGTCAAGGAGCAGGTCGAGGAGGCGCTCGAGGAGGGCATCGGCGTCGACTACGTCGAGGAGCTCGACGAGAAGCCGACCCCGGCCGAGCTGGCCACGCCGTGGCGCTCGGTCGTCTTCCCGTTCCGGATGAAGGACTCCCGGGTCGCGATCGAACGCGACGTCGCGTTCACCGAGGCCGGGCGCCGCGGACACCTCGACATCTACCGACCCGCCTCTGGCGACGTCGTCGGCGCCCCGGTGCTGCTGCAGGTCCACGGCGGCGCCTGGACGATCGGTCGCAAGGACCAGCAGGGCATCCCGCTGATGCTGCACCTGGCGTCGAAGGGGTGGGTCTGCGTCGCCATCAACTACCGCCTCGCGCCGCGCGACGCCTTCCCCGCCCAGATCGTCGACGTCAAGAAGGGGATCGCCTGGGTCAAGGAGCACATCGCCGAGTACGGCGGAGACCCCGACTACGTCGTCATCACCGGCGGGTCGGCCGGTGGCCACCTGGCTGCCCTCGCCGCCCTGACGCCCGGGGACCCGGCGTACCAGCCGGGCTTCGAGGACGCCGACACCTCGGTGCAGGCGGCGATCCCGCACTACGGCGTCTACGACTTCGCCGGCGCGACCGGGACGCGGGCCGCCGAGCTGATGCGCGACCGGTTCCTCGCGCCCCGCATCGTGCAGCGGCGCTTCGACGAGGACCCCGACGTGTTCGAGGCCGCGTCACCCATCCTGCGCGTCACCGCCGACGCGCCCGACTTCTTCGTGCTCCACGGCGCCCACGACACGCTCGTGCCGGTCCAGCAGGCACGGCAGTTCGTCGAGCGGCTGCGTGAGATCGGCAAGGCCACGGTCGTCTACGCCGAGCTGCCCGGCGCCCAGCATGCCTTCGACGTGTTCCCGTCGATCCGCTCGGCCCACGTCGTCCGCGCGATCGACCGCTACCTCCACTGGCACTGGAACAGCTGGCGCCGCGAGCACGCCGTGACCGATCGAGGTCTCGACAGGCTCGACCGCCGTGTGGTCAGGTTCCCGAACGGCGGTCGAGCTTGTCGAGACCCGGTCAGCTGCGGGGAAGGCCGAGGATCCGCTCGGCGGCGACGTTGCGCAGGATCTGGGTGGTGCCGCCGGCGATCGAGAGGCAGCGGGTCAGCAGCAGCTCGTGGACGGCTGCGCGGGACGTCTCGCTGCCGTCGTACGCACGCGGCCCGAGGAGGTCGACCACCAGCTCGGCCGAGTCCTGACGACTGCGGACCCCGACGCAGCTTGGCCACGCTCGACTCAGCGCCGGGTCCCTGCCCGGCGATCGACCGCAGCGTGGCGCGTACGCCGAGCAGCGACGCGACCTGCGCCCAGGCGACCGCCCGTCCGACCTCGGTGGTGGCGGCGAGGCCGACCGCGCGCTCGACACTGTCACCGAGCCGCGAACCCGCCATCGCCACCCGCTCGTTGGACAGCGTGGTGCGGGTGAGCTTCCAGCCCTCGCCCGGCTCGCCCACGACACAGTCGTCGGGGACGAACACGTCGTCGAGGAAGACCTCGTTGAACATCTCCTCGCCGGTGATCTCGCGCAACGGGCGGATGTCGATGCCTGGCGAGGTCATGTCGAGCAGGAGGTAGGTGATGCCGCGGTGCGCCGGCGCGTCCGGGTCGGTGCGTACCAGGCAGATCGCCCAGTCGGCCTCGTGGGCCAGCGACGTCCACACCTTCTGCCCGGTGACCCGCCAGCCCCCGGCGTCGTCGCGCACCGCCTTGGTGCGCAGCGACGCGAGGTCAGAGCCGGCCTCCGGCTCGGAGAACAGCTGGCACCACGTGATCTCGCCACGCAGCGTCGGACCGAGGAACCGCTCGCGCTGCTCCTCGCTGCCGTGGCCGAGGATCGTCGGCGCCGCCCACGCCCCGATCTTGAGGTCGGGCCGGGTGACACCGGCTGCGGCGAGCTCCTGGTCGATGACGAGCTGGTGCACGGGGTCGGCGCCGAGCCCGTACGGCGCCGGCCAGTGCGGCGCCAGGTAGCCGGCCTCGGCCAAGGCAGCCCGTTGGTCCTCCGGGGCGAGCCGCCCGATGCGCTCAGCGGTGGCGCGAGCCTCGTCCCGGTGGTCGGCGTCCCGCCCGCCGAGGTCGACCGACGTCGCCCGTCGTACGCCGGAGGCCGCGAGAGCGGCGAGGTCGGCCGCGGCCGCCGCCGGGTCGAGCAGCGAGCGCAGCAGCAGGGCGCGCCGGAGGTAGAGGTGGGCGTCGTGCTCGTAGGTGAAGCCGATCCCGCCGAGGACCTGGATGCAGTCCTTGGCCACCGTCGACCGCACCGTCGAAGCAGACCGTCTCGGCGACGCCGGCCGCGAACGCCCACTGGTCATCCGGTTCATCAGCGGCCCGGGCGCGCGTCCCAGGCCGCGGCGGTGACCGACTCGACCGTCTCCAGCATCTCGGCGCACAGGTGCTTGACGGCCTGGAAGGATCCGATCGGCTTCCCGAACTGCTCGCGCACCTTCGCGTACGACACGGCGGTCTCGAGGCACCAGCGCGCGACCCCCGCCGCCTCGGCTGCCGCCAGCGTCACCAGCAGCCGTCGCCAGGCACCCGGTGCGACCGGCTCGTCGAGGAAGGCCAACGGTCGGCCGAGGTCGATGCTCTCCCCCGCCGCCAGGCTCGAGGTCGGCCGTCACGGCGTCGCCGGCCAGCACCTGGGTCGCCCCGATGCCGTCGAGCACCACGTCACCCAGCGCCAGCCCGACCGAGCCCGGCAGCTCGCCGGTCGACCAGCCCGGCCACGACCAGGCTCAGCAGTGGGCCGGGCACCAGCTCGTGGGCCGCTGCCTCGAGCGCCACCGCCTGGTCGAGCAGCGTGCCGCCACCGCCCGCCGGCTCGGGCAGCGCGATCGTGGCGAGCCCGAAGCCGGCGTACCGCTCCGGCCAGTCGGCGAGCGCCTCGGCCCGCTTCTCGGGTGCCAGTCCCTCGGCGGCGCGCACCGCCTCGCGGGGCGCCAGCGACTGCGCCCAGCTCCGCACTGCGGCCGCGAGCTCGGCGTGCTCCTCGGTGATGCCGATCATGGGCCAAGACTAGAACACGTTCTAGTGCGCAGTCACGCGCTAGCCTCGCCTCCGTGATGCCCCCCGACCTCCTCCAGCACGCCCGCGACGCGAAGGGGTTCATGCCGGAGGACGAGGGCCTGCTGCTGCACCGCCTGGCCCGTGAGCGACTCCCCCGCGGCCCGGTCCTCGAGGTCGGCACCTACTGCGGCAAGTCCGCGATCTACCTCGGCGCGGCCGCGCGCGAGGTCGGCGGCACCGTGTTCACCGTCGACCACCACCGCGGCTCGGAGGAGAACCAGGCCGGCTGGGAGCACCACGACCCCACGCTCGTCGACGCCGAGACTCGGGCTCATGGACACCCTCCCGACGTTCCGTACGACGCTGGCGCGCGCCGGTCTCGAGGAGCAGGTCGTGGCGGTCGTCGGGCGGTCCACGACGGTCAGCGCCCACTGGGGCACCCCGCTGAGCATGCTGTTCATCGACGGCGGGCACGCGCGAGCTCCACGCCCAGAACGACTACTCCGGCTGGGCGCCCTGGCTGATGGACCGGCGGACTGCTGGTGATCCACGACGTCTTTCCCGACCCGGCCGACGGCGGGCAGCCGCCGTACCACGTCTTCCTGCGGGCGCTCGAGGGCGGCGCCTTCAGCGAGGTCGAGTCGCTCGGCTCGATGCGGGTGCTGCGACGCGTGTCAGGTGCGGCCGGCCAGCCGGTCGGCTGACTCCGTCGACTGGGGGCACCCGCACTCCAGTCCGATCTCGGCGAACTCCGGGCCGAGCGTCGTGCCGCGCATGATCGTGGCGCCGGGAGTGCTCAGCGACAGCGCGTCGACGGCCAGGATCACCGCCGCCGCCGTGTAGGTCGTCTGCTCCCCCGGCCAGTTGACGTTCTCGGGGAACACGAAGCCGGTCCAGTAGGAGCCGTCGTCGTGGCGCAGGTGCTGCATGTCGGCCAGCAGCCGCAGCGCGCGCTCCCGGTCACCGAGCGCGTCGAGCGCCATCACCAGCTCGCAGGTCTCCGCACCGGTGACCCACGGGTTGGCGCTGACGCAGCGGATGCCGAGCCCGGGCTCGACGAAGGTCTCCCAGCGCGAGTCGATCAGCGCGCGTCCGGCTTCACCCCGGACGGCACCGCCGAGCACCGGGTAGTACCAGTCCATCGAGAACTCGGACTTGTCCAGGAACCGGTCCTGGTGGTCGCGCAGCGCGTGGGCGAGCCGACCGCCGGCCAGCTCCCACTCCGGCTGCGGATCGTCCATCAGCTCGGCCAGGGCCACCCCCGCGCGCAGCGAGTGGTGGATGCTCGACGACCCGGCCAGCAGCGCCTCGCGATTGACCGTCGACGGGCGTGCCCCGGGGAATTCAGTGGAGACCTGCCACTCCTGGGACCAGCTGATCCCGCCCCACGGCAGCTGCATCGAGACCGCATAGTCCAGCCCCGCGCGCACGGCCGGCCAGAACCGGCGTACGAACGCGCTGTCACGGCGGATCAGCCAGTGGTGCCACACGCCGACCGCGAGGTAGGACGACATGTTGGTCTCGCCGCTGGCGTCCTCGATCTCGCCCGCGACGATCTTCATCGGCACCGATCCGTCGTGGCGCTGCACGGTCGGGACCCAGGCATAGGCGCGCTCGGCGGCCGCGACCTCACCGGCGGCGAGCAGTCCCATCGCCGACTCGACGTGGTTCCACACGTCGGTGTGCTCGCCGACCGACCAGGGGATCGCTCCCGACGGCTCCTGTGCGGCCGCGATCGACCGCGCCGTGACCGCGATCTCCGGCGCGGTCAGCAGGCCCTCGAGCGTGGGGACGTCAGCCGACACTGTGCCGTTGAGATTCGGAGCCGGGGGCCACGGGTCGGCGGAAGTAGAGCACCAGCGACTTGCCGATCAGCGGGTCGAGCACCCGACCGGCCCACTGCAGCACCTTCGGCTGCTTCATGATCTCCCACACCAGCAGCCTGTGGTACGCCCTCGCGAGCGGGTGGTCGTCGTTGGTCACGCCGACCGCACACTTGATCCACCAGTAGGGCGAGTGCAGCCCGTGCGCGTAGCCGTGACCCTCCAGCACCAGGCCGGCGTTCTCGGCCTTCGAGACCAGCTCCTTGTCGGTGTAGATCCGGATGTGGCCGCCGGGGACGTTGTGGTAGTCGTCGGAGAGCTTCCAGTTGATCGCCTCCGGCAGCCAGCGGGGCACGGTGAGCGCGACGGTGCCGCCCGGCCGGGTCACCCGTACCAGCTCGGCGATCGCCGAGAGGTCGTCGGGGATGTGCTCCAGGATCTCGGCCGCGACGACGCGGTCGAACTCGCCGTCGGCGAAGGGCAGCGCCAGCGCATCACCCTCCTTGACGTCGGCCTCGGCGCCCTCGGGCACCTCGCCGGCCTCGCGCATCGCGACGAAGAGGTCGCGGACGCCGGCCAGCTCGTCGGCGTCCTGGTCGAGGGCGATCACGTCCGCGCCGCGGCGGTACATCTCGAAGGCGTGGCGCCCCGCGCCGCAGCCGAGGTCGAGCACGCGCTCGCCGGGCTGGAGCCCGAGGCGGTCGAAGTCAACGGTGAGCACGGATGGCCTCCTCGTACGCCGCTGCCGTGGCCTGCGCCACGGCGTGCCAGCTGAAGTGCTCCTCGACCCGGCGCCTCCCGGCGGCACCCATCCGGTCGCGACGTTCCGGGTCGTCCAGCAGCGCGCCGATGGCGTGCGTCAGCTCGCCCACGTCGCCCGGCTCGACCAGGTCGGCGCACGCGCCGTCCTCGCCGACGACCTCGGGGATGGCGCCCGCCCGCGAGACCACCAACGGCGTCGCGCAGGCCATCAGCTCCGCGGTCGGCAGGCTGAAGCCCTCGTAGAGCGACGGCACGCAGGCCAGCTCGGCCGAGCCCATCAGGTCGACCAGCTCGTCGTCGTGAGAGCCCGTGCACGAAGCGCACCGAGCCCTCGATGTCGAGCTGGTCGATCATCTGCTCCGTACGGCCGCCCGGCACCGGCTTGCTGACGAGCACGAGCTCGAGCCCGGGGCGCTCGACGCGCAGCTTGGCGAACGCCTCGAGCAGCGTGGAGATGCCCTTCATCGGGCGCATCGGCGCTCGCCATCGCCATGATCCGGCCCGGCACCCGCGGCGCGGTCGGCGGCCGGAAGCGCTCGTCGACGCCGAGCAGGATGACGCGCATCCGGTCGAGGTCGAGCCCGAAGTCGCGGGCCGCGTCCCGGCGCGACGACTCCGACGGCGTCAGGATCAGCGGGATCTGCCGGGCGACCTTCTTCTGCATCCGCAGGAAGCCGTACCAGCGGCGCAGCGTGAGCTTCTGCCGCCAGGTCGTGGCCTGGCCGAGGTCGATCCGCCGGTCATGGGTGATCGGGTGGTGGATCGTCGCGACCACGGGCAACCCGGAGCGGGCGATGTCGAGGATGCCGTGGCCCAGCACCTGGTTGTCGTGGACGACGTCGAAGTCGTCGACCCGGTCGGCGAGCAGCCTCGCCACCCGGGTGCTGAACGTCTTCGGCTCGGGGAACCCGGCCGTGCACATGGTCAGGAACTCCTCGACGTCGACGAGGTCGCGGAACTCTCGCGGCTTCGGGATCCGGAACGGGTCCGGCTCGCGATAGAGGTCGAGGCTCGGGACCTCGGTGAGGGAGACGCCCTCGTCGAGGTCGGGGTAGGGCGGACCGGAGAAGACCTCGACGGTGTGGCCGAGCTTCACGAGCTCCCTGCTGAGATGTCGGACATACACCCCCTGGCCGCCGCAGTGCGGCTTGCTGCGATAGGACAGCAGTGCGATCCGCATCCGGTGGCGCCTTCCTGGCAGGTCGAACATGAACTCTGTCAATCATCAAGAATGGAACGTGTTCCTATTATGCTGGAGGTCGAGCAAGCCTAACCAAGGGAGCACGGGTGACCTCCAACACGTCGCTGGCGGCCGACGACCTCGGGTCCGCCGCCCAGCGTGACCGGCGCAAGCGGATCCTCGACGCCACCATCGCGCTCGCGTCCGAGGGTGGCTTCGACGCCGTCCAGATGCGGGCGGTGGCCGACCAGGCCGACGTGGCGCTCGGCACGCTCTACCGCTACTTCCCGTCCAAGATCCACCTGCTGGTCTCGGCGCTGGGCCGGGAGTTCGAGAAGGCGGAGTCGACGCTGAGCGGCCGGCCGGCCCCCGGTGACACCGCCGCCGAGCGGGTCATCTTCGTGCTCAGGAAGACCAGCCGCGGGCTGCAGGGCGACCAGCACCTCACCGAGGCGCTCACGCGCGCGTTCATGTTCGCCGACAAGTCGGTCTCCGAGGAGATCCACCACGTCGGGATGCTGCTCACCCGCATGCTGACCCGCGCCATGTACCCCGAGGGCAACCACGAGGTCACCGGCGAGGACGTCAAGATCGCCCGGGTCATCGGCGACGTGTGGCTCTCCGCCCTCGTCGCGTGGGTCACCGGCCGCAGCACCTCGGCCGAGACCGCCGAGCACATGGAGACCGCCGTCCGCCTCCTCCTCCGCGACTGACGCGCGAGCCCAACTCAACTGTTGCGCGAGCCCAACTCAACCGCCGAAGGCGTGGGTGGCGGTGACGCCGCCGTCGACGGCGAGCTCGGCACCGGTGATGTAGGAGCTCTCGTCGCTGGCGAGGAAGACGTACGCCGGCGCGATGTCGTCGGGGTGGCCGACCCGCCGCATCGGGACCTTCGAGGCACCGAACTCCATGGCCGCGTCGCCGCCGTGCTCGCGGGTCATGCCGGTGTCGATCATGCCGGGGTGGACCGAGTTGACCCGGATGTTGCGCGAGGCGAGCTCGTGGGCGGCGGCCTTGGTCATGCCGCGGATCGCCCACTTCGAGCCGCAGTAGGCGACGACCGAGCCCATCCCACCGAGTCCCTCGACCGACGAGGCGTTGACGATGGACCCGCCGCCGTTGCGCTTCATGGTCGGGACGACGGCCTGCATGCCGAGGAAGCAGCCGCCCTGGTTGACCCGCCACACGAGCTCGGCCTCCTCCAGCGGCATCGCGTCGACCTGCCCGAAGCGGAGGATGCCGGCGTTGTTGACGAGCACGCTGACCGGACCGAACGCCTCGGCGGTGGCCTCGACCAACGCCGCCCAGGACGTGGGGTCGGAGACGTCGTGGCGGCGGAAGCGCGCGGCGTCGCCGAGCTCGGCTGCCAGTGCCTCCCCGGCGGGCTCCGCGATGTCGGCGATCACGACCCGCGCTCCCTCGGCGACGAAGGCGCTCGCGATCGCGGCACCCTGACCCTGAGCACCGCCGGTGACGATGGCGATCTTGCCCTCCAGACGACCCTGCACACCCATGGCGATCCCTTTCAGACGGTGAGCTTCATGAGCGAGTCCGCGGCGAAGCCCTCGACCGGGTCGCGGTCGGCGAACCAGCCGCCGACCTGCTGGTCGAGGTCGGCGAGATCCCAGGCGTCGCCGGTCGCGTCGAACCGCTCGGCGACGACCGGCGCGGCGAGCACGGCCACCATCCCGCCGTACACCACGAAGACCTGGCCGGTGATCCGGGCGGCCGCGGGGGACGCGAGGTAGGCGACCAGCGGTGCGACGTGGTCGGGCGAGTAGGGGTCGATGCCCAGGCCGGACGTGTCCTCGCCGAACACCTCGGCGGTCATCGCCGTCCTCGCCCGCGGGCAGATGGCGTTCGCGCGCACCCCGACCTTCGCCATCCCGCGTGCCGTCGACAGCGTCAGCGCGGTGATGCCGGCCTTGGCCGCGGCGTAGTTGGCCTGCCCCGGGGAGCCGGTGAGGAACGCCTCCGACGCGGTGTTCACGACCGCGGCATCGACCGGCCTGCCGGTGTCCTTGAACCGGGCACGCCAGTACGACGCGGCGTTGCGCGAGAGCAGGAAGTGACCGCGCAGGTGCACCCTCAGCACGTCGTCCCACTCCTCGTCGGACAGGTTGAAGAGCATCCGGTCGCGGGTCATGCCGGCGTTGTTGACGACCACGTCGAGGCCACCGAGCTGCTCGACGGCGGCTGAGACGAGGGCGTCGGCGGTGGCCCGCTCCCCCACGTCACCGGGTACGACGAGCGCCTCACCACCGCGCGAGCGGATCTCGTCGGCGGCCTCGTCGGCAGCGCCGGGAAGGTCGTTGAGCACCACCCGCGCACCCGCGTCGGCGAGCGCACGCGCCTCCGCGCGGCCCAGTCCGGCACCCGCGCCGGTCACCACGGCCACCCGGCCGTCGAGGGAGGGGGTCGTGCCCAGGTCCACGCCTCAGCCCTCGTCCAACGAGATCGCGGCCCGCGGGCAGGAGGCGACGGCACGACGGACGGGTTCGACGTCGTCGCTCGTCGAGGTCCTCCTTGAGCAGCTGCAGGTAGTCGTCGTCGTCGATCTCGAACACCTCGGGCGCCAACGACTCGCACAGGGCGTTCGACTCACACAGGTCGAAGTCGACCTTCACCTTCATGACCCTTCTCCCTTGCTCAGCATCTTGCGGTGGTCCCAGCTCGCGACGTGCTCCGGATCCACGCGGACGGCGACCCGCTTCTGCGCCTGTCGCTCGACCTCGGCGCGGCCGAGCTCTCCGAGCTCTTCGAACGACGCGGCGCCGGTCATCGCGGTGGCGACGGCCGAGCCGATCCGGAAGATCTCGTCGTGGTCGCGCACCAGCTCGGCGCGGCCACGGATCGACACCCCGCGCAGCTCGAAGTAGTCGAGACCGTCCTCGACCAGGCAGCTGATCCGGGGGTCGCGCTCGAGGTTGCGGATCTTCTGGCTGCGCCCATAGGTCCAGAAGGCGATCCGGTCGTCGTCCATGACGTAGAAGAGCGTCGACAGGTGGGGCGCGCCGTCACGACCGAGGCTCGCGACCTGGACCTTGACCTGCGCAGCCAGGAAGGCAGCCACCTCGGCGTCGCTCAGCCGGACGGTCCTCCGTTGACTCACGCCGCCGTCAGCTCCCCTCGCTGGAGTGGCCGGGGAAGACGTGGGCCGACGGGTCGATCGCGACGGCGGCGTTGTTGACCGCGGTCGCGGCCTCACCGAAGCCGACCGCGATCAGCCGGACCTTGCCCGGGTACTCCGTGATGTCACCAGCCGCGAAGACGCGCTCGAGCGAGGTCTGCATGGACGGCGCGACCACGACGTGCCGCTTGAGGACCTCGATCCCCCACTCCTGGAGCGGGCCGAGGTCGGCGAGGAAGCCGAGGGCTGCGACCAGGGCCTGTGCCGGCAGCGTGCGGGGCTCCTCGCCGTCGACGGTGACCTCCACCTCGCTCAACGTCCCCTCTCCCCGCATCGCGGTCACCTGTGCCTTGGTGATGATCTCGACCGAGCTCGCCCGCACCGCGTCGACCGTGCGCTGGTGGGCGCGGAACGCGTCGCGCCGGTGGACGAGCGTGACCGAGCGCGCGACCGGCTCGAGGTGCTCGGCCCAGTCGAAGGCGCTGTCGCCGCCGCCCACGATGACGACGTCCTTCCCGGCGTACGGCTGGAACGAGGGCACGAAGAACTCCATGCCGCGTCCGAGCCAGCCGTCACCGGCCGGCAGCGGTCGTGGGCTGAACTTGCCGATGCCGGCGGTGATGATGACCGCGCCCGCGGTGATCTTCGTGCCGTCGTCGAGGCCGATGGTGACCGAGTCGCCGTGGTGCTCCAGCGTCTGCGCGGTCCGGTCGAGGTGGTAGGTCGGGTGCGCGGTCGAGGCCTGCTCGACCAGGCCGTCGACGAGGTCGCGGCCCTTGACGTTCGGAAATCCGGCGACGTCGAGGATCGCCTTCTCGGGGTACATCGCGGTGATCTGCCCTCCCAGCTCGGGGAGGCTGTCGACCACGGCGACGCGCAGGCCACGGAATCCGGCGTAGTAGGCGGCGAACAGGCCGGTGGGGCCGGCGCCGATGATCAGCAGGTCGGTGTCGGTGTCTGTGTCGGGCACGGATTCATCCTCCACCAGACGGTTGTTGAGGTGCGAGCGAAGCGAGCCTCGAAACACTAGAACGTGTTCTACTCTACTGGGTCTCGATGTCGGAGACCAGCCACCCTCCGTCGCTCCGCTTGACCGTCACCACGGCACGGTACGGCGTCACCGAGGTGCCCTCGCCGGCCTTCGCGACGTACTGGTCGAGGAAGAGCAGCGCCCGTACCTCGTCGTCCGACGCGGTGACGACCGAGGACGCCACGACCCGGATCTCCTGGGTGATCCGCTCCTCGACGAACCGGTCCTTCACGTCCTCCGCGGTGCCCCGGAACTCCTCCGCGAACTCGCGGGGTCATCTTCGTCGTGGCGTCGTCGACCTGCGCGTCGAAGTCCTCGAACCCGTAGGACAGGATCTCCGAGGTGCTGCGAGCGGCGGTCTCGACGGCGGAGCGGTGGGCGATCTTGCCGGTCACCACCGGCCGCTCGGCCGAGACCACCGGGTCGGACGAGCCGTAGAGGTACCAGCCCTCCACCGCCAGTGCCGCCGCGAGGACCACCGCGACCGCGATCAGCACGACGCGACGCCGGCCGCCGGGTGCGGACTCCTCCGGCGCGAGCGGCTCACCGGTCTCGGGCGACAGCTCCTCGCCGTCCGGTTCCTCGGGTGAGGCAGTTTCCTCAGCCGGAACCTCCTCGACCGGAACCTCCTCGACCGGCTCGTCGGAGGAGCCGGGGACGTCGCGACCGGCGACCTTGCGGGGCCGCGAGACGGGATTGCGGGAGCCGCCGACGGGGCGGCGCGTCGGACGTGACTGGTCGCTCATGTCAGCTCACGAACTGCAGGTCGCTGGTGAGCCAGCGCCCGTCCTCGTAGACCAGCTCGAGCTGGAGCCGGAAGTTGCGACCGACCGGCTGGTTGTCGGTCTGCTTGTTGGCAACGGTGCCACTCGTGGCCGCGATGACCGTCGCGCTGTCCTGGTCGACGTCGACGACTCCGGCGTAGAGCACCTCACCCTCCATCACCGACTCGTTCTGCTGGAGCACCTCGATGACGCGCTCGCTCGAGGAGCCGTACTGCTCGCGGAACTCGCCGGTGGCACCCTCCGCGACCTTGTCGATGCTGGACTCGGCGTCGTCGTAGCGGATGTTGATGAAGGCCTCGGCCTCGGCGGTCGCGGCGGCGAGCACCTCGCCGTACCGCTCCTGCTCCGTGGCGGCTGCGGCCCGGTCGTCGCGGGCCTGCCACGCGAGGACGCCGCCGACGACCACGGCCGCGAGCAGGACGATGACGAGCACGAGCAGGGCCAGGTCGACTCCTGATCGCTCGCGCCCGGGGTCCTCAGGGGTCACCGGGGAGCCACCGGACCGACCAGCAGCCACTTCCACGCGTCGCCTCCCATGATCGACAGGTTGCCCTGGTCGAGGAATCGTACGGGGTCGCCGTTCGCGTCGACGGCCCCGTCGACCAGGCCGCTCACAGGGTCGTACGTCGCGCGCTGCGACTGGCCCGGCATGGAGGACGGTCCGGGGGCGTACTTGGTCCCGCGCATGTTGAACGGCGGGCCGGAGGCGCACCGGGCCGGGAAGACCGGGGCGTCGGTCAGGATGTGGGCCGGCCGCCACTCGTTGCGCGGCTTGTAGCCCTCGGTGCAGGGCTGCACCTTGTTGGAGAACTGCAGGTTGACCCGGCCGCCGCCCCGCGGGGGTGTGCCGGTGAAGCCGCTGGCGATGGTCCGGGGGAACGTCACCAGCAGCTGCTCGAGGCCGGGCAGGTGCTGGACGACGACCTGGCTGGTCCCGACCGAGTTGCCGAGCAGGACCGGCAGCGTCGGCTGCAGGTCCTCGAGCAACGCCTGGATCTCGCGAGAGGTGCCGGGTGTGCCCTGGATGGTGCCGCGCAGGTCCTGGTCGCTGCGGCGCAACGTCCGGGTGATCAGGTTGAGGTCCCGGGCCAACGATCGGATGTTCTCGCCCTCGTCGCGCTGCGTGCGCAGCACCGTGAGCCCGTTGCGCAGCAGCCGGACGGTCTCCTCCTCGTGCTCCGCCGCCTCGTCGATGAACTGCCCGCCGCTGTCGATCAGCTTCTGGAGGGGCACGCCGGTGTCGTAGAACATCAGGCCGAGCTCCTCGACGACGACCTGCAACGCGTCCTTGTCGACGGACTCGACGAACTGGTCGAGCTCGACCAGCAGGTCACCCTCGTCGACCGGGATCGACTCGGGCGTGCCCTGCAGGACGTCGCCGGCCTCGGCGTACGGCGCCTCCGCGTCCTCGGGGATCAGGTCGAGGTACTGCTCGCCGACCGCCGACAGGTTGTGGACCTCCAGGACGGAGTCCATCGGGATCTCGGCCTCGTCCTGCATCGCGAGGTCGAGCCGGATGCCCTCACCGGCCACGTCCATGGCGGCGACCTCGCCGACCTTGACCCCGCGGTAGGTCACCTCGCTGCCCACGAACAGCCCGCCGGAGTCGGGCAGCTCGGCGTGGATCGTGTAGCCGCGGCCGAGCGCCTTGTCGACCAGGCCGAGGTAGCTGCCGGCGATGTAGACGATGCCGACCGCGCTGAGCACGAGGAACGCGACCAGCCGCGCCTTCACCGCCGGCCTCATGCGCCTCCTCCCAGCAGCGCGGCCGTGGAGTACGACGGCATGGCTCGCCCGCTCGAGAAGGCGTCGTCGATGCCGAGGAGGCCGGCGTCGAACGCTCCGAAGACGCCCGGCAGGTCGGGCAGGCCGGGGATGTCGGGCAGGCCGTCGCCGTCGTCGTCGTCAGGCAGGGTGTTGATGACGACGCAGATCTCGTTGTCCTTGTTCTTGGGCTTCTTGCAGGCCTTCTTGAGCTTGTTGTACTGGTCCGCGTCGTTCAGGACCTTCCGGCACGCCTTGCTGGTGATGTCGCCGGACTCGAGGCACTTCTGGATCCCGTTCAGGACGTCCGGGGTGTCCGGGAGGTCCGGAATGTCCGGGAGGTCTGGAGCCGCCGCCGCCACCGGGATCGCCCACGATGCTGAGGTTGATGCCGGCCCTGATCGAGGCGTTGGCGTAGTCGCCCTTGACGACGTTGGCCGCCTCCTTGGGGAACGGGAAGCTGACCATCATGTCGAGGCCGGTCGCCAGCTGGTCGCCGGCGTCGCCGAGCTTCTGTCAGCACCGGGCGCAGGTTGCGCAGGGTGGCGATCAGGTCGTCCTTGCTGGCGCCGATGACCCGGGTGCCCACCACGCCCGAGCTCGTCGAGCGACGTCGAGCATCTCGATCAGCTCGTCGTGCTGGGCGGCGAGCACGTCGACCGCCGGCGGGCAGCACGTCGAGCGCCTCGCCGATCGTCTGCTTCTCGGCGTTGAGGGTCTTCGCCAGCCCGTTGAGGGACTCCATCGCCGAGATGATCTCGGCCTTCTGGGCATCGAGGGTGCCGATCACCGCTCTCCAGCGAGCCCAGCAGGTGCTTGAGGCGGTCGGTGCGACCGCTCATCACGTGGTTGAGCTCCTCGGTGATGGTCCCGAGCTGGCCCACTCCGCCGCCGCTGAGCAGGAACGAGAGCGCGCCCAGCACCTCCTCGACCTCCGGGTTGCGGCCGGTCGCCGAGAGCGGGATGTCGTCGCCGTCGCTGAGCTCACCGACCGCTTCCTCCCCGACCGGCGGCTCGAGGGCGACGTACTTCTCGCCGAGCAGGCTGGTCTGGCGGATCTCCGCGATCGCGTTGTCGGGCAGCATCGTCCCGTTGCGGACCCGCATCGTGAGCACGGCGTGCCACCCGACGCGCTCGACGTCGGTCACCTCGCCGACGGTGACGTCGTCGACCATGACCACCGAGCGGGGGACGACGTTGAGGACGTCGGCGAACTCGGCGGTGATCTCGAAGCTGTCGTCCCCGTCGACGGGCGAGCCCGGGAGCGGCAGGTCGTAGGCGCCGTCGAACTCGCAGCCGCTGAGGAGCAGCGCGGCCGCGGCCACGATCGCCGGCACCCGGGTTCCTCGCCTCACGAGCGGCCACCACCCATCAGCGTGGCCAGGTCTCCCGCGGCGCCGTCACTCGCGTAGGTGTCCGGCACCGTCGTGGAGTTGGAGTCGATGTCGGAGAGCTCGAGCCGGGCGCTCTTCGCGGGGGTCTGTCGCGGGGTCTGGCCCACGACGGGCTCCAGCAGCTGCTCGAAGAGCTCGCAGGCGAGGTCCTTGCTGGCGTTGGGCATGTCGGACTGCTGGACGATCGCGCACAGCAGGCCGTCGGGGTCTCCGAACGTGCCCTGCAAGCCGATCCGGGACCCGATGGACCCGGTCTGGTTGTTGAACGCGACCGCCAGGTTGCCCAGCGCGAGCGGTGCCGCGTGGAGGGCGTCGTTGATGCTGACCCGCTCGGAGTTGATGGTGCTGACGACGCGGGTCAGCTTCTCGACGGAGCTCACCAACGCCTTGCGGTTGTCCTTGACGAACCCCTCGACCGTGCCGACCGCGCGTGACACCGACGACAGCGCTCGCTGGAGCTCGACCCGCTCGGTGACCAGCGACCGGGACATGCCCGCGAGGTCGCGGATGAACGCGCGCACCAGCCGGTCGTTCTGGGCCAGCGCGTCGGTGAAGGTGGCGAGCTCCTCGACCGTCGCGAAGAGGTCCTCGCTCCCGTCGCCGATCGTCTGCGTGGCCTCCGAGAGGTTCAGCAGCATCTCGTTGCCGAGCTCGCCCTCACCCTCCATCGCGCGCGCCGACGCTCGCAGCAGGTGGTCGAGGGTGCCGTCCTTGTTGACGCCGTTGGGTCCGAGCGCCTCCGACAGGTCGCGCAGGCTGGAGTAGATGCGGTCGAGCTCGACCGGGACCGCCGTGTCGGGCAGCTCGATCTCGTCGCCGTCGGCCAGGGTCTGGCCGGAACCGTCGTAGGCGGGCGTCAGCTGCACGAACCGGTCGGCCACCAGCGTCGGGGTCACGATGACGGCCTTGGCGTCGGCCGGCAGCCGGTAGTCGGCGTCGTACTCCATCTCGACCCGGACGGAGTCGCCCGCCGGCGTCACGGCAGTGACGGTGCCGACGTTGACGCCCAGGATCCGGACGTCGGAGCCGGTGAAGATGCTGACCGCTCGCGGGAAGCTCGCGGTGACGGTCCGGGTCTCCTCGTCGTCACGGACGAGGAAGAACGTGGCTGCCAGCAGCAGCACCGCCGTGACCACGACGAGGGTGCGTCCGCTGACCCGGCTCCAGGCGCTCGACCGCGTGATGGACATGTCCCTCACTCCCCCAGCAACCCGGGCTGGAACTCGCCCGTCGGGATCGTGGCCAGGTTGAACACGTAGGCGTCGAACCACGGGCCGGTGCCGATCACGTTGCCCAGGATCGAGGCGTAGGGCCCGACTGCGCTGAGCGTCGCCTTGAGCTCCTTCTCCTTGGAGTTCAGCAGCGTGAGCAGCTGGTCCACCTCGCGCAGCGCCGGGGCGATCTGCTCTCGGTTGTCCTGCGCCAGCCCTCGCAGCTCGTCGGCCAGGATCCGGGCGTTGACCAGCAGCCGGTGGATGGCCGCCTTGCGCTTGCGGATCTCCTGGAAGACCAGGTCGCTGCTGCCCATCAGGTCGACCAGGTCGTCGCTGCGGGCGGCCAGCACCCGGCTGACGCTGCGTGAGCTGGCGAGCAGCGCCTGGAGCTGGGCGTCACGGGAGGCCACGGTCTCGGAGAGCCGCGAGATCCCCTCGAGGCTGTCGTGGAACGCGGGAGCGGAGGCGTCGACGGTGTCGGAGACGACGTTGAGCGCCTCGCGGAGCTGGTCGGTGTCGATCCGCTCGGTCGTCGTGGTCAGGTCACCGAAGACACCGACGATGTCGTACGCCGACTGCGTGCGTTCGTCCGGGATGGTGTCGTCCTCGGCGAGCTGGCCGCTGCCGGCCGGGGTGAGCTCCAGGTACTTCTCACCGAGCAGGTTGAGCACCTCGATGGAGGCCCGGCTCTCGTTGCCGAACTCGACGCCGTTGTCGACCTCGAACGTCACCAGCACGGTGTCCTGCTCGAGCTCGATCTCCTGCACCCGACCGACCCGCATCCCGGCGACCTGCACCATGTTGCCGGCGCGCAGCCCGCTGGCGTCGCTGAACTCGGCGCGGAACGTGCTGCCGCGGAACCCCGGGAACTTCGACAGGTTGAAGGACGCCGCCATCACCAGCAGCATCACGACGAGGGTGATCGCACCCAGCCGCAGGATCTGCATGTCCGTGTAGCGCCTCATGGCTACTGACACCTCGGCGCGGTGGAGTGGAAGCGGAGGGAGCTCAGCTCACGCGTCAGCTGTCCGAGGCCGGGGATCCCCTCGAGCTCCGGCGGGAGCTCGATCTTCCCGGAGAACTCGCACAGGTAGTAGCTGTACCAGGAGCCCATGGTCCCGGTCCGGACCTGGTCGGTCATCGACTCCGGCAGCCGGTCGAGCGTCTCCACGAGGATCTTGCTGTTCTCCTCCTTGTTGAGCAGTCCCGCGAGCCGGCGCAGCAGCGGCGATGTCGTCCTTGACCAGGGGCCGGCTGCGCTGCAGCAGGTCCGCGACCACCACGGTGAGGTCGGAGACGTTGTCGAGGGAGGCGCCGATGGTGCGGCGGTCGCGCGCGAGGTCGCCCATCCAGCCCTTCAGCTCGAGGATCAGCTCGTTGAGCTGCTCGTGCCGCTGGTCGACGGTCTCGAGCGTGGAGCCCAGGTTGGTGATGACCTCACCGATCAGCTGGTCGCGGTCGGCGAGCGTGTTGGTGAGCGACGCGGTCTTGCGGACCAGCCCCGCGACGGTGCCGCCCTCACCCTGCAGCACCTGCACCAGGTTGAGGCTGAGCTCGTTGACCTGCTGCGGGTTCAGCGCCTGGAAGAGCGGCTGGAACCCGTTGAACAGCACCGTCAGGTCGAGCGCCGGGCTGGTGTTCTCGATCGGGATGGTGTCACCCGGTTCGAGCCGCTCGGCCGAGGAGTCGCTGCCCTCCTCGAGCGCGAGGTAGCGGTCGCCGACCAGGTTGAGGAAGCGGATCTCGGCGCGCGAGGCGCTCGACAGCTGGATCTCGTCCTTGATCCGGAACGTCACCAGCGCCTGCGTGCGGTCGTAGTGCTCGACCTCGCGGACCTCGCCGACGTTGACCCCGGCGATCCGTACGTCGTCGCCCTTGTCGAGCATCGAGGCGGTGCTGAAGACCGCCTGGTACTCCGCGCCCCCACCGAAGCCGATGTTGCCCATGATGGCCGCGAGGACGCCGGTGACGATCACCGAGCAGACCGTGAAGATGCCGAGCTTGACCGCGGCGGCCGCGGTGACCCGGTCGCGGCGGTTCATGTCGCCTCCCCGCCCCGGACCACGGGTCCGTACATGAGGGAGCCGAGCGCGCCGTAGCTGTCGACCGGGCGACCGCTGCGCGAGGCCAGCAGGGCGTTGATGATCGCCTGCTCGCCCTCGGAACCGCCGAAGCCGGTGCCGCCGCCACCTCCGGTGCTCCGCGCGGGCTGGGTGCCGGGAAGCGTGCTCGTCGGCGGGTTGTCGTCCATGTCGGTGCCGTCGTCGAGGGGCTGCGGACCGACCGGTTCGGGCGGGTTGGGGAGACCGAGGCACCACGGTCCGTGGCCGACCTCGCCGTAGACGGGTGAGTCGCGCTGGTCGTACTCGCGGTACTGGGGCGTGTTGAACACGAAGAACTGCCGGATCATCCCGCCTCGGAAGCACCTTCGCGAGCCGCGGCTGGTAGTTGGCGAGCCCCCGGAGCAGGCAGGGGTACTGCGGGGAGTAGGTGGCCAGCAGCTGGGTCAGGGGCGCGCTGAGCTCGCCGATCGCGATCAGGTTCTGCTCGTTCTCCTCGAGCAGGGCCGTGGAGGTGCGCGCCAGGCCGGCGACGTCGCCGAAGAAGACGTCGAGCTCGCGACGCTGGTCGATGATGGTCCGGCTGGTCACGGTGAGGTTGTCGAGCACGCCGAGCAGGTCCGGCGCGGCGACGTTGTAGGTGTCGGCGACCTCTGCCAGCAGGACCAGGTCCTGGCGCAGGGTAGGCAGGTCGTCCTCGATCGCCCCGAGGTAGGACTCCAGCTTGTCGAGGGTCACGCCGAGCTGCTCACCACGTCCCCCGAGGGCGGTCGCCAGGGCATTGAGCGTGGTGTTGAGGTCGGCGGGTCGCACGGAACGAAGCAGCGGGAAGAGGTTGCTGAGGATCCGGTTCAGCTCGACGTTGGTCTCGACCCGGTCGGACGGGATGACGTCGTCCTCCTGGATGGACTGCCCGGACGGCTGGTCGGGGGCGATGAGGGAGACGAACTTCTGGCCGAACAGGGTCGTCGGGAGGATCTGCACCTCGACGTTGCTGGGGATCTCGCGGGCGGCGTCGGGCTCCAGCGCGATCCGGATCTCGGCCTCCTCACCGTCCTGGCTGATCTCGCGCACCTGGCCGACCAGCGCGCCGTTGACGCGGACGTCGCCGAACTTGGCGAGCTGGAGGCCGGCCCGCTCCGCCTTGATGGTGACCATCGTGACGTTGTCGAAGACCTTGCCGTAGATCGCGATCGACAGGGCCACCAGCATCGCGACGGCGGTGAGGAACGCGACGCCCGCAACCAGCAGCCGGCGGTGCTCCGCCGGGCTGTCGTGGTGGATGTTGACCAGCATGGCTAACCCGTGATCCTCACCGTGGTGGTGGAACCCCAGATCGCGAAGCTCAGGAAGAAGTCGGCCACGACGACGGTGACGATCGACGTCCGGATCGCCCGGCCCACGGCCGTGCCGACCCCGGCCGGGCCGCCCGACGCCGTGAAGCCGTAGTAGCAGTGGATGAGGATGATCGCGGTCGCCAGGAAGAGCAGCTTGCCGAACGACCACAACATGTCGATGGGTGGCAGGAACTGCAGGAAGTAGTGGTCGTAGGTGCCCGGGGACTGCCCGTAGATGTAGACGGTGATCAGGCGGGGCGAGAGGTAGGAGGCGGCCAGCGCCACGACGTAGAGCGGGATCACCGCGATGAAGGCGGCGATCATGCGGGTGGTGACCAGGTAGGGCAGCGAGGGGACGCCCATGACCTCGAGCGCGTCGATCTCCTCGGAGATCCGCATCGCTCCGAGCCGGGCCGTGTAGCCGCAGCCGACGGTCGCAGCGAGGGCGATGGAAGCCACCAGCGGAGCGACCTCGCGGGTGTTGAAGTACGCCGAGATGAAGGCACTGAACTTGGCGACGCCGATCTGGCTGAGCGACGCATAGCCCTGGATGCCGACCTCGGTGCCGGCGAAGAACGCGAGGAAGGCGATCACGCCCACCGTCCCGGCGATCAGGCTGAGGCCACCGGCGCCGAACGTCACCTCGGCCAGGGTGTTGTAGATCTCCTTGCGGTAGCGGCGGAGCGCCCGCGGCGTCCAGGCGAGGGCCTTGACGTAGAACAGCAGCTGGTCGCCGTACTGCTCGAGCGAGTTGCGGCCGCTTCGGACGACGTTGCCGGTGACCGCGCTGCTGACCTGCGAGAGGGTGGCCATCACAACCCCGGGGGCGGGACGACCTGGAAGTAGATCGCGGTGATCACCGCGTTGAGGAAGAACAGCAGCATGAAGGCGATGATCACCGACTCGTTGACGGCTCGACCCACCCCGCTGGGGCCACCACCGGCGGTCAGCCCCTTGTAGGAGCCGACGATCGCGGCCAGGGCGCCGAACACCACGGCCTTGACCATGGCGATGTAGAGGTCGGGCAGCGTGGCGAGGGCCGTGAACGACGAGAGGAAGGCACCCGCCGAGCCGCCCTGGACGATCACGGTGAAGAAGTAGCCGCCCCCGATGCCGGCGCCGATCACGATGCCGATGATCATGAGCGCCACGAACATCGTGGCCACCACGCGCGGAGCCACGAGCCGCTCGAGCGGGTCGATCCCGAGCACCTCCATCGCGTCGATCTCCTCGCGGATCTTGCGAGCGCCCAGATCGGAGCAGATCGCGGAGCCCGCGGCACCGGCGATGATGAGGGCCGCAGCGATCGGCGCCGCCTCGCGCACGACCGCCAGGACAGCGGTGGCGCCCGCGAACGACTGGGCGCCGAGCTGGCCGGTCAGGTTGCCGACCTGGAGCGAGATGACCGCACCGAACGGGATCGAGACGAGGATCGTCGGCATCAGCGTGACGCTGGTGATGAACCACGCCTGCTCGAGGAACTCGCGCGTCTGGAAGCGGGTGGTGAAGATCCGCTTGGTCACCTCGACCACCATCGCGGCGATCTCCCCGGGTCCACGAATGACCGAGACAGCGGAGAACGCCATCAGGTCACCTCCCGGTCCGGTCCTCGAGCCGCCTCAGAATAGAACGTGTTCTCGTTTTGGACAAACGGCGCGTCTCCCCTGCGCGCCGTCACCACCTGACCGTGACAACGACCCACGCACCGTGTCGTCACGCTGCGCCTGCCACGCTTTGGCGCAGCGGGCACCTACGATGCCGAACGTGGATTCGAGACCGGGGTGAGCCGGATGCGCTCCGTGCGGGAACACCCCTCTGCCGTGCTGCTGGCCGGACAGCTGCTGGCGGTGCTGGCCTACCCCTTCATCGGGGAGTCGACGCCCGGCCGGGCGGTCCTCGGTGCCGTGGGGACGGTCCTGATCCTGGTCGCCCTCTACGCCGTGCGGAGAACGCCGGTCCTGGCCTGGGTGGCGCTGATCCTCGGCGTGCCGGCCCTGCTGTGCAACCTGCTCGAGGTGATCTTCCCGGGCAGCGAGGGTGTGCTGCTCGCCTCCGCCCTGCTGCACGCGCCGTTCTACTTCTACGTCTCCTACGGGATGATCCGCTACCTGTTCCACGACGACCGGGTCACCCGGGACGAGCTCTACGCCACCGGCGCGGCGTTCACCGTGGTCGCCTGGGGCTTCGCCTATCTCTTCCTGGCCGTTCAGATCGTGGTGCCCGGCTCCTTCGCGGGCGCCGGCGACGCCGATGGGCGGACCTGGTTCGAGCTGCTGTTCCTCTCCTTCACCACCTTGACCAGCGTGGGGCTCTCCGACGTGGTGCCGGTCCTTCCCCACGCGCGCTCACTCGTGATGATCGAGCAGGTCGCCGGCGTGCTCTACGTCGCCCTGGTCGTCGCCCGCATGGTCGGGCTGACCGTTCAGCGGCCGTCCGGCCGAGCCCCGCACGTGTCGTGATGTCTCAGTCGTCCCAGCCGTCGGGCCGCCGCGACTTCGGGAGCTTGGACACGACGAGCCGGTAGGACTCGTCGACCGCCTCGAGCAGCTCGTCGTCGGGGATCGCCCCACCGAAGGCGAGGTCGTTCCAGCCCGACCGGCCGATGTAGGCCATCACCGTGGCGTCGTCCGGGAAGCGGTGGAGCCACTCGTCGGCGACCTCGCGGGTCGCGCCGGCCTTCACCCCCACCCCGGCTGCCGACGAGGAACGCGAAGATCTTGGCGCGCTCGCCCTCGCCGACCTTCACCACCGGGAACTCGTGGTCCCACGGGTTGTCGGGCCATGCGCCGGGCTTGGCCAGGCAGTGCGCCTGCATCCGCGTGACGTCCACGCCCACAAACTACGATGCGACGGTGACATCAGCGGAACTGTGGGGCGAGTTCGCCCACGACCCCCGCTCCAGGGCCTACGCCTCGATGCGGGCCTCGGACGCCGACCGGGACGTGGTGCTGCGCGCGCTGACGGAGGCCTACGCGGAGGGTCGGATCGACCCCGACGAGCTGGACGAGCGGACCACCGGCGTCCAGGCGGCCCGGACCCTGGGCGAGCTGCCGCCGTACCTCGCCGACCTGGTGCCGGCGGCCGACTCCGCGGCGGTCCCGGCCGTGCCGGCACTGTCGGCCCAGCAGGTCGAGGCGGAGGCGGTCGCCCGCTGGAGGAAGAGTCGCGGTGAGGCGCTGCGGATGTGGCTGTTCGTCTCGGCCGTGTGCTGGGCGATCTGGTTGATCACGAGCGGAGGGGACAGCCACCCGTGGCCCGTCTACCCGATGCTCGGCACCGCCATCCCGCTGGCCGGCACCCTGGTGCAGCGCAGGGAGATGATCGAGTCCAACCGGCGCAGGATCGTCGCCAAGCACGAGAAGGCCGTCGCCAGGGCCCAGGCCAAGGCCGAGAAGCGGCGCGCCGAGCTCGAGGCGCCACCGGACGACCAGACCGCGGACTGACCGCGCTCAGCCGTCGTCGTCGGCCTCGTCGTCGTCGAGCAGGCCCTCACGATTGGCCGAGGCCACGATCCGGCGGACGTTCGTCAGGGTCCCGCAGTTGTCGTCGATCTGCCGGTTGCGCTCGGCGGCGAACTGCTCGCCCAGCTCGCTGCGGACCTGGTCTCCGACCTCCTCGCGCGCCGGGTTGAGGATGGTGAGCTCCTCCTCGGTGAGGTGGTGGTTGACCACCGTGGCCAGTTCTTCGACCGCGTCGTCGAAGGCCTGGGTGTCGGTCCCCTTGAGCTCGAGCACCGCGAGCAGCGCTTCGTGACCCTCCGCGTGCTCCTCCTCGCCGTGCTCGGCCTCGTGCTCGCCGACGGCGCCCTTGCGGCGCAGCTTCGGGTAGACGAACTTCTCCTCCGCCTGCGCGTGCGCGACGTGCAGGGTCGCGAAGGCGGAGCGGACCGCGTCTCGATCGCTGCTGCTGTCGCGCAGCTCGCGGAGCAGCGACTCGAAGCGGCGGTGGTCGTCGAGGATGAGGTCCACGACGTCACCCTGGGCGGGCCTGCCGAGGTCGATGGTCGTCATGCTTCGACCCTAGCGGCGTCGCCGGGCCGCTCTCCTCACCCCCACGGGCCTCAGTCGAGGCAGAACTCGTTGCCCTCGGGGTCCTCCATCACGATCCAACCGGCAGGCATGGGGAGCTCCTCGATGACGCGGCGCACCCGGGTCGCGCCGAGGCCGACCAGCCGCTCGGCCTCGACCTCGAGCGCCGCCATCCGGGCCTCGCCGTCGAGGTCGGGCGCGGCCCGGACGTCGAGGTGGAGACGGTTCTTGACGGCCTTGCCCTCGGGCACGCGCTGGAAGAACAACCGCGGGCCTCGCCCGTCCGGGTCCTGGCAGGCGGAGCGGCTGTTGCGGTGCTCGGGCGGCAGCGACTCCGAGAAGGCGTCCCAGCTGTCGTGCCCGGGCGGGGGCGGCGGCAGCTCGTAGCCGAGCACGTCGCACCAGAACAGCGACAGCGCCCGCGGGTCGGCGCAGTCGAAGGTGATCTGGACCTCGCGGGCAGTCACGTGGCACTCATTTGGTCGCTTCAATCATCTGGCGGAGCTCCTTCTTGAGGTCGGAGATCTCGTCACGCAGCCGAGCCGCGACCTCGAACTGGAGCTCGGCGGCCGCGGTGCGCATCTGCTCGGTGAGCTCCTGGATCAGCTCGGCCAGCTCGCTGCTGGGCAGGCCGGCGAGGTCGGGGTGGTGGCCGTCCTGGCGCAGCTTGGAGAGCCCGGGCACGGGAGCCTTCCTGGACCGCGGGTCGAGGTGCTGCCAGGTCTCGAGAAGCTCCTGGGTGTTCTCGTCCTCGCGGGCCAGCATCTCGGTGATGTCGGCGATCTTCTTGCGCAGCGGCTGAGGGTCGAGCCCACGCTCGGTGTTGTAGGCGACCTGCTTCTCGCGGCGCCGGTTGGTCTCGTCGATGGCGGCCTCCATCGACGGGGTCACCTTGTCGGCGTACATGTGGACCTGGCCGGACACGTTGCGCGCAGCACGGCCGATGGTCTGGATCAGCGACTTGTCGGAGCGGAGGAAGCCCTCCTTGTCGGCATCGAGGATCGACACCAGCGACACCTCCGGCAGGTCGAGGCCCTCGCGCAACAGGTTGATGCCGACCAGCACGTCGTACTCGCCGAGGCGCAGGTCGCGCAGCAGCTCGATCCGCTTGAGGGTGTCGACCTCGGAGTGGAGGTAGCGGGTGCGGATGCCGGCGTCGAGGAGGTAGTCGGTGAGGTCCTCGGACATCTTCTTGGTCAGCGTGGTCACGAGCACCCGCTCGCTCTTCTCCACCCGGACGTTGATCTCGCCGATCAGGTCGTCGATCTGGCCCTTGGTCGACTTCACGATCACCTCGGGATCGATCAGGCCGGTCGGACGGATGATCTGCTCCACGGTGTCGCCCTCGACCTTGTCGAGCTCGTAGGCGCCCGGGGTCGCGGAAAGGTAGATCGTCTGGCCGATCCGATCGAGGAACTCCTCCCAGCGCAGCGGCCGGTTGTCCATCGCGCTCGGCAGCCGGAAGCCGTGGTCGACCAGGTTGCGCTTGCGTGACATGTCGCCCTCGTACATGCCGCCGATCTGGGGCACCGCGACGTGGGACTCGTCGATGACCAGGACGAAGTCTTCGGGGAAGTAGTCGAGCAGGCAGTTGGGCGCCGAGCCACGGCTGCGGCCGTCGATGTGCATCGAGTAGTTCTCGATGCCCGCGCAGGACCCCACCTGGCGCATCATCTCGATGTCGTAGGTCGTCCGCATCCGGAGCCGCTGGGCCTCCAGCAGCTTGCCCTGGCGCTCAAAGGTCTCGAGCCGGTCGGCCAGCTCGGCCTCGATGCCGGCGATGGCCCGCTCCATCCGCTGCGGGCCGGCGACGTAGTGGGTGGCGGGGAAGACGTAGAGCTCGGTGTCCTCGGTGAGGACCTCTCCGGTCACCGGGTGGAGCGTCATCATCCGCTCGATCTCGTCGCCGAAGAACTCGACCCGGATCGCCATCTCCTCGTAGACCGGGAAGATCTCGAGGGTGTCGCCGCGCACCCGGAACGTCCCGCGGGTGAAGGTCATGTCGTTGCGCGTGTACTGGATCTCGACCAGGCGGCGCAGGATCGCGTCGCGGTCGTGCTCCTGGCCGACCCGCAGCCGCAGCATCCGGTCGACGTACTCCTGGGGCGTGCCGAGGCCGTAGATGCAGGAGACCGTCGACACCACGATCACGTCGCGCCGGGTCAGCAGGCTGTTGGTCGCCGAGTGGCGGAGCCGCTCGACCTCCTCGTTGATCGAGGAGTCCTTCTCGATGTAGGTGTCGGTCTGGGGGACGTAGGCCTCGGGCTGGTAGTAGTCGTAGTAGGAGACGAAGTACTCGATCGCGTTGTCGGGGAAGAGCTGGCGGAGCTCGGTGGCGAACTGGGCGGCCAGCGTCTTGTTGGGCTGCATCACGAGCAGGGGTCGTTGCACCTGCTCGGCCACCCACGCCACGGTCGCCGTCTTGCCGGTGCCGGTGGCGCCGAGCAGCACGATGTCCTGGACGCCGCCCTGGATCCGCTGGGTGATCTCCTTGATGGCCGCCGGCTGGTCGCCGGACGGCTGGTAGTCGGAGACCACCGTGAAGGGCGCCACCCGGCGCTCGAGGTCGGTCACTGGCCGCATGACGACGAGCCTACGACGGCCCACCGACAACGTCCCCCGAGATCCCGTCCAGCCGGCTCAGGCGGGCGGGCGCCACACCCAGGTCTCGGACAGCAGCTCCCCGTCGTTCCCCTCCCACCGCTGGCCGCCGAACACGACCAGCGCGTCACCGACGGCGGTGAGCGACCCGTCATAGCCGGCGCCGGGGCGAGGCGCCACGTGTCGCCACTCGTCGGTGCGAGTGTCACGGACCCAGCCCGCGTCGTACTCGTAGACCGCCTCGCCAGTGCCGACCACCCCTGCCAGGTCACGGTCCCAGCCGCTGCCGGCCGGGTCGTCGGGAAAGGCCCGCCAGGTGTCGGTGCGCAGGTCCAGGACGCCGCCGCCGGCATCGCTGTAGTGGGGGTTGAGCCACGCCTCGTCCCCCATCCGCCAGACCTGGTAGCCGGATCCCGGGGCATCGGGCAACCGGCTCCACGTCCGGGACTCCAGGTCGAGGGCCGCGCCGGTCTTCACGTCCTGCTCGCCCGCGTCGTCGATCGTCGACCCGAAGACCAGGACCCGTGCGCCGTCGACCACGACATGACGGTCGTACGCCGCACTCAGCGGGTCGTCGGGGAGCGCCTCCCAGAGGCCGGTCCGGACGTCGTAGAGGTGGTCGGCGGTCTCGCCGTACTCGTCGCTGGTCGGCGCGGCCAGCAGCCCACCCCTGACGGCGACGAGGTCGGCGTACCGCATCCCGCGCGGCAGCGGACCGAGCTCGTCCCACCGGTCCGCCACGGTGTCGTAGCGCAGCAGCTCGGTCCGGCCGTAGCAGCTCGGGTCCTCGCGGCAGCTCGTCGCGACATAGACGTCGGTGCCCAGGACGGCCGACTGGCCACCATGGAAGCCGAACGGGGCGTCGGCGACCTTCTCCCACTCCCCCGTGGCGACGTCGACGATCGCCCCGTCGGACAGGGGCGGCTCCTCGGGGGTGGAGCAGTCAGCATTCGGAGGACAGAGGAACTTCCAGCCGCCCACGACGAGCAGGCGGTCACCCACGGCACTGACACTGGCGTCGGTCCGGCCGCTGAGCGGCCCCTGGGGGAGCCTTTCCCAACCGGCTTCCGCCGCGTCGCCGCCGGTGGATCGGGGAAGGACGGCGCAGCCGCACAGCGTGGCCACGACAGCGAGGGCCCACCACCTGCGGGTACGACGCACCTCCATGTCGCTGGGACGGCTGCTGGTCACCGGCGGTTCCGCACGCAGGAAAATGTCGCGTTCCGGGGACGGCGCGGTTTCCTTCTCCTTACGCTGACGATCAGTCGCGTGGACCCCCCGCTCTCTCGCGGCTACCTGTTCCGCCCCCCGAACAGAAATCGAGTCCCCCGATGCCCGAGATGCTGGAGCCAAGCGAGGAGCCGCAGCGACGCTCGCTCGACGTTTCCGAATGGCCCGTGGTGCGCAAGGTCGCACTCGTGCTGGCCATTCCCCTGCTCCTGGCAGCGGTGCTGGGCGGACTCCGCGTCGCCTCCGAGCTGTCGCAGGCGTCTGCCGCGAGCTCCGCCGCCAGCCAGGTCACCGTGCTCGGGCCGGCGGTCGCCTACCTGTCCGCCGCCGAGGACGCGGCGATGGTGTTCCGCGCAACCGAGGACGAGAAGCAGCGCGAGGCCGCCCTGAAGGAGGTCAACGAGGCCGCGACCCAGTTGGAGTCGTCGTGGTCGCAGGCCGACCTGTCCGACGCCCAGCGCCAGCAGGTCCGGTCGCTCCTCGACGAGACGCAGGGGCTGCGCGACGGCTCGGCGTACGCCATCGTCGGCACCGCGTTCGACCAGCTCTCGCGGCTCGAGGCCGAGGTGACCCTCGGTATCGCCGCCATGACCGACGCCGGCACCGAGACCGAGTCGCTGATCGGCCTGGTCGGGCAGCTCAACGTGGGCCGGCTCTCGGTCACCCAGCAGCAGCTGCTCGTCATCGAGCGGCCCGAGATCATTCCCAAGAACGAGCTCTACGGCTACCTCGGCGTCGAGTCCGCCGCGATCGGCAACCTCGAGCTGCTGCTGCCCGACGACCCGTCGGTCGAGCTGCTGAGGCAGTACAACGGCAGCAACAACGGCTTGCTCGGCATCGGGACGCCCGACCTCAAGGGCGAGGCGCCGCTCGAGCTGTACGACGAGCTCACGACCGACCTCCTGGCCGACATCGAGGGCGGGCTCAACGCCGAGGCGACCGCGTCGAACCGCACCGCGCTCGTGACCGCCGTCCTCACCGGGCTCGCGCTGATCATCGCGATCGGCCTGGCGCTGATCGTGTCGCGCCTCCTGGTGCGTCCGATCCAGCGAGTGCGCGACGGTGCACTCGCGGTCGCCCACGAGCAGCTCCCGGAGACGGTCAGCCGGATCCGGGCCGGGCAGCCGGCCGGCAAGATCGTGCCGATCCCGGTCACGACCCACGAGGAGATGGGCCAGCTGGCCCGGGCCGTCGACGACCTCCACGGCACCGCGGTCCGGCTCGCCCAGGGCGAGGCCGACCTCCGCACCCGGGTCGCCGACATGTTCGTCACCCTGTCGCGCCGCAACACGTCGCTGGTGAACCAGCAGCTGCACCTGATCGAGCGGCTGGAGCGCGACGAGGAGGACCCGGAGCGGCTGGAGAGCCTCTTCCGCCTCGACCACCTCGCCTCACGGATGCGGCGTACGGCGGAGAGCCTGGTCGTCCTCGCGGACGCCCCCACCCAGCACAGCGGACAGACCGCGCTGACGGTCGAGGAGGTACTCCAGGCCGCGACCGCCGGTGTCCGCGACTACCAGCGCGTGCGGCTCTCGGGTGCGCCTTCGCTGCGCATCAGTGGCAGCGCCGCCCCCGACGTCGTCCACCTCTTCACCGAGCTGATCGACAACGCCCTGTCGTTCTCGCCTCCGAACTCGCCGGTCACGGTGACCACCACGACGCCGGCCGGCCTGGTGCTGGTCGAGATCGCGGACGTCGGCCTCGGCATCGACACCGCCACGATGACGGAGCTGAACACGACGCTGCGCACCGGAGCCGAGGTCACCGCCGAGACGGCGCGTCGCATGGGCCTGTTCGTGGTGGCGCGGCTGGCCCGCCGCCACGGCCTGACGGTCAGCCTCGAGCACAACGCCGAGGGCGGTACGACCGTCAAGGTGTTCGTGCCCAGGCCGCTCCTCACCAGCACCAGCGCGCCGGTCGAGACCCAGCCCGAGCCGACGGTCAACGGAGTCGAGGCATCGATCGCGGCGCTCACGGACGGTGTCTTCCGCCGTCCGGTCGAGACGCAGCAGGCCGAGCCTGTCGCTGAGCCGGTCGCCGAACCGGTCGCTGAGCTCGAGGACGAGGACGAGGTCGAGCCGGCCGCCGAGCCGGCCGCCGAGGTCGCCGACGACGTCGAGCCCGAGTTCGATCCCGGGTTCGAGCTGGAGTTCGCGCCCGATTTCGAGCGGGAGACCCAGGACGACGCCGACGAGCTCGAGGAGTGGGTGAACCAGTCCGACGTCGAGCACGAGGACGAGGTCGAGCCGGTCGCCGAGCTCGAGGACGAGGAAGAGGTCGAGCCGGTCGCCGAGGCGGACGACCTGGTCGAGCTCGAGCCCGAGGACCAGCCGGTCGCCGAGCTCGACGAAGACGCGGTCGAGGCCGAGGTCGAGGACGAGCAGTCCGCGCCAGCGCCAGCGCCCGCGCCGGTGCCGGTCGCCAACGGTGCCGCGCCGTCGGGACTCGACGCCCTCTCCGCGGTCATCAACGCCAACATCCGGCTCCCCCAGCGTGAGCCGGGTGCCGCAGCGCGGCCCGTGCCGCTGTCTCCGGCCCTGTCGAACCGCGGACCGATCCCCATGCCGGCCCCGACGCCGGTCGCGAGCGAGCAGCAGCCCGAGCCCGTGACCTTGGAGTCCGTGGAGGCCGGCGAGGCCACCGAGGCCCCCGGGGCCCCCGAGGCCCCCGACTCGCCCGAGGTCGAGGTGGTGGTCGGCGGCGACGCCGGGTCCGTGCTCGAGCCGGCCGAGGCACTGGCTCCCGAACCCGAGGTCCCGCAGACCCTGGCCGACGAGACCCGTGAGGCGGTGGGCGACCTCCTCGCACCCCACGGCGTCACACCCCCGGCCGCTGCGAAGCTGACGGCGCTGGACGGTGACGCGCCGGCGTACGCCCTCAACGGGCACGCCGACGACGACGAGACCCCCCTGTTCCGGATGCTCCGGTCGAGCTGGTTCACCAACGCCGGGGACGAGCGCGCCTGGGACTCGGGCGAGGCCGACGCCGGCTGGCAGGCTGCCGGTCGCGCGACCGATGCGGCCCCGTCGCGGCTGACGCAGTCCGGTCTCCCGGTCCGCGACCCCGGAAACCGGCTGGTGCCGGGCGGTGTCGCCAAGCCCGCTCCCGCGCTGCGCCGCGACCCGGAGGAGATCCGTTCCCGGTTGGCCGCCCACGCCGCCGGTGTTGCCCGGGGACGCACGGTCGCCGCGACGCGCAACGACCATCTCGACCAGCCCACCGACACCCACGAGGACGTGACCCAGTGACGAGCGAGACCTTCTCAGGAGCCACCCAGACCAGCGAGGCCCGCGAGCTCGACTGGGTCGTGAGCCGATTCATCGACGAGGTGGCGGGCACCGCGCACGCCATCCTCGTCTCCGCCGACGGGCTGCTGACCGCGGCCAGCGCGCACCTCCCGGGTGATCGCGCCGAGCAGGTCGCCGCCGTCGCCTCCGGGCTCGCCAGCCTCGCGGTCGGAGCCTCCCGCCTCTTCGACGGCGGTCCGGTGCTGCAGACCGTCGTGGAGATGCAACGCGGCTACCTCCTCCTGATGAGCGTCGGCGACGGCTCGCACCTCGCCGTCCTCACCCAGGAGTCGGCCGACATCGGCCAGATCGGCTACGAGATGGCCCTGCTGGTCGAGCGCGTCGGCCAGATGGTCCAGGCGCAGGCCCGCACGCTTCCGGGAGCGTAGGGAACCCCCGTGCCGCACATCGACCCCCGCGATCCGGACGGCGCAGTGCCGCCGCCCCGGATGGTGCGCTCCTACACCCTCACCGCGGGCCGCACGCGCGCCGCCGTCGACCTTCCCCTCGAGGCGACGCTGCGACGCCAGGGCTTCGACGACGAGGGTGGCGAGACTCCGCGACAGCGGATCCTCCGCGTCTGTGACTCCCGGTCCGTCGCCGAGGTGTCCGCCCTGGTGCAGATGCCGATCGGCGTCGTCCGGGTCCTGCTCGGCGACCTGGTCCAGGAAGGCAAGGTGCGCGTGCAGGCCACCTTGAACGACACGTCCTCGTCCGACGAGCGACGTGACCTGATCGAAAGGACCCTCCGTGGACTCCGCGCGCTCTGAGGACACCGCCCTGGATCTGGCCCAGGACCGGCGCAGTGTCACCTCCACCAAGATCGTGGTGGCCGGCGGCTTCGGCGTCGGCAAGACCACACTCGTCGGCTCCGTCTCCGAGATCACGCCGTTGCGCACCGAGGCTCTCGTCACCAACGAGTCCGAGGGTGTCGACGACCTCGCGGCCACCCCGGCCAAGTCGACGACCACGGTCGCGATGGACTTCGGCCGCATCACCCTGGCCGAGGACCTCGTCCTGTACCTCTTCGGTACGCCGGGCCAGAAGCGCTTCTGGTTCATGTGGGACGACCTGTGTGTCGGCGCGATCGGGGCGATCGTCGTCGTCGACACCGATCGGCTCGACGAGGCGTTCTCGCCGCTGGACTACTTCGAGTCGAAGGGCATCCCCTTCATCGTGGCGGTCAACCAGTTCGAGGGCACCCACCAGTACGAGATCGACGACGTGGCCGCCGCGCTCGCGCTGTCGCCGGGCGTCCCGATCATCGGCATCGACGCCCGTGACCGTGAGTCCTGCAAGCAGGCCCTGGTCCGGGTGACCGAGTACGCCCTGATGCGACTCACACCCGGTGTGGCCGTCCCCGCCGGTTGATCCTGAACCCGAAGGCGTACGACGTGGGGCACTAGATTGGCGGGGTGCCACGCCTTGCCCTCCCGACGAGCCCGACCTGGGCCGAGCGTGTCCTGACGATCACCCGCCGGGCACTGCTGACCCTGGTCGGCGTCCAGTTCGCGCTGGCCGTCGGGATGTCGCTGGTCGACTCCTACCGGCGGCGGGGCAAGAAGCCGAAGCCCTTCCCGGTCACGCCGCCGCGCACCGTCGACGTCGGTGACGGTGACGGCGAGGTCACGACGTACACCTACGGCCGCGACCTGTACGACGCCATGCTGGCGGCGATCGAGGGCGCGCAGAAGCAGGTGCTCTTCGAGAGCTACATCTGGAAGGGGGACGAGGTCGGCGAGGAGTTCAAGGCGGCGCTGGCCGCGGCGGCCGATCGCGGCGTCGAGGTCTACTGCATCTACGACGGCTTCGCGAACCTGGTCGTCTCACCGCGTTTCAAGCGGTTCCCGTCCAACATGAAGGTGTTGCCGTACCCGTTCTACAACGCCGGCTGGCGGTTCTTCGACCTGCGCCGCTACGGCCGCGACCACCGCAAGATCCTGGTGGTCGACGACACCGTGGGGTTCGTCGGCGGCTACAACATCGGCTCGGCGTACGCCACGGAGTGGCGCGACACCCACATCCGGCTCACCGGCCCCGCGGTCTGGGACCTGAAGCGCGCCTTCGCCGACTTCTGGAACCTCCACCGGCGCCGGCTGCTCGGCCAGAGCGAGCGCCCGCTGCTGCTGGAGACCACGGCCGCGTGGGAGCCGCGGGTGCGGGTGCACCGCAACGTGCCCCGGCTGTGGATGTTCCCGATCCGGGGCATGTACCTCGAGGCGATCAACCGGGCGGGACGCAACATCTGGCTGACCCAGGCCTACTTCCTGCCCGACCAGGACCTCGTCGACGCCCTCGTGATCGCGGCCCAGCGCGGCGTCGACGTCCGGCTGCTGGTGCCGCTGAAGTCGAACCACGTCGTGGCCGACTGGATCTCGCGCGGCTACTACGACCAGCTGCTGCGCGGCGGGGTCCGCATCCTGCGGTTCCAGGGGGCGATGGTGCACGCCAAGACGGCCACCGTCGACGGCTCGTGGACGACGGTCGGGACCGCGAACATCGACCGGCTCAGCCTGCAGGGCAACTACGAGATCAACGTCGAGGCCATCGACGAGGGCCTGGCCACGACCCTGGAGGAGATCTTCCTCACCGACCAGCAGAACTGCCTCGAGCTGACGCTGCAGGAGTGGGAGGCGCGCGACCTCCACCGCCGGTTCACCGAGTCGATTCTCAACCCGCTCCGGCCGCTGCTCTAGCTAGCGCGCCTGCGGGATGTCGATCACGCTGCTCAGCTGGAGCGCCTTCACCTGGTCGCCGCGCACCTTGAGCTGGCCACGGAGCACGCCGAAGACGGGGTGGAGGTGCCCGGTGGCGAGCCGCAGGAAGTCGTGGCCCTCGCAGGTCACGGTGGCATCGCGCTCCCCCGCGTCGCCGGTGTCGCCGGCCGTGACGGACGCTGCGCCGTCGTCGACCCGGACGAGGTAGCGCTCGACCTGGCCGCTGGGGTTGCCGGTGAGCCGGAACCCGATGGCGAGCCGGACCCGAGCTGCCTTGCCCGGGTCGACGAAGTCCGGGAGTCGCCGGAAGATCTCACCCAGGACGACGTCGCGGAAGCCTGAGCGCATCACCCTCTTGAGGTGGTCGCCCTTCACCTCGCCGAGCGCCGTGGCCACCTCGACCGGATCGAGGTCGCGCGGGTCGACCGGGAGGTCGGTTCCCGGTCGCCGGAACATGCCGCCGACGGCCAGCGCCAGCTCGGCGTCGCCGCGGATGTCCAGGGTGCCGCGGAGGTACTCCAGGGCGGCGTTGCGCTCGCCCGCGAGGATGCCGGCCAGGACGGCCGGTGTGCTGCGGATCGTCACGTCGGGCTCGTCGTCGGCCGGCGTGACCGACCCGCCCGCGAACCGCACGGTCGCGCTGTCGTCGACGCGCCCCTTGCGCCCGGTCGTCTCGAAGCGCACCACCCCGCGTGCGGCGGCGAGCCGCTCGGGCAGCGCCTGCTCGTGCACCCGGGTCACGATCCCGGCCAACGCCTCGGTCACGTGTGACACCTTGTCACAGTCAGTGTCGGGTCAGGCGGAGCGGCGGCCGGTGGCGACCAGGATCCAGGCTGCGACCACGCCGATCGCGGCCAGCACCGCCACGTACCCGGCCGCGGGCAGACCGGACCAGGTCAGCGCGTCGCCGTACCGCACCAGCGCCACCGCCTGGAGCGCCACGAACGCGGCGCCGGTGAGACCCAGCGGCCGGATCGACGGGAGGTCGTCGATCAGGCGCGAGTGCGCGGCGGCCCAGCCCAGGCCGACCAGCCACGCGCCGACCGCCCGGCCGGTCAGCTCGGTGAGCGGCCACGGCCACAGCTCGGCGGCCTCGACGGGGGCCAGCAGCAGGGCGGTCCCGAGCCCCAGCAGCACGACGGCGAGCAGCACCAGCAGCGCCCGCAGTGGCGCTGGCGGTCGCTCCCGGGCCGTGGGCGAGAGAGCTCCCGCGATCCGGACCTGTCGGGTCTGCAGCACCAGCAGCACGACCATCACGACCGGGACGACGGCGTACACCGCGAGCCAGCCGACGGTGACGGCTCGCGCACTCCCAGGGTGGTCGCCGCCGAGGTGGAACTTGTCGAGGTGCAGCAGCGTCACGACCAGCGTCAGGGTCGTGAACACGAGGACGGTCCACACCGCCAGCCGCGCCCGGCTCCACCCCACGGAGCGAGCGCCGGCGATCTCGAGGACCGCGCTCGACCAGTACGCAGCACCGAGGAACACCGCCGTCATCGGGACGTCGATGGTCCAGGCGAACCAGTCGGCGGTGCGCAGCGGGAAGAGGTAGAGCTGCAGGCCGGCGAGGAACACGAGTGCCGCGGCGACCAGCAGCAGCCGACGCATGGCAGGCGCCAGCCGGACGTCCTGGTCGAGCATGGTCATCACGGGTGCTCGGCGAGGTAGCCGTGGATGAGCGAGATCACGGTGGCGCCGTCACCCACCGCCGTCGCCACCCGCTTGATGGAACCTGCGCGGACGTCGCCGATGGCGAAGACGCCCGGGATCGTCGTCTCCAGTGGCAGCCGCATCGGGTGCTGGTCGCCGCCTCCGTCGGGCTGCGTCATGTCGGGGCCGGTGTGCACGAATCCGGCCTGGTCACGCCTGACCTCGTCGGGCAGCCAGGACGTGCGCGGCACCGATCCGATGAGCACGAAGAGGCCGACGGCCTCGAGCTCCTCGACGTCCTCCCCCGCCGGGTCGCCGACGGTGACCGCCGCCAGGCAGCCGTCCACCTCGCGGCCGCCCCGGACCGCGGTCCGGTAGCGGATCGTCACGTTGCGCGTCGCGTCGAGCTGGGCGATGAGGTACTCCGACATGCTGGCGGCCAACGACGGGCCCCGCACCAGGAGGGTGACCTGGCGCGCGTACTTGGCGAGGTGGAGCGCGGCCTGGCCCGCCGAGTTGCCGCCGCCGACGACGCAGACCTGCTCCCCCATCATCGAGGGCGCCTCGGAGACCGCTGCGCCGTAGAAGACGCCCCGGCCCACCAGCGCCTCCAGCTCAGGTACGCCGAGGCGGCGGTAGTCCACGCCGGTGGCGACGACCACGCTGCGGCCCCGTGCGACGCTCCCGTCGGACATCGAGACGGTGCGGAGGTCACCCTCGGTGCCGAGTGACTCGACCTGCCGCATGAAGGAGTACTCGGTGCCGAACATCCACGCCTGCTGGAAGGAGCGGTAGGCGAGGTGGGCGCCGCTCACGCCGCGGGAGAACCCGGGATAGTTGCGGATCAGGGAGCTGGTGCCGGCCTGGCCGCCGACCGCCTGCTGCTCGATGACCAGCGTGGACAGACCTTCCGACGACGCGTAGACGGCGGCCGCGAGACCGGACGGTCCGGCGCCGACCACCACCACGTCGTACACCCGGTCGGCCGGCAGCGGGGCCATCAGGCCGAAGGCGTCGGCGATCTCGAGGTCGGTCGGGTTGACGAGGGTGGTCGGCGGCGAGGTGAAGGCGAGCACCACCACCGGGAGGTCGGGGTCATCGAGACCCAGTCCGGCGATCATGCGGTCCGTGGCCTCGGTGCCGACCTGGTGGAACGCCACCGGGATGTGGTTGCGACCGAAGGAGTCGCGCAGCGAGTGGGTGCGCTCGTCACGCTGCTCCCCGATCAGCCGGATCGCCTCGAATCCCACGCCCTGCGCGAGGTGCCAGTCGTCGAGGGCGTCGGTGACCGCACCGTGGAACTCCTCGTCGCGGGACCGCTCCGGCCGCACCAGCGAGAGCTCGGCGTGCCCGTGGGAGATCGCGCTGAAGACCGGCTCCGCGCTTGCGAAGTCACCCCACGTGACCGCCACGGCGCGCTTGGCGGCGGGGTGCAGCTGGTAGGCACGCCGCAGGAACCCGAGCCCCTCGCGGTCGTGCGGGCCGTAGTAGCCGATGATCAGGGCCACCGGCCGGTCCCACCGCCGGAGCCCTTCGAGGATGGCTCGCGCATGTGCGTAGTCGGCGCAGACCACGACCTCGTAGTCCGCGCCGTAGCGCCGGCGCAGCTCCGAGCCCAGTACGTCGCGCGAGGTCGCATCGGTGGTGGCCAGCAGCAGCACCGGCTCGATCACGTCCACGGCCGCCCCCTCCCCAGCAGCGGTGCCTGTTTCGAGAGACCTCACGCTACTCGCGCTGGCGCGGCCGGGCGAGAGGTTAATCAGCGCTGAGGCAGGTGGGTGCGCGGCCCCATCCGGGGACCGAGCCGGGGGCGGGTGAGGCCGGCGAGCTGCACCAGCGCCTGCACGCGGCCCCGGTGGGGCCGGTAGGGCTCGAGGAACTCGCGGAGCTCGTCGTCGTCGAAGGCGGTGCCGGTCAGGGCCCAGCCGATGTCCTTGGCGACGTGGTAGTCGCCGAACGAGACCGCGTCGGCGTCGCCGAGCGCGCGCTGCCGCACCTCGGCGCTGGTCCACTCCCCGACACCCGGCAACGAGCGCAGCGCACGATCGGCCTCGGCGACCGACCCGGTCGTGGTGCGCTCGACGGCGTGGGCGACGCGCGCCGCCATCACGACCGCCTTGGACCGCGCGGGGTCGATGTGGAGCTTGAGCCACTCCCACGAGGGGATCGAGCGCAGGGTCTCGGGGTCCGGCTGGACCCACACCTCGAGGTCGTGGGCGGGGCCGGGGGCGCGCGTGCCCCACCGGTGGACCAGGTTGCGGAACCCGGCGAACGCCTCCTGGCCGGTCACCTTCTGCTCGATGATGGCGGGCACCAGCGCCTCCATCACCAGGCCGGTCCGGCCCAGGCGCCAGTGAGGGTTGTGACGGTGGGCGTCGGCCAGGACCTGGTGGCGCGGCTCGAAGCCCCGCGGGTCGTCGTCGGCACCGAGCAGGGCCGGTACCTGCTCCAGCGCCCAGTCGGCGCCTTCGCCCCACGCGGCGGCGTAGACGGCGCCGTCGCGCGGGCGGGAGTCGATCATCAGGGTGGCCGTGCCCTCGGGCGTACGCATCCCGCGCCAGTGGCGTCCCTGGAAGTCGGTCTTGTAGGTCGGGTCGTAGCCGCCGTGGCGCTGCTGCGACAGGATCTGCCTCACGGGGACCGGCCAGTCCGGGATCCACAGCCGCGTGTTGCGGCGGATCGACTGGTCGAGTGCGGCGGTCATGCTCCTGAGGGTAAGTCCTGAGGGGGACACAGCGATAGCGTGTGAGGCGTGGCAGACGTGAGCGGCCGTGACCTCGAGGCCGGAATCGAGACCGACTTCTCGAAGGCGATGTCGTACGGCGACTACCTGCGACTCGACCTGCTGCTGTCGGCGCAGCGGCCGCTCAGCGACCCGCCGCAGCACGACGAGCTGCTCTTCATCGTCCAGCACCAGACCTCGGAGCTGTGGCTGAAGCTGATGGTCCACGAGCTCCGCTCGGCACGCGCGCTGCTCGCCGCCGACGACCTCTCCCCCGCGCTCAAGCGGCTGGCACGGGTCAAGCACATCCAGCACACCCTCACCGACCAGTGGTCGGTGCTGGCCACGCTGACGCCGAGCGAGTACGCCGAGATCCGGCCGTTCCTGGCGACCTCGTCGGGCTTCCAGTCGGCGCAGTACCGCGAGGTGGAGTTCCTGCTCGGCAACAAGGACCCCGAGATGGTCAAGGTCTTCGCCCACGACCCGGCCGCGCGCGACGAGCTGACGACGCTGCTCGGCGAGCCGTCGCTCTACGACGAGTTCCTGCGCCATCTCGCGCGGAGCGGCTACGCCGTACCGCCCGACCTGGTCGAACGCGACTGGTCGCAGCGCCACCGCCCCAACGACGGGCTGGTCGACCTGTTCGCGACTGTCTACGCCGCCCCGCAGGAGCACTGGGCGGTCTACGAGACCTGCGAGGAGCTGGTCGACGTCGAGGACAACTTCCAGGAGTGGCGGTTCCGGCACCTCCAGGTCGTCCAGCGGATCATCGGCCAGCGCGTCGGCACCGGTGGGTCCTCCGGGGTGTCGTTCCTGCGCCGGGCCCTCGACCTGACGTTCTTCCCCGAGCTCTACGAGGTCCGGGCCCGCATCGGCGAGTGAAGGCTGTCGGTGGCGCGCACTAGCGTGGGCCCGTGCTGATCGCCGACCTGGTCACGACCTCGGCCACGGTTGCCGCCACGCGCTCGCGCAAGGCCAAGGTGGCGGCGCTGGCCACGACCCTCGCCGCGGCTGACACCGACGAGCTCCCGGTCGTCACGTCCTACCTCGGTGGCGCGTTGCTCCAGCGGCGCACCGGACTGGGGTGGCGAGGGCTCCAGACGCTGCCCGACCCCGCCACGTCGGCCTCGCTGACCGTGACCGAGGTGCATGACGCGTTCGACGAGCTGGCCGCGCTGTCGGGGTCCGGCTCGCAGCAGGCACGTGCGGCCGCCGTGGCCTCGTTGTTCGGGCGTGCCACCGAGCCCGAGCAGCACTGGCTGCGCGGGCTGGTCACCGGCGAGGTGCGGCAGGGCGCGCTCGACGCCCTCGTCCAGGAGGCCCTCGCCGCGGCGGCCGGCGTGCCGCTGCCCGCCGTACGCCGCGCCGCGATGCTGGCCGGCTCGACGGTGGCCATCGCGCAGACCGCCTTCGAGGGCGAGGCGGCTCTCGCGGAGATCGGGCTGGACGTCGGCCGGCCGGTGCTGCCGATGCTCGCCTCGAGCGCGACCGACGTGGCCGCCGCCTTCGCCAAGGTCGCGCCCGACGGGGGCGCGGTCGCCGTCGACACCAAGCTCGACGGGATCCGGATCCAGGTCCACCGCGTCCGGCGACGACGTCGTCATCGCCACCCGCTCCCTCGACGACATCACCCACCGGCTGCCCGAGGTCGTCTCGCTCGCGCGGTCGCTGCCGTCGGACCGTTTCGTGCTCGACGGCGAGGCGCTCGCGCTCGACGACGACGGCCGGCCGCGACCGTTCCAGGAGACCGCCTCGCGCACCGCACAGGACAGCGGGGTTGCCGTGACGGCGTACTTCTTCGACGTCCTCCACCTCGACGGCCGCGACCTGCTCGACGCCCCCGGCGAGGAGCGGCTGGCCGCGCTGACCGGGCTGGTGCCCGAGGAGTCGCTGGTCGCCCGGCTGGTCACCTCCGACCCGGCCGAGGCCGAGGAGTTCGCCACCCGCGTGCTCGCCGCCGGCCACGAGGGCGTGGTCGTGAAGAGCCTCTCGGCGACCTACGACGCGGGCCGGCGCGGCGCCGGCTGGGTGAAGGTCAAGCCGGTCCACACCCTCGACCTGGTGGTGCTCGCGGTCGAGTGGGGATCGGGTCGCCGCAAGGGCTGGCTCTCCAACATCCACCTCGGCGCCCGCGACCCTTCCTCCGGTGGGTTCGTCATGCTCGGCAAGACCTTCAAGGGCATGACCGACGCGATGCTCGCCTGGCAGACCGAGCGCTTCACCGAGCTGGCGACCTCGCCGGCCGATGGGTCGGCGTACGTCGTGGAGGTCCGGCCCGAGCAGGTCGTCGAGATCGCCTTCGACGGCCTCCAGCGCTCCACCCGCTACCCCGGCGGCCTCGCCCTCCGCTTCGCCCGCGTCGTCCGCTACCGCGACGACAAGACCGCCGACGAGGCCGACACGATCGAGACGGTGCGCTCCCTGCGTCGCTGAGGCGGGCTGCCTAGGGTCGGCGCATGGACGAGGACAAGCTGGCCGACCGGTACCTCGCGCTCGTCGATCGGTCTCGGTGTCGCGGCGCTGCTGATCTGGATCATGTTCGTGCTGATCGCAGACGCGAAGGTCTACCTCGCGGGAGGCGTCACGACGACCGTCGCAGCCGCGATGTTCCGCGTGCTGGGGGCGGTGCGGGCGGTGGAGCGGCGACTCGCGCAGGCATCCTCCGCCGGTCCCAGTGCCCCGGGGACGGGGCCCTGATCCCGAGGCTTGCTTGACGTCAAGCAAGCGCCGAGAGGGATCAACGTCCTTGTCGCGCGTCTCCGGCCGACGGCCCCTGAGGACTTGTCACACGTGTGCAACTGCGAGTTGCACTAATCTGGCGGGCATGAGCACCGCCCGAGACCGACGGCCGTCGTACGGCGGCGGCCGCGAGGCGGCGCAAGCGCGAGGCCGACATCATCGCGGCGACCCGGGCGCTCTTCGACCGGAAGGGAGTCCGGGACGCGCAGATCGACCAGATCGCGCAGGCGGTCGGGGTCAACCGGGCCATCGTCTACCGCCACTTCACCGGCAAGGAGGAGCTCTTCGCGCTCACCCTGGTCGAGTACCTCGACGAGCTGAGGGCGGCGCTGACCGCGGCCGACGAGCGCGGGGACGACCCCGCCGACCGGCTCGCCCGGATCACCGCGGCGTTCGTCGACTACGGCATCGCCCACCCGGCGTTCGTCGACTGCGCGCAGACGCTGATGCGGCGCACCGGGCCGGAGCTCCTCGAAGAGATGTCGGAGTCGGCGGTCTTCCGGCTCGGCCGGGCGATCTCGACCTGCCTGGCGGTGCTGGAGTCGGCCCTGGAGTCCGGGGTCGCGTCCGGTGACTTCACCGTCGAGGACCCGACACTGCTGGCCAACATGCTCTACGCGAGCGGGCTCGGCGCACTGCAGCTGGCGCGCGTCGGGATCCTGGTGAAGGAGTCCGCCCCCGGCGTACCGACCGTCGGCCAGATCTCACCCGAGCAGGTCCGCGACCACCTCATCGCCAGCGCGCTGGCGCTGGCCACCGGCTGACTCGACTACTTCTCGAGGATGGCGACGACGCCCTGGCCGCCGGCGGCGCAGATCGAGATCAGACCTCGGGCGGGCTCACCGGACGCGGCCTTCTGGTCGAGCAGCTTGGCGAGGGTGTTGACGATCCGGCCGCCGGTCGCCGCGAAGGGGTGCCCGGCCGCCAGCGAGGAACCGTTGACGTTCAGCCGGGCGCGGTCGATCGACCCGAGGGGGGCGTCGAGGCCGAGCCGCTCCTTGCAGAAGATCGGGTCCTCCCAGGCCTTGAGCGTCGAGAGCACCTGCGAGGCGAACGCCTCGTGGATCTCGTAGTAGTCGAAGTCCTGCAGCGAGAGACCCTCGCGCTGGAGCATCCGGGCCACGGCGTACGCCGGCGCCATCAGCAGCCCCTCCGCCCCGTGGACGTAGTCGACGGCGGCGGTCTCGTAGGCCGTGAAGTAGGCGAGGACCGGCAGGTCGTGCTCCTTCGCCCACTCCTCCGAGGCGAGCAGCACGACGGACGCACCGTCGGTCAGCGGCGTCGAGTTGCCCGCGGTCATGGTCGCGGCCTCACCCTTGCCGAAGACCGGCTTGAGCTTCGCGAGCTTCTCGGCCGAGCTGTCGGGCCGCAGGTTGTTGTCGCGCTCCAGGCCGCGGAACGGCGTCACCTGGTCGTCGAGGAAGCCGGCGTCGTACGCCGCCGCGAGCCGCTGGTGTGACGTGGCTGCGAGCTCGTCCTGCTCCTCGCGGGAGACCTGCCACTCGAGCGCCGTCAGCGCGGCGTGGTCGCCCATCGACAGGCCGGTGCGGGGCTCGCCGTTCTGGGGGATCTCGAGGCCGATGTCGCCGGGGCGGATCGCGCCGAGCGCCTTGACGCGGCCGACGGTGTCGCGGGAGGCGTTGACCTTCATCAGCTTCTTGCGGAGCTTGTCGCTGATCGCCACCGGAGCGTCGGAGGTGGTGTCGGTGCCACCGGCGATGCCGGCGTCGATCTGGCCGAGGGCGATCTTGTTGGCGACCTGGATCGCGGCCTGGAGGCCGGTGCCGCACGCCTGCTGGATGTCGGTGGCGGGGGTGTCGGCGGCGAGCTTGGAGCCGAGCACCGCCTCGCGGGTGAGGTTGAAGTCGCGCGCGTGCTTGAGGACGGCGCCGGCGACGACCTCGCCGAGCCGCTCGCCCTCGAGCCCGAAGCGGGTCACCAGGCCGTCGATGGCGGCAGTGAGCATCTCCTGGTTGGAGGCGTCGGCATAGGCGGAGTTGGAGCGGGCGAAGGGGATCCGGTTGCCGCCGATGACGGCAACCCGGCGAGTCTTGGTCTGCATGTCGCCCATTGTGACTCGCGAGTAGCCTGCACGAAACCGGTTGAGTCCCATCTCACGATATCTGGACACACAGTTACACAGGGAGTTACCTACCACCATGAGCGATCGCTACCAAGGTTTCGTGAAGTCCCCCCTCGGCAAGTTGCTGGTCAGCAACCTCGGGCTGCCGAACCCCACTCCGCTGCGGCGGTACGACGAGGGTGCTCCGCTCGTCGACGGCACGGTGGTCGTCGGTGGGAGCGGGCGCCTCGCGGAGTCGCTCCCCGGCCTGCTCGACCTGCTGGGCATCGCCACCACGACGAACGCCGACGCAGCCGAGAAGTACCAGGGCCTGGTCTTCGACGCGACCGGGCTCACCGACGCGAGCCAGCTCTCGGCACTGCGCGAGTTCTTCACGCCGCTGCTGCGCTCCCTGGCCACCTGCCCGCGCGTCGTCGTCCTCGGTACGCCGCCGGAGACCGTCAGCGGCAGCGAACGTGTCGCCCAGCGGGCGCTCGAGGGGTTCACCCGCTCGCTCGGCAAGGAGATCGGCCGTGGCGGCACGGTGCAGCTGGTCTACGTCGCCGACGGGGCTGAAGGCGCCGTCGCCTCGACCCTCGGCTTCCTGCTGTCGCCGAAGTCGGCCTACGTCTCGGGCCAGGTGATCCGGGTCGGCACCCACACCACCAGCGCCGCCGAGGTCACCGACTGGATGCGTCCGCTCGCGGGCAAGGTCGCGCTCGTGACGGGCGCCAGCCGCGGCATCGGTGAGCAGATCGCCCGCGTCCTGCACCGCGACGGCGCCACGGTCGTCGGCCTCGACGTGCCCCAGGCCGCCAGCGAGCTGCAGGCGCTGATGCGCGAGCTCGACGGCGACCACCTCACCCTCGACATCACCGCCAAGGACGCCCCGCAGCGCGTCGCCCACCACCTGAAGGAGAAGCACGGCGGCGTGGACGTGGTCGTGCACAACGCCGGCATCACCAAGGACAAGAAGCTCGCCAACATGGACGACGACCGCTGGAACGCGGTGCTGAACGTCAACCTGGTGGCGCCCGAGCGGATCACGCGCGAGCTGCTCGACCAGGGGGTCGTCAACGACAACGGCTCCATCGTCGGGGTCGCGTCGATCGCCGGCATCGCCGGCAACGTCGGGCAGACCAACTACGCCGCCTCGAAGGCGGGCGTCATCGGCCTGGTCGACTCGCTGCGCGACGACCTGAAGAACGGCATCACGATCAACGCGGTCGCGCCCGGCTTCATCATCACCCAGATGACCGCGGCCGTGCCGTTCGCGACCCGCGAGGTGGGCCAGCGGCTCAACGCGATGGCGCAGGGCGGCCTGCCGGTCGACGTCGCCGAGACCATCGCCTGGTACGCCAACCCGGGCTCCACGGCCGTCAACGGCAACGTGGTCCGGGTCTGCGGCCAGATGATGCTCGGAGCCTGAGCCATGGTCGTCCCCATGATCCTCAAGGCAGCCCTCCCCTCGATCCCGGTCGTCAACCAGCTGCCGGGGGTCCGCAAGGACCCGCACGCCGACCCGACGACCCTCGAGCTCGCCCGCGAGGGCGTGGCCATCGACCGCGACCACGCGGCGGCGTACGCCCGTGTCTGCGGCTTCCCGGCCAAGGACAGCGTGCCGCTGACCTACCCGCACCTGCTGGCCTTCCCCCTCCACATGCAGGCCATGACCAGCCCGCAGTACCCCTTCCCCGCCGTCGGGTCGGTGCACCTGGAGAACGTCGTCACCGGGCACCGGCCGGTCCGGCCCGGGGAGTCGCTCGACGTGAGGGTCCGGGTCTCCGCGCCCCGCCCGCACGCCAAGGGCCGCGTCATCGACTTCCTGTCCGAGATCACGGCTGGCGACGAGCTGGTGTGGGAGTCGACCTCGACCTACCTCCGGCGCGGCCGGGGCGAGGAGAGCGCCGAGGTCTCGACAGGCTCGACCGCCGTGGGGGCGCCACCGACGGGGACGGTCGAGTGGCGGCTGCCCGCCGACCTCGGCCGGCGGTACGGCGCCGTCTCAGGCGACCGCAACCCGATCCACCTCTACCCACTGACCGCCAAGGCACTGGGGTTCCCGCGCCAGATCGCCCACGGCATGTGGAGCCTCGCCCGCTGCGTGGCCGCGCTCGAGAACCGGCTGCCGGACGCGGTCACCGTGGAGGTCGCCTTCAAGAAGCCGATCCTGCTGCCCGGGACGGTGGCGTTCGGCCACGAGGTGAACGGCGGCGACCAGGCGTTCGCCCTGACCAGGCCGAAGGACGGCGCCCCGCACCTCGTCGGACGCGCGACGCCTGCCTGAACCCGGTGCCGGTCGACTAGCCCCGGGCGGCGTCCCAGAGCCGCTGCTCGGCGGCGGCGTCCATGCCGGTCCCGGCGCGGGTGGTCGCGGGGTCGGGCGTGCCCTCGCGCTGCAGCCACTCCCAGGTGTCCGCGACGGTCTCGGCGATCGGCCGGCAGGTCAGCCCGGCGTCGTACGCCGCCGAGACGTCGCCGTCGTGGAGGGCCGCCATCTCGCTCCCGGGCGGCACCCAGACCGGTAGCTCGGTCCAGGGCGCGACGCCCGCAGCCTCGACCGCCTCGGGAGTCAGCCAGACCAGCTCCGCGTCCGACCCGGTGACGCGCAGGCACTCCTCGAGCAGCTCGCCCATCGTGGTGTGACCGCGCCGGCTGACGGTGTTGAACGTGCCGACCGGCTGGTGGTCGAGCACCCACCGGGCGATGTCGCGGGCGTCGATCAGCTGCAGCGGCTGGTCGTGCGGGCCAGGAGCCGGCACCCGGCCGCCGGCGGCGATCCGGCCGAGCCAGAACGGCATCCGGCCGACGTTCTCGTAGGGGCCGATGATCAGGCCGGCCCGCGCGAACATCGCGGGGCCGTCGAACTCCTGCTGGACCGCGAGCTCGCCGCCGCGCTTGTCGGCGGCGTAGTCGCCGGCTTCGGTCGACGCCGGGTCGGCGTCGACGACCGGTGCCGACTCGTCGAGGCCCATGGGTGGCGGCCACTGGTAGACCGAGCGCGACGAGACGTAGGTGTAGTGGCCCGCCCGCCCCGACAGCAGCCGCGCGGAGTCACGTACGGCGACCGGGGCGAAGGACCAGGTGTCGACGACGGCGTCGAAGGTGTCGTCGCCGAGCGCCGCCGCCATCGCGGAGTGGTCGAGCCGGTCGGCGTGACGGGCCTCGACGCCGGGCGAGGTGACGCCGCTCTGCCCGCGGTTGAGGGTGATCACCTCGTCACCGCGTGCCAGGGCGGTCTCCACGACCGCGCGTCCGACGTGGTGGGTTCCACCGAGCACGAGCAGCTTCATGGCCCGATGCTCGCCGCCGGCCGCGTCGTACGGAAGGGACGTTCACCCACAGCGCAACTCAGCGAGGGTTGCCGAACCGGATGTCCCTGGTGCGCGAGCGGGTCGCGGTCGCCGACTTGGCCCGTCGCTCGGAGAAGGTGGCGGTGGCCGGGTTCCAGACACCGACCTCGGTGGTGCGGTTGCCGTCCCAGTCGCCGGCCACGGGGAGGTCGCCGGGCTGGCCGAACCGCACCTGCGCGGTCCAGACGAGCCCGTCGGCGCCCACGACGCGCAGCGTGAAGGTGGCGGTCGCCTGGTCGAAGACGCCGAGGTCGGTCCGCCCGTCTCCGTTCCAGTCGCCGGTCACCGGCAGGTCGTCACGGTCACCGAGCGCGACCGAGGTCGTCGACCCGTCGGCCGACCGGAGCACGAAGGTCCCCTTCGGCCGCCGGACGCCGATCTCCCAGCGACCGTCACCGTCCCAGTCGCCTGCCACCGGCAGATCCCGTGCCGCGCCGAAGCCGATCTTCGTGACGCCGGCGGGAGTGCGCAGCCGGAACAGGCTGCTCGCCGGGGTCCGCACGCCGGGGTTGGCGAGGCCGTTGCCGTCCCAGTCCCCCACGACCGGCTGGTCGGTGGCCCCGCCGAAACGGATCACCCTGGGCGTCGTCCCCGGACGCTGGACCAGGAACGTCGACCTCGCCGCGCGCCGGTAGACCACCAGCTCGGCCTCGGGGCCGCCGACGAAGTTGCCGGCGAGCGGGACGTCGGGGCAGTTCAGCGAGGCGAGGGTCGAGCCGAAGACGAACGCCACGCCGTGGAAGTACGGCGCCAGCACCGCTCCCCCACTGGTCCGCTCCTCGAAGTGCAGGTGGGTGCCGTACGCGTTGCCGGTCTCACCGACCGTTCCGAGCAGCGTCCCCTGGTCGACCGCCTGCCCCAGCGCGACGGTGACGTCGGTCAGGTGGGCGTAGATGGTGCGCTCGCCCGAGGGGTGCTCGAGCATGACCCAGTGGCCGTAGCCGCTCGTGCCGCGCGGCTCGGCACGGATCACGACCCCGGGAGCCGCGGCGACGACCGGGTCGTCGGCGTCGTCGGGACGGTTCCAGTCGATGGAGTTCCGGCTGGGGCTGTGGCTGTCGCGCGTCGTCCCGGTCCACGCCTGGCCGCACGGGAACGGCATCTCGAAGGCGGTCTGTGGGGTCGCGGTGCTGGCCCGCCGGGGGTGGTCGGGGGCGATCTTGCGGTCGGCGCCTGCGGCTGCCGGGACCGCCAGCAACGTCACGGCCGCCGCGGCGGCCACGGCACGATTCACACGAGTCACAGAAACCTCACAGGGGACCAGGCGTCACACAGGACTCAGCCACCGTACGGGCGCTCGCCGCCGCTGTCTCGAAACTACATCGTTGTAGTTGACAAAGCCTCAGTCTGCGCGGCGGGGCCGGATCAGGCCCTCCTGTGCCGCGGTGGCGACGAGCCGGCCGTCCGGCGCGTAGACCCGGGCCAGCGCGAGCCCGCGTGCTCCCTGTGCCGACGGGGACTGCATGTCGTAGAGCCACCAGTCGTCGACCCGGAACGGTCGGTGGAACCAGATGGTGTGGTCGAGCGAGGCCATCTGCACGTCGGCCGGCGTCACGTCGTGGGCGGCCAGGGCGGCACCGAGCAGCCCGATGTCGCTGGCGTAGGTGAACGCGGCACGGTGGACCTGCGGGTCGTCACCGAGTCCCTCACCGACCCGGATCCACATCCGGGCGCGCGACGGGTGGTCGGGGTCGGGCGGCAGGTTGAACCGCGAGTTGCCGACGTAGCGCGCCTCGAGGGCGGCCCACTCCTTGGCCAGCGCGTCGGCATCCTCGTTGCCGCTGCGCCGCATCAGGTCGACCATGTCCAGACCCTCGGCGGGCTCGGGCACGTCGGGCATCCGGTCCTGGTGCTCGAAGCCCTCCTCCTCGCGCTGGAAGCTCGCGGTCTGGAAGTAGATCGGTCGGCCGTGCTGTCGGGCCACGACCCGCCGGGTGGCGAAGGACCGGCCGTCGCGCAGCCGCTCGACGTCGTAGACGATCGGGACCGCGGTGTCGCCCGGCAGCAGGAAGTAGGAGTGGAGGGAGTGGACGGCGAACTCTGCGTCGACCGTGCGGGTGGCGGCGACCAGCGCCTGTGCCGCGACCTGGCCGCCGAACACACGCTGCCGGTCGGTCTTCGACTGCTGCCCGCGGAAGAGGGTGTCGTCGATGTGCTCGAGGTCGAGCAGCGCGACCAGGCCGGCCGCCGAGACGCTCACCGCTGGTCCGACTCGTCGTCGGGACCGTCCAGGCCGGCGAGGAACTGCTCGAACTGCTGGCCGATCTCCTCGCCGGTCGGCAGCGGCTGGTCGGCCGCGAGCAGGCTGCTGCCCTCGGTCTCCGCGCGCTCGAAGGCGTCGTACTGCTGCTCCAGCGCGGTGACGACGTCGCCGACCTCCTCGTTGGAGGCGAGGTAGCGCGCGACCTCGGCCTCGCGGTCGTCTGCCTCGGCGCGGAGGCCGGACAGGTCGACGGTCAGCCAGGCGGCGCGCTCGACGTGCTCGAGCAGGGAGATCGAGGCGGCGGGGTACTCGAGCTGGGCGAGATAGTGCGGGATGTGGGCCACGAAGCCCATCGCGTCGTGCCCCCACTCCCCCAGTCGCACCTCGAGCAGCGCCTGCGCGCTGGACGGGATCCGGAGCTCGCCGCGCCACGGGCTCTCGCCGGTCAGCAGGTCGGGGTTGTTGGCGTGGTGGGTGATCGCGATCGGCCGGGTGTGGGGCACCGCCATCGGCACCGAGCCCATCGACACCACCCGGGTGACGCCGAACCGCTCGACCACGCGTCGTACGGCGCCGGCGAACGCCTCCCAGCGGTTGTCGGGCTCGGGACCGTGGAGCAGGAGGTACGGCGAGTCGCCGGTGTCGCGGACCAGCCGGACGACCAGCCGCGGCGCGTCGTAGGCCTCGTAGTGGTCGCGCACGAACGACATCGGCGGCCGGCGGGCCCGGTAGTCGTGGAACTGGTCCACGTCGAACGTCGCGACCACCCGGGCCTCGGAGAGGTCCACGAGGTGCTGGGCCGCACGCGCCGCAGCGCTGCCGGCGTCGAGGAACCCGTCGAGGGCCAGCACCATCGGCAGCCGTTCCACGCCGTCGAGCTCGGGAACCTCGTCGACGATGTGCACGAGCGGGGGTTCGGTCACGTCTGAAGCCTACGGGTGCGGCGGGGACTCCTCCGGGCCGGGGACGGCCGTCACGCCCCCACCAGGGCCGCGACGTGACGCGCGTCGGTCCCGCAGCACCCGCCCACGATCGCGAGGCCCGGCAGGTGCGGCCTCAGCTCGTCGAACGAGGACACGAGCAGCCCGAGGTCGCCCGCGTCGAGCACCTCCATGGCGTCCAGCTGCTCGTGCGTCAGCGTCGAGGCGTTGGGGCGGACGCCGGCGATGCGCTGCTGCCAGTCGCCACCGTCGAAGGCCGGCACCACGTGCGTCGGGTGCGCGCAGTTGACACCGAACCAGTCGGGCGCGTCGCCCGCGTCGACGCGCGCGATCGCCTCACCGAGCGGCGTGCCGTCCGGCAGCCGACCATCGGTCTCCACCGTGAACGAGATCGCCACCGGCAGGTCCACGGAGCGGGCCGCGCGTACGACGCCGATGGCCTCCTCGGGTGTGGTGATGGTCATCGCGTGCAGCAGGTCCACGCCTTCGGCGGCGAAGCTGCGGGCCTGGCCGGAGTGGTAGTCGGCGGCCTCGTCCGGATCCGGCCGGTCCCCGGCGACGTACCCGTCACCACGTGGGCCGTGGATGCCGACCACGAGCCACCGGTCGAGACCGGCCCGCTCACCCGCACGACGGACCAGCGCCACGGCCGAGCGGTTCGCGCGGTCGAGCGCGGTCGCGTCGTAGCCGACCCGCGTGCCCCAATCGGGATTGGCGCGCCAGGTCGGGGTCTCCAGCAGCAGGCCGCGGCCGGACGCACCGGCGATCGCGGCGTACTGGTCGTAGTAGGCGTCGAGCGCCGCCACGCCGGCCGGGTCCTCGAGCAGCGGGAACGCGGCGAACTCGGGGAGGTCGAAGCCGTGGTTGAACAGCAGGTCGGTCTCCAGGCCGCCGTCGGTGACGAAGGGTCCTGAAGCGAGCAAGGGGCTCGAACTCATACGGCACTCCTCGTGGAAGCGAACCGCTCTGCAGACTAGCGGCCCGGCGCCCGGGTGCGTCAGTGCCGGGAGCGACGGTTGCCGCGCTGAGGACGATCCGGTTCGTCCTCGCCGTACGTCGCCAGCATCAGCCGTCCGGCGTCGCGCGCGAGGGCGCGGCCGGAGATGCCGAGGATCGCCTCGAGCTCGGCTTCGGGGTCGTCGACGCCGGCCAGGTCGTCGACGAGGGTCCACAGCATCTGCTCGCCGTAGGTCTCGGCGATGGCCTCGCAGATCCACCACGAGACGCCGTAGTTGGCCAGCGAGGTGGCCCCGTCGTTGAAGGTGTCGCTGTCAGGCAGCCGCTCGAGGCCGGCGCGGGCCGCAGCGAGTGCCTCGCCCGAGATCACCCGCTCGGCCGGCGGGATCGTCCGGACGGACAGGTACTCGGCCACGCCCTCGCTGAGCCACACCGGGATCCGGTCGTCGCGCGACCCGAGCGCGACGTGGACCAGCTCGTGACGGATCAACCGGTCGCGTGCGTCAGGATCGGCGGCCAGCAGCCGCGGGTTGAGCACGAACCGGGTCGAGGCGACCCGCATCTCGCCGGGCGTCGCGAGCACGGGGAACGTGAGCCCGTCGACCGCCAACGGATCGCCGCCGGGCACGCCGGTCAGCGAGCGGAGGAAGGTCGGATCGGCGAGCGCGTAGACCACCACCCGCCGGTCCCAGGGCAGCGGGATCCGCGGCGCCATGGCGGCGACGCCGTCCTCGACGGCGGCGACGACCGCGCCGGCGCGTGCGGCGCTGCCCACGTCGAAGACCCCCAGCACGCCGTCGCCCTCCAGGACGTCGACCGGCCCCAGCTCCCACGGCTGGGCGGGCTCGGGGTGCTCGCGCTCCCACTCCCGATCGGTGACCGACGAGACGACGTAGCGGCCGTCAACCCGTTCGAACCGGTAGCGGTCGCGCGTGACGACCGGGTGGGCGTCGTACTCCTCCAGCCGGAGGGTGACCTCGACGCTCCCCCAGTAGGCGTGGCCGTCGCGGACCAGGCTCGCGGGGTCGAGGGCGTAGTCGAACGCCGCGATCGGCAGCTGGGTCACGTTGTCGAACCACTGGTCCTGGCCGGCGCGGAACGCGGCGGACCCGTCGACCCCCGACGCAAATGCCGTCGCGTCCTCGCCGCTGGACGGCGGCGGCTCGGCTCTCGAGCACCGCGGTCAGCGCGCCGGCGACGTCGCGTCCGGCGCTCAGGTCAGGAGTGGACTGCCGGGCGTGGGTGCCCGCGGCGTCACGGTCCCGGGGCCGGTCGCGGTCGCTCGTCGAGCGGGGCTCGTCGGCTGCGGAGCAGCCGGCGGCAAGGACGAGCGCCAGCCCCGCGAGCAGGCTGCCTGCCAGCGGAGGGGTGCGCTCAGGTCGCGTGATCGGCATCGATGGGAGAACGATCCCCGGCGAGCGCCGTTACGTCCTCCACGATGCCGCGGGCCAGGCTCTGGGCGTCGAGGCCCACCCGCTCGAGGATCACCGCACGCTTGGCGTGGGTGAGGAACTCCTGCGGGATCCCGTGCAGCCGGAAGGGCGTGGTCACGCCCTCGTCGTTCAACGTCTGCAGCAGTGCGGTGCCGACGCCGCCGACCCGGCCGTTGTCCTCGAGGTGGACGACGAGGCCGTGGTCGCGGGCGAGGTCGACCAGCGCCGGGTCGACCGGCTTCACCCAGCGAGGGTCGACGACCGTCACGCCGATGCCCTGGTCGACGAGCCGCTGGCCCACCTCGACCGCGGTCGAGGCCATCGCGCCGACGCCGACGATGAGCACGTCGCGGGTGCCGTTGCGGAGCAGTACGTCGACGCCGCCCACCCGGTCGACCGCCTCGAGGTCGTCGGGCGGCGGGCCCTTCGGGAACCGCACCACGGTCGGGGCGTCGTCGACGGCCACCGCCTCGTTGAGCAGCTCCCGCAGCCGGGTCGCGTCGCGCGGGGCGGCCAGTCGCAGGCCGGGCACGACCTGGAGCACCGACATGTCCCACATGCCGTTGTGGCTGGCCCCGTCGTCGCCGGTGACACCGGCGCGGTCGAGCACGAAGGTGACGCCACAGCGGTGCAGCGCACAGTCCATCAGGACCTGGTCGAAGGCACGGTTGAGGAAGGTCGCGTAGATCGCGACGACCGGGTGGAGGCCGCCCATGGCCAGGCCGGCGGCGCTGGTCGCGGCGTGCTGCTCGGCGATGCCGACGTCGAAGGTGCGCTCGGGGAACCGGGCCTCGAAGTGGTGGAGGCCGACCGGGTGCATCATCGCCGCGGTGATCGCGACCACGTCGGGCCGGCGCTCCCCGATGCGGACGATCTCCTCGCCGAACACATCGGTCCAGATCCCGCCGGTGGGGTGCTCCTCGCCGGTCTCGACGTCGAAGGGTCGCGGCGAGTGGAACTGGTCGGCCTCGTGACGCTCCGCCGCGTCGTACCCGAAGCCCTTGCGCGTGAGGGCGTGGACGATCACCGGGCCGTCGAACCGCTTCGCCTGCGCGAGTGCCTTCTCCATCGCGGCCTGGTCGTGGCCGTCGACGGGTCCGACGTACTTCAGGCCGAGGTCCTCGAACAGTCCCTGCGGGGCGAGGGCGTCCTTCATGCCCTTCTTCATGGCGTGGAGCACGTCGTAGGTCGCCGGGCCGACGCCCTTGACGGCGTTGAGCCGCTTCTTCACGAGATCGAGGATCTGCTCGTAGCGCGGGTTGGTGCGCAGCGTGGCCAGCGCGGTGGCGAGGCCGCCGACCGTCGGGGTGTAGGAACGGCCGTTGTCGTTGACGACGATGACCAGCCGGCTGCGCTGGGCGATCGCGATGTTGTTGAGCGCCTCCCAGGCCATGCCGCCGGTGAGGGCACCGTCGCCGATCACGGCGACCACGTGCCGGTCCTCGCCCCGGATGGCGTAGGCCTTGGCGAGCCCGTCGGCGTAGGACAGCGCAGTGGAGGCGTGCGAGTTCTCGACGATGTCGTGGTCGGACTCGCCCTGGCTGGGGTAGCCGCTGAGGCCGCCCTCCTGCCGCAGCTTGTCGAACCCGGCCAGGCGGCCCGTCAGCAGCTTGTGGACGTAGGCCTGGTGGCCGGTGTCGAAGACGACGCGGTCGACCGGCGACTCGAAGACGCGGTGGATCGCCAGCGTCAGCTCCACGACTCCCAGGTTGGGACCGAGGTGGCCACCCGTCCGGGAACAGGTCTGCACCAGGCAGTCGCGGATCTCGCTCGCGAGGGTGCTCATCTGCTCCGGCGTGAGGTCGCGCAGGTCACGCGGCGACGCGATCGACTCGAGCAGGCCCATAGCGATCCACTCTACAAGCGGGTGGTCGCCAGGGCGGCTTCGTGGGGACCCCCGGCCGGGCCCGGCCGTCAGGGCGCGAGCCTCCGGTAGACGTCCGAGTCGAGGAACACCGGCAGCGCGATCCGCGCGGCGGCGGTCAGGTCGAGTCGCTGGGCGTCGTCGGGGTCGACGAAGACGATCCGCCGTCCCTCGTGGCACTCGATGTCGTCATCGGTGATGTCGAGCCGCGCGGCGTACAGCCGGAACGCGTCAAGGGTCTGCGAGTGGGCATGGAAGACGGTGAAGTCGCCGACCGGCTCCAGGGCTCCGGGCTCGAGCCGGAGCCCGGTCTCCTCCTCCAGCTCGCGGTAGGCGCCGGCCTCGAAGTCCTCACCGGGCTCGAGGTGGCCTCCGCAGAAGCCCCACTTGTTGGGGTCGATCTCGGGGTGCTCGTCGCGCTCCTGCAACAACACCCGGCCCCGGGCGTCGACGACCACGGCGCTGGCGAAGCGGGTCATGCCTCGTAGGGGACCTCGGCGCGCCACTCGCCGGCGTCCTGGTGTGCCGCGGCGTGGATCGCCTCGGCGACGCGATCGGGGGTGAACGGACCCTCGCGGGACAACGTGCCACGCACGGTCACCGACACCGCGCGGATCCCGTCGTCGGCCAGGGTCGCGTCGATGCTGCGGACCAGGTTCTGCAACCCGGCCTTCTGCACGCCGAGCGAGGCGGCCTTGTGCCACGGCTGGTCGGCGGCCATCGAGCCGGTCGCGGTGATCCGGCCGCCCTCGGACATGAAGGGTCGGGCCGCCTGGACGGTCGTGAGCAGGGCACCGACGCCCAGCCTGACGTCCTCGAGCAGCTCCTCGACGGTCAGCTGCAGCGGGTCCTTCTCCCGGAACGCGCTCGGGTTGAAGTGGAGGACGTCGATCTGCCCCAGCCGGTCTCCGAGCTCTCTCACGGCGGCCGTGGCGGCGTCGCGGTCGGTCAGGTCGGCGATGACGTGGCTGACTCCTGCGCCGGCCCCCTCGAGGTCGATCGTCAGCTCGCCGAGCTGCTCCTCGTCGATCCCGACCAGCCCGACGTCGTAGCCGTCCCGCGCGAACCGTCGGGCCACCGAACCGCTGACGCCGGGACCGGCGCCGACGATGACGATGACGGGTCTGCTCATGTCACGACCCTAGACCGGCCCGGCGAAGCCGGTCCGGCGTGGGGCGGGAGGTTGAGCAAGGCCGCCGCCGAGCTCGCGAGGCGGCGACGCCGTGTCGAAACCCACGCGCTGCCCGGTCAGAGCCGCGCGACGTAGCGGCGGCCGCGCAACGCCTCCTCGACCAGTCCCACCGCCCGGCGTACGGCGAGGAGACGGGCCTGCTCGAGCTGGAAGGTCTGCACCGCGGCCTCGACGACCGGCAGCTCGGCGACCTGACCCAGGTCGGCCCGCGCCTCGCTGAGCCCTCGGCGACACGCGGCCTGGTTGGCCTCGACGTGCAGCACCGCGAACCGGGCGAGCACCACGACGTGCCGCCGCAGTCCGGCGTAGCGACGGTAGTCAGGCGGACAGAGGTCGAGCAGCCAGCTGGCGGCGGTGGCCTCCCAGTCGGGTGTGTCCGGCGGCCGGACCTGCTGCGGCCATCCGGGCGGTGCGACGGGGCGGTCCATGTGAGCATCGTAGTCGAACATGTGTTCGATGCCAGCCGTCGAGAGTTCGTGGCCCGTTTTACGTGTCGCTGCTCCCGATGGGGGCGGCGGGAGGCGACGATGCAGGTGTGGTGACACCGGAGGTCGCGGCCGACGAGGAGCTGCCGCCCGAGGCCACGAGCGCCGGCAGGGCCCGGCGCGTGCTGCGCGAGGCCCTGGAGGGCAGCGACAACGAGGACTCCCTCGACGCGGCCCAGCTCGCCATCAGCGAGATCGTGACCAACGCCCTCGTGCACGCGGGCACCTCGATGCGGCTGCGCATCCTGCTGGCCGACGAGGGCTTCCGGGTGGAGCTCACCGACGGCAGCACGCGGCTGCCCAGCCAGCGGGACTTCGGCACGAGCGCACCGACCGGCCGCGGGTTGCTGCTGGTCGAGGAGCTGGTCACCCGCTGGGGGGCGCACGCGGTGCCCGACGGCAAGGTCGTGTGGTTCGAGATCAGCGAGGAGCCCGGGATCGACGACGTGTTGTCGCCCGCTCCTTCCGAGGTCTACGCCGACGACGACAGCGCGGTCGTGGTCGAGCTGCACCGGATGCCGCTGCTGATGCACCAGGCCTGGCAGGAGCACGCCGCCGCCGTACTACGTGAGGTCATGCTGGTCCGGCTCGACGCCGAGCTGAGCGCCCTGGAGGAGCACGCGAGCGCCAGCAACGCGCTCGGTCTGCTGCTCGAACAGGTGCCGTTCCCCGAGGTGGGCATGGATCCCGACACCGTCATGGAGCAGGCCACCGAGCCCGGGGTGTCGGCGCACCGACTGCTGATCGAGGTGCCACGCGAGTCGCTGCCGAGCTTCGCCGCGCTCGACGTCATGCTCGACGAGGCCCTCCACCTCGCCGAGGACGGTGAGCTGCTCTCGCCGCCCACCCAGCCGGAGATCCAGGCGATGCGGCTGTGGATCTGCGACCAGGTGCGACGGCAGGCGGCCGGTGGCCGTTCCTCGGCCTGGCCCTCGCTGGCCGCGGCCCTGCCACCCGACCAGCACCCGTTGCACGGCTGGGACCCCCGCGAGGTCACCGAGTCGGCCACGCCGATCCTGGCGGCCGACGACGCCAACCGGATCGTGGCGGTCAGCCCGTCGGCGCTCGAGCTGCTGGGCTACGACGACCCCTCCGTCCTGGTCGGTCGGCGGCTGATCTCGATCATCCCCGAGCGCTTCCACCAGGCCCACGTCGCGGGCTTCACCCTCCACCTGGTCAACGGCCGCAGCCCGCTGCTCGGGCGCCGCGTCACCGTCCCCGCCCTCCGACGCGACGGCACCGAGGTCGAGGTCGGGCTGCTGATCGAGGCCCGGGGCCTGCCCGAGGGCCGCTTCCTCTTCACCGCCACCTTCTTCGAGTGACGAGATCCCAGGCAGGCGACGTGACCTCAGCCGGCGAGGAACGAGAACCGCACCTCACGGTCGGCGTTGTCGACGTTGAGGTCGACCAGGCAGATGCTCTGCCAGGTGCCGAGGGCGAGCCGGCCGGCGAGCACCGGGACGGTGGCGTACGGCGGGACGATCGCCGGCATCACGTGGCTGCGGCCGTGCCCCGGACTGCCGTGCCGGTGCCGCCAGCGATCGTCCGCGGGCAGCAGGTCGCCCAGCGCGGCGAGCAGGTCGTCGTCGGACCCGGCACCGGTCTCGATGATGGCCAGGCCCGCGGTCGCGTGCGGCACGAAGACGTGCAGCAGCCCGTCGCCGCGCCCCTCGACGTACGCCGCACAGTCCGCCGTCAGGTCGAGGACCCGCTCGGCCCCGCCGGTGCGATAGGAACGCGTCTCGGAGTCCACGGCACCGATCGTGCCACGGTCATCAACCGTCGAGCGCGGCCTCGAGCCGCTCGACCTTGGCGGTGAGCTGGCCGTCGTACCCGGGACGGATGTCGGCCTTGAGGACGAGCCCGACGCGCGGCGACACCTCGGCCACCACCTCGACCGCGCGCTTGACGACCGCCATCACCTCGTCCCACTCGCCCTCGACGTTGGTGAACATCGAGTTGGTCTCGTGGGGCAGGCCAGAGTCGCGGACCACGCGGACGGCGCGGGCGACGGCCTCGCTCACCGACCCGGTCTCGTCGGCGGCTGCGGACGGGCTGATGCTGAAGGCGGCGATCATGGGGCCAGACTAGGGAGCCCCCCGCCCCGAACACGCCACCAGGAGGAGACGTGGCCGACCTGCACGACGAGGTGCTCGAGGTGACCCGGGACCTGATCCGGCTCGACACGACCAACCGCGGCACCCCGGGTCGGAGACGCTGGCCGCGAGCTACCTCCGCGACTACCTCGCCGGCGCCGGCGTCGAGGTCGAGCTGGTCGCGCGGGAGCCCGACCGCGCCAACGTCGTGGCCCGGATCCCCGGCACCGACCCCGACGCGCCCTCGCTCGCGCTCGTCGGCCACACCGACGTGGTGCCGGTCGACGGCCGCGACTGGACCCACCCGCCGTTCGAGGCGGTCGTCGACGACGAGGGCTACCTCTACGGCCGGGGCGCGATCGACATGAAGAACGAGGTCGCCGCCCGCGCGGTCGCGATGGCGGAGCTGGCCCGCGCAGGGCTTCCGGCCCCGCGGCGACCTGTGGTTCATCGCGGTCGCCGACGAGGAGGACGGCCGCGCCGACGTCGGCATGCGCTGGCTGCTCGAGCAGCGCCCCGACATCCGCCCCGACGATGGCGATCAACGAGGGCGGCGGCGCGCGGCTGCCCCTCGCCGACGGGCGTACGGCGCTGACGTTCTCGGTCGGCGAGAAGGGCACCTGCCCGGTCCGCGCTGGTCGCGGTCGGCGAGGCCGGCCACGCCTCGATGCCCGAGGCTCGGCGACAACGCCGTGCCGCACCTCGCCGAGCTGATCGGCCGGATCGGCACCGGCATGCCCGACCCGGTCCGCTCCCCCGAGATCGAAGCACCCTCGAGGCGCTGCTCGGGCGGCCGGTCACCGACCTGCCGCGCGACCTGGCCGAGGCCGCGGCGCTGCACCCCGCGCTCGGCCACGTGCTGCCCGCGCTCCCCGGCACCACGATGGCGCCGACGGTGCTGGCCGCCTCGACCGCCCGCAACGTGATGCCGGCGCGGGCCTCGGTCGAGCTCGACTGCCGGATCCTGCCCGGCACCACCGCCGAGCGAGGTGATGGCCGCGATCCGCGGCACGGCTCGGCGACGACCTGCCCTACGAGCTGGAGCTCTGCGAGGCGAGGTCCCGGGCAGCGCTCGACCGGCGACCGGGGCGCTGCCCGACGCGGTCGCGGCCTGCCTGGCCGAGGAGGGCGACGAGGCGCTCCTGCTGCCGATGCTGTGCACGGGCTTCACCGACTCGGTCCACCTGCGCGCGGCGGCCGGCACGGCGGCGTACGGCTTCAGCCCGTTCCGGACCACGCCGGCCGAGGTGCTGGCCGCCGGCTACCACAACGCCGACGAGCGGATCCACGTCGACGACCTGCACGCTGTCGGCCCGGTTCCACGTCGCGCTGGCGCGGCGGCTGCTCGGGCGGTGAGCCGGTCAGTCCTTGCGGTGCGGCTTGCGGTCGCGCCGTGGCCGCCGGAGTCGGGGCGCAGCTCGATCAGCTTGCCGGAGATCCGGGTCGTCGGCGAGCTTCTCCTCGGTGCCGGGCGGCAGCTCGGCGGGCAGCTCGACGAGCGAGAAGTCGGGGCGGATCGAGATGTGCCCGAAGTCCTTGCGGCTCAGGCCGCCCTCGTTGGCGATCGCGCCGACGATCTGGCGCGGCTCGACCTTGTGGCGCTTGCCGACCGCGATCCGGTACGTCGCCATCGGCGGCCCGTCCGGGTGGCGCGGCGGCCGCTGCCCGCCGCCGCGCTCGCGCGCACCGGGCGCTCACCGCGGTCGGCGCCGGTCCGCGCGCTCGCGCCGCGCGGGCAGGCCGCACGGGCTCCGGGCTCGAGCAGCAGCGGGGTGTCGCCCTGCAGCACGACCGCCAGCGCCGCGGCGACGTCGACCTCGGGCACGTCGTGCTCGCGGATGTAGTGGGCGACGACGTCGCGGAAGAACGAGACCCGCTCGGTCGAGGCGAGCGCCTCGGTGATGGCGTCGTCGAAGCGGGCGAGCCGGGTGCTGTTGACGTCCTCGACCGTCGGCAGCTGCATCTGGGTCAGCGGCTGGCGGGTGGTCTTCTCGATCGACTTCAGCAGGTAGCGCTCGCGCGGCGTGACGAACGAGATCGCGTCGCCGCTGCGGCCCGCGCGGCCGGTGCGGCCGATGCGGTGCACGTAGGACTCGGGGTCGGTCGGGATGTCGTAGTTGACGACGTGGCTGATCCGCTCGACGTCGAGGCCGCGGGCCGCGACGTCGGTGGCGACCAGGATGTCGAGCTTGCCGTCCTTGAGCTGGTCGATGGTCCGCTCGCGCTGCGCCTGCGACGACGTCGCCGTTGATCGCGGCCGCCGAGAAGCCGCGGGCCCGCAGCTTCTCGGCGAGCGTCTCGGTCTCGTTCTTGGTGCGGACGAAGACGATCATCCCCTCGAAGTTCTCGACCTCGAGGATGCGGGTGAGGGCGTCGACCTTCTGCGGGTAGGACACCGTGAGGTAGCGCTGGGTGATGTTGGTGGCGGTCGCGGTCTTGTTCTTGACCGTGATCTCGGCGGGGTCGTGGAGGTACTTCTTCGAGATCCGGCGGATCTGCGCGCGGCATCGTGGCGGAGAAGAGCGCGACGTGCTTGTCGTCCGGGGTGTCGGCCAGGATCGTCTCGACGTCCTCGGCGAAGCCCATGTTGAGCATCTCGTCGGCCTCGTCGAGCACCAGGAAGCGCAGCTCGGTCAGGTCGAGCGTGCCCTTCTCGAGGTGGTCCATGATCCGGCCGGGGGTGCCGACGACGACGTGGACGCCGCGGCGCAGCGCGCTCAGCTGGACGCCGTAGCCCTGGCCGCCGTAGACCGGCAGCACGCTGGACGCCGGGCAGCGTGCGCGGCGTACCGCTCGAAGGCCTCGCACACCTGCAGCGCGAGCTCACGGGTGGGCGCGAGCACCAGCGCCTGCGGCGTCTTCTGGTTCGAGGTCGAGCCGCGAGAGGATCGGCAGCGCGAACGCCGCGGTCTTGCCGGTGCCGGTCTGGGCGAGGCCGACGACGTCGCGGCCCTCGAGGAGCGGTCGGGATCGGTCGCGGCCTGGATCGGCGACGGGGTCTCGTAGCCGACCTCGCGCACCGCCTCGAGGACTCGGGGGTCGCAGCCCGAGGTCGTCGAAGGTGATCCCTGGCTCCTGGGTGCGCGACTCGTCGGACATGGGACCACGGTAGGGGCATCCGGGGCTCGACGGGGATTCCGCGCGGCGCCACTAGGGTGAGGCGGCGTGGACGCAGTTCCTCCCTTCGACGCCAGCTTCGCCGTCATCGAGCCGCTCCGGGATGCGATGGACCTGACCTTCGACCGGATGGACGCCGACGGCATCGACGCCTCGTGGAGCGCCGGCCCCGAGTCGCACCAGCCCTACGGCATCGTCCACGGCGGCGTGCACTGCATGGTGGTCGAGGGCATGTGCAGCATGGCCGCCGCGTTGTGGCTGGCAGGCAGGAGGCAGCCGAGGGTCGCGTGGTCGGGGTCAACAACTCCACCGACTTCTACCGCGCCGTCTCCGAGGGCCGGCTCACCTCGAGCTGCCGCCCGGTCCACCGCGGCCGCTCGCAACAGGTGTGGACCGTCGAGACCACGGACGCCGACGGCAAGCTGGTCGCCCGCGGCCAGGTCCGGCTGCAGAACCTGCGAGCCTGACACCCGCGTCAGAGGAGCGAGCGGACCAGCAGGGCCAGCGCCGACGCCGCGCAGACGACGAGGACGGCGGCGCGGACGGCCTCCTTGGGCAGCCGTCGACGTACCGGCACCGACAGGAGCTGGCCGAGGACGAGCAGGGGGCAGAGCAGCAGTGCCAGCAGGAGTACGTCGAGGCGCAGCTGGCCGGCGATGCCCAACCCGACCAGGCTGAGTGCCGCGCCGACCGCGAAGTAGACCGCGAGTGTCGGTCGGAGCACCTTCGGGGGGTGATGCTGGTAGAGGATCGCGAGCGGTGGGCCGCCGATCGAGGTCGCGGTCCCCGTGACCCCCGAGACGAATCCGGCCACCGGCAGCGACGCCCGGTTGACCGGCAGCCTCACCGTCCGGACCGTCAGCAGCACGCTGATCAGCACCATGGTCCCGACCGCGAGCCCGATCAGCTGGTCGGAGGCGACCGCGACCACCCAGACCCCGACCGCGGTGCCGACCGCCCGCGGTGGCAGCGCCCACGCGAGACCCCGCCAGTGGGTGCCCCGGTGCTCGGCGACCGCCGTCTGGGTTGCCATCACCATCGCCAGCCAGAGCAACAGCTCCGGAACCAGGTCGGGCGCGACGAGGGCGGTGACCGGCGCCGCCACGAGGCCCAGCCCGAGGCCGACGGTGCCCTGCACGACCGCGCCGACCAGCACCGCCACCGCGAGGATCGCGACCGTGCCCGCCTCGACTCCGAGGATCACGCGTGCCAGGTCCCCATCGTGGTCTCGAGCTGCGCCAGCAGCGGATCGCGCAGGCCGGCGGCGTCGTGACGCCACCACACGTCCGGGTAGACCAGGGCGCCGGTCATCCAGGTCTCCCAGGACGGCATCACGGCCACCTGGAAGGCGTCGACGGGGGTGCGCCGCGACGCCGGCAGGAAGTCTCGGTCGCGTGCCCGCTCGAAACCGCGGGCGCCGTAGTAGTCGGGACTCCCCTCCAGGAACACCAGCGGTACGCCGGCCTGCCGGGCCGAGTCGAGTGCTGACTCGAGCAGCGCGCCGCCGATCCCGTGACGTTGGTGGGCGGGCGCGACGGACAGCGGGCTCAGCACCCAGACGTCCACCAGCCGCTCGCGGGCGTCGAGCCACGCGGCGCTGAGCCCGACGTGACCGACCACCGCGTCCTCGACCACCGCGACCAGCGAACCCCGTGTCAGGCCACCGTGGTCCAGGTCGTCGAGGATGCGCACGATGAGCTCGCCCTCGTCGCCGAACGCGTCCCGGGTCACCCGCCGCACGTCCTCGCCCTCGTCGGGAGCGGCCGGGCGGACGGTGACCCCGGTCAAGCCTTGAGCAGGCTGCGCAGCACGTACTGCATGATCCCGCCGTTGCGGTAGTAGTTCGCCTCGCCCGGGGTGTCGATCCGGACGACCGCGTCGAACTCGGTGTCGCCTGCGGTGACCTTCACGGTGCGCGGAGTCTTCCCGTCGTTGAGCTCGGTGACGCCGGTGAAGGAGAACTCCTCCTCGCCGGTCAGGCCCAGGCTCTCGGCGGTCTCGCCCTCGGGGTACTGCAGCGGCAGCACGCCCATGCCGATCAGGTTGGAGCGGTGGATCCGCTCGTAGGACTCGGCGATCACAGCCTTCACGCCCAGCAGCGCGGTGCCCTTGGCGGCCCAGTCACGCGACGAGCCGGAGCCGTACTCCTTGCCCGCCAGCACGACGAGCGGCGTGCCGGCCTCGAGGTAGTTCTCGCTCGCCTCGAAGACGGTGGTCTCCTCACCGTCACGGGTGAAGTCGCGGGTGACGCCACCCTCGGTGCCGGGAGCCAGCTGGTTGCGGAGCCGGATGTTCGCGAACGTGCCCCGGATCATGACCTCGTGGTTGCCGCGGCGTGAGCCGTAGGAGTTGAAGTCGCGCTGCTCGACGCCGTGCTCCTGCAGGTAGCGGCCCGCCGGGCTGTCCTTCTTGATCGCGCCGGCCGGGCTGATGTGGTCGGTCGTGACCGAGTCGCCCAGCTTGAGCAGCACCCGGGCACCGGTGATGTCGCTGACCGGCTCCGGCTCGTCCGGCATGCCGTCGAAGTAGGGAGGCTTGCGGACGTAGGTGGAGTCCTCGTCCCAGGCGAAGGTGTCGCCCTCCGGGGTCTCCAGCGAGCGCCAGCGCTCGTCACCGGCGAAGACGTCCTCGTAGGACGTCGCCGAACATGTCGCGAGCTGATCGCCTCGCGCGATCACGCGCTCGACCTCGTCCGGGCGACGGCCAGATGTCCTTGAGGAAGACGTCGTTGCCGTCGCCGTCCTGGCCCAGCGGGTCGCTCGAAGAGGTCGACGGTCATCGAGCCGGCCAGCGCGTAGGCGACGACCAGCGGCGGCGACGCGAGGTAGTTCATCTTGCACGTCGGGGTTGATCCGGCCCTCGAAGTTGCGGTTGCCGGACAGCACGATGACGACCGCGAGGTCGGCCGTCGTTGACGGCCTGGCTCACCTCGGGGATGAGCGGGCCGGAGTTGCCGATGCAGGTCGTGCAGCCGTAGCCGACGAGGTTGAAGCCGAGCTTGTCGAGGTACGGCGTGAGGCCGGACCGCTCGTAGTAGTCGGTGACCACCTTCGAGCCCGGGCGCCAGGGTCGTCTTCACCCACGGCTTGCGGGCCAGGCCCTTGTCGACCGCGTTCTTGGCGAGCAGCGCGGCCGCCGATCATCACCCACGGGTTGGAGGTGTTGGTGCAGCGAGGTGATCGCCGCGATGGTGACCGCGCCGTGGCCGATGCTCGAGCTCCTGGCCGTCGAGGTCTCGAGGTCGACCGTGGCGTCGCTTGTCGTCGGTGTAGTCGGCCGAGCGCCTTGGCGAACTTCGGCCGGCGCCTTCGTGACCTCGACCCGGTCCTGCGGGCGCTTGGGGCCGGCGAGCGACGGCACCACGGTGCGCAGGTCGAGCTCGAGCTTCTCGGAGTAGCGCGGCTCGGCGTCCGGGTCGTGCCAGAGTCCCTGCTCCTTGGCGTAGGCCTCGACGAGGTCGAGCTGCTCCTGCGGGCGCCCGGTCAGCTCGAGGTACTCGATGGTCTCGCTCGTCGATCGGGAAGACCGCGATGGTGGAGCCGAACTCGGGGCTCATGTTGCCGATCGTGGCGCGGTTGGCCAGCGGCAGCACCGAGACGCCGGGGCCGTAGAACTCGACGAACTTCCCGACCACCCCGTGCTTGCGCAGCATCTCGGTGATGGTCAGCACCAGGTCGGTGGCGGTCGAGCCCTCCGGCAGGTCGCCGGACAGCTTGAAGCCGACGACGCGCGGGATCAGCATCGAGCACCGGCTGACCGAGCATGGCGGCCTCGGCCTCGATGCCGCCGACACCCCAGCCGACCACGCCGATGCCGTTGACCATCGTGGTGTGGGAGTCGGTGCCGACACAGGTGTCGGGGTAGGCCGGGTGACGCGTCATCGCATCCATCACCGGGTCGAGAACGACGCGGGCGAGGTGCTCGATGTTGACCTGGTGGACGATGCCGGTGCCGGGCGGGACGACCTTGAAGTCGTCGAAGGCGCCCTGGCCCCAGCGGAGGAACTGGTAGCGCTCGCGGTTGCGCTCGTACTCGATCTCGACGTTGCGCTCGAACGCGTCGGCGCTGCCGAAGACGTCGGCGATGACCGAGTGGTCGATGACCATCTCGGCGGGCGCGAGCGGGTTGATCTTCGATGCGTCGCCCCCGAGGTCGGCCATGGCCTCGCGCATGGTCGCGAGGTCGACGACGCAGGGCACGCCGGTGAAGTCCTGCATGATCACCCGCGCCGGGGTGAACTGGATCTCCTTGTCGGGATCGGCGTCCGCATCCCATCCCGCGAGCGCCTTGATGTCGTCGGCGGTGATGTCGGCGCCGTCCTCGGTGCGCAGCAGGTTCTCGAGCAGAACCTTCAGCGAGAAGGGGAGGCTGGCGACGTCCAGGCCCTCGCCCGTCACCGCGTCGAGTCGGAAGATCTCGTAGTCCCGGTCTCCCACCGAGAGGGTGCTCTTCGCGCCGAAGCTGTCCTGGCTCGCCATCGTGGTCTCCTCGTTCGGCTCTCGTCGTCTCGTCCATCTTGCCGCCGCGGACCAGGCCCACGTAAGTGAGGCATGCCTTACCGACGGCAAAGTCTCTTGACATCAAGATACCTTACGTAAGTCGTTGGCGCGAGCCCGACCGGCCGCCTAGCGTCCTGGCCGTGACGATCCCCGGTCTCGAGCTCACCTCCCCCACCGCCGCGCTGGCCGAGCAGTTCCTCACCTGGCGCCACCTCCCCGAGGTGACGCACTGGTTCCTCCAGCTCCGCGAGGACCCCGAGGAGCTGATCACCGCCTGGGCGGCGTACGACGGCAGCGACCACCACCGGGTCGTGGCGGTCCTGGACGGCATCGTCGTCGGCCAGGCCAGCGTGTGGGCGGTCGACGGGATGGGACAGACCGGCCATGAGACGGAGTTCGTCGGGCGCGAGGGGCGGCTCGCCTACTTCGTCCACCCGGACCACGCGGGCCGGGGCCTGGCGACGATGCTGGCGACCGACGCCCTTGCGAACGCGTTCGGCCGGCTCGGGCTGCGGCGGGTGCAGGCCGGCTGCTTCGCCGACAACATCGCCTCGTGGAGGGTCATGGAGAAGGTGGGGATGCGCCGCGAGCAGCACGGCGTCCGCGACTCGTTCCACGCCGACCTCGGCTGGCTCGACGGCTACACCTACGCGATCCTGGCCGACGAGTGGCAGGCCCCGAGGCCATAGGGTGCACGCCGTGCCACCTTTCCCTTCACCCCCCGGAGGTGCCCTGTGTCAGACGTTCTCATCGTCGTGACCCTGCTGGTCGCTCTGGCGGCCGCCGCAGCGGCGCTGCTGACGCTGCGTGAGGTGCGCCGGTTGCGCGGCACGATCTCCGACCACTCCCAGGAGGCCGACGCGCTGGTCGACGGGGTCACCGGGGCGCTCCGCCGCACCGTCCGCCGCGAGCACCGACACACCCGGGCGATCGTCGACGGCCTGTTCTCGCTGTCCGGGCTCGGCGCCGACGGGGCGACGACGCCGAGCACCCAGGGGTGGGCTGCGTCGCCGATGGTGCTGCGGCAGCTGGCCGAGCAGGTGACCCAGCACCATCCCGACCTCGTCGTGGAGCTCGGCGGCGGCGGTTCCTCGGTGCTGCTCGGCCGGCTGCTCACGATGCAGGGCCATGGTCGCGTGGTGAGCATCGACCACGATCCGGAGTACGCCGAGCTCACGCGTGAGCACCTGCGTCGCCACGGCGTCGCGGACGTCGTGGAGGTCAGGGTCGCCCCGCTGGCGCCCGTCGAGGCTCGGGGGCGAGACCCTCACCTGGTACGACCCGGCCGTCTTCGCCGACCTCTCCGACATCGACCTCCTGTTCGTCGACGGCCCTCCGGGCAAGTCCGGACCCCTGGCGCGGTTCCCCGCCGTGCCGGTGCTGGCGGACCGCTGCCGCCCGGGCGCGGTGGTGCTGCTCGACGACGGCGGACGACCGCAGGAGCGACGGATGGCCGACCGGTGGATCGCCGAGCACGGTGCGACCGAGGTCGCCAGCGACGACATCGGCACCGGCTGGATCCAGCTCAGGCTTCCCTGACCGCGGGTCTCAGCCGGCGGTGCGGTCGAGGAGCTGCAACAGGTCGTGGGCGGCCAGCTCGACGTCCTTGTGACGCCACTCGGCGGCCCGGTAGACGCAGGCGATGAGGGCGGTGCGGTGGACGCGGCGGAAGTCGCCCACGACGAACGCGTGCCGCGCCTTGGTCTCGTCGTTCGCACCCTCGGTCAGGCCGAGGTGCCAGGCGGCGTACTCGTCCCAGGAGTGCTTCTCGAGGTAGGCGTTCTGGGCGTCGGCATCCGGTTGCACCTCGCCCCAGTCGCTGTCCAGGACGTACTGCCGCTTCTCGATCAGCGACCGGGCGTGCTCCACCGCGGCCGGATTCACGTCGTAGCTGGCCATGACCTCATCGTTGCACCGTCTCCCCACGTCGTCATCGGGTAGCAGCGCGACGTGCTGTCCCGCTCAGTGCTCGACCCGGGCATGACTGTCGTGCTGCTCACGCCCCAGCACGCGGTCGAACCCCTTGCCGCCGTCGATGCGGTCGCGTCGCGGCCCTCCGCCGAGGAAGTCGTCGCCGTCGTCGCCACCCAGGCGGTCGCGACCGTCCTGGCCGAAGAGCCGGTCGCCGTGCTTGCCACCCTTGACGCAGTCGTGGCCCTCGCCACCCTCGATCCTGTCCCGGCCCGGCCCGCCGATCAGCAGGTCGTCACCGCCCAACCCCGTGATGGTGTCGTTCCCGCCTCGGCCGTCGATCAGGTCCGGTCCGGCCGTTCCGGTGAGCGTGTCGTTGCCCGGTGTCCCGAAGACGAACACGCCACCGGTGGGGCACGGAGGCGGCGGTCCCTGGTCGGCTTCGGCGAGGTGGGCCGTCGCGGTGCCGGCGCCGTTGAGGCAGGCCACGGTCAGCGCGGTGCCGGCGGCGGCGGCGAGGATGCGGGTCGTGACCCGGAGGTGCGTGTGCTGGTTCTGCATGATGATGTCCTCTTGAGTGTTGGCCGCGGCCGGTCGGCTGCGGCGGCGAGTTGGTGGTGCTGTCTTCGGGAGAAGGTCCCAGCCGGGCGTCATCGTGGCGTCAGAGAAGCGCCGCGAGGCCGGCCGGGAACCGCGTCACCCGCCGCGCGAGCGGGGGTTGAGCTCGGCCGGGTCGGGGGCCGGGGCGTCCACGGAGGCCATCGCCTCGACCCACCGGGCGAACGCCCGGCGAGCCTCCCCGTGCCGGCCGGCGCGGACCAGGTTCCTGACCAGGCCACGGTGCACCCGCTCGTCGTACGGGTCGACGCCCAGGAGCCTGGTCAGGATCGCGCTGGCGTCGTTGCTGCGTCCCTCCTTGGTGGCCACGGTGGCCAGGTGCCGCAGCGAGCGCAGCCAGGCGGCGCGGGTCTCCTCGCGCAGGGCCTGGGCCCAGTCCTCCTGCGCCCAGCCCTCGTGCACCCAGTCCCCGGACTGCTCGTCCTCGAACGCCTCACCGTAGAACCGCGCATCGACCGCGGTGAGGGCCGTCTTGGCGGCCTCGACCTGGTCCACCGCCAGCAGGGCGGCGCCGTGCTCGGCGTCGTCCAGCAGCTCGTCGGCGTCGAAGCTGATCCGGCGCAGATCGAGCCACACGCCGTTCGCGTTGGAGTTGACGTAGCGGTCCGCCGGCCACGACTTGGCCGGATCAAGGACCGTCCGCACGGTGGTGAGCAGCACCGAGAGCCGGTGAGAGGTCTTGATCGGATCGTCGCCGGGCCAGAGGAGCTCGCACAGGAGGGCGCGGCTCACCGGCCGTCCGCGGCGCCCCGCCAGGATCTTCATCAGGGTGCGCGCCTGCTTGGACTTCCAGGCCTGCAACGGGACCACCTGGCCGCCGACCGTGACCTCGAAGCGCCCCAGCACCGCGAGGGTGACGTCCTTGCCCACCGGGTCGGTGCCGAAGCTCCGACCGTTCACCATGGTCACGCCGAGTCGTTGGAGCCGCTCGGCGGCACGACGGCCACGCTCCCGGGCGTCCCGATCCGCTCCCTCGAGCCGACCGAGCAGCACCTCGATCCGGCTGGCGTCCGGGTCCGCTCCGCCGCCTCGCCAGATCGACAGCGCCTCGGTCAGGGAGTCCACCGCCTCCGCCGGCTCCTCGGTCTCCGCGGCGAGCTCCAACGCCTCGGCGAGCAGGTCCCGGGACTGCTCCGCGCGAGCGATCGCCGCGGCCTCGTGGGCCACCTCCGCGGCGCGGCCCCGCTCACCGGCGGCCAGCTCGACCCAGCCGAGCGCCGTCAGTGCGTAGGGCGCGAGCGAGGTCGACGCCAGCTGCTGGGCTTCCTCGGCAGCGGCGCGGGCCTCGTCGGGTGCCACGTCGAGCACCAGCCGAGCCAGGCCCGCCAGCGCGGGCACCAGCACCTGGAGCTCGTGCGAGGTGCGGGCGAGCGCCACCGCCTCCTCGTAGGCCGCGCGACCCTGCTCTCGGAGACCCAGGGCCCGATAGACGTCGCCCAGCCCGCACAGGCTGGCCGCCGCCCGGTTCGGCCCGAGCTGCTGGCTGACGGCCGCCGCCCGGCGCAGGTGCCATCGCGCCTCGTCGTACTCGCCCACCCTGGTCAGCCCCTCGGCGAGGTTGTGCAGGGCTGCGGTCAACGCGCCCATCGGTCGGACCAGCTCGGTCGCGAGCACCGCCTCCCGGGACACCGTCACGGCCTGGTCGCACTGCGCGGCGGCGAGCAGGGCGTAGGACTGGTTGCCCAGGATCCGGGCCATCGAGACCGCGTCCCCGCCCTTGCGCGCGGCGGTGAGGGCCATCGCCAGGTGTGCTGCCTTGCGCGAGCCAGAGCTGGTCTTGGCGATCGCCTGATGGGCCGCGGTGAGGTCGTCGGGTGCCCCCGACTGGTGGGCCAGCTGGAGGGCGAGCGTCGCGAGCCGGTCGGCCAGGTCGTCGTCGCCCAGCATCGACGCCACGTTGGCCCGCGCGGCCAGCCACCGGATCCCGTCCCCGCTGTCGGTCAGCTGGTCCTCCGGGACCCGGTCGAGGATGTCGCGGGCGAGCGGGAGGTCGCCCTGGCTGAAGTGCACGGCCGCGACGCGCACGGCCAGGCCGACGTCCCATCCGTCGCGATCGGCAGCCTTCACGAGTGGTGACAGGACGCCGAGCGCGGCGTACGCCTGCCCGGTGTGGTTCAGGGCCACGGCGAGGGTACGGCGCGCGCCGGGGTCCAACCCGTCGGCGCGGGACAGCTCCTCCTCGGGGCCGGTCAGGAAGGTGACGATCGCCGACGCGTCGCCCTGGGCGATCATGCGGGTCCCGCGGTCGCCGAGGAGCTCCTCCGCCCGGGCGCGGTGGCCGGATCGCCAGTACGCGTCCACCGCCGCGAAGGACAGGTCGTGGGACTCGTACCACTCGGCCGGCACTCCGCAGGCGTGCCTGGTCGGCTGGAACGTGCGACGGGAGGGACGTCAGCACCGCGCGGAGGACAGGGACGAGGCGCAGGCCGTCTCGGCCGACCAGCGCCGCCCGGGGGTGGGGGACGAGCAGCCCGATGGTGAGCAACCGGTCGACGATGCCGGCCGTCTCCGCGTCCGCGGAGGAGACACCAGCCTGGCGCCACACGTGGCCGATGAGGTCCGACGTCAGTGGCTCGAGGTCGGCGACGGTCGAGATCAGGTCGACGACCTCGCTCGGCAGGTCCGCCAGGACGTCGCTCTGCAGCCAGGCCGCGGCCGCCGATCCGGGCTGCCCGAGCGTCGCAGCCAGATCGGTTCCCGCGCTCCGGGAGGCGGCCTCGGCAGCCAGGTGCACCAGCGTCGGCCAGCCGGCCGTGGCCGTGTGCACCCGGCTCGGCAGCTCGGGATCGTCCAGCCCGTAGTCCTCGGCGAGGACGGCGGCCACCGTGGCCGGGGAGAGGGCCAGCTGCGCGGGTCCGACCTCCGACACCGGTCCGGCCAACCGGGCGCGGGTCGCGGCGGGCACGGGCTCGCGCGAGGTCAGGGTCAAGGAGACGTGCGGTGACAGCTCCGCCAGGCGGTCCAGCAGCTGGCTCTGCTCGGTGCCTCCCAACCGGTGGAGGTCCTCGATGACCAGCGCCCGCACGCCCGGGTCGAGCTCCGGGCCAAACGACAAGGCCTCTTCGGCCGGCAGCCAACCAACTCCCTCGGAACCGGCCGCGGCCTCCACCCACGCCGTCTTGCCGTAGCCGGCCGCCGCGACGACCAGCCTCGCAGCGGCGGCGCGCGTCGGCAGACGGCCGGCGGGGTTCCTGGGCTTCGGCACGTCCGCGGGGGCGAATGTCCGGATCATGGTCCCTTTGAGGATCGTCCTGCCGGCGGATTGATACAAGCCCGTGCCGGCGGGCGACCAGCCGCGGCCGCACTGACCTGGCGATGACGCGCGAAGCAGACCCTTGCGAAACCACGGGCCCGAGCACCGAGCTGGGGCCGGTCAGCCAGGAAGAAGACAGCCATGCTCGCAGCCAGATCGACCCTCCGGACGACAGATGTCGGCGGCCGTCATGGCCAGGCCCGAGGTGCGAGGTCATGATCCAGACGGTGCGTTGCCGCCGGTGCGGTCAGACGATCGAGGCATTCATGGACTCCGCAGCGGGAATCCCGATGGCGCTGTCGCCACAGGCCATCCAGAACAAGGTGCAGACCGCCGAGATCCGCCATGCCGACCGGTGCCCCGCAGGCCGCTCGCCGGTGGTGCCGGCGCGGACGAAGCGCCCGCGGGTCTTGACCCGCATCCTCCGTCGGGCCGGTCGCCGGGTGCGCCGGATCACGCTCTGACACGGCAATGACGACCTGGGGTGACTCTGGGTCGAAACCACCAGGTCGGGCACCGAGCCCGGCCGACACTCAAGGGGAAATCATCATGAACATCACCACACGAATCATCCCGTCGGTCATCGGCCTGTCGGGCCTGATGCTCGCATCGCTCGGCGTGGCCGGGGGTGCCGCAGGCGCCTCCGCGGCTGCCCCGGCGACCTGTGAGCTGACCGTCCACTCCAACAAGGCGTTGGAGCTCCAGGACAACGACGGCACCGACGAGATCTACTTCAAGCTGGGCAGCGAGAAGACCCCGCTCAGGGTCTACTCCGAGGGCCAGAAGCGCCGGAACATCGGGTCGGAGTTCTTCCAGAACTCGATCGACGTGAAGGTCTTCGAGCGTGACGGCAACAACGTCACCCTGGTCGGGACGCTCAACAACATCCCGTGCCAGAACGAGCCGGGAGAACAGGACGATGTCGCCGGCGCCGGGGCGCTGAACCGCATCCGGTGGAGCGTCGACTGAGCTGTGGCGAACCTCCGTGTGGGCGCCGACCCTGAGGGGTCGGCGCCCACATCGCTGGGTTGGCGGCCCTCCGACGGCTTCATCGCGTATCGCTCGCCGCAGGTCAGAGCCGGTCTTCTCCAGCAGCGCGACGCACTCGACGTGGTGGGTCATCGGGGAGACACCGATGATCACGAGCGTAGAGGCGATCCTTTGCGGTCGGCTGCGCTCAGGAGGCGAAACCGGCCTCTGACCTGCGGCGATGCCGTCCACGGAGACTGCGGGCGGCGGAGCAGTGTTGCGGGCCTTTGCGAATCAAAGCGAGCCCATTCCGAGCCCTCCTGTCAGCGGGCTCCGACGGTCACAAACGACTGCAGCCAACCGCCCTCGCACCGCACCACAGAGACTCGCTCGGCGCCAGATTGAGCTCTACTACGACATATAGCACTTGTGCACGTAGTGCTCGAACTCAGCGTTCGACAGCGAGGGCTCCGGCTTGGTCGGAGCCCTCATTGCATCTCGAGTTTCGACCCGGCAGAGGCAACTTCGCAGACCCCCGGCCTCCGTGCCGAAGTGCACGCTCATGCCGATGAGCGGTCGGGCCCTGCACGTCTCCAAGCCGGCGCGAAGGGTTCAGGATGACCCTGTCGCGGAAATAGTTTCGAGTTGGACCCCTCGGAAATGCCTCGCTCATTGCGTGTTGATGGGTGAGGCTTTCGATTGGAGCACCCATGGACACCCTGCATGAGCGGTTGGCGGAGCTGGCGGACGAGGCACCGACGGGCGGTGCGCCTGCGGCAGAGCTTTGGGCGCGTGGGAAGCGTGCCCAACGTCTCCGGGTCGCGGCGGTCGCGGCGACGGTGTTGGTGGTGGGCGCGGTCGGCACAGGCGTAGGCGTAGGGCTGGCCGACGGTGGTCGCGAGGGCTCTGAACCTGCCCCGGCGGGGACCGTCGAGGTCTCGCTGCCGATCGAATACCCGGCCACACGGGAGCTGCCTGATCTGGGGGACGCTCCCGGCCCGTTAGCCGCGATCTGGGTGACTCCTCGCGAGGGCGGTGGCGCGCCGGAAGTCGTCGGGCTCGTCGCGGAGACCGGGGTGTTCGGGACGCTCCCGATCGACGTGCAGGTCGAGGTCGAGTACAAGGCATCTGAGCCGGGGATCGCCCTGTCGCCGGATGGCCGCAGGATCGCCTATAACCCGCGGAAGGGCGAGCCGCGGGCGGCGGTCGTCCAGGACCTGGTGAGCGGCGAGAAGGAAATTCCTCGCGATCGAGGACCACGGCCTCTGGGTGTACGACTGGATCGATGCCACCCACCTCTACGGCAGCGCCTCGGGGCCAGACGGAACAACCGACGCAGACGGCTGGGCATGGGAGCCGGGGACGGCGGCGAAGCTGGTCAATCTCGTGGAGTACCCAGGTCAGCCATACCTTGGGTACGGCTGGCCCTACGGAGGAACCGACCTGATGATCGGTTGGCAAGGTCCACGGTTGTGTGCGGAGCCGGCGCGGGTCATGGATGCGACGACGGTCGAAGACCCGCAGCAATTGAACTTCGAAGTGGCCGTGTTGTGCGACGTCGTGGGCGTCGTCGGTACCGGGATCTCTGCTTGGTCATTGGAATTCCGAGCACCTTGCTGGTGAGTCGAGCGACCCGGGGTACGCCGAGGGGACGGTGGTCGCGCTGGACATCCACGGCGCCGACCGTCCGTACTTGAATCCGGCAGTGCCGCGTGGTCCCGACGCGGGCCAGGCGTTCGAGGACCCGGCCAGGCGCCATGTGGTCGTGACCGCAGGAGCGCCGTACCGGGTCGCGTTCGCCACCGACCTGATCGGGGCGGCGCTGAGCGCAGCAGGGCGGTGCGTCATGACCGGGTACGCCGACTTCGAAGAGTTCGTGATCGCGCGGAGAGGTGCGCTGCTGCGCACGGCCTACCTGCTCACCGGCAACCATCACGACGCCGAGGATCTCGTGCAGTCGGTGCTGGTCAAGGTGGTGGCGAAATGGGGGCGGATCAGGACCATCCCGAGCCGTACGTCCGGCGAAGTGCTCGCGCGTGAGTCAGCGAGCCGGTGGCGCGGTCGTCGATGGCGGGAGGTGACCACCGAAACGGTCCCGGAGGCGGCGCACAACGACGGCATCGAAAGGACAGACCACCTCGCACTGCTCGACGACCTGCGCAAGCTGTCGCCGCGACAACGCGCCGTGCTCGTGCTCCGCTACTTCGACGACCTCACCGAGGCCGACACGGCTGCAGCGCTCGGCATCTCCGTGGGAACGGTCAAGTCCCACGCTCACGACGGGCTGGCGCGACTGCGCAACCAGCACTCGGGCGAGGAGCAATCAGCGGCGACGACGGGGAAGCCAACTACCGACCACGTGGTTTTCGGTCAACAATCCGACGACGGTGCATCGGCAACGACGAGGAGGGCGACGTGATCGCCAGGACTGGAAGTCGTCGGGCTTATGGCACTCGTGCTCGGACTCGCCTCCGCCTGCGGGTCGGACCCTGGCTCGGACCGCCCACGTCCACCACATCACCCACATCCACGACCTCACCCGCCGCCACGACAGCACCGGCCCCACGTCCACGACCTCACCTACCCCGACGCGGCCAGCGCGCTTCCCGATCGCGGCGTTCGCAGACATCAGCGAGGACCCCGTACCTGAGGAGCTGGCAGCCAGAGCTCCAAGCGGCTCTGGCCCGACATGACGTGAGCGACGGCGGCGGGATGTCGGCAACAGTGATGACGGCCGAGGGCACCTGGAGTGGGACGACGGGCAAGGCCGACGGTGTCCGAGTCGTGCAGGTCGACGACCAGTTCCCGATTGCGAGCATCACCAAGTCGGTGGTGGCAGCCCAGGTGATGCTGATGGTGGAGGCTGGCGAAGTCGGTCTCGACGACCTGGTCGCCGACCACCTTCCCAGTGATCTCCAGTTCGACACCAACGAGGCGACGATCCGCCAGCTGCTCGGCCACCGCAGCGGCCTCCCGGACTACTACGAGCTCGGTCCCCTACAGAACATCCAGAACGACTCCTCAGCGGGTGTGGAAGCCGACCGAGCTGCTGAAGCTGGTGCCGACCGAGCGGACTCCTCCGGGAAGCGCCTTCTCCTACGCGGAGACCAACTACCTGCTGCTCAAACTGGTGATCGAGCACCGGCGTGGGCCGCCCACTCGCCGAGGTGGTACGCAACGGAGCCCTTGCCATCGACGGCCTTGAGCGGCTTGTCTACCAACCCGACGAGTCGCCCGACCGAGCCCATGGCCATGCCGGCGGGGGCCTCGCATACCAAGACGAAGAGGCGACTACCTGCCATCACTAGCCAACGCGACCGCGTACCAGGCCTCGGGCGGGATCGCGTCGGATGCTGCTTCACTGGCGCGGTGGTGGCGGGCGCTATGTGCCGGCGAGATCATCTCTCGGGCGTCTCTCACCGAGATGTCGATGTTCGAACCGGCCGAGTATCTCGGCAGCTACGGACTCGGCGTGTACAACCCCGCCGACGGCTACGCCGAGGGCTTCGGCCACACCGGACAGATGCCCGGCTACATGACGTGGGCCGCGTGCCTGCCCGAGGACCAAGCCGTGATCGTCGTCCTCACCAACCACGAGGTCAGACGACGGCCACTTGGCGTACTCCCACGGCTTGGCCCGTCCAGTGGTGAACGTCCTCCGCTCCCGTTGACCGACGCCTACGCGCAGAACTGATACGGACTCCCGGCGCGTAGTTCAGCTCGCGCAACTGCGCTCCGTTCCCCTGGACGTCCGAAAGGCACTCTCATGCCGGCGGTCTCAATGGTTCATCGCAACACTTCCTTGATCAGAGGGAGGTTGTGATGGCGCGTGGTTATCGAGCGGGTGTCGCCGGCGCTGGAGGATGAGATCTGGAAGCGGCTGCGGTCTGGGTATGCGGCGAAGCCGACGGCGCGGGCGTTGGGGATCTCGACCAGTGGGGTGCATGGCTATCTGGTGCGGTGTGGCGGGATCCGGCCACCGGTTCGTCGGCGTTCTCCTGGCCGGTTGAGCCTGGCCGAGCGGGAGGAGATCTCCCGCGGTCTGGCAGCAGGGTTGTCGCTGCGGGCGATCGCGGCCGGCCTGGGCAGAGCGCCGTCGACGGTGAGTCGTGAGGTCGCCGGACATGGCGGCCGCCGTGGGTATCGGGCTGCGAAGGCAGACCAGCTGGCGTGGGCACGGGCGCGACGTCGCAAGGTGTGCAAGCTGGCCACCCGGCCGGTGCTGCGTGACATCGTGGCCGAGAAGCTGTCAGCCCAGTGGTCACCTGAGCAGATCGCGGGCTGGCTGAAGGCCACGTATCCGAACGACGCGGAGATGCAGGTGTCGCACGAGACGATCTACCGCACCCTGTTCATCCAGTCCCGCGGCGCGCTGCGCAAGGAACTGACAGCGCATCTGCGGACCGGTCGGGTGATCCGACGCCCGGCGGGCACCCGGCTCCCGGACGGTCGTGGTGGCCGGCCCGGCATCCTCAACATCTCCGAACGGCCAGCCGAGGCCAACGACCGGGCGGTGCCCGGACACTGGGAGGGCGACCTGGTCTTCGGCAAACGCATGTCCCCGATCGCCACCCTGGTCGAGCGGTCGACCCGGTTCGTGATGCTGGTAGCGCTGCCCGGCGGGCACAAGGCCGACCTGGTCGCCGACGCGCTGGCCGCGAAGATCACCACCCTGCCCGCCGCCTTGACCCGGACGCTGACCTGGGACCAGGGCCACGAGATGGCCGAACACGCCAAGTTCACCGACGCCACCGGTATCGAGGTCTACTTCTGCGACCCCAAGTCACCATGGCAGCGCGGCAGCAACGAGAACACCAACGGGCTGCTGCGCCAGTACCTACCCCGCACCCTGGACTTCAGGACCCTCACCCAAGCCGACCTCGACGCCATCGCCGACCAGCTCAACGGCCGACCTCGACAGACCCTCAGCTTCAAGACACCATCACAAGCACTAGCCGAGGTGTTGCGTTGACCGCCTGAGCCCGCACCGATGAGCGGACACTTCCAACGCTCCGCGCTACTCGCGCGGACTGAGTGGCGGGCCAACGACGCGGCGTTGCTCCGCACCAGCAACTGCAGCCAAGCCCCCGGGGTCCGGGGCACTTCCGGAAGGCAGAGTGGACAAGTAGTCACGCTGGCCGCGGAAGAAGTCCTCGATACCGCTGGGCGTCACCACGGTGATGAAGCGGCATGGCTTGTCCCTCAGGTTGGCTACCGCATGCGGCACCGTCCGCGGGAACCACAAGACACCTCCCTCCGGGAGGACTCCTCGCTCCTCGCCGACCTGGTAGTCAAGCTGCCCGTCCAGCACGATGACGACCTCGTCCTCCGCATCGTGAACGTGCAGCGGCGGCCCGCCAGAGTGGACGACGCCCTCCAATACCGTGACCAGTCCGAGCGACTGCTGGCCGGTCACCTTGAGGGACAGCAGGCTCCCGCCGCCCATGTCTAGGTCTTCGAGTGCCTCCCCGGGTTGCAAGGCATAGCCGTGGTCGAAGGTCACAGTCGCCAGAATGGCCCTCACCCTTGGGCGCTCGCAAGCACCCGCTCATGCCGCTGACCGGTCATGCCGATGAGCGGGCGTCAGTTCACCCGCGCCGGGAGGACATCTGCGTCAACGTGACAGCGGACCCGACCGTGGCCGCCCAAGCAATGCGGGTCCGAGGTGCCGATCATGACGGACCAAACCGGATCCACCGGAGTGGGCACCATGTCTCTCAGCGGAAGACGAAATGCTCCCAGGTCGACCGGCTGAGCTGGTTGATCTTGTCACCGGCGAAGACGACTCGGATTCGGTGCGGCACGGAGGTTCGGCGCGGACCCGTGAAGCGCCACTCCCCTGTGCCATCGTCGGAAAGCGGACGGCACGATGAGTTCTGCTTGGTCCGCCAGACGCTGCCGGGCCGGTGCTGGACGACGTACCGGATGCAGACGGAGCGGCGGGGAACGGCCTTGGCCTTGAAGCGGGGGTCGGTGGCTTGCCGGTAGACGGCCCATTTCCCGGAGGCCCCAATCCGACCGACGGGGTCGAGCGCGTTAACGGCGAGCTGCATGCGGACCTTCCGGTTGACCGTGATCTCGCTTCGCAGGTGTCGCCAGTCGGCCGGAGCCACGACCTGTATCCGCTGGTTTCCCAGCATCGTCCGCCGCAATACCAGCCCGTCCTGCGGCACTTCGCCCGACCAGATGCGTTGGGTGACGCCATCAGGCCGTACGGCGACGATCCTGGCGTACCTCTTCAGGCTGTCACCGAGCTTGACCTCGATCCGCGCCACCATCCCGGCCGTGTACGAGAGCCGGTCGGTGTGGAGCCACAGCGCCTGGGTGTGCAGCACGTACTCGCTGACCGTGGCCGTGGAGGGTAGGTGGTACTGGCCGCCCTCGTAGTCGACTCGCCAAGTCGCCGAACCCGCCCCGCGAGTGACCTGCGGGATCGCGAAGTTGCCGTCAGCATCCGTCGCCTTCCTGTGCTGGTACCCGGCGTCGTCGGTAAGCAGGATGCTGACGGGCGTCGACGCCCCCGACACTCGGCCCGTGAGCGTGAACGCCTCCTCCGGGGACAGTCGCTCGGGCAGCGGGTCAAGAGTCACCGTTGTCGCCGCCTGGTGGACGATCATCTTGTAGCTTGCCGTTGCGGTGGAGTGCTCGGCATCCCCGTGGTACTTCAGGGTGTACTCCTCCGGACCGATACCGTCCACGGGAAGTACGGTCGAGAAGGTGCCGTCCGGCTGTGTGGTGATGAGCTTGACGAAGGAGCCCCCGCTGACCCAGACCAGCTCCACCTCGGCCGGCGCGTCGACGCCTCCCAGCCGGCCGGTGAGCGTGACCGTGTCGCCGTACGCCGGCGGGTCCGGGGTGTGCGCCAGCGATTCAAAGGAGGTCACCGTCCAGGCTGCGGAAGATGCCGTGGAAGTGTCTGTGGCCCCTGCCCAGGTGAGTGTCGTCGTGAAGGTGAGCAGGATTAGCAGCGCGAGCCTGGCCCGGGTTGGCATGGAACCCCCGTCAATATGGACAGCGGGCCGCACGTCCGCCGTAACGACATGTCTTATACACCGGTTCCACGCGCCGTGTCACCCACGGCCCGGTGCTGTCGCCGATGGTGCAATCGCTGAACTGCCGATGAGCTCGCAGTTCTACGCCTTCGATAAGGATGATGTACATGTGGACTGTCATCGGCGGACTCGGTGGATCCCTCACCGCCGTGGGCCTGTTGATCACCTTCGATACCGGCAACAATTACGCCTTGGGACTCCCGGTGCTCGCGGTCGGGCTAGGCATCTTGGCTCTGTGGTACGTCAAGTACGTGCGCCCGTGACAGGGGCGCGCCCGCTCATGCCGCTGAGCGTGTGCACGCTCATGCCGAGTGGGACGTTACGATCCGGGCCGAAGTGAGGCGCTTCGGCACAGTCATTCGTGCCGCACAACACAGCGCGCGCGGTGAGTCAGGCTCACCGCGCGTGCTGGGTCGGACTAGATCAGTGGCACTTGAAGAACTCGTGAACCGTGCCGTTCGGACGCTGGTCGAAGTGATCCACCTCGTGGTGGGAGATCTTCGAGCCGTCCGAGCCTTTCAGGGTGAGGTTGAAGGTGAAGGTGCCGTTCGTCTCAACACCGTTGGCGTTGAAGCCGCCCCAGACCGCGAGGCGGCCAGTGTAGGTGGGGCCGGTGCCGTCCAGCGGGACGGCGGAGACCTTGCCGCTCTGAGTGAACGTGAAGTGGCCGCGACCGTCGTCGAACTCGGTGCCATGCTCGATGTAGTTGGTCGTGGTGGTGACGACGTAGACCTCCCCACCACCCTCACACGTGGGAACGGTGTCGAGGAAGGTCTCGACGAGTCCCTTCTCGTGGACGGTCGTGGTGACGGGCGGGGCCGCAGACACGGAACCCGCAAGGCCGAATAGCACCGCGAAAGCGGCGACCAGAAGGATAGACAGACGACGCAGCATGGCAGGACTCCTTGGGTTGATGTGCTACCCGAGAGCCGGTTCTCCTTTCCGCGCACGCTATGGCCGGGGAGGTGGTGAGTACATACCCCCCATCCACCGCGCTAGACCGCTCATGCCGCTGACCGGATATGTCGCACGATCAGTTAGGTGCTCGAGGCCATGAACGCAGCCAGGATGTAGTTGGGGTGGCGGTCGAGGTTCTTGCGAGCTCGGTCGTAGCGCATGGTGGTGCGGGGGTCGGCGTGCCGCGCAGCGATCTGGACGTCTCGGAGATCGACTCCTGCATCGAGCATCGTGGTCACGAAGGTGTGGCGAAGCATGTGGGGGTGCATCCGGGAGATCGTGATCCCGGCCGCGAAGGTGAGCCGCTGCAGTCGCCGGGTGGCGACGTGGCGGCTCATGCGGGTCTCGGCTCGGCTGCGGAGAATTGGACCCCAGCTGCGTTCTGCGGTGGCGCGTTCGATGGCTCTGGCAACCGCCGGAGGAAGGGGCGTGAGCACCACCTTGCCACCCTTGCCGTGAACCTTTAGAACGCGGTGACCATGGACCTCGCTGAGGTTTTCGATGTCGGCCCCGGTGGCTTCGCAGATCCGCAGGCCGAGCAGCCCGAGCATGCTGACCAGGGCCGCATCGTTCGGGTTGCTGGAGTCGCGGGCGGCGGTGAGCAGGGCTTCGAACTGGAGATGGGAGAGCCCGAGCGTGGGTGACTCTGTCAGGCACCCGGGGGCGGCGCACGTACTCGGCCGGCGAGTGTCCGAGGACGCCGTCGATGACGCAGGTGCGGTAGAAGCCAGCGACCACGGAGAGTGCGTCTGGAGACCGTAGAGAGCTTGAAGCCGGCGGCTGGTCTGCATCCACCGGAGGTAGCGCTCGAGGTCCACGCGGCGCGCGGCGAACACGTCGAGCCGGACCGCTTCGCACCATGCTAGGTAGCAGGAAAGGTCGGACTCGGCGTGTACGCGGGTCTGACCCTTATAGTTGGTCAGAAACGCCGCGACGGCAAGGCGAAGAGATGGACCGTCCGCAGCGATCGAGGCAGAGGTCGGATATGGAGTGGAAGATGTAGGCATCCTCCGGTCTGACCCAACGGGCGCTGGCTCGTCAAGTGTTGACCAACCGCAATGCGGCATGAGCGGAATGCCAGGCTTTCAGCCAGCGGGGATCCCGCGCTCATTGCGGTAGCCCCGCACGCCGGTGATGACGCCGTCGACCACCGAGAAGATGTGGCACACCATGCTGACGTGGGTGCCGTCGCTGTCGACGATCGTCGACAGCTGCTCGACGTACACGTCGTCGCCGGCCTGCTGCACGGTGACGTTCTCCGTGGTGAGCGTCGTGGACTTGTTGATCGGCGCCTGCAACCTCGCGATGATGGCGTCAGCCCCCCGGTGCATCACCTGCCACGGCTCGTCAGTCCACGGGCTCGCGGCCTTGATGACGAAGTCGGCGGCCAGGAACTCGCGCAGGGCCTCGAAGTCGTCGACGTCCCCGGACGCCCGAGCCCGCTGGACCGCCTCGATGTAGCGCCGTACAAGTCTGATCGAGGGAGTGCCATCAGCCATCTGCCACCTCCGGTCCGCAGACCATGGCACGCGCGGCGCGCACGCTTCAAGAGCCCCGTGCGGCACCAACCTGTGCACGCTGGGTCACCGGCTCACCCGCATGACCGGTCAGCGGCAGATCGTGCGTTTGCGATCCACGCACGACGGTCGCGGCACTCGGGGGTCAGTGCCCCCGCCGAGCCATTGCCCTGGCCGTGCGCGCCCTGAGACAGTGTGATTCCGGGCTCGGGATCCACAACACTCGGGGTCTACAAGAGGAGGTCCCATGAGGGGACGCTCAGCAGCATCTCATCACCGGGTTGGCCCTGGCAGGCACCGTGTTCGCGGCCCCACCAGCCACCGCCAAGCCGATCGAGAAGGAACGATTCCACGACGTCGGCGTCTCCGAGGTCTTCGACTGCGACGGCACCCCGGCCCAGGACGAGTTCAACGTCCGCGGCCACTTCACCGCCAAGCTGCGCGGGTCCTCGCCGTTCCCCTACTTCAAGGAGCACGTGCAGGGCAGGGTCTCCACCATCAACCTGGACACCGGCGGTGCCTACACCAACCGCTTCACCGCCAACTCCAAGGACCACCGCATCGTCAACAACGGCGACGGCACCATCACCATCACGGTGCGCGCCACCGGCAGCTCCAGGTGGTACGACCAGTTCGGCAACCCGGTGCTCAAGGACACCGGCATCATCCGGTTCGCCATCGACATCGACTTCAACGGCACTCCGTCCGACCCGTCCGACGACACCGAGGTCCCCGACTCGTTCCGGCTCCTGCACGACACCGGGCGCAACGACACCGCGGGTCGTGACTTCTGCGAGGACCTGGTGCTGTTCACCAGCTAGTCGCAACGTTCGCCTAGAGGACTTGGCAGAGGACCGGATCTCGGCATGACCGGTCAGCGGCATGAGCGACGACTAGGCAGACTGTTTGCGCACTGGCACCCAGAGCGCGGCGAGGACGCCCATGACGGCAAACAGCATCACCACATCGCCCCATAAATGCGCGTGCTCGCCTTGATAAGTGAACGACTGCACCGTCATCACCGTGGCGTGGGCGAGGTTCGCGGTGATGGTGAAGTCGATGAACAGACGGTGCTGCAATGGTGCAGGTGCTGCGATCCAGAGGCAGACACCCCACACGATGTAGATCGCCGCCAGCATCTGTTCCTCGGCGTCGCCGATGTCGCCCCAAGCGAAGAGGCGGTAAAGGAACTCCGGGGTGTCGGTCTGGGTGACGGATGCCAGGAACAGCAGCGTGAACACCACTATGAACGCGACTCCAGTGAGGCGCAGCACCAGCGCGAGCGCGCGGGACTTGTCCATGCGTCGACTATGGCACCGGTAGACCCCGAGGTGGAGCCGGACTGGCCGACTTGCGGCATGAGAGTGCGGCTCCGGTCGGTAGCAAGAAGGCGTCGTTGACGGCCGCTTCGGATTCGCGAAGGATACGAGGGTGCTCCCCCCGGTTGAGCCCGAACTGCGCGATCTAGTGCTCCGCCACTACAGGCGGTGCGAGGAGGTGTTACGCAACGCCGACCTCGATAGCTTCATGGACTGGCTAGGCCCAGAGGGCACTTTCGAGGCCGACGATGGGTCCATCGTCCGGATCGCCGACACGCGTCCGTTCTGGGAATGGCGTTTCACGAACGTTGTAGATGTCTCCCGCTGTGACATCACAATCGAGCAAGTCACGTGGACCGATCGGAGTCTTCTCGTCGTCGATTTCCATGAGGTCACTCACCACCGCGTTCGCGGATTCGACGGCCAGCCCGTCGAGCGCACCGCCGACCTTCGCAACCGGAACTGGTGGCGCGTCGACGGTGAACGATTGACAACCACCGGAGGAGCCGAGTTGACCGGCCACCGCACGATCGGCGGCCGCGAGTTGACTGACGAGATCGACCCTTGGGGCTTGTCCGCCTGGCGAAGGCATCAGGCCACCGCGAACGGTTGACGCGACACGCCCTGTCCTCCGTATATGCACGGTTCGCGCCCATGAGTGGTCACGAGATGCCGGACTGACAGCGGCATGAGCGTGCACCGTCCTACGGCATTGCCGGATCCACCGTCACCGCTCGACACTGAGCCATGAGCACACCGATCATCGTCCAACCAGGACAGGGTGACGTGCTGGACCTCGGCAACTTCCAGGCGATCGTCCTTGCGAGCGCAAGCGATACCGCCGACGCCTTCTGCTTGCTGCAGACGCAGAACGAGCCGCCCGACTTCGGACCACCCATGCACATCCACCACGACGCCGCAGAGGCCTTCTTCGTTCTCGAGGGGACCTACCTCATGCACCTCGAAGACAGGAGTGAAGCATGCCCTCCGGGCGCGTTCGTCTACGTGCCGCGCGGCGTCGCCCACACGTTCAAGGTGACCTCTCAAGGTCCCGGCAAGAAGCTGAATTTGTTCACGCCTGCCGCCATGCAGGGCTTCTTCGAGGAACTTGCAACGGCTGAGGCAGCAGGAGTCGTCTCCCCGGAAGACCTGGAAGCGATCTCGGTGCGCCATCACATGGAGGTCGTCGGCCCAGTGCCCGAGACCTATCTGTGACGCCTCGCCCGTGAGGGCCTGCCAATCCTTGCCGAGCGGCCCGCACTCAACCCGTGCAGCGTGCGCTCATCGGCATGAGCGTGTGCCATAAGCGACATGAGCGCGGGCAAGTACCTCCGGGCACGCGACGCGCTGGAGCAAGTTGCGGCGGTCCCACTCAGGCGAACGGCGGAGGCAGCATGTGCTGCCCCGGGGCAGCGGCGGCGGCACCGACCAGGGTGTAGAGCATGGCGTGCGCAACCTCCGTCCCGCTCGCTCTAACCCGCAAGGTTGCCTGATAGTGGCCGTCCGCTGTTCCCTTCGCTGTGTTCACGGTGACCTGAACGGTGCCGCTGGCGTCTGGCGCAAGGGTGAACGGCGCGCTGCCCACGGCGTAGGTGACGCCGTCGGCAGGGTCGTTGCTCACGGTCACCCGGAACGTCTGTGACACCTCACCAATGTTGGTGACGACCACGGGCTCGGTCCGGGAGATCCCGGAGCCACCGGGAACGACACCGAACGAGTTGCTCACCGGGTCGAGAGCCGCAACCGCCGAGCCCGCTGCACCGACGTCGAGCAGGCCTGAACCGACGATGAGCGCGTCGCGGGTGATCTCGCCGGTTTCGGGGTGGCGAAGCACGCCTTCCTGGGCAGTGTTCACAATGGCGGATCGCACCTCTGCGGCAGACCAGTCGCCGTGGATCCCGCGGATCACTGCCGCCGCGCCAGCCAGGTGTGGGGTGGCCATCGAGGTACCGCCCAGGAAACTCCAGCACCCCTCGGGCGGGACCGGGTCGCAGCTCCACGCGGGGTACGAGCTCAACACATCCGCGCCAGGCGCGGTTACATCGGGCTTGATCAGCGCGTCGCCATGGGTCGGACCCCAGCTGCTGAATCCCGCCATCAAGTTCGTGCTCTCCGGCTGCTCGACGTACTCACCGAGCGCGCGGATCGTGGCGGGGTCAGCATCGTGGTCGTCGATGGCTGCGCCGGCGGCGAGACTGACCATGACGGCGGGGATCGTCGGTTGGGGCTCGAGCCCGTTGTGTGACATGACGAACGGTGCGCCGGGCTCACGGTTCACCATGATCACTCCCACTGCGCCGGCGTTCTGCGCGTTGCGGACCTTGTCGGTGAAGTCACAGGTTCCGCGACCCAGCAGGGCGATCTGCCCGGTGAGGTCTGGGAGCGCCGGATCGGTGTCGCACGCCGTGCTCAGGCCGTGCGGGAACTCGTCGGTGCCTGGGACCACCGCCAGTGGGGCGGTCAGGTCCGATTCGATGGTGCCGAACTCGCCGAAGACGGCTTCGTAATCCGTGCCGGCGACAGTCACTTGGTTGATGACCGAGTGGCCCACTGTGCTGGCCCCGGCCGTCAGCGCCCGCTCTGCGGCCCCCGGGTAATGCACGGTGAAGTAGCCCGGGCCCTCGTTGCCGGCTGCCACAGCGACCACGACGTTGGCCCGGTCGAGGTTGTCGACCGCCCTGTTGAGCAGGAAGGCGCCGCCACCGTCGTTCCGCGCTCCCCCCAGGCTCATGTTCATCACGTCGAACCCGTCCTCGTAGGAGTCCTCCATCGCCTCCAGGATGTCCTCAGAGCGGGCACTCCCGGTGTCGCCGGGGAAGACGTTGTAGCTACCGAGCAGCGCCCGGGGCGCCACTCCCGAGGGGTCGTAGGGAATATCCACGCCGTTGACAACCGCAGGCGTGTGGGCGTTGCAGGCCACCGTTCCTGCGACGTGCGTTCCGTGACCGTTCTGGTCCGTCTCGTCGAAGCCGCTCTTTGCGACCTTGTTGCCGTACACCTTGTAAGTGATGACCTTGTTGTTCGTCAGGGTGGCAGGACCTTCTTGTGAGACAGCCGGATAGCCGCTGTCGTCGAAACACGGGTGGCTCGAGTCGATCCCGCTATCGATGACCGCAACCTCAACCCCGGCACCCGCCTGCGCTGCGCCACCGGCCTGGGTCCATCCCGCAAGCGCGTTCACCAACGAAAGGTCTGGGTCGTCGTGAGCGACCGGGCGAAAGACGCCCTGCACCTCGACGAGACGAACGCCGGGACCGGCTCGCAACGCACTCAGCGACGTGCCGTTCAGTCTGACACCGACAGCGTTGAGCGCGATATCGAATTCACTCGTCACGCGTGCATCCGGGGCGTGGACCCGCAGCCAGGACTTGAACTCGTTGCGCTGCTCGGCGAGTGCGGCTCGCTGCGAGCGGACTGCCGCGCTCCGGAAATTGATCTTCCTACCAGCGGCGGGTCGAGTCTTCGAGTTAGCCGCAAGCGGCACCTTAGATAGCTGCACCAGCGCATAACCGGTGTCGGCCGCTGGCCGCTTCTGTGCCTGAGGACCGGCAGGAGAAGCCGTCCCACCCGGAGCCAGGAGAGCCAGGGCCAAACTGAACGCTGCCACCACAACCAGCATCGAACGCTTCATGGATCTTCCTTCGATCGACCGGTCACCGGGCCGGGACGATTCATGCTAAGCCCGGCAACGCCAGATCACACCACGTGTGGCAGCCGAATCTTTCGCAGCAAAGAGTCGTGGGTCAGCTCCCGCACGTAAACGCCCGCCCAAAGCGGCCCTCACCGGAATCGTGACCGCTCATCGGTGCGGGCTCAAGCGGTTAACGCAACACCTCGGCTAGTGCTTGTGATGGTGTCTTGAAGCTGAGGGTTTGTCGAGGTCGGCCGTTGAGCTGGTCGGCGATGGCGTCGAGGTCAGCTTGGGTGAGGGTCTTGAAGTCCAGGGTGCGGGGTAGGTACTGGCGCAGCAGCCCGTTGGTGTTCTCGTTGCTGCCGCGCTGCCATGGTGACTTGGGATCGCAGAAGTAGACGGCGATGCCGGTGGCGTCGGTGAACTTGGCGTGTTCGGCCATCTCGTGGCCCTGGTCCCAGGTCAGCGTCCGGGTCAAGGCGGCGGGCAGGGTGGTGATCTTCGCGGCCAGCGCGTCGGCGACCAGGTCGGCTTTGTGCCCGCCCGGCAGCGCTACCAGCATCACGAACCGGGTCGACCGCTCGACCAGGGTGGCGATCGGGGACATGCGTTTGCCGAAGACCAGGTCGCCCTCCCAGTGTCCGGGCACCGCCCGGTCGTTGGCTTCGGCTGGCCTTTCGGAGATGTTGAGGATGCCGGGCCGGCCACCACGCCCGTCCGGGAGCCGGGAGCCCGCCGGGCGTCGGATCACCCGACCGGTCCGCAGATGCGCTGTCAGTTCCTTGCGCAGCGCGCCGCGGGACTGGATGAACAGGGTGCGGTAGATCGTCTCGTGCGACACCTGCATCTCCGCGTCGTTCGGATACGTGGCCTTCAGCCAGCCCGCGATCTGCTCAGGTGACCACCGGGCGGACAGCTTCTCGGCCACGATGTCACGCAGCACCGGCCGGGTGGCCAGCTTGCACACCTTCCGACGTCGCGCCCGTGCCCACGCCAGCTGGTCTGCCTTCGCAGCCCGATACCCACGGCGGCCGCCATGTCCGGCGACCTCACGACTCACCGTCGACGGTGCTCGCCCCAGGCCGGCCGCGATCGCCCGCAGCGACAACCCTGCTGCCAGACCCCGGGAGATCTCCTCCCGCTCGGCCAAGCTCAACCGGACAGGAGATCGCCGACGAACCGGTGGCCGGATCCCGCCACACCGCACCAGATAGCCATGCACCCCACTGGTCGAGATCCCCAGCGCCCGCGCCGTCGGGTTGGCCGCATACCCAGACTGCAGCCGCTTCCAGATCTCATCCTCCAGCGCCAGCGACACCCTTCGATAACCACGCGCCATCACAACCTCCCTCGAATCAAGGAAGTGTTGCGATGAACCGTTGAGACCGCCGGCATGAGCGTGCACTCCAGCCTGCGTCATACCGCCGCGACTGCATTCCCCCCAGGAGGCTGGATAGCGGCCCGGTGGAGCGCCCTCTCCGCGGCTTCAAAGCGAGCCATAAGGGCCTCAAAGTGAGCCTTAAGGCCAGACTTCGGCTTTCGACCTGCTGCGCGGGAATCGCGTTACCGCAGGTCAGAGCCGGTTCTGGTGCAGCAACGCGACGCATTCGACGTGGTGCGTCATCGGGAACAGGTCGAGCGCCCGCAGCCGCTGCATCGTGTAGCCGTGCTCGGCGAAGATCGCGACGTCGCGGGCGAGTGCGGCCGGGTCGCAGGCGACGTAGGCGACCGCCCGCGGCGCCCGGTCCACCACCTGCTCGACCACCCGGCGCTTGGCGCCCTCGCGTGGCGGATCGAGGACCACGAGGTCGAAGGGCTCGTCGTACGACGTGGCGAGCACCCGGTCGACGGAGCCGGTCGCGACCTCCGCGCCGGGGCCGAGGTTGCGGCGGGCGTGGCGGCAGGCGTCGAGGTCGGCCTCGACGGCGACCAGCCGGGCCGCGCCGACGCGGTCGCCGAGGAACGCCGCGAACAGTCCGACGCCCGCGTAGAGGTCGAGCACCGACTCGCCCGGCTGCGGGTCGAGGAAGTCGAGGACCGTCTCGACGAGCACGCGTCGCGGCGCCGGGGTGCACCTGCCAGAAGCCGTCGGGGTCGCGGGCGAACTCGTGGGTACCGCCTGAGGTCTCGACAAGCTCGACCGCCGTGTGGCCGGGTTCGTCGACCGCCGCGGGGTGGCGTTCGGCCCCCCGCGCCTCGAGGAGGCACTCGTCGATGGGGACGACCTCGTGGGAGCGGTGCTTGCGCATGCCACGCCGGCCGCCGGGCAGCTCGACGTAGCGCTGCCGGGTCCGCCATCGCAGGCCGTCCTCGTCGCCGGGCACAGCCTCGACGGTGACCGGCACGTCGAGCTTCGCGAGCCGGGAGAGCTGCTCGCGCACGACCGCGGCCTTCAGCTCGCGCTGGGCGGGCACCGAGACGTGCTGGAAGTCGCAACCCCCGCAGGCGTCCGGGCCGGCGTAGGGACACGGCGCCGTGACCCGGTCGGGCGACGGGGTCAGGACGGTGACGGCGTCCCCACGCCAGAACCGGTCGCCGTCGGAGCCCTCGGTCACGACCAGCTCGACCGACTCACCGGGCAGTGCGTGCCGCACGAACACGACCCGGGTCTCGACAGGCTCGACCGACTGGTCCGTCACCACCCGGGCCACGCAGTGGCCACCGTGAGCGACCGGCCCGACCTCCACGGTGAAGCGCTCCCCCACCCGCGAGCGACCGCGTTGCCGGCGCGCCCGCGGCCGTCGGGTCACCGCTGGATCTGCCGACCGGAGCCGGTGGTGCTGTCGCGGACGTCGCCGCGACGCACGTCGCCGGACCGGATCCGGGCGTCGCCGCGCAGCTCCCGGTCGCGGGCGATCTGGGACGACCGCAGCTGGTAGGGCACGGAGATGACCATCACGCCCGGCGAGAAGAGCAGCCTGCCCTTGAGGCGCAGCGCCGTCTGGTTGTGCAGGAGCTGCTCCCACCAGCGACCCACGACGTACTCCGGGATGTAGACGGCGACCACGCCGCGGGGGTTGGCGGAGCGGATCTCCTGGGCGTACTCCACGATCGGGCGCACCAGCTCCCGGTACGGCGAGTGCAGCACCTTCAGCGGTACGCCGAGGTTGCGCTCGTCCCACTCGGCGAGCATCCGGTTGGTCGCGGCGGCGTCCGTGGCGACGTAGACGCCCTCGAGGACGTTGGGGCGCGACGCCTTGGCGAAGGCCAGCGCCCGCAGCGTCGGCTTGTGGAGCTTGCCGACCAGCACGATGGCGTGGACCCGCGTCGGCAGCACCTTGTCATCCTCGTCGGCGGCGAGCTCGACCGCGACGTTGCGGTAGTGGCGGTGGATGCCCTGCATGATCGCGAAGAAGACGCCCATCGCCAGGATCGCGATCCACGCGCCGGCGAGGAACTTGGTCACGAGCACGACGATCAGCACCACCGCGGTCATGCCGAGGCCGAAGGTGTTGATCGCCCGCGAGCGCAGCATCCGACGACGTACGGCGGGATCCTTCTCGGTCTTCAGATGACGGGTCCAGTGCCGGATCATGCCGAGCTGGCTCAGGTTGAACGAGACGAACACCCCGACGATGTAGAGCTGGATCAGCCGGGTGGTCTCGGCGTCGAAGACCCAGATCAGGAGGGCCGACATCAGGGCGAGGAACAGGATGCCGTTGCTGTAGGCCAGCCGGTCTCCGCGCGAGCCCAGGGCGCGGGGCAGCAGGCCGTCCTGGGCGAGGATCGAGCCGAGGACGGGGAAGCCGTTGAACGCGGTGTTGGCCGCGAGCACCAAGATGATGCCCGTGACGCTCACGACGAAGTAGAAGCCCGGGGGGAAGTCCTGGAACACGCCGTTCGCGATCTGGGAGATCACCGGGTGCTGCTCGTAGCCGCTGGGCAGCGCGTCACCGCTCGCGGTGCGCAGCCGCTCGAGATCGTGGGGATCGACGTAGCGGATGCCCATCTGGTTGGCGAGCACGATCACGCTCATCATCATCGAGATCGCGATCAGGGCGAGCATGAGCAGCGTGGTGGCGGCGTTGCGGCTCTTGGGGCGGCGGAACGCCGGGACGCCGTTCGAGATCGCCTCGACACCGGTCAGGGCGGCGCAGCCCGAGGAGAAGGCCCGCGCGAGCAGGAACAACAGGGCGAGCTGGCCCAACGGGCCGTCCCAGCCCTCGGCCGGCTCGATCTGCAGGCCTGCGCTCTCGGCGTCGGGCAGGCTGCCGGCGAGCAGCTGGAGCAGTCCGTAGCCGCACATCCCCAGGATGGCGAACATGAAGAGGTAGGTCGGTACGGCGAAGAGCGTGCCCGACTCGCGCACCCCGCGCAGGTTGAGCGCGGTCAGCACGGCCACCGCGGCCACGGCGACCGTGGCCTCGTGGCCGATCAGTGCCGGAATCGCGCCGGCGGCGTACTGCGAGGCCGACGAGATCGACACCGCCACCGTCAGCACGTAGTCGACGAGCAGGGCGCTCGCCACCGTGACGCCGGCGGTGCGGCCGAGGTTGGCGGTCGCGACCTCGTAGTCGCCGCCGCCGGAGGGATAGGCGTGGACCGTCTGCCGGTAGGACGCGACCACGGTCAGCATCACCAGGGCGACCGCGAGTCCGATCTTCCACGACCAGACGTACGTCGACGCGCCGGCGACCGCGAGCATGATGAAGATCTCGTCCGGCGCGTAGGCGACCGACGACAACGCGTCGCTGGCGAACACCGGGAGGGCGATCTTCTTGGGAAGCAGCGTCTCGCCGAGCTGCGAGCTCCGGAGCTTGCGGCCCAGCAGGATCCGCTTCGAGACGTCGCCGACACCCACGACGGGACAGGCTAGTCCTACGTGGGCCACGCCGCGGTATCGGCTGGGATAACGTTCGTGCCGTGCACGTCGTGATCATGGGCTGCGGCCGCGTCGGCTCGACGCTCGCCCGCAGCCTCGAGGACCGCAACCACACCGTCTCGATCATCGACAGCGAACCCGACTCCTTCCGCCGGCTCGGCCCGTCGTTCAACGGCGACAAGATCACCGGGTTCGGCTTCGACCAGGAGGTCCTCGAGAAGGCCGGGATCCGGCGCGCCGACGCGTTCGCGGCCGTCTCCAGCGGCGACAACTCCAACATCATCGCCGCGCGGGTCGCCCGCGAGACGTTCGGCATCGAGCAGGTCGTGGCCCGGATCTACGACCCCGGTCGCGCCGAGGTCTACCAGCGACTCGGCATCACCACCGTCGCCACGGTCAAGTGGACCGCCGACCAGGTGCTGCGCCGGATGCTCCCGGCCGGCGCGGAGCCCGACTTCCGCGACCCGTCCGGCACCATCCGGCTCGACCAGGTGCCGGTCCCGTCGCAGTGGATCGGTCACCGCACCGTGCAGCTCCAGGAGCAGAGCAAGGTCCGGATCGCCTGGATCGACCGGCTCGGCGAGGGCATGCTGCCCGGCACCGACACCGTGATCCAGGAGGGCGACCTGCTCCACCTGGTGATGCGCGAGGAGAACGCCGCAGCCGCCTACGCCATCTTCGAACGCGGTCCGGAGGAGCAGTGACATGAAGGTCGCCATCGCCGGTGCCGGTGCCGTGGGCCGCTCGATCGCGCGCGAGCTGATCGGCAACGGACACCAGGTCCTGCTCATCGACAAGAGCACGTCGGCCATCAAGCCCGAGCGCGTGCCCGACGCGGAGTGGCTGCTGGCGGACTCGTGCGAGCTGTCCTCCCTGGAGGAGGCCCGTCTCGACCAGTGCGACGTCGTGATCGCGGCGACCGGCGACGACAAGGCCAACCTGGTGACCTCGCTGCTGGCGAAGACCGAGTTCGGCGTGCCGCGCACCGTCGGCCGGGTCAACCACCCCAACAACGAGTGGCTCTTCACCGAGGCGTGGGGCGTCGACGTCAACGTGTCCACCCCGCGCATCATGTCGGCCCTGGTGGAGGAGGCGGTGACCATCGGCGACCTGGTGCGGCTGTTCACGTTCCGCCAGGGCAACGCCAACCTGGTCGAGCTGACGTTGCCCGCAGACTCGCCGTACGTCGGCAAGCCGGCCGGGCTGATCCCCTTCCCGGAGAACTGCGCACTCGTCACGATCCTGCGCGACGGGCAGGTCTACACCCCGGACGCCGAGCAGCCGATCGAGTCGGGCGACGAGCTGTTGTTCGTCGTCAGCGCCGACGTCGAGAACGAGCTGGAGCGACTGCTCGCGCCGTCACTCCACGGCGGCTGAGTCCCGGCCGCTCTCGGGCCGCTGCTCGATGGGCGTGTGGTTGCGCGCCAGCAGCCACACCATCGCCCCGAGGGCGGCCAGCTGCAGTGGCCAGCCGAGGGCGATCTTGAGCACGGCCAGCAGCGCCACCGCCGTGTCGGCCTCGAGGGCGCCGCTGTTGCCGGCCAGCCACACCGGTGCCTGGATGCCGGCGCGCAGCACGCACGGCAGCACCAGCAGCCAGGTCAGCCGGGTGCAGAGCCGGACGATCTGCTTGTCGGCGTGCCAGGCGGTCGCGTCACCGGTGACGCTGCCGACCATGAAGCCGACCAGGGGCCAGCCGATCAGGCAGGTGAAGCCCATGAGCACGGCGTAGCCGGTGTTGTAGAGGATGCCGGGCAGGAAGTAGGCGAGGGCCTGCTCGTCGGCGCTGGCGCCACCGCGGGCGGCGAGGCTGACGAACAGCCAGCCGATGCCGATCCCGAAGAGGGCGTTCATCACGAACTGGACGGTCGAGCGCTGCACGAGCCGGACGACGAGCATGACCAGCGCCGCCGCGACGCTGACGACGAGCGCGGTCGGCAGGTCACGGGTGGTGAGCCACATGATGGTGAACAGGATCGTCGGCACAGCCGCCTCGACCATGCCCCGACGGCCACCCAGCGCCCGGGAGAGCTGGGCGCGCACGACCTGCTCGACCGTCTGGACGTCCGCGACCGGGTGTTGCTGGCTGGTCGAGTCGTCGCTCATCCGGGGTCCCCGCGGAATCGTGGGATGGAGGAGCGCAGCGGGGGAAGCCCGCGATTTCGTGGGGTGGTTTTCATGGCATCAGCTCGTAGCGCGGGTTGTAGAGGGTGCGGCCGCCCTCGGAGCCACCGATCCGGCCCGTCACCCGCATCGACCGGCCGGGCGCGATGCCGGCGATCTGGCGCCGGCCGAGCCAGATCACGGTGAGGACGTCGGACCCGTCGTCCAGCTCGGCCTCGAGGGCCGGTACGCCGCCGCGCGGCCGCAGCGTGACGGTGCGGACGACACCCTGCACCGTCACCGGCTGGCGGTCCGGCGCGTCGTGGATGGACGCGTCACCGGCGTCGCGACGCAGCTCGCGGGCATGCATGTCGGAGCTGTTCGCCCAGCGGCTCAGGCTGCGGCGCAGGCGACTCTTCTCGGGCACGTCAGGAGTCCCGTGCCGGCCCCGGCGCCTCGGGCGTGCCGGTGGGCCCGACCTTGCGGGCCTGCTCCGGCAGCGTCACCGGCAGCGGGTCGCCGACCGGCATCGCCTGCTCGCCGCGGCGTACGGCGAGCTGGGTGAGGGCGTCCTCCCACGGCTGGGCGGTGTCGGGGTCGACCGCGGGCTTGCCGAGGAAGGTGGCGCGCACCATCCAGCGCGGCCCGTTGATACCGACGATGCGCGAGGCCTGCTGGCCGGTGCGACCGTCGGGCGTCTTCACGGTCAGCGAGCACACCAGCTCGGGTCCGAAGCGGCCTTCCTGCTCGGTGGCGGTGCCGCCGCGGCGGGCCATGTCGGCCGCGAGCTGGGGACGGATCTCGCTCCAGAGGTCGCCACCCCGGGGAGCGGAGAACGCGCGGAGCTCGAGCGCTCCCTCGGCGCCGGCCATCACCACGGACTGGACCTGCTGGCTGCGCTCGTCCACCTGGATCCGGAGCTCGCTCCCGGCCACGGGGGCGATCAGCATCGATCCCAGGTCGACCCGCTCCACGCCGTCGTCGCCGAGGTCGTCGACGTCGAAGGGGCCCGCCTCCGGGGTGACGTCGGTCTCCTCGGCGCCCGCGTCGGCCGCCTCGGCCTCGTCGGGGGCTTCCGCGGGGGCGGGCGTGGACTTGCGACCGAACTTCACTGACATCTCCTTCGGACCGGCTCAGACGAGGCCGAATCCTCCGGTAGAACCGTAGCCCCCCGCACCACGGACCGACTCGGGGAGTTCGGCCACCTCCACGAACCGGGCCCGCTCGACGCGCTGCACGACGAGCTGGGCGATCCGGTCGCCCCGTCGCAGCACCACCGGGGTGGTCGGGTCGAGGTTGATGAGCATCACCGTGATCTCGCCGCGGTAGCCCGCATCGATGGTCCCCGGAGCGTTGACGATGGACAGCCCCGACCGCGCGGCCAGGCCGGACCGGGGGTGGACCAGCCCGACGTACCCCTCGGGGAGCGCCAGCGCGATCCCGGTCGGCACCATCCCCCGCTCCCCCGGCGCCAGCGTCACGTCGACGGTGGTGACCAGGTCCGCCCCCGCGTCGCCGGGATGGGCGTAGGACGGCGGCGGCAGGTCGGGGTCGAGCCGGAGGATCTGGATGTCGAGGTCGTGGTCGGGCACGGGCGGTGAGACTACCGGTGGGACCCGCTCCTACGATGCAGCCCGTGGACACCCCGTACGCCGAGCGGCTCACCGTCCCGCTGCGGTGGTGGGTCCAGGGCACGATGCTCGTGGCGAGCCTGTGGCTGGCGACCCTGGTCGCGCTCCCACCGGTGGCGAGCTGGCTGGTGACGGGCATCGCGACCGGGGTGATGGCGGCGCTGCTGCTGGGCTACGGCTCCGCCCGGATCGAGGTCGCCGACGGCATGCTGCGGGCCGGACCGGCCCGGATCGGTGCCGAGCACCTGGGCCCTGCCACCGCACTCGACGCCGACGCGGCCCGCCGGCTGGCCGGGGTCGAGGCGGACGCGCGCGCCTACCTCCTGCTCCGCCCCTACCTGAAACGGGCGGTCCGGGTCGACGTCACGGACCCGGCAGACCCGGCGCCGTACTGGCTGCTCAGCACGCGCCACCCGGACGATCTCGCGGCGGCCCTCACGAGCATCACCCGATCGGGCGGATCGGACGAGCGCGACGCCGGATAGGCTCGGGACATGGCATCTGACAGTTCCAAGGTCTGGACGATCTTCTCGCTCGTGTCCGTGCTCGCCGCGGCCGCGGTCGCGAAGAAGGCGCTCAACACCGGGTGGAAGGCAGCGACCGGCAAGACGCCCCCGGCCAACCCGGCCGATCCCGACGTGGAGGTCAAGGAGGCCGTGGCGTGGGCGGCCGTGAGCGGGGCCCTCATCGGGCTGGCCCGGATGGCCGCGGCCCGGCGTGCGGCCGGCTACTACGCGAAGTCGACCGGTCACCTGCCGCCGGAGCTCGCGAAAGACCGCCAGGACCCGGACGCGCCGACTCCCTTCAGCTAGCGATACCGGCTAGCGATCAGGCGCAGTCCCGGCAGATCAGCTTCTTCTCGTCGGCCAGCTGGCTGCGGTGGTGCACCAGGAAGCAGCTCATGCAGGTGAACTCGTCCTCCTGCTTGGGCTTCACCTCGACGGCGAGCTCCTCATGGGACAGGTCGGCGCCCGGGAGCTCGAACGACTCGGCGGCTTCCGCCTCGTCCTCGTCGACCTTTCCCGAATTCTTGTCGTGACGACGCGCCTTCAGTTCCTCGATGCTCTCCTCGGACTGGTCTTCCTCGGTCTTGCGAGGTGCGTCGTAATCAGTCGCCATGCTTGTCTTCTCCACTCCCCAATGCCGTCAGGCGGCAACTGCTTCACCGCGTCGCTCCGGCGCCAGATTGTGCACCATGAAGCACGACTGGTGCACACCGGTCCACGCCGTGTCGCCTGAACACCCGGCGAACGGTCGCTATTCCGCCTCCGGGTCCACGAATTCACACTCCGTGAGCAGGCGCACGAAGTCGTCCCACCCGCCGGCCGGGGCGGCGACCACCACGGTGCGCTCCGGACCCCGGCGAAGGAGGGCGAAGCGAGCTCCTGCCTCGACCGCGATCAGGGACCCGGCGGACCAGTCCCACGCCTGCGGCCCCTCCTCGACGTAGCCGTCCGCGCTGCCCTCGGCGACGTGGCACAGGTCGAGGGCGCACGAGCCCATGCGCCGGATGTCGCGCACCTTCGGCAGCAGCCGGGCCACGCGCTCGGCCTGTCCGGCGCGGACGTCGGCGCGGTAGCCGAAGCCGGTCAGCACCAGACGCTCGGCGACGGGAGGCACATCACGGACGTGGAGCGTCTCGCCGTCACGGGTCGCACCGAGGCCTGAGGCCGCGACGTACTCGACACCCGTGGCGATGTTGACGACCGCCCCCGCGACGACCTCCCCGTCGACCTCGGCCGCCACGGACACGGCGTGGTCCGGGAGCCCGTAGAGGAAGTTGACGGTGCCGTCGATCGGGTCGACGACCCAGCGCACGGTGCTCGTGCCGACGTGGTCGTCCCCCTCCTCGCCGAGGATCGAGTCGTCGGGCCGCGCCTCGAGCAGCAGCTGCCGGATCAGCTGCTCGCAGGCCCGGTCGGCCTCGGTGACGACGTCGACCGTGCTGCTCTTGGTGTCGGCGACGGTCACCCCCCTCGTACGCCGCTCGCGGACCAGCGCGGCACCAGCGCGCGCGACCGAGAGGGCCAGGTCGCGCAATGCGGCGGGAGTGGGCGCACCCGGGTCCGCGCTCACGCGGTCTCCTCCAGGTCGCCGGCGCCGCCGATCGCGGCGCGATCACCCCGGGGGTTGGGGCAGCACCCGACCGGGCAGCGGTCCCACGACGCCGGCAGGCCACCGACCGTCGCCCGGTCCGGGACCTCCCCGCGCTCGGCGGCGGCCCGTTCGACGAGCAGGTCGCGGACCACCGCCACGAACCGCGGATCGACTCCCGGCGTCGCCGCGCGCACCGCGGGCAGGCCGAGGTCGCGGGCGGTCGCCAGCGCCTCGGTGTCGAGGTCGTAGATGACCTCCATGTGGTCGGAGACGAACCCGATCGGGACCAGCACGACCCCATCAGCACCCTGCTTCCTCAGCTGGGCGAGGTGATCGTTGACGTCGGGCTCGAGCCACGGCATCTCGGGCGGCCCGGAGCGCGAGCAGTAGACCAGTGCGGCCGGGAACCGGTGCCCGGTCTCCTGCCGCACCCGCTCGGCCACCTCGACCATGGCTGCGGTGTGCTGGCGCGCGTACCACCCGCCGTCGCGGCCGCTGGCGTCGTTCATCGACGTCGGGATCGAGTGGGTGACGAAGGCGAGGTGGGTGCCCTCCCTCACCCCCTCGGGCAGCTCGGCGAGCGAGGCCAGCGTCGCGTCGACGACCGGCTCCACGAAGCCCGGGTGGTTGAAGTAGTGGCGCAGCCGGTCGAGCCGTGGCGCTCCCGGGACCTCGCTGGCAGCGGCCGCGAGGTTCTCGCGGTACTGCCGACACCCCGAGTACGACGAGTAGGCACTCGTGACGAAGCAGGCCGCCCGGGTCACCCCGTCGTCGGCCATCTGCCGCAGCGGCGTCGGTGAGGTAGGGGTCCCAGTTGCGGTTGCCCCAGTAGACGGGCAGGTCGATCCCGGCGCCGGCCAGGTCCTCGCGCAGCGCGGCCAGGAACTCCCGGTTCTGGTCGTTGATCGGCGAACGCCCCCCGAACGCGAAGTAGTGCTCGCCCACCTCGGCCAGCCGCTCCCGCGGGATGTTCTTGCCGCGGGTCACGTTCTCCAGGAACGGGATCACGTCGTCGGGCTGCTCCGGTCCACCGAAGGAGACCAGCAGCACGGCGTCGTAGGGGCTCACGTCGATGGTCACCCCTCCATCTAACCTGCAGGTAGAGGTGCGAGCGCAGCGAGCCTCGAAACCCCGCCGCCCGCCGTAGGCTGCGAGCGCCATGCTCGACACCTACCGCCGCATCCTCAGCGTCCCGGGCAGCCTGCGGTTCTCGGCGTCGGGTGTGGTCGCCCGGCTGCCGATCTCGATGGTCGGGCTCGGCATCGTGCTGCTGGTCGAGGGCGCGACCGGCTCCTACGGCCTGGCGGGCGCCGTCTCGGCCATCTACGTCGCCGCGGGCGCGGTGTTCGCGATCGTGCAGGGCCGGCTGCTCGACCGGCTCGGTCAGGCGCGGGTGCTCGTGCCGGTGGTCCTGGTGTTCACCGCGGCGGTGACCCTGCTCGTCGTCTCGGTCGAGGCGGACTGGCCCTCCGCCACGACGTACGTCTTCGCCGCGGTGGGCGGCGCGGCGCTTCCGGCGGCCGGCTCCTGCGTACGCGCCCGCTGGTCCCATGCGTTGCAGGGACGGCCGGCAGACGTCCAGACCGCCTTCGCCCTCGAGGCGGTCGCCGACGAGAGCGTCTTCATGCTCGGGCCGATCCTGGTGACGGTGCTCGCGACCGCGATCGACCCGGTCGCCGGTCTCGCCGCTGCCATCCTCAGCGGGCTGGTCGGCACCCTGCTGCTCGCCGCGCAGCGCTCCACGGAGCCTCCCGTGCTGCCCGGCCACCGCACCACCGGCGACCGCACCCGGCTGCCGTGGCGGACCCTGACCCCGCTGGTCGTGATGATGTTCTCGCTGGGCGCCCTGTTCGGCGGCGCCGAGGTGGTGACCGTCGCCTTCTCCGAGGAGCAGGGCAACCAGGCGTACGCCGGTCCGCTGCTCGCGCTCTGGGCCTTCGGCAGCCTGATGGCGGGGCTGATCACCGGCGCGCTGACGTTCCGCAGGCCGACGGTCAACCGGGTGCGGCTCGGCGCGGCCGGGATGTGCCTGGCGATGGCGCCGCTCGCCTTCATCGACTCGGTGGTCCTGATGGGCGTCGCACTCCTGATCGGCGGCTTCGCCATCGCGCCGACGCTGATCGGGGCCACGTCCCTGGTCGAGCAGTCCGTGCCCTCCGCGCGGCTGACCGAAGGCATGTCGGTCCTGCACAGCGGGGTCGTCGCGGGCATCGCGCCGGGCGCGGCCCTGGCCGGTCTCGTGATCGACCGCGCCGGCGCCTCGTCGGCGTACTTCGTCTCCCTCGGCGCCGGTGCTCTCGCCGCGGTTGCCGCGCAGCTGCTGCCACGACCGCCTCAGTAGGGTCGATCCGTGGAGTGGAGGAACTGGTCGGGGCTGGCCTCGGCGCGTCCGACCGAGGTCTATGCGCCGCGCACGACCGACGACGTCGTGGCCGCGGTGGCGGCGGCGCGAGCCGCGGGCACGACCGTCAAGATGATGGGCACCGGTCACAGCTTCACCGCGGTCGCGGTGCCGGAGCACACGATGCTGTTGCCCACCCAGCTGACCGGGATCGTGTCCGTCGACCGGGAAGCGATGACCGTCACCGCCCGTGCCGGCACGCCGCTCCACGTCTTCAACCACGAGCTCGAGCGGCTCGGGCTCTCGCTGCACAACATGGGCGACATCGCCGAGCAGACGCTCGCCGGAGCCGTCTCCACCGGCACCCACGGCTCCGGTGGTCGCGCGGCGAGCCTGTCCGCGCAGCTGGCCGGGATGGAGCTGGTGACCGGTACCGGGGAGGTGCTGCGGGCGTCGGCGACGGAGAACGCCGACGTGCTCGACGTGGCGCGGGTCGGGCTGGGAGCGCTCGGGATCATGACGACGGTGACCTTCCACGTCGAGCCGCTGTTCACCGTGCGCGCGCAGGAGCGCCGGGTGTCGTGGCGGGAGGGAACCGCCGCGCTGCTCGACCTCGCGGACGCCCACGACCACCTGGACGCCTACTGGTTCCCGCACAGCGACCGGATGCAGGTGAAGACCAACGACCGGGTCGAGACCGCACCGGAACCCCTGCCCCGGTGGCGGGCACGGCTCGACGACGACCTGGTGTCCAACCGGGTGTTCGAGGTGACCAACCGGGTGGGCCACCGGCTCCCCGCCGCCGTACCCGTCATCAACCGGGTCTCCGGCCGGTTGTTCAGCGAGCGCACCTACTCCGACACTGCTCACCGGGTGTTCACCGCCGACCGCCGGGTGCGCTTCAAGGAGATGGAGTACGCCGTCCCGCGCGAGGCGGGGATGACCGCGCTGCGCGAGGCCCGCCGGGCGATCGACGCCTCCGACTGGCGGATCAGCTTCCCGGTCGAGATCAGGCTCGCCCCGGCCGACGACATCCCGCTGTCGACCAGCCATGGCCGCGACACCGTCTACCTCGCCTTCCACACCTACGTGGCCGCCGACCACGTGCCGTACTTCCTCGGGATCGAGCGGATCATGCGCGACCACGGCGGCCGCCCCCACTGGGGCAAGGTCCACACCCGCACCGTCGACGACCTGGCTCCGGCGTACCCCCGCTTCGGCGAGTTCCTCACGATGCGCGACCGGCTCGACCCTGGCCGGGTCTTCGACAATCCCTACCTGCGGCGGGTCCTCGGCACGACTCGCTACGAGAACTAGACGCTGGCGGGGCCGGCGGGCACGGGGGCGTGCCAGTGGCGCCACATCGCCAGCAGCCGCCAGGTGAGGCAGACACCGCCGCCGAGCAGGGCACTCAGCGCGACCGGCTGGTCCAGTCGCGCGCCCGCCACCGCGATCGCGGCTCCGGCCAGGGCGGGGGTGGCGTAGAGCTCGCCGCGGAAGATGGCCGGGACCCGACCGGCGAGCACGTCTCGGAGGATGCCGCCACCGATGCCGGTGACCATGCCCATGAGCGCGGCCGGAAGCGGACCCAGGCCGTACTCGAGCGACTTGAGCGCGCCCGTGACACAGAACAACGCGAGTCCGAAGGCGTCGAGCACGCTGACCTGCCGCTCCAGCCGTCCGACCGTGGGGTGGTACCAGAACGTCACCAGCCCCGCCGCGACCGGCACCATCAGGTAGCGCCAGTCGGCCAGCGCCGCCGGGGGCGTGGCACCGATGAGGACGTCGCGCAGGAACCCGCCGCCGAGGCCGGTCGCGCCGGCGAGCACCAGGACGCCGAAGACGTCCAGCTCCTTGCGGACCGCGACCAGTGCGCCGGAGATGGCGAAGACGAAGATTCCGGCGAGGTCGAGGGCGACCAGGAGGGGCTCGGTTTCCAGCGGTGACACGCTCGGAGGTTACCGGGGCGCGCCGTGCGCGGTGGAGCCGGCGCCGCCTGCTGCTGGCGTAGGCTCGGCCCACGGAGAACGACCCGCAGACGACCAGGAAGAACGCCCGCGATGGCCCACCTCACGCTCGCCGGACTGAGCGATGACGGCAAGCGCCTGCTCCTCGTGAGTGACAAGGGGGTCGAGTTCACCCTCGACGCCGACGAGCGTCTCCGGGCCGCCCTCCGCGGCGACCATGCCCGGCTCGGCCAGTTGGAGATCAAGATGGACAGCAGCCTCCGCCCTCGTGACATCCAGGCCCGGATCCGCTCCGGCGAGACGCCCGAGGCCGTGGCCCAGGCGGCGCAGACGACGGTCGACGCGATCATGCCGTTCGCGGCACCGGTGCTCGCCGAGCGCCAGCACGTCGCCGAGCGCGCCCAGCGCTCCTCCGTACGCCGTACCGGCCAGTCAGGCGGCGCGCGGACCCTCGGCGACGCCGTCGGTTCCCACCTGCGCGGCCTCAACGTCGACCCCGACACGGTCGAGTGGGACTCCGCTCGGCGCGAGGACGGCAAGTGGTCGCTCACCGGCGACTTCTCGGCGGCCGGCCGCAGCGGCACCGCCCGCTTCGTGTTCGACGCCCCCGGCAACTACGTCGTGGTCGACAACGACGATGCGACCTGGCTGCTCGGCGACGGAGCATCCGACGCTGGCTCCGAGCCCGCGCCCCTGGCCGGCGACGACATCTCGCGGGCCCGCGCCCGCCGGGCGGCCGTGGCCGGTGACGACCACCTCCCGCTCGGCGACGACGCGATCTCGCTGGTGCGCGACGAGCCCGCCTCGCTCGGCGCCGAGCAGTCGGTCGAGGCCTACCTCGACGACGGGCCGGTTGCCCACGATGCCGAGGCGGACGACGTGGTCGCCGAGCTCGACACGGCCGAGCAGGCCGAGACCGAGTCGCCGGAGTCCCCGAAGACCGATGACGAGCCCGACGCCAAGCCCGCCAAGAAGCGCGGCCGCGCCTCCGTGCCGTCCTGGGACGAGATCATGTTCGGCGGCGGCAAGTCCGACTAACGGGCTACCTCACCCACGCGCCCTGTCGAGACCCGCCAGCTCACCGTCCCCAACGGCGGTCGAGCTTGTCGAGACCCCACCAGCCCACCCCGTCCCCACGGCGGTCGAGCTTGTCGAGACCTACTCGCGCGGCCGTGCGGTCCGGGCAAGCTCGGGAAGGTCCTGCCATCGCCCCTCAATGAGCGCCTTGCGCTTGGCGTGGCTCCAGTTCTGGACCTGTTTCTCGAAGAAGTAGGCCTGTCTGATGCTGTCGTATTGGCCCGCCCAGACCAGGCGCACCGGCAGCCGACTCTGGGTGTACTTGGCACCCCAGCCCGGCGGTGTGTTGCCCGACCCGACGCTCGAGGTCGAAGGTGCTGCCGACGTAGTAGGTCCCGTCAGCGCACTGGAGGATGTAGGTGTACGGCATGCTTTCCAGCGTGCTGGCCGCGGCGCTCCGCGGCAACGTGTCTCGCGCCGCCTGTGGAGAAACCCCGGAGGTCTCGACAAGCTCGACCGCCGTACCGCACCCTGGCAGCGCCGCTCACCAGGTCTCGACAGGCTCGACCGCCGTACCGCAACCTTGACAGTGTGCGCGGGGGCTACCTGTCGGTAGTCTCCGGCCATGTCGTACTTCGTGACCGGCGCCACCGGGTTCATCGGCCGCTACCTCGTCGAGGAGCTGCTCGACCACCGCCAGGGCGAGGTGTTCGTGCTGGTCCGCGAGTCGTCGCTCCCCCGCATGGAGCGGATGATCACCCGCTGGGGTACGTCGCGGGTGGTGCCCGTCGTCGGTGACCTCGGCCAGGACCGGCTCGGCGTCGACGCCGACTGGATCGCCGAGCACGCCGGCGAGGTCGAGCACTTCTTCCACCTCGCCGCGATCTACGACATGACCGCCGACGACGACGCCAACGAGGCGATGAACGTCGGTGGCACCCGTCACGCGCTCGAGCTGGCCGACGCGCTGCGGGTCGGCTGCTTCCACCAGGTGTCGTCGGTGGCGGCGGCGGGCGAGTTCCACGGCCGGTTCGACGAGTCCATGTTCGCCGAGGGCCAGGACCTGCCCTCGCCGTACCACCGGACCAAGTACGAGTCGGAGAAGATCGTCCGCGAGGAGGCGACCGTCCCGTGGCGCGTCTACCGACCGGCGGTCGTGGTCGGCGACAGCCAGACCGGCGTCATGGACAAGGTCGACGGCCCCTACTACTTCTTCCCGATGATGAAGCTGCTGCGCGACCGGCTGCCGGCCTGGCTGCCGCTGGTCGGCGTCGACCTCGGCGACACCAACGTGGTCCCGGTCGACTACGTCGCCAAGGCGATGGACCACATCGCGCACCTGCCGGAGCGCGACGGCGAGGCGTTCCACCTCGTCAACCCGGAGCCGCAGCCGGTCGTCGACCTCATCAACATGTTCTGCGCCGCCGCCGGCGCACCGACCTTCGCCACTCCGGTCGACCGCAACGTCACTCACGCCGGACCGCTCGCGCTGATCCCCCGCCGGCTCCGCCCGGTCGAGCTGGCGACGGCATTCGTCAAGACCGCGCCGGCCAGGCTCCTACTCGGCCAGACCATCGGCCGGGTCGGCATCCCGCCCGAGGTGCTCGCCCACACCCGGTTCACCGCCACCTTCGACTCCCGCCGTACGGAGCAGGCGCTGTCCGGGTCGGGCATCGGCGTCCCCGACCTCGAGTCCTACGCACGCACCCTGTGGGGCTACTGGGAGGAGCACCTCGACCGCTCGACCGCCCGCGACCGCGGGGCCCGCGAGGCGCTCACCGGGAAGTACGTCGTGATCACCGGCGCCTCGTCCGGCATCGGCCAGGTGACCGCGCTCAAGGTCGCGCAGGCCGGCGGCGTACCGGTGCTGGTCGCCCGCGGCAAGGAGAAGCTCGAAGAGACCAAGGCAGCGATCGAGGACCACGGCGGGACGGCCTACGTCTTCCCGTGCGACCTCTCCGACCTCGACGCGATCGACACCCTCTGCAAGGAGATGACCGCCGAGCTGCCGTCGATCGACTACGTCGTCAACAACGCCGGCCGGTCCATCCGGCGGTCGCTCAAGCTGTCGCACGACCGGTTCCACGACTTCGAGCGCACCATGCAGCTCAACTACTTCGGCGCGATCCGGCTCGTGATGGGGCTCGTCCCGACGATGCGCGAGCAGCGACGCGGCCACATCGTCAACATCTCCTCGATCGGAGTGCAGACCAACCCGCCGCGGTTCTCGGCGTACGTCGCGTCGAAGGCCGCCCTCGACTCGTGGAGCAACGTGGTCGCCTCCGAGCTGGTCGGCGACGGCATCACGTTCACCGGCATCCACATGCCGCTCGTGCGGACGCCGATGATCGCGCCCACCAAGCTCTACGACCGGTTCCCCACCATCAGCCCGGCCCAGGCGGCCGACCTGGTGATCAGGGCGATGGTGGAGCGGCCCCACGAGATCAACACCCTGCTCGGCAACGCCGGTGCGGTGGCCCACACGGTGGCCCCGAAGACGGCCTTCCGGATCCTCAACATGGCCTACCACGTCTTCCCCGACTCGGCCGCCGCCAAGGGCACCGATGTCTCTGCCGGCGGTCGGGAGTCCGAGCAGATCATGCTCGCCCGGGTGTTCAAGGGCGTGCACTGGTAGGGGTGATCAGGCGGCGAGGGCCGTGCACCCCCAGCACTACGCGTTCCTTGTCGACGAGAGCGAGTTCGACCAGATCCATGGGCGGATCCAGGCCCGCGGTGTCCCCTACTGGGCCGACCCCGGGCAGCGTCGACCGCAGCAGATCAACCCCAACGATGGCGGTCGCGGGCTCTACTGGCTGGACCCCGACGGTCACATCCTCGAGATCCTCACCGTTCCGTACGGCGGCTGGCCGAAGGAGGAAGGTCCGTAGCCGCGGGCTGCAGGCTGCGACAGGGAGCCCAAGGGCTCTGGCGCGACTGCGGATGAGGGAGTAGGCATGAAGCAACCGAAGGGGACGTCATGGATGCACCACAGCAGACCTATGCGGCACGCCTCGAGATCGACTACCCCGACCGGCTGAACCGGGTCACCACGCTGTTCCGCGTGGTGCTCATCATCCCCATCGCCATCGTGCTGTCGCTGGTGAGTGCGAACGCGACGTCGAGCACGGTCATCTACGAGTCGGGCGAGGTGGTCGCGAAGACGACGAGCACCGGTGGCGGGATCGCCGGTGGGCTGTTTGCCGCCACGGTCCTGATGATCGTCTTCCGGCAGCGCTACCCGCGCTGGTGGTTCGACTTCGTGCTCCAGTTCAACCGCTTCGCGACGCGCGTCGGCGCCTACCTCGCCTTGCTGACCGACCGCTACCCCTCGACCGAGGACGAGCAGAGCGTCCACCTCGACCTGGACTACCCCGACGCACGCGAGGGCCTCAACCGGTGGCTACCGCTGGTCAAGTGGCTCCTGGCTCTGCCCCACTACGTCGTGCTGCTGTTCCTCGGGATCGGCGCCGTCGTGGCGGTGGTGATCGCATGGTTCGCAATCTTGTTCACCGGTCGCTACCCGCGCGCCCTGTTCGACTACGTCGTCGGCGTCGGCCGGTGGGCTCTGCGCGTGCAGGCTTATGCATTCCTCCTCCTCACTGACTCCTACCCACCCTTCAGCCTCCGCTGATCGGCGCATCCGGGGCCGCCGATCAGGTCGCGCGGTCAATCCACTCGAGGTCCGACAGGGACGAGCACCTCGGCGGCTCTTCCGACACGTGTCGCAGATGGAGAACCAGCATCACGAGGGTGGCCAGCAAGTAGAACGCGTGCAGCCCCCAGATCGGGCCGACGGGAAGGGTCAGTACGTAGGCCGTCTGCACCAGGTTCCCGAGGTTGGCCAGAACCAGGCTGGACCTGCTGTACGACGACAGGTCGCGGGTCCGCAACGCCCGGACGAGCATCGGCAGGTAGCTGCCGACGAAGATCGTCGCCGCCACCGACCCGGCGAGCATCGGGAGCTGGCTGAGTTCCATGCTTCGAGTAAGTCCCGAGCCGGGCTCGGTCGGCATCGGGCGCTCGGCCCATCTCGATTCAGGACATCGTGGTCAGATTTGTGCATCGAAGGCGGGATGGTGGCTCCCGACCTTCCGAGCCGCGGCGAGGTGGCTACCGAGATATCCGGCGATGCCCGTGAGAGCTGCGCCGGCCACCGCGAGTCGCGCGCCGGTGTCGTGCCGGCCACGGCGGCGGGCCAGCCAGGACGCCGTGTAGGCGCTGAGCGCCACCCCGTTGGTGACCGCGTGCACGAGACCCACCCTCCTGTCGCGCGTCCCCGCCTCCGACCACTCGGCCCATCCGGTCCAGGCGGTCGGGCCCCACACCAGAAGTCCGGTGCCGACGAGCCGTTGCGCGGCGTCCTGCGCTCCTCGGCCACCGACCACGTCGAGCACGGTCGCGGACGTCCAGGTGCCGAGGACGACGTCAGTGAGCACCGGGTGGACGGCGTGACCGAGCCAGTCCCCGCGCAGCAAGGAACCTCGTGCCCCGCTGCCGAAGAGGGTCTCGACGATCGGCTTCACCGCCGCTGCCGGACCGTCAAGGGCAGCGGTCTCCTCGAGCCTCCTCGTCCACCGGACGATCGACGGGACGCGGTCGACTGCGTTCATGCGCTGTCTCCTTCCTTGGCCATGGCCGAGCCGGACTCGACCGGGCGTTCCGGGTCGGCGATCCACTCGCTCCAGCTGCCTGGATAGAGAGCGGCCGAGACCCCGGCCAGCTCCATGGCGAGCACGTCGTGGCAGGCGGTGACGCCGCTGCCGCAGTACGCCGCAACATTCGCCCTGGGCAAGGCACCCACCTCCGCGTAGACCGCCCGCAGCTCGTGCGGGTCGCGGAAGTGGCCGTGGTTGTCGAGGTTGTGCGACGTGGGGACGTTGACCGATCCCGGGATGCGCCCGGCGACCGGGTCGATCGGCTCCGTCTCACCTCGGTGGCGCTCTGCCGCGCGGGCGTCGACCACCACATCGACGTCGAGCACCGAGGCAGCCGACACCACGGGCATCGCCCCGGGGCCGCCGGCGAAGTCGCCGAGCGCGGGTGAGACCGGCTTGGTGGACACCTCGCCACCCGCCGCGAGCCACGCCGACCACCCACCGTCGAGGACGCGGACCTCGGGGTGGCCGTGGTGGCGCAGCAGCCACCACGCCCGGGCCGCGGCCTGGCCCGCCCAGTCGTCGTACGCCACCACGGGTCGGGACATCGAGACTCCGGCACGCGCCATCGCCTCCTCGAACCGCCCCGGGGTGGGCAGCGGGTGGCGGCCCGCCGGGCCCGGCGGAGACGCCAGGTCGGCGTCGACGTCGACGAACACCGCCCCGGGGACGTGGCCGGCGTCGTACTCCGCACGGCCGGACGGTCCGCCCGTCCGGTAGCGCACGTCGAGCAGCGTCACCTCGCCCAGCCGCTGTTGCAGCTCGGCGACGGAGATCAGCGGGGAGCTCATGGCGACGATTCTCGCAGCCGCTGCAGGAGCCCGACCGCGTCGTGCGGCGCGAATCCTTTCGCATCGTTGTCGAAGTAGCAGTACACGTCCCCGTGACGCGCCCACGCGGTGATGCGGGCGGCCCAGTCGTCGAGCGCGGCGTCCGAGTAACCGCTGGCGTAGAGCTCGGCGTCGCCGTGCAACCTGACGTAGCGGAAGTCGGCGGTGTCCCGATCGACTCTCGGCCAGCGACCCGCAGTGTCGGCGAGCACGCACGCGACGCCGTGCTCGGACAGCTGCTCGTAGAGGCGCGGGGTGTCGAAGGTGGGGCTGCGGAACTCCAGGGCGTGCCGAAGCGGTCGCTCGGCGTCGGCCTCGGTGAGCGAGCGGTCCTTCACGCGGTCGTCGTGGTCCCGAGCCCGCTCCGCGGCCTCCGTGGTGGTGCGCGGCAGCATCTCGAGGAATCGACCGACCACCTCTGCGTCGTATGCGAAACGCTCCGGCAGCTGCCACAGCAACGGTCCCAGCTTCGGCCCGAGCGCCAGCACACCGGACGCGAGGAAATTGGCCAGGGGTACGTCGACGTCGCGCAGCCGCTTCAGGTGGGTGATGAACCGGCTGCCCTTCACGGCGAAGACGAAGTCGTCCGGTGTCTGCTCGCGCCAGGAGCGGTACGACGTAGGCCGCTGGAGCGAGTAGAAGGACCCGTTCAGCTCGACGGACGTGAGTCGCTCCGCGGCGTACTCCAGCTCACGGCGTTGCGGCAGACCCCGCGGGTAGAAGTCGCCTCTCCACCCGGCATAGCTCCACCCAGAGATCCCGATGCGGAGCTGTCCGGCCATGCCTCCATCGTGCCCCCGAGCCTGTGACAGGATGGCGCCCCGTGGCCGAACTGCACTTCTTCACCGGAACCATGGACTCGGGCAAGAGCACGCTCGCCCTGCAGACCAACCACAACCACGCGGCCCGCGGCCGGGTCGGGCGGATCTTCACCACCCACGACCGCGCCGGCGAGGCTCTGCTCTCCAGCCGGCTGGGGCTGACCCACGCCGCGATCGAGGTCACCGCCGACTTCGACTTCTGGCGGTACGTCGTGGACACGCTCACCCAGGGCGGACGGATCGACTACCTCATCTGCGACGAGGCCCAGTTCTACGGCCGCTCCCAGATCGACCAGCTCGCCAAGGTGGTCGACGAGCTCCAGCTCGACGTGTTCGCCTTCGGCATCCTCACCGACTTCCGCAGCGAGATGTTCGAGGGCAGCATCCGGCTCGTCGAGCTCGCGGACCGGGTCCACACCCTGCAGGTCGAGGCGCTGTGCTGGTGCGGCAAGCGGGCCACCCACAACGCGCGCACCGAGAACGGCGTCATGGTCACCGAGGGCGAGGTCATCGTGGTCGGCGACGTCGACGGTGCCGACGAGAGAGGGAACGGCGCAGCGCCGGCCGAGGTCGCCTACGAGGTGCTCTGCCGCCAGCACCACCGCCGTCGGCTCACTGCGGCTCGGGCCAAGGCCGTCAGCATGGCGCCCGAACCGCTGCCGTTCGGCTAGGCCCACTGGTCCAGACCACCCCCGAAAGGTCGTTGCCCCGGCGGTTCCTCCGTAGGATCCTTCGGCTCAGTTGGGTGGGCGTCGACAGCGACGCCCCCACGGGGGGAGACAGGGGGGAACCTGTGAAGAAGACGTATCGATTCCTGGGCTATGCGATCGCGGTGCTCGTCGTGGTGCAGGCCGGCGCCATCGCGTGGGCGTTCTTCGGGCTCACGAGCTGGATCGACAATGACGGCGGTGTCGTCGACAAGGCGTACCTGGAGTGCACCGACTGCGAGTCGTTCGGTGTGGCCGAGTGGGGCTTCGCGATCCACATGTTCTTCAACGGCCTCGTGCTGATCCCGCTCCTGGGGCTGATCATGCTGATCACGTCGTTCTTCGCCAAGATCCCCGGTGGGATCGCCTGGGCGGCGGGCATCTTCGGGCTGATCGTGCTCCAGGTCATCGTGCTGCCGATGCTGTCCCGCGAGGTCGGGTCCGGCTTCGGGGCGCTCCACGGCGTCAATGCGTTGGTCCTGATGGGTGCCGCGGCCGCGGCCGCACGTCGCGTCGACACGACGACGACCACCACCGACAGCGCCGCTCCGGTCACCGCCTAGCGGAGTGGCGCCCGTCGGCGGGCGACGGCTGTGGCTGGCGGGAGCCGCCACGGCCGCGCTCGTGCTGCCGCTGGGCTGGTTCTGGTACGACAGCCTGCTCCCCGACACCTATGACCTCGCGGACATGGGCTACGCCGACTGGGGCGGCGGACCGGAGTCCGAGCACGGCGACCACGACGGTACGCCGGTCGCCGCGCTGGTCGCCGACCCCGACCGCCCCGCCGACGTCCGTGAGACCCTGACCGCCGCCACCGACGGGAGCCGCTACACCGTCAACGGCACCAGCCCCGGACCGGTGCTGCGGGTCACCGAGGGCGACCTGGTCGAAGTGACGCTGGTCAACGAGGACGTCGCGGACGGCGCCACGCTCCACTGGCACGGCGTGGACGTCCCCAACGCAGCCGACGGCGTGGCCGGCGTGACCCAGGACGCCGTCATGCCGGGCGAGGAGTTCGTCTACCGCTTCGTCGCCGACCAGGTCGGCACGTTCTGGTACCACTCCCACCAGGTCTCCCACGAGCAGGTGCAGCGCGGCCTGTTCGGTGCGCTCGTCATCGAGCCGGCGGACGTGGAGCCGACCGATCTCGATGAGGTCGCCCTGCTGCACCGCTACGGCGCAGACGGCACCCTCAACGGCGAGGAAGGAACGGCCAGCCTGGCCGCGGACCCCGGGGACACGGTGCGGATCCGGGTCGTGAACACCGACAACGGAATGGCCAGCACCTGGGTGACCGGCGCGCCGTTCCGGGTCGTCGCCGTGGACGGCACCGACGTCCACGAACCGGGCGAGCTGACCGACCGCGCCGTGCCGGTCCCCGCTGGGGGCCGGGTCGACCTCGCGTTCACCGTCCCCGAAGCAGGTGTCCGCGTCGACTTCTCCGGCGGCCCGTCGCTCGTGGTCGGGACCGATCCGGGCTCCGGCGTACGGGCGCGACCGCCGGACGATGCGCTGGACCTGCTCAGCTACGGCGAGCCGTCCCCGCTGCCCTTCGACACCGCGGCACCCGATCGCCGCTTCCGCTACGAGATCGACCGTCGGCCGGGGTTCCTCGACGGCCGGCCCGGGATGTGGTGGACGGTCAACGGCGGCCTGTTCCCCGACGTGCCGATGTACATGGTGTCCGAGGGCGACGTGGTGGTCTTCGAGATCACCAACGACAGCGGCGACGCGCACCCGATGCACCTCCATGGCCACCACGGGGTGGTGCTGAGCCGCGACGGGGAACCCGCCACCGGCAGCCCGTGGTGGATCGACTCCCTGGAGGTGGGGGTCGGTGAGTCCTACGAGGTCGCGTTCCTGGCCGACAACCCGGGCCTCTGGATGGATCACTGCCACAACCTGCCGCACGCCGCGGAGGGACTGGTGGCACACCTGATGTACGACGGCGTCACCTCCTCGTTCCGAGTTGGCGGCGAGGACGACAACCAGCCTGAGTGAATCCACTGATCGTTGAGTTGGGCGCGACTCATCGTTGAGTTGGGCGCGGCTCCGGAGCCAGGCCCGACTCAACCGTGAGCGAGGCCCAACTCAACCGTGAGCGAGACCCAAGTCAACCCCCGTCTCGGCCGGGGTCAGGCGAGGATGACGGGGATCAGCATCTCGGCCGGGGTGAGGGAGCCGTGGAGGCCGATCAGCCGGGCCTCGTAGGGGAAGCTCGACGTCGACATGACCGCGGTGTCGCCGGTGCAGGCGACGACCACGTCACCGAGCCGGGGACGTACGCCGGGATCGACCGCGCCGAACCAGCCGAGACCGATCGCCTCGTCACGGGTGAGGACCTCGGCGCGCGTGCCCAGGTGCGACCGCCAGGCGGCGACGACGTCGTCGAGCGCACCTCGCGACGTGTAGAGGTGGCGGAACCGGGCCTCGCCCCCGACGAGCACCAGCCCGTCGCGCAGCTCGGGGTGGTCGTCGATGTCGATCCGGCTCTCGAGGGGCGAGTCGACCATGCCGTGGTCGGCGACGACCAGCAGCCGCACGTCGGCCGGCAGCGCGTCGCGCAGCTGCTCGGCCTCGGCGTCGACCATCGCGAGCTGCTGGAGCCACTGGCTCGAGGCGACGCCGAAGCGGTGGCCGGTCCAGTCGAGATCGCCGTCGTACACGTAGGTGAGGGACGGGCGAGCCGCCGAGCACGCGACCGCAGCAGCGATCCGCTCGCCCACCCGATCCGCACCGACGTAGTCGGCCCCGCGCTGGGAGGCGACGGTGAGGCCGCTGGCCCTGAACTCCCGCTTGTTGACCACCGTGACCGTGACGCCGGAGGCCGCGAGCCGCGCGAAGGCGGTCGGGTGGGGCTGCCACTCGACGGGGTCGACGCCCTTGTCCCACTGGAGCGCGTTGAGCAGCCGATCGGTCCCGGGCACGCGCGAGGTGAAGCCGACCATGCCGTGGGCGCCCGGCGGCAGCGCCGTGCCGAGCGACGTCAGGCTGGTGGCGGTGGTCGAGGGCACGCCGACGGTGGCCGTGCTGGCGTCGTCGAACTGGCTCGCCAGGAAGGGCGCCGCGTGGGCGTAGCGCGTCAGCAGCCGGGCGCCGAGTCCGTCGACCAGGAACAGGACGTACGACGTCGCCGGCGGCAGCACCAGGTTGCTCGGCTGCTCCTCGAGCGGGTGGCCGAGGGCGGCCCCGAGCGCGGGGACGACGTCGCCCAGGGAGCGCGAGCCGTAGGCCGGCTCGACGAACTCCGCGCCGGTGGACGACTCCGTCACGCGTCGCGGGTGCGCGTCGAGAGCGACTCGGCGAACGACAGCATCCGGGTGACGGCGTCGGGACCCTCTGCCGCGGCCGAGACCCGGAGCGAGAAGTCGTCGGAGGAGAACGAGCCCGTGTAGCCGTGGTCGGCGTCGCAGTCGGGGTCCTGGCAGGCGGCGGGCTCGAGGTCGAGCCGGCCGGCGCCGCCCCAGCCGATCGTGAGCACCGCCTCGGCGGCCAGCCCGGGGCCGGCCGTCGGGTTGGTGATCATCCGCGTCACGACCACCGACTTCACCGCGGACAGCGCGATCGCCTCGGTCGAGGTCGACGTGTAGGGCTCGGGCAGCAGGTCGTCGCCGGCGTGCTCGTCGGTGTGGGCCAGCACCAACCGGGTCGGGGTGAGGACGACGACGGTCAGGTGGCGTCGTACTTCATCGCGGTCGAAGGTCGGCTCGTGGTGGACGAAGAACGAGACCACCTGCTCCCCCGCCACCGCCGAGGTCACCCCGTCTCCCACGACCTCGGGGTAGTAGCCGGTGCGGTCGATCGCGTGGTGGAGCTCCCTGGTGCGGTCGTGGTCCTCGGTGGTGCGGGTGCGCATACCCGGCAGTCTGTCACGCGGCGCCCACGGCTCAGCCGGGCGAGGTGTCTCCTGCCTGCGACGGCATCCTGCGCGCGAACCAGCCGGTGCGCGACTGGGCCACCGGGTCGACGCGGACGGCGGCGCGCAGCACGGTCGCCCCTTCGGCCCCCGCCAGCACCAGCGGCAGGTCGAGAGCACTGACCTGCGGGAGGTCGTGCTGGAGCTGCGCCACGCGCAGGATCAGCCGCTCCACCTCGGAGACGTCGACGACCTCGGAGCCGCGGTAGCCGAACAGCATCGGGGAGGACTTGATCTCCCGCACCATGGCGGAGGCGTCGTGCTCGCCGATCGGCGGGATCCGGTAGGAGCGGTCCTGGAGCAGCTCGTTGATCGGCCCCGCGATGCCGAACGAGACGACCGGGCCGAACAGCGGGTCCTCCATGCTGCTGATGGAGGTCGGCACCCCCGGCGGCGCGTTCTTCTGCACCACGAACCCGGCGTCGTCGGTGCTGGTGATCAGCTCGTTGAGCGAGTCCCAGGCGGCCCGCATCTCGGCCGGCGTGTCGATGTTGCGCCAGACGTGGGCGAGGTCCGGCCGCTCCCGCAGGTGGCCGGCGGTCGCCTTGAGCACCACGTCCCACCCGAGCTCGCGCCCTGCCTTCTGGGCCGCACGGAGGGTGGTGACGGGCCGCTCGGTCCAGAGGTCGATGCCGTACGCCGCGAGCAGGGCCCCGACCTGGTCGGGGTCCAGGTCGACCCCGTCGGGGTGCCCGCGCAACGCGTCGTTGATGATCCGCTTCGCGCCGGCCGAGTCGACGTCGGTGATGTCGAGCGCCGCGCCGTCCGGGGTGCGCAGCCAGACGGCGTAGCCGACGACCCGAGCGAGCGCCCGCACGGCCGCCTCGACCGCCGGGTAGGACGGCACCGATCCGCGGCCGGCCGCCTGTCCGGCGACGTCGGGCACGCGCAGCAGCTCCGGCACTCCCTCAGAGCCGAGAAACGAGGACACCAGCGGCTTGTCGGACTGCTCCCCCACCGCGGCCAGCACGTTGGCGACGTCCTCCCCCGAGACGTTGAGCGGCGGGATGTAGACGGCCACGACCGCGTCGACCTCGGGGTCGTCGATGGCGGCGTCGAGCGCGTCCTCGAAGTCCTCGGCCGTGGCATCGGCGCCGAGGGCGACCGACTTGTTGACGACCAGCCCGACCGCGGCGGCCGCGTCGGCGGCCAGCAGGCCGAGCGCGTCGGAGTTGCCGACGATGGCCACCCGGCGGCCCCGCGGCAGAGGTTGGTGGGCGAGCAGCTGGGCGACGTCGAACATCTCGTCGAGGGTGTCGACCTGGATCACCCCTGCCTGCCGGAACATCGCGTCGACGGCCTGCTGGGGGGCCGCGATCTTGCGCACGGCGTGGCCCATCGGCACGCCCTGCGTCGTACGTCCCGAACGCACCGCGATGATCGGCTTGCGCAACGAGACCCGGCGCGCGACGCGGGAGAACTTGCGTGGGTTGCCGATCGACTCGAGATAGAGCAGCACGACCTCGGTCGCGTCGTCCTCCTCCCAGTACTGGAGCAGGTCGTTGCCCGAGACGTCGGCGCGGTTGCCGGCGCTGACGAACGTCGAGAGCCCCAGCCCGCGGTTGTTGACCTTCTCGAGGATCGCGGAGCCGAGCGCGCCGGACTGGCAGAAGAAGCCGGCCCGGCCCGCGGGCGGCATCAGCGACGACAGCGAGGCGTTGAGCGAGGTCGCCGGGTCGGTGTTGATCACGCCGAGGCAGTTGGGGCCGATCAGTCGCAGGCCGTAGGACCGGGCCAGGCCGACCAGGCGCCGCTGCCGCTGGCGGCCCTCCTCACCAGTCTCGGCGAAGCCGGAGGAGATCACGACCAGTCCGTGGACGCCCTTGGCGGCACAGTCGAGGACGACGTCCTGCACCGCCTCGGCCGGGACCGCCACGACCGCGACGTCGACGTCGCCGGGAATGTCGTTGACCGAGGCGTACGCCGGGAGTCCGCTCACCGCGTCCGAGGACGGGTTCACGGCGTAGACCCGGCCGGTGTAGTTGCCCATCACCAGGTTGCGGACCAGGGCCTGGCCGATGGTGTCCTGGCGGCGGCTCGCGCCGACGACGGCGACGGACTGCGGATGGAAGAACCGTTCGATCGACGCAGCCTCGGCGCGATGCTCGCGCGAGACCATCACACCCACCGACGTGTCGGTCGGGTCGATCGGGAACTCCAGCACCATGACGCCGTCCTCGTAGCCGCTCGCCACGCGGTAGCCGGCGTCGCGGAAGGTGCCGATCATCTTCTGGTTGTCGGGGAGCACCTCCGCGATGAACCGTTCGATCCCGCGCTCACGGCCCGCGGCGGCGAGGTGCTCGAGGAGGAGCTGGGCGATGCCCCGCCCCTGGTGCCGGTCCTCGACGAGGAACGCGACCTCCGCCTCGCCGGGCTTCACCACGTCGTAGCGGCCCACCGCGATCATCTGGCCGCCGAGCTCGACGACCAGGGCGACCCGCTCGTCATGGTCGACGTTCGTGAAGCGGTGGACGTCCTTGTCGGACAGCTTCGGCATGGGGCTGAAGAAGCGGAAGTACTTCGACTCGTCCGAGACCCGCGAGTAGAAGTCGACCAGAAGCTCGGCATCGTCGGGTCGGATCGGGCGCAGGTGGGCGGTGCGTCCGTCCCGCAGGAGCACGTCGGCCTCCCAGTGCCTGGGCGGCAACTGCTCCTCCTCGCCCTCGGCCATGCCACGAATCTATCGGGATGCAGGGCCGGGTGCGGCGTGCCCACCCGGAACCGCTGCGGGGCGCGGGGGAGAATGCGGCCATGGCACCGAGCAAGACGAAGACCCCACCGCCCGACGACTTCGAGGAGCACATCCTCGACACCGACATCCGCGACGAGATGCAGTCGTCCTTCCTGGAGTACGCCTACTCGGTCATCTACTCCCGCGCCCTCCCCGATGCCCGCGACGGGCTGAAGCCGGTGCAGCGCCGGATCCTCTACACGATGAACGACATGGGGCTGCGGCCCGACCGCGGCCACGTGAAGTCGGCGCGCGTCGTCGGTGAGGTCATGGGCCGGCTGCACCCCCACGGCGACGGCGCCATCTACGACGCGCTGGTGCGGCTTGCGCAGCCCTGGTCGATGCGGCTGCCGATGATCGACGGCCACGGAAACTTCGGCTCCCCCGACGACTCTCCGGCGGCCATGCGCTACACGGAGTGCCGGATGGCTCCGCCGGCGGTCGCGATGACGGCCTCGATCGACGAGGAGACCGTCGACTTCAAGCCCAACTACGACAGCCGCGAGCTCGAGCCCGTCGTCCTGCCCTCGGCGATCCCCAACCTGGTCGTCAACGGCACCACCGGCATCGCGGTCGGCATGGCGACCAACATCCCGCCCCACAACCTGATCGAGGTCGTGCAGGCGCTGCGCCACCTGATCGTCCACCCGGACGCGACCCTCGACGACATCATGCGGTTCATCCCCGGGCCCGACCTGCCGACCGGCGGCAAGATCGTCGGCCTCGACGGGATCCGCGACGCCTACGAGTCCGGCCGGGGCAGCTTCAAGATGCGGGCCACCGCGCGGGTCGAGACCGTGGGCCGTCGCAAGGGGATCGTGGTGACCGAACTCCCCTACGGCGTGGGCACCGAGAAGGTCGTCGAGCGGATCAAGACCCTGGTGCAGGGCAAGAAGCTGCAGGGCATCGCCGACATCAAGGACCTCACCGACCGCGAGAAGGGCCTGCGGCTCGTGATCGAGGTCAAGAACGGCTTCGTGCCCGAGACCCTGCTCGAGCAGCTCTACCGGCAGACCCCGATGGAGGACAGCTTCGGCATCAACACGGTGGCCCTCGTCGACGGCCAGCCCCGCACCCTCGGCCTCAAGCAGCTGCTCGAGGTGTTCCTCGGTCACCGCTACGACGTCGTACGCCGCCGCTCGACGTTCCGCCGGGACAAGAAGGCCGAGCGGCTCCACCTCGTCGACGGGCTGCTGATCGCGCTGCTCGACATCGACGAGGTCATCCAGGTGATCCGCACCAGCGACGACACGGCCACCGCGCGTGAGCGGCTGATGTCGGTCTTCGACCTGAGCCTGGCGCAGGCCGACTACATCCTCGAGATGCAGCTGCGCCGGCTCACCCGCTTCAGCCGGATCGAGCTGGAGAAGGAGCAGGAGACGCTGCGCCGCGAGATCGAGGAGCTGGAGGCGATCCTGGCCGACCGCGAGCGGCTGCTGGCCCTGGTGTCCCAGGAGCTGGGCGAGGTGGCCCAGACGTTCGGCACGCCCCGTCGTACAGTCCTGCTCGAGTCGGCCGGCACCGCCGCCGTCACGGCCGCCGCCGCCCCGCTCGAGGTCTCCGACGATCCCTGCTTCGCCTACCTCTCCTCCAGCGGGCTGCTCGCCCGCACCACGTCCGACGACCTGCCCGGCTCGGGAGGCGCCCGCTCCAAGCACGACGTGGTCGTCTCGGCCGTGCGGACGACGGCGCGCGGCACCGTCGGGCTGCTGACCAACCGCGGTCGCGTGGTGAAGTTGAGCGCGCTCGAGTTCCCGACCCTGCCGGCCTCGGCCAACGACCCGCACCTGTCGGGCTCCAACCCGGTCAGCGAGTTCGTGTCGCTCGAGCCGGGCGAGCGGGTGCTGGCGCTGACCGCTCTCGGCACCGACGGCCCCGGGCTCGCGCTCGGCACCCGGCACGGCGTCGTCAAGCGGGTCAACCCTGAGGTGCTCAACCGCGACGAGTGGGAGGTCATCTCGCTCAAGGACGGCGACGAGGTGGTCGGCGCCACCGAGCTCGACGAGCGGCGACGAGACGCTCTGCTTCGTGACCAACGAGGCCCAGCTCCTCCACTTCTCCGCGTCGCTGGTGCGGCCGCAGGGACGCAGCGGCGGCGGCATGGCGGGCGTCAAGCTCGGCGAGGGCGACCACGTCGTGTTCTTCGGCGCCCTCGACCCGGAGACCGCGGTCGTGGTGACGGCGTCCGGCTCGGCCACGGCCCTGCCCGGGACCGAGCCCGGCTCGCTGAAGGTGACCCCGTTCGCGGAGTACCCCGCCAAGGGCCGGGCCACCGGCGGTGTCCGCTGCCACCGCTTCCTCAAGGGCGAGGACACCCTGGTCTACGCCTGGGCCGGGCCGGCACCGGCACGGGCGGCCGCCAGCAGCGGCGCGCCCGTCGACCTGCCCGAGGCCAACGGCCGGCGCGACGGCTCCGGCGTGCCGGGGAGCCAGCCGATCGCCGCGTGCGCCGGACCCGTCGCCGACCGGCTCGCAGCCGCCGGTGTGGAAGGCTGATCGCATGCTCGCGCGTCGTACCGTCGCACTTCTGGCCGCCGGCTCGATCCTCGTGTTGACCGGCTGCAGCGACGACGGCGGCGGGTCGGTCAGCGACGACAAGACCCCCGACGAGGTCCTGGCGCTGGCGAAGAAGACGCTCGACGAGACCAGCGGTGTCCGGATCACCCTCGAGGCCGACGAGCTGCCCGACGGCGTGTCCGCGATCTCGGCGGCTTCCGGGGTCGGCACCCACGCGCCCGCCTTCGAGGGCACGCTCACCGCCCTCTTCGCCGGCCAGCCCATCGACGTCCCGGTCATCGCACTCGACGGGACCGTCAACGTCCAGCTGCCGCTCACGCCCGGGTGGCAGGACGTCGACCCCGCCGACTACGGGGCCCCCGACCCGGCTCAGCTGCTGTCGACCGAGGACGGCCTCTCCTCGCTCCTCCCCGCGACGGACGGGGCCGAGGAGGGCGAGAGTGTCCGCGGTGGCGAGAACAACGAGGAGGTGCTGACGGAGTTCACCGGCACCGTGCCCGGCGACGTGGTCAGCAACGTGATCCCGAGCGCCTCGGGCGACTTCGACGCGACCTACACGATCAGCGCCGAGGGCGAGCTCCGGACCGCCGAGCTGACCGGGGTCTTCTACCCCGACACCGAGCCGATGACCTACACGCTCGGCCTCGACGACTACGGCATCGAACCGGACATCACGGCCCCGTGAGCGAGCCGGAGGCCCGCCCCGTCGACGCGCGCGCCCGCCTCCTCCTGGGGTTGGCCTCGGTGGCCGTCGCGTTCGCTGCGGCCGACACCTACGTCGTGGTGCTGGCGCTCCCCGACATGATGGCGTCGGTCGGCGTACCCCTCGACCAGCTGCAGCGAGCGGCCCCGATCATCTCCGGCTTCCTCCTCGGGTACGTCGCGATGCTGCCCCTGATCGGCCGGATCGCCGACCTGCGGGGACGCGTCCCGGTCCTGGTCGCGGCGCTGGTGCTGTTCGCGATCGGGTCACTGATCACGACGCTCGCCTACGACATGCCGTCGATGGTCGGTGGCCGGTTCCTCCAGGGCGTCGGCGGCGGAGGCCTCGTGCCCGCCACGCTCGCCCTGGTGGCCGACCTCTACCCGGTCGAGCGCCGGGGCGTCCCGCTCGGCATCGTCTCGGCGGTCCAGGAGCTCGGCAGCGTCATCGGACCGCTGTTCGGGGCACTCGTGCTGGCGGTCGCCGACTGGCGGGCGATCTTCGCGATCAACCTGGCCGTCGGCCTGGTACTGGCCGCCGCGATCCACGTCGTCTCGGCCCCCGACGGTGGCGAACGGCGGTCGAGCCTGTCGAGACCACCCGACTGGCTGGGGATGCTGCTCCTCCTGGTCGTCCTCGTCGCCGGCACGCTCGTCTTCCTGCAGCCGCCGGACCTGCTCCGCGACCTGACCTGGGGCCAGCTGTTCATCCCCGTCGTGGGCGACGGCCGCTGGCTGACCCCGCTGGGGCTGACGACGATCGTCGCCCTCGTGCTGTTCCTCCTCCGGTGCGCGACGGCGGCGCGGCCGCTGGTCGACGTCCGCGGCTGGCTGCGCAGCATGCGCGAGGCGGACCTGGCCGGCGCGCTGCTGCTCGCGGTGGCACTGGCGGGCGTGATCTTGGCCTTCGCCACCGCCGACCCGCGGATCCAGGTCTTCTCCGACCAGGGGCTCTGGTACCTCCTCGGGGCCGCGGTCGCGGCCGCGGCCTTCGTCGTCCACCTGCTCCGGGCCGAGGCACCGCTGATCCCCCACGGCGCCCTCGTCCGTACGCCGGCCTGGGGCTCGATGCTGGTCAGCTTCTTCGTCGGCGCCGCCCTGATCGCCGCGCTCATCGACATCCCGATCTTCGCCCGCACCACCACCTACCCCGACAGCCAGCTGATGGCCGCCCTCGTGCTGGTGCGGTTCCTGGTCGCGCTACCGGTCGGCGCCGTGGTCGGCGGCTACCTCACCCGCACCCTCCCTGCCGGGGTGGTCACGGCCGCGGGGATGGTCGTGCGCGGCGGTCGGCTTCGTCTGGATGAGCTCGTGGGGGCTGACCGCGCTGGAGAGCTGGGTGGCGACCGTGCCGCTGCTGATCGGCGGCTTCGGCTTCGGCCTCGCCCTCGCGCCCGTCAACGCAGCCGTCCTCGCCACGACGGCCGACGCCGTCCACGGCCTGGCGTCGGCGTTCGTGGTCGTCGCCCGGATGGTCGGCATGCTGGTCGGCGCCTCCGCGCTCACCACGATCGGGCTCCGGCGCTACTACGCCGAGCAGTCGGACCTCCCCAGCGTCCGCGAGGTCTGCGGCGGCTCCAGCCGCTGCTCCGAGTTCACCCTGCTGCTGCGCGAGGCCGGCATCGCCCAGGAGCAGGTCGTGTTCCTCGGCGCAGCGGTCTGCGCGGTCATCGCCGCGATCCTCGCCCTGGTGCTGTTCCGGGGTGCCCCGACCCGAGGCGTCACCACGAGCGAGACGCTGCGCACACTCGGATGAGGGTCCGCTAGCGTCGCGTCCGTGGAGGAACCGAGCGACTTCGACGACCTGATCGCCGCCAACCGTGCCTTCGCCGAGACGTTCGAGCTCGGTGGCTTCGACGGGGTCGCCCACGCGGGCGTGGCGATCGTGACCTGCATGGACTCCCGGATCGACCCGCTCCGCATGCTCGGCCTGCAGGCGGGCGATGCCAAGATCTTCCGCAACCCGGGCGGCCGGGTCACCCAGGCCGCGCTGGAGGCGCTGGTGCTGGGCGTCCACCTGCTCGGCGTACGCCGGATCCTGGTCGTGCCCCACACCCGGTGCGCCATGGCCGCCAGCACGGAGGCCGAGCTGCGCGAGCGGGTCGGCGAGTCCGCGGGCGTGGACGCCTCCTGGCAGCACTTCGGCGTCGTCGAGGACCAGCTCGCCGCGCTGACCGAGGACGTGGCCAAGATCCGCACCCACCCGCTGATCCCCGACGAGGTCCTGGTCGGTGGCTTCGTCTACGACGTCGACACCGGGCTGATCGAGCGCCGGGCCTGACTACGGTTGCGCCATGACGCTGCCGCTGACCCTGTCCCCCGACGTCGCCGCGGCGCTGGATGCCGGTGACCCGGTCGTCGCCCTGGAGTCGACGATCATCAGCCACGGCCTCCCCCGCCCCCGCAACCTGTCGGCGGCGCGGGACTTCGAGACGATCCTGCGCGATCGCGGCGTCACGCCCGCGACGATCGCGGTGCTGGACGGAGTGCTCAAGGTCGGGCTGACCGACGACGAGCTGCGGCGGATCGCGGAGGAGGACATCGTCAAGGTGTCCGTGCGCGACCTGCCGGTCGTCGTCGCCCGGGGCGGCTCGGGCGCGACCACCGTCGCCGCCACCTCGTTCATCGCAGCGCTCGGAGGCGTCCGGGTCTTCGCGACCGGCGGCCTCGGCGGCGTCCACCGCGGGGCATCCGAGACGTTCGACGAGTCCGCGGACCTCACCGTGCTGGCCGAGGTGCCGGTCACCGTCGTGTCCGCGGGCGTGAAGTCGATCCTCGACATCGCGGCCACCCTCGAGCGGCTCGAGACGCTGAGCGTGACGGTGGTCGGCTACGGCACCGACGAGTTCCCCAGCTTCTGGCTCACCTCGTCGGGCGAGCCGCTCGACTGGTCGGTCCCCGACGGCGCCGCCGTCGCCGAGGTGATGGCCGCCAACGACGCGCTCGGGCGCCGTACCGGGATCCTGGTCGCCAACCCGCTGCCCGCCGAGCGTCAGCTCGACCCCGCCGTCCACGACGCGGCGCTCGCCCAGGCGCTGGGCGAGGCCGAGGGGATGACCGGCAAGGACGTCACCCCGTTCCTGTTGCAGCGGATCGTCGAGATCACCGGCGGCACCAGCCTCGAGGTCAACCTCGAGATCGCCGCCCACAACATCCGGGTCGCCGCCGACATCGCCCGGGCCTGGGCCTCGCGCGGATGACCCGCTTCCTCGTGGTCGGCGACGTCGTCGACGACATCGTGGTCCGGCCGCTGGAGCCGGTGAACCAGGCGAGCGACACGGTCTCCGAGATCCGTCGTACCCACGGCGGCTCCGGCGCCAACGTCGCCGCCTGGCTGGGTGCCCTCGGCGCCGACGTGCGCTTCGTGGGCCGCGCCGGGGCCGACGGCGCCGACCGCCACGTCACCGCCCTCTCGGCGTACGGCGTCGACGCCCGCGTGAGTGCCGACCCCGATCTCCCGACCGCGACCCTGGTCGCCACCCTCGATCCCGTCGGGCGAGCGCACGATGTACGTCGACCGGGCCGCCAACGCCCGCCTCGACGCCCATGACCTGCCCGACGAGGTCCTCGACGGCGTCGGCTGGCTGCACCTGACCGGCTACTCGCTGTTCGACGACGCGGTCCGGCCGGTCGTGCTCGACCTGGCACAGCGGGCGCGTGCTGTCGGCTGCGGCCTGTCGGTCGATCCGAGCTCGCTCGGGTTCCTGGAGGAGTGCGGTGCCGAGACCTTCCTCGGCTGGGCCGCCGACGCCGACCTGATCTTCCCCAACCTCGACGAGGGCCGCTTCCTCACCGGCGCCTCCGACCCCCCGGACGTCGTGACGGCGCTGGCCGAGCGCTTCCCGGGCGTCGTCCTGACGCTCGGCGCAGCCGGCGCGTCGTACGCCGACGCCGACGGCACCCACGCGGTCGCCGCTCAGCCGGCCGACGTCCTGGACACCACCGGGGCCGGCGACGCGTTCTGCGCCGGCTTCCTGGCGACCTGGGCGGTTGCGCAGGATGCCGAGGCGGCCCTCGCCGCCGGGGCGACGGCCGCCTGCCGCGCGGTCACCCTCGTCGGCGGGCGTCCACCGCGGGACACCGCCCGTGGTGGGATGGAGTCATGAACGTCAACGCAGAAGTTCTGGTCGTGTTCCTGATCGGGATCTCGATCGCGGTCTGGCTCGGGGTCAAGATGGTCCGCGACCGTTAGTCCCACTCACGCGTCCAGCGCCTCCACGTCCACCTCGTAGGCGCCCTGCACGATGAACTCCTTGCGCGGCGCGACCTCCGAGCCCATCAGCATCTCGAACACCCGTGAAGCCTCGTCGGCGTCGTCGAGGGTCAGGCGGCGGAGGGTGCGCTGGCGAGGGTCCATCGTCGTCTCGGCCAGCTGGTCGGCGTCCATCTCGCCGAGGCCCTTGTAGCGCTGCACCGGGTCCTTCCAGCGCACGCCCTTCTTCGACAGCTCGGCCAGCTTCCGCTGCAGCTCGTCGTCGGAGTAGGTGTAGACGTACTTCTCCATCCCCTTCTTGGGGTTGGACAGCTCGATCCGGTGCAGCGGCGGTACGGCGGAGAAGACCCGACCGGCGTCGATCAGCTCGCGCATGTACTTGAAGAACAACGTGGTGAGCAGGGTGCGGATGTGGGCGCCGTCGGAGTCGGCGTCGGCCATGAAGATGATCCGGCCGTAGCGGACGGCGTCGAGCTCGAACGTGCGGCCGGACCCGGCGCCGACGACCTGGAGGATCGAGGCGCACTCGGCGTTCTTGAGCATGTCGCCGACCGAGGCCTTCTGGACGTTGAGGATCTTGCCGCGGATCGGTAGCAGCGCCTGGAACTCCGAGTTGCGGGCCAGCTTGGCGGTGCCGAGCGCCGAGTCACCTTCGACGATGAACAGCTCGGTCCGTTCGTTGTCGGTCGCCCGGCAGTCGGCCAGCTTGGACGGCAACGCGGAGGACTCCAGCGCGTTCTTCCGCCGCTGAGTCTCCTTGTGCTGGCGGGCGGCGATCCGGGTCTTGGACGCCGAGACGACCTTCTCCATCAGCAGCTTGGCCTGGGCCTTCTCGGCGCGCTTGGTCGAGGTGAGGAACTTCTTCAGCTCGGCGGCGACGACCTTGCGGACCACGCTGCGTGCGGCCGGCGTACCGAGGATCTCCTTGGTCTGGCCCTCGAACTGCGGCTCGGCCAGACGGACGGTGACCACGGAGGTCATGCCCTCGAGGACGTCGTCCTTCATCACGTCGTCGTCGTTGACCTTGAGCGCCTTCGACGCCCGCATCGCGTCGTTGAACGTCTTGGTGAGGGCGGCCTCGAAACCGCTGACGTGGGTGCCGCCCTTGGGCGTGGCGATGACGTTCACGAACGAGCGCAGCTCGGTGTCGTAGCCCACGCCCCACCGGCACGCGACGTCGACCGTCGAGCTCGCGCTCGACCTCCTGGGGCGTCATGTGGCCGTGGTCGTCGAGCAGCGGCACCGTCTCGGTGAAGGTGTCCTTCCCCTGCAGCCGCAGCACGTCGGTCACGGGCTCGTCGTGGGCGAGGAACTCGACGAACTCGGCGATCCCCCCGTCGTGGCGGAACTTCTCCTCGACCGGGCCGCTGCCCTGCGGGCCGGTGCCGCGCTGGTCCCGGATCACCAGCTCGAGCCCGGGCACGATGAACGACGTCTGTCGGGCACGCCCGAGCAGACCCTCGAACTCGAACGACGCGTCCTTGGTGAAGATCTGGCGGTCGGGCCAGAACCGGATGCGGGTGCCGGTCTTGCCCTTGGCGACCCGTTTGCCCTTGCGGGTCAGGCCCGACTTCGGGGTGAACGAGCCCGACGGCCCGTCTCCGTCGAAGACGCCGGGCACGCCGCGCTGGAAGCTCAGCCCCTGCTGGGACGGCGACCGGTCGACGTCGATGTCCATCCGCGCCGAGAGGGCGTTGACGACCGAGAGTCCCACGCCGTGCAGACCGCCGGTCGCGACGTAGGAGCCACCGCCGAACTTGCCGCCGGCGTGGAGCTTGGTCGCGACCACCTCGACGCCGGGGAGCCCGGTCTTGGGCTCCTTGTCGGTCGGGATGCCGCGACCGTCGTCGTGGACCTCCACGGAGTCGTCCGGGTGGAGGGTGACCTCGACCCGGTGGGCAGAGCCGGCCAGCGCCTCATCGACGCCGTTGTCGATGATCTCCCACAGGCAGTGCATGAGGCCACGGGTGTCGGTCGAGCCGATGTACATGCCGGGGCGCTTGCGCACCGCCTCGAGTCCCTCGAGGACGAGGAGGTGGGCCGCGTTGTAGGTGTTGTCGGCGATGGTGACGAGCTCCGTGTCGAGTTGAACTGTCCCCGATCGATCCGCGGGACCGATCCGAGCTGGCTGCTGCTCCGAATCTACCCACGACACGCCGTACGCCGAAGCAGGCTCGCCTGCCGGTGGCCCGGACGTCCCGGGTCTACCGTGGGCAGCACAACTTCAGAGCCGCAGCACCGTGGGAACGTCACGATGTGGACAAGAAAAGTCACCAAGTCTGCCCATTCCGCAACCTGACCACCCACAACCGCGTCAAACTCAGCGTGGTTGGATTGACGTGTCGGGCGACACGCCGGGGTGGGAATCTTGGGCCTGCTCGCTACGTTCTCCAGACAGAACAGACGAGATCTAGAAATGAGGCCGATGTGAATACAGCCGTTGCCCCCGGTGCTTCCGCACTGAGTGCTGCAGACCGCTGTGACCGCTGCGGAGCACAGGCCTACCTCCGCGTCGAGCTGCAGTCGGGCGGTGAGCTGCACTTCTGCGCCCACCACGCTCGCGAGCACGGCGACAAGCTCCGTCAGATCGCAGCATCCGTCCAGGACGAGACCCACAAGCTCGCCGACACCCCGCCCGTGGCGCCTGAGGACGAACGCTGACACCCACCCCCACGACGTTCCCGGCCCCGGACCTCACGGTCCGGGGCCGTTCGTCTTCTCGAGGGGCCTGTCTCGGGACCGGGGGGCCCTGCGTGGGACAGTGGCGCCCGTGAGCGGGCTCGAGGTCGTGGTGGCGCTGGCCATCCTCGTCGGGCTCGTAGGCATCCTCGTCCCCGTCCTGCCCGGCGTCGTGCTCGTGTTCGCGGCGATCCTGGTCTGGGCGATCGAGCTGGGCACCCGCGCAGGCTGGATCGTCTTTGCCGTCGCCGCCGCGTTCCTCCTGGTCGGGACGGTGGCCAAGTACGCCCTGCCCGGGCGTCGGCTCAAGGGCGCCGGCATCCCCAGCTCCACCCAGTGGACGGGTGTCGCCTTCGGCGTCGTCGGGTTCTTCGTCATCCCGGTGATCGGACTCTTCGTCGGCTTCGTGCTCGGGATGTACGTCGCCGAGCGCCGGCGGGTCGGCGCGGCGGCCGCCGGACCTTCGACCCGCGCCGCGTTGGGCGCGGTCGGCCTCAGCGTCCTCATCGAGCTGATGTCCGCGCTGCTCGCCGTCGCCACCTGGGGCGTGGGCGTGGGCGTCACATGACCGCCATCCTGCTGGCTCTCGGCTCGGCCGTGGCCTACGGCCTGTCCGACTTCGTGGGCGGTGTCTCCTCCAAGAGGGCCAGCCCCTGGAGCGTCGCCCTGGTCGCCCAGCTCGCGGGCGGCGTCGTCGTGCTCGCCCTCACCACGTTCATCGACGGCTCCCCCACGGGCACCGACCTGGCCTGGGCGTTCGTCGCCGGCATCGCGAACGGCATCGGCACCGGCTTCCTCTACCGCGGCCTGGCCTCCGGCCGGATGGGTGTCGTCGCCCCGGTCTCGGGGGTCGGAGCGGCGCTGGTTCCCGTGGTGGTCGGGCTCGCCACCGGCGAACGCCCCTCCGCGCTGGTGTGGCTCGGGATCCTCGCTGCCCTCCCCGGGATCTGGCTGGTCGCCCGCAGCCCGGAGGCCGAGGACGTCGCGGGAGGCCGCCCCCGCAGCAGCGGTGCCCTCGACGGGGTGCTGGCGGGTCTCGGCTTCGGCTCCCTCTTCGCCGCCCTGGCGCAGATCCCGGAGTCCGCCGGCTTCCTCCCGCTCGCCCTCAACCAGCTCGTGGCGGCCGGGGTCATCGTGGCCATGGCACTGGTGCTGCGCGTCGGCTGGGTCCCGCGGGAGCCCGCGGCGGCGTTCGGCGCGGTGAGTGGTGTGCTCGGAGCGACGGCCACCGGCGCGTTCCTGCTCGCCACCCAGTCGGGCCTGCTCACGGTCACCGCCGTGCTGGCCTCCCTCTATCCCGCCGTCACCGTGCTCCTCGCGGCGACGATCCTCCGCGAGCACATCCACCGCGCTCAGGCCGCGGGTCTGGTGCTCTGCGGGCTGGCCGTCGGGCTGGTCGCCGGAGGGTGAGCCGGTCGTCGCTGCTCAGCGGTTAGGGTCGCCCCATGAGCACCGAGGAGCCAGCACCCGACGACGCGCCCCCCTCCTCGCAGCCGGCTGCCACCCGGGAAACCACCGCCGACCCGTTGCGGGGCTCGCGCACCAGCGGTCTCTGGATCGCCGTGGTCGCCAGCGCGGTCGTGCTGGTGCTGCTGATCATCTTCATCGCACAGAACACCGACCCGGTGGCCGTGAAGTTCCTGGGTTGGGAGGGCGAGACCCCGCTCGCGGTGGCGCTGATGATCGCCACCGTCGCCGGGCTGTTCCTCGCGGCGATCGCCGGCACGCTCCGCATCTGGCAGCTGCGCCGGCGAGTACGCCGCGACGGCACCTGAACCGTCAGCCGACCGCCCTCAGGTCGGCTCACCGGTGGTGAGCCACTGCGTGAACTTCCGGCGCCCGGTCATCCAGTCGGTGATCGGGTGTGAGCCGTCGGCGTTGTCCCTCATCTTCATCCCGACCCGCAGCTCCTCGGCGTCGCCGAAGCAGCCCCGGTCTGCGGTGAAGATCAGCACGTCCTTCTTCCACTTGAGCTGCAGGTCGTAGTCGCAGTTCACTCGCCGCCCGGTGGACTGCCAGCGCTTCATGCGCAACAGGGTGTAGTCGGCGCCGCTGAAGAGGGGCGCACCGAGGCCGAACTCGGGACCCCGCCGCTCGGCGTTCTTGTCGATGAAGATGCTCAGCGAGGCGTTGGCCTGCTTGCGCAGGTCCGGGAAGTTCACCCGCACCGACAGGTCGTCGTCGCCGTGGTCGACCCGCACCTTGCGGATGTCGGTCAGTGAGGCGCTCGCGTCGGCGCCGTCGTTGACGACCACTTCCTCCGCGTGGGCTGGCGCGGCGAGCGCGAGTAGGGCCAGGACGGTCACGGCCGCCGTGGCGGTCCGGGTGTGCAGTCGGTTCATGATGGGCTCCCTCGGAGTTTCGTGGTCTTCTGCTCAAGACGCTACGCCTCTAGGAGAGGTTGCAGTCCAGTTGAATACCCGGCGTACGGCGTCAGCGCCGCGCGCACGCGCGCAGCCGCCGCACGTCGGAGTCGAACGCCGCCGCAGCGGCACCGGTCAGGGGCGTGGGCAGGCCGTCGGCGCCGATGCTCGCCCCCTCCCACTCCGCGTCGACGACCCTCGCCCGAGCTTCCGGTGACTCCGGAGGCCGCACGGTCAGGGTGAGCACCCCCGTCGCCGGCGTCGCCTCGGACGACTGGGTGTACCAGGCGTAGTTACCGAGCCCGTAGGCGACGTAGCCGGCGCCGAGTCTGCCGTCGCCCTGGAGCAGGTGGGTGTGGCTGCCCACGACGATGTCGCCGCCCGCCTCGACGAGGTCTGCCGCCAGGGATCGCTGCGCGTCGCTCGGGCACGACTCGCCCTGGACGCCCCAGTGGAGGTAGACGACCACCACGTCGGCCGACCTCCCGGCCCGGCGGACCGCCGCCAGCAGACGAGCGGGGCGCATGGCGTCGGCGGTGCCGGCGGAGGTCGGCGGTGGCGGCCCAGTGCCCGGTGGGGTCGGCGGTGGGGTCCTGGTCGGCGACGGTGGCCCCGATGGTGGCGACGACCGTGTCGGCCACCTCGATCCGGGCCGGGCGGAACGCCTCGTCGACGTCGCGGCCGATCCCGACGACGGCCACGGCCGGATCGGCCGACCTCGCCGTCTCGATGGCCTCGAACGTGCCGGACAGCGGCGCCCGCCCGTAGTCGAGGGCGTGGTTGTTCGCCATGCTGGCCACGTCGATGCCGGCTTCGGCGAGGGCCGTGAGCGCCGCGGGCGGTGCCTGGAACGTGTAGCGCTTGCCCGGCTCGGGGCGGCCACCGGTGCCGAGGGAGGTCTCGAGGTTGAGGATCGCGACGTCGGCGGCCGCCAGCGTCGCGGTCGCCGGGGCCAGTGCCGTGGCCGGTCGGTCCAGCCGGCCCTCGAGCACGCCCTCGAAGTGGACGTCGCCGGCCAGCGCGATCGTGAGCGGCTCACGCCTCCCCGCGGTGCGCGGGGAGGTGGGTCCGTCCGTGGGCGTCGGCGGAGCGGGTGTGGACGACGAGGTCGCCGTGGGACGCCGGTGCGGGATCGCTGCGCGACGAGTCGCTCGAGCAGCCGACGCCGGCGGCCAGCACGGCGACACCGGTCGCGGCGACCACGACGCCAGACGGTCTCCTCATGGGCGGGCCGGGGTCAGCCACGCGAGCAGGATCCGGCCGGTCCGGCCGAGCTGGTCGGCGTTGACGACGGACGGCACGTCGGCCGCCGAGTGGTATGCGGCGTAGGACGTGCTGCCGAGCCGGGCCCCGGGCAGGCCGGCGCGCACGAACGACCAGTGGTCGCTGCTGCGCTGGAAGGGGTCGGGTGTGGCGGCGGCCCCGGCGCTGCGAGCGGCGTCCAGCAGCGCCTGCTGCAGGGGGTCGCTCGCGTAGGCGGAGCCCACGGGCACCGTGGCGCCGACACCGACGCGGTCCATGGACACCATCCCCCGGACGGCGCTCCGCTCCGGGCCGGTCAGCGCCGCGACGTACGCACGGGAGCCGTAGTGGTGGTCGTCGTCGCCGTCGCCGCGGGGTTCCTCGGCCCCGAACGCCACCCACACCACCGGCAGCCGGGTGCGCGCCTCGGCCGCGACCGCCGCGGACGCCAGCATCACGCCGATACCGGAACCGTTGTCCTCGGCCCCCGGTGCCTGCGGCACCGTGTCGAGGTGGGCGCCGACGACCAGGTGCGGCTCCGTCGGGTCGAAGCCCGCGCGGAGTCGCGATCACGTTGACCGACGGCCCGGCCGGCACGTCGACACCCCACGAGTTCCCGGCGGGCACGGCGAAGGCCTGCCGGCGTACGTCGTAGCCGAGCCGCTCGAAGTAGCCGTGGGTCCAGACCACCGCCTCGCGGAACTCGGGACTGGTCCCGTGGCGGGGCCCGATGTTGCCCGCGAGGTGGCGCACCACCGCCATCGCCTGTCCGGGGTCGAACTCGCCCGGCCGGACCGGCGGCGGGGGCCGTTCGCGGGTCGGCGTCGCGGAGGCGGACCCGGACGGTGACGGCTCCGTGGGGCTTGCCGACGACGGTGACGACGACGGGGTGGGATCGCTGCTCGGGGGCGCGGAGGCTGAGCAGCCGGCCGCGACCAGTCCCACGAGGAGGAGTGCGGCCGACCCTCTCATCCGCTCAGCCGCGTGAGCCGCCTACGACGGTCGAGGGTTCGGTCCAGGGCCACACGACGAAACCCTACTGAGGACAACTGTTCCCGGCGAGTTCACACGCACGGTTGATTGCTCCGAACGACGCTGGCTCCCGTCAGGGCAGTTCGGCGAAGCGGGCGTAACCGCGTTGGGCGAGTCCCGCCCAGGTGCTGAACATGCCGCCGGCATGCAGGTGGGTGCCGTCGTGCTCGAGGGCCCACACGCCCATCTTGCCGCCGGCACATTCGGGGTTCCAGGAATTCAGGGCGCCAGTTGTGGGATTGACGGATGCGATGAACGGGCGGGACTGATGGTCGGTGGTGCTCTGGGAGAAGTGCCCGCCGATCCACATCTCATCCTCGGTGACGACGATCGCCTGCGTGTTGCCGCTCATCTTCTTTAACCAGACCGGGTCATTTGAGGCGGCCCAGTCGTAGGCATACACGGTGTTGTTCGACGTGCCATAGAAGACCCGGGAGCCGTCCGGGCTCAACGCAATCGTGATTGTTGCGCCTCCGCTGCCAGTCGGATTCCACTGAGTCGCGATGCCCGTGGAGGCGTCCACCCCACCGGCGTACAGGCGCCCCTGACCACCGAGGGAGGTGAAGTAGCCACTGGCGAACACGGTCCCACCATCGGGGCTCACCACTACCTCAGTGACATGGGCGGACGGCGCTGGCTTGAAGCTGTTCACCACGTTGCCGGTCGGGATGTCGATCAGCGCCAATCGTTTCCGGGGGCTCCCGTCGATGCCGCCGAAGCGCCCTCCGACGTAGAGCCGGTCGCCCTCGACGGCCAGCGACCAGACCTCCGGGTTCGTACCGGTGGTGTCGGCCGACCAGTTGGCGATGGGCACACCAGTGGTCGCGTCGAGCGCCGCAAGGTTGGCGTGCGGCTCACCGCCGGCGGTGGTGAACGTGCCCCCGATGAAGATGATGGTCCCGTCCTCCGAGGCCGCCACGGCACGGACACGACCATCAGTGCCAGGGTTGAAGGTCGGATCCACCTTCCCGTCGGCGTTGTTGACCGCTGCCACGTTGGCCCGCACCTTGCCACCAACTCGAGTGAACTGGCCGCCAATGTAGGTCTTGCCGTTGGCGAGCGCCATGCCGTAGACGCCCCCGGCCACCTTGGCCGTACCGTCTGGGACTGTGCTCACCGTGGCCTGAGCGGCCGCAGGCGCCAGCAAGATAAGTGCCGCTGCCAGCACAGTCCCCTTGAGTAACGTGCGCGACCGACGTGCGGAAGGGACTGAGCGCCATGCAGTGATCACGGAGTTCTCCTCTTGTGCGACAGATGCCTGGATCCGGCGAGTTCGTTAACACACTGACGGGAGTGCACCGCCTACACGACCCCCGTGACTCGGGCTCCCCAATTTCGGGTATCTGCGCCGCACACCCCTATCGTGCGTGTCTGTCCGCGAGTCGCGAGCCGGGACTCTCTCGCCCAGAGAGAGCGCCGTGCCGGATCCTCGGCGTCGACGTCCACAGTTCTACAACCTCGCCTCCCATGGCCGATAGCGGTTGTGGTTGCACGTTGGGGTCTGGACGTAGAGGCCCCGGACAGGTAGACCGGAGCGGCATGAACAGGCAGCGCAAGTCCGCACCCAAGATCGCTGCCGTCACCATGTCCTTCGTCGCCGCCGCCACTGTGCTGATGAGCCCGTTCGCACTCACAACGCTGCCGCTGCTGGACGTGGTGGCTGCCCAGGATCTCGCCAACCACGTCGGAATCCGCGACTTCCCCCACTACGACACCTCCACCTACGGCAACCGGCCCGCCATCGAGGCGGCCCTCGACGACCTGGGCGTGGAGTGGGTCAGCGCCAAGTACGTCCCGGCCCGCGACGAGATCGCCGACCTCGCGCGGCTGCACGCGATGGGCATCAAGACCGTCCTCACCGTCGGGCAGATCGAGGGCGGCTACCGACCCGAGACCGCCGCGTTCTGGAACGGGCTGACTGAGAACCTCGTGCGGTGGGGTGAGAACGTTCCGATGGTGGTGGGCTGGAACGAGCCGAACCATGTGCGGGGCGGCGTCGCGCCGCTCCCGGCGGACTGGGCGCTGCGCACTGTGCGCGACAACCTGGTGCCCCTCACGAGGGCCGTGGCCGCCGCCAACGCCCGGATGAGCCACCAGGTCAAGGTCGGCTCCCCCGCCCTGTGGGATGGCGACACAGCGCAGTTCCGTCGCGACGCCGAGAAGGTCGCGGCCGTGCGGTACACCGACGGCACCGGCACGGTCTGGTCTGCCCACAACACGATCGACACGATCACCTACCACCTCTACCCGCGAGGCGGCGACCCGACGTGGGAGCTCGACCGAACTCTCGACGCCATGCGCGACACGTTCCCGAACGCCGAAGCCACCCAGTGGTGCACCGAGGCCGGCTACTTCACCGCCGCCAACTACACCGGCGGCGCCAAGGCGGTCACCGAGGCGCAGCAGGCGGCGTACACCCCCAAGCTGGCGCTTGAATACTTCCTCCGCGGCAGCTACGTGTCCTACTTCGAGACCACCGACGATCCGGACCCGACCGACTCCGACCTCGAGGCCAACCTCGGGCTGATCGCCACGCCCTCGCTCGATCCGACCACCTGGCAACGCAAGCCTGCCTTCGGCGCGCTCGCCGGGATCCTGACCCGCAAGGGCGGCGTTGCCACCCAGGTCCGTGCCGAGATCGTCGCCCCCGACGGGGTGCAGCAGCTGGCCACGGTCGACGGCACGGGCTCCGTGGTGCTGTATCTGTGGCGCCGGGTCACGGTGGACGCCAACGGGTACGCCGCGCCGCTCGATGTGCAGGTCACCACGCCCTCCGGCACCATGACCGTCCCGGTCGGCGGCAGTGTCGTCGAAGTCCCGCTCGAGGGCTGACGCACACTCGCAAAGTAGACGGTGCCACCCCCGCGCGCGCGAGGTGACGCTCGGAGGACGGTCCCTGGCCGACCTGGGCCGCCGGAAGGTGGCCAGTGAGCTGGGCTTCCTTGCCCAGAGTCGCCCCCGAGGGATCACCGTCGGCGACCTGGTGAGCCGCGGCCGCTACCCCCATCAGGGCTGGTTCCGCCGCTGGACTCCCGCTGACGAGGCCCCGGTGGCCCGGGCCTTCGACGCCACGGACACCGCCGACCTGGTCGATCGCCGCGTGCACCAGCTCTCGGGGGGCCAGCGACGGCGCGTCTGGGTCGCGATAGCGCTTGCCCGGGAGACCGACCTGCTGCTCCTCGACGAGCCCACGACCTACCTGGACATCAACCACCAGGTCGAGCTACTGCGCCTGCTGCGCCGGCTGAACGCCCAGTCCGGGAAGACCATCGTGGTGGTGCTCACGAGCTCAACCTCGCGTGCCGCTTCCGACCACGTCATCGCCATGCACGAGGGCCGGATCCTGGCCGAAGGGCCACCGTCGGACGTCATCACCGCCCGTCTGGTCGAACTGGTCTTCGGCATGCAGTGCGTCATCGTCGCGGACCCGGTCGCGGGCACACCACTGGTGGTGCCTGCCTGACCGGACAGTATCGCCACCCGGAGTCCCACCCCGGAGCAGGCACTTCCTGTCCCCTCGGTCGGTCATCCACAAGGCAGTAACACTGGCACGATTGCCTGACCCGACATGCCAGACTCGGACTCGTTCTTTCGTCCCCCCGCGAGAGCGAGCACCGGCATGAGCCGAGTACGACCGACGCCGACAGAGATCCTGGTCGGCGGCGAGTGGATCCGTGGCACCGTCCGCACCTGCGAGGTCGCCCCGGACGGCAGCACCTGCAGCGCGGTCGTGTCCTTCGGCAACACCAGCGCCACGACCACGGTGCGCATCGACGCCACCCGCATGCGCAGCCTGACGGGTGAGCCGGGGTGCCCGGCCCCCCACACAGATCAGACGTGCGGCGCCTCGGTCGCCTGCGGTTCTGGGCGCGACCTCGATCAGGCCCGGGCCTGAGGCGAGTCGCTGTCGTCGAACTCGCGACCGCCGTAACGCAGGCGTAGAGTCACCCCTGTCGACCGAAGCTACTCATACGGGGTGAACCCTCACCACACTGGGTAGGACGCCGGCAGCTCAAACGGGGCACCCGCTCGCTGGGCAGCCAGTGATCGGGCGCTGCGCGGGCGACTGCGCTCTTCCTGTCAGCCCCGGACCTCGGCGCAGGGAGGCCGGAGCACCGCGGACATGCCCCATCTGGGGCATAGCCGCATGCGTTCCCCCTCAGTCGAGGTAGTCGCGCAGGACCTGGGAGCGGCTCGGGTGGCGCAGCTTCGACATCGTCTTCGACTCGATCTGCCGGATCCGCTCGCGCGTGACGCCGTAGACCTTGCCGATCTCGTCGAGGGTCTTGGGCTGACCGTCGGTGAGCCCGAACCGCATCGAGACCACGCCCGCCTCACGCTCGGAGAGCGTGTCGAGGACCGCGTGGAGCTGCTCCTGGAGCAAGGTGAACGACACCGCGTCGGCCGGGACGATCGCCTCGGAGTCCTCGATCAGGTCGCCGAACTCGGAGTCGCCGTCCTCACCGAGCGGGGTGTGGAGCGAGATCGGCTCGCGGCCGTACTTCTGGACCTCGATGACCTTCTCGGGGGTCATGTCGAGCTCCTTGGCGAGCTCCTCGGGCGTGGGCTCGCGACCGAGATCCTGCAGCATCTGCCGCTGCACGCGCGCCAGCTTGTTGATGACCTCGACCATGTGGACGGGGATCCGGATGGTCCGGGCCTGGTCGGCCATGGCCCGGGTGATCGCCTGCCGGATCCACCAGGTGGCGTAGGTCGAGAACTTGTAGCCCTTGGTGTAGTCGAACTTCTCGACCGCACGGATCAGTCCGAGGTTGCCCTCCTGGATCAGGTCGAGGAAGAGCATGCCGCGGCCGGTGTAGCGCTTCGCGAGCGAGACGACGAGCCGGAGGTTGGCCTCGAGCAGGTGGTTCTTGGCGCGACGGCCGTCCTCGGCGATCCACTCCAGCTCCTCGAGGAGCTTGGCGCTCACCTTGCCGCCCTTGGCCAGCTTCTCCTCCGAGAACAGGCCGGCCTCGATCCGCTTGGCGAGCTCGACCTCCATCTCGGCGTTCAGCAGCGGCACCTTGCCGATCTGCTTGAGGTAGTCCTTGACCGGGTCGGCGGTGGCGCCGGCGACCATGACCTGCTGCTCGGGCTCGCCGGTGTCGTCGGCGTCGGAGACGACGAACGACGCGTCCTTCTCGTCCTCCTTGATGGTCGGGTCGGTCGCGACGTCCTTCTCGAACTGCTCGTCGGGGACGTCGGGGAGGATCTTCTTGCCGTCCGGGCCGACGACAGGTGCGTCTGCGGCGGGAGCGGCGGAGGCCTTCGTGGCGGCCTTCTTGGCCGGCGCCTTCTTGGCGGCGGTCTTCGCGGTGTCCTTCTTGGGCGACGCGGGGGCAGCCTTCTTCGCGGCCGGCTTCGCCGCGGTCTTCGCGGGCGCCTTCTTGGCCGGCTCCTTCTTCGCCGTGGACTTGGCCGGCGCCTTCTTGGCGCTCGCCGTGGCGGTCTTGCGGGCCGTCGTCGCGGCGAGGACGCGGGTGCCGGCGGGAATGCTCACCGAGATGCCGAGGCCGCTGAGGTGGGCCAGCAGCGCTTTGAGGTGGCGCGGCTCGACGGCCGCGTCCTCACTGGCCCGGCGGACCTCCTCCGGGGTGATGCTGCCGGTCGGTTGACCCGACTCGATCAGGGCCAGCACCGCGGGGTGTGCCAGCACCTCGGCGGGAAGCTGCTTGCGCGCGTTCGAGGACACGAACACCTCTCGTCAGGGGCACAGGGCGCGGCAAAGCCCGGTGATGTCAACAGCCGCAGCGGCCCATTGTGCCACGCGGGCGAAGCCGGACCGAACCCGGGGAGTGCCCCTCAGCGACCGGCCTTCGCCTGGGCCTTCATCTCCTTCTTGTGGTCGCGCACCTTCTGCAGCGACGCGGGGTCCACGACGTCGGCGACCGACCGGTAGCCGTCCTCCGCGTAGGCGCCGACGGCCCGCTCCCATCCGTCGGGGCGCACGTCGAGCTGCTTGGCCAGGAGGGCCACGAAGATCTGCGCCTTCTGCTTCCCGAAGCCCGGCAGCGCCTGCATCCGCTTCATCAGGTCCCCGGCGTCGGCCGCGTCGGTCCAGATCCGCGAGGCGTCACCGTCGTACTCCTCGGTGACGATCCGCGCCAGCTCCTGGAGCCGCGCCGCCATCGACCCGGGGAACCGGTGGATCGCCGGCGGGGTCGCACACAGCGCGGCGAACGGCTCCGGGTCGGCAGCCGCGATCGCGGCCGGGTCGATGCTCCCGAACCGGTCGAGCACCTTGGCCGGCCCGCGGAACGCATGCTCCATCGGGTACTGCTGGTCGAGCATCATCCCGACGAGCAGCGCGAACGGGGAGTCGGTGAGCACCTGGTCGGCACGGTCGTCGCCGGTGATGTGGATCGCCATGGGCCGAGTATCTCGCAACCCCGGAGAGGTCGGAGATGGGCAGTTCTGCCGATGCCTCCGCAGACGTGCTCGGCCCACCATGGGAGGTGTGAGGTCGACGGGATCGAGCGGGACTTCACCAGCAGCTGAGGAGGGAACGAGATGGCGACGGCAACGGTGAACGGGGTCGACCTCTACTACTCCACAGCGGGATCAGGACCCAGCCTGGTTCTCGTCCACGGCTCGTGGGGCGATGCGGACAACTGGCTGCCGGTGGTGCCCCGGCTCGCGGACTCGTGTTCGGTCGTCACCTACGATCGGCGCGGTCACAGCCGCAGCGAGCGGCCGGCCAGCCAGGGCTCGGTGCACGAGGACGTCACGGACCTGGCGGCGCTGATCGAGGCTCTCGACCTGGCCCCGGCCTTCGTGTGCGGCAACTCCTACGGCGCGCTGATCACACTGCGACTGGCCTCCACCCGCCCGGACCTGGTTCGAGGTATCGCCGTGCACGAACCGCCCGGCGTACTCGTCCTGTCAGGCGATCCGGCACTCGAACCGCTCCTGGCGGCGTTCGAGGAGCGCATCACACCCGTGCGGCACCTTCTCGAAGCCGGGGAGCACGCCGCAGCAGCCCAACGGTTCGTCGAGACGATCGCTCTCGGCCCGGGGCAGTGGGGGCAGCTCCCCGAACCCGTCCGGCAGACGTTCGTCCGGAACGCTCCGACCTTCCTGGACGAGCTGCGCGACCCGGAGTGCCTCGGCCTCGATCTGGACGCGCTGGCGACGTGCCCCGAGTCGGTGCTGCTCACCCACGGCGACCAGAGCCCACCGATGTTCGCTCCGATCCTCGATCGCATCGCCCAGGAGCTCCCGCACGCCCAGCGCCATGTGTACGCCGGCGCGGGCCACCTGCCGCACGCAACCCACCCCGGGGCATTCGTCGAGGTGATCCTGGCCCGGGCGCTTCGCTGACCGCGACGGCGTCGGACCCGGTCGCCGGCCGGAGCGTGGACGGTCAGTCGGCCTTGACCGCGAGGACCGGGCACTTGGCGTCGAGCAGGATCCGCTGGGCGTTGCTGCCCAGGATCAGCTTGCCGACCGGTGAGCGGCGCCGCAGGCCGATCACGATCAGCTCGGCGTCCGCGTCCTCGGCGATGCCGATGAGGTCCTCGGAAGGCTCGAAGCCACGCACCAGCTGGCGGACCTCATGGTCCACGCCGGCCTCCTTGAGGCGGGCACGGATGCTCTCCATCTCGGCCTCGACCTTGGCCGAGGCCTCGCCGTCGAACTCGCTGCCGCCCCGATGGGAGTTGACGACCACGACCTTGGCGTTGCGGAGCTTCGCCTCCGAGATGGCGCTGTTCAGGGCAGCTTCACCCTCCGGCTTGGGCACGTAACCCACGACCACGGTCCCCATAGACCCTCCTCAGGCTGGTGCGGCCCCATCCGGGCCCCGGCACTGGGCACGCTACCGGCTCCCGGCCACGAGGGGCAGCCTGTGGAGGACTCACCCCGCCGCACGCCGGCTCCGGCAGGCTGGAGTCATGCCCCTCCTCGAGGACCCGGTGCCCCGCGTCGCGGCGCTCCTGCTCCGCGAGGCAGTACGCCGCCACGCGTCCGGCGAACGTCGCCGCCGGTTCGCGCCCGTGGTCCACGTCGGCCGCCCCGGCGTGCGCGAGCAGTCGGTGGCCGCGCCCGTGCACGGCACCGACCATGCGCTTCGGGCCGACCTGATGGGAGCGCTGCTGGCGCGCTCCCGCGACCCGGAGCCGCTGGTGTGGCTGACCCGGCCGGGCGCGCTGCTCCCCCACGACGTCGACCTGGCCTGGCTCGCCGCCGCCCGCACCGCCTGGGCCGAGGCGGGCACTGACCTGTCCTGGGTCGTGGTCACCCGCCACGGCTGGTGGGATCCCCGGAGCGACCTGCGCCGAGAGTGGAAGCGGATCAGGGACTGACCGATCCGCCCGTCACTCCCAGGTGTGCACCGGCTCGTTGGTGTGCATGTTGGCGCGGTAGTCCTCCAACGTGGCCCGCAGCGCGTCGTAGCGATCGAGGTCGGAGCGGTCGTGCATCCGCTGCGCGAACCACTCGGCGCCGTTGGTGCCGGTCAGGCAGCGCTGCTCGATGATCCCGAGCAGACGGTCGGACTCCGCCTGCTCCACCCCCCATGACGCCAGACCCTCCTGGGCCAGCGGCAGCAGCCGTCGCAGCACCAGCTCGGTGGCGCGGACCTGGCCGATCCCGGGCCAGTAGACCTGGGTCTCGATCCCGAACTCGGAGGCGGCGTGGAAGTTCTCCTCGGCCGCGGAGAACGACATCTGGGACCAGAGCGGCCGCTCGCTCTCGGCGAGGGAGCGCACCAGGCCGAAGTAGAAGGCCGCGTTGGCGATCAGGTCGACCACGGTCGGGCCGGCACCCAGGCACCGGTTCTCCACCCGCAGGTGGGGCACCCCGTCGACCACGTCGTAGACGGGCCGGTTCCAGCGGTAGATGGTGCCGTTGTGGAGTCGCAGCTCCTGCAGCGTCGGTGTGCGCCCGTCCTCGAGCACCTCGAGCGGGTCCTCGTCCTCGGTGATGGGCAGCAGCGCCGGGAAGTAGCGCACGTTCTCCTCGAACAGGTCGAACACCGAGGTGATCCACCGCTCGCCGAACCACACTCGGGGCCGCACGCCCTGCGCCTTCAGCTCCTCGCTGCGGGTGTCGGTCGCCTGCTCGAACAGGGGGATCCGGGTCTCGCGCCACAGCTCCTTGCCGAGCAGGTAGGGCGAGTTGGCTCCGACCGCGACCTGGATCGCGGCGATGACCTGCGAGGCGTTCCAGTACTCCGCGAACTGGTCGGGCGAGGTCTGCACGTGGAACTGGGTGCTGGTGCAGGCGGCCTCCGGCACGATCGAGTCGGCCGTCGTGACCAACCGTTCGGGACCGGAGATCGCGATCGAGATGTCCTCGCCGCGGGCGGCCATGATCTGCTCGCTGAGCAGCCGGTAACGAGGGTTGGGCGTGATGCTGTCGAGGGCGAGGTGCCCCTCGGCGAGGGTCGGCAGGATGCCGATCATCACCATGTGGGCGCCGACCTCGGCCGACTTGGACTCCGCGTCGTTGAGGCTGTCGCGCAGGGTCTTCTCGAAGGTGGAGAGACCCCCCTCCCGCAGCCGCTCCGGAGGGACGTTGATCTCGATGTTGAACGAGCCCAGCTCGGTGACGAACTCCGGGTCGGCGATCGCGGCGAGCGCCTCGATGTTCTTGAGGGCGGGGTCGCCGACGTCGTCGACCAGGTTGAGCTCGACCTCGAGTCCCGTCATCGGGTCGTCGGTGTCGAAGCGGGCCTCCCGCAGCATCCGGGCGAACACGTCGAGGCAGCGTCGGACCTTCTCCCGGTGCCGGGTGCGGTCGGCGCGGGAGAACTCCTGTGCGGCTACTTCGTCACCCATGCCCTGACACTAGGGAGGAAATCGCCTCCCGGCGAGCCCTGTCACGACGCGGGACCGAGCTCAGGTGAGCGACGCTCCCAGGCCGAGGGCGGTACTGCTCCCTGGAGCAGGTCCGCCACCAGGGACAGCAGCGAGTGGTCGGGGTCGACCTCGCGACCCCGGTCGACGGCGCACCACGCGAGCGCCCCGTCGCCGGCCAGCCATGCCGCGAAGCCGAGCACCCCGGCGGCGTGGGGCAGCAGGTCGTCGGGGCACCGACGCACGAGGCCCGACCAGAGCTCGACGTGTCGCCGGGCCGTCTCCCGGGACATCCCTGCCCAGGCCGCGTCGCGGACCGACGGGTCGCTCACGGACAGCAGCAGCCGCGCGGCCACGGCATCCGTGGGTGCCGTCGACCCCATCGCGTGCTGAGAGACCCGCCGCGCCACCCACGTGCCGGACGCCCGCGGCAACGGCAGCGCCCGTTCGATGGCGGCGACCTCGTCCGGGCGGCTGTCGAGCGTCGCCGCGAGCTGGTCCCGCGAGTCGTGCAGCACCCGGCCGTCGAGCACCGCGGCCGCCACGAACGGGTGGGCCGACACGTCGTAGGGCACGCCGTCCCCGGAGGCCGCGGCACCGAGGAGCACGTACCAGCGCCCGTCGTGGACGCGCAGCGCGTCCAGCACGCCGACCCCCGCGCGCTCGAACCGCCGACGCAGGGCCCGGCCGGTCCGCCGGCACAGCTGGTCGTCGTCGCTGAACAGCACGAACACGACCTGCTCCGCGCCGTGCCTGACCGCCGGGCTCAGCAGCAGGTCGACGACCTCGGCCAGGTCACCGACGTCGCGGGGCAGGTCGACCCGCGCATGGCACGCATGTCGCGCCCCGAGCGTCAGCATGACGACGGAGTCGGCGGGCTCGAAGCCGAGGACGACGCGCACGACGGCGAGCAGGTCCTCCGGATCGCGGGCGGTCAGCGTGGTGGGTGCGGTCATGTCGATGACCTTTCCCGGGGTGGCCGTCAGGGAGGGTCGTCGGTCGCGGCACCTGTGGAGAACTCGCCCGGTGTGCGTTCTGTGGACCGTCAGTGGCCCCGAGTAGGTTGCTCCAGAAAGGAGCAGAGCATGCGGTCGGTCGCATCGGTGATGCACCTCGACCTCGACGCGTTCTTTGCCGCCGTCGAGCAGCGCGACAAGCCGTCCCTCCGGGGCAAGCCCGTCGTCGTCGGCGGGGTCGGGGGACGTGGGGTCGTCTCGACGGCCTCCTACGAGGCGCGTGCCTACGGGGTGCACTCGGCCATGTCGACACGCGAGGCCCGCTCCCGGTGTCCCCACGCGGCGTTCCTGACCGGCCGCTTCCACGCCTACCGCGACGCCAGCCGCGCGGTGATGGACCTGCTGCGGGGCGTCTCCCCGCTCGTCGAGCCGCTGTCGCTCGACGAGGCGTTCGTCGACCTGGCCGCAGCCGACCTGCCCGACCACGAGCCCGACACCCTGCGGGCCTTCGCCGACGACCTGCGGGCACGTGTCACCGACGCCACCGGCGGGTTGACCGCGTCGGTCGGGATCGGGACCTCGAAGTTCATCGCCAAGGTCGCCAGCGACCTCGACAAGCCCGGCGGTCTGGTGATCGTGGCGCCGGGGACAGAGGTGGAGCTCCTGCGACCGATGCACGTCACGGTCATCCCCGGCGTCGGGCCGGCCACCGCGGAGCGGTTGCGGCGTGCGGGCATCCACACCGTCGCCGAGCTCGAGACCATCAGCCAGGACGAGCTGGTCCGGCTGCTGGGCCGCGCCCACGGCGCCGGCCTGTGGTCGCTCGCCCGCGCCGAGGACGACCGGGCCGTCGAACCGGAGCGCGAGACCAAGTCGGTGTCGGTCGAGGGCACCTACGACACCGACCTCACCGACCGCAAGCTCATGGAGGGACTGCTGACCCGGCAGGCGACCCAGGTCGCCGAGCGGCTGCAGAAGCACGGGATGTCGGGCCGCACGGTGACGATCAAGGTGAGGCTCCACGACTTCACCACCCTCAACCGCTCCAGCACCCTCCACTCGCCGACCGACCGCGCCCCGACCATCGGGCGCGTGGCCCGCGCCCTGCTCGCCGAGCTCGACACCTCCGGCGGCGTACGCCTCCTCGGGGTGGGCGTGTCCGGGCTGGCCGACTGGATCCAGGACGACCTGTTCGGCCCCGAGACCGACGAGGAGGAGCCGGGGCCTGTCGTGGAGCCGCCGAGCCTGCGCCGCTCGGTCTGGGCCCCCGGGATGGACGTCGTCCACGACGAGATGGGCCGTGGCTGGGTCTGGGGGTCGGGCCGCGGCGTGGTCACCGTGCGCTTCGAGACCGCCGAGACCGCTCCCGGACCGGTGCGGTCGTACGCCGTGGACTGCCCCGAGCTGCAGGCGTGGCGGCCCCCGGAGCCGGAGTAGCCGCTAGATTCGGCGGTGCAGAAAGGGTGAGGGGCCCTTGATGGTATGAGCATCAGGGGCCCCTCGGCTTTGACCGGTGATGTGACGCCCGGTCCACCGAACCGGCCTCCCGACCCCGCCGACCCCGTCACCGGGCCGACGCGGCGAGCAAGCTCGCCGTACGGATCTTCTGTCCGATTCGATCCCCAACCCTCCGCGAGCGGCGGGTTGGTAGGGAGAGTTCTACGGGGCCCGGGCGACCCTGCGCAAGGGGTTCGGCCAACATTCCTTCAGTCCCACAACCGCCTCCACAGATCCGGCCCGTGAGTGCACAGGAGTGGACCGTTCCTCCACAGATTTCACGGCACGCTGTGGACGAAGTGCTCCTCCTCGACCTGGTAGCCGAGACGTTCGTAGAGGGCCCGGGCGTGCGTGTTGGGCCCGAAGACGTTGAGGCCGAGCCAGGCCATGCCGCGCTCCCGGGTCCAGAGCGCAGCGTGCACCATCGCGGCCGCGCCGAGACCACGGCCACGGAACGCCTCGTCGACCTCGACGTCGTAGACGAAGGCCTGGGCCGGCCAGCGCTCGCACACCCACAGCACGCCGGCGGGCTCGCCGTCCTCGCGCACACTGAAGAGGTGCTGGCCCGGGGCCGGGCGACCCTCGGGCAGCATCTCGGCGAAGGACTCCTCGGACTTCGCGCGAGCCAGCGCAGCCGACTCCCCGGCCTCCTCGCGGGTGCGGGCGTACGTCGCCACCGCGCCGGTCCGGTACGCCGCCAGCTCGTCCTGCGTCATCGGCACCACGGTCGCCCGTGCCGCCAGCTCCTCCCCCGGCACCGGCGCGGTCACGTCCAGCCGCATGTTGGTCGCCATCAGCCGGAACGGCTCGCCGGCGACGAACGCCTCCCGGCTCGGCTCTCCCGGGATCACGCTCGCCAGGAGCGGCCCGGTCGCCAGCTCCGCCGCGAGGGCACGCAGGGCGGGGACGTCGGCGACGTCATCGGCCCGCACGTCGTAGACCGGGGTCTGCTCACCCTCGGCGCCGAGCCACACGAAGCCGACCGGCGTCCGGATCAGCCGCGAGCTCGGCAGCAGGTCGAGCACCAGCTCCCGGGCCGCCGCGCGACCGGCCGCTTCGTCGGGGTACCGGTGACGCACCCGCCAGTGGAACTGCCGCTCCACCAGCTCGTCGACGAGCGGATCGGCGGGGTCGGTCACCTGCTCCTGGCTGCGAGCCTCCATCACCCGCACTCTAGATTGGCGGCATGTCGCAGCCCGCCCTCACCGCGCCCGTGGCCGACCGCCGGCCGGTCACCACCACCCACCACGGCCGCACCCGCGTCGATGAGTACGACTGGCTGCGGGACAACGAGGACCCGGACGTGCTGGCCCACCTCGAGGCCGAGAACGACCACACCCAGCAGGCCACCGCCCACCTCGCCGACCTGCGCGAGGCCATCTTCGGGGAGATCAAGGCGCGCACCCTCGAGACCGACCTGTCGGTCCCCACCCGCAACCGCGGCTACTGGTACTACGGCCGTTCCTTCGAGGGTCGCGAGTACGGCGCCACCTGCCGGGTCCCCGTCACCGACCCGGCCGAGTGGACGCCACCGCAGCCCGACCAGGACTGCGCCCCCGACCAGCCGGCCCTGCCGGGCGAGGACGTGCTGCTCGACCTCGACCAGCTCGCCGGCGACAGCGAGTTCTTCTCGCTGGGCGGCTCGGCGGTCAGCCCCGACACCCGGTTGCTCGCCTACGCGACCGACACGACCGGCGACGAGCGCTACACGATCCGCGTCAAGGACCTGCGCACCGGCGACCTGGCCGGCGACGAGATCACGGGCGTCCTCGGCGGTGCCACCTGGCACCCCGACAGCGCGTCGTTCTACTACGCGACCGTCGACCAGTCCTGGCGCCCGGACAAGGTGTGGCGCCACCGGCTCGGCACCAGCCAGGCCGAGGACGAGCTGGTCCACCACGAGACCGACGCCCGCTTCTGGACCGGCGTCGGGCGCACCCGCACCGACCGCTTCATGCAGATCGTGTCCAGCTCGAAGACCACGACCGAGGTCCGGCTGCTCGACACCGACGACCCGGACCGCGGCTGGTGGGTGTTCGCGGAGCGACGCGAGGGCCTGGAGTACGGCGTGGAGCACGCCGTCCTGGCCGGTGAGGACGTGCTGCTGGTCCTGCACAACCACACCGGACCCGACTTCGAGCTCGGCACCGCCCCGATCGCACCCACCGCGGCCGAGGACTGGCGCCCGTTGCTCGCCCACGACCCGGCAGTCCGGCTCGAGGACGTCGACGCCTTCGCCGGCCACCTCGTCGTCCACCAGCGCAGCGAGGGGCTCACCCAGCTGCGGATCCTGACCCTCGACCCGACAGCCGAGGGCGCCGGAGGCATCGTCGACGACCACCTCATCGAGTTCGACCAGGAGATCTACACCGTCGGCTCGTCGGGCAACCCCGACTTCCACGCCCCCGTCATCCGGCTCGGCTACACGTCACTGTCGGTGCCGGCCTCGGTCTACGACTACGACGTCGCCGCGCGCGACCTGCGGTTGCTCCGGCGTACTCCCGTGCTGGGTGGGTACGACCCGGCCGACTACGAGGAGCGCCGGCTCTGGGCGACCGCCGAGGACGGGGAGCGGGTCCCGATCTCGTTCGTGTGCCGCCGTGGTGCCACCGACGACGGCCCCATCCCCGTGCTGCTCTACGGCTACGGCGCCTACGAGATCTCGATGGACCCCTACTTCTCGATCGCCCGGCTCTCGCTGCTCGACCGCGGTGCCGGGTTCGCGATCGCCCACGTCCGCGGCGGCGGCGAGATGGGCCGGCGGTGGTACGACGACGGCAAGATGCTCGCCAAACGATCGACGTTCACCGACTTCGTCGCCTGCGCCCACCACCTCGTCGACGAGGGGCTGACCCGCTCCGACGTCCTGGTCGCCGAGGGCGGCAGCGCGGGCGGGCTGCTGATGGGCGCGGTCGCCAACCTCGACCCGGAGGCCTTCGCGGGCATCGTCGCGGGGGTCCCGTTCGTCGACAACCTGACGACCATGCTCGACTCCAGCCTGCCGCTGACGGTCATCGAGTACGACGAGTGGGGCAACCCCGAGGGCGACGCCGAGGCCTACGACTACATCGCGTCCTACGCTCCCTACGACAACGTGGCGGCTCTCACCTACCCGCCGATCCTGGCGGAGGTCTCCCTGCACGACACCCGGGTGATGTACGTCGAGGCCGCCAAGTGGATCGCCCGACTGCGGGCGAGCGCACCCGACGGCGGCCCCTTCCTCCTCAAGACCGAGATGGCGGCCGGGCACGGCGGTGTCTCCGGGCGCTACAAGTCGTGGAAGGACCGTGCGTTCAGCCTCGCCTGGATCCTCGACCGCATGGGTCTCGCCGCCACCGGGCACGACGTCCCCTGAGAAGTCCCTGAGAGTTGTCGCCGAAGGCAACTTCTGGGGGTGCTCACCCGTCGTTTCGGGCAAGGACTCCGAACTCCTCCCGAGTTCCCACGTCGGGAATCTCCTGAGGCTCGGAATCGTTGAGTGATGACGAGGGAAAGGGGCGGCACCATGGCGACACGCACAGCAACGGCCGGGGCCCGCGAGATCGAGGGCCGCGACAGCGTCGGGCTCTACCTGGACGAGATCGCGCGCAACCCGCTGCTCGATGCCGCGACCGAGGTCGACCTGGCCAAGACCATCGAGGCCGGTCTCATGGCGCAGCACCTGCTCGACACCGGACGGGTCGCCCGCGCCAAGGGTGGCGCTCCCCTGCGGGCCTCGCGCGAAGAGCTCGAGTGGCTGGCCGAGGAAGGCCAGCGCGCCATCGACACCTTCATCACCGCCAATCTCCGGCTGGTCGTCTCGATCGCCCGGAAGTACGGTCGGGCCGCGATGCCCATGCTCGACCTGATCCAGGAGGGCAACACCGGCCTGATCCGCGCCGTCGAGAAGTTCGACTACGCCAAGGGCTACAAGTTCTCCACCTACGCGACCTGGTGGGTACGGCAGGCCATCACCCGGGGCATCGCCCAGCAGGCCCGGGTCGTCCGGCTGCCGGTCCACGTGGTCGAGGAGCTCAACCAGGTCGGCGGCGCCCGTCGTACCCTCGAGCGCCAGCTCGGCCGTGACCCCGAGCCCGAGGAGATCGCCGCCGAGCTCGGCATGGACGTCGACCGGGTCTACGACCTGATGGCGTGGGGTCGCGAGCACGTCAGCCTCGACACGCCCGTCGACGAGGACGGCGACACCTCCCTGGGTGACCTGATCGCCCAGGAGTCGACCCCCGGGCCCGACCTCAACATGCTCGACACCGAGTCCCGCGAGCGGCTGAACGCGCTGGTGGGCCAGCTCGACGAGCGCTCGGCCGACATCATCCGCTCGCGCTACGGCCTCACCGACGGTCGCCAGCACAAGCTGGCCGACATCGGCGTGAAGCACGGCATCTCCGCCGAACGCGTGCGTCAGCTCGAGCGGGAGGCCCTGCAGCGCCTCCGGCGGCTGGGCGACCCCGACCTGGCTGCCTGACCAGGTCGGGCTGCACTCACGGGCCCGCGGTCAATCCCGGGAGCCGGTGCCCGCGGCCGGCCTTGGCGACCAGGTAGCGCCCGTTGGCTGGTGAGAGGTGCACTCCGGTGGACAGACACTGGTTCACCCGGACCCCACCTCGCTCCAGCTGCGCCGCCTTCTCGCGGTTGTTGGTGAGCAGGTCGACCCGGTCGACGCCGAGGCCGAGCAGCATCTGGGCGGCGACGCCGTACGTCCGCTCGTCGGGACCGAACCCGAGCGCCTCGTTGGCCTCGAACGTGTCCAGCCCGACGTCCTGCAGGGCGTAGGCGTCGATCTTGTTGTAGAGGCCGATCCCCCGCCCCTCCTGGCGCAGGTAGACCAGGTAGCCCCCGGCCTCGTGGAGACGAGTGACGGCTTCGGTCAGCTGGGGGCCGCAGTCGCACCGCGCACTGCCGAGCACGTCCCCCGTGAGGCACTCGCTGTGCAGCCGGACCAGCGGCACGGAGGCAGTCGCCGCCGGATCCGCGGCGCGGTCGCCCAGCGCCACCACCAGGTGCTCCAGCCCGTCCGCGAGGCCGTCGAAGGTGTAGACCCGCCCGTCGACGACGGCTCCACTGGAGAGTCGCAGCGGCAGCGGGACCTCGCGGCGGATGGTGGCGGGCGTGACAGACGGCGTCATGGCGCGCTCCCTGAGCCCACCACGGCAGGGCGCTTGGTGAGCAGGTAGCGCAACAGGACGACGTCACCCATCTGGCGGGTCTCGGCCAGGTGAGCCCGGTTCCCCGGGTGCCACGGGAAGGTGCCGGCACCCACGAAGCGGTGGGCGCGCGGATCGCCCACGAAGAACGGTGCGACCACCAGGTGCAGCTCGTCCGCGAGGTCGGCGGTCAGGAACTGGGTGTGGATCTGACCTCCGCCCTCGACCATCAGCCGCCGCAGGCCCCGTCGCCCCAGGTCGAGCGACACGTCCACCATGTCGATCGGGTCACCCCCGTCGACCACGGTGGCGACGCCGCCGAGGCGGTCGCGTGTCCGCGACACCGACCTGCTGGCGCAGTAGACGAGCTTCTCGCTCTGCCCGGTCGTGAAGAAGTTGCTGCCCGGGTCCAGGCGGCCGCTTCCCGTGATCGTCACCTTGGCCGGCGACTCGCCCAACCCACGCCGGCGCCGGCGTTCGCGGTGGTCGGCGGCGCGCACCAGCAGCCGGGGGTTGTCGTGGCGGACGGTGGCCGCGCCCACCAGGATCGCGTCGACGTCGGCGCGGACGGCGTCCACGCGCCGCAGGTCGTCGTCGTTGGACAGCACCAGCCGGTCCGGGGTGGCGGCATCGAGGTAGCCGTCGAGCGAGACCCCGCAGCTCAGGATCGTGTACGGACGCTCAACCACCGGTCCCCCTCCCCGCGACCGCCCGCGGCGCCGGGTGTCCCGCCCGGGCTCCGACGCCCTGCGTGAGCAGCACGACCGCGCCCGGCAGGCTGGCGACCAGGACCAGCACGCCGAAGGCCACGGAGGTGGCGATGCCCTGGTCCGCCCCCAGCCCGGCGGCCGCGAAGGCCCACCCGGCAGCACCTTCGCGGGGACCCCATCCGGCCAGGTTCGCCGGGACGGCCGCCACGACCAGCACGAGCAGTGCCAGCGGCACCAGGGTCGCCAGCGGCGCGGTGGCGCCGACGGCGCGAGCGGCCAGGACGTACGTCGCCGCGAGCCCGACGACGGCCACGGCCGAGGCCAGCGCCACGCCGGGCCACACCCGCTGTGCCGCGAGGCCCGCGAGATCGGATCGCAGCGTCGTCCAGGTCCGCCCCAGGGCGACCAGCAGCACCACCCCCACGACCAGGACCGCGAACACCGCCACGACCCACGGGCGGACCGCGGACGGCAGCATCGCGAGGGCCAGGACGGTGATCGCCCCCTGCACGACCTGGCCTGCGGTCCGCTCCCACGCGACCGCCCGCAGCCCGCGGGCCGGGTCGCCGGCCGCGCGGCCGTGGTCGACGCCCCGGAGCACGTCACCCAGCACCCCACCCGGCAGCACCGAGTTGAGGAACTGGGACCGGTAGTACGCCGCGGTCGCAGGTCCCAGCGGCAGCTCCACGCCGAGCCCGCGTGCGACGAGGCGCCAGCGCCAGGCGCTGGCCACCGTGATCGGCACACCCAGCGCCGCTCCCAGCAGCAGCGTCCCGGCGTCGAGCGACCGGACCCCCGTCACGAACGGGTCGAGGCCGGCCCACCACACGACACCGGCCAGGATCGCGGCTCCCACCAGCCAGGACCACGACCTACGCAGCGTGGTCATGCGGCCACACCCTCGAGCACCCGGGCCACGCGGTCGGCCGTCACGGCCCACCCGGCCAGCTCGTCCCGCCGCTGGAGGGCGGCCCGCCCCAGCTGCCGCCGTCCGTCGGCGTCGGTGAGCCAGGACCGCAGCGACGCGGCGAGCGCGGCGACGTCGCCGGCGGGGGTGAGCACGCCCGGCCGACGTCCGCGGGCCGTCGTCCCGAGCGCCTCGGGCACCCCGCCGACGTCGGACGCCAGCACCGGCAGCCCCCGGGCCAGCGCCTCGGTGACGACCATGCCGTAGGTCTCCGCCCGGCTCGGGTGCACCAGGACGTCCGCTGCCGCGTACGCCGCGTCCAGCTGTGGTCCCGTGAGCGGTCCGGCCAGCTGGACCCGGTCGCCGAGCCCGGCCGACGCGATGTCGGCCCGCAGCCGGTCGACGTACGCCGGATCCCGGCCCAGCGCTCCCACGCACACGCACTGCCAGCCGTGGTCGGCGACCTCGGCCAGCGCGGCGACGAGCACGTCGTGCCCCTTGGCGGGGACGACGGCGCCCACGGCCACCAAGGAGCCGCCGTCACGACTTCCGACCGCCGCCGCGGCAGGATCGACCCCGGGGGCGGCGACGTGCACCCGGGTCGGGTCGAGTCCGTGGCGGGAGAGCAGCCAGCGCCGGGTCCAGTCGCTGGGGGTCACCACCCCGGTCGCCGATGCCAGCACCGCGCCCTCGCTGTCGTCGCCGAGCGGCATGTGCACGATCAGGACCGTCCGCAGCCGCCGGCCCGCCGGGACCACCACCTCGGGGGCCGCCAGGGCCACCAGCCCGTCCACCAGCACCGGTGCCCCGTCGGGTTCGTCCGCCAGGACCGCCGCCAGCCGGTGGCGTGACACCGGGTCGGCCCGCGGCCAGTCACCCGGGACCTGCCGCAGGGTGACCGCCCACCCGCCGGCCGACAGCTCCTGGCACACCCGGCGGTCGTAGGTGTTGCCGCCGCTCGGCCGCAGCGGGTCGTCGACCCCGTCCGGGGCCACCAGCGCCACCGTCCCGACCACGCTCAGACGCTCCGCTCGTAGCTCGCGTGTGCCACGTGCGACTCGTGGAGGGTGACGGCGAGGCTGGTGACGGTCCCGTCGCCGATGGCGCCGGATCCCACCTGCTCCGCGAGCCGGTCGGCCACGTGCTGCGCCAGCACCTCGGTGGTCGTGTTCCGCCCCGCGAACCGGTCGTCGTCGTCGAGGTTGCGGTAGCCGAGGTCGGCGACCACGGCACGCAGCGCGTCGGCGGCTCGGCCGATGTCGACCAGGATCCCGTCGTCGTCCAGCGCCTCGCCGCGGAACGTCGCGTCGACGACGTACGTCGCGCCGTGCAGGGCCTGGGCCGGTCCGAAGACGTCGCCACGGAGGCTGTGGGCGACCATCACGTGGTCCCGCACGGTCACGCCGAACACGGCACCTCCCCCGCGTCGTAGGTCATCGTGTGGCACAGCGCGGGGAGCTCGCCGCTGACCAGCCGAGGCAGGACGGTGGGGAGGTCCGTGAACGGCGAGCGACCCGTCAGGAGGTGGTCGAAGGCCGGGTCGCGCAGGAGGTCGACCGCGAGCCGGAGCCGGTCGGCAGTCGTCCGCCGCCCACGGCGCGGCGCGGCCACCGCCCCGACCTGGCTGCCGCGGATCGTCAGCCGGCCGGAGTGGAAGCTGCCGCCCAGCGAGAGCGTCGTCTCGGCGTCGCCGTACCAGCTCAGCTCCACGACGGTGCCGTCCGGCGCGAGCATCTCCAGCGACCGCTGCAGCCCCCGGGAGGTGGCGCTGGTGTGCACCACCAGGTCGCATCCGTCCGGCGCGTCCTGCGGCAGGCAGAAGTCCACCCCGAGGGCCGTCGCGACCGTCGCCCGGGACGGGTCCACGTCGACCAGGGTCACCGCGACGCCCGGGATCCGGGTCAGCAGGCGCGCCACGCAGCACCCCAGGGCGCCGGCACCGACGACCGCGGCCCGGTCTCCGATCAGGGGTCCGGCGTCCCAGAGCGCGTTGACGGCTGTCTCCACCAGGCCCGTGAGGACCGCGCGCGCCGGCGGCACCTCGTCCGGCACCACCGTCACGGCAGCTGCCGGGACGACGTACGCCGTCTGGTGCGGGTGGAGGCAGAAGACCGTCCGGCCGCGGAGCTCGGGTGCCCCGGCCTCCACCACGCCGACGCTGAGGTAGCCGTACTTCACCGGCGCCGGGAAGTCTCCCTCCTGGAACGGCGCTCGCATGGCCGTGCGCTGACTGGGCGGGACCCGACCCTGAGAAGACCAGTGACTCCGTGCCGCGGCTGATCCCGGAGCGCACCGTGCGCACGCACACGTCACCCGGCCCGGGCTCGGCCAGCACGCTGCGCCGGATCTCGCCGGCGCCCGGCTCGCGCAGCCAGAACGCCCAGGCCTCCCGTGGCATCCCCACCTCATCCTGCCCCGGGATGAACCGGAGCGGCGTCCTGCTCGTTCGTTCCTGTGTTCCTCGTCGGTCGTCTGAACGGAGTGGTCGTGCGCTCGGTTCAAACCAGTTCTGACCAACGGTGGCCCCCGTGGGCGCGGGGTGCCGGCGCCGCGACGCTGACCGTGCTGTCGGCGGCGCTGGTGGTCGCGGCCCTCACCGCACCGACCAGCCTCGAGGAGCTCCGAGTCGCGGCGTTCCTCCGGCTGCCCGTGGAAGTCCTGCTGCTCGTCCTCGCGGTCCTGGTGCTTCCCACCCGGTTCGGCCGGGTCGCCACGTCGCTGGCTGTCGCCGGTGGAGCCGTCATCGGGGTCGCGGCCGTGTTCAAGCTGCTCGACATCGGCTTCGTCGAGGCCCTGAACCGTCCCTTCGACCCGCTGATCGACTGGCAGTACGCCGGCTCGCTGGTGGAGACGGTCCGCGACTCCGTCGGGCCGCGCCTGGGCACGGCCCTCCTGGTCGGAGTGGTGCTGCTGGTCCTCGCGCTGCTGCTGCTGGTCCCGCTGGCCGCGCTGCGGCTGGCCCGGGTCGCCCGCCGCCACCGCACCGGGGCGGCACGGACGGTCGCCGCGCTGACGGCGGTCTGGCTGGTGCTCGCGCTCCTCGACGTCCGAGGTCCGGCCGGACCGATCGCGGCGCGCGACACGGCGACCTACGTCCAGGGACAGGTGACCCGGATCCCGGGACAGCTGCAGGACCGCCGCGAGTTCCTGGCCGCCGCGGAGTCCGACCCCTTGCGCGACGTGCCGGGCGAGGACCTGCTCGGCGGGCTCGCCGGCAAGGACGTGCTGATCGTCTTCGTCGAGAGCTTCGGCCGGGTGGCGATCGAGGACCCGGAGCTCTCCCCCGGCGTCACCGCCGTCCTCGACGAGGGCACCCGCCAGCTCGAGGAGGCCGGCTTCGCGAGCCGCAGCGCCTACCTGACCTCGCCGACGTTCGGCGCGCTGAGCTGGCTGGCGCACGCCACGCTCCAGTCGGGCCTCTGGATCGACAGCCAGCCGCGGTACGACGTGCTCGTGACCAGCCCGCGGCTGACCCTCACCCGGTTGTTCGGGAGGGCCGGATGGCGCACCGTCGCGACCGTGCCTGCCAACGACCGGGACTGGCCGCAGGGCGAGTTCTACGACTTCGACCACGTCTACGACTCGCGCAACGTCGGGTACGAGGGTCCGCGCTTCGGCTACCCCACGATGCCCGACCAGTTCACCCTCGACGCGTTCCACCGGCTGGAGCTGGCGCCCGAGCCGCGGCGGCCGGTGATGGCCGAGATCGACCTGATCACCAGCCACGCCCCGTGGTCGCGGACGCCCCGGCTGATCGACCAGGCCGACGTCGGTGACGGGTCGGTCTTCGAGGGGATGCCGCAGCAGCTGCCGTCGGAGACCGACATCTGGCCGGACCCGGACCGGGTGCGGCAGGCGTACGGCGACGCCGTGGAGTACTCGCTGCGCGCCTTCCTCCGGTTCATGACGACCTACGGCGGCGACGACCTCGTCGTGGTCCTGCTCGGGGACCACCAGCCGGCCACGATCGTCTCCGGCTCCGACGCCGGGCACGACGTGCCGGTCGCGGTCATCGCCCACGACCCGGCCGTCCTGGACCGGATCGCCGGATGGGGCTGGGAGCCGGGCCTGCGGCCGAGCACCGGCGCACCGGTCTGGCGGATGGATGCCTTCCGCGACCGGTTCGTCGCGGCGTACGCCTCCCGGGGCCAGAATGGCAGCGGGCCTGCGGGCCCACGATGAACCGTGGCCGACCACGGCTCGTGTGAAGGGTGAGGAGGCGAGATGCCCGACCCCGAGGTCACGCTCATGGAGCGCGTCCACCACGACCACGCCGTGGCGCTCTGGAGCTACTGCCGCCGGCTGGTCCCCACCGACCAGGGGCGGGCGGAGGACGTGGCGCAGGAGACGTTGCTGCGGGCGTGGCGGGACCGCCGGATCCTGGACAGCCCGCCGCCGGCGGTGCGGGCGTGGCTCTTCACGGTGGCCCGCAACATCGTCATCGACCAGTGGCGCAGTCGACGCGCCCACAGCGAGACCCCGCGCGCCGAGGTCCCGGACGACGGAGTGGACGACGAGAGCGACCAGCTGCTGCTCTCCTGGGTCGTGGCCGAGGCACTCACCCTGCTGTCCCGCGAGCATCGCGACGTGCTGCTCGAGTGCTACTACCGTGGGCGCCCCGTGGCTGAGGCCGCACGGCAGCTCGGCGTGCCGGAGGGAACCGTGAAGTCGCGCACGCACTACGCGCTTCGGGCACTGCGCCTGGCGCTCGAGGAGCTGGGGGTCGAGGCATGAACAACCCCGTGAGCTGCGCACACGCCCACGAGGACGGGGCCTACGTGCTGGGGGCGCTCTCCCCCGCCGAGCGACTGGCGTTCAAGCGTCACCTGTCGGAGTGCGAGGACTGCACTCGCTCGGTCTCCGCCCTCGCCGGGCTCCCGGGCCTGCTCGGCCGGGTCGACCCGGTGGTGCTGGAGGAGGTCCCCGTCGAGGAGCCACCGCCGAGCCTGCTGCGTGCGCTGCAGGACGAGGTCCGGCGCTCCCGGCGCCGCCGCACGTGGGCGACGGCGGCGCTCGCCGCGGCAGCGGCGGTGGTGGTCGTCGTACCGCTGTCGCTGTGGCAGCTCGCTGACGACCCCGCGCCGGCACCCGGTCCGGGGTCCAGCGCGTCCGAGGAGCCGGTCGCGTCCCAGCAGATGGAGCCGGTCGGGGACGTCCCGGTCCGGGCGACGGTGAGCCTGGAGGGGGTGACCTGGGGCACCCGGCTCGGGCTCACGTGCACCTACGACCCGGCCACGGTCGACTATGAACTGCCGGAGGAAGCGGACTACGTGCTGTTCGTGCGGAGCCGGACCGGAGGCCTCGAACAGGTCGGCAGCTGGCGTTCGGTGGGCGGCCGCGAGATGGAGATCATGGGCGCGACCGCCCTGACGCCGGCCGAGCTCGCCTCAGTCGAGGTCCGGACGACGGACGGCCGCGTGGTCCTGCGGCTGGCCACCTGAACCCGGTCCACCCGCACGCAGGGGGTTGTCGCGGAGCAGCAGGAGGCCACCGAGCACGATCGCGGCGACCTCCGAAGCGGCGGCCGTCCACACCGCCCAGCCCTCCCACGACTCCTCGAGACCGAAGAGCCCGACCGTGGCCGAGATGATGAACGCCGTGAGCGTCGACACCCCGAAGCCGACGGTGAGGAAGGCCGGGATCCAGTGCGTCCAGGTGAGCAGCAGGACCGCGATCGCCGCTCCGCCGGCCGCGTTGAGCAGGAAGGCCGGACCGATCTTGTCGACGTCGCGGTACCCGTCGAACCACAGGTAGAGGTGCACCACTGCCGAGACCGCCACCGCCACCGCCGCCAGCACACGCGTGCCCATGAGAAACTCCCTTCGTCACCGGTGAGAACGGATGTCCGGGCTGAGCGGTTCACCGCACGGCGACGACGGCGAACTTCCGGATCCGCCCGCTTCCCAGCCAGCGGCCCCACCACCGGTGCGCCGTCACCAGGTCGTCGACCACCCGCGGTCCGAGCCGGGCACCGATCTCGGGCCGGTGGGCTTCGAACGCATCAGCCAGCGCAAACGCGGTGACTCGGTGGGCCTCCGTGAGCTCCTCGACCGCTCGGAGCGTGAAGCCGCCCCGGTCGAGCAGGGTGAGCAGCTCCGGCAGCGGGATCGGCCACACCGTGTCCGACCCGGGCATCGCCGCGCGTTCTTCCTCCGTCAACGGCGCGCCCCTCCTCGACCGTGAGGGCGAACCGCCCGCCGGGTCGCAGCGCCCGCGCCACCTCGGCCAGCAGCGGCTGCTTGTGGCGAAACGCCAGCAGCGTCTCGAGCAGCAGCACCACGTCGAACGTCCCCGCAGGGAGGGGCGGAACCTGGACGACGTCGAACCGGCACGACAGCTCGCCCGCGGACCGGCGGGCGAGCTCGATCGCCTCCGGGTCAGCGTCGACGCCGAGGTAGCGGCAGCCGGTCTCCGCCGCCACCAGCCGACCCGGCCCGGCGACGCCACAGCACAGGTCCAGCACCGAGTCGGACCGGCCGATGGCGGCCCGCTCTGCGACCGCGCGGATCTCGCCGGCGGTCATGAAGCTCTCCTGGCCGACGTACTCGCCCGGACGGTATGCCTCCTGCCGCGCCACCTCCAGGGCCTCTCCGTAGGTCGCACGCCCGACCTGGATCACGGCAGGGCCGGCCGTCCGACCAGGGAGGATGCGGGACACCTCGTCGCGCGTCGGGTCGCGCCGGTGACGCACCAGCCAGCCGACGTCCCGCCCGAAGGACTCGCCGAGCATGACCAGCGCGACGACGAGCGCCAGCGCCATCGGTCTCCGCGGGACCACGTCCGCCGCCGCGACGACCAGGACGATCCCTTGCACGGCCGTGACGACCTTGCGCCAGTCACGCCGCGGGAGCCGACGGCGGAACCAGGGCCAGAGCAGGCCGGCCGCCCAGAACGCGTAGCGGGCGAGGCCGATCGCCAGCACCCAGGCGCCGTGCGACTGCGCGACGTGGGCGCTGAGCACGAGCAGCAGGAACGCGTCGGCCTCCCCGTCGAACCGTGCCCCGAAGTCAGAGGACCGGCCCGTGGCACGCGCCACCCGACCGTCGACCGCATCGAGTGCCAGCGCGACGCCGCTCAGCGCCACGAGCGCGGTGGTCACCGACGAACCGAGCCACCCCTCGACGACGAGTGCCGCCACGGCGCACGCGGCCAGGGCGCGGGTCAGCGTGACCAGGTCGGCGGAGCTCAGCTGGCTGCCCGGACCGCGAGCGAGCCCCAGTGCCACCGCCGTCGTGATCAGTACTCCGCAGCCGAGCCCCACACTCCACGCCAACGGTGCCAGCCCGGCGGCGACCGACAGGTACGCGAGCATCCCCACCAGCGCCGCGAGGCCACCCGCGAGCGCCCGGCCGACCGGCACCACCCCAGCCACCTCCCGTCGCCCTCCACTCGGATGGCGTTGTGGGAGGGAACGGGCCTCGTTAGCGTTCGGTTCACTGTGACGGAGGTGGGCATGGCGGCCGAGGTGGTGCGCGCCGACGGCGACTGGCTCGCGCTCCGGGAGCCCGCCGACGCCGCCGCCCGGGCCTCCGAGCTCGTCGAGGCGCTGCAGCAGTTCCTGCCCACGGGTCGGCCCCTGGTGGTCCACGATCTCGGCGCCGGCACCGGCGCGATGGCGCGCTGGCTCGCCCCTCGGCTCGCGTGTCCGCAACGGTGGGTCCTGCACGACCGCGACGCTGCCCTGCTCGCCCGGGTGTCGACGTTCCCGCCGCCGACGGCCGGCGATGGCAGCGCCGTGTCCGTCGAGACCCGTATCAGCGACATCACCCGGCTCCCGCCGGAGCTCCTGGGGGACGCCGACCTGCTGACGGCGTCCGCGCTGCTGGACATGATGGGCGCATCCGAGCTGGAGCGGTTCGTCTCCGGTTGCGTCGGCGCTGACTGCCCGGTCCTGGTCACGCTCTCGGTGGTCGGACTCGTCGAACTTGCGCCGCCCACCGAGCTCGACCGCGACGTGATGGACGCCTTCAACGCGCACCAGCGCAGGGACACGGGCGAGCGGACACTGCTGGGGCCTGACGCGTCAGCCGCCGCCACCACCGCGCTGGAGAAGGCCGGGTTCGAGGTGACCGCGCGTCCCAGTCCGTGGCGGCTCGGCCCGGACCACCGGGCGCTCGCGGCGGAGTGGCTCACAGGATGGGTCGGCGCGGCAGTCGAGCAGCGGCCTGAGCTGGCACGCGCCGCCGAGCCCTACACCCGCCGTCGGCTGGCCGAGGCAGCGGCGGGCTCGCTCTCGGTCACCGTCCACCACGAGGACCTGCTCGCGGTGCCCGGAGGCTCAGCCCCCGGCGGCGAGTAGGGCGGCCGCGGCACGCTGGGCGCGCGACGTGACGTCGTCGGGGACGGGTGTGTCAGCGGCGACCCGCTGCTGCCAGAGCTGGAGTGCCACGACCTTCGCCGCGGCCTCCTCGGCCCGCTCCCGCGGCACCTCCCCCGACGAGATCGCCTTCGTGACGAGCTCCTGCGTGACGCGGGTGTCGACCGGCATGAGCAGCAGGTCGGCGCCCGCCTTCAGGGCGCGCACCGCAGGGAAGTCCTGGCTCAGCGCCGCCCCCATGCCGAGCGAGTCGGTGATGGTGAGGCCCTCGAAGCCGAGGTCGTCGCGCAGGAACTCGTAGACCTTCGGGGCCTGGCTCGACGGCAGGCCCGGCTGGAGCGCCCGGACGTCGAGGTGGGCCATCATCACCGCCGGCGCCCCGGCCTCCACGGCCGAGGCGAACGGCGGCAGGTCGCGCTGGCGCAGGTCCTCCAGGCTCGCGCCGAGGGTCGGCAACGTCTCGTGGCTGTCGGCGGTGACGCTGCCGTGGCCGGGGAAGTGCTTGGTCGTCGAGACCAGACCTGCCTCGTCGTACCCCGCCACCGCGGCAGCGACGGCGCGCGCGGCCAGGGCCGGGTCGGAGGAGGGCGAGCGGGTGCCGATGGTGGGGTCGGCGGCGCCGATGGTGACGTCGGCGACCGGCGCGAAGACCCAGGTGAAGCCGAAGTCGCGCAGCTCGAGCCCGGTCGCCCGGGCGGCGTCGGTGACCGCCTTCTCCCCCGCCGTCCCCCGCTCGGCGATGGCGACGCCGGCGGTGGCGAAGGCCGGGAACTCGGTCGCGATCCCTCGCAGGTGCGACACCACGCCGCCCTCCTCGTCGACGCCGATCACCGCCGGCCAGTCCCGGCCGTCCGCGGCGTGGGCACGGCTCACCGCCGCGGTCGTGGCCCGGACCTGGTCGACGTCGGTGGCGTTGCCCGAGGTGACGCAGACACCGGCGAGGTGCAGGTCGCGCACCATGGCCGCGGGCACGGCCGGGTCGGTGCCGGCGTAGCGGCCGACGATGACCTGCCCGGCGAGCCGTTCCGCGTCCCAGCCGGCGACGATCTCGGCGGCACGCGCCAGCTCGCCCTCGGTCGGGCCCCACGACGTCGGCGCATCCGGGTCGGTGGCCGGGTCGGTGGTCGGGTCGTCGGCCGCGGACGACGCCCCGGGTGTGCGGTCGGCACGCTCGACGGGTGCGGGGTCGCTGCCGCCGCAGCCCGCGACGAGCACGCAGACCGCGGCCAGGCTCCCCAGAGATCGGAGGAGCAGGGTGGGGGTGAGACGCACCCCGAGACGCTAACCCGCGAGCTCGGCGTACACCGCATCCACCCGTGCCCGCAGCTGGTCGAGCGTGCCGGTGTTGTCGACGACGTGGGTGGCGACGGCGAGCCGGTCCTCGCGTGTGGCCTGCGCGGCGACGCGGGTCTCGGCGTCGGTGCGCGTCATGCCGCGCAGCGACACCAGCCGCTCGACCTGGGTCTCGACAGGGACGTCGACGACGATCACCGCGTCGAAGGCCGACGCCTGGCCGGTCTCGGCGAGCAGCGGGATGTCATGGACCACCACGGCCCCCTCGCCGGCGGCGGCCTCCAGCTCGGCGCCACGAGCCCGCACCCGCGGGTGGATGATCGCCTCGAGGGTACGGCGCTTCGACTCGTCGGCGAACACGATCGCGCCCATGGCGGCACGGTCGAGCTCCCCGTCCGGGGTGAGGACGTCCGGCCCGAACGCGGCCTCGACCTCGGCCAGCCCGTCGGTCCCCCGCGCGACCACCTCGCGTGCCAGCAGGTCGGCGTCGATCACCACCGCCCCGAGCTCGGCCAGCATCGCGGAGACGGTGCTCTTTCCGGAGCCCACGCCACCGGTCAGTCCCACGCGAGTCACCGTGTCACCCTACGGTTTCCTCACGTCCGCCTGTGGTAGCGGACGTCGCCGCTCGGGAGGTACTTGACGCGGTAGTCGGGGTCGTGGGCGCGGTGATGGTGCCAGGGGCAGAGCAGGACGCCGTCGTCGACGTCGGTGCCGCCACCCGTGAACCACGGGGTCTTGTGGTGGGCCTCGCAGAACTCGGCTGGCATGGTGCAGTTCTCCGCTCGGCACTCCTGGTCGCGCAGCACCATCGCCTTGCGCTGGTGGGGCTTGAAGAGCCGACTGGCCCGGCCCATCCACAGCGGCTGCCCGTCGGTGTCGAAGACCCAGGGCACGATGCGGCCGTTGCAGGCCTGCCGCAGCAGCTCGTCGAGGGAGAGGTCGACGTCGCCGTCGGGAGTCGAGGCGTGGCCTGCCCGGTGGTCCCCGGTCCGTCGGTGGAGATCCTCGAGGTCGACCACCAGGTTGACCGTGGTGGCGGTGCCGCCGTGCTGAGGCAGCAGGTCGTCGGGGTAGTTCTCGATGAAGGTGCAGAAGGCCTGCCCCAGGAGCCGGGAGTAGGGGATCCGCTTGCCGGTCTCGGGATCGATCCCCGGGGCCTCGGAACGGTCATCTAGGTGAGCGCGGCGGGGTGCGGCGTAGGAGCGGAGGTAGTTCCGCAACCGCTGCGCGATCGCGTCGGGGATCCGGGCTCGCAGGTCGGTGGTGCCGTCGCCACGGCGCCGGAAGGTCAGGCTGGTGCTCTCGCGGGCACGTCGCTCCTCGTCCTCCAGTCGTTGCCGCTCGCGCTCCTCGGCGATCTCGGGGGCAACGGTGTCGAGAATGCGGCGTCCCAGCCGCCGCAGCTGCCCGGGCCGGAACTTGGTGGCCAGGTCCACCAGACAGGCCTCGGCCTTGCGGGCGATCTCGGGGTCGAGTTCCGCAGGCAACGCGTCGAGGGCCTCGACGATCGCCCGTGCCTGGGCGACGGAGGCGCCGCCGGCGGTGACGTCAGCGGCCAGCGCCGGGTAGCGCTCGTCCAGTGCCTCGGCCAGGACGGCGTCGCGCACCGAGGGTCCACGGTCGGAACGGGTGTGGTGGGCGAACCACTCACCCACCGAACGGGCGGCCTCCTCGGCCGCGAGGTCGTCGCAGGTGTGGAGGACCCTCAGCTCAAGCGCCTTGAGTCGCTCGGTCTGCCGGTGGAGCTCGAGCAGCAGCTCCCGCTTGCTCTCCGGCGGCAGGTAGGCCGGATCGCACCCGACCACGTCGTCCAGCGCCGCACCGACCTCGCCCACGCACCGCATCAGCGGGTGCGGCAGGAAGGTCGGGCTCGTGGTCATGCTTCGAACATACGTGCGACCACCCGACATGTGCGCCCCCGGCGCGGATGGCTGGGGAGAACGCGGGTCGAGCCGTGGTTGTGGACGGTTGGTGGCCTAACTGGGCGTGTCCCATTTCCGGGCGATTGAGGCCCTGTAAGAAACGCACTCTCATGCGATGAGCGGGCGGCGAAGTCCCTGAGCAGGCCTGCGTGGTGTCCAGCGCCTCTAGCGGCAAAGACGCGGTGGCGCATGACAAGACGACTGCGTTGGTCGCACGCAGGAATGCCCTAGATGTGCGTCAGGGCACTCAGCGCGGACAGTAGTACTCGGCCAGGTCAACATCCATCGACGGCTGCCGGCCGTTGGCCGCCGTGAGGTTTCCCTCGGCATCGAACAGCACGCGGCCCGCGTCGATCAGTGTCGTCCCGCCCTCAGGACCGAAGAGGTGGATGGGTGTCCCGACGACGGTCCTCGAGCCGTCCGCCCCGAAGAAGCTGGTGGCCGCTCCCTTCTCGATGGGGATGCGAGGGTCGTCCGGGACGAAGGTGCGCACGACGTGGAAGATCTCCGTCCCGTCCGGAAACGTCATCGACGACCAGCGCTCGGTGACCGTCGTCCAGGTCCGGATGCCGCACAGGTCCATGATGAAGTCGTCCTGGAACCGGTCCACGTAACTGTCGCGCACCACGTCGGGCGGCTGAGCGGTGGCGGGCTCGGTCGACAGCCCGAGGAGTGCGGCGGATACCGCCGCCCCGGAGATGATGAGACGCTGCAGGAAGTGCTCCTGACGTGACGATTCCTTGAACCGCGTCTGCCGGCGTGACCACGCTGGTGGGGGACCTGCAGGGCGCGCCGGCCCTGCGGCGGCGGCCTTTTGCCGGCGGGAAATGATGATCGCTGCGGCGATGAGCCAGAACGGCAGGAGCAGGTAGTTGACCAGGCCGCCGGGCGGGATGCTGCAGGCACCGAGCAGGGCAAGGGCACCCATGACAGTTGTCGTGACGGCGAACCATTTCGGCAGCACGGCGTTGCGGAGGCCCCCTAGTCCGATGGCGATGAACGCGGCAGCGATACCGATCCCCATTCCCAGCCAGCCGAAGTACTGGGCGTAGCTGAGCATGTGGGTCGCAGCCTCATCGCCGTCCTCAGCCGCGGACATCAGGCCCTTGGTCCAGACCGCCATCTGGGCGAGCCCAGCCGAGACTGTGATCAACCCGCCGTAAGCGACGCTCGAGTACGTCGTCTCGTGGGCCTCCCCCGCTCGCAGCAGATTGCGGACCGCAGTGGCGAAGAAGAGCAGCGACACTCCCATCACGACCAGACAAGACAGGCCGGCGGTGTTCAGCCCGAGGTGACCGGTGATGATCTCGGCGGAACCACGACCCGGCACCTCGCCCGTTTGGACGCGGAACAGGAAATCCTGGGCGATCCAGGCAAGGCCGGCGATGACACCGGTCCAGGGCAGGAATTTCTCGAACGTGCTCAGCGGCATGGTGCGTTCCTCTCGGTGATTGCGGGACCAGTGGCCCTCGACCAACGAACCGTGACGCGCCCGATGACCTGGCGGCACGATCCAGGAGTCCCGAGCGACCCGGGAACAGTTCCCGGGTGTGCAGACGCGGATACCGCCTCGACCCCACACTGAGCACATGGACCGGCTCATCGCCCTGATCGGCGCCGCCGTACCGGTCGCCGTCGGGGTGCTGGTGCTGGTTCGCAGTGACCAGCGCAGAATCGGTGGGCTTCTCGTCGCCCACGGCCTCACCGTCGGTCTCTTCCTCGGACTGCCCGGCGAGCCGGTGACCAGCCGGCCGGGGATGGTCGCCGATCAGCTCCTGGCCGGCACCTGGACGCTGCTGTTCCTCTGGCTCGTCCTGATCGCCTACCTGCTGCCCGACGGTCATCCAGCCTCGCCCCGCCAGCGGACGTGGATCAGGCTTGGCCTGGTCGGCAACGTCGTCTTCTGGGTCGGGGCGGCCGGCGACCCGAACCTGTTCGCACCCGAGCCGCTGCCTGTGCCGTGGCTTGCAGCAGAGGTGTCAACAGCCGTGGGCGTGGTCGGCTTGATCTGGGTGGTGGTGTTCTTCTTCGGCTCGGTGGTGTCGGTGCTTCGACGACTGCGCGGGTCTGCCGGCGACGACCGGTTGCGGCTGCTGTGGTTCCTCTTCGGGGCGTTGAGCGATCCCCTCGCGCTGCTGCTGAACTGGGCGTCGTACTTCCTTCTCGACGACCCCTCCCCCCTGACCCCGTTCGTGGGTGCGTTGGTGATGTGCGCGCTGCCGGTCGCGATCGGCATCGCGATCGTCCGGACCAGTTTGTTCGACATCGAGCTGGTTCTCAGCCGCACCCTCACGTACGGCGTACTCACCGCGCTCGTCCTTGGCGCGTACGCCGGGCTCCTTGCTCTCACCGGCAGCATCTTCGGCAACAGCACCGTCGGCGGGATCTGCGCGGTCGCCGTCGTGGCCGTTGCCGCTGCACCGACCCAGCGGTGGCTCCGGGAACGAATCGAGCGATGGGTCTACGGCTATCGGTCGGAGCCGCACCGGGCGATCCGGATGATGTCCGAGCGTGTGGATGCCGCCGACCCGCTCGACCTGCTGCCCGCGATCACTGAGACGGTGGCGGAGGCGCTCTCGGTGCAACGAGCTTGGGTGGAGCAGGACGGACCGTCGAGTCCCGCACCAGGCGTCGTCCGGGCTCCGCTGGTGCACCAAGGCATGCCGCTAGGGTCACTCGCCGTCGAGATTCCACGCGGGCGCTCCTTCTCGCCCGGCGACACCCAGCTTCTGCACGACCTGGCCCAGCAGGCCGCGGTCCTTGTCCGCGCCGGGCAGCTCAACGCAGCCTTGATGGCCTCCCGGTCGCGGCTCGTCACCGCGCGTGAGGAGGAGCGCAAACGACTACGCAATGACCTGCACGACGGGCTTGGGCCGTCGCTCGCAGCGATGGTGCTCAAGCTCAACGCTGCCGCAACCCGCACCGACGCGAACGAGCGGACCGCCCTGCTCGCCGAGATCCGCGACGAGGTCAAGGACGCCATCGCCGAGATCCGCCGAGTCGTCGACGACCTTCGTCCACCGGCGGTGGACGAGGTCGGTCTCCTCGGCGCCCTGCGGCAGCGTGCAGCAGGTCATGTCCACCGAGAGCCTCAAGTACGTCGTGACCGGACCGGACTCACTGCCACCCGTCCCGGCCGCTGTCGAGGTCGCTGCGTACCGGATCGCCTCCGAGGCCATGACCAACGTCGCCAAGCACTCCGGGGCGAGCCGCTGCACCATCGACATCGGGATCGACGGGCCCCTCGAGGTGACCGTCACCGACAACGGCCGCGGCGCGCCGAGGCCGATCGGACACGGAGTCGGGTGGACCTCGATGACCGACCGGGCCTCCGAGCTCGGCGGGTCGTGCACGATCGCGAGCCGCGTCGAGGGCGGGCTCGTCGTACGCGCCGTGCTTCCGCTGGCCGAGGATGTCGACGTGCAGGTGACCGCGTGACCCGCGTGCTCGTCGCCGACGACCATCCGGCGTTCCGGCGGGGGCTTGAGCTGATGCTCGGTGGCGTCGATGACGTCGAGATCGTGGGCTTCGCCGAGACCGGCGCCCAAGCCGTCGAGCTGGTCGAGAACCTCGCCCCCGACGTCGTCCTCATGGACCTGCGTATGCCCGACCTGGACGGGATCGAGGCCACCCGGCGGATCACCCGGCTGGACACCGCGCCCGCGGTGGTCGTGCTCACGATGTTCGAGGACGACGACTCGGTGTTCGCGGCGATGCGCGCGGGCGCCCGGGGCTACCTGCTCAAGGGCGCCGACCAGGACGAGATCGTGCGAGCTGTCCGCGCGGCCGCAGCGGGTGAGGCCATCTTCGGCCCGGAGATCGCGGTCCGGGTGATCGGCCACTTCGCCAGCGGCTCTGGATCGACCGCCGCCGCATTCCCCGCACTCACAGAGCGTGAGCGCGAAGTGCTCGAGCTGATCGCGGCCGGCAAGGGCAACGCCACGATCGCGCACGAGCTGATCATCAGCCTCAAGACGGTCCGCAACCACGTCTCCAACATCTTCACCAAGCTGCAAGTCTCCGACCGCTCCGCAGCAATCGTGAAGGCTCGCCAGGCTGGGCTTGGTAGCGATCTGGACTGAACGGTGCCCGCCCGGGTCGCGACGTCGGCACGACGAGTGACCAGGCACCATGCGGCGGTGATGAGCGGCGCGCTCGGCACCTCCAGCCTTGGCGCCTGCGGCAACTCGTCCACTCATGCCGATGGTCGAGCTAGGTGACACGTGGCCCAGGAAGTCTTGGACAATCAAGCTATGGACCGCAGCGCAGTGAGTCAGTGGGTTGACCGGTACGAGCGTGCCTGGCGCACGCCGGGGACCGAGCATCTCGACGCGTTGTTTGCCCCCGACGCCACCTACCGTCCCTCGCCCTGGTCCACGCCGGTCGAGGGGCTGGACGCGATCGCCGCGTTCTGGGAGGACGAGCGTGACGGGGCTGACGAGGTCTTCACCATGTCCAGCGAGGTGGTCGCTGTGGACGGGAGCACCGGCGTCGTCCGCGTTGCCGTCGACTACTCAGCGTCGAGTGTGGGGCATTGGCGCGACCTCTGGGTGTTGCGACTCACCGAAGACGGGCGGTGCTCGTCTTTCGAGGAGTGGCCCTTCGCCCCCAATCGGGCTGACGGGGACTAGGGAGCCAGCAGGCCGTCTGGTGGCCCCCCAACGCTGGGCGGTAGTCAGCACGATCATGCCGCTGCCCTGTCATGCCGATGAGCGGATGGCCCAGCGGGCGCGGTTGTGCCGCACGGGTTCTTGCCGCGTGCGCGCCGCGCGTGCCATGGTCTGCGGACCGGAGGTGGCAGATGCCTGATGGCACTCCCGCGAGCAGACTTGTACGGCGCTACATCGAGGCGGTCCAGCGGGCTCGGGCGTCCGGGGACGTCGACGACTTCGAGGCCCTCCGCGAGTTCCTGGCCGCCGACTTCGTCATCAAGACAGCGAGCCCGTGGACTGACGAGCCGTGGCAGGTGTTGCACCGGGGGGCTGACGCCGCCATCGCGAGGATGCAGGCGCCGATCAACAAGTCCACGTCACTCACCACGGAGAACGTCACCGTGCAGCAGGCCGGCAACGACGTGTACGTCGAGCAGCTGTCGACGATCGTTGACAACGACGGCACCCACGTCAGCATGGTGTGCCACATCTTCTCGGTGGTCGACGGCGTCATCACCGGCGTGCGGGGCTACCGCAACGAGCGCGGGATTCCGGCTGGCTGAAAGCCTGCCCGCACGCCCCATGCTGCTGAGCGGATGTGCTTGGGGAGGTGTCTGGATTTCACCTACATGCCGTCCTACGGTGGAAACATGAGCCTGAGGGATGCGCCGAAGCGGTTCGCGGTAGTGCTGGGTGGCGCTGCCGTGCTGACCGGCGGCGCCGTCGGTGGCGCCTTCGCCTTCGTGGGCGATGACGATGGTCAGGAGCGGCCAATTCCTGCAGTCTCCCTGCAGAAGGCGGAGCGAGCGGCTCTGGAGGAGACTGGCGGCGGTTCGGTCACCGGGACCGAGGTCGATGATGAGGAGAGCAAGTACGAAGTCGAGGTGACCCTCGAGGACGGCACTCAGGTGGATGTCCAGCTGAACGCTTCCTTTGAGGTGGTGGGAACAGAGGGTGACGGCGACGAGGACGAGTCAGCCAGCGACGAATCCGAAGATTGAGCAGTGTTGTGCAAAGGCCCTCACCGCCTTCCTGACTCTCGGCTCCCTTCTGCTAGGCGGCTGTAGTGATGACCCTGCGCCGCAGGGATCTCCGCAGCCTCCCGACGGCGCGTCCGAGACGACGCTTCCGCAGTCCGACGAACCGGTCGAGCTCGACCCCACCCTGTTCTCCGCCGCTGTGACCAACCCTTGGTTCCCGCTCGACCCGGGCACCCGTTGGACGTACCGCCAGATAACCGAAGACGGCGAGGTGGTGCGCGTGGTCGTCACGGCTTCGTCGGTGACCCGCGAGATCGCCAACGGCGTCACCGCGCGGGTGGTCCGCGACACCGTCACCCTCGACGGGGAGATCATCGAGGACACCCAGGATTGGTATGCCCAAGACGCCACCGGCACCGTCTGGTACCTCGGCGAGAACACCGCTGAGTATGAGGAAGGCAAGATCACGACCCGCGAAGGCTTGTTCGAGGCCGGTGTCGACGGGGCCCAAGCCGGGGTGATCATGCCGGGGTCTCCCGAGGTGGGCATGACCTACCGTCAGGAGTACTACGAAGGGGAGGCCGAGGACACCGGCGAGGTCGTGGCGCTCGGCGAGACCGCTCGTGTCCCCGCAGGTGAGTACGACGAGCTGCTGCAGACCGCAGACACCACGCCACTGGAGCCCAAAGTGCTGGAGCACAAGTACTACGCCGAAGGCGTGGGACTGGTCCTCACCCTCGACAAGGAAGCCGGCGGCCGCGAAGAGCTGCTGTCGGTCAGCCGAGTGTCGGACGCGGTGGCACGGGCTGCTGGGCGTGTGCCGCTCGGTGAGCCCTACTAGATCAACGGCTGTCCGCCTGTAGCGGTGCGAGGCCACCCCGCACCCTCATGCCCCTGAGCGGTCATCTCGTCACGAGGGGCGGAGCCCCGGGGGTTGGCAAGGTCCCCTGACCGCTCTAAGGTGCTAGTCGTTCGTCCTGCGTCCCAGTCCCCGACGCTGCGGTAGCGCGAGGGGAGCCGATGAGCAAACTCCGCAGGACTGGCCAGTGGATTCGGCCCGCAGCACTACTAGGCGCGCTTCCGCGCTCGTCACGCACGGGCGTGGGGGGTCGACGGGGGTTCTGAAGTCCGGGGCGGGCCGCCGGGGGATCGGGCCGCTCCGGACGACGGGACCGGCTACTCCTGGCAGCCGCTTTCCACGCTCAGCCGATCGCAACCGCTCATTAAGAGGCCCCCGCCCGCACGGGGGATTTGCGGGCGGGGGACCGGCGAACAGTACGCCCTGGCACCCCGAGCGGCGCACCGCTCCCACCGTAGAACTGCAGAACCTTGCTGACTCGAACCCCTCCTCACCACGTTCGGGTTGAGCGGCTCCTGCTCGAAAGCCACCTGATCCTCGCGCACGTGCCTGGAACCACTACGTGATCGTGATGCGTGAGGCCGCCGCCAATCGGCTGGGTGGATGTGCCCGCTCATAGCCGCTGACAGGGTCGCTCAGTCGAGGAGCAAAGGTCGCACGGCCAGCGGACGCAGCGGCGCGTCGCCAGTTCGGCCTAGCCGCATCACGTTGCCGGGGGCTTGCGTCCGACGGTGATTGCGGGGGCTCCCTCAGGAGTCGGAACGGTCTTCACCTCGATCAGGCTCGCAGACCTGAGCATCTCTTCGGCCTGCCAGTCGTTGAGTGCGGTGCCCCCATAGGCGATGGTCTTGAACCGGCCAACCGCGTCATTCACGGCGGATCCGCCGTACTTCCCGTGTCCGAGCATCAGCCACCCGTCCGGCAGCAGAGAGTCGACGACTCGCAGGACACCAGCACCGAGCGCCGATTCAGGGATGAAGGGGGCCGGCAACCAGGCAAAGGCGTATGTCTCAGGCTCATCCAGAGAAGTGACGTCCTGTCTGCGCAAAATGATCCGGTCGCTGACCGAGCTCGCGGCCACAGTCTCTTCTGCCATGGCGAGCACTCGAGGCATCACGTCAATCCCTACGACGGTTAGCCGCGGGAACAGCTCGGCGTAGGCCACCGCCATGGCGGCCACTCCCGTGCCTACGTCGAGCATTCGGGCACCCTCCGTGAATGCCTCCTGCAGACCCGCCAACATCGGCAAGCCAAACTGGGCAAATGCAGTAGCGCCCAAAGCGCTCGCCCGACCCTGCGCAAGTAGGGCCTCGTCGGACTGGGCGGACCACATCTGCCCGTCGCCTCGAAGTAGGGCAGCGACCTGATGGATTGGCGCAGCAGCCTGCGCCGCCAGCCCGCCAGCGTCCTCAGCAGCCGGACCGGCCACGGTTTCCAGGCCACGTGCCTGCAGGACCGCTACTGCGGCAGCTTGCTGTTCCTGCGAAGCGGCTCCCTCAATCGCCAACACCACGGCAGCGGTGGACCAGATCGCCTGATCACCGTCATGGAGGAGTGAGTTGAGCTGATCGCGGGCGGTTTCTGTCATGCGGCGCACTGTCCTCGCCTGCGGTCCCGCTGACAAGGCGCCTCAGCAGAGCCGCCCACACCTGCTCTGCGCGCGGGTCCAGGCGCACGCGACTGCGGCTGATCGGTCAAGCGATGAGCGGTCATGGGGCCGGAGTGAGGTTCGTTCGGCGAGTAGGAGGCTGGTCTGCGGACTGCGCTCCGGGAGGGTGGGCATCGGGGGGACCCGTCGCCCAGAAGCGGCGTCGTTCCGCAGATGGCGGTGCTGCGGAGCTGGGTACACGACAGGATGGGCAGGCGGCGCGTGCTCGTGTTGGATTCTGTGTTGTCGCACCGCGCAACCTTTCGGGTCGATCGGCGTCCTCTATGCATGTACCTGCAGCGCGACCTGGCAGCGGACGGGGGTGCTCGTGTGGTTCCACAGGCAGACCTGCCCAAGGACCCCGAACAGGCCGTTTCGGCACTGTTCGCTACGCATTGGGACCGCTTGGTGCGCCTGGCCACCCTCTTGGTCGACGACCGCGAGACCGCCGAAGAGGTCGTCCAGGACGCGTTCGCAGCCACGTACGAGAGGTGGGGCAAGCTGCGCGACACCAACGCCGTTGTGGCCTACCTGCAGAGGAGCGTCGTCAACGGGAGCCGGTCGCGGCTCCGCCGCCGCGGTGTGGCTCGACGAGGTACTCGGACGCTCTCGGTGGTCCCGGCACCGTCTGCGGCGGAGGAGGCGGAGTCCCGCGCTGACGTCCACGCCGTACGGCGTGCCATGTCGCGACTCCCGGCACGTCAGCGTCAGGTGCTTGTCCTGCGGTACTACTTCGACCTCCATGAAGCGGAGATCGCCGAGGTTCTGTTCATCAGCCGCGGTGCCGTGAAGGCCTACGCCTCCCGGGGGCTGGACGCTATCGAGGCCGCCATCGACGAGGGGGGTGCCCCATGAACGACCGAAGCGATCTGACCGCTCTGGTCACACGCACCCTCCACGCCAGGGCAGCCGCAGTGACGGTGACACCGGCCTGGCAGGCAGAGCAACGGTTCTGGAGAGACCACATCGGACGATCCCGGCGCTTGCGGGCGCGACTCGCTGTACCGGTGGCGGCCGCACTTGTCGCGGTCGTCGTGACTGCGGTCATCGTGGCCGGTGGCTGGCTGGTGTACGAGCGTGCCGAGGGTCCGCAACCGATCGACCCGGCCGCACCCATCGAACCGGTTTCACCGAGGACCCTGCCCGCTTCTGTCGCCGACGCCACAGCACATCTGATCGGCAACGGCGCCGTCGTGGGGACTGGCATGTGGTTCGTCCTTGGTGACCAGCTCGTCACGACCGACGCCAATGGTCGGCAGATCAGCCAGGAGCCCCTCGGCCGGGGAACTGACGGCGAGGCCCTGTGCTGCCTCCAGCGGGTCGGCGGAGTCGTCTTGGTGCCCACCGTGCGGGGCTACTCCCATCGAGACGCGTCGACCCGGGCGCCCTTGGCATTCACCCCTTCCGCGTTTCCGGGCCCGGTCGCGGTGTCTGGAACGAGGGCCTGGCTACGAACCGACGACGACGAGATCTCGCTGGTCGAGCCGCCAACCGGTCGCGTGGTGCGTGTCGTGCAGACGCCTGGCCCGGCCGATCTGATCGCGGTCGGTGGCGGCCACGTGGTCGTGGCCTCTCGACAGGCCGCGACGGTCGCCCTGCTGGACCCCGTGTCCGGTCATGTCGCGCACACTGTCCAGCTCCCCTCGACGCCCGAAGCGATCAACCAGTCCGGTGGCCAGGTCTTCCTCGCCGACGCGACCGGTCTGCTCATAATCCTCGAGGGCCAGCCCGGGACGATCTCGCGGCAATGGCAGGTCAGCGGCCCGACGAACGGCCCGAGACCGCGACTCGCGATAGCAGCCGGCAGCCTGTGGTGGAGTCCCGACGGGGGGACGGTGGTGCGCCTGGACCTGTCAACGGGTGACCTCCAGGACGCGGTCAGCGTCAACCTGGAACGACGATGGGACAACGCCGACCAACAGCGCAACGGCCTCTACGTGACCGCCGACGGGGTATGGCTCCCGACTCGCAACGACCAGGACGACTACGAGTTCCACCGGCTGCCGCTCACCCTGAGCCAGCCGTGACACGCCATCACCAGGAGAACCCGATGAACAGATCCCGCACCCGCAGCTTCGCCCGCGCCATGGCACTCGGCCTCACCGTCAGCGCCGTTCTGGCCGGTGGCCTTCTTGTCCCATCGTCCGCCGCGGAGGTGGACGATCGTCCGGGAGTACCGCGAAGTGGCCGGCGCCGGCGTGTTCACCACCTGCGACGACGGTTCGGTCGTCACTTTCACCTCGCTGTCCTACCGCGACTACACAACCTGGCTGCGTGACGGTGTCGCTGTCCGCGAGCACCGTCACCTCACCTTCGACGGCACTTTGACCCGGGGCACTGCCAGCCTCGGCTACACCGGCGTCTGGAACCGAGACCAGGACTTCGTCACCGGTGACCTGCGGATTACCGGCGGCCAATTCCGCGTGGATCTGCCTTCCGGTGGCACCCTAGTGGGTGCGGGCATGCGGGCCGATGGCAACGAGTTCAAGGGCAGCGGCGACCAGTTCCTGACCGACCTCTGCACTGCCCTGGGGGCCTGACGAGGTAAAGCCACCGTTGCTCCGGGTACGTCGGCCTGCTGCGCTGCGCGCACGTGGCTCCGTTTAGCCGCCTTTGGGGGGCGGCATGAGAGTGGCACTCTCATGCCGATGGGCGGACGCAGCGTCTACCCCCTGTCGATCCGGCAGTCGGACCTATGTCGGGCTCCCATTTCCCCCAATTTGGGCTTGCACAGCGCCACGGCCCGATGGTGGGCTTTCCCTGCCGTCGGCTCTCGCCCTTCCGGGACGGTGCACTTCGTCCACCAAGGGAAGGAACCTCATGCGCATCAGCAGCATTTTGGTCGGGACCGCGGCGGCGGGCGCGGCCCTGATCTTGTCCGCCGGACCCGCGATGGCGGGGGAGGTCACCGGCACCGGTGATCTCACACCGGGCGGGGACAACTCCAGCTCGATCTGCCACTTCTCCGGCCTCGCTGACGGTGGCGAGGGCGAGCCCGCCGGTCCGGGCAATGTCCAGAACTGGGGCCACGCCAAGCACCTGTACGGCGCCACACCGGCCGAGCGCAAGGCGTCGGGATTCCAGCCGGGCGACTCCTGCAACGGCAACTCAGGCTTCCTGGTCAACCCGCCGGGCGGGACGCCCTGAGTTCCTAGCACCCAAGGCGCCCGGTCAACCCCTTCACGGGAGTGGCCGGGCGTCTTGCAACGTGTAGACCCCCCGCCGCACGCCCTGACTATCCTCTCGATAGCAGTGAAGGGCGCAGTGACGACGCGCCCGCTCATGCCGCTGACCGGTCATGCCGATGAGCGGAAGGGAAAAGCTCGCCCAGATTGACGCGGCCTAGGCATCGGGGCCTGACGACTGCGAATGAGCCGCTTGGGAACTGGAAGAGCCCAAACGACCTGTGACTGCCCGCGCGAGCGCTAGCGTGGGCGTGGAGGTGGGTGCTCATGGACGTGAGCGATCTTGTTCGGGGGTACTACGGCGCAGACGACAGCCTGACCGCGACGATCCTCGGGGCACTCGCGTCGGCCGGGATCGACGTTGACGATCTGCAGCAATCTGATCTCGCGTTCGTCGACCATCTGCACGCCGGAGGGGCTCCCACGACGCGGTACCTGCTCGAGCGGCTCGGCGCAGGACCGGGGCAGCGAGTCTTGGACGTCGGTTGTGGCGTGGGCGGTCCGTCGCGTATGGCGGCCTCGGGTGGCGCCATGGTCACAGGGGTCGATCTCACCCCTGAGTTCGTCCAGGCCGCGGCCGAACTGAGCGCCCGGGTCGGGCTCGCCGGGAATCTTCGGTTCGTCGCCGCGCCAGCGGAGTCGCTGCCGTTCGACGACGCAACCTTCGACGTTGCGATGATGGTCCATGCCGGCATGAACATGCCCGACAAGGCGGCGGTCTTCGCTGAAGTGAACAGGGTGCTCGTGCCGGGCTCTCGATTCGCCTTGTACGAGCAGATGGCAACCGGGGCCGACGAACGACTTGCGTATCCACTGCCGTGGGCGGAGGACGCACGCTCCTCGTTCCTGGAGACGGTCGAGGGCTACTCGGCACTATTGGAGACTGCGGGCTTCACCATCGAGGACGTAGATGACCGCACGGAGTCGGTCCTCGGATCCCCGACCTTCGGCCCCAGTCGGCCCGGCCGACGTATACGGTCCGATCTACGTCGAGGGGATCGGGAACTACGTGGCCGCAGCCCGAGCGGGGAAGTTGCGCGCCGTGCTGGTGATCGCCGTCGCCTAACGACGTGCCCGAAAGTCAGTGGTAGGTCTCGGGGGGCTCGGTAAACCCGGAGCTAGGTACTAGATGCAAGCCCCGCATCAAACGTCAGCTCATGCCGCTGACCGGTAGTGCCGCTGAGCGGTCATGGTGCCCGAGCGAGTGTCCCGGCACTGAGACGGCGCCGGGTTGCAGTACTAGCATCAGGGTATGCAAGCGGAGGACGATCGACCAGGCCGAACTTCGGTCCCGCAGGACTACAGGACTCTTCCGCCAGACCCGCCGCTTGACGAGACCATCGCTACTGTCGACGGGGAATCCTTGCCGGACCCGCAAGCGGGGCGGAACGTCGAGCAACATCGGGCACTGCGCGACGATTGATGCATCATCCTGGATGCGCCGGATGGTCTCCCGCTCATGCCGCGATCAGTCACGTGCTGGAGGCCATGAATGCGGCCAGGATGTAGTTGGGGTGGCGGTCGAGGTTCTTGCGAGCTCGGTCGTAGCGCATGGTGGTACGGGGGTCGGCATGACGCGCGGCGGTCTGGACGTCTCGGAGGTCTACTCCTGCGTCGAGCATCGTGGTGACGAAGGTGTGGCGGAGCATGTGGGGATGCATCCGGGAGATCGTGATGCCGGCCGCGAGGGTGAGCCGCTGCAGTCGTCGGGTCGCGACGTGGCGGGCTCATGCGGGTGCTCGTCTCGGCTGCGAAGGATGGGACCCCAGCTGCGTTCTGCTGACGGCGCGGTCGATGGCTCTGGCGACTGCTGGAGGGAGGGGCGTGAGCACGACCTTGTCGCCCTTCCCGTGAACCTTCAGGACGCGGTGCCCATGGAACTCACTGAGGTTCTCGATGTCGGACGCCGGTGGCTTCGAAGATCCGGAGGCCGAGCAGTCCGAGCATGCTGACCAGGGCTGCGTCGTTCGGATTGCTGGAGTCGCGGGCGGCGGTCAGTAGTGCTTCGAATTTGGAGATGTGAGAGCCCGAGCGTGGGTGACTCCGCAGGAACCCGAGGTCGCCGCACGTACTCGGCGGGCGAGTGTTCGAGGACGCCGTCGATGACGCAGGTGCGGTAGAACCCGGCAACCACGGAGAGTCGTCTGGATACCGTGGAGGGCTTGAACCGTCTGCTGGTTTGCATCCACCGCAGGTAACGCTCGAGGTCCACGCGCCGGGCGCGAAACCGGTCAAGGTCGACCGTTGCGCACCATGCCAGATAGCAGGAGAGGTCGGACTTGGCGTGGACGCGGGCCTGACCCCAGTAATTGGTCAGAAACGCCGCGACGGCAAGCCGAAGAGCTTGATCGTCCGCAGTGATCGAGGTGGCGGTCAAGGATGGAATCGAAGATGTGGCCATTCTCCGGTCTGACCTAGTGACCCCGGCTCGTCAAGTGTTGACCGAACGCAATGCGGCATGAGCGGATGGCCGTCCCCTGTGGCGGGGCGGCGTTGCCGACACCGTAAGGCCATCCACTGGCGTCAGCAGACGGACACAGGGTCGCCGGGCGCGTGTATGTACTCCTACTCATGCGGACGCCGCGGGCCGCGCTCTAGCGTCCGTGCCATGAGCAATCGTGACGTCATCGCCCTGGTCGTGCTGGCCGGGAGCGTGGACGTCTTGGGCTTCGGCTGCGTTGTCACCTACGGGCTTCTGCGGGAGTACGCCGACGTCTGTGGCGATACGGCTGTAATCGCGCAGGTCTGGCTGGGTGGCGCCAGTGTGGCCCCGGTCGTCGCCGTGGTGGCCGGGGTACTCGCGCTCGTCGTGGCGATCATCGGCGGCCGCAGGATGCGCTTCGCAGGAGTTGGCCTGATCGTCCTCGCCTTGGTCGGCGCCACGGTCAGCGGCGCCGCTGGTGTCGCCGGCAAGAAGGCGGCCTACGCGGACAACCCCGCAACCTACGGCGGCTGCGCCGGCTACAACTCGTAGTGCTCGCTTATCGGGATGACCGCTCAGCGGCATGAGCGGGCGCTTGGCTACGGCGCCGGTCGCCTCGGCCAGTTGTTGCCCCAGCCCCAACCGTTGCTCCTGAGCGGATGGTCAACAGGGTGGCGCCTATCTCGGGTCAGCACGTATGCCGTCACCAAAATCAGCGGAATGACGAAAGCCGCTAGGAATAGCACCAACGTCCACATGAGCACCCCCTAGGGTGGGAGGGCCGACTAGGATCGGCCATCTCGTGACGATACGCCTATGGGTGCACCGCAACAACCCTCGGAGCGGTGCCCGAGAGCCCGACCAGGGCAGCCATTCCCCGACCACGGCAACCCACCCGTCAGGCTCCTCGACAGGCTGGACGAAAGAGTGACCGTACTTGCGTCCGCTCCTCGGCATGCGAGTGCGCTTCTTTGCAGGGCCTCAATCGCCCGGAAATGGGACACACCCAGTAAGCCCGAGCGTCATCAGCGTTGAGGTCGCTTCGGCTCACATGGGCCGGGCTGGGGGCCGATGACCCACTCGGTCTCGCCCCATCCGACTTCAGGCATGGCCGTCCACTCAACGTGGAACCGCGGCGCGTCCGGCTCCGGCTCGTGTCTCGTGTTGCCGGAGACGTTCGGCCTCAGCTCCCGAAATCGAAGCCGTCGAAGGAGTCACGCACCGGTTGCGGCCGTGGAGGGGCGAGCAGGATGTTCAGCAGCCGTGGTTCACGTGCGAGCCGGTCCGCGAGGAGGGTTCCCGCCGATCTTCTCGCGGGGCTCAGCACGCGAAGGTACGGCGGTACTGCTGCGGCGAGACGCCCCGGGCGCGCGTGAAGTGGTGGCGCAGGGCCGCGCCGTTGCCGAAGCCGACCTCCCCGGCGATCCAGTCGACGGGATGGTCGGTGAGCTCGAGCAGCTCCTCGGCCGCCTGCAGCCGCTGCCGGGTGACCCAGGCGTGAGGGGTCGTCCCGGTCTCCTCGCGGAAGCGGCGCGCAAAGGTGCGCGGCGACATGTGGCTGCGCTTCGCCAGGATCTCGACGCTGAGGTCGTCGGCGAGGTTCTCCCCGACCCAGGTCAGCAGCGGCCCGAGCGTCTCGGCGTCGCAGTCCGGCACCTGCCGGGCGATGAACTGCGCCTGCCCGCCGTCACGGTGGGGCGGCACCACCATCCGTCGCGCCGCCGCGGCGGCGGTCCGGGCACCGAACTGCTGGCGCATGAGGTGGAGGGCGGCGTCCAGCCCGGCGGCGGAGCCTGCGCCGGTCACGATGGTGCCGTCCTGGACGTAGAGCACGTCGGGATCCAGCCGGGCGGCGGGATAGCGGGCGGCGAGCTCGCCGACGTGGCGCCAGTGGGTGGTGCAGCGCCGGCCGTCGAGGAGCCCGGCCTCGCCGAGCACGAAGGCAGCGGTGCAGTGGGCGAACACGTGGGCGCCGCGGTCGTGGGCCGCCCGCACCAGCTCGACGACCTCCGGTGACGGCGCGGTGTAGTCGCGCTTGGGGCTGACACAGACCAGGTCGGCGTCGGCGGCGGCGGTGAGGTCGTGGTCGACATGGAGGTCGTACCCCGAGGCTCCCTCGCACCCTGCCGGGGCGAGGGGTCGCGACGACGAAGTCGAAGACCGGGTTGTCATCCTCGGGGTGGTAGGGCTCGGCCCAGACCTCGCACATCGCACCCAGCCCGAAGGGCTCGACCCCGTCCTGGACCACGACCGCCACCTTGCGCATGCCGCCATCATGACGGGAACGTGGCAGAAAATCAACGGATACTGGCATCACTGCCATTGTGGCGGGTTCTCGACGAAGGCAGAATATCTGCCATGGATACTTTCATCGTCATCATCGTTGCCACCGCCGTCGTCCTGGTCCTCGCCGAGCTCCTCCGCGAGGTCTTCGCCGACCGCCCCGCCCACCAGCCGCGTTCCCACTTCGAGGACCCCACCTTCCGTTCGCCCGGCGCCTGGAGCTGACCGCACCTAGGGTGTGCCGCATGCGGACCAGCGTGCGGCTCACCGGGCTCCTGGCAGGCGCCCTGCTCGCTGCTGGTGCGGTCGTCGGACCGCTCCGCGTCGAGGCCGCACAGCCAGGACTGGTCGCGACCAGCTCCGTCGTCGACCCCCTGCGCCAGCCGGACCTGCAGGTGCGCGGCCGCCACGGCCACTGGCGAGGCCAGGGACGCTGGCCGGACCACGGCGTCGTCCACCGATCCGACCGGTTCGGACAGGTCGGGGACAAGCGGCGCTACGCGGCCCGCGTGGTCAACGCCGGCTTCGAGGGCGAGCGCTACCGGCTGATCGCCCGCCCCCGCGGCGGCGGCTGGTCGGTGCGCTACTGGCACGACGGTCGCAACATCACCGGCAGGCTGGTCGACGGCATGCGCACCCCACGGCTCATCCCGGGCCAGTCCTGGGCGTTGACGGTCGTGGTCCGGCGTCAGGCCCACGCCGCGGACGGGACCGAACGGCTGGTGTGGGTGCGGGCACGCTCGGTCGTCGACGTCACCCGGCACGACCGGATCGCGGTGGAGCTGCGGGCTCGGTGAGGGTTTGACGGTGTGGCCCACCGGGAACAAGGTGCCCATGCGACTGATCCCCCTCGTCATGATCCTCGTGCTCGCCGGTGGTCTGGCGGGCTGCAGCGAGGGTGGTGCCGACCCCGGACCGTCGACGTCCTCCGGCGAGTCGCCCACCGTGACCGAGCCCACCGAGCCGGCGACCGAGGAGCCGGAGGAGTCCGAGGTCGTCGACCCGTGCACGGCCGTGCCGACGAAGCAGATACAGGCGTTCATCCCGAAGCAGCGGCGGGACGACATCGTCCTCACCCGCGACTTCACGACCGACTTCTACGGCGTGCTGATCTCCGACGACCGGGTCCGGTACTCCTGCTCACTGACCTACGGGCAGGCCGGGGGCATCCCGGTGCTGGAGTGGGGCTACTACCCCGGTGAGTTCGCGGTCTCCGACCTCGGCGTGCTGCTCGACGGTCCCGGCGGCACCGAGCTCAACCGGACCGACTACGTCGGGGCCACGACCAGCGACTTCGTCTCGTCCGACGCCTACGGCGTCGCCAACAACACCACCGGATTCTTCGTCACCGCCGACGAGGAGACCGACTCCATCCTGGATGCCAAGTCGCGGGCGAAGCGGTCGGCGTTGATCGACGTGCTCGACTCCCTCGCCGAGGCGAACGGCGGGCTGGGTCAGCTCGAGGTGGAGCTGCCGTCGTTCTGCCCGGCGGCCGACTCCCCCGAGGTCAAGGAGATCCTGGGCCGGATCACGTACGCCCGGGGCGGGCTCAGCGAGGACGAGGGCTACGACTGGTGCCTCTACCGGAACCAGAAGGAGAAGGCCGACCTCCGCATGGAGGTGCGCCACCTGTCCGAGGACTACTTCGCGGACTTCTACGACACGAACAAGAAGAACCCCAACGGCGTGCGGGTCCTCGACGGTCCGCCCGGACTGGTCCGCCTCGTCACGAGCGGCGACGACGGCAGCGCCAACGCCGCGGTCCTCGACCCGGACGTCAGTCTTTACGTCGTCGCCGACCTCGACTACGCCGAGGAGAAGCGCCGCCCCGTCGACGAGGACGGCTTCGCCGAGCTCGCCCGGACGTTCGCGGAGGAGCGGGCGGAGTACCACGCCTCCCACGGCTGAGGAGCCAGCACTCTCCCGCGAAGAAATGTCGCGGAACGTGTGAACCAAACCGTCCCCTGAGGCCCCTATCCTTCTAGAGGGCGGGAGGGGATCCGCGTGCCTGTGATCGAGCTCGGGGAGACAGAGCAACGCGCCCTGCGGTCACTGATGGCGGCCGAGCCGATCCCCGGTAGCCCGCTCCCGGACCGTCGCGTGCTCGAGCAGCTGGCCATCCTCATCCCCTGCGAGGGCATCGGCGTGGCCGTGGCCGACGCGGACGGCTACCTGCTCGACTTCGTGGACCTGCCCCGGACCCTCCCCGGCGACGACGACCTGCGTGCCTGCGACGGCCCGCTCCCTGTCGGGTTCCAGTGGGCCTCGCGTGACCCCGCGCGGCTGCACAAGTTCCTCGCCCACGGGACCGTGGACGCGCTTCTGATCGGCTACCGCAACGGACCAGACCTCGTGGTCCAACTGGCGATGGATCGGCGTGGCCGTCCCTTCACCAACCGTGACGTCGCGCTTCTGCACCTGCTCGAACCCGTACTGGAGCGCCTGTTCCGCGAGCGTCCGACACCTCACCTGCCGCCGCACCTCACCGTGCAGGAACGCCGCGTCCTCCAGCTGGTCGCCGTGGGCCAGTCAAACGCGGAGATCGCTGCGCGGCTGAGCATCGCACCGTGCACGGTCCGAAAGCATCTCGAGCACATCTTCCCCAAGCTCGGCGTGACCAGCCGGCTGGCCGCGGCGGCGGCCTTCGAGGGGCGCAGACTGGCCGACCCCGACCGGGTCGCCCTCGTGGAGAGATACGCCTGAACGCGAATACCGGGCCCGCTCACTCCCTTCCAGACTGCAGCTAACCCGTGCCAATCCGGCTCGGAAGCGATCGAGAGGTCCCCATGAACGTCAACAAGCGCCTGTGCGCCATGACCACGACCCTGGTCCTCACGGCACCGGTCGCGGCACTCACCGCGACACCGGCCTCGGGTGTTGCCCCGACCGGCCGACCCGGGGCCGGCGCCGGAGAATCGGCCCAGGTCGTCCTCGACTGGGAGCGCATCTCGCTGCAGACCGTGTATCCCGCCACGCCGATCCCCACCGGGGTGCCTGCGCTGGGTTTCACCTCGGTCGCCATGCATGATGCCGTCACGAAGTCCATGGACATGGACGACAGCTCGGAGACCGCGGCCGTCGCTCGCGCCGCCCACGACGTGCTCGTGCACTACTTCCCCACGAGCTCGGAGACCTTGGACGAGCACCTGGCCGACAGCCTCGCCGCGGTCCTGGATCCCGAGGAGCGGGCGCGGGGTGAGTTCCTGGGCGCCGCGGCGGCCAACGAGATGCTCGCGAGCCGGGTCGGTGACGGCTACGGCGATCCCGACGTCCACTACACGCTGCCCCCGGCGGTCGGGATCTGGCAGCCGGTCGACCCGGCCACCGACATGCTGGGCGCCTGGCTCGGGTCACTGGAGCGGATCGCGCTGCGGCACCGGGTCAGGGTCGATGGACCGGACCCCTTGACCTCCCGGCGCTACGCCGTCGACTACAAGGAGGTCAAGCGCCTGGGTGGCACCACCGACTCCGGTACCGAACGCACTCAGGCCCAGACCGACACCGCGCTCTTCTTCAACTCCAACCCCCCGGTCATGTACGGCATGGCCCTGATCAATCACCTGGAGACGCCCGGTGAAGGCCTGTCACTCAAGAAGACCGCGCTGTTGTTCGCCCGGATGCACGCGGCCATGACCGACTCGGTCATCCAGGCCTGGCGGCTCAAGCGGGACGTCGGCTTCTGGCGTCCATTCGAAGCCATCGAGGACGCCGGCCTCGACGACAACCCACGGACGCAGCCGCAAGCCGACTGGGCACCCTTGCTCACCACGCCGGCGTACTCCGACTACGTCAGCGGCCACGCCTCCGTGACCGGTCCGACGGCCGAGGTGATCCGGCGGACGCTCGGCGAGCGGACCCCGCTCGAGCTGGTCTCGGCCAACAGCCCGACGCCGCGGACCTACCAGACGCTCCGGGCCCTCGAGCGCGCGGCGTTCAACGCCCGGATCTGGGGTGGGCTGCACTTCCGTGACGCCATGGAGGACGGCTACCGCATCGGTCACGTCACCGCTCGACGGGTGATGGCTGCCATTGACTGACGGAGGACAGACGAACGGTCCGCCCGGCTGAGCCGGGCGGGCCGTTTCGCTTCCGGTGGAAAGAAGTCGGCAGGCCACGTCAACCCACCACCGTCCTCGTGGCCCTATAACTGTGAGTAGGGCCCAACGACGGAGGAGGCCTGAGGTGCGGGACTCGGAGCGGGTGGAGTTCGAGTGGATCTTCCGCTCGACCTACGCCTCGGTGCTCCGGACGACGTACCTGGTCCTCCACGACCGCGGCCGCGCCGAGGACGTCACCCAGGACGCGTTCCTCCGGCTCTACGAGCGGTGGGACAGCATCTCGCCGGTCGAGCACCCGGAAGCCTGGGTACGCCGGGTCGCGGTCCGTGCCGCCGTCCGTGCGGCCAAGCAGACCCGACTGCGGAGCGCCCCACCGCCCGACGACAGGCCCACCATGGACGAGCTCCCGGACGTCGACCTCGCCAGGGCGGTGACCTCGCTCGCGCCGCAGCAACGCGCAGCGGTTGCCCTCTACTACCTCGACGACCTGCCGGTGGCGGACGTCGCGCATCACCTCGGCGTCTCCTCGTCGACGGTCAAGCAGCACCTCTTCCGGGCCCGCAGGCATCTCGCCGCGCTGCTCTCCGAGACCGTGGAGGTGTCCAGCGATGTCGATTGACCAGCGGCTGCGAACCGGTCTGGCCGGCAACACCGAGCACCTGGTGCCGGACCTGGATCGCGAGCTCCGCACGACGTACGCTCGCGCCCGCCGCCGTCAGCGGGTACGCCGTGGTGGCGTCGCCCTGGCCGCGGTCGCTGCTGCCGCCGTGCTCGCGTGGGTGGTCGACCTTCCAGACCTCCGCGACGACGCGGTCCCGGTGACCCCGACTCCCCGGGCGCCCACCGACCTGCGCGGTCTGGACGGCCCGCTGGAGCCCGGGCTCTACTCGATGGCAGCGTGGGGCGAGAGCGACCAGACCGGCCCCCTGCCACGGGCGATCCTGGACGTGCCCGAGGGCTACTTCAGCAACGGCGGCTACGCCCTCGACGCCGGCCGCGACGGCGTGACCGACGACCAGTTCGGCCAGATCTCCGTCTGGCACGCAACCCACGTCCTGGCCGACCCCTGCCGGCGCCACACCACGACCGGGGTCGGACCGACCGTCAACGACCTCGCCCGAGCCCTGGTCAACCAGACCGGCCCCAGCAGCCAGCCGCGCCCGGTCGTCCTCGACGGCCACCGCGGTCTCTCCCTCGAGGTCACGGTCCCACCTGACGCCGACCTGACCGACTGCACCGACGAGAACTACACCCTCTTCGGGGAGCGCAAAGGCGACGGCACCTACTCCTTGAACACCCCGGGAGTGGTCAACCGTCTCTGGATCCTCGACGTCGACGGCACCCGACTCGTCGTCGCGGCCAGCCTGTTCCCCGACGAGACCGACGAGCTGCACCAGGAGCAGATCACCATCGCGGAGTCGACCGACTTCGCGGAACCCGGCTCCTGAGCCCCAGCCCACCACCGAAACCCATCACACGAGGAGAAAATGCGATGACCCCTGCCCGAAACCTGTGCTCACGACGATCACGATCGCGCTGGCGCTCGCCCTGATGGGCTGCTCCGTCGACGACCCGGCCGCTGAGACGGAACCCACCCCGGTGTCCGACGACGCGAGCACGACACGGCCGGCCGAGACGCCGACGACCGACGGACCCACCGACATGGTCGGTCTGGACGCCCCGCTGGAGCCCGGGCTCTACTCGATGGCAGCGTGGGGCGAGAGCGACCAGACCGGCCCCCTGCCACGGGCGATCCTGGACGTGCCCGAGGGCTACTTCAGCAACGGCGGCTACGCCCTCGACGCCGGCCGCGACGGCGTGACCGACGACCAGTTCGGCCAGATCTCCGTCTGGCACGCAACCCACGTCCTGGCCGACCCCTGCCGGCGCCACACCACGACCGGGGTCGGACCGACCGTCAACGACCTCGCCCGAGCCCTGGTCAACCAGACCGGCCCCAGCAGCCAGCCGCGCCCGGTCGTCCTCGACGGCCACCGCGGTCTCTCCCTCGAGGTCACGGTCCCACCTGACGCCGACCTGACCGACTGCACCGACGAGAACTACACCCTCTTCGGGGAGCGCAAAGGCGACGGCACCTACTCCTTGAACACCCCGGGAGTGGTCAACCGTCTCTGGATCCTCGACGTCGACGGCACCCGACTCGTCGTCGCGGCCAGCCTATTCCCCGACGAGACCGACGAGCTGCACCAGGAGCAGATCGCCATCGCCGAGTCGGCACGTCTCGTGGACGCCGAGGCCTGACGGGGACTGGCGACAGCGATGGCCCGGCCCACCATCACGGTGGACCGGGCCTTCGACGTGTGGGTCAGTTTGCCCCCGGTGAGCTTCTCGCGGAGCGCCTGCAGCGCCTCGTCGGAGGCCAGCGAGCCGCTGGTCTCGGCGGCAGCCTCGTCGCCACCCTCGGCGGCCGGAGCCGCCTCGTCGGCGGTCGCGGTCGCGGTGTCCGAGGAGTAGGAGGTGGCCTCGCCGGCCTCCACCTCGGCCTGGGCGGCCTCGGCCTGCTGCTTGACGTGGGCCTCCCAGCGCGCGTGCGCCTTGGCGTACTGCTCCTCCCAGACGGCGCGCTGGTCGTCGAAGCCCGTCGAGCCACTCGCCCGTCTCGGGGTCGAAGCCCTCCGGGTAGATGTAGTTGCCCTGGTCGTCGTACGACGCGGTCATGCCGTAGAGCGTCGGGTCGAAGTCCTCGACGTCGGCCGCGGCGGTGGTCTCGTTGGCCTGCTTGAGGGACAGCGAGATCCGGCGACGCTCGAGGTCGATGTCGATGATCTTGACCATGACGTCGTCGTTGACCTGGACGACCTGCTCGGGGATCTCCACGTGGCGCTCGGCCAGCTCGGAGATGTGCACCAGGCCCTCGATGCCCTCCTCGACGCGGACGAACGAGCCGAACGGCACCAGCTTGGTGACCTTGCCGGGGACGATCTGACCGATCTGGTGGGTCCGGGCGAAGTGCTGCCACGGGTCTTCCTGCGTCGCCTTCAGCGACAGCGAGACGCGCTCGCGGTCCATGTCGACGTCGAGCACCTCGACGGTGACCTCGTCACCGACGGTGACCACCTCGGAGGGGTGGTCGATGTGCTTCCAGGACAGCTCGGAGACGTGGACCAGGCCGTCGACGCCACCGAGGTCGACGAACGCACCGAAGTTGACGATCGAGGAGACGACGCCCTTGCGGATCTGGCCCTTCTGGAGCTGGGTCAGGAAGCCGTGGCGGACCTCGGACTGGGTCTGCTCGAGCCAGGCACGGCGGGACAGGACCACGTTGTTGCGGTTCTTGTCGAGCTCGATGATCTTGGCCTCGAGGGTCTGACCGACGTAGGGCTGCAGGTCGCGGACGCGACGCATCTCCACCAGGGACGCCGGCAGGAAGCCGCGCAGGCCGATGTCGAGGATGAGGCCGCCCTTGACGACCTCGATGACGGTGCCCTCGACGACGCCGTCCTCCTCCTTGACCTGCTCGATGGTGCCCCAGGCGCGCTCGTACTGGGCGCGCTTCTTGGACAGGATCAGGCGGCCTTCCTTGTCCTCCTTCTGGAGGACCAGGGCCTCGACCTTGTCGCCGACCTCGACGACCTCGTTGGGGTCGACGTCGTGCTTGATCGAGAGCTCGCGGCTCGGGATCACGCCCTCGGTCTTGTACCCGATGTCGAGCAGGACCTCGTCCCGGTCGACCTTGACGATGGTGCCCTCCACGATGTCACCGTCGTTGAAGTACTTGATGGTCTCGTCGATCGCGGCGAGGAAGTCCTCTTCCGAACCGATGTCGTTGACCGCCACCTGGGGCGCGTCGATCTCGAGGTAGGTGCTGCTCATAAGGGAATGAATTCCTTGGTGGTCAGAAGTCGTCGGGCACGCACAGCAGGCCTGTTTCACTACCGTTGGGATGGATAGCGAGCCCGGTCCGCTCCTGTGGGACAGGCAGACCTGATGGCGCAATGGGCAAGATTACGCCTGCGCGCACGCCTGAGTCCAACTCACGTGAGCGTGACACACGCTCAGTCCGGATCCGCGTGCCCGGCGAGGTACGCCGCCACCAGGGTGCCGAGGGTCGGGAGGTGGTAGCCACCCTCCTGCACCACGACGGCGGGCAGGCCAGCTAGCGGCGAGGCGGCGCCCGGCCGCGCGATAGCCGTCGTGGGTGACCAGCAGCGGGCTCTCGGGGTCGTCGGCGGCGGCATCGACGCCGAGAGAGACCACCAAGGCCGTGCATCCCTCGGCGACGACCCATCCGGCCAGGTCGTCGACGGCCTCGAGCCAGGGGCCGTCGCCGGTGCCCTCGGGCAGCGGCCGGTTGCGGGTGGCGCCGGCCCCGCTGCCGGCGCCGGTCTCGTCGGCGTACCCCACGACGTGCGGGAACCAGCCCGCGCCAGGGTCGACGTGCACGGAGCCGTAGAGCACGTCCGCGCGCTCCCAGAAGATCGCTGCGGTGCCGTTGCCCTGGTGGGCGTCGAGGTCCACGACGCCGACCCGCGCGTGGCCGGCGTCGCGCAGCGTCTGTGCCGCGACCGCGGCGTTGTTGAGGTAGCAGGAGCCGCCCATCCCGGCGGGCGTGGCGTGATGGCCGGGCGGCCGGCACAGCGCGTAGGCGAGCGGCTCGCCGCCGACCACCAGGTCGGCCGCATCCAGGGCGCAGCCGGCGGCTGCGCGGGCCGCCTCCCAGGTGCCCGGGCCGACCAGCGTCATCGTGTCGTAGACGAAGCGGCCCGACGTCCGCGTGCACCGCCACCGCCGGTCGGGCGGGCAGTCCGGCGGTCATCGCCGGGGTCGGGAAGAGGTAGGGCACGACCCGGTCCTGTCCGACCAGCTCCTCGTAGGGTCCTGCCGCCCAGCGCTCGGAGGCCGTCCGCAGGAACTCGAGCAGGTCCGCGTCGTGCACGGAAGCGAGAGCTGCGTCGAGCCGGTCGCCGCTCGCGGCGGACTCGATCAGGCGATGGCCGTCGCCTCGCAGCGCCTCGAGAACCGCATCGACCCGGGCAGCCACCTCGGTCCCGTCGGTGGCGACCCCCACCCACACCTCGCGATGGGGGTCGTGCCGCCGGGTGTCGGGCGACCACACCACGGGGACCGGCTGCGACTGAGTCATGAGTCAGTTTCTCACCGCGGCCCCTCCCCCGGCGAGGTCCCGAGACGGCAGGATGGCGACATGCCCCGCGCGCGCGACCTCGGTATCCGGATCGGCACCCTGCCGGCCGGCCCGACCAACTCGGTGCTGGACGTCGAGGGCGTGGGCCTGGGACACGTCACCCTGCACCGCGACGAGGACCCGCCGCCGGCCGGCCGCGGCATCGCGCGCACCGGCGTCACCACCCTGCTGCTGGCCGCGGACGCCTATCCACGCCCGCTGGCAGCCGGCGGCGCGGTGCTCAACGGAGCCGGCGAGTGCACCGGCTTCCTGTCCGCCGGCGAGTGGGGAGCGGTCGAGACGCCGGTCTACCTGACCTCCACCCTGCAGCTGGGGTGCGTCTACGACGCCGCGTGCCGGATCGCACTCGACGAGCATCCCGAGGTGGCCGACGACGTCGTCATCCCGGTGGTCGGCGAGTGCGACGACTCCTTCCTCAACGACTGCCGCCGGATGCAGGTCACCACCGACGACGTACGGGCCTCGTACGCCGCCGCGCTGGCCTCGCGTGGTGCGGCGACCCCGCCCGACGAGGGCGCGGTCGGTGCCGGGACCGGCATGTCGTGCCTCGGCTTCAAGGGCGGCATCGGCAGCTCGTCGCGCGTCACGCCCGACGGCCACACGGTCGCGGTCCTGCTGCTGACCAACTTCGGCGAGCGGGAGCGGCTGACCGTCGCCGGAGTCCCGGTCGGACGGCTGCTGCCCCCCGGTCCCGCCGCACCGGCCCGACCCGCCGGCTCCTGCATCGGGGTGGTGGTCACCGACGCCCCCGTCGACGCCGCGGCGTGCGCACGTCTGGCGCGCCGGGTCGGACTGGGTCTGGCCCGGGCCGGCTCGACCGCCCACCACGGCAGCGGCGAGATCTTCCTGGCGGCCTCCACCACCGCGCGGACCGATCGGGACGGCCGGCTCGACGGTGGTCCGCGGATCGCCGGGCGGCAGCTCGACCCCGTCTTCGAGGCGGTGGTCGACGCGTCCGAGGAGGCCGTCCTGAACTCGCTGCTGAGCGCACCCACCACCGTCGGCCGCGACGGCAACACCAGCGAGGGCCTCGACCCGGAGGCCGTGCTCGCGCTGCTGGAGGAGGCCGGCCGTGCCGGGGACTGAGCGCGACGTCGTCCTCACCATGGCCGACGGGATCGGCATCGCGGCCACGCTGTACCTCCCGGATCCCGCCACCGGACCGCAGCCGTGCCTGCTCGAGGCGCTCCCCTACCGCAAGGACGACCTGACGTCGTCGTACGCCGAGACCTACCGGCGACTGCGCGACGAGTTCGGCTACGCCGTGTGCCGCGTCGACGTGCGCGGCACCGGGTCCTCGGGCGGCGACGCGACCGACGAGTACCCGCCGGCGGAGCAGTCCGACCTGGCCGAGGTGATCGCCTGGCTAGCGGCCCAGGAGTGGTGCGACGGTGGCGTGGGCATGTGGGGCACGTCGTACTCCGGCTTCAACTCGCTGCAGCTCGCGTGCGAGCGACCTCCGGCACTCAAGGCGATCTGCGCGATCTACGCCACCGACGACCGCTGGACCGACGACGTGCACTGGCGCGGTGGCGCGCGCAAGCTCGTCGACCTCATCGACTACTGCCACTACATGACGCCGATGTGCATGCTGCCTCCGGCACCCGCGGTCTGGGGCGACGGCTGGCGCGAGGAGTGGGTACGGCGACTCGAGACCCAGCAGCCGTGGCTGCTGACCTGGCTGCGGGAGAACCGCGACGGCCCCTACTGGCGACACGGCTCGGTGCGTCTCGGACCCGAGGGCGGCGGCTACGACCGGATCGACTGCGCCGTCATGATCGTGGCCGGGTGGGCGGACGGCTACCGCAACAACTCCTTCCGCACGGTCGCGGCGCTGCGCGAGGCGGGCGTGCCGCACCGGCTGCTGGCCGGGCCGTGGGCGCACGCCGACCCGACGACCGCCATGCCCGGCCCGCGGATCGATCTCGACGTCGAGATGGCGAGGTGGTTCGACCGCTGGCTGCGTGACACCGGGCCGGCGCACGAGGACGGCGTGGAGGTCTTCGTCCGCGGCTCCACCGTCCCGGCTCCCGACCTCGACCTCCACGCGGGGTACTGGATCCGCGACGAGTGGCCCTCGCCCGCCAGCGCTGTCGACGTCCGGGCGGTGGACGGGCCGCGCTCGATGCCGGTCGACCCCGACACCGGGACCGCCGCCTGGATCGACTGTGCCGGACACCTGCCGTGGGGCCAGTCCGGCGACCAGCGCGAGGACGACGCCCGGTCGCTGACCTGGGAGTGGGACGCTGACGGGGAGGTGCTCGTCGGCCACCCCCGGCTGCGGCTGCGGGTCAGCGCCGACGCGCCTGCTGCCTCGCTCTCCGCCAAGCTGTGCGACGTCTTCCCCGACGGCACCTCCGCGCTGATCACCCGCGGCAGCGTGGACCTGGCCTTCCGCGACGGCGTGCACGAGGCGACGCCGCCGGCGCCACTAGACCCCGGGCAGGAGTACGACGTCGTGCTCGAGCTCGACGCGTGCGCCTACGAGCCGGCGCCGGGACATCGGTTGCGGCTCTCGATCGCCGGCGCCGACTGGCCCAACACGGTCGCCCCGCCGGCCCCGGTCACGCTGACGGTGCACGGCGGCACGCTCGAGCTGCCGCTCTGGGGTGGCAGCGACCGGGAGCCGGCGTCGTACTCGCCCGGCGCCCGCACCAGCAGCGAGGACCCCTCCGGCGTCTCCTGGACGATCAGCCGCGACGTGCTCGCCCACACCACGACCTGCGCGGTCCGGCACGGGTCGACCTACGACGTGCCGCACGACGGTCGCGCGACCGAGCGCTACTCCGGTGAGGTGACCGTCAACCGGTCGACCTTCGCCCAGCAGGCCACGGCCGAGTGCAGCTTCATCCTCAGCTGGCCCGGCGTCGAGGTGCTCGTGCGGTCGACGCTCCGGGTCGACATCGGCCCCGACGGCTACGACGTGGTGATTGACGTGCAGGCCCACGAGGACGGCGTGCTCGTGGCGCAACGGAGCTGGGACGAGCAGTCCCCCGCTGACGCCCGCGGACCTTCTCCGGTGGTTGAGGTGCGAAGGCCGGCACGGCCTGAGCCTCGAAACCCCCGGAGCACGACGGAGCAACGTCAGACCAGCGACCCGGTGACGTAGGCGCGCTCGAGCGTGGCGACCAGCTGCTTGACGGCGTCCTCGTTCGGCGCGAAGGGTCCCGAGCGGAAGTGCGGGCTGCTCAGGCCTCGTTGCACGGACTCGCACGCCGCCCAGTCCTGCCGGTTGGTGATGTCCCAGAACTCCACCGCACCCGGCGCTGCGACGCTGCCGTCCTCGCCGGGCCGGGCCAGCCACGTGCACTCGACCCAGGTCCGGTCAGGTGCCAGCGGCACCAGCCGGTGGGTCATCACGTAGTCGGGGTGGGCCGAGATCAGCAGGTTGGGCAGCAGGTGGAGGTACTCCACGCGCGCCGGGTCGACGTCCGGCAGCGGCGGCGCGACCGGCTCCCCGGTCAGCGACATCGTCGCCATACCGTCCCGCAGGTCCATCGAGCCGCCGATCCAGGCACCGGGCAGGTCGTAGTTGTCGCCGGACTCGGGCGGGGAGACCTGGCACAGCTCGGGATGGATCAGCGGGCAGTGGTAGCACTCGTGGTAGTTCTCGGCGATCACCTTCCAGTTCGCGGCCACCTCGTAGGTGTGACGGTCCGCCACACCGAGGGATGCAGCGGCGTACGGCGCGACGATCCGCCCCAGGTCCCCCACGTGCTCCGCGAACGGCGGGACCTCGTCACTGCCCAGCGGGTGCAGCGCGTGGCCGAGGACCCAGCCCTCCCAGACCTCGACCGGCAGCTCGACCAGCTCGTGGTCGGCCGGCGCGAAGCCGGGGACGTCGCGGAAGCCGGGTGCCGCGATCAGCGACCCACCCAGGTCGTAGCTCCAGGCGTGGTAGGGGCACACCACCGCCTTGCGGTGCGACGACTCGTCCACCGCAAGCAGCTCGTGTCCGCGGTGCCGGCAGGTGTTCGCGAACATCCGCACCACGCCCTCCCGCCGCATCAGCAGGGCGGAGACGTCGCCGATCATGACCGCGCGCTGGGTGGTGCCGGGTCCGAGCAGGTCGTCGAGCCGGCCCAGGCACGTCCAGCTGCCGGCGTAGAGGTGGCGTCGCTCCCAGGCCAGCACCTCGGGCGAGGTGTAGGAGTCGGGCGACAGCATCGTCGTCGGCGCGTCGTACGTCGTCATCGCAGGCCTCCTGAGGCACTAGTCTCCCGAGACATGGGACGGGGCGGGTGAGTGGCCGGAGCCGGCGCACGGCCGAGCTGCGCCGCGAGGAGATCCTGATCGCGACCCTCGACGTCGTGGAGAGCGCCGGGCTGGCGGCGACGCGCGTCTCCGACGTGGCGACCGCGCTGGGTGTGAGCCCGGCGCTGGTCTTCTACCACTTCCGGACCAAGGACGACCTGATCGCCGAGGCCTTCGCGCACGCGGCAGAGAGGGATGTCGCACGCCTCGAGGAGATCGCGGCGAGTGAGGACGCGCCGCTCGACCGGCTGCGACGGATGCTGAAGCTCTACGGCCCCACCGGACCGGCAACCGGCTGGCAGCTGTGGATCGATGCCTGGGCGTTGGCGCAGCGTGAGCACGAGATCCAGGCCGTGATGCGGCGGATGGACCAGCGCTGGTGCGCGGTGCTGCGCGAGGTGGTCGAGGCAGGCGTGGCGACCACCGACTTCCACTGCCCGGACCCGCCGGCCGCGGTCACCCGCATCTCGGCGCTGCTCGACGGGCTGTCGGTGGCGACGCTGGTCTACCGCAGCGTCACGCGGACGCAGCTGCGCCGCTGGGTCGCGGAGGCGGTGGCCCGCGAGCTCGGCCTGGAGCCCGGGGTTCTGGCGTAGGTGCTGGCGTCGGATCATCAGACCAGCCAGTGCGCCTGGTAGTCGGGGTCGGTCAGGGCCGGACGGTCCATCCGGTACGCCGTCAGGTCGGTGGCGGTGGCGCCGGTCAGCGCCAGCTCGGCGAGCAGCCGGCCGAAGGTCGGCGCGAACTTGAAGCCGTGGGCGGCGCCGAGTCCGACCACCACCGACGGGTGGCCCGGGACCGGGGAGATCACGAAGTCGCGGTCCGGGGTGAGGGTGTACTGGCAGCGCAGCGAGCGGATCGGCCGACCGCTCCCCGGCAGCATCGTGGCCAGGTGAGCGGCGAGCCGCGCCTCCATCTCGGGGTCCGGCTCCCAGGGGCGGGAGTCGGGGTCCACGACCGGTCCGCCGCAGTCCTGGGCGGCCTTCACCGTGGGCTCGCCGTAGGTCGGGAAGCCGTAGTAGCAGGGGTCGTCCATCCAGATCCACAGCGGTAGCCGCCCGGGCGCGAAGTCGTCGGGACGCTCTGGCTGGAAGTACGTCACCTGCTCGAGCGTGACCTCGAGCGGCACCTCGACGCCGAGCCAGGTCAGTACGTTGTTGGCCCACGCGTCGGCGGTGACGACGAGCGCGCCGCAGTGGAGCTCGCCCTGCGGTGTGCTCACCACCAGGCCCCCCGCGCCGAGGTCGCGCACCGAGGTGACCGGCGAGTGCGGGCGCAGGTCGGCACCGTGGGCGCGGGCGTCGTCCTGCATGGTGCGGGTGCCGCGGCCGGCGGGCACGATCGCGGCGTCCGCCTGGTGCAGCACCAGGGTGCCGTCGGGCACTGTCAGCTGCGGCCAGCGGCGGCTCGACTCCGCGACGTCGAGCATCTCGTAGTCGATGCCGACCTCGGTGAGCGAGTCGGTGTAGTCGACCGGGCTGATGGCCGCCTCGGGCGGGAACAGGTCGAGCCCGCCGACCCGGGTCACCAACGACTCACCGGTGTCGCGCTCGAGCCGGCTCCAGTCGTCGTACGCCGCCTGGGTGAGCCTGACGTAGTCCGGCGTGTGATAGCTGTGCCGCAGGATCCGGCTGGTGTCGTGGCTGGCGCCACGGGCGTGACCCAGCTCGAAGCGCTCCAGCCCGACCACCGAGCGGCCGCGGCGTGCGAGCTCGCGGCAGGTGGCGCTGCCGAGCGCGCCGAGCCCGGCGACGACGACGTCGCAGCGCTGCCTGCGGGGCCCGCTCACTCTCGGGGACCCACGGACGTGTGGCGGCTGACGCGGGGCAGCAGCCAACGCCGGATGTCGAGGCTCTCGTCCTCCATGGGAGCGAACCAGCCGTGCCGGTAGCTGCGCGAGGACATCCCGCGCTGGACCGACTCGCACACGGCCCAGTCCTGGCCGTTGACCAGGTGCCACAGGTCGCGGGCGTCGGCCGGATCGAAGTCAGGCTCGGCCACCTCGTCGGCCGCGAACAGCAGCGAGCACACCACGGTGGTGCGGTCGACCGCGCGGGGATGCAGCACGAACGCCGCCACGTGGTCGGCCGAGGCCGAGACCATCAGGTTCGGGTAGGCCAGGTCGCCCTTGTGCCGGGTCCGCTCCGCCTCGGTCAGGCCGGGCAGCGGCGACCGCGTGGTGGTGCCGGTCATGGTGAACGTCCAGGCACCCTCGCGGTGAGGGATGCCTTCCTCCCAGTCGAGACCGGTGCCGCCACCCGCGAAGTCGGGCACCAACCGGCACAGCTCAGGGTGGACCGGGCCGCAGTGGTAGCACTCGTTGTAGTTCTCGAGCAGCACCTTGTAGTTGGCGCTGACGTCATAGGTCATCACCGCGCCGCTGACGAGGGCGCCGAGGGTGTAGTTGGCCAGGGTGGCCGCGGGGCCGGCGACGGCCTCGGCCAGCGGGTTCGCGGCCTCGGGCGTGAGGTGGACGAAGACGAACCCGGCCCAGGTGTCGACCGCGACCGGCGACAGCGAGAACCTGTCGGGGTCGAGCTCCTCGTCCACGTGTGGAGCGCGCAGCAGCCGGCCGGCGAGGTCGTAGGTCCACGAGTGGTAGGGGCAGCGGAGAGCCGAGGCGGCGCACGCCCGCGGAGTCGGGTCCTCGTCGTCGACCGGCCGCAGCTGTGAGCCGCGGTGCCGGCAGACGTTGTAGGCCGCGTGCAGCCGGCCGTCGGCGTCGCTCGTCACCAGCACGCTCTCGCCCGCCACGTCGACGGCGACCACACGCGACGGTTCTGCCAGCCCGAGGTCGTCGCGGCGTCCGAGGCAGTACCACTCGGCGTACAGCACGGCGTCGCGCTCGTGCCGCCAGCTGGCGTCGTCGACGTACATCTCCCGCGGGAGCGCTTCCTGCACGGAACCCTCCTTACTGACTCGCGACTCAGTAACCGAATGATCGCACGAGCCGGGTCACCTCACCAGGTGGCAGGCCGCACGGTGGTCACCCGTCGCTGACAGCACCGGGAGTGCCACGGTGTGGCAGTCGTCCGCCACGCCCGCCGCGGCCGCCGTGCCGTCGGCCAGTGCGGGGCACCGGGGATGGAACCGGCACCCTGCCGGAATCCGGCTGGGGTCGGGGATCTCCCCACTGAGGACCACCGGTTCGAGGTACTCGATCTCGGGCACCACCGAGAGCAACGCCCGGGTGTAGGGGTGCCTGGGCCGGTTGAGCACCTCCTCCGTCGTGCCGCACTCGACGACCCGGCCGAGGTACATCACGGCGATCCGGTCGGCGATGTTCCACGCCAGCCCGAGGTCGTGGGTCACCACGACCACTCCCATGCCGAGCTCTTCGCGCAGGGTGAGCAGCAGCGCCAGTACCTCGCCGCGGATCGAGGCGTCGAGCGAGGAGACCGGCTCGTCGGCCAGGATCAGCTCGGGTCGCAGCGCGAGTGCGCCCGCGATGAGGACGCGCTGCTTCTGGCCGCCGGACAGCTCGTGGGGGTAGCGGAGGAACAGCCGCTCCGGAGGACGCAGGCCGGCCTCGGAGAGTGCGGCCGCCACCAGCTGCGCCTCCGTGCGCTTCTCGGCGTCCTGGGCGACCAGGCCGTGGAGCCGGATGCCCTCGGCGACCGACTCGTAGACCGTCTGCCGCGGGTTGAGCGACCCCGCGGCGTCCTGGAGCACCATCTGCACCCGGCGCCGCAGGGCCCGTAGCCCGCGTTGCGACGTGGGCAAGGGCTCCCCCTCCAGGAGGACCTCGCCCGACGTGGCGGGCTGCAGGCCGATCAGGCTCCGCGCCAGCGTGGTCTTGCCCGAGCCGGACTCGCCCACCAGCGCGAGGATCTCCCCGCGCTGCACCGCCACGTCGACGCCGTCGAGGGCGCGGGCGCCGTGGCCGCTGCGGGTGAGGAACTCCACGTGGAGGTCGCGGGCCTCGAGGAATGGTGTGTTCATGCGGATCCCGCCCTGATGCAGGCCACCGGACGACCGGGGGCGACCTCGACCAGCGGCGGCTCGGCGGTGGCGCACTCCGGGATCGAGAGCGGGCACCGCGGCTCGAAGGTGCACCCCGGCGGCAGCCCCCGCGGGTCCGGCGGGTCTCCCTTCAGGCCCGCCGGCGCATACCGAGCCGCCGGGTCGCCGATGCGCGGGAAGGCGCCGGAGAGCGCCCGGCTGTAGGGGTGCAACGGGTCCTCGAAGATCTGCTCGGCACTGCCGGACTCGACGATCCGTCCGGCGTACATCACCGCGACCCGGTCGCAGACGTCGGCGAGCACCGACAGGTCGTGACTGATGATCAGCAGCCCGACCTCCAGCTCCTGGACGAGGTCGCGGAGCAGGTCGAGGATCTGCGCCTGGACCATCACATCCAGGGCGGTGGTGGGTTCGTCGGCCACGATCAGCTGCGGCCGGCAGGCCAGTGCCATCGCGATCATCACCCGCTGCCGCTGCCCGCCGGAGAGCTGATGGGGGTAGGACCGGGCCCGGGTGGCCGCCAGCCCGACCTGCTCGAGGAGGTCGGCCACGCGTGCGTCGACCACGTCGGAGGCGAGCGTGGGCTCGTGCACGGTGATGGCCTCGCCGATCTGAGCGCCGATGCGCTGCACCGGGTTGAGCGAGTGGAGCGCCCCCTGGAACACGATCGCGGCCCCCGCCCACCGCAGCGCACGCAGTCGACCCCAGCTGATCTTCTGCACGTCCTCACCGAGCACCAGCACCTCACCGCCGACCTCGGCGCTGGTGGGCTGCAGCCGCAGCACGCTGCTCACCATCGTGGACTTGCCGCAGCCGGACTCCCCGGCCAGGCCGACGACCTCGCCGGGCCGCACCACCAGGTCGACGCCGCGTACGGCAGGCAGCGGTCCCTCCGCGGTCTGGTAGGTGACCGTGACGTTACGGAGGTCGAGCACGGCGTCTCCCTCGGCCACGGTCGCGTCCACGGCACTCATCGCTCACGCAGCCGGGGGTTGAAGACGTCCTCGAGTGCTTGCCCGACCAGGGTGAAGGCGAGGACGACCAGGACGACGCAGGCGCCGGGCGGGACGATGTACCACCATGCGCCGGTCGTCATGGCACCGACGGAGAACGCCGACTCGAGCATGGAGCCCCACGAGATCCGGTTGGGGTCGCCGAGGCCGAGGAAGCTCAGCGTCGTCTCGGCGAGGATCGCCAGCGCCACGGTCAGCGTGGTGTTGGCGAAGACCATCGGCATCACGTTGGGCAGCACGTGCCGCGACATCTGGTGCCATCGCCCGGCCCCGAGCACCCTCGACCGCTCCACGAACGGACGCTCCCGGACCGAGAGCGTCTGACTCCGGATCAGCATGGCGGTACCGGCCCACCCGGTGATGCCGATGACGATCACGATGTTGATCAGGGACCTGCCCAGCACGGTCGCCAGCACGATCGCGAGCGGGATGAACGGGATCACCAGGAACCACTCGGTCACCCGGTAGAGGATGCGGGCCGGCCAGCCGTCGAAGAAGCCCGAGGCCAGCCCGACCAAGGTGCCGATCACCATCGACATCAGCGTCGCCAGCACGCCGACGAACAGGGAGATCCGCGCACCCCAGATCAACAGCGCCAGGATGGAGCGGCCGTTTTCGTCGGTCCCGAGGGGGTACTCGCGTGACGGGGGCTCGAGCACGCCGCCTGTCGCCTGCGTGACCTCGATGCTCTCGGGGTCGGCGAGGAGCGGCGCGAGGATCGCGACCAGGACGAAGAACGTCAGCACCCCCAGCCCCAGCAAGCCCGAGCGATGGCTGCGGAAGCTCGCCCAGGTTCGCCTCGCACCCAGAATCCTCCGCTGCCGCGCGACCTGCCGCGGGGTGAGGGTGGCGGCCGTCTCCTGCGTGGTCGTCATGACCGTACCCGGGGGTCGAGCAACCCGTAGACCAGGTTGGCCAGCAGGTTGGCCACGATCACCGCGGCCGAGGTCACGAGGAAGGTGCCCTGCAGGACCCAGTAGTCGGGGATGGTGAGCGCCTCGGTGGCGAGCAGACCCAGCCCCGGGATCGAGAACACGGTCTCGACGGTGATCGCGCCCGAGACCACGAAACCGATCGACAGCGCGATCAGCGTGGTGGTCGGCAGCAGGGCGTTGCGGACGGCGTGCCGGCGGCGTACCGCGACGTCGCGCAGGCCCTTCGCCCGAGCCGTCGTCAGGTAGTCCTCACCGATCTCGTCGAGCAACGACGACCTCATGATGAGCGCGAAGTCGGCAAGGTAGACCAGCACCAGCGTCAGCACTGGCAGCGTCAGGTGAAGGGCCGTGTCAGCGACGTAGCCGACCGTGCCTGGCTCGGAGTCCACCGAGTGCAGTCCGCCGGTCGGAAAGATCCCGGGCAGCGGGCCCATCCCGACCCCGAAGGCAGCGATCAGGAGCAGGCCCAACCACCACTCCGGCATGGAGTAGAGCGTCAGCGTGGTGCTGGTGATGGTCCGGTCGGTGGCCTTGCCGCGGTTCCAGGCACTGATGATGCCGAGGTAGACCCCGATCAGCGTCGCGAGCACGGTCGCCGTACCGACGAGCAGGAGCGTCGGCCACAGCCGGTCCAGGATCAGGTCGGAGACCGGAACCCGATAGCGCAGCGATACGCCGAGGTCGCCGGTGAGGGTGTTCTGGACGTACGTGAGGAACTGCTGCGGCAGCGGCTGCTCGAGACCGTACGTCGCCCGGAACTGCTCGAGCTGCTCCTCGGTACGGAACCTGCCGCGACCCAGGGTGCGGGCCGGGTCGCCAGGAAGCACCCGGAACAGGAAGAAGCCGAGCACCAGCACGAAGCCCAGGCTTCCCACCGCGCCGCCACACTTGCCGGCGACGTACCTCCCGTAGCTGCGCCGCTTGCCAGTCGTCGGCGCTGCCGCCCGGGTCGGGGAAGCGGGTGCCGGGACCGGTCCCGAGGCCTGGGCGGGCGCGCCGGTGCCGCTCACTCGCGGTCGGCCGCCGTCGATCGGCGCCGCACCATCCACACCACGCCGCCGACCACCAGCACGCCGAGGAGAGCCAGACCGCCGACCACGACGGCCGTGGAACCGCCGTCGTCACCTGCTGAGCTGCCCTCGGTCGCGCCGAGCGCCGAGGTGACCCCGCCGCAGTCGCCGGCCTCGGCGGCGGGACGCATGTTCAGGTAGTTGCTGATGCCGTACTGGAACAGCAGGATGCCGCCGGGATCGGGCTGCGGCTGGAAGCACGCCCATCGGTCGCTGCGGAACGCCTCGGCGACCGAGCTGTACGCCGTCACCAGGTAGGGCGCGTTGTAGTAGTAGAGCTCCTGCATCTGCTTGACGAGGTCCTGGCGCGTCGCTTCGTCCATCTCGCGGTTCTGCTGCTCGTAGAGCGTGTCGTACTCCTCGCTGCACCACCACGTGTCGTTCCACACCGCCCGCTGGTCGCAGATCAGGAACGCCAACATCGAGTCGGGGTCCGGCTCGACGTACCACCCCCACTCGAAAGCGTCGTACTCGCCGTCGATGATGACGTTGGTGAGCTTGTTGCTCTCCATCACGGTCGTCTCGGACTCGATGCCCAGCTCGCCGAGCCACTCCGCGAAGAATTCCATCACCGTCGACGACACCGTGGACTCGCTGCGGGCGAACAGCCGCAGCGTCCCGAAGTCGCTGCCGTCCGGCATCAGGCGCGAACCGTCGGGGCCGCGGGAGTAGCCGGCTTCGGTGAGCAGCTCGTCGGCCTTGTCGAGGTCGAACGTGGCCGCGTCCTCCTCCGGCGGTGACCAGTGGTAGTCGTCGTAGAGCGCCGGGATGATCGTGTCGCCCGGGTCGCCGGCGCCCTGGTAGGCACGCTCGACGATGAGTTCGCGGTCGATCGCGAACTGGAGCGCGTAGCGGAAGGCCGGGTCCTTGAGTGCCTCGTGCCCGTCGCCGATCGGTGCCCCGGTCTCCAGGTCCACCGCCCCGGTGTTGAACGCGATCTCGTCGAACCCGGGGGCGTCGCCGTTCTGGGCGGTGATCCCTGCCTCGCCCTCGAGCGAGCGCACCTGCAGGGCGGTGATGCCCTCGGCGAAGTCGACCTCGCCCTTGACCAGTGCCTGGACCGCGGGGTCCTCGCTCTTGTACACCCGGAAGACGACCTGGTCGACGTGCGCCTCGCCCTGCCAGTAGTCGGGGTTGCGCTCGAAGCGGTAGGTCGAGCCGCCGGCGGTGCCCTCGACCAGTCGGAACGGGCCGGAACCCACGACGGGTTGACCCTCGGACGGCTCGGCGGCGTACGTCTTCACCTCGTCCTCGGAGACAGATTCCCAGACGTGCTCGGGGACGATCGGGATCGGCAGCAGAGGCAGGACCGCGTTGGGCTTCTCCAGGGTCAGCACGACGGTGGTGTCGTCCGGAGCCTCCGCGGCGGTGACGGAGGTCAGGTAGGAACCCCAGGTCGAGGCCTCGGGCCCGCCGTCGAGGATCCGGTTGTAGGTGTAGGCGATGTCTGCGGCGGTCAGGGGCTCACCGTCCGACCACATCACGCCCTCGCGGATGTCGAAGGTCCAGGTCAGGCCGTCGTCGCTGGTCTCCCACGACTCGGCCAACCCCGGCTCGGGGGACATGTCCTCCATCGAGTAGGTGATCATGTAGTCGTAGGTCAGGGCCCACATCTCGTAGGACTCCGCCTCGATCCCGAGGAACGGGTTGAACGAGTCGACCTCGTTGAGGATCGCCACGGTGAACGTGGTGGTGTCCTCCTCGGTCGCGTGCGCGGTGGGCGCTGCCAGGGTGGGGATCACCACCGCCGTGGCCGTCAATGCCAGTGCGGCGACCAGCCGGGCGGCGCTACCGTCCCGTGCATGACCCCACAGCCGCCGCGGGCCGCGCGCCGCGCGTACGAGCACACCGAGCACGGCGTGCGCCGGCCGGACCCGTTCCACTGGCTGCGAGAGCTGGACTCCCCCGACGTCCTCGCCCACCTCGCGGCCGAACGCGCCTGGTACGACTCGGCTACCGGACATTTGGACTCCCTCGTCGCGGTCCTGCGTACCGAGATGCAGGCGCGGGTCCCGGCCACTGACCGGTCAGTCAGTTGGCGTCGTCGGGAATCTTCCTACTACACCGTCCTCGCGGAAGGAAGGGAGCATCCGCAACTGTTTCGTGATCGGCATCTGCCCGAGACAGCGGATCCCGTTGCTGACACGGCCGAGTTGCTCCTGGATGCGAACCTCCTCGACACCGGCTCCGGGTTCGTCGAGCTCGGCCTGACCTGCATCAGTCCGGACGAAGGGTGGCTGGCCTGGTCGGTCGACGTGGTCGGCGACGAGGTCTACACACTGCGGTTCCGCGACCTGGCCTCGGGTGAGGACCTCGACGAGGAGGTGCCACGCAGCTACTACGGCGGCGCGTGGAGCCCGGACTCGCGGCACTTCTTCTACACGGTCCACGACGAGGCGTACCGGCCCCACCAGATCCGCCGCCACACCCTGGGCACCCCGGTAGCGGACGACGTACTCGTCCTCGAGGAGCCCGACGAGCGGTACGAGCTGTGCGTGCGCGCTCCCCGCAGCGGCGGCCCGCTCGTGCTGTGGGCGGAGTCGCGCAACACCCGCGAGGTGTGGGTGCTGGACGGCGACGACCCCGCGGCGCGACCGCGCTCGGTCGGCGGCCGGCGCCAGGGCGTGGAGTACCACGCCGAGCACCTGCGCCTCGCCGACGGCTCCGAGCACCTGCTCGTCGTCACCAACGACGGGGCAGAAGAGTTCCGGCTCGCGGGAGCGCCGGTGCCGACCGGTGCCGACCAGGACCACAGGGCGTGGTGGCCGATCCGGCCGGAGGACCCCGCCGAGCGGCTCGAGCGGGTCGACGCGTTCGCCTCCCACGTGGTGCTGGCGCTGCGGCGGGGTGGCCAGCGGGTCCTGCGCCTGCTGCCGAACGCGGCCCTCGACGGCGACGGGGTCGACCTCACGCCCGCGTTCGCGACCGGCACGCTGGCGCTGGGTCGAAACGAGGAGTACGACGCCGACTTCGTGACCGTCGTCGACCAGTCCTACGTCCAGCCCCCCGTGTGGTCCGACATCACGCTGGCCGAGGGCGACCGCTCGGAGCGTCACCGGCAGCCGGCGCCGGGGCACGAGCCGGCGGCGTACGCGTGCGAGCAGCGGAGCTTCCCCGCACCCGACGGGACGGAGGTGCCGGTGACGTTGCTCCGTCGTCACGACACCCCGCTCGACGGCACGGCACCAGCCCTGATCTACGCCTACGGCGCCTACGAGGCCGTGGAGGAGCCCGAGTGGGACCCGGCCCTCCCGAGCCTGCTGGACCGCGGGGTGGTCTACGCCCATGCCCACGTCCGCGGCGGGGGTGAGCTGGGGCGGCACTGGTGGAACGACGGTCACCTCGCGCACAAGCAGAACAGCTTCACGGACCTGGCCGCCGTCGCCGACGGCCTCGCCGGCGACGGACCGGGGCCGGCGCTCGTCGACGGCTCACGGATCGTGACCCGTGGGCTCTCCGCCGGCGGGCTGTTGCAGGGTGCCGTGTTCAGCCAGCGGCCCGAGCGGTGGCGCGGCGTGGTGGCCGAGGTGCCGTTCGTCGACGTGGTCTCGACGATGTTCGACTCCTCGATCCCGTTGACCGTGACCGAGTGGGACGAGTGGGGCGACCCGAGCCGGCGGGAGGAGTTCGACTGGATGCTGGCCTACTCCCCCTACGACCACCCGCCGCCGGCAGGTGGCCGGCCCGACCTGCTCGTCACCGGCGCGCTGCATGACCCTCGGGTGATGGTGTGGGAACCCGCGAAGTGGGTGGCCGCGCTGCGAGACTCCGACCCCGCCTGGTCACCGCGCTGCGTGTTCCGCTGTGAGCTCGGCGCCGGAGCGCACACCGGCCCCGCTGGACGCTTCGCGCACCTGGGCTACGAGGCCGAGGTGCACGCCTGGGTGCTGGAGCGGATGTCGCTCGCCGACTGACCCGTCTATCCTGACCCACGAGTCAGCAAGGAGCAGCCCGATGATCCGTACGACGCCGTTCCACGACCGCCTGAGCCAGCTCAACGACCAGGGGCTCTACACCCACTGGTCGGGCCATCTCTCGGCGCTCCGCTACAGCCATGCGCCCAAGCACGAGTACTTCGCGGTGCGCAACAGCGTCGGGGTCTTCGACACCTCGCCCCTGTTCAAGTACCGCATCACCGGCCCCGACGCCGAGCAGCTGCTCGCCGGCCTGCTCGCCCGCGACATCCGCAGCTGCCGTCCCGGCCAGGCGCACTACACCGTCTGGTGCGACGACCGGGGCTTCGTGATGGAGGACGGCGTCGCCTTCCGTCACGCCGAGGACGACTTCCTGCTCACGGCCGCCAGGCCCTGCCTCGGCTGGTTCCGCGACCACGTCGGCCGGCTGCGGGTCGAGCTCGAGGACGTCTCCGACGACTACGGCATCCTCGCGGTCCAGGGCCCCCGCTCGGCGCAGGTCCTCGGCACCCTCGCCCCCGAGACCGCCGAGCTCGGCTTCTTCGCGCACACCCAGACCAAGATCGCGGACACCGAGGTCACGCTCTCGCGCACCGGCTACACCGGAGACCTCGGCTACGAGGTGACGGTTCCCTCCGACCGCGCGGTCGACGTGCTCGATGCGATCCTTGCCGCCGGCGACGGCCACGGGATGCGGCCCTTCGGCGAGGAGGCGCTGATGATGCTGCGGATCGAGGCGGGCCTGCCGCTGATCGACGTCGAGTGGCACAACAGCCGCACCGCCTTCACCGACGCCGACCGGGTCAGCCCGAAGGAGCTCGGGCTCGGCTGGATGCTCCGTGGCGTGCGCGACGGCGGCCGCCCCTTCGTCGGCGGCGAGGCGATCCGACGGGAGCTCCTCGACCGGACCTCGCGCTGGGCCAGCGTCGGGATCGTCGTCGACTGGCAGGAGTGGAGCCGGCTGCACCGCGACGCGGGCTTGCTCCCCGTCAAGGAAGCGAGCCCACTGCCCTACGAGTCGGTGGTGTACGACGCCGACGGGGGCGAGCAGGTCGGCTACACCACCAGCTTCATGTACTCCCCGGTGCTCCAACGCCACGTCGGGCTGGCCCGGGTCCGACCCGACCTGGCGCCGACCAAGGACACGCCCGGTTCCGCCGTACGTCTGGAGATCTGGCTGCAGCACCACACCACCACGGTCGCCGCGACCACCACCCGCACGGCCCACTTCGACCCGGCTCGCAAGACCGCCAAGCAGGAGGCCACCGCCACATGACGACTTCGAACAGCTACGACGCGATCGTCGTCGGCGGCGGGCACAACGGCCTGACGAACGCGGCGTACCTCGCGAAGTCCGGTCTCCGCACGCTGGTGCTCGAACGCCGGCACGTCGTGGGCGGCGCCGCCATCACCGAGGAGCTCCATCCCGGCTTCTCGTTCACCACGTTCTCCTACGCGCTCAGCCTGCTCCGCCCGGAGATCATCCACGAGCTCGACCTGGTCCGGCACGGCTTCATGCCGTTGATGATGCCGTCGTCGTTCCATCCGACCGGCGACGGCGGCTACCTGCGGCTGGGTGACGACCACGGTCAGAACCAGCAGGAGATCCGGCGTCACTCACCCCACGACGCCGACGCCTACGACCGCTACCACCACGACCTCGACCGGGTCTGCCAGGCGATCCAGCCGCTGTTCGACAACGCTCCGCCCGACGTCTTCGGCAAGGACCCGGAGGACCAGGCCGACGTCCGGTGGCTGCTCGACCACCTCGGCGGCGTCGAGCGCAAGGTCATGCACGACACGGTCCGGCTGCTCACCGGCAGCGCGTCGGACTGGCTCGAGGACTACTTCGAGCACGAGGCGGTCAAGGGATTCCACGCCTCGTCGTCGATCATCGGGTCCAAGGTCGGGCCGATGTCGCCCGGATCCGGGCTGGTGCTGCTGTTCCACAAGATGGGCGAGCACGACGGCCACCTCGGCGCGTGGGCGTTCCACAAGGGTGGCAACGGCGGTTTCACCCAGGTGCTGGCCCGCGCCGCCGAGGCGTACGGCGCCGAGATCCGCCTCGAGGCGCCCGTGACGTCCGTCCTGCAACAGGACGGGGTCGCGGTCGGCGTCGCGCTCGAGGACGGCACCGAGTTCCGCGCGCCGGTGGTGGTGTCCTCGCTCGACCCGCGACGGACCTTCCTCGACCTCGTCGACCCTCGCACCCTGCCCGGCGACCTGGTCGACAACGTGGAACGGATGAAGTTCCGCGGCGTGTCCGCGAAGGTCAACTTCGCGCTCGACGGCCTGCCCGTCTTCCCGGGACTGCCTGACACAGGCGATCACTTCGGTGGCTTCCTCAACATCGGCCCGACCATCGAGTACGTGGAGCGCGCCTTCGACGCGGCCAAGTACGGCTGGTACTCGGAGCGTCCGTTCATCGACGCCGCCATCCAGTCGGTCGTCGACCCCGACATGGCGCCCCCCGGCAAGCACGTCATGTCGTGCTTCGTGCAGTACGCCCCCTACGAGCTGCGCGGCAGCGACTGGGAGACCGAGCGCGACCGCTTCGGCGACACGGCACAGGCCGTGCTCGAGGAGCACTTCCCCGGTTTCGGCGACCTGGTGCTGCACCGCGAGGTCGTGACGCCCGTCGACATCGAGCGGACCACGGGCCTGACCGAGGGCAACATCTTCGCCGGCGAGTTCCTGGCGCCACAGATGTACTTCTTCCGCCCGGCGCCGGGCTGGTCCCGCTACGCCACTCCGATCGACGGCTACTACCAGTGCGGCTCCGGCACTCACCCCGGCGGCTGCGTGATCGGCTCCCCCGGCAGGCTCGCGAGCCAGCGGATCCTGCGCGACCGGGAGCGGTAGGAACGAAGTACGCTCCGGACGTGGAGCAACCGTGGCCGCACCCTGCGGTGCGCGTGGAACGACGGGCGGTCGACGAGGCGGAGTCGCGGCGGGCCAACGGGCCCGACTGGGACCGGTACGCCGACGAGTACCAGGCCACCCACGGCGCCTTCCTGGGCGACGTGGGGTTCGTGTGGGGGCCGGAGGGGCTGACCGAGGAGGCCGCCGGCGTGCTCGGCGACCTGGCGGACCGCGACGTGCTCGAGGTCGGCAGCGGGGCCGGCCAGTGCTCCCGCTGGGTGGCCGCTCGCGGGGGGCGCCCGGTCGGGCTGGACCTCTCCCACCGCCAGCTCCAGCACTCCCGCCGCATCGACCTCGGTTCCGGAGTCTCGGTACCGGCAGTGCAGGGGACGGCGACCCACCTGCCGTTCGCCGAGGCGACGTTCGACGTGGTGTTCTGCTCCTTCGGCGCACTGCAGTTCGTGGCCGACCTCGACCGTGCTGTCGCCGAGACCGCGCGGGTCCTGCGGCCGGGTGGGCGGTTCGCCTTCTCGATCACCCACCCGACCCGCTGGATGTTCCCCGACGACCCCGGCGAGGCGGGGCTGGTCGCGAGCCAGTCCTACTGGGACCGCACGCCGTACGTCGAGATCGACGACGCGACCGGCGAGGTCGCCTACGTCGAGCACCACCGGACGCTCGGCGACTGGGTCCGGGTGCTGGCCGGTCACGGCTTCACGCTGGTCGACCTCGTCGAGCCGGAGTGGCCCGAGGGCCACGACCGCGTGTGGGGCGGCTGGTCGAGGACACGGGGCCGGTTCACGCCCGGTACGGCGATCTTCGTCGCACAGCTGACGTCCTGATACGCACCGTGGCGCCGCCCCTCAGGGGGCAGCGCCACGGCACCTGGTGTTCGGAGCGTCAGGCCATCCGTCGATACAGGAAGACCCCGCCGGCGCTCAGGCCGAGCAGCGCCAACGCCGCCAGGCCGCGCTGCACGTTGCGCGACTGCTGTCCGTCGTCGCCCAGCAGCTCGTAGCTGTAGGCGGTGAGGCCCTGCGCGTCGTCGGGGGCGCCGTACGCCATCTTCTCGGCATCGGCGCGGTCGGCGCCCGCCGCGATGGTGGCGTAGAGCTTCCCGTACTCCTGGGCGGTCTCCTCACCGGCGACGACCAGCTGGGACGTGCCCTCCTCGGAGAGCCGCTCCGCACCGTCGACGAGCTGCGGTGCACCGTCCTCGGCCTGCGCCAGGCCCTCAGCCAGGCGCTCCGAGCCGTCGGCCGCGTCGCCGAGGCCGTCGGCCAGCTGACCCGCACCGTCACTCGCGGTACCCGTGCCGTCGGCGAGCTTGTTCGCGCCGTCGGCGAGCTCACCCGAACCGGACGCGATCTGCCCGAGTCCGTCGGAGAGGTCACCGGAACCGGCGTAGGCGTCCTGCGCGCCATCGGCGAGCTGGAACACGCCACTCACCGCGGACGTCAGACCGATCTGGAGCTCGGCGAGCCCGGCCTGCACCTGCTTGCTACCGCCCGCGAGCTTGGTGGCGCCGGCGTTCAGCTTCTGGACGCCCACCAGACCGTCGGCGATACCCTCCTTGAGGTCAGCAGCACCTGGAATCAACAGACTATCGAGCGCGTTGATCGCTGACTGGAGCCCGGTGGAGACCTCACCCAACGCCCCGGACGCGTTCTGAAGATCTGGTCTCGAGCGCGTGATCGTAGGGTCGCAGGCCGGCTCGTCATCGTCGCAGAAGTGCGCGCAGAGCTCCCAGATCGGCGAGCATCCAGGCCGCCCTTGACCCGGTCCACTCCACACTTGGCCTTGGCAAGTCCAGTGCCCGTGGGCGGCGTCGCGGTGCAGTCGACCGTGCCCCTCAGGCCGGTGAGCGCTGCTTGGATCGTGGCCGCGCCCTGGACCGCGGCGGGCAGCCCCTGCTCGAGCTGGTCGAGGCCGTAGAGCAGGGTGTCGGCCTTCGTGGTCGAGCCGAAGCCGGCCACGATCTGGTCCATGCCGGCCTTGAGCTGCTTGACGCCGTCCAGCGCCTTGGGCAGCCCCTTGACCCCGGACAGCTGGTCGAGGCCGCCGCTGATCAGGCCGAGGCCGTTCTCCAGCTTCTGGCTGCCGCTCGAGGCCTCCTGACTGCCGTCCGCGAGGCGGCCGGCCCCGTCGGCCAGCTGACCGGCACCGTCGTCGATCTGACCGAGACCGTCGGCCAGCTCGCGGGCACCCGGTGCCGCTTCGCCGGCGAGGCCGGTGGCGAGCTGGTCCGAGCCGTCGCTGAGCTGGATCAGGCCCGCGAGCAGCTCGGCTGCGCCGTCGCGCAGCTTGAGCAAGTTGGTGTCGATGGTGGTCGCACCCTCAGCCAGACGGACGCCGGTGTCGGCGCCGTTCTGGTAGCTGTCGCCCGCGGTCTTGAAGGTCGGGACCTCCAGCGGGTTGACCGGCAGCGCCGTCACCGACGTGGCGGGCAGGACCGCGTCGGAGACCTGGGCCTGGTAGCTGAACTGCATCTCGTTCTCGCCCAGCGGCGGGAAGAGCGTCATCGTGAAGGAAAGCTTGGTGGCTCCCTTGCCATCACCGGCGATGTTGGCCTGCTCGGAGGTCACGTCGGTGAAGGAGGAGGGGACGGTGGTGGTCATCGAGCCGACGATCGGGATCGGGACGTCGACAGTCTCGGTCATCGTGCCGCCGCTGCCGTCCGGGAAGGAGACCTCCTGCGGCTGGCTGGTCACGTTGGTGACCGTGTAGATCACCTCGAGCGCGCCGGTGGCGCCGACCACGTCGCCCGGCTCGATCTCCTCGCCGTCGAGCAGGTACTGGATCGAGAACTCGAGCGGGAGATCGCCGGTGAAGTCGCTGACCGAGCGGAGCCGCTCGTAGCCGTCGACCTCGACCTCGACCTCCTGGACGCCGTCCTCGGCGGACACGTCGGAGAAACCGTCGAGGTTGCGGAGGCCGGACTCCTCGATCGGGTTGGCGACGGTGACGGATCCGTCACCGGTGAAGGAGAGCTGCTCGTAGACGCGCTGGCTCTCGACCTCGCCGTCGGGGCTCACGTAGACCTGAACGGTCTCGGTGTTGACGACGTCGACCGTGCCGCTGTCCTCTGCGGCCACGGCGGCCGGGGCCAAGGACACCGCCGCGACGGCCATGGTGGCGAGTGCGGCGCCGATGGTGTGGATGGTCTTCATGGTCGTCACTTCGAGCCCTCCAGGACCTCGTCGTTGTGGCTGTCGGTCCGGGTGGTCCGGGTGTTGTCACGATCAGTTCGCGGCGCCGCCAGGAGCGCGGCACAGAAGCCGACCGCGACGCACAGAGCCAGTGCGGTCAGCGTGTCGATCGAGTTCTCCAGCACTCGCGGCGGAGCCAGGTTGTAGGTCGCCTCGAACGCGCCGGCGAAGGTGGCGACGCCCAACAGCGTTGCCCACAGCATCAGCCGCTCCATGCTGAGGGCGGCGGCCACGACGCACAGTGCCACGACGATCGCAGCGAAGGCGGCGCGTCCCCCGGAGGTGTCGGGCAGCAGTGCGGCACGCACCAGATAGCCGATCAGCACCAGGACGACACCGACGGCGAAGCCCCCGAGGCGGCGCCCCGGGGTGGCGTGCGGCACCAGAGCGACCACGGCGCCCGCGGCCACACCGAGCAGCGCGGTGTCGTCGAGGTCCAGATCGAGCCACGCGCCGATCAGGATCAGAAAGAAGGCCGCGGCAACCAGCGGCAGCCCTGTCAGCAGGGTTCTACGCATGATGGACAGTGTTCCCTCCAGAACACGGCCGGAACGGACCGTGAACCACGCACCCGCTGCGAGGTCGAGGGAGTTTACCTCGCAGTAACCAAACGAGGGAATCGGCGCACCGGACACGTTCCCTACCCACGCGAGGGCCGCGCGGAGTCGCGGTGGATCCCCGACTACCCTCGGCCGGGTGACGACGTCCGGGACCGTGCGCGGCCTGCTGCGCAGCGGGGCGGGGATCGCGGTCGCCATGGCCGTCCAGAACGTCGCGACGTACGCGTTCACCATCGTCGCGGCCCGCCGGCTCGGCCCGGCCGAGTACAGCGCCGTCGCCTCGCTGATGGGGCTGCTGCTGATCGTCGTGGTGCTCTCGCTCGGGCTGCAGGCGACCGGAGCGCGCAAGATCGCCGCCCAACCCGCCCGCCGCGCCGAGATCGAGGCGGCCCTGATGTCGGCGACCTACCGGTCCGCTCTCGGCCTGGGCGTGTTCTGCCTGCTGCTCACGCCGCTGATCACGTGGGGCCTCGATCTCGACTGGCAGCCCGCGCTCATGATCGGCCTGAGCGCGGTCCCGCTCACGATCATCGGTGGGCAGTCCGGCGTGCTCCAGGGGGAGCACCGGTGGCGGCCGCTCGGCGCGATGTACCTCGCGCTCGGTGTCGGCCGGCTCGCCGTCGGCGGCGTCGCCCTGCTGGTCAGTCCGACCGTGCTCGGCGCGATGATCGGCGTCGCTGTCGCCGCCTGGATCCCGGCCCTCGTCGGGGCGTTGGCGCTGGGCCATGTCGGACCCCGTGCCGCCTCCCGGGCCACCGTCGAGCGGGGCGAGCAGCTGCTGCGGGAGGTGCTCGGCAACTCCCACGCCCTGCTCGCGTTCTTCGCGCTCTCCAACGCCGACGTCGTGGTGGCCCGGGTGGTCTTCGACGAGCACGTGGCCGGGTTGTACGCGGGCGGCCTGATCCTGACCAAGGCCGTGCTGTTCCTGCCGCAGTTCGTGGTCGTGCTCGCGTTCCCGTCGATGGCCTCGGCCGTCGGGAGGCGCGAGGTCTACCTCAAGGGGCTGGTCGTGATCGGCCTCATCGGCGCGCTGGCCACGATCGGTGCGACGTTGTTCAGCGGCCTCGCGATCACGTTCATCGGCGGCCCGGCCTACCAGGAGATCGAGCCGCTGATCGGCTGGTTCGCGCTGCTGGGCACGTTGCTGGCGATGATCCAGCTGATGGTCTACGAGGTGGTCGCCCGCCAGCAACGCGCTTCCGTGTGGCTGCTCTGGGCGGCCCTCGCGCTGGTCGCCTCGACCGCGACGTACGTCGTCACCGAGGGGCAGCTGCTCCTCGCCGTCCTCGTCGTGGACGCCGTGCTGCTGATCGCCTTGCTGGCCGTCGCGCTAGTGGGCGGCGTCGTGCCAGCTGTGGCCGGTGCCGACGGAGACGTCGAGCGGGACCGCGAGCTCGGCGGCTGAGCCCATCTGGTCGCGCACGAGCGCGTCGAGCTGGTCGCGCTCGCCGTCAGCGACCTCGAACACGAGCTCGTCGTGGACCTGCAGCAGCATCCGCGAGCGCAGCCCGGCCTCGGTGATCGCCCGGTCCACGTTGAGCATCGCCACCTTGATCAGGTCGGCGGCCGACCCCTGGATCGGGGCGTTGAGCGCCATCCGCTCGGCCATCTCGCGGCGCTGCCGGTTGTCGCTGGTGAGGTCGGGGAGGTAGCGGCGGCGACCCCAGATCGTCTCGGTGTAGCCCGACCGGCGTGCCTCGTCGACCACGCCGCCGAGATAGGCGCGGACGCCGCCGAAGGTCTCGAAGTACTCGTCCATCAGGCCACGGGCCTCGCCCGGGTCGATCCGCAGCTGGGCACCCAGCCCGAAGGCCGAGAGGCCGTAGGCGAGGCCGTAGTTCATCGCCTTGATCTTGGCCCGCATCTCGGTGGTGACCTCGGTCGGCTCGACGTCGAAGACGCGTGCCGCGGTGACGGCGTGGAAGTCGCGGCCGGACCGGAACGCCTCGATCAGGAGGGCGTCCTCGGAGAGGTGGGCCATGATCCGCATCTCGATCTGGCTGTAGTCGGCGGTCATCAGGCACTCGAAGCCCGTCGCCGACCACGAAGGCCTCCCGGATCCGGCGCCCCTCCTCGGTGCGGATCGGGATGTTCTGGAGGTTGGGGTCGGTGCTCGAGAGCCGGCCGGTCGCGGCGATCGTCTGGTTGAACGTGGTGTGGATCCGGCCGTCGGGCGCGACCGTCTTGAGGAGCCCCTCGATCGTCTGCCGGAGCCGGGAGACGTCGCGATGGCGCAGCAGCGCCGTCAGGAAGGGGTGCTCGGTCTTCTCGTAGAGCGACTGGAGGGCATCGGCGTCGGTCGTCCAGCCGGTCTTGGTGCGCTTGGTCTTCGGCATGTCGAGCTCGTCGAACAGCACGACCTGCAGCTGCTTCGGCGAGCCGAGGTTGATCTCCTTGCCGATCACGGCGAACGCGTCCTCCGCCGCCCGCGCCACCTCGTCGCCGAAGTGGCTCTCGAGCGACTCGAGGTGGTCGATGTCGACGGCGACGCCGGTCTGCTCGAGCTGGGCCAGCAGGTCGACGAGCGGGAGCTCCATCTCGGCCAGCAGCCGGGCCCCGCCGTGCTGGTCGATGGCTTCGTCGAGGGCCTCGGCGAGGTCGAGCACCGCCCGCGCGTGGAGCATCGCGACTTCCTGGGCGCCGGTCGACTCGGTCGTCGTCGAAGGAGAGCTCGCCCTGCCCGTCGTCCTCGCTCGCCGTGCGCAGCTCGCGCTTGAGGTAGCGCAGCGTGAGGTCGGCCAGGTCGTAGGAGCGCTGGTCCGGCTGGACGAGGTAGGCCGCGAGCGCGGTGTCGCTGACCAGCCCGCGCAGCTCCCAGCCGCGTGCGGACAGCGCGAGCATCGGCCCCTTCGCGTCGTGGAGCACCTTGGCCCGCCCGGGGTCGGCGAACCAGGCCACCAGGGCCGCGTCGTCCTCGGGCGTGACCTCGGCGGCGTCGAGCCACGCGGCGGTGCCGTCGGCCGCTGCCAACGCCAGCGACCACACCTCACCGGTGCCGCCGCGCCAGCTGCCCCGGACCGCGACGCCCGTGCGGGCCTCACCGGCCGCGTGCGCTGCCAGCCATGCCTGGACCTCGCCCGGCGCGAGCCGGTGCCCGGCCAGGTCGAAGCCGGACTCGTCGATCTCGTCAGCGGGGTCGGGGTCGATCACCTCGAGCAGGCGGGTGCGCAGGTCGCCGCGGAACTCCAGCTCGTCGAGCAGCCGCAGTCCGGCCTGGCGGTCCCACGTCTTCATCGCGAAGTCGGCCGGTGCGAGGTCGAGGTCGAGGTCGGTCACCAAGGCGTTGAGCCGGCGGTTGCGCATCACGTCGGCGAGGTGGGCGCGCAGCGCCTCCCCCTTCTTGCCGGTGATCTCGTCGGCGTGCTCGATGACGTTGTCGAGGCCGTCGTACTGGTTGATCCACTTGGCGGCGTAGCCCTGTCCGACTCCCGGCACCCCGGGCAGGTTGTCGGAGGTCTCCCCCACCAGCGCGGCCAGCTCGGGGTAGCGCGCCGGCGGTACGCCGTACTTCGCCTCGACGGCCTCGGGCGTCATCCGCGCCAGCTCGGAGACCCCGCGCATGGGGTAGAGCACGGTGCACGTCTCGGTCACCAGCTGGAGCGAGTCGCGGTCACCGGTCAGGATGAGGACGTCCAGCCCGCTGTTGGCCGCGTCGGTGGCCAGCGTGGCGATGATGTCGTCGGCCTCGTACCCCTCCAGCGACAGGTGGGGGATGCGGAGTGCGTCGAGGACCGCCTGGATCAGCGGCAGCTGGGAGGAGAACTCCGACGGCGTCTTGTTGCGCCCGGCCTTGTAGTCGGCGTACTCCTGCAGCCGGAACGTCTGCCGGGACTTGTCGAACGCGACCCCGACGTGGGTCGGCTGCTCGTCGCGCAGCACGTTGACCAGCATCGAGGTGAAGCCGTAGACCGCGTTCGTGTGCTGCCCGGTGACGGTCGAGAAGTTCTCGACCGGGAGCGCGAAGAACGCGCGGTAGGCCAGCGAGTGGCCGTCGAGCAGCAGCAGGCGAGGTGGGGTCTCGGGCACCCCGCGACTCTAACGGGAGCCGGTGACACGGCCCTCCGGCACGTCGCCGACCGGGCTCGTGCCCGGCGCGCGGAACGGCGGGCGGCCAGCACCTTGGGGAGGTGGCGGGTCGTGGCGCGCGGCGAGACCGGACCGCTGCGCCTGGAGCCGACCCTTGATCGCAGCTGGTCGGGCGCGACCCGGAGCGTCGCGGCGGGGCCGAGCCCGAGCCGCGCCATGAAGCGGTTGGAGTCACGGGCGCCGGAGTTGACCGCGGTGCCGACATGGCCGATGCCGAGCTCCTCGGCGAACGCGACGGCGGCCTCCATCAGGCAGCTGCCCGACGCCGTGACGGCGGTAGGTCGGGGAGCACGTGCGGCGAGATCGCCTGGACGACCGGCTCGAGGTTGATCGGGCTAAGCGTGGTGGCCTTGAGGTGGACGGCGCCGACCACCTGGCCGTCGACCTCGGCGACCACGATCCGCTCCTCGTGCATGGCGGAGACCCGGTCGACGACCCGGCGGACGTCCTCGACCTGATGGCATGGTCGGCACGTCGCAGGACGTCCTCCCACACCTCGACCAGTGCAGCCGCATCCGCCGTGTTCGCGGAGCGCATCATCACCTGTGCTCGCATGACGACCCTTCTGTCCTGCCCCGTGCTGACCGCGCCTCGTGTGTCCCCCGAACCCGGTACCTCCGCCCGAGACTACGCTCGGGTCTCCCGTCCTGTCAGAGGAGTCCCGTGTTCCCCGGAATCGGCACCGTCGTCAACGTCGCCACGGTCCTGGTCGGCGCCGAGCCTCGGCGTGCTCCTCGGACACCGGCTCTCCCAGCGCACGCGCGACGTCGTGACCGACGGGCTGGGCCTGGTGACGCTGCTGCATCGCGATCCTCTCCGGCCTGGCCGTCACCGACCGCGCCCTGGTCGCCGACGATCGGCTCCAGCGCCCCGATGCTGGTGGTGCTCGGCTCGCTGCTGATCGGCGGCATCGTCGGGTCCCTGCTGCGGCTCGAGCAACGGGTCGAGTGCGTCGGCGGCTGGTTGCAGTCCCGGCTGACGTCCGAGGCCGGGGTCGGCCGAGCGGCGCCGGTTCGTCGAGGGCTTCGTGGCCTCGTCGCTGCTGTTCTGCACCGGGCCGCTGACCATCCTCGGCTCCCTCAACGACGGGCTGGGCCGCGGCGCCGAGGAGCTGTACCTCAAGGCGGCGCTCGACGGGTTCGCCGCGATGGCGTTCGCGGCCTCGTTCGGCTGGGGCGTCGCCGCCAGCGCGCTGACCATCATCGTGGTGCAGGGCGGCCTCACCGTCGTCGGCGTACTCCTCGGTGACGTGCTGCCCGACGCCCACGTCTCGGCCCTCACCGCGGTGGGCGGCCTGCTGCTGGTGGGCGTGGCGCTGCGGCTGTTGCGGGTGCGTGAGATCCCCGTCGCCGACCTGCTGCCGGCGCTGATCGTGGCCCCGTTCCTGGTCGCGCTGGCCGCCGCGCGTCCGGTAACGCCTGAGTAACGCCGAGCGCGTGCGACTCGCGTCACCCGGTTATCTCGGTATTGTCCTGCGCCACCACGCCACCCGGGCGTCGGAACGGAGGACCGTTGCATTCAATTGGGCACACTCCACGATCACGGCTGGCCCGCGGCTGGGAGCGCTGCTCGCGCGCTCTGCTCGCCGGTCCGTCGCCGCGGCGGTCGCGGCGAGCCGCGGCCGCCACCGCACCGATGTCGGCAGCGCGACCGAATGGCGCTGCCAGTCGAGCACGACGACGACGACACGATCCCGATCCTCGGGCGGATCTGCGACCGCGCGGGAGCCGCCCCAGGTCGGCGTCGAGGGCGTCGACGTCACCGTCGAGGACGAGGCCGGCGCGGTGTCGGCGAGGCCACCACCGACGCCGACGGCATCTTCGTACTCGACGCTCCCCGGCGACCGCCGCGTCAATCCTCGGCAAGTCGTTCACCGTCACCCTCGACGAAGAGACCCTTCCCGAGGACACCGACCGCGACCCGGCCGCTCGAGCCGCACCGTGCCGATTCAACCCCGACAACGACCAGTGCGTGACCTTCCCGATCGGTGACCCGCGGGTCCGGGCGGCACCGGCTTCGCGGTCGAGGCGCTGCAGCTCACCGTCGGCGGCCTGGTGTTCTCGGCGCTGCTCGCCATGGCGGCGCTCGGCCTGTCGATGATCTTCGGTACGACCGGGCTGACGAACTTCGCCCACGGCGAGCTGATCACCTTCGGCGCGATCATGGCCTTTGCGTTCGACCAGCTACCCGGTGAGGTCTCGATCGGCGGCGCCAACATCACCGTGGCCGCTGGGTGTCGTCTTCGCCTTCGCCATCTCCGGGGCCGTTCGGCTGGCTCAACGACGCCGCCCTGTGGCGGCCGCTGCGCCACCGCGGCACGGGCGTGATCGCGATGATGATCGTGAGCATCGGGCTCTCGATCTTCCTCCGCAGCCTCTACCAGTACTTCTCCGGCGCGCAGAGCCGCAACTACTCGCAGTACTCCGCGGTCAAGCCCTGGGAGATCGGCCCGCTGCTGATCACGCCGAAGGAGGTCGTCGTCTTCGTCGTGGCCATGCTCGCGCTGTTCGGGACGACGGCGCTGCTCCAGTACACCCGGATCGGCAAGGCGACCCGCGCGGTCGCCGACAACCCCGCCCTGTCCGCCTCGACCGGCATCAACGTGGAGCGGGTCATCTCGATCGTCTGGATCGGCGGCGCGGCGCTGGCCGGCCTCTCGGGCGCGCTGCTCGGGCCTGACCCAGGGCTTCGACTACCAGATCGGCTTCAAGATCCTGCTGCTCGTGTTCGCTGCCGTGGTCCTCGGTGGCCTCGGCACGATCTGGGGCGCCATCGTCGGCGCCTTCATCATCGGCCTCTTCACCGAGCTCACCACGCTCTTCGTGCCGGCCGAGTTCAAGTTCGTGGGCGCACTGCTGGTGCTGATCGTGGTGCTGCTCATCCGACCGCAGGGCCTGCTCGGCAAGGCTCAACGGGTCGGCTGAGGAAAGGACGACGACATGGACTTCGGAAGCATCCTCGCCGACTCGCTGCAGCAGGCGCTCGGCCCCACGGCGATCATCTACTGCCTCGCCGCCATCGGCCTCAACGTGCACTTCGGCTACACCGGACTGCTCAACTTCGGTCAGGCCGGCTTCATGATGGTCGCCGGCTACTCCATCGCCTGCGCGGTGACGGTCTTCTCGACCTCGCTGTGGCTGGGCGTGCTCATCGGTGTCGCTGCTCACGGTCGTCTTGGCGCTGCTGCTCGGTGTCCCGACGCTGAGGTTGAGGGCCGACTACCTCGCGATCGTGACGATCGCGGCCGCCGAGATCATCCGACAGACGATCGGCGCCGCCGCATTCTCCGACACCTTCGGCGGTCAGGACGGCGTCACCGACTTCATCAGCGGCTTCCGCGCCGTCAATCCCTACTCCGACTCCCTCGATCTCGGGCATCGTGGAGTGGAGCGCCTACGACACGTGGGTGATGACCGTCGGCTGGGCCATGGTGGCCGTCTCGTGCCTGATCGTGTGGCTGCTGATGCGCAGCCCCTGGGGCCGGGTGCTCAAGTCGATCCGCGAGGACGAGGACGCCGTCCGCTCCCTCGGCAAGAACGTCTACGCCTACAAGATGCAGTCGCTGATCATCGGCGGCCTGTTCGGCGCCCTGGCCGGCTTCGCGGTCGCACTGCGGTCCGCGGCCGTCGGCCCGTCGTTCTTCGCCACCGACGTGACGTTCTTCGCCTACACCGTGCTGCTGATCGGTGGCGCGGCTCGCGTGCTCGGACCGGTCCTGGGCGCGGTCGTCTTCTGGTTCCTCATCACCGCGCTGGGCACCTTCTTCAGCCAGGCCCGCGCGGCGCAGTGACCGCTCATCCCGCCCTCCATCATGGACACGCAGCAGGCCAGCCTGATGCGCTTCATCTTCTTGGGTCTGGGGCTGATGTTGTTGATGATCTTCCGACCACAAGGGATCATCGGAGACCGAAGGGAGCTGGCGCTCGATGCCCGCTGACGTGACCACCACCGGCGACGCTCCCCCGCCCGACGGGCCGACCGAGACGGTGACGGGGGTCGACATCTCGGCGGCTCGTGCCGCGCTCAACGACGTCGACCGCGAGCCCGGCGCCGCCAAGCCCGACCCGATCGTGGTGGCCGACAACGTCGTACGCCAGTTCGGAGGCCTCACCGCCGTCGACGTCGAGCACGTCGAGATCCAGCGGGGTGTCATCACCGCGCTGATCGGCCCCAACGGGGCCGGCAAGACGACCTTCTTCAACCTGCTGACCGGCTTCGACCGGCCCAGCCAGGGGTCGTGGTCGTTCAACGGCACCAGCCTCAACAAGGTGCCGGCCTACAAGGTCTCCCGGATGGGCATGGTCCGGACCTTTCAGCTCACCAAGGTGCTGTCGAAGATGACGGTCATCCAGAACATGCTGGTCGGTGCCACCGGACAGCGCGGGGAGGGACTCTTCTCGGCTATGTTCGCGCCGCTGTGGCGCAGCCAGGAGGACGCCAACACCACGCGGGCCGACGACCTGCTCGAGCGGTTCCTGCTGATCAAGAAGCGAGAGGACTTCGCGGGCTCACTGTCGGGTGGCCAGCGCAAGCTTCTCGAGATGGCCCGTGCCCTCATGGCCGAACCCGAGCTGGTCATGCTCGACGAGCCGATGGCAGGTGTGAACCCTGCGCTCAAGCAGTCGCTGCTCGGGCACGTGAAGTCGCTGCGCGATGAGGGCCGGACCGTGCTGTTCGTCGAGCACGACATGGACATGGTCCGCGACATCTCCGACTGGGTGATCGTCATGGCGCAGGGGAAGATCGTCGCGGAAGGCCCGCCCGACTCCGTCATGAGCGACCCCGCGGTGATCGACGCCTACCTCGGGTCCCACCACGACCAGGACCTGAGCGAAGAGGTCGAGGAGCAGATCCTCGCCGCGGCCGAGGCCGAGATCGAGGCCGAGGCCGAGGCCGAGGAGCCCCAGGAGGAGAACCGTGGCTGAGACCACCCCCACGACCGAGGGCGCCACCGTCGACCGGAGCGCCCACCTCGCGGCCGCCGAGGGCGCCGTACTCAGGGCCGACAACCTGATCGCCGGCTACCTGCCGGGGGTCAACATCCTCAACGGGTCCGACCTCTACTGCCAGGAGGGCGAGCTGGTCGGCATCATCGGGCCCAACGGCGCGGGGAAGTCGACCCTGCTGAAGGCCCTGTTCGGTCTGGTGAAGGTCAGCAGCGGCCAGGTCCTGCTCAAGGGCGACGACATCACCAACGAGCGCGCCGACCAGCTGGTGACCAAGGGCATCGGCTTCGTCCCCCAGACCAACAACGTGTTCCCCTCGCTCACCATCCAGGAGAACCTCGAGATGGGCGTCTACCAGCGCCCGAGCTCGTTCAAGAAGCGCTTCCAGTTCGTCGGCGAGCTGTTCCCCGCCCTCCACGACCGTCGTAGCCAGCGGGCGGGCTCGCTGTCGGGCGGTGAGCGCCAGATGGTCGCGATGGGACGCGCGCTGATGATGGAGCCGTCCGTGCTGCTGCTCGACGAGCCTTCCGCCGGACTGTCCCCCGTCATGCAGGACGAGGTGTTCGTGCAGACCCGGCGCATCAACCGGGCCGGCGTCTCGGTCGTCATGGTCGAGCAGAACGCCAGCCGCTGCCTGCAGATCAGCGACCGCGGCTACGTCCTCGACCAGGGTCGCAACGCCTACACCGGCACCGGCAAGGACCTCGCCAAGGACCCCAAGGTCATCGAGCTCTACCTCGGCACCCTCGGCAAGAACTGATCAGACGCCGCGAAGCGGCGTCCACCCGACGCAGAAGCCCCCGGCCGGAGGTCGGGGGCTTCTGTGTCGTCTGGCTGTCACGGCGGGTGCAGGAACGACCGCGCGCTACCCACACGTGCAGGAGCCCCCGGCCGTGAGGCCGGGGGCTCCTGTCAGATACTGCGGGAACGAGTCAGGTCACTCGACCAGTCCGGAGACCGTGTCGACCTGCTCGTAGGTGTTGCCCTCGTACACGTTGATGCCGATCGTTCCGGACGCCGGGCTACCGGTGTCGTTCATGTCGGTCGGACCGCTGGCACCTTCGTAGTCGATGTCCTCGCCGTCCTCGAGCAGCCCTGCGCACTCTTCGAACGTCGAGCACGCGGTGCCGTCCTTGGTGACGTTGATGATCTCGGCGCCAATGGCCTCGCCGTTGTCGCTGCCCGCCTGGATGGCGGCCAGCGCGATGATCATCGCGGCGTCGTACGACTGCGGACCGTAGCTGAAGTCCTTCAGCTTGGGGTCGATCCCGAGCAGCTTGTCGTTGAACTCCGGGTCGGGGTCGCCGGACACCGGGAGGGTGCCCTTGACGCCGGTCAGGTCGAAGTTCTCGTCCGAGTAGTCGGCCAGGTTGCCGTCCACGAAGTAGATCTGGATGTCCTCCGGACCGATCCCCTTGGCGATCAGCTGCGGGATGATCTTCGTGGTCTCCTCGAAGGCGACCAGCACGAGCGCGTCGGGCTTGGCCGCCGCGATCTTGTTGACGTCTGCCGTGTAGTTGGTGGCGTCCGCGGAGTACAGGACGTACTCGGCGACCGTGGCGCCCTTCTCCTGCAGCGTGGTCTGGACCTGCTCGGCGAGTCCCTCACCGTAGAAGTCCTGGCGAGCCATGACCGCGACGTTGGAGAAGCCGTCCTCGACCGCGAGGTTGCCGAGCACCTGACCCTGCAGACGGTCAGACGGCGCGGTACGGAAGTACAGGCCGTTGTCGTCGTAGGTGTCGAAGCCCGCGGCAGTGTTGGCCGGGGAGAAGTGGACGACGCCCGCACCGGTGATCTTGTCGATCACGCTGACGGACACGCCGGAAGCGGCGGCGCCGATGATGGCGTCGACGTCCTGGTTGAAGAGCTTGTCGACCTCGGCACCGGCGATGTCAGGCGTACCGTCACCGGAGTCGGCGTCGATGTTGACGACCTCCTCACCGAGAACACCGCCAGCGGCGTTGATCTCCTCGACGGCCAGCTTGACGCCGGCGAACTCCGGGGGACCCAGGAACGCGAGGTCACCGGTCTGCGGGAGCAGGTTTCCGATGGTCAGGACGCCGTCACCTGCGGGTGCGGACTCAGACGTCTCCTCGTCGGTCGGGTCGGATGCCTCCGGCTCGTCGTCCCCGCCACCGCAGGCGGTGAGGACGAGTGCGGCTGCGGCGAACGCCGCCCCGAGGCGGGCGGCACGGGTTGTGCGGATCATGGGGCCTCCGGCTCACTAGATAGCTCCGGGCGTGGGGCCCGGACATGGGTACTGCGGCCCGAAGGTATCGCTCACCGTACGAGGATTGGAACTACTTCCACGTAACGTTCGGTGTCGTTGCCGATTCGTGACCTGCCTAGGTGGACGAGCCGCCCAGTCCGGGACCGTGGTCCACGACGCCCTCGGCCACCTCGCGCATCGACAGGCGCAGGTCCATCGCCGTCTTCTGGATCCAGCGGAAGGCCTCCGGCTCGCTCAGGCCGAGCTGCGCCTGGAGCACCGCCTTCGCGCGGTCCACGGCCTTGCGGGTCGCGAGCCGGTCGTGGAGATCGGCGACCTCCTGCTCGAGCGCGTGGACCTCGGCGAAGCGGCTGACCGCCATCTCGATCGCGGGGACCAGGTCGGAGGCGGAGAACGGCTTGACGACGTAGGCCATCGCTCCGGCGTCGCGGGCTCGCTCGACCAGCTCACGCTGCGAGAACGCGGTGAGGATGACGACGGGGGCGATCCGCTGCGCCGCGATCCGCTCGGCGGCCGCGATCCCGTCGAGGACCGGCATCTTGACGTCGAGGATGACCAGGTCGGGTCGGTGCTGCTCGGCCAGCTCCACGGCCCGCGCGCCGTCCCCGGCCTCGCCCACCACCTCGTAGCCCTGCTCGGTGAGCATCTCGACCAGGTCCATCCGGATGAGGGCCTCGTCCTCGGCGATCACGACGCGCCGTACGACGGGCGCGGGCTGGGCGGCTGAGGTCACCCGGGTCAGGCTAGCGAGCCGACGCGGCTCGATCCGCATCGGCGGCGATCACCCCCACGCCGTAGCGCTGCCGCAGGAAGAGCTCCACCTCCTCGCGCTCCACGCGCAGCCGGCTCAGTGCCGTCGTCGCCGTCCTCGCGTTGTCCACAGCCCGCTCGTTGCTCCTGATCCCCCACTGCCACACCCAGTTCATGAGTCCCTCCCGCTGCAATGCCTAGTAATTCACTAGACCTTAGTCGCTTTGAGTGTGAACTCCAACCCCGGCTAGCGTGTCCTCGCCCAGCCCCGGTAGCCCAACGGCAGAGGCAGTGGTCTCAAACACCATCCAGTGTGAGTTCGACTCTCACCCGGGGCACCCCGTCGCACCCGACATCTGGGTCGTCACCGAACGGTCAGCACGACACTGATGTCGGGTGCGACGAGATGCACCTCCGGCGGTCAGCCCTTGGAGCGGTAGGCCGGGGCGACCTCGTTGATGGCGTCGCCCATCCGGTGGATGCGCAGCGCGTTGGTGGAGCCGGGGATGCCCGGAGGGCTTCCAGCGATGATGACCACGAGGTCCCCTTCCTCGACGCGGCCGATCTTGAGCAGCTGCACGTCGACCTGGCGCACCATCTCGTCGGTGTGCTCGACGGGCTCGGTCTTGAAGGTCTCGACGCCCCAGGTCAGGGCGAGCTGGCAACGGACCTTGTCGAGCGGGGTGAATGCCAGCACCGGCACCGGGCCGCGGTAGCGCGCCATCCTGCGGGCGGAGTCGCCGGACTGGGTGAAGGCCACGAGGTACTTGGCCCCGATCCGTTCCGCCACCTCGGCTGCTGCCTTGGCGATGACACCGCCGCGGGTGCGGGGCTGCCAGTCGATGGCCGCCATGCGCTTCGGGTCCCACGCCTCGACCTCGCGCACGATGCGGCCCATGGTGCGGACCGTCTCGATCGGGTAGGCACCCACGCTGGTCTCCCCCGACAGCATCACCGCGTCGGCACCGTCGAGCACCGCGTTGGCGACGTCGGAGGCCTCGGCGCGGGTCGGCGCCGGGTTGCTGATCATCGACTCCAGCATCTGGGTGGCGACGATGACCGGCTTGGCGTTGCGCCGGGCCACCTCGACCACGCGCTTCTGGAGCAGCGGGACCTGCTCGAGCGGGCACTCCACGCCCAGGTCGCCGCGGGCGACCATGAACGCGTCGAACGCCTGGACGACCTCGTCGAGGTTGTCGATGGCCTGGGGCTTCTCGATCTTGGCGATGACGGGCAGCATCAGCCCCTCCTCGTCCATGATCTCGCGCACCCGGTCGACGTCGGAGGCGGCGCGGACGAACGACAGAGCGATGAAGTCGACCGAGGTCCGCAGCGCCCAGCGCAGGTCCTCCTCGTCCTTCTCCGACAGTGCGGGGACGCTCACGGCGACCCCGGGCAGGTTGATGCCCTTGTTGTCGCTGACCGTGCCGCCGACGACCACCTCGGTGTGGACGTCATCGCCGTCGACCTCGGTGACGCGCAGCCGGATCTTGCCGTCGTCGATCAGGATCTGGTCACCGGCCGAGACGTCACCCGGCAGGCCGGAGTACGTCGTCCCGCACTCCTGTGCCGTGCCCTTGACGTCTCGCGTGGTGATCGTGAAGGCGGCTCCGGCCTCGAGCTCGACCGGGCCGTCGGCGAACGTCTGGAGCCGGATCTTGGGCCCCTGGAGGTCCGCGAAGATCGCCACGCCGTGTCCCGACTCGTCGGCCGCGAGACGGACGTTGCGGTAGGCCGCCTCGTGGTCGGCGTGGGTCCCGTGGCTCATGTTGAGCCGGGCGACGTCCATGCCGGCCTCGATCAGCTCACGGATGGTCTCCAGGCTGCTGGTCGCAGGACCCAGCGTGCACACGATCTTCGACTTGGCCACAGCGCCAGCCTAGCGAGTAATTTGATCGATCAAACAGGCGGGTCACGCCGAGATCGGTCGCTCCGTCGGCGGGATCGGCGCCGGCAGGTTGGTCGAGCCGGTGAGGTGGCGGTCGACGGCGGCCGCTGCCGCCCGCCCCTCGGCGATGGCCCACACGATGAGCGACTGTCCCCGGCCGGCGTCTCCGGCGACGAACACGCCCGGCACGGTGCTCGCGTAGGAGTCGTCGCGCACGATGTTGCCGCGCTCGTCGAGCTCGACGCCGAGCTGCTCGACCAGGCCCTCCTGCTGCGGGCCGGTGAAGCCCATGGCCAGCAGCACGAGGTCGGCCGGGATCTCGCGCTCGGTGCCGTCGACCGGCTGGAACTTCGCGTCCACCTCGACCAGCCGCAGCGCGCGCACCCGGCCGTCGTCGTCGCCGAGGAACTCCTGGGTCGACACGGCGAAGACACGGTCGCCGCCCTCCTCGTGGGCCGAGGAGACCCGGAAGGTCATGGGGTACGTCGGCCACGGCTGCGCGTCCGGCCGGATCTCCGGCGGCTGCGGCAGGATCTCGAGCTGGGTCACCGACGCGGCGCCCTGCCGGTGAGCGGTGCCGAGGCAGTCGGCGCCGGTGTCGCCACCGCCGATGATGACCACGTGCTTGCCGTCGGCACGGATCTGGTCCGGCACGTCCTCGCCCAGCGAGGCCCGGTTGGACTGAGGCAGGTACTCCATCGCCTGGTGGATGCCGTCCAGCTCGCGTCCCGGCATCGGCAGCTCGCGGCCGAGCGGTCGACCCCATGGCGAGCACCACGGCGTCGTAGCGGTCGAGGAGTCGCTCCGCCGTGAGGTCGTCCGAGCCGACGTCGACGCCGGCGCGGAAGACGGTCCCCTCACGGCGCATCTGGTCGAGCCGGCGGTCGAGGTGCTTCTTCTCCATCTTGAACTCGGGGATGCCGTAGCGCAGCAGGCCCCCGATCTTGTCGGCGCGCTCGTAGACCGCCACGGTGTGACCCGCTCGGGTGAGCTGCTGGGCCGCGGCGAGCCCGGCGGGCCCCGACCCGATCACGGCGATGGTGCGGCCCGAGAGCCACTCGGGAGGCTGCGGCCGGACCGCACGCGACTCCCACGCGCGGTCGATGATCGCGACCTCGACGTTCTTGATGGTGACCGGGTCCTGGTTGATGCCGAGCACGCACGACGTCTCGCAGGGGGCCGGGCACAGCCGACCGGTGAACTCCGGGAAGTTGTTGGTCGCGTGGAGACGCTCGATGGCGCCGTCCCAGTCGTCGCGCCACACCAGGTCGTTCCACTCCGGGATGATGTTGCCGAGCGGGCAGCCCTGGTGGCAGAACGGGATGCCGCAGTCCATGCAGCGGCCCGCCTGGGTGCTGATGATCGGCAGCAACGCACGGCCGATGCCGTCGGGGTAGACCTCGTTCCAGTCCTGCACCCGCTCCTCGACGGGACGACGGGTCGCGACCTCGCGGCCGTGCTTCAGGAATCCCTTGGGGTCAGCCATGCAGCACCTCCATGATCCGGGTGTTCGTCTGGTCCTCGTCGAGACCCTCGGCCTCAGCCTCGGCCCGGACGTCGAGCACCCGCTTGAAGTCGCGGGGCATCACCAGCGTGAACCGCTCCATCGCGGCAGACCACTCGGCCAGGAGGTCGCCGGCCACCTCCGAGCCGGTCTCCTCCGCGAACCGCCGGACGAGCCCCTCGAGCTCCGCGGCCTTCTCGCCCTCGACCGGCCCGAGCTCGACCAGCTCCCCGTTGACCCGGAACTCGTCGAGGTCGAGCACGAAGGCGTAGCCACCCGACATGCCGGCCGCGAAGTTGCGGCCGGTCGGGCCGAGCACCACGACGCGGCCGCCGGTCATGTACTCGCAGCCGTGGTCGCCGACGCCCTCGGTCACCACCGTGGCGCCGCTGTTGCGCACGCAGCACCGCTCCCCCACGCCACCCCGGAGGAAGATCTCGCCCGAGGTCGCGCCGTACGCGATGGTGTTGCCCGCGATGATCTGCTCCTGCGAGCGGAACGTGGCCGCGCGGTCGGGCCGCACGATGATCCGGCCACCCGAGAGCCCCTTGCCGACGTAGTCGTTGGCGTCGCCCTCCAGCCGCAGGGTGACGCCGGCGGGAAGGAACGCACCGAAGGACTGGCCGGCCGAGCCGAGCAGCGTCAGGTCGATGGTGCCGTCCGGGAGACCCTCGCCACGGTGGCGCTTGGTGACCTCGTGGCCGAGCATCGTGCCGACCGTGCGGTTGACGTTGCGGACGGCGAGCTGGGCGCGGACCGGTTCCCCCGACTCGAGGGCGGGACCGGCCAGGGCGATCAGCTCGTTGTCGAGAGCCTTGACGAGCCCATGTTCCTGCTCCTTGGTGCACCGCAGGTCCTGGTCGTCGAACTGGCCGAACTCGCCGTGCGCCGAGGCCTCGTGGAGGATCGGCGAGAGGTCGAGCCCGGCCGCCTTCCAGTGGTCGACGGCTGCCTGCACGTCGAGCGAGTCGACGCGGCCGATGGCCTCGTCGAGGCTGCGGAAGCCGAGCTCGGCGAGCAGCTCGCGGACCTCCTCGGCGACGTACTCGAAGAACGTCACGACGAACTCCGGCTTGCCGGTGTAGCGCTCGCGGAGGACCGGGTTCTGGGTGGCGACGCCCACCGGACAGGTGTCGAGGTGGCAGACCCGCATCATGATGCAACCGGAGACGACCAGGGGTGCCGTGGCGAAGCCGAACTCCTCCGCGCCGAGCAGCGCGGCGATGACCACGTCGCGGCCGGTCTTGAGCTGTCCGTCCGTCTGGACGACGATCCGGTCCCGCAGCCCGTTGAGCAGGAGCGTCTGCTGGGTCTCCGCCAGGCCGAGCTCCCACGGGCCGCCGGCGTGCTTCAGGGACGTCAGCGGCGACGCACCCGTGCCGCCGTCGTGGCCGGAGATCAGCACCACGTCGGCATGTGCCTTGGAGACTCCTGCGGCGACGGTGCCGACACCGACCTCGGAGACGAGCTTCACGTGGATCCGCGCCGACGGGTTGGCGTTCTTGAGGTCGTGGATCAGCTGGGCGAGGTCCTCGATCGAGTAGATGTCGTGGTGGGGCGGCGGGCTGATGAGGCCCACCCCGGGCGTCGAGTAGCGCGTCTTGGCGACCCACGGATAGACCTTGTTGCCGGGCAGCTGACCGCCCTCGCCGGGCTTGGCGCCCTGCGCCATCTTGATCTGGATGTCGTCGGAGTTGGTGAGGTACTCCGACGTCACGCCGAAGCGGCCGGACGCGACCTGCTTGATCGAGCTGCGGCGCTCCGGGTCATGGAGACGATCCGGGTCCTCGCCGCCCTCACCGGTGTTGGACTTCGCCCCGAGCCGGTTCATGGCGATCGCGAGCGTCTCGTGCGCCTCGCGGCTGATCGACCCGTAGGACATGGCGCCGGTGGAGAAGCGCTTCACGATCTCGGACGCCGGCTCGACCTCGTCGAGCGGGATCGGCTCGCGGCCGCTTGCCTCGCCGTCCTTGAACCGGAACAGTCCGCGCAGCGTCATCAGGCGCGAGGACTGCTCGTCGACGCGGCTCGTGTACTGCTTGAAGACGTCGTACCGGCCGGCTCGCGTCGAGTGCTGCAGCCGGAAGACGGTCTCGGGGTCGAACAGGTGGGGCTCGCCCTCGCGGCGCCACTGGTACTCGCCGCCGATGGCGAGCGAGCGGTGGGCCGGGGCGATGCCGGACGTCGGGTAGGCGACCGCGTGGCGGCGGGCGACCTCCTCGGCGATGGTGTCGAGCTCGACGCCGCCGAGCTTGGAGGTCGTGCCGGTGAAGTACTTGTCCACGAGCGCCTGCGAGAGGCCGACCGCCTCGAAGATCTGGGCGCCGGTGTAGGACGCGACGGTGGAGACGCCCATCTTGGACATCACCTTCAGCACACCCTTCCCGAGCCCCTTGACGAGGTTGGCCACGGCCTGCTCGGGCTCGGCCTTGACGTAGAAGGCGTCCCGGGCGAGGTCCTCCACCGACTCCATGGCGAGGTAGGGGTTGACCGCGGCGGCGCCGTACCCGATGAGGAGCGCGACGTGATGTACCTCGCGCACGTCGCCGGCCTCGACGAGCAGCCCGACCTGGGTACGGGTCTTCTCGCGCACCAGGTGGTGGTGGATGGCGCCGGTGAGGAGCAGCGACGGGATCGGCGCCAGCTCCTGGGTGGAATGGCGGTCGGACAGCACGATGACCCGGGCCCCGTCGGCGATCGCCGCCGACACCTCGGCGCACAGCTCGTCGATCCGCTCGGCCATCGCGCGGCCGCCGCCCTCGACGTCGTAGAGGCCGCGGACCACGTGGGTGATGAAGCCCGGCATGTCGCCGTCGCGGTTGATGTGGCGGATCTTCGCGAGGTCGTCGTTGGAGATGACCGGGAACGGCAGCACCACCTGGCGGCACGAGGCGGGCGCCGGCTCGAGCAGGTTGGCCTCCGGGCCGATGGTGCCCGCCAGCGAGGTCACGAGCTCCTCGCGGATCGCGTCGAGTGGCGGGTTGGTGACCTGGGCGAAGAGCTGGCTGAAGTAGTCGAACAACAGTCGCGGCTTGTCACTGAGCGCCGCGATCGGGGTGTCGGTGCCCATCGAACCGAGCGGCTCGCCTCCGGTGTTGGCCATCGGCGTGAGCAGGACCCGCAGCTCCTCCTCGGTGTAGCCGAAGATCTGCTGCCGGCGGGTCACGGATGCGTGGGTGTGGATGATGTGCTCGCGGTCGGGGATGTCGTCGAGGTGGATGAGCCCGGCGTGCAGCCACTCGCCGTAGGGGTGCTCGTCGGCGAGCTCGGACTTGAGCTCCTCGTCCTCGATGATCCGGTGCTCGTCGGTGTCGACGAGGAACATCCGGCCGGGCTGGAGCCGGCCCTTGCGGACGATGGTCGCGGGGTCGAGGTCGAGGACGCCGACCTCGGAGGCCAGGACCACCAGGCCGTCGTCGGTGACCCAGTAGCGAGACGGGCGCAGCCCGTTGCGGTCGAGCACGGCGCCCACCTGGGTGCCATCGGTGAACACCACGCACGCCGGGCCGTCCCACGGCTCCATCAGCGCGGAGTGGAACTCGTAGAACGCGCGCCGTTGGGCGTTCATCTCGCCGTGGTTCTCCCACGCCTCCGGGATCATCATCAGCACCGAGTGGGGCAGCGAGCGGCCGCCCATGTGGAGCAGCTCCAGCACCTCGTCGAAGGAGGCCGAGTCGGACGCGCCCTGCGTGCAGACGGGGTAGAGCCGCTCGAGGTCGCCCGGGATCAGGTCCGACTCCAGCAGCGCCTCGCGGGCCCGCATCCAGTTGCGATTGCCCATGACCGTGTTGATCTCGCCGTTGTGGGCGATGAACCGGAACGGGTGGGCCAGGGGCCAGCTCGGGAACGTGTTGGTCGAGAACCGCGAGTGGACGACAGCGAGCGCGGAGGCGATCCGCTCGTCGACGAGGTCGGGGAAGAAGTGGGAGAGCTGGTCGGTGGTGAGCATCCCCTTGTAGGTGAGCGTGCGCGTGGAGAGCGAGGGGAAGTAGGCGTCGGTCTCCTTCTCGGCACGCTTGCGCAGGCAGAACGCCTGCCGCTCCAGAGCCATGCCGGCCACGCGCGAACCGGAGCCTGCCACGAACACCTGGCTGAACGTCGGCATCACGCTCAACGCGGTCGCGCCGAGCACGTCGGGGCTGGTGGGCACGTCGCGCCAGCCGAGGACGGCGAGCCCCTCCTCGGCCGCGAGCTCCTCGATGCGGCTGCGGGTCTTGGCGACGTTCTCGTCGTCACCGGGCAGGAACGCCGTGCCGACGGCGTACGAGCCCACGGTCGGCAGGTCGAAGTCGACCACGTCGCGCAGGAACCCGTCGGGCACCTGCATCAGGATCCCCGCGCCGTCACCGGAGTTCGCCTCGGCGCCGGCGGCCCCGCGGTGGTCGAGGTTGCGCAGCGCGGTGAGGGCCTTGGCCACGATGTCGTGGCTGGGCTCGCCGGTCAGCGTGGCCACGAACGCCACGCCGCAGGCGTCGTGCTCGAAGCGTGGGTCGTAGAGACCTTGGGCCGCAGGCAGGGGCGGCGGGAATGCGTGCGGAGTCGGCACGAGTCATTCTCCCGTCGTCGTCGGCGGCCACACCCGAGGGGTGATGACCGGAGCGGTGCGTGCTGGAAGCTGTGCAGGGGACGACGTTGGCCCGAGCGGCTGGCCCACGCTATCACTGCGCCGAGGCGGAATCCTGCCCGTCTCGCGTGGAGCGAACCACCGTCTCGCGGCCGGGGTGGCGCCTCGCCGAGACCACGAAATACACCGCTGCCAGGACGAACAGCACGATCGACGTCCACACGTTGAGGCGGAGCCCCCAGCACGTCCGACATCTGGACGTCGTCGATGCGCAACATCTCGATCCAGCCGCGGCCGAGCGTGTAGGCCATGACGTAGAGCGCGAGCACCCGGCCGTGGCCGAGGCGGAACCGGCGGTCGGCCCACACGACGAACGCGAACGCCACCAGGTTCCACACGAACTCGTAGAGGAAGGTCGGGTGGAACGTGGCGATGTCGAGGTAGCCCACGGGTCGGTGGTCGAGGTCGATCTCCAACGCCCACGGCAGGTCGGTCGGCCGACCGAACAGCTCCTGGTTGAACCAGTTGCCCCACCGGCCGATCGCCTGCGCGACCAGCACACCCGGCGCGAGAGCGTCGAGGAGCGGCAGCACCTTGATGCCCTTCGTCCTGGCGCCGATGACCATGCCGAGCGCACCGAAGGCGATCGCGCCCCACACGCCGAGTCCGCCGCGCCACACGTACAGGGCGGTGACCGGGTTCCGGTCCTCGCCGAAGTAGAGCTGGTAGTCGGTGGCGACGTGGTAGAGCCGTCCACCGATGAGCCCGAAGGGCACCGCCCACAGCGCCAGGTCGGACACCTCGCCCTTCTCGCCGCCTCGAGCGATCCAGCGACGCTCGCCGATCCAGATGGCCGCGACGATGCCGAGGATGATCGAGACGGCGTACCCGCGCAGCGGGAAGGGTCCGAGGTCGAGGACTCCGTCGGCCGGACTCGGAATGCTCCACAGGTACGACGGCAGGCTCATCAGGCGTCTCCGGTCAGCATCAGGTGGATGTCGTCGGCGAACTCGGCGGCGGAGGTGTCCTGCAGCCACACGATCGGGGCGCGGTCGTCGGAGTCGACGCCGATCACCTGGGTGCCGTGGGTGACCTCGTAGCCGCCGCTCGGCAGCTTCTCGCCCTTCTCGACCGCCACGCCCAGGGTGTTGCCCAGGTCGGTGATCGTCGCGAGGTCGCCGGTGAGACCCAGGAAGGTGGGGTCGAACCGGTCGAGGTAGGTGCGCAGTGCCTGCTCGTCGTCGCGGGCCGGGTCGGTCGTCACGAAGACGACCTCGACCTGCTCCCGCTCCGCCTCGTCGAGGCGGGTGAGACCCGCCGCGACGTTGGCCATCACCGTCTGGCAGATGTCGGGGCAGTGCGTGTAGCCGAAGAAGACCAGCGTCAGCGGCTTGTCGGTGTCAGCGGCGAGCGAGTAGGGCTCACCGCCGGTGTCGGTCAGGTCGGCATCCGGGACCGTGTAGGGCTGGTCGAGGACGGCGCCGTTGAAGTCGCCCACCTCGGGTTCCCCGTTGCTGCAGCCTGCGAGGACGCCGGCCAGGAGCAGCGCGCCCAGCCAGGCCCTACGCACGCCGCACTCCACCCGCCAGGTCCTCGGTGAGCGCCGCGAGGGCGGCCAGGCCGGCCGCCCGGTCGCCGGGGTGGTCGAGCAGTACCCGGACGAACGCCGAGCCGACGATCACGCCATCGGCGTACGACGCGACCTCGGCGGCCTGGTCGCCGTTGCTGACCCCGAGGCCGACCGCCACCGGGAGGTCCGAGGCGGCGGCGCGGGTCCGGGCGACGAGCGGCGACGGCGAGGTCGCTGGTGGTGTCACGGGTGCCGGTGACGCCCATGACCGCCGTCGCGTAGACGAAGCCGCGGCAGGCCGCGGTGGTCATCGCGATCCGGGCGTCGGTGGAGCTGGGGGCGACCAGGAAGATCTTGTCGAGGTCGTGCGCGTCGGCGGCGCGCGATCCACTCCTGGGCGCTGTCGGGGGTCAGGTCGGGCGTGATCAGGCCCGGCACCACCGGCGGAGGCGAGGTCCTGGGCGAAGCGGGCGACGCCGTAGCGGTCGACCGGGTTCCAGTAGGTCATCACCACCGTCGGGGTGCCGGTCGCGGCGACCGCCTCGACGGTGCGCAGCACGTCGCGGGTGCGGACCCCGCCCTCGAGTGCCTGCTGCGCGGCGGCCTGGATCGTGGGGCCGTCCATGACCGGGTCGCTGTAGGGCAGCCCGACCTCGATCACGTCGCAGCCGGAGTCGACCATCACCTGGAGCGCCTCGATCGAGCCTTCGACGTCGGGGAAGCCGGCCGGGAGGTAGCCGACCAGGGTCCCGCGCCCTGCGGCACGCGCGGTCGTCGAAGGCGGTCCGGACGGTCACTGGCCGCTCCCCAGGCCGAACCACGACATCGCGGTCTCCATGTCCTTGTCGCCGCGGCCCGAGAGGTTGACGAGCACCACGCCGTCGGGGCCGAGCTCGCGGGCGACGTCAAAGGATCCGGCCAGCGCGTGCGCCGACTCGACGGCCGCGATGATGCCCTCCTTGCGGGCGAGCAGCTCGAGCGCATCCATCGCCTGGCGGTCGGTGATCGGCAGGTAGTCGGCGCGGCCGGACTTGGCGAGGTGGGCGTGCTGCGGTCCGACGCCGGGGTAGTCGAGGCCCGCCGAGATCGAGTGGGACTCGATGGTCTGGCCGTCCTCGTCCTGCAGCACGAACGTGCGGGCGCCGTGGAGGACGCCGCTCTCCCCTGCCGCGATGGTCGCGGCGTGCCGCCCGGTCTCGAATCCGTCGCCGCCCGGCCTCGAAGCCGTAGATCGCGACGTCGCGGTCGTCGAGGAAGGCGGTGAACAGCCCGATCGCGTTGGAGCCGCCGCCCACGCAGGCGGTCGACGGCGTCCGGCAGCCGGCCGGTCAGCTCGAGGCACTGGGCCCGGGCCTCGTCGCCGATGCCGCGGGTGAAGTCGCGCACCATGCTCGGGAACGGGTGGGGTCCGGCCGCCGTACCGAACAGGTAGGCGGTGTGGTCGACGCTGGCGACCCAGTCGCGCAACGCCTCGTTGATGGCGTCCTTGAGGGTGGCGCTGCCGGAGTCGACGGCCACGACCTTCGCGCCGAGCAGCTGCATCCGCGCGACGTTGAGCGCCTGGCGGCGGGTGTCGACCGAGCCCATGTAGACGGTGCAGTCGAGCCCGAAGTACGCCGCCGCGGTGGCCGCGGCGACGCCGTGCTGGCCGGCGCCGGTCTCGGCGATCACCCGCTGCTTGCCCATCCGCTTCGTGAGCAGCGCCTGGCCGAGCACGTTGCGGATCTTGTGGGCGCCGGTGTGGTTGAGGTCCTCGCGCTTGAGCAGGATCCGGGCGCCGCCGAGGTGCTCGCTGAGCCGGGTCGCCTCGTAGAGCGGGCTCGGCACGTTGGCGTAGTCGCGCAGGATCGCGTCGAAGTCGGCGCGGAAGCCGTCGTCGGCCCACGCCTCCTGCCAGGCGTCGGTGAGCTCGTCGAGCGCGGCGACCAGCGCCTCGGGCATGTAGCGCCCCCCGAAGTCGCCGAACCAGCCGCGCTCGTCGGCGTCCCAGCTCGTGCCGGTCGGACCGCTGTCCATCATCGCGTCACTCCCGTCATCGTGCGTACGGCGGTCTCGGGATCTCCGTCCCTGACCAGAGCCTCTCCGACGAGGACAACCCGGGCGCCCTCGTCGACGAAGCGGCGGACGTCGGCGACCCCGGAGATGCCCGACTCCGCCACGAGCACCCGGTCGTCGGGGACGAGTGGGGCGAGCCGGCCGAAGGTCTCGTCGTCGACGGCGAGCGTCTTGAGGTTGCGGGCGTTGACACCGACCAGCTCGGCACCCAGCGCGACGGCCCGCTCGGTCTCGGCCTCGTCGTGGACCTCGACCAGCACGGCCATCCCGAGCTCGCGAGCCTCGTCGTGGAGCCGGCGCAGAGTGTCGTCGTCGAGAGCGGCCACGATCAGCAGCACCAGGTCGGCACCGGCGGCCCTGGCCTCCAGCAGCTGGTAGGCGTCGACGATGAAGTCCTTGCGGAGCAGCGGGGTGTCGACCGCGGCGCGGACGGCCCGCAGGTCGTCGAGGCTGCCGCCGAAGCGGCGCTCCTCGGTCAGCACGCTGATCGCGGCTGCACCGCCGGCGGCGTACGCCCTGGCCAGCGCGGCCGGGTCGGGGATGTCGGCGAGGTCGCCCTTGCTCGGGCTGCGTCGCTTGACCTCGGCGATGACGCTGGAGCCGGGGCTCCGGAAGTGGGGCATCGGGTCGCGGGGCGGGTCGACGTCGGCCAGCGCCGCCCGGAGGTCGGCAGCCGGGGTCACCGCGCGGCGACGGTCGAGGTCGATCCGTACGCCGGCGACGATGTCGTCGAGCACGGACACGGCCGTGCGATCAGTGGTCGGAACTGTTCAAGCCCATCTTGGCCATCACGCGCGAACACGACCAGCGCGGCCGACGCCCAGCGCACACCCCACCCAGAACAGGGTCATGTTGACGGGGTCGAGCATGAGGCCGACGCCGCCCACGACGAAGCCGACCATCGCCACCGTGACGCCGGTCCAGGCGGCCGGGGTGTTGCCGTGGTTGTCAGACATGCGGGCTCCTCGCGGGCTGTCATCAGGGGGGCGGGCAGTGCGCGGGCAAGTGTAGTGAAGGCGTCACGTGGTGGGGTCGTGCCCCTCGTCCATGGACTTCCACAGGTCGAGGTTGCTCCGCTCCCCCGGCGGCACCTCGGTCGGGGTGTCCTCCGGTCCGGTGCCGGGGGCGTCGTAGCGGCTCCCCATCTCGGGCCACGCGGGCGACCAGGCCACGGCGAGCGAGGCCGCGACGACGGAGACGACGGCCGCGACGGCAGCAGCCCAGAACCAGACGGTGAACTCCGTGGCGACGACATCGGAGGTGGAGCCCTGCTCGAGGATCGCGTCCGCGACCCGGTCCTCGAGGGTGACGAACCCGGTGACCACCGTGCGACGAGGCCACCGGCGGCCAGCAGGCCGAGCCCGGCCACGGCGCGGCGCAGTCGCCCGCGGGTCACCAGCACGCACGCCCCAGGCGGCGAGGAGCACCAGGCCCAGCGCCAGGGCGAGCGGCATCTCGCCGGCTGCGGCCACGGGGTCGGCCACGGCGATACCGGGCACCGGGTCTCCGCTCGCCGGCGCATCGGCATCGACCACCCAGGCGTTGCTCGCCGCCGACGGCGCCGAGCGCACCAGCGGCGAGTCCGGCCAGCACGACCGGGCCGAACGTACGGCGCCGGTCGGTCACGCCCGGTGGCACCACGTCGGCGTCGAAGCAGGTGCGGTCGCCGGTGTGGCAGGCGACACCGTCCTGGTCGACCTTCACCAGCAGGGTGTCACCGTCGCAGTCGAGCCGGATCTCCTTGACGTGCTGGAGGTGGCCGGACGTCTCACCCTTGACCCAGTACTCCTGCCGGGAGCGCGACCAGTACGTCGCCCGGCCGGTCGCCAGGGTGCGCGCCAGCGACTCGTCGTCCATCCAGCCCAGCATCAGCACCTCGCCGGTGTCGTGCTGCTGCACCACCGCCGGCACCAGTCCCTCGGCGTTGCGCTTGAGCCGGTCGGCGATGGCGGGGTCGAGGATGCTCACGATCGCATTGTCCCTCACTGCGTTCGAGACGGGTCGCGCAGTCCGTCGCAGCTCCGGCCCGCCGACCCTCCTCATCGCGCCTCTCCTGGCCGAGCGCGCCGCTCCGCCCAGCGCTCGCTGGGCGATCCAGGAGGCGTGGAGGCCGGCGTAGACGGACCCGGCCTGGGTGACCAGCTCGCGGTGGGGGCCGCGCTGGACGATGCGGCCGTCGTCGACGACGACGACCTCGTCGGCGTTCTCGGCGGTGGAGAGCCGGTGGGCGATGGTGACCGAGGTGCGACCGGACATCAGCCGCTCGAGAGCCCGCCCGATCCGCATCTCGAGCTGGGGGTCGACCGCGCTGGTCGCCTCGTCGAGGACCAGCAGGTCGGGGTCGGCGAGGTGGGCGCGCAGCAGCGCGACCAGCTGCCGCTCCCCCGCCGACAGCGACTCGCCGCGCTGTCCGACCATGGTCTTCGAGGCCGCGCGGCAGCCCGGCGATCCAGTCGGCGAGGCCGAGCTCGTCGGCGCTGGCGCGGATCTCGGCCTCGGTCGCGTCGAGCTTGCCGTAGCGCACGTTGGCGGTGATGGTGTCGTCGAAGAGGAAGCCCTCCTGCGGGACCAGCACCACGCTGCTGCCGCAGGCTGACCGCCGCGATGTCACGGACGTCGATGCCGTCGAGGAGCACCCGGCCCTCGGTCGGGTCCATCAGCCGGGTCAGCAGCTTGGCGAAGGTCGACTTGCCGGAACCGGTCTCGCCGACGATGGCGATGCGGGTGCCGGAGTCGATCGTCAGCGACGACGTCGCGCAGCACCGGCGGGCCGCCGGGGTAGGCGAAGCCGACGTCGTCGAAGGTGACGTCGATCGGGCCGCGCGGCAGGATCTCGCCGTCGGGGCCGGGGTCGACCAGGTCGGCGGGCGTCTCGAGGATGCCGATCACCCGGCGCCAGCTGGCGATCGCGTTCTGGGCGTCGGTGAGGATCTGGGTGCCCATCTGGACCGGGCCGACGAACAGCGTGACCAGGAACGCGAAGGCCAGCACGGTGCCCGCGGTGATGTCGTCGGCGAACCCGAGCAGCACGCCGACGATCAGCACGCCGGCGTTGGCCAGGCCGGCCGAGAGCCCGCCGAGCGAGAACGAGACGACCGTGTACTGCTGGGCCTTGACGCTGGCGGCCTTGAAGTCGTCGATGGCGGTGTCGATGCGGTCCTGGGTGCGCTCCTCGACCGCGTAGGAGCGGACGACCTCGGCCCCGACGACGGGCTCGGAGATCGCGGACAGCAGCACGCCGACCTGGCGACGCACCAGGGCGTAGGCGGCGGTGAGCCGGCGCTGGAACCAGCGGATCGACAGGAACAGCGGGGCGAACGCCACCCAGACGACCAGCGCGAGCTGCCAGCTGTAGACGAACATGACGATGCTGGCGACCAGCATCTGACCGACGCTGACGATGAAGATCAGGCCGCCGAAGACGAGGAACTGACTGACCTGGTCGACGTCGGTGGTGACCCGGGAGACCAGCGCGCCGCGACGCTCGGTGTTCTGGGTGAGCAGCGGGAGGTCGTGGACATGGCGGAAGGCCTTGATCCGGAGCGTGGCGAGGCCGCGCTCGGAGGTGCGGAACAGCCTGCTGGTCATGAAGTAGGACGCCAGGCTGGTGATGGCGACGCCCGCGGCGGCCGCGAACCCCATGAGGACGACGAACGAGACGTCAGGCCCGCCCGGCCCGTTGATGCCGCGGTCGAGGGTCTGCTGGACGGCGATCGGGACGATCACCTGGCCGAACGAGGCGACGACCGCGAAGAACAGCGTCAGCCTGAGGCCTTCGCGCAGCTCGGGACTGATCGCCATGCCGCGCCGGATGGTCTCCATGGGGGCGATGTCGTCGCCCGTGTCGAAGACGGTGCCGGACATGTTCTTGTCAGCGGTGTTGGTCGTCATCGGCGCTCCCCCGCGGCCTCTTCGTGGGGTGCCTGCTCGTAGGCGTTGACCAGCCGGGAGTACGCCGGGTTGCTGTCGACCAGCTCCGCGTGGGTCCCTCGGTCGACGATCCGACCGCCGTCGAGGTAGATGACCTCGTCGGCCAGCCCGATGGTCGCCTTGCGGTAGGCGACGACGACGAGGGTGGTGCCGCCGGTGGCGCCACGCAGCGTCGCGAGGATGCGCGCCTCGACCTCGGGGTCGACCGCCGACGTGGCGTCGTCGAGGATCAACAACCGCGGTCGTCGTACGAGCGCGCGGGCGAGCGAGATCCGCTGCCGCTGGCCTCCGGAGAGCGACGTCCCTCGCTCGCCGAGCATGGTGTCGAGCCCGTGGCCCAGTGCCGCCACGAAGCCGTCCGCCTCCGCGGCGCGCAGCGCGGCCCAGACCTGCTCGTCGGGCACGTCGGCTCCGAGGGTGACGTTCTCGCGGACGGAGTCGTCGAAGAGGAACGCGGTCTGGCCGACCACGGAGACCGACTCAGCCAGCTCGCCGTGGGCGAGGTCGCGCAGGTCGACGCCGTCGACGAGGACCCGGCCGCGGTCGGGGTCGAAGAGCCGGGTCAGCAGGTGGGTGAGGGTGCTCTTGCCCGAGGCGGTGGCGCCGACCAGGGCGACCGTCCGGCCAGGGTCGACGTCAAAGGTGAGCTCGTCGAGCAGGGGCACCTCGGCGTCGAAGGCGAAGCCGAGCCGGTCGACCTCCAGTCGCGCGCCGCGGTCGACCGTGGGCAGCGCGGCGGCGCCGTAGACCATGCCTCCGGTGGCCTCGATGACCTTGCGGGCCCGGTGGTAGCCGACGACGCTCCGCGGGAACTCGCCGAGCAGCCACCCGATCGAGCGGATCGGGAACGAGACGATGGTGAGGAGGTAGGCCACGGTCACGACGTCACCGGCATCGGTGGCGCCGCTGAAGACCCGCTGGACCCCGACCGCCAGCACGATGAGGACGCCGAGGTTGGGCAACGAGGCGAGCGTCGGGTCGAAGGCGGCGCGGATCCGGCCGGCGCGGATGTTGACGTCGCGGAGCTCGTGGGCCCGGGCGGTGAACCGATCGGTCTCCTCGACCTCTCGGCCGAGCGTCTTGACGACCATGGCTCCGTCGAACGACTCGTGCGCGATCTCGCTCACTTCGGCCCGCAGCCCCTGGGCACGCGTCATCAGCGGCGACGAGAGCCGCTGGTAGAAGAGGTTGACCACCACGACCATCGGGAAGATCAGCAGTCCGACCATCGCCAGCACCACGTCCGCGACCAGCATCTGCACGATCGCGATCACCATCATCACGACGGTTCCGACCGCCATCGGCAGCGGCGCGATCGGTCCCCACGCGGCCTCGACGTCGGAGTAGGCGTTGGAGAGGAGCTGACCGGTCGGGTGGCGCTGGTGCCACTCCATCGGCAGCGAGAGGTACTGGCGCGTGACGGCGCGGCGGCTGTGGGCCTGCATCCGGTACTGCATGATGCCCGCCGCGAGGCGCCTGGCGACGATCCCGACAGCGCGCAGGATCGCCACGCCCATGAACAGCCCGAGCACGGCCCAGAGCAGGTTGCCGCTGATCTCGCCGGTCTCGAACGCCGGCACCACGACGTTGTCCGTGGCCCAGCCGAGCACCCAGGCGTCGGCGACGGTCATCGCCGCGAAGAGGAAGCTGCCGACCGTGGCGAGCACGAAGATCCCGCGCTCTCGGCTGATCGCGACGCCGAGTACGGCGAAGCCCTCACGTGTCGTCGACCCGCGGTGCTCGCCCCACTCGTCTGCCACTGGCTCCCCGTCTCCCCTCGTCGTCGCCCACAACCCGACCGTCGGTCAGGCTATTCCTCCGCACCGACAAGCGGCGAATCCACTCTCGTCAGGCCGGCGACTCCCGCATGGCGACGCCACACCTGCTTGTCGGCAGCGCGGCAGGAGCGCACACTCGAGGCACGTCGCGAGGGAGCGTCGGTCTGTCGGACCCGGTCGGGGGTGCCATGAGTGGGATCGGGGCGGCTGCGCGATCGCTGGTCGTGGCCGTCGCGGCAGTGGTGGCGTCCACGTCCTGGTCCCCTGCGAGCGGTGATCTGGAGCCGCCGCGGTCCACAAGCGGTGTCGCTTCGTCGGCTCCCTCGGTCGGCCCCGTCGAGACGGTGAGTGTGCACGCTCGGGACGTCGGGCCGCAGGTGGCCGTCGGGTGGGGTGGCCGGACGACCGCCGCCGTGTGGCACCGGCGCGCCCCGAGGGGATCCGACCTCGGCGGGCGCCTGTTCGCCTCGGTGCGTACCGACGGAGACTGGTCGGACCCGCTGCGGATCTCGGGAGAGAACCGGCTCCGCGGAGCGAACCTGGACGTGGCGGCGGGACGGGACGGTCAGGTCTCGGTCGCGTGGAGTGTGCAGCGCAACGGCCGAGGGGTCGTCTTCGAGACGCACCGCGAGGACGAGGTGTGGAGCACCCCGACGCGGCTCGGCACGGGCGGCAGGCCCCACGTGGTGGTGGACGGCACCGGTGAGACCTCGGTGATGTGGATTCACAAGAGGATCCACGTCGCCTCCCGGCCCGCGGGCGGCACCTGGGTCAAGCGCGTCTTCTCGCGAGGTGGCTCCTTCGTGAGGCTCGACCTCGCGGTCAATCGTGCCGGCGACGAGGTCGCCATCTGGAACGGCTCGACCATCAGCCGGTCACGGACGTCCGCCATCTGGTCCGACGTGGAGAAGCTGCCGTTCTCCATGCTCAACAACGAGTACGACCCCGCGCTGGGCGTCTTCCCGACCGGCCGGGCGCTGGCCACATGGAACTACACCGAGGAGGTGTTCCGGGCCCGACGCTCGGCCACCGGGCGCTGGTCGTCGCCGCATGAGTTCGAGGAGACGCCCGGGACGATCGAGCAAGGCGGGGCGATGGGAGTCGCGGTCGCCCGGAACGGCCACGCCCTGATCCAGTGGAACGCGAGCTACGGAGGCACGGTGGTCTCCCGGTACCGGCCGGGAGAGGGCTTCGGCAAGCCGATCCGGCTCAGAGGGGACACGGAGCGCTTCGTTGCTTCCTATCGTGCGCTGCTCCTCACGCCCGACGGTGCCGCACTGGTCGTCGGCGAGGACAAGTTCGGCGGCGCGTACCGGTGGCAGAGCGGCAGCGGTCGACGATGGCGTCCGGTCACGCAGCTGGAGGGGGTCCCGGAGATCTCCGCGGTCGATGCCCGCGGCGCCCGGATGGCCGTCCTCTTCCGGGACGACGACGGGTTGCACGTCGTGATGGTCGACATGGTCACGACCTGACACCCCGCATCGGTCGGTTACGCGCGCACCGCCCGGCCGGCGGCGGCCAGTGCCTGCTTGACCTCGCCGATGCGCAGGGTGCCGAAGTGGAACACGGTCGCCGCCAGCACCGCGTCGGCACCGGCGTCGACGGCGGGCGCGAAGTGGTCGGCCCGGCCGGCGCCGCCCGAGGCGATCACCGGGATGGTCACCTCCCGCCGTACGGCGGCGATCAGCTCCAGGTCGAACCCGTCGGTGGTGCCGTCGGCGTCCATCGCGTTGAGCAGGATCTCCCCCGCGCCGAGCTCAGCGCCGCGGGCAGCCCACGCGATCGCGTCGAGGCCGGCGGACGTGCGCCCACCGTGGGTGGTGACCTCGAAGCCCGAGTCGGTTCCCGCCGCGCGGCGGGCGTCGACGGAGAGCACGAGCACCTGGCTGCCGAAGCGGTCCGCGATGTCGGCCACCAGCTCGGGGCGGTGGATCGCGGCGGTGTTGACCGCCACCTTGTCGGCGCCTGCCCGCAGCAGCCGGTCGACGTCCTCGACGCTGCCCACTCCGCCCCCGACCGTGAGCGGGATGAAGACCTCCTCGGCGCAGCGCGAGACGACCTCCATCGTGGTGGCCCGGCCCTCGTGGGAGGCGGAGATGTCGAGGAACGTGAGCTCGTCGGCGCCCTCGGCGTCGTAGGTACGGGCGAGCTCGACCGGGTCGCCGGCATCGCGGAGCTGCTGGAAGTTGACGCCCTTGACGACCCGACCCGCGTCGACGTCGAGGCAGGGGATGACGCGGATGGCGAGGGTCATGCCCCTCCTTCTGGGGGAGCTCAGCGCCAACGCGTCGGCGAGCGTGAACCGGCCCTCGTAGAGCGCGGTGCCGATGATCGCGCCCTCGACGCCGTCGTCGACGAGGCCCTGGAGCGCCCGGAGGTCGTCGAGCTCGGTGATGCCACCGCTGGCGACGACCGGTCGGTCGGTGGCCGCGCAGACGTCACGCAGCAGCTCGAGGTTCGGGCCCTGGAGCATGCCGTCCTTGTTGACGTCGGTGACGACGTAGCGCGCGCAGCCCTCGCCGTCGAGCCGGGCCAGCACGTCGTAGAGGTCGCCGCCCTCCCGCGTCCAACCACGGGCCGCCAGCGTCCGGCCGCGGACGTCGAGCCCGACCGCCACCCGGTCGCCGTACGCCGCGATCGCGGACGCGCACCACTCCGGCTGCTCGAGCGCAGCGGTGCCGATGTTGACCCGTCGACAGCCGGCGTCCATGGCCGCGGTCAGCGACTCGTCGTCACGGATGCCGCCGCTCATCTCCACGTCGATGTCGAGGATGCCCACGATCTTCGCCTGCAGCTCACGGTTGTGCCCGCGTCCGAACGCGGCGTCGAGGTCGACCAGGTGGATCCACTCCGCACCCGCCTCCTGCCAGCGCAGTGCCGCCTCGACCGGGTCGCCGAACCGCTTCTCCGACCCGGCCACGCCCTGCACGAGCTGGACCGCCTGGCCGTCCGCGATGTCGACCGCAGGCAGCAGCTCGAGGTAGGGGGACATGACGGGAATCCTAGGAGGACTGCAGGTCGCTCCTCAGGATGGCCCAGATCTCGACGTCCTGGTTGCGACCCCGGTGGTACCACGCGCCCCGCGCCACTCCCTCGAGGGTGTATCCCGACTTGTCGGCCACCCTCCTCGACGCAGCGTTGTCCGGGTGGATCACCAGCCGGATCCGGTTCACCTTGAGCCGGTTGAACAAGTACGCGGTGAGCAACCGGACGGCCTGGGTCGCGATCCCACCGCCCCGGCGGGCCGACGAGTAGAGGATGTAGGACAGCTCGATCTCGTCGAGGTAGGCCACGGTCGGGAAGAACTCGATGTGGCCGAGGATCGCGTCGACGTCATCGGTGATCACGAGCAGACCTTCGTCCCGCGACCAGAGGCCTGATTCGCCAAATTCCTGCGCGAGCTTCGTGAACGACTGGACGCCAACCGGGAAGAAGTCGCCGCGGTTGGCGATGTCCTCCTCGAGCTCGTGCAGGGCGGGCAGGTCGCTCTCCCGCACCAACCTGAGCCTGACCCCGTCACCCTCCAGCATCGTCGTACCTCCCCGAGAAGATGATGGGGCCCCGGATTCAGATTGTCATCACCCAGTTGCGGAGCAGCCGGGCGCCGGCGTCGCCGGACTTCTCGGGGTGGAACTGGGTGGCGGTGAGGGGGCCGTTCTCGACGGCGGCGACGAACCGGTCGCCGCCGTGGTCGGCCCAGGTGACCAGCGGCTCGCGCGTGCGCCCGAGCGTCACGAGCTCCCAGGTGCGCGCGGCGTACGAGTGCACGAAGTAGAACCGCTCGCCCTCGACGCCCGCGAACAGGGCAGAGCCGTCGGGGACCTCGACGGTGTTCCAGCCCATGTGGGGTACGACGGGCGCCTGGATGCGTTCGACGACCCCCGGCCACTCGCCGCAGCCCGCGGTCTCGACGCCGTGCTCGACACCGCGCTCGAACAGCACCTGCATCCCGACGCAGATCCCGAGCACCGGCCTGCCACCCGCGAGCCGCCGCCCGATCAGCCGGTCGCCCTTGACCTCGCGCAGCCCGGCCATGCACGCGGCGTACGCCCCGACGCCCGGGACCACCAGCCCGTCGGCGGCCAGGCAGGTCTCGAAGTCGGCGGTCAGCGCGACGTCGCCACCCGCGCGCTCGACCGCGCGGACGACCGAGCGCAGGTTGCCCGAGCCGTAGTCGAGGACCGCGACGGAGGGAGTCAGAGTTGACCCTTGGTCGAGGGCACGCCCGTCTCGCGCGGGTCGAGGGCGACCGCGTCGCGGAACGCGCGGGCCAGCGCCTTGAACTGCGCCTCGACGAGGTGGTGCGGGTCGCGGCCCGACAGCACCCGGACGTGGAGCGCGAGGTGGGCGTGGAACGACAGCGTCTCGAAGACGTGACGGGTCAGTGACCCGGGGAAGCCGGGACCGGTGTCGCCGCCGATCACGACGTAGGCCTGGCCCTCGGGCTCGCCGGTGTGGACGCAGTAGGGACGCCCGGACACGTCGACGACGGCCTGGACGAGCGCCTCGTCGAGCGGCACGGTCGCATCGCCGAACCGGCGGATGCCCTGCTTGTCGCCGAGCGCCTCACGGATCGCCTGGCCGAGCACGATCGCGGTGTCCTCGACGGTGTGGTGGGCGTCGATGTGGGTGTCGCCGGCCGTGTGGACGACCAGGTCGACCAGCGCGTGGCGCGCGAACGCGCTCAGCATGTGGTCGTAGAACCCGACGCCGGTCGAGACGTCGTGACGACCGCTGCCGTCGAGGTCGAGCTCGACGTGGACCTTCGACTCAGTGGTCGCGCGGTCCAGCGTGGCGGTGCGGCTCATTCGCCCTCCTTGTTCGACGCAGTACCCAACACCTCAGTGAGTGCCGACCTGAAGTGTCCCATCTCCGCGGGGGTGCCGATGGAGACCCGCAACCATCCGGACGGTCCGGTCTCGCGAATCAGCACTCCGCGGTCGACCATCGCCTGCCAGACGGCGTGCCGGTCGTCGAAGGTCCCGAACAGCGCGAAGTTGGCGTCGCTGTCGGCCACGGTCAGCCCCAGCGAGCGCAGCCAGTCGACCGTGCGGTCACGCTCGGCACGCAGGTCGTCGACCCGGGCCAGCAGCTCGTCGGCGTGACGGAGCGCCGCCAGCGCGGTCGCCTGGGTGACGGCCGAGAGGTGGTAGGGCAGCCGGACGACGCGGACCGCGTCGGCGATGGCCGGGTCGGCCGCGAGGTAGCCCAGCCGCCCGCCGGCCAGCGCGAACGCCTTGCTCATGGTCCGCGTGACCACCAGGTTGCGGTACGCCGGGAGCAGCTCGAGCGCGCTGGGCGTGCCGGCCCGACGGAACTCGCCGTACGCCTCGTCGACCACGACCACGCCACTGCGTCCACCACTGGCCGCCGCGTCGCAGAGCAGCCCGATCGCGTCGTGCGGCAGCGCGGTGCCGGTCGGGTTGTTCGGGCTGGGCAGCAGCACCACCGACGGGCGCCGCTCCTCCACCAGCGCGCGGGCGTGGTCGAGGTCGAGGGAGAAGTCCTCCTCGCGGTGGCCGACCTGCCACTCGGTGGCGGTGTCGCGGGCGTACTCCGGATACATGGAGTACGTCGGCGCGAAGCTGAGCGCGCAGCGGCCGGGGCCGCCGAAGGCCTGCAGCAGCTGCAGCATCACCTCGTTGGAGCCGTTGGCCGCCCACACCATGTCGGGCGTGATGCCGGACCCACCCGACCGGTTGAGGTAGGACGCCAGCTCGGTGCGCAGCTCGGTGAACTCACGGTCGGGGTAACGGTTCAGGGTCGCCGCGGCCTCCCCGACGGCGCTCGCGATGTCGGCGACGCAGGCGAGGCTCGGGGCGTACGGGTTCTCGTTGACGTTGAGCTTGACCGGAACGTCCAGCTGGGGAGCGCCGTAGGGCTCGAGGCCGAGCAGGTCGTCCCGCAACGGCGGGAAGCCGGTCACCTCTGCTCGTCCAGCCGTAGCGTGACCGCTGCGCCGTGGCCGGGCAGGTCCTCGGCCTCGGCCAGCGTCACCACGAGGTCCGCGACCTCGGCCAGCGCGTCGCGGGAGTAGTCGACGACGTGCATCGACCGCAGGAACGCGCGCACGCTCAAACCCGAGGAGTGGCAGGCGCAGCCACCGGTCGGCAGCACGTGGTTGGAGCCGGCGCAGTAGTCGCCGAGGCTGACCGGTGCCCAGGGGCCGATGAACACGGCACCGGCGTTGCGGACCCGGGCGGCGACGTCGCGGGCGTCACGGGTGTGGATCTCGAGGTGCTCGGCGGCGTAGGCGTTGACCACGTCGAGTCCCTGCGCGACGTCGTCCACCAGCACGATGCCGGACTGCTGGCCGCGCAGGGCGGCCTCGACCCGGTCGGTGTGGCGGGTGGCGGCGACCTGCTTGCCGAGCTCGGCGACGACATCGTCGGCGAGCCGCTCCGAGTCCGTCACCAGCACGCTGGCGGCCGCCGGGTCGTGCTCGGCCTGGCTCAGCAGGTCTGCGGCGACGTACGCCGGGTCGGCACTGTCGTCGGCGAGGATCGCGATCTCGGTCGTGCCCGCCTCGGAGTCGATGCCGACCACGCCGCGCACCAGCCGCTTGGCTGCGGCGACGTAGATGTTGCCGGGCCCGGTGACGAGGTCGACCCGGCGGCACGGCCCGGCGCCGTGGCCGAACATCGCGATCGCCTGGGCGCCACCGACGGCGTAGACCTCGTCGACGCCCAGCAGCGCGCAGGCCGCCAGGATCGTGGGCTCCGGCAGCCCGCCGTGAGCCTGCTGCGGCGGGCTCGCGAGCGCGATCGAGCCGACGCCGGCGACCTGCGCGGGGACGACGTTCATCACCACGCTGGAGACCAGCGGCGCCAGTCCGCCGGGCACGTAGAGCCCGACCCGGCCCATCGGGACCTTGCGGTGCGTCACGCGGGCCCCGGGCGCCAGGTCGGTGGTGACGTCGTGCTCGAGCTCGGCCTCGCAGGTCGCTCGGAGTCGGCGGATCGACTCCTCGAGCGCACCGCGCACGGCAGGGTCGAGCGCGTCGAGCGCCCGGGTGAGGGCGTCTCGCGGCACCGCGATGTCGTCGAGGCGCACGCCGTCGAACTGCTCGGTGTACTCGATGACGGCTTCGACACCACGGTCGCGCACCGCCTCGACCACAGGCCGCACCAGATGCGATGCCGCCTCCACGTCGAGCTCCGCGCGCGGTACGGCGGCGCGGTAGTCGACGGAGCCGGCGGCTCCGCGGAGGTCGATGCGTCGGATCACGGGACAATTCTAGTTTCGCGGCCGCGCACCGCCGCGGGTGCACCACCCGCTGGACCCTGTCTCCTAGATTGGCGTCGTGACCGACCCGCTGCCGATGTTCCCGCTGAACACGGTGCTGTTCCCCGGGGTGAGCGTGCCGTTGCGCGTCTTCGAGGACCGCTACCGCGCGCTGGTGCACCACCTGCTGCGGGTGGAGAACCCGACCGACCGGATCTTCGGCTCCGTCGCGATCCGGGAGGGCTACGAGGTCGGCGACCACGGCGCTCAGTCGCTCTACCGCGTGGGCTGCCGGGTGCGGATGACCGACGTCGAGTCACACTCCGACGGCACGTTCGACCTGGTCGCGGTGGGGCTGGACCGGATCGAGCTCGAGCGGCTGGACACCTCCGGACCCTTCCCGCGCGGACACACCACCCCCCGACCGGACGCGACGCCACCGGTCCCGGCCGAGACGACCGAGCGCGCCCGCGCCATGTTCACCGCCTACCGGGTCGCGCTCACCGAGATCCGTGGCGACCCCTACCCGGCCGAGCTTCCCCAGGACCCGACCTACCTCTCCTGGACCCTGTCGGCCCTCGCGCCGCTGCCGATGCCCGACCGGCAGGCCCTGCTCGAGGCTGAGGACGCCGCCTTGCGGCTGACCCTGGTCACCGACCTGCTGCGCAGCGAGCTGAGGGCGATGAACGTGATCCCGTCCCTGCCCGCCACCGAGGTTGCGCGGACCCGCTGGTCGCCGAACTGAGCAGCGACACTGCGAGGAACGAGCAGCGTCGCGTGGCTAGTGAAGGTTGAGCAAGCCCCGCCGCTGAGCGTGCGAAGCGGCGACGGGCGCGTCGAAACCAGGTGAGTGGAAAGGAGGACTGTGGCCAGGAAGAAGCAGGGCGGAACGCCCGCCACTGCGGCGCTCGACAGCGCCGGCATCCCCTACTCGCTCCACCCGTACGACCACGACCCCCGCGCATCGTCGTTCGGGACGGAAGCGGCGGAGGCCCTCGGTGTCGACCCGTCCCGGGTCTTCAAGACCCTGGTGGCCAGCCTCCACGGCGAGCTGGTCGTCGGCGTCGTCCCCGTCTCGGGCCAGCTCGACCTCAAGGCCCTGGCACGCGCGCTGGGCGGCAGCAAGGCCGTGATGGCCGAGGTCGGCGTGGCGCGAGCGTGCGACCGGCTACGTCGCCGGCGGGATCTCACCGGTCGGTCAGAAGCGTCGGCACCGGACGGTCGTGGACCAGTCCGCGCTCGCCCACTCCACCATCCTGGTCTCGGCCGGCCGCCGGGGGCTCGACCTCGAGATCGCCCCGGCCGACCTCCTCGCGATCACGGGTGCGATCACGAGCCAGATCGGACGGGGCTGAGTCTGCGTTAGTTGGTGGTCAGCCGGAACACGGCGTGCGAGTCGCCGTCGTCGGTCCAGCTGCTGAACCCGAGGCCTTGCAGGGCCTCGAGGTTGTCGGCCATCTCCTGGTCACCCTGCGCCAGGTTGGTCAGCCAGTCACCGGCGTCGAAGTTGACGAACAAGATGGCGTTGGCCTCGTCGGCCTCGCGGACGACGTTCTGGAACACGTCGGAATCGCCCAGGTCTCCGTCCTCGAGCAGCTGGCCGCGGTAGTCGGGGTTGGGCCCGATCGCGACCATGTCACCGTCGGCGTCGTTGCCGAGCACCGTCGCGTCGGAGCCGAGGGTCTCGGACAGCCGCGTGAGGACGTCCTGGATGCCCGAGGCGTCTCCCTGGACCTTGGCGCCGACCGGCACGTCGCTGCCGTCGGAGGAGTTGAAGAAGGTCTCCGCGTCGACGTCGCTGCCCAGCGAGAGCGCCGCGGACTCGCCGGCGAGGGTCTCGATGTCGGCGACCGTGAGGCCGGTGGCTGCCTCGAGCTGGGCCTCCATGTCCTCGACCGTCATCTGGCCGCCGGACATGTTCGCCGCCTGCTCCATGGCCTGGGTGACCCAGCCCTCGGCGAACGCGAAGCCGACGGCCGCAGCGGTGTCCTCGGGAAGGGACGTGACCACGTCGCCGCCCCGGTCGGAGGCCAGCATCTCCATCTGGCCCTCCGTGCCGGCGGCACCGGCGACCTCGAACTCCAGCGCTCCGTCGTCGAACCGCAGCGTCGCCGCCATGCCCTGGAAGTTCTCCAGGTTCTCGAGCAGCTCCTCGGGCACGACGTCTCGCGCCGTCGGATCCATCGGCATCTCTCCGCCAAAGCCGGGCATCATGCCGCCGCCGGCGAACGTGCCGGCGATCTCGGCGAGGAACTTCCCGGCGTCGGGGGCGGCGTACATGCTCATCACGCCGGCGTCACCGACCTCGTCGGTCCAGTCCTGGTAGCTCTGGTCGTCGGCGAGAGTGCCCTCGGCAGTCGCGTCGGTGACCTCCTGCGCGAGCTCCTCGGTCTCGGCGATCACCGCCCAGTCACCCTCGATCACCCAGCCGCCCAGGTCGGCGCCCGCGCACTTCTGGAGGGCAGCCAGCCCGTCCTCCGCCGCGTCGGCGTCGGTCACCTGGACGACGCCGACCGGTGTCGGCATCTCGTCACCCAGGTCGACGGCGGCCGCGGCGAACCGGTAGCCGAGCCACGGCTTGACGTCGTCCTCGTAGCTGAGGTCGCACTCCTTCTCGATGTCCTCGAAGGCCTTCCCGAGCAGGTCGTCGTCGGCGTCGAGGCCGCCGAGCTCCTTCTCGAGCGCCGGGAACTTCTGGATCATCCGGAACGCCTCGATCTTCTGACCACCGCTCGGGTCGAGGTCGACGCTGGCGTAGCCGAGCGTGGAGGCAGGGAGCGCCTCGGCAGGCTGGGAGCCGGTCGCGAAGAACGACATCGCGGCCCAGACGCCGCCACCGACGAGCACGAGGCCCGCGATGGCGCCACCGGCCACCAACGCCGTACGACGACCGCCGCCGCCGGTGCCAGAGCTCGACGGGCCGACCGGCTCGCCGCCGCTCTGGTCGAGGTACTCGGGGCCGCCGGCGTCGGGCGGAGGGGTGGAGCTGGACATCGTGTCTCCCGTGGATCGTGGTGAAGGCTTGGGACGGGGCGCGACGATCGTCGGTTCCCCCGTAGCGAAACCCTACCCGGCGAGGCCGCGCTCTAACCGTGCATTCGTCGGGTTGGCCGCAACCCGATGAAGACGACCGCGACCCCCGTCAGCGCGCCGGCCGGAAACGCCACGAAGGCGCCGTCACCATCGATCTCGAGGGTGCCGGGAAGCTCGGTGTAGTCGTCGGCCGTGCTGGCGGCCGCGGTCGGGTCGGGGGGCGCCAGCGCGGTGCCGACCTGAAGCATGAGCCACCCGGCCAGCACGGAGCCCACACCGACCACCGCGAGCGTCAGCAGCTCGACCCGGTCGAAGAGCCACGCGCTGGCGGCCCCCAGCAGCATGCCGCCGACGACGCCGACGATGACGTAGAGGCCGGTGTCGGAGAAGAGCTGACGGACGCCCTCGACGTCGGGGTACCAGACCCCGTCGAGCACCAGCCCGGTCGGCGGAGTCCACCACAGCTCCCAGATCACACCGCACAGCGCGCCGAGCGCGGCCGACGCGGCGATCACCACGATGGCGCCTCGCAGCAGGCCCCACCGCGACGCATGGTGGGTCGGCCTCGGATGTTCGGTCGAGGTCAGCTCTGCAGACATCCCGGCCCCAGCAGCTGCTTCAGGTCGGCGAACAGCGCCGGCGCGGGCGTGACCCGCAGCCGGTCGTCGAGCCGCATCACGAGCGTCTCGTCGCGTGACAGCAGCTTGAGCTGCACCTCGGTGGTGCCCGGGTGGGTGGCGAGCACCTCCTTGAGCTGTTCGACCACGGGCGCGGTGCAGCGCGTCGAGGGCATGCTGATCACGACCGGGCCCGACGGCCCGTCGGACAGGTCGGGGAGCGTGACCTCCTGGCCGTGGACCTCCGGCTGGTCCTTGCTGCGCGAGAGCCGGCCGCGGACGGTGATGATGGCGTCCTCGGTCAGCAGGGTGCTTGCCAGCTGGTAGGAGCTGGGGAACAGCAGGACGTCGATCGCACCGTCGAGGTCTTCGAGGGTGACCATGGCCCAGGTGTCGCCGCGCTTGGTGATCTTGCGCTGCACCGAGGTCACCAGGCCGCTGATGGTGATCGGGGAGCCGTCGGCGCGGTCCTCGTCGAGCATGAGCTGGCCGATGCTGCAATCGGTGCCGCGGGACAGCAGGTGCTCGAGGCCGAGCAGGGGGTGGTCGGACACGTACAGCCCCAGCATCTCCCGCTCGTGGCCCAGCAACGTCATCTTGTCCCACTCGTCGACCTCGGGAATGGCGACCGAGATCCCGAAGCCGGAGCCACCGTCGTCGGCGATCCCGTCGAAGAGGGAGTCCTGGCCGATCGCCTCGTTGCGCTTGATGTCGACGTACTGGTCGACCGCCGACTCGTGGACCTGGACCAGCGCGCGACGGTGGTGCTTCATGTCGTCGAAGGCGCCTGCCTTCACCAGGGACTCGATCATCCGCTTGTTGCACACGAGCGCCGGGACCTTGGCCATGAAGTCGTTGAAGTCGGTGTAGCGGCCCTCCTGCTCGCGGGCCGCCACGATGGCGCTGACGACGTTGGCGCCCACGTTGCGGATGGCAGTGAGTCCGAACCTGATGTCGGTGCCGACCGGCGTGAACGTCGCCTGCGACTCGTTGACGTCGGGTGGGAGGACCTTGATCTTCATCCGGCGACACTCGTTGAGGTAGATCGCCATCTTGTCCTTGTCGTCCTTCACCGACGTCAGGAGCGCGGCCATGTACTCGGCGGGGTAGTGGGACTTGAGGTAGGCGGTCCAGTACGAGATGAGGCCGTAGGCCGCCGTGTGAGCCTTGTTGAACGCGTAGTCGGAGAACGGCACCAGCACGTCCCAGAGCGCCTTGACCGCGCGCTCGGAGTAGCCGTTGGCCTGCATGCCCTCGGAGAACGGGACGTACTCGGCGTCCAGGATCTCCTTCTTCTTCTTTCCCATCGCCTTGCGCAGCAGGTCGGCCTGCCCGAGCGTGTAGCCGGCGAGCTTCTGGGCAATGGCCAGGATCTGCTCCTGGTAGACGATCAGCCCGTACGTCGGCTCCAGGATCTCGGCCAGCGGCTCGGCCAGCTCGGGATGGATCGGCGTGCTCTCCTGCTTGCCGGTCTTGCGCAGCGCGTAGTTGGTGTGGCTGTCGGCACCCATCGGGCCCGGTCGGTAGAGCGCCAGCACCGCGGAGATGTCGGCGAAGCTGTCGGGGCGCATCAGCCGGAGCAGGCTCCGCATCGGTCCGCCGTCGAGCTGGAAGATGCCGAGGGTGTTGCCGGTGCCGAGCAGCTTGTAGGAGTCCTCGTCGTCGAGCGGCAGGTCCTCGAGGACCAGCTGCTCACCGCGGTTGGTCTCGATGCTCTTCAGCGCGTCGTCGAGGACGGTGAGGTTGCGCAACCCCAGGAAGTCCATCTTGATCAGACCGAGCTTTTCGCAGGTCGGGTAGTCGAACTGCGTGATGATGGCGCCGTCCTGGGCACGCTTCATCAGCGGGATCACGTCGAGCAACGGCGTGCGCGACATGATCACGCCGGCGGCGTGGACGCCCCACTGCCGCTTGAGACCCTCGATCCCCATCGCGGTGTCCACCACGGTCTTGACGTCGCCATCGCCCTCGTAGAGCGAGCGGAACTCGCCGCCCTCGCCGTAGCGCTTGTGGGCAGGGTCGAAGATCTCCTTGAGCGGGACGTCCTTGCCCATCACCGCGGCGGGCATGGCCTTGGTGATCCGGTCGCCCATGGCGAAGGGGTAACCGAGGATGCGGGAGGAGTCCTTGACGGCCTGCTTGGCCTTGATCGTCCCGTAGGTCACGATCATCGAGACGCGGTCCTCGCCGTACTTCTCGGAGACGTAGCGGATGACCTCGCCGCGCCGGCGCTCGTCGAAGTCGATGTCGAAGTCGGGCATCGACACGCGCTCGGGGTTGAGGAAGCGTTCGAAGAGCAGGCCGTGCTGCAACGGGTCGAGATCGGTGATCCGCAGGGCGTAGGCGACGATCGAGCCGGCTCCCGAGCCGCGTCCGGGCCCCACCCGGATGCCCTGTGACTTGGCCCAGTTGATGAAGTCGGCGACGACCAGGAAGTAGCCCGGGAAGCCCATCTGGAGGATGACGCCCATCTCGAAGTCGGCGCGCTCCCGCACTTCAGCGGTGACGCCGCCGGGGTAGCGTGCCGCCAGCCCGCGGTCGACCTCCTTCAGCAGCCAGGTCTCCTCGCTCTCCCCCTCGGGCACCGGGAAGACCGGCATGTGGGTGCCGTTGCCCTCCGAGAACTGGACGTCGCAGCGCTCGGCGATCAGGAGGGTGTTGTCGCACGCCTCGGGCAGGTCGCGCCACAGCTCACGCATCTCGGCCGCGGACTTGAGGTAGTAGCCGTCGCCGTCGAACTTGAACCGCTTCGGGTCGCTCATCACGCTGCCCGACGACACGCACAGGAGGTGCTCCTGGGAGGGCGCGTCCTCACGGAGCACGTAGTGGGAGTCGTTGGTCGCGATCGGCGGGATGCCGAGGTCGTGGCTCAGCTTGAGCAGGTCATCGCGCACCCGGCGCTCGATGGTGAGCCCGTGGTCCATCAGCTCGAGGAAGTAGTTGTCGCGCCCCAGGATGTCCTGGAAGTCGGCGGCCGCCTGGCGGGCCTTGGCGTAGTCGCCGATCCGCAGCCAGGTCTGGACCTCGCCCGAGGGGCATCCGGTCGTCGCGATCAGCCCCTCGGCGTACTCGGAGAGGAGCTCGCGGTCGGCCCGCGGCTGGTAGAAGAAGCCCTCGAGGCTGGCCCGGCTGCTGAGCCGGAAGAGGTTGTGCATGCCCGTCGTCGACTCGGCGAGCAGGGTCATGTGGGTGTAGGAGCCTGACCCGGAGACGTCGTCGTTGCCGCCGTCGTTCCACCGGACCCGCTTCTTCTCGTAGCGGGAGGTGTTGGGCGTGAAGTAGGCCTCCATGCCGATGATCGGCTTGACGCCGTGCGCCTTCGCCTTGGACCAGAAGTCGTAGGCGCCGAACACGTTGCCGTGGTCGGTCATGGCGATGGCGTCCATCCCCAGCTCCGCCGTACGCGCGAACAGGTCGTTCAAACGGGCCGCACCGTCGAGCATGGAGTACTCGGTGTGCACATGGAGGTGGGCGAACGAGTCGGACACCATGGGTGGTCGGGCTCTCCCCTCGGGGGTCGGACGTCGCTACTTGCTGGGGGAAGGATTGCAGCGTACGGCAGGCCCCTGACAGCGACCGGACGACCCGCCGTTGACTCCTCGTCACGGCCGGAGTTGGCTGTCCGTACGGCGCAATCCGGCGCTGGCGAGGGGAGACAGTATGTCCGGCAAGGTTGTGCACTTCGAGGTCCCGTTCGACGACGGAGATCGGGCTCGCACGTTCTACGGGGATGTCTTCGGCTGGCAGCTCATGCCGATGCCCGAGATGGACTACACGATCGTGATGACCGGCCCCACCGACGAGCAGTCCGGGCCGACGGAAGCAGGATTCATCAACGGCGGCATGTTCGCCCGCAGCGACGACTTCCCCGGCAAGGGCCCCACCATCGTCGTCGACGTCCCGAGCATCGACGACGCGCTCGACAAGGTCCGCGGCGCCGGTGGCAGCGTGATCGGCGAGAAGCAGGCGGTCGGCGACATGGGCTTCGCCGGCTACTTCACCGACACCGAGGGCAACATCATCGGGCTCTGGGAGTCCAAGTAGTCAAGGCAGCCTGAGCCCGCGAAGGCTGCACCGTCAGAGGTTGGGACGAGTCCGGCCAAGGTCCGGTGGTTGAGGTGTGAGGAGCGTCAGCGACGAGCCTCGAAACCCCCGGACCCTCCGCCTTGATCGAGGCTGTGGAAGAGCCCGGTTTCGGGGGTGGGGTTGTCAGTGGGTCCGGCTTGAATGGACACATGACCAGCACCACGATCCGCGAGGTTCCGGACACCGCGTCCGGGGTGCTGGCGTTCGCGCGTGGACGCCGCGGCGGCAGCCGATCGGGCCGAGGCAGATCTGCTGCAGGCGGCGGTGCAGTGGGCGGTCATCCACCCGGCCGAGACCCTCGATGACGCGGAGACGTTCCGGCTCCGATCCGGCGGTGAGTCCGGGGTTCCGTTGGCGGGTCCGGGGGCGCCGCTGGTGGCGGAGTTCAGCGTGGCGGAGTTCGCCGCCGCGGTCGGGATCGGCACCGAGGCCGGGAAGTACTACCTCGGTCACGCCCTGGAGCTGCGCTACCGGCTCCCGAAGCTCTGGGCGCGGGTCGTCTCGGGTGAGCTGGCGGCGTGGAAGGCGCGGCAGGTGGCCCACGAGACCATCGGCCACTCCCTGAGCGTGGAGGCCGCGGCGTTCGTCGACACCCACGTCGCACCGGTGGCGCACCGGATCAAGCCCACCCAGCTGGCGAGGCTGGTCGATGAGGCGATCGGCCGGTTCATGCCCGACCTGGCCGAGCAGCGCCGCCGTGACGCCGCCGACGGTCGCCACTTCACCATCGACCACGACCACGTCTCCTTCGCCGGCACCTCGTTCGTGTCCGGGGAGCTGGACCTGGCCGACGCCCTCGACCTCGACGACGCCATCCGGTCCATCGCGGGCGACCTGGCCGACCTGGGGTGTGAGGAGTCGCTGGACGTACGCCGCTCCCTGGCCGCCGGCGAGCTCGCCCGCCGCCAGCTCGCCCTCGACCTCACCACCGACACCGACGACCGGGGGGAGCCGGAGCGCGCCCTCGACGCCCCGCAAGACGCGTCGGGTGGTGCTCCACGTCCACCTCTCCCAGGCCGCGATCGAGGGCACCGATCACGTGGGGCGGGTGGAGAACACCCGGTCCCCGGTCACCGCCGACCAGATCCGCGAGTGGTGCGGCCACCCCGACGCGCAAGTGACCGTGAAGCCGGTCATCGACCTCGACGACCACATCGCCGTCGACGCCTACGAGATCCCCGACCGCATCAAAGAGGCCGTCGCGCTGCGCGACCACGCCTGTGTCTTCCCCTGGTGCACCCGCCCCGCCCGCACCCTGCAACCCGACGGCCATCCCTGCGACTGCGACCACGTCACGCCGTACCAGGAGAAACCGCAAACCTGCAGCTGCTCACTCGCGCCCTTGTGTCGACGACACCACCGACTCAAGACCCACTCGGCCTGGCGCTACACCACCCTCGACCCCGGCACCTACCTCTGGGCGTCCCCCCACGGCTACCAGTACCTCCGCGACCACCACGGCACCCTCGACGTCAGCCCCGACCGACGACGATGACCCCGCCCCACACCCCGCACTGAACAGCGGGGTGATTGGCGAGCGTGTCAGCCGTCGGCGGAGTCGGCTGCGCCGTCTGACTCCTCAGCCGACGCCGCGTCGCGAGCCTCCCCCAGGTCGGCGAGGAGGGAGTCGGCGACCAGCACGGCGCCTCCGAGCAGGACCCCGGCGAGCGGCGCCGGCAGGAACGTCCGTCGCAGGGCGGTTGCCGCGACCAGCATCACGAGCGACCAGGACGCCACGGACGTCCCGAAGGGCACCGCGCCCCGCTTCCACGGCTCGTCCGTGTCGGGGATGACGACCAGGACCTGCAGCCCGGGCTTGCCCAGTGGCCAGGCCGCGGCGTAGGCCGCGAACAGGATGTTCGAGCGGGCGGTCGGGCCGGACGCGAGGCAGGCGGCGGCCACCCCGGCACTCCGGATCACTGCGCCTGGTCGCACCTTCACCATCCGGTCCACGCTACTGACAGCGGCGGTGTGGGGGCAATGAGTTGTGGCGCTCGAGCCTCACGGGGCCGCGTCGAGCGACTCGGTGATGATCGCGTGGACGATGCGGGCCAGCCGATCCTCGCCGAGCTCGGGGGCGTGGGCGGCCAGTCGGGCTGCGATCTCGCGCTCACGAGCGGGGTCGCGGGAGCGGTCGGGCTTGTGGGCCTGGACGACGCGGGTGAGCGCGGCCCGCCGCGCCAGCAGCTCACCGAGGTGGTCGTCGACGTCGTCGATGAGCCGCCGGAAGAAGGTGAGCGGCTCGGGCCCCGGCCACGCCATCCGTACGTCGGGGGCGCGCTCCTGGTTGCCCGATCCGTCGGTCCGCTCGAGCTCGACGAGACCGTGCCGTTCGTAGAACCGTCGGGCGCCCCGGTTGGTCTCGAAGACCCACAGCAAGAAGCCCTCCGGACGCTCCACCTTGGCGATGTCGAGCAGGGCAGCACCGATGCCCTGTCCGGTCTCCCCGGGTGCCAGGAAGAGGTCGTCGACCCAGTCGCCGGTGAGGACGAGGTAGCCGACGACGGCGTTGTCCCGTTCCGCGACCCAACCGACGCTCCCTCCTTCCAGACGGCTCCGCATCCACCGGCGGACAGCCTCGCGAGGGTGCTGGGCGAGCGGCGGCGGCATCGAGCCGACGTTCGCCTCCCGGCTGTCGACGTGGATGTCTCCCATGGCGGTTGCGTCCGCGAGCGTCGCGGGCCGCAGCGTCAGGTCAGTGTTCATCTCGGATCACGTCGAGCGCGTGCTGGAGGTCGTCGGGGTAGTGCGACTCGTACTCGACGTACTTGCCTGAGTCCGGGTGCTCGAAGCCCAGCCGCACCGCTTGCAGCCACTGCCGCTGGAGACCCAGTCGACGAGCGAGAACGGGGTCGGCGCCGTAGGTCAGGTCCCCGACACACGGGTGCTTGAGGGCCTGCATGTGGACCCGGATCTGGTGTGTCCGGCCGGTCTCGAGGCTGATCTCCAGCAGGCTCGCGAAACGGTGGGCCTCGAGCGTCTCGTAGTGGGTGACGCTGTGGCGACCATCCGCCATGACCGCGAACTTGTAGTCGTGCTTGGGGTGGCGTCCGATGGGGGCGTCGACCGTGCCCTCCAGCGGGTCGGGGTGGCCCTGGACAAGCGCGTGGTAGGTCTTGTCGACGGTCCGGTGGCGAAACGCGTTCTTGAGGACGGAGTAGGCGTGCTCGGACTTGCAGATCACCATCACGCCCGAGGTGCCGACGTCGAGCCGCTGCACGATCCCCTGTCGCTCGGAGGCGCCACCGGTGGCGATCCGGAAGCCGGCGCCGGCGAGGTGGCCCACCACCGTCGGGCCGCTCCAGCCGGGCGAGGGGTGTACGGCGACCCCGACCGGCTTGTCGATCACCACGATGGAGTCGTCGTCGTGGATGATCTTGATCCCCTCGACGATCTCGGGGACGACCTCGAGCGGGTCGGTCCGCGCCGGGATCGCGACCTCGAGGACCGTGCCGGGCTCGACGCGGTGGCTCTTGAGCACCGAGTCGCCGTCGACCTGCACGTGACCGCCCGCGATGAGGTCGGCCGCGCGCGTGCGCGACAGCCCGAAGAGGCGAGCGAGTGCGGCGTCGACGCGCTCGCCGGCGAGGCCCTCGGGGACCGTGAGGGCGCGGTGGTCGGAGTCGCTCACGTCTTGTCGGTCCCCGCGCGGCGGCCGTCGAGGGAGATGCCGCGGAACGTCTGGAGCAGGATCAGGCCGGCAGCGACGTTGATGCAGATGTCGGCGACGTTGAAGACCGGCCAGTTCGGCAGCATGAACATGTCGATGACGTGTCCCCGCATCGGCCCGGGCTCGCGGAAGATCCGGTCGGTGAGGTTGCCGGCGACGCCCCCGAGCAGGAGCCCGAGCCCGACCGCCCACCAGGTGTCGCCGATCTTGCGGGCGAACCAGAGGACGACCAGGACGGCAGCCACGGCCAGGCAGCTCAGCGCGACGGTGTACTGCGTCCCGGTGCTGAAGGCCGCCCCCGGGTTGCGGGTCAGGTGGAGCACGAACCAGTCCCCGAGCACCGGGACGTCACCGTCGGCCAGGCGGGTCACGGCGAGGTGCTTGCTGGTCAGGTCCACGACGTACGCCGTGAGCGCGACCGTCACGAAGAGCAGGGTCAGCCGGGACGAGCCGGGGCGGTCGGGCCTGGTGCCCTCGATGTCGTCGTCGCTCAGCGACGCTCCTCGCGCTGCTTGCATGTCATGCACAGTGTGGCACGGGGAAACGCCATGACCCGCATCTTGCCGATGGGGTTGCCGCACGACTCACAGGTGCCGTAGGAACCATCGGCGATCCGCGCGAGTGCCCGGTCGATCTGGGCGAGCTTCTCCCGCTCGTTGTTGACCACGATCAGCTCGTGGTCGCGCTCGAAGCTCGTCGCTCCCATGTCGGCCTGGTCCTGCCCGGCACCGTCTCCGGCGTCGCGCATCAGGCCGGCCAGGTCGGCCTCCTGGGTGGCCAGCGTCGCGGCGACCTTGTCACGGATCTCGTTGAGCTCGGCCCGGACTTCCTTGATCTCGGCCTTGGTCCACGCGCTCTCGCCCTCCTTGACGCGGAGGGCGCTGACCTTCTTGGCCGGTGCGGACTTCTTGGCCGACGTCTGCTTCGCGGGAGCTGCCTTCGTGGTCGCCGCCTTCTTCGCGGGCGCCGCCTTCTTCGCCGGCGCGGTCTTCTTGGCCGGAGCGGTCTTCTTCGCTGCCGCCTTCTTCGCTGGGGCGGTCTTCTTGGCCGGAGCGGTCTTCTTCGCCGGCGCGGTCTTCTTCGCCGCTGCCTTCTTGGCCGGGGCGGTCTTCTTCGCTGCCGCCTTCTTGGCCGGGGCGGTCTTCTTCGCCGCCGCCTTCTTGGCCGGAGCGGTCTTCTTCGCTGCCGCCTTCTTCGCGCCGGTGCAGCCTTCTTCGCCGGCGCGGCTTCTTCGCCGGTGCTGCCTTCTTGGCCGGGGCGGCCTTCTTCGCCGCTGCCTTCTTGGCCGGCGCAGCCTTCTTCGCCGTGGTCTTCTTCGTGGGTGAGGCCTTCGTGCCGGGCTGGCGACGGATCGCCTTGCGAGCCGCCGACACCGCCGAGCTGGCGATCGACTTGCGGGTGGTGCGTGCCATGACGGGGGGCCTCCCTCGGGCCGAGCTGACGCGTGGCGGCCGCCACCGTGTCGGCGGAAGGGTAGCCCGGCCCACGGGGTGCATCAAGCGTGGCGCGCAACCATGGACCGGAAGACCGGATCGGCGGTGTCAGACACCGAAGGGCCCGGCTCACCCCGAGGGGTGAGCCGGGCCCGTTGACAGGTCTGTAGCCGTGCTCAGTTCTCCTCGTCGCCGAGGATCGAGCGGAGCCGCTTCGGTGCGGGCTCGCCCTGCGAAGAGGATCCTCCGCCCTCGGAGGGCGACTCGAGCGACTCGAGCTGCTGGGTGAAGTAGGACTTGAGACGCGCGCGGTACTCGCGCTCGAACGACCGGAGGTTCTCGACCTCGGCGTTGAGCTTGTCGCGCTCCTTCTCCAGGTCACCGAACATCTGCTGGCGGCGCTCGGAGGTCTCGCCGTCGAGCATCTCCGCGCGGCGGCGGGCGTCCGCCTCCAGACGGTCGGCCTTGCTCTTGGACTCTGCTTCGATCCGCTCGGCCTTGGTGCGAGCCTCGCCCACGATCCGGTCCGCCTCGTCCTTGGCCTCTTCGACCAGCTCGTCGGCGTTGCGGGTGGCGATCTCGAGCAGCCGGGCTGCGGCACTGGAGGCCTCGGGCACGGTCTCGACCCGCAAGGTCTCGACCGAGGAGGCAGCCGCGGCAGCGACCGGCTCCGGCGCAGGCGGCGCGGGGGTCGGCTCCGGGGTCGGCTCGGGGGTCGGCTCGGGAACGCGCTCCTCGACCACCGGCTTGGGTTGCTCGACGGCGACCGGAGCACCTGACTGCGCCGCGGAGAGCTTCGAACGCAGGTCGTCGTTCTCCTTGGTGAGGCGGGCCAGCTCGGCCTCCACCTCGTCCAGGAACTGATCGACCTCACCCATGTCGTACCCCTCGCGGAGGCGGACGGGAGTAAAGCGCTTGTTGCTCACGTCCTCAGGCGTCAGCGGCATGACCTCACCCATTCATGTTGGTCTGTCAACTAAAGATCTGTCGTGGGAACAATAGCGCTTGCACGCTGGCAGGTCAGCGCGGCCACGGCCGCCGCGCGGCAGACTTTCTCGTCAGACTCACCCGAAGAAGACGCGCTCCACCACGTTCAGCAGCAGGTAGGCCGCCACGAGCACGATGATGAAGCTCAGGTCGAGCGCGACGGACCCGATGCGCAGCGGTGGAATCACCTTGCGCAACGCCTTGATCGGCGGGTCGGTCACGGAGTAGACGAACTCGAGCACCACGAGCAGCGGTCCACTCGGCGACCACGAGCGCGCGAAGACCTGGACCCAGTCGACGATGAACCGGATCCAGAGCAACGCGATGAAAGCCCAGAGCAGTCCGTGCAGGATCTGCCCGACAACGGACACCGAACCTCAGCTCTGGTTGAAGAAACCGCCCTCGGCCAAGCGCTGCTTGTCCTCGGCAGCGACGGTCACGTTGGGCGGCGAGAGCAGGAACACCTTGTTGGTCACGCGCTCGATGCTGCCACGCGTCGCAAACACCAGCCCCGCAGCGAAGTCGACCAGTCGCTTGGCGTCGGTGTCGTCCATCTCGGAGAGGTTCATGATGACCGGCGTGCCCTCGCGGAAGTTCTCGCCGACCGTGCGCGCCTCGTTGTAGGTGCGCGGGTGCAGGGTCGTGATCCGGGACATCTCAGCAACGACTCCAGTGGGGCCGGCGGCCGGACGGCGGCGCTCGGCAAGGTCGGACACGGGGGCAGGGCGGGACTCCCGAGCAGGACTCCGGCCGGAGGAGGGTGGTGGCGACGGCCGGAGTGTCGGCTGTCTCGTAGTCGTGGTAGTCGTCGTCGTACCGGCCGGTGTCCTCGAGCAGGCCGAGGTACTCGCCGATCCTGCGCATCGCGCCGCTCATGACGTTGTTGTCCTCCGGTGTTCCAGCGCCCGGAAGGGCGCTTCTGGTGAATCTGACACTACTTGTCCCGTGGCCTCGGACCGAGGATTGCGGAGCCGACGCGCACGTGTGTCGCGCCGGCGTGGATCGCGGCCTCGAGGTCTCCCGACATGCCCGCCGACAAGATGCTGGCGTCCGGGTGTCGGGCGAGGAAGTCGGCGCGGACCTCGGCCAACCGCGCGAAGGCCGCGGCGGGATCCTCGCCGAGCGGCGCCACCGCCATCAGGCCGCGCAGCCGCAGCATCGCGTGACGAGCCACCTCGCCGGCCAGGGCATCGAGGTCGTCGGGGTCGGCACCGGACCGTCCCTCGGCACCGGGCGGGTCGAGGCTGACCTGGAGCAGGACGTCGAGGGCGCGGCCGCGCTCGTGCGCGCCCCGCTGGAGACCGCGCACGACCTTGGCTCGATCGACCGACTCCACGACGTCGGCGTACGCCGCCACGGCCGCGGCCTTGTTGCTCTGGAGCCCGCCGATGTAGTGCCAGGACAGGCCGAGGTCGGCGCACTCCCGGATCTTGTCGGCGGCCTCCTGGTGCCGGTTCTCGCCGACGTGGCGGACGCCGAGGTCGGCCAGGATCCGGACGTCGGCGGCGGGGAAGAACTTGGTGACGACGACCAGGGTGACCTCGTCGGGGTCTCGACCCACTCCGACGCACGCGGCCGCGATGCGGGCGCGGACCGCCTGCAGCCCCTGCTCGACCTCGTCGACGCGCGTCATGTGCGGGAGTCTCCGTGCATCCAGATCACGCCGGCGAACCTGGTGGCGTCGTCGCCGTCACGGCGGTAGGACGGGAAGTCAGGATCCTCGCGGGTGCAGCGATCGACGACGCGGACGTCGGTGACACCGGCCGCGCCGAGCTGGGCCCGCACGCCGGCGCCGAGGTCGAGGGAGGGTGTTCCCCAGCTGGTCGTCGAGCGGGCCTCGGGGATGATCGCGGCCACCTCGTCACGCATCTCGCCGGGCACCTCGTAGCAGGCGCCGCACACGTGGGGACCGACCCAGGCGGTCAGCCGCTGCGCACCGAGGTCTCGCATCCGGGCGATCGCCGCAGGCACGACTCCGGCGGCCAGTCCCGGTCGGCCGGCGTGCACGGCGGCGACCACGCCCGCATCGGCGTCGCCGAGCAGCACCGGCACGCAGTCGGCGGCGCGAGCGAGCAGTGCGACGCCCCGGGTGGTCGCGACCAGCGCGTCGCACACCGGCGGCTCGACCGCGACGGGCGTGCCCGTCAGGGCCACGTCGGCACCGTGGACCTGACGCATGATGACGGGGTCGGCGCCGGTCGCGGCGGCCACGGCGGCGAGCGCGGCGGCCCGGATGTCGTCATCGGCGCGGTCGCCGACGTCGAGGACGGAATCGGTGAAGGCGACCTCGATCTCGAGGTCGCCTTCGATCCGGTCACGCAGTCGCAGAGTCACCCGGGCAACGTCACTTCAAGAAGTCGGGCACGTCCAGGTCGTCGTCGTCGAACTGGACCTGGCGCGGCGCCGGCTTGGCGGCGGCCGGTGCTGGGTCGCCGCTCGGCTGGCTCGACGTCGGTGTCGGCTCCACCGACTGGCTGGGCCGGGGACGGGCCGGGGCCTTGGTGGCGAGGGCCGCCTCGACCGCCGCTCGCGTCTCGGACTGGCTCTGCTGCGGGCGAAGCACGTTGCCCTCGTTGCGCCGCTTGGGCATCCCGCCGTCGAATCCGGCCGCGATCACGGTGACCCGCACCTCGTCGCCGAGAGCGTCGTCGATGGTCGCGCCGAAGATGATGTTGGCCTCGTTGTGGGCCGACTCGGACACCAGCGCCGCGGCCTCGTTGATCTCGAAGAGCCCGAGGTCGGAACCACCGGCGATGGAGAGCAGGACGCCGTGGGCACCCTCGATGCTCGCCTCGAGCAGCGGCGAGGACACCGCCATCTCGGCCGCGGCGACCGCCCGGTCCTCGCCGCGCGCCGAGCCGATGCCCATGAGGGCGGAGCCGGCGTTGGCCATCACCGACTTCACGTCGGCGAAGTCGAGGTTGATCAGTCCGGGCGTCGTGATCAGGTCGGTGATGCCGGAGACGCCCTGGAGCAGCACCTGGTCGGCCTGCTTGAAGGCGTCGAGGACCGAGACGTTGCGGTCGCTGATCGAGAGCAGCCGGTCGTTCGGGATCACGATGAGGGTGTCGACCTCCTCGCGCAGCTGGGAGATCCCCTCCTCCGCGGAGTTGGCCCGGCGCCGACCCTCGAAGGCGAACGGGCGGGTCACCACTCCGATGGTCAGCGCGCCCAGCGAGCGGGCGATCCGGGCCACGATCGGCGCGCCGCCGGTGCCGGTCCCGCCGCCCTCGCCCGCGGTCACGAACACCATGTCGGCGCCCTTGATGACCTCTTCGATCTCGTCGGAGTGGTCCTCGGCCGCCCGCGCCCCGACCTCGGGGTCGGCGCCGGCGCCGAGGCCGCGCGTGAGCTCGCGACCGATGTCGAGCTTGACGTCGGCGTCGCTCATCAGCAGCGCCTGCGCGTCGGTGTTGATCGCGATGAACTCGACGCCCTTGAGCCCGACCTCGATCATCCGGTTGACGGCGTTGACACCACCGCCGCCGATGCCGACGACCTTGATGATCGCCAGGTAGTTCTGTGCTGCACCCATGGCGCTTCGCCCTCTCCCTTGCTGGTTTGCACTGCCTGGTCTGCGACTGTGGTCCGTCCGGCTCGGCCGCGAACTGTAACCCTGAACCTGAGGGTTATAGTTATGTCAACCTCGCGTTGCCCAAGAAGGTAGGCGTTGGGTCGGGCGAACCGCCGGAGACACGCCGCGGAGTCGGCGAAATGCGTCGCAGCTTCCACCTTGACCACGGCACCCGCGCGACCTGACGCTGGGGCAGGGAAGGGCGCTGGGCCCACCTGTGGCGAGGAGAGCCGATGAGCAAGCGGACGAGGCCACCCGAGGGCGCTGACGACGTCCAGTCGGACCGCGGTGTCCGCGACCTCGCGAACTACCGGGCGAACGGAAAGCTCAAGACCTCCGTGTACGAGAAGGAGATGGCGGACTTCCAGGAGCGGCTGGTGATGCTGCAGTACTGGATCCAACGGCAGGGCCTCAAGGTCCTGGTCATCTTCGAGGGACGCGGTTCCGCGGGGAAGGGTGGCGTCATCAAGACGATCACCGAGCGCACGAGCCCTCGCACGGTGCGCGTGGTGGCGTTGCCGCAGCCGACGGAGCGCGAGCGGACCCAGTGGTACTTCCAGCGGTACCTCGCTCAGCTACCCGCGGCCGGAGAGATGGTGCTGTTCGACCGGAGCTGGTACAACCGCTCGAACGTCGAGCGGGTCATGGGGTTCTGCACCGAGGCCGAGCACGAGGAGTTCCTGCGCAGCTGCCCCGAGCTGGAACGCATGCTGGTCCGGTCGGGGATCGTGGTGCTGAAGTACTGGTTCTCGGTGAGCTTCGAGGAGCAGCGCAAGCGGTTCGAGGCACGCAACGCCGAACCGCTCAAGCGCTGGAAGCTCTCCGCCATGGATCTTGCCGAGCACGAGCTCTACGTGCGGTACTCGATGGCCAAGGACACCACCTTCCAGTACACCGACATCAAGCAGGCGCCCTGGTACGTGGTCCCGTCCGACGACAAGAAGGCAGCCCGACTCAACTGCATCCACCACCTGCTCAGCCAGTTCGACTCCGAGGACCTCGCCCCCGACGTGGTCGAGATCCCGGAGATGCGGGTGGAGCCGTACGTCAGGCCGCCGATGCACGAGCAGACCTTCGTGCCGCAGCTGTTCTGAGTCGGCGCGGAGCTGAAGACCGACTCAGGGTGCGACGGTGAGCTGGCCGGGCACGCTGACGTCGTAGACCGACCCCTCGCGCTCACGCAGCGCCGCCTGCGTCACCTCGGCCTTGACGTCGGATCCCTCCGCGCTCCCCCACACGACGACCCGCTCGTCGCGGAGCACCAGCGAGACCTGGTCGACGGTGGCGACCTCGACGTGGTCGACCATCGAGGCGAGGTCCTCCGGCAACGCCGACACGACCGCGGCGGCCTCGCGCAACGCCTCGCGGCCGGCGTCGGTCGAGGTCTCGACGCGGGGCAGGCCCGGTGGCTGCTTCGGGTACTCGTCGAACACGACGCCCTCGACGTCGAGCCCGCGCAGCTGGCCGCCGATCTCCACGACGGCGACCGGGACCCGCTCCTCGATCTCGATGACCACGGTGTCGGGCCACTGCCGCGTGACCTCTGCGCTGCGAACGAGCGCCAGCGACTGGACCCGCGTGCGGACGTCATCGAGGTCGACGCGAGCCAGCGGTTCGCCGTCGGTCAGCCCGGCGACGGCCCGCACCTCTGCCGGCTTGAGCACGGCCTCCCCCTGGACGTCGACCGTCTGCACGGCCAGCACCGAGGAGAAGAGGAACAGCCAGGCGGCGCCGACGAGCAGGCCGACCAGGACGAGCGCTGCGACGACGTACTTCCACGACAGCCAGCGGCGCGCCCACTGGCGCCGGGCGAACGCGCGTCGACTCCGCCGGGTGGTGGTGTCGGTCATCGGGCACTCGGAGCGGGGCGCTCCGCCAGCAGGGCGAGCAGGGTCTGGCCCAAGTCGGTGATGTCGCCCGCACCCAGGGTCAGCACGAGGTCGCCCGGTCGTGCCCGCTCCACGACGGCGGCCGGGACGTCGGCCAGTTTCGGCACGAACGCCACCCGGCCGTGGGGCAGCGGCACCGCGTCGGCCACCAGGGCACCGGTGACCGCCGGATCGGCGTCCTCGCGGGCGAGGTAGACGTCGGTGACCACGACCTCGTCGGCCGCACCGAGGGCTGCGCCCATCGCGGGACCGTAGGCGCGGGTGCGCGAGACGAGGTGGGGCTGGAAGGCAACCAGAACGCGGCCCTCGCCGGCGACACCGCGCGCGGCCGCGAGGTCGGCGGCGATCTCCTGAGGCATGTGGGCATACGAGTCGACCACCCGAACTCCTGCGACCTCGCCCTTGAGCTCCATGCGACGACCGCTGCCCGTGAAACCCTCGAGCCCGCGGCGCAGTCCGTCGAGGTCGAACCCGAGCCGGTGACCGAGGGCCAGCGCGGCGAGGGCGTCGACGACGTAGTGGCGTCCGGGGATCTGGAGCTCGACCTGGGTCAGCGCAGCTCCGTCGTGGACCACGACGAACCGCGAGTGCACGCCCTCGAAGGACAGGTCGACCGCGCGGTAGTCGACGTCGTCGCCGGTGCCGACGGTGACGACGTCGAGCCCCCGCTCGCGCGCCGGCCGCGCCAGGGCCGCCGCGCCCGCGTCGTCGGCGCACAGCACCAGCAGCCCTCCTGGGCGGATCCGCTCGAGGAACTCGAGGAACGCGGCGCGGTAGGCCTCCTCGGAGCCCCACTGGTCGAGGTGGTCGGCCTCGACGTTGGTGACGATCGCGGCGTAGGGCGAGTAGACGAGGAACGCGCCGTCGGACTCGTCGGCCTCGGCGACGAACCAGCGACTGTCCCCCGCGTCGGCGTTGCGGCCGGTGGCACGCAGCACCCCGCCGATGGCGTAGGTCGGATCGGCACCGGCCTCGATGAGCGCGACCGTGAGCAGCGCGGTGGTCGTGGTCTTGCCATGGGTGCCGGCGACGGCGAGCACGTCGCGGCCGTCCATGACCGAGGCGAGGCCGGCCGAGCGCGGCAGCATGCGCAGCCCGCGCCGCCGTCCTTCGACCACCTCGGGGTTGTCCTCGCGAGCGGCGGTCGTGACGACGAGGGTGTCGGCGTCGCCGAGGTTCGCGGCGTCGTACCCGATCGTGATCGGGACGCCGAGCTCGCGCAGCGAGGCCAGGAACGGGGTCTCGTTGTTGTCGCTGCCGGTGACCGGCACGCCGACGCGGGCCATGACCCGGGCGATGCCGGACAGCGCCGCGCCACCGATGCCGACGAAGTGGACCCGACCGAGCCGCTCGGCGGGCAGCAGCTCGTCAGGGACCGGAATCCTCATCCTGCGCTCTCCAGGACGATCCGGGCCAGCTGCTCGTCGGCGTCGCGCGGGATCAGGGCCGCGGCGGCCGCGCCCATGGTCGCGAGCCGGTCAGCGTCGGTGACCAGCGGCGGGATCGTCGCGGAGACCCACTCGGGTGTGAGTGCGCCGTCGGCGACCAGCAGACCACCACCGGCCTCGACCACCGGGCGGGCGTTGTGCTCCTGCTCCCCGTTGCCGATGGGCAACGGGACGAACACGGCCGGCAGACCGACGGCGGCGGCCTCGGTGACGCTCGAGGCGCCGGCCCGGCAGACGACCAGGTCGGCGGCGGCGTAGGCGAGGTCCATCCGGTCGACGTAGGGCACGGTGACGTAGGGGACGCCCGTCGGCTCGGGAGTCGCCTCGCCCTTCGGCCCGAGCACGTGGAGCACCTGGATCCCCGCGTCGGCCAGGGCGCGCGCAGCCCCCGACACGGACTGGTTGAGACGGCGGGCACCCTGCGAGCCGCCGGTGACCAGGAGCGTGGGGAGGTCGGCGTCGAGCCCGAAGTGGGCGCGGCCCTCCGCGCGCACCGCAGTGCGGTCGAGCGTCGAGATCATCCGGCGGATCGGCAGCCCGACGTACTCGGCGCGCGGCAGCGGGGTGTCGGGGAAGCTCACGGCGACTCGGCGGGCCACCCGTGCGCCGGCCTTGTTGGCCAGGCCGGGCAGCGCGTTCTGCTCGTGGACGACCAGCGGCAGCCCGCGCTTGCGCACCGCGACGTAGGCCGGCATCGAGACGTAGCCGCCGTAGCCGACCACGACGTCGGGACGCACCCGGTCGAGCACCGCGTGGGTTGCGCGTACGGCGGCACGGAGCCGGGCCGGGACCTTGAGCAGGTCGACACCGGGTCGGCGCGGTAGCGGCACCGGCGGGATCAGCTCCAGCGGATAGCCGGCTTCCGGGACGACCCGGTTCTCCAGGCCGCGCGGCGTCCCGAGACAGGTGATCTCGACAGCCGGGTCGAGGCGTCGCAGGGCGTCGGCGGTGGCGATCAGGGGCGAGGTGTGTCCGGCGGTTCCACCGCCGGCGAGCAGGATGCGCATGTCGGGATCAGACTAGTGTCGTGCGTTGGAAGTTGTTGAACGCTTGGCGTGCTTGAGGTGTGTGCATCGCAAGGCGCCGGCGCGATGCCATACCCGTTCGTCTCGCGAGCGTCGGTAACGCAGCGAGGTGCGTGCCACGGGTGCGCGAAGCGCACGAGTTCCGACGCACGGCACGATTGCGCCCCGTGGCCGCGAGGCCGCGGATCGCTGACGGCGTCGCTGCTTCAGGGCGCGGGCAGCCTCCGGCTCGCGGCGCGCGAATCCGATCAGCAACCCGAGCGCGACCAGGGTCGGCAGCAACGCCGACCCGCCGTAGGAGATCAGCGGCAACGGGATGCCGATGACCGGCAGCAGCGCGAGCACCATCCCGACGTTGACCATCATCTGCCCGATCAGCCAGGCGACGATGCCGAAGGTCATGTAACGCACGAACGGGTCGTCGGTCTGGGCCGCGACCTTGATCGCGGCGTAGGCGATGGTGAGGAACAGCCCGATCACCAGCAGGGTGCCGACCAGGCCGAGCTCCTCGCCGAGCACGGCGAAGATGAAGTCGGTGTGGGCCTCCGGGAGATCGCCCCACTTCTGGGTGCTGGCGCCGATGCCCTCGCCGAAGACGCCGCCCGAGGAGAGGGCGAAGAGTCCGTGGGCGGGCTGCCAGCCCGCGTCGTGGTAGTCCTTGAAGGGGTCGACGAAGTTGGTCAGTCGCTCGCGGCGCTCGGGGCTCGTCGTCGCCAGCCAGGTCGCGGCCACGCCCACCACCGACAACGCCAGCATGAACAGCCTGGCCGGTGCGCCCACCACCCACAGCAGGGCGAGCAGGATCGCGCAGAGGACCAGCGCGGTGCCGAGGTCCTTGCCGACGATGACCAGCAAGATGATGCCGAGCAGCACCGGTACGACCGGGACCATGACCTGGTGGAGGCTGCCGAGGCGGCGCTCCTTCTGGGCATAGACGTGGGCCGCCCACAGCACGATCGCGAGCTTGGCGATCTCGGAGGGCTGGATCTGGATCGGACCGACCGCCAGCCAGTTCTTGTTGCCGTTGACGACCACGCCCATCTTCGCCGTGAGCGCGAGCAGGACCACGGAGACGATGATCGCGATCCACGAGATCTGGCGGATGGCTCGGTAGGGCAGCCGGGAGGCGACCCACGCACACGGGACGCCGATCGCCACCCACAGCAGCTGTCGCTTCACGATCGCGTAGGAGTCGCCGTCGTGCTGCTCGAACGAGTAGACGCTGGACGCGGACAGCACCATGACCAGGCCGATGGTGAGCAGCAGCGCGGAGGCACCGAGCAAGAGGTAGTACGACGTGAGCGGCCGCGACATGGCGTCACGGAGGGCGGCGTACCAGCTCAGGGGGCTGACCCGACGGGTGTGCCCGGGAGTGGCGGTCGTCACCGTGCGCTCGCCCCCTTCGGCCCGTTGTTCAGCCGCCGGCGGCGGCCCTGCGTCTCACCTCCGCGGCGAAGGCTTCGCCACGTTCGGCGTAGTTCCGGAACATGTCCATCGACGCGCATCCCGGAGCGAGGAGCACCGTGTCACCGGGCCGAGCCAGCTCGGCCGCGGCCACGACGACCCGCGCCATCGGGCTGCGTCCGGGATCAGTTTCGCCGTCGTCGACGGTGATGACCGGCACATCGGGCGCGTGTCGCGAAAGGGCGTCGGCGATGACGTGGCGGTCGCGACCGAGCAGCACGACTCCTCGCAGCCGTGAGCGCACGGCCCGGACCAGCTCGTCGAAGCGGGCACCCTTGGCGAGCCCGCCGGCCACCCACACCACGGGCTCGTACGCCGAGAGCGACGACTGGGCCGCATGGGGATTCGTCGCCTTGGAGTCGTCGACCCAGGTGACGCCGTCGACCTCGGCGACGACGGCGATCCGGTGTCCGTCCGGCCGGAAGGACCGCAGGCCCTCGCGGACCGCGGCCGGCGGGACGCCGTGGGCTCGGGCCAGGGCCGCGGCGGCGAGGGCGTTGGCGACGTTGTGGGGAGCGGGCGAGGCGAGGTCGCTGATCGTGCACAGCTCGGCCGCGCTGGTCTGGCGCTCCTCGACGAAGGCGCGGTCGGCGAGGATGTCCTCGACCACGCCGAGCATCCCGACCGGCGGCAGGCCGAGCGTGAAGCCCACCGCCCGGGCGCCCTCGAGGACCTCGGCCTCCCGGACCAGCTCCTCGGTCGTCGGATCGGCGGCGTTGTAGACGCACGCGCGCTGGACCTGCTCGAAGATCCGGCCCTTGTCAGCGGCGTACGCCGCCATCGAGTCGTACCAGTCGAGGTGGTCCTCGGCGACGTTGAGCACCGCGGCCGACTCGCAGCTCAGGGAGTGCGTGTAGTGGAGCTGGAAGCTGGAGAGCTCGACCGCGAACACGTCGTACGGCGCCGGGTCCATGACCGCCTCCACGACCGGGCGCCCGACGTTGCCGACGAGGGCGCTGGCGAGGCCGGCCGCGCGCAGGATCGAGTCGAGCATCTGCACGGTCGTGGTCTTGCCGTTGGTGCCGGTCACGGCCAGCCACGGGACCGGCCGCTCCGGGTCTCGCAGCCGCCAGGCGAGCTCGACCTCGCCCCAGACCGGGACGCCGCGCGCCTCGGCCTGCCGGAGCAGCGCATGGTCGGGACGCCACCCGGGGCTGACGACCAGCAGGTCGGTGTCGTCAGGCAGCGTCTCGGTGGCTGTCGCACCGAGCCGTACGGTCGCACCGAGCACCTCCAGCAGCTGACCCTGCTCGGCCTTGGTCTCGCTGGTCTGCTCGTCGAGCGCGGTGACGTCGGCTCCGAGGTGGGTGAGGTTGTCCGCGGCGGCGAAGCCGCTGACCCCGAAGCCGGCCACGGTGGCCCGGACCCGCGACCAGTCGCTGGTCCGCGTGTACGACGAGAGATCGACCATGTCGTGGCTCAGTAGCCCGCGACCCACTCGGCGTAGAAGATGCCGAGGCCGGCGGCGACGAAGAGCCCGGTGATGATCCAGAACCGGATCACGATCGTGACCTCGGCCCAGCCCAGCAGCTCGAAGTGGTGCTGGAGCGGCGCCATCCGGAAGACGCGCTTGCCGGTCCCGGTGAGTCGTCTGCTGACCTTGAACCAGCTCACCTGCAGCATCACCGACAAGGTGATGGCCACGAAGAGTCCGCCCAGGATCGCCATCAGGAGCTCGGTGCGGGTGAGGACCGCGAAGCCGGCCAGCGCGCCACCCAGCGCCAGCGAACCGGTGTCACCCATGATGATCTGCGCCGGCGAGGCGTTCCACCAGAGGAAGCCGAAGCAGGCGCCGGTGATGGCGGCGGCGATGACGGCGAGGTCGAGGGGGTCGCGCACCTCGTAGCAGGTGCGGCCGCCGGTGAGGGCGCAGGACTGGTTGTTCTGCCAGATGTTGACCAGCATGTAGGCGCCGAACACCATCACCGAGGCGCCGGTGGCCAACCCGTCGAGACCGTCGGTCAGGTTCACCGCGTTGCTCGTCGCGGCGACGATCAACCAGATCAGGATCACCACGACGACCGCCGGCAGCGTGAACGCCTCGAAGTCGCGGATGAAGGAGAGGTGGCGGCTGGCCGGCGTCTGCTCGCGCTCGTCCTCGAGCGCGGGCAGCAGCGAGACGATCCCGAAGGTGAGCGCGACGACGGTGAGGCCGATCATCTTCGCCTTGCTGCGCAGGCCGAGGCTGCGCTGCTTGGCGATCTTGATGAAGTCGTCGAGGAAGCCGACCATGCCGCAGCCCACGAAGAGGAACAGCAGGAGCAGGGCGGACGCCGAGGGCGCGTCGAGCGTGATCAGCTTGGCCAGGAAGTAGCCCAGCACGGTCGCCAGCACGATCACGACGCCGCCCATCGTGGGCGTGCCGCGCTTGGTGTGGTGGCTGGTCGGCCCGTCGTCGCGGATCTCCTGGCCGTAGCCGAGGTTGGTGAACGCGCGGATCGCCACCCGGGTTCCGAGCAGCGAGATGAGCAGCGCCAGGCCACCGCCCAGCAGGATCGCTCTCACCGGCGTTCTCCTTCCTCCAGCAGTCCGTCGGCCACGACCTCGAGGGCCGCCCCCCGAGATGCCTTGACGAGGACGACGTCGCCGGCGGCGACATTCTCGCGCACGAGGGCGAGCGCGGCGTCGCGCCCCGCCGTCAGCACCGCTTCGCCCTGCCACGACCGTACGGCGCGGGCGCCGTCGGCCAGCGCCGCAGCCCGCTCCCCCACGACGACGAGCAGGTCGACGCCCGCCTCGGCGGCGTGGCGCCCGACGTCGCGGTGGGCTGCCTCCGTGTCGGGGCCGAGCTCGAGCATCTCGCCCAGCACGGCCACGCTGCGGCCGCTGCGGTGCGCACCGATCTCGACGAGCGCGTCGATCGCCGCGGTCATCGACGCCGGGTTGGCGTTGTAGGCGTCGTTGACGACGACCAGGCCGTCGGAGCGGCGGTGGACCTCCATCCGCCAGGGGCTGGCCGGCTCGGCGGTCGACAACCGCTCGGCGACCGATGCCAGGTCGAGGCCCGCAGCCACGCCGAGCGCGGCGGCCGCGGCGGCGTTGGCCACCTGGTGGGCGCCCGACTGGGTGAGCGTCACCGGGTGCCACGCGTCGTCGTACCCCAGGTCGAAGGCGGGACGACCGAGCTCGTCGAGCCGGACATCGCGCCAGGAGACGTCCCCGGACGTGCCGAAGGTGAGCACCCGGGCGGCCGTGAGCGATGCCATCGCCGCGACCCGTGCGTCGTCGGCGTTGAGCACGGCGACGCCGTCCGTGGGCAGGGCCTGGACGATCTCGGCCTTGGCGTGCGCAATCTGCTCGCGACTGCCGAACTCGCTGAGGTGAGCCGTCCCGACGTTGAGGACGGCCGCGATGCGAGGTGGGGCGAGGCGGCAGAGATAGCCGATGTGGCCCACGCCCCGGGCGCCCATCTCGACGACCAGGTGGCGGGTGTCGCGGGTGGCCTCGAGCACCGTGAGCGGGACGCCGATCTCGTTGTTGTGGTTGCCACGGGTCGCGACCGTCGGGCCGTCGCCCGCGAGCAGGTGAGCGAGGAAGTCCTTGGTGCCGGTCTTCCCCTGCGAACCCGTCAGTGCGATGACGATCGCGGCGACCTCGTCGGCGACGTGGCGCGAGAGCCGGCCGAGCGCGGCGACGGCATCGTCGACGACCACCGTGGGCTCGCCGGTCGGCCGGCTGCCGAGGACGGCGTGGGCGCCGGCCGCGAAGTCGTGGCCGTCCACCCGCTCGCCCGGGATCGCCACGAACAGGCCGCCGGGGATCGGCTCGCGGTTGTCGACGTACGCCGCACCCGTCACCTCGGTGGCGGGATCTCCGTCGACAGCACCGCCGACGACGTCGGCGATCTCGGCGAGTGTCATCGGGATCATCGAGTCGAGAGCTCCTCGCGAACGACCTCGCGGTCGTCGAACGGATGCACCACGCCGGCGACCTCCTGCCCCGTCTCGTGGCCCTTGCCGGCAACGAGCACGACGTCGCCGGCACCGGCCCGCTGCAGCGCCGCGCGGATCGCAGCCCGACGGTCGCCCACCTCGACGACCTCGGCGACCGCATCGTCGGTCCCGGCCAGGATCGCCGCCCGGATCGCGCCGGGCTCCTCGCTGCGCGGGTTGTCGTCGGTGACGACCAGGACGTCGGCGAGCCGGCCCGCGATCTCCCCCATCAGCGGCCGCTTGCCCGGGTCGCGGTCGCCACCCGCACCGATGACGACGATCAGCCGGCCGTCGGTCAGCGGCCGCAACGTGCGCAGTGCCGACTCCACCGCGTCGGGCTTGTGGGCGTAGTCGACGACCACGACGAAGTCCTGACCTGCCTCGACGCGCTCGAGCCGTCCGGGCACGCCGGGCCCCGCCGCGATGCCGTCCGCGACCAGCGCAGCGTCGTACCCGACCTCGGCGCTGGCGGCGATCGCGGCCAGCGCGTTGGCGACGTTGAAGTCGCCCGGCAGCGGGCAGGCGGCCGGCACCCGGAGCCCGCCGGGACCGACGACGGTGAAGGTGCTGCCGGCGGCGTCGAGGGCGACGTCGGTCACCGTCCAGTCGGCGTCGGCACCGGCGGCCGACCAGGTGCGCACCGGCAGGCTGGTCTCCGCGACGAGTCGGCGGCCGTGCTCGTCGTCGACGTTGATCAGGGCGAGCCGGGCACGGTCGGGTGTGAAGAGCGAAGCCTTGGCTGCGTAGTAGTCCTCGAGGTCGGTGTGGAAGTCGAGGTGGTCCCGACCGAGGTTGGTGAAGACCGCGACGTCGAAGACGACGCCGTCGACGCGCCCCATCACCAGGGCATGGCTGGAGACCTCCATCGCGCAGGCCTCCACACCGCGTTCGCGCATCATCGCGAACAGCCCGTGCAGGTCCGGCGCCTCCGGCGTCGTGAGGTCGGTCTTGAGGTCCTGCCCGGCGACCCGAGTTCCGACGGTGCCGATGACTGCAGCCGGGACGCCGGCCGCCTGCAGCCCGCCCTCCGCGAGGCGGGTGGTCGTGGTCTTGCCCTGGGTGCCGGTCACGCCGATCAGCCGCAGCGCCGAGGCCGGATCGCCGTACACGCGCGCAGCCAGGCCGCCGAGGACCGCTCGCGGCTCCGCCACCACGAGGACGGGTACGCCGGTCAGCCCGGTGGCTCCGGCGGGGTCGGTGAGCACGGCGACGGCTCCGGCGGCCAGCGCGGCGTCGACGTAGTCGACACCGTGGGCGCGCGCGCCGGGCAGCGCGGCGTAGAGGTCGCCGGGTCGGACCCGCTGCGAGCTGAGGGACACCCCGGTGACGTCGGTCGCGAGGTCACCGCGGGTCTCGACGAGGTCGTGGGCCGACTCGGCCAGCCAGGCGGCGAGGTCGGCCAGCGGGGTCGGAGTCGGCCGCTCCGGGCGGGTCCGTGCCAGCTGGTCGCTCACCACGCGGCGAGGCTATCCGAGCCAGGTCTCGACCAGCTCGACCGCCATGGGGGAACCGACCACACGGCGGTTGCGCTTGTCGAAACCCCTACCACTTGAGGGGCAGGGCTGACGGCTTGGTGCCCGTGGGCGGGACGGCGTAGCGCCGGAGCGCGTAGCTCATGATCTTGGCGAACGCCGGCCCGGCGACGGAGCCGCCTCCCCCGCCGTTGCGGGGGTTCTGGACCACCACGTAGATCGTGAAGCGCGGGTCGTCGGCGGGTGCGAAGCCGGCGAACGAGACGGTGAAGGTGCCGTCGTAGCAACCGCACTCGGCGCCGACGCGCTGGGCGGTGCCGGTCTTGCCGGCGACGCGGTAGCCGGGGACGGCGGCCGCGGGAGCGGTGCCCTCGTCGGGGTCGGTCACCCGCTCCATCATCAGCATCGTCTGCCGCGCGGCACGCTCGCTGACCACCCGCCGGGTGGTGGCCTGGTCGGTGCCGACCACGGTGCCCTCGTCGGTGGTGGCGGAGCCGGTGATGAGCGACGGGTCGACCCGGACGCCGCCGTTGGCGATCGTGTTCACCGCGGCGGCCATCTGCACGGCGTTGACCGACAGTGACTGGCCGAAGGCGACCCGGTCGCCGATCAGCCGGTTCCAGATCGCCTGGGAGGGGAGGATGCCCGGCCGACTCGCCGCGGACGCCGATGTCGGTGGCCTCGCCGAGGCCGAAGCGGGTGAGGTAGCGGCGCAGCTCGCCCCGGTCGTACTCGTCGGCGGCGCGGACCGTGCCGATGTTGGACGACAGCGCCACGACTCCGGCCATCGTCAGCCGGATCTTGCCGTGGGGGAACCAGTCGTTGATGACGCGGCCGTCGCGTCGCAGCTCGGGCGCCACCTCGATCCGGGTGCGCGGGGTGACCTTCCCGGCGTCCAGGAGGCCCGCCACCGTCAGCACCTTCTCGACCGAGCCAGGCTCGTAGACGTCGTTCATGGCCCGCGAGCCGAGGTCCTCCTTGTCGGCGACCAGCGGATCGCTCGCGTCGAAGGTCGGGTGGTCGGCCAGCGTCAGGGTCTCGCCGGTCTGGCTGTCGAGGACCACCGCGAACCCGGAGTCGGCCTGGGCGTCCTCCACGGTCTGCCGCAGCACCCGCTGGGCGTACCACTGGAGGTCGAGGTCGATCGTGGTGCGGAGGTCCTGGCCGTCCACGGGTTCGACGATCGTGCTCTCACCGAGCGGGATCCGGTTGCCGCCGCCGACCTGGTAGCGCTCCGAGCCGTCGGTGCCCGCCAGCAACGCGTCGAAGGTGCGCTCGAAGCCGGCCAGCGGCTCGTCGGTGCCCACGAAGCCGACCAGGTTGGCGGCCACGTCCTCGGCCGGGTAGTCGCGCAGCGGGTCGCGCCGTGTGTCGAGGCCTTCGAAGCCGAGCTCCTCCGCGTCGTCGAGGACCTGGGTCGCGACCGTCGAGGGCACCCGACGGGCGATGTACTCGAACCGGCTCCCCTCCTCGCGCAGTCGCGGCAGGATCGTGAAGTAGTCGACCCCGAGCCGGTTGGCGAGGAACTTCGCCATCTCCGGCGCCTGGTCGGCCGTGAGCTCCGGGTCGGCGACGACCATCAGCCCCTCGACCGACCGTGCCAGCGGCTCGCCGTTGCGGTCGAGGATGTCGCCGCGGACGGCGGGCAGCGACACGTTCTCCACGCCCTCCGCGGCCGCCATCTCGGCGTACGCCTTGGGGTCGATGCCCTGGAGCTGGACCAGGCGCACGCTGAACACCGAGAGCACCATCGCGATCGCGATGAAGCCGAACCGCAGCCGGAACAGCGGCGAACCGCGCAGGCTGCCACGTGGCCGACGGGGCCGAGCGCTGCGATGCCGATCGGAGCTGGGCACAGTCGGTCTCGCTCTCAGTCCCGGGTGCGGTCGATGATCGGACGGCCCTCGTCGCGGCGACCGCCGGCGAGGGAGGCCGCACTGGGCCCGGCGCCGATCACCTGGCGCACGATCGGGTCGGGATCGAGGATCGGGGGCTTGGGGTCGGGCCGCGCTGCGAGGCGCACGGTGTCGGCCGGCGTGGCCGGCGTCGGCTGGCCGAGGATCTTGCCGGTCCCGAGCTGGAGGTACGCCGGGGTGCCACCCGGCACCATGCCCATCGTCTGCGCCCGCTCAGCCACTCGCTGGGGGTTGCGGAGCACGTCGAGCTCCATCTCGAGCGTCTGCTGACGGGCCGACAACGTGCCGGCCTGCTGCTCGAGCGCCGTGGTCGCGAACGCCGCCTGCTGCATGGAGGTGTTGAAGAGCAGCAGCCCGATCACGCCTCCGAGCAGGACCAGGCTGACCAGCGCCACGAACGGCACGCGGGTGTGTTGCGCGGCACGGCGCGGCACGATCCGCAGCCGCGCCTTCTCGACCGCAGCCTCCGCGATCCGCGGCACGCGGGAACGGAGCTGGACGACCGGACTGCTCATGAGGCAACCCCTCTCACTCGTTCGACCGCGCGCAGCCGGACCGATGCGGCGCGGGGGTTGTCCTCGATCTCGGCGGCCGAGGCGCGCTCGGCGCCCCGGGTGACGAGCCGCAGGGCTGGCTCCATGCCCTCGGGCACGAACGGCAGGTCCGGCGGGACCTCGCTGCGGGTGACAGCGGTGAAGGCCTGCTTCACGAGCCGGTCCTCCAGCGAGTGGTAGGACTCCACGACGACCCGGCCCCCGACGCTGATCGCATCGACCGCCGCCGGCAGCGCGCGTCGCAGCACGGCCAGCTCGTCGTTGACCTCCATGCGCAGCGCCTGGAAGGTCCGTTTGGCGGGGTGGCCCCCGGTCCGTCGTGCCGGCGCCGGGATCTCGGCGTACAACAGCTCGACCAGCCGGGCCGACGTCGTGAACGGCTCGCGAGCCCGCTCGCGGACCACGGCGCGGGCAATCTTGCGGGCGAACTTCTCCTCGCCGTACTCCCGGAGGATCCGGGTCAGCTCCGCCTCGGGGTAGGTGTTGAGGACGTCGGCTGCCGTGAGGCTCGCGCCGGCGTCCATCCGCATGTCGAGGGGTGCGTCCTCGCGGTAGGCGAACCCGCGATCGGTGACGTCGAGCTGCATGGAGGACACGCCGAGGTCGAACAGCACCGCTTCGACCGACGCCAGCCCGTGGTCGGCCAGCACCTCCGGCAGCTCGTCGTAGACGGCGTGGACCCCGGTGAAGCGGTCGCCGTACGGCGCCAGGCGCTCGGCCGCGAGGCCGAGGGCGCTCGGGTCCCGGTCGATGCCGATCACCCGCGCGAGCTCGCAGCCGGCGAGCACGGCCTCGGTGTGGCCACCGAGGCCCAAGGTGGCGTCGACCATCACCGCGCCGTCTCGGTCGAGGGCGGGCGCCAGGAGGGCGACGACCCGGTCGAGCAGCACCGGGACGTGGGCGGGACTGGTCACGGTCAGCCCCGGCGGCCCAGGGTCGTGACGAGCAGGAGGCAGCCCGCGAACGCGCTGGAGGCCACCGCGGAGAAGGTCATCAGCACGACGGCCTCACGCGCCAGGTGGCGCACCCGCGGCAGTGGGTCGAGTGGGTCGGCGCCCGGCACGTCGGGGTGACCGACGTCTGCTGTGGTGATGCTCATGGTCTCGACCCCATTGATGAGTGCTGCTGGCTGACGGGCTGCCGGATGTGGCTGTGGATCGCCCGACCAGGTCCCTGCCCGCTCCCGGGTGGGGAGACGTCTGGTGCCGGGGAAGGTGCCCCAGATGTCAGGGAGCGGGCCCGAGACCTCGCCGTGCGATCCGTTCTCAAGTTGTGCTGCGGGTGCTGCTGTCAGTCGTTCGGGAAGACGGCTTCACCCAGGTCGGAGAAGGACTCCTCGTGGGTGTCGGAGTACGCCTGCCACCTGCCGGCGTCCCAGATCTCGAGTCGGTTCACGACCCCGATCACGACCACGTCGCGGGTGAGCGCGGCGTACTCGCGGAGCATCGGCGGGATGGTGAGCCGGCCCTGCTTGTCGGGCTGGTCGTCGGAGGCCCCCGCGAAGAGCAGCCGGGTGTAGTCCCGGACTGCCCGGTCGGTGACCGGTGCTGCCTGTGCCTGCGTCGCCACCTGCTCGAAGGACGGGCGCGGCCAGACGGTGAGACACCGTTCCTGACCTCTTGTGACCACGAGCCCCTCCGACAGCTGGTCCCTGAACTTCGCCGGGAGGAAGAGCCGGCCCTTGTCATCGAGCCTCGGGGTGTAGGTGCCCATCAACATCGGGCACCTCCGCTCCCCGGGGAACCCGACCACCGGGCTCATCCTCCACTGCGCTCCACCATACGCCACTTCCCTCCACCGTCAACCATCTTCCACACATTTGCGCCCGTGTCGTCGGCGGGTCCTCAGGTGGGTGGTCCACGGGCAGATGGCCCGGCATCGGTGCCTCCAGCGACCGTTCGCCCGTGGACTACCGCTCCGGGGTGGTCGGGGCGGGGACGAGGGCTGCGCAGGTGGAGGAGGGTGGAGCGCCCGGTGGAGGACGAGGGGGCGCAGTGGGTGATCGCAACCATTTCGTGACACCGGGAGTCTGAACGGCGCAGGGAGTGACGGCATAGGTTGCTTTGGGCAAACGCCCTACGGTTGGCCCAGAAGGGGCAGAGCCATGACGAGGTCGAACCCGGTGGAGGACGAGTCGGTGGAAACGCACGAAGCGGGCACGAGGTCGAACGAACCCGGGACGACAGCGGCGGTGGCGGACCTGGAGACGCTCGGCAAGGTGGTCACCAGGGTCCGCGAGAACGTCGAGCGGGTGATCGAGGGCAAGCCCGACGTGGTGTCCTCGGCGCTGGTCGTGCTGCTGGCCGAGGGCCACCTGCTCATCGAGGACGTCCCCGGCGTCGGCAAGACGATGCTGAGCAAGGCGCTGGCCCGCAGCATCGACTGCTCGGTGCGCCGGATCCAGTTCACGCCCGACCTGCTGCCCTCCGACGTCACCGGCGTCTCGGTGTTCAACCAGAACACGCGTGAGTTCGAGTTCCGCCCCGGCGGCATCTTCGCCAACATCGTGGTGGGCGACGAGATCAACCGTGCCTCCCCCAAGACGCAGTCAGCGTTGCTGGAGTGCATGGAGGAGCACCAGGTCACGGTCGACAACACGACCTACCACCTCGAGTCGCCGTTCATGGTCATCGCGACCCAGAACCCGATCGAGATGGAGGGCACCTATGCCCTCCCCGAGGCACAGCGCGACCGCTTCATGGCACGGGTGTCGGTCGGCTACCCGGTCGAGGCCGCCGAGATCGCGATGTTGAACTCCCACACCCGGTCCAACCCGCTCGACGACCTCGAGCCGGTCACCGACGCGACGGAGATCCGCAAGCTGTCCGGGATCGTGGGGCAGGTCTACGTCTCCGACGCGGTGCAGAAGTACGCCGTGTCGCTGACGGCTGCCACGCGGCGGTCCAGCGACCTGACCCTGGGCGCCTCGCCCCGGGCGACGCTCCACCTGATCCGCGCCGCCAAGGCCAGGGCTGCCATGGCCGGTCGCGACTACGTCCTGCCCGACGACCTCCGGACCCTGGCCCAGCCGGTGCTGGCACACCGGCTGCTGCCGAGCGTCGAGGCTGCGATGAGCGGTCGTTCGACCACGGACATCCTCGAGGCCATCGTGGCCGCGGTGGCCGTACCGGGCGGCGCCCCGCTCTCGTGAAGCGATCGTGACCGGACCCGAACCCAAGGGGGACCACGGTGCGTGAGGCACTCGCTGGACTCACCGTCCGGGGCCGCGCGTTCCTGGCCGCCGGCATCACCGCGATCGTGTGCTCGGTGATCATGGGGCAGCAGCAGCTGAGCCGGGTCGGCGTGCTCGTCGCCTGCCTGCCCGTCCTGGCGGCGTTCCTGATCGGGCGCAGCCGCTACCGGCTCTCGCTGGTCCGGACCGTGACCCCGCAGCTGGTCACCGCGGGCTCACCGGCGCGGGTGACGCTCGCGCTCACCAACGAGGGACGTACGCCGAGTGGCGTGCTCATGCTCGAGGACCACGTGCCGTACGTGCTCGGAACCCGGCCCCGATTCGTCCTCGAGGGGATCGGCAACGGCTGGCGCCGCGAGGTGACCTACCAGATCCGCTCGGACGTGCGCGGGCAGTTCGACATCGGCCCGATGACGGTGCGGGTCAGCGACCCCTTCGGCCTGGTCGAGCTCGGGCGCTCGTTCCGCACCACCGTTCCGATCACGGTCGTGCCCCGCACCGTTCCCCTTCCCCAGGTCCCGCTCGGTGGGGCCTGGACCGGCTCCGGTGACAACCGGCCGCGCGCCTTCGCTGCGGGCAGCGCCGAGGACGTGACCGTGCGCGAGTACCGCGACGGCGACGACCTGCGCCGGGTCCACTGGCGCAGCTCGGCCCGGATCGGCGATCTGATGGTGCGGCGCGAGGAGCAGCCGTGGCAGAGCCGCGCGACGCTCTTCCTCGACAACCGCTCACGGTCCCATCGCGGCCAGGGCATCGCCTCCTCGCTCGAGGCGGCCGTCTCGGCGACGGCGTCGATCGCCGTCCACCTGAGCCAACGCGGTTTCACCGTCCGACTGGTCACCGCCACCGGGGACGACCCGACCACCGCCTGGCACTTCCGCGACACCGGCCTGAACACCGGCCCGCTGCTCGAGTCGCTCGCCGTCGTCGAGGCCGTCGACCAGTCGTGGCTGGAGACCAAGTGGCTGGCCGACCCGACCCAGGGCGGCCTGCTGGTCGCCGTGGTCGGAGCGGTCGGTGACCTCGACGCCCCGGTCTTCCGACGGATGCTCCACCACTCGATGCCCGCCCTGGCCGTCGCCCTCGACGTCGAGGCGCTGGGGCGGCCGCGGTGGCGTCGGACCGGCGACCCCGGTGCTCACGGCTCAGGGCTGGCGGGCGGTGACGCTCGGTCCGCGCGACCGGCTGTCCACCGCCTGGCAGGACCTCGGCGTGAGCAACGCCCGCGCCTCCCGCAGCCCGGGCGACCCCCGAGTCGGGGCGATCAGATGACCGCCCGACGCCGCGCCCTCGTCGACACCGCCGCGCTCACTGTCGCCGCGGCCGCCACCGGCTGGTTCGCGACCACCGCCTGGGTCGGGTTCACCGAGGAGCCGGGCGGCTTCCTCTATCCCCTCCTGTTCCTGGCGATCATGGTCGCCGGCCTCGGCGTCGGCCTGCGTCACCTGCGGCTGCCCGGATCGCTGGTGTTCCTCGCGCAGCTCGTCGTGGGCGGCCTGGTCGCGACCAGCTTCGTCGCCGGCGCGCTGGTCGTCACGGCGGACGGCTGGCTGCAACTGGGCCACGAGCTGTCGACGGCCGTCGACACCGCTCAGCGCTACCAGGCCCCGGTACCGGCCGACAGCCCCGGCGTGGACCCGTTGCTGATCCTCGGCGGCTGGTTCTGCCTGGTCCTCATCGACCTGTGTGTCGGCGGCATGCGCCGAGTGCCGCTGGCCGGCCTTCCGCTGCTGGTGATCTACAGCATCCCGGTGAGCATGCTCGGCGGCGGCGTGCCGTGGTGGAGCTTCGCCTTCACGGCGGGTGGCTTCATGTTCATGCTCTTCCTCCAGCACCGCGAGCAGACCAGCCGCTGGGGTCGGGGCATCGGCGAAGCCGGCCGTGAACCCGGTACGTCGCTCGCGGTCAGCTCCCACGCTCTCCGCACCACGGCCGCCTCGCTCGGCGGCATGGCCCTGGTGCTCGCCGTCCTCATCCCCCAGTTCGTCCCGACGCTGTCGCTCAGCGTGTTCGGGTTCGGACCCGGCGACGGCAGCGGCGGCGACATCAACGTCGAGAACCCGATGGTCGACCTGCAGCGCGACCTCCTGCGCGGCGAGGACCGGCCGCTGCTCCGGGTCGACACCGACAACCCCGATCCGTCGTACCTCCGCATCGCCGCGCTGAACCGCTACACCGACAACCAGTGGAGCACCGACGACCGCGACATCCCCGCGGAGCAACAAGCGGATGGCGAGCTGCCGCTGGCCGATCACATCGACCCGGCCGTGCCGCGCGAGCGCTATGACACCGACGTCTCCGTGATGCTCGACTTCGACTCACGCTGGCTGCCCACGGCATTCCCGATCGAGCGCATCTCCGCAGCCGGCGACTGGCGCTACGACGTCGCCACGCTCGACTTCGTCGCCGCCGACGAGGAGGGCGAGCTCACCACGGCCGGCATGAACTACTCGATGACCGAGGTCGTGCTCGACCTCGACGGGCTCGAGCTGGCCGAGGCGCCGTCGTGGTCGGGCAAGGTCAGCCGCGACTTCATCGAGCTGCCCCCGGACTTCCCCTCGTTCGTGCGGACGCTCGCCCAGGAGGTCACCCGCGACGTCCCGAGCCGCCACGAGAAGGCGGTCGCGCTCCAGGACTGGTTCCGTGAGGGCGGCGGCTTCGAGTACTCACTCGAGAACGTGGAGCCCGGCAACGGCGTCGACGAGCTCGTCGCGTTCCTGACCGAGGGAGAAGGGGGGCGCGTCGGGTACTGCGAGCAGTTCGCTGCCGCGATGGCGGTCATGGCCCGCTCGCTGGGAATCCCGGCACGCGTCGCCGTCGGCTTCCTCAGGCCCGACCAGATCGGCCCTCGGACCTACGAGTACTCCAGCGACGACCTGCACGCCTGGCCGGAGCTCTACTTCGCCGGAGCCGGCTGGGTGAAGTTCGAGCCGACCCCGGCCGCCCGGGCCGAGACGGTGCCGTCCTACACCTTGGACCAGATCCCGAACGACGACCCGACCGACGAGCCGAGCGAGAGCCAGGACACCAGCGTCCCTTCGGCGGGTCCTGGCGCCGGCCAGCAGCCGGACCCCGGCGCGGTGCCCGAGAGTGAGACCGACCAACAGGCCGGTGGCGGATCGGCTTTGCGCATCACGCTCGGCGTGCTCGCCCTCGCGCTGCTGGTGCTGCTGCTCGCCCTCACGCCGCGGTTGATCCGGCGCAGCCACGCGCGGAAGCGGCTCCACGGTGCGATCGAGCCGGCCTGGGCCGAGGTCCGCGCGACCGCGATCGACCTCGGGATCCCCTGGCCCGACCACCGCTCCCCTCGCGAGACCCGCGACCACCTGGTGCCCCACCTGGGTGCGCCCACGTCGGCCGAGTCACCCGTCCGGCCACCGCGTGGTGCCGCCATCGCGCCGGAGGCGGTCGAGGCACTCGACCGGCTCGTGCTCACCCTCGAGCGGCAACGCTACGCACGGCCGGAGGGGGAGGCGACGGCGCAGCCGCCGACGGATCCGCAGGTCGTGCGCGACACCGGGACGGTGACCGACTCGCTGACCGGAGGCGCCACCGACCATGCCCGCCGCCGGGCCACCTGGTGGCCGGCGTCGGTGCTGCCGTGGCGACGCGGACGGAGCTCGTCGTCCGTATCTCCGCAGCTGGTGCGCCACGGCGGCGTCGTCGACCACGTCGGATAGCACGCCCCACCGGGCCCAGACCCGCGCCGTCGAGCACGAGACGATCGGGCCCGCAGGCTCATGACAAGGGAGTTCCACGCTCCTTGCGGGGGCCGCACACCAGTGCCATGCTGAATGGTTGGGACTCTCCTGGGAGAGGTGAGGGAGATGCGCCGCTGGCTCATCGGATCACTCGTCATTGCAGTTGTCACCGCCTTGTGCGCGGGGCTGGCGCCCGGAGCGGCAGCACCCACGACCCCGGACCGGCATCCGGATCGACTGGATGCCTACACGGTGACCGTCGCTCCGTCCCAGTTGCCGGCCATCGCCGAGCAGGGCTTCGAGGTGAGCGGCCAACGCCCGGTCAAGGGTGGGGTCGAACTCGACCTGGTCATGGACCAGGTGCAGGCTGACAAGCTCAGGGCCGAGGGCATCGGCGTCAAGCTCACACGAGTCAAGGGTGGCATGACCGTCCGCCAATTCGCGGCTCAGCAGGCCGCCGGTGGCTTCAACGTCTGGCGCTCGTACGACGAGCCCGGCGGCATCCGCGACCAGCTCTACGCCGCGGCCCGCAACAACCCCCAGCTGGTGAAGCTCGAAGTCCTCGGCCACACCGAGCAGGAACGCGAGATCATCGCTGTCAAGCTGACCCAGGGCGCTCGAGGCACGCCGGACGGTACGCGTCCGGCCGTCCTGTACAGCTCCACCCAGCACGCGCGTGAGTGGATCTCAACCGAGGTCAACCGACGGCTGATGAACCACTACATCAGCCGGTGGCGGGCCAACGACCGTGAGGTCCGCAACCTGCTGCGGACGACCGAGCTCTGGTTCATCCTCGTGGCCAACCCCGACGGCTACCAGTACACGTTCGATCACGAGCGGTTATGGCGTAAGAACCTCCGCGACAACAACGGGGACGGAGAGATCCAGGTCGGCGACGGGGTCGACCCGAACCGCAACTTCCCCAACCACTGGGGTTACGACGAGGAGGGGTCGTCGTCCATCCAGTCCAGCGAGACCTACCGAGGCCCGGCGCCGTTGTCGGAGCCGGAGACCCAGGCGATGGCCGGGCTGCTCGACCGGATCGGCTTCGCCTTCCAGGTCAACTGGCACTCGGCAGGTCAGTGGCTGCTCTACGCCGAGGGCTGGCAGACCGGCACTCCCACCGCGGACGACCCGATCTACTACGCCATGTCCGGCAACCTGGACGACCCGGCGATCGACGAGTTCCACCCGGGTCTGAGCTCGGACGTCCTCTACGTCACCAACGGTGAGACCACCGACTACGCGCACGCCGTGACCGGCGCACTGGCGTGGACACCGGAGCTCTCCGAGGGGTGCGACGGCTGCGGCTTCGTGTTCCCCGACGACCCGGCGCTGGTCGAGGCGGAGTTCCAGCGGAACCTCCCGTTCGCGCACTCGGTGGCCCGTTCCGCGGTCGACCCCGATGACCCGAAGACGGTCACGGGGATCGAGACGAAGCCGTTCTACCTCGAGAGTGACGACCCCTACAAGCGTGGCAACCCGGGGGTCCACCTGAGCTTCGCCAGGTCGTACGGCGACCCGCAACCGGTCTCGGTGATCGCCAAGCGCAGCCTCGGCGCCGTGAAGGTGAAGTACCGCATCAACGGTGGGCCCACGCAGTCGTCGCCCACGTCTGAGTGGGACGGCGGGTCGACGTACGACCCGGCGTCGGTCTACTACCGCCAGATGCGTGGCGTCGTCACCGGCACCGACCCGGGCGACTCGGTCGAGGTCTGGTTCAAGGGTGGCGGTCAGAGGAGTGACTCGTTCACCTACCAGGCGGTCTCCGAGAGTGACAACCGGGTGCTCGTGGTGGCGGCCGAGGACTACACCGGAGCCTCTCCGGTGCAGGCGCCGGGACCGCACTACGTCGACACGTACGTCGACGCCCTGGCCGCGAACGGCCAGCAGGCCGACGTCTACGACGTCGACGCCGCCGGGCGTACTGCCCCAGACGCGCTCGGGGTGCTCAGCCACTACGACGGCGTCATCTGGGAGACAGGCGATGACCTGGTCACCCGCACCGCCGGACGCCTTGGCGGCAACGTGGACCGGCTTGCCATCGACCAGCTGCTGGAGTTCCGGTCGTACATGAACGAGGGCGGCAAGGTGCTCCTGGCAGGCGACTCTGCCGGCCAGCAGTACACCAACGCCGCCGTGGGCAACCAGTTCTACGACCCCAAGGGCGAGATCGCCTGCAACCCGCTTCCGGCGGGCACGGACCCGCGGCGCTGCCTGCCCTCGTTCGGCTCGCTCTTCGGTGGCGACGCCACCAACGACGTGCTGCAGTACTACCTGGGCGGCTACGTCGCCGTGGCCAACGACGGCCATGACGGTGGCGCCGCGTTCGACGCGGTGGGCGTCGACGACCCGTTCACCGGCCTCGCGTGGGGCCTCGACGATGTCGACCTCACCACCAACCCGATCCGGAGGTCGTCGTTCCTCGCCACCAGCGGCATCCTGCCGCCCGACCAGTACAAGCAGTTCGAGAGCTGGCCCTCGGCGCGGTACGACAAACCGGGCGGGCCCTTCGACCCGCACACCGGCGAGCAGTACGTCTACTCGCAGATCGCTGACGTCTCGTACAAGCGGCTCACCAGGGAGATCGCCGTGCCTGCAGGCGGAGCGACCCTGTCGTTCTGGACCTCCTACGACACCGAGTTCCACTGGGACCACCTGTTCGTGGAGGCGCGCACCGCGGGCGGGTCGGACTGGACGACGCTTCCCGACCTGAGCGGGCACACGAGCCAGGACACCGGCGACAGCTGTCCGGCCGGCTGGCGTGAGCTGCACCCGCAGCTCGACCACTACCAGACGCTGAACGCCGACGGCACCTGCTCGGCGACCGGTGAGTCTGGCGGCGCCTGGCACGCGGCCTCCGGCAACTCCGGCGGCTGGCAGCAGTGGACGGTCGATCTGTCCGACTGGGACGGTCAGACCGTGGAGGTGTCGATCGCGTACGCAAGCGACTGGGCGGTCCAGGGCGTGGGTGTGTTCCTCGACGACGTCGAGGTCTCGACCGGGGACGGCACGACCTCGTTCGAGACCGGCTTTGACGGCTGGACAGTCTCCGGCTCGCCCGAGGGCAGCGCACCCAACGTCAACGACTTCATCCGCACCGACGCCTCGGGCTTCCCGGTCGGCAACGCGATCACCACGCCGCGCTCGCTGCTGCTGGGGTTCGGGCTCGAGGGCGTCTCGACTGACGCCGAACGCAACGCCGTGATGGGACGGGCGCTCGACCACCTGCTGGAGTAGGAGCCAGCCCGTGTTGGCGTTGCGTACTGGGGCCGCGTCGGCGTAGGGCGGGGGCCTGACCTACATCGGTGGTTCTAGAAGCCGCCACCCTCGCGGCGGCGACGCCACCGCTCCTCCATGCGTTCCATGAACGAGCCGTTGGTGCGCTGGCGCTGCTGACGGGGCCGGCGCTCGCGGCGCCCCCCCTGGATCAGCGAGAGCCCGGACGCAGCCTCGTCGGTGTGGGGCGCGGGGGCGGCTCCACCGGCCCGCTGGCCCCGCACCGCGGTCAGACCGATGGTGGCCGAGGCGAGCATGATCAGGAAGCCGACGATCCCGACCGGGATCAGCTGGGCGACCACACCGGTCATCATCACCGCGACGCCGACCACGAACGCGACGCCGGCGATGATCGCCCGGCGGCGAGCGATGCTGCGCAGCGAGGTGCCGCGCAGGGTGGAGGCGAACTTCGGGTCCTCCTCGACGAGGGCGCGCTCCATCTGCTCGAGCAGTCGCAGCTCCTCCTCGGAGAGGGGCACATGTCCTCCAGAGTCCGGTTGCTGATGAAGGTGTCTCCCAGCATAGGCAGCCGGTGGTGAGGTGGGTACACCCTTCCCGGATTTATTCCCGGCAGTCACCCGAGCAGGCTGGCGGGTCGTACGGCGGTCTGGCCGAACCGGTGGACCGCCCGGTCGACGGCGCGATCGGCCTCGTGCCAGCCGTGCTCGGGCTCGCCGAGGACGAGCTGGCGGTGGACGCGCTCGCGGGGCACCAGGCCCTCGACCCGCACCCCGACCAGTCGCACCCGGGCCCGCTGCAGACCGAGGGCGTCGTAGAGCCGGGTCACGCCCTGGTGGATCTCGACGGTGACGTCGGTGGCCTCGGACAGCGTGCGCGAGCGGGTGAGGGTGGTGAAGTCGGCGAACCGGACGGTGAGGGTGACGGTGCGGCCGGCGACCCCGGCGACCCGCATCCGCCGGCCGACCCTGGACGCGAGCCGCAACAGCTCGCGGACCACGATCTCGCGGTCGTCGGTGTCGCGGCCGAACGTCTCCTGGGCTCCCATCGACTTGTCCGGGTCGGCTGCGGTGAGCGAGCCGAAGGCCGCGCCGAACGCGGGCGCGTTGCGCGCGGTGATCGGCCGCCGGTCGGTGCCCCAGGCGAGCTCGTGGAGGTGGCCGCCGAGGTGGTGGCCCACGGCACGCCGGAGCGTGTGCACGGGGGTGTGGGCGACGTCGCCGACGGTGACCAGCCCGAGCCGGTGGAGCATCGCCCGGGTCTTCTCCCCCACGCCGTAGAGCTCGCCGACGTCGAGCGGGTGGAGGAACTGCGTCACCTGCGCCGGCGGCACGACCAGGACGCCGTCGGGCTTGGCGCGGCGGCTGGCGAGCTTGGCGACCGAGGGGGCGGCGGCCACGCCGACCGAGCAGGTGACGCCCTGCTCGTCGTGGACGACCGCGCGCATCTGCTCGGCGATCTGCAGCGGAGAGCCCAGTCGTCGGGTGGCGCCGCGGACGTCGAGGAACGCCTCGTCGAGGGAGAGCACCTCGACCAGCGGGGTCACCCGGCGGAAGGTCGCGATGACCGACGTCGAGACGGAGGAGAAGGTGTCGAAGTCGGGGGCGACCACCACCGCCCGGGGGCAGAGCCGACGGGCCCGGGTCATCGGCATGGCCGAGCGCACGCCGTAGTCGCGGGCGAGGTAGTTGGCCGAGAGCACCACGCCCCGGCTACCACCCCCCACCACGACCGGGACGTCGGCCAGGTCGGGTCGGTCGCGGGTGGCGACGGAGGCGTAGAAGGCGTCCATGTCGACGTGGAGCACCGGGCAGTCCCAGGAGAGGTCCATCAGGGACCACCGCCCGGAGCAGCGTGATCTGGGTCAGCGGGTCGCGACGAGGTGGAGCTGTGCGGCGAGCGGGGCGTACTCGGGCCGCTCGGAGACGGCCTGCTCCAGCTCGAGCAGCGCGGCGCTGGCACCGGGCTCGAGGTCGAGCAGGGACCCGGGGACCAGGTCGGAGAAGACCCGGACCGCGTGGGTCGAGTCGAGGGTGAACCCGGCTGCCGTGAGCAGCTCCTCGAGCTCCTCCCGGGTGAAGCGGCGACCCGACCGGCCGGCCGGCTCGGCCCCCTCGAGGATCGACCGCGCCTGCTCGAAGTGGCCGGCCATCGCCCGGGCGACGACGGCGGCGTGGCGTTGGGCGACCAGCAGGCTGAGCACCCCACCGGGACGCAGCACCTCGGCGATCGTGGCGAGCGCAGCAGCCGGGTCGTCGACGACCTCGAGGACGCCGTGGCAGAGCACCACGTCGGCGCTGCCGGGCTCGGCGACGTCGAGCAGCGTCGACAGGTCGCCCTGCTGCCCGGTGATTCGGCCTGACACGCCACTCTCGTTGGCCCGACGATCGAGCGCGGCCAGGGCGTCGGGGCTGGGGTCGACCACCTGGACCCGATGACCGAGCTCGGCCAGCGGGACCGCGAAACCGCCGGTGCCACCGCCGATGTCGACGATCCGTGCCTGGTGCTCGTAGTAGGTGCCTGGCCGGTCGAGGACGTCACGGAGCGCTGCCCACACCACGGCGGTACGCACGGAGTGGCGACGCTCGCTGGGGCGCTCGGTCGACATGGGGGCAACCCTAGGGCTTGCTTCATCCCGGGCTCCCGGGGCTGCGGTGCCACAGCTTCCGCGCGACGTCCTTGACCGCGTCGCCGGCCGGCTTGATGTCGGCGTACGGCGACATCTGGAAGCCGCTGGAATGAACCAGAACCCGCTGCTGGGCGGGGGCGACGAAGCCCTCCGGCACGGTCTCGATCACCTGGTGGACCGCGGCCAGGCCGTCGCGCTCCCACAGGTCGTGAAGGGCGGGGAGCTCCCAGGCTCCGGTGGCGCGCAGCGAGACGCCGCGGTAGCCGGTACGACGCAGCTCGCCGCGTACCACCAGCAGCCAGGAGCCGAACACGGTGGCGGCGTAGGGCCCCTGGGCGTCCTCGAAGAAGGTGGCGTCGACCGGTCCGGTGGAGTCGTCGAGGGTGAGGAAGACGACCCGGCGCCCGGACCGGACCGGTGGGGTCTGGGTGGCGACCTTGACGCCCGCGACCAGCACCTCCGAGCGGCTGCGGGCCGAGAGCAGGTCGCGGCTGCGGGTGATGCCGAGGTCGTCGAGGAACCCGGCGTAGCGGTCGACGACGTGGCTGCTGACGTCGAGGCCGAGGATCTCCAGCTCGGCCCGCATCCGCTCGTCGGCCGTCATCTCGGGCAGCCCACTGATCTCACCCTCCCCCGGCCGGTCGCCGAGGTCGAGGGTGAGCTGGACCGACTCGACCGGCGTCGGGTCGGGTGTGGCGCGCGACTGGGCACTCGCCCGTGCCCACACGCCACCGTCGGCGAGCGCATGACGCTCGGTCGTCGGCGCGGCCTCGCGGTCGAGCGGGTCGGTGCTGTTGCGGGCGGCGGCGCGCGCGACCGGTTCCTGACGGGCCGGCGTCGTACGCCGCCGTGAGCCCAGGCCGCGGCCCCGCGCGGCCCGGTCGAGGGAGCGGGCGTAACGGTCGAGCTCCATCACCTGCAGCAGCAGGTCACGGCGGGTGGTCTGTCCCCGGACGCCGGTCTCGCCGATCCCGTAGAGCCGGTCGAAGCCACCGGTCAGCACCAGCCGCTCCACCACCGGCCGGGAGACCCGGGCCCGGTGCCAGAAGTCGGTCAGCGAGTGGAACGGCCGGGCGGCCAGCACGCGGTCGACCTCGGCGTCGTTGATGCCCTTGAGCTCGGCCAGCGCCAGCCGGATGCCGTAGCCCAGCGGGCTGTCGACCCGCTCCACGACGTAGTGGCGGTCGCTGCGGTCGACGTCGAGACCGAGCACGGTGATGCCGCACTGGCGGGCGTCGTCGAGGATCAGCCGCTTGGGGTACATGCCGGGGTCGTGGGTGAGGACCCCGGCCAGGAAGTGGGCCGGCCAGTGGGCCTTGAGCCAGGCCGACTGGAAGGTCGGCAGCGCGAACGCGGCGGCGTGGGCCTTGCAGAAGCCGAAGCTGGCGAAGGCGGCCAGCACCTCCCAGACCCGCTCCACCACCGCGAGCGGGTAGCCGCGGCCGAGCGCCCGGGGGAAGAACCACACCCGGGTCTCGGCCATCCCCTCGACATCGCCGAGCGCGCGCCGCACCTCGTCGGCCTCGGCGAAGGTGACGCCGGTGAACTGGGCGATCATCTCGATCACCTGCTCGTGGAAGACGACCACGCCGTGGGTGGGACCGAGGATCGGCCGCAGGTCGTCGTGGAGGTAGCGCGGCCCCTTCCAGCCCTGCTTGACCTCGAGATAGGGGGTGATCATGTCGCTCTTGACCGGGCCGGGGCGGAACAGCGAGATGTCGGTGATGATGTCGGAAAAGCTGTCGATGCCGGACTTGCCGACCAGCTCGCGCTGCCCGGGCGACTCGATCTGGAAGACGCCGAGCGTCTTGGCGGCGCTGATCATGGCGTAGGTGTCGGGATCGTCGAAGGGCACCTGGGCCTCGTCGTCGAGGTCGATCTCGACCTCGTCGGTCCGCTCGATCTCGGCCACCGCGTGGGCCATCGCCGACTGCATCCGGATGCCGAGCACGTCGAGCTTGAGCAGGCCGAGGTCCTCGACGTCGTCCTTGTCGAACTGGCTCATCGGGAAGCCGGCGTACGACGCCTCGACGGGAGTGCGGTCGAGCAGGGTCGCGTCGGAGAGCAGCACGCCGCAGGGGTGCATCGCGATGTGGCGCGGCAGCCCGTCGAGTCGCTCGACCAGCCCGAAGAACAGGTCGAGGCGGGCGTCGGTCAGTCCGCTCGCGGCCAGCTCGGGCAGGTCGCGCAGCGCCATCCGGGCGTCGCGGGCACGGATGTGGGGGAACGCCTTGGCGATCGCGTCGATCTCCCCCGGCGGCATCCCGAGCGCGCCGCCGACGTCGCGCACGGCGTGGCGGACCCGGTAGGTGTCCATCATCGAGACGCAGACGCACCGCTCGCCGCCGTAGCGGTCGAGGATCGCCTCGTAGACCTCCAGCCGGCGTGCGGACTCCACGTCGAGGTCGATGTCGGGCAGCGAGTGGCGCAGCGGGGAGAGGAAGCGCTCCATCAGCAGGTCGTGGCGGATCGGGTCGACCCCGGAGACGCCGAGCAGGTAGTTGACCAGGCTGCCGGCGCCCGAGCCGCGGGCCGCGCACCGCACGTCCATGTCGCGGATCAGGTCGGTGATGTCGCCGACGGTGAGGAAGTACGACGCATAGCCCAGCGCCCGGATCGTCTCGAGCTCGTCGTCGAGCCGCTTCCAGATCCGCTGCCGGGGAGCCGAGCCGTAGCGACGGCCGATGCCGGCCTCGCACCGCCCCCGGAGCAGCACGTCCGCCTCGCTCGTGCCCGACCTGACCGCACGGCGGTCGAGCGTGCCGAGACCCCTGGCGAACTCGAGCTCGGGCAGGTGGACCTCGCCGAGGCCGAGGTCGGCGCGGGGGTCGAGGGCGCACCGGTCGGCGACCGCGCGGGTGCGTGCCAGCAGCCTCCCCGCCTCGCGGTCGGGGTCGGCGGCCAGCCCGCTCTGCCGGCAGATCTCCTCGGCCAGCTCGGCCATCTGCTTGCCGGACTTGAGGAAGCCCTCGGCGTTGCCGCGGTCGAGGTGGCGACGGTCGAGCGCGACCAGCCGGCGCGCGGCGTCGAGGACGTCGACGGTCGGGGCGTCGCGGCGATCGGCGTAGCGCACGGCGTTGGTGAGCACCGCACCGAGGCCGGCCCGGCGGGCCAGCGACGCGGTGTGGGCGGCGTGGACGGTGGTGGCGGGACCCCAGCCGCCCTGCTGACCCGGCAGCCGGTGGGTGACCAGCTCGAGCAGGAGGTTCTCGGCCGGGACCACCTCGCGCCACGGCGCGAGCGCGGCCAGCGCCAGGTCGTCGCGACGGCGGGTGATCGCGGCCCCGACCGGGGAGGCCGGACCGAGCAGCACCACCACGTCTCCCCCGGCCAGCCATGGCGCGAGCAGGTCGAGGCTCGCCACCGGTCGGCCGCGCTCGCCGGCCAGGTGGACCTCGGAGACCAGCCGGCAGATCGCCGCCCAGCCGCCCCGGCCGCCGCCCGGTCCGCCGGCATGGGCCAGCAGCGTCACCCGGGGCGAGCCGCCGCGGTCGGTGGGCAGGTCGCGGAAGGCGCCGCCGCGCACCGGGGTGCGTGATGGCGACGAGGGTCTCGACAGGCTCGACCGCCGTGGGTCACCGTCGGGCGCCTCGAGGGCGAGGTCGACGCCCAGCACCGGACGGATCCCCGCCCGCTGGCAGGCACGGGCGAACTTGACCGCGCCGTAGGTGCCGTCGCGGTCGGTGAGCGCGAGGGTGTCCATCTCCTGCTCGGCGGCTCGCTCGACCAGCGTGTGGGGGTGGGAGGCGCCGTACTGGAGGGAGTAGCCGGAGGCGACGTGGAGATGGACGAACGGCTCAGGCACTGTTCGACATGGTCGAGATGGCGGTCGGGACCGCGATCCGGCCGCCGAGCACGGGATGGGGCACCAGCCCCAGGGACTGCTCGACCACGCCGAGGAAGCGGTCGGCGTCGCGCACCAGGTCGTCGGCCTCGCGCCCGCTGACGGCGCGGGTGGAGCCGGCCTCGGCAGCGGCGCGCTTGGCGGCGCCCGCGGCGAAGAACCGGGCCCACTCCTCCAGCTCGGGCGCGACCTCGGCCAGCAGCACCCAGGCGTTGCGCTGCTGCCGTCGGCGGGTGGCCGCGGGGCGGGCACGGGCGGCGAGCAACGCGGCCGCGGCGCGGAGCGCGGCGACGTGGGCACACGCATAACGAGTGGGGACGTCGGCGGCGTTGATCGACTCCTGGAGCGACTCCGCCGCGCGGGCGAGGTAGGAGTGGGTGGTCGCGGGGAGTGCATGCGGACTGGTCATCGTTCCTCCTCAGTCCACGCAGCCGACGAGCTGCCAGCTGCCGGCGTTCCAGTCGAAGGACAGGTCGAAGACTCCGAGCCCGTCCCCCTCTCCGACGCCGTCGGGGGCCGGAGCGGGGACGCCGCCCCGGCCGGCCTCGACCCGCCACAGCTCACGCTCCACGAGCAGGTCTCCGACCGGACCGGCCGGCTCGGGCTCGGACGGAACGGGGTCGTCGGAGCCGATCACCGCCCGGACGCCGGCTGCCTGCCACCAGGGTCCGGTCTCCACCCAGTGGGCGAGCACCGACCGCACCTTCCACAACCGGCCGCGCCACAGGAACTGCTCGGGGCCCTCCACTCGATCGGCTGGACCGCGATGACCGGGGCCCTCCACCCAGCCGCGGCGCACCTCCACAGGGTCGTCGTACCGCCTCACCGTCTGCTCCTCTGCCCTCGCTGTCGGCGACCCCTGCTCGGGTCCGGCGGAGGCGGGGGTCGAGGTCGCCTCGCCGGACCCTGATCGAACAACTGTTCGAACACGTCCCACGGTACACCTCACCCCCGACAGCACGTCAAGGTCCGAACCCAGCCGGTGCGGCGCAGCCGCACCGGCGTGGGGGTGAGGAGGTTGAGGAGGCCGGGGTTGACCCGAGCGGAGCGAGGGACAGCCCATCGGCCGTCTCGAAACCGCCCAGCCGCCTGGGGAGCCGGGATCAGCCGGCGTGCTCGTGCTCCTCGGCGAGCTCGGCGCCGCGCACCCAGGCGCCGCTGCCGCGTTGGGCCAGGAACCAGATCAGGGCGAGGTCGAGGAGGACCGCCACCGCCGCGAGCAGCACGAAGGCACCCGGCGGACCGGCGCGATAGGTCACGAACGCCGCGAACAGGAGGCCGCCCGCGAGCAGCAGCAGCGACCAGCGCGCCCAGCCGTGACCCTCGCGGAACAGCACCGCGAGCACCCACGCGAGCAGGGCGTAGACGATGAAGGTCACCACCGCGACCGGGACGAACGCGGGTGTCGCGATCCCGCTCTGCTCGACGGCGTCGAGCCCGCCGCGGGACTCGGCCCAGTCCGCCAGCAGGTCGTCGCGCATCAGCACCGTCACCAGCGTGCCCACGGCCCCCAGCCCCACCAGCGCCCACTGGGCCCGGAGGGCGTTGGTCACCGACGTCGGCCGCTGCCGCCCCATGCTCTCTCCGCTCCCCGTGTCCGAGTCCAGTCCTCCTGACTAGGCTCGCAGTATGCCGACCGAACATGCCGGGATCACCCGATTTCGCGCGGAGCACGCGCGCCGTGGTGGGACCGGCGAGATCGTGACCCTGCCCGCCTCGGTCCACACCGCCGCCCTGGCCGCCGAGGCACTCGGCTGCGAGGTCGGAGCGATCGCCAACAGTCTGGTCTTCGACGACCACGGTAGCCCGGTCCTGATCCTGACGTCCGGCGCCCACCGGGTCGACGTCACCTCGACCGCGGAGCGGATCGGCGCCGGCCAGCTCGCCCGCGCCGATGCCGACTTCGTACGCCGCCACACCGGACAGGTCATCGGCGGCGTCTCCCCCATCGGCCACCCCGCCCCCGTGCCGACCTACCTCGACCCCTGGCTGCGCCGCCATGACGTCGTCTGGGCCGCCGCCGGCCACCCGGCCGCCGTCTTCTCCACGACGTACGACGAGCTGCTGGCCATGACCGGCGCGACCGAGGTCGACGTCGACTGACTCTCCACCGGCACCGGCGTAGGCTCGCCTGATGAGCGACGACGACGCAGGCGGCCTGGCCGAGCCGGCCGAGACCCTCACCGAGCAGGAGTCGGCCGCCCTGTCCGAGGCCTCGGCCTGGGTGGGCGGCGAGGTCTCCGCCGTCGGGCTGGGTCGCACCGACGACGGAGACCCGTGCGTGCTCGTCTATGCGAGCGCCCAGGCCGACCGCCTGCCCACCGAGGTGTCCGGGCTGCCGGTCCAGGTCGTGATCTCGGACCCGATCCTCGCCCTGGACGAGGACGGGCCTGAGGCCTGATCAGGGCCAGACCCGCACACCCAACGAGATCTGCACGGTCGCGATCGGGTTGAGGATGGTCGCGACCGACGAGCCCGCGAACAGCAGGCCGATCGGTCGGTTCTCCCAGTCCAGCACCATCGAGCCGCTGTCGCCCCCGGCGGACATGTCGGTGGTGATGATCTGGTTGCAGAACTTGGCCACCTTCCCGCCGCCGTACCCCACGTTCACCGTGGCGTTCACGGCCGTCACCCGACCGGTCGTGAAGTGGGTCGTCCGGCCGGTCTTCTTCACCAGCATCCCCACGGTGGCCGCCGCGGCGGCGGTCGTCGGGTAGCCGTTCCAGTAGATGTCCCGGTCGATGGTGTCGAAGGGCACCTCCGCGATCGCGGCGTCCACGTAGTTGCAGGTGCCGTCGAACTTGATCGGTACGTACCGCGCCAGCCGACCGATCGCGTCGGCCGGGCCACCACCGTCGAACGTGCCCGGCTGGTAGATCGGGTCACCCAGGCTCGCGTCGTTGCTGTTGGCGAGCACGTGGTTGTTGCTGAGGATGTAGTACCGCGGCGGCTTGCCCGGCAACGGCCGCAGGTCGTAGCAGCCGGCGCCGATCGTGCCCGCCGTGACCTTCGGGTGACCCACGCTGTAGCCCGGCCGGACCGGACGTACCCGGCGTGCCAGGGTCTGCGCGTCCACCGCCTGCAGCGGCTCGACCGGTGCCGAAGCCAGGTCTCCCCCGCCTCCACCACCGGCGAACAGGTGACCCACCTCGAGCACGTCGGTCGGCGTGCTGTCCACGGTCTTGGACACCTTGTCGCGCGTGTCGAGCAGCTGCTCGGGCAGCTTCTCGCTGACCAGCACCATCACGCTGGGCGTGGCGGACTGCTCGCCGTCCTTGATCTTGTGACCGAGGCCCACCCCGACGACGTTGGCGCGGTCGAGGAACTTGTCCTCGGCTGCGGCCAGCGCGCCGGTCAGGCCGGCCAGCTCGCTCGGCAGCTCGAAGGCTCCGCTCTCGAAGAGCTCGTGATCGTTCATGACGTGTGTTCCCTCCTTGACCCGCGTGAAGGGCGAGCACCTCTCGCCGAGCGCGGGTGCACTGATCAAGGAGGTACGGCGCGCCGGTGCTGATACCGAGGTATCGCGCGGCGCTCTCCGCACTCCTGATCTCGAGGAGGTGGCCGAAATGTCGCGAGGACTCTCGGTGATCGAGCACAAGGTGTTGGGTGCATCCGCGTTCCGCTGCCTGCGTAGCGTCCTGGTGCTGGTGGCGTTGCAGGTGCCGATGCGGCTCGCGGTCGAGCCGGGTGACTGCGTCGGCCCGCTGCGGCTGTCCCTGCTGGTCGACGTCGGCCTCTGCCTCGCGCTGCTCGTGGCCGCCGCCCGCTTCTCCGAGTACCTCACGGCGAACTGCCCCGGTCCGCGCTGCCTCACCCTCGGTCGCTGGGCCAGCATCGGGCTGAGCCTGGGCGCCGTCCTCAAGCTGGTCGACGACGCCCTCGTGTGGCGCGGCAGCGCGGGCACCTGGCCCGGTGCGTGCCCCGCCACCACCACGCCGTACCTCACGTTCGCCGGGTGGGGACTCGCGACGCTCGGGCTGGCCGTGCTCGTCATCGCCACGTGGCACTCGCGCTGCGACTACGGCGAGCGTGCGGTCGACCCGCTGCGCTACGCCACGCTGCGCGGCACCGCGGTCGAGGACCGGCCCGGCACGATCATCGCCTGCTCCGGGGGCGGCATCCGGTCGGCCAGCTTCTCCCTCGGCGCGCTCCAGTCGCTGATGGCGAGCGGCATCTACCAGAAGGCGTCGGCGGTGGTCGGGGTCAGCGGCGGCGGCTACCTCGCCGCGGCCTTCCACATGGTCGGCCGCGCCCTGCCGCCCGAGGCGCCGCCGCCCTTCGCCCAGGGCACCCCCGAGCTCGCGTTGCTGCGCCGCAGCACCCGCTACCTGTTGCCGCGCGGGGTCGAGATCTTCCGCGGCGTGACCTCGGTCCTGTACGGCGTGGCGGTCAACATCGTCAACATCGCCGTCGCCCTCTGGGTGCTCGCGTGGGTGCTCGGGTGGTACCTCGACGAGTACGACGTCCTGCTGCCCGACGGCACCGGGCTGCGGTTCGACCCGCCCACGTGGTGGTGGGCCGTCGCGCTGGCACCGTGGGTCACCGCCGTCCTGGTGTTCGTGCTGATCGAGAAGGTCGGCGACCGGTTCGTCTCGATGGCCGACTGGCGGCGCGAGACCCGCGCCCTCACCCGGACCGCGATGATCGCCGGCACGGCGTCGGTGGTGCTCATGGTGGTCGTCCCGTGGTCACTCGCCTGGGTGTCGGACGCCGGTGACCTCGGCGCGGTCGGCGCCGCGCTGCACCGGTTGGTCGTGCCCGCCTCGGCCGCGGAGGTCCCCGTCACCATCGGCATGATCGGCGTGGTCGCGACCTCGCTGCTGACCCTCGGTCGCACCGTGCTCACCGGGCTTGGCCGGATCGGCCAGGAGACCAGCCGCGTGGAGCGGCTGCTCGCCCTGCTGCGGGTCCGGATCGCGCCCTGGCTCGGCACCGTCATCATCGTCGGAGCCGGCTACGTCGTGCTCCTCCGACTCACGCACGAGTACGCGACGTCACTGGCGTGGCGGACCGAGTGGTCCAACGCCTTCTACCTGCTGGCGGTCGTGTGCGTGGTGCGGCTGCTGACCGACGCCAACCGGACGTCGCTGCACCAGTTCTACCGGGAGCGGCTCGCGACGGCGTACCTGGTGGAGCGGGTCGACGAGCGCACCGCCCAGGCGATGTCGGCCAGCCGGCCGCTGCCGGTGTCGGAGTACGCGGGCGCCCGACCCGACGACGTCGACGGGCCCGAGCTGGTGATGGCCGCGGTCGCGAACGTCGTCGACGAGGAGTTCGTGCCCACCGGGCGGGGCTGTGTCCCGTTCATCATCGACGCGACGTACACGGGCGTCATCGGCGACCGCTCGCTCCCGACCGGCGGGCGGACCAGGACCCGCGACTACGAGATGTTCGCGGACTTCGGGCGCCGCGACCTGACGGTCCCGGCCGCCATGGCGATCAGCGGCGCCGCCGTGAGCCCGCTCGCGGGGCGGGCCAGTGCGCGGACCCGGCCGGTCCGGGTCCTGCTGACGGTGCTCAACGCCCGGCTGGGCGTGTGGCTGCCCAACCCGTACGGCCAGCCGCCGCGCGTCGTCCATCACGCCATGCAGCTCCGCAAGCGCCTCGACCAGGGCGGTGCCGCCGCGCCGCGCCGCTCACAGGTGCTGGCCTGGGAGGTCGCAGCGCGGGTGGTGAGCGTGGCCAGCAAGCCCGGCCCCTACCGGCTGCTCCGCGAGGCGTTCGGGCGACCGTCGCTCTCGGACCGCAAGCTCTACGTCACCGACGGCGGGCACTACGACAACCTGGGCCTGCTCGAGGCGCTCCGCCGTCGTCCGGAGCGCGTGATCGTGGTCGACGCCAGCAACGACGCCGCCAACTCGTTCGGCGCGCTGGCCGAGGCGATCGCGACCGCGCGCATGGACCTCGGCGTCGAGGTGACCGTCGATGTCTCGCCGCTGCAGGCCTCCGGCGGACGCCGGGCCTCGAAGGCGTGGGTCACCGGGTGTGCGACGTACGACGACTCGGACGACACGACCGAGATCGTCTTCCTCAAGGCACAGCTGGTGCCCCGGCTGCCGTGGGACGTCGAGCACTACGCGCGCGAGAACCCGGACTTCCCGCGCCGGTCCACGGGCCAGCAGCTGTTCGACGAGTGGGACTTCGAGGCCTACCGGGAGCTGGGCCAGGAGCTCTGCCAGCGGATGCTGGCGGACCGCACGCGGGTGACCCGCATCGCCGAGGCGTCGCCGGAGCTCAGGAGCACCGGCTGAACCCTGGGGTCCCTAGGATCGGCCCGTGGAAGCACTCCCTCTTGCGTTCTCGAGCGGCTGGGCCAGCGGCGTCAACGCCTACCTGGTCGTGCTGGTGCTCGGCGTGGCCGACCGCACCGGCGACCTCGAGCAGGTGCCCGACGCGCTCGGCCGGTGGGACGTGCTCGCGGTGGCGGGCTTCCTCTTCGCGATGGAGTTCGTCGCCGACAAGATCCCCTACATCGACTCGACGTGGGACGCGATCTCGACCGCGATCCGGCCCACCGCGGGTGCCGTCATCGGCGTCCTGCTCGCCGGCGACGCGACGACCCTCGACCAGGCCGTGCTCGGCGTGGTGGGCGGCGGGACCGCGCTGCTCTCCCACGCCGTGAAGGCCGGCAGCCGGCTGGCCATCAACTCCTCCCCCGAACCGGTCTCCAACATCGTCGCCAGCATCACCGAGGACGTCGTGGTGCTCGCCCTGGTCTGGTTCGCGATCGAGCACCCGCGTGCCGCCGCCGCGATCGCGGGCGTCCTGCTGGCCACGGGGCTGGTCGTCCTCTACGCGGTCGCACGGCTGATCCGGCGCGGCTGGCGTCGGTGGAAGCGGCGCGACGCCGTACCCACATGACCACCCCATGCGAATGCTCGCTTCGCTCCGCTTCGAACAGGGACCCCGGATGAACATCGACCTCGGCGACCACGAGGTCCGTGACGGAGTGGCGGCCCGGTTGGGGGAGGTCGTCGCCGGCCGGCCGGTGATCCTCGGACCGGGCATGCTGGCCGGCTGCACGCGACCGGTCCGCTGGCTGGGCGCGCTCGGCTGCCCGGTGCTGGTGATCGCCACCGCCCGCGGCGCCGGCCCCCTCCCCGAGCCGCACGAGTACACGCTGACCCGCATCGAACCTCCGGCGACGTCGTCGATCACCGAGGAGTTCCGCATCCTCGACCGGATGGCGCGCGACCTGCCCCCGGGAGCCCGTGCCGACGTCGAGGCGTTCGACCCCGACCGCCGCGGCGTCTGGTGGGGCGGTCCGTTCCTGACCAACGACGAACCGATCCTCGGCCGGCCCGTCCTGGGGGGCCGGCCCCAGGCGTACTTCGACCTCGAGGACAAGCTGCTGGCCGAGCAGATCTGGGTCGCCGCCGACGTCCCGGCCGCCCCCCACCGCGTCGTCCCGGTCGAGGCCGACGCGCTGGCCGCAGCCAGCGACGAGCTCGCCACCGACCTCGGCGTGGTGTGGTCCGGCGACGCCCGCGACGGCTTCAACGGGGGCGGCAACTACGTCCGCTGGATCGTCGACGAGGCCGACCGGGCCGCGGCGCGTGGCTTCTTCCTCCCGCGCTGCGACCGGGTCCGGGTGATGCCGTTCCTCGAGGGCGTCCCGTGCTCGATCCACGGATTCGTCATGCCCGACGGGACCGCCGTGCTGCGACCGGTCGAGATCGCGACCCTGCGCAACGCCGAGCAACGACACCTGGTGTACGGCGGCCTGTCGAGCTGGTGGGACCCGCGGCCCGACGACCGCGAGGAGATGCGCGACGTCGCCCGCCGCGTCGGTGAGCACCTGCGCTCGGCGTACTCCTACCGCGGCGCGTTCGGGGTGGACGGCGTCCTCACCGTCGACGGCTTCCGGCCGACCGAGCTCAACCCGCGGATGCCGGCCGGGCTCAACGTCGGCGGCGGCGTCGACCTGCGGTTGCTGTCACTGCTGCAGGCGAACCTGCTGGCCGGCATCGACACCGGCCTGACCGTCGCCGACGTCGAGTCGCTGGTGCCGCTGCTCGACGCGCACCGCGAGGGCCGGCCGCTCGCGGTCGGGGTCGGCCGCACGCTCGGACCTCCGGACGACTTCCCGGTCGTGGTGACGGTCGACGGTGAGGATCGCGCGCGGATCGAGCGGGCCGGGAGCGACACCGGTGACCGGGTCGTCCTCTCCGACACCCCGGTCGGCTTCTACGCCATGCTCGACCCCTGCTCGGTGATGCGACCCGGTGCCCGGCTGGCCCCCGTCAACGCCGCGCTGATGGCGTTCCTCGACCGGGAGTACGACGCCGGCTTCGGCCCGCTCACGGCCGCCCGCGACGTCCGCGGTTCCATGTAACGGCCGGTGCGCCGCTAGATTCCTCGCCATGCGAGTCGTGGTGGTCGGGGGTGGACTGGGCGGCCTCGCGAGCGCGGCCCGGCTCGCCAAGCTCGGCCACGACGTGACCCTCGTGGAGCGCGCGACCACCCTCGGCGGAGCGCTGACGCTCGAGACCGAGGAGGGCTTCGCGTGGGACCGCGGCGCCCACGGGACGCTGTTGCCGGCCGTGCTGCGCGACCTGTTCCGCAAGTCCGGGCGGCCGCTCGAGAAGGAGCTGGAGCTCGAACCGGTCGACGTGATCCGCCACCACCGTTTCGAGGACGGCACGGAGGTCCGGCTGCCGGGCGGCTCGCGGGGCCGCCAGATGGAGGCCTTCGACGGACTCGGCCCGGGACTGGGACAGGCGTGGGTCGACCACGTCGCGTCGTACGCCGACGTCTGGGAGACGCTGCGCCGCCACTACCTCGAGGTGCCGCTCACCGCCGAGCCGCCGCGCGAGGTCAGGGACCTGCTCGACAGCCGCGAGACGCTGCACAAGCGGCTGCGCAAGGCCTTCAAGGACGAACGGCTCCGGCTGGTGGCCGGCCACCGCTTCGTCGCCGAGGGCCACGACCTCCGCAACGTCCCGGCCTGGCTGGGGCTCCACGCCTACCTCGAGCAGAGGTTCGGTGGCTGGACCGTGCCCGGCGGCTTCGCCCAGCTCTCCGACGCGCTCACGGCCCGGCTGGCCACCCGCAAGGTGACCGTCCTGACCGACACCCGGGTCACCGACCTGGTCGTGCGCGGCGGCCGCTGCGTCGGGGTCGCCACGGCCACCGGCACCCTCGACGCCGACGCCGTCGTGTGCGCCATCGACCCGCGGCTGCTCCCCGCCCTCGCGCCGTACGTCGCCCGCACCATGCCGGCGATCCCCCCGGTCGTCACCCACGTCGGACTGGTCGGACCGGTCCCCGACGTCGGCCACGAGCTGGTCCTCCACGGCGACCCGCTGCTCGTCGTCCGCGGCGGCGGCCGGGCGCCCGCCGGCCACACGGCGTGGACCCTGCACGGCCGCGGCAGCATCGCCGAGGACATGCTCCGCGCGCTGGCGCGGCACCACATCGACGTCCGCGACCGGGTCGTGGTCCGGGTCGACCGCTCGCCGCGCGCGCAGGTCGAGGAGTCGGGATCGGCGATGGGCGTGATGTGGCAGGGACGCGGCACGGTGCGGCAACGGCTCGGCCCGGACACGCCGATCGACGGGGTGTACGCCGCCGGAGCTCATGCGACGCCGGGCGGCCAGGTGCCGTTCGTCGGGCTCTCCGCGGCGCTGGTGGCGCAGGCCGTCGGACCGGCCTGACGTACCTACTCCTCGATCGCGAAGGTGACCGTCACGCTGGTCGACACCGCCTTCCGCCCGCCCTCGAAGGAGACATCGAGCGACGACCGGGAGGACACGGCCTGCTCCAGGTCGATGTGACGAGACTGCGTGCCCTCCGTCGCCGACACGACCAGCCCGAGCCGCTCGCCGGCCAGCTCTGCGAGGTGCGTGGCGCGGCGGCGCGCGTCGGCGTACGCCGCCTCCCGGGCCCGGTCCTCGACCGGCTGCCGGTCCGAGACCACGAGGGAGACACTCTCGACGACCAGCCGGTCACCCACCCGCTCGGCGAGGGCGCTCACGAGCGCACCCGCGGTGGCAAGGTCGGCGCAGCGGATCGCCAGCGTGTGGCGGGCCTCGAAGCCGGCGGGCCGTCCCTCGTGGTCGTGGTGGGGCCAGACCGACAGCCCGGCCGAGGAGATCTCGGCCGCAGTCGGTGAACTCCTTCGCGGTGGCCGCGGCCAGCCGGAGCCGCGGCCTCGACCCCCGCCAGCGCATCGGTGACTCCGGCCGCCCGGGCGACCGCGGCGACCCGCACGTCGGCGGCGTCCGGCTCGACGTGGGCGGTGCCGTGACCGGTGGCGGTGAGGGTGCGCATAGTGCAGTTTCTACACGGTGATGTTGAGCGCCTCGAAGATCTCCAGCGTCGCCCGCGACCGGTTGAGCGTGTAGAAGTGCAGCCCCGGCGCCCCGCCGGCGAGCAGGTCCTCGCACAGCTCGGTCGCGATCGCGATGCCCTCGGCACGCATCCGGGCTGGCGTCGCCGTCGTGGGCGCGGATCCGCTCGACGACGCCTCGGGTACCGTCGGCTCCGATCAGCTCGCCCTGGCGGCGGATCGCCGCGAGGTTCAGGATCGGCATGATCCCCGGGAGGATCGGGATGTCCACGCCGTGGGCCCGCACCCGGTCGACGAGCGCGAAGTAGTCGGCGGCGGTGAAGAACATCTGGGTGATCGCGAACTCCGCGCCGGCCCGCGCCTTGGCGACCAGCACCTCCGCGTCGTGGTCGAGCGACGGCGACGAGGGGTGCTTCTCCGGGAAGGCCGCCACGCCGACCCGGAACTGCCGCGCCGCCGCCAGCTCCACCAGGTCGCTGGCGTACTCCAGCCCGCCCTCGGTCGACGTCCACGGGGCGCTGCGGGCCGCCCTCGGGGTCGCCGCGCAGCGCCATCACGTGGTGCACGCCGCCGGCGGCGTACTCGGTGAGGATCCGGTCCAGCTCCGCGCGGGTGTGGCCGACGCAGGTGAGGTGGGCGACCGGGAGCAGGCTGGTCTCGCGGGCGATCCGCGAGGTGATCCGGACCGTCGTGTCGCGGCTCGAGCCGCCGGCGCCGTACGTCACCGAGACGAAGGTCGGCCGGTAGGGCTCCAGCGCGCGGACCGCGGCCCACAGCTGCTCCTCCCCGGCCTCGTCGCGCGGTGGGAAGAACTCGAAGGAGAAGGACCGGTCGCCCTCGGCGATCAGCTCGCCCAGGCTCCGGCCACGGTCGGTGTTCACGCGGACGATCCTACGGACGGGTCGCTCGACCGCCCCGCTAGTCTCGCGCGCGTGACCAGCTGGGACGGGACCGCCTTCCGCGCGCGCATCCAGGCCGTGCTGGACGAGTTCCTCGACGAGATGGAGGCCCGGCTGGCGCCGCTCGGTCCCGACGCCGTCCCGGCTGCTCGCCGAGGCCCGCGCCTGCGTCGGCGGGGGCAAGCGGTTCCGCGCGGCCTTCTGCTACTGGGGATTCCGCGCCCTCGCCCCCGCCCCCGAGGACGAGCAGGCGCTGCTGCGGGCCTGTGCCGCCCTCGAGCTGCTGCACGCCAGCGCGCTGGTCCACGACGACCTGATGGACGCCTCCGACACCCGCCGCGGCCGGCCCGCGACCCATCGCGGTTTCGAGGCCGAGCACCGCGCCGACGGCTGGCGCGGCGACCCCGAGCAGTACGGCGCCGCCGCGGCGATCCTGCTCGGCGACCTGCTGCTGAGCTGGTCGGAGGAGCTGCTGCGCCGCTGCGGGCTGCCGCTGGAGCGCGTCGCCGCCGCGATGGGCCTGTTCGACCTGTGCCGGACCGAGGTGATCACCGGCCAGTTCCTCGACGTCTCGGTGCAGGCCCGCGGCTCGGCCGACGTCGAGGCCGCGATGACCGTGCTGCGCTACAAGTCCGCGAAGTACTCCATCGAGCGGCCGCTCCACATCGGGGCCGCCCTCGCCGGCGCCGACCCCGCCGCGCTGGCCGGGCTCTCGGCGTACGGACTCCCGCTGGGCGAGGCGTTCCAGCTCCGCGACGACCTGCTCGGCGTCTTCGGCGACTCCGCGGCCACCGGCAAGCCGGCCGGCGACGACCTGGTCGAGGGCAAGCGCACCGTGCTGGTCGCGCTCGCCCTCGACAACGCGCCCGCCGGACGACGCCCCGCTGCTCGACCGCAGCCTCGGCACCCCGCTCGACGGTGACCTGCTCGCCCGGCTGCAGCGGATCATCGACGACTCCGGCGCCCACGCCCAGGTCGAGTCGGTCATCAGCGACCTGGTCGACCTGTCGCTGGCCGCCCTCGACCGCGCCGACGTCCGCGACGACGCCCGGCTCGTGCTGCGCCAGCTCGCCGCCGCCGCCACCGACCGGGTCGTCTGACGTCGTGAGTGGCCGCATCAGTCCAGGGAGTCGACGCCGGGGACGTCCGGGCCGTCGCCGCGGAGCAGCACCGCGAACGGTCCGCCGCGGTCGGCGTTGACCCGGCTGCCCAGCACGCTCAGCGCGACGGAGAACGCGCGGGGCTCGTCGCGGGCGAGGGCGCCCCAGCCGTCCCAGAGCAGGACGGTGCCGTCGCCGCCGTCGACGTCGGTGAGGCAGTCGGCCAGGGCGTCGAAGTTCTCGCCGTACGACTCGGGGAACTCCAGCGCCTCCCCGATCCGGCTCAGGAACTCCGGCTTGGTCTGGGCATGGAGGCCGTCGAGGTAGCCGAAGGTCCAGCCGGCGTGCTCGACCGTGTGGCGCACGTCGGCCACGTCGAAGCCGCCGTGCCAGGTGTAGAGCCCGGGCTTGGTACGCCCGGCCAGGAGTGCCGCGAGTCCGCTCATCAGTGGGTCACCTTTCGATCCGGGTGGTCAGTAGCCCATGGCCTGGGCCCGGCGCTTGACCTCGGAGCCGCGGTTCTCCCGCAGCGCGTCGATCGGACGACCCGGGAGGTCGGCGTCGAGGAACAGCCACGCGATGCTCTCGCGGTCGTCGAAGCCGGCGTCGTGGAGGACGGTCAGCAGCCCGGGCAGGCCCTTGACGACCTGGTCGCCGTCGAGGAAGTCGCCCGGCACGCGAGGTCCGGCACCGGGAACGGGCACCGCCGACGCGAGCTCATGTTCGCGGATCATGGTGCGCACCTTGGCCGGAGTCACCCCCAGTCGTTCGGCTGCCTGGCTCCAGTCGAGCCACTCGGGAACCAGCGCGGCGAGGTCGACCTCGGCCAGCGCAGTCTCGTGACCAGTGTCGTGCGTGCCGGACATGCCACCACTCTGTCACTGCGGCCCCAGCCGGCGAAACCGCGGGTCAGCGGGTGAGCCGCGCCACGCCGGGAACCGGGCAACCGGGGCCACCGACGCGGCGTCCGTACGATTGAGGCCCGGTTCCTTCCCCAACCGGTCGCAGGAGGGTCGAGGTGCAGTCCGAGGAGCGCGCCCAGTCGGGCCAGCCCGGCGCTGCTGGCGACCCCATCGTGGGGCGCCTCCTCGACCGTCGCTATCGGGTCGGCGCGCGCATCGCCCGGGGCGGCATGGCCAGTGTCCACGAGGCCACCGACATCCGGCTCGACCGCACCGTCGCGGTGAAGCTGATGCACCCCGGCCTCGGCGACGACGACGACTTCGCCGCCCGGTTCGTCCGCGAGGCGCGGGCGGCGGCACGGCTCAGCCACCCCAACGTGGTCGGCGTCTTCGACCAGGGCGACGAGCACGGCACCGTCTTCCTGGTCATGGAGCTGGTCGCCGGCCACACCCTGCGCGACGTGATCCGCAAGGAGGCGCCGATGCCGCCGGCGCGGGCGCTGGCGCTGCTCGACCCGGTGCTGTCGGCGCTCGCCCACGCCCACCGGGCCGGGCTGATCCACCGCGACATCAAGCCCGAGAACGTGCTCATCGCCGATGACGGCCGGGTCAAGGTCGCCGACTTCGGGCTGGCCAAGGCCGTCAGCGCCGACACCCAGCACACCGCGACCGGCGGCGTCCTCATCGGCACCGTCTCCTACCTCGCGCCCGAGCTCGTGATCGACGGTCGTGCCGACGCGCGCGCCGACGTCTACGCCGCGGGCGTCGTCCTCTACGAGCTGCTGACCGGCCAGAAGCCCCACGAGGGCGAGTCACCGATCCAGGTCGCCTACAAGCACGTGCACGAGGACGTCCCCGCACCCTCGGCCCTGGTCCCCGGACTGCCGGCGTACGTCGACGCGCTGGTCGCCCGGGCCACCGCACGTGACCGCGCGCAGCGCCCCGCCGACGCCGGGGTGCTGCTCCACCAGGTCCACCGCGTCGCGCAGGCACTGGCCACCGGTGTCGGCGAGGACGCCGAGCTGACGGCCGACCTGATGCCGACGCCTCCGGCGGTCTCCCCCGACACCGAGCCCGAGCCGTTCGACGCCGATGAGTTCGCCACCCTGCTCGCTCCGGCGGAGGCGGCCGCCGCGCCACGTGAGCACACCACGAGCATCGAGCGGCGGCCCGAGCCGATCTCACCCTCCCGCGTGATCGAGCCACCCCGCCCGCCCGGGCCCCCGCGACGCTCGCGACGCGGGCCGCTGCTGTTGTTCCTCGCCCTGCTGCTCGCGGTCGGCGTCGGAGTCGGCGCCTGGTGGTTCGGCTGGGCGCGCTGGACCCAGACGCCCAGCGTGCTCGGACTGCGCGAGGCCGCGGCGGTCGAGCGGCTGGACACCGTCGGGCTCGACGCGGAGACCGGAGACCCGGCGTACAGCGAGACGGTGCCGGCCGGCCAGGTGCTGAGCACCGACCCAGGACCGGGTGAGCGGGTGCTCGACGGCGGCACCGTCACCCTCGTGCTGTCGCTCGGCAAGGAGCGCTACGAGGTGCCGCGCGTCAAGGGCATGAGCGAGGACGAGGCGCAGGACGCACTGGCCGAGGAGAACCTCGAGTTCGGCGAGGCGATCGGGCGCTGGTCCGACGACGTGGAGGAGGGTGTCGTGCTCGGCAGCGACCCCCAGGCAGGCACGTCGCTCAAGCCCGACACCATCGTCGATCTCTACGTCAGCAAGGGCCCGAAGCCGATCCAGCTCAAGGACTGGACCGGCCGTGACGCCGACCGGGCACAGGCCTGGTTCGAGGATCGCGAGATCGAGGTGGTGCGCGGCGAGCCGCAGTTCTCCGACACCGTGCCGGAGGGCAACGTCATCAGCCAGACCCCGGCCAGCGGCACCGTGTTCCGCGGCCAGTCGGTGACGCTGGTGGTCAGCCAGGGTCCGGAGCTGGTCGAGATTCCGGGCGGGCTGGTCGCCTCCGGCGTGGAGAGCGCGACCGCCGAGCTCACGGACCTGGGCTTCGAGGTCAACGTCGAGGAGGCCGACGAGTACATCGGCCTCGGGTTCGTCTTCGAGGTCGATCCGCCGTCCGGGACGATGGTGCCGCGCGGGTCCACGATCACCCTCTACCTGATCTGACGTGGGGGTCACGACACACGAGCGGCGTACGACGCTGCTCGCGGCGCTCGCCCTGCTCGTCGTCACCGCCATCTGGGGCAGCACGTTCTTCCTGATCCGCGACCTGCTCGACCGGGTGCCGACCCTCGACTTCCTCGCGGTCCGCTTCACCATCGCGGCCGCGCTGACGGCGCTGATCGCCCCTCGTGCGCTGGGGAAGCTCTCGCGGGAGTCACGACGCCATGCCCTGGTCCTCGGCGCCCTCTACGGCGTCGCGCAGATCCTGCAGACCGCCGGGCTGGCCCACACCGCGGCCAGCGTCTCCGGCTTCATCACGGGGATGTACGTCGTCGCGACCCCGCTGTTCGCCGCCCTCCTGCTCCGCACCCGGATCGGACCGCTGACCTGGTTCGCGGTCGCGCTCGCCACGGCCGGCCTCGGGGTGCTGACGCTCGACGGCTTTGCGATCGGGTACGGCGAGGCGCTGACCTTCGTCGCCGCGATGATCTACGCCCTCCACATCGTCGGACTCGGTGCCTGGTCGAAGCCGGACGAGGCGCTCGGCATGTCGATCCTCCAGCTGTGCGTCATCGCCGTGATCTGCCTGGTGGCGACCGCGCCGGACGGGATCGTCCTGCCCGACAACCCCCGGGACTGGCTGTCGATCCTCTACATGGCCGTGTTCGCGGGCGCACTGGCGCTCGTGGCCCAGACCTGGGCGCAGGCCCATCTCGCGCCGACCCGTACCGCGATCATCATGAGCATGGAGCCGGTCTTCGCCGCCCTGTTCGCGGTCTGGCTGGGCGGGGAGGCGGCCAGCGTGCGCATGGTCGTCGGGGGCGCGATGGTGCTGACCGCGATGCTGCTGGTCGAGGTCGGTCCACGGCGCAAGATCGAGGGCGAGGTGCCCCACCTGTCGGTCTGACGTCCCACTGCGGCGGCGTCCGGCGTCTACGCTTGTGCGCGGAGGACTACTGCCATGGACTTCTGCACCCAGTGTGGCGCCGCACTCGGCGTCGGCCGGTTCTGCACGAACTGCGGTCACCCCGTGGCCGAGGCCGACGCCGCGGCCGAGTCCTGGCGTACCGACACCGCCGAACGACCCCGGGTCACCGTCCCTCCGCCGGTGCCGTCGATGCCGGAGCCCGCGCGGTTCCCCCTCTACGCCGACGACGCCCAGCGCGCCGACGAGGAGCGGACCCTGTGGTTCCCCGAGGAACCCGCCACCAAGCCACCGCCTCGCCACCGGGGCGACCACCGCTGGCTGCCGTGGGTCCTCGGATTCGTCGTGCTGGCCCTGGTCGCGGGGTTCGGGGGGTGGCTGTTGTTCGGTGGCGAGGACGAGCCACTGCTGGCGCAGGACCCGCAGGCGTCGTCCAGCCCCGACGAGGACGGAGCGGCCTCCTCCCCCGAGCCCGGACCCGAGCCGACGCGTACCCGGCAGGCACCACCGCCGGAGTCACCGGGCGAGCCGACCGAGCTGGCCCCCACCGCCGAGGTCTCCGCCCCTGCTGCCGCGCCACCGAGCGAGGACGCCAGCGGCAACACCGTGCTCTTCGTCGCCCCCCACATGCTCGACGGCGTCGCCGAGACCACCTGGCGGATGCCGGGCGACGGCACCGGCGAGACGATCACCTTCAGCTTCGACTCCCCCGCCGTGCTGAGCGAGGTCGGCCTGGTCAACGGCTACGCCAAGGTCGGCCAGGACGCCGGCGGCCTGCTCGACTGGTACGCCGGCAACCGGCGGATCTTCAAGGTGGAGTGGGCCTTCGACGACGGCACGGTGGTCACCCAGAGGTTGTCGGAGACCGCCTCGATGCAGACCATCCCCGTCGACGACGTCGAGACGGAGTCCGCCACCCTGCGGCTGCTCAAGGTCAGCGCTCCCGGCACCGGCCGCGCCTCCCGCGACTACACCGCCATCAGTGACGTCAGCCTCGTCGGCACCGGCCTGTCCTGACGCCGAGACCGTAAGGGACGCGTTATCGTCCGCGAGTCTGTGCTGACCACCCTCCCGAAGGACTGCCATGCCCTCCTGCTCCCAGTGCGGCCACGAGTCACCCGAGTCGTCCCGCTTCTGCCCCCACTGCGGGGCTCCCCGTGCCGAGGCCGATCACGGCGACACGCAGCCGCTGACCGCGACGAGCCCGGCGGCAGCCACCGGTCGGACGTTGCCGCCACCGGCCGCGGACACCGCCTCGGCCGGCCCCACCGTCCCCCACGTCGACCTCTCGCGTGTCCTGGTCGGCAACTGGCTGGGAGCCGGACTGGTGGCGGCGACCGCCCTGGTGACCAGCGGAGTACTCGCCGTGGCTGTCGCGCTGCTCGGCAAGCCGACCGACTTCGGGTGGGACAACTCGCTCACCCTGGTGGCTGCGCTGATGACAGGGGCGTTCGGCGCCGACCTGACTGCCGAGTTCGACGTGTCGGGCTTCGAGGCAGACGCCGCGATCGGGGCGTTCCCGCTCACGATCACGATCCTCTCGCTGATCGCGGCACTGGTCGTGTTCCGGCGCGTGACCGCCTCCTACACGCGGGGCATCGATGCCGTGGGCGACGCCGCGCGGGCGGCGCTCATCTTCGGGCTCGCCCTCATGGTGATCGCCCTGGTGTTCCGGTCTGACACCCGGGAGTTCGGACGTGGCTGGGGCGCGGAGCTCTCACGCTCGTTCGACGCCCGCATCGCCTTCGGCGCAGACGCCGCCGGTGCGTTCTTCCTCGGCTTCCTGATCCTGCTCGTCGTCCTGGCCGGCGCCTGCCTCGTGCGCGGTGGCTGGTGGTCGCCACGGGTCGAGAAGGTGCGGGACTGGGTGGCGGCTCCGCTGTACGGCGTCGGGGTCTTCGCCGCGCTCCTTCCCCTCGCCGGCGCCATCGGGTTCGGGCTGCTGATGATCAGCGGCGACGCGGTGGACGACGCCACCGATCCGAGCGGCGAGGACCTCAGGATCACAGTCGCGCTGGTCCTCTCGATGCTGGCCAGCGGCGGTATGTGGCTCCTCGGCCTGGGCGCCGGCGGCGCCTTCGGGACCCAGTCCGGCGGGACCGACGGAAACGCCTCGGACACCCACCACCTGGCCTACTTCACCGACGAGTCGCCCGGGCTCTGGGCGGCCCCGGTCGTGGCGCTCGCGGCGATGGCAGTGACCGCGCTGCTGGTCGCCCGCCGCGCGCCCCGGCACCGGCTCGCGCCCAACCTGCTCGTGTGGGTAGCCGCGGTGCTGGTGACCACGCCCCTGTTCGTGCGCCTCTCAGGTCTGCACGCCTCGCTCGACGTCAGCGGGCAGGGCGAGGACTACGAAGGCTGGGGATCGATCGGCCTGGTCGGATGGCAGGCCACCCTGTTGCTGACCCTGATCGCGCTGGTCTGCGCACTGATCGTGGCGTGGCGCGCGGGTGCCCTCGACGTTTCACGGCTGCGCGCACAGGCGCGTGACCTCGGTCAGCGGGTCCAGACCAACCCCGGACGTCAGCCCACGCCGCCCCGGGACCAGGCACCGAGCAGCTCAGACCAGCGGTGAGAGGACGGCGGCCGCCGTGCGAGCGGCCGCCTCGTCGATGTCGAGGTGGGTGACCAGGCGGACCGTCCTCGGCCCGACCGCGGCCACGAGCACACCGGCGTCAGCGGCCCGGGCCACGAAACCGGCCGCGTCGTCATGGGGTACGACGACGATGTTGGTGTCGACGCCGGCCGGGTCCACCCCGCACGCCTCGGCGAGCAGCCGGGCGTGGGCGTGGTCGTCGGCGAGCCGGGCGAGGTGGTGGTCGAGGGCGTGCAGCCCGGCCGCGGCGAGTACCCCGACCTGACGCATCCCACCGCCCAGTCGCTTGCGCCAGACCCGGGCCTCGGCGATCGCGTCGGCCGAGCCCACCATGAGCGAGCCGACCGGAGCACCCAGCCCCTTGGACAGGCAGACCGCCAGCACGTCGGCGATCGCGCCGTACTCCTCGAGCGGTACGCCGGAGGCGACATGGGCGTTCCAGACCCGGGCGCCGTCGAGGTGGATGCGAGTGCCGGACGAGTCGGCCCACGCCCGGAGCGAGCGGAGCTGGTCGACCGGGACGACCGCGCCACCGGCGAAGTTGTGGGTGTTCTCGACGGACACCGCGGCAGTGGGAACGAAGAACGGCCCCATGTCGGGGGCGAAGAGCTGCTCGATCACAGGCAGCGGGAGGTGGCCGTCGGGAGCGAGCCAGGTGCGCATGGTGACGCCGCTGATCGCACCGTGGGCGCCGAGCTCGGCCCGGGCGATGTGGGCGCTCGCCTCGCACAGCACCTCCTGGCCGGGCGCGACGACGCTGCGGACGGCGAGCACGTTGGCCATCGAGCCGGTCGGCGTGAAGAGCGCCGCCTCGTGCCCGAACAGGCCGGCGACCCGCTCCTCCAGGGCTCGGACGGTCGGGTCCTCGCCGTAGACGTCGTCGCCGACCTCGGCCTCGGCCATGGCGCGCCGCATCGCCTCGGTCGGGCGGGTGACGGTGTCGCTGCGGAGGTCGATCATGCCTGGCGCAGCATGCCCGCGACCAGGAACGCCAGCTCGAGCGACTGCACGCGGTTGAGGCGCGGGTCGCAGACCGACTCGTAGCGGTCGGAGAGGCCGGCCTCGCTGAGCAGCTCGCCGCCGCCGACGCACTCCGTCACGTCGTCGCCGGTGAGCTCGACGTGGACGCCGCCGGGCCAGGTGCCGAGCGCGCGGTGGACGTCGAAGAAGCCCTGGACCTCCTCGATGACGTCGTCGAAGTTGCGGGTCTTGTAGCCGGAGGACGCCTCGAAGGTGTTGCCGTGCATCGGGTCGCACACCCACGCGACCTGCACGCCGGCGGCGGTGATCTTCTCGATCACCGTCGGCAGCCCGTCGCGGATCTTCGCCGCGCCGAAGCGGGTGACGAAGGTCAGCCGGCCGGCCTCGTTGTCGGGGTTGAGCCGCTCGGCCAGCGCCAGCGCGTCGTCGGGTGTCGTGGTGGGACCGAGCTTGACCCCGATCGGGTTGCGGATGTGGCGCAGCAGCTCGACGTGGGCGCCGTCGAGCTGGCGGGTGCGCTCCCCGATCCACACGAAGTGGCCGGAGACGTCGTACGGGAGCTGGGTGCGCGAGTCGATGCGGGTCATCGCGTGCTCGTACTCCAGCACCAGCGCCTCGTGGCTGGAGTGGAAGTCGACGCGGTGGAACTCGTCAGGGTCGGCGCCGATCGCCTTCATGAACGTCAGCGCCCGGTCGATGTCGTGGGCCATCGCCTCGTAGCGCTGGCCGGCGCTGCTCTCCTTCACGAAGTCGGTGTTCCACGCGTGGACCTGACGCAGGTCGGCGTAGCCGCCGGTCACGAACGCGCGCACGAGGTTCAGCGTCGCGGCCGAGGAGTGGTAGACGTCGACCAGCCGCTGCGGGTCGTGGCGCCGCGACTCCTCGGTGAACGCGAAGCCGTTGACGGCGTCGCCGCGGTAGGCCGGCAGCGTGACGTCCTGCCCGTCGACGATGCGGGTCTCGAGGTCGGAGGAGCGCGGCTTGGCGTACTGGCCGGCGATCCGGCCCACCTTCACCACCGGCACCGACGCGGCGTACGTCAGCACGACCGCCATCTGCAGCAGCACCCGCAGCTTGTTGCGCACGTTGTCGGCCGTCACGCCGTCAAAGGTCTCCGCGCAGTCGCCGCCCTGGAGCAGGAATGCCTCACCCCCGGCGACCGCCCCGATCTTGGCCTTCAGGTCGTCGCACTCCCCCGCGAAGACGAGCGGCGGCTTGGTCCGGAGCTGGGCCACCGCCGCGTCGACAGCAGCCCGATCGGCGTACGTCGGCTGCTGCGCCGGGCTCAGGGCGTGCAGCGACGCGAGGGTCGGGACGGTGGTCACTGGTCCAGCGTACGGCGCGGCCGGCGCGCCCCGCCCACGATGCCTTCTCCATGGACGCCTGACGGCGTCCTACTAGCGGACGTCGTCCTCCATGTGGTCGATGTCGCGGAAGCCGGTCTTCTTGGCGCGCACCCCGCGGTTGGTCATCCAGGTGATGGCCCACAGGACGACGCCGATCACCAGCAGACCACCCGCGATCTGGTAGATGATCACGTCACGGTCGACCCAGGGACCGATGAGGAACAGGCAGGCGAGGGCCCCGATCACGGGCGTCGGGCCGGGAGAACGGAAGAAGCCTTCGCGGTCGCCGCCCCGACGGAGCACGAGGCAGGCGACGTTGACGACCGTGAACACCGCGAGCAGAAGCAGCGCCGTGGTGCTGGCCAGGTTGAGCACGATGTCGGACTCGGCCTGGTTGGCGACGTAGGCGATCAGGCCCAGCGCCAGCAGCGTGGAGAAGCCGATGCCGACGTACGGTGCGCGTGAGTTGGGCGAGACCTTGCCGAGCGTGCGCGGCAGGACGTCCTGGTTGGCCAGGCCGTAGAGGAGCCGGCTGGCCATCATCATGTTGATGAGGGACGTGTTGGCGACCGCGAACATCGCCAGGAACGGGAAGATCTTGTCGATCGGGAAGTCCGGGGCCCCGGTGCTGACGACCTCGAGCAGTGCTCGACCCTCGGCCTCGTTGATCTCCGCGAGCTCGCCGGGGGTGAGCACCGCCACCACCGAGACCGCCACCAGCATGTAGATGATGACCGCGATGCCGAGGCCGGTCAGCATGGTGCGCGGGAAGATCCGCTCGGGATCCTTGGTCTCCTCGACCATGTTGACCGAGTCCTCGAAGCCCACCATCGCGAAGAAGGCGACCGAGGTCGCCGCGGTGACGGCGAGGAACATGCCCTTGCCCTCGGGCGACTCGAAGACCGTGATCCGGCTGAGGTCGCCGTCGCCGCCGGTCATCGCGTAGAAGCCGACACCGATGACGATGGTCAGTGCGGCGACCTCCACCAGGGTGAGGACCACGTTGAACTTGACGCTCTCGCCGACGCCGCGGAGGTTGATCAGCGCGAGCAGCAGCATGAAGGCCATGGCGACCAGCGTGGTCGCACCCGTGCCCGGCACCTCGTCGATCCACCCATTGACCTCGAGGCCGCCGAAGAGGTTCTGGGCGAGCACGTTGGCCGAGGTCGACGCACTGGTGATGCCCGAGCAGATGACCGCGAACGCGACCAGGAACGTGACGAAGTGGATGCCGAACGCCTTGTGCGTGTAGAGCGCGGCGCCCGCTGCCTGGGGGTACTTGGTGACCAGCTCGAGGTAGGACAGGGCGGTCAGCAGGGCGACACCGAAGGCGACCAGGAACGGCAGCCACACGACGCCGCCGACGATGCCGGCCATCTGGCCGGTGACGGCGTAGACACCCGCACCGAGGATGTCGCCGACGATGAACAGCAGCAGGAGCTTGGGTCCCATCACCCGCTTGAGGTCGGGCTCGGGTCCGTTCACGTCCTGCGTCTCGGGCGTGGTCGCACTCATGGCACTCTCTTTCGAAAGAGGAGTTCAGACCCCAGCATCGTGGCCCACAACACACGCGATGACCAGAGGCCGCGCCGTACGGGCGCCCTAGCCGAAGAAGACCTCAGCCTCGGCGTACTCCTCGGGACTGACCAGCTTGAGCTCGCCGGTGCCCTCGATGAGGGGGACGCGGACGATGTTGGTGCCGCGCAGGGCCATCATCGTGCCGTAGTCGCCGTCGGCGACCGCGTCGATGGCCTGGAGGCCGAAGCGGGTGGCGAGCCAGCGGTCGAACGCCGTGGGCGTCCCACCACGCTGGATGTGGCCGAGCACGACGGCCCGCGCCTCGGCGCCGGTGCGGGTCTCGATCTCGTGGGCCAGCCGGTCGCCGATGCCGCCGAGGCGGACGTGCCCGAACGCGTCCTTGTCGCCGGACACGAGGGTCATCTCCCCGCCCTCGCGGGGTACGGCGCCCTCGGAGACGACCAGGATCGGTGAGAACCGCGACTCGAAGCGGGACTCCACCAGCTGGCAGACCTTCTCGATGTCGAAGGGCTGCTCGGGGATCAGCACGATGTTGGCTCCGCCGGCGATGCCGGAGTGGAGCGCGATCCAGCCGGCGTGACGGCCCATCACCTCGACCACGAGCACCCGGTGGTGGGACTCGGCGGTGGTGTGGAGCCGGTCGATGGCCTCGGTCGCGATGTTGACCGCGGTGTCGAAGCCGAAGGTGAAGTCGGTGCCGGAGAGGTCGTTGTCGATCGTCTTGGGTACGCCGACGACGTTGACGCCCAGGTCGGCCAGCTTGGTCGCGACCCCGAGCGTGTCCTCGCCGCCGATCGCGACCAGCGCGTCGACACCCTGCGCCGCGAGGTTGTCCTTGATCTGCTCGACGCCCCCGTCGATCTTGAAGGGGTTGGTGCGGCTGGAGCCCAGGATCGTCCCGCCGCGCGGCAGGATGCCCCGCACCTCGGGCACCCCGAGCGGCCTGGTCTCGCCCTCGAGCGGTCCCTTCCAGCCGTCGCGGTAGCCCACGAACTCGAAGCCGTGGACCTTGACGCCCTTGCGGACCACGGCCCGGATCACGGCGTTGAGCCCGGGGCAGTCGCCGCCACCGGTCAGCACTCCGACGCGCATCGTCTCTCCTGCAGGTGGTTGAGAATTGGATCGTTCACATCGACGCTAGCGCCCGAGCGGACCGGCTGTCGACCGTCCCGTAAGTTGAGTCGCGGCCGCGCGGCACGCATCTGCGTGCCGCGCGGCCGCGACTCAACGTCAAATAGGGTGCCCGCATGACGTTCTCGATCGTGGCCCGTTCCGCTGACGGCGAGTCGTGGGGGGTGGCCGTCGCCTCGAAGTTCCTCGGGGTCGGGGCCGTGGTGCCGGCCGCCGTCGCCGGGGTCGGCGCGATCGCGACCCAGGCCGAGGCCAACGTCGCGTGGAAGGGCGTCGCCCTCGCCCATCTCGACGAAGGTGCCACCGCGGGTGTGGCCCTGCAGCGCCTCCTGGAGGAGGACGAGGGGCGCGACCATCGCCAGGTCGGCCTCGTCGACCTCGACGGCGGGGCGGTCTCCCACACCGGCACCGCCTGCCTCGACTGGGCCGGCGGCCTGACCGGCGACGGGGTCGCGATCCAGGGAAACGTGCTCGCCGGTGAGGACGTGGTGCTCGCGATGCAGGCGGCGTGGGACACCTCCGACGACGACGCTCCCCTGGCCCGTCGGCTGCTGGCCGCGCTCACCGCCGGCGACGACGCGGGCGGGGACCGGCGCGGCCGCCAGAGTGCGGCGCTGCTCGTCGTACGCGAGGGGGCGGGGTACGGCGGTCGCGACGACATCGCCGTCGACCTGCGCATCGACGACCACGCCGACCCGGTCACCGAGCTCGCCCGGCTGCTCGACCTCAGCGACCTCTACCTGACCGCCTCGACCGACGACGAGCGGGTCCCGGTCACCCCCGACCTCGACCGTGAGCTGCAGGACTTCGCCGCCGCGCGCGGCCACCGTGACTTCGCGGCCTGGGTCGGCACCGAGAACTACGAGATGCGCGTCGACCCCGAGCTCGCGTGGATCGACGAACGGGTGCTCGAGATCGTGCGGGTGTCTCGACACGACGCCTCGTCCCTCGGCGACGGCTCGACAACCGAAGGACCGAGGTGAGCGTCCTCGCGATCGACGCCGGCACCACCGGCGTCACGGCCGTCGTGGTCAGCCCCGACGGCACGATCGTCGCGACCGGGAACGAGGAGTTCCGCCAGCACTTCCCCCAGCCCGGCTGGGTCGAGCACGCGCCGGAGGAGATCTGGCAGGCCACGCTCGAGGCGACCCGCGCCGTGCTCGCCAAGGTGGACGCCAGCGAGCTGACCGCCATCGGCATCACCAACCAGCGCGAGACGGTGGTGCTCTGGGACCGCGAGACGCTCGGCTCGCCCCGGCGCGCGATCGTGTGGCAGGACCGGCGTACGGCCGACATCTGCAGCCGGTTGCGCGACGAGGGCCACGAGGACCGCGTGGCGGAGCTGACGGGGCTGCGGCTCGACCCGTACTTCTCCGGCACCAAGCTGGTGTGGCTCGCCGAGAACGAGCCCCACACGTGGACCCACGTCGAGTCCGGCCGCTACGCCGTCGGCACCGTCGACTCCTACCTGATCGCCCGGATGACGCGGGGAGTCCAGCACGTCACCGACGTCTCCAACGCCTCGCGCACCCTGCTCTTCGACCTGGCGGAGGGAGGGTGGTCCGACGAGCTGTGCTCGCTGTTCGGCGTCCCCACCGACGCGCTGCCCGACGTCGTCGCGAGCTGGGGCGAGATCGCGACGTCGGACCCGAAGTCCTTCTGCGGGCTGTCCCTGCCCATCGCCGGGATCGCCGGTGACCAGCAGTCCGCGCTGTTCGGCCAGACCTGCTTCGACGAGGGCGACTCGAAGTGCACCTACGGCACCGGTTCCTTCATCCTCACCAACACCGGTACGACGCTCGAGCGCTCCGACGCCGGGCTGCTGTCCACGGCGGCCTGGCGCTCCCCCTCCGGCGAGCTGACCTATGCGCTCGAGGGTGCGATCTTCGTGACCGGCGCGGCCGTGCAGTGGCTGCGGGACGGGCTGCAGATCGTCGGGTCCGCGGCGGAGACCGCCGCCGTCGCGGCCACGGTCGACTCCACCGACGGTGTCGTGTTCGTCCCGGCGCTCACCGGACTCGGCGCGCCCCACTGGGATCCCCACGCCCGCGGCCTCATCGTCGGCCTCACCCGCGGCACGACCCGCGCCCACATCGTCCGCGCCACCCTCGAGGCGATCGCGTTCGAGGTCCGCGACGTCCTCGAGACGATGCCGGGCCTGTCCTCGCTGCGGGTCGACGGCGGCGCCGCCGCCAACGACCTGCTCTGCCAGATCCAGGCCGACCAGATCGGCGTACCGGTGGAGCGTCCGGAGATCGTGGAGACCACCGCCCTCGGGGCCGCCTTCCTCGCCGGGCTCGGCACCGGCGTCTGGTCGTCCACCGACGCGCTGCGCGACACGTGGTCGCTCGACCGCCGCTTCGAGCCGCGCGCCGACCGCGCCGCAGCGGACGCCGCCCATGCCCGCTGGTTGACCGCCGTCGACCGGGCCAAGGGCTGGGCGGGTTAGTCAGCTCGTCAGGTCGGCCAGCGGTACGTCAGGGTCGCGGACCCGCTCAGTCGCCGGCCGGCCGACGACCGCGCGGATCGAGTCGATGGCGTCCCAGTCGTTGGCGTGCATGCCCGCGACCACCTGGCCGTCCTTGACCCAGAGCGCGCTGAACACCCGGTCGCCGGTCAGGTCGCCGCGGACCACCACCTCGTCGTAGCCGTCCGGCCCGACGTGGCCGACGTACTCCATCCCGAGGTCGTACTGGTCGGTGAAGAAGTAGGGCTGCCGGTCGTACGGCGCCTCGTCCCCCAGCAGGGAGCGCGCGGCGTGCTTGCCCTGCTCGATGGCGTTGTCCCAGTGCTCGACCCGGAGCCGACCCAGGGTGGGGTGGTCGTGGTTGGCGACGTCTCCGGCGGCGAACACGTGCTGGTCGCTGGCACGCAGCCGGCCGTCGACGAGGACGCCCCCGTCGGTGTCCAGGCCGGCCTCGGCCGCCAGCCGGTCGTCGGGACCGGCGCCGATCCCGACCACGACCAGGTCCGGGCTGACCTGGTGCCCGTCGCCGAGCCGGACCGTGCCGCCGTCGATGGCGTCGACGGAGGCGCCGAGCCGGAGGTCGACGCCGTGCTCGCGGTGGAGCTCGGCGAAGCTGGCCCCGATCTCGCGGCCGAGCACCCGCTCGAGCGGGAGGTCTGCCATTTCGACGACCGTGACGTCGCCGCCGGCCTGCCTGGCCGCGGACGCGACCTCGAGCCCGATCCAGCCGGCGCCGATCACCAGCAGGGTCCCGGACAGGCGCTCCTTCAGGGCGAGCGAGTCCTCGAGGGTACGCAGGTAGGTCACGTCGAGGCCGGACTCGTCGAAGGTCGCAAGCCGCCGCGGCTGCGCCCCGGTGGCGAGCAGCAGCCGGTCGTAGGGCAGCCGACGGTCCCCGACCGCGACCTCGTGCCCCGCGAGGTCGACCGAGGTCGCCGGGTCGCCGGTCACCAGCTCGACGCCGTGCTCTGCGTACCACGACGCCTCGTGGACGAACGGCTGGTCCGGCTCGTCGGTCCCGAGCAGGATTCCCTTGGACAGCGGCGGTCGCTCGTAGGGCGTGTGCAGCTCCGCGCCGACCAGGGTGACGTCGCCGTCGTGCCCCTGCTCGCGCAGCTCCTCGATGGCCTTGGCGCCGGCCAACCCGGCTCCGACGATCACGATGTTCACGGTTGCCTCCTGGTGAATGCGAGGAACTCGGCCCGGCTCCGTGGATCGTCTCGCAGCTGGCCGAACAAGGTCGAGGTCAGCGTCCGGGTGCCGGGCGCCCGGGCGCCGCGCAGCGTCATGCAGGTGTGCTCGGCCTCGATCACGACCCCCACGCCACGAGGCCGGAGACGCTGGTTCAGGTCGTCCGCGATCTGCTGGGTCAGACGTTCCTGGGTCTGCGGACGACGCGCGTGGAAGGTGACCATCCGGGCGAACTTCGACAACCCGAGGATCCGGTCGCCGGGCAGGTACCCGACGTGGGCGACACCGACGAACGGGAGCACGTGGTGCTCGCACAGCGACTGCAGCGGGATGTCGCGGACCAGGACCAGCTCGTCGTACGCCTCGTCGTTGGGGAACGTGGTCAGGTCGAAGGCGGGCACCGTCGTCATCTCGAGCAGTGCCTGCGCCATCCGCCGCGGGGTCTCGACGAGGTTCGGGTCGTCGAGATCGACGCCGAGGGCGGTGAGGAGGTCGGCCGCTGCCAGCTGGGCCGCATCCGGGTCGCGCGTCGGCGCGGAACGGGTGATCCGGGTCGGGGCGGTCGCGAGGGTCATGCGCCTCCTTCTAAAATCGGTGTTCTTTGACCTTAGAAAACTCCGTTCGATCTCTTGTGTCAAGCACTTTCTGTTTTAGACTTCACGGGTGAACCTCGCCGACCAGGCCTCCGGGATCGGCGCACTGGCCGACGAGAACCGGCGTGCGCTCTACGACTACGTCGCCGCCGCTGCCGAGCCGGTCGGTCGCGAGCAGGCGGCGCTCGCCCTGGGCGTGGCCCGCCACACCGCGAGCTTCCACCTCGACCGGCTGGTGGAGGAGGGTCTGCTCGAGGTGGAGTACCGCCGGTTGACCGGCAGGAGCGGGCCCGGTGCCGGCCGGCCGAGCAAGCTCTACCGCCGGGCGGACCGCGAGTTCTCCGTGTCCCTGCCGCCGCGGCGCTACGACCTGGTCGGCGACATCCTCGCGGCCGCGATCACCCGCTCGGCCGCTGGTGAGTCGTTGGACCGCGCGCTGGCCGGGAGCGCCCGCGACGAAGGGGTCCAGGTCGGCGGGTCGGTCTCGGGTGCCGAGGCGGAGCCGTCGCTCTCCGCGGTGGCGCAGGTGCTGGCCGGACAGGGTTTCGAGCCCCAGGTCGCAGACGACGTGGTCACGCTCCGCAACTGTCCCTTCGACTCTCTGGCGCAGAAGCACACCGCGCTGGTCTGCGGCCTCAACCAGGAGTTCGTCCAGGGCGTGGTCGACGGCCTGGGGCGTTCCGACGTCATCGCCCGCCTCGAGCCCGAGCCCGGCATGTGTTGTGTGAAGCTGCGGGGACTATCCCCGTAGCCGGTCGAGAGCGGCGGTCGCCTGGGTGTGGGCCCGCTCCGCCTGGGTGACCTCGTCGGTGGCCTCGGCGCGGGTGTCCTCGGCGTCGGCGAGCTCCTCGTCGACCTGCTCGTACGTCGACTCGAGGTCGGCCAGGCGGCGTCGCAGCTCGTCCATCTCGGACTGCAGCTGCATCGCCCGCGCCTCCAGCTCGGCCACGGTGCCGGCCGCGTCGGCGAGCGCAGACCGGGCCGCGGTCAACACTCCCTCGGCCTCGGCCACCTGCTCCTCGGCGGCCGCGACCGCCTTCTCGTCCGCGTCCGGGTCGGGGACCAGGTGGAGCTCGGGCGGGGCCGGTTCCACCGGACGTGCCGTGAAGCCGAGCGCCTCGGGCGTCGCCACCGCAGCGCCCAGGTCGACGTCGTCGACGCCGGTCGAGGCCAGCGCGGTGACCAGCAGGCCGCTGCGGACCGCCTCGGCGCACCGCGCGTCGAGCATGGCCGCGGTGAGCGTCGCCTCGACCTGGTCGGCGACCGCCTGGGTGACCTTCACCCCGGCGTCGGCGGCGAGCGAGCGTGCGCCGGTCGTCACGGCGGCCGTCAGCTGGCGCCGCTGCCGGGTCAGCGCCCGCAGCTCCTCGCCCTGCATCCCGGCCGCGGCCTCGCGGAGGGCCGCACCCAGCTCCAGCACCTGGCTGGCCTGCTCGGCGTCGCGGCGAACGAGAAGGTTGACGACCCACGCCGCGAGCGACGGCTTCTTCAACGCCTTGACCGGCGCGGCGAGATCGGTGCCCTTCAGCTCCTTCACCCGCGCGTCACGCGCCGCCGTGAAGTCACCCAGCGGCAGCGCATAGAGCTCGTCGGCGATGCCCAGCAGGTCGTCGGTCACCTTCGGATCTTAGGATGTGGCGGTGGAAGTCTGGGTGACCGTGGCGTGCAGCAAGACCCGGGCCGCCCTCGAAGGACTGCAGCGCGCAGGCGAGCGTTACGAGACCCGGTCGTGCCTGGACGAGCCGCCCACGCCCCAGGAGATGCGCGACATCCTGAGCCGGCTCGGGGCGGAGCCGTGGGACGTCGCCCGCGAGCAGGAGAGCACCGAGGCGGGGTTCGGTGACCTGCCGAGGGACGCGGCGCACCGCGACGACTGGGTCGCCGGCCTGGTCGCCCACCCGCGCGCGATCCAGCGGCCGATCATCCTGCTCGACGACGGCACGGCCGTCGTGGCACGCGACGCCGAGACCCTGGACCGGATCATCGGCGCCTGATCGCTCAGCGACCGACCGGCGCGCCGTACTCGATCTCCACCGGGTACGGCGGCCACTCGGCCGTGCGGCTCTGCCCCGTCGGGCGCCAGCCGAGGTGGTCGTAGAGACGGCGGGCACGAGCGTTGTCGACCAGGCACCAGAGCCGGGTGGCTCCCGCCGCCACCGCACGAGCCACCGCCGAGCTCGCGAGGCCGCAGCCCCAGCGGTCGGGATGGACCGCGAGGTGTCGCAGGGTCGTGGTGTCGTGGGCGAGGAACGCGTCGAGCCGACCCGCACCTTCGACGACCTCGACGGTGACGTCGCCTGCCAGCAGGGAACGCCAGCGTGCGAGGACGCCGTCGTAGGGGAACGGGTGCGCGGCGGGCGGGAAGACGTGACCGAGCGCCACCAGGTTGGCGTCGCGCTCGAGGTCGGCGAGCAGCAGGGCGTCCCCGGTCGAGGCGGGGCGCCACTCACTCATCGTCGTCGTCGAGACCCTGCTCGATGGCGTAGCGGGTCAGCTGCACGCGATTGTGCATCTGCAGCTTGCGCAGCGTGTTCTGCACGTGGTTCTGCACGGTCCGGTGGGAGATCACGAGCCGCTCGGCGATCTGCTTGTAGGACATCCCCTTCGCGACCATCTTGAGGATCTCGGTCTCCCGCTCCGTCAGCCCGTCGCCGGTCTCCTCCGCGGGCGCGTCGGCGATGCGACGGAACTCGCCGAGCACCAGGCCGGCGAGGCCGGGAGTGAAGACCGTGTCGCCCAGCGACACCCGGCGTACGGCGTCGAGGAGCTCGGGTCGGGACGCCGACTTCACCAGGTAGCCGGTCGCGCCGGCCTTGACCGCGGCGAGGACGTCGGCCTGCTCGCCCGAGGCCGACAGGATCAGCACCCGCGCCGACGGGTCGTGGGCGAGCACCTGCGCGGTGACCTCCACGCCGTTGGGCCCGGGGATCTGGAGGTCGAGCACGACGACCTCGGGCCGGGCCGCGGGGAACCGTGCCAGCGCCTGGTGCCCGTCGGCGGCGACCGCCACGACGTCGAAGCCTGCCTCCTGGAGGTCGCGCTCGACGGCGTCGCGCCACATCGGGTGGTCGTCGACGACCATCACCCGGACCGGGCGCTCGCTCCCCTGCTCCGTCATGGCGCCGAACCTAGTGCTCCGCCCGGGCGGATCCAGCGACCACGCCGGTGCAGCAGCGGTTCCTCGTCGTCACCGACGACGACCTCGTCGAGGGTGCAGGTCACCAGCCGCGACCAGCCCACGTCACGCACGTCCTCGACTGCGACCGAGGCCCACGCCTCGGCGTCGAGCAGGCGCGGCCCGGAGGCGGTGCCGATGAAGTCACCCGTGCGGAAGGCCCCGCCCGGAGCCGGGGCGGTCCCGGCGAACGCGTCGGCGAGCTGCCGGTGCCGCCACGACAGCACCTGGACGACGCCTCGCCGCGACTCCTCGAGGGCCAGCGTCAGGTCGGCGTCGGGGTCGAGCAGCGCCAGCACCCGACCCGGCTCTCCCCCGGCCACCATCAGGGAGGTGACAGTGAGCCCCGCGCGCGCCTCGAGGCCACCTGCGGTCCAGAGGGTGACGCCGGCCCCCAGCCGACCGCGGAAGCGACGTACGGGGTCGGGCTCGGCGTCCGCGAACGGGTGGCCGGAGTGGATGGTCACGCGTCGAGGGTACGGCGGCGCGGCACGACGAGCTCCCACTCCGTGCCGTGGCTGCCGGTGTCGAGCGCGGCCCGGCCCCCGAGCTCGGTGACCCGCGCGACGATCGACTGCGAGACGCCGAGCCGGCCCTGCTCCTCGGCCTCGGAGAGCCGGTCGGCCGCGATGCCTTGGCCCTCGTCGCGGACGGAGACGGTGACCTCGTCGGCGGTCTCCTCGAGCAGCACCCACGCCGGCGCGTCGGGCCCGACGTGGGTCGCGACGTTGTCGAGGCAGGCGCGCACCGCGGCGACGAGCTCGGACACGACCGGGGCCGGGAGCTCGACCGGGTGACCCGGCGCCGACACCGTGACCGGCAGCGTCACGGCGCGGGTCAGCGCTTCCAGGGCGGAGGCGAGGTCGGTCGCGCCGGTGTCGTCCTGCACGTCCTGCTGCCGGATCAGCGACCGGAGCGCGACCTCCTGCTCCCCGGCGAGCCGGCCGAGCGCGGCGAACTCCGGCGAGAGCCGTTCGAGCTCGGCGCCGCGCCGCTGCACCAGTGCCAGCACCTGGAGCACGCCGTCGTGCACCGCCCGGGCGAGCCGGGCGCGTTCCTCGCCGCTGACCGCCTGCCGCACCGCGGCGTCGCGCTGGCGCTCCATCCGCTGCAGCGACTCGCACATGAAGCCGACGATGGGCCCGCCGATCAGCAGCAGGAAGACGTTGCCGTAGGTGGCCTGGCTGACCTCGCTGCGCACCGACAGGTCGGCGGCCGCCAGCGCCACGCCCGCGACCAGGCCGCCGCGCCAGTGCCAGTGGATCGCCCACGCGAGCAGGGCACCCATGACCCAGAAGCCCGGCACGGTGGCGCGCAGGTCGTCACCCTTGACCAGCGGCGACACCAGCATCAGCGCGAGTGCGACCCCGAGGTCGGCCACCAGCAGGTACGCCGTGCGCCGGGCCGGCTCGGCGTACGCCGCGATCATGGCGACGGTCCAGCCGACCATCAGCAGGACGCAGGCCACCCCTAAGCCGGGACGGTCGAAGTTGTCGGCGCGGTAGACGTTGAGCGCGACGGCGTTGACGAGGACGACGACGCGCAGGATCGCCAGCGCCCGGAACATCCGGTCCTCGACCGCCAGGTCCGGCCGCGACCAGAGCCGCCGGCGAGGGCGCGTGTCGCTCAGGACGCCTGCTTCTCGTCGGCGACGTCGATCTCAGGCTCCTCCGCCGCGGCCTCGGCCTCCTTCGCCTCCCGCTCGAGTCGCTTGGACTCCTCCTTGGCGCGGGTGGCGTACATGTCGACGTACTCCTGCTCGGAGAGCCGCATGATCTCGTACATGATCTCGTCGGTGATCGACCGCAGGATGTAGCGGTCGTTCTGCATGCCCTCGTAGCGGGAGAAGTCCAGCGGCTTGCCGAAGCGGACGCCGGGCCGGGTGAACGTGCCGAACTTCTTGCCGGGCGGCGCCACCACGTCGGTGCCGAGCACCGCGACGGGGACGACGGGCACGCCGGTCTCGAGGGCCAGCCGGGCGACGCCGGTCTTGCCGCGGTAGAGCCGGCCGTCGTGGGAGCGGGTGCCCTCGGGGTAGATGCCGAACAGCTCGCCGCTCTCGAGGATCCGGCGGGCCGAGGACAGCGCGCCCTCGGCGGCCGAGGCGCCGCCGCGGTCGATCGGCACCTGACCGGCGCCGGAGAAGAACTTCTTCTGGAACCAGCCCTTGATGCCCGGGGTGGTGAAGTACTCCGCCTTGGCGACGAAGGTGACCCGGCGGGTCAGCGTGAGCGGCATGAACAGCCAGTCGGCGTACGAGAGGTGGTTGCTCGCGAGGATGGCGGGACCGTCCTCGGGGACGTTCTCCTCGCCCTCGACCTGGGGCCGGAAGATGACGCGCAGCAACGGTCCGATCGCGATCCACTTCAGGAACCAGTAGAACAACGTCGCGCCTCCTCGCCCGCCCCGAGGACCTCGCCGGCCCGAGATCGGGGCCAGCCTAGACCCTCCCGTTGGGCTCCGGTGGTGCAGAATCCCGCCATGACGATGCACCCCCTCGCCGAGCCGATGTCGGCCCCCGCGACCCCCGACCTGACGAGTGGTCGCCCGATCGGCGTGCTGCTGGTCCACGGCTTCACCGGATCGCCCGCGTCGATGCGGCCGTGGGCCGAGGCCCTGGCCGGACGCGGGTACGCCGTGGAGGTGCCGCTGCTGCCCGGCCACGGCACCCGCTGGCAGGACCTCAACCAGGTCGAGTGGAGCGACTGGTACGACACCGCCTCCGCCGCCCTCGACCGGCTGCTCGCCGACTGTGAGGCGGTGGTCGTGGCGGGCCTCTCGATGGGTGGATCGGTGGCGCTGCGCCTGGCCGAGGAACGTCCCGGCGACGTCGCCGGCATCGTGCTGGTCAACCCGTTCCTGTCGAGCAACCGCAAGGAGCTGGTGGCGCTGCCGGTGCTGCAGCGGGTGGTGCCGTCGCTCGCCGGCGTCATCAACGACATGAAGAAGCCGGGTCAGGACGAGCACGGCTACCCGCGGCTGCCGCTCAAGGGGCTGTTCCAGGTGACCCGGATGTGGAAGTCGGTCGTCCCCGACCTGCCGAAGGTGACCCAGCCGCTGCTCTACTTCCAGTCGCGCGAGGACCACGTCATCGACCAGTCGTCGCGTGACACCGTGCTCGCGGCGGTCTCCTCGCGCGACGTGACCCACCGGGTGCTCGAGGAGAGCTACCACGTCGCGACGCTCGACCACGACGCCGAGACCATCTACGACGAGTCCGCCGACTTCGTGGCCCGCGTGACGGCTGGGTGAGGCGCTCCTCCCGCCCCGGCTGGCGGGTCAGGCACCTGCCGATTGGTCCCCAACGGCAGAAATCCGGGCCGATCTGCTGCCGTTCGTGACCAATCGGAGGGGCGCGTCTCGGTGCGCTCACGTACCCTCGATCGGGTGAGCGGCACGAACGACGACGAGGCCTGGCGGTCCATCGTCGAGAACTACGGCGACCGGCCGCAGGTCGAGGACCTCGCACCCCCGGCCGTCGAGGTCGAGCCGAAGGCGTCGACCGACGACGAGGTCGACCGGCACCACGACGAGCCCGAGCGCTTCGTCCCGCCCGAGCCCCCGCCGCTGCCGCGACTCGACCTGCCGCGCCACCTGCCGTGGGTCGGTGTGTTCGGAGTGCCGGCGCTGCTGCTGGTCCTGCTGCTCGCAGGGGTGTACCTGCCGACCTGGCTCGGCTACCTGATGGTCAGCGGGTTCGTGGGCAGCTTCGTCTACCTCGTGTTCACGATGCAGCGCGGCGGGCGCGACCCGTTCGACGACGGCGCCAGGCTCTAGATCCCGCTGCCACGCTGATCCGACGCGCCCGCCCCTCGACCGGCCGGCCCCGCTCGCTACGCTCGCGACGTGAGCGTGAAAGAGACCGTCGAAGTCACCGGCCACCTGATGGACAGCGGCATCCTGAGCCGCATCCTCGGCGACATCCGGGAGTACGGCGGCGACTGGGTGATCTCCAAGATCGACGTCGGCCATGAGGCGGGAGACATGTCCACCGCGACCATCAACCTCTCGGCCGAGGACGACGAGTCGCTGCAGCGGTTGCTGATGCGGCTCCAGACCCGCGGCGTCAACCAGGTCCACCCGGGCGAGGCCACGATCGTGCAGGCCGAGCACGACGGCGTCTTCCCGGACGGCTTCTACTCGACCACCAACCTGGACACCAAGGTCCGCATCCAGGGCCGGTGGATCCAGGTCGGCAACCCCGAGATGGACTGCGGCCTGGTCGTCGACCTCGACGGCGACACCCCGAGCGCGATCCGGACCCTGCCGATGTCGGACGTGAAAGCCGGCATGTGGCTCGTGACCGGTGCCGACGGCATCCGCGTCGACATCCCCGTCGTCGACCAGGGCAGCGACTCGTTCGGCTTCATGGAGTCCGACGTGTCCTCGGAGAAGCCCCAGGCGGTGCTGGTGCGCCAGGTCGCCGACGGCATGCGCGAGGCGAAGGCCCTCGGCAAGAAGGTGCTCTGGGTCGGCGGGCCGGGCGTCGTCCACACCGGCGCCGCCCCCGCCATGGTGGCGATGGTGCACGCGGGCTTCGTCGACGTGCTCTTCGCCGGCAACGCGCTGGCGACCCACGACATCGAGTCCGCCCTCTACGGCACCTCGCTCGGCGTCGACCTGGCTCACGGTCACGGTGTCGAGCACGGTCACGAGCACCACATCCGGGCCCTCAACACGATCCGCAAGGAGGGCTCGATCAAGGCGGCCGTCGACAGCGGCGTGCTGACCGGCGGGATCATGCACGCCCTGGTCACGCACGACAAGGAGTTCGTCCTCGTCGGTTCGGTCCGTGACGACGGTCCGCTGCCGGACGTCCACACCGACGTCATCGAGGGGCAGCGCGCCATGCGAGGAGCCCTGACCGACGTCGGCTTCTGCCTGATGGTGGCGACCATGCTCCACTCGGTCGCGACCGGCAACATCCTCCCCGCCTCGATCCCGCTGGTGTGCGTCGACATCAACCCGGCCACCGTCACCAAGCTCGCCGACCGCGGTTCCTCGCAGGCGCGCGGCATCGTCACCGACGTCGGCCTCTTCCTGGAGCAGCTCGCCCGCGAGCTCGTCCCGGACTACCGCCGGCCGTGATCGGCTGACTCGGTAGTCCCCGGATCTGGGTCGTCGGACGAGTTCTTCCACGACCGAACGTTCGGGGACTATCCCACCACGGCGGCGCGAGCGAGCGAGGCGGCGCCGATCAGGCCCGCCTCCGGGCCGAGTGCCGCCCTGACCACCGGCGGTACGACGCGGTGCCCGGCACCCACCAGCGACCGGGCCAGTGCCTCACGGGCGGGTTCGAGCAGCCGGTCGCCCGCCTCGGAGACGCCGCCGCCGACCACGCACAATGCGGGGTCGAACGCCGCCACCAGGTTGGCCAGGCCGACCCCGAGCCACTCCCCGATCCGTGTGAACGCCCCCCGCGCGACCAGGTCGCCGTCGGCAGCGGCCGCCGCCACCATCGGGCCGGTCAACCGGTCCGGGTCGCCCTCGCACAGCTCGGACAGCACGGTCGGCTCGGCACCGAGCCGTGAGCGGGCGTCGCGCACGAGCGCGTTGCCGCTGGAGTACTGCTCCCAGCAGCCGCGCCGGCCGCACTCGCACGGCGCGCCGTCGGGCACGACCTGCATGTGGCCGAACTCGCCGGCCATGCCGCTGGCGCCGCGCCAGGTCCGGTCGTCGAGGACGAGCGCGCCGCCGATCCCGGTGCCCAGCGTCACCAGCACCATCGACGAGACACCCCGGCCGGCGCCGTACGACGCCTCCGCGTGAGCGGCGCAGGTCGCGTCGTTGTCGAGGTAGACCGGGACGTCGAGGAGGCCGGTGAGCCTGGCGCGGACGTCCTCGCCGCGCCACGGCAGGTGGGGCGCGAACACGACCCGGGCACCTGACTGGTCCACGAAGCCCGCCGCGGCGATGCCCACTGCTGCGACCGGTCGGCCGTCTGCCACACGGTGCACGGCTTCGACGATGGTCTCCTCGACGGCCTCGGGCGTAGCCATCCGGCCCGGCGTCACGCCCCGGGCGGTGCGGAGGACCTGGCCATCGGTCGAGACCACGCCGGCCAGGACCTTGGTCCCGCCGACGTCGACGCCGACGACCAGCGGCCCCCGCTCGGGCTCAGTGGCGGGCGAGGTCGGCGGCACCGATCATCCCTGCGGCGTTGCCGAGCGTGGCGCGCCTGATCTCCGCCAGCGGCCGGTGCTCGCGGCCGGGCAGGTGGGTGCCGAACGCCTCGCGCAGCGGCTCCAGCAGCAGGTCTCCGGCCTCGCTGACTCCGCCGCCGATCGCGACCACGGCCGGGTCGAGCACGGTCACGAGGGAGGCGATGCCGGCGCCGAGCCAGTGGCCGAGCTCGGCCAGACGACCGATCGCGAACGGGTCGCCGTCGCGCGCCGCTGCGGTGATCATCGGTCCGTCGATGGCGTCCACCGTGCCGCCTGCCCGCTGGAGCAGGGCATCGGCAGCGGGCACTCCGTTGGCGGCGATCTGCCGCGCCTCGCGGACCAGGGCCGTGCCGCTGGCGTACTGCTCGAAGCAGCCATGGTGACCGCAGCCGCACAGGATGCCGTCGGGCACGACGCGCAGGTGGCCGATCTCGGCGCCGACGCCGAACGCGCCCCGGTAGAGCTCGCCGTCGAGGACCAGCCCGCCGCCGACGCCGGTGCCGACGGTCACGAGCATCAGGTCGTCGACGTCGTGGCCGGCGCCGAAGCGGAACTCGCCCCAGGCCGCCGAGTTGGCGTCGTTCTCGATGACCACGGGCAGGTCGACCCGGGCCTCGAGCTCGGCCTTGAGGTCGACCTCGCGCAGCGCGAGGTTGGGCGCGAACAGCACCCTGGCTCGGGCCCGGTCGATGTAGCCGGCGACCCCGACTCCCACGGCGGCGATGTCGTGACGGGAGGCCAGCTGCCGCACCAGGTCGGCGATCGCTTCCTCGATCGCCTCGGCGTCGGTCGCCGGCGACTCGACCCGCAGCTTCTCGATGACCCTGCCGTCGTCGTCCACGACGCCGCCGGCGATCTTCGTGCCGCCGACGTCGACCCCGCAGGCCAGGCTCACTGTTCGTCCTCCGGCCACTCGCCGTCGTCCCCGTCGAGGTCGATTCTCTCCACCCCGGCGGCGCGGTCGGAGTCGGCCCCCCGGGCGGTGGCGGCGAGTACGCCGACCGCTGCCTGCATCAGCGAGGCGGCGGCCACCGCCAGGTGGTCGCGGACCTCCGGGCTCGCCTGGCGGATGACGTGGACCGTGCGGCAGACGGGGCAGTAGCTGCACTCGGCGGCGCCGGTGTCGACGTGGTCGCTCGACCTCGCGCGCGGCGGCCGCGGCCTGGCCGGCGAGCCCCGAGAGCCCGTGGGACAGCTCGGGACCGTGGTCGCGGGCCCACTCCGAGAGCGCGCCGAACAGCTTGGCCGCCTCTTCGCCGACACTGCCGACGTCGCCGGGACCCCCGGGGTCCTCCGGGCCGTCGGTGCCGCCTGCGCTCGTGCTCACGTGACCTTCTCCTCGAACCTGACCTGCAGCTCACCCTGCTCGACCCGGGCACCGGTCGTGCGGTACTTGGCGAGCACCGCAGGGAGGGTCAGCAGCCGACGATACGACCCGACGGACGTGCCCGAGGCGGCGCCTCCAGGCGTGGGCGTGCCGGGACCGTGGAGGGTGACCACCAGCTCGTCGCCGTGGCGGGCGAGGTCGACCTCCGCCCGGCTGACGAACGGCAGCGCGAGATGGAGCACGGCGCCGCGCTCCGTCCGCTCCACGCGGAACGGGCCGTCCCCGGTCGGCAGGGCGAGCGGATCGTGTCCGTCGTACAGCTCGGCGGCGAGCGCGGCGAGGGCGGGTACGCCGACCGGCTCGGCGGACCGGTAGACCGAGCGCCAGAGCGCGAGCCCGGCGAACGACTGACCGACCTGCTCGAGGACCGCGTCCTGGGACACCACCCAGCCCGCGCGCCAGTCGTCGGCACCCTCGGCGGGGAAGACGCGGTTGGCCACGACGCCGTCCACGCGGTAGCCGTAGAGCGAGAGCGTCGTGTAGGAGCGTCGCGCCTCGGCGAGCACGACGCTCTCGGGGGTCAGCACCAGCCGGACGCTCGCCTCCGGTCCGGAGAGCAGCGCGCGCACCTCGTCGAGCTCGGCGTGCAGGCGCTCGACGGCGTCGAAGACGGTGTCTTCCGGCATGGGGACCCCGGCCGCGCGGGACAGCACCGGTCGCAGGGTCTTCACGACCCTGCGCTCGATGGGGAGCACCCGCTGCATGTACCAGCCGAGCGCCTCCGGCAGCGCCAGCAGCCGCAGGGTCTCGGCGGTCGGCGCGCAGTCGACCACGATCACGTCCCAGCGCCCCGAGCGCGCCTGGAGCCGCAGCTCGAGGAGCGCGAGCACCTCCTCGGCGCCCGGAATCACGGTGAGCTCCTCGGCGGCCACCGGATCGACCCCCGCGACGTCGAGCACCGAGAGCAGGTAGCCCTGGATCTCGGCCCAGGACTGCTCGAACCGCAGCTGGGCGTCGACCTGCTGCACGAAGAGCCGCTCGGCCACCTCGGTCGGCTCGGAGCCGACGTGGGCGTCGAAGGCATCGGCGAGGGAGTGCGCGGCGTCGGTCGACAGCACCAGGGTGCGGTGACCGGCGGCGGCGGAGAGCGCGGCGGTCCCGGCAGCGACGGTGGACTTGCCGACCCCGCCCTTGCCGGTGAAGAGAACCACCCTCACGGCAGAGTCATCGTGGGTGGGTTTCGACGCGCTTCTTCAGGCCCTTGAGCGCGGTGTCGATGAGGATCTTCTCCCCCTTGCGCTTGAGCATGCCGATCAGCGGGATCGAGACGTCCAGCGCGAGCCGGTAGGTCACCTCGGTGCGACCGCCGCCGAGGTCACGCAAGGTGTAGGCGCCGTCGAGGGCGCGCAGCATCTTGCCCGAGACCAGGGTCCAGGTGACCTCGTCGTACCCGTCCCACTGGTAGGCGAGCGTGTACTCGTCCTTGATGGGGGCGACGTCGAGCCGGAAGAAGACCTGTTCGGCCCACCCTTCGGGGCCGTCCTCGACGACCGTGGCCTCCTGGACTCCCTTGGCCCATTCGGGGTAGGCCGGGAAGTCACCGATCACCTCCATCACCGCGGCCGGCTCGGCGTCGATGACGATCGAAGAAGTGGTCTGCTCCGCCATGGCCAGCGAGCGTAGCGGACCAGGTTCTGAGCCCCGCCCGGCATCAGGGGTAGCCTGCCGCGAGACCGCTGGACCCGACCCGGCCGAGGACGCAGGAGGCATCGTGCGTGAGTACTCCACCCCGCTCGCGGTCGACATCCCTGCCACCGGCAACCTGACCGACGACGTCGTCACCAACGGCACCCGCCACGGCGACGCGGTGGTGTTCAGCCGCCACGACGGTCAGGCCTGGAACGACGTCACCGCCGCCGAGTTCCTGGCCGAGGTCCGCGCCGTCGCCAAGGGGCTTCTCGCCGCGGGCATCGAGCCCGGAGACCGGGTCGCGCTGATCTCCCGCACCCGCTACGAGTGGACGCTGGTCGACTACGCGATCTGGTTCGCGGGCGGGGTGACGGTCCCCGTCTACGAGACGACGTCCGCCGAGCAGATCGGCTGGGTGCTCCACGACTCGGGCGCCTGCGCGGTGGTGGCCGAGGGGGCCTCCCACGTGAGCCGCATCGCCGAGGTCCGGAGCGAGCTCGAGGACCTGCGTCACGTGTGGTCGCTGGACGACAACGGGATCGACGTCCTCACCCGGATCGGCGCCGACATCACCGACGAGGCCCTCGAGGCGCGCCGGCAGGCAGCGACGCCGCTCGACCTGGCCACGCTCATCTACACGTCGGGCACCACTGGACGACCCAAGGGCTGCATGCTCACCCACGGGAACTTCATGTTCGAGCTGGGCGTCGCCACGGAGGAGCTCGACGAGCTGTTCGAGGACGGCGCCTCGACGCTGCTCTTCCTCCCGCTGGCCCACATCTTCGCCCGGATCATCCAGATCGGCTGCGTCAAGCGCCGGGTGCGACTGGGCCACACCAGCGACGTGCTCCATCTCGTCGACCGGCTCGGCGAGTTCCAGCCGTCGTTCGTGCTGGCGGTGCCGCGGGTCTTCGAGAAGGTGTTCAACACCGCCTCGCAGCGGGCCACCGCCGACGGCCGCGGTCCCCTGTTCGACCGCGCCGCCCGTACGGCGATCGAGTGGTCGCGCGCCCAGGACCGCGGCCGGGTCCCGGTGCCGGTCCGGGTCCAGCACGCCTTCTTCTCGCGGACCGTCTACCCCCGGCTGCTCCAGGCGCTCGGCGGCCGCTGCCGCCACGCCGTCTCCGGCGGCGCACCGCTCGGCGACCGGCTCGGCCACTTCTACCGCGGCATCGGGCTGACCGTGCTCGAGGGCTATGGCCTGACCGAGACCACGGCCGCGCTGACCGTCAACGTCCCCGGCGCTCACAAGGTCGGCACCGTCGGTCGGCCCCTGCCGGGAACGACCGTGAGGGTCGCGGAGGACGGCGAGCTGCTGTTCACCGGCGGACAGGTCTTCGCGGGCTACTGGGAGAACGAGCAGGCGACCCGCGAGACCCTGGGGCGCGACGGCTGGCTCCACACCGGCGATGTCGGCGAGGTCGACGACGAGGGCTTCGTGCGGATCACCGGCCGCAAGAAGGAGATCCTGGTGACAGCGGGAGGCAAGAACGTCTCGCCTGCTGTGCTCGAGGACCGCGTCCGCGGGCATGCCCTGGTCAGCCAGTGCCTCGTCGTCGGCGACGGCCAGCCCTTCATCGCCGCCCTGGTCACGCTCGACCCTGACGCCCTGGAGCCCTGGGCCGAGGAGCACGGCAAGCACCCGGATGCGGCGAAGCTCGCGCACGACGACGACCTCCGGGCCGAGATCCAGGCCGCCATCGACGAGGCCAACAGCGCCGTCTCCCGCGCCGAGTCGATCCGCAAGTTCGCCGTGCTCCCCCACGACTGGACGGAGGAGGGTGGCCAGCTCACCCCGAGCCTGAAGCTCAAGCGCAGCGTGGTGTTGCGCGAGGAACGGGACGAGATCGCGGCCCTCTACGTCTCCTGATCTCCCGGCCGCAGGATTCTGCTGGTTTTTACTGAAACGGGTGTGACTCAGGAGGTTTCTCACTACAGTCTTGCGGGCGAGCCGACCGACCCCCCGGGTCGGCCCTGACTTTTTCGAGAGGTACCGATGGACCGCAGAAGGATCCTGCTCGTTGTGGCTGTCGTGGTGGCCTTGCTGGGCACGGCGCTGGTCTTCCTCTATGTGAGAGGTTCCGAGGCGCGCGCCGAAGCCCAGTTCGACACCGTCGACGTGCTTCACGCCGTGGCTCCCATCGAGGCGGGCGAGAGCATCGACGACGCCGCCGCCAAGGGCAAGCTCGCCCTCCAGCCCGTCGCGCGGGAGTACCTCCTCCCCAACTACCAGACCTCGACCACGAGCCTGAGCGGGTCGGTCGCCACGGTGCCCATCTATCCCGGCGAGCAGATCGTCTCGGACAAGTTCGGAGCCGAGGCAGAGGCGAGCAGCGCGCTCGCCATTCCCAAAGGCATGCTGGCGATCTCGGTCACCCTGACCGACCCGTCGCGGGTAGCCGGTTTCGTCAACCCCGGCACCAAGGTCGCGATCTTCCTGACGAGCCCCACCTTCACCCGGCTGCTGCTCGACGAAGTCGCCGTGATCGGCGTGGGCTCAACCACCACCACCGAGACCACGACCACGACGGAGGACGGAGCGCAGACCGTGGAGCAGCTCCCCCGGACCCTGATGACGCTCGCCCTCGAGCAGGAGGACGCCGAGAAGGTTCTGCAGGGCCAGGTCAACGGCGAGCTCGCGTTCGGCCTCCTGACCGATGCCAGCGACGTGGCCCTCGAGCCCAGGCACCACCTCCGCCAACCTCTTCCAGTGAGGTCCTGACATGCCCGTCGTCGTCGACCCGAAGCCCGACATCATCGACACCCTGCTGTCGACGGTGCCGGCCGGGGCGCACTCGATCGACCAGCCTGATCGTCTGCAGGCCTGGCTGGCCAATCGTCCGGAGGAGTACGTGGTCGTGCTCGGCCCTCACGTCGAGCTGTCGGACGCTCTCGCGCTGGCTGACGGGATGCGGCTGACCCGACCGTCCACAAGCGTCATCCTGACCCGCGAGGCGGTGGATGCCGAGACGATGCGGGAGGCGATGCACGCCGGCGTGCGCGACGTGGTCCCCATCGCCGACACCGACACCATCAGGGCCGCCGTCGACCGGGCCTACCAGCTCTACGTCGCTCTTCGTGGTCCCGGCGGCGCCATGCACCAGGGCCGGATCGTCACCGTCTTCTCCCCCAAGGGAGGGGTCGGGAAGACCACGATCTCGGTCAACCTGGCGCTCGCGCTGGCCGACCGTGGGGCCCGCAAGGTGTGCCTGGTGGACCTCGACCTCGCCTTCGGTGACGTCGCGATCACCCTGCAGCTGTTCCCGAGTCATACCGTCGAGCACGCGATCGGCTCCGAGGACGCGGTCGACGCCCCGCTGCTCGAGACGCTGCTGACCCGCCACGCCGACTCGGTCATGGTGCTCGCGGCGCCCAACCACCCCGACGTACGTGAGCGCGTGACGCCGATGCTGGTCTCGCGCATCCTCAAGGCGCTACGCGACTCCTTCGACTACATCGTCGTCGACACGGCTCCGGCCTTCGACGAGCAGACGTTGACCGCCCTCGACGAGACCGACGAGTGCATCATCGTGGCCACCCTCGACGTCCCGACGCTCAAGAACGTCAAGGTGGCGCTCGAGACGCTCGAGATGCTCGACATCGCCCGCGATCACCGCCACCTGCTGCTCAACCGGGCCGATGACAACGTCGGTCTGGGTGCGGACCGGGTCGAGTCCATCCTGGGCATGCCGGTCGCCACCATGATCTCGACGTCCATGGACATCGCGGCGGCGACCAATGCCGGGCAGCCGCTGCTCCGTCAGGACCCGGACCACGAGTTCAGCACCACCCTGCGGGAGTTCTCCACGCGGCTCACCGGACAGCCCACCGCTCCCGCCACTGCCGACTCACAGGTCTCGGAGACCGAGAAGTCGGGCCGGCTGTTCCGGAGAAAGAAGTGACCCAATGAGCACCCTCGGTGACCGGCTCTCCGCTGCCCGCAGGGCGGCCGAGCCCGTCGACGCACCCCTGGATCTCGACGAGACCGGTGAGCTGGTGTCCGGCGAGCCCCTCGCCGAGCGCCTCGCCGATCCGGAGCTGGTCGAGGACGACCCGTTGACCAGCCCCGTCTACTCGGCCAAACACGCGGGAGCGCCGACACCCTCGGCACGCGACGCCGCGCCCGACGCGCGCCCCGAGCCGCGCGCCGACGCCCGTCCCGATGCCCGTCGCGCGATGTCGGCCACCCAGCAGGAGCGGCTGGAGGAGCTCAAGCAGACAGTTCACGCCGAGCTGCTCAAGCAACTCGGGCCGAAGCTCTACGGCGGAGCCATGGACGTCGAGGAGCTCGACCGGCAGGTCCGGGTGGTCCTCGGAGACGTGCTCTCCATGCAGGACCGGCCGCTGAGCAACAGCGACCGGATCCAGGTGACCCAGGACATCAGTGACGACATCTTGGGATACGGCCCGATCGAGCCCTTCCTGCGTGACTCCGAGGTCTCCGAGGTCATGGTCAACGGTCCGGATTCGATCTGGGTGGAGCGCTCCGGTCGGCTCAGTCCGGTCCAGGCCCACTTCAGCGACGAGGCACACCTGCGCCGCACGATCGACAAGATCGTGTCGCGCATCGGCAGGCGCGTCGACGAGTCGAGTCCGATGGTCGACGCGAGGCTTCCGGACGGAAGCCGTGTCAACGCGGTCATCCCACCCCTCGCGGTCGACGGCTCCTCGCTGACCATCCGCAAGTTCTCCGCAGACCCGCTGACGGTGGCAGACCTGGTCCGGTTCGGTTCGCTGAGCCCCGTGACGGCCGGCTTCCTCGACGCCTGCGTCCGTGGCCGTCTCAACATCATCGTCTCCGGCAGCACCGGCGCCGGAAAGACGACGACCCTCAATGTCCTCTCGTCCTTCATCCCCGACGACGAGCGCATCGTCACCATCGAAGACGCCGCCGAGCTCCAGCTCAAGCAGGAGCACGTGGTCCGCCTCGAGTCCCGGCCCTCCAACATCGAGGGACGCGGGGAGGTCACCATTCGCGACCTGGTCAAGAACAGCCTGCGCATGCGCCCCGACCGGGTCATCGTCGGTGAGGTCCGCGACGCCTCCGCCCTCGACATGCTGCAGGCCATGAACACCGGCCACGACGGTTCCATCTGCACGCTCCACTCGAACGGTCCGCGCGACACGCTCTCCAGGATGGAGACCATGGTGCTGATGGCGGGAATGGACCTGCCGGTGCGGGCTATCCGCGAGCAAGTGGCGTCCGCCGTCGACCTGGTCGTCCACCAGACCCGGTTCAAGGACGGCACGCGTCGGATCACCCACCTCACCGAGGTCGAGCGGATGGAGGGCGACGTCATCACGCTCCAGGACATCTTCGTGTACGACCACGCCGCCGGCTTCGATGCCGAGGGACGAGCCATGGGAACCCTGAAGGCCACCGGTCTGCGACCCAAGTTCCTCGAGAAGATGCAGTACGCCAACGTGACCGTCGACCCATTGCTGTTCGCCACCTCGAGGGCATGATGCGCAGCACGTTCGCGGGACTCCTGCTGACCGGCACGGCCCTCATGGTGTCGGCCGGGGCCCCGGGCTACGCAGCCGAGGGCACGAGTGTCTCGGGCACCACCATCTCCTACGTCGAGCGGACAGACGAAGGCCTGCAGATCTTGGTCTCGGTGCCTGCGGATGCGACGGTCGACACCGAGGAGGTGTCGGTCACGGTCGACGGTGCGGCATCTCCGGCAACAGCTGCACCGGCCGACTCCACGACCTCGGTGCGCCGCACCGCCGTCCTCGTCATGGACACCAGCAACTCGATGCGTGGCCAGCGCATCGCCGCGGCACAGGCTGCAGCTGCGACGTTCCTCGACACGGTCCCGGAAGACGTCTACGTGGGAGTCGTCACCTTCGACAGCAACGTCACTCCTGTGCTCGAGCCGACCCTGGACCGGGACGCTGCCCGAGCGGTCGTCGCCGACCTCGAGCTGAGCGAGCAGACCCGACTCTACGACGGGGTACAGGCCGGCATCGACATGGCCGGCACCGAGGGCCAACGGCAGTTGCTCGTCCTCTCCGACGGTGCGGACACCAGCGACACGCCCCTCGCCGACGTCACGTCGGCGATCGCCGACTCCGACGTGCAGGTCAACGTCGTCTCCCTCGAGCAGGACCAGCCGGAGGCCGTCGACGCCCTGGGGGACCTCGCCGAAGCAGGCGAGGGAGAGGTCGTCTCGGCCGACTCCGAGGCGCTCGGCCAGGCGTTCAGCGACCAGGCCGACGTGCTCGCGCGTCAGATCCTGGTGACCGCCGAGGTGCCGTCCTCGGTCACCGCCGTGGAAGCCACGGTGGCAGTGACGCTCGGCTCTGACATCGGTGACCTGTCAGCCGAGGCTTTCACGCCCATCGGTGAAGCCCCGGTCGAGTCACCCACGGTTCCGTCCACCTCCTCGCCGCTGGTCCTGACCTCCGTCTGGATGTACGGCGGCCTGGCTGCCCTCGCGGTCGGCCTGATCGCGATGGTGCTGATCATCGCCCCGCGCAAGCCGACCGAGCTCACCGGTGCCGAGCTGGCCACGTCCTACACCGAGCGTGTCTCCGGCATCGGCGGCAAGTCCGACGAGGGCGTCGAGCAGGCAGCCGCCGTCGCCACCAACACCGCGGAGAAGGTGCTCGGCGCGAGCAAGTCCCTCGAAGTCCGGATCTCCGAGCGTCTCGAGGGCGCCGGCAACCCGTTCAAACCGGCCGAGTGGCTGGTGCTGCACGTCAGCGCGTTCGTCGCGTGCGGTGCGATCGGGCTGCTGCTCGGCGGCGGGAACCTCGTGGTCGGAGTCGTGTTCCTGTTCCTCGGGGCCGTCGGTCCGTGGTTCTACCTCGGCTTCCGACGAAATCGTCGGCGCAAGGCCTTCGAAAGCACCCTCCCCGAGACTTTGCAATTGATCTCCGGATCGCTCGCGGCAGGCCTGTCGCTGGCTCAGTCGATCGACACCGTGGTGAAGGAGGGCCGGGAGCCCATCTCCAGCGAGTTCCAACGAGTACTGGTCGAGACCCGCCTCGGCATCAGTCTCGACGACGCCCTCGAGGGGGTCGCGGACCGCTTCGACAGCCACGACTTCGCGTGGGTCGTGATGGCGATCCGCATCCAGCGCCAGGTCGGCGGCAACCTCGCGGAGCTCCTCGACACGGTGTCGGCCACGATGCGCGAGCGTGAGTACATGCGCCGCCAGGTCGCGGCCCTGGCCGCCGAGGGCAAGCTCTCGGCCTGGGTCCTGGGAGGTCTGCCTCCCCTGTTCATGGTCTACCTGTTCATCACCAAGCGCGACTACGTCATGCCGATGTTCACCGAGCCGATGGGATGGGTCATGCTGGCAGGTGCTGCCACACTGCTGGGCGTCGGCGTCTTCTGGATGTCGCGGCTCGTGAAGGTGGAGGTCTGAGATGACGTTGCTGTTCATCATGGGTGTGATGCTGGTTCTGGGGTCGATCGTGCTGCTGTCGATGGCGATCTCCAAGCCGCAACCGCAGGGGATGCACCGCTCCCTGGCCGTGCTCGAGGCGATGTCGGCGGCCCCGGCCGAGCTGACGGGTGAGCTCAACGTGCCCTTCGGGGAGCGGATCCTCGCGCCGTTTCAACGCCGCGCCCTGGGCATCGGTCGCCGCCTCAGCGGGGCCGACACCTCCGACCGGATCGGCCGCAAGCTCGACCTCGCGGGCAACCCCGCCAAATGGACCGTCGACCGCGTCATCGCGTTCAAGGTCCTCGGCGCCGGGGTGGGCTTCGTCGCCGGCCTCCTGATCACCCAGCTCATGGGGGCCGGGGTCTCGATGCGATTCGTCGGGTGCGGCGTGGCCGTGGCCGTGGGCTTCTTCGCTCCCAACCTCTACCTCTACCAGGTCGCCCACGACCGTGCTGCGAGGATGCAGCGCGAGCTGCCGGACGCCATCGACCTGATGACCATCAGCGTCGAGAGTGGCCTCGGCTTCGACGCCGCGGTGCAGCAGGTAGCGAAGAACACCGAGGGTCCACTCGCCGACGAGTTCGCCCGGGTGCTGCGGGAGATGCAGATCGGCCAGGGGCGCTCCGACGCGCTGCGGGCGCTCTCCGAGCGGACGACAGTGCCTGAGGTCAAGACTTTTGTCAGTGCCATGGTGCAGGCCGACGCGTTCGGTATCCCGATCGCCCAGGTGTTGCGCGTCCAGTCCAGCGAGATCCGCGTGAAGCGGCGTCAGCGGGCCGAGCAGAAGGCCCAGCAGGTACCGGTCAAGATCACCATCCCGCTGATCTTCACGATCCTTCCCTGCCTCTTCATCGCGGTGATGGGGCCGGCAGTCATCAGCATCATGGACAGCGTCGGCTGATGACCGCCGGGGGACGCGGCCTCCACCACCCACGACTCGCGCTCGGGGCGCGGGTACTCGCCCTCGTCATCCTCGCCGTACCCGTCTTCATCCTCGACGAGACGGAGTCGCTGCTGGCTCTGCTCGCCCTGGCCGCCGTGTGGTCCCTGATGACCCTGGCCGACCGGCTGTTCCCGTCCTGGCTCCTGCTTCCGATCATCGAGGCGTTCCTCGTCGGAGCGGTCGTCGGCCGGGCCCTCGAGGAGAGCTCCACCGCCCTGGGCGCTCTTGCCGTCCCTGCGTTCACGGCCGGCCTCCGCGGCGGCGTGCGCGGCGTGGCGCTCGCCGTGTCCGCCGAGCTGGCCACGCTGCTGGCGGTGCACTGGGTGATCATCGGCGGCCTGAGCTCGAGCGAGGCCACGGACGCCATCATGTGGATCCTCACCGGAGTCGGTCTCGGACTGATCGCGAGCTACCTGCGCTCCGAGGAGATCCGGCTCACGAGCGATCCGCTGACGCCGTACCGCGATGCCCAGAAGCTGATCCGTGAGCTGCTGGAGATCTCCGGCGACCTCGGCTCCGGCCTCGATCCGATCACCCTCGGGACGCGCATCGCGGTGACCGTCCGCAACGAGCTGCCCGTCGTCGCCGTGGCCGTGCACGTGCAGCGTGGTGACGACCTCACACCACTGGTAGCGGGCTCGAGCTCGGCGTCGGTCGACACGTCGCAGCTCGAGTCGATGGCGGCCATGGCGTGGGAGTCGCAGCACCACGAGCTGGACGGGCGCGCCTTCGCACTCCCCCTCCGCACGTCAGCGGGACCAGTGGCCGTCGTGTCGGGCATCCTGCCCGCGGGCACGGCCGCGGATCGCGTCGGGTTGCAGCACCGGTTCGAGGGCCTCGGACCGGCGCTCTCGACCTTGGCAGTCCATCTCGACACCGCGATGCTGTTCACCCGGCTTCGCGACGCCGCCACGGCCGACGAGCGCCGGCGGCTGGCGCGCGAGATGCACGACGGGATCGCCCAGGACATCGCGTCTCTCGGCTATCTCGTGGATGCCCTGGCCGCAGCCCCGGCGTCGCCTGCCCAGGCTGAACAGCTCCGGCGACTGCGCGAACGCATCTCCACCGTCGTGGCTCAGGTCCGGCTCTCCGTCCAGTCGCTGCGTACCGATGTCCAGGCCAGCGAGAGCCTCGGATCGGCCGTCAGCGGCCTGGCGCGCCACCTCGGCGAGAGCTCGGGCATCCCGATCCGGGTCACCGTCAACGAGCGGACCGCCCGGCTGCGGCCCGAGATCGAGGCGGAGCTGCTGCGGATCACCCAGGAGGCCATGACCAACGCAGTGCGTCACTCCCGTGCGAGCGCGATCGACGTGACGTGCCGGGTGGTGGCGCCCGCCGCCGAGATCATGATCCGCGACGACGGCCTCGGGCTCGGTGCAGGGGCAGGTCGACCGGACTCTTTCGGTCTCGCCATCATGCGCGAGCGCGCCGAACTGATCGACGCCGACCTCGCGATCGAGTCGGTCGAGCCCAGCGGCACCGTGGTGACGGTCCGGGTTCCGTCGAGACACGCGAGTGCCTCCCTCACCGAACAGACCACTACTGACAAGGTGTCTGCATGACCAGCGTGCTGCTCGTGGACGACCACGAGCTGATCCGTGACGGGTTGACCGGCGTCTTCTCCGCCCAGGAGGACATGACGGTGGTCGGCGCTGCCCAGAGCGTCAGCGAGGCGCTCGCCATGTACGACGAGCACCAGCCGGACGTGGTGGTGACCGACCTCCAGCTCCCCGACGGCACCGGCCTCGACGTCGTGCGACGGGTGCGGCGCGATTCCGGGCAGGTCGGGCTGGTGGTGCTGACGATGCACGCCGGCGACGAGCAGATCTTCGCGGCCATGGAGGCCGGTGCTTCGGCGTTCGTGGGCAAGGACGCGCCCTCCACCGAGGTGGTCAAGGCTGCGCGCCACGCGGCGGTCTCTCCGCGCTCCTTCCTGTGTGCCGGGCTCGCCCAGGCGATGGTGCGCCGTACGACGGCAGCGACCGCACGACTCTCCGACCGTGAGCACGATGTGCTGCTGCTGCTGGCCGACGGACTGAGTGCGGCCGAGATCGCTCCCAAGCTCCATCTCTCGGAGTCGACGGTGAAGTCGCACGTGGCTCGGATCTACCAGAAACTAGGGGCTTCCAACCGCGCGCAGGCTCTCGTGACCGCGATGCGGATCGGGCTGCTGTCGAGCATCACTCCGGTGTCCCGAACTGGCCACTTCGGGAATAGCCCGAACTGACTACGCAACACCGGCCGAACTCCGGGTGCGGTGAGTGACGGGGCCCAGCATCATTGAGTCATGGAGGTTCCGTGCCTCCGCCCCCCGGAATGCACTCACAGAAACAAGGAGCCCCCCAATGTTCACCACCCTGAAGATTATGCTCAACGCCCGCCTCGCCAAGATGGAGGAGCGCGGCGCCTCGGCCGTGGAGTACGGCCTGCTCATCGCCGGCATCGCCGCCCTGATCGTGGTCGCCGTGTTCGCCCTCGGCCCCATCCTCAAGGAAGCGTTCGCTGACACCTGCTCCGAGATCGAGGGCACGGGCAGCATCTCTGCGACCTGCGACTCCTGACGATTGGCGTCTGGGGGCTCTGGTCATGCTGTGACCAGGGCCCCCTTTCGCATCCACGGCCACGCGTTCACCGAAAGGCAAAGCGGATGACTGACTCCCCCCGGCGTGGCGCCGTGCCTTCGCTGTTGAGAAAGGCAAAGCGGATGACTGACCCCCCTCCCCGCCGTGAGCGCGGAGCCTCAGCTGTTGAATACGGGCTTCTGATCGCCGGCATAGCCGCCGTGATCGTGATCGCCGTCTTCGCTCTGGGGCCGATCACCAAAGAGCTGTTCGCCGACACGTGCGACACGATGAAGGCGGAGATGCCCGCCAGCGCGTCCTGCGACTCCTAGTCGCGAGTCCCCTCTGCCAACCCGATCCTCTCCAGGGTGGTCGGGTGGCTACCGAACCAGAACTGTGCCCACGCCGGCGGCGTGGGATCGGCCAACGACCGCAGCGCCAGCCGGCGGTGCAGGGCCACGAACGCTGCTGAATCTTCCGTCGTCGCCAGGGCGTCGACGTCCGCTCGCGTCTCCACTGTCCGGCTGATCGTCGACAGCACGGGGCTCGCCAGCAGTGTCCCCACCGCGAGCAGCGCGAGGATCCGCGGGACCTGGCGAGGATCCGCCGGTGAGCGCCCCCGGCCGAGCACCAGCCCGAGCAGTCCCGCCGCGGTCAGTGCGCCGGCGGCGCCGAGCAGCGCCCCGTTGAGCACGTCGTCGTGTCGGGCGTGTGCCAGCTCGTGCGCGACCACCGAGAGCGTCTGGTCCTGCGGCGCGTCGGCCACGAGGTTGTCGTAGACGACCACCCGGCGGGTCGAGCCGAACCCCGACACGTAGGCGTTGAGGGTCGTCGTACGGCGTGAGGCATCGGCCACCAGCACGTCGTCGACGTTCACGCCCTCACGTTCGGCCAGCGCCAGGATGTCGGTGCGGAGCGGCCCGTCAGGCAGCGGCGTGAAGCGGTTGAACAGCGGCTCCACGAGCAGCGGGTAGACGAACGAGACGAGCAGCACGAGCGCAGCCAGCCCGAGGCCGGCGACCGCCGGCCATACCCGGGGCCAGCGCCGCGCGATACCGACGACGAGCAGCAGCCCGAGCGAGGTCGTCACGATTCCGATCGCCTCGGAGACGGCGACGTCACGCAGCCACCCGGACCAGGCCTGGTTCGACAGGCCGGCGTCGAGCCGGAGCCGCTGCAGCGCCACGGAGAAGGGCAAGGTCGCCGCGCGGCCGATCAGGGCGCAGGCGGCCACCGCGAGCACGACGACGGCCCATCGGGGACCGGGCAGCCGCGACACCAGGCGCTCACCTGCGCTCGTGAAGCCCAGCCAGCACGCCACCCCGAGCGAGACCGCCAGGCTCCCCCAGCCCCACACCCGCGCCCAGCGAGCGAAGGACTCGGCGCGGGCCACCTCGGCCGTGGTGAACACGTCCTCGACGTTCGCCGCAGACACGGGTCGGCCCACCGGATCCCACGGCACCAGCCACCACGCCAGCGCCACGAAGGTGACCGCACCGACCAGCGTCACGACGGCGGCGGTCCGGCGTACGGTCAGGGTCACGCGGCCAAGTCTGACAAAGCGGTCCGCCACTGCTGCGTGAAACGCTGCTCGCTGAGGCCGAACGCCCGGCGGAACAACCGCGTGAAGTTCTCGGAGCCGTCGGCCTGCCGGTAGAACGCCACCAGCTCGTCCTCGCCGACCCGCTCGGCGAGCAGCCGACAGGCGACCCAGGACGCCTCGTAGGCAGCGCCGAAGTACTCCGACTCCTCGTCGAAGTCGGCGTCGTCCGGGAGCGCCCGGGGCGGGCCCTCGCGCCGCACCTGGCGGATGATCTGGCTGGCCGTCGTGGTCAACGGCAGCCCCACGTCGCGGAGCGCGACGTAGTCGGCGAAGCCCTCGGCGAGCCACACCGGCAGCGAGCTGGAGGTCGCGTCGAGCGCGACGTGGGCCGCCTCGTGGCTGACCACGACCTGGGCACCGGCTGGCCGCAGCTCACGCATCCGTTCCGGGTTCAGGAAGACGTGGACCGGGGCTCCGCTCGACCCCGTGCCATCGACGGTGGCGGTCACCCCGGCGACGTTGCCGAAGGTGCCCGGTGCGACCCCCAGCGCCGCGTCGACGCCCGCGGCCGACGCCGGCACCTCGACCACGAGCTTCGCCGGCCAGTCCGTCAGGACCCGGCGCACGACCGTGACCGCGGTGCGGGCCAGCCTGGAGTACAGCGAGGCCCGGTCGACCGCGACCACCAGCGTCCGCGGCGTACGACGGACGTCGACCCGCTCGGTGAACCAGACCGGAGTGGCCGCACCCTGCTGGGCGGCCGACCCGTCCAACGCGGCAATGACCACCGTGTCGGTGTCGTCCGAGAAGACGACCTCGACCTCCGAGGCCGCCAGGCCTGCGTCGTAGCGGGCGAACCGCCACGACAGGGTCGCCGACGCGGGCCACTCGCCCTCGGGGTCGATGCCGCCGCGCTCGTCGAGGTAGCGCAACGAGAAGTCGCGCAGCCCGATCTCCTCCGCGTTGGCCACGAGGTCCCTGAGCTGCTCCTGGGCGTCCTGGTCGGTGCTCGCCGCCAGCGCGGCGGCAGCGTCCTCATCACCGGCGCGTACCGCGCGGGCGAGGTCCTGCAGCAGGGCCGCGCCCGCCGCGGGCTGGATCCGCGGCCCGGGGGGCGCGGGCGGCGGCGCCACGTAGGCGTCGTCCCGCAGCACCAGCCAGAGGGTGGCTGCCACGACCAGGGCCAGGAACGACGAAAGGCCGGCCACCCACCATCGGGGGCGACCGGCCTTGTCTGCCGGAGCGTCAGCCAGGGCGGACGGCTCCGGAGTAGGGCATGGAGTAGAGACCGGACACGGCGACGCCGGTTCCCGGGTTGGCAGCGTGGACGATCATGCCGTTGCCGATGTACATGCCGACGTGGCTGATCGGGCTGTAGTAGAAGACCAGGTCGCCCGGCTGGAGGTCGCTGGCGGCGATGTGGGGGCCCGAGCCGTACTGGGCGCTGGACGAGTGAGGGAGCCCGACTCCGGCTGCGGCCCAGGCGGCCATGGTCAGTCCGGAGCAGTCGAAGGCGTCAGGCCCCGCGGCACCGTAGACGTAGGCGTCGCCGACCTGGGCCATGGCGTACTGGACGGCGGCTCCGGCACTGCCCGATGCGGCCACGTCGGGGACACGGTCGGTGCTGCGGGAGGCCGTCATGGCCTCGCGCTCCTCCGCCTCGAGCCGGCTGAGGAGCTCCTTGGCCTCGGCGAGCTTCGCGTCGACCTCTGCCTGCTCGTCGGCCAGGCGCTTCTCGACCGCGGCGATGTCGGCGAGCCGTTGCTCGGTGGCCTCGCGGCGGATGTCGAGCGCCTTGGCCTCGCGGGCGTAGGCGGAGAACATCTGCGACTGCAGGTCGTTGTAGGACGTCATCGTCGACAGCTGGTCGAGGAAGGCGCTGGGGTCCTCGCTGACGAACACCTCGCCGACGGCCGACATGTTCTCGCCCTGGTACTGGCGGATCACCGAGTCGCGCACCAGCGTCCGGGCGGACTCCATCTGGCTGTCCTGGCGGGCCTGGTCGGCCTCGAGGGAGGTGAGGTCACGCTTGAGCTCGTCGAGCTCGAGCTTGGCGTCGTGGTAGCGCTCCTGCGCCGCTTCGGCCTCGTGGTAGAGGTCGTCGACGCGTGCGCTGACGTCGCTGATGTCGGGATCAGCCTGGGCGGCGCCGGGGATCAGACCGACGGACACCACGAAGGTGAGACCGAGGAGGACACTGACGAGTCGCTTCCGACCGTTGAGCACGAGCGGGCGTTCTCCTTGCGTTTGTCGTACGCCTACCGGGTGAGCTGACGGGTTCGGGCACGACATGCCCTACTCCTGCTCCTCGGCCGCAGTGGCCGCCTTGCAGGCGATTCACCCCAGAAGTGGTGGTTCCCCGGCTCCGTCTGGCCATCCCCCTGGCCTGGACTCGGCGCGGCGCCCGCGCGGATCCGGACTGATCCACGTCCACGAGCACCTGACGGGTCACAGTAGTCGTGATCCCCGTGACGGCCAAGTCTCCGCGACTGTGCGGCGTGTGTTCTGCCGCACGCCGTCCCACGAGCCCCATCAACCTCACCCGCCACACGTCGGCCCTCCACGCGAGGTGCGAGGAAGTGCCGGCCAGGTGCGATGCTGAGCCGGTGACCACGTGCACCGTGTGCGGCACCACCTTGGGACGCCGACCCGACCTGGCAGCGTGGTGCTTGCGATGTGACACGTGCTCGACGTGGGCAGCGGACCTGCCGGTCGCCATCAACCAGGACGCGAGCCCGATCGACGAACGCACGCGCGAACGGGGACTGCGGCACGTACGGCGCCGGACCGGCAGCCAGGTTCTGGAGCGGATCCAGCGCGCCGGTCCGCCCGGCATGCTCCTGCTCGACGTCGGTTCGGCCCACGGCTGGTTCACCCGTGCCGCGTCGGTCGCCGGCTTCGACGCCATCGGCCTCGAACCTGACGAGGCCGTGGCCGGCGACTCCGTGGCGCCGACCCGGGTCGGCTACTTTCCCGACGCTCTCGAGGAGGCCGAGCGCTTCGACGTCGTCACCTTCAACGACGTCCTCGAGCACATGGAGGATCCTCGCCAGGTGGTGGCGGCCTCTCGGGAACACCTCGCTCCGAGGGGCCTGCTCAGTATCAACATCCCGTCGAGCCAAGGTCTGCTGTTCCGAGGCGCCGTGGCCGCGCGTCGGCGGGGTCGGGCGCCCGCACTGTTCAGCCGCCTGTGGCAGGAGGGGGCTCCCCTCACCTCACCTGTGGTACTTCAACCAGGACCAGCTGACGCGGCTGTGCATCGAGGAGGGATTCGACCTGGTCGACGCGGGGCGCCTGCCGGGGATGACCTGGCGGGGAATGTGGAGCCGTGCCCACATGGACCGACGGCCGTCAGTCCAGACCGTCGTCGGGGTGGCGGTCGGAACCCTCACGGCGCCGGTGCTCAACCGCGGCGGAGACATCATGCACCTCGTCTTCCGCACACGCGGCTGAACCACGTCACGCCGACTCGATCACCGGCCCCTCGACGGGTTCGACGAGACGCAGCGGTGGCACCAGGCCACCGGCCGCGAGCACGTCGAGCGCCCGCTTCTCCTCACCGTCGATCGTGAGCTCGGGGGGCGGGCCGAGCAGCACGGTCACGACACAGTCGTGACACGCCAGCCCTCGCACCACACAGGTGTCGCAGTCGATTCGTGTCGCCATGGGATCAGCATGGCGACGACCACTGACAAGGCCTCACACGTCCGCGCGGGCGACCACCTCGACGGCGTCCGCGCGACCGCACCACCGGCACGTCACCGACTCGACCGACTCCTCGAGGAGCTCGGTGTCCTCGACCCGGTGGTCTCCTGCCAGGTCGAAGTGCCAGAACTCCGTCGTGCGTCGGGCGCGACTGACGTCGAAACGGGTCAGGTTGCCGCAGCCGCCGCAACGCCAGCGCTCCGCGGGACCGGGAATCTGGGTGCTCACGGGGAGCAGCGTAGGGCGTGGCCTCCCGGACCCTGTCGGTGCCGCGATCTAGCGTCATCGACGTGAGCACGACCGCGCAGACGCCGTCCCGCTGGGAGTCCCAGCGCACGTTCGACGAGCTGGGCCGGCCGTTGCGCGAGGTCACGTTCTGCGTGGTCGACCTCGAGACGACGGGCGGCTCGGCCGCGGGTGGCTCGATGATCACCGAGGTCGGGGCGGTCAAGGTGCGTGGTGGCGAGGTGCTCGGCGAGTTCCAGACCCTGGTCGACCCGCAGGCCGAGATCCCGGCGTTCATCGCCGTCCTCACCGGCATCACCAACTCGATGGTCGCCGGCGCGCCGTCGATCGATTCGGTGCTGCCCGCGTTCCTCGAGTTCGCCGAGGGCTGTGTGCTGGTGGCCCACAACGCACCCTTCGACGTCGGCTTCCTGCGCCACTTCGCCTCGCTGCAGGGCCGCCCGTGGCCGCGGTTCGAGGTGGTCGACACCGCCGTGCTCGCCCGTCGCGTCATCACCCGCGACGACGCCCCCAACTGCAAGCTGTCCTCCCTCGCGCGGGTCTTCAACTCGACGACCACCCCCAACCACCGGGCGCTGGCCGACGCCCGGGCGACCGTCGACGTCCTCCACGGCCTGATGGAGCGGCTGGGTGGCGTCGGCGTCCACACCCTCGAGGAGCTCCAGACGTTCACCGGACGCGTCTCGACGGCCCAGCGGCGCAAGCGACACCTCGCCGAGGGCCTGCCCCACTCCCCCGGCGTCTACCTCTTCCGTGACGACCGCCAGCGGGTCCTCTACGTCGGCACGTCCAAGGATCTCCGCACCCGGGTGCGCACCTACTTCACCGCCTCCGAGACCCGCAGCCGGATGGGCGAGATGGTCAACCTCGCCGCCGAGGTGACCGCGATCGAGTGCGCCACGGCCCTCGAGGCCGAGGTCCGCGAGCTGCGGCTGATCGCCGAGCACCGGCCCTCCTACAACCGGCGGTCGCGCAACCCCTCGAAGGTCCACTTCATCAAGCTGACGCGAGAGCCGTGGCCACGGCTGTCGCTGGTCCGCCAGGTGCTCGACGACGATGCCGACTACATCGGGCCGTTCTCCTCCAGGCGGTCGGCCGAGCGATGCCTGGCCGCCCTCCACGACACCTTCCCGGTCCGCCAGTGCTCCGACCGGCTCGGCCGTCACCCCTCCCGGGCGCCCTGTGTGCTGGCCGAGATGGGCCGGTGCCTCTCCCCGTGCGACGGCAGCGCCGACACGGCGACCTACGCCGCGGTCGTACGCCGGCTGCGCGACAGCCTGCTGCGCCGCCCCGACGACGTGGTGGCCGCCATCAACCGCCGGATGGAGGGGCTCGCGGCCGCCGAACGCTTCGAGGAGGCGAGCGTCCACCGCGACCGGCTCTCCGCCTTCGTCCGCGCCACCGCCCGCACCCAGCGGCTCGCGGCGCTCTCCCGCTGCGAGGAGATCGTCGCGGCCCGGCGTGAGGACGACGGGCGCTGGGCGGTCCACGTCGTCCGGCACGGCCGGCTCGCGGCCGCCGGCGTGATCCCGGCCGGCGGCGACGCCCACGGCTTCGTCGACGGGCTGCGTCTCGCTGCCGACACGGTCCGTGCCGCTCCCGGCCCGGTCCCGGCGGCCACCGCCGAGGAGTCGCTGCGGATCCTGCGCTGGCTGGAGTCTCCGGGGGTCCGGCTCGTGGGCGTGGAGGGCGAGTGGAGCTGTCCGGTCGGTGGGTCGACCCGCCACCTCGCGCTCCACGACGCCGCCGACGGGGCGCGCGTCTCGCTCGTTCCCTTCGACGAGCGGCGCACCCTGACCCCGGTCCACCAGCCAGTTCGCTAGCCTCGGCCCATGATCACCGCCATCGTGTTCGTGAAGGCCGACGTGGCCCGGATCCCCCAGGTGGCCGAGCAGATCGCCGCACTCGACGGCGTCAGCGAGGTCTACTCCGTGACCGGACAGATCGACCTGATCGCGCTGGTCCGGGTCACCGACCACGACGACGTCGCCGCCGTGGTCGCCGACCGGCTCAACAAGGTCGAGGGCGTGACCGCCACCGAGACCCACATCGCGTTCCGGACCTACTCCCGCCACGACCTGGAGTCGGCGTTCTCGTTGGGCCTGGACTGACCCGCGGTCCAGCGCTTGCTAGCTGACCCGTGATGCGGTCCGCACGGCGGCGGTGAGGTGCAGCAACGCGCCCACCCAGGGCGAGATGGCTGCCGCGAGCACGATGGCACTGGCGGTGGTCGGTGCCACGGCCACCAGGAGGACCGCCGCTGCGAGGGCACCGGCCCAGCCGTACGCCGCCGCAACGTGCTGGTCCTGGGCGAGCAGTGCCAGTCCCACGACCACCATGAGGACGAGACCGGCCGACCCCACCGCGAGCCAGGCGCCCGTCAGCGGAGAGAGCACAAAGGCCGACCCGAGCAGGAGCTGGAGCAACCACGGCCCCACCAGGGCCACCACGAGCGCGTAGGCGAGACCGCCGACGACGCAGACCGTCACAGCCGTCCGGAGCAGGGGCAGCGTCACCGGGGTGCTGAGGAAGTAGCGAAGAATGACCGGCCGGAGCCCGTAGACGCCGAGGAGCAGACCCGATCGGATGAAGACCAGGGCCGCGAGCTCACCGGCGACACTCGCGTCGAAGGATCCTGGTCTGATCAGCGCGACGAGCGCGGGCAGACCGTTCACGACGATCGAGGTGCATCCCGCAGCCGCCATGGCCAGCATGGCGCGCCGAGCGAACCCGGTGCGCCGGAGCGCAAACGCGGCTCCCAGGCTGGCTCGGTGTCGGGGGCTCGGCAGCAGCGCGACCCACGCCACCGCTCCCACAGCGATGGCAGCGGGCAGCAGCTGTGTCGCCCCCGCGGCAGCAACCAGCACCACGGCGAGGGTCCGGAGCCCCGCGTCGATGGTCATGAGGCCAGCGAGGCGGCGCCACCGGTGCTCGGCTGCCAGCACCCCGGCGGAAAAGGTCAGGGCCGCCAGCATCATCAGCCCCAGGGCGATCACAGCGCCGCTCGAGGCCCCTCCCGTGGCCACCCCCGACGACGCTGCGAGGATGCCGCCGACCAGCGACACGGCCCCTGCCAACACCAACGACGTCACGATCAAGGGCGGTCCGTCACCGGCTCGATCCTCGGTGCTCAGCGTGCGGGTCACCTCTGCCTGCAGCCCAGCGAAGACACCTCCGACACCGAAGAAGAGGGCCCACGTGAACGCGAAGTCGCCGTAGTCATCGGCCCCGAGCGCCCGTCCCGCCGCGGCGACCGCGATGAGTCCCAGGACTCCGATCGCCGCCGCAGAGCCGGTCGTCCACAGGGCGCCACTGACCCAACCCCGCGTCGCCCTCCTCATTCCGTGGCGGGTCTCTCGAACGCCGCGCTGTAGGCCAGCGTCGGCTTGGCCGGAGCGAACGCGACGTAGTCGGTCCGCGGCCACGCGATGCCCTCGAGGGCTGGGGCATAGCGTTCGCGGTCGATGTCGTCGAGGATCAACAGTCCGCCCGGGCGCACCTTGTCGACCGCGGCCAGGGCACACCGCACGCGTTCGCGGCCGTCCACGACCACGACGTCGAACTCGCCGTCCGGGTACCCGGAGATCGCGTCGACGTACGCCTGCGCGTCGTCCTCGAGTCCGCGCTCGAGCAACGTCCAGTCCCGGTTGTCGATGACGCCGCGCAGGGTGCGCGTCCATTCCGGGTGGTGCTCGACGGTGACGACACTCGCGCCGCGATCGAGGAACCACAAGGTGGAGCCGCCTCCCCCGTACTCGAACACACGGGCGCCCGGCACGACGGCGGTCTCCAGGACGTCGATGAGAGGGAACGGCAGCCAGGGCAGTCGCAACCGCATGGTGGAGCGCCCGCCCGTGGCGACGAGTCGACCCAGTCCTCGGGTCCGACGAGGATCGCGGGCGATGTCGCGCAGGCTCCTGGCACCGAGCACGGCCTGGTGTCGGACCATGGCGCCGGTGATCTTCACGAGGACTCCTGGGACGACCGCGTCACCGGGGCGACCGGTCGCGACAGGATGTGACCGTAGACGAGCCGGGAACCGCCGTCTGGAAGCAGCCGGAAAGCCACGCGGACGCCCAGGTTCCGGATCGTCCGCACCCAACCGATCAGGCCGTAGCTCCGGAGGCGACGCTGCAGCTCCCACTCGAGCCGGAGGATCTCCAGTCCGCGTCGCCGGCGGCGCATCGACCGGCCGCTCCGGAAGTGCACCAGCGGCTCGGCCAGGTTCGCCATCTCGGCGCCACTGGCCACCATCCGCGCGAACAGGTCGTAGTCCTGCATGTATCGCATGGTCGGGTAGCCCCCCACGCCCAGGGCGAGCTCGCGTCGGTACAGCGTGGTCGGATGGTTCATGGGGTTGTTGAATCGCACCCGCCGGCTGATCTCCTGCGACGACTCGGGCGAACGCCGGACCCTCACGGGGTGGTCCGGGTCGAGGTCGAACTCGAGCATCGCGGCGCCGCACACGTCGAGGCCCCGCGACAGGCACTCGGCGAGCTGGGTGGACAGCCGGTGGGGAAGGTTGATGTCGTCGGCATCCACCTTCATGATCCACGTGCCCCGGGCGACGGCGAGCCCGGCCTGGTTGGCGACGCCGGCTCCCTGGTTGGTGGTCAGCCGCACCCGTCGCACCTGGGCGTGCTGCTGCTCCACGGCGTCCAGGACGGCCGCCTGCTCCTCGGTCAGGGGACCGTCCTCGACGATCACGACCTCGTCGGGGGTGGTGGTCTGGGCGAACACGCTCTCGATCGCCAGCGAGAGATGGCGCGGGTCGATCCCGCGGTGCACGGGCATCAGCGCCGTCACCGACGGTTCAGGGCCGGACACGGGTGCCGGCCCCCATCCCGAGGCGCAGCAGCGTCCAGGCCACCGCGGTGCCGGCGACGAGGACGGCGGGCGCCGGTTGCAGCCAACCGGGGTCGAGCCTGGACACGCTGCGGCCGCTCTCGTCGGTGACGAACTTGACCAGGCAGGCGGCGATCCCGACCCCCATCGCCACCGACCCCAGGGTGAGGATGGCGCCGCGCAGTCGGGTCTCGAGGCCCGAACGGTCGAGGACCAGGGTCGCGATCAGCACCACCCCCATGGCATACGGAAGTCCGTAACGGCCCTGCCACATGGATCCGCGCCCGGCATAGGTCGCAGCCGTCAGGAGCAGCGGGACCAGGAGGCTCACCGCCATGGTGAGGATCAGGACCCACCGTGCGCGGGGAGTGGCCCGCGCGAGCGCGACCGACACGATCGTGACGAAGATGAGGAGGACGATCGGGTAGACGACCATCGGGCCGGGGTCGCCCCGCGTCGGGAACGCCGCGACGGACTGGAAGACCCACAGGAGGGGGTGGGTCCACACGAAACCCCCTCCTTGGTGGTTCCCGGGTTCCGGACTCCCTGCCCCGGACACCAGGAACCACGTCACGGCGTACGCGGCGGCGGCCAGGACGACCGCGCTGGCCAGCGCGAACGTGCGGCGGTGGACGGTCACGACGTGGCGGACCAGTGAAGGGTTGAGCAACCAGACCGTGAGCAGGATGCCCAGGGCGAACAGGGGCCCGAGCATCCGGTCGACCATCAGGACCGAGGCCGACCCCGCGGCGATCCACAGCAAGCGGCGCTCCTGTTGGAGGGTGCCGCTGCCGTCGACGGACAGCAGCGCCGACCAGAAGCACAGCGCGGCGCACAGCTCCACTCCGTTGGGCGCCACGATGGAGGTCGAGTAGAGCATCACCGGTGTCACCGCGAAGACCAGACCGGCCCGACTCCATCGCGAACGCGACCTGATCGCGACCGACCAGGCGGCAATGCCGATCATGAGGAGGCAGATGAGCGCCGTGGCCACGCGCATGACGTAGAGCGACGTCACGCCGTCGAACGGCTTCGCCAGCCCTCCGACGACGGCGTAGAAGGCTGGGTTGTAGCCCCCGGCGCCGGAACCCACCTCGACGAGGTCCCCGGAGCGCCCGGCCGGAGAGCAGTTGTCGGGGCCGGTGTAGTCGAGCGAGGCGCACTGCCCGTGCGCCGCCTCGACGAGCTCCTCCGGCACCGTGACCAGGATCCCCCGCCCGTTCTCCGTCCACTCCGTGGCCCGCCACTGCCCGTGAGCGACGGCGGCGGCCCGGTAGGAGTGGTCGAACTCGTCCACTCCCCGGAACGGAGGCACGGTGACGATCCACAGCGCCTGGAGCAGGGCGAACCCGGCCACGACCAGCGCCACGTACTGGCGCGTACCGTCCCGCGTCGTCGCGGCGAGGTCGGCCTTCTCCGCCACACCTGGCAGCGCCATCAGTCCGGCTGACCTTCCGGATCCCGCGGCGCGGTCGCATCCTGCACGGCAAGGGTGCGAGCCAGGTGGGTGTACCGACGCTCGAGCACGGACAGCCGTCGGAAGAGGACGACGGAGACGAGCAGGAAGGTCACGACCAGCACGTACAGCAGCAGGTCAGCACCTCGGCCCACCCCGACCTGGTTGGCCAGGGTGGTGAGGACGTCGGGGAACAGCACTGCGAGCGCGGCGGCGACCAGGACCAGGGCCACGTAGCCCCGCCACATCACCTTGTGGATCGGTTTCGTGCTCCCGCGGAAGGCCAGGAGGCCGATGACCATGATGGCCATCAGCAGCAGGAGTTTGATGAGCGTCACGGCAGAGGTCCTCGCAGGTTCGGCAGAACTGGCTCCAGCGTAGGGGCATTTGTGACGCGTGGGGTTCGATTGATTCAAGGACACGGAGGTGTCGGCCGCCCTAGCCTGTCCTTGTGACCGAGCGAGTGAGCCACGACGACGTCTGCGTCATCGTGCCGATGTACAACGAGGCGACCAGCGTGGGTGACGTGGTCGCTGACTTGCGACAGGTCTTCCCGCGCGTCGTGTGCGTGGACGACGGCAGCGTCGACGGCTGCCACGAGCAGGCCGCGCGATTCGGGGCCACCGTCCTGCGCCACCCGGTGAACCTCGGCGCCGGAGCAGCGATCCAGACCGGCTTCACGTACGCCCTGACGATTCCGCAGGTCCGTCACGTGGTGACCTTCGACGCCGACGGCCAGCACAACCGCGCGGACGCCGAGCGGATGCTCGAGATCGCACGCGCCCAGGACGTCGACGTCGTTCTCGGCTCCCGCTTCCTCGGTGAGTCGAACGCGCAGATTCCGCCCATGCGGCGCCTGGTCCTGAAGGGCGCAACGTGGTTCACGCGCGCGACGACCCGGTTGGAGCTGACCGACACCCACAACGGGCTGCGCGTGCTCAACCGCCGCGCGGTGGGGGTCATGAACCTGACCCTCGACGGCATGGCTCACGCGAGCCAGCTGCTGAACCAGATCGCGCACCACAAGCTGAGCTATGTCGAGGCGCCCGTGACCATCGCGTACACGGAGTACTCCATGGCTCGGGGACAGTCGAACGCCAACGCGCTGAACATCGCGTTCGACCTCGCGCTCGAACGACTGCGCGGCGTCGGCTGACGCATCCCGCACCGGGTCACGCTCGACCTTCGGGGCCGTCGCGAACGGCCTCCTCGGGCCGTCGCAGCTGGCGTGCGACAGGCAGGAACGCTGCGACGGCGCCCGATGCGACCAGCGCCACGACCACCCAGACGGGCGCGTGTGCCAGCTCCCCGAGGCCGGTCGTCCACGCGTCCTCGCGGTCCATCTTGGCCGCGACAGCGGTCACCCCCGCCGTGTGGGCGACGACGAGCAGGACGCCCCCCAACCACAGGACACCCTGGCGCGGCGGGTTTCGCGCCGCGCGCTCCCATCCGTCACCGGCCAGCACGGCCGCACCCAGCAGCAGCGGCAACGCGTAGCGTCCCTGCCACGCAGTGCCGAAGACGTCGATCGTGGCGAAGGTGATCACCAGGGGAACGGTGAAGCTCGCCACGACCGTGGCGAGGATGGCCAGCCGCAGCCGACGGTCTGCCGCACCGGAGCCCCACGGCCAGGAGGAACCCGATCACCACCAGGTAGCACGGGTACACGACGAGTGGCGCCGGTTGGTTCCGGTAGGGGAACGCAGCGATCGCCTGCAACACCCAGACCGGTAGCTCCTGGAGTGTCCTGAGGAGACGGAACGTGATCGAGAGCGACCCGCTCGCTGGCTCGAGCCCCACCACCAACGAGCGCTGGACGAGGATCCAGGCCAGGCTCGCGACACCCGCGACGAGCCCGACTGCCACAGCGACCTTGCCCACGGGCTTCCTGACCAGGTCCCGCAGTCGCGGGAACAGGCTGGGCCAGGCCAGCAGTGACGCCGACAGGATGGCCAGGGCCCAGAACGGACCCATCGAGCGCAGGGTCACCAAGATCGCGGCCGACACCACCGCGAGCACCACATGTCCGTTCTCCCGACGCGGATCCGGGTCGCGTGCCAGGCCGGCGAGCGCGATCCAGAACCCGAGTGCCGCCATCATCTCCAGCCCATTGGGAGCGACGATCGTCGTGGAGTAGACGACGGTGGGCGTGATGCCGATGCCGACAGCGAGCAAGCGACGTGGTCCACCCCACCCAGCGAGACGGACCAGCGCGAAGGCCAGCAGGGCCAGGCACATCCCCGCGGAGATCACGCGCATCATGACCACGGCAGCGGTGCCGTCGAGGACCTTCGAGGGATAGCCGACCAGCGCGTAGTACGTCGGGTTGTAGCGACCGGACGCGGTCGGGACGTCCACCCGGTCGGTGTCCGGAGCGGGTGGGCCGCAGTCATCGGCGGCCTTGTAGCCCAAGCGCACGCACGCGGGCCTGGCAGCCTCGACGATCAGCGAGCTGACCGAGACCACGGCACCCGTGCCGATCGTCGCGTCGGTGGGTTCGGACACCCACTCACCGTGCGCCACCGCGGAGGCTCTGAAGACGTGGTCGACCTCGTCGGCTCCGCGAAAGGGAGGCAGGGCCGCCATCCATGCTGCCTGCATCAGGCCGAAGCCCACCAGGAGCCAGACCGCAGAGACACGCGTCCCGTGGGCCACCGGCGACTCCTCTCGTCCAGAGCAGATTCTGGACTCAGCGGCGCGGTTGCCCACGGCGACGCGCGAGGTCCGGAGCGGCTTTGTTCACGAGTTCGTCCATTCCGGCCGAACGGCCCCGGAAACCGATCTATCCTCCTGACGCCCGGCGACGCTCTGGAGGATCTCTCGTGCCATCTCATCTCGGACGACTGCTCGCTGCCCTCGTGGCCACCGCAGTCACCATCTCGTTGCTCACCTCGCCGAGCTCGGCGGCGCCCGCGGCGCCGACGGGCCTCAGCCCGAGCGCGGCGAGCGTGTCGGCCACCCCGGTCTTCCAGTGGGACCGGGTGTCCGCTGCCGCCACCTACGAGGTGCAGGTGTCGACCTCCTCCACCTTCAGCCCGACGCTGTGGTCGGGGTCCACGGCCAACCGCCGGGTGACCCCGACGATCCAGCTCCCCGGCGGGACCATCCACTGGCGGGTCCGCGCCAAGGACGGCTCCGGGAACTCGGCGTGGGCCGAGACCAGCTTCTCGCGCTCCGCCCTGGCCGGGCCGGCCCCCCTCTCGCCCGCCGACGGGGCCACCATCAATCCGCCCGAGGAGCCAGCGCTGCTCGCCTGGGAGCCCTACAACGGAGCCACGCAGTACACCCTCCAGGTCAGCACCGACCCCCAGTTCGTGAACACCGCCGCCATCAAGACCTACACGACCCAGACCGCCTCCCACGTCGTACCCGACCCCGTCGTCGCCACGGACTACTTCTGGAGGGTCCGGGCCACGCTCGGATCCGGGGTGGTCACGGAGTGGTCCGGCGCCCGGTCCTACGCCATGAGCGGCCTGGACAAGCCGGTGCTGGTCTCGCCTCCGGACAGTGCCCAGGCCGAGCCGATCCAAGACGTCGTCCTCGACTGGGAACCGGTGCTCGGAGCCAAGACGTACAACCTCCAGATCAGCACGGACCAGAACTTCAACACCATCGAGCACAGCCGCAACGCGATCGTCAGCACCCGCTACTCACCGGTGTCGACGCTCGACAACGACCAGTACTACTGGCGGGTCGCGCCTGTCGACGCAGCCGGCAACACCCTGGACTGGGGCAGCGTCGACGTGTGGGAGTTCCGCCGCAACTGGCCCAGTCAGCCCCACCCCGAGTACCCGGCGCACGACGCGTCCGTCGGCGACCCGTTCTTCTACCAGTGGACACCCGCCGAGCACGCGAGCAGCTACCGGCTCGAGGTCGCGCGAGCGAGTGACTTCAGCGTGAACTCGATGTACGACACGTGCACCACCGTGAACACGACGTGGGTGCCTGCCAACGCGGGAGACTGCTTTCCGCAGGCCCAAGGGACCTACTACTGGCGGGTGATCGCCCTCGACGGCCCCACCAACGTCGTCTCCGAGTCGATCAACGCCGACATCTTCCGCTTCACCTACGACCCCGCACTCGTCACCCAGACCTCGCCGGCACCCGGCTCCACCGTCGACATCCCGACGCTGCGATGGGAACCGCTGCCGGGAGCGAACAAGTACGACGTCACGCTCACCCGGGTGGACACCGGGCAGACCTGGTCGGCCAGTACCTTCTCGACCACGTGGACACCCCGCAGCGTGCTCGTCGCGGCGACGTACCGCTGGAGCGTCCGCCCCGTGTCCGCCAGCGGGCGGGTCGGGCCCACGCTGATGGCTGGTTCGCAGCCGACGTTCACCCTCGAGGACATGTCGGCGACGCCAGGGAGTCAGCCCGAGCCGGCCGCGCAGTCCGAGGCTCCCAGCACGTTCTTCCCGACGCTGCACTGGTCGCCGGTCGCCGAGTGCCACGCGCTACGTGGTCTACGTCCGGCGCCAGGGCGCCCAGGTGTGGACCTCCCTCGGGGTCAACTTCTCGTACCCCGCCGGTGAGGACACCAAGGAGACGTGGCTGTCGGCTGACACCTATCAGTGGAAGGTCGAGGCCTGGAACGGCGCCACCTTCCTCTCCGAGTCCTCCGCGCCCGGCACTTTCGTCATCAACGCGCCGGAAGAGGTCACCGGTCAGCGCGTTGCGCTGAGCGGTACCGCTTCGTCCGCGGTCGCCACGTCCTGCCTCAAGGCCCTTGACCCGGACCTCCCGCTGGCCGAGTCACAGTGCACCGGCCTGGGTGCCACCCCGGTACTGCGCTGGGAGGCCCAGGCCGGCGTCGGTCGCTACGAAGTATGGCTCTCACGCGACCAGAACCTGACGAACGTGATCACCAAGTACAGCACCGAGCAGACGGCGTTCACGCCCAGCACGGCACTCTTCGACAGTCAGGCCGGCTCGGCCTACTTCTGGCACGTCCAGCCCTGCAAGCTCCCGGGGACGTGCCGCGCCCCGGCGCCGGCGGGGCACGCGTTCAACAAGCTGTCCAAACCGGTGCAGCTCCAGTCTCCGGCAGTGGACGCCGAGGTCCCGAACGACGTGACGTTCACGTGGCGCGACTATGCAGCAACGAACCAGGACCCGACCACTCCGGGACCGCACGAGGGCGTGCACTCGATCGAGCCCGATGTCGAGGCCAAGACCTACCGGTTCCAGGTCGACGACGACCCCAACTTCCAGTCGCCCCTGGAAACCGTCTCGGTCGACCAGACGACGTACACGCCGTACGGGACCACCTATCCGGAGGGCCCGTTGTACTGGCGGGTGCAGGCCATCGACGGCAGCAACAACACCCTGACGTGGAGCGAGTCCCGTCGGTTCGTCAAGGACTCGCCGACCGTCACGCTGACCGCGCCGATCGGCAACGAGCAGACGACCGGCTCGAGCCCGCTGCGCTGGGAGCCCCTGGCCTACGCGGCGAGCTACGACGTCGAGGTCTACAAGAACACCGACACCATCGGCCAGGCCGCCAACCTCGTGTTCTCCGGGAGCAGCAAGCAGGTCGCGCTCTCCCCGGTCCGACCCCTTCTCGTGTCGTCGAGCTCGTACACCTGGCGAGTCCGCGCCGCGTGACGCTTCCGGACGACCGGGGCAGTGGACGGATCTCTCCGACCCCGATGCTCGGTTCCGGGTGGTCGGTACCGCACCCACCCAGACCGGACCCACGGACGGCTCCCTCCAGCGGGGCAACGACCTGTTGTTCACCTGGAACGGCGTCGATGCGGCTACCGACTACCGCTTCGAGCGGCGCCTGGTCGGAGGCGGGGGTGCCGAGTCCGTTCGTACGCCCGCTCTGGCGTGGGCGCCGTCCCTCGTCGGCGACGGGCTCTGGGAGTGGCGTGTGGTCAGCCTGGACAGCGCGGGCGCAGAGATCGGTTCCTCACCGTGGTGGCAGTTCTCGGTGGACCAGAAGAGTCCGACCGTGGTCAAGGCGAGGCCGACGGGCTCGGTCAAGCGAGCGGCCAACTTCGTCGTGGTCTTCAGCGAGCCGGTCAGCAACGTGAGCAAGTCGAGCTTCAAGATCACGCCGAGCAACTCCAAGCGGAAGCTCTCGGCCGTCGTGAAGCCGTCCGCCGACGGCACCAAGGCGGTGCTGAACCCCGTAGCGAAGCTGAGGAAGGGCAAGAGCTACGTCGTCACGGTGACCAGCAAGGTCAACGATGGTGCCGAGAACCGCCTCGTGCCCTACCAGTGGACGGTGACCGCGAAGTAGCCGTGGGTCGGACCGGGGTCACCCGGTCCGACCCTCGTCGATGCGGTCGCGGGGATGTTTGTCGATAGCCTTCTCCGCCGTGGACTGGCTCGCCGACAACTGGCTCAATCTCTTCGGATGGGCCGGCAGCGCCCTTCTGATCGTCTCCCTGCTGCAGACGCGGGTCCTGCGGTTCCGCATCCTCAACCTGGCGGCCAGCCTGAGCCTGGTGCTGTTCAACGCCCTCCTCGAGGTCTGGCCGATGGTCGGGATGAACATCGCCACGAGCACCATCAACCTGTGGTTCATCACTGCGATGGTGCGCGACCGGCACGACGAGAAGGCCTTCGACGTGCTGCAGGTCTCCGCTGAGGATGCCTACTTCCAGCACTTCCTCGCCCTCCACGCGGCCGACATCAGCAGGTTCCACCCCGGTTACGCCGGCCTCGAGCCCGACGACCTGGCCTTCCAGATCCTCAAGGGCGACGAGACGGTCGGCGTGGTGCTGATCCGCCGGGACGGCGACCAGGCACGGGTACAGCTCGACTACGTCACGCCCCGCTTCCGCGACTTCTCCCCCGGTGAGTTCGTCTGGCGGCGAGCGCCGCGCCTACGTGAGCGCGGCTTCCGCCGGGTGATCACCCCGCCCGACATGGTCGCCCCCTACTACGACCGGCTCGACCAGGACTTCCGCCGCGAAGGTGCCTCCTACGTGCTCAACCTGTGAGCTAGGCGGACGCGGCGACCCACCGGTCGAGCGTCTCCTTCGCAGCGCCCGAGTCGACGGCTTCCGCCGCCCGCGTGATCCCCGCGCCGAGGGAGTCCGCTGGCAGCCTCTCCGGGGAGTCGTAGACGGCCAGGGCCGCACCCGCGTTGAGGAGCACGGCATCACGGATCGGGCCGCGCTCGCCCTCGAGCAACCGTCGTACGACGGAGGCGTTGTGCGCCACGTCGCCGCCGCGCAGGTCCTCGGTGGTGGCCGGGGCGAGGTCGAGGTCGGCCGGGTCGACGGTGGTGGGGGTGACGTCACCGTCGTGCACGTGCCACACGGACGAGGTGGTCGTCGTCGTGAGCTCGTCGAGCCCGTCGTCGCCACGGAAGACCCACGCGTCGACGCCACGCGCGGCGAACACACTGGCCATGACCGGCGCCATGCGGGGGTCGGCGCAGCCGATCGCCTGGGCGGCTGGACGGGTCGGGTTGGCCAACGGGCCCAGGAAGTTGAAGGTGGTGCCGACGCCGAGCTCGCGCCGCGGGACGGCCGTGTGGCGCATCCCCGGGTGGAACGCCGCGGCGAAGCAGAAGGTGATGCCGACCTCGTCGACCAACGCCGTCACCCGGTCGACGGGCAGGTCGAGGCGGATCCCGAGCGCCTCCAGCACGTCAGCGGAGCCGGCCTGCGAGGACGCCGAGCGGTTGCCGTGCTTGGCGACCCGGGCACCGGCACCGGCCGCCACGATCGCCGCCATCGTGGAGATGTTGACCGACATCGAGCGGTCGCCTCCCGTGCCGACCACGTCGAGGAGCCGGCCCTCGACCCGGATCGGGGTGGCGACGGCGAACATCGCGTCGGTGAGTCCGATGATCTCCTCGGCGTTCTCACCCTTGGCGCGGAGCGCGACCGCGAAGCCGGCGATCTGTGCGGGGGTGGCCTCGCCCGCGACGATCTGACCCATCGCCCAGGCCGTGTGAGCGGTGTCGAGGTCGCGGCCCGCGACCAGCTCGGAGAGGACCTCTGGCCAGCTGTGGTTCATGCGGGGTCCCCGCGGCGTTGTTCGCCGGAGGAGCGCAGCGGAGGAGGAGAAGAACGTCGTGGGGTGCTCATGTGTCAGGAGGTCGCGGGGACCCGGGACCGCAGCAGGGCGACGACCGTCTCGGCCAGCTGCACCGGGTCGATGGGGTGGGGCACGGCGGCCTCTGCGCGCGACCACGTCGCCAGCCACGCGTCCTGCACCCGTCCGGTGAGCACCAGCACCGGCGGGCACTGGTAGATCTCGTCCTTGAGCTGCTTGGCGATGCCCATGCCGCCCGCCGGGACTGCCTCACCGTCGAGGATCGCCAGCGCGATCCCGCCGGCGTCCATGTTCTGGATGACGACCGGCTCGGTCGCGACCTCGACGTACTGGACCTCGGGCAGGTCGGGGTGTGGCCGGCGTCCGAGGGCGAGGATCACCTGCTGGCGGGTGTTGATGTCGTCGGAGTAGACGAGCACCTTCAGCGGAGGGGCGTCGTGGTCGGTCACGGCCCGCATGCTACCGGTCGGGACCGGAGCCGGAGCGGGCCCTGGCCTCCAGCAGATCGAGGCGCCGGTCCTCCCGGTGCGCCTCCCGCATCGAGGCGCGGACCCACTGGGTGAACAGGACGGCGAAGAAGACCAGCCCGATCAGGTCGCCGCTCGCCCAGAGGATGCCCCCGGCCAGGTGCTGGTCGTCGAGGGGGTCGGGCAGCCACACGCCCATCGGCCCCCGGCCCAGCGTCGGGTACCAGTCACCTCCGAGGAGCGTCTGCTGGCCCATGATCGTCACGCCGAGGAACGCGTGGAACGGCAGAGTCAGGACGACCAGCAGCACCCGGAACGGGTAGCTCACCCGTCCCGGCACCGGGTCGATGCCCACCAGCGGCCAGAAGAACAGCGCGCCGACCACGACGAGGTGGACGTGCATCGCCTCGTGGAGGAACGGCGACTCCAGCGACGCTCGGTACCAGCCCGAGTAGTAGAGCGCCCAGGGCGAGACGACGTAGAGCAGGAACGTGAGCGGCGGGAACGTCAGCACCCGTGCGACGCGTGAGTGGAGGACGGCCAGCAGCCACCGCTTGGGTGACCTCGGCAGCGTCCGGAGGGCCAGCGTGACGGGTGCGCCGAGCGCCAGCGCCAGCGGGACGACCATCGTGAGCACCATGTGCTGGACCATGTGGACGCTCAGCAGGGTGGTGTCGTACGCCGCGAGGCCGGACATCGTCGCCAGCGCAAAGCTCCCCATCCCGACGAGGACGGCGAGGGTCCGACCGACGGGCCAGCGGTCCCCCCGGCGGCGCAGGACGGCCACCCCGACGACGTAGGCACCGATCCCCCAGACGGTCAGCACGAACGGGACCGGTTCCAGGGACCAGTCGGTCAGGGCACGCTCCAGGGTGAACCTCGGGAGGTCCACCACGGTCTGCGCGAGGGTGCCTGCCACGCACTGAACTGTATGACCTGCGAAAACCCGGGGGTCGGGATGTCGTCGGACCCCGCCTACCGCCATAATGACTCCCGTGGCGACTGCAGCGGCGATCCCGGCCTCCCGACTCCATGGACACCACGATCGACCGAGCATGGTCTCGGTCGGCACGATCATCTGGTTGTCCAGCGAGCTGATGTTCTTCGCGGCGCTGTTCGCGTCGTACTTCACGATCCGCTCGGTGTCACCCGAGCTCTGGGCCGAGAACACCGCGCTGCTCGACGTCCCGTTCGCGGCGGTCAACACCACGGTCCTGGTGCTGTCCTCGCTGACCTGCCAGCTCGGCGTGTTCGCCGCCGAGCGCGGCCAGGTGGGGCGCTCCGGCTCGATGCTGAAGATGAGCGGCTGGGGCCTGCGCGAGTGGTTCATCCTCACCTACGTCATGGGTGCCGTCTTCATCGCCGGCCAGGCGCTCGAGTACGCCACGCTCGTTCAGGAGGGCGTGACCATCCAGGACTCCGCGTACGGCACGATGTTCTTCCTGACCACCGGGTTCCACGGCATCCACGTCACCGGCGGCCTGATCGCCTTCATCTTCGTGCTCGGCCGGACCTACATCGCCCGCAAGTTCACTCACGAACAGGCCGTCAGCGCCATCGTCGTGTCCTACTACTGGCACTTCGTCGATGTCGTGTGGATCGGCCTGTTCGCGACGATCTACCTCATCCAGTGACCCAGCCGACGCCGACCAAGGATCTGATGTGCGCTTCCTGAACCGCTCCGCCGGCCGGATCTCCCGCCACCGCCGAGGGCCGCTCGCGGGCCTGCTGGTGCTCGTGACGGGGCTGCTGCTGATGGGTGGGCTCTACACCGTCTTCTCCCCCGCGCAGGCCAGCGAGTCGGCGTCCAACGAGGAGCTCGTCGCCGAGGGCCGCGAGCTGTTCCTGGTCAACTGCGCCTTCTGCCACGGCCAGAACGGCCAGGGTGTGCTCACCCAGGACGGCAACCAGCTCGGCCCCTCCCTCGTGGGTGTCGGCGCCGCAGCCGTCGACTTCCAGGTCGGCACCGGCCGGATGCCGATGGCCCAGCCCGGTCAGCAGGCCCCCCGCAAGCCCCCCGTCTTCAGCGACGAGGAGACCGCTGCCCTCGCAGCGTTCGTCGCCGACCTCGGCCCGGGGCCGGCCATCCCCGACGAGTCCGACTACAGCATCGAGGGCCTGTCCGACGAGGAGCGACAGGCCGCGATCGTCCGCGGCGGCCAGATCTTCCTCACCAACTGCACGGCCTGCCACAACTTCGAGGGCTCCGGCGGCGCCATGCCCGAGGGCGGCTACGCCCCGCCGCTGCGGGGGGTCGAACCCAGATACATCTACGAGGCCATGCTGACCGGACCGCAGGCGATGGACGTCTTCTCCAACGGCAACCTCACGCCCGAGGAGAAGCGCGACGTGATCGCCTACCTCCAGTCGCTGGAGGACAACCCGGACTACGGCGGCTTCGGCATGGGTGGCCTCGGCCCCGTGGCCGAGGGCATGTACGCCTGGATCGTCGGCATCGGCGTGCTGGTGGGCTTCGCGGTGTGGATCGCCGCCAACGGCACTCGCTCGAACAAGGAGAAGGTTGAGGCATGAGCAGCCACGAGGGTGACAACCTCCCCGAGCGGACGCAGGCGGAGACCGACCCGTACGCCGACCCCGGTCTCCCCGACCACGTGTGGCGACCCACCGACGTCGATCCGGCGTCCGAGAAGCGTGCCGAGCGGCAGATCGCCACCCTGTTCGGGCTGTCGGCCGTGTGCGCCGTCCTCTTCGTCGTCTCCTACTTCACGCTCGAGATCGGTGAGGTCACCACGACCTTCGCCGGGCTCGGCGCCTCCACGGTCGCGCTGGGCCTGACCCTGAGCGGCGCCCTGCTGTTCATCGGGATCGGCGTGATCCAGTGGGCGCGCAAGCTGATGTCGGACCACGAGATCGTCGAGATGCGCCACCCGATCGCGTCCAGCGATGCAGACCGGGAGGAGACCCTGGCGATGGTCGCCACGGGCGTCGAGGAGTCCGGCATCGGGCGACGCCCCCTGGTCCGCAACTCCCTGCTCGGCGCTCTCGGCCTGCTGGCCCTCCCGGTGCCGGTGGTGCTGCTGCGCGACCTCGGTCCCCTGCCCGGCAACGCGCTCTACACGACCGTCTGGACCGAGGGGATGCGCGTGGTCCGCGACGTGGTGGGGACCCCCATCAAGGCCGCCGAGCTCCAGATCGGCGACCTCGTCAACGCCGAGCCGGCCGCGATGTTCGAGACCGACGCCGAGGGTGAGCCGCTGGTCGAGGGTGTCGACCTGCAGATCATGAAGTCGAAGGCTGCGGTGATCCTGCTCCGCATGGAACCCAGCGAGATCGTCCCCAACCCCGACCGTGTCGACTGGGACGTCGACGGCATCGTCTGCTACTCCAAGATCTGCACCCATGTCGGTTGTCCGATCTCCCTGAACGAGCGGACCACGCACAACCTGCTCTGCCCGTGCCACCAGTCGACGTTCGACCTCGCCGACTCGGGCAAGGTGGTCTTCGGCCCTGCCGCCCGGGCTCTCCCCCAGCTCCCCATCATGGTCGACAGTGAGGGGTATCTTGTAGCGCAGAGCGGCTTCACTGAACCGGTCGGACCCAGCTTCTGGGAGCGGAACTCATGAGCATCGACACCAGCAAGGTCGCGGACAGCAACACCACGGCCGCGACAGCCAAGAAGCCCTCCCCCGTCGGTGGGGCGGCGAAGGCGGTCGACGAGCGCCTCGGCCTGGCCACGCTCGCCAAGTCGCAGGTGCGCAAGGTCTTCCCGGACCACTGGTCGTTCATGCTCGGCGAGATCGCCCTGTGGAGCTTCGTCGTGCTGCTGCTCACCGGCACGTTCCTGACCCTGTGGTTCGTGCCGAGCATGGGTGAGATCACCTACCAGGGCAGCTACGACCAGCTGCGGGGCATCCACATGTCCGAGGCCTACGCCTCGACCCTCAACATCTCGTTCGACGTCCGCGGCGGACTGCTCATGCGGCAGATGCACCACTGGTCCGCGATGCTGTTCATCGCCGCGATGTTCGTCCACATGATGCGCATCTTCCTCACCGGCGCGTTCCGCAAGCCCCGCGAGGTCAACTGGATCGTCGGCGCGCTGCTGCTGATCCTCGGCATCCTCGAGGGCTTCGCCGGCTACTCGCTCCCCGACGACCTGCTCTCGGGCACTGGCATGCGGATCGCCGACGGCCTGGTGAAGGCCACGCCCGTCGTGGGTTCCTACATGTCGTTCTTCATGTTCGGTGGCGAGTTCCCCGGCGAGCTGATCATCCCGCGGCTCTACGTCGCGCACGTGCTGTTGATCCCGGGCCTGATCCTGGCGCTGATCACTCTCCACATGCTGTTGCTCGTCTTCCACAAGCACACCCAGTGGCCCGGACCCGGCCGGACCGAGCAGAACGTGGTCGGCTACCCGCTGCTCCCGGTCTACGCGGCCAAGGCCGGCGGCTTCTTCTTCATCGTCTTCGGCGTCACCGCCTTCATGGGCGGCCTGCTGTCGATCAACCCGGTCTGGAAGTACGGCCCTTACGATCCATCGAAGGTGACGGCAGGCTCCCAGCCCGACTGGTACATGGGCATCGCCGAGGGCACGTTGCGGATCATGCCCGGCTGGGAGACCCATATCTTCGGCACGACCTGGTCCTGGAACGTGATGATCCCGGGCCAGATCGCCCCGTTCGCGCTGTTCGGCCTGTTCCTGGCGTATCCGTTCATCGAGGCCTGGGTGAGCGGTGACAAGCGGGAGCACCACCTGCTCCAGCGGCCACGCAACGCCCCGACCCGGACCGCGTTCTTCGCGGCGATGGTCACCGCCTACGGCCTGCTCTGGGCGGCCGGTGGCAACGACATCCTGGCGATCGTCTTCAACCTGAGCATCAACCAGATCACCTACTTCATGCGCGTGGCGATCTTCATCGTGCCGGTGCTGGTGTTCTTCCTCGCCCGCCGCTGGTGCATCTCGCTGCAGCGGCACGACAACGAGAAGCTGCTCCACGGCTACGAGACCGGCATCATCATGCGTTCGCCCGAGGGTGGCTACACCGAGCGGCACCTGCCGATCAACGAGGAGCGCGCCTACACCCTCACCGCGCGTGACGATGACCACGTGCTCCCCGAGCCCTACCCGAACGACGCCTATGGCGTGCGCGAGAAGAACTACCCGCTCCGCAGGCTCAAGGCGCGGCTCTCCCAGGGGATGTTCGGCCACAACGTCCAGAAGCCCACCCGAGCCGAGCTGGAGGAGGGGCACCACCACGCCGAGCACGAGCAGGAGCTGCAGGCCGGCCTCGACCACCCCGCCGACGGCCACCAGTTCGACGGCCACCACACCGTCGACGAGGAGTCACTCCGCGGCCACTGACGTTGAGTCGCGCCCCCGCGGCCGTTGAGTCGCGGGGGCGCGGCACGTCAGAAGCGCTTGCGCGGCGCCGTACGCACCGCCAGCACCTCGCGCAGCTCGCGAATCCACGCGTCGACAGCCTCGGCTACGAAGGAATCCTTGGTCAAGACGATGACGTACCAGCCGTGCGCGTGCAGCCAAGCCCGGCGCTCCTCGTCGCGCAGCCGATCGCTCGCGCTCGAATGGAACTCCTCGCCGTCGTACTCAACGGCGATCTTCGCGCGCACGTAGGCCAGATCGAGCCGGTACGTCGGCACGCCGTCCACCATCACCCAATGCTGGAGCTCAGGCATCGGCAGCTCGTGGGCGTCGATGACCTGGCGCATCCAGGACTCGGGTCGAGACTCGGCCCGCGGATCCACCAGCGGCACCAGGTGCCGGGCTTGCACGACACCGCGTCGCCTGAAAAGCGCGGCAAGAGCCGGCGGAGCTCCTCCGCCGTGAATCCATGTGCACGAGCGAGCGCGTCCATCGCGGCGAGGGCGTCACGTCCGGTGAGGTTGCATCCGAGATCATAGTCACCTCCATCCTCGGGAGACCTCGACCCCTACCCGGCCACCGACGCGCCGACCGGACTACACCCTCAACTGCGACTGCGAAGAGCCCAAATAGCCCCCGGTGCGAGGGTCGGCCCGCGTGCTACTTTCCGGCCATGACTAGACCCAGTGAGATCCTCGGCAGCGTGGTCGCCGCCAGCGAGCGCGAGCAGCTCGAGACGTTCCTGGATTACCTGCGCGACGCCGTCGTGCGCAAGGCCCGCGGGGTGTCGGAGGAGGACGCCCGGCGCAGCCCGGTGCCGACCGGCACCAACCTCGGCGGCCTGATCAAACACCTGCGGTGGGTGGAACTGGGCGGGTTCGCCGAGCAGATCGGGCAGATCCCCGCCGCGGAGCTGCCCACGCCGCCGTGGACCGACGCAGACCCGGAGGCCGACCTGCGGCTGGAGCCGAACGAGAAGCTCGACGACGTCATCGGCGCCTACCAGGCGGAGTGCGACCGCTCCCGCGAGATCGCCGCCCAGCACAGCCTCGACTACGCACCGCGGGGCAGGGAGCTGACGTTGCGGTGGGTGTACCTGCACTTGATCCTGGAGACCGGCCGGCACGCGGGCCACGCGGACATCCTGCGCGAGATGATCGACGGCAGCGTCGGCGACTGACGGCTCGCGGCGCGTCGTCGGTCCGTGTTCCGGTCGTCGGAGGCGCGTTACACCGGTATCGGCGGAGGCTGACCTTCAACACCGTGGGCCGCCACCCGAACGGCTCGTGCGCCAACCGCCGGACCACCGTGTCCCTGGCCGCGCCCTGGCATCCGCAGCGACGACACCATCTGTCGGGCTCGACAACCCGGCACAGGAGAATCGCCCGATCGGGCTCCAACCGCTGCCCGAGCACTTCGAGCCCGAGATCATAGTCACCTCCATCCTCGGGAGACCTCGACCCCTACCCGGCCACCGACGCGCCGACCGGACTACACCCTCAACTGCGAAGAGCCCGCAAAGGTGTCCACGCCCCAGAGCCAGGCTGCGGTCCGGTCGCAGAGCACCAGCTCCGGGCTCATCACCAGCCGGGCGGCACCGGCGCGCGTGAGGGCCTTGCGGTCGTAGCCGAGGGCCGCCGCCCTGGCCGTGGTGAAGGGCTCTGTCGTTGGCAGCTTTGGTCTGTTCATGCGACTGGTGTGCCCGACGGGCACCAACCAGACACCCATCGAACTCCGGGCTGTGGAAATCGCCCGCCACCACCGTCGGTGCGGAGCCGCGGAGACACGACTCGCGTGCCGCGGGGGCGCGAATCAACTGCCGCTCACGCGCCACTCAACTCTTGAGGGCGGAGCCCTTCGACCAGGTGGCGAAGTCGACGTTCCAGTCGCCGTAGCCGTTGGTGAGGGTCATCGGACGATCGGTGCCGGTGTACTCGACGACGTCGCCGCGGAGAGTCATGTTGTAGAGGAAGGCGGCGTTCTCGGTGCTCATACCGGTACAACCGTGGCTGACGTTGGCATGGCCCTGGGAGCCCACCGACCACGGGGCGGCGTGGACGAACTCGCCGGAGTAGGTGACGCGCATGGCGTACTCGACATCGCTGATGTTGTAGTACTCCGGGTCGTCGCGGCCGATGCCGACGGTCTCTGAGTTCATCCGCTTCTCGCGGTACTTCTCGATGATGACCTTCACTCCGGAGCGGGTGGTGAAGGCCGGCTCCTCCCCGGTCGTGATCGGGATCGTGCGCACGAGGTCGCCGTTGCTGAGGACCCGCATCTGGTGGCTGTCCATGTCGACCTTGTAGACGTGGGCGTCGCCGACCGAGAAGTCGACCTCGCGGTTCTCCTGGCCGTAGATGCCGCCGCCGGCATTGACGCTGTTGATGTCGAGGTCGACCGAGACGTCGGTGCCGGCCTGCCAGTAGCTCTGGGGACGCCAGTGGGCCTCGGTGTCGCTCAGCCAGCGCCATGAGCCGCGCTGCTGCGGGGTGCTCTCCACGTTCATGTGGCGCTCCATGGAGGCGCGGTCGGTGACCGGGACGTCGAACGTCACGATGACGGGCATGCCCACGCCGACGGTCTCGCCGTCCAGCGGCGCGACCGAGGCGTACGTCTGCTCGTCGAGGGTCAGGTCGTCGGTCTCGAACCTCGAGGTCTTGACCACACGCTTGCCGTCACTGCGCTCGGCGACCGTGCGCACGGAGTAGGACAGACCGGGCTCGAGGCGGCCGCTCGCGGCCCACGACGAGCCGTCGCTCGCCAGGTCGCCCGCCAACCGTCCGGCGTCGGAGGTGACCGCCACCTGGCGCAGGGTTCCGCCGGACGCACGGACCTTCAGCATCTCGTCGACGGCGACGTCGCTGCCGGTCAGGTTGGTGCTGACGCGCAGCGGCGTGACCTCGGCAGCCTGCTCCGGACCGCTGCCCGACGGGGCGGCCTGCGGGTCGCCGCTGGCCGAGTCGCCGGAGCAACCCGCGAGGGTGGTGCAGACAAGGGCCAGCGCAGCAACGCCGGCGAGGCTGCTCCGAGACATGTGGTCACTCCAGGATGGTCGACGTGGGGATCATCCTCAGGGTAACCGCGACCACCCAGCGATCCCCAAACCCGACGAGCGTCGGGTCGGTCACGTCGCCAGGCTCAGTGAGCGTGCTCGCCGCGGTAGTACTCGAAGATCCAGCCCGACAGGGCGATCGCGCCGAGCGCCACCCCGATGATGAACAGCCACCAGGCGCCCAGTGCCACCGAGTAGACCATCACGCCGAGCGTGAGCGCGCACCACAGTGGCCACCAGGAGTAGGGCGGGAAGAACCCCAGCTCGCCGGCGCCGTCCGCGATCTCGGCGTCCTTGCGGTCCTCGGGGCGCGGCTCCATCTTGGCAGCGTGGAAACCGAGGTAGAGCGTCATCATGGCCGCCAGCAGGGTGGTCATGACCAGCGCGGAGGTGCCCGTCCAGTCGTAGCTCAGGAACCAGTAGGCGGGGCTGACGAGCACGAAGAACGCAGTCGTCATCCCGAAGATCCAGGCCTCGGCCTTCATCGGTGGTCTCCCTCGCCAGCGTCGTGGTCCTCGATCCGGTCGCGGAGCATCTCCTCACGCCCGCCCACCTCAGGGGTGTCGGAGGGGCGATCCTCGCCCTCCGCCTCGTTCTCGTCGAGCTCCATGAGTGCCACCTCGGGGTGGTGGAGGTCGAAGGCCGGGGACTCCGAACGGATGCGCGGGATGGTGACGAAGTTGTGGCGTGGCGGCGGGCTGCTCGTGGCCCACTCGAGCGAGCGACCCCAGCCCCAGGGGTCGTCGTTCTCGACCAGGGGCCCCTTGCGCGAGATCCAGACGTTGTAGAAGAACGGCAGCGACGACAGGCCGAGCAGGAACGCACCCACCGAGGAGACCTGGTTGAGGAACGTGAAGCCGTCCTCGGGCAGGTAGTCGACGATCCGTCGCGGCATGCCCTGGACACCCAGCCAGTGCTGGACCAGGAACGTGGTGTGGAAGCCGATGAACAGCAACCAGAAGTGCACCTTCCCGAGCCGCTCGTCGAGCATCCTGCCGGTCATCTTCGGCCACCAGAAGTAGAAGCCGGCGAACATCGCGAACACGACCGTGCCGAAGACGACGTAGTGGAAGTGGGCCACCACGAAGTAGGAGTCGGAGACCGCGAAGTCGAGCGGCGGGCTCGCCAGGATGATGCCGGTCAGGCCGCCGAAGAGGAACGTCGTCAGGAAGCCGATCGACCACAGCATGGGGGTGTCGAAGGACAGAGATCCCCCCCACATCGTCCCGATCCAGTTGAAGAACTTCACACCGGTCGGTACGGCGATGAGGAACGTCATGCCGGAGAAGAACGGCAGGTCCACGGCGCCGGTGACGAACATGTGGTGGGCCCACACCGCGACCGACAGGATCGCGATGCCGAGGGTCGCGCCGACCAGGCTGACGTAGCCGAAGATCGGCTTGCGGCTGAAGACCGGCAGGATCTCGCTGATGATGCCGAAGAACGGCAACGCGATGATGTAGACCTCAGGATGGCCGAAGAACCAGAACAGGTGCTGCCACAGGATCGGCCCGCCGTGGGCCGTGTCGAACACGTGGGCGCCGAGCAGGCGGTCTGCCTGGAGCGACAGCAGCGCACCGGCCAGGATCGGGAACGCGATGAGCACCAGCAGCGACGTGACCAGGGTGTTCCACACGAAGATCGGCATCCGGAACATGGTCATGCCGGGAGCGCGCATGCAGATGATCGTGGTGATGAAGTTGACGGCACCGAGGATGGTGCCGAGTCCGGCCATCCACAGGCCCATGACCCACAGGTCACCGCCGATGCCGGGCGACCGGATCGCGTCGGAGAGCGGCGTGTAGGCGAACCAGCCGAAGGAGGCGGCGCCGCTGGGGGTGATGAACCCCGAGGCTGTGATCAGGCCGCCGAACAGGAACAGCCAGTAGCTGAACATGTTGAGTCGTGGGAACGCGACGTCCGGTGAGCCGATCTGGAGCGGCATCACCACGTTGCCGAACCCGAAGAACAGCGGCGTCGCGAACAGCAGCAGCATGATCGTGCCGTGCATCGTGAACAGCTGGTTGTAGGTCTCGTTGTTGACGACCTGAAGGCCCGGGTTGGCGAGCTCGGCGCGGATCAGCAGCGCCATCACGCCGGCGATGAGGAACCACGCGAACGACGTACCGAGGTAGAGCTTGCCGATCAGCTTGTGGTCGGTCGTGGTCAGGATCCGCACGACCTGCTGCCCCAGGGGCCGTCGGGTCACCGTGGTCGTGGGCTGTGATGCCGTGGCGGTCACTCCGCCTCCTCCTCGTGTTCTCCGAGGCCGACCTGCTCGTTGACGAAGTTACCACCGAGGACCGGCGAGTCGGACGTGTTGCCCTGCTGCTCAAGTTCTCCCAGGTAGGCCTCGTACTCCTCGGCGCTCACGACCTCGACGTTGAACAGCATCTGTGCGTGCGAGACACCGCAGAGCTCGTAGCACTTGCCGGCGAAGGTGCCCTCGGTGTCGGGGGTGACCTCGTAGTGGTTCACGCGGCCCGGGATGACGTCCATCCGCATCAGGAACCCGGTGATGCCGAAGGAGTGGATGACATCGGGTGAGTGGAGGTTGAACTGCACGGTCTGGTCCACCGGGAGGACCAGGGTCGGGATGTCGCTGCCGGTGCCCGCGGTGTAGACGACCTGGCCGTCCTCACCGTTGAGGTAGTGGTTGAACGTCCAGCTCCACTGCTGTCCGACGACCTCGATAGTGAGGTCCTCGTCGGTGTCGTCGAGGACGGCGTTCTGGACGTCCACCGTGTGGTAGAAGAGCACGACCACCATGATGAGCGGCGCGATCGTGTAGAAGATCTCCAGCGGCAGGTTGTAGCGCGTCTGGATCGGGGTCTCGTCGTCGCTCCGGCGGCGGTAGCGCACCACCACCCAGAAGATCAGCCCCCACACGATGACGCCGACGATCAGCGCGGCGATCCAGGAATACCGCCACAGGTAGTAGATGGAGTCGGCCTGCTCGGTGGCCGGATCCGGCATCGCGAGGTTCTTCCAGTCGTTCTGCGTCTCGGCCGAACAGCCGGCGAGCAGGACCAGGGCACCGAGCGTGACGACCAGTGCGGCCCGGCGCAGTGACGTGACCACCGGGGACCTCGTCGAGCGCTGGTGGAGTTGCTGACCCACGAACGAGCCTTTCGTTCACGAGCGGACAGGACGGCTTCAGAGTATCGGATCCTGCGCCCGCTGCTCCGCTGGGGCACGGAGTAGGTTGAGCCGGTGACGCGCGCCTCCGATGAGCCCGGTCCGGGCCGCCGGACCGAGCTCGACACCGCCTCCTCCGAGCCGCTCCACCCCGCCGCGCGGGAGGCCCTGCTGGCCGCCCTCGACCAGGGGTACGCCGACCCGCGCCGACTCCACCGGCCCGGCCGCAACGCCCGGCTGCTGCTCGACAACGCCCGGGCCGTGGTCGCCGAGAGCCTCGATCTCCGGGCCGACGAGGTCAGCTTCACCGGGTCCGGGACCGAGGCGGTGCACCGCGGCCTGCTCGGGCTGGTGCGGGGGTCGCGCGGCGGGCGCGGCGTGGCCCACTCAGGGATCGAGCACGCCGCCGTTCGCCACGCCGTGGCATGGGGTGGCGAGGCGATCGACGTACCGTGCGACGAGCTGGGTCGGGTCCACGACGACGACCTCGTGCGCGAGGCCGCGGCTCCGGGCGTCGGGGTCGTCGCGCTGCAGACCGCCAACCACGAGGTCGGCACGGTCCAGCCGGTCGGCGCGCTCGAGCTTCCGGACGACACCCCGCTCTTCACCGACGCGTGCGCCTCGATGGGCCGGCTGCCCCTGCCGGGTGGGTGGTCGGCCGCGGCCGGCTCGGCCCACAAGTGGGGCGGGCCGGCAGGCGTCGGCGTACTCCTGGTGCGCAAGGGAGCCCGCTGGCGCAACCCCTTCCCGGGCGACGACCGGGTCGACGAGCGGGTCGCGGGCTTCGAGAACGTGCCCGGCGCGCTCGCCGCTGCCGCCGCGTTGCAGGCGGTCGTGGCCGAGCGCGACGCCGTCAACGCGAGGCAGACAGCACTCGTGGACCGGATCCGCGACGCGGTCGCGGCGATCCCGGACACCCAGGTGGTGGGCGATCCGGTCGACCGACTCCCCCACCTGGTGACGTTCTCGTTCCTCTACGTCGACGGCGAGGCCCTGGTCCATGCCCTGGACCGGCACGGCTTCGGCGTCGCGAGCGGCTCCGCCTGCGCGGCTTCCACGCTCGAGCCGAGCGCGGTCCTCGCCGCGATGCGCGTCCTCACCCATGGCAACATCCGGGTGTCCCTCACGCGCGACACCACCGACGCCGACGTCGATCGGTTCCTCGGTGTCCTGCCGGGCGTGGTCGCCGACCTGCGCGCGGAGGTGGGGCTGTGACCACCCCCCGAGAGCTTGACCTCGAGCTCGACTGCCGGGAGCTCCCCTGCCCGATGCCGATCATCGCGCTGGGGCGTCACTACACCGAGGTCGAGGTGGGCGGGCTGATCGGCGTCGTCACTCCCGACGTGGCGGCACGGGTCGACGTGCCGGCGTGGTGCCGGATGCGCGAGCAGGAGTACGTCGGCGAGGACACCGCCGCCGACGGCGTACCGCGGTTCCTGGTGCGCCGGCTGTCCTAGCCCTCAGACGCGCAGGGTCTGGAGGTGATCGCCGATCTCCGCTGCCGCCTCGTCGCCGTACGCCGCCGCACAGCGGGCCAGGAGGCCCGACCGGGTCAGGTGGTACTCCTGGGTGCCGATCTGCTCCACGACGTAGACCGCGAGGAGACAGCCGAGCTGAGCCGAGCGGGCGACGTCGAGTCCCCAGGTGAGCCCCGCGAGGAGGCCGGCGCGGAACGCGTCACCGACGCCGGTCGGCTCGGCCTTGACGACCTCGGGCACCGCGGCCACCTCGACCGGCTCGGCACCCATCCGCTCGATGCGGACGCCCCGAGGGCCGAGGGTGATCACCCACGTCCCGACGCGGTCCAGCACCTCGTCGTGGCTCCAGCCGGTCTTCTGCACGATCAGCGACGACTCGTACTCGTTGCTGACCAGGATGTGGGCCCCGTCGACCAGCGGCCGGATCATGTCGCCGTCGCCGAAGGCGAGCTGCTGGCTGGGATCGGCCACGAAGGGGTAGCCCCGCTGCCGGCACTCCTCGGTGTGACGCAGCATCGCCTCCGGGTCGTCGGGGCCGACCAGCACGAAGTCGGGCTCCCCCACGCGGTCGACGATCGGCTTGAGCTCGATCTCGCGGGCCTCGCTCATCGCGCCGGGGTAGAAGCTCGCGATCTGGGCGTCCGCGGAGTCGGTGGTGCACACGAACCGGGCGGTGTGGCGAGTCTCGGAGACGTGGACGGACGTGCAGTCCACGCGGTGCCGCTCGAGCCAGGCCCGGTAGTCGCCGAAGTCCTCCCCCACCGCGCCGACGAGCACCGGCGCGAGGCCGAGGTTGCCGAGCCCGAAGCAGATGTTGGCCGCACAGCCGCCGCGGCGTACGTCGAGGTCGTCGACGAGGAAGGAGACCGAGAGCTTGTCGAGCTGCTCGACGACCAGGGAGTCGGCGAACAGGCCCTTGAAGCTCATCAGGTGGTCGGTGGCGATGGAGCCGGCGATCAGCAGGGACACGACACGGACACTACCCAGCGGTACGACTTCGGATACCGCGCGGTAGCCAATAGCGTCGGCGGCATGACGAGCAGCCGAGCGGCGTACGACGACTTCGCGACACCGGAGGAGATGCGCGCCGACTGCGTGGAGGTCGAGCACAACCTCCACCTGGAGCGCGCCGTCGAGCGGGCGGTCACCGCCGAGGTGCCCAGCATCCACTTCGAGGACTACCCGCGCGAGGTCCGCAAGCGCGAGATCGCGGTCAGCGACGCCGCCGCCCGGCTGGCCAACGCGCTCCACCTGCACCTGGACTGATCGCAGCCGCGCCAGCGGATGCGATCGATGGTGGTTGAGCAGGTTTCGACAGGCTCAACCACCGATGTGTCGAAACCTGGTGACGTGCCTCGAAAAGGCGACCGCTACGTCAGCTCAGTGGAAGCTGTCTCCACACGCGCAGGAGCCGGTCGCGTTGGGGTTGTCGATGGTGAAGCCCTGCTTCTCGATGCTGTCGACGAAGTCGATCATCGCGCCGTTGAGGTAGGGGACGCTCATCCGGTCGACCACGACGGTCACGCCGTCGAAGTCGGTGGTGACGTCGCCGTCGAGCGTGCGCTCGTCGAAGAACAGCTGGTAGCGCAGACCCGAGCAGCCACCGGGCTGCACGGAGATCCGCAGGGCGAGGTCGTCACGACCCTCCTGCTCGAGGAGGCTGCTCACCTTGGCCGCCGCCACCGCGCTCAGGTTGATCTGGTCGGTGCGGCGCTCGGTCTCGACCTGCTCGGTCATGTCAGTGACTCCCTGGGAGTTGCGGGCTGGTTCAACAGGTCAATGGTCGCACATCCGGGGTTATTCCCCACGTCGACGAGCCCTCAGGTGGACCAGGAACGAGCGACACGCTGGGCCAGGTCGGCCAGCGCCGCGGCCGGGTCCGCGAACGCGCGCTCCTCCCCGACCAGGTCGACGAGGGAGTACGCCGACTCGATGCCCAGGGCGCGCATCTCCCGTGACCCGACCAGCACCTGGCCGGCCAGCGCGACGCACGGCCGGATCGCCTCCGCGGCGACCGAGGCCACGCCGTACGGCACCTTCCCGGCCCGGCTCGAGAAGTCGAAGGCACCTTCGCCGGTGACGACCAGGTCGGCCTTCCGGGCGCGAGCGGCGAGATCGGTCGCCTCGGCGACCAGCTCGAGTCCGGACTGCCGTCGCGCCCCCAGCAGCAACAGCGCGTAGCCCAGTCCCCCGGCGGCACCGGCTCCCTTCTCGAGGGCGGTTCGCGGCCCGGCGGCGCGCGCGAGCTCCTCGAGCAGCCCGTCCACGGCCGGCAGCCGCTCCTCGGGGATCCCCTTCTGGGGGCCGAACGTCTTGGTGGCGCCGAACAGGCCGGTCAGCGGGTTGTCGACGTCGCTCGCCGCGACGATCTCGACGCCGGGGTCGGGGAGGTCGAGGCGGGTGATGCCGGCAAGCCCGGCGACGCCCTCGTCGAGGGGACGATCGCCCGTCGCGCCGAGTGCGGCGAGCAGCCCGGCGCCGCCGTCGTTGGTGCCGCTGCCCCCCAGCCCGACCACGACGGTGCTGGCACCGGCGGCCCGTGCGGCGGCGACCAGCTCGCCGACGCCGTACGTGGTGGCGCGCTCCGCGTCCCGCCCGCCGGTCAGGTGGATCCCGCACGCCTGGGCCGACTCCACGTACGCGGTGTCCCCGACGTGGAGCAGCTCGGCCGGGACCGGTTCCCCGAGCGGCCCCCGCACGACGACCGGGTCCAGCGAGCCCCCGAGCGCCGCGGCGAGGACGTGGACGAAGCCAGGTCCGCCGTCTGACATGGGGAGCAGGTCGAGCTCGTCTCCGGGCGCCTGCCGCCGCCAGCCCTCGGCGATCGCCTCGGCCGCCTCGACGGCGGTGAGCGTGCCGGCGAACTTGTCGGGGGCGACCAGGACTCGCATGACCCCATCCTTCCCGAACCCGTAGCCTGCGTCGCGATGAGTGCCCGGATCCGGCCGATGCGGCCCGAGGACGTCGCGGCCTGTGAACAGATCAGCTCGCAGTCGTTCTACGAGCTCGACCTGCGCACGTTCCCGCGCGACTGGCCCGACCCGAGCCCACGACCGCCCCGCCGTGCCGAGCTGTGGCAGGAACGCACCGGCCACCTCCTCACCACCGACCCGGGCGGGTGCTGGGTGGCGGAGTCCGACGGCGAGGTCGTCGGGTTCGCGACGTCCCTGGTCCGCGAGCTGATGTGGATCCTGGCGTCGTACGCCGTGCGGCCGGGTCTCCAGGGACAGGGGCTGGGCCGCGGCCTGCTCGAGGCGGCGCTGCACCACGGACGGGGCTGCCTGCGCGGGATGCTCAACGCGTCGGACGACCCGCAGGCGTTGCGCCGCTATGCGCTGGCCGGGTTCCGGCTCCACCCGCAGCTGCTGCTCCGGGGTCGGGTCGACCGGTCCGTGCTGCCGGTGGTGCGGCACGTGCGGGACGGCACGCCCGGTGATCGGGACCTGCTCGACTCCCTCGACCGCAGGACGCGGGGAGCCGCCCACGGGCCCGACCACGACGTCATCGGTCGCGAGCTGCGGCTCCTCGTGACCGACCGCCCCGCCGGATCGGGCTACGCCTACGTCAACCCGGCCGGCGTCCCGATCCTGCTGGCCGCCAGCAATCGCAAGGCCGCCACCGCTCTCACGTGGGAGGCCCTGGCAGCCTCCGACCCGGACGAGCCCGTCGAGATGGGGCACGTGTCGGCCGCCAACGACTGGGCGGTCGAGGTCGCGATGACGGCCCGGCTGAACATCCACAGCCGCGGTTTCCTCGCACTGCGCCGGATGAAGGAGCCGGCGCCCTACATCCCGCACCCGACCCTGCTGTGAGCCCAACAAGGATCTAGGTTTCGACACGCCGTCGCGGCCTCGCAAGCTCGGCCGCGGGCTTGCTCTACCTCCCTCCCCACGCCGTGCGCTCCCTCGTCGCGCCCGGCTAGGCTCGGGACATGACCACCGTCGACCTGCCCCTGCTGCCGCTCGGCCGCGGGCGGGACCTGGAGACCGAGCGGGGTGTGGAGTGTCCCGGTGACCTGCCCGAGGCGTCCGACCCGGACCTGGTGGCGCGGGCGACGGCAGCCAAGAAGGCGCTGGGCGACCGGGTCTTCGTGCTCGGACACCACTACCAGCGCGACGAGGTCATCCAGTTCGCCGACGTCACCGGCGACTCCTTCAAGCTGGCTCGTGACGCGGCGGCCCGGCCCGAGGCCGAGTTCATCGTGTTCTGCGGTGTCCACTTCATGGCCGAGTCGGCCGACATCCTCACCGCTGACCACCAGCGGGTCGTGCTGCCCGACCTCGCCGCCGGCTGCTCGATGGCCGACATGGCCCGGCTCCCCCAGGTCGAGGACGCCTGGGACGCGCTGAGCGCGGCCGGAGTCGCCGACAGCGTCGTGCCGGTCACCTACATGAACTCCAGTGCCGACATCAAGGGCTTCGTCGGCCGCCACGACGGCGTCGTCTGCACGTCCAGCAACGCCGAGACGGCGCTCGAGTGGGCCTACGACCAGAAGCCCGACGCGAAGGTGCTGTTCCTCCCCGACCAGCACCTCGGCCGCAACACCGCCGTCCTCAAGATGGGCCTGACCCTCGATGACTGCGTGGTGTGGAATCCGCTGCTTCCCGGGGGCGGACTCACCGCCGACCAGCTGCGGGACGCGCGGATGATCCTGTGGCGCGGACACTGCTCGGTCCACGGCCGGTTCTCCCCCGACGTGGTCGACGAGCTGCGCGCGAAGGACCCCGACGTCCAGATCCTCGTCCACCCCGAGTGCGTCCACGAGGTCGTCCTCAAGGCCGACCTGGTCGGGTCGACGGAGTTCATCATCAAGACCATCGAAGCGGCACCCACCGGCTCGAGCTGGGCGATCGGCACCGAGCTCAACCTGGTGAAGCGACTCGCGGCCGCCCACCCCGACAAGCAGATCTCGTTCCTCGACAAGAACGTCTGCTACTGCTCCACGATGAACCGGATCGACCTCCCCCACTTCGTGTGGGCGATGGAGTCGCTCGTCGCCGGGCAGGTCGTCAACGTGATCGACGTCGACCCCGAGACCGAGCGGTGGGCCAAGATCGCGCTCCAGCGGATGCTCGACCTCCCGGGGCGCTCCCACCGCGACTAGCAGGAGCCACCGCTCTCAAGGCCCGTCGCGACGCCTGCGGACCACCAACCGGTCCTCGTCCGCCGTCACGACCTCCATCTCCCGTGGCACGCCCTGCGCCGCACCCTCGCTCAGCGTGATCGTGTCGCCCTCGAGCGCCCAGCTGCCGCTGGCCTCCTCCGGGACGTCGGCGGCGCCGAGGCCGGTCTCCGCGAAGGTGCCGTCCGCGCGGAGCTCGAACGCCATCCGGCCGCGAGCCGGAGGCAGGTCGGTCCCCGCCGGACGGAACACCATCTCGTCCTCGGTGTCCTCCTCGCGCACGTGCACCCAGCGTCCGCTCACCTGGTCGCTCCTCATGGACGGCTACGACCCGAGGAACGACTTTCGCGGACCGGCCAGGCAGGCACTCATGCGCGAGACCTGCCCTGCGGTGAACATGAACATCGCCGCGTCGTCGACGTAGTCCATGTAGTTCATGAACATGTCGCCGTTGGGCCCGTTGCCACACGTGATCACCGGGAAGGTCGGCTTGCCGATGTTGGGGCCCTTGCAGTTCGGGGTGTCCGCGACGCGGTCACCGCCACTGCAGTCGAGCGTGTCACCCCAGATGTGGCGCAGGTTGAGCCAGTGCCCGACCTCGTGGGTCAGCGTGCGGCCCTTGTCGAACGGCGCCGCCGCCGTGCCCTCCGTACCGAAGGCGGAGTTGAGGACCACCACGCCGTCGGTTGCCTTGGGGCCACCGGGGAACTGGGCGTAGCCGAGGAGCCCGCCGCCGAGCGTGCACACCCAGATGTTGAGGTAGGCATCGGCCGGCCAGGCGGCGGAGCCGCCCTTGCTGGCGCGCTTCACGGCGTCGCCGGCGCCGAACGCCGCGACGTCGGTCTGCACCCGGATGACCCCGTTGGTCTTCTCGCCGTTGGGGTCCTTCGTGGCGAGCTGGAACTTGATCTTCGAGTCGGCGGCCAGCCCCTTCCACGCGTCCGGCACCTTGGAGATGTCGGGATTGGTGGCCCGGAAGTCCTTGTTGAGCGCGGCGATCTGGCTCTGGACCTGGGCTTGGCTGATGTTCTCCTTCGGCTTCTTGTAGACCACGTGCACCACGGTGGGGATGGTGACCACCTTGCGCGCGACCCGGTCGGCCTCACCCGAGGTCACGGCGCGGGCGGTGAACTCCTCAGCCCGTTGCTGGTTGGTCCGGAAGGACGGCTGCTCCTCCAGGAGGCGCTCGTACTCCTGCATCGAGGCACACTGACGACGCTTTGCGGCCATGGGACTTCCTCTCGGGTCCGAACGATGGACCGCTGCGCCCACCAGGGCTCCGGTCCCCTGAGCCCGACCATCCTCGGCGGGTCCGGGCCTGTCAAGGAGTCAGCTGCTCTCGGGCTGGTCCCCGATCTCGTGGGCGCGCAGGGTGAGGTCGTCGATCTGCTCGGACATCCGGCGTACGCCGCGGTCGGCCCGCGCCAGCAGGTCGAGCAGCTCCGGGTCGTCGGTCGCCAGCTCGTCGCGCAGCAGCTCCAGCGACAGCCGGATCGCCGCGAGCGGGTTCTTCAGGTCGTGGCTGAGCTTCCCGGCGTACGTCGCGAGGGGGTCCTCCGGAGTCGTCACAAGCCCGGAGCCTCCCACACCGCCAGCCACCGGCTGAGGTCCTGCTCCATCGGCAGCTCCTCGGCCAGCGTGTCGCGCACCGAGATCTCCAGCAGGTTGTCGCGCTGCTGTGGCCCGGTGGGCGCGAAGGGATAGAACGTGCCCTGCTTGTAGAGGTAGACCAACCCCAGCCGGCGCCCCGCCGCGTCGGCGAAGGGCACCAACGTGCACAGCAGGCCGGGACCGAAGCCGTTGGCCTCCAGGGAGGTGTTCACAGCGTGGAGGTCGGTGCAGAGCGCGGGGGTGTCCGTCGGGTCGCCGGTGACGGTGAGCCAGGTGAAGCCGAACGAGTCGGTCGTGGTGCGGACCGCAGGCGCGACCGGATCCGCCTCCAGCAGGGCGATCGCCTCACGCTGGGTGGCGTCGAACGCCGCGCCCGCGGCGGCGCGGAAGCAGACGGAGGCCTCGCCGGTCGGGGTCAGCCCGAGCGCCGTCTGCAGCGTGATCGCCGCGCTGGGCACCTCGAAGAGCGCATCGAGGTTGGCCGGCGCCGTACGCCGCCTCCCGGTGACCGCCTCCCAGAGCCCCATCAGGGGTCCTGCCGGCCCAGTTCGGCCTGGATGCGGGCGAGCTGCTCGAGGCGCTGCTCGAGCGACGGGTGGGTGGAGGTCAGCGTCTTCAGCGAGGCGCCGCTGATGGCCGGCGCGATGAAGAACGCGTTCATGGCCTTGGTGGCGCGCAGGTCGCCCTGCGGGATGGTCGCGATCTCGCCGCTGATCTTCTGCAGCGCGGAGGCCAGCGCTGCAGGCTTGAAGGTGAGGTAGGCACCCGCCCGGTCGGCCGCGAGCTCGCGGTAGCGACTCAGCAGCCGGAGCAGGAAGAAGCTGATCGCGTAGACGACGAGGCTGATCACCAGGGCGCCCACCACCCCGATGGCTCCCTCCTTGCTCCGCGAGCGGCCGGACAGCGCGCCGAACTGCGCGCCACGCGCCAGCATGCCTGCCACGATTCCCGCGGAGGCGGCCACCGTCATGACCAGGACGTCGCGGTGGGCGACGTGGGAGAGCTCGTGCGCGAGCACGGCCTCGAGCTCCTCGTTGGTGAGCTTTCCCATGATGCCGGTCGTCACGCAGACCACGGCCCGCTCCGGGGAGCGGCCGGTGGCGAACGCGTTGGGGATGTCGAGGTCGGCAATGCCGACGCGGGGCTTGGGCATGTCGGCCAGGGCGCACAGCCGGTCGACCATGCCGTGGAGCTCCGGCGCCTCCTCGGGACTGACCTCCCGCGCCCGCATCGCGCGCATCGCCGCCTTGTCGCTGTTCCACCACTGGTAGAACGCGATCCCGATGCCGCCCAGCCCGATGAACAGGCGCGTATTGCGGTAGCGCGTACATCAGTACGACGATCAAGGCGACGAAGAGCCCGCCCAGCAGGAACATGACGGTGGTCATCCGGACCGTCAGTCCGGTGTCCTTGATGAAGCGGGAGGACGCCACGGGGATCAGCCCGGGATGAGGCCGTCGCCGCTGAGCAGGTCGCGGACCTCCTCGAGGGTCGCGTCAGCCGGCGGCAGGATCAGGTCGGAGGTGTCGAGGGCGCCCTCCTCGTGGGGTACGGCGCCGGCGCGGACGCCCGCCAGCAGCGCGGCGAGCGCGTGGAGAACGCGTCGACGTCACCGGCCTCGACGCTCGACTCGACGGCCGCGTCGAGCTCGTTGAGCCCGGCGACCGCGTCGTCGGGGACGTCGAACTGTCCCTTCGCCGAGGATCCGGACGATCATGTTCGGGGATCCTCGTCGGTGGTCGACTCGGCCGCCTTCTCGGGCTCGGCCTGGAGGATGTCGCCGTCGTCGGCGGCCTCGATCGCCTGGGGGGACGAGCTCGCCTTGAGCCGCGCCAGCTCGGCCTCCACGTCGGAGCCGGAGCTGAGCGCGTCGAGCTCGCGGGCGATGTCGTCGCCGCCGCCCGGCTGGGTGACGTCGTCGAGGGCACCGGAGGCGAGCAGCTCGTCGATGGCGCCGGCGCGGGCCTGCATCTGCGCGGTCTTGTCCTCGGCGCGCTGGATCGCCATCCCGACGTCGCCCATCTCCTCGCCGATGCCGGACATGGCCTCGTTGATCTTGGTCTGGGCCTCGGCGGCGGTGTAGGTCGCCTTGATCGTCTCCTTGCGGGTCCGGAAGGCCTCGACCTTCGCCTGCAGGCGCTGCTGGGCGAGGGTGAGCTTCTCCTCCTCGCCCTGGAGCTGGGCGTGCTGGGTCTTGAGGTCGGTGATCTGCTGGGCGAGCCCGGACTTGCGGGTCAGCGCCTCGCGGGCGAGGTCCTCGCGACCCACCGAGATCGCCTTCTCAGCCTGTCCCTGGAGCTTGGTCGCCTGCTGCTCGAGCTGGTTGACCTGCAGCTCCACCCGCTTGCGACTGGTGGCGACGTCGGCCACCCCGCGGCGTACCTTCACCAGCAGGTCCTGCTGGCGCTGGTAGCTGTAGTCGAGGGTCTCGCGGGGATCCTCCGCCTTGTCGAGGGCCTTGTTGGCCTTCGACCGGAAGATCAGGCTGATGCGCTTCATGAGGCTCATGCGTTAACACTAGGTCCAAACCCAAAGCGGTGGGGAGGGTGGTTCTGCCCACGGGTAGGGTTCGAGGTGACCCGTCACCGTCGTACGAAGGCCTGTCGTTGTTCCGCCGAAGCAAGTCTGAGACCCCAGCTGCCGACACCACCCCCACCAAGGAGGGTGGCAAGGGCCGTCCGACGCCCACGCGCAAGGAGGCCGAGGCGGCCGCCAAGGCCCGGGCGAAGCCGCCCCGGAATCGTCGTGAGGCGGCGGCCTACCAGCGCCAGCACCGCACGGAGTCGAGCAAGAAGATCCGGCAGGCGATGAAGGACGGCGACGAGCGCTACTACCTCGCCCGCGACCAGGGGCCGGTCCGTCGCTTCATCCGCGACTACGTCGACAGCCGGTTCTCGTTCCTGGAGATCATGATCCCCACCATGCTGGTGACGCTGGTCCTCGGCTACTCCGGCAACACCCGGCTGGAAGGCATCGGCAACATGGTCCTGATCGGCATGTTCCTGCTGATCATCCTCGACATGGCCACCCTCCGGTTCCGGCTGCGCCGGGAGCTGGCGGCGCGGTTCCCCGAGGAGTCGACCAAGGGCACGACCTACTACGCGATCACGCGTGCGATGCAGATGAAGTTCATGCGCCTGCCCAAGCCGCAGGTACGCATCGGCACCAAGCTCCCCGAGCACTATCGCTAGACGACCGCTCCGCGGTTCACACACTGCCCCCACTATGCGTCGTAGTCGAGGACGACCGTGGGCGAGGTCGGGTGTGACTGGCAGGTGAGGACGTAGCCGCGCTCGACCTCCTCGGGCTCCAGAGCGTAGTTCTGGTCCATCTGCACGGTCCCCTCGACCAGCTTGGCGCGACAGGTGCCGCAGACGCCGCCCTTGCAGGCGAACGGCAGGTCAGAACGTACGGCGAGGCCCGCCTCGAGCACCGGAGGGCCGTCGGGTCGCAACGGGAAGTCGCTGGCCCTGCCGTCCAGCCGGATCGTCACGGCCGCGGCGCCGTCAGTGGCGTCGGCGAGGGCGGCGACGGGAGCCCGCGGGACCGGGTCGGCGTGGAACAGCTCGGTGTGGACCCGTTGCGCGCCGAGATCGGCCAGCGTCGTCCGCAGCTCGGTCACGAGCTGCTGCGGACCGCAGAGGAACCAGTCGTCGGCGTCGCCGAGGCCGAAGGCCTCGACCACCGCACGGAACCGGTCTCCGTCGAGACGACCGGACAACAGCTCGACGTCCTGCCGCTCACGCGAGAGGACGTGGATGATCTGGAGCCGGTCGGGGAAGCGGTCCTTGAGGTCGTGGACCTCGTCGAGGAACATCACTGAACGGCTGGTGCGGTTGGCGTAGACGAGAGCGACGCGGGATCCGGGCTCGCCCTCCAACAGGGCCGCGACGATCGAGAGGACCGGCGTGATGCCGGAGCCCGCGGCGACCGCCACGTAGCGCTTCGCCGCGGCGGGGTCGAGCTCGCTGGTGAAGCGGCCGGCCGGCGTCATGACCTCGAGCTCGTCGCCGACCCGCAGCGAGGCGACCACGCCGTCGGAGAAGGCGCCGCCGGGTAGCCGCTTGACGCCGATCCGCAGGATGCCGGAGGACGGCGGGGTACAGATCGAGAAGCTGCGACGTACGTCGTCGCCGCCGCGGATCGAGAGGTGCTGGCCGTGACGGAAGGCGTAGGCGTCGCGCAGCTCGTCGGGGACGTCGAAGGTGATCGCCACGGCGTCGTCGGTGAGCTCGTCGACCGCCGCCACCCGCAGCGGGTGAAGGGCAGCGTGACCCGTCACAGGGTCTTGAAGTGGTCGAAGGGCTCCCGGCACGCCTGACAGATCCACAGCGACTTGCAGGCGGTGGAGCCGAACCGGCTGGACTCGCGGGTGTCGAGGCTGCCGCACTGGGGGCAGCGGACGCTCAGCGTCAGCGCCACCGGTCCGTCCGTGGCCCGGGTGGTCGGCGGGGCGACGCCGTAGGCCTCGAGCTTGGCCTTCGCCTCGTCGGTCAGCCAGTCGGTGGTCCACGCCGGCGAGAGCACGAACTCGACACTCACGTGCTGGTGGCCGGCCGCCGTCAGCGCCTCGACGAGGTCGGTGCGGATCGTCTCCATGGCGGGGCAGCCGGAGTAGGTCGGGGTGATCTGGACATGGACGCGGCCCTGGTCGTCCTCGGTCACGTCGCGCAGGATCCCGAGGTCCTCGATGGTGACGACCGGCAGCTCCGGGTCGAGCACCTGCGAGGCGACCTCCCACGCGCTTGCGCGTCCCCCGGTGGTTGAGGTGCGAGCGGAGCGAGCCTCGAAACCGGCCCGACTGCTCACGCGGGTCACCATGTCGCCCCCGGGTGGGAGCGGGTGAGGTGCTGCATCTCGGCGAGCAGGTAGCCCATCTGCTCGGTGTGGATCCCGCGTCGGCCACCACCGAGGGCGGGTGTCACCTCGGGTACGACGAGCGTCGCCTCGGTCACCACCGGCACGATCCGGGCCAGCACGGCCTCGTGCAGGCCTGCGGGGTCGACGGCCGCACCGTCGTCGAGGAGGGCGGGGTCGATCCAGGAGCCGTCGAAGAGCTCGGCGAGGTAGGGCCACTCGGCGTCGAGCGCGGCCTGGATGCGGACGTGGGACTCCTCGGTGCCGTCGCCGAGCCGGAGGACCCACTGGCGGGCGTGGTCGAGGTGGTAGGCCACTTCCTTGACCGCCTTGCCGGCAACGCCGGCCAGGGTCGCGTCGCTGCTGGAGCGCAACGCGCCGTAGAGCTCGCTCTGCCAGGCGCTGAACAGGAGCAACCGCGCCATCGCGACCCCGAAGTCGGACTGGTCGCGCTCGACGAGGTGGACGTTGCGGAAGTCGCGCTCGTCGCGGAAGTAGGCGAGGTCGTCCTCGCCCCGGCCGGCGTCCTCCACCTGACCGGCGTAGGCCAGCAGGGTCCTGGCCTGGCCGAGCTGGTCGAGCCCGATGTTGGCGAGCGCGACGTCCTCCTCCAGCTGAGGGGCGCGGCTGATCCACCAGCCCATCCGTTGCGCCGAGATCAGCGCGTCGTCGGCGAGCGCCAGCGTGTAGTCGAACAGTGGCTGAGCGTGACGATCAGCCGCAGGATCGGGGCCCCCGCGGGATTGTTCGACGGAGGAGCGAAGCGGGGGAGAAGAAGAATCCCGTGGGGTGATCATAGATGCTCGACTCCCTCGGGGACGTCGTAGAACGTCGGGTGGCGGTAGATCTTGTCGGCCGCGGGGTCGAAGAACGAGTCGCGCTCGTCGGGAGTGCTGGCCTCGATGTCGGCCGAGCGCACGACCCAGATCGAGACGCCCTCCTGGCGGCGGGTGTAGAGGTCGCGGGCGTTGCGCAGCGCCATCTCGGCGTCGGGGGCGTGGAGCGAGCCGGCGTGGACGTGCGAGAGGCCGCGGCGCGACCGGACGAACACCTCCCAGAGCGGCCAGTCGTTCATGCCACGGACTCCGTCGCCAGCCGCTTCTCGGCGTACGCCGTGGCTGCCTCGCGAGCCCACGCACCGTCCTCGTGTGCGGCGACCCGGTGGGCCAGCCGCTCCTGGTTGCAGGGGCCGTTGCCCTTGATGACCTCGAACAGCTCGGTGAAGTCGACCTCGCCGAAGTCGTAGTGGCCGCGCTCGTCGTTCCAGCGGATCTCGGGGTCGGGCAGCGTGAGCCCGAGCGCCTCGGCCTGCGGGACGGTCATGTCGACGAACCGCTGGCGCAGGTCGTCGTTGCTGAAGCGCTTGATGCCCCACGCCATCGACTGTGCGGAGTTGGGCGAGTCGTCGTCGGGCGGGCCGAACATCATCAGCGACGGCCACCAGTAGCGGTCGACGGCGTCCTGTGCCATCGCCTTCTGCGCCGGTGTGCCGTGGGACAGGTGGTGAAGGATCTCGAAGCCCTGTCGCTGGTGGAAGGACTCCTCCTTGCAGACCCGGACCATGGCGCGGGCGTAGGGGCCGTAGGAGCAGCGGCACAGCGGGACCTGGTTGACGATCGCGGCGCCGTCGACCAGCCAGCCGATCGCGCCGACGTCCGCCCAGGTCAGGGTCGGGTAGTTGAAGATCGAGGAGTACTTCTGCCGGCCGGAGTGGAGCTGGTCGAGCAGGTCGGCCCGGTCGGCACCGAGCGTCTCGGCGGCGGCGTAGAGATAGAGCCCGTGGCCGGCCTCGTCCTGCACCTTGGCCATCAGGATCGCCTTGCGTCGCAGGCTGGGTGCGCGGCTGATCCAGTTGCCCTCGGGCTGCATCCCGATGATCTCGGAGTGGGCGTGCTGGGCGATCTGGCGGATCAGCGTCTTGCGGTAGCCCTCGGGCATCTCGTCGCGGGGCTCCACGCGGCCGTCCTCGGCGAGCAGGGCGCCGAACGACGCGGGCTCGTCGGGGGCGGTGGCGGTGCCGAGGTCGGGGCTGCTGGCCGGGGGCGTCGAAGTCGTTGCCGTACACACCGCCACTTTATCACCGTTTGTTACAGAATCCGACATTGCGACCACCCCTGTGTAACACGCCGTTGCAGTGTCAGGATGACCGACATGAGCAGCCCGTCCGCCGACGTCTCGTGCCGCATCGCCTGGGCCGACGACGCCCCTGCCCTTGCGCGGCTGCAGCAGCGCGCCCGCGCCCGGGACCTGGCGGCGCTCCTCCCGGCGGAGGCGCTCGAGTCCGACCTCGAGGCTGCCGAGACCGCGTGGCGGCAGGTCCTCAGCCGCCCCGCCGACGCCCGGATCCGGGTGCTGGTCGCCCTGGAACGCAACCGCGTGGTCGGCTTCGCGATCACCTCGCCGGCCACCGACCCCGACACCGACCCCGTGGTCGACGCCGAGCTGATGGAGCTCACCGTCGACCCCGACGAGCGCGGGCTCGGCCACGGCTCGCGGCTGCTCCAGGCCGCCGTCGACACCATGGCCGCCGACCGGTTCCGTCGGACCGTGCTGTGGGCGATCGCGACCGACGAGGCGCTGCGCGGCTTCCTCGGCAGTGCCGGCTGGGCACCCGACACAGCCCACCGCGAGCTCGACCTCGACGGCACCGGAGAGACCACGATCAAGCAGGTGCGGCTGCACGCGTCCATCGACGAGCCCACCTGACGCCCCGCCTTGATTTCCTGGTCAGCAACGGCCATGATCGAGGGCATGGGTCCGCTCCCCCAGCTCCACCGACTGCTGATCGTCGGCCTCGTCGTCCTCCTCAGCCTCGGCGCGGGCATCTGGCTCGCCGGTCACCTCGACCTCCCGTTGGGCGGGATCGGCGTCGGGCTGGGAGCCGGTTCGCTGCTCTCCTTCCTGCTCGTCCACGACTTCCGGACCCCCCGCGCCCAGCGCGTGACCCGGCGCCGCTGACACCCCGGCGTGGCCCGTAGGGTCACCGGGTGACGACCTCGACTCCCGACCGGGCCGCGGTCATCCGCGACAGCATCGGGGTCGGCTTCGCGACCGGCCTCTACGCCACGTCCTTCGGTGCCGTGGCCGTCGCCACCGGCCTGTCCGTCGCGCAGACGTGCGCGCTGTCGCTGGTCATGTTCACCGGCGCCAGCCAGTTCGCGCTCGTGGGCGTCCTGTCCGCCGGCGGTACGCCGCTGGCCGCCGGCCTGACCGCGATCCTGCTCGGCACGCGCAACACCCTCTACGGGCTGCGGGTCGGGCCGCTGCTCGCGTGGACCGGCGGCCGTCGCGTGGCGGCCGCACAGCTGCTGATCGACGAGTCCACCGCCATGGCGATCAACCGTCCCTCTCGGTCGCTGGCCCGGGTCGGGTTCCTGGCGACCGGGCTGTCGATCTTCGTCCTGTGGAACCTCTTCACCCTGGTCGGAGCGCTCGCCGGCAACGCGCTCGGTGACCCGAGCACCTACGGGCTGGACGCCGCGGTGGGAGCGGCGTTCCTGGCCCTGGTGTGGCCCCGGCTCGCCGACCGCCGCAACCAGGTCGTGGCCCTCGCGGCCGCCGCGGTCGCCCTCGGCCTCGTGCCGGTGGCCGCCGCCGGCGTTCCGGTGCTCGCCGCCGGCGGCGTCGCGCTCCTGGCCGGCCTCCTGTCCCACCGCCCGGACCCCACCGAGATCCCGGAGCCTCCGCGATGACACTCTGGCTGGCGGTCATCGGTGCTGGTGTCGGCTGCTACCTGCTCAAGCTGGCGGGCCTCTCGATCCCGGAGCGCCTCCTCGAGCACCCGGTCGTCGAGCGGGTCGCCGACTTCATCCCGGTCGCCCTGCTCTCCGCACTTGTCGCGGTCCAGGTCTTCTCGTCCGGCTCGTCCCTGGTCATCGACGCGCGGCTGGCCGGGCTGGCAGCGGCGTTCGTGCTGCTGCTGCTCCGGGCACCCTTCCTCGTCGTGGTGTTTGGCGCCGCCCTGGTCGCGGCTCTGTTGCGGCTGCTCTGACGCCTATCCCTGGTCGGACGCCGAGTCGCTCAGTCCAGTCCCAGGAAGTGCTCGAGCCCGACCGTGAGGCCGGGATGGTCGCCGATAGCACGCAGCCCGGTCAGCACCCCCGGCGTGAACGAGGCACGATCCATCGAGTCGTGACGGATCGTCAGCGTCTCGCCCAGGCCGCCGAGCAGCACCTCCTGGTGAGCGACCAGCCCGCGCGAGCGCACCGAGTGGACGTGGATGCCGTCGACCTCGGCCCCGCGGGCGCCCGCGAGGGACGTGGAGGTCGCGTCGGGGACCGGCCCCGCGTCTGCAGCCCTCCTCGCGGCGGCGATCAGCTCCGCCGTACGTCGCGCCGTGCCCGACGGTGCGTCCGCCTTGTCGGGGTGGTGGAGCTCGACGACCTCGACCGACTCGAAGAACCGCGCGGCCTCGGCGGCGAACCGCATCATCAGCACCGCGCCGATGGAGAAGTTGGGGGCGATCAGGACGCCCACCTCCGGCGCGGCGGCGAGCCAGCCACGCAGCGTGGTCAGCCGGTCGTCGTCGAACCCGGTGGTGCCGACCACGGCGTGGATGCCGTGCTCGACGCAGAACTTCAGGTTGTCCATGACCACGTCGGGGTGGGTGAAGTCGACGACGGCCTCGGCGCCGGCGGCGACCAGGTCGTCCAGTGAGTCGTCGGCGTCGACCCGGGCGACCAGATCGGTGTCGTCGGCCTCCTCCACCGCTCGGCACACCTCAGTCCCGACCTTGCCCAGCGCTCCGAGCACCCCGACCTTCAGCAACGTCTCGCTCACGCCTCACAACCTAGCGGCGCGACGCCGATCGGGCGGTGACTGACGCGGCGGCCCGGTAGTGGCAGTCTTGCCCCATGGCCACGCAGCAGATCCCGGCACGGATCCGATGGGCCGTCGACCTGATCGACGTGCAGCCGAACGACAACATCCTCGAGATCGGCTGCGGCCCCGGCTACGCCGCGGAGCTCATCTGTCAGCGGCTCCAGACCGGCAAGCTGTTCGCGATCGACCGTTCCGAGTCCGGAGTCGATCGCACCAAGCGCCGTTGCGCCGCCCACGTCGAGTCCGGTCGGCTCACGGTCCGCCAGATCGACCTCGCCACGCTCCGGGTCCCGGTCAAGCGGCTGACCAAGGTGTTCGCCTTCAACGTCAACCTGTTCTGGGTCCGCGAGTGCCGCGACGAGCTGGCCCTGCTCCACGAGCGGGTCGTTCCCGGCGGTGCGGTCTACCTGTTCTTCGAGGCCACGCAGCCCGAGCTGGTCCCGACCATCGTCAAGAAGGCGTCGGCTTCCCTGACCCGCGCCGGATTCCGGGTCTCGGTCGTCGAGCAGAAGGCTCCCCCCGTCATCTGTCTGGTGGCCAAGCGATAACGCGAGTCGCCTCAGGCGGGGCCGGCGAGGGCGAGGATCTCGGGCTGGGTGAAGAGCGCAGCGGCGACGGCACGGACGTCGTCGCGGGTGACCGCGTCGATGCGGCCGATGACCTCGTCGATGGTCAGCAGCTCGTCGTACACCAGGTCCGCCTTGCCGATGCGGGACATGCGGGCGCTGGAGTCCTCGAGGCCGAGGACGAGCCCGCCGCGCAGCTGACCCTGTCCGCGCTCGAGCTCGGCATCACTGATCCCCTCGGCCGCGACCTTCGCCAGCTCGCTGCGCACGGTGGCGAGCGCCTCGTCGAGCCGGTGCGGCAGACAGCCGAGGGAGACTCCGACCAGCCCCGCGTCGTGGTGGTGGGAGGCGAAGCTGAACACGCTGTAGGCGAGGCCGCGCCGCTCGCGCACCTCCTGGAACAGCCGTGACGACGTTCCGCCACCGAGGGCGGTGTTGAGGACGCCGAGGGCGTAGCGGCGCTCGTCGTAGCGGGTGAAGCCGTTGACGCCGAGCACGAGGTTGACCTGCTCGAAGGGCCGCACGACCGAACGGGCGCCGGGCTGGACCCGGCGGACCCGGCTCGTGGCCCGGGGTACGACGGGCGTCTCCTGGCCGGCGAGGAAGCCGTTGCGTGCGAACGCCTTGCGGACCAGCCGGACGACAGCGGTGTGGTCGAGGTTGCCCGCGGCCGCGACCACCATGTTGCCCGGTCGGTAGTGACGCCTGTGGAAGCGCGCGATCTGGTCGCGCGAGAGCGAGGAGATCGACGCCGCCGTCCCGGAGATCGGGCGGCCCAGCGGACCGTCGCCCCACGCCTGCTGCGCGAAGAGGTTGTGGACCACGTCGTCCGGATCGTCGTCGTGCATCGCGATCTCGTCGAGGATCACGTCCCGCTCCGCCTCCACGTCGTCGGGGTGGAGCAGCGAGTCGGTGATCATGTCGCCCAGGACGTCGACCGCCAGCGGCAGGTCGTCGTCGAGCACCCGCGCGTGGAAGCAGGTGTACTCCTTGGCGGTGAAGGCGTTGAACTCGCCGCCGACCGCGTCGAGCTCCGCCGAGATGTCCATCGCGCTGCGGGTGCGGGTGCCCTTGAAGAGGAGGTGCTCGAGGAAGTGGGAGCACCCGTGCAGCGTCGGCGTCTCGTCCCGTGAGCCGACCCCGACCCAGACCCCGACGCTGGCCGACCTGACGCCGGCCAGCTCCTCGGTGATGACGCGCAGTCCGCCGGGCAGCACCGTACGCCGCACGCGCGACAGCACCTGACCGTCGGCGTTCCGCACCGTCTCGAGGGTGCGGGTGCCGCCGACCCGCTGGTCAACGGACAACCGGCCAGCAGCGCTGTGCTGCTGGCCGGTCGCCCGTGTGGAGCGTGAGGTCACTCGGACTCGTCCGAGCCCGCCTCGTCGGAGGAGCCGTCTTCCTCGACGACCGGGACCAGCGACAGCTTGCCGCGGTCGTCGATCTCGCCGATCTGGACCTGGATCTTCTGCCCGACGGACACGACGTCCTCGACGGCGTCGACGCGCTTGCCGCCCGCGAGGGCGCGCAGCTTGCTGATGTGGAGCAGCCCGTCCTTGCCCGGCATCAGCGAGACGAACGCGCCGAAGTTGGTCGTCTTCACGACCGTGCCGAGGTAGCGCTCGCCGATCTCGGGCATCGTCGGGTTGGCGATCGCGTTGACGGCCGCCTTGGCGGCCTCGGCCGCCTCGCCGTTGGTCGCACCGATGTAGACCGTGCCGTCGTCCTCGATCGACAGGGTCGCGCCGGTGTCGTCCTGGATCTGGTTGATGATCTTGCCCTTGGGGCCGATGACCTCGCCGATCTTGTCGACCGGCACCCGGACGGTGATGATCCGCGGGGCGTAGAGCGACATCTCCTCGGGAGCGTCGATCGCCTCACCCATCACGTCGAGGATCGCCAGCCGGGCGTCCTTGGCCTGGGTGAGCGCCGACGCCAGGACCTCGGCGGGGATGCCGTCGAGCTTGGTGTCGAGCTGGAGCGCGGTGACGAACTCCCGCGTGCCGGCGACCTTGAAGTCCATGTCGCCGAAGGCGTCCTCGGCGCCGAGGATGTCGGTCAGCGCGACGTACTCGGTCTCGCCGTCGACCTCGCCGGAGATGAGGCCCATCGCGATACCGGCGACGGCCGCCTTGAGCGGGACGCCGGCCTGGAGCAGCGACATCGTCGAGGCGCAGACCGAGCCCATCGAGGTGGAGCCGTTGGAGCCCATGGCCTCGGAGAGCTGGCGGATCGCGTAGGGGAACTCCTCGCGCGACGGCAGCACCGGCAGCAGGGCGCGGCGGGCCAGCGCACCGTGGCCGACCTCGCGGCGCTTCGGCGAGCCGACGCGCCCGGTCTCACCGGTGGAGAACGGCGGGAAGACGTACTTGTGCATGTAGCGGCGGTGCTTCTCGGGAGAGAGCGTGTCGAGCTGCTGCTCCATCTTGAGCATGTCGAGGGTGGTGACCCCCAGGATCTGGGTCTCGCCACGCTCGAACAGCGCGGAGCCGTGGACGCGCGGGATCACGTCGACCTCGGCGTGGAGCGGCCGGATGTCGGCCAGGCCGCGGCCGTCGATGCGGACCTTGTCGCGCAGCACGCGCTCGCGGACCAGCTCCTTGCTCACCGCGCGGAAGGCGGCGCCGAGCTCCTTCTCGCGGCCCTCGAACTCGGCGACGAGCTTGTCGAGGACGGCGGCCTTGATCTCGTCGGTGCGCCCCTCGCGCTCCTGCTTGTCGGCGATGGTCATCGCGGTCGCCAGGTCGGCCTTCGCGGCGGACTCGACGGCGGCGTAGGCGTCGTCCTCGTAGTCGAGGAAGACGGGGAACTCCTGGACCGGCTTCGCGGCCACGTTGGCGAGCTCGACCTGGGCGTCGCACAGCTGCTTGATGAAGGGCTTCGCGGCGTCGAGACCGCTCGCGACGACCTCCTCGGTGGGCGCCTGGTTGCCACCCTCGATGAGGTTCCACGCCTGCTCGGGCGCCTCCGCCTCGACCATCATGATCGCGACGTCGCCGGTCTCGGTCACGCGGCCGGCGACGACCATGTCGAAGACGGCGCTCTCGAGCTGGCTGTGCGACGGGAAGGCGACCCACTGGCCGTCGATGAGGGCGACGCGGACGCCGCCGACCGGGCCGGAGAACGGCAGGCCGGAGAGCTGGGTCGACAGCGACGCGGCGTTGATCGCGAGGACGTCGTAGGGCGCGTCAGGGTTGAGCGCCATCACCGTGATGACGACCTGGACCTCGTTGCGCAGGCCCTTCTTGAACGTGGGGCGCAGCGGGCGGTCGATCAGGCGGCAGGTGAGGATCGCGTCCTCACCGGGACGACCCTCGGAACGGAAGAACGAGCCGGGGATCTGGCCCGCGGCGTACATCCGCTCCTCGACGTCGATGGTGAGGGGGAAGAAGTCGAAGTGGTCCTTGGGGTGCTTGCCGGCGGTGGTCGCCGAGAGCAGCATCGTGTCGTCGTCGAGGTAGGCGGTCACCGAACCGGCGGCCTGGCGGGCCAGCAGCCCGGTCTCGAACTTGACGGTGCGGGTGCCGAACTTGCCGTTGTCGAGAACGGTCTCGACGGCGGAAATGGTGGGTTCCACGAGTGAGTGGTCCCTTTCTGTGCGCGGAGCGATTCCGCGACATGACCCGCGGGGCCCAGGTGACTGGGCGGCCGGTCTTCGATCGAGGCCCGCAGCAGCGCCGGGTCGGCGCCCCTGAGAGCCACTACCGAGGACCGGGCCGGTGTAGCGGATCGCTCCTTGGATGGAATGGTGTTCAGTTGTGAATCTAGCGGTCGTGCGTCACCGGCGAGGAAGGCCCACGGAGCGGACCCTCCCGTCCAGTCAGCGGCGCAGGCCGAGGCGCTCGACCAGCGAGCGGTAGCGCTCGATGTCGGTGTCGCGCAGGTAGTTGAGCAGGCGACGACGCTGGCCGACGAGCAGCAGCAGGCCGCGGCGGCTGTGGTGGTCGTGCTTGTGCTGCTTGAGGTGGTCGGTGAGGTGGCTGATCCGGTGGCTCAACAGCGCCACCTGCACCTCGGGGGAACCGGTGTCGCCCTCATTCGTGGCGTACTCGGCGATGATCTTCTTCTTGGTCTCCGCGTCGGTACCGATCGACATGAAGGCTCCTTCTGGTTCTCGTTGCGCGGCGCGCCGGGGCCTGTTCACCCGGGCACTCTCTGTCCGCGGCCGTTTCACGGCATCCTGAGGAGATTATCAGCGGGCTCACCGGCCTCCCAAAATGACGGACTACCGCTCCTCCCGGCGATGTCCCTGCGACAGCTGCTGCTTCACGCCGTCGTCGATGTCGACCGCCCTCGCCCGCGCCACGCGACACCGGGTCGTGGCGCGCAGCGTGGACGTCCTCCGCCCGCCCTCGAGCGCGGCGCGCTCACCGAGCACCGCCCCGGGACCGACGTCCGCGACCTTCTCCCCGTCGACGACCACCTCGAGGATGCCGTCGAGCAGGACGAACAGGTCCGTCCCCGGCGAGCCCTGCTCGACCAGGACCGCTCCCTCGGCCAGGTGCAGCACCTCGGGACGCGCGCCACCGCGCATGATCGTGGTCGACAGCTGCCGCTCCAGTGCCGTCTCCGCCGCCGTCACGAAGGCCGCGGAGTCCTCGGCTCCCCACGGCGTTCGCTGACCGAACACCGCGTGGTACCAGGTCTTGAAGTCCGTCAGGCCCGACTTCGCCACCAGGCGCCCGTCGTCGTCGTAGACCCAGTGCCTCGGGAACGAGGTCGCGCCGACGAGCGCCCCCTCGCTGCGCCCGTCCGCGTGGAGCGTGAGCTCGAGCGTCGTCCAGACCAACGGACCCAGCCACTGCGCGAACGGCCTGCCGCGGACGAGACGCGGTGCCGGGACGCCGGGGCGCCCGCCGGCGGACTGGCGGAACCGCACGCAGGTGTCCTCGACCACCGGTTCAGGGTTCACGTCGGGCAGGCCGTGCGGCTGGAAGGCGACCCTCGTCTGTCCGACCTGCATCAACGTGGAGCTGAGGTAGCTCTGACCGTGCTGGCCATGTCCGACGACGCGGCCGTCCTCCACCTCGATCCAGCCCGCCAGCCGGTTGGCGAACCTGAAGGCGCCCGCGGCGTGCAGCGCGCCGAGGTCGTCGATGCGGTCCGGCGGGGGGTCGTCGTAGGCGCCGAAGCCGAGGTCGAAGGGCAGGCGTGGCAGCCCGCGGATCGCCTCCGACGGGATCCAGGAGAGCACGGTCACCGATGACTCGACGCGCACGGGTCGAGTATCGGTTGCGCCCACGGATCGCGCCAGAGCGTCCGTGTCAGACGGCGGGGGGCGGGTCCTGCCGCTCCGTGCTCCGCTGCTCGGTGGTCTGCGAGCCGTCGGAGTGGGTGGTCGTCGCGGTCGTGGTGGCGGAGCGCCGGCTGTTGGCCTGCACCGCGGTCAGCACGACCACCAGGACGCCGGCAGCGGCGAGAATCCAGCCGATCATCGTGAGGTCGATCGCCTCGATGCTGTCCTGCACGGCCAGGGCGAGGATCAGGCCGATCGCCACGAGGAAGACTCCGAGTCCGTAACCCATCGATGAGGCTCCTTTCAGACGGTCGACCGCGGTGGCCGACTCCCGGGCAGGCTAACCCCAGCCCTCCTGGATCGGTCATCTGCCACGCGGGGTCTCACCCCGACGGGTGAGCGCGGCCGCGCGTGCGACGATGCTGGACGTGACGGAGACCAGACTGGGTGTCTGCAACATCTGCGAGGCGATCTGCGGCCTCGAGCTCACGATCGACGCCGGGCGCGTGACCGGCGTCCGCGGCAGTCCGGACGACCCGCTCTCGCGAGGCCACATCTGCCCCAAGGGCGTCTCGATCGGCGACCTCCACGACGACCCCGACCGGCTGCGGCGACCGGTACGCCGGGTCCCGACCGGCTCGACCGCCGGGGCCGATGACACGTGGGTCGAGATCGGGTGGGACGAGGCGCTCGACCTGGTCGCCGACGGCCTGGCCGGCGCCGCCAACCGCCACGGCCGTGACGCGGTCGGGGTCTACCTCGGCAACCCCAACGCCCACTCGCTCGGGTTCGCGACCCACGGCGTCGCGATGGTGAAGTCGCTGCGCACCCGCAACCGGTTCAGTGCCAGCTCGGTCGACCAGATCCCCCACCAGTTCGTGGCCTCGCTCCTGTTCGGGCACCAGCTGATGATCCCGATCAGCGACATCGACCGGACGTCGTACTTCCTCGTCTTCGGTGCCAACCCGATGGCGTCCAACGGCTCCCTGATGACCGTGCCCGACTTCCCCCAGCGGCTGCGTGACCTCAAGGCACGCGGCGGCCGGATGGTCGTCGTCGACCCGCGCCGCACCGAGACCGCCCGCGTCGCCGACGAGCACGTCTTCGTCCGCCCCGGCACCGACGCGGTCGTGCTGCTCGCCATGCTCCATGTCCTGCTCGAGGAGCACGAGATCCGGCCGCCGACGTACGTCGACGGCGTCGACCGGGTCCGCGAGGCGGTACGCGACTTCACCCCGGACCATGCTGCGCGCATCAGCGGCATCCCCGCCGAGACCATCCGCCGGCTCACACGCGAGCTCGCCGAGGCCGACGGCGCCGCGGCGTACGGACGACTCGGGCTGTCGACGCAGGGCTTCGGGTCGGTCTGTCAGTGGGCGATCGTCTGCCTCAACACGCTGACCGGCAACCTCGACCGCGAGGGAGGGGTGCTGTTCACCGAGCCGGCCATCGACTTCGTGAAGAACGGCCTGATCGGGCGCGGCCACTTCGACCTCTACCGCAGCCGCGTGCGCGACGCCCCGGAGTACGGCGGTGAGCTCCCCGTGTCGGTGTTCGCCGAGGAGATCGAGACCCCCGGCGAGGGCCAGGTCCGCGCCGTGCTCACCGTCGCGGGCAACCCGGTGCTGTCGACCCCGGACGGCAAGCGGCTGGGGCAGGCGTTCGACTCGCTGGACTTCATGGCCGCCGTCGACATCTACGTCAACGAGACGACGCGCCACGCGGACGTGATCCTGCCGCCGACCACGATCCTCGAGCGGGACCACTACGACATCGTCTTCCACGGGCTGGCGGTCCGGAACACGGCGCGGTTCACGCCGGCGGTCTTCGACAAGCCGCGCGACGCACGCCACGACTGGGAGATCTTCCGCGACCTCACCGCGCGGATCACCAGCCGGCTCGATCGCAAGCCCTCGCTGCGGGCCCGGCTCCGGAGCCGGCTGCGGCTCGCGATCAGCCCCACGTTCGCCATCGGAGCCCTGCTGAGGCGCGGCGGCCGCACCACGATCACCGAGCTGCGACGTCGACCCGAGGGCGTCGACCTCGGACCGCTGCGGCCGACCCTCCCGGACCGGCTCCGCACGCCGGATCGTCGGATCGACCTGGCGCAGGAGGTGATCCTCGCCGACCTCGACCGGGTGCGGACCGAGCTCGCCGAGCCGGCCGAGGGGCTGCTGCTGATCGGGCGACGCCACCAGCGCGACAACAACTCGTGGATGCACAACGTCGAGCGGCTCACGCGCGGCCGGCCACGTCACCACCTGCAGATGCACCCCGACGACCTGGCCGAGCGTGGCATCACCGACGGCTCACAGGTCCGGGTCGCCTCGCGGGTCGGCGCCGTCGAGGTGGAGGTCGCCGCGACCGAGGACGTGATGCGTGGCGTGGTCTCGCTCCCGCACGGCTACGGACACCAGGTGGCCGGCACCCGGATGGCCGGTGCGAGCGCGGTCGTCGGCGTCTCCATCAACGACCTCACCGATCCCGAGCGGCTCGACCTCTCGGGCAACGCAGCCCTCAACGGCGTGCCGGTGACGGTCCAGCCCGCCTAGACGTACCGGGACGGGACGGCGGCCCCGCCGGAATTGATCCCGCCGAGGCCGCCGTCGTCTGAGGAGCGTCAGACGCGTACCCCGCCGAGCACCGCCCGCACCTCCGCGACCGACGTGGCCGAGCGGAGCTGCTCGACCTGCGCCGGGTCGGTGAAGACCTCCGCGATCCGCGACAGCAGGGCGAGGTGGTCGTCGCCGGCGCCGGCGATGCCGACCACGAACTCGGCCGGCTTGCCGTTCCAGTCGACCGGCTCGGCGTACCGCACGAACGAGATGCCGGTCCGGTTGATCGCCGACTTGGCCTCGTTGGTGCCGTGCGGGATCGCCAGGCCGTTGCCCATGTGGGTCGACACCGACGTCTCACGCTCGTGCATCGCGTCGACGTAGGACGCGTCGACGGCTCCGGACGCGACGAGGAGCTGGCCCGCCTCGGTGATGGCGTCGTCCCGGTTGCCTGCCGTGCCCGCGAGCACGATCGCCTCCTCGGCGAGGACGTCGCCGCCGGCCGGGGCCGGATCCGCATCCGCTGCCGGCTCCGCGCCGCTGCCGTTGGTCTCGTGGAGCAGGTCGACGATCTCGTCGTACTTCGTGCTGCCCATGAAGTTGTCCACCGAGACGTGGACCGCCGACGGCGTGCGTTGCCGGGCCCGGTCGGTCAGGTCCTCGTGAGTGACCACCAGGTCGACGTCGTCGGACAGGTTGGCGATCGCCTTGTTGACGACGGTGACGTCGCCGTAGCCCGCGGCGTGGACCTTCTTCCGGAGCACCGAGGCCCCCATCGCCGACGAGCCCATGCCCGCGTCACAGGCGAAGACGATCGAGTGGATCGCACCGGTGGCGCCGCCGGCGAGCGCGGTACTGGCGATCGACTTCTTGCCCTTCATGGCCTCCATGTCGGCCGTCGCCGCACTGAGGTCGCCGTCCGGGGTGCGGTCGGTCTTGAGCAGCACGCTCGCGACGAGGAAGGACACCGCCGCGGCGCCGAAGACGCCGATCGTGACGCCCAGGAAGTCGCCGCCCGGGGTCTGCGCGTAGACCGCGAAGATCGAGCCCGGTGCCGCCGGGGCGCGCAGCCCGATGTCGAAGAGCACGAAGAGGAAGATGCCCGTCATGCCGCCGGCGATGGTCGCCAGGATCATCTTGGGCTTCATCAGCACGAACGGGAAGTACACCTCGTGGATGCCCCCGAAGAACTGGATGATCGCCGCGCCCGGCGCCGACGCCTTGGCCACGCCCCGGCCGAAGACGGAGTAGGCCAGCAGCAGGCCGAGACCCGGGCCGGGGTTGGCCTCGAGCAGGAACAGGACCGACTTGCCCGTCTCGGCCGCCTCGTCGATCCCGAGCGGGGTCAGGACGCCGTGGTTGATGGCGTTGTTGAGGAACAGCACCTTGGCGGGCTCGATGAAGAGGGACGTGAACGGCAGGAGCCCGTTGTCGACCAGGAAGCTGACCGCGTCGCCGAGCCAGGCGATGATCTGGCGCAGCACCGGGGCCAGCGTGAACATGCTGAGCACCGCCATGAAGGCGGCCAGGATGCCGGCGGAGAAGTTGTCCACGAGCATCTCGAAGCCCGGTTTGATCTTCCCGTCCCACAGCGCGTCCAGGCGCTTCATGAGGTACGCCGTGAGCGGACCCATGATCATGGCCCCGAGGAACATCGGGGAGCCTCCCTGGTCCCCCACGAACTCGGGGAAGTACGTCGCCACGATCACGCCCATGGTCGCGGCGGCTCCCACGACGCCACCGCGGGTCTCGTAGACGATCCTGCCGCCGGTGTAGGCGATCAGGATCGGAAGCAGGTAGTAGATCGTCGGCTCGACGATCAGCGCGATCTTGTCGTGGGGGTACCAGCCGACGTCGATGAAGATCGCGGTGATCAGACCCCAGGCGATGATCGCGCCGATGTTCGGCATGATCATGTTGGACAGGAACGTCCCGAACTTTTGTACGCGGACCCTCGCGCCGGTGCGCGGCGTCGCTGTGGTGGTGGACATCTGACTCCTCCGAGAGCTCTCGTGACCGGGTCCCCGTGACGACGGTCACATCCCTGATGTCATCAGTAAACCTCACAACCGGGCCTATTGCCAAGCATTCGGGCACACTTTCTTGCCCGTTACTGTGGCTTTTTGCCCCTCATCTTGGTTACGGTCGAGCCACCGCCCACCCCCGCACCAGGAGGAAACCCATGAAGGCCCTGCGCTTCCACGCCCCCGAGGACGTCCGCCTCGAGGACGTGCCCGAGCCCGCGTGCGGGCCGCACGAGGTCAAGATCAAGGTCCGCAACTGCTCCACCTGCGGCACCGACGTCAAGATCAGGACCAACGGCCACGTCAACATCACCCGCGAGACGACCATGGGCCACGAGGTGGCCGGCGAGGTCGTGGAGGTGGGCGAGCACGCCCGAGGCGGCTTCGAGGTGGGCGATCGCGTGCAGTGCATCGCCGCCGTGCCGTGCGGGGAGTGCCACGAGTGCGGCAAGGGCTGGATGGAGGTCTGCCAGAACCAGACCTCCGTCGGCTACCAGTACGACGGCGGGTTCGCCGAGTACATGATCGTGCCCGAGCAGGTGCTCAAGGTCGACGGGCTCAACCGGATCCCCGACAACGTCGGGTACGACGAGGCCTCCGCAGCCGAGCCCTTCGCGTGCGCCATCAACGCCCAGGAGCAGCTCGGCATCCAGGAGGGCGACTTCGTCGTCGTCTTCGGCGCCGGCCCGATCGGGTGCATGCACATCCGCATCGCGCGAGGCGTCCACCGGGTCGGCACCGTCGTCCTCGTCGACATCAACGCCGAACGGCTCCAGATGTCGGCCGACGCTGTCTCCCCCGATCACGTCGTCAACGCGGGTGAGGTCGACGTCGTGGAGGCGGTGATGGAGCTGACGGGCGGTCGCGGCGCCGACGTCGTCATCACCGCCACCCCCGCCAACGTGACCCAGGAGCAGGCGATCTCGATGGCCGCCCGCCAGGGACGGATCTCCTTCTTCGGCGGCCTCCCCAAGAACGACCCGTTCATCAGGGCCGACTCCAACCTGATCCACTACCGCCAGCTGCACGTCCACGGCGCCAACGGCTCGTCCCCGACCACAACAAGCGCGCCCTCGAGTACATCTCCACCGGCCAGGTCCCCGTGAAGGACCTGATCACCCGCCACATCCCGCTCGACGACGTGCTCCTCCGCCCTCGACATCGTCAAGAACGGCGAGGCGATCAAAGTCACCGTCGAGCCGTGAAGGTTGAGTTGGGCCTCTGCAACCGCGAGGTTGGCGTCGAGTGACGGCAGTGCGACGGAGGCGCAACTCAGGCGTTGCAGGGGCCCAACTCGACGGGTCAGGGGCGAGCGCGGCGCGGACGGCTTCGCGGGCGGCCATCGGGTCGCTCGCGGCCAGGGCGGCCTCGGCGGCCTCCTCGCACTGGTCGAAGGTGACGGCGGCGAGCTGGGCGCCGACCGGTCGTACGGCAGCGGCGGCCATCGACAGCGACGTGATCCCCATGCCGACCAGCGCGCAGGCCAGCAGCGGGTCGGCCGCGGCCTCGCCGCACACCCCGACCGACTTGTCGGCCTGGCGCCCGGCCTCGGCGGTGATCGCGATCAGCTGGAGCACCGCCGGCTGCCAGGCGTCGGTGAGGTGGGCGAGGTCGGTGGCCATCCGGTCGGCGGCCATCGTGTACTGCGTCAGGTCGTTGGTGCCGATGGAGAGGAAGTCGACGACCTCCAGCATCCGGTGCGCCAGCAGCGCCGCGCTGGGCACCTCCACCATCACGCCGGCCTTGAGTCCGCGGCGGCGTACCTGCTCGGCGAACTCCGCGGCCTCGGCGACGGTGGCGACCATCGGCGCCATCACCCAGGTCTCCGTCCCGGCCGCGCCTCGGCGGCCTCGCGATCGCGTCGAGCTGGCGGTCCATCAGGCCGGGGTTGTCGAAGGCGAGCCGCAGCCCGCGTACGCCGAGGGCGGGATTCTCCTCGTCGATCATGCTGGCGAAGGCGAGCGGCTTGTCGGAGCCGGCGTCGAGGGTGCGGACCACGACGTAGCGCTCGCGGTCACCCGGACCGGCGCCGCAGAAGGCGCCGAGCACCTCGCCGTAGATCTCGGCCTGCTCCTCGACCGTCGGCTCGTCCTTGCGGTTGAGGAAGCTCAGCTCGGTGCGGAACAAGCCGACCCCCTCGACCGGCGCCGACTCCACCGCGCACGCGCGCCGACTCGCCGTCGGCGACGTTGGCGAGGATCCGGACCGGCTTGCCGTCGGCGGTCACGCCGGGTCCGGCCCAGGACTGCGAGCGCAGCGCGCTGCTCCTGGTCGGCGGCGACCCGCCGCTGGGCGTCGTCCGGGTCGGGCTCGATCTCGATCGACGCCGGTGTGCCGTCGACCAGCACCCGGCTGCCCGCCGCGATGTCGAGTGCACCGGTCGTGCCCGACCACGCACGGGATGCCGAGCTGGCGGGCGATGATCGCGGTGTGGCTGGTCGGGCCGCCGCGTTCGGTGACCAGGGCGAGCACGACCGCGGGGGTCGAGGCCGGCGGTGTCGGCCGGCGCGAGGTCGGCCGCGACCAGCACGCAGGGCTGGTCGGGCACGGGTACGCCGGGCTCGGGCTCGCCCACGAGCCGGGCCACCATCCGGCGCTCGATGTCGCGCAGGTCGGTGACCCGCTCGGCCATCAGGCCGCCCATGCCGGTGAAGATGGTGACGAACGACTCGACCGCGGCCTGGACGGCGGCCAGCAGGTCGTCGCCGGAGCGCGAGCTGCTTGAGCACCCCCGAGCGCAGCCCCTTGTCCTTCGCGAGGCCGGCGCTCGCGGTCAGCACCTCGGCCGCGGCACCCGAGGCACCTGACCCGCCTTGGCGGCGAAACCGTCGGCGACGGCCGCGGCGACCTCGTCGTACCGGGCCATGGCGTGTCCTCGTCGGGAAGGCCGACGGGTCGAAGCCGGCGATCGCGTCGGCGGAGACGTCGGTCCGGGCGACCAGGGCGGGGCCGTGGGCGATGCCGGGGACGACGGGGGTGCCGGTCAGGGTGTGGCCATCGTGCCAGGCACGAGTTTACCTCCCGAGGCCCCCTTGACAGTCAACACATTCGGGCGTAAAACCACAGATGCAAAGATCTGCTCGTCCGGGAGGCGCCATGTACGCCGAGGAACGTCAGCAGGCCATGGCCCAGGCCATCGGCCAGGAGGGCCGGTTGTCGGTCGCTCAGCTGGCCGAGTCGTTCGACGTCACCACCGAGACGGTGCGCCGCGATCTCTCCTCGCTGGAGCGTATCGGTCTGGTACGCCGCGTGCACGGAGGCGCGGTCCCTGCGAGCTCGCTGTCGGTGATCGAGTCCGGGCTCGGCGAGCGCGACCAGGCCAACACCGGCGCCAAGGACGCGATCGCCGCGGCGGCCGTGCAGCAGCTCCCTCCGCCCGGGTCGGTCGTCATCCTCGACGCCGGCTCGACCACCGGCGCGGCTCGCCGCGCGTGCTCCCCCGCGACCACCGGCTCACCGTCGTCACCCACGCCGTGCCGATCGCGGCGCCGGCTCGCGGGCCTCCCCCACATCGAGCTCCACCTGCTGCCCGGCCGGGTCCGGCCCACCACCCACGCCGCGGTCGGGGCCGACACCGTCGCGGCCCTGCACGACGTGCGGGCGGACCTGGCGTTCCTGGCACCAACGGCCTCAGCGCCGACTTCGGCCTGACCACGCCCGACCGGGACGAGGCGGCGACCAAGCGGGCGATCGCGGCAGCCGCGCGCCGTACGGTCGTGCTCGCCGACTCGTCCAAGATCGGCGTCGAGACCTCGCAGCGATTCGCGACGGTCTCCGACGTCGACGTCCTGGTCACCGACCGCGGCATCGACCGACGACGCCCGCCGCGCCCTCGAGAAGGCCGGCCTCGAGGTCGTCGTCGCATGATCATCACCCTCACCGCCAACCCCAGCCACGACCGGACCGTCGCGCTCACCGACGAGCTGCGGCGTGGCTCGGTCCACCGCGCGGCCTCGGTGACCTCGCAGGCCGGCGGCAAGGGTGTGAACATCTCCCGCGCCTCGGTCGCGGCCGGCGTCCCGACGCTGGCCGTGCTGCCCGCCCCGAAGGACGACCCGTTCATCCTCGAGCTGCTCGCCGCCGGCATCGACTGCCGCCCGGTCACGCAGGCGGGAGACCTGCGGGTCAACATCACCATCAGCGAGCCCGACGGCACGACCACCAAGCTCAACAGCCCCGGCCCCGAGATGACCGCCGCGACGCGGGCCGCCATCACCGAGACGCTGCGGCTGCGCGCCGGCGTGGGCGACTGGGTGGTGCTCGCCGGCTCGCTGCCACCCGGCGCACCCGACGAGTGGTACGCCGACCTGGTGACCGCGCTCGCCGACACCGGCGCCCGGGTCGCCGTCGACACCAGCGACGCCCCGCTGAAGGCCCTCGTCGAGCGGCTCGACGACGCGGCGCCCCACCTGATGAAGCCGAACGGCCACGAGCTGGCCTCCTTCACCGGCCATCGACGGCGACGCGCTCGAGGAGGACCCGGTCGGCCGCCGCCGCGCGCGGCCCGCGACCTGGTCGCCCGCGGCGTCGAGACCGTGCTGGCCACCCTCGGCAGTCGCGGCGCCGTGCTCGTCGACCGCCGACGGCGCGTGGCACGCCACTCCCCGCCGACCACCGTCGTCAGCACCGTCGGCGCCGGCGACTCCAGCCTCTTCGGCTACCTCCTCGCGGCCATCGAGGGCCGCTCGCCCGCCGACCGGCTCGCGCTCGCCGTGGCCTACGGCAGCGCCGCCGCCGGCCTCCCCGGCACCACCATCCCGGGACCACAGCACGTGGATCCCACCCAGGTCACCGTGACCGAACTTTACCGTCCCCCAAGGAGACTGACACGCCCATGTCCGACCTCATCACCACCGCCCTGGTGCGTCTCGACGCGTCGCTCGGCGACACCAAGCAGGACGTCATCCGGTCACTGGCCGCCGTGGTCGGCGACGCCGGCCGGGCCACGGACGTCGACCAGCTGGTCGACCGACGCGTTCGCCCGCGAGGAGACCTCGGCGACCGGACTGCCGGGCGGGATCGCCATCCCCCACTGCCGCACCGCCGGGGTGTCGGAGCCGACCCTCGCGTTCGCCCGGCTCGAGCCGGGCGTCGACTTCGGGGCCAAGGACGGCCCGGCCGACCTCGTGTTCCTGATCGCCGCGCCCGCCGGCGGCGACGCCGACCACCTCCAGATCCTCACCCAGCTCGCCCGGGCACTGGTCAAGCCGGCCTTCACCGACGCCCTGCGCGCGGCAGCGACCGTCGACGACGTCGTCGAGCTCGTGCACCGGGAGCTCGGGCTCGGAGAGAGCACTGCCGACCCCGGCCGCGACGCCTTCCGCTTCCGCCGCCGAGGCACCGGCGGCTCCTGCCGCCGGGCGTCGCAGCCTGGTCGCCGTCACCGCCTGCCCGACGGGGATCGCCCACACCTACATGGCGGCCGAGGCCCTGGAGGCCGCGGCCGAGCGCGCCGGGGTCGACCTCAGCGTCGAGACCCAGGGATCGGCCGGCTCGTCGCCGCTCTCCCACGACACGATCGCCACCGCCGACGCCGTCATCTTCGCCGTCGACGTGGGGGTGCGCGACCGCGGCCGCTTCGCCGGCAAGCCGGTCGTCTCCTCCGGGGTCAAGCGACCGATCGACGACGCCGACGCGATGATCGCCGAGGCGCTGCGGTACGCCGACGACCCGAACGCCCCCCGCATCGAGGGCGAGGCCTCGACCGAAGGCGGCGCCACCGCGCGAGGAGAGCTGGGGCGGCCGGGTCCGCCGGGTGCTGATGACCGGCGTGTCCTACATGATCCCGTTCGTCGCGGCCGGCGGTCTGCTGATCGCCCTCGGCTTCCTCTTCGGTGGCTACGAGATCACCGGCCCGGCCGGCGAGATCCTCGTGGACAACTCCCTGTTCAACCTGCCCGACCCCGACGCGCTCGGCCTCGACCACGCCCTGTTCGGTAGCGGCTTCTTCGCCTATCTGGGCGCGGTGTTCTTCGCCCTCGGGGCGACCGCCTTCAAGTTCCTGGTCCCGGCCCTGGCCGGCTACATCGCCTACGCCATCGCCGACCGGCCCGGCATCGCTCCCGGGTTCGCGATGGGCGCCCTGGCGATCGACCTCGGCGGCTTCGGCACCCCGCAGAGCGGGTTCCTCGGCGGCATCATCGGCGGTGTCCTCGCCGGCGTCGTCGCGCACTGGATCGCCGGGCGCAAGGTCGCGCCCTGGGCGCGTGGCCTGATGCCGGTGCTCGTCATCCCGCTCGGCGCCACGCTGGTGAGCGGATTCGTCATGATCGTCGTGCTCGGCCGTCCCCTGGGAGCCTCATGGAGGCGCTGAGCGACGGCCTGACCCGCATGAGCGAGAACTCCGGCCTCGCGGTCCTGCTGGGGGCGATCCTGGGGCTGATGATGGCCTTCGACATGGGCGGACCGCTCAACAAGGTCGCCTACGCCTTCGCCACCACGGGCCTCGGCGCCGCCGCGGCCGCGACCGGCGATGCGCCCGAGCTCAAGGTCATGGCAGCGGTCATGCTGGCCGGCATGGTGCCCCCGCTGGCGCTCGCCCTGGCGACCGTCGTGCGGCCGGGGCTGTTCACGGTGCCGGAGCGTGAGAACGGCAAGGCCGCCTGGGCCATGGGCGCGTCCTTCATCACCGAGGGCGCGATCCCCTTCGCCGCCGCAGACCCGCTGCGCGTGATCCCGTCGATCATGCTGGGCTCGGCCGTGACGGGCGCGCTGGCGATGTCGCTCGACGTGACCCTGCGCGCGCCGCACGGCGGCATCTTCGTGCTCTTCGCCGTCGGCAACATCATCGGCTTCCTGATCGCGCTGGCCGCCGGCACCCTCGTGGCTGCCGCGGCAGTCATCGCCCTCAAGAGCGGCCGACCCGCACCCGATCTCGCCACCGTCTGATCCCACCACCACCGAAAGGCACACCATGCCCAGCAAGTCCGTCGTCGTCGGCTCGGCCGTCGGCCTCCACGCCCGCCCCGCCGCGATCATCGCCGAGAAGGCCGGCGAGCTCGGCTCGGACGTGACCATCAACGGGGTCGACGCCAGCTCGTCGCTGATGCTGATGACCCTCGGCGCCAAGAACGGTGACACCGTCGAGGTCGAGAGCGACGACCAGGCCGCCCTCGACGCCATCGCCGCGCTCGTCGAGCAGGACCTGGACGCGGACTGACACCCGCGCCCAGGGCCCGCTCCCGGGCTCAGGTCCTGGCGCCTGCTGTCGCCAGGTCGGGTGCCGGCTCCACGACGCGTTCCCCGGGAGGGGCGACTGGCCGACTGGGCCACCAGGCCCGGTCGCCCAGCAGCACCAGCGCGGCCGGAAGCATCACCAGCCGGATCAAGGTCGCATCGATGAGGATGGCCGCGGAGAGCCCGACTCCCATCATCTTCATCTCCATCATGCTGAGCGTCGCAAAGATCGCGAACACCGAGATCATCACCGCCGCCGCGCTGGTGACCACTCCGGCCGTGTCCGCAACGCCGCGCTGGACGGCGACCCGCGTGGGCAGACCGCGACCGACGAGCTCGCGGATCCGACCGAGCACGAACACGTGGTAGTCCATCGACAGCCCGATGAGGACGACCATCACGAAGAGCGGGATCCAGTCGATGACGAAGCCCGGCGTCGTGAAGTCGAGCAGACCGTCACCCCAACCGTGCTGGAAGACCAGTGTCATCAGGCCGAACGCGACCCCCACCGACACGAGGTTGAGAGCGGCTGAGACCAGCGCGATCGGGACGCTCCGGAACGAGGCGCCCATCATCGCCAGGGTCAGCACGAGGACGAAGCCGATGATGAGCGGCAGCCGTTCGCTCTGCCGATCGGCGAAGTCGAGCGACTCCGCGACCCCGCCGCCCACGGCGTACTCCCCCTCGATCGCCGACAGGGCGGTGGGCGCGAGCTCGTTGCGGAGCGCCCGCACCGCCTCGTCGACCCTGGGATCCGACTCGCCGTAGGGCATCGCCACGGTGAGTACGGAGGTCGTGCCGTCAGCCGAGGTCCGGACCGGGTCGCCCTGGGTGTCCACGAAGTCGTCGGTGGCCCGGGCGGCCTGGTCGAGCTCGGACAGGGCGTCGACTGCGTCCGCATGCTGGCCGGCGTCGGTGCGCACGACGACCCGTGCGGTGGTGCCCTGCGCCGGGAACTTCTCGGCGATCTGCTTGACGGTCTGCACCTCGGGCAGGTCCCCGGGCAGCGTGTCGAGGTTCGCCGCATGCATGGTCATCCCCACGGCGGGCAACGCCAGCGCCCCGACCACCACTCCGGCCGCGGCCAGGGCAAGTCCGGGACGTCGTACGACCGGGGCGAGCAGCCGGACGCTGATCCCGCCGCTGCCGATGCGGCGGTTGAGGCGCCAGAGGAGCGGGACCCGGGGACGGTCCACCCATCGACCCAGCTTCACCAGCAGGGCCGGCAGCACCGTCACCGATCCGATGACCGCGATCGCGACCACCAGGATCGCGCCGGTGGCCAGGGAGTTGAAGGTCGCGCCGCCGAAGAGGAAGAGGCCGGTCATCGAGGCGATCACGGCCAGCCCGGACACGAGGATGGAGTGCCCGGACGTGGCGGCGGCGATCTCCACCGCGTCCAGGGTCGTCCGTCCGGCGGCTCGTTCCGCACGCTCGCGCTTCAGGTAGAAGAGGGAGTAGTCGACCCCGACCGCCATCCCGATCAGCACGATCATGCTCGTCACCGTCGGCTCGGCGTGCACGAGGTGCGAGAGGGGCGCGGTGAGCCCCACCGTCGCCGCCACGCTGGTCACGGCGAGAAGCACCGGGATGCCCGCGGCGATCAGAGCCCCGAAGGCGATGAGCATCAGCAGGAGCGTGACGGGCAGGCTGATCCCCTCGGCCGCCCTCAGGTCGTCCTCGACGCGATCGTTGATGGCCTGGTCCACCGTCAGGTCTCCGGCCATGCTGACGTCGAGCTGGGGGTGTGCGGCCTGCGCAGCCTGCAGCTCCTCGAGCAGGGGTGCGGCGTCCTCGTGGTCACGGGAGAGCTGCACCTCCATCAGGAGGGCAGACCGGTCCGGGTTCCACTGGGGCTCGGAGACCGCCTCCACCCCGTCGACACGTGTCAGCGCCGCTCCCAGCACGTCGGCTGCGTCGCTGGCCGCGGTCGCGTCGAGCGGTGAGTCGCCCCGCGCGGTGATGAGGACGTTCTCACTGGGTGGCGAGTCGAGCTCGGCGTCGACGATCATCGCCTCGGCGCGACCGGACTCACCGAGCCGGTAGTCGGCGTCCGAGGTCCCCTCGGTCGGGACCACGGCGGCGAGCCCCACGGAGACGGCGACCAGGAGCGCCCAGACGCCGATCGCACGCCAGGGATGGATGGCGCTCCAGCGGGCTGCACGGAGCGGGATCGAGCTGAAGGCTGTGAGTGCGGACATGACGCTCTCCTTCGGGTGGTTCACGCGGACCCCTCCACCCTCGAGGGGCCGTGCCCGAGCGTCAGGAGTGCCAGGACCCCGCACGAGGTGGACCCAGCACCCCTGCCGGAACGGCGGAGATCGGCGAGGATGTCGGCATGGAACGAGGGGTCCGCAACCCATGGGCGCTGACGGGGTACGCCGCCGGGCAGCTGCTGCTGGCTGTGCCGGCCGTGGTCCTGTTCGCCCTCTGGGTCGCCTTTCTCCCGCTCGTGATCGTGACCGTGGGCATCGTCGGGCTGGCGGTCGTCGTCCCCGCCGGCGCCCGGGTCGCGACGGGGTTTCGCATCATGGCCGGCCAGATCCTGGGAGAGCCACTGGAGCAGTCCTACCGCGACTCTCCCGGTGGCCCTCTCCGCCGACTGCGGGTCCGGGTCACCGACCCGGCGCGCTGGCGCGACCTGGCTGGGCTGTTCCTCGCGAGCACCCTCGGTCTCGTCGTGTCGGTGCTGGTCATCTCGCTGCTGGGCGGCAGCGTCTTCTACCTGATCTACCCGTTCCTGTGGTGGGTCACGCCGGACGGCATCTTCGACCTGCCGCTGGGGTTCATCACGATCGACACCTTCTCCGAGACCTTCCTGATGTGGCTCGGCGCCGGCGTGCTGTTCGCCCTGTGGCGGTGGGTGGGCGGCCCGCTCGTCCGCGCGCGGGCGCGGCTGGACCGCGCGGTCTTCTGCCGGAGTCGCAGCGAGGAGCTGCAGGAGCGCGTCCAGGTGCTGACCGACAGCCGGGCGGAGTCGATCGACCACTCCGCGGCCGAGCTGCGGCGGATCGAGCGCGACCTGCACGACGGTCCGCAGGCCCGGCTGGTCGCGCTGGGCATGAACCTCGGCCTGCTCGAGGAGCTCCTCGAACAGGATCCCGAGGCGGCACGTCGGCTGGTGGCGGAGACGCGCGGCAGCACCGGCACCGCCCTCAGCGAGCTGCGGTCGATGGTGCGGGGCATCCATCCGCCGGTCCTGGCAGACCGAGGGCTGGCCGGCGCCGTCGAAGCCCTGGCGCTGGACATGGCCCTGCCTGTCCGGGTGTCGGCAGACCTGCCGGGGAGGCCGCCGGCCCCCGTGGAGTCGGCGGTGTACTTCGCGGTCGCCGAGTGCCTGGCCAACATCGGGAAGCACGCTCACGCCCAGAACGCCTGGATCGACATGACCTACGGCAACGGACGCATGACGTCGTCGTCGGCGACGACGGACGGGGTGGTGCCGACGCCGGCGCCGGGACCGGCATGGTGGGCGTGATGAGGCGGATCTCGGCGTTCGACGGCACGATGAGCGTGTCGAGTCCCGACCTGGGACCGACCCTGATCACCCTGGAGGTGCCGTGCGACTTGTCATCGCCGAGGACCACGCCCTCCTCCGGGACGGCCTGATCCGCATCCTGGAGGCCCACGACTTCACCGTCGTCGCCGCCGTCGACAACGCCCCCGAGCTCGATCGCGCGCTCCTCGACCCCGACGCCGACGGAGCCGTCGTCGACGTACGCCTGCCACCCACGTTCACCGATGAAGGTCTGCGGGCTGCCCTGGCGGTCCGCGCCGAGCGACCCGGGTTCCCGGTGATGGTGCTCTCGCAGTACGTCGAGCAGCTCTATGCCCGCGAGCTGCTGGCGAGTGGCGAGGGTGCGGTCGGCTACCTGCTCAAGGACCGCGTGTCGGGGGTGGCCGACTTCGTCGACGGCCTGCACCGGGTCCTGGCAGGTGGCACCGTCCTCGACCCTGAGGTCGTCGCCAAGATCATGACGCGCCAGGTCCCCACTCCCCTCGACCGGCTGACGCCCCGTGAGGGCGAGGTGCTCGCCGGGATGGCCGAGGGGCGGTCCAACACGGCCATCGCTGCGGCCCTCGGCATCACCGAGAAGGCGGTGGCCAAGCACACCAACAACATCTTCACCAAGCTCGACCTGCCCATCGCTCCCGACGACAACCGCCGGGTGCGCGCGGTCCTCGCGTGGTTGCGGATCTGAGAGAGCTCAGCCGCCCGCGGACTCCCCAGCCCTCAGTGCGCGGTAGGCGACGCGGACGCTGACCGCCCGCTCCAGCTCGTGCACGATGCTGGTGAAGAACTGCTTGCGGTAGACCTCGTCGGTGACGGCGTAGACCGTGAAGTAGAGGCCACTGAACGCCGCCAGGAACGTCGAGACCTGGAGCAGCTCCATGTTGGCCCGTTCGAAGAACGGCACCGACCGGAGCTGGTCCTCCCCGGTCCAGCCCTTGATCGTCTCGGGCTCCATGATCAGCAGCCCGAACACCACGAAGAACGCGAACACCGCCAGCGCCAGCAGCAGCACCTGCACGATCTGGGCGATCAGCAGCATGAGCACGAGGTTGGCCTTCTGGAGTCCGGCGAGAGTTTCCTGCTCGAGAGCCCGCTGGGCCTCGCCGTCGCCACGGTGGGCCTCGGCCCAGCCGGCGAGCGGGGTGCCTCGGCAGCCCGCGAGCACCTGCTCCTCGTCGACCGCGTCGTCGAAGACCTGGAGCTCCTCGGGGAGCCGCACCAGCAGGAAGCCGACCGTGATCGCGGTGAACAGCGCCACGGTCAGCCACATCACCGCGCCGTCCAGACCGGCCGCGACCTCCCACACCTCGGCGTTGATGAAGAGGAACGTGACGAAGAGCAACAGCAGCGGCAGCGCGCGCGTCACCAGCGGGAAGAGCTGGCCCAGGCTCCCGAAGGTACGGCGCAGTCCCCACGTCGCGATCACCCGGGCTCGCAGGGTGGTGAGGGCGTAGAGGACGAGGACCAGGACCGCAGCCTGCGTCCCCCACGCGAGGCCGGCGCCGACGTCCTGGCGCCACCATCCGATGGCGCCGCCGACCCCGAGACCGACCAGCAGCGCGACCACGGCCAGCCGCACCAGGCGCCCGCGCGCCAGGCCGCGCCGGACCTCGGCGCGTACGTCGTCGACGAAGTAGGGCAGGCCGTGGGCGACGAACCAGGTCTCCGCAGCGGCCAGGTCCGAGGACTCCGCACTCACGAGGCGAGCACCTCGCGGGTGCGGCGTACGTCGTCGGCCATCGTCTCCAGCAGCGGCTCGATGCCGTCGAAGCGCACCATGCCGCGCAGCCGCTCGGCGAACGCGATCTCGATCTCGACGCCGTAGAGCTCGAGGTCGTCGCGGTCGAGCGCGTAGGCCTCGACGCGGCGGTCGCGGTCGCCGGCAAAGGTGGGATTCGTCCCGACGCTGATCGCAGCGGGGAACCGTTCGCCGCTGTCGAGCCGGGTGAGCCACCCCGCGTAGACACCGTCGGCCGGGGCGGCCATGCCGGGCGCGATCGGCACGTTCGCCGTCGGGTAGCCGAGCTCGCGGCCGCGCCGGTCGCCGACCACCACCACGCCACGCACGGCGAAGGGACGGCCCAGCGCCTCGGCCGCACCAGCGACGTCGCCCGCGGTGAGGCAGGTACGGATGTAGGTCGACGACCACACCTGCGGCCCGCCGTCGAGAGCGACTCCCTCGGCGACGAACCCGCGCGAGGCACCGGCCTCCACGAGCGTGGCGAGGTCACCCGCCGCCCGGCTCCCGAAGCGGAAGTTGGCGCCGACGACGACGGCTCCGGCGTGGAGCCCGTCGACCAGCACCCGGTCGACGAACTCCTCCGGCGACCAGGCGGCGATCTCGCGGGAGAACGGCAGCGCGAAGACGTGGTCGACGCCGACGTCGGCGAGCAGTGCGACGCGCGCGTCCAGCGTGGTCAGGGCCGAGGGCGCATGCTCGGGGCGCAGCACCGCCATCGGGTGGGGGTCGAAGGTGACGGCGACCAGCGCGAGACCCTCGCGGTCGGCGACCTCGCGGGCGCGGCCGATCACCGACTGGTGCCCGCGGTGGACGCCGTCGAAGTTGCCGATGACGACGACCGTGGGGCCGATCCCGTCCGGGACCTCGTCGAGGGAACGCCAGACCTGCACGGCTGAACCCTACTGAGAGGGGTGACCGATCCGGTCAGCCGGTGAACACGGCGACCGCGCGGGCCTGCTCCCCCGCCTGCTCGTAGAGGGCGAGGAACTCACCGTCCGGCGCGAACACCGCCACCGGGCCGGTGGTGGGCAGCACGGCGTCGAGGACCCGGCCGACGCGGACGTCTGCGGCCTGCCGCTCGTCGAGGTCGTACGCCGGGAACGCGGCCCTGGCCGCGACGGTGATCGGCGTCAGGACGAACGTCTCGCCCAGCTCGTCGAGGGTGCGGGCAGCTGCCAGGTCGAACGGCCCGACCGCCGTACGCCGGAGGGCGGTGAGGTGGCCGCCGACACCGAGCCGTTCGCCGGCGTCGCGTGCGAGCGCGCGGACGTAGGTGCCGCTGGAGCACCGCACGGTGAGGTCGACCTCGTCGCCGCGCACCGCGCGGACGGTGAGCTCGTGGACGGTGACGCGGCGTGCGGCCAGCTCGACCTGCTCGCCCTCGCGCACCCGCTGGTAGGCCCGCTTGCCGTCGACCTTGATCGCCGAGACCGCACTGGGCACCTGGTCGATCTCGCCGGTGAAGGCTCCGAACACCTCGCGGACGCGGGACTCGTCGAGCCCGTCGGTGGCGGTGGTGGCGACGACCTCGCCCTCGGCGTCGTCGGTCGTGGTCGTGACACCGAGCCGCACCGTGGCGTCGTACGCCTTCTCGGTCAGCATCAGGTGACCGAGCAACCGCGTCGCGCGGTTGACCCCGACGACCAGCACGCCGGTGGCCATCGGGTCGAGGGTGCCCGCGTGGCCGACCTTGCGGGTCCCGGCCAGCCGGCGGACCCGTCCCACGACGGCGTGGGACGTGAGTCCGCCCGGCTTGTCGACGACCACCAGGCCGGACTCCTGCGACATCACTCGTCGGTGTCGTCGGCCGGGTCGTCGTCCTGCTCGCGCGGCTTCTTGTACGGGTCGGGCTCGCCGGCGTACGCCGATCCACGAGCCGCCTCCAACGCCTCGTCCTGCTGCTTCGCACGCGCCAGCACCTCGTCGAGGTGACGGGCGTTCTCGGGCAGCGCGTCGGGGACGAAGGCCAGCGTCGGCGCGTGGCGCATCCCGAGCTGCTTGGCGACCTCCGAACGCAGGACGCCCTTGGCGGACTCCAGCGCTGCCGCCGTGCTCGCCAGGTCGGCCTCGGCCGCCTCGGGGTCCAGGCCGAGCACCGTGTAGAAGACGGTCGCCTGCTGGGTGTCGCCGGTCACCCGGACGTCGGTGACCGTCACGAACCCGAGCCGCGGGTCCTTGATCCGGCGTTCGAGCATCTCGGCCACGATCACCTGGATCCGGTCCGCGATCTTGCGCACCCGCGGGTTGTTGCTGCTCATCTGGCTTCTCCGTTGAGTTGGGCCTCCGTCGCGTTCGAGTTGGGCGTCCGCCGCCGGTGGACGGCGACGGAGGCCCAACTCAACACGTGCATCAGGCGCGCGGGATCTCGCGCATCTCGAACGCCTCCACGACATCGTCGATCTTGATGTCCTGGTAGTTGCGGAGCACGAGACCGCACTCGAAGCCCTCGCGGACCTCGGCAGCGTCGTCCTTCTCCCGGCGCAGCGACAAGAGATCGAGGTTGTCCGCGACGACAGCGCCGTCGCGCAGCAGCCGGACCTTGGCGTTGCGGCGGATGACGCCGCTGGTGACCATGCAGCCCGCGATGTTGCCGGCCTTGGAGGACCGGAAGATCTCGCGGATCTGGGCCTGCCCCAGCACCGACTCCTCGAACTCGGGCTTGAGCATGCCCTTGAGCGCGGCCTCGATCTCGTCGATCGCCTGGTAGATCACCGAGTAGTACCGGATCTCCACGCCTTCCTTGTCGGCCATCTCGGTCGCCTTGCCCTGCGGGCGGACGTTGAACCCGATGATGATGGCGTCGGAGGCGGCAGCCAGGTCGACGTTGGTCTCGGTGATCGCACCGACACCGCGGTCGATGACCCGCAGGCTGACGTCGTCACCGACATCGATCGCCGACAGGGCGTCCTCGAGGGCCTCGACCGAACCGGACACGTCGCCCTTGAGGATGAGGTTGAGCTCCTGGCTCTCGCCCTTCTCCATGGAGGCCATGAAGTCCTCGAGCGTACGGCGGACGCGACGCTTGGCCTGCATGGCCGCACGTTCCCGCGCCTCCCGCTTCTCGGCGATCTGGCGCGCCATCCGGTCGTCGTCGACCACGATGAAGTTCTGACCGGCGCCCGGGGCGGCGTTCAGACCCAGCACCATCGCCGGACGTGACGGGTCGGCCTCGTCGAGGTTGTCGCCGTGCTCGTCGAGCATGGCGCGCACCCGGCCGTAGGCCGGACCGGCCACGATCGAGTCGCCGACGCGCAGCGTGCCGCGCTGGACCAGCACCGTCGCGACCGGGCCACGGCCACGGTCGAGGTGAGCCTCGACCACGAGGCCCTGAGCGTCCTGCTCGGGGTTGGCCCGCAGGTCGAGCGAGGCGTCAGCGGTCAGGACCACGGCCTCGAGGAGACCCTCGAGGTTGGTCCCGGCCTTGGCCGACACGTCGACGAACATGGCGTCGCCGCCGTACTCCTCGGGCACGAGGCCGTACTCGCTGAGCTGGCCCCGGACCTTCGTCGGGTCGGAGTCGGGCTTGTCGATCTTGTTGACCGCGACCACGATCGGCACACCGGCAGCCTTGGCGTGGTTGAGCGCCTCGACCGTCTGCGGCATGACGCCGTCGTCGGCCGCGACCACGAGGATCGCGATGTCGGTCGCCTGCGCACCACGGGCACGCATGGCGGTGAACGCCTCGTGACCCGGGGTGTCGATGAACGTGATCCGACGCTCGTTGCCGTCGACCTCGGTCATGACCTGGTAGGCGCCGATGTGCTGGGTGATGCCACCGGCCTCCTTGTCGACCACGTTGGCGTCACGCAGCGCGTCGAGGAGCTTGGTCTTTCCGTGGTCGACGTGACCCATGACCGTCACCACTGGCGGGCGTACGGCGAGGTCGGACTCGTCGCCGGTGTCGGCTCCGAACTCGAGGTCGAACGACTCCAGCAGCTCGCGGTCCTCGTCCTCGGGGGAGACGACCTCGACGACGTAGTTGAGCTCCTCGGCGAGCAGCTCGAACGTCTCGTCGTTGACCGACTCGGTCGCGGTGACCATCTCGCCGAGGGAGAACAGCATCTGCACCAGCGCGGCCGCGTCGACGTTGATCTTGTCGGCGAAGTCGGTCAGCGAGGAGCCGCGGGCGAGACGCACGGTCTCGCCGTCGCCCTTGCGGACGCGTACGCCGCCCAGCGTCGGGGCCTCCATGGCCTCGAACTCCTGACGACGGGCCCGCTTCGACTTGCGCCCACGGCGCGACGGACCACCGGGGCGACCGAAGGCGCCCTGGGTCTGTCCGCGCTGGCCGGGACGGCCACGACCACCGGGGCCACCGAAGCCGCCGGGGCGACCGCCGCCGCCCGGGGCGCCGGCACCGGCCGGTGCGCCACGGCCACGGCTCGGGGCACCGCCACGGCCGGGACCGCCGGCTCCGCCACGGCCACCACCGGGGGCGCCACGGCCTCCGCCGGGGCCACCGCCGGGGCCACCGCCGAAGGCGGCGGGAGACTTGGGCATCATCGCCGGGTTGGGACGCGGCATGCCGGAACGGTCGCCACCACCCGCGGGCGGGCGCGGCGGACGGGTGTCGTCCTGGTCGCCCGTGCGAGGTGCGGGCGCCGGACGGCGACCCATCCCCTGGCTGGGCGCGAACGGGTTGTTGCCCGGGCGCGGCGTACCGGGACGGCCCGCCGGACGCGGGGCCGGCTTCGGGGTGGCCGGCTTCGGGTCCGTCGCGGCGGCAGCCGGGGCCTCCTCGGCGGGCGGCTCCTCGTCGGCGACCGGCTCGGCCACCGGCTCAGCCACCGGCTCTGCGACCGGCTGGGCCTCGGGCACCGACTCGTCGTCGGCGGGTGCGGGACGGCGGCCTTCTTGGCCGGAGCCTTCGGGGCCGGCTTGGCCGCGGGCTTCTCCGCCGGCGCCTCAGCGGCCTGGGCCGCCTTCAGCTTCTCGCCGTACTCCTTGCGGAAGCGCATCTCGGCGGGCAGCTCGACGGTCGAGCTCGCCGACTTGACGAACTCGTTCATCTCCTTGAACTTCTCGAGAACGAACTTGCTCTCGACTCCGAACTCCTTGGCGAGTTCGTGGACTCGGGTCTTGGCCACGGTTCTCCTTCTGGCCTGAGACCCGCTTCCGGGGTGACTCTCAGACCGTTGGTGGGTGTTGCAAACTCATTGCGAGTGACTCATCGAGTGCTCATGAGCTGCTGCTCCAGTTTCTGTCGGTCGGTCGTTGATCAGTGGGTGGTGAGTGAGGCGAGGTAGTCCCCCACCGGCTCACAGGCCAGAGCCTCCGCGGACCTGAGGGCCCGGGGGAACGCTCGCCTGCGAACCGCGAGTTCGTAGCACTCGGCCGTGGGGTGCAGGTGCGCCCCTCGGCCGCGAGCCGTGCCTTCGGGATCGGGTACGGCGGCCGGTCGGCCGTCGCGGTCCGTTCCGAGGACGACGCGCAACAACTCACGCTTGGCGCCCCGCTCCCGGCATCCGACGCAGGTGCGAACCGGAGTTCGAACAGGAGTGGATGGAGTGCTGGTCACCGCCGTCAACCTTAGCCGGTCGGCGAGACGTTTATCGAACCGGCAGCCTCGGCCGTCGGCGCTACGGTGATCGCGTGACGGATCGCACGTCGTACGACGAGCACTTCACGTCGGGCGAGCTCGACCCCTCGGTGTGGCTCCCCCACTACCTCCCGGCCTGGAGCTCGCGCGCCGCGAGCCGCGCCACCTACGACGTGAACAACGGCGCGCTGACCCTGCGCATTCCCCCTGACCAGCCCGCGTGGTGCGCCGGCGACCACGAACCCCCGCTGCGGGTCTCCGGGGTCCAGTCCGGCAACTGGTCCGGGCCGGTCGGCAGCCCTCGCGGCCAGCAACGCTTCCGGGAGGGCCAGCTGGTGCGTGAGGAGCAGCCGCGCTTCGAGGGGTGGTTGCCGACCGGGGGCCGGGTGGAGATCAGCGCCGCCATGTCGCTGTCACCGCGCTCGATGGCCGCCCTGTGGATGAGCGGCTTCGAGGACGACCCCGCCCAGGAGCAGTGCGGCGAGATCTGCGTGTTCGAGGTGTTCGGCAACGCGGTGGTCGACGGCGGTGGCACGGTCCCGAGCTCGGCCGAGGTCGGCGTCGGCATCAAGCCGTTCCGCGACCCGGAGCTGCGAGACGACTTCGCGGCGCCGCGCGTGGAGCTCGACGTGACCCGGCCCCACGTCTACGCGGTCGACTGGGACGCCAGCGAGGCGGTGTTCACCGTCGACGGCCGTGAGCTCCGGCGGTGCCTGCGACCGCCGACGTACCCGCTCCAGCTGATGCTGGCGGTCTTCGACTTTCCCGAGTGGTCGGTCGGCGGGGACGACCACCTGGTGCCGTCGCTCACCGTGGACCGGATCTCTGGTCGGGGTAGCCCGTCGGGCTCACCGTTCCCTAGTCCCTCACGGGGTCTCGACGGCGCGGACCGCGAGTTCGCAGGCTCACTCGCGCCGCTTGCTCGACCTGGCCCGGCCCACGCGCCGGGTTCGTGCCTCACCCGTCGCTGCCGGTCTCATCCGAGCGGATGTCGATGCGCCAGCCGGTGAGCCTCGCGGCGAGCCGCGCGTTCTGACCCTCCTTGCCGATCGCGAGCGACAGCTGGAAGTCGGGTACGACGACGCGCGCGGACCGCTCGGCCTCGGAGATGACCTCGACGGAGTTGACCCGGGCCGGGGACAGCGCGTTGGCGACCAGCTGGGCCGGTTCGTCCGACCAGTCGACGATGTCGATCTTCTCGCCGTGCAGCTCCGACATCACGTTGCGCACCCGCTGTCCCATCGGTCCGATGCAGGCTCCCTTGGGATTGATGCCGGAGACGGTCGACTTGACCGCGATCTTGGTGCGGTGACCGGCCTCGCGGGCGATCGCCGCGATCTCGACGGAGCCGTCGGCGATCTCGGGGACCTCGAGGGCGAACAGCTTCTTCACCAGGTTGGGGTGGGTCCGCGACAGCGTGATCTGGGGACCGCGCATGCCCTTGCGGACCGAGACCACGATGCACTTGATCCGGGTGCCGTGGTCGTAGGTCTCGCCCGGCACGCGCTCACCGGCCGGCAGCAGCGCCTCGAGCTTGCCGAGGTCGACCATGACGTCGTCGGGGTTGCGGCCCTGCTGGATGACGCCGGAGATGATGTCGCCCTCCTTGCCGGAGAACTCACCGAACCTGATGTCGTCCTCGGCGTCGCGCAGCCGCTGCAGCATGATCTGCTTCGCCGTGGTCGCGGCGATCCGGCCGAACCCGTCCGGGGTGTCGTCGTACTCCCCGATCTGGTTGCCCTCCTCGTCCAGCTCGGCGGCGTGCACGGTGACGTGCCCGGTCTTGCGGTCGAGCTCCACCCGGGCCTGCTCCTGGGCGCCCGGCGTCCGGAGATAGGCGGTGTGCAGGGCCTGCTCGATGGCCTCGACGAGCACGTCGAAGGAGATCTCCTTCTCGCGCTCGAGGCTGCGCAGGATGTTGAGGTCGATGTCCATGTCAGGCCTCCGTGCCTGTCGATGTGGCGCCGGGACGGTTGAACTCGATCTGGACGAGAGCCTTGCTGACGTCGCCGTAGGCGACCTGGCGACGTACGCCGCCGACGTCGAGGCCGGCCGCGTCGTCGTCGCTCTCGACGATGCGCCCGGTCAGCACCTCACCGTCGGCGAGCGTCACCTTGACCAGGCGGTCGGTGTTGCGGCGCCAGTGCCGCGGCTGGGTCAGCGGGCGGTCGACGCCGCGGGAGGTGACCTCGAGGGTGTAGGGCTGTTCCCCCATCACGTCGGAGTCGTCCAGCACCCGGGACACCTCGCGCGTGGCCTCGGCGACGTCGTCGAGGGTGACGCCGCCGTCCTTGTCGACCGCGACACGCAGGATCCGGCGCTTGCCGGCCGGGGTGATCTCCACGGCCTCGACGTCGAGCTCGAGGGCGTGCAAGGGGTCGACCAGCTCCGCCTCGATCCGGTCCCGGGTGGCGTCGTGCCTGGCGCTGTTCACGGGTGGCGACCTCCTTGTGAAGTTGAAGTCCCCACGATAGCGGTCGCAAATACCTGACCGGGAGGGCCGTGGATAGGGTCTGGCCGTGACCTCGCCTGCGCCGCTCCGCCCCACACGTCGGGCTGCGCTGGCCGGCACCCTGGCAGCGCTGGCGACCACGGGCTGCGACGCGGTCACGTCGGAGCCGTCCGCGGACCCGACCGCATCGGGCTCCCGACTCGCAGGAGAGCACCGACAGCCCGGCCGACCCCGACGAGGCACTGGTCGCCGACGTCCGCGCTGCCCTCGCCGGGGCATCCGTGCTGGTCACGTCCGCCGTCCGGGCGCGCCCCGGTCTCACCGACGAGCTGGCCCCGTTCGCCACCCTCCACGCCCGTCACCTGCGCGCGCTCGAGAGCGACCGGCCTCGCGGGCGTACGCCGGTCCGCGGTGACGCGGCCGCGGTCCGCGGCACCGTGCGGGCCCGCGAGGCGCAGCTCCAGGTCGCGCTGGCCGAGGCCGCGGTCGGCGCCGACAGCGGGCCGCTGGCGGCGCTGTTCGCCAGCATGTCCGCGGCGGTCGCCCAGCAGCTCGCGGTGGACGCGTGATGAACCAGCCGGCGATGAGCCCGCTCGACGCCCTGCAGACGGCCCTGGCGGCCGAGCACGCAGCGCTCCACGTCTACGGCACCCTCGGGGCGCGGACGTCGGTCTCCGAGACCCCCCTGCTCTATGCGGACGTGTCCGCCGCCTACGACGACCACCGCGCCCGGCGGGACCTGCTGACCGCTCGCGTGCGTGACCACGGCGGCGAGCCGGTCGCCGCCGAGCCGGCCTATGAGCTCCCGGCCCCACTCGACACCGCCGACGCCGTCACGCGCGCTGCGCTGGAGGTCGAACGGCGCTGTGAGTCGACGTACGCGTGGGTGGTGGAGCAGACCAGTGGTGCCGACCGACGCTTGGCGGTGTCCTCACTGAGAGTGGCAGCGGTCCGCGCACTTGCCTTCCGGGGAAGTCCCGAGATCTTCCCCGGTCTGGCCAAGTACGCGGACCGCTGAGGCCGGAGCCCACTCCGGCGTTCGAAGCCTGCTTCCGACGGTGTGGGGACCAGCGGGAGTGGCTCTTGCACAATCGTGCATGCGCGAGGATCGGGACGGCAGCGGAATGGATCCTCACCTTTTCGCATTGCAAGTTTCTGCAGTTCCGGCCCGCCTGAGGGCCGCGATCCACCGGCTCAGCGCCAGGCTCGAACGAGGTCCGGAACGTCGGCGAGGGCATGCGCCACGGCGTCCGGCTCACCCTCACTGTGGCCCGCCTGCTCGGCCGGGATGGTGCTGTGGGGTATGTGGATGGCGCGCATCCCGGCCTGCTGGGCTCCCCAGATGTCGTCGAAGAGCCGGTCACCGACGTAGACGCATCGCGCCGGTTCGGTCACCCCGACCGCCTCCGCGGCCGCCCGGAACGCCTCGCGCGACGGCTTGGTCCACGGAATCTCGCTCGTGTAGACGTCGCCGTCGACCAGGTCGAGCACCCCGTCGCGGCGGAAGAAGCCCTCGTGCCACTCGCGCGGCCAGACCGTGTTGCTCAGCACGCCGACCCGCAGCCCCATCGCCTTGAGGTCTTCCCACATCGGGCGGACCTCGGGGTCGGTGGCCGTGTGGGGTTCCCAGAACTCGTAGTACGCCGAGAGCAGCTCGGGGTCGTGATCGAGGCCGGCCTCGGTGAAGAGGTCGGCGATCGTCGCGCTGCGCTGGTGGTCACGGCTGCGCCCCCACACGACAGAGCCGGCCGCCAGCAGCCGTGACGAGATCTCCTCCGCGGGGTGGTCGGCGTTGACGACCGCCTGGGCGAGCGCCAGTGACTCCGCGTGGAAGTCGACGTCGTGCCACCGGGTGAGGGTCCCGCCCCAGTCGAAGACGACGGCTTCGACGTCACCCACGCACGACCGCCGCGAGGTGCTCGACGGCTTCGCCGACCGCGATCTCCAACCGCTCATCGGTCGCCCGGTCACGCACCTCGATCGTGCCGTTGGCCAAGCCGCGGCCGACCGTGACGATGGTCGGGACGCCGATCAGCTCGGCGTCCTTGAACTTCACGCCGGGGCTGACCTTGCCGGTGCGGTCGTCGTAGAGGACGTCGACGCCGCGGGCCGAGAGCTCCTCGGCGATCCGGGCCGCGGTCTCGAAGATCTCGCCGTCCTTGCCGGCCGCGACCAGGTGGACGTCAGCCGGAGCGACCTCGCGCGGCCAGCACAGGCCGAGCTCGTCGTGGTTGTCCTCGGCGATGGCGGCCACCGCACGGGTCACACCGATGCCGTAGGAACCCATCGTCACCGTGACCAGCTTGCCGCTCTCGTCGAGCACCTGGAGGTCGAGCGCCTCGGCGAACCAGCGGCCGAGCTGGAAGATGTGGCCCATCTCGATCCCGCGCGCAGACTCCAGGGTTCCTTCATCGCAATTGGGGCAGGCGTCGCCGTCGCGGACGTCGGCTGCCTCGATGGTGCCGTCTGCCATGAAGTCGCGTCCGGCCACGAGGTCGAGCACGTGACTGCCGGGCACGTTGGCGCCGGTGACCCAGCGGGTGCCCTCGGAGACGCGCGGGTCGACGACGAAGCGGATCCCGGACTTGCTCTCCGCGCCCAGCACCTCGGGCCCGATGTAGCCCTTCACCAGCGCGGGGTGACGCTGCATCTCATCCTCGCCCATCGGCTCTACCTCGATCGGCTCGAGCTGGCCCTCGAGGCGCTTCTGGTCGACGTCGCGGTCACCGGGTACGCCGATCGCGAGCGGCTCGCGGGTGCCGTCGGGGTGCTTGAGAACGACGAGGACGTTCTTCAGGGTGTCGCCCGCCGCCCAGGGGCGGTCGTCGCGGGGGAACTTCTCGTTGAGGTGGTCGACCAGGGTCTCGATGGTCGGCGTGTCGGGCGTCTCCTCCGCGTGCGCGGCCGGGACGTCGTCGTACGCCACCGGCGCGGGCGGGCGAACCGTGACGGCCTCGACGTTGGCCGCGTAGTCGCAGGTGGTGCAGCGGACGTAGGTGTCCTCGCCGACGGCTGCCTTGGCCAGGAACTCCTCGGACTTGGAGCCACCCATGGCGCCGCTGGTGGCCTTGACGATGACGTAGTCGAAGCCGAGCCGGTCGAAGGTCTTGATGTACGCGGCGCGGTGGGCGGCGTACGACCGGTCCAGGCCCTCGTCGCTCGTGTCGAAGGAGTAGGAGTCCTTCATGATGAACTCGCGACCGCGGAGGACGCCGGCGCGGGGCCGAGCCTCGTCGCGGTACTTCGTCTGGATCTGGTAGAGCCAGACCGGCAGGTCCTTGTAGGAGGAGTACATGTCCTTCACCGCGAGGGTGAACATCTCCTCGTGCGTCGGGCCGAGCAGGTAGTCGCCGCCTTTGCGATCCTGGAGCCGGAAGATGCCGTTGCCGTACGTCGTCCAGCGGTTGCTGGCCTCGTAGGGCTCCCTCGGCAGTAGCGCCGGGAAGGAGAGTTCCTGGGCGCCTATGGCGTCCATCTCCTCACGAATGACGGCTTCGATGTTGCGCAGCACCCGCAGACCCAGCGGCAGCCACGTGTAGATGCCCGGCGCGGCACGGCGGATGTAGCCGGCGCGGACCAGCAACCGGTGGCTCGGCACCTCGGCGTCCGCGGGGTCGTCGCGGAGCGTGCGCACGAAGAGGCTGGACATCCGCAGGATCATGGGCCGAAGGCTACTTGCCGGTCGCCCGTCGACTCGACCCAGTTCCGGTGCAACCAACGCGCCACCCGCCGCGTCTTCACCAGCATGAAGACCTTGATCGCCCTGGCCGCGACCCTGGCCGCCACCGCCCTGACCGCCTCGCTGGCGCCGGCGTACGCCGCCGACACCGTGCAGATCCGCCCCGCCGCCCTCGACCGCGGCGAGGAGGCGCAGGTCCCGCACGTGAAGCACAGCACGCGCAAGGGCAAGGACGAGACGATCATCGACGGCGACACCCGGATCGACGTCCGGGCCAAGAGCATCTGGCTGATGGGACGGTCGCTGGACGGCTACGTCTATGCGACCTGGGGCAGCGGCAACCACTACCGGATCAAGCGGGTCGACACCGAGGGTGACGTCACCCTCCTGCGCGAGGGCGGTCCCGCCCTGATGAGCCTGGAGCTGTCCGAGGGCGACGGCGCGCAGTTCACCACCGCGCGCTACCACGGCGACCGCACGACGGTGACGCTGTACGACGCCTCGGACGGCTCGAAGATCACCAGCCGGACCGTGCGCGGCTCCGCCACCGTGCTGGCCCTGGGTGACCGGGCCGTGGTGTCGACGTGGTCGCCCAACAAGACGTTCTGGTGGGACCCGGAGACCGGTGACACCGAGCTGATCGTCCGCAAGGCCGGCTACGAGGCCGACATCGCGGCCGACCGCGTCGCCTGGTACACGAAGGATCCCTACCGCGGAGGGTGCAGCCAGGTCGCACGCCTGGCCGACCCGGAGGACCACCTCTGGCACTCGTGCCGGCAGCGGGTCGCCACCTTCTCACCTGACGGCTCGCACGCCGCGACCATCGACATCCTCTCCGACGGCCTCGGCCCGGACGAGGTGCAGCTGCGCGAGGCCGACGGCACGCTCCTGCACTCCTACCGGACCGCCTGGTTCGGGCAGGTCATGTGGGAGGACGCCGACACGATCGTGCTCGAGGCGAACGGCAAGCAGAAGGCCGCCTTCGTGCGGTGCGACGGGACCGACTGCGAGCGGGCGTCCGCGTTGCGCCGGGCCGCGGCCTGACCGCTCATCCGGCGCGGAGCCGGGCGAGGGCGGATCGGACCGCTCCCTCCCGGTCGAGCCACACGAAGTGCCCGGCGCCGGCGACCACGTCGACCCAGGCGCCGGGTATCCGCTCGGCGGTGTCGACCGAGGTCGACACCGGGATCGGGCTCCGCTCGCCCGCGACGAACCCGACCGGCACCTCGATCCCGGGCAGGGCAGCCTCGAGTCGTGGCAGCTCGCCGCGAATCGACTCCCAGGTCTCGCCGTACCCCACCTCGGCGATCTCCGTGTGCGGCATCGGCGGGGCGAGATCGGGCGAGGGGAAGTACGCCGGCCAGACCAGGCGGAGGCTCTCCTGCAGCTCGTCCGGTGAGGCGCCGCGCCCCATGGCCAGCTTGTCGAGCTCCTGTGCCCGCGCGCGGGACTGCTCGGGGGTGCGGGCCCAGATCTCGGCCTCGAACTCGGCGGCACCACCGTCGCCGACGCCGCCGAGTGGGTCGATCACCAGCAGTGCACTCACCCGGTCCGGCATCGCGACGGCGACGTGCAGCGCGAGGTGTCCACCCCACGAGTGGCCGACCACGACGGCCGACTCCCAGCCCAGGCCATCCAGCACGCGTCGGGCGTCGGACACGTGGTCGGCCACCGCAAAGGGGCCCTCCGTCTGCGACGGCTGGAGGCCGCGCTGCTGGTAGCGAGCGACCCGGAACCCGTCCTCGAGCTCCGGCACGAGGGGCTCGAGGTAGTCGAACCCCAGGCCCGGGCCGCCGTGCAGCAGCAGCAGGGGGTCACCGGCGCCGGTGAACCGGCCTGCGAGCCGCACGCCGTCCAGCGTGACGTCGAAGTCGTCGCTCACTCAGAACATCACCGTGGCGAAGGTGGCCGTCTGCCGGAAGCCGACCTTCTCGTAGATCCGGCGGGCGGCCAGGTTGAAGTCGTTGACGTAGAGCGAGACGACGGGCGCCAGGTCTCGCCGCACGGCGTCGACGACGGCGGCCATGCCGGCCGCGCCGATCCCCTGGCCCCGCAGGTGAGGGGCGACCCAGACCCCCTGCACCTGGGCGGCGGCCGGGGACAGGCAGGCGACCTCGGCCTTGAAGATCACCTCGCCGTCGTCGATCCGGGCGAACGACCAGCCGCGGGAGATCAGGTTGCGGACTCGGGTGCGGTAGAAGTTGGTGCCGCCGAACAGCTCGGGGCTGACGCCGACCTCCTCGGTGTACATCGCCACGCAGGCCGGGTAGATCAGGTCGATGTCCTCCGGCGCCGTACGACGCACCAAGGGGTCCCGCGGGACGGCGGAGTCGCGGTCGAGCTCGAGGTGGGGCTGGTCCCACCGCTGGTCGCGGGGGGCGCCCCACGACTCGGCGACGACGTCCCAGAACGCGCGCACAGGTTCCTGCGGCCCGACGATCGTCGTCACCGTGCGGCTGCGGGCCAGCGCCCGCTCGCCGAAGACTCGGGCATCCTCGGCCGAGGCCTGCACGGGCACGAGGTTGGCGCCGACGTGGCAGGCGGCGCGCAGCTGTCCGTCGTCGAAGCGGCCCCACATCTCGCCGCCGAGCCAGCGGGGCTCGAGGTTGGTCACCCGTGCGCGGTGGCAGGCGAAGACGTTGACGACCGGGTCCTCGGCCACCAGCGCCTGGAACGCGTCCAGGTCGGACGCGCCCAGCACCTTCACTCCGTGGCGCGTGGTCAGCACAGCGAGAGCCTACGGCCGGACCGCATCCATGAGGAGTGTGAGAATGCCGCGCATGGTGACCCTCGTCGAGATCACGCCGGCCAACCGCTCGCTGGTGGAGGAGCTCAGGGTGGCTGCCGCGCAGGAGGGCTTCGTGGATGGAGTGGCTCGTTCGCTCACGGAGGCGGCCGCGAACCCGGACTCGAAGCCGTGGTGCCGGGCGGTGTACGCCGACGAGCGTCCGGTCGGGTTCGTCATGCTCGCCGACGACGTCGCGCCGGGGAACCAGGACATCCCGTGGCGCTACTACCTGTGGCGGATGCTCATCGACCACCGCTACCAAGGCCTCGGCCACGGTCGCGCGGCCCTGGACCAGGTAGGTCACTACCTGCGAGCTCGTCCCGGCGCCGACGCGCTGGTGACGAGTGTCGTCCCGGGCCCTGGCTCGCCCCTCGGCTTCTACCTCAGCTACGGGTTCGAGCAGACCGGCGAGTGGTTCGACCACGAGCAGGTGCTTCGCCTGCCGTTGGCGTAGTCCTCCGAACCAGACCCAACGCGGTCGAGCTTGTCGAGACCCTGCCCGGGCGAGCCCCGCCCGAGGTCACCCAACGGCGGTCGAGCTTGTCGAGACCCTGCTGGCATGCGCCCCCGGGGGCCTACGCCGACGTGACCCAACGGGGGTCGAGCTTGTCGAGACCTGTCCGGGCGAGCCCCACCCGAGGTCACCCAAGGCGGTCGAGCTTGTCGAGACCCTCGGGCGTGGATCGGGCAGATCACGCTTCGGTCACGATGCCGGAATCCCTTGTGGACAAGGGGTTCTGAGCACTCTGGGTGTCAGTGGTGGCGGCTTGAATGGGGGCATGGCGATCACCCCGCTCCCGCAACCGACACCCTCGAGGGTGGTGGCTGGAGCGTGCGAGGAGATCGACTCGATGACCGGCCGGTTGTGGTCCGCACGGACGTCTGAGGAGCTGGTGGCCGGGGTCGAGGAGCTGCAGCGGCTCAAGGCCAAGACGGCGGCGTTGGAGGCCGAGCTGCTCGCCGAGATCGACGTCCGCGAGGTCGCCAAGCGAGAGCTGGCGTGGGGATCGACCGCCGACTGGTTCACCCACCTGGCCGGGACCACCCGCCGGCAAGGCAAGCGCACTGTCGTTCATGCGCGGCAGTTGGTGGGCGAACGTACGGCGACCCTCGACGCCCTGCGCGAAGGCACGATCTCACCCGACCAGGCCGACGTCATCGTGGACGCGGTCGAGCGGCTCCCACTGGCCGAGGAGGTCCGCCGCCGGGGTGAGCAGACCCTGCTGACCGAGGCCGGCCGGCTCAACGCCACCGACCTGCACCGCGCCGGACGCCACCTGGCCACCGTCGTCGACCCCGACCGTGACGAACGCGACGCCGAGAAGGCCCTGGACCGTGAGGAGCGCGCCGCCCACCTCGGCCGGTTCCTCACCGTCTCCGACGACGGCTGCGGCGGAGTCCGGGTCAAGGGCCACGGCTCGGTCGAGGACGCCGCCACCCTCCGCGCCGCACTCCTGCCGCTCACCAAACCCGTCCCCGACATCGACCCGGCCACCTGTGAGGAGTCACCCGGATCCGCGCGACCACGGCGCCCGGATGTGGGACGCCCTGGTCCAGCTCGCCCAACACGCCCTCGACACCGACCACCCACCCGCCTCCCACGGCGCCCGACCCCGCGTCACCGTCACCATCGACGCCGACACCCTCCACGGCGACCCAGCCGCTGGTTCCGGGGTGGGGGTCACCGACGACGGACTCGACCTCCCCGCCACCGCGGTCCGCCGGATGGCCTGCGACGCCGACCTGATCCGCGTCCTGCTCGACGCCGACGGCTGCGTCCTCGACGTCGGCCGCACCCACCGCCTGGTCACCCCCGCCATCTGGACCGCCCTCGTGGCCCGCGACCACCACTGCGCCTTCCCCGGCTGCACCAGGCCACCCGTGATGTGCCACGCCCACCACATCCGCCACTGGATCCACGGCGGCCCGACCTCACTCGACAACCTCGTCCTGGTGTGCGGCCACCACCACCGCACCCTCCACCACACCCCCTGGCAGGTCCGCCTCGCCGACGACCGCAAACCCGAGTTCCTCCCACCACCCAAGCCCGGACGACCACCACCCGACTGGATCCGACACCGCCCACGCCAGGAATGAGCGGCCCCTCCCAGCAGCACTCTCATGCCGATGAGCGGGCGATGGCTCACCGATGTCTTGGGGTCACGAGCGTGCCGCTCGTACCTGGCGCTACTGAACAACCTTTCTTGGCGGCTACTCCGACGTGCGCCCGAAAACTCGCTTGGCGACGGAGCCGGTGCCGATGGCGGCGAAGAGGGCTACGAGGACCCCCGAGGGAATGGTGCTGGAGCTCGAATCGACGCTATGGAAGGTCGCATCGCCTCCATAGACGCCAACGAACAGCACCGCCACCCACATGGCGACGATCGCCACCGTGGCCCACATCTCGCGGACGAGAATCCGTGAGGCCCAGCCGTCACGACCGGACCGAACTGACTGATCTTGCATGGCTGTTGTCATCATGACTGCCTCCTAGTGCTCCACTCCCAGTTTGATCCGCTACTAGACCCGGCAGTAGAGCCGAAAGGTAGGCGACGGAGGCAGAAGGGCCCACGGGGCAAGGTGGATGACCAAAGCCTCTGGGCGGGGAAATGGTCGAAGCCGCATCCTTGAGCCAAGGAAGGGAGTCGGACATGGACCGCTGGGAGTACAAGGTCGCTGACTTGACGAAGGTGGAGAAGGACATCGGCGAGCTGAATCGGCTCGGGGCCGAAGGATGGGAAGCCGTCGGGATGGTGTCGACCTGGGGAGCCGGGGGTTTGAAGTTTGTTCATCCGATCGCCCTGCTCAAGCGGCGAGTGACGAACGGCTGAACCCGCCCGCTTCTGCCGGCGCTCTCAATGAGTCATCGCAACACTTCCTGAATGTCGATGGGAGTGGTCGTGGTGGCGAGGCCGTTGAAGTTGTCGCCGGCAGAGGTCGATGAGGTCTGGACGCGGTGGCGTTCGGGTCAGGCCGTGAAGGTCCTGGCACGAGAGATGCGGGTCAACCCCTCCACGGTGCGAGACCTGCTGCACCGCACTGGCGGGATCCGACCGGCGCCGAAGCGTCGGTGGGAGGTGCGGTTGTCGCTGGCTGAGCGGGAGGAGATCTCTCGCGGGCTGGCAGCCGGGATGTCGTGTCGGGCGATCGCTGACCTGTTGGGGCGGGCGCCGTCGACGATCAGCCGCGAGGTGTTGGCCAATGGTGGGCGGGGGCGGTACCGGGCTGCGGTCGCGGACCGGGAGGCATGGACTCGCGCGGCTCGTCCGAAGGCCACCAAGCTCGCCTCCTCACCGGCACTGGCGGCACTGGTGGCCGCCAAGCTCGACTCGACTGGTCCCCGGAACAGATCGCGGGTTGGCTGAAGGTGACCTTCCCCGATGATGGAGCGATGCAGGTCTCGCACGAGTCGATCTACCGGTCGCTGTTCGTGCAGACCCGCGGTGGCCTGCGCAAAGAGCTCACCGCTCACCTACGCACCGGGCGGGCCACCCGCCGTCCCGCGGGTGCTCGGCAACCCGACGGCCGTGGCCTGCGGCCCGGGATCCTGCACATCTCCGAACGCCCGGCCGAAGCCGCCGACCGGGCCGTCCCGGGCCACTGGGAGGGTGACCTGGTCTTCGGGCGCGGCATGAGTCCGGTCGCGACCCTGGTGGAACGCTCGACCCGGTTCGTGATGCTCGTCGCGCTCCCCGACGGGCACCGCGCCGACCTGGTCGCCGAGGCGTTGGCAGCGAAGATCACCACGCTCCCAGCTGCGCTGACCCGGACGTTGACGTGGGACCAGGGCCACGAGATGGCCGCCCACGCACGGTTCACCGCGGCCACCGGGATCGCGGTCTACTTCTGTGATCCCAAGTCGCCCTGGCAGCGTGGCAGCAACGAGAACACCAACGGGCTGCTGCGCCAGTACCTACCCCGACGGCTCGACTTCCGCACCCTGACCCAGGCCGACTTCGACGCCATCGCCGACCAACTCAACGGACGACCTCGACAGACCCTCGGCTTCAAGACACCATCACAAGCACTAGCCGAGGTGTTGCACTGACCGCCTGAGCCCGCACCGCTGACCGGTCATGCCATGTGAGCGCGCAGCGGCCAGTGCAACTAGACGTGTCGCTCCCACACGGCGAGTTCGTACTCCCGACCCTTGTCCTCGACCCGCTCGTGAAGACCAACGGGCTGGAAGCCGCAGCGTTCCGCGACAACCTCAGAGGCACGGTTTCCCGGCTCGATCTCAAGGACGACCCTGTCAAGGCCGAGGTCGGTGGTTGCTAAGCGCCACAGGTGTTCCAGGGCGCGGGTCGCGAAGCCCCGCCCCCTCGCGGGAGCACCCACGACATAGCTCGCGCTCTGGGTGGACAGGTTGAGCGAGACCAAGCCGACGGGCGAGTCGTCCGCGCCGACGACTGCGAGGTCCACGTAGCCGCTTCGTCCCTCGATAAGCGTCTGGGCATACTCCACGGAGAAAGGGGTCGGAAAGGGTGTGCGAACTGCGACTTCCGGGTCATCGCAGATCGACGAGAGCACTTCCGCCTCGTCGGAACGCCAAGGACGCACGGACATCACGTTGTCGCGGTCGAAGACTTCTGGCTCGGTGCGCTCGGGCATGAGCGGATCTTGACAGCCCTGTCTGACATCGCTCGGGTGGCCCGCATGCTGCGACCGCGGTCTCCAAGGAGGTGAGCGCTCATGCCGCGATCCGTCTGCTCCTGCCGATGAAATCGGCACAGGCGGTGAGTCCAACTGTTACTGAATGCCGCCTGCACCGAGGAGAACCCATGGGAGAGACGGTCAAGCCGCTCGATATCACCTTCACCGCAACACTCGGCCGAGTTCGCGAGGGCGACACGTGGACTTGCGTCCAGTTGCCGGACTCCGCCGCCATCTTCGGCACGCGTGGTCTCGTCAAGGTGACCGGCACCGTCGACGGAGAAGCTTTTGATGGGTCCTTCATGGCTCTGGGCGACGGGACCCACAAGCTTCCCATCAAGGCCGCGGTCCGCCGCGCGATCGGGAAGGGCGACGGCGATGAGGTCACCGTCCACCTCACCGCACGACGCAACTGACACGGGCTGAATGGTTACCGAGGCCACCCGAGCAGCGATGGGTCCGCTAGGTTGAGCGGAAGGTGGCCCGGTGCTGGACAAGACTTGCGCCGGTCGAGTGAAAGAGGGTGCCGGCCGCATGTATGAGGTCATGATCTCGAGCACAGGTTTCTACCTGATCCTCGCGCTGGTCTTCCTGGTCATCATCGGCGGCGGGGCCTTCGTGGCGTGGCGCGTGAGCAACCGGCAGGACCAGTAGACCGGTCAGCGATGGCGCTCACGTGAGGCGACGACGACCGGGCCGGCTTCACGTGGCAGGGGTCTCGGCGACCTGCTTGAGCGAGGCTGCTTCCGTCTCGACGTAACGCCTGGTCAGCGACCGCGTGAACAGCCAGCCGACCCGGGCCAGCGGACCGGACACGGTCAGCGCGAGCGTGAGCCGACTCCCGTCGGGGTGTGGGTCGACGAGGTGCGAGGCGGTGACCGAGACGCCGCTCGAGCTCGACTCCCAGGTGAACGACGACCCGTCGGTCAGCTCAGTGACGGTCCACACCTCGGTGGGCAGCCGGGGTTGTTGCAGCCGGGTACGGGAACCGACGGCCAGCGGTCCGGCGTCGAGACGCTCCACGGAGTCGACCGTCGGGATCCGCTCGGGCCAACGCTCGATGTCGAGGAGCACCGCCCAGACCCGCTCGGGCGGGGCCGCGATGGTGACGGTGTGCTGCAGGCCCGGCATGGGCCGAGTTTACGGCGGCGCTCGTGCCAGACCTACGACACGGAGACGCTCGCCTGGCCGCCTTCGACGGGCTCCATGCCCTCGGCGATGCGCATCGCCTCCTCGATCAGCGTCTCCACGATCAGGCTCTCGGGGACGGTCTTGATGACCTCGCCCTTGACGAAGATCTGGCCCTTGCCGTTGCCCGAGGCGACGCCGAGGTCGGCCTCGCGTGCCTCGCCCGGTCCGTTGACGACGCAACCCATCACGGCGACGCGCAGCGGGACCTCGAGGCCGTCGAGTCCGGCGGTCACCTCGTCGGCGAGCTTGTAGACGTCGACCTGCGCGCGGCCGCACGACGGGCACGACACGATCTCGAGCCGGCGCGGCTTGAGGTTGAGGCTCTCGAGGATCTGGAGCCCGACCTTGACCTCCTCGACCGGCGGTGCGGAGAGGCTGACCCGGATGGTGTCGCCGATGCCCTGGCCGAGGAGATGCCCGAAGGCCACCGACGACTTGATGGTGCCCTGGAACGCCGGCCCGGCCTCGGTCACGCCGAGGTGGAGCGGCCAGTCACCGGCCTCGGCGAGCAGCTCGTAGGCGCGCACCATGACGACGGGGTCGTTGTGCTTGACCGAGATCTTGAAGTCGTGGAAGTCGTGCTCCTCGAAGAGACTCGCCTCCCAGACCGCTGAGGCGACCAGCGCCTCGGGGGTCGCCTTGCCGTACTTCTCCATCAGCCGCTTGTCGAGGCTGCCGGCGTTGACGCCGATCCGGATCGACGTACCCCGGTCCTTCGCCGCCCGTGCGATCTCCTTGACCTGGTCGTCGAACTTGCGGATGTTGCCCGGGTTGACCCGGACCGCAGCGCAGCCGGCGTCGATAGCGGCGAAGACGTACTTCGGCTGGAAGTGGATGTCGGCGATCACCGGGATCTGCGAGTGCTGAGCGATCTCCGGCAGCGCGTCCGCGTCGTCCTGGCTCGGGCACGCCACCCGCACGATGTCGCAACCGGTGGCAGTGAGCTCGGCGATCTGCTGGAGCGTGGAGTTGACGTCGGAGGTCAGCGTCGTGGTCATCGACTGGACCGAGATCGGGTGGTCGCTGCCCACCCCCACCTTGCCCACCTGGATCTGGCGGGTCTTGCGGCGCGGGGCGAGCACGGGCGGGGGCGCCTCGGGCATGCCCAGGTTGATCTCGGTCATGCCTCAGAGGCTACCGGCGACAGGATGTGGATCAGGATTCCAGGTGGAGCGGTACGACGAGATCGCCGACGATCAGCACCACACCGAGCACCAGCAGCACCGACGCCATCACGTAGGCGATGGGCAGGAGCTTGGCCACGTCGACGTACCCCGGATCGGGACGGTGCCCGAGCCGGGCCACTCCGCGTCGGATGGCCTCGTAGAGCGCGCCCGCGATGTGGCCGCCGTCGAGCGGGAGCAACGGGATGAAGTTGAACATGCCGATGAAGAAGTTGAAGCCCGCGATCAGCAGCAGCAGGAAGATGGTCTTCTCGAGCAGCGGGAACGCCTCGTGCGACACGGTCTCGCCGGCCAGCCGGCCGCCGCCGACGATGCTCACCGGGCCGTCGCGGTCGCGCTGCTCGGCGCCGACGATGGCCTGGGCGACGTTCCACACCTTGGCCGGCAGCGTCGCCATGGCCTGGACGGTGTCGACGGTCATCCCGCCCATCTGCTCCACCGTGTAGACCGGGCCGCCGCTGCCGAACTCGGCGTGGGGCACGACGCCGAGGAAGCCGACCTGGACCAGGGTGTCGTCGGTCATGCTGGTCGGCCGGAGCTCGACGGTGGTGTTGGTCCGCAGCGTCACCAGCTCGCCGTCGCGCTCCACCACCATCACGGCCTCGCCGTTGTCGTTGGCGCGGATCGTCCGCTGCAGCTGCTCCCAGCTGGTGACCTCGACCCCGTTGAAGGAGACGAACTGGTCTCCCGGCTCGAGCCCGGCCTGCCGTGCGGGCGTCGGGTTCTCGCGCAGCTCCTCGGCCGTGCAGGCGCGACCGTCCTCCGCCACCGGGACCAGGCAGGGGGCGACCTCGTCGACCTCGGTCTGGATCCGGACATCGCCCGGGTTGCCGTAGAAGGCGAAGACGGGGGTGAAGATCAGGAACGCGATGAGGAGGTTCACGGTCGGCCCGCCGGCCATCACGATGACCTTCTTCCACCACGCCATCTTGTAGAAGAGCCGGTCCTCGTCCCCGGGCTTGACGTGCTCCCACTCCGCCGCGCGGGCGTCGGAGATGAGCTGGGTGAACAAGCCGGTGTTGGACTTGCGGACCCGCACGACGCGCTCGCCGTTCTCGTCGTACACCGGGTGGGCCCGGTCCTCGTCGAGCTGGTCGGCGCCCGGAGGCAGCATCCCGACGATCTTGACGTAGCCGCCGAGGGGGATCGCCTTGACGCCGTACTCGGTCTCGCCGATCTGCTTGCTCCACACCGTCGGCCCGAAGCCGATGAACCACTGCGTGACCTTCCCGCCGAACTTCTTGGCGGGGATCATGTGGCCGAACTCGTGCAGGCCGATCGAGGCCAGGATGGCGACCACGAAGATCACCACGCCCAGCGCGTAGTAGACGGCGGTCATGCCCCTCCCTCGTGATGGCCTTCGGTGCGTCCTGAGATGCGTGCGGCGGCAGCGTCGCGAGCCCACGCATCCGCGGCGAGGACGTCGTCGACGGTGAGCTGCTGCTTCGAGGGTACGTCGTGGTCCTCGAGCACGTCGGCAACTGTGGGAACGATGTCGACGAACGACAGCCGCCCGTCGCGGAATGCCTCGACACAGACCTCGTTGGCGGCGTTGTAGACCGCGGGGGCGGTGCCTCCCGCTGATCCGGCGCGGCGAGCCAGGCCGACCGCGGGGAACGCCTCGTTGTCGAGCGGGTGGAACTCCCACGTCTCGGACCGGGTCCAGTCGACCGGCGGCGCCGTGTCGGGCACCCGGTCGGGCCAGGCGAGGCCCAGCGCGATCGGGATCAGCATCGTCGGCGGGCTCGCCTGCACGAGGGTCGAGCCGTCGACGAACTCGACCATCGAGTGGACCACGCTGGTCGGGTGGACCACGACCTCGATCCGGTCGAAGGGGATGCCGAACAGCAGGTGGGCCTCGATGACCTCGAGCCCCTTGTTGACCAGGGTGGCGGAGTTGATGGTCACCACCGGCCCCATGTCCCAGGTCGGGTGGGCCAGCGCCTCCTCGACGGTGACGTCGGCGAGCTGCTCGCGGGTGCGGCCGCGGAACGGACCGCCGCTGGCGGTGAGCACCAGTCGGCGTACCTCCTGACGTCGAGCCGGCGCGCAGGCACTGCGCGAGGGCGGAGTGCTCGCTGTCGACCGGCACGATCTGGCCGGGCGCGGCCCGCTCGGTGACGACCGGCCCGCCGATGATCAGGCTCTCCTTGTTGGCCAGCGCGAGGGTGGAGCCTGCGTCGAGCGCGGCCAGCGTGGGGCGCAGCCCGACCGCGCCGGTGATCCCGTTGAGGACCACGTCGGCGGCCATCCCCGCCGCCTCCACGCTGGCGTCCTCGCCCAGACCGGCGTACGCCGGGGAGAACTCGGCGACCTGGGCGTCGAACAGCTCCTGCTTCGAGCCGCCCGCGGTCATCCCGACCACCCGGAACCGGTCGGGGTTGGCACGCACGATCTCGAGCGCCTGGGTGCCGATCGACCCGGTCGACCCGAGGATGACCACGTCGCGCCTGCTCACCCCCACATCCTCTCAGCACCGGGGGTTTCGAGGCTCGTCGCTGGCGCTCCTCGCACCTCAACCACCGGTGACCTGCTCAGGCGGTCGTGGCGAACGCGTCGGCCACCACGTCGAACGCCTCGTGGAGCAGGTCGTCGCTGATCGAGAGCGGCGGCAGGAACCGGAAGACGTTGCCCCAGGTGCCGCAGGTGAGGGTGACGACGCCGGCCTGGTGGCAGGCGGCGTTGACGGCGGCCGTCCGTGCCGCGTCGGGCTCGGTCGAGCCGGGTGCACAGAGCTCGATCGCCATCATGGCGCCGCGGCCGCGGATGTCGGCGATCACCGGGTGGTCGGCACGCAGCCGTTCCAGCCGCTCCGTCATGGTCGCGCCGATCGCGCGGGCACGGGCGGGCAGGTCGTGGGTGCGCATCTCCTCGATCGCACCGAGCGCGGCCGCGCAGGCGACCGGGTTGCCCCCGTAGGTGCCGCCCAGCCCACCGGTGTGGACGCTGTCCATCAGGTCTGCCCGGCCCGTGACACCTGCCAGCGGCAGGCCGCCGGCGATGCCCTTGGCGGTCGTGATCAGGTCGGGGACGACGCCCTCGTGGTCGCAGGCGAACCAGTCGCCGGTGCGGCAGAACCCGGACTGGATCTCGTCGGCGACGAAGACGATGTCGTGGTCGGTGCACCACGTCGCGAGCGCCGGCAGGAACCCGGGGGCGGGTACGACGAAGCCGCCCTCGCCCAGGATCGGCTCGATCGCGAGGCAGGCCAGGTTGTCGGCGCCGACCTGCTTGTCGAGGTGGTCGATGGCACGTGCGGCGGCCTCCTCGCCCGACAGCCCGTCGCGCAGCGGGTAGGAGATCGGCGCCCGGTAGACCTCACCCGCGAACGGCCCGAACCCCTGCTTGTAGGGCATGTTCTTGGCCGTCATCGACATCGTGAGGTTGGTGCGGCCGTGGTAGGCGTGGTCGAAGACGGCCACCGCGTCGCGTCCGGTCGCGACGCGGGCGATCTTGACCGCGTTCTCGACCGCCTCGGCACCGGAGTTGAACAGCGCGGACTTCTTGGCGTGGTCGCCCGGCGTCAGGTCGGCGAGCTCGGCGCACACGTCGACGTAGCCGTCGTACGGCGTGATCATGAAGCAGGTGTGGGTGAAGGCGTCCACCTGCTCGTGCACCCGCCGCCTCACCGCCTCGGCGGCGTTGCCGACCGTGGTCACGGCGATGCCGGAGCCGAGGTCGATCAGGGTGTTGCCGTCGACGTCGCGCAGCACACCGCCGCCGGCCTCGGTCACGAACACCGGCAGCATGGTGCCGACCCCGTCGGCCACGTGGGCCTTCTTGCGGTCCAGCCGGGCGCGCGACTCCGGGCCCGGGATCTCGGTGACCAGGTCTCGCTTCTGCTCGATCACGGTGCCAGCTCCTTGATCCCCCAGGGTGAGCCGTACTCGGTGAGCAGGTCCAGGAAGGGTTGGGCGTCAAAGGCCTCCGGGCCCAGGACACCCGCCCCCTTCCAGGTCCCGCGGGAGACCAGCTCGAGGGCGACGACCGGGTTGATCGCGGTCTGCCAGACCACGCACTGGTGGCCGTACTCCTGCATCGTCCACTCGTTGTCGACCACGTGGTAGAGGTAGGTCGATCGCGGCTGGCCGTCGTCCTTGCCGGTCCCCGTCACCCACAAGCCGGCACAGGTCTTCCCCTTCATCCGCGGGCCGACCGTCGCCGGGTCGGGCAGCACCGCCGCCACCACGTCGCGCGGGCTCACGTCGACGCCCTTGACCCGCACCTTCTCGGTGCGGTCGAGGCCCAGCGTGTTGAGCACCTTGAGGATGTTGATGAACTCGTCGCCGAGGCCGTACTTGAAGGTGGCGCGCTTGCAGTCGACCCAGCGCGGCATGAGGAGCACCTCCTCGTGCTCGACGTTGACGCACTCGACCGGTCCGATGCCCTCGGGGAAGTCGAAGACCTCGGGCTCGCTGAACGGCTCGGTGGTGAACCAGCCGCCGTCGACGTCGGCGCTCGCCCGTTCCCAGATCACCGGCGGGTTGAGGCACTCCTCGATCGTGGTCCACATCGAGAAGGACGGCGCGAAGATCTCGTTGCCGTCGTCGTCGGTCACGACCAGGTTGGCGCCGTCGCGGGTGCCGAGCTCGTCGATGTCGGAGAACAGGTGGTCGGCGGCGTAGCGCGCGAACACGTCGGACAGCCCCGGCTCGACGCCCATGCCCACCAGCGCGAGGCGGCCGGAAGACTCCCACTCCCCCGCCTTGGCGAACTGCTCGTCGCCGAGCTTCACCCCGCACTTGGAGTACGGCGCGTCCGGGTGCGGCTTGCTCAGCGACATCGCCATGTCGACGTAGTCGGCGCCGGCCGCGAACGCGCCGTCGAAGACCGGCATGTTGAAGACCGGGTCGACGGCGTTCATCACGTGGGTGATGCCGTGCTCGCGGCAGAGGGCGGTGACCGAGTCCGCGTCCGAGGCGTCGATCTGCGCCGCGACGTAGCGGTCATCGGTGGCCGCCGCCTTCTCGGCCCGGGCCGGGTCGTAGTCGGCGATCACGATCGCCTCGAAGAAGTCGCGCCGGGCTGCGATCGCGGTGAACGCGCCGCCGACGCCGCCGGCACCGACCAGGAGAATCCTCATCTGGCTCGGCGCTCACTCACCGATGTAGCTCATCACGTGCTTGATGCGGGTGTAGTCCTCGAGGCTGTACATGGAGAGGTCCTTGCCGTAGCCGGAGTGCTTGAAGCCGCCGTGCGGCATCTCGGAGATGAACGGGATGTGGGTGTTGATCCAGACGACGCCGAAGTCGAGCTTGCGTGACATCCGCATGGCGCGACCGTGGTCCTTGGTCCAGACGCTCGAGGACAGGCCGTACTCCACACCGTTGGCCCACTCCAGCGCCTGGGCCTCGTCGGAGAACTGCTGGACGGTGATGACGGGGCCGAAGATCTCCTGCTGGATCTGCTCGTCGTCCTGGCGCAGGCCGGACACGACGGTCGGCTCGTAGAAGTAGCCGGTCTCGCCCTGCCGCCGTGCCACCGGTCTGCAGCTCCGCGTGGTCCGGCAGCCGGTCGACCATGCCGGTGACGCGCTCGAGCTGGTTGACGTTGTTGAGCGCGCCGTAGAGGACGTCCTCGTCGTCGGGCATACCGGTCTTGATGTCCTTGGCCGCCTCGGTGAGCGCTGAGACGAAGTCGGAGTGGACGCCGGGACCGGCGAGCACGCGCGTGGCCGCGGTGCAGTCCTGACCTGCGTTGAAGTAGCCGGCCTCGGCGATCGAGCCGGCGGCGGCCTCGACGTCGGCGTCGTCGAAGATGATGACCGGCGCCTTGCCGCCGAGCTCGAGGTGGACCCTCTTGAGGTCGCCGGCCGCCGACTGCGCGACCTCCATGCCGGCCCGGACCGACCCGGTGATGGACACCATCTGAGGCGTCTTGTGCTCGATCAGGGCGCGACCGGTGTCGCGGTCGCCACAGACGACGTTGAGGACGCCGGGCGGGAGGAACTCCTGGCAGATCTCGCCGAGCAGCGTGGAGCTCGCCGGCGTCGTGTCGCTGGGCTTGAGCACGACGGTGTTGCCGGCGGCGAGCGCGGGCGCGATCTTCCAGATCATCATCATCAGCGGGTAGTTCCAGGGCGTCACCTGACCGATCACGCCGATCGGCTCGCGGCGGATCCACGAGGTGTGGTCGGTCATGTACTCGCCCGCCGAGCGACCCTCGAGCACGCGGGCGGCTCCGGCGAAGAACCGGAAGTGGTCCGAGCTCGGCGGCAGCTCCTCGCTCGCCGTCAGCCCGATCGGCTTGCCGGTGTCGCGCGACTCGACCTGCACGATCTCGTCGGCACGTGCATCGATCGCGTCGGCGATCTTGAGCAGCGCCGTGGCGCGTTCCTGGGGCGTGGTACTGCCCCACGACTCGAAGGCAGCGTCGGCGGCGGCGTAGGCCCGGTCGACGTCCTCGGCGCCCGACATCGGCGCCTGCGCGTAGACCTCGCCGGTGGTCGGGTCGATCACGTCGTAGGTCTCGCCCGAGGCAGAGCCGGTCCGCTCGCCGTTGACGATGTTCTGGAAGGTCGTGTCAGCCATGGGGCCGACCCTAGTAGCGGACCTACGGATCCGGTAGGGGGAATCCACTTTGGGAACGGAATCCGTTGTCGAAGGGTGGGATGGGTACTGGTGCGACGGCGAGAAGAAGGCGCGGATCTTGAGGTTGCCGTTCCGGCCGCCCCGGCTCAGCTGACGGGCCGGCCGTCGATCCACGTCGACACCACCTGCGCCGCGCCGATCTCCTCGACCGGTCCGTCGAAGGGGTCGCGGTCGAGGACGACGACATCGGCCACCGACCCGGGTTCGAGAACCCCGGCGTCGTCGCGGTGGTTCACCCACGAGCTGCCCGAGGTGTACGCCGCGAACGCCGTCGTCAGGTCGAGCGACTGCTCGGGCAGGAACGGCTCGGTGCCGACGCGACCCGTCTCGCCGTACGCCGTCCGGGTGACGGCCGTGTGGATCGCCGCCAGCGGGTCGGGGGTGGAGACCGGCCAGTCGCTGCCCATCGCGAGTGAGGCCCCGGCCCGGTGCAGCGCGCCGAACGGGTACTGCCAGCGCGTCCGCTCCTCCCCCAGGAACGGCAGTGTCAGCTCCACCATCTGGTCGTCGAGGCAGGCCCACAACGCCTGCATGTTGGCGGTGAGTCCCAGCTCAGCGAAGCGGGGGACGTCGTCGCGGGTCGACGACCTGCAGGTGCGCCAGATGGTGCCGCAGGTCCCTGCCGGCGGGAGCGGCGGCGAACGCGTCGAGCGCCTCGCGCGCGCCGCGGTCCCCGATGACGTGGACGTGCACCTGGAAGCCCTCCTCGACGAGCGCGGGCACCGCCTCCCGGAGGGCGCTCGCGGCAACGAACGAGTGCCCGCGGTTGTCGGTCGGGTGGCCGCAGCGGTCGAGATAGGGCTCCGACATCGCCGCGGTGAAGTTCTCCGCGACGCCGTCCTGCATGATCTTCACGCTCGTCGCCCGGAACCGGCCGTGGCTGTAGTCGGCGCGCCGGCGCCACGAGGTCGGCGACCTGATCCACGCCCCGGTCGCGGTCCCACCACAGCGCGCCGACGACCCAGCCGCTGAGGCTGCCGCGCTCGGCAGCACGCCGGTACGTCGGTCCCGGGTCGTCCATCCCGGCGTACGCCCCGACGATCGCGTCCTGCCAGCCGGTGATGCCGAGCGAGTGCAGGTACGACTGCCCGGCCAGCAAGGCTGCGTCGTACTCCTCGTCCGTCGTGGGCGGAAGCAGCCGACCGACCAGCCCCATCGCGCCCTCGTGCAGGGTGCCGGTGGGCCGACCCTCGGCGTCGCGCTCGACCCGGCCGTCGTGCGGGTCCGGAGTGTGGCGGTCGACCCCGGCGAGCTCGAGCGCCCGGGAGTTGACCCACGCACCGTGGTGGTCGCGGTTGGGCAGGAAGACCGGCCGGTCGGGCACCACGGCGTCGAGGTCTGCGGCGGTCGGCGTCCCTCCGGGGAAGGCTGCCATCGCCCAGCCTCCGCCGAGCACCCACTCGCGATCGGGGTTCGTGGCGGCGTACTCCGCGACGCGGGCCACGTAGGCCGCCCGGGTGTCGAGCTCCGAGAGGTCACACCGCGTCCGCTCCAGACCGCCCTGGACGACGTGCACGTGGGCGTCGACGAAACCCGGCGCGACCAGCCCGCCGGCCACGTCGACGACGTCCGCGGCGGCCAGCAGGTCGCGGTCGATCTCACCGACCGCGACGACCCGGCCGTCCTCGACCAGGACGCTCTGCCGACCACGGTGGCGGCGGCCGTCGAAGACGTTGCCACCGGTGAACACGATCCGCTGCATGCCGTTGCCTCTCGCCTACTTTGCTACGGAATCCGAACACTATCGGCAGAACTGCCACTGAATCACTTGCGAACAGCGGGATCGAGGGTGATGATGTGCGCATGTCTCCGGATTACGACCGGCTCCAGCAGGCCGCCAAGGACCACCTCTGGATGCACTTCACGCGGCACTCGACCTACCAGAACGCCGACGTGCCCGTCATCGTGCGGGGTGAGGGGCCCTACATCTGGGACGCCCAGGGCAAGCGGTACCTCGACGCGCTGGCGGGACTGTTCGTCAGTCAGCTCGGCCATGGCCGGACCGAGCTCGCCGACGCGGCCTCCAAGCAGGCGCGCGAGCTGGCCTTCATGCCGCTGTGGTCCTACGCCCACCCGACCGCGATCGAGCTCGCCGCGCGCATCGCCGGGCTCGCCCCCGGAGGCCTCAACCGGGTCTTCTTCACCTCCGGCGGCGGCGAGGCGGTCGAGACCGCCTGGAAGCTCGCCAAGAACTACTTCAAGCTCACCGGCAAGCCGACCAAGCACAAGGTCATCAGCCGCGCCATCGCCTACCACGGCACCCCGCAGGGCGCGCTCTCGATCACCGGCCTGCCCGGCATGAAGGCGCCGTTCGAGCCGCTGGTCCCGAGCACGTTCCGCGTCCCCAACACCAACATCTACCGCGCGCACGAGGTGAGCAGCGGCCTGCTCGACGGCAGCGACCCTGAGCGGTTCGGCCGGTGGGCGGCCGACCAGATCGCCGTCGCGATCGAGAACGAGGGCGCCGACACCGTCGCCGCGGTGTTCCTCGAGCCGGTCCAGAACTCGGGAGGCTGCTTCCCGCCGCCGCCGGGCTACTTCCAGCGAGTACGCGAGATCTGCGACGAGTACGACGTGCTCCTCGTGAGCGACGAGGTGATCTGCGCCTTCGGCCGCCTCGGCCACATGTTCGGCGCCGAGCGCTACGGCTACGAGCCCGACATGATCACGTGCGCCAAGGGCCTCACCTCCGGGTTACTCACCGCTGGGGGCGATGATCGCCCAGGACAAGCTGATGGAGCCGTTCCTCAAGGGGCACGAGTCGTTCCTCCACGGCTACACCTTCGGCGGCCACCCGGTGTCGACTGCCGTCGCGATGGCCAACCTCGACGTGTTCGAGAAGGAAGGCATCAACGAGCACGTCCGCACCAACGAGCCGGCCTTCCGCGCGACGCTGGAGAAGCTGAAGGACCTGCCGATCGTCGGCGACGTGCGCGGCGACGGCTACTTCTTCGGCATCGAGCTGGTCAAGGACAAGGACACCAAGGAAACCTTCGACGAGGCCGAGGCCGAGAAGCTGCTGCGCGGCTTCTTGTCCAAGGCGCTCTACGACGAGGGCCTCTACTGCCGGGCCGACGATCGCGGCGACCCGGTGGTCCAGCTGGCCCCGCCCCTGATCTGCACGCAGGAACACTTCGACGAGATCGAGCACGTCCTGCGCATCGTCCTCGACAAGGCCCACTCACTGCTGTGAACGGCACGGGAGCAGGCCCCGACAGACACCCTTGAGGGAGGGGAGGGAGCATCGCGTTGGAGGGCGCGGTGATCCCACTGAAGGCGCAGGGTGCGGAGTTCGTCCGCTGCCAAAGGCACCCGCACCCTGCGCCTTCGTTCTCAGGGATGCGGCGCCGTCAGTCGGCTCGTGGGCCGTCAGTCGTGGCGCGGGAAGCCCAGGTCGACGCCGGTCCGCTGGGCGGGGTCGGGCCAGCGTGAGGTGATGACCTTGCCGCGGGTGAAGAAGTGGATCCCCTCCATGCCGTGCGCATGCGTGTCGCCGAACAGCGACGCCTTCCACCCACCGAACGAGTAGTAGGCCATCGGAACCGGGATCGGCACGTTGATGCCGATCATGCCGACCTGCACGTCGCGCTGGAACCGGCGCGCGGCTCCGCCGTCGGCGGTGAAGATCGCGGTGCCGTTGCCGTAGGCCGACGCGTTGACCAGGCCGAGCGCTTCGTCGTACGACGCCGCCCGGACGACCGACAGCACGGGCCCGAAGATCTCGTCGTCGTAGACCGACATCCCCGGGCGAACCTGGTCGAACAGCGTCGGCCCGAGCCAGAAGCCACCGTCCTCACCCTTGGGCACGACCTCGCGGCCGTCGACGACCAGGCGCGCGCCGTCGGCGACGCCTGAGTCGAGGTAGCCGGTGACCTTGTCGCGGTGGGCGCCGGTCACCAGGGGTCCCATGTCGGCGCCGGCGCGCCCGTCACCCGTGGTCAACGAACCCATGCGCGACGCGATCGCCTCGACCAGGTCGTCGCCGACCGGGTCCACCGCGACGACGACCGAGATCGCCATGCACCGCTCCCCCGCCGATCCGAAGCCGGCCGAGACCGCCGCGTCCGCAGCCGTGTCGAGGTCGGCGTCCGGCAGCACCACCATGTGGTTCTTGGCGCCTCCGAGCGCCTGCACGCGCTTGCCGTGGGCGGTGCCGGTCTCGTAGACGTAGCGCGCGATCGGCGTGGAGCCCACGAACGAGACCGACGCGATGTCGGGGTGCTCGAGCAGCGCGTCGACGGCGACCTTGTCGCCGTGGACCACGTTGAACACACCCGCCGGCAGGCCGGCCTCTGCCCAGCACTCGGCCAGCAGCAGCGACGCGGACGGGTCCTTCTCCGAGGGCTTCAGCACGACGGCGTTGCCGCAGGCGATGGCGATCGGCACGAACCACAGCGGCACCATCGCCGGGAAGTTGAACGGAGAGATCACCGCGACCACGCCGAGCGGTTGTCGGATGGAGTAGACGTCGACACCGCCCGAGACGCCGTCGCTGAAGGCGCCCTTGAGCAGGTGGGGCGCACCGCAGGCGAACTCCGCGACCTCGAGGCCGCGCTGGACCTCGCCGAGCGCGTCGTCGAGCACCTTGCCGTGCTCGGCCGTGATCGCGGCCGCGACGTCCTCGCGACGTCGGGCGAGCACCTCGCGGAACGCGAACATGACCGCCGTACGCCGACTCAGGGACTCGGCCGCCCACGCTCGACCGGCGTCAGCTGCCTCCTCGACGATCTCGTCGACCTCGGCCCCGGAGGCGAACCCGAGCCGGCCGCTGACCTGTCCGGTGGCGGGGTCGTACACGTCGCCGTGCCGCTCGCCGTCGCCCTGCCCAGCGCGCGCCGCCCCGCCAGTGCGGGATCGTCTCGCCGCTCATCGCAGGGCCGCCTGCGCGCCGCCGGCGCCAGATCTCGCCGCCGATGACGAACAGGAACGAGACCAGGAACATGATCGTCCCGACCACGAACAGCTGCGGCGGGACTCCTTGAGCTTGCTGCCGTAGATGTACAGCGGGAAGGTCACCGACTGTGCCGGCGGTGAAGTTGCTGACGATGAAGTCGTCGAAGGACAGCGAGAAGGCCAGCATCGCCGCCGCGACGATGCCGGGCATGGCCAGCGGCAGCGTGATCAGCCGGAACGTCTGCCACTCGTTGGCGTAGAGGTCCATCGCCGCCTGCTCGAGCCGCGTGCCCATCCCGGCCAGCCGGGCCTTGCACCGTCACCACCACGAAGGACAGGCAGAACAGTGTGTGGGCGATGACCAGCGTGACGAAGCCGAGGAGGCCCGTCGACGCCGAGCCGAGACGAACATCGCGAGCAGCGAGGAGCCCATCACGATCTCCGGGGTGGCCATCGGCAGGAAGATGACCAGGTTGGACGTCGAGCGGCCGCGGAACTGGTGCCGGACCAGCGCGAACGCCATCAGGGTCCCGAGCATGGTGGCCAGCATCGTGGCGAGTGAGGCTGACGGGATGCTGAGCTGCAGCGACTCGCACAGGCCCTCGGGCTCGCAGATCGAGGTCCAGTTGTTCGAGCGTGAAGCCCTCGAACTGCGCGGTGGCCGAGCGGCTCGCCGGCTGGTTGAACGACAGCGCGAAGATGTAGGCGATCGGGATGAACGTGTAGACCAGCACCAGGATGCCGATGATCAGCACGATGTGGTCGGCGAGCCAGCGGACCACCGACCGACGCGGGGCCTGGGAGTCGTCGCCGGCCGCTCCCGGGTGGCCAGGTCCTGGGGCACGGTGGCGGTCACAGCAGGTCCTCCGTCCCGGCGCGACGGACGTAGAGCACGACCATCACCACGACGATCGCCATCAGGATCAGCGAGAGGCTCGCGGCCAGGGGATAGTTGTGCTCGGTCAGGAACGCGGACTGGATCCGGTTGCCGATCATGTACTGGTTGGGTGTCCCGAGCAGCTCGGCGTTGATGTAGTCGCCGCAGGCCGGGATGAACGTCAGCAGCGTCCCCGACACGACACCCGGCATGGACAGCGGCCAGGTGACCTTGCGGAAACCCGTGAACGGGCTGGCGTAGAGGTCGCCGGCCGCCTCGATCAACCGGTGGTCCACCTTGTCCAGGGACGCATAGATGCGGCAGTGTCATGAACGGCAGGAAGTTGTAGATGAGTCCCGCGATCACGGCGACCGGGGTCGCCAGGAGCCGCCCGTCGTCGGCAGGATCAGCGAGCGTCTGCAGGAAGTCGACGACCGGGCCCTGGTCGGCGAGGATGGTCCGCCACGACAGCGTGCGCAGCAGGAAGCTGGTGAAGAACGGTGCGATGACCAGCACCAGCATGACGTGCTTCCAGCGCCCGGCCTTGAAAGCGATCGCGTACGCGAGCGGGTAGCCGAGCGCCAGGCAGACGACGGTCGCGATCGCCGGCGTACAGGAAGCGAGCGCAGCGAACAGGTCCCAGTGTCGCGGACCGCGTCGACGTAGTTGGCGAAGTGCCAGGTCATCTCGTAGCCCTGCCGAACGACCCGCTCGGGTCGTAGAGCGAGGTGAAGAACAGCTGGACCGTCGGGAACAGGAAGAAGATCGCGAGCCACAGCATGCCCGGGACGAGCAGCAGCCAGCCCAGCCGCGGCGCTTGCGGTCTCGCCGTCGACGACGGGTCCGTCGCGTCGGTGACGCTGGTGGGGGGCTCGTCACTCGGCGTCCTCCGGCGTCATCAGGCCGGCCGTGGCGTCCTGCTGGGCGTCCAGCAGGAAGGCGTGGGGGACGACCAGCCCAGGTCCACCTCGGTCGCCGTTGCGCAAGCGGCGGCGCTGCCCGGTGTTCTGCTCGAAGACCATCAGCTCCTGGCCCCACGGCATCCGCGACGAGGTACTGCGTGCTGACGCCGACGAAGCTCACGTCCGTGACGCGGCCGCCCGGGAGCCGGTTGTGACCGTCCTGGCCCCTCGGGCTCGCCCGCCTCGCTCGCGAAGATCTTCTCGGGCCGGATGCCCGAGCCACGCGGAGCGTCCGTCCGCGTGGCGCGGGCGGAATCACCGACACCTTCTGCCCGTTGCAGTCGACCGTGACCACGTCGCCGCACGCTCTCGACGACCTCGGTGCGGATCAGGTTGGACTGGCCGAGGAAGTTCGCCACGAACGTGGTGCGCGGGGTTCTCGTAGAGCTCGCCGGGTGCGCCCATCTGCTCGATCATCCCGTGGTTCATCACCGCGATGGTGTCGGCCATGGTCATGGCCTCCTCCTGGTCGTGCGTGACGTGGATGAAGGTGATGCCGACCTCGGTCTGGATCCGCTTCAGCTCGATCTGCATCTGCCGGCGAAGCTTCAGGTCGAGGGCACCCAGCGGCTCGTCGAGCAGCAGCACCCCGGGCTCGTTGATCAGGGCCCGGCCGAGCGCGACCCGCTGCTGCTGCCCGCCGGAGAGCTGGGCCGGCTTGCGGTCGGCGTACGGGCCGCAGCTGCACCAGCTCGATCATGTCCGCCGTCTGCTGCTGATAGTCCTTGACGCCGCGGCGCCGCAGCCCGAACGCGACGTTCTCGAAGATCGTCGAGGTGCGGAAACAGCGCGTAGGACTGGAAGACCGTGTTGACCGGCCGCTTGTAGGGGCGCAGCTGGGTGATGTCCTCGTCGCCGATGAGCGACTCGTCCCGACGGTGGGCTCCTCGAGGCCCGCCACCATCCGCAGCGTGGTCGTCTTGCCGCAGCCGGACGGGCCCAGCAGCGCGAAGAAGGAGCCCTCGGGCACGGTCAGGTCAGGTCGTCGACCGCCACGAAGGCTGCCGAACCGCTTGGTGACGCCCTCCAGGTGGAGGTCCTTGCCGTCAGCCACTCATGACCTCGTTGAACTGGCGCTGGTAGTCGCGCTCCTCGTCGTCGCGTCGAGCGACATGAACATGTAGCCGGACTCCGAGGTCTGGTCGTCGAGGAAGATGAACTCGCTGTCGGCAGCGGACTTGTCGAACTGCTCGATCTCCTCCTGGGCGCCCTGCGACCGGACAGAAGTAGTAGTCCCAGGCGGACAGCTTCGCGGCGATCACCGGGTCGTAGTAGAAGTTCATCATCGTCTCGACGTTCGTCTTGTGCGTCCGCCTTGTTGGGCACCAGCATGTTGTCGGTCCAGATCGCGAAGCCCTCCTCGGGAGGGACCACTTGTACTTGCCGCCGCCGAGCAGGTTGATGACGTCGCCGCTCCACGCCTCGCAGGCCACGATGTTGCCGGACTTCATGTCGTCGATGTAGTCGTTGCCGGCGAAGCGCCGGACCTGACCGCTCTCGACGACCCCCTGCAGCTTGTCGATCGCGTCGTCGAACTCGTCCTGCGGTGAAGTCGTCGGGGTCGCTGCCCACCATGAGGAGCATGAACGACATCGTGTCGCGCATCTCCGTAGCAGCTCGACCTTGCCCTTGAGGTCCGGCCGGGTCAGCAGCTCCTCGAAGCTGCTGCACCGGGTCGGTCAGCTCGGAGTTGTAGCAGATGCCGGTCATGCCGCTCTGCCAGGGACGCTGTACTTGCGCTCGGGGTCCCAGTCCGGGTGACTTGCAGGAGGTCGATGAGGTTGGCGTCGACGTTGGGCACCTTGGCGTGGTCGAGCTGCTGGATCCAGCCCAGCTCGATCATCCGGGCGGCCATCTAGTCGGTGAGCACCATGATGTCGCGGCCGGTCGGCTTGCACGCCCGGAGCTGGGGCGAACCTTGGCGAAGAACGTCGCGTTGTCGTTGACGTCCTCGGTGTAGTCGACGGTGATCCCGGTCTCCTGCTGGAACTTCTCCAGGGTCGAGGTTCTCCTTCTTCGACCGGGTCGATGTAGCCGACCAGTTCGAGAAGACGATCGATTTCTCCTCGTCGCTGAGGTCGGTCTCACGTACTCGCCGACTCGATCTTCGCGCCCTCGGTGCCGCACGCGGCAGCAGGCCGCTGGACCCGAGCGCATGCCGGCCAGCCCGGCCCCGGAGCAGCGACCGGCGTGACGCCCACCCGCTCCGGGTCGCTGCGACAGCCTGCGCCTCATCGGTCCGCTGAGTCACCATGGGTCGCGACTCGCAAGCCGTGGGTCATGTGGGTGCCTCCTCGCCAGGGATCTTGCCGTTCGGATCGTGTCATGGCGATCCCGCGGAGACAAGGGATTCCGTTGAATCGTGACACCGAAACTGCGGATTCGATCGCTATGCGTGGCTCATCGGTGGCGAGCGTGTGGAACCATTGCCGACCATGACCAGGAGGCAGGAGCGCGGCCGGGCGGTCCTCGACGACGTCGCCAAGGCGATCATCGAGCAGCTGCAGCAGGACGGGCGACGCTCCTACGCCGCCATCGGCAAGGAGGTCGGCCTCTCCGAGGCGGCCGTCCGGCAACGGGTCCAGCGGCTGATCGACAGCGGAGTGATGCAGGTCGTCGCCGTCACGGACCCGCTCCAGCTCGGGTTCGCGAGGCAGGCCATGGTCGGCATCGCGGTCTCCGGCTCGCTCGAACCTGTCGCCGAGGCGCTCGCCGCCATGGACGAGGTCGACTACGTGGTCATCACCGCCGGCACCTACGACGTGCTCGCGGAAGTCGTGTGCGAGAGCGACGAGCACCTGCTCGAGCTGATCTCGGAGAAGATCCGGCGCATCGACGGCGTCGCCCGCACCGAGACCTTCATGTACCTCAAGCTGCGCAAGCAGACCTACTCGTGGGGCGTCCGCTGAGACTCGTCCGGAGGTTGAGGTGCGAGGAGCGCAGCGACGAGCCTCGAAACCGGCGCTCTGGGCCGACACGGCCCCACCACCGACCGCTCGGCCCCCGCTCAGCGGGGACACCACTGCGGACGTCGCCGTCGTCGGCGCCGGGTTCACGGGGTTGTGGACGGCTCACTACCTCGCCGAGGCCGACCCCTCCCTCCGGATCGTGCTGGTCGAGGCCGAGACCGTGGGGTACGGCGCCTCCGGCCGCAACGGCGGCTGGTGCTCGGCCCTCTTCCCCGCCTCCCTCGACTCACTTGCTGCGCTCGCCGGCCGGGAGGCCGCGTTGGCCCAACACGCCGCCATGCGTGGCTCGGTCGACGAGGTGCTCACGGCGTCAGCCGCGCTCGGGATCGACGCCCACGCGGCTCGCGGTGGCACCGTGTCGCTGCTCCGGTCGCAGGCCCAGCTCACGCGGGCGCGTCGTGAGGTCTCGCACGCCCGGAGCTGGGGAATCGGGGCAGACGAGCTGAGGCTGCTCGACGCCGCGGAGGCGCGCCAGCTGCTGGACGCCAGCGGGACGTTGGGGGCGACGTACACCCCGGACTGCGCGGCCCTCCACCCCCTCCGGCTCGCCCGGGGCCTGGCGGACTCGCTCGCCGGGCGCGGGGTCGCGATCCACGAGCACACCCGGGCCACGTCGCTGGAGTCGGGAAGCGTGCACACGCCGTCGGGGCGCATCACGGCGCGCACGGTGGTGCGCGCGACCGAGGGTTACACCAGTGGGCTCCCCGGCCATCGCCGCGCGGTGGCGCCGGTCTACTCCCTCGTCATCGCCACGGCCCCGCTGCCGGCGGCGACGTGGGAACGGATCGGGCTGGCTCGCCGCGAGACGTTCACCGACCATCGTCACCTGATCATCTACGGACAGCGCACCGCGGATGACCGGCTCGTCTTCGGCGGACGAGGGGCGCCGTACCACTTCGGCTCGCGCATCCGTGCCGGCTTCGACCGCGACGACCGCGTCTTCGCCTCGCTGCGGGCGACCCTCGTCGAGCTGTTCCCGGTGCTGGACGACGTCACGATCACGCACGCCTGGGGCGGTCCGCTCGGAGTCCCGCGCGACTGGTGTGCCTCGGTCGGACTCGACCCGGCGACCCGGGTCGGCTGGGCGGGCGGCTACGTCGGCGACGGGGTCAGCACGACCAACCTGGCCGGTCGCACCCTGCGCGACCTGGTGCTGGGTCGCGACACCGACCTCACCCGGCTGCCGTGGGTCGGGCACCGGTCACGGCCCTGGGAGCCCGAGCCCCTGCGCTGGCTGGGGATCAATACGGGACTCCGCGCCATGACGTGGGCCGACACCGAGGAACGGCTCACCCGTCGGCCGAGCCTGATCGCCCGAGCCGTCGCCCCGCTGATCAGCTGATCTGAGGCGCCAGCCGAGAGGTCTCGACAGGCTCGACCGCCGTGGATCAGGTTCCCGAACGGCGGTCGAGCTTGTCGAGACCCTCCGTCTAGCTCACCGAGCCCGTTCGCCGGCGGGGTCGACTGTCCCATCCGAAGCCGACCGACGTGGGCTGTCGAATTCGGTTGCGCACCACGCGCTGTCCCCTCACCATGGGAGCAGCGCGCGGTGCTTCCAAGCCGTGCCCCGGGATCGAGAGGAGACGTGACATGACGACGACTGTCATCGGCCTGTTCACAGACCGCACACCTTCTCTGATCTGGAGCACGCATGTCTTCGCAACACCTGGAGCCGGCGCCTGACCGGCTCACCGATGTTCCCCACGAGGGCATCGACCCCCGGTTCGTCTTCGACTTCCGCAGCTACGACGAACCCGACGACGACCACCAGCGCTGGTCGACCTGGCTGAGTGTCGAGCCGTTGTGCCGCGGCCCCGAGCCGCGGCCTGACTGGGTCGTGACCTCGCAGGCGGCCGTCGACACCGACCTCGGCGTCCTCAAGACGGGCAAGGAGGCCGACGTCTTCCTGCTCGAGCGCGCCGTGCCGGACGGCCCGTCGGTGGTGATGGCGGCCAAGCGTTATCGCGGCCAGGACCACAGCGACTTCCACAGGTCGAGCAGCTACACCGACGGGCGGAAGGTCCGCAGGAGCCGCGACCGCCGTGCGATCGAGAAGAAGACCGCGCACGGCCGGGCGGTCGCCGCCGGACAGTGGGCCTGGGCCGAGTGGGAGTCGCTCAAGCGGCTCTGGACGCTCGGGGTCCCGGTCCCCTACCCGGTCCAGATCGACGGGACCGAGCTGCTCATGGAGTGGATCACTCACGACGGTGACACCGCACCGCGGCTGGCACAGACCCGCCCGGAGCCCGACCTGCTGGCGTCGTACTACGAGCAGGTCCGCGACGTCCTCGCGGAGCTCGCCCGGCACGGCATGGTGCACGGCGACCTCTCGCCGTACAACATCCTCGCCGCAGGCGAACGGCTGGTCGTGATCGACCTGCCCCAGGTCATCGACCTGGTGGGGAACCCGGCCGGCATGGACTTCCTGCTGCGCGACTGCACCAACGTCTGCAAGTGGTTCCGCGCCCGCGGGCTGGAGGTCGACGAGCACGCGCTGTTCGGCGAGCTGCTCACCCACGCCCTGTGAGCTGAGCAGCCGTGCGCGAGGCACGAGCGCAGAGCGTGGGGTCGACCTAGGCTGCCCCGATGAGACACAGCCGCGGCCGGGTCGTCGAGGTCGACACCCTCCACGACCTGGACCGCCGGCTGGGCTGCGGCGCCCAGGACCTCGCGGGGTGGCGCCTCCAGTCGCTCGACCTGCGCGCTCACGGCGAGCGGCTCGGTGTCCTGCCGCGTGGCCGGCGCGATGTTCCTCGGGTGCCGCTTCGCTCCCGGCGACGAGGCGTCGCTCGAAGCGGCCGGCGCCATCGTGTTCCCGTCGCTCCCGGACAGTCCCCTCGACTCCTACCGCAGCCGGCTCTACACCCCCCGCGAGCTCTACGGCGACGGCCCCTACGTCGAGGAGCCTCGACGCCCGCACCTACGCCTGGACCCAGGCACACCACGATCGCGACGCGCAGCTGTCGGCGACGCTCCACGACCACGCGATCGACACCTCGCTGACCGAATGGACCGTCGGCCGCCGGGTGGTCGGCGTCATGGGCGGTCACGCGTTGCAGCGGGGCGAGCCGGCGTACGCCGAGGCGGCGCGACTCGGTCTGCTCCTCGGTCGCCACCACAGCGTGGCCACCGGCGGTGGACCCGGCGCGATGGAGGCCGCCAACCTGGGCGCAACGTTGTCGGGATCTCCGGAGCGGCTCGACGCAGCCCTGACCGAGCTCGCGGCGGTCCCGGACTACCGGCCCGATGTCGGCGCGTGGGCCGCCTGCGGCTTCGAGGTGCTCGAGGGGCTCGAGCGAGTCGAGACACTGGGGATCCCCACGTGGCACTACGGCCACGAACCGCCCAACGTGTGCGCGACGTCGCTCGCGAAGTACGTCCGCAACGCGGAGCGGGAGGCGGTGCTGCTGGAGATCTGCGACGCAGGGATCGTGTTCCTCCCCGGCGCCGCCGGGACCGTGCAGGAGGTGTTCCAGGACGCCTGCGAGAACTACTACGCCGACCCCTCGTCGGTGGCGCCGATGGTGCTCGTCGGCCGGCGCCACTGGACCGAGACCCTGCCGGTCTGGCCGCTGCTGGAGGCGCTCGCCGCGGGCCGGCCGATGGCCCACCACGTGCACCTCGTCGACGATCTCGAGGAAGCCGCGCAGATCGTCACCGGAAAGTTTCCCTCCCACTAGCGGTTCCGCCCTAAGGTTCGCTCCATGAAGCTCACCCGTCGCGACCTCTTCAAGACCGCCGGTGCCGCGGGCGCCGCCACCGCAGTCGGAGGCGCCGCCGTCGTGGGGTCCGGCCTGGCCGCGGAGGCGGTGGCCGGCACCGCCCAGACCACGCTCGACAAGACCTTCCTGATCAGCAAGCCGGACAAGCGCGGCTGGTCGCGCGTGGTGCGCGGTCCGGGCGAGCCGCACGTCGTCCGCACCGGGCTCGGCCAGACGGCGCAGGCCGGCCGCGCCCAGCGGCGTACCGCCCTGCTCGCGTTCGCCCAGCTCAGCGACGTCCACATCGTCGATGCCCAGTCACCGATGCGCTTCGAGCGCGAGGAGGGCGTCTCGTCGTCGGCCTATCGTCCTCAGGAGGTGCTCAGCGCCCACGTGGCGGAGTCGATGGTGAGGCGCATCAACCGGATCGGCGCCGGGCCCGTCAGCGGCACACCGCTCGCGCTCGCGATCCAGACCGGCGACAACTCCGACAACAGCCAGTACAACGAGATCCGCTGGAACATCGACGTGCTCGACGGCGGCGAGATCGTGCCGGACTCCGGCGACCTCTCCCAGTACGAGGGAGTGATGGACCGCAACGCCGATCACTACGACCCCTACTTCTGGCACCCGGGCAGGCCTCCGGCCGGCGCCCGCCAGGACATCCCCACCCGCAAGCACGGCTTCCCGACGATCCCGGGGCTGCTGGAGACGTGCCGGCGGCCCTTCCAGGCCACCGGACTGTCCATGCCGTGGTACGCCGTGTTCGGCAACCACGACCAGCTGGTCCAGGGCAACTTCCAGCAGATCGACTTCTTCCGCAACAGGGCGGTGGGCGACCAGAAGCCCTATGCCACCACCGTCCGCACCGTCACCCCGGATCCGGACCGCCGGTTGCTGTCCCGGGCCGAGACGATCGAGGAGCACTTCACCACCACCGGCCTTCCGGTCGGTCACGGGTTCACCGAGGACAACCGGACCACGGGAGTCGGGTACTACACCTTCGACCAGGGCCCGATCCGGTTCCTCGTGATGGACACCGTCAACGAGAACGGCGGCCCGGACGGCTCGATCGCCCAGTCACAGTTCGAGTGGATCCAGGAGCAGCTCGCCGCCTCCGGCGACATGCTCGTCGTCGCGTCCAGCCACCACACGTCCTGGACGATGTTCAACGACGAGCCCGGCGCCGAGCCGCGGGTGCTGGGTCCGGCCCTGGTCGAGGAGTTCCTCGCCCACGACAACCTCATCGCGTGGGTCAACGGCCACACTCACGACAACCAGATCCGCGCCCACCGCTCGGAGACGGGTGGCTTCTGGGAGATCAACACCGCCTCCCACATCGACTGGCCCCAGCAGGCACGCCTCATCGAGGTGCTCGACAACGACGACGGCAGCCTGTCGATCTTCTGCACGATGGTCGACCACCAGGCTCGGCGTCGTGCCGAGAGCTACGAGTCGGTCATGCAGCTGGCCTCGCTGTCGCGACTGCTGTCGGCCAACGACTGGCAGCTGCACCGGGAGAGCCGCGGCAAGCGCAACGCCCGCAACGTCGAGCTGCTGCTCCCCGCGCCGGCGTTCATGTCGTAGTCCACACGGCGCCCCGAGCCCCAGTAGCTACTCCGTCGCGGCCAGCTGCCCACACGCACCGTCGATCTCGCGACCACGGGTGTCGCGGACCGTCGTCGGGACGCCCTTGGCCTCGAGGCGCCGCACGAACTCGCGCTCGTCGGCGGGATCGGACGCCGTCCACTTCGACCCCGGCGTGGGGTTGAGCGGGATCAGGTTGACGTGGACCCAGCCCCAGTCGCCGTACGACCGCAGGACGTCAGCAAGAAGGTCGGCCCGCCAGGCCTGGTCGTTGATGCCGCGCATCATCGCGTACTCGATCGAGACGCGGCGTCTGGTCCGGCGGGCGTAGTCCCACGCCGTCTCGACGGTCTCCGCGACCGAGAACCGGGTGTTGATCGGGACCAGCTCGTTGCGCAGGTCGTCGTCGGGCGCGTGGAGGCTGAGCGCCAGGGTCACCGGGATCCCCTCGTCGGCCAGCTGCTTCATCCGCGGCACCAGGCCCACGGTCGAGACGGTCACCCCGCGAGCGGACATGCCGAGCCCCGCCGGCGCCGGGTCGGTGAGCCGACGTACGGAGCCGATGACCGCCTTGTAGTTGGCGAGCGGCTCTCCCATGCCCATGAACACCACGTTGGAGACCCGGCCCGGGCCGCCGGGCACCTCGCCGCGGGCGAGTGACCGCGCACCCGCGACCACCTGCTCCACGATCTCGGCGGTCGACATGTTGCGCTGCAGGCCGCCCTGGCCGGTGGCGCAGAAGGGGCAGGCCATGCCGCAGCCGGCCTGGCTGGAGACACACATCGTGACCCGGTCGGGGTAGCGCATGAGGACCGACTCGACCAGGGCGCCGTCGAAGAGCTTCCACAGGGTCTTGCGGGTGGTTCCCTGGTCGGCCTCGAGCGTGCGCAGCGGCGTCATCAGGTCGGGCAGGAGCGCGGCGACCAGGTCGTCCCGCTGCGCGGCCGGCAGGTCGGTCATGTCGGCGGGGTCGTCGACGAGCCGTGAGAAGTAGTGGTGCGAGAGCTGCTTGGCCCGGTAGGCCGGCAGGCCGGCCTCCACCAGCAGCCCGGCCCGTTCCTCCTCGGTCAGGTCGGCCAGGTGCCGCGGCGGCTTCTTCCGGCCGCGGGGCTCGTCGAAGACGAGCGGCAGCGTCTTGATCGGCTCACGTTCGGGGGTCTGGGTGTCGTCTGACATCCCGTCGAGTCTCCCACGCACGGTGGGCGCGGGCCGATTCGTGGGGCGGGCGGATCAGCCGTCCGCGCGAATCATGAAGTAGAGCACCAGTGACGTGACTCCCAGCACCACCGCCGCCGTCAGCACCATCCCGATGACCATGTAGACCCCGAACCGCCGGGTCCGGGGGATCGCCACGAGCACGGCCGGTACGACGAGGGCGACCGCCACCAGCGGGAACAGCTCCTCGGCGGTCTCGTAGTGGAACAGCAGCCGCAGCAGCCCGATGAATCCACCCGGCACGACCGTCACGAACAGCATGCCGGTGAAGAACCCGGTCAGGGCGATGAACGTCGGGTGGTCGCGATGCCACCAGTCAGGTGGGGATTCGGACCCGTCCTCCCCACCCTCGACCCCGCTCTGGACCTCGGCGTCGGCCTCGCCGTCGACGCCGGTCGGCGGTCCCTCGCCCTGGTGCGTGGTCATGCCTCCACTGTAGGAGCCGCCGCCGCCGATCACCGGAGGCCCGCCGCCCGGTTGACCCGTGTCGGTCAGCCCTTCACGCGGTCGCCGCCGACCCAGACGCCGGCGAGGTCGGAGTCGTCGCCGAGCGCGAAGACCTTCGAGAGCGCGTCCTCGGCCGAGACTGCGTGCCGGAGCCCGACGTCCAGCGGGTCGTCGGCCAGGGGCTTCACCCAGACCGCGTCGAACTGCCGTCCCACCCCGAGGTCGCCGACCTGGTCGCCCAGACCGAGGGCGAGCGCCCCGGCCCGGGTGGCGAGGTGGAGCAGGTGAGCCGAGGTGAGCGGCTCGCCGCCGGCTCCGAGCAGCGCCTGGACGAAGTAGGCCTGGAGCCCTTCCCGCAGCAGCGAGAAGCCGGTGCCGGCGCCGACGTCGGACCCGAGCGCCACGCGTACCCCGTGCTCGACATGGCGTCGCAACGGGAACAGTCCGCTACCGAGCGCCGAGTTGCTCGACGGGCAGTGGGCGACCGAGGACCCCCGACCGGCCAGCACGGCCAGCTCCGAGTCGACTGCGTGCACGTTGTGAGCGAGCACCGAGCGCTCCCCCAGCAGCCCGTGCCGGTCGTAGGTGTCCACGTAGTGCGCGGCATCCGGGAACAGCGCGGCGACCGCGGCGACCTCGGCAGGGTTCTCGTTCACGTGGGACGTGAACCACGCCTCGGGGACGTCCTTGACCACGGAGGAAACGGCGTCGAGCATGCCGTCGCCCGCGGAGTAGGAGAACCGCGGGATGGCGGCGTACCGCGCACGGCCGGTGCCGTGCCACCGCGCCGCCAGCGCGACGGACTCGTCATAGGCGCGCTCCGTCGTGGTCAGCAACGGCTCGGGGAGTGCCCGGTCGCTGACCACGAGCCCGGAGGTGACCCGAAGCCCCACCCGGGCCGACTCCTCGAACAGCAGGTCGACCGCCGGGGCAAAGTGTGACCCGAACACCAGGGCGGTCGTGGTGCCGGCGGAGGTCAGGCCGAACACGAAGTCCCGCGCCACGTCACGGGCGTACGCCGCATCCGCGAGCCGGCACTCCTCGGGCAGCGCGCAGCGCTCCAACCACTCGAGCAGGGGCATGCCGAGGGCGCCGATCACGCGCACCTGCGGGTAGTGGACGTGCGTGTCGACCAGCCCGGGCAGCAGCACGCCTCCACGCAGGTCGACGACCGCCTCGGTGGGGTTCGCCGCCAGCACGCCGGCGAAGTCGCCGCGGGCGGTGATCACGCCGTCCGCCACCAGCAGCCCGGCGTCGTCCTCGCTGCGCAGTGAGCCACCGGCGAACGGGTCGTCGGGCGTGTCGAGCACGCGACCGCGGTAGATCGTCACGGCCGTCAGGTCCACCCGGTCGGTCGCGAAGGAACGCACCAGCTCGGCGGCCACGGCGAGGGCGATCGTCTGTGGCTCCTTGCCGACCAGGTCCGGGTCGCCGATCGGCGAGTGGATCCTGTCGACGACGGCTTCGTCGTGGCCCTCGACGAGCAGGCCGCGGCGGAACCGCGTCCACTTCGCCGACGAGCCGATCAGTCCGACGCGGCCGAGGTGTCCACAGCGCAGCGCGGCGTCGCACAGCGCAAAGTCCTCGGCGTGGTCGTGCGTCATCACCAGCACGTGAGTGCCACGCGGGACCGAGCCCAGGATCAGCTCGGGGACGGGCGCGTGGTGCACGTGGACCTCGGCCTGGCCCTCGTCGAGGCACGCCAGCCGTTCGGGAGCGAGCTGCTCGGCCCGGGAGTCCACGAGGTGCAGCTCGAGGTCGTGGCGGGCCAGGATGCGCGCCAGCTCGAGCCCGACGTGGCCGACCCCGAACACGGCCACGGCGGGCACCACGGCCAGCGGTTCGAGCAGCAGCGACACCTCGCCCCCGCAGCACTGACGACCGTGGTCGGTGCGTGCCTTGTCGCTGAGCGAGACCGCCATCGACTCCGGACCGGCGACCGAGGCGGCCTCCCTGTCGTCGCCGAGCAGGGCTCGGGCGCGCACGACCGCCGTCTCCTCGAGGTTGCCGCCTCCGATGGTCCCCCACACCTGGTCGTGGGACACCACCATCTTGGCGCCCGCTTCCCGCGGCGCGTGGCCGCGGACCTCGGTGACCGTGACCAGCACCCCGGGTCGTCGTTCGCGGCGCAGCCGCTCGACCGCCCTCAGCCAGTGCATCAGGGCACCTCCGCCGTCCGTGGCAGCCACGCGCTCGGACCGCGGGTGCAGGGGCTCGGCCCCGACTGGGGGCTGGTCGGGGACCAGTCCGGGCAGTCCGACCGCGATCCCGTCCGTGCTGCCCGCTGCCTGCGCCCGGCGCGCCCGGTCGAGGGCCCAGTAGACCGCCTCCGGCGTGGCCGGTGAGGCCAGGTCGACGGTGCTCCCGGGCATCCCGAACGCACCCGCTGCCTGCCGCAGCGCCTCGCGCACCGAGAACGCCAGCATCAGGGGCGGTTCACCGACTGCCTTCGACCCGTAGACGGCACCGTCCTCGTGGGCGCGGGCGAGCAGCGCGACGTTGATCTCGGCCGGCATCTCGCTGAAGCTCGGCAGCTTGTAGGTGCTGGCGGCGTTGGTGGTCAGCCGGCCGCGACCCGGGCCGTCGGAGTCGTCCCAGCGCAGGTCTTCCAGGGTCAGCCAGCCGGCGCCCTGCACGAACCCGCCCTCGATCTGGCCGAGGTCGACCAGCGGCGACAGGCTGTCGCCGACGTCGTGGACGATGTCGACGCGGCGCGTCCGGTAGCCGCCGGTGAAACCGTCGACCTCGACCTCGGCCGCGGCCGCGCCGTAGGCGAAGTACTTGAACGGGTGGCCCTGCATCGCCGCCGAGTCCCAGTGGAGTCCCTCGGTCCGGTAGAAGCCGGCGGCCCACAGCTGGACCCGGCTGAAGTAGGCCTCGCGGACCAGCTCCTCCCACGGCAGGTCCCGGCCGGCGTCGACGGCCGCCAGCCGCTCCAGGATCTGCTCGCAGGCGTGCTTGACCGCTCCCCCGTTGAGGTCAGCGCCCGAGCTGGCGGCCGTGGCAGAGGTGTTGGGGACCTTGTCGGTCCGGGTCGGCGCCAGCCGGACCCGCTCGAGCGGGACGCCGAGACTGGTGGCGGCGACCTGCAGCATCTTGGTGTGCAGGCCCTGGCCCATCTCGGTGCCGCCGTGGTTGATCAGCACCGACCCGTCCTTGTAGACGTGCACCAGCGCGCCGGCCTGGTTGAAGGCCGTGAAGTTGAAGGAGATCCCGAACTTGACCGGCGTGATCGCCAGACCCCGTTTCGTGTGCTCGTGGGTGGCGTTGTACGCCGCCACCTCCGCCTGCCGCTCGGCGAAGCCGGCATCGGCGAGCACCTGGTCCCAGGCGAGCGCGACCCGCTCCGGGTGTCGCACGGGCTGACCGTAGGGGGTGGCCTGCCCGTCGACGTAGAAGTTGCGGCGGCGCAGCTCGGCCGGGTCGATGCCGAGCAGTGGCGCGCACCGGCCGAGGACGTCCTCGATCACCAGCATCCCCTGCGGTCCGCCGAAGCCGCGGAACGCGGTCTGCGACGTCTTGTGGGTCTGCGCGATCCGGCCGTTCACGCGCACGTGCGGAATCCAGTAGGCGTTGTCGACGTGGCACAGCGCCCGCGCGAGGACGGGCTCGCTGAGGTCGAGGCTCCAGCCGCCGTCGGAGGTGAGGGTGGCGTCGAGCGCCTGCAGTCGTCCGTCGGCGTCGAACCCCACCCGCCACTGGGCGTGGAAGCCGTGCCGCTTCCCGGTCATCGCCATGTCCTGGGCGCGGCTCAGCCGGAGCCGGACCGGGCGGCCGGTGAGGACGGCGCCGAGTGATGCGATCGCGGCGAAGCCGTGTGGCTGCATCTCCTTGCCACCGAAGCCGCCACCCATCCGCAGGCACTGCACGGTCACGTCGTGGTTGTGACGGCCGAGCACGTGGGCCACGATCTCCTGCGTCTCCGACGGGTGCTGGGTGCTGCTCTGGACGAACACCTGGCCCGCCTCGTCGACGTGGGCCAGCGAGCAGTGGGTCTCGAGGTAGAAGTGCTCCTGCCCGGCCATCTCGGTGACCCCGCTGAACACGTGGGCCGACTCCGCGAGGGCGTGCTCGACGTCGCCGCGCCGTACGGTCGGGCGGCCGCCCTGGAAGCTGCCAGCAGCGATCGCCTCGGTCACGCTGACCACGGCGGGCAGGGGCTCGTAGTCGACGGCGACGGCCGCCGCGCCGAGCCGGGCCGCCTCGAGCGTCTCGCCGAGCACCCAGCAGACGGCGTGGCCGTGGAACATCACCTCGGTCGGGAACAGGGGCTCGTCCTGCTTCACACCGGCGTCGTTGACTCCCGGCACGTCCTCGGCGGTCAGTACCCGGACCACGCCGGGGACGTCGTAGGCGCCCTCGACCCGCAGGCCCGTCACCCGCGCGTGGGCGTGGGGCGAGCAGACCGGATGTGCGTGGAGGACGCCGGGCATGCGGATGACCAGGTCGTCGGTGTAGAGGGCGTGGCCGGTGACGTGCAGCGCTGCGCTCTCGTGCGGGATGGTTTCGCCGGCGGTCGTGCCGTCGGGTCGGCGAGACAGGTCACTCATCGCCAGGCCCCGCCGTCTCCGTCCAGAGCTTCCGCAGGGCGTTGCCCAGCATGGCCGCCCGGTACGCCGCGCTGGAGCGGTGGTCGTCCATCGGCGTCCCCTCGCCGCTCAGCACGCGGGAGGCGGCCTCGATCGTCGCGGCCGCCCACGGTTTGCCCTCCAGGGCGGCCTCGGTCGCGCGCGCCCGGATCGGGGTCGCGGCGACGCCCCCGAGCCCGATCCGCGCCCGCGTCACCGTCCCGTCCACCACGTCGAGCCCGAACCCGACGGCGACGCTCGAGATGTCGTCGTAGGTCCGCTTGGAGATCTTGTGGAACGCGGTCACCGCGGGTTGCGGCTGCGGGACCCGGACGCTCCGGATCAGCTCCCCGAGGCGCAGGGCCGTCTCGCGGTAGCCGGTGAAGTAGTCGGCCAGCGGCACCTCTCGGTCACCCTCGACCCCCGTCAGCACGACCACCGCGTCGAGGGCCAGCAGGGCCGGTGGGAGGTCGCCGATCGGGGACGCGGTGCCGAGGTTGCCCCCGATCGTGGCGCCGTTGCGGATCAGCCGGGACGCGAAGAGCGGCCACACCTCGTCGAGCAGCGGGACCGCCCCGGCCAGCCCGGCCTCGACCTCGGAGAGCGTGAGAGCCGCGCCGATCTCGATCAGGTCGTCTCCGGTCGAGAGCTCGCGCAGCTCGGGCAGCCGGTCGACCGCCATGACGTACGACGGCCGCTCGCCGCGCAGGTTCACCCCGACGCCGAGGTCGGTGGCGCCGGCCAGCACCGTGGCGTCCGGGTGGTCGACCAGCAGGGCGAGCGCCTCGTCGAGCGTCACCGGCCTGCGGAAGTCACCCGCGTCCGAGGTCATCGCGGTGTTGCCGGGCTGCGGCGCCGGCTGTGCGAGTCGCACGGCCAGCGGGTCGTCGCTCTCGGGTGAGTCCAGTGCCCACGCCGCGTCACGGATCGGCCGGTAGCCGGTGCAGCGGCACAGGTTCCCACCCAGCGCGTGGAGGTCGAAGCCGTTGGGCCCGTGCTCGTGGTCAGCGGGGCCGGCGGCCCGGTCGCGGCGGTAGAACTCGGCGGCCATGCTGCACACGAAGCCCGGGGTGCAGTAGCCGCACTGCGAACCGCCGCGCTCCGCGAGCTCGCGCTGGACCGGGTGGAGACGGTCGGGGCTGCCGAGCCCCTCGGCGGTCACGATCTCCTGCCCGTCGTACGCCGCCGCGGGCACCAGGCACGCGTTGAGCGCGGTCCACTGGCTGCCGTCGCCGTCGGGACGGACGACGAGCACCGAGCAGGCGCCGCACTCCCCCTCGGCGCAGCCCTCCTTGGCACCCACCAGCCCCGTCCCTCGCAGGAAGTCCAGCAGCGAGACGTGCACGCGGGTCCCGGCCAGCGGCCGAGGCTCACCGTTGACCGTGATCGAGGGCGCGGTGCTCACGCTCTCCACTGTAGATCGGGCCAGAGCCGCGGGTGCCGGTTGACGTCCTTGTAGAGCAGGTACCGGAAACGACCCGGGCCGCCGGCGTAGCAGGCCTGCGGGCAGAAGGCGCGCAGCCACATGAAGTCGCCGGCCTGCACCTCGACCCAGTCCTTGTTGAGCAGGTAGACCGCCTTGCCCTCCAGCACGTAGAGCCCGTGCTCCATGACGTGCGTCTCCGGGAAGGGGATCGAGCCGCCGGGCTCGAAGGTGACGATGTTGACGTGCATGTCGTGGCGGAGGTCGTCGGGATCGACGAAGCGCTGGGTCAGCCAGGCGTCGGTGTCGGGCATCGGCTCCGGCGGGACGTCGTCCTCGTGGGTGACGAACGGGTCGGGTACGGCGATGCCGTCGACCGCCTCGTAGGCCTTGCGGATCCAGTGGAACGTGGTCGTGGCCCCGGTCCGGTTGCGCAGCCACCAGCTCGTCCGCGGCGGGAGATAGGCGTAGCTCCCCGGCCGCAGCTCGTGGTCGGTCCCGTCGACGACGAGGGTCGGCGAGCCGTCGACCACGAAGAGCACGCCCTCGGCCCGCGTGTCGTCCTCGGGACGGTCGTTACCGCCGCCCGGGCCGACCTCCACGACGTACTGGCTGAACGTCTCGGCGAACCCCGACAGCGGTCGTGCCAGCACCCACGCGCGGGTCGACTCCCAGCGGGGCAGTCGGCTGGCGACGATGTCGCGCATCGTGCCGCGAGGGAGCACGGCGTACGCGTCGGTGAAGACCGCGCGGTCGGTGGTCAGCTCGTCCTGCCCGGGCAGCCCGCCCCGGCGGCACGTAGTGAGCATTCGAATCGGGTAATCATGCGTCTCCCCTCCTCAGCAGCCGACCGTGGGCCTCGCCGTCGGGGTCGACGGGGGTGCCGCGCAGCCAGGTCTGCCGGACCGTGCCGGTGAGCGTACGCCCGGCGTAGGCCGACACGGGGTGCTTGTGGCGCAACCGGGCGGTGTCGACCGCGAACGACTCGTCGGGGGCGAACGCGCAGAGGTCGGCGTCGTGGCCCACGGCGAGCCGTCCCTTGCGGCGCAGGCCGACCAGGTCCGCCGGCGCTTCGCACATCCAGCGGACGACGTCGACCAGGCCGTGCCCGCGCCGCCGCGCCTCGCTCCAGACGGCGGGCAGCCCCAGCTGGAGCGAGGCGATGCCGCCCCAGGCATCGCCGAAGTCGCCTCGGTCGAGCTGCTTCAGCTCGGGCGTGCAGGGTGAGTGGTCGGAGACCACGAGGTCGATGTCGCCGTCCGCGAGCGCCCGCCACAGCAGCTCGCGGTTGTCGGCCTCGCGGATCGGCGGGCAGCACTTGAACTCGGTGGCGCCGTCGCGGATCTCCTCGGCCACGAACGTGAGGTAGTGCGGGCAGGTCTCCACGGTGAGCCGTACGCCGGCCGCGCGGGCCTCGCGGATCGCGGGCAGTGCGTCGGCTCCGGACAGGTGGACGATGTGGGCGCGGCCGCCGGTCGCGGTCGCTCCGGCGATGACCCGGTCGATCGCGACCGTCTCCGCCTTGGGAGGTCGTGAACGCAGGAAGCGCGTCGTACCGACGGCCGGTGGGCGCGTCGGCCAGGATCTCGGTCCCGTCCTCGGCGTGGACGATGAGCAGCGCGTCCAGCCGCGCCAGCTCGGCCATGGCCTCCTGCAGCGCCGGGACCGTCGAGCTCGGGGAACTCCTCCACCCCGGACGGCAGCAGGAAGCACTTGAACCCGAAGACGCCCTCGTCGTGGAGGCCGGCGAGGTCGGCGACGTTGCCCGGCACGGCGCCGCCCCAGAACCCGACGTCGACGTGGGCCTGGCCGGCGGCCGCCTCCTGCTTGACCTGCAGCGCGGCCACCGACGTCGTGGGCGGGATCGAGTTGAGGGGCATGTCCACGATCGTCGTCACGCCACCGGCCGCCGCGGCGCGGGTGGCGGAATCGAAACCTTCCCACTCGGTGCGGCCCGGCTCGTTCACGTGGACGTGGGTGTCGACCAGCCCCGGGAGCAGGACCTCGTCGTCCTCGAGCCGCACGTCGGCCATCTCCCCATGGGCCCGTGTGTCGGCATCCAGGGTCGCGATCCGACCGTCGCTGATGCCCAAGGAGACCGCTCGCAGCTCGCCCTCGACGACCGCGCTGGCGGCTCGGACGACGACGTCGTACTCCCTAGCTGCCACGGTAGGTGGTGTAGCCGTGGGGACTGAGCAGCAGCGGGACGTGGTGGTGCTCGTCGGTGGCGATCCGGAACGTCACCACGACCTCGGGGTAGAACGGCCCGCCGGTCTCGAAGCGGAGCCGGTAGTCGCCGGGCGCGAGGTCACCGCCGATCGGTGCCACCCGCCCGTCGTCGTCGGTCGTGGCCTCGGCGAGCACCTCACCGTCGACCCTCGACAGCGCGACCGGTACGCCGGCGGCGGGCCGGCCCGCCGCCGTGTCGAGGACGTGCGTGCTGAGCGTGGCCAACGTCAGTCCACCACCTGTTCGAGTCGGAGCAGCGCGATCTCGCGCAGCTGCTGGACGGTCTCGGCGCGCTCGGCCGCTTCGTCGTTGTCGAGCCTGCGGGTCAGCTCGGCGAGGATGTCGAACCCGCTCCGACCAGCCGCGCGGATCAGGAAAACCCGGTCGAAGCGCTCCTCGTAGGCCCGGTTGCCGGCTGCCAGCCGTGCCGCCAGGTCGGCGTCGCTGGACTCGACGCCTGCCTGCTCGCGGGTCGAGTGGGCGGTGTCGTGGCCGGCGCCGGCCCGTTCGCCGATGCGCGGATGCCGTGCCAGCGCAGCCTCGAGCTCGTCGTCGCTCATCGAACCGGCAGCGACCTCGGCCACGGTGCGGAGCGCCGCGACGTCGGCGTACGGCCGGCCACCGACGACCGTGTCGACCCAGCGCGGCACGCCCAGGCAGCCACCCAGCAGGTCCCGTGCCTCGGCCTCCGGCAGCGCGTTGAACTCCTCCGGCGTCATCGGTCGTCCCGGGTCACGGTGGCCTCGATCAGGCCGTAGGGACGGTCCGCGGCGACGAACACCTCACCGTCGTTGTCCACACCGAACGGCGTCAGGTCGACGAGGTGATGGTGCCGGTTCGGGGCCACGAACGAGATCTCGGCGACGTCGGGTCTGCGCTCCAGCACGGCTCGCCCCATCAGCCACAGCGTCTCCTGCAACGCGCGGCTGTAGGTCGTGGCGAACTGCTCCAGCAGGAGCGCGCGGATCGCGCCGTACGCCGCATTCCAGTCGAGACCCTCGCTCCCGGCGTAGCGCCAGGTCGCGGTGAGGGAGGTCGCCAGGATCCGGTCGTCGGCGTCGGCGAGCGTCGTGTACTGGTCGTGCAGGAATCCTGTGAACTCGGAGCCGGTCGACTTGAGCACCACGAGGTCGGTCAGCCCGGACTCGACGGCGCTCCCCGTGGCGGTCACCTCGACGGTCGTGGTGCGGACCTCGGCACCCCGTCGGACGAAGGCGTGGTCGTGGCCGGCGCCGTCGACCTCGATCCGGTCCCAGGCGTACTCCTCGACGGCGACCCGGGCCCCGGTCGCCGCGGGGGTGGCGGTCAGCAGCCGGCCACCCAGCGCGATCGCGTAGTCCTCCGGCGAATCGACCCCGTGTTCCTTGGCATAGGCGAACGCAGTGTTCTTCTGGGTGTCGGTGGGAAGCACGGCCGACTGGTCGCCACTCAGGTGGGCGGCCTCGAAGTCACCGCGCAGGCTGGTGCTGACGTTCAGGTCCCGGATCTCGTGCCGCGCGGTGTCGCGCACGATCCGGACCACCCGGTTCTCGGCCTTGCCGTACTGGTTGGCACCGAGGACGATTCCCATCCCGCGAGACTAATGGCTCGTGTGGCCGGGTCGAGTCAGGTCGACGAGTGCCGTGAGGTCGTGCCCGCTGCCGCTGATGACCTCGTCGGACGTCAGCGCACCGCAGTCGACACCGCGCACCAGGAAGCCGGCCAGCGCCTTGACGGTCGCCGGCTCGTCGGCCACCGGACCGGGTTCCCGCGCCGCCCAGGCGCGCAACCTGGAGTTCGCGTCGTCCAGCCCCTCGCGGAAGAAGGCGAAGGTGGCGGCGTACCGGGTGGGCAGCTGGTGGGGATGCAGGTCCCACCCCTGGTAGAAGCCGCGCTGCAGCGACCTGCGGACCAGCCGCAGGTGGGTCTCCCAGCCCCGCTCCAGGTCGGCCTCCTCGCCCACCGGCAGGATGTTGGTGGAGCCGTCCGAGAGGCGTACGCCGGTGCCGGCCGCCGCGGCCTGCATCACCGTCTTGGCCAGGTCGGCGCTCGGGTGGTCGAGGCTCTGGTAGGCGGCGGGGATCCCGAGCGAGGCGCTGTAGTCGTAGGTGCCGTAGTGGAGGCCGGTGCACCGGCCCTCCGCGGCGTGGATCATCGGGGCCACCAGTGCGGTCCCGCCCGGCCCGATGATGGCCTGGGGCGTCTCGACCTGGAGCTCGAACACCAGGGTGTGGTCCTCCAGCCCGACCTCGTGCTCCACGACGGTGCAGATGTGCGCCATCGCCTCGACCTGCGCCACGGAGGTGACCTTGGGCAGGGTCGCCACGAACCCGGCTGGCAGCCTGCCGTCGTCCAGGATGCCCTCGAGGAACGCCACGAGCGTGCGGACCCCTCGCTCGCGGGTCGGCTGCTCGAGGCTCTTGAACCGGATCCCGAACGACGCCGGCGCCCGGCCGCCGTCGAGGTCCTCGCGCAGCGCGCTCGCGGCCGCCTCGACCGCCCGGTCCTCGGCGTCGTCACCGCGGTCGCCGTAGCCGTCCTCGAAGTCGATCCGCAGGTCCTCGACCGGCTCTCGCTCCAGCTTGGTCAGGACCCGGTCCAGGAGGTCCTCGTCGTCGTCGATCAGCCGCAGGAACAGCTCACCGTGCTGGGCCACGGCATTCTGCGCGGCCCTGCCGTAGCGCGCCACCAGCCCGGAGCCGTACTGGTGCGCGGGTACGTAGATCGTGTGGACCGGCTGCCGTCCCGGGCGCGCCCCGGGGTAGAGCGCTCCGAGCTCGGCGTCAGCTTCGTGCAGCTGGTCGTCGAGGCGAGCGAACAGCCCGGCCAGGTCCATGCCTGAACCCTAGACGGGACCCGTCGGGGCCACGCCCGGATCGACGATGACGTCGGGCGCCCCGTGCGACTCCCCGCGCTCCACGTCGGTCACGTGGTGAACACGGTGTAGTGCAGCAGCAGCCAGATGGGGGCGATCGTGGCCAGGAGCGAGTCGAGCCGGTCCATGAGTCCGCCGTGGCCAGGGATGACCTGGCTCATGTCCTTCACGCCGAGATCACGCTTGATGACCGACTCGCACAGGTCACCGAGCGTGGCCATCACGACGGCGATCAGGCCGAGTGCGACGCCCACCCACCAGTCACCGTCGAGCAGGTAGACGACCAGCGCCCAGCCGGCGACGACGCAGAAGACCACCGAGCCGACGAACCCCTCCCAGGACTTCTTGGGGGAGATCACCGGCGCCATCGGGTGGCGGCCGAACAGGACGCCGGCGACGTACCCGCCGATGTCGGACGCGATCGTCACGAGGATGAACACCGTGATGCCCTTGGCGCCGTCGTCCCAGCGGTCGAAGTCGGTGGCACCCCCCTCGGCAAGCAGCAGGGCGACGAACGAGCCCAGGAACGGGACGTAGACGAGGGTGAACACCGACGCGGTGGCGTTCTGGACGTAACCCTCCACTCCGCGACGGAGCAACCACAGCATCACGACGAGCGCGGTGACCGCCGTGGCCGTCACCAGAGCCGGCGCGCCGTAGAAGTAGGCGACCACGACCATGACCACGCCGCCCACCATGAGCGGTTGCTCCGGCAGGTCGATGCCCTTGGCGAGCAGCCCCTGGCGAAGCTCCCAGATCGCCACGACGACAGCAGCGGCGACGATGCCGAGGAACGCGATCTTCCAGAACGCGAGGCTCGCGGCGATCGCGGCGAGCAGGACCACGGCGGAGGCGACGGCGACGGGCAGGTTGCGGCCGGCTCGCCCGTGGTCCTTCGCCGGCGCTGGTGTGGTGGACATGGTGTGCGGTCAGACCTCGATGAGCTCGGCTTCCTTGTTCTTCAGCAGCTCGTCGATCGCATCGGTGTGCTTCTTGGTCATGGCGTCGAGCCGCTTCTCGGCGCCGGTCACGTCGTCCTGGCCGACGTCACCGTCCGAGCCGAGCTTCTCGAGCGCCTGCTTGGCGTTCCGGCGCAGGTTGCGGACCGCGACCCGGCCGTCCTCGGCCTTGGCACGGGCGACCTTGATGTACTCCTTGCGCCGCTCCTCGGTCAGCTCCGGGAACACGCAGCGCAGCACCTTGCCGTCGTTGGCCGGGTTGACGCCGAGGTCGGAGTCGCGGATCGCCTTCTCGATGTTGGCGACCGCCCCCATGTCGTAGGGCGCGACCAGGATGATTCGGGCCTCCGGTGCCGTGAACGACGCGAGCTGCTGGAGCGGCGTCGGCGTTCCGTAGTAGTCGACGAGGATCTTGTTGAACATGCTCGGCTGCGCCCGGCCGGCGCGGATCGCCGCGAACTCCTCACGCGTCGAATCGACCGACTTGTCCATCTTCTGGTCGGCCTCATGGAGGATCTCGTTGATCACGGCGTACTCCTGTGTCGCTCGTCGTTGGGTCAGCCCGCGCTGACCAGCGTCCCGATCTTCTCACCTGCCACGATCCTCGCGATCGCACCCTCCTCCTCGGCGCCGAAGACGATGAGGGGCATCTTGTTCTCCATGCAGAGGGCGAACGCCGTCGCGTCGGCGGCCTTGAGGCCCTTCATGAGGACGTCCTGGTAGGTGATGGTCTCGAACTTCGTCGCGGTCGGGTCGAGCTTGGGGTCGGCGGAGTAGAGACCGTCGACACCCTGCTTGGCCATGAGCACGACCTCGCACCGGGTCTCGAGCGCGCGCTGCGCGGCCACGGTGTCGGTGGAGAAGAACGGCATCCCGGCACCGGCGCCGAAGATCACGACCCGGCCCTTCTCCAGGTGGCGCACCGCGCGGCGCGGGATGTAGGGCTCGGCGACCTGGCCCATCGTGATCGCGGTCTGGACCCGGGTCTCGATGCCCTCCTTCTCCAGGAAGTCCTGCAGTGCCAGGCAGTTCATGACCGTCCCGAGCATGCCCATGTAGTCGGCGCGGGCACGGTCCATGCCTCGCTGCTGCATCTCGGCACCCCGGAAGAAGTTGCCGCCTCCCACGACGATGCAGATGCCCACACCCTGTCGCGCCACTTCGGCGATCTCGTGGGCGACCTGGGACACCACGTCGGGGTCGACCCCCACGCGGCCGCCGCCGAAGACCTCGCCGGAGAGCTTGAGCAGGACCCTCGTGTACGCCGTCACGCTGAACCCTACTAGCGCCCAATGGGCGGAGGGCACAGTACTAGAGTGCGTGCTGGGCAAGGCGGAGGGGAAGGCGGGGTTGGGCGGAGCCCCCGTCGACCGAACGACAACGCCGCCCAGGGCGTGCTCCGCGACTCCTGTCAGGCGCCGACCTCGAAGCGGACGAACCTGGTCACGGTGGTGCCGGCGTCGTCGAGGACCGCCTTCACGGTCTTCTTGCTCTCGGTCACCGACGGCTGCTCCAGGAGGACGACGTCCTTGAAGAAGCCGTTGAGCCGTCCCTCGGTGATCTTGGCGATGGCCTGCTCGGGCTTGCCCTCCTCGCGCGAGGTCGCCTCGGCGATCGAGCGCTCCTTCTCGACGAGGTCGGCGGGGACCTCGTCGCGGGTGAGGTACTTCGGACGCATCGCCGCGATCTGCATCGCGGCGCCGCGAGCACCCTGCTCGTCGCCGTCGTACTCGACCAGCACGCCCACGGCGGGCGGCAGGTCGGCGGCACGCTTGTGCATGTAGGAGACGACGTCGCCCTCGAAGTAGGCGACCTGTCCGAGCTCGATCTTCTCGCCGATGGTGATGGCGAGGTCCTCGACGACCTCGGCGACCGTCTTGTCGCCGAGCCTGACTGCCTTGAGGGCCTCGGCGTCCGCCGCCTTGGCCTCGGCGGCCGCGTCGGCGATCTGCTGGGCGACAGCGACGAAGTCGTCGCCCTTGGCCACGAAGTCGGTCTCGCAGTTCAGCTCGACCAGGGCACCGCCGGAGGTGACGACCAGGCCGGCCGAGGCGTCACGCTCGGCGCCGCGCTCGGCCATCTTCTTGCCCAGCTTGACGCGGATCAGCCCGGCGGCCGCCTCGAAGTCGCCGTCGGCCTCTTCGAGCGCCTTCTTGCAGTCCATCATGCCCGCGCCGGTGAGCTCCCGGAGCTTCTTGACGTCAGCGGCGGAGATAGCCATGTTCTCTCTTCCTCGAACTCTCGAAAGTTGGTGGTGGGCCGTGGGTCAGGCGTCGGCCGTGTCGCCGGCCTTCTCGTCGGCCTTCTCGTCGGCCTTCTCGTCGGCCTTCGCCTCGGCGTTCACGAAGCCGGCCTTCTCGGCGGCCTCGGCCGTACGGAACCAGACCTCGGCGTTGGTGCGGTCGTACCAGGGGCTCGAGGGCGCGTGGAACTTCTTCGACGTCTTGTTGCCCTTGATCTCGAAGCCCGCGGGAGCGTCGCCACTGTCGAGGGCGGCGGCGGAGTCGGCACCGAACTCGCCCTCGGCGACCTCGGTCGCCTCGTCGGGCTTCACCTCGGTCGTCTCGGCAGCGACCGGCTCCTCGGTCTTCACCTCGGTCGTCTCGGCAGCGACCGGCTCCTCGGTCTTCACCTCGGCAGCAGGCGCGTCGGTGGCGGCCTCGGCCGCGGCGTCGGCGGCCGGCGCCTCTGTGGCGGCACCCGTGGCCTCGGCGGCCGGGGTGGCATCTGCGTCGCCACCGGTGGCGGCGACGGCTGCCTTGTCGGCGTCGCCGGCGAGAAGCTCGCGCTCCCACTCGGCCAGCGGCTCCTCGGCACCCGGGGCAGCCTTCTCGCCCTCGCCGGTCTTCGCGCCGGAGCGGGCGATGAGGCCCTCGGCGACGGCGTCGGCGATGACGCGGGTCAGCAGCCCGACGGCGCGGATCGCGTCGTCGTTGCCGGGGATCGGGAAGTCGACCTCGTCGGGGTCGCAGTTGGAGTCCAGGATGCCGATGATCGGGATCCGGAGCTTGCGAGCCTCCTCGACGGCGAGGTGCTCCTTGTTGGTGTCGACGATCCAGACCGCGGCCGGCGGGCGGCTCATCTCGCGGATGCCGCCGAGCGACTTGTTGAGCTTGTCGCGCTCGCGCCGCATCTGCAGCAGCTCCTTCTTGGTGCGGCCGGAGCCGGCCACGTCCTCGAAGTCGATCTCGTCGAGCTCCTTGAGGCGGTTGATCCGCTGGTGCACCGTCTGGAAGTTGGTGAGCATGCCGCCCAGCCAGCGCTGGTTCACGTAGGGCATCCCGACCCGGGTCGCCTGCTCGGCGATCGCCTCCTGCGCCTGCTTCTTGGTGCCGACGAACATCACGGTGCCGCCCTTGGCGACGGTCTCCTTGATGAAGGCGTACGAGCGGTCGATGTAGGCCAGCGACTGCTGCAGGTCGATGATGTAGATGCCGTTGCGCTCGGTCATGATGAAGCGCTTCATCTTCGGGTTCCAACGACGGGTCTGGTGACCGAAGTGGACGCCGCTCTCGAGAAGCTGGCGCATGGTGACGACTGCCATGGGGATATCTCCTGTGGTCGAGAGGCGCTCGCCGTCGTGCACGGCCTTGGGAACCAGCCTGGAGTTCCAGGTGGCTGGCAGGCCGGGCCGGGTCGCGCCCTCTGTGTTGTTTTCAGTTGCTGCCACCGGCGGGTGCCGACGGCCCTGACGCTCACGCGCGATCCGACCCGACCTGTGCCGGGACCGAGGATCGACGCCCACGGGTGACTCGGAGCCAGGGATGCAACTCCGTCGCGGTCTGTGAACGTGCGAAGTCAACCCACGAGTGGGTTGCTCCGCTCAGGATAGTCGACCCGCGGCTGCCCCCGCCAATCGCGGCGCGACGGGCCCCGGACCGTCCACAGCCGCTCCGCTGACCGGGTTCTCCACAGCCGAACACCGCTGGCTGGCGGCCGGGAGGCCCGCTGTCGAGAGTCGACCCATGCGCACCGCCGTCTCGCTCCTCATCACCGTCGTGTCACTGGTCCTCGTCGCGCCCCCGGCGTCGGGGCTGGCGCCTCCGCGCGTCGACCCCGACCCGGTCGGTGAGTGGCCTCTGCGACCGACGCCCGACGTCGTCGCGGGCTTCGACCCGCCCTCGACCACGTGGGGAGCCGGTCATCGGGGGGTCGACCTCGCCGGCAGCTCCCGGGCAGCAGGTCCGTGCGGCCGTGGTCGGCCACGTCTCCTTCGTCGGCATGATCGCGGGACGCGGGGTCGTCGTCGTCGACCACGGCGACACCCGCACCACCTACGAGCCGGTCGCTCCCGTGGTGACGCGTGGGCAGCCGGTCGCTGCCGGCGACGTGCTCGGGCAGCTGACCCTTCCGGGCTCCCACTGCTTTCCACGGTCGTGCTTGCACTGGGGCTGGATCCGTGGCGAGACCTACCTCGACCCGCTCCGCCTGGTCGGGGGTGGCCCGGTCCGGCTGCTGCCACTGGCGGGACTACCGACCCGGACCGAAGCTGACGACCCCGTACGCCACCTGGCGGCCGCTCACCGACATCGCGGCGTGGGCCGCGTCATGGTGGTGACTCAGGCCCGGGGATGGGCCTGACGGTAGGCCTTGCGGAGCCGGTCGGTCGTGACGTGGGTGTAGAGCTGCGTCGTCGCCAGCGAGGCGTGCCCGAGCAGCTCCTGGACCGAGCGCAGATCGGCTCCACCCTCCAGCAGGTGCGTAGCAGCGGTGTGCCGGAGCCCGTGGGGCCCGAGGTCGGGAGCCCCCGGGACGTCGGCGATGCGCCGGTGCACCAGGGTCCGCACGGCCCGCTGGTCGATCCGCGCACCTCGGGCACCGAGGAACAGGGCGGCCCCTGACCCGGCCACCGTGAGCGCGGGCCGACCCTGCTGGGTCCACCGGGCCAGGGCACGGGCGGCCGGATGACCGTAGGGCACCGTCCGCTCCTTGCGCCCCTTGCCGAAGACCCGGACCACCTGCCGGTCGTCGTCGATGTCGTCGACGTCGAGCCCCACCAGCTCGCCGACGCGGATCCCGGTGGCGTAGAGCAGCTCCAGCATCGCCACGTCGCGCTGCCCGATCGGACTGCCGTCGTCGGCCAGCTCGGCGGCGGCCGCGAGGAGCTCGCGTGCCTCGTCGGCCCGCAGCACGGCCGGCAGTGTCTTGTGGGCCTTGGGCGAGCCCAGACTGGCACCCGCGTCGGCCGGGACGCGCCCGGTGCGGGCGAGCCAGGCCGTGAACACCCGGGCCGCCGTCGCGCGACGCGCGACCGTGGTCCGTGCCCGCCCGCGCGTCTGCTGGTTGGCCAGCCAGCTGCGCAGGGTCCGGAGATCGAGCTCGTCGAGCCGCCGGATGCCGAGGCGCTGAGCATGGTCGAGCAGGGACTCGAGGTCGCCCAGGTAGGCGCGCACCGTGTGGGCCGAGAGGTTTCGCTCGGCGAGGAGGTGGCGCTCGTACTCCCCCAGTACCCGGACGAACCCCTCGCCCAGGCCCGGGTCGGGCTGCGCCTGATCGACGGCCATGCCGCGATGGTAGGTCGCTCAGGTCCTGGTGTCGGGGACCTCGCCGCGACCTCGCGGGCCGAGTCGCCAGCCACGCCCTTCACACGCCACGAATCCGCGGTCGGTCAGGTAGGTGAGGGCCGTCTGGGTGCCCAGCACGGAGACGCCGGCGGTGGCGGCGATCGCGTCGAGTCCGGCAGGCTGCCGCAGGGGCACGGCCTCGAGCACCTGCCGGTGACGGCGAGTGAGGCGGTCGCGCGCCTGCTCCGGGCCCCGCGGCGGCTCGACCAGGTGTTCACCGGACGCCCCCACCGTCTCCAGCACGTCGTCGACACTGCTGACCAGGCCGGCGGCCCCGCTCCGGATCCATCGGTGAACGCCCTCGGACGGCGCGCTGGTGACCGGCCCCGGCACCCCCATCAGGGGGCGGCTGAGGCTGGCCGCCCACGCAGCGCTGTTGAGGGCGCCGCTCCGGATCGCCGCCTCGACGATGACCGTCCCCGACGTGAGAGCGACGATGATCCGGTTGCGCGCCAGGAAGCGCATGCGCAACGGCGCGCAGCCGGGCGGCAGCTCCGAGATCACGGCAGCCTCTCTCGCCATGTGCTCGATGAGGTCGTGGTGCTCAGCGGGGTAGGACCGGTCGACCCCGCACGCGAGCACCGCGACGGACGCCCCGCCCACGGCCAGGGCGCCGCGGTGACCGGCCTGGTCGATGCCGAAGGCAGCACCGGAGACCAGGGCGCGCTGTGCTCGCGCGATCCCGGCGCCGAGCCCGCGGGCCACGCCCTCGCCGTAGGTCGTGGCCGAGCGCGAACCGACGACGGCCACCGCCCCGGCGAGCTCGTCGAGGCGCAGCGGACCCCGGACCCACAGCCCGATCGGCACGCCGCCCATGTCGGAGACCGGCTCACCGTGGGCGAGGTCGTCGAGCTGGCTGGGCCACTCGCCGTCGCCGGGGATGACGAACCGGATGCCCCGGCTCTCGGCCTGCTCGAGCTCACGGGCAGGGTCGAGCCTGGTCAGTCTGCCCGACGCGTCGGCGACCAGGTCGGCGTCGCCCCGGTGGGTGAGGATGTCCTCGTAGAGACGGGTCGCGCTCACCTTCGTCAGCGCGTGGCTGACGCGCAGGGTGGCCGGCTCGGTGAGCCGGCTCAGCGCGGCTCGGGCGAGCCGTTCGTCGCTCACGAGGCGGCGCTTCGTAGCGCCGTGCCGAGCAGCGGCTCGCCTGTCCGGAGGCGGAGAGCCGTCGTGGTGTCGGCGACCGAAGGCGCTCCATCGCCGCGGAGATCGGCGATGGTCCAGGCGAGGCGGTGCACACGAGTCGCGCCCCGGCGGCTCAGCTGGCCCCGGTAGACCTTGTCGTCGATGACCTCCTGGGCATCGCTGCGCAACGGCCACTCCTTGGTCAGCGCCGGCCCGGGTGTCTGACCGTTGAGGCCCCAGCTGCGTCCGGCGTAGCGATCCGCCTGACGGGCGCGCGCGGCTGCCACCCGCTCACGCACGACGGCTGAGGACTCGGGCGTGGCGAACCGGTCTCGCTCGTCGTGCGGCTGCAACGGCTCGAGGTGGCGGGTGATGTCGATCCGGTCGGTGATCGGGCCGCGCACCCGACGCTGGTAGTCACGACGGTGCCGCTCGAGGCACGTGCACCGATTGCCGCCGGGGTGGGCGCGGTAGTCGCCGCACGGACAGGGGTTGGCCGCGAACACGACCAGGCCGCGTGCTGGGTAGGTCACCGCCTCGTCGCCGCGGGCGATGGTCACCTCACCGCTCTCCAGCGGTTGCCGGAGGGCGTCGATCACGTCCGTCCGCAGGAGGGGGAACTCATCGAGCAGCAGCACCCCGCAGTGGGCACGGCTGACCTCGCCCGGGCGAGCCCGGCCGGTGCCTCCGCCGAGGATGCTGGCCTTGCTGGCGTCGTGGTGGGGGGCGCTGAACGGAGGCCGGCGGACCAGGCCGTCACCCTCCTGGAGCGCGCCGGCGAGCGAACGGAGCGCGGTCACCTCGACCGCTTCCTCGATCGTGAGGTCCGGCAGGATGGTGGGGATCCGCTCGGCCAAGGTCGTCTTGCCGCATCCCTTCGGCCCCGACAGCAGCAGGTGGTGACCACCAGCCGCGGCGACCTCGGCGGCATAGCGGGCCTCCTGCATGCCCAGCACGTCGGCCAGGTCGACCTCCTCGAGCCGCTCCTGACCTCGCCACGCCAGGAGCCGGCTGCCCGACATCGCGGCCACCGGCGGCGCCTCCGGGACCTCCTCACCGACCAGCTCCGCCACGACCTGGCCCAGGGAGCGCACGCCGACGACCTCCAGGTCCGGGACCATGGCCGCCTCGTGGGCCTGGGGTTCGGGAACGAAGATCCGGCGCACACCCCGTCTGGCCGCGGCGAGCGCCATCGGCAGGACCCCCGGCACGGAGCGGAGTCCGCCGCTCAGGGTCAGCTCACCGACGAAGACCGATCCACCCAGGTCGACACCTCGGAGCTGGTGGTCGGCCGCGAGAACCGCCAGCGCGATCGCCAGGTCGAAGTGCGTGCCCCGCTTGGGCAGGTCGGACGGGGAGAGCAGGATCGTGATGCGCTTGGTGGCCGGCCAGTGGAGGTGGGTGTTGTGGATCGCCATCCGGCACCGGTGGGGTGCCTCGTTGACGGAGACGTCGGAGCGGCCGACGAGCGTCAGCCCGGGTTGGCCCGGGGAGACGTCGGCCTGGACGTCGACGAGGTGGCCGGTGGCACCGTCGAGGGCGATCGAGGGAGTCGAGGCCACCGGCATCAGCCGATCCCCCTCACGTGCTCGACCAGGGCCGCCCCCTTGGCCGGACGCAGCACGGCCACCAGGTCGACCCGGATCTCGGGAGGGCTCACGTGGTGGGTCTCGGCCCACCGCCGCCCAAGATGTTGGAGCCGCCGGAGCTTGACGTCGGTGATCGCCTCGTGGGGTGACCCGTGGTCGAGGCTGGTCCTCGTCTTCACCTCGCAGACGACCAGCGCCGTTCCGTCCCGGAGCACCAGATCGATCTCCCCGTCGTCGCAACGCCAGTTCCGGTCGAGCACCACGAACCCGTGCTCGCGCACGTGGTGCTCGGCCACGCGCTCTCCGTAGGCCCCGAGGGCGCCGTTGCGGGTGGCGGATCGCCATGTGCACGTCCTTGTCATGGGATGACCTCCTTGCCATCACCCTCGCTGTCGGCCCGGACCGAAGCGTCCCTGTGGTGCGCCGGCTGTGGACAGGCTGCGACTCCGAGGAACTGTGGACGGCAAGTGGTCCAGCGCACCCTCCCGAGATGATCGATTCTGCTGTCAAGACACCGGAAGTGCGCCACACTCAGCGTGGCTCCAGGGACCGCCCCCCGCATACCTGCACGAGTCCAGGAGGACAAGGCCGTGATCACGCTCGCCCGACGACGCAGCTCTCGAGGTGCTGCTGCGGTGGAGTTCGCTCTCGTCATGCCCATTCTCTTCTTGGTCGTCTTCGGGATCCTCCAGTACGGGCTCTACTTCTTCGACGCCCACGGCACCCGCAACGGGGTCAGGGAGGCGGCCCGCCAAGGCGTGGTCAAGACCTTTTCGACCTGCGGTGGCGAATCCACCGATCTGGGCAAGTTGAAGTGCACGACCAAGGGCATGGTCGATGCGATCACCGGACCTATCGCGGTGAAGGTCGTGGCGCCGCAGGGATGGGAGCGCGGAAAGCCTCTGGTGGTATGTGCCATGGTGCAGTCCGAGGGCGCCGGCGGGATCCTGCCGATGCCCCACGACGGACTCATCACCTCAAAGACCGAGATGTCCATCGAGGTCGAGGGCGCGGCCTCCCCCACTCCCGTCTCTCTCTCCTCTGAGGACGCCGCTCTGACAGGAGCCGATTGGTCATGGTGCTGAACCCGCGCAACAAGACGATGCCGGAAGGGCACGACGAGCGAGGCGCAGTAGCCATCATCGTCGCAGTGATGGCCGTGATGCTCTTCGTGGTGGCTGCCCTCGTGGTCGACCTCGGCCTCGCACGAGACACCAAGCGGCAGTCCCAGAGCGCCGCCGATGCCTCCGCGCTTGCAGCAGGGAATGCGCTGTACGACTTCGACAACGGGTGCTCGATCGCGGCGCCGTGCATCACGGAGGCCGTCGCCGAGGCCAAGAGCTATGCCCTCGAGAACTTCGGGGTGGCACTCAGCGAGTGGGACACCTGTGCCGATCCAGCCCCCCTTGCCACGGTGCCCGGCCCTGGTAGTTGCATCTCGTTCGATCTGACCCCCGCCATCAAGAACGTCCGCGTCATCGTCCCGACCGAGACGGTGCAGACCGGTCTGGGTACGGTCGCCGGCATCGACGAGATCGACATCTCGACGATCGCACGAGCCGCAGTGGACCCTCGCCCTGCGCTGCCGTGTGGCCTCTGCATCCTGGGCTCGGGGGTCACCCACAACCTGCAGAACGGCGACGCGTTCGTCGACAACGGAAACGCCCACTTCAACGGGAACGTCAACGTCAGCGCCAACGGGCTGGTCGTGGCGGACGGCTCGATCACGGTGGAGGGAACGGCGACTGGACCGCTCAGCAACTACACGCCTGATCCTTCGACCGGTGCGGACCCGATCGAGGACCCCTTGGCGTACATCGACCTGCCCCCGGACATGACAGGACTGGTGGCGCGGAGCAACCCGTGCGCCGACGGCCCGGGGATCTATTCGGGCGACAAGAACCTGCGCAACGCTACGTGCGAGCTCCAGCCGGGGCTGTACATCATCCGCAGCGGGATCTGGGACCTCGCCGGGAACTCCAGCACCATCCTGAAGGGGACCGGCGTCACGCTGTACTTCACGTGCTCCTCCGGAAGTGTGCCGCGTGAGTGCAACGCCAACGAGTCCGGCGCCTCGATGGACTTCTCCGGCAACGGCCAGATCCAGATCACCGGCCCGACATCCGGGCCACTGCAAGGTCTCGCCCTCGTCTACGACCGCAACAACGCGGCGACGCTGAAGATGACGGGCAACGGCGCCGCCAACATGACGGGGGCGATCTACGCCCCTGGCGCCAAGCTCCTCGTGAACGGAAATGGCTGCGCCGGTGCTTACAACTCAGTCGTGATCGTCAAGGAGCTGGAGTTCAACGGCAACCCGGCGTGCCTGCGCGTGGACTACAACGCGGCCTTCAACCCCGCCTCCGAGTACGGCCGGGTCTACCTCGACCAATAGGACTGGTCAGACCTTGGGGGGGTCGATCTCCTGGGGAGACAGCTCCTCGACGTTGACGTCCTTGAAGGTCAGCACCTTCACGTTCTTGGCGAACCGAGCCGGCCGATACATGTCCCAGACCCAGGCATCGCTCATCGAGACCTCGAAGAAGACGTCGCCGGACTCGGTGCGCGCCTTCACGTCCACCTGGTTGCAGAGGTAGAAGCGGCGGTCGGTCTCGACGACGTACTTGAAGATGCCGACCACGTCGCGGTACTCGCGGTAGAGGGTGAGCTCCATCTCGGTCTCGTACTTCTCGAGGTCCTCGGCGCTCATCTGGATTCCTCCACGAGGTCATTCTGCACGTTCAGTGGCGGCTCGAGTCCCGCGGCCCGCCGCACGTTCACGAACCTCAGCCGATGTTCGGGGCACGGGCCGTGGGCGGTCAGGGCAGCGGCGTGCTCGTCGGTGATGTAGCCCTTGTGCGTCCTGAAGTCGTACGCCGGGAAGTCGTCGTGCAACCGGGTCATGATCCGGTCGCGCGTGACCTTGGCGATCACGCTGGCGGCCGAGATGCAGGCGGCGACCCGGTCGCCCTTCCACATCGCCAGGCCGGGCGCGCCGAGGCCGTCGACGGGGAACCCGTCGGTCAGCACGTAGGCCGGTGCCACGTCGAGCAGCGCCACGGCCCGCCGCAGCGCCTCGACGTTCGCGACGTGCATGCCCAGCCGGTCGCACTCGGTGGACGGGAGCACCACCACCGACCAGGCGACGGCCCGGCGCAGGATCTGCTCGTAGCACCGCTCGCGAGCCTTCTCGGTCAGCAGCTTGGAGTCGGCGAGGCCGGGCACGACTCCGGCGCGACCCGGCGGCAGGATCGCCGCGCCGGCCACCAGCGGGCCGGCGCACGCGCCACGGCCCGCCTCGTCCACGCCCGGCGATCGGGTCGATACCGACCCGGCGGAGGGCGCGCTCGTAGCCGTAGAGACCGGCATCTCGCCGGACCGTGAGACCGCGGGGCAGGCGTGACACGGGCGCGCGCCTCAGGAGGGATCGGGCACGTTCGCGAACGAGTCGGGGCGGCCGACCCAGTCGAAACGCGACGCGGGCCACAGCAGCACGAAGACCTTGCCGACCACCAGGTCGACGGGCACGAACTCGTCACCCGGGACGCACTCCGTCGCGTCGACGCGGCACATGTGGGCGGTGGAGTCGGCCGAGGCCCCTCGGTTGTCCCCCATCACGAAGATGGTGCCCTCGGGCACCGGGCCGGCCTCCCAGTTGCACATCGGCGTGGCGCGGGGCCCGTTGCACTGGAGTCCCTGCTCGCGGATGTAGGGGTCCTCGTCGAGCGGCTCACCGTTGACCGAGATCCGGCCCTGGTCGTCGCAGCAGACGATCGTGTCGCCCGCCACGCCGATGACCCGCTTCACGAGGTGACCACCCTGGGGGTAGAGGCCGATCGTGGCCATGGCCTCCGAGATCGGGTTGGTCGGGCCGACGGACTCGTCGAGCCAGCCGCCCGGGTCCTTGAACACCACGACGTCGCCCCGCTCGGGCTCGCCGCCGAACCAGTACGAGACCTTCTGCACCAGGATCCGGTCGTTCTTGATCAGGCCGGGCTCCATCGACTCCGACGGGATGTAGAACGCCTGGACGAACAGCGCCTTGATCACCACCGCCAGCACCAGCGCCAGGGCCAGCAGCAGGATGGTCTCCTGCCACAGCGGCAGGCTCTTCTTCTTCTTCGTGGTAGCGGCGTGCGACGGCTGGGAGTCCCGCTCGTCGATGGTCACTCTGGCAGCCTAACCAGAACGAGGTAGCCGAAGGGTCGGGGTCCCCGCGGTGTTGTTCGGCGGAGGAGCGCAGCGGGGGAGCCGAAGAACATCGTGGGGTGGCCTTCAGCCCTCGCGGCGCTCCTTGATCTTCGCCTTCTTGCCGCGCAGGTTGCGCAGGTAGTAGAGCTTGGCGCGACGGACGTCGCCGCGGGTGATGACCTCGACCGTCTCGAAGATCGGGGAGTGCAGGGGGAAGGTGCGCTCGACACCGACGCCGAAGGAGACCTTGCGGACGGTGAAGGTGCGGCCGATGCCGGAGCCCTGGACGCGGATCACGACGCCCTGGAACTGCTGGACGCGGGAGCGGTTGCCTTCGACGACCTTCACGTGGACGTTCACGGTGTCGCCGGCGCGGAAGTCGGGGACGTCGTCGCGCTTGATGGCATTGCCGAGCTCGGTGATGACGTTGCTCATGATCTCTCCTCACGGTTGCCACAGGTCAGCCGCGGTATCGAGTGTGTTCAGCTGTGTGGCGCAGTCTGGTGGCCGGCGGCGCCGCACTCCCCCTGTGGCAGGAGTTCGTCGCAGACCCCCCGCACGACTACCGAGGCGGTCCTTCGGCCGACTGGGCCGACGAGCAAGTCTGCCAGAGCCAGTGCCTCAGCGCGAAATCCGCTTGGACAGCCTGACCGCGCCGGGGACGTCGGGTTCCTCGCCGCGCACGCGGTAGCCGGCGCGCCTGTAGAACCGGAGGTTGTCGACGCTCCCGGCACCGGTGAACAGGACCAGGGTCGTCGCGTCGGGGGGCGCGGCGGCCTCGATGGCCTCGAGCAGCGCCCGGCCGAGGCCCTGACCCTGGAGGTCCGGTGCGACCATCAGCCGCCCCACGTCCCAGAGCTCGCCTTCTGCCCGGGCCCGCGCAGCCCCGACCAGCCGCTCGCCGCGGTGCACGGTGAGCACCGTCCACTCCGCCAACCAGCCCCGCACGTCGTCGAGGGTCTCGTGGAGTGCGGGGATCCGGACCCCCGGGTTGGCCTGCTGCTCCTGCAGCCAGCAGGCTCGCTGGAGGGTCAGGATCTGGCCGGCGTCGGCGGGCTCCGCGGGCGCGATCACCTCTCCACCCGGGAGCGACGTGGGGGGCAGGAGGTCCGGCCGGCGCTGCGCCGTACGCCGCAGGGCCTGCTCGCGGCGCCAGGCCGCGATCGGCGGCGTGGTCGCCGCTGCGCAGCACGGGCGGGACCTCGTGGCCGCGCCACGACGGCGGCTTCGTGTAGACGGGGTACTCCAGCAGGCCGGCCTCGTGCGACTCCTCGGCCAGCGACTCGGCATTGCCCATGAAGCCGGGCTGCAGCCGCGCCACCGCCTCCACCACCACGAGAGCGGCGACCTCGCCGCCGTTGAGCACGTAGTCGCCGATCGAGATCTCCCGCACCTCGCACCGGTCCGCGTAGTGGTCCATGACGCGCTGGTCGATGCCCTCGTAGCGGCCACAGGCGAACACCAGGTGGTCGCGGGTGGCGAGGTCGCGCGCGAGCGCCTGGTCGAACGGCTCCCCCGACGGCGTCGGTACGACGAGCGTCGACCCCTCGACCAGCACCTCGTCGAGCGCCTCGCCCCACGGTTCGGGCTTCATCACCATGCCGGCGCCGCCGCCGTACGGTGTGTCGTCGACGGTGCGATGGCGGTCGTGGGTCCAGTCGCGCAGGTCGTGGACCCGCAGGTCGAGCAGCCCGGCGGCGCGCGCCTTGCCTGCGCAGCGAGAGCTCGAGGGGCGCGAGGTAGTCCGGGAAGATCGAGACGACGTCGACCTGCATGGTCAGTCCTCCATCGTCAGGCCAGGCCCATGCGATCGACCGTGCGCACGTCGCGCAGGGGGTTGAGCGCGCAGCCGCCGATCGAGTAGATGAAGCCGTCGAGCACGACGAAGCCCATGCCGTGCCGCGAGATCGTGCAGCGCGTTGGCTTCCTCCCACGACGTGGGCGTCGGGCCCTCCGCGACGTACGCCGACTCGTGCAGCGAGATCCACAGCTTGCCCTGCGCGTAGGCGAGCCCGGCGCGCGACATCGGCTCCGGGAGGTCGGGGAGCCGCTTCCAGCGACCGGTGCGCGGGTCGAAGATGTCGACCAGCTCGCTGTCGACGAAGTCGCGCTGGCCACCGGCGACGACCAGCCCGTCGGGCGTGGCGACCGTCTTGTGGGAGTCGCGCGCCCGCGGCATCGGCTGGTCCAGGGTCGTCCAGCGTTCCCGCTCGGGGTCGAAGACGTCGACCGCGGAGACCTCGCCGTCGGCGTCGCGTCCTCCGATGACATAGATGAGGCCGTCGAACACGGTCACGGTGTGGGCGTAGCGGGCGGTCGGGAGCGGGGGCAGATCGCGCCACTCCCCGGTAGCGGGTGTCGAGCACCGCCGAGAAGTCGGTCGCCAGGCTCTCGGCGTCGAAGCCGCCGAACGCGTAGATCAACGGCCCGTCGGCCACCACCTCGAAGGAGGCGACGCCGAGGGGCATCTCGATGTCGGACGTCGTCCAGGTGCCGGTCGTGGTGTCGAGGACCTCGATGGAGAGCAGTCGGTTGCCCCGCTCCCCCGTCATGCCTCCCAGCACCCAGATGTCGGTGCCGATGACGGCGGTGCCGAAGTCGTCGCGCGGCGTCTCGAGGCCGTCGATCGCCGACCACGTGGGGTAGTCGTCGGACTCGGTCGTGATGCCGTCGGAGTCCGTCGGGGCCGCGGTGCTGGTGGGCTCGGTGACCGCGGGTGGAGGACGTGGGTTCGTCGCTCGGAGGCGCAACCGCCGAGCAGCAGCGTGCACCGTGCACACCACCGCCAGGCTGCGCCCCCGGACGACGCGGGCGGGAGGCACCGTCAGGCGTCCTGCCCTTCGGGTTCCTCGATCGCGTGGATCACGTCGCGCGGCTGGGCGAAGTGGCAGGCCGAGGGGTGGTCGGACCCCTCGCGGATCTGCAGCAGCGGCTCCTCGCTGGCGCAGATGTCCTCGGCCTTCCAGCAGCGAGTGCGGAACCGGCAACCCGAGGGCGGGTTGGCCGGGCTCGGTACGTCGCCCTGGAGCACGATGTGGTCGCGCCGCCCCTTCAGCCGCGGGTCCGGCACCGGCACCGCCGAGAGCAGCGCCTGGGTGTAGGGGTGGGTCGGCGTGCCGTAGATCTCGTCCTCGTTGCCGAGCTCGACTCGCCTTGCCGAGGTACATCACCATGACCCGGTCGGAGATGTGGCGGACCACCGACAGGTCGTGGGCGATGAAGACGTAGGCCAGGCCGAACTCGTCCTGCAGCCGCTCGAAGAGGTTGACCACCTGCGCCTGGACCGACACGTCGAGCGCCGAGACCGGCTCGTCACAGACCAGGACCTTGGGCCGCAGCGTGAGCGCACGGGCGATGCCGATGCGTTGGCGCTGGCCACCCGAGAACTGGTGGGGGTAGCGGTTGATGTGGTCGGGGTTGAGGCCGACCACCTCGATCAGCTCCTGGACCGTCGTACGGCGGTCGGTGCCCTTCGAGCGCGTCCGGGTGGAGGTCGAAGGGCTCGCCCACGATGTCGCCGACGGTCATCCGGGGGTCGAGCGAGGAGTAGGGGTCCTGCAGCACGATCTGGATGTCGCGCCGCATCTTGCGCAGGTCCTTGCCCTTCAGGCCCGCCATCTCGCGGCCGAGCAGCTTGATCGAGCCCTCGGTCGGCGTCTCCAGGCCCATCAGCAGCCGGCCGAGGGTCGTCTTGCCACAGCCGGACTCGCCCACCACGCCGAGGGTCTCGCCCTTGTGGAGGTCGAAGGAGACACCGTCGACGGCTTTGACGTGGCCGATGGTGCGCTGGAAGACGATCCCCTGGGTGAGGGGGAAGTACTTCTTGACGTCGCGGACCTCGAGCACGACCTCGGGGTCGGTCCCGCCGGGTCGCCGGTTCGTTGACCGGGGCAGTCTCGGTAGTCACTTGCCCATGACCTCCTCCCAGTAGTGGCACGCACTGGAGCGACCGCCGGGCACGGTGTAGAGCTCCGGCTTGTCGGTCTTGCACCTGTCGCGCGCGAACGTGCAGCGGGGGTGGAAGGAGCAGCCGGGCGGCGGGTTGACCAGCGCCGGTGGCAGGCCCTTGATGACGGTCAGCTCCTGACCCTTCTGGTCCACGCGCGGGATCGACTCGAGCAGCGCCTTCGTGTAGGGGTGGGCCGGCTTCTCGTAGATCTGGTAGACGTCGGCCTGCTCGACGGCGTTGCCGGCGTACATGACGCAGATCTTGTCGGCGACGTCGGCCACCACGCCCATGTCGTGGGTGATCAGGATCAGGCCGAGCTTCATCTCCTGCTGCAGGTCGGCGAGCAGCTGCATGACCTGGGCCTGGACGGTCACGTCGAGGGCCGTGGTCGGCTCGTCGGCGATGATCACGTCGGGCTTGAGCGACAGCGCCATGGCGATCATCACGCGCTGGCGCATGCCGCCGGAGAACTGGTGCGGGAAGTCGTTGACCCGCGAGGCTTCGCGCGCCGGGATGCCGACCAGCTCGAGCATCTCGACGGCCTTGGCCTTGGCCTCCTTGCGGCTGGCGCCCTGGTGCTTGCGGAACAGCTCGCCGAGCTGCCACCCGACCGTGAAGACCGGGTTCAGCGAGGAGAGCGCGTCCTGGAAGATCATGGCGATCTTGTTGGCCCGCACGTGGCGCCGGGTCTTCTCGTCCATGGCGAGGAGGTCGACCCCGCGGTAGCGCACCTGACCGCCGGCCGATCCGTGCCGGCGGGCTGTCGAGGATGCCCATGATCGCCTGGGCCGTGACGGACTTCCCGCAGCCGGACTCACCCAGGATGCCCAGGGTCTCGCCCTCGCCGACCGAGAAGCTCACGCCGTTGACGGCCTTGGCGACGCCGTCACGGGTGTGGAACTCCACGCTGCAGGTCTTCGACCTCGAGCAGGGGCGCAGACGGGTCGAAGGGGACGCCGCTCAGCGGCGACTTCGCGCGGTCCGGTGGACACGTCGGTCTTGGTGTCAGACATTCGTCACCTCAGCGGCTTCGGGGGTCGAGGGCGTCACGCAACACGTCACCCAGCAGGATGAACGACGAGCACCGTGATGACGATGAACGCGCAGGGATAGACGAGCAGGTGCCAGAACCCGGCCAGCGCGAGCGTCTGACCCTCGGCGACGAGCAGACCCCACGAGACGGTGGGTCGCTGGTAGCCGACGCCGAGGAAGGTCAGCGTCGCCTCGGCACTGATGTAGGCACCCAGCCCGATCGTGGCGAGCACGATCACCGGAGCGATGCTGTTGGCCAGGATGTGCTTGCGGATGATGAACATGTCGCCGGCGCCCAGCGCGCGAGCCGCATCGACGTAGTCGCGTTGCTTGGTCGAGATCACGCTGCCGCGCATCACCCGGGTCAACGACGTCCAGCCGAAGATGATCAGCACCAGTGAGATCGTCCAGATGTTGCGGTCCGGGAAGATCGCGAGGAACACCATCGCGCCCAGGATGAAGGGCAGCCCGAAGAACATGTCGGTGATCCGGCTGATCACGGTGTCCAGTGAAGCCGCCGTACCAGCCGGCGGCGGTGCCCGCCGATGACGCCGAGGATGACGGTGCCGATCGTCACCAGGATCGCCACGATCACCGACTTGCCGGCGCCGTAGACCAGTGACGACCACATGTCGCAGCCGGCGTTGGTGTAGCCGAACGGGCTTGTCCCACGTCGGCTTCGACACGAGCATTCGGCGAGGTCGCAGGCGCCCCTCTCGTTGGGCGAGGTCTCCGCGAACAGCTGGGGGAAGAACGCCATCAGCAGGACCACGACCACGATCGCGAAGGAGACCCAGAAGACGGGGTTGCGCGACCAGCTCGTAGCGGACGTCGCCCCACAGCGTCCGGTTGCTCCCACTGATGGGCCTCCGGCTCCCGGTGCGGATGGCGGTATCCGCGGCCTCTGCCTCGCTGAGTTCACTCATAGCGGATCCTCGGGTCGAGTGCGGCGTACAGGATGTCGACGATCAGGTTGGCGACCAGGAACACGATGGTGAGGATCGTGATGACGCCGATGATCACCGGCGTGTCGTTGGACTTGATGGCGAAGAACACCAGCTGGCCGATGCCGGGGACGTTGAAGATGCCCTCGGTCACGATGGAGCCGCCCAGCAGGAACCCGATGTCGATACCGATGAAGGTGACCACCGGGATCAGCGAGTTGCGCAGCGTGTGGACGCCGATCGTACGTCGGGTCGGTGAGTCCCTTGGCCCGTGGCTGTCCGGACGTAGTCGGACCGCAGGTTCTCGATCAGGCTGGTCCGGGTGAGTCGCGCGATCGCGGCCAGCGAGAACGCGCCCAGCACCATGCCCGGCAGCACCAGGCTCAACCATGGGTATTCGGGGTTGTAGCCGACGTTGAACATCTGGCCCAGCCACTCCGGCGCCCATTCGCTGTTGCGTAGCCAGAGGCCGAACTGGAGTCCGACCAGCGAGCACCGCCAGCGACCCGGCGACGAACACCGGGAACGGCGATCAACAAGGACGTGGACAGGCGGACGAAGTTGTCGATCAGCTTGTCCTTGCGGAGACCTGCCAGGACCCCGATGAAGATGCCGATGACGATCTCGAACACGAGCGCGATCACCGTCAGCCTGGCGGTGACCCAGATCCGCTCGACGAACAGCTCGCTGACCGGGCGGCCACGGAAGTTGGTGCCGAAGTCGCCCTGGGCGTACTGGCCCATGCGGTCGAAGAACATGCCGATGCACGGGTTGCCCGTCTGTTCCAGGCACGGGTCGTCGAGGCCGTACTGGGCCTGGAGCTGCGCGATGACGGCGTCCGGCGGGGCGTTCGGTCCGAACAGGGCGCGCACCGGGTCGCCGACGATCTGGATGGTGACCACGCTCAACAGGTGCAGCAGGAACAGCGTCCCCAGGATCACGGGGATGAACTGGATCAGTCGTCGGGCTACGTAGCGCCCCATGCGATTCCCTTTCCGTCACACAGTGCACAACTAGAGCGCGGGGGCCGAGGCTGGGCCCGGCCCCCGCACAAAGTCGCCTTGGAGCAAGTTACCTCAAAGCGACGTTCACTAGTTGACGGTGATGTCCTTGAAGGCGATCTCCTGATCACTCAGGTCGTACGTGACGTCACCGACGGCGTCGGAGTAGGCGATCGCGGTCTTGCCGCTCCACATCGGGATGATCGGCATGTCCTCGAGAGCCACGTCTCCGGCCTGCTGGTAGGAGGAGATGCCCTCTTCCAGCGTGGGCGCCTCGTCTCCCTGCGACGAGCAGCTCGTCGACCTCGGGGTTGGAGTAGCCCGTGTAGTTCGAGTCACCACCGGTGCCCACGATCGGGCGGATGTAGTTCTCCGGGGACGGGTAGTCCTGGCCCCAACCGAGGCGGAACGGACCGTCGAAGTCCTGGGCGTCGAGGAGCTCGAGGTACTGAGCCCACTCGGTCGACTGCAGCTTGTAGTCCAGACCCAGGTTCTCCTGGACCTGACGGGCAGCGGCCTCGACCCACGCGTCGTGACCGGCGTCGGCGTTGAAGTACCACTGGAGGGTCTCGCCCTCCAGGTCCACGCCGGACTCCTCCACCAGCGCCTTGGCGGCCTCCGGGTCGTAGACGCAGTAGCCACAGGCGTCGTCACGCGAGCCGGGGATCGGCGGGGTGACGATGTCGGTCGACGGGTAGGCCAGACCGTTGAGGACCTGGTCCACGATCAGCTGGCGGTCGATGGACATCGAGATCGCCTGGCGGACCTGAGGGTTGTCGAACGGCGCCTGCGTGGTCGGGAACCCCACGTAGGTCAGGCTCGACGGTCGGCTCTTCGATGATGGCGTCGCCCAGGGCACCCTTGGCCTCGAGGTAGACCTCGGGCGGCAGGCTGATGACGTCGAGACCACCGTTCTGGAAGTCACGGAAGGCGGCGGTCGGGTTGGTGAACATCTGGAACGTCGACCGTGTCGGCGTTGCCGGTGATGTCACCGGCGTAGTCCGCCCACCGGGTGACGGTGATCGCCTCGTCGTGCTGCCACGGGCCGTCCATCATGTAGGGACCGGTGCCGATGGGCTCCTCGTTGCAGGCCTTGAGGTCGTCCAGGCACTCCTGCGCGATCGGCGCGAAGGCCGGGGCGTAGGACATCTGCTGGCCGAACTGCGAGAACGGGCCGCTGAGGGTGACCTCGAAGGTGCGCTCGTCGACGACCGAGAAGCCGGACATCTCCTTGCCCTCACCGGCGCCCTCGATGCGGGCCATGAAGCCGGCGGTGGCCTGGGCGTTCTTGGGGTCCTGGGAGTAGTTCCAGCGCGCTCGCGAAGGACTCGGCGTCGACCGGCTCGCCGTTCTGGAAGGTGCGGCCCTCCTTGAGGGTCACCGTCCAGACCGTCTGCTCCTCGTTGGGCTCGATGCTCTCGGCCAGGCCGTCGAAGACCAGCTCGCCGGTCTCGGGGTCGGTGGTCACGAGCGGGGTCGTTGATCATGTCGAGGATGGCGGAGCACTCGGACTCGTAGCAGTTCGAGGCGGGCGCGAGGAACGACGGCTCGGTGACCTCGGCGATGTACTCGCCGCCGGGCTGGCCCAGTCGGCTCGCCGGCGCGGTGCCGCTCGGGTCCTCTTCGCTGTCGCCGCCGCCACAGGCGGCGAGCCCGAGCACGAGCGCCGCTGCCACGGCGGTCGCACGCATAGGCGTACTGACCTTCATAGGTCCTCCTTGAGAAAAAGTGCGCATGAAACGCTTAGCGCCGCCCACCTTGGCCTGTGTCACAAACGAGGGCAAGCACCCGGGTCGTCATCGTTATCGGACCGTGTCCACCCCCCACTGACCGTTACTGAGTCGTTACCGGACGCGACAGCGGCCCGGCGACGGACGGGTTCAGGCGTCGTCGGGGAGCGGCGAGACCAGGCCCGGCCGGTCGGCCACGACGACCCTGCGAGCGGCCAGGTCGACCTCGGGAACCAGCTCCTTGACGAAGGGCACGAGGGTGTCACGACGGTCCGGCGTGCGGATCTTCAGGAGGTCCTGCGCGCCGCCGTGCACCAGCCCGGTCACCTCACCCAGCTCGCGGCCGTCGAGGTCCTGGGCGACCAGGCCCACCAGCTGGTGGTCGTAGAACTCGTCGGGGTCGTCGGGGCGCGCATCGGCGTCCACGGTCGCGTGGAGCACGATGCCGCGGGCTCCTTCGGCCGTCGTGCGGTCTCCGAGCTCCTCGAAGGTCGCCAGCAGCCTCCCCTGGTGCCACCGGGTGCGCGCGACGGTGAGCGACTGGTGCGGGCTGGCCGAGCCGCGGGGCGGCTCTGCCCGCAGCATCGCGCCGTGGGCGAACCGGAGGTCCGGCTCGTCGGTGCGGACCTCGACGGTCACCTCGCCCCGGAGCCCGTGCGGCTTGCCGACCCGGCCGACGACGACGTCGATCTGCTCGCTCACGACGTGATCGTAGGACGTGCCCGTCACGCGCGAACGGGCGCCACCCGTGCGGGTGGCGCCCGTCCTTGACGCTGGTGTCGAACCGGAGGCTCAGCGCCTCCGGTCCACGTCGACGAAGTCGATCCGGGCGCCGCCACGGCCGGCGAGGGCCGAGATGACGGTGCGGAACGCGGTCGCGGTGCGGCCGTTGCGGCCGATGACCTTGCCGAGGTCGTCGGGGTGGACCCGGACCTCGAGGATCGAGCCGCGACGCAGCTGCTTGTCGCGGACGCTCACGTCGTCGGGGTGGTCGACCACCCCGCGGACGAGGTGTTCGAGAGCATCGGCCAGCACGGGCTCAGGCCTCGCTCTTGCCGGCGTCCTCGGCCGTGATCTCCTCGGCCGACTCCGCCTCCTCGGCGGCGCCCTCCGGCGTCTCGGACGCGGGGACCTCGGCCTTGGGCTCCTCGGCCTTGGGCTCCTCGGCCTTGGGCTCCTCCGCCTTGGGCTCCTCGGCCTTGGGCTCCGCTGCGGACGTCGACTTCTTCGACGCCTTCTTGGTCACGGCGTCACCCTTGGGCGCCTTGGCGGCGTCCTTGAGGGCCTCGTTGAAGATCTCGGTCTTGTCGCGCTTCGGCTCGGCGACCTTGAGCGTCCCCTCGGTGCCGGGGAGGCCCTTGAACGTCTGCCAGTCGCCGGTGATCTTGAGGATCTGCTGCACGGCGTCCGACGGCTGCGCGCCGACACCGAGCCAGTACTGCGCCCGGTCGGAGACGACGTCGATGTAGGACGGGTCCTCCTTGGGGTGGTACTTGCCGATCTCCTCGATCACCCGACCGTCGCGCTTCTTGCGCGAGTCGACGACGACGATGCGGTACTGCGGGACCCGGATCTTGCCCAGGCGCTTCAAACGGATCTTGACGGCCACGTCTGTGGAGTCTCCTCGAAATTCGTGTGTGGTGAGGACCGGCGTCCGAGTGGGGTTACGGGGACGGTTCCTCGTGGGAGGTGCGGCTCCGGGTGAGAGGGCCCGGCGGTCGCACGACTCAGCGCGACATTCTGCCAGAGCCGTGCGCACAGCCGGGAAATCAGCGTGACCTCGCCGCGGCCTGCCGTGCCCGGTAGGCCCGGGTCTTGACCTTGTTGCCGCAGCCGTACTCGCACCAGGACCGGGACCGGTTCTTGGAATGGTCGTAGTACGCCCACTCGCACTCGTCCCACGCACAGATCTTCAGCCGCCACCACTGGCCGGCAGCCGCCGCCTCGTGCACCGCGATCGCGATCCGGGCCAGGCCCCCGGGCACCCCCGGTGCGGTCGTCGTCAGGACCGGGCCTCCTGGCGTCCAGGTCAGCGCGACCGGGTGGTCACTCAACGAGTGCGCCAGCTCGGGCAGCGTCGACCCCTGTCCATCGTGGTTGAGCTCCAACGCCCGCCGCAGTCCCGAGCGCAGGCGCAGTGCAGCGTCGAGGTCGAGGGCGGTGGCCCTGGACGCGCGCGCCATCAGGCCGTGGTCGACGAGGAAGCGCGTGAGCTCCCCGGGCGTCGACAGGTCGTCGGTGCCGGTCTCGCGGTCGGTGGTGTTCACGAAGTCGCGGACGACCGCGATCGCGCGGGGCACGTCGGATGTATCAACGGGCGCCATGGTCACTCCTAGTTGGTAGCGACACCAGCGTAGCGAGTTTACCGGTTGCACTCACAGCGACACCGGTATAACGTGTTGAGTGGTGTCGCGCACTGCGACCACCAGGAGGCGATGGAGATGCACTACGTGGGTCCGATCATCCAGAAGGCAGTGGACCGAGGAACCTGACCGCGGGGGCCGCCGCCGGCGTCGCTCGGGTGAGGTGCCCGGGATCGATCAGGCGACGACGCGCCCCCGAAGCACGACGCGCACCGGACGCCTGAGCACCGAGAGATCGGCGGTCGGGTCGGTCGGGTACACCACGAAGTCGGCAGGGTCACCCTCGCCGAGTGCCGGGTGGCCCAGCCAGTCCCGAGCCCGCCAGCTCGCGGCAGCGAGCGCTTCACGGGCCGGGATCCCGATCCGGTGGAGCGCCTCGACCTCGCCCGCGATGTTGCCGTGGCGGCTGATGCCGCCGCCGTCGGAGCCGGCGTAGATCGGCACCCCGGCGTCGTACGCCGCCATGATCGTGCTCGGCATCCGGGCGTAGAGATCGGTCATCGTCTCCGCGTAGTCGGGGAACCGGTCCCCGCCGGCGGCAGCATGCTCGGGGAACAGGTCGAGCTGCATGACCGTCGGCACCAGGGCAGTGCCGCGGGCCACCATCTCGTCGACCAGGTCCTCCGAGAGGCCGGTGCCGTGCTCGATGCAGTCGATGCCGGCGCGGATCAGGCCGGGCAGCACGCCCGCCCCGAAGCAGTGGGCCGTCACCTTTGCGCCCTCGGCGTGGGCGGCGTCGATGGCCGCGGCGAACGCCTCGGCGGGGAAGCTCGGCGCCAGGTCGCCCTCGTCGCGGTCGATCCAGTCCCCCACCAGCTTGATCCACCCGTCGCCGGCACGGGCCTCCTGCGCCGCGTACGTCGCCAGCTCGTCGGGCTCGACCTCGTGGGCGTAGTTGCGGATGTAGCGCTTGGTGCGACCGATGTGACGACCGCAGCGGATCAGCCTCGGCAGGTCGTCGCGGTCCTGGATCCAGCGGGTGTCGGCGGCGCTGCCGGCGTCGCGGATCAGCAGCGCTCCCGCCGTCACGGTCGTCGACCGCCTGCTGCTCGGTCTCCTCGTCGGTCGTCGCGCCGAAGTCGTCGAGCCCCAGGTGGCAGTGGGCGTCGACGAGCCCGGGCACGATCCAGCCCTCTCCCGCGGACTCGGCGCCGGTTGGACGCTCATAGGTGATCCGGCCGTCGACGACGTAGAGGTCACGCGCCTCGCCATCGGGCAGCACCGGGCCGGAGAACCTCAGAGCGGTCATGAATCGACCCTAGCGATCACGTACCGGCGGGGAACTCGTCGCAGGTACGCCGGTACGCCTCGTCCACGAAGTACGTCGCCCACTCGGCGCGGGTGAGGTTGCGGCCGGCGAGCGCGCACGCCTCCTCCGCCAGGGTCTCCGGCTCGAGCGTCCACTCGACGACTCCGTAGTGGCTGTTGGCCACCAGCGACCTCCCGTCCGGGTGCAGGAACGCGGTGGTCAGTGTCAGGTCCGTGCCCTCCGCCGGGATCGATCCGACCCGGGTCCAGGTGGCGGCGTCGTAGAGGTGGACCGTGCTGTTGCCCCCGGTCGCGAGCAACCGGGACCCGTCGTCGTCGAAGGCCAGCCAGTGGGCGATCCCGACCGACCCGGGCAGCACCGCCGTGGGCTCCATGGTGGTCGGGTCGAGCTCCTCCATCCGGCCCAGGGTGTCCGCGACCACGATCCGTCCGATCCCCCCGTCGGTCTCCGCGACCGCGCTCGCGTACGCGGGAACGTCTCGGCTGCGGCCGCCGCCGACCCTGAAGAGAGCAGCGCGGTAGTGGTCGCCGTTGCCGTAGGACAGCGGCGTGCTCGCGGTGAGGTAGCCGACGAGCAGCGTCCGACCCGCGTCGGTGCTGCGCAGCTGCGTGGGGTCGCCGGGAACCCGGACCACGCGTCCGGTCGTGGTGGCCGAAGCGACGTCGAACTCGTGCAGCACGGACACCGGCGTGACCCCGAACATGGGTGGCGGCCCAGGCCCGGTCGGTGGTCGTAGCCGGGGAAGACGCTCTCAGCGCGCCGGAGGACGGGATCCTCGGGCTGCGTCAGCCCGGCCCCGACGGTCCCCAGCTCGAGGCCCCAGTCGCCGAGCAGTGCCATCACCCCCTCGCCCACCCAGGTCGCCTCCCCCTCGACGCTGAGCGTGTCGACCCTCGACCCGGTCTCCAGGTCGATCACCCGGTGCGGGCCGTAGGACCCGTCGCGACGAGGTCGAGCAACCGGCCCGAGTCGTCGTACCCGGCGTCCGTGAAGGCGCCGGGGGCGATCAGCCGCGACACCGGACCGCTCCCGTCCAGCCGCCATCGCTGGATCCCGGCCGAGAACGAGACCAGCTCGTTGTCGTGCGCGATCGCGAGGTCGCCGACCTCGCCCAGCTGGCGGTCGCGACGCACGCCCGTCAGCTGGCCCGTCCGCAGGCTCCGTTCCTCGATCTCGCCGTGCAGGCTCCCGCAGTAGAGCAGCCCGAGCTCGGCGGCCACCGCCGCCGCCTGGCACGGCCAGTGTCGGGGTCTGTCCCTCAGGTCGACGCGCCACACCTCCCGACCGGTGGTCCCCCTGATCGCGACGATGAACTCGTCCCCGGTACCGACCAGGAGACCGCCCGGGGTCACGGTCAGGAAGTTGTGCGTCGACCGCGGTGGCGCCTCGTACCGCCGCCGCACCTGGAGCGTCTCCGGGTCGACGACGCGGACCGGCCCGTTCATCGAGCCCAGGTAGAGCCGTCCCTGGCGGTCGAAGGCCACGGCGCCCGTGTCGCGCCAGTTGAAGGCGTCGGCCGGGCGGGGCAGCCCGGACAGGGTGCCCAGCCGGGTGCCGCGGTCGACGTCGTACGTCGCGAGGTCGCCGTCGAACCCACCGGTCACCGCGACGGTGCCGCCGCTGTGGTCGATCGCGAGGTCACCGCCACTGAACGGCGTGGGAACCGGTCCGAAGACCGGCCGACGGGTCTCGATGTCGAAGACGGTCAGCAGCGTGCACCCGCGACCGTCATCGACGACCAGTCGCTCGTAGTGGCCGCAGGTGTCCATCTGCGCGGGGTCGAAGAGGAGCTGCGCGACTCGGCGACCGTCGCCGCTGACCCGGAGCACCTGCTGGTTGTCGTTGTCGGCCACCGGGTGGTGGAAGAGCGGGCCGAGCTCGCCGGTGTCCAGGTCCATGACGTGCATCCGGTTGCCGCTGGCGATCACGGCACGGTGCGTCCCGGGCACCGGCGCACCGTGGACGATGTCGTAGGGGGTCGATCCGGACCCGAGAAAACCGGGAGCGTCGGTGAAGGTGCCGACCAGTGCCGACTCCGAGAGCGCGTCCCCGTGCCTCTGCCAGGCCTCGACCGCGAGGATCGCTGCCGCGGCCCGATTGGTGGACCGGAGGCTGAGCGAGCGGCTGACGAGCGCCTCGTGGACCGCCAGCTCGCGGGACTCACGGGCCGCGTCTCGTTCCACTGCGGCCGTGCGTCCCTGGTCGACGGCGAGCAGCGCCGCGACCAACGCGGCGACCAGGGCCAGGGCAACACCCACGAGCAGCCCGCGGAGGCGCCGGTTCTGCCGCTGCTCGTGGCGGGCCTGCTGCTGGAGGGTGCGCTGCTCGGCCTCGGCGTGGTCCGCCGACCGGTCCAGGAACGACCGCTCCAGCCGGGTCGGCTGGGCGTCGTCGCGCCGCGCCCAGTCGAGGGCCGCGGCCAGTCGGACTCCTGTGTAGAGCTCGCTGTCGGGCCGCCCGAGCCGCTCCCACTCGGCGCTGGCGCCGGCCAGGTGGCGCCACAGCCGCTGCCCCTCGCGGTCCTCCTCGAGCCATCCCCGCAGCCGCGGCCAGGCGCGCACCAGCGACTCGTGCGCGAGCTCGACCGACCCGTCCGCGGAGGTGAGGAGCCGGGCCCGGACGAGGAGGTCGACGACCTGCGCCCGTTCCGCGTCGTCGGTCGCGATCGCGCGCTCCATCGGGGTCCGCACCGGTTCGCCGTGGTCGGCCAGGCCCGCCAGGCGGAGCATCAACCACCGCAGCTGGGTCCTGCCCTCGTCGGAGAGGCTCGCGTGCAGCCGGTCTGCCGAGGCGGCGACCGCGCCGCTGATGCCGCCGGTGGCGCGGTAGCCGGCCACGGTGAGCAGCGTGCCCTCGCGTTGCTGCCAGGTCTCGGCGAGCGCGTGCGACAGCAGCGGCAGGGCGCCGGGCTCGTCGGCGGCATCGCGCAGCAGCAGGTCCACCAGTCCGGGTTCCAGCTTCAGGCCGGCCACCTGCGCCGGTCCCTCGATCGTGGCGCGGAGCTGCTCCCCCGTCAGCGGCGTCACCAGGTGCATCCCACGCTCGGCCAGCGCGGCGAACCCGGGGTCGCCGACCAGACCGGCGACGTGGTCGGACCGGAGGGTCAGCACGACCGGTCGGGAACTGGTGCAGGCGGCGATGCTCGCCAGCCAGGCGCTGATGCCCGGTCGGGTCGCGCCGGCGAACGCCTCCTCGAACTGGTCGATGCACAGCACCGCCCCGTCGCCGCCGTCAGCGCGCGCCGCGGCGAGGCTGGCGACCGGGTCCACGCCCGGGGTCAGCACGACGACGTCATACCCGCGGGCGCGGAGCGCCGGCACGATTCCGGCCTTCATCAGGGATGACTTGCCACACCCGGACGGGCCCACCAGGACGAGCAGGGGGCTGTCGTCGAGCCGGCGCAGGCACTCCTCGACGTCCTCGCGGCGACCGAAGAACGTGTCGCGGTGCTCATCGTCGTACGGAACCAACCCCATCCAGGGGCATGAGCCGCGGGCGGCGCGGGCGTCGTGGTCAGCCGCCAGGGAGGGGTCCTGGGACAGGATCGCCTGCTCGAGCCCCACCAGACCCGACCCCGGGTCGAGTCCGAGCTCGCGGCCGAGCGCACGTCGCGCCGTCCGGATCGAGGCCAGGGCATCGCGCTGACGTCCGCACCGGTACTGCGCCAGCGCCAGCAGCTCCCATCGTCGCTCCCGCCACGGCTGCTCGCCCGCGAGCACGACCGCCTCGGAGACGACGTCCTGGTGTCGCCCGGCATCGAGCCTGGCCTGGAGCAGGTCCTCCTCGGCATCTCGCCGCAGCTCCTCGAGACGGGTGGCCTCCAACCGGCCCGGCATCCAGTCGACGAGCTCGGTCATCGGCTCACCGCGCCACAGCCCGAGTGCCTGCTCGAGCGAGGATGCCGCGCGCTCGGGTGAACCGGAGTGGAGGTGCTCACGCCCCTGACGCAGCAGCTGCTCGAACTCGTCGCGGTCGATCTCGAGCCGCCCGGGCACCAGCCGATAACCGCGGTCGGTCGTCTCGATGACCTCGTGACCCGAGCGCCGCGCGCAGCCGGCTCACGCAACCCTGGACGACCTTGGCCCAGGACGCCGGCCGCCCCTCCGGCCACAGTGCGTCGGCGAGGCCCTCGCCCGTGATCGGCTGCCCGTGTCGGACCGCGAGCGCATCGAGCACCAGCCGGTCCCTCGGCCCCGGCTGCCCGGTGCCCGAGTCGACCTCCACCGGCCCGAGGAGCCGCACTCGCATGCCTGAGTGTGGGCCTGCCCCCGGTTGGCGTCAATCGCGTTGATACCCCGCTGATACCGCGCGCGCGCCGATTTGGAACCCCCGCTGCCGAACGTGGAGCCAAGGCCGGATCCACCGGCCAACGTCAACCTCAGGAGATCACCATGAACACCATGTCCACCCGCGTCGCACTGGCCGTCTCGTCGGTGCTGCTGATCACAGGTTGCGGCGCCACGAGTGCCGCCGACTCCCCCACGCGCGAGGTCCAGCCCCGCGTACAGGCCCCGGACCCCGGGGGCACCTACGACGGCTGGGCCGCCCAGCTCCAGCAAGACACCGCGTCCACCGCCTGCCCGTGGTCTCCGGACCAGATCGAGCGGATCATGGAGTCCGGTCAGCCGCTCCCCCCATGCGTGGTCCGGCTGCAGAGATGGTTCCGCGACTACGGTACGGCTGGCCGGTGAGTTGCGGCTCAGCCGATCCGGTCGAGCAGCCAGGTGGGCGACAGCACCTGCGCCGGGGCGACGTTGGCCGCCAGGGCCCGGTCGGCGGTCACGACGGTGACGTCGTGACCGCCTTCCGTCGCCAGCAGTGCCTGGCGCCGGATCTCGGAGTCGCCGTCCTTCGCCGCGTGGACGACCCGCAGCGAGGACGGCCCGCCGGCCCGGACACCCTGCTTGGCCTGCCCCTCGAGCACCAGCACGATCTGTTCGTGGGGGACGTCGGCCTCGAGCAGCGCGTCGTGCAGCCGGGCGGCCGCGCCGGCCCGGTCCTTCCACCAGCCGTCCGGACGCGCCCCGACCACGTTGGCGCCGTCGACGACGAGGACGGTGGTCACTCAACCTCCTCGGCTGGCCGTCGGATCTCGACACACCCGTCGCCCGCGCTGCCGCGCGGGCGGGGTGCGCTCGATCTGGCCGCCCGACGCAACGCGCTCGCCAGCTCGCACGCTGCTGGGCGTCTCATCACTTCAGGTACTTGGAGAAGTCCTGGGGCAGGTCGAGGGCGGCAGCGGCCTTCTCGTAGTCGACCGGCTCGTTGCCGGGGTCGCCGAACGGGTTGGCAGCACCGGCGGCCGCCTTCTCCTTGTCCGCCTGCTTCTGCGCCGCAGCCTTGGCGGGGTTGCCCGAGACCCGCTTGCCCTTGCCCTTCTTGGGCTGCTGCTTGGCCTTGGTCCGCTTGCCGCCGCCCATCCCGGGCATGCCCGGCATCCCGGGCATACCGCCGCCCTTGGCCATCTGCATCATCATCTTCCGGGCCTCGAAGAAGCGGTCGACGAGCTGGTTGACGTCGGAGACCTGGCGGCCGGACCCCTTCGCGATCCGGGCGCGACGCGACCCGTCGATCAGCTTCGGGTTGGCACGCTCGCCGGGCGTCATCGACTGGATGACGGCCTGGATCCGGTCGATCTCGCGCTCGTCGAAGTCCTCGAGCTGGTCGCGGAACTGCCCCATCCCGGGCAGCATCCCCATGATCTTCGACAGCGAGCCGAGCTTGCGGACCTGCTGCATCTGCTCGAGGAAGTCGTCGAGGGTGAAGTCGCCCCCGCCCTGGCCGGTCAGCTTCTGTGCGGCCTTGAGCGCCTGCTCCTGGTCGAAGGTCTTCTCGGCCTGCTCGATCAGGGTGAGCATGTCGCCCATGTCCAGGATCCGCGACGCCATCCGGTCGGGGTGGAACAGGTCGAAGTCGGTCATCTTCTCGCCCGCGGAGGCGAACATGACCGGCCGGCCGGTGACCTTGGCGATCGACAGTGCCGCTCCGCCGCGGGCATCGCCGTCGAGCTTGGTGAGGACGACGCCGTCGTACCCGACCCCGTCGAGGAACGCCTGGGCGGTCGTGACGGCGTCCTGCCCGATCATCGCGTCGACGACGAAGAGGACCTCGTCGGGCTGGACGGCGTCGCGGATGTCAGCTGGCCTGCTTCATCATCTCGGCGTCGACACCGAGCCGGCCCGCGGTGTCGACGATGACGACGTCGTGGAGCTTGCGGCGTGCTTCGTCGAGGGAGGCCCGCGCGACCTGCACCGGGTCACCGACGCCGTTGCCGGGCTCGGGCGCGAAGACGGGTACGCCGACGCGCTCGCCGTTGACCTGGAGCTGGTTGACCGCGTTGGGGCGCTGGAGGTCGGCGGCGACCAGCATCGGCGCCTTGTCCTGCTCCTTGAGCCAGAGCGCCAGCTTGGCGGCCAGGGTCGTCTTGCCCGCTCCCTGGAGGCCGGCGAGCATGATCACGGTCGGGCCGGACTTCGCGTAGCGCAGCCGGCGGGTCTCGCCACCGAGGATCTCGACCAGCTCGTCGTTGACGATCTTGACGATCTGCTGGGCCGGGTTCAGCGACTGGCTGACCTCCTCGCCGCGCGCCCGCTCCTTGACCGCAGCCACGAAGTCCTTGACGACCGGCAGCGCGACGTCCGCCTCGAGCAGCGCGATGCGGATCTCGCGCGCGGTGGCGTCGATGTCGGCCTCGGACAGCTTCCCCTTGCCCCGGAGGTGCTTGAAGGTGTCGGCGAGCCGATCGGAGAGAGTGGCGAACACGTGTCTTCCTGAGCGCTGGTGGGCGGGTGTCGGACGAAGCACAACACTAACCGGGGACGCCCGATCAGCCGCCCTCGGCGGCGGTCAACGCCTCCCGTACGGCGTGCGCAGCCTCGGCGCCGCGGTGCTCCGACAGCGCGCCGGCACTGGCCTCCTGCAGGTAGAAGACGTCCACGGCCTGCGGGCCGAGGGTGTCGACGTGGGCCGACCGGACGGTGATCTCGAGCCCGGCCAGCGCGGCGAGCGCCAGGTGGAGCACCCCCGGCCGGTCGGTGGCCCGGACCTCGAGCACCGTCGCGCGGCGCGACGCCTCGGGGCGGATCACGACACTCGGCGCGAGGGATCCGAACTGGCCGCGCGAGAGCCGCGCGGTCGGGTCGACGCGACCGTCGGCGACAGCGTCGAAGCGCTGCCGGAGCACCGCGGGGACCACCAGCTCGTCGGCGACGTCCCACACCGAGACGGCGTGCTCCCCGTCCGCCCAGGCCCGCGCGGCGCGGACCGAGGCCCGCTGAAGTGCGAAGACCCCCGCGATGTCGGCGAGCAGGCCGACCCGGTCGAGAGCCGCGACCGTGACGCGTGACCCGCCTGCTTCCTGCTCGACGCTGATGGCGACGTCGCCCGCACCGGGCGGCGGCAACGAGAGCCCCGGCGACGGCTGGGGCTCGGGGGCCGTGTCGTCGAAGGCGGCGAGCACCCGGCGGCCCAGGTCGGTGATCAGTCCGGCCCGCCACGACGACCACGCCTTCGGCGAGGTGGCGCGGGCGTCCGCCTCGGTGAGCGCCACCAGCAAGGTGGCGGTCTCCGCATCGCGCAGTCGCTCCACGAGCAGGGCGACCGTGGCCGGATCCTCCGGGTCTCGCGTCGTCGCAGTCTCCGCGAGCAGGAGGTGCCAGCGGACCAGGCGACCGACGGCGCCGACCGCGTCGGCGTCGAAGCCGAGCCGGGCCGCGATGGCGCGGGCCATCGGCTCTCCGGAGACGCTGTGCTCGGTCAGCCCGCCCTTGCCGATGTCGTGGAGCAGGGCGGCCACCATCAGGACGTCGGGCCGTCCGACATGGCGGATCAGCGACGACGCCTCGATGCAGGTCTCGACGACATGGCGGTCGACGGTGAATCGATGGATCGGGGACGCGTGGGGCAGCAGCCGGATCCGGTCCCACTCGGGAAGCACCAGTGCCAGTGCGCCGGTCTCGTCGAGCGTCTCCCACACCCCGAGCAGTCCGCGCCCCGACGCGAGCAGCCGGACCAGGAGCTGGCGGGCCGCCGTCGGCCAGGGGTCCGGGAGCGCTGGAGCCTCGCGGACCAGGCGGGCCGCCGTGGCCGGCGCGAGCACGAGGTCGCGCTCGGCCGCCTCGGCCGCGGCGCGGAGCAGCAGCAGCGGGTCCTCGCCGGGTCGGGCCCGGGCATCGAGCACGACCTCGCCTGCGGAGAGGGCGAGCCCGGGTGCGATCGGGGTCAGTGCCGGAGTCCGGGCCGTGCGGACCGAGGCCGGACGAGTCAGCACGCCGTCCACCCGCCGCCACGTGAGCCGGGACAGGTGGGTGATGCGCCGACCCAGCTCGCGGACGTGCACCTGCGCGGCCACGTGATCCGGCAGGCCGAGTCCCGCGGCGAGGTCACCCCAGGCGTCGGGCGCGACCCGGTCGGTCGCGCGCCCGGAGACGTCGTGGAGCACGTCACGCGCGTCGAGCATCGCGAGCCGGGATCGCTCGAGGTCGGCGTGCGGCACGTCCACCAGCCAGGTGGCGACCAGCGCCTTGAGCACGGTCGCGTCCCGGAGTCCCCCCTCCGCCTCCTTCAGGTCGGGCAACGCGAGGTGGGCGAGCTCGCCGACCCGCTGGTGCCGATCCGCGACCAGCTCGCGCAGCGCGGGCAGCCGCCGGCGTGCGTCACGGCGCCACTGCGTGAGCATCGTCGTGCGCAGCCGCAGCGTGAGGTTGGGGTCACCGGCGAGGTGACGCAGGTCGAGGAGCCCGAGCGCCACCTTCAGGTCGGCGTCGGCGGCTGCGACCATCTCCGGGATGCTCCGCACCGAGTGGTCGAGTCGGCTCCCGCTGTCCCAGAGCGGGTACCAGATCACGCCGGCAGCCGGACCGGCGTCCACCCCCTCGTCGTGGACGAGTACGACGTCCAGGTCGGAGTGCGGCGCCAGCTCGCCGCGTCCGAATCCGCCGACCGCGACGAGCGCCATCCCGGCAGGTGGCGTCTCGACCTTGTCGAACGCGGCCACGCACAGGGCGTCCGCGGCGGAGGTGCGCTGGGACCGCTCGCTGGCAGTCAGGGCGCTCCTCCTGTCGCTGGCCGACCGGGTGGGTCACGTCGTGACGCGACCCACCCGGTGCGGTTTTCAGTCACAGGGCCGCTTCGTCGGTCTCCCCCGTGCGGACCCGGACCACGGACTCGATCGGGCTGACCCAGACCTTGCCGTCACCGATCCGGCCGGTCTGAGCGGTCTTGAGGATGATGCCGACCACGTCCTCGGCGTCACCGTCGTCGACCACGATCTCGATCCGGATCTTGGGGACCAGGGCGATGTCGTACTCGGCGCCCCGGTAGACCTCGGTGTGGCCCTTCTGGCGGCCGTAGCCACTGACCTCGCTGACCGTCATGCCGGTCACACCGAAGGTCTCGAGCGCCTCGCGGACGTCCTCCCACTTGTGCGGCTTGATCACCGCGGTCACGAGCTTCATGCCTTGACTCCTTCCTTGGGCAGGGCGCCAGTGGCACCCGGCCAGGACTCCGGACTTCACGCCGCCGCCGACACCAGTGTGCAGGTCGTAGGCGCTCTCGCCGTGGGCGACGAAGTCGATGCCCTCGACCTCGTCCTCCTCCGCGATCCGCAGGCCGATCGTGTACTTGATCGCGAGCGCGATGACGGTGGTGACGACGCCGGAGTAGACGACAGCCACCAGCGCTCCGAGGGTCTGGTCGCCGAGCGAGGCGAAGCCTCCGCCGTAGAACAGGCCGTCGACCCCGCCGGCACCCTCGGACGTCGAGAACAAGCCGATCAGGACCGTGCCGATGATGCCGCCGACGAGGTGGACACCGACGACGTCGAGCGAGTCGTCGTACCCGAGCTTGAACTTCCAGCCGACCGCCACCGCGCAGACCGCGCCGGCGATGGCGCCGATCGCGACCGCACCGCCGATGTTCGACCGCTCCCGCGGCCGGGGTGATGGCGACCAGCCCGGCGACGATGCCGGACGCGGCACCCAGCGAGGTGGCCTTCTTGTGCAGGACGTACTCGACCAGCAGCCAGCCCAGGATGGCTGCCATGGCGGCCAACGTCGTGTTGGCGAAGGTGCGGCCGGTCTCCAGCGGGAACTGGGTCTCCGGGTCGTCGCCGAAGACGATCGAGCCCACGTTGAAGCCGTACCAGCCGAGCCACAGCAGACCGGCACCGAGCATGGTCAGCGTCAGGTTGTGCGGACGGATCGTGTCCTTGGGCCAGCCCAGGCGCTTGCCGAGCAGGACGACCAGGACGAGCGCGGCGACACCGGCGTTGATGTGGACCGCGGTCCCGCCCGCGTAGTCCTGGGCGCCGATGCGGCCGCAGATGAGCGAGTCGTCGGTGCAGCTGAAGACCATGTGGGCCAGCGGGAAGTAGCACAGGAGCGCCCAGAGCGGGACGAAGACGACCCAGGCCGAGAACTTCATGCGGTCGGCGACGGCGCCGCTGATCAGGGCGGTGGTGATGATCGCGAACGTCATCTGGAACATCACGAAGATGTAGCCGTCGGTCGTGACGCCGTCGAGCCAGAAGAGCTCGAACGGGTCGGCGAAGAAGGTGCCGTCACCTCCGAAGCCCATCGACCAGCCGACGGCGACGTACAGGATGCCCACGATCGCTGCCGCGATGTAGGACATCATCATCATGTTGAGCACGGACTTCGATCGGCTCATGCCGCCGTAGAACAGCGCGAGCGCGGGCACGGTCATCATCAGGACCAGCGCCGTCGCGATCAGCATGAACGCGTAATAGCCGTCCACAGGACCTCCATGGAGTTGCGTGACGTAGTCAGGTGGCGTGCCGACGACGCTGTCGTGCGACCCCCTGCGTGATTGCGCATGAGCCTCGTGGGCGGAGGTTTCAGTGCCGTCCGGGTCGTGTTGCGACGATGCAACGAGTCATGGGCTTGTGTTACGGCTGTGTGAACAGCAGGCGGGTCAGCCCCCGAGCAGCGCGTCCACGAAGGCGTGGGCGTCGAACGGCGCGAGGTCGTCGGGACCCTCGCCGAGGCCGACCAGCTTGACGGGCACGCCGAGCTCGCGCTGGACGGCGACCACGATGCCGCCCTTGGCGGAGCCGTCGAGCTTGGTCAGGACGATGCCGGTGACGTCGACGACCTCGGAGAAGACGCGCGCCTGGATCAGGCCGTTCTGGCCGGTGGTCGCGTCGAGGACGAGCAGCACCTCGGTGACGGGCGCCTGCTTCTCGATGACCCGCTTGACCTTGCCGAGCTCGTCCATCAGCCCGGCCTTGTTCTGGAGCCGACCGGCGGTGTCGACGATGACGGTGTCGACGCCGGTGTCGACGCCGGTCCGCACGGCCTCGAACGCGACGGACGCGGGATCACCGCCCTCGGGGCCGCGGACGACCTCGACGCCGACCCGCTCCCCCCAGGTGGCGAGCTGGTCGACGGCGGCGGCGCGGAAGGTGTCGGCCGCGCCGAGCACGACCGACTTGTCCTCGGCGACGAGGATCCGCGCCACCTTGCCGACGGTGGTGGTCTTGCCGGAGCCGTTGACGCCGACGACGAGCACGACGCCGGGTCGACCGTCCTCACCGGTGATCTGGAGCCGGCGGTCCATGGTCGGGTCGACGAGGGCGACCAGCTCCTCACGCAGCACGGCGCGGGCGTCGGGCGCCTGCCCACCCTCGACGCGCAGCCTGGTGCGGAGGTTGTCGACGACCTGCTGGGTCGGCGCGACACCGATGTCGGCGGTGAGGAGCGTGTCCTCGATGGCCTCCCAGGTGTCCTCGTCGAGGCTGTCGCGGGAGACAGCGCGAGCAGGCCGCGTCCGAGTCCGCCCTGGGACGCCGGCAAGCCGCGCGCGGAGTCGCTGCATCCGGGAGGCGGTGCCCTCCGGTCGCTCGAGGACCGGGGTCCGCCGCGGCTTCGGCGGGTGCGACGTCGAGGTCCTCCGGAGCGGTGGTCGCCGGCGGCGGGACCTGGTCGGTCCGGCCGACTGCGCGCCCCGGGCCAGCAGGCCGACGACCAGCAGGACGCCGAGGACGGCGATGCCGATGATCAGGTAGAGCAGGTCACCCATGGCTCAATCCAAGCAGAGGGGTGCAGGGCTCAGCGGCGCACGTCCCGCTGCGCCTCGAGGGCCCGGTGGACACCACCGCCGGACTCCTGCCCTTCCTCCGGGTGCTCGGCCTCGTCGATCGTGGGCATCGCCTCGGCGGCCCGGTTCATGGCCTCGCCGAGCCACGGCACGCCCGGCAGCTCCTCCCCACGGTGGGGAAAGGCCACGAAGGCCACGACGAGGCCCGCGACACCGACGATGACGAGCATGGAGATCACGATGAAGAGCACGCCTTCACCGTGCCACATCGCGGCTCAGGTTGCGCAGGAGGGGGGTGACCGCGTGCGCGGATCCGGTCGGGCAACGGCACGACGGGGCGGGCCGGGTCGGTGTTGTCGACGTACACGTGGACGAAGCGGCCCTCCGCGGCCGCCTCCTCGCCCTCACCCTGGAACAGGCCGACCCGGTAGACGACCGAGGACCGACCGACCTTGTCGGCCACGACCCCGACGTCGACCGGCTCGGGGTAGCCGACCTCCGCGAAGTAGCGGCACCCCACCTCGGCCACGACACCCATGGCGTCCAGCCCACGGATGTCGACGCCGGTCGCCGCGGCGAGGTGGTTGTTGACGACCGTGTCGATGATCTCGAAGTAGCGGGCGTTGTTCATGTGGCCGTAGACGTCGATGTCGGCCCAGCGCGTCGTGACCCGCTCCCAGTGGACGTAGTCGGCGCGGGTGGGGCGGGCGCGGCCGTTCCGCCATGCGTGACCCTGGGTCTCGACACGCGCGTCGCGGATTCGTTCCTCAGTCGCGGCGCTCGCTCGACGCTCGTCCGGACCGGGCGCCGCTCCGCGGTCCGGCCGTCCTGAGTCGCGCAGACGCTGGCTGATGACCGTCGAGACGCCGTCGCCGCGCATGGTGACGCCGTAGAGGGCGTCGCCGACCTCCATGGTCCGCTTCTGGTGGGTGATGACGAGCAGCTGGGAGTGGGCCCGCAGCTCCTCGTAGATCTGGAGCAGCCGGCCGAGGTTGGTGTCGTCGAGGGCCGCCTCGACCTCGTCGAGGATGTAGAAGGGCGAGGGGCGGGCCTTGAACAGGGCGACCAGGAACGCGACCGCCACCAACGAGCGTTCGCCGCCGGAGAGCAGCGAGAGCCGCTTGATCTTCTTGCCCGGCGGCCGCGCCTCCACCTCGACCCCCGTGGCGAGCATGTCGTCGGGATCGGTGAGGACCAGCCGCCCCTCGCCACCCGGGAAGAGCCGGGAGAAGGTGTCCTCGAAGGCCGCGCTCACGTCGGCGTACGCCGCGGTGAAGACCTCCTGGACCCGGGAGTCGACCTCGCGCACGATGTCGAGGAGGTCCTTGCGGGTCTTCTTGAGGTCCTCGAGCTGCTCGGTGAGGAACTTGTGGCGCTCCTCCATCGCCGAGAACTCCTCCAGCGCGAGCGGGTTGACCCGGCCCAGCATCGACAGGGCACGCTCGGCGGTGCGGAGCCGCTTCTGCTGCTCCTCGCGCACGTACGGGGTGGGGTCGGGCGTGTCGCTGCCCTCGTCGACCTCGCCAGCGAAGGGAACCAGCTGGTCGGGGCCGTAGTCGGCGACCAGTGCGTCGGGGTCGAGACCGAGCTCCTCGAGCGCTCGCTCCTCGAGCTGCTCGATCCGCATCCGCTGCTGGGTGCGGGCCATCTCGTCGCGGTGGACCGAGTTGACCAGCTCGTCGTGCTGGCGGGCCAGGTCGCGCAGGGTGCCGCGCACGGTCAGCAGCTGCTGCTCGCGCTCGCCGCGGCTCGCCTCCACGGCCGACCGGGCCTCGGCGGCGAGGTGGAGCGAGACCTCGAGACGTTGCAGCACCACGCCGACGGCGAGACCGACCGCCTCGGCGGCACGTCCTTCGCGGATCAGCCGCTCCCGACGCTCGGCGGCACGGGCGCGGGCGTCGCGCTCGGCCTGGGCAGCCCGGGCGAGCTGGTCGGCGCGGCCGTGGAGCGCACGCGCCCGCTCCTCGGCGGTGCGCAACGCCAGCCGGGCGTCCATCTCGCCCTGACGCGCCTCGCGTGACGCCTCGGCGAGCCGCTCGCTCGGGGCGGTGTCGGGCTCCTCGTCGGGTGCCTCCTCGGCCGCGGCGAGCCTGGACTCGAGGTCGGCCAGTCCGGCCAGGTCGGCCTCACGCGCCTCCTTGGCCTGCGCGATCGCGGCGTTGACGCGCTCCGCCTCGCCGCGGGCCGAGCGGGCCTGGGAGCCGTACTGGCCGAGCTCCTCGGCGACGGCCGCGAGGGTGGCGTCTGACTCGTGGAGCTTGGCGAGAGCCACGTCGACCCGCTGCTGGGCGGCCAGCCGCTCGGCCTCGAGCCGCGAGATGTCGAAGCCCAGTCGCTCTGCTGTCGCCGTCGCCTCAGCCAACTGGTCGGTGGCCTCGTCGACAGCCGCCTGGATCTCGATCAGGCTGGGCTGACTGCTGGAGCCGCCCACCGCGAAGTGGGCACCGAACACGTCACCGTCGCGCGTCACGGCGGTCACGTCGGGCGCCTCGGCGATCAGCCTCCGGGCAGCGTCGAGGTCGTCGACGACAGCCGTCTTGAAGAGAAGCCGGGCCAGGGCCCCGGACAGGTCTGCGGGCGCGTCCACCACGTCGACGGCGTACGTCGCCCCCGCCGGCAGGCCGGGCCACTCACGGTCGGTCACGGGTGCCCCACCGAGCAGCATCCCGGCGCGACCGAGATCGTCGGCCTTGAGGTGCCCCAGCGCGCCCACGGCCGCGTCGGCGTCGGCGACGACCACGGCGTCCGCGGCCGAGCCGAGGGCGCTCGCGACGGCGGTCTCGTACCCGGAGCGCACCGACAGCAGCGCGGCTACGGAGCCGAGCAGGCCCGAGACCCCGTCGGAGGCGGCCAGCAACGCGCCGGCACCGTCCTTGCGGTTGAGTCCCAGCTCGAGCGCGTCCTTGCGGGCCTGGAGCGAGGCTCGGTCGCGATCGGCCTGCTGGACCTCCTCGCGGATCTTGGCCAGCCGCTCGTCGAGGTCGTCGAGGGTCGCGACCGCGACCTCGTGCTCGGCGTCGAGTCCCTCCTCGCCCGCGTCGAGCCCGGCGATCCGGGTCTCCAGCGCGGTGAAGTCCCGCTGGGCGCGCGCGGCACGGCTCTCGGCCTCCTCGCGGGCCCGGTCGAGACGACCGAGCTCCTCGTCGGCTGCTGCCGCACGCGACTTGAGGGCGTTGACCTGGCCGTGGAGCCGGGCGAGCCCCTCACGCCGGTCGGCGGCCGCTCGCACGAGGCCGGCCACCCGGCGCTCCTCCTCGGCCGCAGCGTCCTCGGCGCTGCGTCGACCGGTGACGGCCACCTCGAGCGCCGTACGCCGCTGCTCGACCTCGGCGGCGATCACCTGCTCCTGCGCGCGCACCTCCTCGGCCTCGGCCTCGAGCTGCTCGGGGTCGCGGCCGGACTCGACGGGGTCCTCGATGCTGGCGGCGTTGCGGATCCGCTCCGCGGCCAGCGACTGGGTGCCGCGCAGTCGTTCGCGCAGCCCCGACAGTGCGAACCAGGTGTCCTGCGCCCTCGACAGCGCCGGCAGGTCCTCGCGCAGCGCCGCCTCGAGCCGTCCCTCGGTCTGCTGGGCGGCGGCGACGGCGGCCTCGACCTCGGAACGGCGCTCGACCAGGATCGTCTCGTCGGCCAGCTCCTGTTCCAGGGCGGTGCGGGCGGTGACCAGGTCGTCGGCGACCAGCCGGGCGCGTGCGTCGCGGGCCTCGGCCTGTACCCCGGCAGCTCGTCGGGCGACCTCTGCCTGGCGTCCGAGCGGCTTGAGCTGGCGCCGGATCTCGCCCAGCAGGTCGCCGAGACGGTGCAGGTTGCCCTCGGTGGAGTCGAGCTTGCGGAGCGCCTTCTCCTTGCGCTTGCGGTGCTTGAGGACCCCGGCGGCCTCCTCGATGAAGCCGCGCCGGTCCTCGGGCGTGGCGTGGAGGATCGTGTCGAGCTGACCCTGGCCGACGATGACGTGCATCTCGCGGCCGATGCCGGAGTCGGAGAGCAGCTCCTGCACGTCGAGCAGCCGGCACGGCGTGCCGTTGATGGCGTAGTCGGACCCGCCGGAGCGGAACATGGTGCGACTGATCGTCACCTCGGCGTACTCGATGGGGAGGGCGCCGTCGGAGTTGTCGATGGTGAGGACGACCTCCGCCCGGCCCAGTGGCGGGCGGCCGGAGGTGCCGGCGAAGATGACGTCCTCCATCTTGCCGCCACGCAGGCTCTTGGCACCCTGCTCACCCATCACCCACGACAGCGCGTCGACCACGTTGGACTTGCCGGAACCGTTGGGACCGACGATGCACGTGATCCCCGGCTCGAGCTGCAGGGTCGTGGAGGAGGCGAAGGACTTGAACCCCTTCAGGGTCAGGCTCTTCAGGTACAACGCGGGGCTCCTCACCGATGGCAAACGGTCGCTGATGGCGCGGGGAAGCTCAGCGCGGCACACCCTACCTGCGCACCCTGGCCGCACGTGGGAGGCGGGTGGCTGCGACGGGGCGCGTCGGCGAGGTCAGAGGATGGCGCCTGGGTTGAGGATGCCGTGGGGGTCGAGTGCGGCCTTGACCTGCCGGGTCAGCTTCATCACGTCCTCGCCGACCTGCGCGGTCAGTGCCGACTTCTTGGTCCGGCCGACGCCGTGCTCGCCGGTGATGGTGCCGTCGAGTGCGATCGCGGCGTGCATGATCTCGTCGAAGGCCAGCTGGGCGCGCTCGAGGGCGGCCTCGTCGTCTCGGGGCACGACGATGAGCGGGTGGGTGTTGCCGTCACCTGCATGGGCGATCACCGGGATCGACAGGTCGTGGCGCTCGGCGATCTCGGCCACGGCCGTGATCAGCTCGGGCAGCCGCGGCACCGGCACGCCGACGTCCTCGAGCATCAGCCCGCCGAGCTCCTCCACCGCGGGGATGACCATCCGCCGTGCCTGCACGAACTGCTCGCCCTCGTCGGGGTCATCGGTGACGAATACCTCCAGCGCGCCGCTGTCGTGGCACGCCTTCTCCATCAGCGCCACCTCCTCGCTGCACGACGTCCCGGGAGCATCGGACTGGGCGACGAGCAGGGCTCCGGCGTCGACGTCGAGCCCCATCGACCGGTGCGCCTCCACGGCCCGGATCGACGGCTGGTCCATGAGCTCCAGCATCGAGGGGCGCAGCCCGTTCCGGATCGCCACCACCGCCTCGGCGGCCACCGTCGGCGACGAGAAGCTCGCCACCAGGGTCGACCGCGCGGTCTGGGCGGGAACGAGGCGCAGGATGACGCGGGTGATGATGCCGAGGGTGCCCTCGCTGCCGACGAACAGCTTGAGCAGGCTGAGTCCGGCCACGTCCTTGATCCGCTTTCCCCCGAGCCGCACCAGGGTGCCGTCCGCGAGCACCACGTCGAGCCCGAGGACGTAGTCGGTCGTGACGCCGTACTTCACGCAGCACAGGCCGCCGGCGTTGGTCGCCACGTTGCCGCCGATCGAGCAGAACTCGTACGACGAGGGGTCGGGCGGGTACCAGAGCCCGTGCTCGGCGGCGGCCGCCTTGACGTCGGCGTTGAACGCGCCCGGCTCGACGACCGCGACCTGGCACGAGGGGTCGATCTCGACGTCGACCATCCGCTCCAGGCTCAGCACGATGCCGTCGTCGACCGCGCTCGACCCGCCCGACAGGCCGCTGCCGGCGCCGCGCGGCACCACGGGCACACCGTGTGCGGCCGCCCAGCGGACGGCGGTCTGCACCTGGTCGGAGTCCTCGGCACGGACGACGGCTGCCGGCGTGCCGGTCCCCGGATCCTGGGAGCGGTCCCAGCGATACTTCTCGACCTTGTCGGGGTCGGTGACCACGACTCCGTCCGGCAAGGCGTCGACGAGCTCGGCGAGAGACATGCACCCCATAGAACCATCCCCGCGGTGCGGGATCACCCGACGAAACCGCGCAGGGCGGTCATGACCCGTTGGCGAGTGTCATCGCCGGCCCCGTGCTCGTCGCCTTCGATCACCTCAAGTCTTGCGAGCGGCAGCTGATGCGCGACCTCGTACGCCGATCGAAGCGGGGATGCGATGTCGAGCCTTCCGCGCAGCAGCACAGCGGGGATGTGGGCGATCCGGTCCAGTCGTCCCGTGATCGCGTCGTCCGCCTGGAAGGCGTGGTGGCCGAAGTAGTGGGTCACCAGCCGGGCGAAGCCGAGTCGGAAACGGGGATCGTCGTAGCGAGGGTCGCGCCGCACCGGCCCGCTGAGCGTGGCGATCCGGTTCTCCCAGTCGCACCAGGCGCGCGCAGCACGATCGCAGGTCACGGGGTCGTCCGAGCGAAGCATGGCGGCCAACGCCAGCGGCACGTTTCCGGCCTGCTCTTCTGGCGGCAGCACGTCCAGCAGCCGGTCGAACTCCTCGGGGTAGATCTCACCCATGACATGCGTGACCCAATGAACGTCCTGCTGACGCGTCGTCACGACCGCCCACAGCACCATCTCCGAGACGCGAGTGGGATGCGAAACGGCGTACGACAGCGCAAGTGTGGAGCCCCAGGAGGCGCCCAGGAGTAGCCAGCGATCGATGGACAGCAGCTCTCGCAACGCCTCGAGGTCGGCGATCAGATGGGCGGTCGTGTTGTTCTCAAGAGCCGCGACATCGTCGCCTGCGTGCGGACGGCTGCGGCCGCATCCACGTTGGTCGAGCAGCACGACGCGATAGCGCGAGGGGTCGAAGAAGCCACTCCAGTAAGGCGATGCGCCAGACCCCGGGCCGCCGTGCAGCACAACAGCCGGCTTACCGTCGGGATTGCCGCAGATTTCCCAGTAGACCTGATGTCCGTCCCCGGTCTCCAGGACGCCGGATGTGTGCGGCTCCATCGCATCGGTCACCCGCCGATGCTAGGCGTACCGACCGACGTGCATCAGGGCTCTCCAGGGGGTTTCGAGGCTCAGGCGCCAGCGCGCCTTCGCACCTCAACCACCGGACGGGTCGCGTCGGGTGCGCCGACGTACGGCGATCGCGAGGCCCAGCGCGCCTGCCACCAGTCCGACGGGCACGGCGCTGGCTGCCGCCACGTCGCCGACGCTCCGTTCCGGGGCCGCCGCCCCGGCCGGCTCGAGCCCGAACGCCGCGCCCGGCAGGTCGACCGAGAACACGTTGATGCCCTGGACCAGGTCGATCGAGTAGACGACGTTGGTCTTCCCGCCGGTCTGGACGCCGTCGGCGTCGTACTTGGGCACCCACATCGCGTCCCACACCTCGGAGGCGCCCAGGTAGGCGTAGCCGTAGGACTTGATGTTCCTGGGGTCCCGGACGTCGATGAACTGGGTGCCGCCGCCGTAGTAGCCGATCGCGACGATGCCGCTGGGGTGGTAGTCGAACCAGTGTGCGGAGCAGAAGGTGCCCTGCGGCTGCGGCACGGCCATCTCCTGCTGCTCCTGGAGGTCGGACAGCTCCACCTTGTCGAGCGGCTTGATCGCCGACCCGGCGCGACGGTTGAGCTTCGTGACGTGCCAGGTCTGGAACGAACCGGCGAGCGTGCAGTCGGTCTGGACGTAGTCCTCCTCGGTCACCAGGAGCACGTTGCCCTTGGCGAACGAGGGAGCCGCGCCCGCCTTGAAGGCCTTGGCGTTGGGGCGGAAGGAGTTGTGGTGGATGAAGTCGTTGTAGCCCTTCGTGCCGGGCTGGTCGGGGTCGAGGCCGCCGGCGTCACCCGTCGTGGTGACCAGCCGGGGCTTGCGCGGGTTGCTGACGTCGAAGACCGACGAGCCGTCGTACCCGGTGTGGGTGCCGTAGCCGGCGTTGTCGAAGTTCCACTTGTGCCCGCCGGTGGGCGAGCTGAAGGGATCGATCTTCTTCGTCTTCGGGTTGCTGTCGATCTCGCGCGGCTTGCTGAGCTTGCGGATCTTGAAGATGGAGAACGTGTCGCGCTCGCCTGAGGAGTAGGCGTAGCGGCAGTTGGTCGACGGGACGCACGCGACGGTGTGGGTGCCGGTGGTCGACGTGACGCTGCCGCGGATCGACGGCTTCGCCGGGTTGGTGACCTCGACGACCATCAGCTCTGCGCCGCGGCCGTCGTTGGTGTGGGCGGTGCCGTCCTCGTCGACGGCGACGTTGTGGAGGTCGATGCCGATCAGGGCGAACCGGCGGATCCTGACCTTGCTCTTCCTCACCGTGCGCTTCTCGCCGCAGGTCATCGCCTCGTTCTCGAAGACCGCGTTGGGGATCTTGCCCTTCAGCTCCGGGTGGGCGGGATCGGAGACGTCGAAGACGGTCAGCTGGTCGAGGCCGCTGACCACGAACGTCGGCGCGCTCCGCGTGAAGCAGCCCGAGATCGCGGCGGTGCCGGGGTTGGCGCTCTGGATGGCGACGTTGTCGCTGAGGAGCGGGGTGTCGACGCCGAGGGCCCGGAGCTGGGCACGGGTCTCGACGTTGCGGTCGTTGTCACCGTGGGCGAAGGCAGGCGCGGTGGCGCCGAGCGAGGTGAGCAGCAGGGTCGCTGCCGCGAGAGATGAGAGTGCGCGCATGCCCCGTCAACGACGGGGTGTGCGCCGGGTCACGCGGGTTGGAGATCGCTCTCGACCGCGAGCACCTCGCCGGCCGAGGCGGCCGCCAGTGCGTCGTTCTCCTGTGCCAGTCTGAGCGTGAGGGCCTCGAGCTCGGAGACGCGGGCACGGAGACGAGCATTCTCCGAGGCGAGTCGAGCCGGGGTCCGGGGGTCGCTGTGCATGTAGCCGATCAGCGCCTTGGCCATGGATGAGCCTTCCGAACGGGTGTATCGCCCTGGATCCGGGCTGTCTTCAAGAGTCCCACCTCCGACGGTCACGGTCAATCGGCAGCGGACCAAAGATCAGGTGACGAGTCTGCGACGTCGCGGGGCGGGCTGACAGGTCGGGCAGAAGTACGACGACCGGTTGGTGAACGCGATCCGGCGGATCGGGGTGCCACAGCGTTCGCACGGCTCTCCCTCCCGTCCGTAGGCGTGCAGCGAGCGGTCGAAGTAGCCCGACTCGCCGTTGACGTTGACGTAGAGCGCGTCGAAGGAGGTGCCGCCCTGGACGAGAGCGGCCGCCATCACCCCGCGGGCCTCCTCGAGCAGCAGCCGCACCTGTGTCGCGGTGAGCCGGTCGCCGGGCCGCTCACCGTGGATCCGGGACCGCCACAGCGCCTCGTCCGCGTAGATGTTGCCGACACCCGAGATCAGGGTCTGATCGAGCAGCAGCCGCTTGACACCGGCGTGGCGGCGGCGGACGCGGCGTACGAAGTCGTCGTCGTCGAACACCGGGTCGAGCGGGTCGCGGGCGATGTGGGAGATCTCCGCCGGGAGCTCGGCCCCGCCCTGGGAGACGGCGAGCCCGCCGAACATCCGCTGGTCGACGAACCGCAGCTCGAGGTCGCGGTCGAGGGAGAACCGCACCCGCAGGTGGCGCTCGACGGGCGTCCCCGGTGGCTGGACCAGCATCTGGCCGCTCATCCCGAGATGGCCGAGCAGGGCGTCGCCGTTGTCGAGTGGGAGCCAGAAGTACTTGCCCCGGCGCCGTGCGCCCTCGACGCGTCGTCCGGTCAGCGCCGCCGCGAACCCGGTCGGCCCACGGTGGTCGCGGCGTACGGGGCGGGGGTGGAGGACCTCGACGGAGGTGAAGGTGGCCCCCACGACGTGGCGCTCGAGTCCGGAGCGGACGACCTCGACCTCGGGCAGCTCGGGCACGGTGGGGTCGGGTGGGTCAGTCGCGTACGTCGGCGGTGGCGATGTCCACGACGCCGAGCTTGGCTGCGATCTCGCTGTAGGCGGTCTCGGCGGCCGCCTGCTCGGCCTCCTTCTTGGAGCGGCCGACGCCGTTGCCGTAGAGGTCGTCACCGACCCGGACCTGGGCGGTGAAGGTCTTCATGTGGTCGGGGCCCTCGTCCTCGATGACGTAGTCGGGGACGCCCAGGCCGTGCTCGGCGGACAGCTCCTGCAGCGAGGTCTTCCAGTCGAGGCCGGCACCCATCGCCGAGGCCGCCTCGATGAGCGGGTCGAAGAGCAGGTGGACGACGTCCGAGGAGACCTCGAAGCCGCCGGAGAGATGGATGGCGCCGAGCACCGCCTCGACCGTGTCGGAGAGGATCGAGGCCTTGTTGCGGCCGCCGGTCGACTGCTCGCCGCGGCCGAGCTTGATGTGCTGGCCGAGTCCGATCTCGCGGCCGACGCCGGCCAGTGCCCGGGCGTTGACGACGGCAGCCCGCAGCTTGGCGAGCCGGCCCTCGGAGAGATCGGGATGAGTGAGGTAGAGGGTCTCGGTCACCACGATGCCGAGCACGGCGTCACCCAGGAACTCCAGGCGCTCGTTGGTGGGCAGCCCGCCGTTCTCGTAGGCGTACGAGCGGTGCGTGAGCGCGCGCTCCAGCAGCTCGGGGTCCAGAACGGGGTCCCCGAGGGCGGTCCGCAGCCCGGCGTAGTTGCTCACGCCGACTGACGCAGCGGGGATCTCAGAGGACCTGACGCCGGTCGGCTCGGGCGCCGTACTGGCCGCACTCGCCGCACGCGCGGTGCGGCAGGTGCTTGGCGCCGCACGCCGGGTTGGCGCAGGTGACCAGGGTCGGCGCGACGGCCTTCCACTGCGAGCGACGGTGGCGCGTGTTGCTGCGCGACATCTTCCGCTTCGGAACAGCCACTGTTTCCATCTCCTCATGCTGACGAGTCGGTGGGTCTCCGCCTCGTGTGCGTCCCGACCGGGGTGCCGGTCGGGTCAGTTCTCGTCGTTCTCGGGTGTTGCATCCTGCTGGAGTGACGCGAGGCCGGCCCACCGCGGGTCGATCGCCGCCTCGTGTGCGTGGTCCGGGTCGTCGGCCAGGCGTGCGCCACATTCGACGCAGAGCCCGGGACAATCGTCCTCGCACAGCGGCTGGAACGGCAGTACGAGTACCACCGCGTCCCGCAGCAGGGGTTCGAGGTCGAGCAGGTCTCCCTCGAGCCGGCTGGCCTCGTCGTCCAGCGCGTCATCGGCCGGAGCGTGCGACTGGTCGTCGTACACGAACAGCTCCTGGAACGTCACGTCGACGTCGTCGTCGATCGGTTCCAGGCACCGTGCGCATTCGCCCTCGAGCGCGGCCGTGGCCGTGCCCGTGACCAGCACCCCCTCCATGACCGCCTCGAGCCGCAGGTCGATCTCGACCGGCGAACCCTCGGGGACGTGCAGGACTTCGATGCCCAGCTCTGCCGGAGCCGGAACCGTGCGGGTCACCTCGTGCTGGGACCCCGGGCGGCGGCCGAGCTCGCGGGTGTCGAGCACGAGCGGCGCTCTCGGGTCCAGATTGCTCAGAGGATCACTTTCCGGGTCCAGAACGACAGAACTGCAAAGAATCGTAACGGCCAGCCCCGTACGGCGCCAAAACCGAGCGTGGCCGTCCGCCGGGGGTCGCTGGTTCCCCGCTCAGGCGGGGTCGGATGAGTCGCGCTGACCTTCGAACCGGGCCACCAGCGCGTCGTTGACGAAGCCGGGCACGAGCCCGGACACGTCGCCCCCGAACCGCGCCACCTCCTTGACCAGGCTGGAGGCCAGGAACGACCACTCCGGGCTGGTCGGCATGAACACCGTCTCGACCTCGGTGAGCGAGGCATTCATCTGCGCCATCTGGAGCTCGTAGTCGAAGTCGCTGACGGCACGCAGGCCCTTGACGATCGCGTCGACGCCCTCGGCCGTGCAGAAGTCGGTCAGCAGGCCGGTGAACCCGGCGACCCGCACGTTGTCCCAGTCGGCGCACCCGCGGCGCAGCATGTCGAGCCGCTCGTCGGGAGAGAACAGCCGGCTCTTGGAGGGGTTGACCCCGACGGCCACGACGACCTCGTCGAAGAGCCGCGCGGCTCGGCCGATGACGTCGAGATGACCGTGGGTGACCGGGTCGAAGGACCCGGGACAGACGGCTCGGCGCACTCGCTACTCCTGGCTGGTCCGGTGGCTCGCGGGGGCGGCGTGACCGTACCAAAGCGTGGTCTCGCCGTAGCGACGTTCACGGACGTCGGTGAAGCCGGCGGGGAACTCCGGCGGGTCGCCGCGGGCCGACCGCTCGACCACGACCATCGCCCCGGGGACCAGCCAGTCGTGGTGGTCGAGCGAGCGGAGGTCGTCGCCGACCTCCTGAGAGGTCAGCGGGTAGGGCGGATCGAGGAAGGCCACGTCGTACGGCGCCGCGGGGCTGCGACGCAGGGTGGTCGACACCGTGGCCGAGACGACGTCGGCACCCGGGAAGCCGACGGTGCGAGCGTTGGCGCGGATCAGGGTCGAGGCGTGCCGGTCGTGCTCGACGAGCGTGACGACTCCGGCTCCGCGAGACCACGCCTCCAGACCGACCGCGCCAGAGCCGGCGTAGAGGTCGAGGAAGCGCAGGCCGCTCAACGAGCCGCACCACGACTCGATGCTGGAGAACAACGCCTCGCGCACGCGGTCGCTGGTGGGGCGGGTGGCCATTCCACGGTGCGTCTGCAGCCGTCGACCACCCGCAACTCCCCCGATGATGCGGGTCATGGCATTGCAATCTCCGAGCAGGTCATGCCTTCTCCATGAAGTCAGACTGCCGTGAATGTTCCAGGTCCGCCACCGCAGCGGCCAGTTCGGGGGCCTGTGAGAGCTCGGGATCCGCGGCCAGCAGCGCTTCCGCGGCCTCGCGCGCCGCGACGATCGTCTTCTCGTCACGCAGCACCCGGAGGGTCCGGAGGCTGGAGCGGAACCCGCTCTGCGAACGACCCAGGACATCACCCTCGCGTCGCTGCTCGAGGTCGACCCTGCTGAGCTCGAAGCCGTCGGTGGTGGCGGCCACGGCATCGAGCCGATCACGGGCCGGCGACCCGGCCTCGGCCCGCGAGACCAGCAGACAGAGCCCCGGCAACCCGCCCCGGCCGACCCGGCCACGGAGCTGGTGGAGCTGGGACACGCCGAAGCGGTCGGCGTCCATGAGCACCATCGTGGTGGCGTTGGCGACGTCGACGCCGACCTCGATGACCGTGGTCGCGACGAGCACGTCCACGTCGCCGGCGGCGAAGGCCCGCATGGTCCGGTCCTTGTCGTCGGCCGCCATCCTCCCGTGGAGCATCGCGAGTCGGAGCCCCGAGAGCGGACCGGCCTCGAGATGGGGCAGCAGGTCCTCGACGGCGGTCAGCGCGACCTTCGGGTTGACCGGGTTGTCGTCCTCGTCGAGGTCGAGCTGGTCCACCTCACCCTGCTCGGGCTCGTCGCCGCTGATGCGCGGACACACGACGTAGACCTGGTGGCCGGCCTCGACCTCCTCGCGCACCCGTTGCCAGGCGCGCTCGAGCCACTGGGGCTGCTCGGCGAGCGGTACGACGTTGGTCTGGATCGGAGCCCGTCCCGCGGGCAGCTCGGAGAGGACCGACGTCTCGAGGTCGCCGAAGACGGTCATCGCGACCGTGCGCGGGATCGGCGTCGCCGTCATCACGAGCACGTGGGGCGGAGTGCCCGCCTTGTCCGTGAGGGCAGCGCGCTGCTCCACGCCGAAGCGGTGCTGCTCGTCGACGACGACGAGCCCGAGGTCGGCGAACTCGACGTGCTGCTCGAGCAGGGCGTGGGTGCCGATGACGAGCCCGGCCTCACCGCTGGCGATGCTGAGCAGCGACTCGCGACGCTGAGCCGTGTTCATCGAGCCGGTGAGCAGCGCCACCGTCGTACCGTCGGCGTCGCCACCGAGCATGCCGCCGCCGGCCAGGTCGCCCAGCATCGCGGAGATCGAACGGTGGTGCTGCTGGGCCAACACCTCCGTGGGCGCGAGCAGCGCGGCCTGGGCGTCGCTGTCGACGACGCGGAGCATCGCCCGCAGTGCGACCAGCGTCTTGCCGGAACCGACCTCCCCCTGGAGCAGCCGGTTCATCGGGTGCGGCTCGGCCAGGTCACGCTCGACCTGCGCGCCGACCTCGAGCTGGCCCCGGGTCAGGTCGAAGGGCAACCGGGCGTCGAAGGCGGCGAGGAGTCCCCCGCTGTCGCCGGTGCGCGCCTGGGCCCCCTGTCCGCGCAGCTGCGCCCGCCGCCGTGCCAGCACCAGCTGGGTGACCAGAGCTTCCTCGAACCGGAAGCGCTTCTGGGCGGCACCGACCTGCTGGTAGTCCTCGGGAGCGTGGATCCAGCGCAGGGCGGTCATGGTGTCGAGGAGGCCGTGCTCGTCGCGTAGGTCGTCGGGCAGCAGCTCGGGAACGTCGTCGACCAGGTCGAGGGCCTGGTGGACGACCTTGAGGACGTCCCAGGTGTAGAGCTTGTGGGTCAGCGGATAGACCGGCAACAGCTCCTTGAGGCGGCTGGCGACTCCTGCCTCCTCGGGCTCGTCGAAGATCAGGGAGTGGGGTCCCGAGATCTGCCACGAGCTGCGGTACTGCTTGGCCGTGCCGGTGAAGAGTCCGTGCCGGCCGGGCTTCATCCGGGCATGGTCCTTCTCCGCCTGCGACGCGTAGGGCGTGAAGAACGACATCGAGAAGTCGGGGCCACCGGTCGCGATCCGCACCTCCACCCGGGAGCTCATCCGGTTGGTGCGCCGGTCGCGGAACGGCTTGACCTCGCTCGACGTGATCCGGCCGACGACGGAGATCGCCTGCCCCTCCACCGGCTCGGCGACGTCGCCGACCTCCGTCGTACGGACGTAGCGTCGAGGAAAGTGGTAGAGCAGGTCGCCGACCGTCGTGATGCCGAGTCCGTCCGTGACGAGCTTGCGCTTCTTGTGGGCCTTGCCGAAGACGCTGGCCACCGGCGAGTCGACGGTGATCATTCGACGCCGACGAGCAGGGGGTAGCGGTCCTGCCCACCTTCGTAGACCACGACGTCGACGGCCGGGTGGTGCTCCTCGACGTAGGCCGCGCAGCGCTCGGCCAGGTCGGGTGGACCGCCGTCGCCGCGCACGATGGTGACCAGCTCGCCACCGCCGCCGAGCAGCCGCTCGAGGACGTCGGCCGCCACGGCGTAGAGGTCGTCCCCCACGACCGCGAAGTCACCCGCGACCACCCCCAGCACGTCGCCCGGCTCGCACGGACCGGCCATGGTGATCGCCTGGCGCGCCGCGATCGTGACCGCGCCGTGGCGCGCGTGGCGCGCGGTGGCCGTCATCTCGAGGACGTCCTGGTCGAGGCTGCGGCCGGGCTCGTGGACCGCCAGGGCAGCCAGGCCCTGCACCTGCGCCCGGGTGGGGATGACGATCGCGCGGACGCCGTCGTCCGACTCAGCGGTGCCGGCCGCGATCTGGGAGACGCGCACGGAGTCGGCGTCGTTGGGGAGGATCACGACCTCGCCAGCACCGGTGGCGAGGATCGCCTCGAGCACGTCGCGGGTGCTCGGGCGTCGACCCGGCCCGCCTTCGACGACGTGGGCGCCCGACTCGCGGAAGAGGGCCGCCAGGCCGGGTCCGGCGGCGACGGCCACCACCCCGCGACCGGTCCGGTCGGCGGTGCGGTGCCGGGCGTCGGCGACCTGCTCGGCGAAGTGGGTGACCCGTACCCGGTGGGGGCGCCCCGCGCGGATGCCGGCCTCGATCGCGGCACCGACGTCGTCGACGTGGACGTGGACGTTCCAGAGCCCCCCACCTCCCACGACGACCAGGGAGTCACCGAGCGGGGCGAGGTCGGCCCGCAGGGTGGAGACCGCGTCGTCCTCCGCGTCGAGCAGGTACATCACCTCGTACGCCGGACCGTCGGCCGTCAGGTCGTCTGCCGGGACGGGGACGGGGATCCGGCCGCGCGTGGGCGCCGGGTCGGGCCGACGGCCGGTCAGCACGCTCTCCGCGGCGTCGAGGATCACGCTGACCCCGCGGCCACCGGCGTCGACCACTCCGGCGTCACGCAGCACCTTGAGCTGGTCGGGGGTGCGGGCCAGCGCCTCGCGTGCGGCCGCGGCGGCCACGGTGAACACGTCGCGGGCGCGGGCCCCCGGCTGCGCGGCGTGGGCGAGCGCGGCGTCGGCGGCGGCGCGCGCCACGGTGAGCATGGTGCCCTCGACCGGCTCCCCCACCGCGGCATAGCTGGCATCGGTCGCCTCGCGGAGCGCCTCCGCCACGACGGTCGCGTTGCGCTCTTCGGGTGTCGCGCGGGTGATCCGGCCGGCGATCGCCCCCAGCATCTGGCTCAGGATCACTCCGGAGTTGCCGCGCGCGCCGAGCAGCGCCCCGCGACCGAGCGCTGCGAGCGCCGTACCGAGGTCGGCGTCGGCGCTGCCACCCGTGGCGTCGCGGATCGCGTCGCGCGCGGCGGAGACGGTGAGGTGCATGTTGGTGCCGGTGTCGCCGTCGGGCACCGGGAAGACGTTGAGGGCGTCGATCTCCTCGCGGGCATCGGCCAGTGCGTCGGTGGCGATGTCGACGAACCGCAGCACGACGTCGAGCGTGATGCTGCCGCGCTGTGGTGCCTTCATCGCCTGCCTCGTGTCGACCGGATCGCGCACAGGCTAGTGCGTCGGTCTGACGATTCGCTCCCGCGGACCGGCATCGGATACGCTCTTCCGGTTGCCCGCTCGGCGGGCCCCTGCACGTATTGACACTCGATTTTCCAGGAGTTCCGGTGGCTGCCGTCTGTGACATCTGCGCCAAGAAGCCCGGCTTCGGCAACAACCGTCCGTGGTCGCGCAAGATCACCAAGCGTCGCTTCGACCCCAACATCCAGCGGGTCCGCGCCAAGGTCAACGGTACGCCGAAGCGCCTCAACGTCTGCACCGGCTGCCTCAAGGCCGGCAAGGTCACGCGCTAGCCGATCCGGCGCAGCCGGAGCGGCGTGAGCGCGGGAGATCGAGCTCGGCGTCGAGCCGCGGAGCGGCTCGAACCGCCGTGTCGAGATTCACGCGGTAGCGGCAGCGACGCAGTCGCTGGCGCATGACAGGCCGTCACCCCTCGGGTGGCGGCCTTTTCGCATCCGGTCGGCCGCGGGGTGTTGCCGATTGGTCCCCAACGGCAACGAAACAGCCCCCGCAGCTGCCGTTCATGACCAATCGGCGCGGCACCCGGACCGAAGGCTGTCCGACCCTGCCCTAGAAGTGGGTCCAGCCGGTGGGGCCGTCGTACTCCCCGCCGTCGACGGTGACCCCGCTGCCGTCACTGACGGCGCCGACCACCTGCCAGCCTTCCGGGACCGACCCCTCGGGGAAGGTCGCCAGGAGTGCGTGGTCGTCGCCACCACCCAGGATGAAGCCGAGCGGGTCGGCGCCGAGGGCCGAGCCGACCGCGACCAGCGGCTCGGCGACCTCGAACGCGTCGCGGCGTACGTCGATGGCCACGCCGGATGCGTCCGCGAGGTGCCGGGCCTCCGCGAGCAGGCCGTCGGAGATGTCGATCATCGACGTGGCGCCCGCCTCGGCCGCGACCGGGCCGGCGGCGTAGGGCGGCTCGGGGCGGCGGTAGGCCTCCACGAGCACGCGCGGCGACCGGAACCCGCGCCCGAGCACGGCCAGCCCACCGGCCGCCCAGCCCTGCCGACCGTTGAGCGCGAGCAGGTCACCCGCGACGGCACCGCTGCGCAGCACCGGGGACACGGTGCAGCCACCGAGAACGGTGACCGCGATCATGACCTGGTCGGACCGGGCCAGGTCTCCCCCGACCACACTGGCCCCGACCAGCGCGCACTCGTCGGCGAAGCCGCGGGCGAAGTCGAGGGCCCACTGCGCCGGCAGGTCGGCAGGGGCCGCGAGGCCGATGGTGAGCGACGTGGCCCGGCCGCCCATGGCGTTGACGTCGGAGAGGTTCTGGGCCGCGGCGCGGTGGCCGATGTCGTCGGCCCCGGCCCAGTCCCGGCGGAAGTGCCGTCCCTCGATCATCAGGTCGGTCGAGACCACCACGTGGCCGTTACGGACCCGCAGCACCGCCGCGTCGTCGCCCGGGCCGACGAGGACCTGCTCGCCCTGCTCGAAGACCGGCACGAACGCCTCGATCAGCGCGAACTCACCGACGTCGCCGACCGTCGCATCGGGGGGAACGCGGAGGATGTGGCCATGGCTCCCATCCCACCACCACCGCCCCGCGCGACCACCTACCGGCACCCGCGCGCGGCACGATAGGTTGGGCCGGCACAGCCCCTTTTCGGACCCGAGCAGCTAGGAGTCACGATGGTCGTCCAGGCGTACATCCTGATCCAGACCGACGTCGGCAAGGCGGCTGACGTCGCCCGCGAGATCGCCCAGGTCAAGGGTGTCACCCTTGCCGAGGACGTCACGGGGCCCTACGACGTGATCGTCCGCGCCGAGGCGCGCAACGTCGACGAGCTCGGCAAGCTGGTGGTCTCGAAGGTCCAGAATCTCGACGGCATCACCCGCACCCTCACCTGCCCGGTCGTACACATCTGACCGGCACCGTGTCGCGGCGACGCCCCGGAACCTTCGTGGTCCGGGGCGTCGTGCTGTCTGCGCCCGCGCTGCTGCTGGCGGCGTGCTCCGCTGAGCCGGTCGCCGTGCCCGCCGTCGACGTACGCCCCGATGACCGCGCCGCCTGCGAGTCCCTGGTCGAGGCTGTGCCCGACGACCTCGGTGGCCGGGAGCGGGCCGCGGTCACGCCGAGCGATGCCCTCGGCGCCGCGTGGGGTGACCCTCCGATCGTGATGACCTGCGGCGGCGAGGCACCCGACATCAGCCGGACCGCAGAGTGCCAGGAGGTCGACGGGGTCGGCTGGTACGTCGACCCGGCGACGATCGACGACGAGTCGGTGGACGCCACGCTGGTGGCCGTCGGTCACCGCCCGGTCGTCACGCTCGACGTTCCCGCCGACCAGCGGCCCGAGGGTGCCGCCGCCGCGATGGCCGGCGTCGCCGAGGCCGTCCTGGACCACACCGAGATCGTCCAGCCCTGCGTCTGACCTACCGGAGGCCGGTGCCGCGGCGGAGTGCCAGCTCGATCAGCCGGTCGACCAGGGCCGGGTAGTCGACGCCGCTGGCGTCCCACATCTGCGGGATACATCGACAGCGGCGTGAAGCCCGGCATCGTGTTGAGCTCGTTGATCACCAGCGCCCCGTCGGGCAGCAGGAAGAAGTCGACCCGCGCCAGCCCCTCGCAGGAGACCGCCTCGAACGCACGTGCGGAGAGTGCCCGGATCGCGCGGTCGTCGCCTCCGGCACGTCGGCGGGGATGTCGAGCCGGGTGTGCTCCTCGGGCAGGTACTTGGCCTCGAAGTCGTAGAACTCGTGGTCGCCGGTCACCGTGATCTCGGCGGGCAGCGACGTCTCGGGCCCGCCGGCGAGGGACTCGAGGACTCCGCACTCCACCTCGCGCGACCCGGCAGGCGCGGCGGTCTCGACGAGCACCTTGGGGTCGTGCTCCTGCGCGTGGCGCGATCGCTCGGTCGAGCTCGGAGGCGTCGTGGACCTTGCTGATGCCGAAGCTGGAGCCGCCGCGGGCCGGCTTGGCGAAGACCGGGTAGCCGAGCTCGGCCACCGCGTCGGTGGCAGTCGTCGGGGTCGTCCTCCCACTCGCGGGCGGTGACGACGACGCCGGGCAGCACCGGCAGCCCGGCCGCCGCGCAGCACGAGCTTGAGGTAGGCCTTGTCCATCCCGACCGCCGACGCGAGGACCCCGGCGCCGACGTAGCGGACGCCCGCCATCTCGAGCATCCCCTGGATCGTGCCGTCCTCGCCCCAGGGCCCGTGGAGCAGCGGGAAGACGACGTCGACCGCGCCGATCACCTCGGGGACGCTGGACGCGTCGGCGACGACGAGGTCGGTCGCGTCCTGGTCGCGCAGCAGTGCGACGCCGGCGCGATCGCCGTCCACGGCCGGCAGCGTCGAGCCGGTGATCGCCAGCCGCGCGGTGTCACTCGACTCCAGCACCCAGCGGCCGTCGGTCGCGATCCCGACCGGGACCACGTCGTACTTCTCGCGGTCGATCGCGCGCCAGCACGCTGCCGGCGGTCACGCAGGAGATGCCGTGCTCGCTGGACCGACCGCCGAAGACGATGGCGACGCGGGGCTTCGGGGTGGGCTCGGACATCGGCACGACCCTAGCCGCCTAGGGTTGCTGGCATGGCCGACGACCCGCGACTGCGTCCCAGCACGCTCGCCGTGACGGCGGGTCGGCCGGAGAAGTCCCCTGATGCCCCGCTGAACACCCCGCTGACGATGGCCTCGACGTACGTCGCGGGCGGTGACGTGGAGTACGGGCGCTACGGGAACCCGACGTGGCAGGCGTTCGAGGACGTCGCTCGGCGCGGCTCGAGGGCGGGCGGTGCCTCTCCTTCGCCGTCAGGGCTCGCCGCAGTCGCGACGGTCCTCGACCTGGTCGGTCAGGGCGCGAAGGTCGTCGCGCCGCGCCATGCCTACAACGGCAGCATCATGCAGCTGGCCGACCTCGAGGCACGAGGGCGGCTGACCGCCAGCCTGGTCGACGTCACCGACACCGAAGCGGTCGTGGCGGCGTGCGACGACGCCGCCCTGGTCTGGCTGGAGTCGCCCACGAACCCCGCTCTGGAGATCGCCGACATCGAGACGATCGCCGCGGCAGCCCACGACGCCGGCGCCTACGTCGTGGTCGACAACACCTTCGCCACTCCCCTGCTGCAGCAGCCGCTGGATCTCGGCGCGGACCTCGTCGTCCACTCGGCGACCAAGTTCCTGGCCGGGCCACAGCGACGTGGTGCTCGGCGCCGTGGTGACCCGCGACGAGGGCCTCCACGGCGTCCTGAAGGGCCGCCGCGACCTCATCGGCGCCATCCCCGGCACGCTCGAGGCCTGGCTGGCGCTGCGGGGCATGCGCACCCTCCACCTGCGGGTCGAACGAGCCCAGGCGAACGCGCAGGAGCTGGTACGTCGGCTGGCCGAGCACCCGGCCGTGGCCGAGGTCCGCTACCCCGGCTTCGGGGCGATCGTCGCGATCGTGCTGGCCGAGGGCGAGATGGCAGCCGACCTGCTCACCCGCAAGACCCGGCTCTGGGTGCACGCCACCTCGCTGGGCGGCGTCGAGTCGACCTTCGAGCGGCGCCGCCGCTGGAAGACGGAGGCCGCGACGATCCCCGGCGGCCCTGGTCCGGATGAGCGTCGGCATCGAGGACGTCGAGGACCTCTGGGACGACCTGCGGCACGGCGCTCGACGGCCTCGTGGGGTGAGGCGGGCTCAGTCAGTCTCGGCCTTGGTGTCGCGGGCGATGAAGGCCTGCATCATCTCGGAGGCGGTGCTGCGGCCCGAGACGACCGAGTCGACGTGGTGGGCGATCGGGGCGTCGATGCCGGTGCGCTGGGCGAGGGCCAGCAGCGAGGCACAGGACTTGGCGCCCTCGGCCACCTGCCGGGTGGAGGCGTAGATCTCCTCGGTGGTCTGGCCCTGGCCGATCTTCTCGCCGAAGGTCCGGTTGCGGGACAGCGGGGAGGAGCAGGTCGCGACCAGGTCACCGAGGCCGGCGAGCCCCATCAGCGTCAGGGGATTGGCGTCGAGCGCCATCGCCAGCCGCGCCGTCTCGGCCAGCCCGCGGGTGATGACCGAGGCGGTGGTGTTGTCCCCGAAGCCCAGCCCGACGGCCATGCCGACGGCGATGCGCGACGACGTTCTTGTAGGCGCCCCCGAGCTCGCAGCCGAGGACGTCGACCGAGGTGTAGGGACGGAACGCCGTGGAGTGGCACATGTCCTGGAGCCGCTTGGCGACGTCCTCGTCGGCGCACGCGACGACGGACGCGGCCGGCTCACGGTTGGCGATCTCGCGCGACAGGTTGGGGCCGCTGACGACCGCGACGCGTTCCTCCCCGGCACCGGTGACCTCGGTGATGACCTCACTCATCCGCTTGAGGCTCCCGAGCTCGACACCCTTCATCAGCGAGACCAGCGGCACCTCGGGCAGCACGGGTGCCCAGTCGACGAGGTTCTCGCGGAACGACTGGGACGGGTACGGCGAAGATGATCGCCTCGGCACCGTCGACGGCCGCGGCCGGGTCGTGGGTGGCGGTGACGGTGTCGGGCAGCTTGATGTCCGGCAGGTAGTCAGGGTTCTCGTGGCTCTCGGTGATCGCGGCGCAGACCTCTTCACGCCGCCCCCACATGGTGACGTCGTTGCCCGCGTCGGCCAGCACGAGGGAGAACGCCGTACCCCAGGAGCCGGCCCCGAACACCGCGACCCGGCTCATCGGGGCTCCTCCGGTCGTTGCGGGTTGCCGATCTCGCGCATCCCGGCCTGGCGTGGGTCGAACAGCTCGGGCGGCGCGGTCTCGCCGCGGAGCTCTGCGACGAGCTCGACGATCGCGGCCATGATCCGGGTGGTGGCGGCGTGGATGGTCGCCGTGCTGCGCGGCTCGGTGATCAGGTCGGCCAGGTCGACCGGGTCGCCGGCCTTCATCAGGATGCGCTGGCGCGGCACCAGCCGGAGCTTCGCGGAGTACGGCGGGAGCAGGTCCTGGGCTCCCCACTGACCCACCGGGATCACCGGACAGCCGGTCTCGAGCGCGATCCGGGCCGCACCCGACTTCCCCTGCATCGGCCAGTGGTCGGGGTCGCGGGTCAGCGTGCCCTCGGGGTAGACCACCACGCACTCGCCGTCCCGCACCGCCTGCACGGCGGCGTCGAAGGCGCCCACCGCGTTGCGGCTCAGCCGCTCGACCGGGATCTGGCCGGCCGACGTCAGGAACGCCGGCCAGCGCCTTGTTCTTGAACAGCCCGGACTTCGCGAGGTAGCGCGGCAGCCGGCCGTGGTCGTAGACGAAGTGCGCCGACAGCAGCGGGTCGATGTGGGAGATGTGGTTGACGGCGACGATGCAGCCGCCAGTGGCGGGGATCTTCTCCCCGTCGATCCAGGTCCGGCTGGCGACCGCGAGCATGGTCGGCTTCACGATCGGCACCGCGAAGTTGAACGTCCAGCCGCGCTTCTGCTGGAGCTTGCGAACCGTCACGTGCATCCTTCGCTGGGGCGGCCGGCCGGCGGCGACCGGGGGTCGGTGGGTCCGCAGCAGGCTACTCCCTCGGATGGCAGGATCGGCGTCGATGAAACGCCCGCAGTTCGTCGTCCTGCTCCCCGTCAAGGCACCCGCCCTCGGCAAGTCGCGGTTGCGCGTGCCCGAGCACCTCCGCCCCGGCCTGGCGACCGCGTTCGCGCTGGACGCCCTGCACTCCGCGCGGTCCACGCCGGAGGTGATCGAGGTCGTGGTGGTGACGTCGGATCCCGGCTTCGCAACCACCTGCGCCGCGCTCGGGGTCGCGTCGCTCCCCGACGCCGACGGTGGCCTCAACGCCTCGCTCGTCGCGGCGGCCGCTGCCGTCGCCGTCCGCCGGCCGGCCGCGGTTCCAGCGGCACTCTGCGCCGACCTCCCCTGCCTGCGACCCGACGACCTGAGCGAGGCGCTGGCCCAGGTCACCGGCGACGGCGCCTGGTTCGCGGCGGACGCGGAGGGCACCGGCACGACGATGTACGCCGCGCCGTACGACGTCTTCGAACCGCGCTTCGGAACCGCGTCACGCGCCGCCCACCTGGCGGCGGGTGCGACGGACGTGCTCGGCGAGCTGCCGTCGCTGCGACGCGACGTCGACGACGAGGCGACGCTCGCCGAGGCGATGCAGCTCGGGCCGGGCCCGATCACCCGGGAGGCGCTGGCCCTGCTGCCCTAGAGATGCCGACAGGGGCCGTCCGGTCGGACGGCCCCTGTCGCAGCGTGGTTCAGGACTTCTTGGCGGTCTTCTTCGCCGTCTTCTTTGCCGGCGCCTTCTTGGCGGGTGCCTTCTTCGCCGTCGTCTTCTTGGCGGTCGACTTCTTGGCAGCCGTCTTCTTCGTGGTGCTCTTCTTGGCGGGCGCCTTCTTCGCGGCCGTCTTCTTCGTCGTGGTCTTCTTGGCGGGCGCCTTCTTCGCGGCCGTCTTCTTGGCGGGCGCCTTCTTCGCCGTCGTCTTCTTGGCGGCCGTCTTCTTCGCCGGTGCCTTCTTCGCCGGCCTTCTTGGTGGTCGTCTTCTTCGCCGTGGACCTGGCTGCCGCAGCCGCCTTCTTCGCCGGCGCCGACGCCTTCTTGGCAGCCGAGCCGCCGGCGGTTGCGACGGCCTTCGGCAGCTTCTTGGCGCCGGAGACGACGTTCTTCAGGTCCTGTCCGGCAGTGAACTTCGGCACTGCCGTCTTCTTCGCCTTCATGCGAGCTCCCGTCTGTGGGTTGCGGACCCAGCGGGCCTCGCGGATGCGCTTCTCGAACGAGCCGAACCCGGTGATCGCAACCTTCTCGCCCTTCGCGACCTCACGGGTGATCGTGTCGAGCACCGCCTCGAGGGCGTGGGCGGCCTGCTTCCGGTTCCCCTCGAACCGCGCTGACAGCGTGTCGATGAGCTGTGACTTGTTCACTGTCTTCCCTTCCAATGGACGATTGGGGCCGAGCCTCTACTCGACTTACTGCTACGCAACCTAGGCATTCGTGGCGCGGGTCACAATCACCACGCCGTGTCTCCTTGCGGATTCTCTGCGTGGTTGTCGCGCGAACACGCGACCTCATTCATCCTCGAAATCGACGAAAACCCTTGCCAGGCAAGGGTTTTCGGCGTTGGCATCGATCAGACGGTGGCCGGTTTCCAGCTCGGACGCGTCGTCTCGTATCTCGCGATCTCATTCTCGTGCGACAACGTGATGCCGATGTCGTCGAGCCCTTCGAGCAGTCGCCATCGCGTGTAGTCGTCGATGTCGAAGCTGTCCTCGATCAGGTCCTCGCCCTCTCCCGCACGGACGGTTCGTGACACGAGGTCGACGGTGATCTCGGTGCCGGGCTCGCGCTCGAGCAGGTCCCAGAGTCGTTGCACCACCTTGTCGTCGACCTGCGCCGCCAGCAGCCCGGACTTGCCCGAGTTGCCACGGAAGATGTCGGCGAAGCGCGGCGACAGCACGACCCTGAACCCGTAGTTCTGCAGCGCCCACACGGCGTGCTCGCGCGACGAGCCGGTGCCGAAGTCAGGGCCGGCGACCAGGACCGAGCCGGCGGCGTACGCGTCGTTGTTCAGCACGAAGCCCGGGTCGTTGCGCCAGGCGGCGAACAGTCCGTCCTCGAACCCGGTTCGCGTGACTCGCTTGAGGTAGGAGGCCGGGATGATCTGGTCGGTGTCGACGTTGCTGCGACGCAGGGGTACGCCGACACCGGTGTGGGTCGTGAACGCGTCCATCAGACTTCCTCGAGGTCGGCGGGCGAGGAGAGCGTGCCGCGGATCGCGGTCGCGGCGGCCACCGGGACCGACACGAGGTGGGTGCGTCCCCCCTTGCCCTGACGGCCCTCGAAGTTGCGGTTGGACGTCGAGGCGCTGCGCTCCTCGGGTGCGAGCTGGTCGGGGTTCATGCCGAGACACATGGAGCAGCCCGCGCCGCGCCACTCGCCACCGGCTTCCTTGAACACCACGTCGAGGCCCTCGTCCTCGGCCTGGAGCCGGACCCGGACCGACCCGGGGACCACCAGCAGCCGGGTGTCGGGGGCGACGTGGCGGCCCTTGACGATCTCGGCGGCCAGGCGCAGGTCCTCGATGCGGCCGTTGGTGCAGGAACCGACGAAGACGGTGTCGACCTCGATGTCGCGCATCGGTGTGCCGGCCTCGAGCCCCATGTAGGTGAGTGCCTTCTCGGCCGAGAGCGCGTCGGCCGCGTCGTCGAAGTCGGCCGGCGACGGGACGCTGGCCCCGAGAGGCACGCCTTGACCCGGGTTGGTGCCCCACGTGACGAACGGCGTCATGGTCGAGGCGTCGAGCACGACCTCGCGGTCGTAGGTCGCGTCGTCGTCGGTGCGCAGGCGCTTCCAGTGTTCGACGGCGGTCACCCAGTCGTCGCCCGTCGGCGCCTCCGCCCGGCCCTCGATGTAGTCGAAGGTCGTCTGGTCCGGGGCGATCAGTCCGGCCTTGGCGCCGAACTCGATGGACATGTTGCAGACCGTCATCCGGCCCTCCATCGACAGCTCCTCGATCGCCTGGCCGCGGTATTCGACGACGTAGCCCTGGCCGCCTCCGGTACCGGTGTGGGCGATGAGGGTGAGCACGAGGTCCTTGGCCGTGACGCCGTCGGGCAGGCTGCCGTCGACCGTGACGGCCATGGTCTTCGGCCGGGCCTGCGGCAGCGTCTGGGTGGCCAGGACGTGCTCGACCTCGGAGGTGCCGATGCCGAACGCGAGCGCGCCGAACGCGCCGTGGGTGCTGGTGTGGCTGTCTCCGCACACGATCGTCATGCCGGGCTGGGTGAGCCCGAGCTGAGGCCCGACGACGTGGACGATGCCCTGCTCGATGTCTCCGAGCGGGTGCAGGCGTACGCCGAACTCCTCGCAGTTGCGGCGCAGCGTCTCGACCTGGGTACGGCTGACGGGGTCGGCGATCGGCTTGTCCCAGTCGACGGTCGGGACGTTGTGGTCCTCGGTCGCGAGGGTGAGGTCGGGGCGGCGTACGGTGCGGTCGGTGAGCCGCAGTCCGTCGAAGGCCTGGGGACTGGTGACCTCGTGGATGAGGTGGAGGTCGATGTAGAGGAGATCCGGCTCTCCCTCGCGCGACCGGACGACGTGGTCGTCCCACACCTTCTCCGCCAGGGTCCTGCCCATGGTTGATCCTCCTCCACTCCGCTCAGGACGTGGATCACGACTCTACGCCTTGCCATCCACAATCCGAGACGGCAGTATTGGCATATGGACACCTCGAGCGGGGTCGGCGTACTCGACAAGGCCGCCCTGGTGCTGACCGCCCTGGAGTCGGGACCGGCCACCCTGGCCGGACTGGTCGCGAGCACCGGCCTGGCCCGACCGACCGCACACCGGCTCGCGGTCGCCCTGGAGCACCACCGACTGGTCGCGCGCGACCTGCAGGGTCGCTTCGTCCTCGGGCCCCGGCTGGCGGAGCTGTCGGCCGCCGCGGGTGAGGACCGGCTGCTCGCGACCGCCGGGCCGGTGCTGGCGCGACTGCGCGACATCACCGGTGAGTCCGCCCAGCTGTGGCGCCGGCAGGGTGAACACCGCATCTGCGTCGCCGCCGCGGAGCGGCCGTCCGGCCTGCGCGACACGATCCCGGTCGGCACCCAGCTCACCATGAACGCCGGCTCCGCCGCCCAGGTGCTGCTCGCCTGGGAGGACCCCGACCGGATGCAGCGTGGTCTCCAGAACGCCGCGTTCTCGGCAGCCGCGCTCTCCGGGCATCCGCCGCCGGGGCTGGGCGCAGTCGGTCGGCGAGCGTGAGCAGGGCGTGGCCTCGGTCTCCGCCCCGGTCCGCTCCCCCGGCGGGAAGATCATCGCCGCCGTCTCCGTTCCGGCCCGCTCGAACGGCTCTCTCGCCAGCCAGGCCGGATGCACGCACCGGCCGTCCTCGCGGCCGCCGAGCGGCTCTCGGAGTCGCTGCGGCGGGCGGCTGCTGCGGAGTAGCGGGACGCTCAGCGCTCCGACGAAACCGGCGAAGTAGTCGTCGATCTGGTCATCGGTCAGGCCGTGCACGCGGCGCAGCCCGCGCGCCATCGTCGTGAGGTACGCCGCGGCGGGTTCTCCCGGCTCGAGCTCGTGGGGGTCGGCCGCACTGAACGTCACGACCGGATGGCCGTCGAGCTCTCCGGTGAGGTGGAGCGTCTCGTAGCGGCCGGGGCCGAGCACCTGGCGGCCGCTGCCCAGGACCTCCGTGAGGTCGTGGTCGATGCCGGGCTGGCGCCACATCTCCTGCTCGACCACGTCGGAGAACGTCGTGGCCGGCAACAGGTAGGCGGTGCTCAGCACGTGGCCGTCACCGGTCGGGTCGTGGAACGCGATCGCCCCGCCCCACGTCGGGCTGTGCCACGCGAACACGAGCCGTCCCCTCATCGAGAACGGCCGGACGTCCAGCGCCGGCACGCCCGCCCGCGTCCCCGGATAGGTGCGCGTCGCGCCCGGCGGGCAGCCACCCAGCAGGTAGCAGCTGAAGCGGTCCGGATCGAGGTTGGAGCCGTACGCGGCGTACCAGACGGCGTCGCGGGGGCATGGGCGTTCAGAACAGCGCGTCCTGCTCGAGCTGGAGCAGCGTCTGCTTGCGCTCCAGTCCGCCGGCGTACCCGGTGAGGGTGCCGTTGGCGCCGATGATCCGGTGGCACGGGATGACGATCGGGATCGGGTTGCGGCCGTTGGCCAGGCCGACCGCACGCGAGGCCGCGTTGGACTTGCCGAGGCGGTGGGCGATCTCGCCGTAGGACGCAGTCTCGCCGTAGCCGACCAGCTGCAGCTGATCCCACACCAGCTGCTGGAAGGCGCTGCCGTGCGGCGCGAGCGGCAGGTCGAACTCCTTCAGCTCACGGGCGAAGTAGGCGGTCAGCTGCTCGGCTGCTGCCAGGAGCACGGGGTGGTCGTCGCGCCGCTCGCCGATCGGGCGGCCGGCCGCCGGGCGGAACGGCGAGAACTCGATCGCGGTGATCGCGCCGGCGTTCTCGACGAGCCGCAGCTCGCCGACCGGGCTGTCGAGGACGGTCCACATGTCAGGTCTCCTTCGGGAGGTAGAGGGTGTGCCAGAGGTGCAGCAGCGCGTAGGAGCGCCAGGGGCGCCACTCGTCGGCCAGGGACACCGCGTGGCTGGGTTCGTGGCCGAGGCGGCGCAGGGCGTCGCGGACGCCGAGGTCGGTGGGCAGGAAGACATCGGGGTGGCCGAGTGCCCGCATCGCGACGTAGTCGGCGGTCCACGGGCCGATGCCGGGCAGGTCGAGCAGCATCCGGCGTACGTCGTCGCGATCGGCGCCGCGGCCGAGATCGATCCGACCCACGGCGAGCGCGCCGCAGAGCGCCACGAGAGCGCGGCCGCGGGCGCGCGGCATGGGCAGCGTCTCCGGGTCGACGGCGGCCAGCGTGGCGGCGTCGGGGAAGACGTGGGTGAGCGCGCCCTCGGGCTCGGGCAGCGGGGTGCCGTGGGACGTCACGATCCGGCCGGTGACGGTGCGCGCGCCCGCGACGCTGACCTGCTGGCCGATGATGGTGCGGACCGCGAGCTCGTCGCCGTCGGGATGGCCCGGGACGCGCAGCCCGGGTCGGGCCCGGACCAGCCGGCCGATCACACGATCGCCCGCGAAGGCGTCGTCGACCGCGACCGGGTCGCAGTCGGCGTCGAGCAGCCGGCGGGTCCGTTCGACCGCGGCGCCGATGTCGCGCAGGTCGGCCAGCCGGAACGTCGCGGGCACCAGCGCGGTGCCGTCGCGATCGAGGTGGTCGGTCAGCTCGATGCGGACGGTCCCCGCTCCGTGGGGCAGGTCGAGGGTGCGCGCGTACCAATCCGGTCCGGCGTCCTCGATCCCCGGCACGGCGTGGCCGGCGAGGAAGGCGAGGAGCGAGGAGCCCGCAAAGGGCGTCCGGACGGCGAGGCGCATCCGGACCTCGCCGGTGGCGGCCCGGCCGCGGCGACTGCCTCGCAGCTGGGTCGGGCTCGCGGCGTAGACCTCGCGCACGGTGTCGTTGAACTGCCGCACGCTGGTGAACCCGGCGGCGAAGGCGATGTCGGCGAATCCGAGCTCGGTGGTCTCGATCAGGATGCGCGCGGTCTGGGCACGGCGGGCACGTGCCAGTGCGAGCGGACCGGCGCCGAGCTCGCCGGTGAGGATCCGCGACAGGTGGCGCGGGGTGTAGCCCACCCGTGCCGCCAGGCCCTCGACGCCGTCGCGGTCGACGACGCCGTCGGCGATCAGCCGCATCGCCCGACCGGCCAGGTCGGCGGCGACGTCCCAGTCGGGGCTGCCCGGCGTGGCGTCGGGCAGGCACCGCTTGCAGGCGCGGTAGCCGGCGGCCTGTGCGGCGGCGGCACTGGGGTGGAAGCTGACGTTGCGGTAGGCGGGCGTGCGGGCCGGGCACGACGGCCGGCAGTAGATCCCGGTGGTCCGGACGGCGGTGAAGAACACCCCGTCGAAGCGACGGTCGCGGCTCTTCACGGCCCGGTAGCAGGACTCCGGGTCGAGGCGCAGCGTCGGTGACATGACTCCATCCTGCCCCACCCCGCCACCACGCTCTGGCGGGAATCGGACACGGCGACGCGTTCCGGGCCGCTGGTGTTCCTGCCTCAGCCGGCCAACCGGGCGCGCACATCGACGAGCGCAGTGCTGAGCGCAGCGACCGGATCGACGAACAGCGGCTCCATCGCGATCTCCGCCGCGCCGAGCAGGGTTGAATCGGCCGCGAGTCCGGGCAGGGCGAGCGTGACCGTCTCGAGAGGGGCGGGGAGCGCCCGGTCCACCAGGCCGGCGTTCACTTCGGCGCGCACCAAGGTGTAGAGGGACCGGAAGTAGCCGCCCAGCACCACCAGCCGCGGATTGAAGATGTTGACCATGATCGCCAGGCCCTGGCCGACGGCGGTACCGGTGGCTCGAAGCTCTGGCGACGGGTCGCCGAACCCGTCGAGGACCTCGTTGAGCTGCGCCACCTTGTCGGGAGGGCAGTGGATCGCCTCAGCGATGGCGTATCCCCCGACCTCGGTCTCCCAGCAACCGCGGTTGCCGCAGTGACACGGGCGGCCCTCCGGATTGAATCGCAGGTGGCCGACCTCTCCGGCGTAGCCGGCGGCGCCCTCCAACCGATGGCCACCCGTGATCACGCCGGCGCCGACGCCGACGTTGCCCGAGACGTAGATCAGCTCGTCGATACCCACACCGACTCCGCGGCGGTGCTCTGCGAGGGCTCCGAGGTCGGCATCGTTCGCCAGCGACACCGGCACGTCGAGCCCCAGGGCGGCGAGCACGATGCTGCCGAAGGACACGTCGTGCCACTCGAGGTTGGGGGCCAGCCGGACCAGCCCGTCACTCCGGCGTACCAGGCCCGGGACGCTGATCCCGAGGCCGACGAGTGGCGCTGCAGGCGGCGCGTCCTCGACGACGCGGCGGATGAGCCGCGCCACGGACGCACCCACCTGCCAGGCCTCGCCGCCGTTGGGCATCGGCGCCCGCGCCCGTTGCAGCACGCGTCCGCCGAGACCGACCCGGGCGACGACCGCACGGTCGACGCCGAGGTCCACGGCGATGACGTACGGCCCCCCAGCAGCGACCCGGACCCCGGCGGAGGGTCTGCCCGCGCCCTGGCGGGCGCCTCCGGTCGGGGGCACTCTCTCGGAGACGCCCAGGGACTCCAGCTCTCCGACCAGCCCGGCGATGGTGCTCCGGTTCAGCCCCATCAGGGTCGTCAGCTCTGCCCGCGAGATCTGACCCGCGCTGTGGACGTGGCGCAGCAACGTCCCCAGGTTGTGGCGCCGGACGTCCTCCTGGTTGGTGCCGAGACCCGAGCGTCTCTGCGGACCCACGTCGACCTAGACGCCCGCCGCGGAGCGACGGCGGCGCGAGATCGCGTCCACGCTCGCGGCGAGCAGCAGGACGCCGCCCGTGACCAGGAAGTTGATGTAGCTCGCCTGGTTGAGCAGGCCGAGGCCGTTGGGGATCGTGGCGATCACCAGCCCGCCGACCACGGCGTCGATCGCCCGGCCCCGGCCGCCGAAGAGACTGGTGCCGCCGATCACCGCGGCGCCGACGGCGTAGAGCAGCTCGTTGCCACCGCCCGATCCCGGCGAGACCTTGCCGGTGTACGACGCCGCCAGCAGCCCGCTGATCGCGGCCATGGACGAGCAGATCACGAAGGCAGAGATCCTGATCCGGCGCACGTTGATGCCGGCGCGACGGGCGGCCTCGGCGTTGCCGCCGACGGCGTAGAGGTGCCGACCGAAGCGGGTCCGGCCCAAGATGAAGGTCCAGAAGAGCAGCAGGGTGATCACGACAGGCAACACCCACGGGATGCCGCTGATGTTGAACAGATTGGGATTCGGTGCCCGGTTGACGCTCAGCAGGGCGGTGACCCCGAAGACGATCGCGGCCAGGACGCCGATCTGGATGACCACGAGCCCCAATGGCTTGTGGACCAGCCCCTTGGCAGACAGGGTCCGGTAACGCCAGAGCGAGAGGGCGGCGAAGGACGCGACGATCAGCCCCGCCGCGATCCAACCGGCCGTGATGGGCACGTTCTTGATCGACAGGCCGCGCAGCACCTCGTCGTTGAACCGCAGCGACCCTCCGGGACCGATCAGCTTGAGGGGCACCGCCTGCAGGGCGAGGAAGAAGGCAAGCGTGACGACGAAGGACGGGATGCCCAAGAAGGCGACCAACGACCCGATGGTGACGCCGATGACCGCGCCCACGGCGATGCCGGCCAGGGTGGCTGCCCACCAGGTCCAGTCGTAGTCGATCAGCAGCAGCGCGATGATCGTGGCCGAGGCGCCGCCCGCGACACCGGCGGACAGGTCGATCTCGCCGAGCAGCAGGACGAACACGAGCCCCATGGCCAGGACGCAGATGGAGCCGGCCTGCACGACCAGGTTGGCCATGTTGTAGGTCGTCAGGAACCGGTCGTTGAGCGAGGAGAAGATGATGAACAGCACGATCAGCCCGAAGATCGCGGGCAGCGAACCCATGTCGCCGCCGCGCAGGCGGTTGAGGTAGTCGCGGGCCGAGTCGCGGATGGTCGCCGCCTGGCGGTTGTCGCTGTCGAAGCCGCCCCCGGCGGCGGTGGTCTGGGCTTCTGATCCGACGGTCATGATGAGGTCTCCGGTCCTGGTCAGACAGTCGCGGTCGCGGGGTTCTCGGCGATGCCGAGGTCCCCGGACCGTCCGGCCGTGATGAGCTCGACGATCTGGCTGTGCGTGACCTCCCCGACCGGGACATCGGCTGCCACCCTGCCGAGGTAGAGCGCGGTGATGCGGTCGGCGACCTCGAGCACGTCACCCATGTTGTGCGAGATGAGCACCACGCCCAGGCCACGGTCGGCGAGCCGTCGGACGAGGTCGAGGACCTGGCGCGTCTGGGCGACGCCCAGGGCAGCCGTCGGCTCGTCGAGCAGGACGACCTTGGAGTTCCAGAGCACGGCCTTGGCGATCGCCACTGTCTGGCGCTGACCACCGGAGAGGCTGGCGACGCTCTGGCGTACGGACTGCACCGTGCGCACGGACAAGGAAGCGAGGGTCTCGCGAGCGCGGGACTCCATGCTCACCTCGTCCATGCCGACGCGGTTGGTCTCCTCACGCCCGAGGAACATGTTCTGCACGATGTCGAGGTTGTCGCACAGCGCCAGGTCCTGGTAGACGACCTCGACGCCCAGGGCCGCCACGTCGCGGGGACCGTGGACCTCCACCGGCGCGCCGTCGAAGAAGTAGTCACCGCTGTCGCGGCCGTAGATGCCGGCGATGATCTTGACCAGCGTCGACTTGCCGGCGCCGTTGTCGCCGACCAGGGCGGTGACCTGCCCGGGATAGACGGCGAAGTCGACGTCGTGCAGCACGTGCACGACACCGAAGCTCTTGTTGACTCCGCGAAGCTCGAGCAGCGGCTGAACCATGGGCCCACTTCCGATCGGCAGCATTTGTTGTGCGAGGAACCGGGGAACGGCGCCCGGCCCGGTGTTTCGGTCCGGGCGCCGCTCCGTCGGTTCAGGTGATCAGGAGATGCCGGCTTCCGTGCACAGGTCGGCGAACTCGCCGGCGCACACGTCCTCGACCGTCTGGCCACCGTCGTCGATCACGTCACCGACGTTGTCCTTGGTGATGGACTGCGGCTCGAGCAGGATCGAGGGCACGTCGCGCCCACCCTCGGCGTCCTCGGTCGTGCCGGTGGTCTCGGCCTCCTCGCCGTTGACCAGCGCGATAGCAGCCTCGGCCAGCGCGGCCGCTTCGAGCTTGGCCGACTTGTAGACGGTCATGCACTGGGTGCCTGCGAGGACGTTCTGAAGGCCCTCGACCGTGGCGTCCTGGCCGGTCACCGGGACCTTGCCGTCCAGACCGTTGGCCTCGAGGATGCTGATGGCGGCACCACCCAGGCCGTCGTTGGCGGCCAGGACGCCGTCGACCTCGCCGTCCGCAGCGGTGAACAGCTGCTGGAAGATCGTCGCCGCCTCTTCGTTGTCCCAGTCGGGGACGGCCTGCTCGCCGACGACCTTGAAGTTGCTCATCGGGTCGAGGACGCTGTGCGCTCCCTGCGCGAAGAGCGTGGCGTTGTTGTCGGTGGGCGAGCCGTTCAGGTAGACGATGTTGGCCTGCTTGTCACCCAGGCAGTCCGCCAGGCCCTGGCCCTGGAGCTCGCCGACCACGACGTTGTCGAAGGAGACGTAGTACTCCGCGGAGCCGCCGAGCGTGAGCCGGTCGTAGTCGATCGTCGAAACGCCCTGCGATGCTGCCTTCTCCTGGATCGCGGCGCCCGACTCGGAGTCAAGGTTGACGATGGCCAGCACGGTCACGCCGCTGCCGATCATGGAATCGGCGATCTGCGTCATGCGCTCCGCGTCGCCCTCGGCATTCTGGATGTCGTACTCGACGCCGGCCTCCTCGAAGGCCGCCTCGAGGGCCGGGCGGTCCGCACTCTCCCAGCGGACCGAGGACTCGGTGTCGGGAAGGATGACGCCGATCTTGCCGGCCGCGTCCCCTTCGCTACCGGTGTCGTCGCCGGAGTCGGTGTCGCTGCCGCACGCGGTCACGGACAGGGCGACCCCGAGCAAGGTCACTAGGACAAAACTGTGCTTCCGCTTCACGCGAACCGCCTCCTGGGGGTGTCAATCGCGTGTGGCTCGGCGTGGTCGCCAGCCACCGATAAGTTGTTTGGCACAACTTATGCAGGTGACGGTCGTCACGTCCAGAGTTGTATCGCGGGTGTTAACCCTTCGTTACCGATGCCACGGGATGCGGTTGGACGGTCCCGACCGGATGCGAACCGGCGCGACCGCCTTCCAGAAACCAGCAGAGCGGCGGCGTCCTGGGACGCCACCGCTCGATTCCTACGTGGTACCCCCGACCGGATTCGAACCGGCGCTACCGCCTTCCAGAAAGCAGCAGAGCGGCGGCGTCCTGGGACGCCACCGCTCGATTCCTACGTGGTACCCCCGACCGGATTCGAACCGGCGCTACCGCCTTGAGAGGGCGGCGTCCTAGGCCACTAGACGACGGGGGCCGAGCTGTCGGAACAGCGCTCGAACCCTAGCGAAGCGCCAGGATTCACACCAAATCCCGGACTCCCACAGGACGGGGAAACCGGGATCTCGCTGGGATACTAGGACTCGAACCTAGACTAACTGGACCAGAACCAGTCGTGCTGCCAATTACACCATATCCCAATGGGGGCTGGCCTTTCGCGGCCAGACCGCGGCCCCGGAGGGCCGGGCAGAAACCTTACACGCGCGTCTCAGGGGCGGCCAAAACGGCTGGGTCCGTGCGGGTGGTGAGCCCCATCTGGCGTGCGACCAGCCACGCCAGTCCCAGGTAGGTCAGTGACTGCGTGAGCGTCACGGGGATGCTCCACCACGTCCCGCCGGAGGGATTCAGGGCCGAGGCCATGTCACCGAACGCCAGCGCGACGCTGAAGGCCAGCCAGTTGTTCAGCACGTGCATCGCGATGCCGGCCTCGAGGCCTCCGGTCAGGATGACGAGGGTGCCCGCCACGACGCCGAAGGCGAACCGGTCGAAGAAGATCGGCGCGTCCTGCGCGCCGTGGGCGAGCGCGAACAGCAGGGACGACGCCCCGACGGCGAGCCAGGGGCTGCGGAACAGGCCGCCGAAGGCCTGGAGGAGGTAGCCGCGGAACGCATACTCCTCTGCCGCAGCCTGCAACGGAGTCAGGAACAGCACGACCAGCAGGAAGTTGCGCAGGGTCGGCGTGAACTCGTTGAGGCCGCCGCCCACGGCGGTCGCCGCGTCCTGCGGCAGCAGCGCGGAGACCGCCACCGTCGCGATCAGCGCGATGAAGGAGAGCCCCATGCAGATGAACAGGTAGCCCCACCGCAGTCGGGGGAACACCGACGACACCCAACGCGGCCGGAGTCCGTGGATGAAGCGCACCAGCAGCCACACCAGCGGGATCAGCCCGGCCAGCGCGAGATTGAGGTAGGCGAGGCCGGCGGGCGTCGGGTCGCTGAGGTCGACGAGCCGGGTGACGGACGAGCCGACCTCCTCCCCCGTCGCCGCGTAGTACCCCGCGAAGGGCACGATCACCAGCAGCGGCAGCACCAGCAGCATGCCCGCCGCGAGAGCGAACAGTCCGAGGAGCGGGCGCCACTTGCCGGGCCAGCCTCCGCGCAGCACGAGGTGGTAGGGCAGTCCCTCGCGCACGGGTGCCGGCGCGGGCGCGGGCGCCTCCGGCGGACGTAGCTGTGGATCACGCCAGTGCGCCCGAGAGCCGGGCCAGGCTGCGGTCACGACCCAGCAGCTCCAGCGACTCGAACAGGGGTGGCGAGACCTTGCGGCCGGTGGCGGCGATGCGGACCGGGCCGAACGCGAGTCGGGGCTTCAGGCCCAGCCCGTCGACCAGCGACGTACGCAGCGCCTCCTCGATCTCGGCAGCGGACCAACGCTTGAGCTCGGCGAGTGCGGCGAGGGCGACCTTCACCACGTCGCGGCCCGCGTCGTCGAGCTCGTCGTGACGCTCGAACGAAGCCTCGTCAGCGAACAGGAAGCCGAGCATCAGCGGCGCCTCGGTCAGCTTGTTCATCCGCTCGGCGACCAGCGGCATCGCGAGCTCGAGGAGCTGGGCGTCGGAGTCGTGGACGGGGTCGCCGACGACTCCGGCGGCCTTGAGGTGGGGCAGCACGCGGTGGGTGAGGTCGTCGATGGTGAGCATCCGCATGTGGTCGGCGTTGATCGCCTCGGCCTTCTTGAGGTCGAAGCGCGCCGGGTTGGGGTTGACGTCGCCGATCTCGAATGCGGCGACCATCTCGTCGAGCGTGAAGACGTCGCGATCGGCCGCGATCGCCCAGCCGAGCAGGGCGAGGTAGTTGAGCAGTCCCTCGGGGAGGAACCCCTCGTCGCGGTAGTGCAGCAGGTGCGCCTCGGGGTCGCGCTTCGACAGCTTCTTGTTGCCCTCCCCCATCACGTAGGGAAGGTGTCCGAAACGCGGCGTCTCCTTCGCGATGCCGAGGTCGGTCAGCGCCGCGAACAGTGCGACCTGACGTGGCGTGCTCGAGAGCAGGTCCTCCCCGCGCAGCACGTGCGTGATCTCCATCAGCGCGTCGTCGACCGGGTTGACCAGGGTGTAGAGCGGGTCGCCGTTGGCGCGGCAGAGCGCGAAGTCGGGGACGAACTCGGTCTGGAACGTGATCTCGCCACGGACCAGGTCGTCGAAGGAGACCTCGCCGTCGGGCATCCGGAACCGGACCACGGGAGCGCGACCCTCGGCACGGAACGCCGCGACCTGCTCGTCGGTGAGCTCGCGGCAGAACCCGTCGTACCCCATGACCTTGGAGCCGGACGCCTTGCGCCGGGCGGTGACCTCCTCGCCCGTGCAGTAGCAGTCGTACGTCGAGCCGTGCGCGCGCAGCCGGGCGAGGACGTCGGCGTAGATCTCGGAGCGCTCCGACTGGCGGTAGGGGCCGAACTTCCCGCCCGTGAGCGGGCCCTCGTCCCAGTCGAGGCCGAGCCACTGCATGACCTCGATCAGGGAGTCGTAGGACTCCTGGGTGGACCGCTCCTTGTCGGTGTCCTCGATGCGGAACACGAACGTGCCACCGTGGTGGCGCGCGAACGCCCAGTTGAAGAGCGCCGTGCGCGCCAGGCCGACGTGGGGGCTGCCGGTCGGGGAGGGGGCCATCCGGACCCGGACTGGGCTGTTCATGCGGGGTCCCCGTTCGGAGCGGAACGACGTGAGCATTCGCATGGGGTGATCAACGCTTCTCCACCTTGTTCGTGAGGCTGCCGAGGCCGGCGATCGAGACCTCGACCTCGTCGCCCACCTCCATCGGGCCGACACCCTCGGGGGTGCCGGTGAGGATCACGTCGCCGGGCAGCAGGGTCATCACGCTGCTGACATGGGCGACGAGGGTCGGGATGTCGAAGATCAGGTCGCGGGTGCTGCCGTCCTGCACCAGCTCGCCGTTGAGGTGGGTCTGGACCGCGACGCCGTCCGCGAAGTTCTGCGGGTCGAGGTCGGTCTCGATCCACGGCCCGAGCGGGCAGAACGTGTCGAAGCCCTTGGCCCGCGTGAACTGGACGTCGGAGCGCTGCAGGTCGCGGGCGGTCACGTCGTTGGCGATCGTGTAGCCGTGGATCACGTCGGTGGCCTGGGCGGCCGGGACGTCCCGGCAGATCCGGCCGATCACCACGGCCAGCTCACCCTCGTAGTGCAAGTCCTCCGTCTGCGAGGGATAGACGATCGCCTCCCCCGGGCCGATCACGCTGGTGTTCGGCTTGAGGAACATCAGCGGCTCCGCCGGCAGCTCGTTCCCCAGCTCGGCGGCGTGGGCGGCGTAGTTGCGGCCGATGCCGACGACCTTGCTGCGAGGCAGGACCGGGGCGAGCAGCCGGACGTCGGCCAGACGGTGCTCCTCCTGGGTCGCCTTGACGCCGACGTAGAGGGGATCGCCCGCGAGCGCGACGACGACCGCGTCCTCGTCGGGCTGGCCGTACTGGTCGAGCTCGCCGGAGAGCACGCCGTACTGCGGGTCATCCCCTGTGGTGAACCTTGCGATACGCACGGCTCGACCCTAGCGACCGGGTGTTGCCCGTCCCGATTCGGCGACCGCGGTCCGGAGAGCCGCCAGGGTGCGTTCGACGTCGTCGGAGGTCGTCGCCCAGTTGCTCACCGAGATGCGCAGGATCGCCCGGCCGCGCCAGACCGAGCCGCTCGTCCACGCGGTGCCGTCGGCGAGCATCCGGCGCACGACCTCGAGCGTGCGCTCGTCCTCCCCGAACGCCGCGCACACCTGGGTGAAGACGACGTCGTTGAGCACCTCGGCCCCCTCGATCGCCTCGATACCGGCCGCGAAGTGGGCCGCGTGCTCGACCATCCGGTCGACGAGGTCGGCGACACCGCGGCGGCCCAGCGCCCTCAGCACCGCCCACACCGGGAGGGCGCGGCCACGTCGGCTCAGCTCCGGGACCTTCTCGAAGGGGTCACCCGCGGCGTCGACGAGGAGGTAGGGCCCGGCCATCGACATCGCCGCGCGCAACGCGGCCGGGTCCCGCACCACCGCAAGTCCGCAGTCGTAGGGAACGTTGAGGGTCTTGTGGGCGTCGGTCGCCCAGGAGTCGGCGCCCTCGTAACCGGCCACCAGGTGGCGGTGCCGGGGCGAGGCGCCGGCGAACAGCCCGAAGGCTCCGTCCACGTGGACCCAGGCACCGTGGTCGTGGGCCACCTCGACGGCCTCCGCGAACGGGTCGAACGCGCCGGAGTGGACGTTGCCGGCCTGGAGCGAGACCACCGTCGGTCGACCGTCGCCGTCCTCGAGCGCGCGCCGCAGCGCCGTCGGGTCGAGGCGCCCCTGAGGGTCGGCGGCCACCGTCTCGGGCTCGCCCAGGCCGAGGTAGCGCAGGACGAGGTCGACGGAGTCGTGTCGCTCCTCCCCCACCAGGACCCGGACGCCCGGAGAGCCGACCAGCCCGCGCGTTGCCACGTCCCAACCGGCTCGGGTGAGCACGGAGTCCCGGGCGGCAGCGAGGCAGGTGAAGTTCGCCATGGTCCCGCCGGTGACGAACCCGACCGCGCTCCCGGCCGGCAGGCCGAGGAGGTCGAGCACCCAGGACTCGGCCACGTCCTCCACGGCGGTGTGGGCGGGGGTGACGGTCCGCAGCCCGGCGTTCTGGTCCCACGCACTGGTGAGCCAGTCCGCGGCCAGGGCGGCGGGATGGGTGCCGCCGATGACGAACCCGAAGAACCGGCCCGACGGCATCGCGGTCAGCCCCGGCTCGCACGCGTCGGCCAGCAGGTCGATGACCTCGACCGGGTCGGTGGGGCCGTCCGGCAGGTCGCGACCGAGCCGCTCGACGAGCTCGGCCACCTGGGTCCGCGGTGGGACGTCGCGCTCGGGGAGGCTCGCCAGCCAGGTCAGGGCGTGTGCGTGGGCGCGCTCGAGTGCTGCGGCGGCCATCGCCTCGTCGGCCATCCGGTCATCCTCGTACCCTCGAGGGGTGCCCGTCGAGCGTTGTACTGAGCCTGTCGAAGTGAGTCTTCCGCCCGAGGTCTGGCGCCCGCTGGCGGAGGCGCACGCGACCAGGCTGGCGCCGTACGTCGAGCCGCACCTCGCCCGGCGGCACACGGGCGAGCAGCATCCGGTCCACGACTTCCTCTTCACCTACTACTCGCAGCGACCGGCGCAGCTGCTCCGCTGGCACCCCGGTTTCGGCGTCGGCCTCGCCGAGGCCGCGGCATACGACGGATTGAAGGGGTACGAGGTCTCGACAGGCTCGACCGCCGTGGGGGTCACAGGTGCCTACGTCGCGTCGCAGCGACCGCTCCTCGAGGCGACCCGGCGGCTGCTCACGGCCACTGCCGCACGACCGGTGCACACCGGCTGCTTCGGCCTGCACGAGTGGGCGATGGTCTACCGATCAGACGAGACGCGTCACCCGCAGCCGCTGCGGCTGGGCGCCGCCGGCACCGACACCGTGGTCGAGTCGCACCGGATCGCGTGCTCCCACTTCGACGCCTTCCGCTTCTTCACCGACGACGCCCGCCCGCGCAACACGCTCCGGCCCGGCCCCGACGATCGCCCGGCCTTCGAGCAGCCCGGCTGCCTCCATGCCGGGATGGACCTCTACAAGCACGCCTTCAGGCTGACGCCGATGATCTGCTCCGACCTGGTCGCCGACTGCTTCGAGCTGGCGTGGGACATCCGCGACCTCGACATGAGGGCGGCGCCGTACGACCTGAGCGAGCTCGGGGTCGTGCCGGTCAGGATCGAGACCCCCGAGGGCAAGCAGGAGTACGCCGCCGCGCAGCGAGAGTTTGCGCAGCGCGGTGCGCCGCTGCGGGCGCGGCTGACCGAGGAGTGTGAACGGCTGCTGGCCGTCAGCTAGCCGGGCCGGTCAGTCCCGCCTCGATCGCGTCGAGGTCGCGCACGGCGTACCTGTGGTGCTCCCACTCCTCCTCGAGGATCACGTGCAGGCACGAGAGCGTGGTCTCCGGGTATTCGGGCGCCCACGGGTTCGACCTCGCCGCCGCCAGCTCCTCCGACGTGACGGTGGCGAGGAAGTCGCGCACCATCGCGACGCGGCCCGCCCGCACCTCGAGCACGTCGGCGTACGACGGAGTTCCGGTCATGAAGACCGACAGGTCCAGGCCGTCGTCATCAGCGCCGGGACCCGCGAGGCCGATCGGGTGGAAGGGCTGCTCGATCTCCAGGATCGCCCGCCGCAGCCAGGTGTCGGTGGCCAGGACCAGGTGTCGCAGCGTCTGGGCGAACGACCACTCACCATCCACGGAGACGTCCACCGTGGCGGTCGGCATCGCAGCCACCCGCTCGAGCGTGGCCGCCCAGGTGCGCTCGAGGGTGGCCCAGGCAGCGCGCAAGCCCTCCGGATCTCCGGCACGCCGGTCGGCGCGGCCGGGAAAGCGTCGGTCGAGCTCGGCCTCGACGAGGGGGATCACGTCGACGCCGTTGACGCGGAAGAAGCCGGCGTGCGGCAGCCACGGTGCGTCGATGTCCGCACCGTCCACCATCGCTTCGCGCATCACGACGCCCGAGAGGTCGGACCTGACGAACCGGGCGCCACGGAGGTCCGCGTCGACGAACTCCGCTCCCTGAAGTCGGTCGGATCGGGTGAAGGTCGCCATCGCGTCTCTCCTTGATCATTGGTGCGCGTGCGCCGCGGCAACATCATCGTCCACCTGCGACCTCGACCTCGACCCGATCGCCGGTCGCCGGCCCGGTCGCGGCGCGGGTTACGGTGGCGGCATGAGGCTTCTCGGAGCTCTGCTTCTCGCGCTGACGCTCACTGTCGCCGCTCCCGCAGCGGCCGACGACGACTGGGTGTTCTACACGAAGGACAAGACCCGCTACACGTCCCCCTGGTACCAGGGCGCCCACCGGATCATGATCCCCTTCGGCTGCACCCGCGCGCCGTACTACGACCCGGATCCGCGCTGCAAGAACGACCGTGGCTTCCACCACGGCATCGACATCGCGATGAAGTGCGGGACGCCGCTCTTCGCACGCAAGCGCGGCTGGGTCGCGTCGAGCGCCGCCCTCGGGCCGGCGTACGGCGAGACCCCGCTGCGGCTGCGCAACTACGACGAGAAGTGGGACGTGGTCATCGGCCACACCCGCAAGCTGTTCGTCGAGCCCGGCGACCGGATCCGCAAGGGCCAGAAGCTCGCGCTGGCATCCGACGACGCGGCACCCGACGGGTGCCACCTCCACTTCGAGAAGCGGGCGCTCTCCGGTGAGCTGTCCTCGGCGACGAAGCCGAGGAAGCTGCTCCGGCTCAGGCCGAAGAAGAAGTCATGAACGACCAGACCCTCGACCGGTTCCTCACCCCGGACGGCCGGCTCCACACGATCCCGTCCAAGCAGGCCAAGCTGGTGGTCGTCCTCGACCACCTCGCGCAACGGTTCGAGCCTGGGCGCATCTACGAGGAGTCGGAGGTGAAGGAGCTGCTGACGCAGGCGCATCCCGACCACGCGGCGTTGCGGCGCTACCTCGTCGACCACCAGTTCCTCACCCGCGACGGCGGCCGCTACTGGCGGAGCGGCGGGACCTTTGACGTCTGAAACCCCTCAGGACCCCGTCGAGGGCCATCACTATCGTGACGAGGACTGGTACGGCGACGACCTCGGCGCGGCACGCTACGTCGAGTGCAGCTTCACCGACGTCGACTTCTCCGAGGCCACGACCCGCGGCGCGATGTTCGAGCGGTGCGTGTTCGCCAGCTGCCGCTTCAACGCCTCCACCCACGTCTCGTCGGCCTTCGTGGCGTGCGAGTTCCGCCGCTGCAACCTCTTCGACGCGACCCTCGAGGGCTGCAAGATGAGTGGCTCGTCGTTCGCGGAGTGCACGCTGCGGCCGATCCGGATCGTCGGCGGGCAGTGGGGTGGCGTCACGATCCGCGGTGGCAACCTGAGCCGGCTCGACCTCAGCGGGCTCGACCTGCGCGAGGCCGACCTGTCGATGTCGAACCTGTCGGGGTCGGTGCTGCGCGACTGCCGGCTCGACGGCGCCAACCTGCGCGAGACCAATCTGGACACCGCCGACCTCCGCGGCGCCTCCCTCGATCGGGTCGATCTCGCGTCGGCGCGGCTGTCGGGCACGAAGCTCGACCTCCAGGGCGCGGTGATGCTCGCCGAGCTCCACGGCGCGGACGTCGACACCTCGGTCTGACATGCTCTCGCCCATGATGACCGCCCGTTCGCTCGCCCTGCCCGCCGTCGTCCTGCTCGCGGTGATGGCGCCGGGTGCCGCCGCGCCCAGTCCTCCGGCCGCGTCCGGGGACGTGGTCATGTGCGCGGGCGAACCGGCCACGATCGTCGGCACGTCCGGTGACGACCGGCTGCGCGGCACCGACGGCAGGGACGTCGTGGCGGCGCGCGGGGGTGACGACGTCGTCCGCGGCTTGTCCGGCGATGACGTCGCGTGCGGCGGACGCGGGGCGGACCGACTGGTCGAGGACCCTGACGCGGCAGACGTGTCGCGCCGCACGACCATCGTCCACGGCGACGCGGGCCCGGACCGGCTGCTCCTCACGTTCGGCCAGGGCCACGGAGGTGACGGCGACGACGTGATCATCGCCGGCGACGGCACCCGACAGGGTCTGGACGGCGACGACGGGGACGACCTGATCAGGGGTGGCGCCGGCAGGGACTTCCCGGTGGGCGGACTCGGCGACGACCGGCTCTACGGCGGCCCGGGTCCTGACTACCTGCGCGGCGAGCAGGGGGCCGACCTCGTGGTCGGCGGGCCCGGCAACGACAGCGCCGACGGTGGACGCGACCGTCCTGACACCTGCCACGCCGAGCTCGAGTCGGGCTGCGAGCAGTGACCGGCGGCCGTGGACTCACCTCGCGACAGCGAAGACCACACGCCGGTCGAGCGTGTCAAGACCTCCGCTAGCCGGAGACGCGAGCGCGGAGGCCGGCGAGGACGAGGTCGATGCCGGTGGTGATGTCGGCGGTGTGGTCGTGCAGCGGGTCGGACGCGCCGGCATGGAGAGCTCCCGCGCTGCCGGCCTGGCGCTGCAGCTGCTCGTCCATGGCGTGGCCGAGCACGTAGTGCAGCAGGGTGCGGGCGGTGGTCGCGGCCAGCTCGTCGTCGACGCCTCCCCCGGTCAGCACACCGACCAGCTCGTCGTACGGCGCCTGCCCGCCGAGTCCGAACGCGCGCGCTGTCGCGACCACCTCGGCACCGTCGCGCCAGGCCAGGCAGGCGTCGCGGAGGGTGTGGCAGGCGGCGCGGGCCTGCTCCTCCCAGTCGGCGTCGGGCAGCGGCCGCGCGCCGCGGGCCAGGATCTCGTCGGCGACCGCGGCCAGCAGCGACTGCTTGTTGGCGAAGTGGTGGTAGAGCGCGCTGGGCTGGACCCCGAGCTCGGTGCCGAGCCGCCGCATCGTGAGGTCGGCCAGCCCGAAGTCGTCGAGGACGGACAGGGCGTGGGCGACGACATCCTCCCGTCGGTAGCGCATGACCCGATGCTAACCTGAACGCCGTTCAGTTCGCCTCGAGAAGGACTGCCCATGAGCCCCCGCCGTACCTCCACCAGCACCGACATCGCCCTGATCGCCGGCTTCGCGGCCCTGATTGCGGCGTGCGCGTTGCTGCCCGCGATCGAGGTCGGGATCGTCGACATCACGCTGCAGACCTTCGCCGTGATGTTGGCAGGCGCCACCCTCGGCGCCCGGCGGGGTTTCCTCGCCGCGCTTCTCTATGTCGTCGTGGGCGCGGCCGGACTCCCGGTCTACTCCGGTGGCGCCGCCGGGCTCGCGGTCCTGACCGGACCCAGCGCCGGCTATCTGATCGCGTTCCCGCTGGCCGCCGGGATGTGCGGATTCCTCGTCGAACGCCTCCCCCGGAGCAAGATCTCGACCAGCATCCCGCTGATCTTCCTGTGCGGTCTCGCGAGCAGCGCCCTGTTCATCCACCCGCTCGGCATCGCCGGCCTGGTGCTCCGCGCCGACCTGACCTGGGAGGCCGCCCTCCGCCTCGACATGACCTTCTGGCTCGGCGACGTCATCAAGAACCTGGCCATGGCAGTGGTCGCCACCGCCGTCCACCGCGCGTTCCCGGACCTGCTCGGGCAGCGCCGACCTGCCGCATCACAGCCCACGCCCACCACTGCGTGAGTCGCCTCGAGCTCCGCGACGTCACCGTCCGGCTGCCCACGTCCGACGGTGACGTCGCGGTCCTGGGCAGCACCTCACTGACCCTCACCGAGCAGCGGATCGCGCTGGTCGGCGCCAACGGGTCCGGCAAGTCGACGCTCGCGCGGCTGCTCAACGGGCTGGTCGCCCCCACGACCGGGCAGGTGCTGGTCGACGGGCTGGACGTGGCCGAGGAGGGCCCCGCCGTACGGCGGAAGGTGGCGTTCTGCTTCACGGATCCGGCCGCCCAGCTGGTGATGCCGACCGTGGTCGAGGACGTCGCCCTGTCGCTGCGTCGCCAGCATCCCGACAAGCGGGAGCGCCGAGCGGCCGCGCTGGTCGTGCTGGAGCTCTACGGGCTGGCCGAGCTCGCCGACCGGAGTGTGCACTCGTTGTCCGGTGGCCAGCGACAGCTGCTCGCGGTGGCGGGCGTGCTCGCCACCGAGCCCGACGTCCTGGTCGCGGACGAACCCACGACGCTGCTCGACCTGCGCAACACCCGTGCGATCGCCGACCTGCTCTTCGGACTGCCCCAGCAGCTGGTGCTGGTCACCCACGACCTCGACCTGGCGTTGCGGTGCGAGCGGGCGCTGCTCATCGACGACGGCCGCGTCGTCGCGGACGGCCGGCCCGACGAGGTCGTCGACACCTACCGGAGCCGGGCATGAACCGATGAGCCTGCTCGGCCTCTACCAGCCCGGCACGACCTGGCTGCACCGGCTGCCCGCCTCCGCCAAGCTGCTCGGCCTGCTCGTGGCGAGCATCGTCGTCGTGGCCGTGCGCGGGCCGACGAGCGGGCTCGCCTTCCTCGCGGTCGCGGTCGCGCTGGCCGCGTGGTCCGGTGCCGGGCTGCGGCTGCTGTTCCGCACCCTGCGCGTGTTCCTCGTGGTGGCAGTCGTGCTCACGGCGTACACGGCGTGGCAGCGCGGTTGGGAACGCGCAGTCGAGGTGACAGCGGACCTGCTCTCCCTCGTGCTGCTCGCCACGGTGCTGACCGTGACCACCCAGATCGACGAAGTGCTCGACGCGATCACCCGCGGGCTCGGCCCGCTGCGCCGGTTCGGCGTCGACCCGGACCGGGTCGGCCTGGCCTTCGCACTCATGATCCGGGCGGTCCCGACGACGCTCGACCTGGCCCGGCAGACCGGCGATGCGGCCCGGGCCCGTGGCCTGGAGCGTGACCCGCGGGCACGGCTCGTGCCGCTGGTGATCCGCTCCGTCGCCCACGCCCGCGCGACCGGCGAGGCGTTGGACGCCCGCGGCATCGGCGACTGACGTCCCGCGTCAGCCCTCCCCGGGCCCGGCAAGCGTTCCCCAGGCGGGATGGCACGCGCTGCCGACGCACTCCGCCAGCTCCCTGGCCCGCGCTCTGGCCTGCTCCAGCACCTCCGCGTACGCCGGGTCGATGGCCAGGTTTCGCAGCTGGTAGGGGTCGGCGTCGCGGTCGTAGAGCTCTTCGAAGGCCGGCGTGTCGGGTCCAGCGGGATCGGGATAGCGGGCGAAGGTCCAGCGGTCGTCCCGGTAACCGCGGTAGAGCCAGCCGTGGTCGTCGGGGCCGACCAGCTTCGCGTCACCCTCCGTCTCGATCGCGGCGCCCGTCTGCAGGATGGTCGCGTTGCGCTCGCCCGGGTCGCCGGCCAGCACCGGCACCAAGGAGATGCCGTCGAGGGGGTGGGACGGCACCGCTCCGGTCAGCTCGACGATCGTCCGGGTCAGGTCGGTTGCCGTGGCCACCTGATCGGTCCTCGTACCGGCCGCGATGCCAGCTCCGCGGACGAGCAACGGCACCCGGATCGACTCCTCGTACGGCAAGAGCTTCCCCACGTAGCGGTGCTGCCCGAGGAGGTAACCGTTGTCCGAGGTGAAGATCAGGAGGGTCCGGGCGAGCTCGCCACTGTCGCGTAGTGCACGTACCGTCGCGGCGACGGACCGGTCGACCGACTGCAGGGCTTCGATCCGCCGTTGGTGCGTGAGGTCGATGGCGCGGCCACTCACCCGCTCGCGGTCACGCAGGAACGGCGGCCCGGTCTCGTCGCTGCGGTGGTTCCAGGACGGCTGGTCGCGGCTGGGCGATCTCCACCCCGCGAAGTCGCCGAGGTCGCGCTCGGCCGGCACCGGTGGGCCCCAGCACCCGCCCGGGCACTGAGGATCGGGGGCCTTGTGGGGACCGAGGTGGGAGATCCACGCGAAGAACGGCTGGTCGTCGTACCGGTCGAAGCGCCGGATGGTCCGCACCGCTGACTCGGTCAGGTAATCGGTGATGTAACCGTTGCGGACCCGGTTGAGCGACCCGTTGTCCCAGGTGGTGAAGGAGCGGTAGAAGTAGACGCGCCGGACCAGCGCATCGAGCACGTTCCAGCCGCTCTCGGCCGCCGCTCTCTCGGATGTGAAGCCGTTGAGGTGCTTGCCGAAGAAGGCCGTGCGGTAGCCGACGGCCTGCAACCAGTCCGGCAGTCGCGGAGCAGGCGTCAGCGCCTGGTGACCGCCGCGCGCTCCGGTGTTGGCCCACACGCCGCTGTTGTGCGACTCCTGCCCGGTCAGCAGTGCCGCTCGTGCGGGGCAGCACATGGGGTTGGACGCCACGCTCTGGTCGAAGGTCAGGCCGTGGCCGCCCAGGAGCCGGCGGGTGCGGGGCATCCACTGGAGGTCGCTGGCCGCCATGTCGTCGGTCATGATCAGCACGACGTTGGGCAGCGGGTCGGACGGGGGCTCGGCCGTCGACGGCGTCCGCGCGAGTCCGCTCGTCACGGGAACGAGCACGGCCAGGGCGACGAGCAGCAGGGGGAGCAGGACTCTGGGGGGCAGGGATCGCATGCCGAGGACTCCGGAACAGGTGTGCGGCCGGGGCGGTGGGGCTGGAAGGATGGTACGTGACAGGTCGGCGCAGAACTGCTTCCTGCGCGATCACGCCTCCTGGCGACGCGGCACTAGGCCGACGCCAAGGGTCCGTTGAGGAACCAGCGGTGGCCGAAGGGGTCCTGGAACACTGCCACCCGGCCGGCGGGCGGGCTGTCCTCGGGCCCCCGGTCGAGGGTGACGCCGGCGTCGACCACCCGGGCCGCGACCGCGTCGACGTCCGCCACCGTCAGGTGCAACGAGACCGAGGACCCGGCGTTCATGTCGGGTGCCACCACGTCGATCTCGGGGAACTCCCCCGACATCATCCAGCGGGCACCGTCGACCTCGAGCTCGACGTGCCCGATCCGCCCGTCGGGCATCTCGATCGGGTCGAAGGTGACCTGGGCGCCGAGGACCCGGGAGTACCACTCGATGGCAGCCCGGGCGTCGGCGACGCACAGGTACGGCGTCAGCTCGCTCATCAAGTCTTGATCATAGGCTCAGGCGGCCTGCGAGTGCTCGAACGCGACGAGCGTCTCCAGGGCGCTGACCAGCCGCGCGACGACCTCCTCGTCGGTGAGCACGTCGACCTCGACAGCCGACTGGGAGACGACGAGGTCTGCGACCACATGGGCACCCGCGATCCCGGCGGACCGGCGAGCGTCGTCGTGGGACCACTTGCCGCCGTAGGGCGTGGGGGTGGCACCGATCGCGGCGAACGGCTTGCCCTTGATGGCACCGGCACCGAAGGGTCGGGAGAGCCAGTCCAGGGCGTTGTTGAGCACGGCCGGCATGGTGCCGTTGTACTCCGGCGTCACCGCGAGGACGCGGTCGGCGGCAGCGACCTGCTCGCGCAGCCGAGCAGCGGCGGCCGGGACCGACTCGCCGTCGAGCTCCTCGTTGTAGAAGGGGATCTCGTGGAGCCCCTCGGCGATCGTCACGTCCGTGCCTTCGGGGGCACGGTCACGCAGCAGCTCCGCAATCCGGCGGTTGAGGGAGTCGGCACGGAGGCTGCCGAGCAGGACCAGGACGTTCGTGGGGGAGGTCATACCACTTTCAACCAGTTTGGTCGCGAGGTATTCCGGGGGCGTGCCCAGCCTCACGCCGGAGGTCAGCCGGAGTGCTGGCGACGCAACCCGAAGGTCATTCCGTCCACCAGCGCGCCCCACGACGCCTCGATGACGTTGGCACCGACGCCGACCGTCACCCACGACGACTGGCCGTCGGAGGTCTCGATCAGCACCCGGGTGACCGCGTCGGTGCCGTGGCCCTGGTCGAGGATGCGGACCTTGTAGTCGATCAGCTCGAACTTCGCGACCTCCGGGTAGGCCTGCCCGATCGCCTCGCGCAGCGCCTGGTCGAGCGCGTTGACCGGGCCGTTGCCCTCGCCGGTCACGACGTACCGCACACCCTCGGAGCGCAGCTTGACCGTCGCCTCCGAGGTCGCCTCGGCGCCGGGCCGGGTCTCGGTGATGACCCGCCACGACTCGACCTCGAAGTACGCCGGGCGCCGGCCCTCGACCTCCTCGATGAGGAGCAGCTCGAACGAGGCGTCGGCCGCCTCGAAGGTGTGGCCGCGCGCCTCGAGGGCCTTGACCCGGTCTGTGACGCGGGTGACCAGGTCGCGGTCGCCGGAGAGGTCGAAACCGAGCTCGCGCCCCTTCAGCTCGATCGAGGCCCGACCGGCCATGTCGGAGACCAGCAGCCGCATGTCGTTGCCGACGCCGGTCGGGTCCATGTGCTGGTAGAGGTTCGGGTCGACCTTGATCGCGCTCGCGTGGAGGCCGGCCTTGTGGGTGAACGCGCTGGTGCCGACGTAGGGCTGTCGGCTGGCCGGTGGGAAGTTGGTGACGTCGGCGACCGCGTGGGCGATCCGGGTCGCGTCGGCGAGCATGCCCTGCGGCAGCACCCGCCGGTCGAGCTTGAGCTCCAGGTTGGCGACCACGCTGACCAGGTCGGCGTTGCCGGTGCGCTCGCCGTAGCCGTTGATCGTGCCCTGCACGTGGGTGGCACCGGCATCGACCGCGGCCAGGGTGTTGGCGACCGCGCAGCCGGTGTCGTTGTGGCAGTGGATGCCGACCCGGACGCCGGTCGCGTCGACGACGTCGTGGACCACGTCGGCGACCCAGCCCGGGAGCATGCCGCCGTTGGTGTCGCACAGGGCGATGACCGAGGCGCCCGCGTCGTACGCCGTGCGCAGCACCTCGAACGCGTAGTCCCGGTTGGCGCGGTAGCCGTCGAAGAAGTGCTCCGCGTCGAGGAAGACCTCCTGGCCCTCGGCGCGCAGGTGGCTGACCGTGTCGCGGATCATCGCCAGGTTCTCCTCGAGCGTGGTCCGCAACGCGAGATCGACGTGTCGGTCGTGGGACTTCGCCACCAGGGTCACGACCCCGGCCCCGGACTCGCGCAGCGCCGCGACGAGCGGGTCGTCGGCGGCGTTGACGCCCGCACGACGGGTGGCGCCGAACGCGGCGAGCTTGGCGTGGCGGAGGTCGAGCTCGTCCTTGGCGCGCCGGAAGAACTCGGTGTCCTTGGGGTTGGCGCCGGGCCAACCACCCTCGATGTAGCCCACGCCGAGCCCGTCGAGGTGGCGGGAGATGTTCAGCTTGTCGGCGACCGAGAGATTGAGCCCCTCCTGCTGGGCGCCGTCGCGCAGGGTGGTGTCGTAGACGTGGAAGTCACCGTGCAGGTCCATGTCTCTCTCCGGCTCATCGGGTCGCGGGCAACAAAAAACCCCTCGCGGGTACGAGAGGTGGGCGCGTCGAGGTTGTCGACGCGCTAGTCAATGATCCCCATGCTGGTCACGCGACCAGTGTGGCACGAGTGACCGGGCTGCGAGACGGTCTTCTCGCGATCCGGTCAGGACGTCAGCGGAGACCGGCGACCGGGTTGCCGAGGGGGGCCCAGTCGGTGCCGCGGTCGGTGGCGAGGATGCCGAGCGCGAGGGCGCCGCCGACGACGATCACCCACAGCGCCAACCACGGGCCGAGCCGCCGGCAGAGCGGGTTGACCATCCGCGACACCGGCCCGCGGAAGCGGGACCCGCCCGGACCGAGCCACAGCGACAGCACGACCACCACGCCGCTGGCGAACAGCGTCACCTGCTCGCCCGCCTGGAGCGCGTAGCAGATCAGCCCGCACGCCAGCCCGAGCCCGAGGCTCCACAGCAGGAGAAGCACGGCGCCGGGGATGGCCTGGACGGCGTGCCACGGCGAGGCGAACAGCAGCTGCAGCCCGTCGTACCACTTGGCGCCGCGGAGGTTGCGGCGCGCCCCGGCCGCCGTCGCTGCGAGCGAGGCGCCCCGGAACAGCCAGGTGAGCAGGCAGATGAGGATCAGCGAGAGCCACGGGTACGCCGCCATGCCGGTCGCCGCCCCCAGCCCGAGGGCACCGAGCAACAGTGCCCGGCGCGACCGCTCGGCCACGCTCGCGCGCGGCGCAGGGACGTCCTCCTCGAGGAACCGGGTCGAGCCGAAGGCGTCCTCGGTCTCCTCGTCGTCGTCGAAGAAGCTGATGGTGCGCTCGTGGGCGGAGGCGGCCAACGCGAGCGGGATCGTGTACGGGTCGTCGGGCGGGGCCGCTGGTGCGGGGGACGCGACGACCGGCATCGCGCCGTCGACCAGCCAGTCGCGCAGCGTGTCGAGGGACGGCCGGCGGGCCGGCTCGGGGTCGAGGGCGGCGTCGACGATCCGACGGATGTCGTCGGGCAGCCCGGACAGGTCGTGCTCGCCGCGCCGGACCCGGTCCATGATCGCCATCGACGGACCGCGGCCGAAGGGCGGTTGACCGGTGCCGGCGAAGGCTACGGTCGCCGCCCACGAGTGGATGTCGGAGGCCGCGCACGCGTCGTCGCCGTAGAGGATCTCCGGGGCGAGATAGCCGGGAGTGCCGAGCAGCCAGCCGGTGTGGGTCAGCTTGGGATCGTCGGCCACGCGCGCGAGGCCGAAGTCGATGAGGATCGGGGTGCGGCCCTCCATCAGCACGTTGGACGGCTTCACGTCGCGGTGCAGGACGCCGACCGAGTGGACCGAGGCGAGCCCCTCGGCCAGGCACTCGGCGAACCAGCGCAGGTCGTCGCCGCGGATCGGACCCTCCTCGGCGACGTACTCGTGGAGCGACAGTCCGGGGACGTAGCGGGTCGCGACGTAGGGGACGTCGCCCCACGGATCGGCGTCGACGATCTCGGCGACCCAGCGGCTCCGGATCCGCGACAGCGAGTTGACCTCGCGGGCGAGCCGGGCCCGGGCCTCGTCGTCGCCGACGATGTGGGGCCGCAGCACCTTGAGCGCGACCCGGTGGCCGTCCTCGCGGCGGGCGAGGTGCACCACACCCATGCCGCCCTCCCCGAGCCGCGTCAGCAGCCGGTAGCCACCGACGGTCAGGCCGTCCGGCGCGTGAGGGGAAGTGGTCACCCCACGAGATTACCGGCCGGAGTGCCGCTCACCGGCCAGCCGCGGTGGGCGGGTTAGGGTGCCCCGACGCCACTGACCGCAGGAGGGGCATGCCCGACGACTACCTGACCTGGTCGAGCCTGTGGGCCGAGCGCGCCCACGAGTCGTCCCTGCGACCCCGCCGGATCGAGAAGCGGCTGATCCGCATGTTCCGGAGGTTGTGTCGCCGGATCGAGCCGAACGTCGTGCTGGAGATCGGCGCCCACGAGGCCACGTTCAGCCAGTGGGCGGCCGAGACGTTCCCGGAGGCCGCCGTGAAGGCGTTCGAGGCCAACCCCTACGTCCATGCGAAGTACGCCGACGCGCTGGCCACGACCGGCGTCGACTACCGCAACCTGGCCGTCGGGCCGGTCAACGGCGAGGTCCAGCTCAACGTGCCCACGGAGGTGTGGGGCCGCGAACGGGAGCTGACCAACCGGATGGCGTCACTGGGTGTCCACACCGAGGCGACCGACGACATCCAGGTGACCGTGCCGTCGGCCCGGCTGGACGACCACCTCTCGCTCTCCGCCGCCGACCGGGTCGTCGCGTGGATCGACGTCGAGGGCGCCAACGAGATCGTGCTGACCGGCAGCGGCAGTGTCCTCGACCAGACCGATGCCGTGTTCATCGAGGTCGAGAGCGAGCCCATCTGGGAGGGGCAGTGGCTCGACGCCGAGGTGGCCGACTTCCTGGGTGCCCATGGCCTGGTCCCGGTCGCCCGCGACATCTTCAAGCCGCACCGCCACCAGTACAACGTCGTCTTCGCGCGCGACGACCACGCCCACGATCCGCGGACCGGACGTCAGGCGGCCGCCGTGCTCGATCCGGCTCGGGGCCAGCCCACGACGTGAGGTAGCCGCGCGTCAGCAGACGCGGTGCATCCAGCCGAAGGTGTCCTCGGCCCGTCCGTACTGGATGTCGACCAGCGACTGCCGGATCTGCAGGGTCAGATCGGTGCGAGCCGGGGCCGGAGTGTCGCCGCCCTGCCACTTCAGGCTGCCGACGGGAGTGACGACCGCAGCCGTGCCGCAGGCGAAGATCTCCACGATCTCGCCCGAGTCGACGCCCGAGCGCCACTCGTCGATCGAGAACTTCCGCTCCTCGACCTGGTGGCCGAGCTTGCCGGCGAGCTCGATGATGCTGGCGCGGGTGATGCCCTCGAGGATGGTGCCGGTCTCGGGAGTGACGATGTGTCCGTCGGCGTGGACGAAGTAGAGGTTCATGCCGCCCAGCTCCTCGACGTACTGGCCCTCCTGGGCATCGAGGAAGACGACCTGGTCGCAGCCCTGGTCGATGGCCTCCTGCTGCGCGACGAGCGAGCTGGCGTAGTTGCCGCCGGTCTTGGCCGCGCCCATGCCGCCGCGGCCGGCCCGCGTGTAGTCCTCGCTGAGCCAGAGCGTGACCGGCTTGACGCCGCCCTTGAAGTAGGCACCGGCCGGGCTGGCGATGACCAGGAAGGAGACGTGCTGGGCGGGCCGGACACCGAGGAAGGTCTCGGTGGCGATCATGAACGGCCGGACGTAGAGGCTCTTCTCGCCCTCGCTGTCGGGCACCCACCGCTGGTCCTGGGTGACGAGCGCGTCGACCGCCTCGACGAAGTCGTCGACGGGCAGCTCCGGGAACGCCAGCCGCTTGCTCGAGCGCACCATCCGCGCGGCGTTCTCCTCCGGACGGAACGTCCAGATCGAGCCGTCCTCGTGGCGGTAGGCCTTCATGCCCTCGAAGGTCTCCTGCGCGTAGTGGAGCACGGCCGTCGCGGGGTCGAGGGTCAGTGGGCCGTACGGCGTGATCCGGGCGTCGTGCCAGCCGGCGTCCGGCGTCCACTCGACGGTGAACATGTGGTCGGTGAAGTGGGTGCCGAACCCCGGGTTGGTGAGGATCTCGGCAAGCCGGGCGCCGTCGACCGGTTGCGCGTTCTCGGTGGTGCTGATCTGCATGGACGAACGTTATACCGCCCGGTGAAGGGTTCCCGGTTCAGGCCATCGGTGCGATGGTGGTTGAGCGCCACCCACCCCGAGGGGGTGAACCATGCGTCTGTGGTCCGCACTGAACATTCTGGCGGTCAGCATCACTGCTTTTGCCGCGCCTGGTTCCGCGTCAACCTCGCACAACACGAACCTCGGCCCCTCCGCGCCGAGCCTCTCCGCGGCGGATGGGCCGGCGTCGAACGTCGGGACTTCGCCGAGCTTCGAGTGGACCGCCGTCGCGACGATCGATGACACCTCCCGTGGCGCCCGGGACGTCGCGATCAACACCGACGGCGACGCGGTGGTCGTGTGGGCACGGCAAGCGCGCGGGTCCTCGTCGATCTACGCGGCGTACCGCCGGGCGGGCGGCGACTGGGGCGAAACCGACCGGATCGGCTACGGCACGGACCCGCAAGTGGGGCTGGATGCACGTGGGAACGCGACCGTCGTGTGGTCGACACACCCGAAGGACTGGGGCGACGCGGTCCACGCGACTCGCCGACTGCACCGCAGCGGGGCCTGGACCGACGCCGCCGTACTGTCCACACCCGTCAAGGAACCGGGTCGGTCGCATGCCCACGACTCAACGTTTCCGCTGTACGACCAGGTTGGCGCCGGGCGGCCGATGCTCGCGGTCAATGCGCGTGGCGATGCGGTCGTGGTCTGGCACTGGCGCGCCGATGGAGACGACCCGCGAGACGGCCCCGGCACGGACTTCGTGGTGCAGGCGGTCCATCGCCCACTCGGGGGGCGGTGGAGCGACGTCACGGCCGTGTCGGACCCACGCCCGGCACCAGGGGTGAAGTCCGCTCTTCACGCAGTCGGGATGGATGCTCGGGGCGCCGTCACGGCGATGTGGGTGCGCTACGCCATCCGTGAGGGTACGGCGGACGGCTGGATCCAGGTCCGGCGCATGAAACCGCAGGGTCAATGGACACCGACTGCCACGCTCAGCCGAAGGGCCTACGACGGGGCCGATTGGTACGAGGACCGCGACTGGTACATCGATCTTGCCGTTTCGGAACGCGGCCACGCCATAGCCGTCTTCGGCAGGCTCGCCGTCCGCCCGGCAGGCGGCACCTGGACTCGGAACCGTCCTCTCCGGCTCGGGGCCAGGCGCGAGACGGCGGATGCTCCCTTCCTCGTCATGGACCGCGCCGGCACTGCCTACGCGGCGACGTACCCCGCTGGCATTGCCCGAAAGCCGCTCGGTCGCCGCGTCCGCTGGCAGGCCACGCCCGACATGGCCGACGTCTCTTCCCTGTCACTCGACGGGAACGACGCCGGCGACGTGCTGCTCTACGGCCAGGGCGACAACGACGAGGGAGTCGCGTCCTACCGTTCCCGCGACGGTGTCTTGCTCGAGGCGGTCGTGCTCACCGAGGAGACGTACTGGGGTCTCCTCGCGACCGCCGTCCACCCACGCGGCGGGGCCATCGCGGTGTGGGCGACGCAGGACCGGCAGATCCAGATCTCCGAGCTGGTTCCGGTCGACTGATCGGAGCTTCGGTCAGGTGGCGACTCGAGCCGCAATCGCGTCGCCGATGTCAGACGTACGTCGGGACGCCCCCGGTACTCGCTCCGCCAGGTCGTCGATCACCGCCGTCTCGACCCCGGCCGCCGCCTCGGCGTAACCGAGGTGGTCGAGCAGCAGGCCGGCCGACAGGATCGCGGCGGTCGGGTCGGCCACGCCCTGACCGGCGATGTCGGGAGCGGACCCGTGCACCGGCTCGAACATGCTCGGCGCGGTGCGATCGGGGTTGATGTTGCCGGAGGCGGCGAGCCCGATGCCGCCGGTGATCGCGGCCGCGAGGTCGGTGATGATGTCGCCGAACAGGTTGTCGGTGACGATCACGTCGAACCGTGCCGGGTCGGTGGCCATGAAGATCGTCGCCGCGTCGATGTGCAGGTAGTCGACCTCGACGTCGGGGAACTCCTCTCCCACCTCACGCACCAGCCGCGACCACACGGCGCCGGCATGGACCAGCACGTTGGTCTTGTGCACGAGCGTGAGCCTGCGGCGAGGTCGGGCCGTGGCCCGGGCAAAGGCGTCACGCACGACCCGCTCGACGCCGTACGCCGTGTTGAGCGAGACCTCGGTCGCCACCTCGTGCGGAGTGCCGACGCGGACCGCTCCGCCGTTGCCGGTGTAGGGACCTTCGGTGCCCTCGCGGACGACCACGAAGTCGACCTCACCGGGATCGGCGAGCGGGGACGGCACGCCGGGGAAGATCCGCGACGGCCGCAGGTTGACGTAGTGGTCGAGCTCGAAGCGCAGCCGCAGCAGCAGGCCGCGCTCGAGGAGACCCGGGGGCAGGTTCGGATCGCCCGGCCTGCCGCCGACGGCGCCCAGCAGGATCGCGTCGTGGTCGCGGACCTCGGTCAGCACGGAGTCGGGCAGCACCTCGCCGGTGGCGAGGTAGCGCTCGGCACCGAGGTCGTAGCGGGTCTGCTCGAACTTGGCGTCGGGAACCGTCTCGAGGACCTTGAGGGCCTCGGCGGTCACCTCGGGACCGATGCCGTCGCCGCCGATGACCGCGATCCGGTGGGAAGTCGTCATGCTGGCGCGAGGCTAGTTGTCGTCGGGTCGCTGGCCGCCGTTGTCCCGCAGGTCGAGCGCTGCCTGCAGCGCCTCCTGGTTGCGCGGGTCGTCCGGGTTGTGGTTGGCCGGGCCCCACTCGGGGTACATCTCATACATCTCGGTTCACTCCTGGTGTGGTGTCAGTGGGCTGACTCCCCGCGGCGGGCCATCCGTCGCCGTCGGTCACGGGTCGCGTGAGGACGGTGGATGCAGTCCAGGAGGTGTGCGGGTTGCGCTGGTTCCGGCGTACCCGCCGCGGAGGCTGGTGTCATCTGGTGGATCGAGGGGCCGCAACGCCGAACTCCGCGGCGAGGTGGCCCGCTCGTCAGGCCTCGCCGCGGCAGTCGATGAGTACGAACACGCTCCGCATGATGGAGTCACCGTACGCCGGGCAGAACTGGTCTGCGACCGGTTTGCACCACCTGTTCGGTATGCGAGACGTGCGTACCGCAATGAAAGACTGCCCACCATGAGCGCACCCCCCGAGCTTCCCGACGTCGTACGCCGCGCGTTCGACGTCTCCCGCAAGTCCGGCTACGTGTCGTTCTGCCGCAACGAGACCGGCAGGCTGCTGGCGACCCTGGCCGCGACCCGCGGCGGCACACTCGCCGAGTTCGGCACCGGCACGGGTGTGGGGACGGCGTGGCTGCGGTCCGGTGTCCGCGACGACGCCCGGATCCTGACCGCCGAGCTGGACTCCGAGCTGGCCGGCGCCGCCGCCGAGATCTTCGTGGACGACCCGCAGGTCGAGGTGCGCGCCGCCGACTGGGCGACGCTGACCGACGCCGGCCCGTTCTCGCTGCTCTACCTCGACTCAGGCGACCCGGAGTCGGTGCGGGTCGACGCGGTCGCCGACCTGGTCGAGGAGGGCGGGATCGTCGTGCTCGACGACTTCACACCGTGCGAGATGTGGCCGCCGATCACGCAGGGCCGCGTCGACACGCTCCGGGAGGAGTGGCTGACCGACGACCGCTTCACCACCGTCGAGGTCATGGTCGCCCCCGACGCCTCCACCCTCATCGCCACCAAGCGCTGACCCGCCGCTTCGCACGCCACCAGCGTCGACGCAGCCAGCGCCGGACCTGGTGGCGCAGCCCCGTGGGCATCAGCACGTCGCGCAACGTGAGCGTCCGGTCACGACCGAGCTCCGCTGCCTGGCCGAGGTAGAGCTCGGCGCACGCCAGGGCGTCGCCGAGCGCATCGTGCGGACGCCCCTCCGGCATGCCGAAGCGCTCCCGCGCCTGCCACAGGCGCAAGGCCCCCGGCGGCCACTCGGCCGGGCCGTCGGCGCGGAGCAGGCGTTTGTGGAGCGTCAGGGTGTCGACGACCGCCAGCCGTGGTGGCCGCTCGCCGATCTCGGCGTACGCCGCGCGCAGGAACCTGACGTCGAAGGGCGCGTGGTGGGCCAGCAGCGCGCGACCCTCGAGCGCCAGCCGCAGCTCGCGCAGCACCACGGGAAGGGGCGTGCCGACAGCCAGGTCCTCCCGGGAGAGGCCGTGGATCTCGGCCGCGGCTCCGGGGTCGTCGCCGCGGACGACGTGGCGACGCGCTCCGGAGAGGTCGACCCGGTCGCCGTCGACCGGCACCCACCCGACCGACACGATCCGGTCGTCGCCCGACACGAGCCCCGTCGTCTCGACGTCGAGCGCGAGCAGCCGCAGTGCCGTGTCCGGCGCCGCTGTGGGAAGCACCACGAGCAGCGCGTCGTCCGTCACCACGTCGTCGTCGCCGACGGCTCCGGAGCGCACGAGGACCACGTGGTCGTCGGGGCCGAGCCTGCTGCCGCGCGGACGGTAGGTCAGCGCCAGCCGCTCCGGCAGCTCGCTGACACCTCCGGCCGCCAGGAAGTCCCGGAGGTCGGCGAGCTCGGCGTCCAGGGGCACGAGCCCATGATGCCCGCGGGGTCCGACACCGGCCGCGTGAAGGGCCCCGGGGGTTTCGAGGCTCAGGCGCCAGGGCGCCTTCGCACCTCAACCACCGGGGCCGGGGGTGGCGTCACGGGGACGATCCAGGGCGGCAGCATCAGCTGCGTCAACGGGCCGATGGCGAGCGCGTAGACGACCGTGCCCACACCGAGTGCACCGCCGAGCAGGAGACCGATCACGACGACGGACACCTCGAGCCCGGTGCGGATCAGCCGCAGTGAGCCGCCGGTACGACGCGCGAGGCCGGTCATCAGGCCGTCGCGGGGGCCGCGCCCGAACTGGGCACCGATGTACATCGCCGTCGCGAGCCCGTTGAGCACCACACCGGCGACCATCAGACCGATCCGCAGCGCGAGCTGGTCGGGCTGGTCCAGCACCGCCAGCGTCGCGTCCGCGGCCAGGCCGACCACGATCGCGTTCGAGATCGTGCCGAGCCCGGGGACCTCGCGCAGCGGGATCCAGAGCAGCAGCACGAGGAAGCTGAAGAGGATGACGGCCTGGCCCAGCGTGATCGGCACGTGCCGGATGAAGCCGGAGTGGAGCACGTCCCACGGGGCCAGCCCCAGGGCACCGCGCACCATGAGCGCCAGCGAGACGCCGTAGAGCACGAGTCCCGCATACAGCTGGCTGAGCCGTCGGGGCAGCCGTCCCGCCCGCAGCTGGGCGATCGGACCGAGGTCGGTCAGCCCGAGGCGGGGATCGGGCCGGCCGACCGTCACACCAGGCTGACCGCGCGGACCGCGGTCGCGTCGATCGCGCCCTCGATCTCGTGGAGGGTGTCGGCCGGGATCGCGGAGTCGACCGACAGCGCGACCAGCGCCGATCCGCCCTTGGCGTCGCGCGACACCTGCATGCCGGCGATGTTGACCGACGCGTCCCCGAGGATGCCGCCGACGGTGCCCACCATGCCGGGCCGGTCCTCGTAGGTGAAGAAGGCGAGGTGGTCGGTGGGCTCGAGGTCGACGTCGAAGCCGTTGACCTCGACCAGCCGCTCCTTGCTGGGCGATGCCGATCAGGGTGCCGCTCACCGAGATCTGGGAGCCGTCGGCGAGGGTGCCGCGGATGGTGATCAGGTTGCGGTGGTCGGGGCTGTCGGCCTCGGTGACCAGGCGTACGGCGGTGCCGCGCTCGGCCGCGAGCAGCGGCGCGTTCACGTAGGACACCTGGTCCTCGACGATGTCGGAGAAGACGCCCTTGAGGGCAGCCAGCTCGAGCACCTTCACGTCGTACTCGGTGATCTCGCCGCGCACCTCGACGTCGAGCTGCTGGGCGACCTCGCCGGCCAGGCCGGTGAAGATCCGGCCCAGCTTCTCGGTGAGGGGGATGCCGGGGCGCACGTCCTCGGCGATGACTCCGCCCTGGACGTTGACGGCGTCGGGGACCAGCTCACCGGAGAGCGCGAGCCGGACCGACCGCGCGACGGCGATGCCGGCCTTCTCCTGCGCCTCGTCGGTCGACGCGCCGAGGTGGGGCGTGGCGACGACGTTCTCGAGCTCGAAGAGCGGGCTGTCGGTGCAGGGCTCCTGGGCGAACACGTCGAGACCGGCGGCGGCGATGCGGCCGGTCTTGAGGGCGTCGTAGAGCGCGGCCTCATCGACGATCCCGCCCCGGGCCGCGTTGACGAGCACCAGCGACGGTCGGGCCTTGGCGAGCTGTTCGGCACCGATCAGGCCGACCGTCTCGGGGGTCTTCGGCAGGTGGACGCTCATGAACTCGGCCTCGGACAGCAGGGTGTCGAGGTCGACCAGCCGCACGCCCATCTGGGCGGCGCGACCGGCCTGGACGTAGGGGTCGTAGGCGATGACGTTCATCCCGAACGCGCTCAGCCGCTGCGCGACGAGGACACCGATCCGGCCGAGGCCGACGATGCCGACGGTCTTCTCGTAGAGCTCGATGCCGGTGTACTTCGACCGCTTCCACTCGCCCTCCTTGAGCCCCGCGTGGGCGGGACTGAGGTGACGCGCGGCGGCGAGCATCAGGGCGACGGCCAGCTCGGCCGCGCTGACGATGTTGGAGGTCGGGGCATTGACGACCATCACACCGGACTGGGTCGCGGCCTTGACGTCGACGTTGTCGAGGCCGACGCCCGCGCGGGCGATGACCTTGAGCCGCGTCGCGGCGGCGAGTGCCTCGGCGTCGACCTTGGTCGCGGAGCGCACCAGGATCGCGTCGGCCTCGGCGATGGCCGGCAGCAGCTCGGCGCGATCCGCGCCGTTGCACGTGCGGATCTCGAAGTCCGGTCCGAGCGCGTCCACGGTCGCGGGGCTGAGCTCTTCGGCGATGAGTACGACGGGCCGTGCGTCGTTGGGCGCAGTAGTCACAGCGGGGTCCTCGGGTTCAAGGGCTTGGGTGAGGTCGCACGACGCTGTGCAAGATCGAGCCTACCCCGCCGTACCTGCGCTGCCGCATCGGTACCCGGGCGTGGACGCCGTCGCGCTCGGAGAAACTTTAGGTTAGCCTTACCTAAACATCTGAGGAGGCGCGATGGCCACGCCAGCAGCCCGAGCACGCACGATTGCCGCGACGTCGACGTCCCTCGCCGTCGGTGTGCTGACCCGCACGGAGACCATCCATCGGCATGCCCTCGCCGTCGACGGCTCGCTGCTCTTCCTCCCCCCGCCCGGATCACACCTGCACCCGGCCGCACTGCTGACCGAGCGCCCGGTGGTCTCCGCGACAGCGGTCGACGTCGCCCCCGTCCCGGCTGCCGACCGGGTGCGGGGCACCGTGGTGTTCCGGGGCCGGCCGCGACCGGTCGAGCGGCGGCTGCCGGCGCAGCTGGTCGCCTTCCTCTGCGGCGACGAATCGGCTCCTGGGCGCTCCCTGCTCGAGCTGCGGCCGGACTCGATCACGTTGACGTGGCACGTGGAGTGCGACGACCCGCAGCCCGTGCCGATCCCACCGCAGGAGTACGCCGAGGCGCGGCCGGACGCGCTGGCCGGCTGGGAGACGCCGTTCATCCGGCACCTGGCCGACGACCACGCCGGCCTGCTGCCGGGACTGGCCCGGGCGGCCGGACTGGCGGTCACCGACGACTGGCGTGTCCAGCCGGTGATCGCCGACTCCGACGGACTCGTCCTGCGTGCGACGCCACCCGGGCCTGACGGACACCGGCGTGACGTCCGGCTCCGGTTCCCCCGCCCCGCGGCCTGCGGCTGTGACGCCGTCGAGGGGTTCAACGAGCTGCTCGACCGCGCCGAGCGGCTGGCTCGGACGAACGGCGACTGACGGGCTGCCTGCCAGAATCTCCGACATGGGTGTGCAGGACGACGCGGAGCGGTTCCAGCCGGCGACGCTCGCAGCCTGGTCGGAGTGGCTGGCCGAGCACCACGCCGACACCCCCGGTGTCTGGCTGGTGACCCGCAAGAAGTCGACCGGTGCCGCCGCCTTCGACTACGAGGACGCGATCGTCGAGGCGCTCCGCTGGGGCTGGGTGGACTCGACCCAACGCGGGGTCGACGAGCAGCGCTCGATGATGTGGTACGCCCCGCGCCGGCCGGGAAGCGTGTGGACGCGGCGCAACAAGCTGCGCGTGGCGACGCTCGAGCGGGACGGTCGGATGGAGCCGCCGGGACAGGCCGCCGTCGAGGCCGCGCGGGCCAGCGGGATGTGGACCCTGATGGACGACGTCGAGGACCTGGTCGTGCCCGCCGACCTGGGCGCGGCGCTCGACGCGCAGCCGGGCGCCCGCGACCACTGGGAGTCCTTCCCGCCGTCGGCCCGCAAGCAGGCCCTCGCCTGGATCGTGCTCGCCAAGCAGGCGGAGACGCGGGCGGTGCGCGTGGCTGACGTCGCCGACAAGTCCGCGCAGGGCCAGCGACCGCGCGGCTGAGGTCTCGGGGGCAGACCCCGAGACCGGGTCGGGGTCCGACCGGGGTGGGCAGGGGTGCCGTCCCCGATGTGGCGGGAGGCCGGTCCGGGCGAGGCTTCGGCTCATGATCACCGTTGACCACCTGACCAAGAGCTATCGCGGCGTCACCGCCGTCGACGACGTCTCGTTCACCGCCCGACCCGGCCGCGTGACCGGCTTCCTCGGCCCCAACGGCGCCGGCAAGTCGACCACCATGCGGATCATGGTCGGCCTGACTCCGGCCAGCTCGGGGCACGTCGAGGTCCTCGGCGGTCGGTACGCCGACCTGCCGAACCCGGGCCTCGAGATCGGCGTGCTCCTCGACGCCTCGGCCCAGCACGCCGGCCGCACCGGCCGCGAGATCCTCACGCTGGCGGCCCGCACCATGGGGCTGCCGGCCAGCCGGGTGCCCGAGATGCTGCACCGGGTGTCGCTGACCGAGAAGGAGGCCGAGCGCCGGGTCCGCAACTACTCCCTCGGGATGCGGCAGCGGCTCGGCATCGCGACCGCCCTCATCGGCGACCCCGCGGTGCTGGTCCTCGACGAGCCCGCCAACGGCCTCGACCCGGCCGGCATCCGCTGGATGCGCGACCTGCTGCGCGAGTATGCCGACCAGGGCGGCACCGTGCTGCTGTCCTCGCACCTGCTGCACGAGATCGAGGTCATCGCCGACGACATCGTCGTGATCGGCAACGGCCGGATCGTCGCCCAGGGCACCAAGCAGGAACTCCTGTCAGCAGCCGGCACGGTCGTGTCGTCCGCGGACAACGCCCGGCTGGCCGGCGCGCTCGCGGAAGCCGGCGTCGGCGCCTCGCTCTCCGGTGGCGGCTCACTCCACACCGACGCCGACACCCACCAGATCGGCCGGATCGCTCTCGCGGCCGGCGTCGCCCTGACCGAGCTGCGCTCCGCGGACAGCGCCGGCCTCGAGGAGATGTTCCTCGAGCTCACCGCCGAGTCCCAGCGCGACGAAGTTCCTGAAGGAGGAGCAGCAGCATGACCACCCTCACCGCCACGACCGTCGACCCCGAGGTCACCGTCACCCCACGACCCCGCCGCGTCGTACGCCCGATCCCGACCAGTCGCATCATCGGCGTCGAGCTGCGCAAGATGTTCGACACCCGTTCCGGGTTCTGGCTGATGGCGAGCATCGGCATCCTGGCCGTCCTCGCCACCGGCGCCACGATCCTGTTCGCGCCCGAGGAGTCCCAGACCTACGAGGCCTTTGCGAGTGCGATCGGCTTCCCCATGGCCGTGGTGCTGCCGATGGTCGCGATCCTCTCGGTCACCAGCGAGTGGAGCCAACGCAGCGGGCTGACCACGTTCACCCTCGTCCCGAGCAGGGGCCGGGTGATCGCCGCGAAGGCGATCGGCGCCCTCGTCATCGGCGTGGTGTCGATGTTCGTGGCACTGGGCATCGGCGCCCTGGGCAACGTGGTCGGTACCGCGATCTCCGGCGCACCGACCGTCTGGGACGTCCAAGCGGCCGAGTTCGCCAACATCGTGCTCGCGAACGTGCTGGGCATGACGATCGGCTTCATGCTCGGAGTGGTGATCCGCAACTCCCCCGGCGCCATCGTGGGCTACTTCGTCTACTCGCTGCTCCTGCCGACCGTGTTCGCGATGCTGGCCGCCTTCCAGGACTGGTTCCGCGACCTGCAGCCCTGGGTCGACTTCAACTTCAGCCAGACCCGGTTGTACGACGAGACCCTCACCGGGCAGCACTGGGCCCAGCTCGGCGTCTCCGGCTTGATCTGGCTCGTCATCCCGCTCACCGTCGGTCTGATGCTGCTGCGGCGGTCCGAGGTCAAGTAGGGGCCCCGCGGATCCGTCTGCCCGCACGGGGGTGGGTAGACGTCGGACGGTCCGGTCGCGAAGGCGGCCGGACCGTCCGGCATGGCGGGAGATCACGCAATCGGCCCACACGGGACGTGTTGCGCCTCTACCGTTTTCACCATGAGCGCTCTCGGGAACTCGCCGGCCACGCCGGCGCCACCTCGGGCGACTCCACGTCCGACGTGCCGACGTGGGTGGTCGCCACGGCCATCGCCGTCGCCGTCGCCCTGGCCCTCGCCATCGTCGGTGCGTTCGTGTTCTCCGACGAGAAGGCCAAGACCTCTGCCGCGACGCCGCCGTCGCACCCGGACAGGTGGGACCGCCGCGTCGCGCCGTACGTCAAGATCGTCGAGAAGGAGCGCGGCCTCGACTTCAGGCACCCGGTCGCGGTCAGGTTCCTGCCCGACACCAAGTTCGAGAAGGGCGTGACCGCCGACCAGGACGACCTCACGGCGGAGGATCGTCAGGAGATCGAGCAGGACACCGGGCTCTTGCGGGCGATCGGTCTGCTGTCCGGCGACGTCGACCTGTTCAAGTCCGTCAACGACTTCAGCGCGGGCGGGACGCTGGCGTACTACTCGTTCGACGACCAGAGGATCACGATCCGCGGCAAGAAGGTGACCGCGGCCGTCCGATCGACGCTGGTCCACGAGCTGACCCATGCGCTCCAGGACCAGCACTTCGGGATCGGGAACCGGATGGACGTGCTCGAGAAGCAGGCCAAGGACCGCCCCGACTCAGCCACGGCCTCCCTGCTGCTGGCCGTCGTCGAGGGCGATGCCGAGCGCGTCGAAAGCCTCTACCGCGCCTCGTTGACCCCACAGCAGCGGCGCAAGCTCGACGCCGGCCAGTCCGACGCCGGCGACCAGGCCCGCAAACGGCTCTCGGAGGTTCCCGAGACGCTCGTCACCCTGCTGACGACGCCCTACACCCTGGGCGGGGGCCTCGTCTTCACCGTGGCCACGGACGGCGGCAACGCGGCGGTCGACGAGCTGTTGGCGGACACGCCGTCCCACGACGTGACCTTGCTCGATCCGTTCCGCGTCCTGACCGAGGACGAAGCAGCCCGCGAGGTGAAGGCGCCCGCGACCCGGCGTGGTGAGAAGGAGCTCGACTCCGGAGAGTTCGGAGCACTCACGTGGTATCTCATGCTCGCCGAGCGGCTGCCGCTGCTGGATGCCCTCGCCGCCGCCGACGGCTGGGGAGGTGACGCCTACGTCGCCTACGAGAAGGCGGGACGATCGTGCGTGCGCATGGCCTACACCGGCGCCACCCGCGCGGACACCGGTCGGATGCTGTCCGCGGTGCGGCGCTGGGTCGATGCCGCACCGGGCTCGCCGACCACCGTGTCGGAGGCCGGGGGCGGGTTGCGCCTCGAGTCGTGTGATCCCGGCAAGGCCGCGGCCGGCGGCAACGACATGTCCGCCGAGGCCGTGGAGCTCGTCTCCGTCCGGACCGGGCTCGGAGCCGGTCTGCTGAAGGCGGGCGCGACGAACGCGGTCGCCCGCTGCGTGGCCGGACGGCTGGTGGAGACCTACTCCGTGTCCCAGCTCTCCGACCCGACGTTCGGCACCGAGCGACCCGGCCGTCCAGGCACGCGTGCAGCAGCTGGCGGCGGGCTGCCGCTGAGCTGCCACCCGGCTACCAGCCGGCGCCGAAGCAGGTGAGCGGAAGTCCTTCCGCCGGGGCGAGCTCGGCCAGGACGTCGGCGGGCGCCCGTCCGGCTGCGAGGCCGCGGTGCAGGCCGGGCAGGGTGGCGACGGCCAGCTCGTCGTTGACCGCCGCCGGGGCGGCGATCACGCACCGGGCACCGGCGTGCTGCCACGCAACGGTCATGCCGACCAGCTCCTCGGCCCACCGGACGGTCGAGCGGCCGACCTCGCAGGCCGAGAGGACCACCAGCGACGGCAGCCTGGGCAGCAGCTCGACGTCGTACCCGAACCAGGTCCCGTCGACCAGCTCCAGACCCGAGAACAGCGGGTGCTCGTCGGCGTGGTGCCCGTGGGCGGCGACGTGGAGGACGTCGACCTCAGCCGTCAACCGCGCCACGGCCTCAGCCTGCGCAGCAGCGCCGGTCAGCACCTCGGCGCGGGCACCCCAGGCGGCCGCACCCTCACACACCTCCTGCTCCGCCCGCGGAACTCCCGGGCCGGCCACCAGCCCAGCCCTCGCCCAGGGTGTGGCGGCAGGCGCGTCCGCCCACAGCGACGCGGACCGGGCGACCGTGACCGGTCGGCCGATGAGCCCTGGCAGCATCGACCACGGCACCCCGGCCAGCCGACCTGCCGGCACCACGACGAGCCTCCGGTCGCCGAGCAGCCGCTGCACGGGCGCGATGAGCACGCCCGCCAGCGCCTCCAGCCGCGCGGCCAGTCCCCGGGTCACACCGTCGCGGATCGCCGGAGGCAGGTCGCTGACCGCGGCCATGTCGAGGTCGGCCGCGAGCCCCGGCAGGAGGCCGTCGACGCGCGCCAACGGCGCCAGCCGCAGCACGTCGACCGTCTGGTCCGTGACGACCAGGGCGTGCAGCACCCGGTGCCCGACCACATAGCTCACCAGCGCGTCGCCGCCCAGCCGGGATCGGACTTCGTCGAGGTCGAGCGGCTCGAGCACGGTGCCGGCACCCGGGCGGAACCAGGCCTCTTCCCGGATCCGTTCCCGCAGGCGGTTCCGCTCCTCCGGTGGGCTGCCCGGCGGAAGCATGCGAAGCGAGGTCAGCCGGTCGGCGGCGTCGGGGTCAGCCGGCGGCCGGACCGGCGGCACCCGCGCGACCAGCGCCCTGGCCCGCTCCGACCACTCGTGCACGACCTCCGGCCGGCCGTCCTCGACTGCCAGGTCGAGGCCGAGGCGCGCCAGCGACCGGCCGTGGCCGACCAGCGAGCTCTGCAGGTCGAGGCTGCCGTACGACGACTGCCACGCGTGCAGGTCGGCGAGTCCGCGTCGCACCCGGTCGAGCGACGCCGCCCTCCGGCCCCGCTGCCAGGCGGCTCGCGCCTGTACCTCCTCGCGGAGCAGCCGGGTGCCGATCGGTTCCTCGATTCCCGGGGGCGAGGGCGGCACACGTACAGAGGCCACGCCGGGGGTCCGCACCGCCGCCAGCGCCCGGTGGAGCGCCACGTCCCTGCGCTCGGCGGCGAGACCACGAGCGGTGAGCCGCTCCTCCAGGTCGGCCGACCGGTCGCGGGTCGCCGACCACCAGGCGAGGGTGCGAGTGCCGGGCGAGTCGAGCTTGCGGCGTACGTCGGCCTCGAACGCGAGCGCCTCGGCGCGCAGCGCCCACTCCTCGTTGCCACGGCTGCGCAGCACCCGGGCGGCCCGACGCGCCGACGTGGCTGCCTCCGCGGGACGCACGAGCAGCAACGACCTGGCCCGGACGACCAGCGCCTCTCCCTGGAACTGCCGCAGCCGGTGGTGGGCGTAGGTGCGTACCGCCCCGTCGAGCAGCCGGGCTGCGGCCATCGGCATCCCCGCGGCGGAGAGCACCTCGGCCTTGTCGACCACGCCCACTGCCTCCGACACCGGCGAGAGCGGCGCGAGCACCGGGGCGGCCTCGTCCATGAACCGGAGCGCCGAGACGATGTCGCCGCGGAGCAGCTCGACGTAGCCCAGGTTGTGGGTCGCCATCGCCCGGTCGACCCGGTCGTGGCTGCGGGCGCGCGCGAGCTCGAAGTCGCCCGCCGCGCTCGCGGCGTCGGCACGCTGCAGGTGGATGTTGCCGCGATTCAGGTGCAGGCGACCGATCAGGTCGTCGTCGTCGCGCACGAGCGGCTGAGCCGCCGCGAACTCGGCGAGCGCCTCGGCGTTGGCCCCCTTGCGCATCAGCAGCAGCCCGAGCTGCGAGTGGACGAGTCCGAGGACGCGGTCGTCGAGCCCATCGAGCTCCAGCGCCTGTCGGCAGAGCTCGATCCCGCTGGTGGGTGACCCCTTCTCGGCCGTGGCGTGGGCGAGTGACTGCAGAGCGGTCGCCCGCTGGTTGGCGTCGGCAGCCCGGTCGACGGCGCGCGTGAGCAACGAGACTGCCAGGGCGTGTCGCCCGGCGGTGCTCGCCTCCCGACCCCGGGCACTCAGCTCGTCGGCCGTCAGCACGTCACGTCCCGGGCGCTCCCGGCGGCATCGCGGTCTCCCTCGCCTCCCGGAGCAGTGCGACGCGCTCGTCGGTCTTGTCCGAGGTCCCACGCTCCCCCAGTAGTCGCTCCGCCAGTTGCTGCGCGATCCGGCCCGCCTGGACCGGTGCGGCGAACGACGTCCCGCTCCACAGGGCGAACCCGCCGACGGGGTCCGGCTCCTTGTCCTCGACCTGGGCGGCCGCGGCCCGGCGGCCGTAGTTGTCCGGGTCGATCGCCTCACGCCGCCAGCCGTACGCCGTGGTGCGGGCACCCGGCTCCAGTCCCCCCTGGAAGGCAGGCATCGTGCTGAGGACGGCCGCGCCCGGCGCGTAGCAGTTCACCCAGTCGCCGGTGTTGCTGAACAGCGCCACCGAGTCGAGGTTGGGGTTGAGAGCACCCACCGAGGTCACCGACACCCGCGACGGATCGTCGGGCAGCGGGCTGACACCCTGCGACCAGGGTGCGAAGGCGGCGGGGTACTGCGGACGGTCGATGCCGTCGTTCCCGGCCGAGACGACCACGGCGCAGCCGCTCTCACCGAGGATCGTGAGCAGGTCCTTGAACGTCGAGTCGACGAGCGCGTCGTCCTCGGGCGTCTCGTGGTAGTAGCCCATCGAGAGCGACAGGACGTCGAGTCGCAGCCCGGACGGAGTGCCGTCGTCCCTCTTCTCGCCGGCGGCGTCGCGTCGGACCAGCTCGGCGATCCCGGTGAGTGCCAGGATCAGGTCGCTCTCGGAGATCGGCCCTTCCGAAGGCACGACTCGCCACGTGTAGAGGTCGGCGTCGGGGCACGCCTGGTGCACCAGCCCCGCGATGAACGTCCCGTGGCCCGACAGTGCGTCGAGCACACCGTCGAGCGGGCCCACCCAGTCGCCGCCGATGTCCGGCCTCGGCGGAGTGGTCGCCGCCGCGTGCCCGATCGGGTCTCCCGGGTCCAGCTCGACGTCCTGCGTCACCACCGCGTCGAGCCAGGGATGCCGGCCGCACCCGGTGTCGAGGATCCCGACGGCGGGCCTGCGACCGGACACCTCGTCGTCGCCGCATCGCACCGGCGGCGCGCCGGCGTACGACACCGGCTGCCGCCCGCCGTCCACGCTGCCGTAGCCCGAGGCCGGGTTCGACGAGTGGTACGGGTTGGACGAGTGGTAGGGGTTGGACGAGTGGTAGGGGGACGAGGCCAGTCCCACCAGTCCCGTGAGCAGGTGGTCGAGACCTACGCCGGCCAGTGCCTGGTTGCCCAGCAGCAGCCGCGCCTGTTGCAGCAGTCGCCAGGCGTCGGGCGTCAACGGCAGCCGCTGGGGCTGCTCCGGCTCGGTCGGGATGCGTTCGCCCTTCTTCCCGTCGTCGACCCGGACGGCGATCTCGTAGCGGGTCAGGCCCACCGGCTTCTCCCCCAGCCGGGTCTGCCGGGCCGGGTAGCCGCCGTCGTGGATCAACGTCCAGCCGAACTCCCGGGCCACCACCACGTCGAGGAACTCGACCAGGCTGACCTCGCGACCGTCGCGCAGCTGGACGCGACGGTTCGCGGCCTCGGCGCTGACCAGCACCCGGTGCGAGACGTAGACCGTCGGCCGCGGGACGACCGCCCCGTTCCCGTCGCCGCGGTCGGGCAGGCTGACCGAGGTCTCCGGGTCGAGCGTGCGGCCACCGGTCCCGCGCAGCGCGTCGGGACCGGGCAGGGTCGGCTCACGGTCGACGACCAGCCCGGCCCGGACGTCGTCGTTGTCCTTGATGATCATGCGGGTTTCCCTCCCCGAGGTTGGTGCTGGTCAGAGATCGAAGGCGGCCGTCCCGAACCTGGTGCTGTCGGCGTCGGTCGACCTCGTCGACAGGATCAGCCGGGTGGGCTCGCGGCCCAGTGACGTGAACTCGAACCGGCCCGGCGCGGTCACGACGGCCTCGGTCCGCCGGTCACCCTGGATCGCGGTGACGGCCAGCTCGCTGGCCGGCGTCACCCAGCCGTCGATCCGGCACTCGTCGTCCGACAGCTGGCGCACGCGGACCAGAAGCTGCAGCTCGTCGGCGTCGAACTGCAGCGTCACCGGGCCGGTCGTGGTGGCACGGGTGCCGACCAGCTGGTTGCTGCCGCTGGTCAGCACCAACAGCTCGTACTCCACGTCGAACGGGTCGACCTCGAGCTCGGCGCGGACGACGCCCACCATCCGCTCGGCCAGCGACGGCGGTACGGGATCGTGGCGCGACCAGGTGTCCGCCAGCCGGTCGAACAGCGGGTCGCGCGCGGGGGATTCAGTCATGACGAGCTCCTGTCGTCCAGCAGCGCCTTGAGCTTGCGAAGGCACCGCATCCGGGTGGGTCCGATGCTGCCCACGGGCATGTCGAGGTCGCGCGCGATCCCGGCGTAGTCCGGTCGGTCGGAGAACGCGACCACCCGCAACAGCATCTGGCAACGCTCGTCGAGCGCGCCGACCGCGGACCAGAGCTGGTCGCTCTCGTCGCGGGTGACCACCTCGGCCTCGGCCGAGCGCTGCCGAGGGACGACCCGCTCCAGCATGCCGTCCTCGACGTACGTCGTCCGGGTCCCGGCCTGCGACACCCGCCACGCCTCGCGGCGGGCAGTCGTCGTGAGCCAGCCACCGACGGACTGCGTGTCGCGCAGCCGGCGCGCGGAGCGGACGAAGGCGACCCAGGTCGTCTGCACGACGTCCTCGGCCGCTGGCTCGGTCAGCGAGCACGCGCGCGCCACCTGCCACAGCACCGGCGTCATCAGGCGCACCAGGTCGTCGAGACCCGTGGTGTCGCCATCGAGCCAGCGCGAGCAGCAGTCAGCGGCGCGGTCCCACGTCGTCGTCTCGGCGGGAGCGCCTGCTGCAGACTCCTGGACGGCCATTCGGTCCTCGAGTGCCATGGTCACGCTGGATAGGAGTGGCGGTGCCCTCCGGTGATACGCGAACGGCACCCCAGGTTTCAGCGTAGTGCTCCGGCGCCTGCGCTGTCGCGCCGAGCGCGAGGCACCGACCTCAGCACCGTGTCGGATTCATGGATCGATCCAGTGGTCACCAACGACACGTTCGCGACCGGAAACCTGCCGTTGGGGACCAATCGGCACCTCCCACATCCCTCACATCCGTCACAGGAGCCGTGTATCAGGGTCCGGGTGGCGTGCTCCTGAGCGTTCGAGTCGCCGGCCGATCCCGGCCGGACGTCCTACCAAGGGGGAGAACCATGAAGAAGCGCTTCATCGCCGCAGCCGTCCCGGTGCTCGTCGCCGGCTCACTGGCCGCCGCCGCGCCGGGCATGAGCCAGGCCGCCGACAACGACAAGGCCGCCGAGCCGGCCGCACCCAAGGCCAGCGCCGCCGCGGCTGCCGCGGTCACGCCCTGTACGGGCGGTGCGCAGAAGAAGGCCATGACCGGCGGCAGCTCCGACTGGTTCCAGGCCAACTCGCCCGCCACGATCCCGGGCACCGTCCAGCAGTTCAAGGGCCCGAACTCCGGCAAGGACACCGTGTTCGTCACGTTCACCGCCCACCACACCTACGTCGGCGACAACGGCGACGTCGGCCGCGCCCGGGTCCTCCTCGACGGGGTCGACATGACTCCGACGGCGGGAGGCAACGAGTACTTCTACAACCTCACCAACTACGGCTCGCTGGCCGGGCAGTACTGCGGGAAGGTCGGGCCCGGCTTCCACAAGGTGCGGGTCGTCCTCGAGAACTTCGACGACGGGGACGCCTCCGGGTCGAGCTACCTGTACAACCCGATGGTCCACGTCGAGGTCGCCAACTGACCCACGTGTGACCAGGTGCGTCCCGATTCGGGGGGACGGGACGCACCACGGGCACGGCGAGGGGGAGCCGTGCCGGTTCGACCGGCGACCGGGGGGTGCCGGGTCGGACCGCGACCCCGGCCACCGGATCTCACGATTCGGTGGCCGGGGTCGCGCCATGCCCTTCCGCTGCCCGCCGGGCGGGCCTCAGCGGGTGGCAGTCCCCTCGACGTAGTCGGAGTCGTGGGACTTGACCCAGGCCATCAGCTTGCGGAGCTCGCGGCCGGTCTGCTCGATCGGGTGCTGCTCGCCCTGCCGGCGCAGCTCGGCAAACTCCTTGCCACCGTTGTCCTGGTCGTCGATGAACCGCTGCGCGAAGGTGCCGTCCTTGATCTCCGCGAGGATCGTCTGCATGTTCTCCTTCACCTGCGGCGTGATGACCCGCGGTCCGGAGACGTAGTCGCCGTACTCGGCGGTGTCGGAGACCGACCAGCGCTGCTTGGCGATGCCGCCCTCGTACATGAGGTCGACGATCAGCTTCAGCTCGTGGAGGCACTCGAAGTAGGCCACCTCGGGCTGGTAGCCGGCCTCGATCAGGGTCTCGAAGCCGTACATCACCAGCTGGCTCGCTCCACCGCACAGGACGGCCTGCTCGCCGAACAGGTCGGTCTCGGTCTCCTCGGCGAACGTGGTCCTGATGCCGCCCGCCCGGAGACCGCCGATGGCCTTGGCGTAGGAGAGCGCGAGGTCCCAGGCGGTCCCGGACTCGTCCTTCTCGACCGCCACGAGGACGGGTACGCCGCGTCCGTCGACGTACTCGCGACGCACCAGGTGGCCGGGGCCCTTGGGCGCGACCATGAAGACGTCGACGCCCGCCGGGGGCTCGATGAAGCCGAACCGGATGTTGAAGCCGTGGCCGAAGACCAAGGTGTCGCCCTCGGTGAGGTGCGGCTCGATCTCGTTCGCGTAGAGGGTGCGCTGGACCTGGTCGGGAGCGAGGATCACGACGAGGTCGGCCTCCTCGACGGCCTCGGCCGGGGTGACGACGCGCAGTCCCTCCGCCTCGGCCTTGGCGCGTGAGCGGCTGTTCTCCTGGAGCCCGACGCGGACGTCGACTCCTGAGTCGCGCAGCGACAACGCGTGGGCGTGCCCCTGGCTGCCGTATCCGATGACGGCGACGTTCTTGCCCTGGATCAGGGCGAGGTCGGCGTCGTCGTCGTAGAACATCTCAGCCACTGGTGGCTCTCCTTCGGTGGGTGGTGGGTCAGCCGCCGGGAACGACGGCGGCTGGCGGTGCGGGGATGGGGACGGGGCGCAGGGTGCGCTCGGAGATCGACCGGGAGCCGCGACCGATGGCGACCATCCCGGACTGCACCAGCTCGCGGATGCCGAACGGCTCGACGAGCTTGAGGAAGCCGGCCAGCTTGTCGGCGCTGCCGGTGACCTCGACGGTCACGGCGTCGGGCGCGACGTCGACGACGCGGGCCTTGAACAGCTGGACGGCGTCGAGCACCTGGCCGCGGGTGTCCGCGTCGGCGCGCACCTTGACCAGCAGCAGCTCGCGGGTCACCGAACCGGCGTCGTCGAGCTCGACGACCTTGATGACCTCGATCAGCTTGTTGAGCTGCTTGGTGACCTGCTCGAGCGGCGAGTCCTCGACGTTGACCACGATGGTCATCCGGGAGACCTCGGGGTGCTCGGTCGGGCCGACCGCGAGCGAGTGGATGTTGAAGCCGCGGCGGCTGAACAGCCCCGCGATACGAGCGAGCACGCCCGGCTTGTTCTCCACCAGGACCGAGAGGGTGTGAATGCTCATGGTCAGAGGTCGTCCTCGTCGAAGTCGGGGGCGAGGTCGCGGGCGTACTTGATGTCGTCGTTGCTCGATCCGGCCGCGACCATCGGCCAGACCATCGCGTCGCGGTGGACCCGGAAGTCGACCACCACCGGCACGTCGTTGATCTCCATCGCCTTGGTGATCGTGGCGTCGACGTCGTCCGGGCTGTCGCAGGCGAGCCCGACGCAGCCGTAGGCCTCCGCGAGCTTCACGAAGTCGGGGATGCGCTTGGACTCGAGGTCGGTGTTGCTGTAGCGCTCGTTGTAGAACAGCGTCTGCCACTGCCGCACCATGCCCAGCGACTCGTTGTTGATGACCGCGACCTTGATCGGGATGTCGTTGATGGCACAGGTGGCGAGCTCCTGGTTGGTCATCTGGAAGCAACCGTCGCCGTCGATCGCCCACACCGGGGTGTCGGGCTTGCCGACCTTGGCGCCCATCGCCGCGGGCACGGCGAAGCCCATCGTGCCGAGGCCGCCGGAGTTGATCCACGTGTTCGGCTTCTCGTAGCCGACGAAGTGGGCCGCCCACATCTGGTGCTGGCCGACGCCCGCGCAGTAGATGGCGTCGGGCCCGGCGATCGCACCGAGCCGCTCGGTGACCAGCTGCGGGGCGAGGGAGCCGTCGGCGGGCTGGTCGTAGCCGAGGGGGTACTTCTTCTTCACGCCCGCCAGGAACGAGACCCATGCCTCGTAGTCGCCGGTGTGTCCGGCGTCCGCCTCCGCCTGCAGTGCGACGAGCAGGTCGGAGATGACCTCGCGGACGTCGCCCACGATCGGGACGTCCGCGTGGCGGTTCTTGCCGATCTCGGCCGGGTCGATGTCGGCGTGGATCACCAGGGCGCCCGGGGCGAAGGTCTCGAGGTTGCCGGTGACGCGGTCGTCGAAGCGGGCGCCGAGGCTGACGATGAGGTCGCTCTTCTGGAGCCCCGCGACCGCGGCGACCGTGCCGTGCATGCCGGGCATGCCGAGGTGTTGCGGATGGCTGTCCGGGAACGCACCGCGGGCCATCAGCGTGGTGAGGACCGGGATCCCGGTCAGCTCGGCGAGACGCGCGAGCTCGGCGCTGGCGCGGGCGCGGATCACGCCGCCGCCGACGTAGAGGACCGGGCGCCTCGCCTCGAGCAGGAGCCGGGTCGCCTCGCGGATCTGCTTGGAGTGGGGGCGCGTCACCGGGCGGTAGCCGGGCAGCCGCAGCTCGCTCGGCCACGCGTAGTCCGTGGTCGCCTGGAGTGCCGACTTCGCGACGTCCACCAGGACCGGGCCGGGGCGGCCGGTGCTGGCGATGTAGAACGCCTCAGCGACCACGCGCGGGATCTCGGCGGGGTCGGTGACCAGGAAGTTGTGCTTGGTGATCGGCATCGTGATGCCGCGGATGTCGGCCTCCTGGAAGGCGTCGGTGCCGATCGCCGCGGCCCCTACCTGACCGGTGACGGCCACCATCGGCACCGAGTCCATGTGGGCGTCCGCGATCGGGGTGACCAGGTTGGTGGCGCCGGGGCCGCTGGTCGCCATGCAGACGCCGACGCGACCGGTGGCGGCGGCGTACCCCTGGGCGGCGTGACCGGCGCCCTGCTCGTGGCGGACCAGGATGTGGCGGATCGAGCTGTCCATGAGCGGGTCGTAGGCGGGGAGGATCGCACCGCCCGGGATGCCGAAGATGGTCTCGGTCCCGGCGGCCTCGAGAGACCGGATCAGGCTCTGCGCGCCTGTCATCTCGCTCATCTGGGTGGTCCGTCCTTCGTCCGTGTGGCTTGGCAAAGCTCTGCCAAATGAAAAGGCCCCTCCGTTGCTGGGCAACGAGGGGCGACGCGTCGGCTGGTCGGCCAATTCGGTGTGACCGTCAGTCGGCGCGTCCGGTGCGTACAAGGAGGTGCAGTCGCATGCCGTCAGCGTACGCCCCGGCTCGTCGGGCCGTCAGTGGAGTCTGTCATGCGTCCCAGATCGTGGACCTCCGGTCCCACATGTCGGCGCTCAGAGGACGGACTGGCCGATCGGCCCGGGATTGTGGGCGATCTCCCAGCGGAAGCCGTCGGGGTCGGCGAAGTAGCCCGTGTAGCCGCCCCACTCACGCTCGACGCCGTCGGAGACCTCGTGCGCGCCGGCGGCCCGGGCGTCGGCGAGGACTCGGTCCACCTCCTCACGCGTGGCGAGGTTGTGGGCGAGGGTGATCGGGACCAGGCCGGTCCCCCGCCGGATCGGCCCGACCTCCTCCTCGAACCCCCACTCGGCCCACAACGACAGCACGACCTTCTCGGCGACCTCGAACATCAGCACCTCCCCGGCCTGCTCGAACGCCGGCTCCCAGCCGAGGCCGTCGACGTAGAACCGTCGAGTGGCACCCAGGTCGGACACGGCGAGGGTGATGAACGAGACGCGCGGATCCATGCCCCGAGCGTGCCAGACCTGTCGCGGCTCAGGCCTGGGCGTCGTCGAGACAGAGGATGTTGCCCTCGCTGTCCTTGAACCAGGCGGCGCGGCCCATCCCCTCCATCGACGCCACGTCACCGTCCCAGGAGACACCGGGCATGTCGTAGTGCTCGAACGTCACCCCGCGGGCAGCCAGCTCGGCCACCTCTGCGGGAACGTCGGCCACGTGCAGCTGCGCGATCGTGTGACCCGCCTGCCCCGCGAACTCGGTCTCGTACAGGAAGAACATGGTTCCGCCGCCGGTCGTGTAGACCAGCCCGCCCGGGTTCTCGCCGCTCGGCGTGAGGCCGAGCTTGTCGGCGTAGAACTCTCGAGCGCGTCCCAGGTCGGCGGCCGGGATGTTGGCTGTGACGCTGCTGTCCTTCAGCATGTCTGACTCCCTCCTCGGTCAGGAGTGCCCGAGCCCGCTCCACCTCGCACGCTAGACCTCCGGGGCCGGGTGTCAACCTGCGTCAGCTCGCGTCGCCCAGCGCCTCTCGCACCGCCGTCATGCCCGCCTCGACCTCGGCGAACGACGTCGAGAGGGGTGACAGTCCGACCCGCAGCCCGTCCGGGTCGCGGTAGTCGGGGATCACGTCGCGCTGCCACAGCCGCTCGGTGACGAGCTTCATCGCCGGGTGAAGCAGCGTCACGTGGCCGCCCCGCAGCTCCGCGTCGCGCGGCGAGGCGACCTCGACGCCCAGCGGCGCGAGCAGCTCGTCGGCCAGCTCCACGGCGTACGACGTGAGCGCGACGGACTTCTCACGGATCGCCTCGATGCCGACCTCCTCGATGAGCGCCAGCATGTCGCGCACCGGCAGCAGGCCGAGGATCGGCGGGGTCCCCGACTGGAAGCGGCGGATGCCCTCGGCCGGCGCGTAGGTCGGCCCCATCAGGAACGGGTCGGCCGCGCCGATCCACCCCTGGATCGGCTGGGTGAAGGTGTCGAGGTGCCGCGTGGCGACGTAGACGTACGCCGGTGAGCCAGGCCCGCCGTTGAGGTACTTGTAGGTGCAGCCGACGGCGAGGTCGGCGCGCCACGCGTCCAGCTCCACGGGCACCGAGCCGCCCGAGTGGGAGAGGTCCCACAGCACGAGCGCGCCGGCATCGTGTGCGACCGACGTGATCGTCGCAGCGTCGGCCAGCCAGGCAGAGCGGTAGGCGACGTGGCTGAGCGTGACCAGCGCGGTCTGCTCCCCCACCGCCTCGGCCACCTGCTCCACGGTGGCCCCCGACGCGGTGTCGACATCGATCCAGCGCAGCGTGAGCCCGCACTCCTCGGCGATCCCCGCCGCGACGTAGCGGTCGGTCGGGAAGTTGTCGCGGTCGATCACGATCTCGGTGCGACCGGGTCGCGCCGCCACGGCAGCGCGCATGGCCTTGTAGAGCAGCACGGTCGTCGAGTCGCCGATGGTGACCTGACCCGGTGCGGCGCCGAGCACGGTGCGGCCGAGGTCGTCGCCGACAGTGAGGGGCAGGTCCATCCATGCCTCGTCCCAGCCCCGGATCAGCCGCCCGCCCCACTCGTCGGTGATGAAGCGTGACAGCCGGTCGGCACTGGCACGCAGCGGTCGGCCGAGCGAGTTGCCGTCGAAGTAGACGAGATCGGTCTCGGCGTCGACGAACCGCTCGCGATGGTGTGCCAGCTTGTCGGCGGCGTCGAGCTCGGCGGCGGGAGCGAGGGTCACGCCGCTGTTCTACCCCATCTGAGCAGACGCCCTCCTTTCGGTGATTTTTACCCGTGGGTACGCGCCTACCGTCGCAAAGAGGCCCCGCGCAGCGGCGAGGTCTTCCGGTTCTCCGGAACCGGATCTCTTACGGAGGGAATCATCATGTTGAATCTCAGAAACAGGCGCGTCGCGGGTCCTCTCGCGGTGCTCGTCTCCCTCGTGGTGACGGCAAGCCTGGCGGTCCTCCTGGGAAGCACGGCGACCACGGCCGCTCCCCCGGCCCCCTCGAGCGCGAGCAGCGCCCCACCCGTGGCCCACTCAGCACAGGGGGAGCTCACCTCACGGATCCGCGGCACCACCGCGGACGGCCGCAGCGTGCGTGGCAAGTTCGTGCCGCTCACGTTCTCCAAGAAGAACGGCAAGGTGTTCGTCCGTGGCCTCCTGCAGGGAGTGGTCCACAACGAGGACGGCAGCACGAGGACGTTCGGCGTGATGCGGAAGATGCGCGTCAAGTCGATCAACGGTGAGGCTGCGACGGCGGGGGCCGGCCAGAAGGCGGCCGCCTCCGCACCGTGCGACATCCTGAACCTGGTGCTCGGTCCGCTCGACCTCGACCTGCTCGGGCTGGAGATCCACCTCAACCGGGTGGTGCTCGACATCGTCGCCCAGTCCGGCCAGGGCAAGCTGCTCGGGAACCTGCTCTGCGCAGTTGCCGGGCTGCTCGACGGCGGTCTCCAGGGCGCCCTCGGGCGGCTGGTCAACCTGCTCAACCGCATCCTCGGACGGCTCGGACTCGGCCTCTGACCGAACCCCAGCCTGACCACGTGGCCCGGACCGTTCAAGGTCCGGGCCACGTGCCTCTCAGAGAAGTACGGCGCAGTGTGTTGAGTCTCCGCCCCGGCGGGGCAACACTGCTGCCATGGTCCACGAGCGCGTCCACCCCGAGGTCCGGCCCAGCGGCTCCGGCTGCGTCGAGTGTGACGAAGCGGGCGGTTGGTGGGTGCACCTGCGCCGCTGCGCGGAGTGCGGCCACGTCGGCTGCTGCGACTCCTCGCCCTCTCAGCATGCGACGGCCCACTTCCACGAGTCCGGCCACCCGGTGGTCCAGAGCTTCGAGCCGGGCGAGGACTGGGGGTGGGACTACGAGCGTCAGAAGGGCGTGCTGCTGCCACCGCTCGCCCCGCCGACCTCCCGTCCCGACGACCAGTCCTCCCCCGGCCCGGCCGACCGCGTGCCCCCTGACTGGCAGAGCCGGATCCACCCGTAGCGGCTCAGCCGCAGACCGCTCCGTGGGCGGCCGACTGGACGACCTTCGCGTACTTGCCGAGGACGCCGCGGGTGTACTTCGGGGGGTTCGGTTCCCAGCCCTCCTGCCGCTGCGCGAGCTCGTCCGCGGTCACGTCGACGTCGAGGGTGCGGTTCGCCACGTCGAGGGTGATCCGGTCGCCGTCGCGGAGGAACGCGATGGGACCGGCGTCGACGGCCTCGGGGGCGAGGTGGCCGACGCACAGGCCCGTCGTACCGCCTGAGAAGCGGCCGTCGGTGATCAGCAGGACGTCCTTGCCGAGCCCGGCGCCCTTGATCGCGCCCGTGATGGCGAGCATCTCGCGCATGCCCGGCCCGCCCTTGGGGCCCTCGTAGCGGATCACGACCGCGTCACCGGCCTCGATCTGTCCGGCGGCCAGCGCGTCGAGCGCGGCCCGCTCGCCGTCGAAGACGCGGGCCGTCCCGGTGAAGGTCGAGTCGTCGAACCCGGCGGTCTTGACCACCGCCCCCTCGGGGGCGAGCGAGCCCTTCAGGATGGTGAGGCCGCCGGTGCGGTGGATCGGCCGCGCCAGGCTCCGGATGACCTCGTCGTCGACGTCGGGCGGGTCGATGTCGGCGAGGTTCTCGGCCAGCGTCTTGCCGGTCACGGTCAGCGCGTCGCCGTGCAGGAGCCCGGCGTCGAGGAGCAGCTTCATCAGCATCGGGATGCCACCGACCCGGTCGAAGTCGACCCAGACGTACTTGCCGAACGGCTTGAGGTCGCCGAGGTGGGGGACCTTCTCGCCGATCCGGGTGAAGTCGTCGAGCGTGAGGTCGACCTCGGCCTCGCGGGCGATGGCGAGCAGGTGCAGGACGGCGTTGGTGGAGCCGCCGAGCGCCATGGCGACCGCGATCCCGTTCTCGAACGCCTCACGGGTCATGATCTGGCGGGCGGTGATGCCGCGCCGCAGCAGCCCGACGACGGCCTCGCCGGACTTGAGGGCGTAGCCGTCGCGGCGGCGGTCGACAGCCGGCGGGGCGGCGCTGCCGGGCAGGCTCATCCCGAGCGCCTCGGCCACGCTGGCCATCGTGTTCGCGGTGTAGGCACCACCGCAGGCGCCTTCACCGGGGCAGATCGCGCGCTCGACCTTGTCGACCTGCTCGCGGCTGATCTTGCCGGCCAGGCAGGCGCCCACCGCCTCGAAGGCGTCGATGATCGTGACGTCCTCGCCGTCGACGCGGCCCGGCAGGATGGTGCCGGCGTAGAGGAAGACGCTGGCGAGGTCGAGCCGGGCGGCGGCCATGAGCATGCCCGGGAGCGACTTGTCGCAGCCGGCGAGCAGCACCGACCCGTCGAGCCGCTCGGCCATCATCACGGTCTCGACCGAGTCGGCGATGACCTCGCGCGAGACCAGTGAGAAATGCATGCCCTCGTGGCCCATGGAGATGCCGTCGGAGACGGAGATGGTGCCGAACTCGAGCGGGAACCCGCCCGCGGCGTGGACGCCGCTCTTGGTGGCCTTGGCCAGGCGGTCGAGGCTGAGGTTGCAGGGCGTGATCTCGTTCCAGGACGACGCGACGCCGATCTGGGGCTTCTCCCAGTCGTCGTCGCCCATGCCGACCGCACGGAGCATGCCGCGCGCCGCGGCCTTCTCCAGGCCGTCGGTGACGTCGCGGGAGCGGGGCTTGAGGTCCGGCTGATCGGTCATGACGGCAAGGCTAGTCACCGGGGCCGGGAGCGGGGTGCCGTCTCGGGGCCTCGAGCGCTGCTCGGGCAGCTGCTGATTTCTCCAATTTTGATGACGACACTGTCCGGTCGCCGACTGCAGGATCGAAGTCTGGGGCCGCGACCCGCCCGGGGCGTTCGGGGGGACGTCCGGGGGGTCGCCGTCCTCAGTGGGATCGGGGGGTCCATGACGCAGCAGCTCGAGGTGCCGGCCGCGCCCGACACAGAGCGCGCGGCGCAGCCCCGCCGGTTCCGGCGCGGGCTCACGCTGCTCGTCCTGGCCGCCCTCGGTGCCGGCATCTGGTTCCTGGCGCCGTCGAACCTCGGAGGATCGACGACCTACTTCGTCACCGTCGGCACGAGCATGCTGCCGACCCACGAGCCGGGCTCCCTGATCGTGACCCGCACGCAGGACGAGTACGTCGTCGGCGACGTCATCGTCTTCCACCGCGACGGGCTGGGCGACGTCGTGATGCACCGGATCGTGGCCGTCGACGGGGACCGATTCGTCACGCGCGGCGACAACAACGCGTTCGACGACACCTACCGCCCGGCCCTCTCCGACGTCGTGGGTACGCCGTGGATCTCCGTCCCCGAGGGGGCGCAAGCCATGTCCCGGTTGAGCTCGCCGCTGTCGATGGCGGTCGTGTTCACCGTGCTGGCGATGTTCACCGTCCTCGCCGGTGTGCAGCGGCGGCACCCCGCCCAGGTCCCGGCCCCGCGACACGAAGATATTTGACTTTCGGGTGGGCGACTTCCGCGCCTGCCAGGCGGACAATGGGCGTGGGGAATGGGGGTGTGCGATGACCGCACGACGAAGCACGTACCTGGATACCTACGCCACACGGACGCCGGGTCACGACGCGCGACCAGGGGGCTGGCTGCCGGGGGTCATGGTGGTGCTGGCGATGACGCTGATGGCACTGCTGGTCCTGGCGCCCGAGGTCGTCTCGGCGTGGGTCGACTCAGCGCGCGACGCACTCGCGTCGCTGAGCTGAACCGGCCACCTCGCGATCGCCGCGGGGGTCAGGCACCGGCCTCCGCGGTGGCCTTGAGCTGCGCGAGGCCCTGGTCGAAGTCCTTGCCGATCTGCTTGTCGAAGTAGAGCTTGCCCATCAGGCCCATCAGCGCGCCGCGCTCGCCGGTCATCGTCCACACGACATCGGTGCCCGTCGCGGTGGGGGTCAGGTCGAAGCGCGTGATGTTGGTGGCTTCGAAGGGCTTGAGGAAGCGCAGGTCGACGGCCACGGCGGTGGGCGTCGACTCGATGATCTCCATCGTGCCGTGACCGGCCTTCTTGTTGCCGCTCCACTCGTAGTGTGAGCCCACGCCGCGCTCGGGTCCGGTGAAGGTGCGCTGCAGGTCCGGGTCGAGGCCTTCCCAGGGCGACCACTGCTGCCAGGCGCGGAAGTCGTCGATCAGGGCGTGCACCCGCTCGGGCGGGGCGGCGATGGCGGTGGAGCGGGTCATCTCGAAGGCGGCCATGGTCAGATCCTCGCAGCCCGGACGACCAAAACGTCGGGAAGGTCCTCGGCCACCTGCTGCCACGACTCGCCCTCGTCGGCCGATCCCCACACGACGCCGTTGCGGCCCCCGAAGTAGAGGCCGACCGGGTCCTCGTCGTCGGCGCACATGGCGTCGCGCATCACCGCCGCGTAGTACTCGTCGGGCAGGCTGCCGGCGCCGAGCTCCGACCAGGACGCGCCAGCGTCCGTCGTGCGCCACACCCGCGCGCGGGCATCGACCGGCCAGCGCGCGCCGGCGTCCGAGATCGGGAAGGTGTAGGCCGTGTCTGCCTGCGTCGGGTGGGTGACCATCGCGAAGCCGAACTCGCTGGGCAGGCCGGGCGCGATGTCGGTCCAGGACGCGCCGCCGTCGTCGGAGCGGTAGACGCCACCGTGGTTCTGCAGGAACAAGCGCTCGGGGTCGCCCGAGTCGCGGGCGACCTTGTGCACGCACTGCCCGAACTCGGGGTAGAAGCGCTCACCCGGCATGAACTCCGCTTTCACGCCCGTGTTGGACGCCTCCCACGTCGTACCGCCGTCCTCGGTGCGGTAGACGCCGCCGGTGGAGATGGCGGCGAGCACCCGGTTGCCGTCGGTCGGGTGCGGCAGGATCGTGTGGAAGGCCTGACCGCCGAACCCCTCGTCCCACTCGGTGCGGTGAGGGTGGTCCCACAGCCCGCGGACCAGCTCGAAGGACTCGCCGCGGTCGGTGGACCGGAAGATCGCGCCCGGCTCGGTGCCGGCCCAGACGACGCCGTCCTCGACGCCCGGCACCAGCTGCCAGACGCGGGCCAGGGTCTGCCCGGTGTCCTCGGGGAAACGGATTGCTCCGTTGGGCGTCTCCTGCCAGGTCTCGCCGAGGTCCTCGGACCGGCGCACCTGCGGCCCGAACCAGCTCGACGAGCACCCGGCGAGCAGCCGCGGCGTGTCACCGCGCCGGTCGAGCAGGACGGAGTAGACCTCTTCCATCTGGAAGTGGGGGCCGGTGACCTTCCAGTCGTCCCGGTCGTCTGAGAACGCCAGCCAGAGCCCCTTGCGGGTGCCGATCATCAACAACGTGGTCATGGAGCCACCTTTCCGTGGACAGGCCGATTGCGGAAGCCCCGCGGCCCCGCACCTAGATTGACTGCGTGGCGACGCGATTCTCACCGGTCTGGCTGGTGCTGATCGGCATCCTGTCGGTCCAGCTCGGCGCCGCCATCGCCAAGGACCTCTTCGACGTGGTCTCGCCGACCGGCATGGTCTGGCTGCGGCTGGTGACCAGCGCACTGGTCCTGGGCCTCCTCGCCCGGCCCGCGTTGCGCGGGCGGACGCGGGACGACTGGCTGGTCGTCATCGCCTTCGGGGTCACGCTCGGCGTCATGAACTGGGCGATCTACCAGTCGTTCGCGCGCATCCCCCTCGGCATCGCGGTGACCATCGAGTTCGTCGGCCCGCTCACGCTCGCTGTCATCGGCTCGCGGCGCCCGCGCGACCTGCTCTGGGTCGGCCTGGCGGCCGTGGGGGTGCTGCTGCTCGGTCTCCAGCCCGCCGACGTCAACCTGCCGGGCGTCCTGTTCGCGCTGCTCGCCGGTGCCGCCTGGGCGGCGTACATCCTGCTGAGCGCGCGCACCGGAACCCGCTGGCCGGGCCTCGACGGGCTCGCGGTCGCCAGCGTCGTCGCGACCGTGCTCCTCACGCCACTGGCGCTCGGAGGCACCGGTGCCGGCCTGCTGGATCCCACCGTGCTGGCGCTCGGGGCCGCGGTCGGCCTGCTCAGCTCGGTCATCCCCTACAGCTGCGAGCTCACCGCCCTCCGCACGATCCGGCCGGCCACCTTCTCGATCCTGATGAGCCTCGAGCCGGCCGCCGCGGCACTGGCCGCGATCCTGGTGCTGGGCGAGTTCCTGTCCGGCCTGCAGTGGCTGGCCGTCGCCTGCGTCGTGGCCGCCTCCATCGGCGCCACCCGCTCCGGCCAGGTGATCGCCGAGCCGGTCCCTGACTAGTTCACACGGACTTCACACCGGGTTGACCCGACTGCAAGGCGGCGCACCTAGCGTCGTCGTCATGCGGCTGCTGCAGGTCCCCCTCCTCGATCGCTGGGCGCGCGCATCACAGCAGGGATCGCGGCGCAACGCGATGGTCGCGACGACCGCGCTGACCAGGCGGCGGGTCGAGCGTGACGAGGTCGAGGCCTACCTCGCGGGCCGTCACGGACGACGTACGGCGCACCGCGCCGTGACGGTGACGGCGGTGGCCGCCACACGCTGATCCGGGCGACACCTCCCCGATCCATCACGCTTCCTCCTGCAGAATCGGGGCATGGCGACTCCTGCGGCCTCCACGACCGCCCACGCCCGGCTGGCCTTCGACGACATCCTGTCCGACGACGGCACCCGGCTCCGGGTCTGGACCAACGATCCGGACGGCACCCTGGACGGCCCGACCGTCGTCCTGTGCAACGGGCTCGGCACCAGCGCCTACGCGTGGCCGGCGCTGCTCGACCCCGACTGCGGTGTCCGGGTCGTCAGCTGGAACCACCGCGGCACCGGCGGCTCCGAGCGACCCGTCGACCCCCAGCGGGTCCGGATCGAGGAGTTCGTCGAGGACGGGTTGTCGGTCATGGACCACTTCGGCGTCGACCGCGCCGTCCTCATGGGCTGGTCGATGGGCGTCAACACGATGTTCGAGCTGGCCGTGGCCCACCCCGAGCGCGTGAGCGGCCTGTTCGCCGTGGCCGGGGTCCCGGGTGACACCTTCGCCACGATGCTCGCACCGCTGCGCGTGCTGCCGCGACCCGTCGCCCGCGCGGTGACGGTCAACCTGTCCCGGGTGATGAAGTACGGGGGCTGGGCGCTCACCCCGATCGCCCGGCGGCTCCCCGTCGGCCCCCGGGCCATCGCCGTGATGAACCGGACCGGGCTCATGTTCCCGATGCCCGATCGCGAGCTGGCCGCCTCGGCGGTCCGCGAGTTCCTCGCGACCCCGGTCGACTGGTACTTCCACCTCGCGCTGAGCACCTCGCGCCACGCGCGGGTCCGCCTCAGCCAGATCATCGTGCCGGCCTGCTTCGTCGCGGCGACGTACGACGTGATGGCCGGGTCGCGCGACATGCTGAGTGCGGCCGAGCGGCTCGAGGACGCGACGTACGTCGAGCTGCGCGGCTCCCACTTCATCCAGATGGAGCAACCCGAGCAGGTCCACGAGCTGTTGCTGGACTTCCTGGCCAGGGTCAACCCGGAGCAGGCGGGCTAGTGCGGGTCGTCGCCGCCGGGACGGTCCTCGCGTTGCTGGCGCTGGTCGGCTGCAGCGACGACCCCGACGCCGGGCCCGGCCCCGCGACCGTCACCGCGACCACGACCTCACCGGAACCGACGGAGTCGGAGCCGACGGGTGACGGGCAGCCCGCGACGCCGCGCGTCGTCGAGTCCGTCGCGACCGACCTCGCAGTGCCGTGGGGGGTGGCGTTCCTGCCCGACGGCCGCGCGGTCGTCACCGAGCGCGACTCCCGGCGCGTGCTGATCGTCGATCCTGAGGGCGGTGACCCGGTCGTCGCCGGCGAGGTCGAGGAGGCCGTGCCGCAGGGTGAGGCCGGGCTGCTGGGCGTCGCCGTCTCGCCCGACTTCGAGCGCGACCGGCTCCTCTACTTCTACGTCAGCGCTTCCTCCGACAACAGGATCCTGCGCGCCGAGCTCCGCGCCGACGACACCCTCGGCGCGCGTGAGGTCGTCCTCGACGGCATCCCGCTCGGCGCGATCCACGACGGTGGCCGGATGGCGTTCGGGTCCGACGGCTTCCTCTACGCCTCGACCGGCGAGACCGGGGTCGGCGAGCTCTCCCAGGACCTCGACTCGCTGGGCGGCAAGATCCTGCGGATCACCCCCGACGGCCGGCCCGCGCCCGGCAACCCCGACCCCGACTCGCCGGTCTGGAGCTACGGCCACCGCAACGTCCAGGGCCTCGCCTTCGACGACGACGGCCGGTTGTGGGCCAGCGAGTTCGGCCAGTCGACGTACGACGAGCTCAACCTGATCCGCCCGGGTGAGAACTACGGCTGGCCGGAGGCCGAGGGGCGCAGCAGCGAGCAGGACTTCGTGAACCCGCGGGTGGTGTGGTCGACCGGCGAGGCGTCGCCGTCCGGCCTGGCCTACGCCGACGGTCATCTCTGGATGGCGGCGCTCGGTGGCGTGCGGCTGTGGCGGGTGGAGGTCACCGATGACGGTGCCGGCAACCCGACCGACTTCTTCGTCGGTGAGTTCGGCCGGCTGCGGACGGTCGTCACCGCCCCCGACGGTCGGCTGTGGATCACGACCTCCAACCGCGACGGCCGCGGCGCCCCTCTCGAGGGCGACGACCGGATCCTGGTGGTCGACCTCGGCTCCAGTTGAGTCGCGCCCGCGCGGCAGTCGAATCGCGTGGTTGCGGCGCGTCAGCTGCCGCAGACGCGCGACTCACGTGCCGCTGACGCGCGACTCAACTCTCTTGCAGGATGGCGCGGCGGGAGGCGCGGCGGAGCGTGGTGAGGACGGCGGGGCCGAGCAGTGCGATCGCGACCGCGTTGGTGATCGCGCGGACGGTGTCCCAGCCGCCGGTCGAGGTCAGCAGGGTGTAGAGCAGGAACCGGTGCAGGTTCTCCACCAGCGGCGCCCCCGGCACGTAGGACAGCGACCCCTCCTCCCCCGGCACGGCGATGCCGGCCACGAACGGCCAGCCGGAGAGGTTCATGAGGAGCCCGAACGCGTACGCCGCCACCACGCCGTACGCCGCCAGCATCACGATCTCGCGCCGGCCGGTGTACCGCTTCGGCAGCAGCCCGGCGCCCATCCCCACCCACGCCGAGATGATCATCTGGAACGGCAGCCACGGGCCCACGCCGGCGGTCAGCAGGGCCGAGGCGAACAGCGACGTGCAGCCGAGCACGAACCCGAATCCGGGACCGTAGACGCGGCCGGCGAGGATCAGCAGGAAGAACGTCAGCTCGACGCCGGCCAGCCCCGGCGAGAGTGCGCGCAGCACGGCGTTGACGGCGCTGAGCACCCCCAGGATCGCGAGCACCCGCGGGTCGAGACCGCCCTCGCTGACCTCCGCGAGCACCACCGCGATGATCAGCGGCAGCAGTGCGAGGAACAGGAACGGCGGTGCGATCCGCTCCCCTGCCTGCGCCTGCAGCAGCAGCGGCCAGCACAGCATCATCAGCCCGGTCACCGACGCCACCCCGAGCACCAGCGCGGAGCGCGGGGACAGATGGACGGCGTTCGCCCTGCCGCTCACCGGGCACCCCGCACGTCGGCCACCGTGAGCCACGGCGGACCCAGCACCTTGGTCACCTGCGGCGCGAAGCCCGGCGACTGGGCGACGACCTCGCGCACCGGGCCGCGCGACACCAGCTCGCCCTCGGCCATGACCAGCAGGTCGTCGGCCGCCTGCGCGACGAACTCGACGTCGTGGGTGGCCACGAGCACCGCCATCCCCTCGCCGGCGAGCTCGCGGAGGATCGCCGCCAGCGCCTCCTTGCCGGGGTAGTCGAGGCCGCGGGTCGGCTCGTCGAGCAGCAGCAGTCCGGGCCGGTCGACCAGGACCAGCGCCAGCGCGAGCGCGAGTCGCTGGCCCTCGGAGAGGTCGCGCGGGTGCGTGTCGTCCGGTACGCCGGGCGCGAGCCGGTCGAGCAGCGCGCGGCACCGTCCGGAGCCACCATCGCCGGCGCCGCACTCCTCGGCGACGGTCTCCAGGTAGAGCAGGTCGGCGGGGGTCTGCGGCACCAGACCGGCCAGCTCCCGGCGTCGGGCCGGATCCTCGCGGGCCGGGTCGACGCCGGCCACGTCGAGCCGTCCGGCGTACCGCTCGCGACCGTGGAGCGCCCAGAGCAGGCTGGACTTGCCACACCCGTTGCGCCCCATCAGCGCGGTGACGGTGCCGCCGGCGAGCTCGAGGTCGACGCTCCGGACGGCGACCGTGTCGCCGTGGCGCACGGTGAGGCCTCGGCCGGTCAGCCGCGTCGCGCCCGCCGTCGGCTCGGGCTCCGGAGGCGGCGGCAGGCTGAGCCCGCGGGCCGCGCGCCGCGCCTCACGGACCGCCAGTGGCAGCGGCGACCAGCCGGCGAGGCGCCCCAGCTCGACGAGCGGGGGTACGACGGGAGAGTCGGCCAGGATGGTCGCGGGGTCGCCCACGCGGACCCCGCCGTCCCCGGTGAGCAGGCAGATCCGGTCGGCGAACGGGACGACCCGCTCGAGCCGGTGCTCCGCGACCAGCACGGTCAGCCCGAGGTCGTGCACGAGCCGGGTCAGCGTCGCGAGGACGTCCTCGGCCGCGGTCGGGTCGAGGGCGGAGGTCGGCTCGTCGAGGACGAGCACCCGCGGGTGCATGGTGAGCACGGATCCGATCGCGACCCGCTGCTGCTGCCCGCCCGACAGGGTCCGCAGGTCGCGGTGCCGCAGCTCGGCGATACCGAGCAGGTCGAGCGTCTCCTCCACCCGGCGTCGCATCGTGTCGGGGGCCAGCCCGAGCTGCTCCATCCCGTAGGCGAGCTCCTCCTCCACCGTGTCGGTGACGAAGCCGGCGGCCGGGTCCTGGCCGACGTAGCCGATCAGGTCGGCGCGCTCGCGCGGCGGGGTCCTGGTCACGTCGCGCCCGTCCAGCAGGACGCTGCCCGCGAGCGTCCCGCCGGTGAAGCGCGGCACCAGGCCGGTCACGACGCCGAGCAGGGTGGACTTGCCGACGCCGGTACGCCCGGAGACCAGGACCAGCTCACCCTCCTCGAGGACGAGGTCGACGCCGTCGAGGACGGACACGTCGTCGTACCGGAAGGTGATGCTGCGCAGCTCGATCACGCGGCACCACCGTGGCGTGCCCGCTGGTCCGGGGCACACAGCGCGCCCCCGAGCGCGGCCGCGAGCCCGAGCAGGGCGGCCAGGCTCACCTGGGGCACGACGTCGAACGGCGGGTAGGCGATCGCGAGCTGCTGACGGTTGAGCAGCCACGCCACGTACGCCGCCACCACTCCCCCGCACACCACCGCGAACTCGGGCCAGAGCCACGGGTCGGGTCGGTAGCGGGTGCGCTGGACGCGCGAGCCGGCGCTGACGAACCCGAGCCCGGCCACGACCAGGCCGCCGACCAGCATCGGTAGGGCGAGGTAGCGCGGGGCGGTCGGGTCGAGGACGGCGTAGGTGCCGACGCAGAGGCCGATCAGGCCGAGCAGCATCAGCGCGCCGGTACGCCGACGCTGCCGGGCGCTCGCCGTCCCGGAACGACCGTAGCCGCGCGCGTCCATGCCGGCCGCCATCGCCAGCGACCGCTCCAGGGCGTCCTCCAGCACCGGCACCAGGAACCGGCGCAGCCGCCGGACCCGACCCGTGTCACCGCCGCGCAGCGACTGCGCGGCGCGGACGCGGCGCACGCTGTCGGCGAACTGCGGCAGCATCGTGACGGCCACCACCAGCGCCGTCCCCACCTCGTAGAGCGCGGGCGGGACCGACCGCAGCAGCCGCTTGGGATTGGCCAGGGCGTTCGCCGCGCCGACGCAGATCACGATCGCGGCGAGCCGCAGACCCTCGTACAGCCCGGCGAGGAGCGACTCACGCGTGACCGGCCCGAGCAGCACGATCCCCGCCGCCCAGTCGGGCAGCCCGATCTCGGGCAGCTCGATCAGCACGGTGCCGGGAACGCCGGTCCCGAAGACCAGCCGGAAGACCACTCGGACGACCACGATGGCGACCCCGAGCAGCACGTAGAGGCGGAACGAGTCGGCCCACGGCTGGTCGGAACGTCGCAGCGCGACCGCCGCGGCCGCCACCCCGACGATGAGGAGCAGCAGCACCGGGTTGGTGGTGAACGACGCGGCTGCGGCGAGCCCGAGTGCCCAGGCCCACCACGCCACCGGGTGGAGGTCCCGGGGCAGCCGCGCCGTCCCCGCCATGCCGATCACTCCGGGTCAGGACGTCCGTCGACGGAGGTACGTCGCGACGCCGGCCACCCCGAGGAGTCCACCGACGGCGACCGGACCGACCCACACCGGGCAGGCCGGCATCATCGGCCGAGGAGGCGGGCTCGGCGGCCGCCGGCGTCGTGTCGTCGCTCGGCGAGGCGTCGCCGGAGGTGGCGTCGGGCTCGTCGTCCCCGTCCTCCGGACCGAGCCCCGTGCGCCCGTCGCCGCGCTTCGGCCCGTCGCCGGGACGCGACGAGGCGGACTCACCACCGTCCGTGGCCGTCGGGTCTCCCGCGCCCGTCGTACCGCCGGACTGGCCATCCGGCCGGCCGCCCGAGCCGGACGTCGGGGACTGGCTCGGCGGGTTGGTCGGTGGCTGCGACGGCTCAGGGTCGTCGCTGGGCTCGTCGGCCGGACGGTCCGGATGCTGCGGCGGCGGGGCGCCCGGCGGTGACGCGCTCGACGAGTCGTTCCACGAGAGCGCCACCGACCCACCCTCGGGGATGGTCAAGGAGCCCACGCCGACCGACGAGTACGTCCACGACCCCGAGTCGCCGTCGGACCACCACAGGCCCCAGTAGGCGTTGGCCGGAGGCGTGTTGACACAAGGGTCGTCGGCGGGCGCACCGGACACCCGGCAGACGAACCCGGGCTGTCGCTGCACGTAGGTCAGCGGAAACCCGTTGTCGGGGAACAGTGCACTCGCCTTCTGCCCGCCGCCACCGGCGTCGCACGCCTGCTGCAGGCCGCCGCCGAGCTCATGGAAGTCCACCACGACGGTCACGCCCTGCTCGGTGGTGCAGGCGTTGGCGGAGGCCGGAGCCGAGCCGGCCAGCCCGGCTGCCGCGACCAGCGCGGTCGCGACAGCCAGCCGGACGAGGCGGCTCATCGCCGGCAGCGCGCCATGGTGGTGAACACGAGGCCGGGTGCGGCCTGCGCGCCGGCACGGCGCCACTGGTCGCGCGTCTCGATGGTGATGCCGTCGGACTGCGCGGCCTCCATCGCGGTCCGGTCGTAGGCGATGGCGCCCTTCTCCCCGGCGAGCGGCGTGCCTGAGACCTTGCCGCTGACCTGCAGGTCGCGCACCCACTGGGCCGCCTTCACGGCCAGGCGGCATGCACCGGCGTCGCCCAGCGCCCAGGCAGCGAGGCCGGTGCTGTTGGTGTTGCTGGCCTCCGTGCTCGGGCCGCCCGCCGAAGCTGCCGTTCTTCTTCTGGCTGCCGACGAGCCAGTCGGTCCCGTTGTCGACAGCGGCCCGCACCCGCCTGGTCTGCTTCGGCAGGGCGTTGAGGACGACGACGGCGAGGGCGGTGACGTCGGTGTCGGGTGCCGAGAGGGTGTCGCCGCCCGCGTCGCAACCCTGGCGCGGCTTGGACTTCTTGGCGAAGTTGAGGCGGAAGAAGCCGTCGGAGCACTGCTGCTTCAGCAGGAACTTCAGCACGGGCGCCGCCTTCGGGGAGCCGGCATCGGCCAGACCGACCGCCGCGAACGCCTGGCCGATCGCGTTGGCGTAGTCGTCCGCGCCCCGGTCCTCGATGCGACCGGCGTACGGCGCGGTGTCGCTGACGCGTGCCGCGAGCCGGTGCACGAGGTTGACGCCGCCGAAGCTGCGCGGGTCGCGCTCGGCCGACTGGGCCAGCACGACCGCCTTGGCGACCGATCCGGCGTAGATGTCGTTGGTGCCGAAGTCGACGCCGGTGGTCCAGCTGTTGACGTGGTCGGCCAGCGCGTCGGCGATGTCGGACACGGTGCCGCGGTGGCCGCCGATGGCGTCGAGGCCGATACCCAAGTCGGCGGTCAGCCCGTAGTCGTTGAAGTCGTACTGCTCGTTGTAGACCAGGCCGTCGGTGAGCTGACGCTCGAGCCAGGCTGCGCCGCGGTCGTCGGGCGCGGCCTTGGCAGGGGCGGCCCCCGATGGCGCGCTCAGGGTGGTGGCGATGACGGCGCCGGTGGCCAGGACGGCCACGGGTCGCAGCATGCGAGTGGTCAGGTGACGCATGGTGATCCTTCCCGCTGCACAGCGGGAAGCCCTCTGGGCCACCCGCTGGTTTCCTCGACAGCGTGTGTTCAGGACGCGTCGTAGCGGGTGCTCCGGCTCGCAGCCCCGACGGATCGGGACGGCCTACGGTTGCGGGTCAGCGCCGGACTTCGACCGGCTTCCCCCAGCTACGGGCGTGATGAGTGTTAGTGGTGCGCTCCGCACCCTACTACCCGCCGACCGGGCACTTGAGTTCGCGTCCAGACCGCTGACCGGTCAGCGTCAGGTGAGTCGCTCGAGGATCAGCTCGCGGACCCGGTTGGCGTCCGCCTGGCCGCGCATCTCCTTCATGACCGCCCCGATCAGGGCACCGGCAGCCGCGACCTTGCCGTCGCGGATCTTGTCGGCGACGTCGGGGTTGGCGGCGATGGCGTTGTCGACGGCGGCACCGAGGGCGCCCTCGTCACTGACGATCTCGAGCCCCCGGGCGGCCACGATCTGCTCCGGCGTACCTTCCCCTGCGAGCAGGCCGTCGAAGACCTGGCGGGCGAGCTTGTCGTTGATGGTGCCGGCCTCGACCAGCGCCTGGACCGCGGCGACCTCGGCGGGGCTGACCCCGATCTCGGTGACGTCGGTGTCCCGGTCGTTCGCGCGCCGCGCCAGCTCGCCGAGCCACCACTTCCGGGCAGCCTGCGGCGTGGCACCGGCGGCGACCGTCTCCTCGACCAGCCCGAACGCGCCGGCCCCGACGGTGTCGCGCATGTCGAGGTCGGAGAAGCCCCACTCGGCCTGGAGCCGCGCCCGCTTCGCGGTCGGGTTCTCGGGCAGCGTGCCGCGCAGCTCCTCCACCCACTCCCGCGACGGCGCCACCGGCACCAGGTCGGGCTCGGGGAAGTAGCGGTAGTCGTCGGCGTCGGACTTCTCCCGGCCGGACGTCGTGACACCGGTGTCCTCGTGCCAGTGGCGGGTCTCCTGCGTGATCGAACCGCCCGCGTCGAGCACCGCCGCGTGGCGCTGCATCTCGTAGCGCACCGCCCGCTCGACCGAGCGGAACGAGTTCACGTTCTTGGTCTCGGTGCGGGTGCCGAGCGCACCGGTTCCCCGGGGAGCCAGGGACAGGTTCACGTCGGCACGCAGGTTGCCCTGATCCATCCGCGCGTCCGAGACCCCCAGTGCCACGATCAGGTCACGCAATTGCTGGACGTACGCGCGCGCCACGGCAGGGGCCTGCTCGCGTGCTCCCATGATCGGCTTGGTGACGATCTCGATCAGCGGGATGCCGGCCCGGTTGTAGTCGACCAGGGAGTAGTCGGCGCCGTGGATCCGGCCGGTCGCTCCGCCGACGTGGAGGGACTTGCCGGTGTCCTCCTCCATGTGGGCGCGCTCGATGTCGATCCGGAAGGTCTCTCCTCCGACCTCGACGTCCATCCAGCCGTCGAACGCGATCGGCTCGTCGTACTGGGAGGTCTGGAAGTTCTTCGGCATGTCCGGGTAGAAGTAGTTCTTCCGCGCGAACCGGCACCACTCGGCGATCTCGCAGTTCAGCGCCAGCCCGATCCGGATCGCCGACTCGACGGCGATCCGGTTGACCACCGGCATCGCGCCCGGCAGCCCCAGGCAGGTCGGGCAGACCTGGGTGTTGGGCTCGGCGCCGAAGCTCGCGGGGCAGCCGCAGAACATCTTGGTCGCGGTGTTGAGCTCGACGTGGACCTCGAGGCCGAGAGCCGGGTCGAACTTCTCGAGCGCCTCCTCGAAGGAGAGCAGGGTGGCGACGGTCATGCCGCACCTCCCTTCAGCTCGGGGGCCTGGTCGAGCAGCGACCCACCCCACTGGTTCCGCAACAAGGTCTCCAGCGCCGCGCCGACGCGGTAGACGCGGTCGTCGGCCATCGCCGGCGCCAGGATCTGCACGCCGGCCGGCAGTCCGTCCTCGTCGGCGAGCCCGCTCGGCACGGAGATGCCGGGCACGCCGGACAGGTTGGCGGGAATGGTGGCGAGGTCGTTGAGGTACATCGCGAGCGGGTCGTCGACCTTCTCCCCGAGCTTGAACGCCGTGGTCGGCGCGGTCGGCGAGACCAGCACGTCGGCCCGGCCGAACGCGGCCTCGAAGTCGCGGGTGATGAGGGTGCGGACCTTCTGGGCCTGCCCGTAGTAGGCGTCGTAGTAGCCGCTCGACAGCGCGTAGGTGCCGAGGATGATCCGCCGCTTCACCTCGTCGCCGAAGCCGGCGTCGCGGGTCGCCCGCATCACGTCCTCCGCACTGGGACTGCCCTCCGGAACCACGCGCAGCCCGTAGCGCATGGCGTCGAACTTGGCGAGGTTGCTCGAGGCCTCCGCCGGCAGGATCAGGTAGTACGTCGCCAGCGCGTGGACGAAGCTCGGGCACGACACCTCGACGACCTCGGCCCCGGCCTTCACCATGAGGTCGACCGACTCCTGGAATCGGGTCAGGACGCCGGCCTGGTAGCCCTCGCCGCCGAGCTCGGTGACGACGCCGATCCGGACGCCGGTCAGGTCGCCGGACTCACCGGCGCGCACCGCGTCCACCAGCGCCGGCACCGGCTGGTCGATGCTCGTGGAGTCGAGGGGGTCGTGGCCGCCGATCAGCTCGTGGAGCATGGCCGCGTCGAGCACGGTCCGGGTCACCGGGCCGGCCTGGTCGAGGGAGTTCGCCAGCGCCACGAGGCCGTAGCGCGAGACCCCGCCGTACGTCGGCTTCATCCCGACCGTGCCGGTGACGGCACCCGGCTGCCGGATCGAGCCGCCGGTGTCGGTGCCGATCGCCAGCGGAGCCTCGAAGGCGGCCACGGCCGCGGCGGACCCACCACCGGAGCCGCCCGGGATCCGGTCGAGGTCCCAGGGGTTGTGGGTGGCCCCCCACGCGGAGTGCTCGGTCGACGAGCCCATCGCGAACTCGTCCATGTTGGTCTTGCCGAGGATCGGCAGGCCGGCCTCGCGCAGCCGGCGCACCACGGTCGCGTCGTACGGCGGCACCCAGCCCTCGAGGATCCTGGACCCGCAGGTGGTGGGCAGACCCTTGGTCGTCAGCACGTCCTTGACGGCGATCGGGATGCCGTCCAGGGGCGATAGTGCGCCACCGTCGGCCCGGCGTGTGTCGGAAGCGGCGGCTGCCTCGAGGGCCCCCTCGCGGTCGACCTGCAGGAACGCGTGCACGTCACCGTCGACCGCGTCGATCCGGTCGAGGTGGGCCTCGGTGAGCTCGACCGAGGAGATCTCGCCCGCTGCGAGCGCGTCGGCCAGGTCGGCGGCCGTACGCCGCGTCAGGTCGATCACGCCTCCTCCCCCAGGATCCGGGGGACGCGGAAGCGCTGCTGCTCCGCCTCGGGGGCCCCGCTGAGCGCCTCGTCAGGGGTGAGGCCGGGCACCACGACGTCCTCACGGAAGACGTTGGTCAACGGCACCGGGTGGGACGTGGGCGGGACGTCGTCGCCGGCCACGCCCTGGATCGAGGCGATCGACTCCAGGATCACGCTCAGCTGCGGCGCGAGGTGGTCGAGCTCGGCGTCGGACAGGTCGATCCGGGCCAGGTCGGCCAGGTGGGCGACCTGGTCCCGGGTGATGGACGCGCCGCTGGGTTCAGGCATGCGGATCATCCTAGGAGGGGTGCGGGACGACCCAACCATCGGCGGGCGCCCGCGCATCTCCTCCGGTAGAACATCATCTCGAGGAGGCGTTGATGACCCGTTCCCCGACCGACGCGGAGTTCACCGAGCTGGTGCACGGCTGCTGGCGCTCGCTCTACCGCACGGCGTACCTGCTCGTGGGCGACCACGGCCTGGCCGAGGACCTGGTGCAGACCGCCCTGGCCCGCACGTACGCCGCCTGGCCGCGGGTCCGCAGCGTCGAGGCGGCCCCGTCGTACGCCCGCACCACCTTGGTCAACACCGCGTCGGAGTGGTTCCGCAAGCGGTCCTGGCGGCGCGAGCTCCCCAGTGATGTGCACAGCGACCAGCTCGGTGAACCCGACGCCGTCCAGCACGACCCGAGCCTGCGGCCCACCGTGATCGCGGCACTGGGCCTGCTCGCCCCGCGTCAGCGCGCGGTCATCGTGCTCCGCTACTTCGAGGACCTGTCGGTGGCCGAGACCGCGCGCACCCTCGGCTGCTCCGACGGGACGGTCAAGTCGCAGACCTTCGACGCGCTCGCCATCCTCCGCACCCAGCTGGGCGACTCCGTCGTCCCCACGAACACCGGGAGCACCTCATGACCGAACGACTCAGCCAGCTCATGCACGACGAGGCGAGCCGCCTCTCCCCGCCCCTCCCGGACCCCGCGAGCATCCTCGCCGAAGGTCGGCGGCTGCGCCGCCGCTCGCACGTCACCTCCGGCCTGACCGCCGCCGCCGTGCTGGCCCTGATCGCCGGCGTCGGCGGCATCGTGGCCCTCACCACGGGCGGAGGAGACCCGGACGGCAAGGCGGACGTGACCGCCACCAGCGACGGCCCGATGGCCTACGGCGTCGGCTCCGCCGTCGTCGTCGACGACGCCGTGGCGCAGGTGCCCGACACCGTGCACTCGCTCCACTACACCTCGCTCGGGGTGCTGGTGCGGAGCAACCCCCACGACGGCGCCTCCGACGGCTCCGGGCCGGAGTCGCTCACCCTCGTGAAGGACGACGGGAGCGCGGTCGACCTCGGCACGATCCCCGAGGGCGCAGGGCCGGCCACCGACCCCGCCCAGGACGTCTACGTCCTGGCCGAGGCCCGGGGCGACGGTTTCGTGGCCGTGGTCCGGGACGCCGGGACCGGCGAGACCGTCGACGAGGTCGAGCTGCCCGATCTCCCACCGAGCTACTTCGACGTGCCCCCGCTGGCCCTGGACGGCGACACCCTCTACGTCGGCTACAAGAAGGAGACGGCGGCCGTCGACCTCGCCACCGGCGAGTTCGCGATCGCCGAGGCCATGAGCGGCGGCATCCCCGAGGTGAACGACGGCCGCTACGCGATGTCGAGCGAGGGCACGATCTCCGTGGTGGACGTTCGTGCCGACCTCGGACCGGAGGACGGCCCGGGCCCGACGATCCTGCTCTCGGTCGAGACCGAGGGCTACGCCTGGGGGACGCTGTCGCCCGACGGCCGGTTCCTGCGGGTGGTGTCCGAGGGCGGCATGGACGGCGGCGAGTGGGTGGAGCCCGAGTCGATCCAGGTCTATGACATCGCCAGCGGCGGGTTGCAGGAGTTCGACGACCCCTACGGGTGGGGCTGGACCGCCGACGGCGAGCTGTTCCGCGTCGACGGCGACACCGTCACGACGTGCGACGCGGCCACCGGCGAGTGCGCCGAGTCGCCGGCAGCGGTCAAGGTGACGAAGGGTGCCGACGTGCGCCTCGGCGGCCAGCTCTACGAGAGCTGACGCTCACCGGCAGCGCTCCGTGGATGCTCGACCTGGCGGCGAGGCGCTTTACCCTCGCGGCGTGCTTTGGTCCTACCGCCCTGCCCTCGACGGGCTCCGGACCGTGGCCGTCTACGCCGTCCTGATGTTCCACACCGGTCACCCGTGGGCCCTCGGCGGCTTCGTCGGCGTGGACCTGTTCTTCGTGCTGTCCGGCTTCCTCGTCACCAGCGTCCTGCTGTCCGAGCTCGACCGGACCGGCCGGATCAAGGTCGGCACGTTCTACGCCCGCCGGGTCCGCCGCCTGCTGCCAGCGGCGGTCGTGGCGATCGTGGCCACGTGCGCCGTCTTCGTGCTGATCAGCCCGGTCACCGAACGGGTGGACCTGGTCGACGACGCGCAGAGCGCTTTGCTGTGGTTCGCCAACTGGCACTTCCTGGCCGAGTCCGGCGACTACTTCGCCGCGGACGTGGACAGCAGCCCGTTCCTCCACTTCTGGTCGCTCTCCATCGAGGAGCAGTTCTACGTCGTCTTCCCGCTGGCGCTGCTGTTGCTCATGAAGGCCGGACGGCGGTGGACCATCAGGGTGCTCGGACTGCTGCTGCTCGCCTCGGTCGCCTCGCAGGTCTACTGGTCCCAGGTCGACCCGACCCACGGCTACTACGGCACCGACGCCCGGATCTACCAGCCGCTCGCCGGTGTGGTGCTGGCCCTCGTCGTCCACCGGCTGCCGCTCGGTGGCGGTCGGCGCTGGGCGGCCGGCGCCGCGGTCGGGCTCGCGGCCTTCCTGTTCCTGAGCAGCGGACTCCTCGACGTCGCGCCGTCGTGGCGCGGCCTCGCCGCCACAGCGGCAGCCGTCGCGGTCGTCGCGTCGGTGTCCGTCGCCGACTCGGGCCCGGTCGCGCGCGCTCTCTCGCAGCCGGTGCTGGTCTTCCTGGGCAAGATCTCCTACGGCACCTACCTGTGGCACTGGCCGGTGATCCTGGCCCTCCAGGAGGTGCTGACCACCAGCCCTCGCGTCATCGCGGTCCTGACCGTCGCGTTGAGCACCGGCCTCGCCGCCCTCTCCTACGAGGTGCTCGAGAAGCCGATCCGGACCGCGCCCTCCCTCGACCGTCTCCGCTGGGCCCCGGCGGTGGCGGGAGTCGTGATCAGCGCCCTGGTAGCGGTGACCGTCGTACCCAGCCTGCTCGGCCTCGACCGCAGGCCGGCCCTGGCCGCCAGCACCGATCGGCCGGACAACGTGCCCACCCAGCGTCCGATCTCGCTCCCGGACGACGTCGACTGGGAAGCCGTGGTCGCCGACCGCGGCGGGGCGGGCTCGTGCGCAGCCGACGACCCCGAGGGTTGCATCGTCCACGAGGGCTCGGGCCCCCACGTGCTGCTCCTCGGTGACAGCCAGGCACAGTCGCTGGTGCCGATGTTCGAGACCCTGGCCGAGGAGCACGACCTGACGCTCTCGCTCAACGTCGTCCCGGGCTGCATGTGGCAGGAGGACCTGTACAACACCAAGCTCCTCCAGCAGGGCCAGGAGGACTGCGAGGACGCCCGCGTCGGGTGGTACGACGAGGCGCTGCCCGCACTCGATCCCGACGTCGTCGTGGTGATGGTGCGACCTCGCGACGACGAGGCCGAGTGGGGTGACGTCGTCCGACGCCGCGACGGCGTCGACCAGTCGCTCGACCGGATGACGCTGCACGCCTCGCGCGCGACCCTCCGCAAGCTCGAGCAACTGGTCCCCCACACGGTCTTCGTGAACCGGATCGTGATGCCGGAGACCTTCGACCCCGCCGACTGCCTCACGTCCTCACCCGACCCGAATGACTGCGTCGTGCCGGTGCCCGTCGGCGGGACCCAGAGCGACAGCTTTGCGCAGACCGAGGCGACCCGGTCGTCGAAGGTCGACGTGCTCGACCTCAACCCCGCCTTCTGTCCCGACGCCCCGGTCTGCCTGCCCGTCGTCGGCGACGAGATCGTCTGGCGCGACGACCATCACGTGACCGCGACCTACGCGACGAGCCGGCGTGAGGCGGTCTGGAGGATCCTCAACGAGACCGGCGTGTTCGAGGCTGCCGACGGCTAGGTCAGAGGCCTGAGGGCCCCGCCTCGAGCAGCTGCTTGAAGCCGGCCTCGTCGAGGATCGGTACGCCGAGCTGCTCGGCCTTGTCGGCCTTGGAGCCCGCGTTGTCCCCCACCACGACGTAGTCGGTCTTCTTCGACACCGAGCCGGCAGCCTTCCCGCCGCGGGCCAGGATCGCCTCCTTGGCCGAGTCGCGGCTGAAGTCGTCGAGGGACCCGGTCACCACCACGGTCAGCCCCTCGAGGGTGCGCGCGCACCGACTCGTCGCGGGCATCGGCCATGGTCACGCCGGCCCGCTCCCACTTCTCCACGATCGCGACGTGCCACGGCACCTCGAACCAGGCGATCACCGCCTCGGCGATGGTCGGGCCCACACCCTCGGCGGCCGCGAGCTCGGCCTCGCTGGCGGCCCGGATCCGCTCCATCGAGCCGAACTCCTGAGCCAGGGCGCGGGCAGCGCTGGGTCCGACGTGTCGGATCGAGAGCGCCACCAGCACCCGCCAGAGCGGGACGTCCTTGCGCTCGCCCAGGTTGGCGAGCAGCCGCTGCCCGTTGGCGCTGAGCTGCGGGCCCTCCTCACCCTTCTTCGGAGCCCGGGTGAACAGCGGGGCCCGGACCAGTCGCTCCTCGTCGAGGTCGAAGACGTCGCCCTCGTTCTCGACCACGCCCGCGTCGAGCAGTGCGGTCGCCGCCTCGTAACCCAGCCCCTCGATGTCGAACGCGCTTCGGCCGGCCACGAAGTAGACGCGCTCACGGACCTGACCCGGGCACTTCTCGTGGTTGGGGCAGCGGAGGTCCTTGTCCCCCTCCTTCTGCTCGGCCAGCGTCGTCTTGCACGACGGGCACGTCGACGGCATCCGCCACGGGCGCAGACCCTTCGGCCGCAGCGCCAGGACGGGGCCGACGATCTCGGGGATCACGTCGCCCGCCTTGCGAAGCACCACGGTGTCGCCGGGACGCACATCCTTGCGCTTGACCTCGTGGGCGTTGTGGAGGGTGGCGTTCTCGACCGTCGAGCCAGCGACGCGGGTCGGTGTCATCACGCCGTACGGTGTCACCCGGCCGGTGCGGCCGACGTTGACCCGGATCTCGAGCAGCTTGGCGTTGACCTCCTCGGGCGGGTACTTGAACGCGATGGCCCACCGCGGAGCCCTGCTGGTGGAGCCGAGCCGGCGCTGCAGGGAGACGTCGTCCACCTTCACGACCACGCCGTCGATCTCGTAGGCCACGAGGGAGTGCCGGTTCTCCCCGGCGTGCTCGATGAAGCCCTCGACCTCCTCGAGGGTGGCCAGCACCCTCACCTGGTCGGACGTCGGCAGCCCCCACGCGGCCAGCGCCTCGTAGGCGTGGGACTGGGCCTTCGGCTGGAAGCCACGGCGCTCGCCGATGCCGTGGCAGACCATCCCGAGCGCCCGGGTGGCGGTGACCCGGGGGTCCTTCTGGCGCAGCGAGCCCGCCGCCGCGTTGCGCGGGTTGGCGAAGACCGGCTTGCCGGCCTCGGTCATCGACTCGTTGAGGCGCTCGAACGCCTCACCGGGCAAGAACACCTCCCCGCGGACCTCCAGCAGCGCGGGGACGGCGAACTCGTCGGTCGCGGTCAGCCGGTGGGGCACCGACGTGATGGTCTTGACGTTCGGCGTGACGTCCTCGCCGGTGCGGCCGTCGCCGCGGGTGAGCGCACGGACCAGCCGACCGTCCTCGTAGAGCAGGTTGATGGCCAGGCCGTCGACCTTCAGCTCGCACAGCAGCGCCGGCTCCTCGACCCCGTCGCGCCCCAGCCGGGCGTACCAGGCGGCGAGCTCGTCGCGCGAGAACGCGTTGTCGAGGCTCTCCATCCGCTGCAGGTGGTCGACCGCCGTGAACTCCGTCGAGACCGCGCCGCCGACGGTCTGGGTCGGCGAGTCGGGCGTCCGCAGCTCCGGGTAGAGCTCCTCGAGCTCGCCGAGTCGGCGCAGCTTCACGTCGAAGTCGGCATCGGAGAGGGTCGGGTCGTCGAGCACGTGGTAGCGCCAGCGCGCATCCTCGATCACCTCGACCAGCTGCTGGTGCTCGTCGCGGGCCTCGTCCGGGGCGGCGGTCGGCTCGGGGTCCGGTGGGGTCATGGTCACATCCTGCCGCAGCCTGCAGACACCCATCTGACAGCCTGACGGCTCCGAACCCATCCTCGTGGAGGCATCTGTGGAGGACCTGTCCGTGGCCGGGCCGTCGTTGACGCGGTACGCCGCACCGACGACCGTCGCCGGCGTGGTGCTGATGCTGCACGGCGGCAAGGCGAACGGCCTGGAGGTCGTCGACGGCCGCAGCGCCTCGTGGCTCCGCTCGGCCGCGATGGCCCGCTCCATCGGTCCCGCCGCCGAGAAGGCGGGCGCGGCGGTGTGGCTGCTCCGCTACCGCCACCGGGGCTGGAACGGCGGCGCCGGCCCGGTCGAGGACGCCCGTTGGGCGCTGGCGCAGGTGCGCGAGGAGATCGGCGAGGTCCCGATCGTCCTGCTCGGCCACTCGATGGGTGCCCGCACCTCGGTCCACGTCGCCGACGACGCGCTGGTCCGCGGCGTCGTCGCGCTCGCGCCCTGGTTCCCGCCGAGCGAGCCGGTCGCCGCTCTGGCCGGGAGGACCCTGGTGGCAGGACACGGCAGCCGAGACCACATCACCTCCGCGAAGGCGACGCGCGCCTACGTCGAGCGGGCGCGGCTCGCCGGCGCCGACGCGTCGTACGTCGACATGGGCCGGGTCGGCCACTACCTGCTCCGCCGTTCCTCGGCCTGGAACGAGCTCGCGCTGAGCCGGTCGCTGCAGTTCCTGGGCTGATCGGCTTGCGAAACGAAACAGTTTCGTTCTATGGTGTGAAACGAAACGGTTTCGTTCCAATCTGCAGGAGTTCTTCCGATGATGGTTCCCGACGCGGCCAGCGCCCGGCCCCGGGTCGAGGGTGATCGCGAGCAGGAGATCCTCGACGCGACCCTGACGGTGCTCGCCGAGACCGGGTACGACCGGCTCACCATGGACGCCGTCGCGACCGAGGCCAAGGCGTCCAAGGCCACCCTCTACCGCCGCTGGAGCTCCAAGCCGGAGCTGGTCGTCGACGCCGTCTGCTCGCACAAGGAGCACCCGCCCACCCCCGACACCGGCACCCTGCGCGGCGACCTCATCGCCGCGCACTGCGGCATGGGTGGCCTGGGCGACGCGCGCGCCACGTCGGTCCAGGCCGCCGTGGTCACGGCCATGGCGCGTGACGAGGAGTTCGCGGCGACGTACCGCCGGGAGTTCCTCGGCCCCAAGCTGGCCGCGTCACGCACCATCTTCGAGCGCGCCCGCGCCCGGGGCGAGCTCCGCGACGACGTCGACCTCGACATCGTCGCCTCGGCCCTTCCGGGCATCGTCCTGCACCGCATCTTCCTGCTGGGGGACGCGGCCACTCCCGAGCTCATCACACGGGTGATCGACCAGATCATCCTTCCCGCGGTGTCCCCGCGCCCCTGAACTCACACCCACTCACGACAGGAAGTTCCATGACCCACACCGACACCGACCAGGTGGCCGGGACCGGACCGTCCGGCCGCGAGCTGCACCTCGGCTGGGCACTCGTGCTGATCTCGGTCGCGCAACTCATGGTCGTGCTCGACGGCACGATCGTGAACATCGCACTCCCGTACATCCAGCAGGACCTCTCCATCGCCAGCGCCGACCTCACCTGGGTCGTCACCGGCTACGCCCTCGCGTTCGGCAGCCTGCTGCTGCTGGGCGGTCGGCTCGGCGACCTCTACGGCCGCCGCAAGATCTTCATGATCGGCCTGATCATCTTCGCGATCGCGTCCGGCCTCGGCGGCCTCGCGAACAACGAGGCGACGCTGCTGGCCGCGCGTGGCCTGCAGGGGCTCGGCGCCGCGCTCGCCTCCCCCGCCGCCCTGGCCCTCATCGCCACCACCTTCCCGGCCGGCCCGGCCCGCAACCGCGCGTTCGCCGTGTACGCCGCCATGTCCGGCGCCGGCGCGGCCGTGGGGCTGCTGCTCGGCGGCTGGCTGACCGGGCTCGACGGCATCGCGGGCCTCGACATCGAGGGCTGGCGCCTGACGCTGCTGATCAACGTCCCGATCGGCATCGCCGCAGCGGCGCTGTCCCCGCGCTTCCTGCCCGAGTCCGAGTCGCACCCCGGCGAGCTCGACCTGCCCGGCGCCGTCACCGGCACGCTCGGGCTGCTCGGCCTGGTCTACGGCTTCAGCCGCGCCGGTTCCGACGGCTGGACCGACACCTGGACCCTGGCGAGCCTGGCTGCGGGCGTCGTGCTCCTGGCGCTCTTCATGGTCGTCGAGAGCCGAGCCGAGCACCCGCTGCTGCCGTTCCGGGTCTTCCTCAACCGCACCCGCGCGGCCAGCTACGTCGCGATGTTCCTCGCGCCGGCCGCGATGTTCGCGATGTTCTACTTCCTGAGCCAGTACATCCAGAACGTCATGGGCTACACGCCCATCGAGGCGGGCCTGGCGTTCCTGCCGTTCTGTGCCGGCATCGTGGTCGCAGCAGGGGTGACCTCCAACCTGATCAACCGGATCGACCCTCGCTACCTGGCCGGCGGCGGCACGTTGCTGTCGGTCGTGGCCCTCTTCGGGTTCTCACGGCTGCCCTACGACACCACCTTCCCGGCGAGCGACGTCACCGGCAGCTATGTCACCGACCTGCTCCCGTGGATCATCTGCATGTCGCTCGGCATGGGTGCGACGTTCGTCCCGCTCACGCTGACGGCCGTCCACCACCTGCGCAACGAGGACTCCGGCGTCGGCTCGGGCGTCCTGAACACGATGCAGCAGGTCGGCGGTGCGCTGGGTCTGGCGATCCTCGGCACGGCCGCGACCCAGATCGCGACCGACCGCGCCGCAGAGTTCGCGACCGCGGCAGAGCAGGCGGCCCAGGCAGGCGGCCCGGCGCCTTCGCCCACACAGCTCGAGCAGCTCCAGCAGATCGCCGGTCAGCAGATCTTCACCGAGGGCGCGACCAACGCGTTCCTCGTCGGCGCCGGGATGATGCTGCTCGCGTCCCTCGTCGACGTGGGTCTTCCTCAACGTCAAGCACGAGGAGCTGGCGACCGACGGGCCCGAGGCGGTCCACGTCGGCTGACGCGCGTCACTTCCCCGGTTCGCCGGGGAAGTGGCGGCGCCTCAGAGTCTCTCGGCAGTCCGACGTGCCACCGTCAGCGCCTGACGTGCCCAGCGTCGGGTCGGCGCCGGCGAGCCCGCAGGCGGGACTGACGAGCAGGCCCGGTCCCGGCTCGATGCCGACCATCTCGAGCCACCGCACCACCCGCTCGGCGGCCGCCTCCTCCTCCAGCGGGGTAGCGGTGGGGACGACCCCGAGCACGACGGTCTCCCCCGCGTCGAGGGCCTCGGCGAGCTGCTCGTGGTCGGCCGCGCCGACCCGGGCGAGGTCGACGGCGAGCCCGGTCGCGCCGGCACCGCGGAGCAGGGCCAGCGGCGTGCCGTCGGCGCACGAGTGGACCCACGGCTCGGCGCCGCCGTCGACGACCGCACTGACCAGCTCGGCCAGCGCAGCACTCGCCTCCGGCGGGTGGACCGCGCGGTGGCGGCCGAATCCCGACGCGGTGGGCACCCTGCCCGCCAGCACACCGGGCAGCGCCGGCTCGTCCACCTGCACCACCCACCGGTCGACGCCGGGCAGCCGCCGGCGCAGGTCGGCCAGGTGGCGCCGTACGCCTTCGGCGAGCGCCTGCGCCAGCTCCCGCCGTGCACCGTGGTCGGCCAGGGTCAGGTCGCCGCGCGGCCGCTCGACGGTCGCCGCCAGTGTCCACGGCCCGACGACCTGCGTCTTGAACGGACCCACGTATCCCTGCGCCTGTTCCTCGACCTGGTCGAGGTCCTGCGCGAGCAGGCTGCGGGCGCGGCGCTGGTCGACGCCCTCCGCGCCGGTCAGCCGCCAGCCTGCCGGCTGGAGGTCGAAGGCGAGGTCGGTGGCGAGCGCGACCGCGCGGCCGGTCATGGTCGCCGGGGCGCCGCGGCCGGGCAGCTCCGGCACGTAGGGCAGGCCGGCGGGCGGCGCCAGCTCCCCCAGCACGACCCGCACCGCCTCGGCGTACGCGGTCGCGTCGTCACCCGGATGGGACCCGATGCCGGTGGCAGTCGTCATGTGCGGGCGGTGGCGCTGATGGTGGCCGAGCCGACCACGCGGGAGCCGTCGTAGATCACTGCCGCCTGCCCGGGCGCGATGCCGTACGCCGGGTCGAGGAGCTCGATCTCCACCGAGTCGCCGTCGACCGTGACCGCGGCGCGGTGCTCGGAACCGTGGGCACGTAGCTGCACGGTGCCGGAGAGCCGGGTCGGGACGCTGCCGCACCAGCGCGGTCGGATGCCCGCGATCCGTTCGACCGCGAGCTCGGAGCGCGGCCCGACGGTCACCGTGCCCGAGACCGGCTCGATGTCGAGCACGAACCGCGGCTTGCCGTCCGGGGCCGGCCGACCGATCCGCAGCCCGCGCCGCTGGCCGATCGTGTAGCCGTAGGTGCCGCTGTGGTGACCGAGCACGTCGCCGGAGGCGGAGTCGACGATGTCGCCGCCGTGGTTGGGAGCGCGGTCACCGAGCTTCTCCGCGAGCCAGCCCGCGTTGTCACCGTCGGCGACGAAGCAGATGTCGTGGCTGTCGGGCTTGTCGGCGACCAGCAGCCCGCGCTGCGCCGCCTCCTCGCGGACCGCGGGCTTGGTCGAGTCTCCGAGGGGGAACAGCGAGTGGCGCAGCTGCTGCTGGTCGAGCACGCCGAGCACGTAGGACTGGTCCTTGCCGTGGTCGACTGCCCGATGCATCTCGATCAGTCCGTCGGGACCCTCACGCAGCTGGGCGTAGTGGCCGGTCGCGACCGCGTCGAACCCGAGCGCCAGCGCCCGGTCGAGGACCGCTGCGAACTTGATCTTCTCGTTGCACCGCAGGCAGGGGTTGGGCGTCCGGCCCGCGGCGTACTCGTCCATGAAGTCCTCGACCACGTCCTCGTGGAAGCGGTCGGAGAGATCCCAGACGTAGAACGGGATGCCGATCACGTCTGCGGCGCGACGGGCGTCGCCGGCGTCCTCGATCGTGCAGCAGCCCCGGGCACCGGAGCGGTACGACGCCGGGTTGCGCGACAGCGCCAGGTGGATGCCGGTGACGTCGTGACCGGCCTCCACCGCGCGGGCCGCGGCGACGGCGGAGTCGACGCCGCCGGACATGGCAGCGACCACCTTCATGCTCGCGCTGCCCTCGCCCGTTCGACGACCGGGCCGATCGCCGCCACGACCGCGTCGACGTCGGCCGCGGTCGAGGTGTGGCCGAAGGAGAAGCGCAGGGAGTGCCGCGCCTGCTCCTCGTCGCAGCCCATCGCAAGCAGCACGTGGGAGGGCTGCGGGACACCGGCCGAGCAGGCGGACCCGGTGGAGGTCTCGATGTCATGGGCGTCGAGCAGCATCAGCAGCGAGTCGCCCTCGCAACCGGGGAATCCCAGGTGGGCGTTGCCGGGCAGGCGCTCCGGCCCCTCGGCCGCGCCGTGCAGGTGGGCGTCGGGGACGACCTCCTGCACCCGGCGGACCAGGTCGTCGCGCAACGCGGCGACCCGGGTGGCGTGCTCGTCCTGCACCTTGACCGAGTGCTCGATCGCGGCGGCGAAGCCGGCGATGGCCGGGACGTCGAGGGTGCCGCTGCGGATGTCGCGCTCCTGGCCGCCGCCGTGCACCAGCGCGCTGACCGACAGCTCGCGGCGTACGAGGAGGGCACCCACGCCGTAGGGCCCGCCGACCTTGTGGCCGGTGAAGGTGAGGGCGTCGAGGCCGGAGGCGGCGAAGTCGACCGGGACGGCGCCGACGGCCTGGACCGCGTCGGAGTGGACCGGGATGCCGTGCTCGGCGGCCAGGGCGACGATCTCGGTGATCGGCTGCAGGGTGCCGACCTCGTTGTTGGCCCACATCACCGAGATCAGGGCGACCGAGCCGGGATCGCGCTCGAGCGACGCGCGCATCGCGTCGACGCGGAGCCGGCCCCGGTCGTCGACGGGCAGCAGCTCGACCTCGGCTCCGTCGACGTCGGCGAGCCAGAGCAGCGGGTCGAGGACGGCGTGGTGCTCGACCGCGCTCGACAGGATCCGCACGCGGCGAGGGTCCTCGGCGCGGCGGGCCCAGAAGATCCCCTTGACCGCCAGGTTGTCCGCCTCGGTGCCGCCGGAGGTGAAGACGACCTCCCCCGGTCGCGCGTTCACGACCCGGGCGATGGTCTCCCGCGACTCCTCGACGACCCGGCGAGCGCGTCGGCCGGACGCGTGGAGCGAGCTGGCGTTGCCGACCTCGGCCAGCTCCTCGGTCATCGCCTCGACCGCGACGCGCAGCATCGGCGTCGTCGCGGCATGGTCGAGGTAGACCGGGCGGGAGTGGTCGTTCATGGCCTCACCAGCCTACGGCGTACGCCACGGGCGACCCTCATCCCGCCCGTCTCTGGATGCGTCGGCCGAAGCCGGCCTGCGCAGCCGGTTCCAGGAGTCAACGCAGCTCGGTGACCCACGGGTGGTCCGGGTTCATCTGACCGACCGTCTCGCGCAGCCAGCGGCGCTGGGCTGCGTCGAGCCGCGGCAGGGTGACGGCTGCGTCGGCGCGATCCTTGGCCCGGGTCTGGGCCGCCTTGAACATCAAGGTGACCTCGGGCCGCTGGTAGTGCAGCCCGTCGTCGGCGACCCAGGTGACGTCCTCGACCGCTTCGGTGTGCGAGCGCAGCCGCTTGTTGGTCCACCGTCCGTCGGTGTCCGGTGTCAGCGGGATGTCGAGGATCCACCGTGACTGCGCGCTCTCACGGATCCACAACTGGCTGTCGGCGCGGACCTCGGGGAACCGTTCGTCGAAGGGGCGGAACCAGCCGTCGTCCACGTTCCAGGGCGTCCAGCGATCGCCGAGGAACTCGCGGAAGGCCGGCGCGTCGCTGGCGAGCATGGAGATGTCCATGTCCTCGTGCTGACGTGGTACGCCCGTGAACACCTCGATGCTCCATCCGCCGATGACCCACCACGGCCGTCCGAAGCCGGCCATGAATTCGCCGATCGTCGCGCGGGTGAGCGGGTCCCACCCGCCGTACCAGCGGTCGAACGCCTCGGGCGGAAGCGGCCCGGCTCCCGCCGGTTCGGGGGTCGGCGGACCGGTCACAGCAGCACCAGGTCGTCGCGGTGCACGACCTCGCGCTCGTACGCCGAGCCGAGCTCGCGCTTGAGGTCGTGGGAGGTGCGGCCGAGCAGCGCCGGGATCTCCTCGGCATCGAAGTTCACCAGGCCGCGGGCCACCGGCACGCCGGCCGGGTCGGCCAGGTCGACCGGGTCGCCCGCGACGAACGCGCCGGTCACGCCGGTGATCCCGGCGGCCAGCAGCGATGCGCGCCGCTCGGTGACCGCGCGGACGGCTCCCGGGTCGAGGGTGAGGCTGCCCTTCGGCTCGGTCGCGTGAGCCAGCCACAACAGCCTGGTCGGGCGGCGCTTGCCGGTGGCGTGGAAGTAGGTGCCGACGCGCTCCTGGCGCAACGCGGCCCCCGCCAGGTCGGCGGAGGTCAGCACGACCGGGATGCCGGCCCCGGTGGCGATTCGCGCCGCCTCGAGCTTGGTGTGCATGCCGCCCGTGCCGACACCCGCGGCGCCGGGCCGGCCGATGTCCACGTGCCCGAGGTCGTCACCGGCGGCCACCTGCGGGATCAGCGTGGTGCCCGGCTCGCCGGGGTCGCCGTCGTAGAGGCCGTCGACGTCGGAGAGGAGCACCAGGAGGTCGGCGTGGACCAGGTGGGCGACGAGCGCGGCCAGCCGGTCGTTGTCGCCGAACCGGATCTCCGAGGTCGCCACCGTGTCGTTCTCGTTGACGATCGGGAGGACGCCGAGCTCGAGCAGCTTGGCGAACGTCTGGTAGGCGTTGCGGTAGTGGGACCTGCGGGTCATGTCGTCGTTGGTGAGCAGGATCTGTCCGGCCACGATGTCGTGCCGGGCGAGCTCCTCGGTGTAGCGGTGGACGAGCAGCCCCTGGCCGACCGACGCGGCCGCCTGCTGAGCGGGCAGGGCTCGTGGCCGGCGCTTCAGCCGGAGCGGCGCCAGCCCCGCGGCGATGGCGCCGGACGACACCAGTACCACCTCGTGGCCGGCCCCGCGGGCCTCGGCGAGGACGTCGGCCAGCGCCGCCACCCGGGTGGGGTCGATCCCACCCGCGGCAGTCGTCAGGGACGACGAGCCGACCTTGACGACGATCCTCATACGTCGGGGTCCTCGTCGCTGCCGATCTCGTACGACGAGGGACCGAACTTCGGGCGGTCTGACTTGCGCAGCCGCCGTGCCACGTCGGCCCGGGTCTCGCCCTCGGCGCGATCCTCCATGCCGGACTCGATGTCGCGTCGGCGCCGCGCGGCGGGACGAGACTCGTCGAAGCGGGAGTCCTCGCCGCGGCGGGCGAGGTTCTCGGCGCCGGCGTCGAGGCCGGGCTGGAAGTCGAAGACCACGGCGTCGTCCGGGTGGCCGATCAGCACGGCGTCGCCCTCGACCGCGCCCAGCGCCACCAGCTTCGCCTCGACGCCGAGCCGGTTGAGCCGGTCGGCGAGGAAGCCGACCGCCTCGTCGTTGCTGAAGTCGGTCTGCCGGACCCACCGCTCGGGCTTGGTCCCGCGCACTCGCCACCCCTCACCCGTCTCCTTGACCGTGAAGTCGTCCGAGCCGTCGGCGCCGGGGGGTCGCAGCACGACCCGGGTCGTCTCGGCGACCGGCTTCGCGGCACGCGCGGCGTCGACGATGCCGGACATCGCGAACGTGAGCTCGCGCAGCCCCTCACCCGACGCGGCCGAGACCGGGATGACCCGCAGCCCGCGGGCCTCGAGGTCCTCGAGCACGATGTCGGAGAGGTCGCGACCGTCGGGTACGTCGATCTTGTTCAGCGCCACCAGCCGCGGCCGATCCTCGAGCCCGCCGTACCGCGTCAGCTCGTTCTCGATCACGTCGAGGTCGTCGACGGGATTGCGTCCCGGCTCCATGGTGGCGGTGTCGATGACGTGGACCAGCGCCGCGCAGCGCTCGATGTGGCGCAGGAAGTCGTGGCCCAGGCCGCGGCCCTCGCTGGCACCCTCGATCAGACCGGGGACGTCCGCGACGGTGAAGGTCGTGTCACCCGCGGTGACCACCCCGAGGTTCGGCACGAGCGTCGTGAAGGGGTAGTCGGCGATCTTGGGCCGCGCACGCGAGATCGCGGCGATCAGGCTGGACTTGCCGGCGCTGGGAAAGCCGACCAGGCCGACGTCGGCGACGACCTTGAGCTCGAGCACGATGTCGAGCTCGTCTCCCGGCTCGCCGAGCAGCGCGAAGCCGGGCGCCTTGCGCTTGGAGGAGGCGAGGGCGGCGTTGCCGAGTCCGCCGCGGCCACCGGCGGCGATCACCAGCTCGGTCCCGGGTCCGACCAGGTCGGCCAGGACCTCGCCCTGTGCCGTCGCGACGACGGTGCCGTCGGGCACCGGCAGCACCAGGTCGGAGCCGTGACCGCCGTTGCGGTGGCCGCCCGCTCCGTGCCCGCCGTGCTCGGCGCGTCGTCGGGGGCTGTGGTGGTAGTCGACCAGCGTGGTGACGCCCGGGTCGACGCGGAGGATCACGGAGCCACCGGGGCCGCCGTTGCCGCCGTCGGGGCCACCGAGCGGCTTGAACTTCTCGCGGTGGACGGAGGCCACGCCGTTGCCACCCCGCCCCGCGGCGACGTTGAGCGTCACCCGGTCGACGAACGTGGGGATGGCCATGTCACGCCCCTGGGCTGAGCTTGCGAAGCCCAGAACGGGGCGGGAGATTGAGGAGGGTTCGGCTCAGACCCGAGCTGGCGAGGGGATGAGCGACCCGTCTCGAAATCCAGTCTCTTCGCAGATCACTCGCCCGGAACGACATTGACAACACGACGGCCGCGACGGGTGCCGAACTCGACCGCCCCGCCCACGAGGGCGAAGAGGGTGTCGTCGCCGCCGCGACCCACGCCGGAGCCCGGGTGGAAGTGGGTGCCCCGCTGGCGGACGATGATCTCGCCGGCGCTGACGACCTGGCCGCCGAAGCGCTTCACGCCGAGGCGCTGGGAGTTGGAGTCCCGACCGTTCTTGGTCGAGGCCGCGCCCTTCTTGTGTGCCATGTCTGTTTCCTTCGCTAGTACGGCGGTCGAGCGTGTCGAGGCCTAGAGGGAGATGTCGGTGACCTTGACCTGGGTGTACTTCTGGCGGTGCCCCTGGCGCTTCTTGTAGCCGGTCTTGTTCTTGAACTTCTGGATGATGATCTTCGGGCCCTTGGTCGCGCCGAGCACCTCGACGGTGACCGACGCCTTGCCGAGCGACTTCGCATCGGTGGTGACCGACTCGCCATCGACGGCCATGACCACGGGCAGGGTGAGTGTGTCGCCGACGGGCGTCGAGATCTTGTCGATCTCGATGACGTCGCCGACGGCGACCTTCTGCTGCTTGGCGCCTGCGCGCACGATCGCGTACACCGCGGTCTCCTTCATCTGGAACGTCTGTGGCACGCCACGACCCGCGTCGAGATCGGGGTGCCGTGCAGGGAGGGCACGCCTGAGCGCACCGAGGGTCAATACTACGGACCGCGCCTTGCTCCCGCAAAACGACGTCAGCCGCTACGGTCGTGCCGACACCGACCGGGCCACCAGGAGGATCAGATGACCGACTACCCGCAGTACCCCGCCGGCGCGAACCCGGAGCCGCCGCCGGGCCAGGCGCCTGTCGGCCCGCGGCCGCGCTCGGTCGACATGGCGGTCAACCTGATCTGGGCAGCCGTCGCGCTCACGGTCGTCTCGACGATCCTGGCCTTCGTTCAGCTCGACGACGCGGTCGACGACGCGCTCAGGAGCGACACCACCGAGACGCTCACCGAGGACGCCGCACGCACGGCGACGATCGCGTTCATCCTCATCTTCCTGGCCATCGGCGTGGGCATCTATGCGCTGCTGGCGATCTTCATCAAGAAGGGCAAGAACTGGGCGAGGATCGTCTTCACCGTGCTGGCGGCGATCTTCCTGCTGCTCGGGATCCTCGGCCTGGCCGGTGACCAGTCCGCCATCTCGCTGGTGGTGAGTGTCGTGCAGATCGCCCTCACCGCGGCCACGCTGTTCTTCCTGTGGCAGAAGGAGTCCAGCGCCTGGTTCCAGACCCCACGGTTCGCGGCCTGACCGGTGGAGCGGGGCTCAGCGCTTGCGCGAGCCCCGCTTCTTGACCGGCACGTGCTCGACCACCGGGCGGGACCCGGCCTCGGCGTCGGCCGTCCCGGGCTCGACGGCACCATCGGCCGGCGGCGCACCGACTGCGCCGACCGAGGTCGCCACGGAGGCGGACTGGTCCGAGCCGGTCGCCGTGGTCGCCGGCGGTCCTGCCGGGCGGCTCGCACTGCGCCGGCGGGTCCGGGTGACGACCTTGGGCGCGGCCGGCTCGGGCGTCGCTTCCGGTGCCTCACGGACCGGTGCCGCGGCCATGACCGGCGCGGGCTCCTGGGTCTCGACAGGCTCCTCGACCGCAGCAGGCTTCTCGGTCTCGACAGGCTCGACCACAGCGGGCTTCTCGGTCTCGACAGGCTCGACCCCGCGCGGGCTCCGGGGCCTCGACCGGGGCTGGCTCGGGAGCCTCGTCGTCCGGCTTCGGCGTGCGTGCCATGGCCGCGACGTCCTTGGGGGACGGCAGCTTCCCGTTCCCCTGACCGTTGTCCTGCTGCCCGGAGTCGTCGCCACGACCACGACCGCCGCGTGACCGGCGGGACCCGCGCTTGGACTCCTGCTCCTTCTTGGGCTCGATCGGGGCGTCCGCGATGATCACACCACGCCCGGAGCAACGGTCGCAGGTTTCCGAGAACGCCTCGAGCAGGCCGGTGCCGATCCGCTTGCGCGTCATCTGGACCAGGCCGAGCGAGGTCACCTCCGCCACCTGGTGACGGGTGCGGTCACGACCCAGGCACTCGACCAGGCGCCGCAGCACGAGGTCGCGGTTGGACTCGAGGACCATGTCGATGAAGTCGACGACGATGATGCCGCCGATGTCGCGCAGCCGGAGCTGGCGCACCATCTCCTCGGCCGCCTCCAGGTTGTTCTTGGTGACGGTCTCCTCGAGGTTGCCACCGGAGCCGGTGAACTTGCCGGTGTTGACGTCGACGACCGTCATCGCCTCGGTGCGGTCGATGATCAACGAGCCGCCGGAGGGCAGCCACACCTTGCGGTCGAGTCCCTTGTGGATCTGCTCGTCGATCCGGTACGTCGCGAACAGGTCGGCCTTGGAGTCGTCGTACTCCTCGAGACGCTCCTCCAGGTCGGGTGCGACGTGGGTGACGTAGTCCTTGACCGTCGCCCAGGCGTCCGAGCCCTGGACGACCAGCTTCGCGAAGTCCTCGGTGAACAGGTCGCGGACGACCTTGAGCATGAGGTCGGGCTCGCCGTAGAGAAGCTGCGGCGAGGTGGCCTTCGACTTCTTCTCGATGTCCTCCCAGCGCGCCTTGAGCCGCTCGACGTCGCGGGTCAGCTCGTCCTCGCTGGCACCCTCGGCCGCCGTCCGCACGATCACGCCGGCCTCGTCCGGGACGATCTCCTTGAGCAGCGCCTTGAGCCGGCTGCGCTCGGTGTCGGGAAGCTTGCGGGAGATGCCGCTGTTGGTGCCGTCGGGCACGTAGACGAGGAACCGGCCCGCCAGGCTGATCTGGCTCGTGAGCCGGGCCCCCTTGTGGCCGACGGGATCCTTGGTGACCTGCACCAGGACCGTCTGCCCGGAGGAGAGCACGGACTCGATCTTGCGAGGCTGGCCGTCCTTGTGCCCGAGGGCCGACCAGTTGACCTCACCGGCGTAGAGGACCGCGTTGCGGCCCTTGCCGATGTCGATGAACGCGGCCTCCATGGAGGGCAGCACGTTCTGGACGCGGCCGAGGTAGACGTTGCCGATCAGTGAGGTCTGCGACTCACGGGCGACGTAGTGCTCGACCAGCACCTTGTCCTCGAGGACGGCGATCTGGGTGAGGTCGTCGCGCTGCCGGATGGCCATGACGCGCTCGACCGACTCACGGCGGGCGAGGAACTCGGCCTCGCTGACGATGGGAGCGCGGCGCCGGCCGGCCTCGCGACCCTCGCGCCGGCGCTGCTTCTTGGCCTCGAGCCGGGTGGAGCCGGAGACCGCGGTGATCTGGTCCTCGGCGGAGCGGGTCTTGCGCACCCTGGTGACGGTGTTCTGCGGGTCGTCACCGGACCCGCCACCGTCCTCACCGGCCCGGCGGCGCCGGCGCCGCCGGCGAGACGATGGCGACTCGCCGCCGTCGTCGCCCTCGTCACCGTTGTCGTCGGCAGGCTTGTTCTGGCTGCCCTTGTTCTGGCCGCCCTTGTTCTGGCCGCCCTTGTTCTGGCCGCCCTTGTTCTGGCCGCCCCGGCCCTGGCCACCTCGACCCTGGCCCGGGTCGCCCTGCTGGTCCTCGTCGGGCGAGTCCTGCTCGGCTCCGCCCTGCGCCTCGTCCCCCTCGCCACCCGGCTTGCGCCGACGACGCCCACCGCGGCGGCGGCGACGCCGGGCGGACCCGTCGCCGGAGTCGTCCCCGGAGTCCTGGCCGTCGTCGGCGCCGGGCTGATCGGGCTCGGACGACTGCTCGTCCGCCGGCGACCGGCTCAGCGGCCTTCTTGCGCGGCTTGCGGGTCGGTGCCTGTGCGGGGTCCGGGGCCTGGAAGAGCGGGGCCGCGGTTGCGCCTGCGTCGGGCGCGTCCGGCTCGGCCACGGCCTTCTTGGCGGTGGCCTTCTTGGCCGGTGCCTTGGCGGCGGCCTTCTTGGCCGGTGCCTTCTTCGCGGCGGCCTTCTTGGCCGGGGCCGCCTCGGCCGTGGGAGCGTCCGGTGCCGCAGCGGTCTTCTTGGCCGGCGGCCTTCTTCGCGGTCGCCTTCTTGGCGGTGGTCTTCTTCGCGGCCGCCTTCTTGGCGGTGGTCTTCTTCGCGGCCGCCTTCTTGGCGGGTGCGGTGTCCGGGGCCGTGTCGGAGCCGGTGGGGGTGTCCTCGAGCATCTGATGCTCCCTCTGCCCGCCGCGGTGGGCGGCGGACCGTCGGCGCCGAGAACCCGGATGGACAGAGTCCGCGGCGCAAAGCCTTCATGTGGCGGCGACACCCTCCGCGGGGTGCGTCAACGCGTGCCCGACGCCGGCCTGCCGCGGTCGCCGGGCCCAAGCGATGGAGGTCTGTCACCCACTCCACCGGGCCGCGTCGCGGTCTGGCGACGACGAGCGCTCGTCGTGCCGGACACTCCTGGTGACCGGCGAGAACGTCGTCGGGTCGACCCGTGGTCGACCAGGGCGAGTATCGCACACGGAGGCGTGATCAGTGTGATGCCCGCTCCGGACCGATCAGGAGAACGGGTCCTGCAGCTCGCCGGTGCGGGGGTCGAGGACACCTTGGGCGACCCGGGTGAGGAGTGGTGCCGGGCCGGGATCGAGTCCGGCAACGTGCCGGAGCCCGGTCAGGACGTCGTCGGGCCGCACGGCGGGGACGGTGTGGTGCAGCACCAGGTCGAGCGAGCTGCCGTCGGCTGCCAGTGCGGCGACGGCGCCGCGGCTGTCGAACTCGCGCAGGCCCTTCTTCGTCATCCGCTCGACGAGCACCGTCTCGGCGGCGAGGAAGGCGGTGGTCGCGGCCGCGAGCGCGTCCGCCTCCGCCTCGGTGTCGAGACGCCAACGGCTGGCGGTCAGCAGATCGGCGAGCGAGCCCCCCGGCGACTCCGCGACGGCGACCACGTCGAGGCCGTCGGGCATCACCGCGTCGAGGGCGTCGCGCACCGCCTCCGGGTCGAGGCGCTCGGCGAGCCCGATCTCGAGGTACTCGGCCTCGCTGGCCGAGCCGGTCGGCGCGGCTCCGGCGTACGAGATGCGCGGGTGGGGGTTGAACCCCGAGGAGTAGGCCATGGGGAGCCGGGCCCGGACCAGGGCGCGTTCGAAGGCGCGCGAGAAGTCACGGTGGGAGGTGAACCGGAGCCGGCCGCGCTTGGCGTAGCGGATCCGGAGCCGCTGGACCGGCGGGGCCTGCTGCTCGGGCTGCTCACGCACCCGGACAGGTATGCCCAACGAGAACAACGAGAACCCCCGTGCCTCCGGCACGGGGGTTCTCCGTTGGGTGGACGCCGGAGGCGTCAGAGCAGCGAGTACAGCAGGCGGTTCGGCGAGCCGCTGCCGGGGTTGCCCACGACGCCGGACGTCGAGCCGCCGACGATCGCGCTGCCCACGGACGACGGGCTGGCCCCGGGGTGGCCCTGCAGGTAGAGCGCCGCGACGCCCGCGACGTGCGGAGTCGCCATCGAGGTGCCCGAGATGGTGTTGGTGGCGGTGTCGCTCGTGTACCACGCCGAGGTGATGCTCGAGCCCGGGGCGAACAGGTCGACGCACGAGCCGTAGTTGGAGAAGCTCGAGCGCGCGTCGGTGCTGGTCGTCGAGCCGACGGTCAGCGCCGCGCCGACCCGCGACGGCGAGCCGTTGCAGGCGTTGGCGCTCTCGTTACCGGCCGCCACGGCGTAGGTGACCCCGCTGGCGATCGAGTTGCTCACGGCGTTGTCGAGTGCGGTCGAGGCCCCTCCACCGAGGCTCATGTTCGCCACCGCGGACTGTCCGGCCGCGTTGCTGGTGACCCAGTCGACGCCGGCGATCACGCCGGAGGTCGAACCGGAGCCGTTGCAGTCGAGCACGCGGACCGGGACGATCGTGACCTGCTTGGCCACGCCGTACGTCGCACCGCCGATCGTGCCGGCCACGTGGGTGCCGTGGCCGTTGCAGTCGTTGGCGCCCCGACCGTCGTCGATGGCCGTCGCCCCGGCGGCGACCCTGCCGCCGAACTCGGAGTGCGTGGCGCGGACGCCGGTGTCGATGACGTAGGCCCGGACGCCCTGGCCGGTGCTGTTGTAGGTGTAGGCGTTGTTCAGCGGCAGGTTGCGCTGGTCGATCCGGTCGAGGCCCCAGGTGGCCGGCGACTGGGTGGCGTCGATCGCGACCCGCTGGTCGGCCTCGATGTAGGCGACGTCCGGGTCGCTGCGCAGCTCGGCGACCGCCGAGTCGGAGAGCTCGGCCGAGAAGCCGGTCAGTGCCTGGCTGTAGCGGTCGATGTCGGAGGCACCCTCCGCCTTGGCCTCCCGGACCGAGTCGGTGGTGTCGGCGCGCGTGGCACCGTCCTCGAGCACGACGATGTAGCTGCCGTCGACGGCAGACGCACGCTCGGCGCCGATCAGCGGCGCCTGCCGGTCGGCCGCCCCGGAGGTGGGCGGCAGCGGTCGCGGCGGTGCGGCGGTGAGCGTGCCGAGGGCCAGGACGGCGGCGGCGCCGGCCGCCAGGCCACGCCGTTGGTGGGTCTGCGAGATGTTGCAGAACATGCAGGTTCCTCCCGAGTGGACTCATGTCCAGCGGTGGCTGGACTGCTCTCGAACGTAGCCAGCGGGTCGCCCGGGTATCGAGGGCTGCTGCGGGTCAGGTTTGTGCATCGCACAAAACTGTAAAAACGCCTGTGGCGTTCACCCAACGAAGAGCCCCCCGGCCGGGAGGCCGGGGGGCTCTGAGTTGATTCCGCGGTCCTAGCCGGTCGTGAGCGAGGTGTCGTCGATGACGAAGCTGGTCGCCAGGCTGGAGTCCTCGGTGCCGGTGAACCGCAGGGTCACGGTCCGGCCGGCGAACGAGGACATGTTGAAGCTGCGCTGGACGTAGCTCGAACCCTTGTTGAGGTTGGAGAACGTGCCCAGCGTCGTGGTGGAGCCGCCGGAGACGACCTGCACGGTCAGCCGGTCGTACGCCGTCGACGTCGTCGTCTCAGCGCTGCTGACGTAGAGCCAGAACGAGAGCGTGGCGCTCGAGGCGGACGGGATGGTGACGCTCTGGGAGAGCGTGTCGGTCGTGGTCTGGCCGTAGCCGTTGAGCCAGGCCTTCCACGAGCCGGTCCTGGCCGGTGCCCCACTGGCGTTGGTGACCACGCCGCTGGTGGCGCTCCACGCGGTCGCGCCGGACTCGAAGCCCGGGTTGGCCAGCAGGTTTCCGGTCGGCGGCGGGGTGGTGCCACCACCGGTGAGCGGCGAGTAGAGCAGCCGGTTCGGCGACCCGGTCTGGGCGCCGCTCACGACGCCCGTCGTGGCGGTGCTGGTGATCGCGTTGCCGACCGTGGCGGGCGACGCGGACGGGTTGCCCTGCAGGTAGAGCGCGGCGACACCCGCGACGTGCGGGGTGGCCATCGACGTGCCCGAGATGGTGTTGGTCGCCGACGTCCCGGTGTGCCAGGCCGAGGTGATGCTGGAGCCGGGCGCGAAGATGTCGAGGCAGGAGCCGTAGTTGGAGAAGCTCGAGCGGGCGTCGGTGCTCGTGGTGGAACCGACGGTCAGCGCCGCTCCGACGCGCGAGGGCGAACCGTTGCAGGCGTTGGTGTTCTCGTTGCCGGCCGCGACCGCGTAGGTGACGCCGTCGGCGATCGAGTTGTTGACCGCGGTGTCGAGCGCCGAGGAGACGCCGCCGCCGAGGCTCATGTTGGCGACCGCGGGGGCACCGGCGGCGTGGTTCGAGGTGACCCAGTCGACGCCGGCGATGACACCCGAGGTGGTGCCGCTGCCGTTGCAGTCGAGCACTCGCACCGGACGGATCGTGACCTGCTTGGCGACGCCGTACGTCGTGCCGCCGACGGTGCCCGCGACGTGCGTGCCGTGACCGTTGCAGTCGGTGGTGCCGCGGCCGTCGTTGATCGCCGTGTATCCGGCGGCCATCCGGCCCGAGAACTCGTTGTGGGTGCCGAGGACACCGGTGTCGACGATGTAGGCGGTGACGCCCTGCCCGGTCGGCGTGTAGGTGTAGGAGTTGTTCAGCGGCAGGTTGCGCTGGTCGATCCGGTCCAGGCCCCAGGTCGCGGGCGACTGGGTGGCGTCGATCGAGACGCGCTGGTCGGCCTCGATGAAGGCCACGTTCGGGTTGGTCCGCAGGGCGGCGACCGCGCTGTCGGAGAGCTTCGCCGAGAAGCCCTCCAGGGCGGTCGAGAAGCGGTCCACGTCGCTGGCGCCGTGGTCGCGGGCCACCGCGACGGCCTTGCCCTCCTGAGCGGTCGAGGCGCGGCCTTCGAGCACGACCACGTAGCGGCCGTCGATGGCCGAGGCACGCTCGGTGCCGATGACCGGCGCGGGCCGGTCCTTCGCGGGGGCGGCGTCGGCGGTGCCGGCAGTGAGCGGGGCGGCGACCAGGGTGAGGGCGCCGACGAGGGATCCGGCCGCGGTGGCGGCCAGGCCGCGGCGCGACCTCCCCATTCGTGTGGACAACGAGATCAAGGACATGGTGTCTCCCGAGTACTCCAAGTGGGCCCAGCGGTCGCTGGGCAGGAATCGAAACTAGCCACTGACCGCTATGCGGTACGAGCGTCGCCCAGCCTCATGTTTGTGCACCGCACAAACATGGTGCGACCGCGGAAACAGCGAGGAACCCCCGGCGTTCCGCCGGGGCATCCTCGTTGGGTGGACGCCGCTACGCGGCGTCTTTTCAGGGAAGCGGCACGCGCTTCATCTGCTGGGACTTGTAGACGCTGCCGACGACCTGTCCGTCGAGCCACGCGGTGAGCCGTCGAGCCTCCGCGTCGAGGCCGGACCGGGCCTCGGGGCCGGGGTCGTCGCGCAGCAGCACCTCGACCCGGCCCGCCTCGTCCTGCACCCACGCACCGACGATCCGACCGTCCCACCAGGCGGTGGTGCCGGCGTTCCCGGCGGTGTCGAACAGGAACGGGGCATCGGCGGGTTCGAGGTAGAAGCCACGCTCCTTCCAGCCCATCGTCGTCGGGTCGAGCACCGGCAGCAGCGCTGCGGTGGGGCCGACGGGTCCCTCCGGCTCGAGGTCGTCCGGGAGCAGCCAGCCGGTGCCGCCCCCGTCGAGGGTGACCTCCACCGCGGCGAGGTCGGCCAGGGCCCGGCGTACGGCGGACTTGGTCCCGCCCAGCCACCAGACGATGTCGGTCTCGGTGCCGGGACCGAACCGGGCCAGCCACCGGCGGACCAGCTCGGCGTAGCCGGGGGCCTCCTCCCAGGGCACGGGTGTCTCGCCGAGCCACCCGGCCATCGCCCGCCACCGGGGACGCGAGATGCGCCAGTGCCCGCCGTTGGTGCCGCGCACGATCTCGGCGCGAGCCCCGAGCCAGGTGAGCACCCGCGGCGCCACCGGTGTCGGGCCGCCCCACTTCGTGCTGGACGAGGCCGACACCTTCTCGTCGATGAGGGAGAGCTGCTCGCGGATCTGCTGCGCCCCGAGCTCGCGGGTCGGCCCCAGCAGGTCCAGGACGCCCGCGCGCACGGTGCCCAGCCAGTCGTCGCCGTCGTCGGCCAGCCCGGCCGCGACGACGTCCTTGCCGATCTTGCGCCGCTCGGTCTCGGCGACGCGCGCGCTCGCGCTGCCCCACACGGCGGGGAGCAGCTCGCGGGGGAACGCGAAGAGGGTCCGGCGCATCGCCAGCTGCTTGACCAGGCTGCGATCGACGTACAGCGCCCGGTCGATGTCGGCCACGGTGACGTCCTCGGCGCGGGCCACCACGGAGAGGTAGACGGACGCCGGTTCGGTGGCGTGGAGGCAGACGACGGACGACGCGGCAGCGACGGCGTCGGCGACTCGGTGGGCCTCTCCGAGCGCATGCCGACGCACCATCCGGGCCCGGCGCTCGATGTCCGGTACGTGCCGCACCCGGCCTATCCTGCCGGAACCATGAACCCGTCGACCGGCCGCCGCGAGCGCCTCCTCGTACTCGTGGGGATGGTGCTGCTGGCGATCAATCTCCGCCCGGCAGCAGTCAGCGTCGGCCCGGTGCTCCAGGAGGTCACCACCGACCTGTCCCTGTCGCCCACGTCCGCGGGCCTGCTCACCTCCCTGCCGGTGCTGGCGTTCGCCACGTTCGGTGCCGTCGCCCCGTGGCTGGCGCGGGTCGTCGGGCTCCACCGCACGACGCTGCTCTCGCTCGGTGCCGTGGTGGTCGGGCTCGCCGCGCGCGCCACCGTCGACCACGAGCCGGCTTTCCTGGCGTTCTCGATGCTCGGCCTGGGCGGCATGGCGACCGCCAACGTGTTGCTGCCGTCGCTGGTGAAGCTCCACTTCCCGGACCGGATCGGATTCGTCACGGCGCTCTACACGACCGCGCTGGCGGTCGGCCTCACCGGCGCACTCACCCTCACCGTGCCGATCGCCGAGGCCACGGACGGCTGGCGCGTCGGGATCGGCGCGTGGGCGCTCCTCGCGCTGGTCGCCGCGCTGCCGTGGCTGCGGCTGGTGCTCCACGACCGGCACCCGACCGATCCCGCCCGCACCGTGCGCGTGGCCGACGTCATGCGCACCCGACTGGGCATCGCGATGGCGCTGTTGTTCGGCCTCCAGTCGATGCACGCCTACGTCACCTTCGGTTGGTTCGCCCAGCTGTGGCGCGACGCGGGGTTCTCCCCCACCGAGGCCGGCGTGCTCGTCGGCCTGGTGGCGAGCGTGAGCATCCCGCTGTCGCTGTGGCTGCCGACGGTCGCCGGTCGGCGAGAGGACCACCGGACGCTGCTCTACGGCGTGATCTCCTGCTACCCCGTCGCCTACGTCGGGCTGATCGTGGCGCCGCGGTCGCTCGCGGTGCTGTGGGCGCTGCTGGTCGGCATCGGCTGCGTCATCTTCCCGCTCGTGCTCACCCTGATCGGGTTGCGCGCCCGCACCGCGCCCGCCACCGCAGCCCTGTCCGGCTTCACCCAGTCGGCCGGCTACCTGCTCGCGGCCGTCGGCCCCTTCACCGTGGGCCTGCTCTACGACGCCAGCGGCGGTTGGACCGTGCCGCTGCTGCTGATGATCGCCCTGGTGGTGCCGATGCTCGCGCTCTCGTCGTACGTCGGACGGCCGATCTACGTCGAGGACCAGCTCCGCGCCCCGGCGGAGGCTCGATGAGGCAGTGGCTGCTCGCCAGTCTCGTGGTGGCGCTGACGGCCTGCACGACCGCCCCCCAGACCGAGGAACCGGCGCCGACGCCGACACCCGCGCCCGCCTCGCCGCAGCCCACCGAGTCGGGCGGGACCGTCGAGCCCTGCCCCCGGGGTGAGCCCAGCCGGCTGACGGCGCTGACCCTCAACATCCACTCCGGTCGGGCCCGTGACGGCAGCCTCGATCTCGCCACGGTCGCCAGCGAGCTGCGGGCGTGGGACGCCGACGTGGTCATGCTGCAGGAGGTCGACCGCGGCCGCGAGCGCAGCGACTTCGCAGCTCAGGCGCGTGAGCTCGGCGACCGGCTCGGCCTCGATCACGCCTACGGCCCCACCCGGCAGCTGCGGCCGGGCACGACCGGCAATGCCGTGCTGTCGCGGTTCCCGGTCCGCGAGATCCGCAACCGGGCACTCCCCCGGATGCCCGGCCTCTTCCGCCGCGGCGTGCTCGTGGCGACGATCGAGGTCGACGGGCAGGAGGTCGAGGTGATGTCGACCCATCTCGACCACGCGCGCCCTGCCGCCCGCCGCGCGCAGGCGGCCGCCGTCGCCGACGTCGTACGCCGGACGGACCGGCCGGTGCTGCTCGGCGGCGATCTCAACGCCGAGCCCGGTCTGCCCCCGCTCGCCGCGCTCGACCGGGCCGGCCTCGACGACCCGTGGCCCGACGTCGGCTCGGGCGGCGGCCTGACCGTGCCGGCCGCCGACCCCCAGCGCCGCATCGACTACGTGCTGGCCGACGACTCGTTCGTGCCGCTGCGCAGCGAGGTGCTGATCAGCTTCGTGAGCGACCACCGCGCGGTGCGGACGAGCTTCGAGCTGCTCCCGCCTGACTGCTGACCTCCCGGCCCTGGGTTGAGGCACGAGCCCGGCCAGGGTCCGGTGGTTGAGGTGCCAAGCGGCCGGAGCGTCCGGGTTGAGGCGAAGTGGGCCGGAGCGTCCGGTGGTTGAGGTGTGAGGAGCGCCAGCGACGAGCCTCGAAACCCCCGGACCCTCCGCCTGGATCGCGCGGTAGGTCCTGGCGGTTGAGGTGCGCGACCAGGACCAGGTCATGAGCTGCGATGCCGGTACGTCCGGTGGTTGAGGTGTGAGGAGCGTCAGCGACGAGCCTCGAAACCCCCGGACCCTCGACGCCAAACCGGAGACGTACGGGAGCCAGGGGATCGTGATCGGGCCGTGACCCGGGGACCTGTGGAAGGCCACGGTTTCGGAGGTCGGGTTGTCAGTGGGTCCGGCTTGAATGGACCCATGACCAGCACCACGATCCGCGAGGTTCCGGACACCGCGTCCGGGGTTCTGGCGGCTGCGCGGGCCCGGCGTGCGGCAGCCGATCGGGCCGAGGCTGACCTGCTCGGGTTGGCGGTGCAGTGGGCGGTGATCCACCCCGCCGAGACCCTCGATGATGCGGAGACGTTCCGGCTCCGCGGCGGCGGGACCGGGGTGCCGTTGGCGGGTCCGGGGGCGCCGTTGGTGGCGGAGTTCAGCGTGGCGGAGTTCGCGGCCGCGGTCGGCATCGGCACCGAAGCCGGGAAGTACTACCTCGGTCACGCCCTGGAGCTGCGCTACCGGCTCCCGAAGCTCTGGGCACGGGTCGTCTCGGGTGAGCTGGCGGCGTGGAAGGCCCGCCAGGTCGCCCACGAGACCATCGGCCACTCCCTGAGCATGGAGGCCGCTGGGTTCGTCGACACCACGTGGCACCGGTCGCGCACCGGATCCGCCCCGCCCAGCTCGCGAGGCTGGTCGATGAGGCGATCGGCCGGTACCAGCCCGACCTGGCCGAGCAGCGCCGCCGCGACGCGGCTGACGGTCGTCACTTCACCATCGACCACGACCACGTCTCCTTCGCCGGCACCTCGTTCGTGTCCGGTGAGCTCGACCTGGCCGACGCCCTCGACCTCGACGACGCCATCCGGACCATCGCCGGCGACCTGGCCGACCTGGGGTGCGAGGAGCCGCTGGACGTACGCCGCTCCCTGGCCGCCGGCGAACTCGCAAGGCGCCAGCTCGCCCTCGACCTCACCACCGACACCGACGACAGCGAGGGGGACGGGGGCGACGAGGAGGGGGCCGGGGGTTTCGAGGCTCGCGCCGCTCGCACCTCAACCACCGGCACTACCCGGCGGCCAGTCCGGCGGGTGGTGCTCCACGTCCACCTCTCCCACGCCGCGATCGAGGGCACCGATCACGTGCGGTCGCGTGGAGAACACCCGGTCCCCGGTCACCGCCGAGCAGATCCGCGAGTGGTGCGGCCACCCCGACGCGGCGGTCACCGTGAAGCGGGTCATCGACCTCGACGACCACGTCGCCGTCGACGCCTACGAGATCCCCGACCGGATCAAGGAGGCTGTGGCGCTGCGCGACCACGCCTGTGTCTTCCCCTGGTGCACCCGCCCCGCCCGCACCCTGCAACCCGACGGCCATCCCTGCGACTGCGACCACATCGAACCCTGGCGCGACGACGGAGGCGGCCGCCAGACCTGCTCCTGCTCCTCGCACCCCTGTGCCGCACCCACCACCGTCTCAAGACCCACTCCGCCTGGCGCTACACCATCCTCGACCCCGGCACCTACCTCTGGTCGAGTCCCCACGGCTACCAGTACCTCCGCGACCACCACGGCACCCTCGACGTCACCCCACCGACCGGCCCGCGCCGACGACGATGACCCCGCCCCACACCCCGCCGACTGGCGGGGTGGTCGGCATGCGAGGTCGCCAAACCGGGTGACTCCGGCGGTCCCCTCCGAAATGATGTCCGACATGGAGGTCGAGATCGTCGTCGCTCATCACGAGTGCGCGACGCTGCGCGTCGGTGACGTGTTCCTCAAGATCGACGCCGATCAGCAGCGCACCGATCGCGAGGTCGAGGCGATGGCCATGGCTCCGATCCCGACTCCGGAGGTCCTGTGGCGGAGGCCGCCCGTACTCGCGCTCGCCGCGCTCCCGGGGGCGGCGCTCGGTCGCCTCGGTGAGCCGTCGGTGGCCTCGCCCACGGCGTGGGCGGCGGCGGGTGCCGCTGCGCGGAAGCTCCACGACGCGCCGCTACCGCCTCGGCTCGGCCGGAGTCGCGACGAGATCGCATCCGACCTCGACGGCGAGTGTGACTGGCTCGTCACGAACGACGTCCTTCCCAGCGACCTGGTCACGCGCAACCGAGAGATTGCCGAGGTCGCCCTCCGGCCCTGGGCACCGGTGTTCACCCACGGCGACCTGCAAGTCGCCCACGTGTTCGTCACCGGCGATGAGGTTGCTGGTGTCCTCGACTGGTCCGAGGCGGCCCAAGGCGATGCCCTGTACGACCTCGCCACCTTGACGCTCGGATACGAGGAGCACCTGGGTGACGTCGTCAGCGGCTACGGCATCGACGTCGACCTCGACGTCATCCGTGCGTGGTGGTCGCTGCGCAGCCTGGTGGCGGTCCGCTGGCTAATCGAGCACGGCTTGGACCCGTTCTCACCGGGCTGCGAGGTCGACGTGCTGCGATCCCAGCTGTGAGGCTGCGGTCGGGGGATTCCGACGAGCTGCCGCAGGTCCGTTACACCACGCTGAGCGGCAGCAGCTTCTGGCCGGTGGGGCCGATCTGGATGTCGGTGTTCATCTCGGGGCAGACGCCGCAGTCGTAGCAGGGTGTCCAGCGGCAGTCCTCGACGTCGGGGACGCCGTCAGGATCGGCGGCGGCCGCGAGGGAGTCCTCCCAGTCGGCCCACATCCAGTCCTTGTCGAGCCCGGAGTCGAGGTGGTCCCACGGCAGGACCTCGTCGTAGCCGCGCTCGCGGGTGGTGTACCAGTCGACGTCCACGCCGGTGCCGGCCAGTGCCCGCTCGGCGCACTCCATCCAGCGGTCGTAGGAGAAGTGCTCGCTCCAGCCGTCGAAGCGGCCGCCGTCGCGCCACACCGCCTCGATGACACGGCCGAGCCGCCGGTCGCCCCGCGAGAGCAGCCCTTCGACGATCCCGGGCTTGCCGTCGTGGTAGCGGAAGCCGATCGCGCGGCCGAACTTCTTGTCGGACCGGACGTCCTCGCGCAGCTTGCGCAGCCGCTCGTCGGTCGTCTCGTGGTCGAGCTGGGCGGCCCACTGGAACGGCGTGTGGGGCTTCGGCACGAAGCCACCGATGGAGACCGTGCAGCGGATGTCGTTGCGGCCGGAGACCTCGCGGCCCTTGGCGATGACCTTCTTGGCGAGCGAAGCGATCTCGAGGACGTCCTCGTCGGTCTCGGTCGGGAGGCCGCACATGAAGTAGAGCTTCACCTGCCGCCAGCCGTGGGAGTACGCCGTGGCGACGGTGCGGATCAGGTCGTCCTCGGTGACCGCCTTGTTGATCACCTTGCGCATCCGCTCCGACCCGCCCTCGGGCGCGAACGTCAGGCCCGAGCGCCGCCCGTTGCGGGAGAACTCGTTGGCGAGGGTGATGTTGAAGGCGTCGACGCGGGTGCTCGGCAGGCTGAGCGAGACGTTGGAGCCCTCGTAGCGGTCGGCGAGGCCGGTGGCGACGTCACCGATCTCGGTGTGGTCGGCGCTCGAGAGCGAGAGCAGGCCGACCTCCTCGAAGCCGGACTTCCGGATGCCGTTCTCGACCATCTCGCCGATGGTGTTGATCGACCGCTCGCGGACCGGGCGCGTGATCATGCCCGCCTGGCAGAACCGGCAGCCGCGGGTGCAGCCGCGGAAGATCTCGACGCTGTAGCGCTCGTGCACGGTCTCCGCCAGCGGCACCAGCGGCTTCGCGGGGTAGGGCCACGCGTCGAGGTCCATCAGCGTGTGCTTGCGCACGCGGTGAGGGATGCCCGGGCGGTTGGGGGTGACGGCCCCGATGGTGCCGTCCTCCGCGTAGGTCACGTCGTAGAAGCGGGGCACGTAGACCGCGCCGCTCACCGCCAGCCGGCGAAGCAGCTCGTCGCGGCCACCGGGACGACCCTCGTCCTTCCACTCGCGCACGACGTCCGAGATGGCCAGCACGACCTCCTCGCCGTCACCGAGGACCGCCGCGTCGACGAAGTCGGCGACCGGCTCGGGGTTGAATGCGGCGTGACCACCGGCGACCACGATCGGGTCGTCGTCCCCGCGGTCGGCCGTGTGGAGCGGGATGCCCGCCAGGTCCAGGGCGTTGAGCAGGTTGGTGTAGCCGAGCTCGGTCGCGAACGAGACGCCGAAGAGGTCGAAGGCGCCGACCGGCCGGTGGCTGTCGACCGTGAACTGCGGGATCGGACCGTCGGCGTCACCTTCGCGCATCACGGCCTCGAGGTCGGGCCAGACCGAGTAGGTGCGCTCGGCCAGGATCCAGTCCCGCTCGTTGAGCACCTCGTAGAGGATCGCGACGCCCTGGTTGGGGAGCCCTACCTCGTAGGCGTCGGGATACATGAGCGCCCAGCGCACCGATACCGAGTCCCAGTCCTTGACGCACGAGTTGAGCTCGCCGCCGACGTACTGGATCGGCTTCTGCACGGAGGGCAACTTCGGCTCGAGTCTTGGAAAGACCGAAGCTACGGACACGGCACAACACCTCGAATGTGTGGTGGGAGGACGACCCATCGTACGACGCGGAGGCGTCTGGACCGATTCTCCACAACCCACCACATCGCCTGCGCGGAGGCCGCGCCAGCGCCTACGATCCGGGGATCGAGGGGAGATCGATACGTGGGCAACGTGGGCAACGGGGTGGGCTCCAGCACGCGCCGACGGCTGTGGCTCGTGGTGGTGCTGACGCTTGTCTTCACGGTGCTCGGGCTCGAGACCATCCCGCCGCCCGAGACCCCGACCGAGATCTGGGCGACGCTCGCGGCCACCTTCATCTGGACCTCGCTGGTCTGGGACGGCCGGTCGCGGCCCACCCTCGAGGTGGGCCTCCACGTCCTGGCTCAGTGGTTGATCTTCGTCGGCTGCGCGCTGGCCTTCGGCTGGGAACCGCTCGACTCGCTCTGGATGGGCGCCACCAACGTCTTCGGCGGGCTGCTGATGCTGGTGCTCCTCGCCCGGCTCCACCGCGGCGCGGACTGGGCACCGACCACCGCGATCGCCAACGTGCTGCTGCTGGTCAGCGCCGTGGTGGCGGCCACCACCGTCGCGCTGCTCGGCGGATACCCCTCCCTGGAGATCGGCCAGTTCGACCGGCTCACGCTCTGGTGGATCATCCGCGGCACGGTCTACGCCTACGTCGGTGGCGTCACGTTCCTGGGTCTCTTCCACGGAGACCGCCGCAGCGCCTCACCCGCGCCCCTCTGGGCGGTCGCCGGCCTGGTTCCGATGGGCATCGCCTGCGTCTGGGTCGTCTACCTCGACCCGGAGCTGCCGCTCACCTGGTTCCTGCTGCTCCCGGCGCTCGTGGCGGGCTCGATCCTGACCCCGCGCGGCGCGGCGGTCTACTCCCTCTTCATCGCGCTCATGAGCGCGCTGGCCACCCTCCACCCGATCAACCAGTTCGGCTACGAGGGGTTCCTGCCCGGTTCGGTCATCATCGACCTGCTCATCACCGCGTCCACCTTCATCACCATCCACCTCTCGATCCTGCGGCAACAACGCGTCACCGCCACCGCCGAGCTCGAGCAGCAGCGCCGTACAGCGGAGGACCAGGCGCAGCTCCTCGGCACCGTCTTCGAGACCATGACCGACGGCCTGGTGGTGCTCGAGGACGGCCGGCGCGTGGTGATGCACAACGACGCCGCTCGCCACCTCATCGGCAAGCGGATCCCGATCGGCGAGGAGGTCGACTGGGTCGACTACCTCGGGCTGCGTCGCCTCGACGGCGAGCCGATCACGCGCGCCGACATGCCCGGCAGCGACCGGGTCTACCAACGCCAGCTGACGGTGCAGAACGAGGGCGCCGAGCGCGTGCTCGAGCTCGGTGCGTGGCCGCTCGAGGGGTCCGGCAACCGGGTGGTCGTGTTGTTCTCCGACATCACTGCCGAGCGCGAGCGCCTCAGCGAGCTCACCGGTTTCGCCGGCGTCGTGGCCCACGACCTGCGAGGTCCGCTGTCGAGCCTCCACGGCTGGCTCGAGCTCGCCGCCGACTCCCTCGACGGACCCGACCCGCGCCGCGCCGGCGACCTGCTCTCCCGGGCCCAGCTCAGCAGCGTCCGGATGCGTCAGGTCATCGAGGACTGGCTCGCCTACACCGTCCAGCGCGACGGCCTGCTGACCAAGTCGGAGGTGCCGCTGCGCACCGTGGTCGAGGAGATCGTGGCCTCCTACGGCGCCACCGGCGGTGTGGCCGCACCGGAGTTCGTCGTGACGGCCAGCAGCGTGGTCGAGGCCGACCGCGTCCTCACCAAGCAGCTGCTCGCCAACCTGATCGGCAACGCGGTGAAGTACACCCCCGAGGGCGAGCGGGCCCAGGTCACGGTCCGCTCGGCCCCCGACCTCGAGCCGGGCTTCGTGCGGGTCGAGGTCAGCGACTGCGGCATCGGCCTCCCGCCCGGCGAGGAGGAGAAGATCTTCGAGGAGTTCCACCGCGCAGCGGCCCACACCCAGGCCTACTCCGGCAGCGGTCTCGGGCTCTCGCTCTGTCGCCGCATCGTCAACCGCCACGGCGGCAGCATCTCCGCGCGCAACAACCCCGGCCCCGGCGCGACCTTCAGCTTCACGCTCCCCACTGCCTGAGGCTGCCGCCGACCACCGGACCCCTAGGGTTTCGGGCATGACGGCAGGCGTGGCGCGGGGCAGACCCGGGTGGGAGCTCGTCACGCCGCTGCTCGCCTTCGCCGCCCTGGTCGCGACGTGGGGTCGGAAGCCGGGGGACGTGGTCCTGGCCGTGGTGGCGGTGCTGCTCATCGGAGCGGTCCTGTCGGCGGTGCACCACGCCGAGGTCGTCGCCCACCGGGTGGGTGAGCCCTACGGTTCGCTGCTGCTCGCCGTCGCAGTGACCGTGATCGAGGTGGCGCTGATCGTCACTCTCATGGTGTCGGCAGGCCCGGACAGCGCCGGCCTCGCCCGCAACACCGTGTTCTCCGCGGTGATGATCTCGGTCAACGGAATCGTCGGCATCTCGATCCTGGTCAGCTCGCTGCGCCACGGGTTCGCGGTCTTCAACCCCGAGGGCACGGGGTCGGCGCTCGCGACCGTCGTCGCGCTCGCGACGCTGACCCTGGTCGTGCCCCGCTTCACGACGACCGAGGCCGGGCCGGAGTTCTCCAGCGGACAGCTCGCGTTCGCGGCGATCGCGTCGCTGTCGCTCTACGCCATGTTCGTGTTCACCCAGACCGTCCGCCACCGCGACTTCTTCCTCCCGGTCGAGGAGGGCGGGACCGCTCCCGACGAGGACGGGGACGGGCACGCCGACCCGCCGTCCAACCGTCAGGCCCTGACCAGCTTCGGAGTGCTCCTGGTGGCCCTCATCGCGGTCGTCGGACTGGCCAAGGTCGAGTCGGTCGCCATCGAGCGGGCCGTGGCCGCCGTCGGCTTCCCTGCCGCGTTCGTCGGTGTCGTCATCGCGTTCCTGGTGCTGCTGCCCGAGTCGATCTCGGCGATCCGAGCCGCCGCGCGCCGCCGCGTCCAGATCAGCCTCAACCTGGCGTTCGGCTCGGCGATGGCCTCGATCGGACTCACCATCCCGACCATCGCGGTCGCCTCGATCTGGCTCGACGGCCCGCTCGAGCTCGGTCTCGGCGAGACCGACATGGTGCTGCTGTTCCTGACCATCATCGTGGCGGTGCTCACCATCGTTCCCGGTCGTGCCAAGCCCCTGGCCGGCGGCATCCACCTGGTGATCCTGGCGGCGTACCTCTTCCTCACCATCGCCCCCTGACCGGCGTCAGCGACGGACCAGGACGCGGGTCTGCGCGACGTAGCGGGCTGCCGGGCTGACCGAGGAGCGGAGGTGGATGTTCTGGAGCAGCCCGACGGCGAGGAGGACGGCGAACATCGAGCTGCCGCCGTAGGAGACGAACGGCAGCGGGACGCCGGTGACCGGCATGATCCCGAGGCACATCCCGATGTTCTGGAACGCCTGGAACCCCAGCCAGCAGGCGATGCCCGCGGCCGCGATCCGGCCGAAGACGTCGTCGGCGCGCGAGGCGATGACCAGCGCCCGCCAGATCACCACGGCGAGCAGCGCGATCAGCAGGCCGGCGCCGACCAGGCCGAGCTCCTCGCCCGCGACGGTGAACACGAAGTCGGTGTGCTGCTCGGGCACGAAGCCTGACCGCGTCTGCGAGCCGTCGAACAAGCCCTCGCCGAACAGCCCGCCGTTGCCGACAGCGATGCGTGCCTGCTCGGTGTTGTAGCCGGCGCCGCGGGGGTCGAGGTCGGGGTTGGTGAACGCGAGGAACCGGTCGACCTGGTAGTCCTTCAGCATCCCCATCGCCACCGCGAGCACGGCAGCGGTGACGCCCGCGCCGGCGAGCAGCGCCAGCCAGCGGCGCGGGGCACCCGAGGCGGCCAGGACGCCGAAGACGGTCGCTGCGAGCACGAGCATCGTGCCGAGGTCGGGCTGCAGCAGGATCAGGGCCGTGGGGACGGCCGCGATCAAGAGCATCAGCGTGACGTCGATCCAGTCGACCGTACGACGCCCTCGGCCCTCAGCCCGCTCGGCGACGACCAGCGCCATCCCGATGACGACCGCCAGCTTCGCGAACTCGGCAGGCTGGATGGACAACCCTCCGAGCTGGATCCACGAGCGCGACCCGTTGATGGTCACGCCGTTGGTCAGCACCATGACCAGTCCCGCCAGGGACGCGAGGTAGACCAGCGGCGAGAAGATGCGCACCCAGCGATGGTCGGTGGCGAGCACCATGACCATCAGCACCAGACCGATCGCGATGTTCACCAGCTGCTTGCGGAGGTAGGCGCCGGAGTCGCCGCCGGTCAGGTCGACACGCGCCGACGTGGCCGACCACACCAGCAGCGTGCCCATCACCAGCAGTCCGGCCACCGCGGCCATCAGCAGCCAGTCGAGTCCTGGGACGCGCAGCGCCGGCGAAGGCGTGCGCGTCGTCCGCGCGCTCACTTCCGACCTCCGAGGCGCGGCGGCATGATCGCGCCGTTGCGCTCGAACGCGGGCAGCGTGTCGGGAGCGACGATCCCGGGGATCGCGGACCGGTCGGGATCGACGTCCATCCCGTCGACGCCGTAGAGGGCCTCGTAGATCGCCCGGATCGCCGGGCCGGAGGTACCGGAGCCGGTGCCGCCCTGGCTGACCATCATCACCACGACGTAGTCGTCGGTGTAGGACGCGACCCACGACGTCGACTGCTTGCCGTAGACCTCGGCCGAGCCGGTCTTGGACCGGATCTGGACCTGGTCGAGCGGGAAGTCCAGCAGCCGCCAGTTCATGGTGCCGCGCAGGCTGACGCCCTTGAGTGCGTTGTCGATGTAGCTCAGCACCGAGTCGGGGAGGTCGAGCCTGCCGACCTTCTTCGGCGCGAACCGCTTCAGCACCGTGCCGTCGGGGCTCACGATCGCCTTCGCGATGCGCGGCGCGTAGAGGGTGCCGCCGTTGCCGATCGCGGCGTACGCCCGCGCCAGCTGGAGCGGCGTGACGATCGTGTCGCCCTGGCCGATCGCGAAGTTCACCGCGTCGCCGGCACGGTAGGCGTATCCCTCGATGCAGAACTCCTTCGCGAAGAGGTAGACGAAGTCGCTCGTCTTCGCGTCCTGCGGCTTGCCGGCGATCCCGCAGTAGTAGCTCTTCATCTGCTTCCAGTAGTCGAGCTTCCAGCGCCGGTCGGCGATCCGGCCGGAGGCCTCGCCGGGGATGTCGATGCCGGTCTCGGAACCGAAGCCGAACTCCTTGGCCTCCTCCACGAGCGGGTCCCTGGCCTTGACGTCGGCGATGTCGGTGCCGAACTTCTGCCAGAAGTGGTAGCCGACCCGGTAGAAGAAGGTGTTGCACGAGACTTCAAGCGCGCGGTCGAAGCCGATGTAGCCGTAGGCGCCGGACTCGTAGTTCTTGAACACGCGGTTGCCGACCTGGAGGCCCGACGAGCAGTCGAGGCGGGTGTCGGGGCCGAACCCGTTGGTCATCGCGCCGGCCGTCATGAACGGTTTCCAGGTCGAGCCGGGCGCGAACTGACCCTGGGTCGCGCGCCCGAGCAGCGGCGTCCCGGCCTCCTCGGAGTAGAGACGGGCGAGCTGCTTCTTGGTGATCCCGCTCACCCACACCTCGGGGTCGTACGTCGGCTGGCTGGCCATGGCGACCACCCGACCGGTGTCGATCTCCATCACCACGACGGCCCCCGAGTCGGCCTCGTAGTTGCGGCCGGTGACCTCGTCGCGGGTGGCACGGGCGGTGGCGATGGTCTCGGCGAGCTGCTCCTCGACCACGCCCTGCACCTTGGCGTCGATCGAGGTGACCAGGGTGTCACCCGGCTGGCCGGGGATCTCGTTCTCCTCGCCGAGCACCCGCCCCATCGAGTCGACCGCGACCCGGCGGTAGCCCGGCATGCCGCGCAGCCACGCGTCGTACTGCTTCTCGACGCCGGCCCGACCCACGGAGGACGCGCCGTTGACCGAGCGGTCGCCGTCGGCGCGGGCCTGGTCGTACTCGTCCTCGGTGATCGGGCTGAGGTAGCCGAGGACGTGCGCTGCGTTGATGCCGAACGGTTGCGGGTAGGCGCGCACGCTCTGCTGCTCGGCGATGACCGCGGGGTGGTCCTCCGGCTGCTCGAGGATGCGCAGCGCGACGCGCTCGCGGACGTCGCTCGCGATCGGCACCGGCTGGTAGGGCGAGCCGTTCCAGCAGACGCCCGAGACGCTGCCGGCCTCACCGCAGGTGACGAGCTGCTGGCGAATCCGGTGGGGACGGATGTCGACGGCCTCGCCGATCCGGTCGACCAGCTTGTCCTGCTGCGTCTCGCTCAGCTTGCCGAGCAGGGTGCGGTCGATGGAGACGACCCATGACATCCGGTTGGCGACCAGCGGTCGCCCCTGGGCGTCGACGATGAGGCCGCGCTGGGGCTGGACGACGATCTCGCGCACCGACTGGTTGGCGGCCTGGGCGTGGTACTCGGCGCCGCTGACGACCTGGAGGTAGTAGAGCCGCACGAAGAGGGTCGCGAACAGCGAGAAGACCAGTGCCTGGATGACCAGGAGCCGCAACCGGCTGCGGGTGTCGGAGCTGCTCATCCGGGAGGTCACGCCAAGGCCCGGTCGGGCTCGATCCGGCGGAACATCGCCATCAGCGGCGGCAGCACGAACGGGGTGAGCAGGACGTCCCACAGGACCGCGACGAGGATGACCTGGAGCAGCGCGGTCACGTCGAGGGCCGGCTCCGCCAGGAGGATGCCGGTGAGCGCGAACACCGACGTACCGACGAACGACGACACCGCGACGGTGGCGACCACCGCGGTGGCGGTCGCCTTCTGCTCCTGGTGGACCCGCCCGGCCACGTAGCCGACGATGACCAGGGAGAGCGCCCAGCGTCCGGCGGTGTGGTCGGCCGGCGGGGCGAGGTCGAGGGCGACGCCCGCGGCGAAGCCGAGCACGGCGGCGAACTGGGGCCCGCGGGTGAGTGCGGCCGCGACGACGACGAGCAGGACCAGGTTGGGGACGATCCCCTCCCACGCGACGTGGGGGAAGACCGTCACCTGCAGCACGAGCGCGACCATGACCGCGGCCAGCGCGACGAGGATGCGGAGGAGAGTCATCGCAGACTCCCGTCGGGCTCGATCACGGCCCGGTCGCTGGGCGTACCGGACGGGACGACGACGCCGACCAGGTCGAGCGCCCCGAAGTCGACGAACGGCTCGATCACGGCGCGCTGCGACGTCTCGCGGATGGACGAGAACACCGTGGTGACCCGGCCCACCGGCACGCCGGAGACGTACGGCGCGCCGCCGTCGCTCCCCCAGGTGACGACGGTGTCGTGCTTGGCCGGGACCTCGGACTGGTCGACCAGCTCCAGGTCGAGCTGGCCGCTGTCACCGAGGTCGCCGCGGCCGTGCAGGAACCCCATCTCCATCGACTCTCCGACCCGGCCGCCGACGACCGACCCGGCGTCGATGACGAGCAGCACGGTGGCGGTCGTCCGGGTCACGCGCAGCACCCGGCCCACCAGGCCGTCGTTGTTGAGGACCGTCTGGTCGGGCTCGAGGCCGGCGTCGGCGCCGGCGTCGATGGTGACGGTCCGGCTGAACGACTGGGACGGACCGAGGGCGACCACCCGGGCCGGCACCAGCGCGATGCCGAGGTTCTCGGCGGTGGCGGTCAGGCCGTCGTACTCCGCGAGCCGGTTGCGGTCGTAGCCCGAGGTGGCGACCTCGGAACGCAGCTCGGCGTTCTCGGCCTCGAGCGAGCTGAGCTCGGCGCGCATCGAGTCGCGGGTCTGGAACCAGTCGGGGATCGCGGTGATGGGGCGGAGCATCGCGGCGGTGGCCGACTCGACCGGGCCGAAGACCTCGCCGACCGCGCGTCGTGCCGGCTCGACCGGCGAGTCGGCGCCCCCGGTGTGGTCGAGGGTGATGAGCGAGGCGGAGGCGAGGACCAGGGCGACCAGCAGCGCCCGCGACGGTGCGCGGACGTGGTCGAGGTCCTGGATGCTGCGCCAGCGGCGCTCGCGGCCGCGGTTGACGTCGAGACCCATCAGAACCGCCGGGGCTCGGAGACCAGCACCTGCTGCAGCGCCTCGAACTCCTCGACGCACTTGCCGGCGCCGAGGGCGACGCTGACCAGCGGGTCGTCGGCGACGTGGACCGGCATCCCGGTCTCGTGGCGCAGCCGTTCGTCGAGGCCGCGGAGCAGGGCGCCGCCTCCGGTGAGCACGATGCCGCGGTCCATGATGTCGCCGGCGAGCTCCGGGCGGCGTCTGGTCGAGCGTGGCGCGGACGGCGTCGACGATGGCGTGCAGCGGCTCCTCGAGCGCCTGCCGGATCTCCGCGCTCGACACGACGACGGTGCGCGGCAGGCCGCTGACCATGTCGCGGCCGCGGATCTCGGCCTCGGGCTCGTCGGGCAGCGGGAACGCCGAGCCGAGGGTCATCTTGACCTCCTCGGCGGTGCGGTCGCCGAGCATGAGGGAGTACTCCTTCTTCATCCACGCGACGATCGCCTGGTCGAGGTCGTCACCGGCGGTGCGGATGGAGAGGCTGGTGACGATGCCGCCGAGGCTGATGACGGCGACCTCCGTCGTACCCCCGCCGACGTCGACGACCATGTTGCCGGTGGCCTGGTGGACCGGGAGCCCGGCGCCGATCGCGGCGGCCATCGGCTCCTCGACGATGTAGACCCGGCGGGCGCCGGCCTGGTAGCCGGCCTCCTTGACCGCGCGCTGCTCGACCGCGGTGATGCCGCTCGGGACGCACATGACCATCCGGGGCTTGGCGAAGTAGCGGCGGCGGTGGACCTGCTGGATGAAGAACCGGAGCATCTGCTCGGTCGCCTCGAAGTCGGCGATGACGCCGTCCTTGAGCGGCCGGATGGCGGTGATGTTGTCGGGGGTGCGGCCGATCATCCGCTTGGCCTCGTGGCCGACGGCGAGGATCTCGCCGGTCGACTCGTTCAGCGCGACGACGCTGGGCTCGTCGAGCAGGACCCCCTTGCCGCGCACGTAGACGAGCGTGTTGGCAGTGCCGAGATCCACGGCCATGTCACGGCCGATGAAGCTGTTCGCCATGAGGGTGCCCTCGCGCTCGCTCGTCGTACCCGGGGAAGGGGTGGGGAGGCCGACGCTGCCTCCCCTGCGATGAGCGTAAGTTCGCGCGCGCCGTCAGCCCGGCAGACACGCGGGGTTGCGTCGGCTGCTGCTGGTTCCCCGGATATCCGGGGAACCAGCGAATCGAAGGGTGCTGGATCCCTCAAGAACTTCACGACTCGCTCAAGAACATCCGACCTCAGAGCGGTCGGGCAACGTCAGGAGCCGGGGAACCACAGCCCGATCTCGCGCTCGGCCGACTCCGGGGAGTCCGAGCCGTGCACCAGGTTCTGCTGGACGGCCAGGCCCCAGTCGCGGCCGAGGTCGCCGCGGATGGTGCCGGGCAGGGCGGCGGTCGGGTCGGTGGCGCCGGCCAGCGACCGGAACCCCTCGATGCACCGCTCGCCCTCGACGACCATCGCGACCACCGGCCCCGAGAGCATGAACTCCACCAGTGGCTCGTAGAACGGCTTGCCCTCGTGCTCGGCGTAGTGGCCGGCCAGCAGCTCCGGCGTCGCCGTGCGCAGCTCGAGCCGGGCCAGGGTGTAGCCCTTCGCCTCGATCCGACGGATCACCTCGCCGGAGAGGCCGCGACGTACTCCGTCGGGCTTGACGAGGACCAGGGTGCGCTGGGTCATGGCCGCGGAGCCTAGCCACGGTCGAGACGCCCGAGCGGGCCGGGTCGTGCAAAGAACTTGTGCACGACATCTATGCACAGGTAGTGTGCACGCATGACCACGCCGATCATCCACCTCGACGCCGCTGCCCTGCGCGTGCTCGCGCACCCGCTCCGTTCGCGGCTGCTCTCGGAGCTGCGCCTCCACGGCCCGGCGACGGCCACCGACCTGGCCGAGCGGCTGGTGACCAACACCGGGGCGACCAGCTACCACCTGCGCAAGCTGGAGTCGGTCGGGCTGGTGTCCGACACCGGCGAGGGCGCCGGGAAGCGCCGGATCTGGGCCGCCGCCAGCCGCGGGCACGAGATGGACCCCGAGCGACTTCGTCGGCGACGAGGACGCCGAGGAGTCGATGACCTGGCTGACCCGGCACTACGTCGCGCAGCTGGCCGAGCGCGCCGAGGGCTGGTTCCAGGCCGAGCGCGGCTGGCCACGTGAGTGGCGTGACGCGCTGGGCTACGGCGACGACGGCGTCGTCGTGACCGCCGAGCAGGCCACCGCGATGGGCAAGGAGCTGATGGCCGTGATCGACCGCTACCGCAACGCCGGCGTCGGCGACCCCGACGCCCGGCGGGTGCTGGTCAGCACGATGGCCCTGCCGGTGCACGCCCAGTTCGAGGAGAGCCGGTCGTGAACGACGTCCTCTCCCCCGCCGCCGCGCGACGGGTCTTCCTGCTCGCTCACCTTCACCCGCTGGTTCCCCGTCGGCCTGGTCGTCGGCGTCCTCACGCTGTGGATCCTCGACCGCGGCCTCACCATCTCCGCAGGCGCTGCTCGCCTTCTCGCTGCAGGGCATCGTGGTGTTCCTGCTCGAGCTGCCGTCCAGCGGGTTCGCCGACGCCTTCGGCCGCCGCCCGGTCCTGGTCGTCTCCGCCGTGGTCAACGTCATCGGCGGGGTCGTGATGATCCTGGCCGACTCGTTCTGGATGCTTCGTGGTGGCCGCTGCGCTGCAAGGCGTGTTCCGCGCGCTCGACTCCGGTCCGCTCGAGGCCTGGTACGTCGACATCGTCCACGTCACCGAGCCGGGTGCCGACGTCGACGGCACCCTCGCGGCCCAGGGCACGATCCTCGGCGGCTCGATCGCGGTGGGCGCGGTGATCTCCGGCGGCCTCATCGCGTGGGAACCGCTCCCCGTCGGCTCGGCGCTGCTGCTGCCGATGCTCTGCTGGGCCGACCTCAACGTCCTCCACCTCGTTCGCCGTCATCGTCGCTGATGAAGGAGCCGCGCACCCACGTCGACGCCACCGGCGTACGCCGCGCGGCCGACTCGGTGCGCGAGGCCCCTGTCGTGGTCCGCGACGGACTGGGGCTGCTGCGCCAGCAACCGGGTGCTGCGGTGCGTCATGCTGGTGGAGGTCTTCTGGACCGCCGCAGCTCATGGTGTTCGAGACCTTCCATGCCGATCCGGCTCGCCGAGCTGGTCGGCGGTGAGGAACAGGCCGGCGCCGTGATGGGGCCGGTGGCAGCCGTGGGCTGGGGTGTCTTCGCCGCCGGCTCGGCACTGGCGGGGCTCGGCAGTCGGCGGTTCGGCGTCGCCAAGACGGCCATCGCCGCCCGGATCCTGAACGGGCTCGGGGCCGTCACCATGGGTCTGGTCGCCGGTCCGGTCGCCCTGATCGTGGCCTACCTCTTCACCTACTCGATGCACGGCATGGCCGGCCCGATGCACGCCACGCTGATGCATCGTGAGGCCAGCGCCGCGCAACCGGGCGACGGTGCTGTCGATGGGGTCGATGGTCTTCTTCATCGTCGTTCTCGATCTTCGGCACGCCGCTCGGCCTCCTCGCCGAGGCCACCAGCCTTCAGGTGTCGATGGTCCTCGCGGGTAGCTTCAGCCTGCTGGGCGCCTTCCTCTACCTGCCCGCGCTGCGGGCCGAGCGGGAGCGGAACGTCGCTCAGCCGGCGGTGTCGCCGGTCTCGTAGGCCTCGTACGCCGCGGCGCGCTCGCGCTCGATCTTGCGACCGAGGACGTCCGCCGTCGCCCACAGCAACGCGAACAGCCCGCCGAGGACGAACATCGCCGGCACCACGAAGCCGAGACCGATCGCCGCGACCTGCAGCACCCAGCCGGCGACGTACGCCCACTCGGCGCGGAGCATGCCGGCGATCACGAAGCAGGCGGCCGCGAGGCCGAGGCCGACGCCGAGCGCGGTCGCCGAGCGACACGTCGGTCAGCGTGGCCATGACCGGCGTGGACAGCCCGACGACGACCCCCTCGAGCGCCAGGACGGCGGCACACATGCCCCGACGCGGCGATCGGGTCTGCGCGGGTGGCTCATCCTCTGCCCTTCAGCATGGTGCGGGCCTCGCCGACGGTCACCACGGAGCCGGTGACGAGCACCGCGCCGGAGCCGATGGAGGCGCCCTCGACCGACTCGGCGAGACCCGTGGCCTGGTCGATCGCGTCGGCCAGGCGAGGGACGACGGACACCCGGTCCTCGCCGTAGACCTCGCGTGCGGCGTCCGCGAGTCGATCGGCGGGCATCGCCCGGTGGGTCGAGTTCTGGGTGCAGACGACGTGCGAGAGGTAGGGCTCGAAGGCCGCGAGCATCCCGGCGTGGTCCTTGTCGGTCATCACGCCGATGACGCCCACGAGCGGGTCGAAGGTGAACGAGTCCTCGAGCGCGGCGGCGGCAGCCCGCGCACCGTGGGGGTTGTGGGCGGCGTCGAGGACGATGGTCGGGCTGCGCCGGATCACCTCGAGCCGGCCGGGCGAGGTGACCTGCCCGCAGCGCACTCGCCACGAGGTCGCCGTCCAGTGCCTCCTCGCCGATGAACGCCTCGACCGAGGCGAGGGCGACGGCCGCGTTCTGGGCCTGGTGGGCGCCGTACAACGGGAGGAAGACCTCGTCGTAGCGGGCGCGCAGCCCCTGCAGTGAGACGACCTGGCCACCGACCGCGGGAACCCTCGACACGACGCCGAAGTCGACGCCCTCGCGGACCGCGGTGGCACCGACCTCGGCACAGCGTTGCAGCAGCACCTCGGCGACCTCGGGGGTCTGCTCGGCGATCACCGCCGTGGCGCCGGCCTTGATGATCCCCGCCTTCTCGAGGGCGATCTGCTCGGGAGAGTCGCCGAGGAACTGGGCATGGTCGACGCCGACCGGCAGCACGACCGCGACCTGACCGTCGGCGACGTTGGTGGCGTCCCACGACGCCGCCCAGCCCGACCTCGACCACGGCGACCTCGACCGGGGCATCGGCGAACGCGGCGTACGCCATGCCCACGATGGTCTCGAAGAACGACAGCGGGTGGGCCTCGCTGGAGTCGACGAGGTGGGTGTACGGCGCGACGTCGTTGAACGCGCGGACGAACTCCTCGTCGGTCAGCGGGCTGCCGTCGACGCAGATCCGCTCGCTCATCCGCTCGACGTGGGGGCTGGTGAACCGGCCCGTGCGCAGGTCCAGCGTGCGCAGCAGCGTGTCGATCATGCGCGAGGTCGACGTCTTGCCGTTGGTGCCGGTCAGGTGGATGACGGGGTAGCCGCGCTGCGGGTCACCCAGCAGCTCGGTGAACGCGCGGATCCGGTCGAGCGACGGCTCCAACCGGGTCTCGGGCCAGCGGGACAGGAGGGCGTCCTCGACCTCGGCAAAGGTCTCGGCCGGGCGCGCGGCAGGGCTACTGGTCATCGTCGGTGAGTCTAGGGCGCCGCCCCCCTGCCGGTGAGTCGGGCCGTCGCTCACCCCACGTGACCAGGAGGTTCACCATGTCGACGACCGGCCGGTACCCGAGTGCGGTGTAGAGCCTGTTGGAGGTCGGGTTCGCCTGGTCGGTGTAGAGGCAGGGCAGGTCCCGTCGTCGAGGATCCGCTGTGACAGCAGCGCCACGGCGTTGGCGGCGTACCCGCGTCCGCGGTGCTCGCACGGGGTGTAGACCGGCCCGACGCGGGCCGCGCCGAAGGCCGGCGGATTGTACACCGGTGACGTGCACGGGACGGTCGTCGGCGTCGACCCAGAACCAGACCTGCTGCTCGCCGATGCGGCGCGCCATGCCCTCCTGGTCTCCCCCATCTCGTGGATGCTGCCGGGTTCCCGGCCGGCCTGCTCGTCGGCATCGCGGACGAACGCGGCGTACCACTCGAGCGCGAGGCCCGCCTCGTCGCGGCGGGCGGCTCGCAGCCGGCCCGCCGCAGCTCGCGGCGGGACGACGGTCTCGAGCCGGTGAACCTGCGTGTGCATCTGGACGGCCGGGCTGCCGCCCTGGCGCCGGGCCACCTCCGCGGCACAGACCTCGGCCGCGGGCAGCGCCCCGTTGACACCACCCACCTTCTCGCCCCGCTCGTGGAGCGCACCCGCCAGGGCGAGCGCCGCGTCCTCCGGCATCGGCAGCACGAACAGGGGGTACGGCGAGAACGGCGCGGTCCGCATGCCCGTGCCGGTCACGTGGCCGGCGTCGTCCCGCGTCACGACCCACCAGCGGTGCGGCACCTCGTACCGGGACACCCGCGGCGTCCTCGCGAGCCGCGCGCTCGGCGATCGTCGCGACGACCGTGCTCACCACGGGGTCGGCCGCGAGGTGGTCGCCCGCCGCGTGGAGGAACTCCACCGGGTCGTCGTGGAAGGTCAGCGTCGCCATGACCAGACGCTAGGGGCGGCCCGGAGCCTGCCGCGACCGGATTTCGCAGCGGCGCGCAGGCGAATCCGATTGAAGGTTCAGGGTCCTCGCCGCCTAGGCTTTCGGCCCATGACCGACGCGCAGGAGCAGGCCACGACCCCGACGAGCCCGGACCGGGCCGCCGTCGTCGTACCGGACAAGCCTGCGCTGGAGGGCCTGGAGCAGAAGTGGGCCGAGCGGTGGAAGGCCGACGAGACCTACCGGCTTCGACCGCACCCAGCCCCGCGAGAACGTCTACTCGATCGACACCCCGCCGCCCACGGTGAGCGGCTCGCTGCACGTCGGCCACATCTTCAGCTACACCCACACCGACCTGATCGCCCGCTACCAGCGGATGCGCGGGAAGAGCGTCTTCTACCCGATGGGCTGGGACGACAACGGCCTGCCGACCGAGCGCCGGGTGCAGAACTACTTCGGCGTCCGGTGCGACCCGTCGCTGCCCTACGACGCCGACTTCACCCCGCCGGAGAAGCCCGACCCGAAGCGGCAGGTCTCGATCAGCCGGCCCAACTTCATCGAGCTCTGCGAGCAGCTCGTCGAGGAGGACGAGAAGACGTTCGAGGAGCTCTGGCGGACCCTCGGCCTCTCCGTGGACTGGCAGGAGAACTACACGACCATCGGCGACAAGTCGCGGCTGATCAGCCAGACCGCGTTCCTGCGCAACTTCGCCCGCGGCGAGGCCTACCTCCAGGAGGCGCCGACCCTCTGGGACGTCACGTTCCAGACGGCCGTGGCCCAGGCCGAGCTGGAGGCGCGCGACTACGCCGGCCACTACCACCGCGTCGCGTTCCACCGGACCGACGGCAGCCCCGTCCAGATCGAGACGACCCGACCCGAGCTGATCCCCGCCGTGGTCGCGCTGATCGCCCACCCGGACGACGAGCGCTACACGGACCTGGTCGGCTCGACGGTCACCTCGCCGGTCTTCGGCGTCGAGATCCCGGTGGTCGCCCACCCAGCCGCGGAACCGGACAAGGGCGCCGGCATCGCGATGTGCTGCACCTTCGGCGATCTCACCGACGTCATGTGGTGGCGCGAGCTCCAGCTGCCGGTCCGCACCGTGATCGGTCGCGACGGCCGGCTCCACCGCGACACCCCCGAGTGGCTGTCGGCCGACCCCGCGGCCACGGCGTACGCCGAGCTGGCCGGCAAGACCGTCTTCAGCGCCCGTGAGGCGATGGTCGGGCTGCTGCGTGAGTCCGGCGACCTCGAGGGCGAACCGGCACCGACCCAGCGGAAGGCGAACTTCTACGAGAAGGGCGACAAGCCGCTCGAGATCGTCGCGACCCGCCAGTGGTACCTCCGCAACGGTGGGCGCGACGCCGACCTGCGCCAGGAGATGATCGCGCGCGGTGACGAGATCAACTGGATCCCGGGTCACATGCGGCACCGCTACGACAACTGGGTCGGCGGGCTCAACGGCGACTGGCTGATCTCGCGGCAGCGATTCTTCGGGATCCCCTTCCCCGTCTGGTACCCGCTCGACGAGCAGGGCGAGCCCGACCACGACCACCCGCTCATGCCGAGCGAGGCCGAGCTGCCTGTCGACCCCTCGGCCGATGCTCCCCGTGGCTATGACGAAGCGCAGCGGGGCAAGCCGGGCGGGTTCATCGGCGACCCCGACGTGATGGACACCTGGGCGACCTCCTCGCTCTCCCCCCAGATCGCGGGCGGCTGGCTGACCGACGAGGACCTCTTCAGCCGGGTCTTCCCGATGGACCTGTGCACCCACGCCCACGACATCATCCGCACCTGGCTGTTCAGCCGGGTCGTCCGCGCCCACTTCGAGCAGGGCGTCGCGCCCTGGCACACCGCCATGATCTCCGGCTTCATCGTCGACGAGGACCGCAAGAAGCTGTCCAAGTCGAAGGGCAACGCCATCGTGCCGGACGAGATCCTCGACCGGTTCGGCGCCGACGCCGTGCGCTGGCGGGCCGCCATCGCCCGTCCGGGGCTCGACTCCCCGTTCGACGAGAGCCAGATGAAGGTCGGCCGACGGCTCGCGATGAAGGTGCTCAACGCGTCGAGGTTCGTGCTCGGCATGGGCGGCTCCGACCTCAACCCCGCCGCCGTCAGCGCGCCGGTCGACTGCGCGCTGCTGGGCCGGCTCGACATCGTGATCCGCCGCGCCACGGACGCGTTCGAGGCCTACGACTACACGACGGCGCTCGAGGTCACCGAGAAGTTCTTCTGGGAGTTCTGCGACGACTACCTCGAGCTGGTCAAGGAGCGCGCGTACGGCGACCCCGACCAGTCGGGCGACCCCGGCACCGCATCCGCGCGGGCGACGCTCGCGATCGCGCTCGAGGTCCAGCTGCGGCTGCTGGCGCCGTTCCTCCCCTACGTCACCGAAGAGGTCTGGTCCTGGTGGCGCGAGGGCTCGATCCATCGCGCCTCGTGGCCGGTCAGCGCCGACCTCGGCTCGGCCGCTGCGGGCGCCCCCTCGCTGATCGACGCGGTCGCGGCCGCGCTCATCGGCATCCGCGGCGCCAAGTCGCAGGCCAAGGTCTCGATGAAGGCGCCGCTGGCGCGCGTGGAGATCTCCGGACCTGAGGCGCAGATCTCCCAGGTGGAGCTGGCCGCCGACGACCTGAGGGCATCGGGCAAGGTGACCGGCGACCTCGTGTTCACCACGGTGCCCGACGCCGCCTCGATCAGTGTCGAGGCCGAGCTGGCCGAGGTCGACGCCTAGCAGGGGTCAGCGGGGACCGCGCTTGCCGTGGCTCGGGTCGATCTTGCGCGGGCCCTTGCGCTTGTCCGCCTTGCCGTGCTGCTTGCCGTGGTCCTTGTCCTGGGACGAGTGACCCTTCGGACCCTTGTCCTTCGGACCCTTGTCCTTCGGTCCGTCGTGGCCCTGGGGTCCTGTGGGCCCTGCGGGCCCTTCGGGCCTTTGTCCTTCGGGCCTTTGTCCTTCGGGCCCTGGTCCTTGGGGCCCTGGTCTCCTTGGTGACCGTCGTCCTGCGGACCGCCACCCTGGTTGTTGCCGTTGCCGTTGCCGTTGCCGTTGCCGTTGCCGGGCGCCGGGCCGACGTGACCGTAGGGGTGCGCGCCGGGCCGGACGCCGTCGTAGTCGTGCGGCACGGGGCCGTCGACGTCGCCATCACCGTCGCCTTCACCGTCACCGTGGCCGTCCCCGTCCCCGTCGCCGTCGCCGTCGCCGTCAGCCCGTCACCGTCGAGGGGCGGGTTGAAGAAGCCGCCACCGCTGCCGGTGCCGGGATCGGGCAGCCCGCCGGGGCCGCCACCGTTGTTGCCGTCGTTTCCGCCGTTGTCGCCACCGCCGCCGGGCCCGCCGAGGTCGGCGGTCAGGTCGGCGTCCGGCGGAGCGGCCTCGACCTGGGTCCCGGGCACGACGGGCTGCCCGCCCCCCGTGACGGAACCTTCGGCGGCCGCGGTGTCGGTGTCGTCACTCGGGAAGATCGGCGCCCCGAGGAAGTCCTCGATCCCGTCGGAGAAGGACGGGGCCGATTCGCCGTCCTCGCCATCCTCGTCGACCTCAGGCACCGGAGCCGCACCGATCACCGGCGGATCGACGAAGCGCAGGGACTCCTCACCGGGTGTCATCGCGTCGCCGGCGAAGATGCCGACGGAAGGACCCGGGCCGAGAGCAGGAACCTCACGCAACCCTTGGGCGACCACAAATGCGCATGCCAGAGCGACCAGGATGTAGGCCACGAGGGGGCGGCGGTGATCGATTCTCATCCGAGGTTCCTTAACCGAGAGCTGACCTCCAGTCTGCCTTTTCGGGCACGAGGGCGGTATGGCCCGAAATGACTAGTCGGCATAGTCCGGTCGGAGGGTTGTCGCTGGACGTGCCGGGGCGCGCCGAGCTGATCTCGGGCGGGACTACGCGGACTTCTTCTTCTTGGCCTCGGCCTCGCGTGGGACCAGGGTCGGCGCCACCTCGTCGGTGACCACCTCGCCGGTCACGACCACCTTGCCGACGTCACCGCGGGACGGCACGTCGTACATCACGTGGAGGAGCACCTCCTCGATGATCGAGCGCAGACCGCGCGCTCCGGTTCCGCGCTCCATGGCCTGGTCGGCGATGGCCTTGATCGCCTCGTCGGTGAACTCGAGCTCGACCCCGTCGAGCTCGAAGAGCTTCTGGTACTGCTTGACCAGCGCGTTGCGCGGCTCGGTGAGGATCTGGACCAGTGCTTCCTGGTCGAGCTTGCTCACGCTCGCGATCAGCGGCAGCCGACCGATGAACTCGGGGATCAGGCCGAACTTGGTGAGGTCCTCGGGGCGGACGTGGGTCAGCAGGTCGTCTGCCTCGCGCTCGTCGGCGCCGCGCACCTCGGCGGTGAAGCCCAGGGTCTTCTTGCCGACGCGCTGCTCGATGATCTGCTCCAGCCCGGCAAAGGCGCCGCCCACGACGAACAAGATGTTCGTGGTGTCGATCTGGATGAACTCCTGGTGGGGGTGCTTGCGGCCACCCTGCGGTGGGACGGAGGCGGTGGTGCCCTCGATGATCTTGAGCAGCGCCTGCTGCACGCCCTCACCGGAGACGTCTCGGGTGATCGAGGGGTTCTCGGCCTTGCGGGCCACCTTGTCGATCTCGTCGATGTAGATGATCCCGGTCTCGGCCTTCTTGACGTCGTAGTCGGCCGCCTGGATCAGCTTGAGCAGGATGTTCTCGACGTCCTCACCGACGTAGCCGGCCTCGGTGAGCGCGGTGGCATCGGCGATCGCGAAGGGGACGTTGAGCATCCGGGCCAGGGTCTGCGCGAGGTAGGTCTTGCCGCAGCCGGTGGGGCCGATGACCAGGATGTTGGACTTGGCGACCTCGACCGCCTCCTCCTTGGCGTGCTTGCCGACGGTCGGCTCGAGGCCGGCCTGGACCCGCTTGTAGTGGTTGTAGACGGCCACGGCCAGGGACTTCTTCGCCTGCTCCTGCCCGATCACGTAGGAGTTGAGGAACTCGAAGATCTCGCGAGGCTTGGGCAGCTCCTCGAGGCTGACCTCGGTGCCCTCGTTGAGCTCTTCCTCGATGATCTCGTTGCAGAGGTCGATGCATTCGTCGCAGATGTAGACGCCGGGGCCGGCGATCAGCTTCTTGACCTGCTTCTGGCTCTTCCCGCAAAAGGAACACTTGAGCAGGTCGCCACCGTCACCGATGCGTGCCACTTGGTCTCACCCTCCGTCACTCCGGCGCCACGGGGAAGCGCCGGCCATCTGCCACTGCTGTCCGCCCTCGGTGGGACGGCCCGACGACCGTACCCCGTGGCACCCCCCGAGGGTGGGTGACACGAGGAACGCTTCCCCCTTGTTCGTCGCGCAGGGGAACCTGTCGGAGCGGGTGGTCATGCCAGGGCCGGTGCGCCCTTGCGTGGCTGGATCACGGCATCGACGAGGCCGTACTCGACGGCCTGGTCGGCGGTCAGGATCTTGTCGCGCTCGATGTCGAGGCTGACCTGCTCGCGGTCGCGTCCGCTGTGGTCGGAGATCATCTGCTCGAGCAGCTCGCGCATCCGCAGGATCTCGTTGGCCTGGATCTCGATGTCGGAGGTCTGGCCGAACGTGCCCTCGGTGTAGGGCTGGTGGATCAGGATCCGGCTGTTGGGCAGCGCGGTGCGCTTGCCCGGCGTGCCCGCCGCCAGCAGGATCGCGGCGGCCGAGGCGGCCTGACCGATGCACACCGTCTGCACGTCGGGCTTGATGAAGTTCATCGTGTCGTAGATCGCGGTCAGCGCGGTGAACGATCCGCCGGGGCTGTTGATGTAGATCTGGACGTCCTGGTCGGGGTTCATCGACTCCAGGCACATCAGCTGGGCGATCACGGCGTTGGCGACGTCGTCGGAGATCGGGGTGCCGAGGTAGATGATGCGGTCCTCGAACAGCTTCGCGTAGGGATCGATCCTCCGGAAGCCGTAGGACGTCCGCTCCTCCCACTGCGGGATGTAGTAGTTCATGTCAGTCCTTGTCCTGGTTGCGCGCCGGGCGGCCTTCGTCGGCTGCCTCACGGGCGTTCTTGATGACCTGGTCGACCAGTCCGTACTCGAGCGCCTGGTCGGCGGTGAACCAGCGGTCGCGGTCGGCGTCGTTCTCGATCTGCTCGACGGTCTGGCCCGTGTGCTGGGCGATCAGCTCGAGCAGCACCTTCTTGATGTGGAGCGACTGCTGGGCCTGGATCTTGATGTCGGAGGCGGAACCGCCCATGCCCGAGGAGGGCTGGTGCATCATGATCCGCGCGTGAGGGAGGGCGTAGCGCTTGCCCTTGGTGCCGGCGCAGAGCAGGAACTGCCCCATCGAGGCGGCCAGCCCCATCCCGACCGTCGCGACGTCGTTGGGGATGTAGTTCATCGTGTCGTAGATCGCCATGCCGGCGTCGACCGAGCCGCCGGGGCTGTTGATGTGGAGGAAGATGTCGGCCTCGGGGTCCTCGGCCGACAGCAGCAGGAGCTGGGCACAGATCGCGTTGGCGTTCTGGTCGCGGACCTCCGAGCCGAGGAAGACGATCCGCTCACGCAGCAGCCGCTGGTAGATGTGGTCGTCGAGGCCGTACCGCGCCCCGTCGGAGCCGTTGGCCTCAGGGCCGTGATGAAGACTTGAGTGGTGGGTCACGACAGCGACACTAGCCGGACATCCGGGCAGTTCCACGGGCTGACGGCCGCTGTTCGCGGACAGCGGATTTCCCCGCCCAGCGGCAGGGTCAGGCGAGCCAGTCGAGGAGCGCACGCTCGACGCGCGGGTGGTTGAGCAGGTCGAAGTGGTCGGCGCGCCCGACGTGGAGGACGTCGGCGTCCGGGAACAGGGTGCACCCACGCCCCCGGCCGTACGCCGAGGGCACCCGGACGAGAAGGTCGCCCATGACAGCCCCCACCGGGTGACGCGGTGAACGGGTCAGGGTCGCGGCCACCAGGCGGTAGCGGGCGTGTGGCAGCGGCGGGACGTCGTCGGCGAGCCCGAGCACGAGGTCGTGGACCCCGACCGAGCGCCAGTCGAGGATGCGGCCGAACGCGGCCGACTCCGGCAGCCGGCCCATGAGCGTGCTGCCGGTGGCGACCTGGGCCGCCAGCGGGGCGCCGAGGTGGGGGGCACCGAGGGTCACGACGTCCGACACCAGCCGGGGCCAGGCCCGGTCGTCGTCCTCCGCGACGACTGCTGCCGCGGCCCGCATCACCAGCGCTCCCTGGGAGTGGCCCACCAGCGCGACCCGCTCGACGTCCACCGGCCACGCGTCGACCACGGCCGAGAGGAGGGACGCGAGGGCGACGCCGTTCTCGCGCAGCGGGAGCCCCGTGTTGGCGCGCAGGAAGACCGGGGTCCAGCCGGCGTCGGCCAGTGCCTCGCCGTACGTCGTGCCGCGCTGCTCGCGGTGCCGGTTCCAGTAGGACTCGTTCTCGCACAGGCCGTGGAGGAAGACCACGATCCGTCCGGTGGCGTCGGGGAACGCCTCGGCCAGCGAGGGCGGGTCGGGGATCACGTCCTGGCCCTCACGACGGACCGCCATCCGGATCGCGAGCCGGGGACGTTCGTGCGCCAACCGGTCACCGATCAGGCCGTTGACGGCGGAGTTGACGAACCGGCCCCGGGCCTCCGCCTCCAGCGGCGGCCCGATCCCACGGTCGGCGGCGGCACCGAGACCCCGCGAGGTCGCACGCAGTCCAGCGCCCAGGCCGCCGTACACCCCGGCGGCGATGCCGCGGTGGACCGTCTCCCCCACGCTCGGCGCGGCCCGGCCTGACCCGCGCAGCAGGCCGTGGACCCGGTCGACCCAGGCCACGTGCGTGTCGCGCACGGTCCGGACCACCAGCTCGTCAGCGACCTGGGACAGCAGTGACAGCGCGTCAAGGACGCCGGGCTGCTCGCGGGTCATGCGCAGCAACGTAGCAGGTCAGTGAACGATTGTTCACTGACCTGCTACGGCGTGTGTCAGGCCTGCTGGTCGTCGCTCTCCGCAGCGTCCTCGGCGGCCGCCGGCTCGCCGATGGTGCCGTCGGGCTGCAGGTTCTTCAGCTCCACCGGGTTGCCCGAGCCATCGGTGACGGTCGCCGTCTCGACGATGGCGGCGAGCGCCTTGCCGCGCAGGATCTCCTGCACCAGCTCGGGCACGTGGTTGTGCTCGAACATGTGGTTCGCGAACTCCTGCGGGTCCTGGCCCGACTGCTGGGCGCGGCGCACCAGGTGCTGGGAGAGCTCGTTCTGGTCGACGCCGAGCTCCTCCTTCTTCGCGATCGCGTCGAGCAGGAACTGCGCGGTGATGGCGTCACGGACCCGGCGCTCGAGGTCGGCCTCGAACTCCTCGACGGTCTGACCCTCGTCCTCGAGGTACTTGTCCATGGTGATGCCGGCGTAGGCCAGCTGCTGCTCGATGCCGGAGCGGCGCGCGGTCAGCTCCTCGGCGACCAGCTGGTCGGGCAGCGGGACCTCCACGCGCTCGAGCAGCACCTCGAGGACGGCGTCACGGGCCGCGGCAGCCTGCTCGAGGCGCTTGCCCCGGCCGAGACGCTCGCGCACGTCGGCCTGGAGCTCCTCGGCGGTGTCGAACTCGCTCGCCAGCTGCGCGAACTCGTCGTCGACCTCGGGCAGCTCCTGCTGCTGGACCTGCGAGACGGCAACCGCCACCTCGACCGACTGGCCGAGCAGGTCGCCGCCCACCAGCTCGGAGGTGAAGGTCTTCTCGTCACCGGCGGACATGCCGTCGAGTGCCTCGTCGAGGCCGTCGAGCATCCCGCCGCGGCCGACCTGGTAGGACATGCCGCTGACCTCCGCACCCTCGACGATCTCGCCGTCCTGGGTGGCCTTGAGGTCCATGACCACGAAGTCACCCTCCGCGGCTGCGCGGTCGACGTCGAGCAGGGTCGCGAACCGCTCCCGGAGCGCCTGCACCTGCTCCTCGACCTCCACGTCGGTCAGCTCGATGTCGTCGACCTGCGCCTCGACGTCGTCGTAGGCGGGCAGCGTGATCTCGGGCTTGACCTCGACCTCGGCGGTGAACTCCAGGGTCTCGTTGTCCTCGAGCCGGGTCACCTCGATCTCGGGCTGGGCGACGGGCTCGAGGGAGTTCTCCTGCAGCGCTTCGACGTACTTCTGCGGGAGCAGGTCGTTGATCGCCTGGTCGAGGACCGCGCCGCGGCCCACCTGGCGGTCGATCACCGTCGGCGGGACCTTGCCACGGCGGAAGCCGGGGACGTTGATCTGCTGGGCGATCTTCTGGTACGCCGCGTCGAGGCTCGGCTTGAGCTCCTCGAAGGGCACCTCGACGGTCAGCTTGGCCCGCGTGGGGCTCAAGGTCTCGACGGCGCTCTTCACAGGTTGTCTCCTAGGGTCTGCACGGGTGGGTGGTTCGTCGGGGCGACAGGACTCGAACCTGCGATCTCCTGCTCCCAAAGCAGGCGCGCTAGCCACTACGCTACGCCCCGCCAAGGTGGCCCTCGGCCCTGTCACAGCACGGCCGTTGACCCCTTGGAGCGGATGACGGGAATCGAACCCGCGTAGCCAGTTTGGAAGACTGGGGCTCTACCATTGAGCTACATCCGCGCGCTCAACCCGCCTCAGCGATTTGGGCGCGTTCATCGTGCCACACCGGCACGGATCGACCCGAATCAGCGGCGGTGGACCAGCACCAGGGCGCGGTCGTCGTTGCGCGAGCCCAGCGAGTCGATCAGCCGTTCGGCGCCGCCCTCGAACTCTCCGCGCAGCAGCTGGTCGGTGCGGCCGAGCATCTTGTCGATGCCCAGCCCGATGTCCTTGTCGCGGGTCTCGACCATGCCGTCGGTGTACATCATCACCGCGTCCCCGGGCCGGAGGTCCCCCACCACCGTCGGGAACTCGGCGCCCTCCAGCAGGCCCAGCGCCGGACCCTGGTCCGACTGCATCTCCCACCGCCCCGAGCCGGCCGCGCGGTGGGCAGCCGGCGGGTGGCCGGCGTTGCGGATCTCGTAGTGGCCGTTGCTCAGGTCGAGGGAGAGGTGGACCGCGGTGGCGAAGCCCTCCTCCCAGTCCTGCCGCAGGAGGAAGTCGTTGGCGGCCGGCAGGAACTCCGACGGCGGCAGCGCACCCATCAGTCCGCCCAGGGCACCGGCCAGCAGCAGGGCCCGGGTGCCGGCGCTCTCGCCCTTGCCGGACACGTCGACCACGGCGACCTCGAACCGATCGGTCTCGGGCGGGCGAACGGTGATGACGAAGTCACCGGCGAACGGCGTACCGCCGGCGGAGCGCAGCGCGCTCTCGGCGCTGAAGCCCGCGGGGAGAGCCGGAATGACGCTCTGGCTCTGGATGCGGTCGCGGAGGTCGACCAGCATCGACTCGCCCAGGGCGCCGGCGACGCCGAGGCGGGTACGCCGGAACGAGGTCAGCAAGATGATGAAGCCGGCCGCGAACAGCACGCCGACGCCGCCGATGATGCGCGGGCTGATGTCGGGCTGCTGGGTCAGCACACCCGACCAGCAGCACCAGCAGGAACACCACGAACCACGGCAGGTAGCGCGGACCGAGGTTCAGGCTCCCGAGCAGCATCGGCAGGATCAGCAGCGTCAGCGGTGCGTCGTCGGGCTCCAGCCACAGCACCAAGGCGATCCCGAGCGAGAGCAGCACGAGGAGCCGCAGCGTCCGGCCCTCCGGCTGGGCGCTGCGGCGAAACGCGGAGGTGGCCGCCCGTCGTACCGACGAGTTGCCCCGGCTCTGCTCAGTCATCGCGGTCACCTTACGGCGCGGGAGCGGAACCTGACCTGACATCGCGGACACCAGAACAGGTTCCGTCCCGCGAGGACCTCGGTACGGACGGCATGTCGGCACACCAGGCACGGCTGCCCGGTCCGCCGGTAGACGTAGACCTCTCCCCCGTGGTCATCGGCCCGGGGCTCGCGCCCCATCGCCTCGGGCGTGTGCTCGGGGCGCACCGTGTCGATCCGCCCCAGACGCACGCCGTCGGCCATCAGTACGACCAGGTCGTCCCACAGCGCGCGCCACTGGCTGACCCGCAGGGTCTTGCCGGGCCGGAGCGGGTGGATCCGCTGCCGGAACAACACTTCGGCGCGGTAGACGTTCCCGGCGCCCGCGACCACTGCCTGGTCGAGCAGCAGGTCGCCGATGGGGCGCGAGCTGCGACGGATCCGTTGCCAGGCGCGGTCCGGATCGGCGTCGGCCCGCAACGGGTCGGGCCCGAGACCGGCGATCACCTCGTCCCGTCGTGACCGTCCGACCAGGTCACACACGATGGCGCCGCGGAGGTCGGCGTACGCAGCACGGCTCTCGAGCCGCAGCCTGACCTGGCCCTCGGGCGGCGGGGCGCCGCCGGGACGTACGTCGAACTGGCCGATCAGGCCGAGGTGGACGTGCACGAACCGGTCGTGGTCGAACTCGACGAAGAGGTGCTTGCCGGCCGACTCCGCGCCGACCAGGACCGAGCCGTCGAGCACGGCCGCGTCGGCCGCGAACCGGCCCTGCGGGCTCGACACCGCCACCCGGTGGCCGGCGAACGTGCTGGTGAGCTCCGACGCGAGCCGGAAGAGGGTGTGGCCCTCAGGCATCGCGGTCCGGGGACCGTCCGAGCGCTGACGCGGGCAGCGGCGGCAGCTCGCCCGAGGTCTCGTACGTCGCCAGCTGGCCGATCCGCCGGACGTGGCGCTCGTCGCCGCTGAAGTCGGTGTCGAGGAAGACCTCGACGAACCGCGTCATCTCGTCGAGTGTGTGCAGCCGTCCGCCGACCGACATCACGTTGGCGTCGTTGTGCTCGCGAGCCAGCCGGGCGGTCTCCTCCGACCAGACCAGCGCGCACCGGATGCCGTCGACCTTGTTGGCCGACATCTGCTCACCGTTGCCCGAGCCGCCGACCACGAAGCCGACCGCGTCCCGTCCCTCGGCCTCCTCCGCCGCCACTGCCTCCGCGGTGCGCAGGCAGAAGCACGGGTAGTCGTCCATCGCGTCGTAGACGAAGGGACCGTGGTCGACGACCTCGTAGCCGCGGTCGGTGAGCCACGTGAGGAGGTGGTCCTTCAGGTCGAGGCCGGCATGGTCGGACCCGATGTGTACCCGCACGCTGGGGTCGGTCGTCTCGGCGGTCATGGACGGGAGCCTAAAGGGGTGGCACCCGGTGGTGGCCTCCCGGCACGCTGGTGCCATGTCCGAGCCCGCGGTCCGCGTCGACCACGCCACCGACTTCGACCGATTCCTGGCCACCGACCAGCTGGTGTGGTTCGACGAGCCGGAGGACCTCCCGGCAGATCAGCAGCTGCTCGGCGTCCCGCCGGAGCAGCGCTTCGCCGCTGATGTCGACGGCGCTGCCGACCGACACCTTCCCCGGCATCTACGGCGTACGACCGATGCAGCTGTCCCTCCCCGCCGGCGACGGGGCGCGGCTGGTGCCGATGGCCGGCCTCACCTGGGTCGGGGTGCACCCCGACCACCGCCGCCGTGGCGTGCTGACCGCGATGATGCGCCACCACGTGGAGCAGACCCATCGCGAAGGCGTCGCCGTCTCCGGCCTCCACGCGAGCGAGCCGGCGATCTACGGCCGCTACGGCTACGGCCTCGCCTCCCAGGCGGCGACCCTCTCGGTGGGTCGTGGCACGAAGTTCACCGCACCCGGCCTCGAGGCCGAGGTCTCGCGGGTGCAGACGCGGCTGGCCACCGAGTCCGGTGCAGCACTGGTGACCCGCGTCCGTGACTGCGAGCTGCGCGCCGCGACGACCGCGCCCGGCCAGGTGGTGGGAGTCGAGGACTTCTACACCGCGCTGCTGCGCCAGTCGCCGCAGCAGCTCCGCGACAAGGAGCCGTTGCGCTTCCTGTTCGCCACGCGCGACGGGGTCGACGTCGGCCACGCGGCCTTCCGTCGTACGCACAAGTGGGAGCAGCACCGGCCGCAGGGCACGCTCGAGGTGCTGGCGATCCTGGGCGACCCCGCGGCGCGGCTCGCGCTGCTGCGGCGGCTCGTCGAGTTCGACCTGATGGCCACGGTCAAGCTCCCCGAGACCGCGCTCGACGACCCGCTCTGGCACTGGCTCGGTCCGCGCTCGGCCGGCGACGTCCTCCAGGCCGACAACCTGTGGCTGAGGATGATCGACCTTCCCGCCGCCCTGCCCCTGCGGTCGTACGACGGGGAGTGCGACGTGGTCGTCGAGGTGGACGACCCGTACGCACCGTGGCAGGCAGGCCGCTGGCGGATCGTGGTCTCGGACGGCGAAGGGCGCGCGGAACGCACCGAGGCCGAGCCCGACGTCGAGCTGCCGGTGGCCGTCCTCGGGTCCGCCTACCTCGGCGCCACCAACCTGCTCTCGGTCAAGCGTGCCGGGCTGCTGGAGGAGCGCCGCGCGGACGCCGTTGTCGAGCTCTGGCACGGCTTCCGCAGCGACCTGCCCCCGGCCGCGGCCACCGGCTTCTGAGCCACCGGTCGGAAGGCCCACGAGGCCGGCACACCACGTGGTGTGCCGGCCTCGCAGTAGTCCCCGGCGTCAGCTTCGGTAGGTGTCCCACGCCACCCGCATGCGTGCGGCCTGGCCCGCGGTGAACTCCGTCAAGCAGCTGTCGAACGAGTAGTCCATGAAGTTCTGGACAGGGTCGTCGCCCGGGTCGTTGGGGCAGGTGTCACGCGGCTCGTCGCCCGGCTCCGGGCAGAGGAAGTTCGGCGACGCCTCGGCCGGCGTGTCGGCCACCTGGTCGCCTCCGTTGTAGCTCGGGCTGTCGGAGCACCCACCCTGGAAGGTGTGGTAGAGCTCGAGCCAGTGGCCGACCTCGTGCGTGAGTGTGTCGCCCTCGTTGTAGGTCCCGGGCGGGTACACCGACTGGTCGCCCTCGCTGTCGCCCTCCACCACCGGAACGGTGCGGTAGTCGATGACGACGCCATCGAGGTACCGGTGGAGCGGCCCGTAGTTGGACGTCGTGGAGTCGGTGAAGTCGGAGGGGAAGTAGGCCCAGCCCAGAAGGAACTGCCCGAGCGACGCGGAGTACACCTCGAGCGTCTCGGGATCGTTGTCGGCCCAGAACTTCTTCATCTTCACCTCCTTGCCACTGCCGCGGAAGAGTCGGGGCTCCGCACCATTGGCCGGAATGAGGTTGAACCATTGCGGTTGCACCTTCTCCTCGTTCTCGGCGAGGTAGAACTCGAACCCGGTGCCGGCGTAGCCGAGGTTGAGTGCGTCGATCTGGGCTGCGACTCGCGCGTCGGAAAGATTGCCGCCACCGTTGCCGGTGGACTTGACGATCTCCAGGAATCGCACGGGAATCTGGATGTCTGCCGCCGCGGCAGCGCGCGTCCTCGACCCTGCCGAGCGTGCGATCGCTCGGGCGAGCGGATCCTTGTTGACCGTGTGCAGGTCGTCCCGCGGGATCGTGCCCTTGGGTGACTTGGGCGGCACCCCGTACTCGATGCACTTGACGGCCGTCTGCTTGGCCGGCTTCGCCATCGTCGGCGCTGAGGACGCGCCGATCGCGAAGCCGATTGCCACGGCGACGACACCTACGCGCTTGCCGAGAGTTCTCCCCTGCGTCATGTCCGACCCCCTCCGAAAACGAATGAAGCCATGACCGTAACCCCGGAGTCGCTCCGCGAAAACCCCCCGAAGGGGCCACGTGGGACGCCCGTTCACCCAGTCGGCCCAGCTAGGTGGACAGGAAGGCCACCAGGTCGGCGATCGCCGGCTGTCCCTGGTCGTTGTCGGTGTGCCGCCAGAAGCCGTGCGGCACCCCGGGGTAGACGACCACCTCGGTCTCGACCCCGTCTCCGCGGAGCCGCTCGGCGAGGCGGAGCCCCGTCGGGGTCAGCACGTCGTGCTCGGCCAGCTGCACGAGCGCACGCGGCAGTCCGGCCAGGCTCTCGCGGTCGAGCACGTGGAGGGCCTCGTCACCCGAGGCGTCGGCTCCCTGGAGGTAGAGGCGCCAGAACCAGGCGCATCGCTCGAGGGAGAGGTCCACGCCGGTCAGGTCCTGGCGGTAGGACGCTCCCGCAGGGTCGACGAACGGGTAGACGAGCACCTGCGCGTCGTACCGCGCCGGGTGGCGGAGCACCTCCCCGAGGGCCAGCGCCGCCCCGGCAGAGTCGCCGACGATCGCGACCTGGTCGTGGCCGCGGCCGGCCAGCCAGTCGGCCGCCGACGCCACGTCGCGGTCGGCAGCGGGCCACGCGTGCTCGGGCGACCGGCGGTAGTCGACGAGCAGGACCTGGCGACCGGAGCCGACGGCCAGCCGCCGGGCGATGGCGTCATGGGTGAACAGGTCGCCCAGCGCGAAGCCGCCGCCGTGCAGGTAGAGCAGGGCGCCGGACGCTCCTGCGGGTCGGTAGAGACGGGCGGGCACGCCGCCGGCGACGACGTCCTCGACGTGGGCGACCTCCACCTTCTCCTCGTGCGTGGCGTCGACCCTGCCCTGCGCCCGGTCGGCCGCGACCGCGGCGCGATCGGCGTCCGTGACGAGGTCGGTCACTGGCTCATCACCCGCTCAGCCCAGTCGGGCCAGTTCCTCGTCGACGACCGAGGGGTCGAGCTTGGTGAAGACGGGGGTCGGCTTGTCCACCTTGGCCCCCACCGTCACCGGTCGCGGCTCCCAGGCGGGGGTCGCGGAGTAGTCGCCGGTGATCACGGAGTACGTCGAGAGCCCGGCGCCGTTGTCCGGCTCGAGCTCGTCGACCTGCTCCGTGCGCGGCATCGGCACGAACTCGCCCTCACCGCCGAGCACCAGGTGCACCTTGTTGGCGGCGTGGGGCAGGAACGGTGCGAGCAACGTGTTGCAGTCGCTCACGCACTGAGCGGCGACATGGAGGACGGTCGCCAGCCGGTCGCGCTGCGCGTCGTCCTTCATCTTGTAGGGCTCGGTGACGGTGAGGTACTTGTTCACCTCGCCGACCACCCGCATCGCCTCGGCGATGCCGGCCCGGAGCCGGTGCCGCCCGATCAGCTCGCCGACGGAGTCGAACCCGTCGCGCACCACCGCCAGCAGTGCCTCGTCGACGGGCTCGAGGTCGCCGCAGGGAGGGATCTCGCCGAAGTTCTTGGCGATCATGGTGGCGGTCCGGTTGACCAGGTTGCCCCAGCCGGCGACCAGCTCGGAGTTGTTGCGGGTGACGAACTCGGCCCAGGTGAAGGCCGCGTCGGAGGTCTCCGGGCCGGCGGCGCAGATGAAGTAGCGGAGTGGGTCGGGGCCGTAGCGGGCCAGGAAGTCGCCGACGTAGAGGACGTGGCCCCGGCTGGTCGAGAACTGGGCGTCGCCCATCGTGAGGTACTCGGAGGAGACGACCTCGGTCGGCAGGTTGAGCTCGCCGTACTCCCCCGGCTCGCCACCGCGGTCGCCCTTCCCTGAGTAGGCGAGCAGCTCGGCCGGCCAGATCTGGGAGTGGAAGACGATGTTGTCCTTGCCCATGAAGTAGTGGGACACCGCTGCTGGATCGTTCCACCAGTCCCGCCAACGGTCCGGCTCGTCGAGCCGGCGAGCCCACTCGATGGTCGCAGAGAGGTAGCCGATCACGGCGTCGAACCACACGTAGAGCCGCTTGGTCGGCTGGTCCTCCCAGCCCGGGACCGGGATGCCCCAGTCGATGTCGCGGCTCATGGCGCGAGGCCGGATCTCCTCCAGGATGTTCTGGGAGAACTTGATGACGTTGGGACGCCAGGTGCCCGATGCCTCGCGCTCGTCGAGCCACTCGCGCAGCGCGCCGGCCAACGCCGGCAGGTCGAGGAAGTAGTGCTGGGTCTCGACGAACTCGGGCGTCTCACCGTTGATCTTCGAGCGCGGGTCGATCAGGTCGGTGGCGTCGAGCTGGTTGCCGCAGTTGTCGCACTGGTCTCCCCGCGCCTCGCCGTAGCCGCAGATCGGGCAGGTCCCCTCGATGTAGCGGTCAGGGAGCGTGCGCCCGGTCGACGGGCTGATCGCCGCGCGCGCGGTCTGCTCGACCATGTAGCCGTTGCGGTGACAGGTGCGGAACATCTCCTGCACCACGCGGTAGTGGTTGCCGGTCGTGGTGCGCGTGAACAGGTCGTAGGACAGTCCGAGATCGACCAGGTCCTGCACGATGACGGCGTTGTTCTTGTCCGCCAGGTCCTGGGCGCTGACCCCTTCCTTGTCGGCCGTGACCAGGATCGGGGTGCCGTGCTCGTCGGTGCCGCTCACCATCAGCACGTCGTGGCCCGCCATCCGCATGAACCGGCTGAACACGTCGGAGGGCACGCCGAAACCGGCCACGTGGCCGATGTGGCGCGGGCCGTTGGCATACGGCCAGGCGACGGCAGACAGGACATGGGTCATGGCGGCAAGCCTAGGTGCAGCCACGGTGGCCCCCGTACCCGGTTTGTGCCCGCCTACGTAGCGTGACCGCAGCCTCGGTCACGGGCCCCGGCAGCTGACCCGGCTCAGGGGTCGAAGCGGTCGATCCTCGCCTGCGCGCGCTTCCGGATGCCCGGCAACCGCTCGTAGAGCTCCTGCCCCGGGCACGCCGTGTCGTTGGTGTCGCGGTGGCCGTCGATGGTCGGCAGCCGGGGCCGCTCGCCCTCGGGGTAGTCGTCGCTGCCGGTGGAGCGCACCCGGACCTTGCCCACCGCGTCGCGGTCGTGCCGGTCGAGCTTCCAGGACGCCAGCCGCGCCACCGTCCCGAGCACTGGCTTCCCGGGCTCGCGGTCCTCGAGATTGCCGATGACGGCGATGCCGACGGACGTGGTGTTGAAGCCGAGGGTGTGGGCGCCGCGGACCAGTCTGGCGGGACCGCCGGAGCGACCCACCCAGGCGCGACCGAACCTGTCGACCAGGAAGTTGTAGCCGAGGTCGAACCAGCCCAGCGTGTGGGTGTGGTAGCGGTACATGCCGCGCAGGATCCCCGGGACGTCGCTACGGCGATACCGGTTGCCGGTCGCCGTGTGGTGGACGTGGACCTGCCGGAGCCGGTCGTTGTAGTGAGGTCGGCCGTTGCGCCACCTCGGGTCGGCGTCCCAGTCGTCCCGGCTCCTCAGCGCCGGCCGTGGCGACCGGTCGGGCGAGTCCACCTCCATCGACTTCCCGGCACGCTGACTCGGGGCCGAGGCGGTGCGGTCGTCCGGAGCGGTGCCGGGATCGATCAGCACCAGCTCCAGGTCCGTGAACCCGGCACCGCTGACCTGCACCTCGATGCTCCGGGCGGATCCCGTCCACACCAGGTCGGTCGCGCGCTGCCCGGGCACGCCCTCCCCGTCCCCGGCGGACGGACCGTCGGCGAGCTCGGGCAGGGCCAGCCACTCCTCGCCCGGTGCGGTGCGGATCGCGAGCGTCGGGGCCGTCCCCCGCCAGGTCGCGCCGACCAGGGAGTAGGCATCCGTCGCCAGCCGGGTCGTGCCTGCCGGAAGTGCGACCTCGGCGGCGGCGACCACCGATCCGCGGTCGGGACGCAGCGGCACGAACCGTGGGGCGTCGGCACCCTCAGCCGGGGGAACGCCGGTCAGCAGGGGTAGCGCCAGCGCGCCCACGAGGGTGACGCGGGCGCGGCGCGGAGCGGAACGGGAGACGCTGGGGGTCCGAGACATGACGCCAGCATCATGCGTCACATCCGCCCCGCCGTCGACCCCGGTCAGCTGAAGTCGAGGTCTCCGGTCCGCGCGCGCTTGAGCTCGTAGAAGTACGGCACCTTGGCGACGGCCACGCAGCCGTCCCAGAGCTGGCCGGCCTCCTCGCCGCGCGGGATCCTGCTGATCACCGGTCCGAAGAAGGCGGCGCCCTCGAAGGCGATCGTGGGCGTGCCGACGTCATGGCCGACCTGGTCCATGCCCTCGTCGTGGGAGGCAGCGATGGCGTCGTCGTACGAGGAGTCCTGCATCGCGTCGGCGTGCTCGGTGGGCAGGCCGGCATCGGCCAGCGCGGACTCGATCATCTCGCGGGTGAACTCCTCGCCGTCGTGGTGACGCCGGGTGCCGAGGGCGGTGTAGAGCGGCCGCAGCGCTTCGCGGCCGTGCTTCTGCTCGACCTCCATGCAGACCCGTACCGGCTCCCAGGCGGTCGCGAGGGACCGCCGGTAGTCGTCGGTGACGTCCTTGTCCTGGTTGAGGTAGGCCAGGCTCATGATCCGCCAGGTGACCGAGATGTCGCGCACCTGCTCGACCTCGAGGATCCACCGTGAGGTGATCCAGGCGAAGGGGCAGGCGGGGTCGAACCAGAAGTCTGCGTTGGTCGTCATGCCCCCATTCAACGGGGCGGTCTCAACCGCGCCGCACGCGCACCCGGTCGGAGGCCCGCGCCGCCTCGATGACCCGCGTGCCGGCGTACGAGACCCGCACGGTGTGCCGGCCCGGTCGGAGGTCGCGCACGACGAGCCGCAGCCGGCCCTTCTCGACGCGACCGGTCAGCTCCTGGCCGGCGATCCTGAGCGTGACGAGGCCGCCCGGCGCCGTCACGCCCGGGGCAGTCACGCGCACCACCACGGTCGCCCGGTGGTCACCACCCTCGGACTCGACGGTCAGCGTCGGCACGGTCGTGACGTGCCCCTCGACGGGGAGCATCAACGAGGCGTCGCGGTAGCCCACGTGCGTCAGGTCGACCCGCACGGACAGTCGGCGGCCCAGGTCGTCCGGTCCGATGACGTACGTCGCACCGTCGGCGCCGGCGATCGGCTGGTCGCCGCGCAGCCAGGTGTAGGCGACCTCGGCGTCGGCGGGTGCGAACGTGCCCGGCGTGACGGTCAGGGTGCGACCGACGCGCGCCCGGCCGGAGACGGTGAACGGCTCGGTGATCTCGAACCGGCCGGCGGCGACCTGCTCGGTCGGCGCGGTCGTGGCCTGCAGGTTGCGGTAGGCCTCGCGGCGGAACACGACGGTCGCCGTGATCGTGCGCCGGATCTGCTCCTGGGTCAGCCTCAGCCGGTTCGCGCTCTCGCCCTTGATCCGCTCGCCGTCCGCGAACCAGCGGACCTCGCGCGACTCAGCGGCCGGCGACGCGGCTCCGGCGTCGAGGGTGAGCACCTCGTCGACGCGGGCGACCCCGGACAGGGTCGGCTGCGCGGCCACGGTCATGCTGCCGCGCGAGACGCGGGTGGTGCGCTCGGTCGTCGCCTTTCCGGGCAGGTAGCCGCGGGCGGTCGCGGTGACCTTGACCTGCAGCCTGGTCCGCAGCTGGGCGGCGGTCGGGGTCAGCGTGCTGGTGGTCGCGCCGGCAATAGGCTCGCCACCGGACAGCCACTGGATGTCGTACGAGGCGGCCGGGGTCCAGCTACCGAGGTCGACGCGCAGCGACGAACCCACCGCAGGGTCGCCGGTGATGCTGGGCTGTTTCGTCGCGCGCACGGCCCGGTCGTCGAAGTGGATGAAGCCGGTCGGCCAGCCGCCGCCCCGCTTGCTGATGCTCCGCCAGTGGAAGTCGCCGCTCCAGCTGTCCTCGGAGATGACGATCTTGCGGTTCGAGACCACCTTCTCGACGTACGCGACGTGCCCGCTGGATCCCACCCCGTCGCCGGCGTTCCACCAGGCGACGGAGCCGACCATCGGGGTCTGGTCCGTGATCCGGCGGTTGGCGCGGCCCCAGTTGTAGGCCATCCCGGTGCCGTCCCACGGGCGCTCCTCGGACATGCCCTGCCGCACCAACCGGTAGGCCACGTAGTTGGTGCAGTTGTGGCCGGAGTACATCCGCCACCACATCTCGTCGCTGGCCGCGCGGTAGCCGTAGTGGGGGTAGCCCGCCTCGGCGCAGGCCGCATAGCCGGTGCACAGGTAGGTCGAGGTGGCCCGCGCCGGGGTGACCGGGGCGAGCACGGCGAGGACGGACAGCAGCGCCAGCACCGCGGCGGGAACCAGGGCACTGCGGTGTGACCGGGGGGACGGGCGCACGGGACGGTAGTCAACCTCAAGTCAAGGAGGCGCGCGGGCGTTTCCCCAATTTTCTCATCCGCCCCACCGGTCCCGGCAGTGTGCCGGGGCAGCGTGACCACCGATTGTCGGCGATGACATCTGGTCTGGGAGGATTCCCCGCATGCCGGGAACCAACCTCACGCGCGACGAAGCCACCACCCGCGCCGCGCTCCTCGACGTCCAGTCCTACACCGTCGACCTGGACCTGACCACGAGTGAGAAGACGTTCGGCTCCACCACGACCATCCGCTTCACCTGCCGCCAGCCCGGCAGCGGCACCTTCGTCGACCTCGTCGACGCGACGGTCCACTCCATCACGCTCAACGGTCGATCGATCGACCCGAGCGCGGCGTACGCCGACAGCCGGATCGAGCTGACCGACCTCGCCGACGACAACGAGCTCGTGGTCGTCGCCGACTGCACCTACAGCCGGAGCGGCGAGGGTCTGCACCGGTTCGTCGACCCGGTCGACGACCGGGTCTACCTCTACAGCCAGTTCGAGGTGCCCGACGCGCGCCGCGTCTACGCCACGTTCGAGCAGCCCGACCTCAAGAGCCCGTTCACGTTCAACGTCACCGCGCCCGACCACTGGAAGGTGGTCTCCAACGCGCCGACGCCGGAGCCGGCCCCGCGTGGCGACGGCACCGCGGTGTGGAACTTCCCGCCGACCAAGCGGATGTCGACCTACATCACCGCCATCGTCGCCGGGGAGTACCACGAGGTCCGCCACACCTACGAGGGCGCGCACGGCACCATCCCGCTGGGTCACTTCTGCCGCCAGTCGCTGGTGGAACACCTCGACGTCGACGAGCTGGTGAAGCTGACCAGTCAGGGATTCGAGTTCTTCGAGCGCGAGTTCGGCTACCCGTACCCGTTCGAGAAGTACGACCAGCTCTACGTGCCGGAGTACAACATGGGCGCGATGGAGAACGCCGGCTGCGTGACCCTGCGCGACGAGTACCTCCCCCGCAGCCGCCAGGACGCCGCGTTCTACGAGTTCCGCGGGTCGGTGATCCTCCACGAGATGGCGCACATGTGGTTCGGCGACCTCGTGACCATGAAGTGGTGGGACGACCTCTGGCTCAACGAGTCCTTCGCCGAGTGGGCCTGCTACCACGCCGAGGTCGAGGCGACCGAGTTCGTCGACGCCTGGACCGGCTTCACCAACGCCCGCAAGCAGACCGGCTACCGCCAGGACCAGCTGCCGAGCACCCACCCGATCGCCGCCGACAACCCCGACCTGCACGCGGTCGAGGTCAACTTCGACATGATCACCTACGCCAAGGGCGCGGCGGTCCTCAAGCAGCTCGTCGCGTGGGTCGGCCTCCAGCCGTTCCTGGCCGGCCTGACGCAGTACTTCCATGACTTCGCCTTCTCCAACAGCGAGTTCACCGACCTGTTGACGGCCCTCGAGAAGTCGTCGGGCCGTGAGCTCGACTCCTGGGCCCAGGAGTGGCTCCAGACCGCCGGCGTCAACACCCTGAGCCCGGAGTTCGAGCTGGCCGGCGACGGCAGCTACTCGTCGTTCGCCGTACGCCAGACCGCCCACCCGGACTGGCCGACGCTGCGGCGCCACCGGATCGCGATCGGCCTCTACGACGTCCCGGCGGACGGGCAGGGCGACGGGGCGCTCGTACGACGCCAGCGCCTCGAGGTCGACGTCCGCGGCGACCTCACCGAGATCCCCGAGCTCGTCGGGGTGGAACAGCCCGCGCTGCTGCTCCTCAACGACGACGACCTGACCTACGCCAAGATCCGCCTCGACGAGCGGTCGCTCGCGACCGCGATCGACCACCTCGGCAAGCTCGACGACTCGCTCGCCCGCGCCCTGTGCTGGGGCGCGGCGTGGGACATGACGCGCGACGCCGAGATGCGCGCGACCGACTTCGTGCACCTCGTGCTGCGCAACATCGGCAGCGAGACCGACCCGTGGGGTCTCACCGCACTCCCCCGGTTCGCCTCGCTGGCCAAGAACTTCTACTCCGCCCCCGAGAACCGCGAGCGGCTGCACGCCGAGTGGGAGGAGGGCCTGCGGGAGCTGGTCCACTCCGCCGAGGCCGGCAGCGACCACCAGCTGACCTTCGTCCGCCACCTCTCGGTCGCGGCACGCAGCGACGAGGTGCTCGACGAGATCGAGGCGCTCCTCGACGGTTCGGGGACCCTCGAGGGTCTGGCCGTCGACCAGGACCTGCGCTGGACCCTCGTCACCGGGCTGGCACGTGCCGGCCGCTTCGGCGAGGAGGAGATCGCCGCCGAGCTCGCCCGCGACACCACGATCGCCGGCCAGGAGAACGCCGCGGCCGCGCGCGCGGCGCAGCCGCTCCCGGAGGCCAAGGAAGCCGCCTGGGCAGCGGTGCTCGACAAGGAGACGCCCAACGAGACGTCGCGCTCGATCGTGATGTCGTTCATGCGGCCCGACCAGGCCGACCTCCTCGAGCCCTACCTCGAGCGCTACCTCGAGGCCGCCGACACGTTGTACGACGACATCGGCACCCACAAGGCGGCCGTCGCCCTCGAGCACATCTTCCCCAAGCCGCTCGGGTCACCCGAGCTGCTGGACCGCGTCGACGCCTGGCTGGCGCAGACCACCACCAACCCCGGCGCGAAGCGGTTCGTGACCGAGGGCCGGGCCGACGTGGTCCGCGCCCTCGCCGCGCAGGAGCGTGACGCTCAAGCCTGATCGGCGACGGTCAGTGGGCCTGCTCGGCGAGCTGGGCGATGCCGCGGGTCAGCCCGGGCACCAGGTCGCCCTCGGCGAACGCCGAGCTCATCTGGCGGATGACGTGGTCGACCTCGCCGTCGGTCAGCGTCCGGCGTACGACGTCACCGGTGACGACCTCGATCGCGCGGGACGCCGGGTCCACCATCACCAGGACGCTGCGGGGCGGAGCCACCGAGGCCCCGTGGAGGCGAACCGCGAAGTCGCGGGCCTCGCCCTGGGCGCGCCCGACGAACACCGAGAACTCGAAGCGGGAGGCCTGTTCCGCGGCCCGGATCGCCTTGTCGATCTCGTGCCGGTCTCCGTGGGTCAGCTCACCAGCTGCCACTGCCGCCCCCCGTCCCTCCGGTGTCACGAGACTCGAGCTGAGCGGCACCCGACCGCGGCCCGCCGAACCACTCGTCGGCGGTCTCGGCGCCCGGCCTGACGTTCTCGCCGCGGGCCATCGCGGGCAGATACACCGCCAACGCGATCAACACTGCGAGCGCTACCGGGAGCACGCCGATCACCAGCAGCAGCTGGAGGAACCCGACCTCGTCGGGATCACTCCAGCCCTCCGGAGTCTCGGCGCTGGCGGGGCCGGCGGCCAGCAGCGGGAGCGCTGCTGCGGTGAGCACGAGGGCGGTGCGGCGGATCAGCGTCGAGGTCACGGGAGGAGGGTATCGAAATCACCTGGGTGGGCCGAGGCCCCGTCCCGGCTCCCTCTGGGGCGGCCGACATACTGGGCGCATGTTCAACACGGCCGACCCCTGCTCCACCGACGAGACGGTCTGCAACTTCGTGCTGGACGAGACCGGGAGTGAGCGCGCTGCCTGGTTCGCGGACTGGATGATCGGCACGCCGCTGGCCCTCCTCGGGCTGTTGCTGCTGGGCCTCGTGGTCCGGTGGATCCTGCACCGGCTCGTCGACCGGATCGTCCGCCGCGCGGAGACCGGGATGCTCCCCGCCCGGATCACGAGGATGTCGCTCGGGTCCCTCAGCGCGGGCAAGGCGACCGGCTCCCAGGAGCTGGCCGTGGCCAACCGCCGGGTGCAACGCGCCAAGACGATGGGCTCGCTGCTCAAGAGCATCGTCACCGGTGTCGTGGTCGCGGTGATCGCGACGATGATGCTGAGCGAGCTCGGCGTCAACGTCGGCCCGATCATCGCCAGCGCCGGCATCCTCGGCATCGCCCTCGGCTTCGGCGCGCAGAGCCTCGTCAGCGACTTCCTGTCGGGTGTGTTCATGATCGTCGAGGACCAGTACGGCGTCGGCGACGAGATCGACCTCGGCGAGGCGATCGGCACCGTCGAGGCCGTCAGCCTCCGGATCACGCGGCTGCGCGACGTCAACGGCACCGTCTGGTACGTCCGCAACGGCGAGATCACCCGGGTCGGCAACATGAGCCAGAACTGGGCCCGCACCGTGCTCGACATCGCGGTCGCCTACCACGAGGACCTCGCCAAGGTCCGTCGCGTGCTCGAGGACGTCGCCCATGACCTGTGGGAGGACGAGGACTTCAAGGGCGTGATCATCGAGGAGCCCTCGGTCTGGGGCGTCCAGGAGCTCGGGATCGACGGCGTCGTGGTCCGGGTCGCGCTCAAGACCGCGCCGCTCGAGCAGTGGGCCGTCGCCCGCGAGATGCGGCAGCGGATCAAGGCGCGATTCGACTACGAGGGCATCGAGATGCCGTTCCCGCAGCGGATGGTGTGGCACCGCGACGTACCGGAGACCGCGCCCGCGAGCGCCGACCCCGCCGCCCCGACTGCCGAGGACGAGCAGGCGTGACCACCTTCTACGACGAGATCGGCGGCTTCGAGACGTTCCGCAGGATCGTCCACCGCTTCTACGAGGGTGTGGCAACCGACGACGTCCTGCGTCCGCTCTACCCCGAGGAGGACCTCGGACCGGCCGAGGAGCGCTTCCTGCTGTTCCTGGTGCAGTACTGGGGCGGACCGACGACCTACTCCGACACCCGTGGTCACCCGCGGCTGCGGATGCGGCACGCGCCCTTCGCGGTGACGCCGGCGGCGAAGGAGCGCTGGCTGATCCACTTCCGCGAAGGCCTGGACTCGGTCGAGCTGACCCCGGAGCAGGACGCCCAGTTCTGGGACTACGTCACCCACGCCGCGCAGTTCATGGTCAACACGTTCGAGTGACGGCGGCGAGTGCCTCGCGGTAGGCGTCCGGCGGTGGTGACGGCCGCTGCGTCTCCGGGTCGAAGAACACCATGACCACGCGTGCCCGGGAGAGCACGGTGTCGCCGTCGCAGATCTCCGACTCGATCGTCATCGACGTCGTACCGACGCGGGAGATCCAGGACCAGGCGTCGTACGGCTCGGGGCGGAACAGGATCGGGAGCCGGTAGTCGACGTCGGTCTGCGCGACCACCATGACGGGCTCGGGCGTCCCGTCGGGGACGTCCCGCCAGAGGCGGGCGGTCAGGAGGATGCGGGCCTCCATGAAGTACTCGAAGTACTTCACGTTGTTGACGTGCCCGTAGACGTCGACGTCGGAGAACCTCACGTGGACCGGGTAGTGGCCGAGCTTCTCGCGCACCGGCTCCGGCGGCCGCGCGACCCTGACCGGGTCGCCGTGCTCGAGGTAGGGCTGCAGTGTCTCCCGCTCGTGGCTGGTGAGCCGACGCGGACGCTCGGTGGCGAAGATGTACGGCGTGAGCACGGTGCTGGCGCGCAGGTAGACGCGGCGCCCCTCGTCGGTCTCGTGGAAGACCTCGTAGGCCATGGTGAACGACGCCGCCCTGATCTCGGTGACCCAGCACTCGATGCTGACCGGCTTGAAGCGGAACGTGAGCGGGGCGGCGTACTCCACCTCGTGCCGCACCACCACGACTCCTTCGGCCAGTCCCTCGGCTCCGTGGGGGTTGGGCCCGTGGTGGCGCAGCAGGTCGACCCGCGCCTCCTGCAGGTAGTCGACGTACGTGACGTTGTTGACGTGGCCCAGCAGGTCCATGTCGGCCCAGCGCATCGGGCACTCGTAGACGTGGCGCACGAGTTGATGCTGTCAGACCGGCCACCCACCCGAAGTGGAAGGATGCCGCCTCGTGGACGAGAGCTTCCAGACAAGCGGTGGCGAGATGTTTCGGCACCTGCCCTTCCCGTTCGCCGACGACCGGTTCCCTGGCTCGTTGGGCGCCGTGGTTCAGCGCACCGTCCTGTCGGGCGAGTTCCCGGCCCGCGAGGTCGTGCACGCGCCGGACGGGTCATGGCTCATCGGCGACGGCGTGCATGACCCCAACCTGCCCGACGCCTCGATCGTGACCCACATCTGGCATGCGATCTCCACCAACAGCTCGATCGCGGACCTGGCCACCCTGCCTCCCGGACACATCGCCCGGCGCCCCGGCCCGGGGCAGCCATGGACGATCACGGTCCTGGAGGGGTGGGACGAATAGGGCCGGCCGCATGCCGATCACCCCGCCTCGTCGGCGGGGTGTGGGGCGGGGTCATCGTCGTCGGCGCGGGCCGGTCGGTGGGGCTGACGTCGAGGGTGCCGTGGTGGTCGCGGAGGTACTGGTAGCCGTGGGGGGATGACCAGAGGTAGGTGCCGGGGTCGAGGATGGTGTAGCGCCAGGCGGAGTGGGTCTTGAGGCGGTGGTGGGTGCGGCACAGCGGCGCGAGTGAGCAGGAGCAGGTCTGGCCGCCGCCTCCGTCGTCGCGGTACGGCGTGACGTGGTCGCAGTCGCAGGGATGCCCGTCGGGTTGCGAGGGTGCGGGCGGGGCGGGTGCACCAGGGGAAGACACAGGCGTGGTCGCGCAGCGCGACGGCCTCGCGGATCCGGTCGGGGATCTCGTAGGCGTCGACGGCGACGTGGTCGTCGAGGTCGATGACCGGCTTCACGACCACCTGCGGCGTCGGGGTGGCCGCACCACTCGCGGATCTGGTCGGCGGTGACCGGGGTCCGGGTGTTCTCCACGCGACCGACGTGATCGGAGCCCTCGATCGCGGCATGGGAGAGGTGGACGTGGAGCACCACCCGGCGCGTCTTGCGGGTCGGCCGGCGGAGGGTGCGCGGCACCCTCGCCGTCGTCCTCGCTCGGTGTCGGCGCCGGTGGTGGTGAGGTCGAGGGCGAGCTGACGCCGTGCGAGCTCGCCGGCGGCCAGGGAACGGCGTACGTCGAGCGGCTCCTCACACCCCAGGTCGGCCAGGTCACCCGCGATGGACGCGGATGGCGTCGTCGAGGTCGAGGGCGTCGGCCAGGTCCAGCTCCCCGGACACGAACGAGGTGCCGGCGAAGGAGACGTGGTCGTGGTCGATGGTGAAGTGACGACCGTCAGCCGCGTCACGGCGGCGCTGCTCGGCCAGGTCGGGCATGAACCGGCCGATCGCCTCATCGACCAGCCTCGCCAGCTGGGTGGGCTTGATCCGGTGCGCCACCGGTGCGACGTGGGTGTCGACGAACGCCGGCCGCCTCCATGCTCAGCGAGTGGCCGATGGTCTCGTGGGCGACCTGCCGGGCCTTCCACGCCGCCAGCTCACCCGAGACCACCCGTGCCCAGAGCTTCGGGAGCCGGTAGCGCAGCTCCAGGGCGTGACCGAGGTAGTACTTCCCGGCCTCGGTGCCGATCCCGACCGCGGCCGCGAACTCCGCCACGCTGAACTCCGCCACCAGCGGCGCACCCGGACCCGCCAACGGGACCCCGGTCCCGCCGCCGCGGAGCCGGAACGTCTCCGCATCATCGAGGGTCTCCGCGGGGTGGATCACCGCCCACTGCACCGCCGCCTGCAGCAGATCGGCCTCCGCCCGATCCGCGACCGCCGCGCGGCGTCCGCGCGCGAACGCCAGCACCCCGGACGCGGTGTCCGGAACCTCGGCGGATCGTGGTGCTGGTCATGGGTCCATTCAAGCCGGACCCACTGACAACCCAACCCCCGAAACCGGGCTCTTCCACAGCCTCGATCAAGGCGGTGGGTCCGGGGGTTTCGAGGCTCGTCGCTGACGCTCCTCACACCTCAACCACCGGACGTCCGGCATCGCAGCTCAGACCGGTCCTGGTCGCGAACCTCAACCACCGGACCTACCGCGATCGGCGAGGGTCCGGGGGTTTCGAGGCTCGTCGCTGACGCTCCTCACACCTCAACCACCGGACCAACGCAGGCCTCGGGCCTCAACCACCGGACGCGCCGCGTTCGGGATTTTGCCGAGACTAGGGTGGCGAGCGCACATTCATCACCGAGATCGGAGGCGTCATGCCCGAAGCCGTCATCGTGTCTGCTGCTCGTTCGCCCATCGGCCGGGCGAACAAGGGGTCGCTGAAGGACCTGCGGCCCGACGACCTGGCGGCGACGATCGTGAAGACGGCCCTCGACAAGGTGCCGGCGCTCGACCCGCACACCGTCGACGACCTCTACCTGGGCTGCGGGCTCCCGGGAGGCGAGCAGGGCTTCAACATGGGCCGCGTCGTCAACGTGATCAACGGGATGGACGACGTGCCGGGCGCGACCATCACCCGCTACTGCGCCTCGTCGGTGCAGACCACGCGGATGGCCTTCCACGCGATCAAGGCCGGCGAGGGAGACGTGTTCATCTCTGCCGGCGTCGAGATGGTGTCGCGGTTCGCCAAGGGCACCTCCGACCACTGGCCCGACACCCAGAACCCGGTCTTCGGCGACGCGGTCGCACGTACGGCGAAGACCGCCGAGGGCGGCCAGGACTGGCACGACCCGCGCCAGGACGACACCGTGCCCGACATCTACATCGCGATGGGACAGACGGCCGAGAACGTCGCCCGGATGCGCGGGCTGACCCGCGAGGAGCTCGACGAGTTCGGCGTCCGGTCCCAGAACCTCGCCGAGAAGGCGATCGCGGACGGCTTCTGGGCCCGCGAGATCACGCCGGTCACCACACCCGACGGCACCGAGGTCAGCGCGGACGACGGCCCGCGGGCCGGGGTGACCATCGAGGGCGCTGCCGAGCTCAAGCCGGTCTTCCGCCCCGACGGCGTGGTGACGGCGGCCAACTGCTGCCCGCTCAACGACGGTGCTGCTGCGGTCGTGATCATGTCGGACACCAAGGCGGCCGAGCTCGGCGTCACACCGCTCGCCCGGATCGTCGCCACCGGCGTCAGCGCTCTCTCCCCCGAGATCATGGGGCTCGGCCCCGTCGAGGCGACCAAGCGTGCCCTGGCCCACGCCGGCATGAGCATCGGCGACATCGACCTCGTCGAGATCAACGAGGCGTTCGCGGCGCAGGTCGTGCCGTCGTACCAGGATCTCGGCATCGACCTCGACCGGCTCAACATCAACGGCGGCGCCATCGCCGTCGGTCACCCCTTCGGCATGACCGGCGCCCGGCTCCAGAACACCATGCTCAACAGCCTCGACTTCCACGACAAGTCGACCGGGCTGATCACGATGTGTGTCGGCGGCGGCCAGGGCATGGCGCTGATCCTCGAACGAATCTGAATCAAGCTTCCCGAGGTGTCCCGTGCTCGGTGCGCCCCAGCACGGGCGACCGGTGAAGGTGTGGTGTGGTCGCAGTCGGGTACGGGCCTGGGACGCCCCACTCAACGAAGGAGATCCTCCAGATGGCTCGTGACACTCTGTCCCGCTCGCTGCACGACCTCGGTCTGGCCGCTTGGTTCGGAGGAACCCTGGCCAACGCCGTCGCCCTCAACCCCGCCTCCGCGGAAGCGGACACCTCAGCAGGAACCGGAGCGGTCGCCAACGTCGGGTGGGACAGGTGGACGCCGGTCAATGCCGCCGCCATCGGCGCCCACCTCATCGGCAGCGTGGGGCAGATCGTGGGGAACAAGGGTCGCCTCGGCGCACAGGAGGGAGTCGCGTCCATGGCCCTGGCCAAGACGACCCTCACCGCGGCCGCCCTGGGTGTCACTGCCTACTCGCGGATGCTGGGGCGCAAGGTCTCTTCGGAGACCCGGATGCCGGCGCAGTCCGCAACCGAGCCCGACGTCGGCACCCCGCCGGCGGTGGCCGCCGCTCAGAAGCAGCTCCGCCAGCTCCAGTGGGCCGTCCCGGCGCTGACCGGTGCCCTGGTGGTGGTCAGTTCCTATGCCGGAGAGCAGCAGCGGGCCAGCGAGGTCAACAAGGGCCTCAAGGAGCGCCTCCTCGGCTGACCGACCTCGTCCTCGTCAGGGCCGCGTTGAGGAAGTCGCTCATCCGGCCCGCCGCAAGGGTCACGCCCAGTAAGGTCTCTCGGCATGAACGATTCGGGGGTTCGCTGGCTCGACCCGTCCCAGCAGCGGGACTGGCGCGCACTGGTGATCGGTACGACGCTGCTGTTCGACCGGCTCGACGACGACCTGGGTCGCGAGCACGGCATCTCGCTGACCGAGTACGAGATCCTGGTCCGGCTGTCCGAGCGCGAGGGCCGGCGGATGCGGATGGCGCAGCTCGCCGACTCGCTGGCCCACAGCCGGAGCCGGGTCACCCACACCGTGGGCCGGCTCCAGGAGAGCGGGCTGGTCGAGCGGATCAAGTCACCCGAGGACGGGCGCGGCGTGGTCTGCGCCATGACCGAGGAGGGCTACCACCTGCTCCAGACGATGGCGCCCACCCACGTGAAGGGCGTCCGGGCCCACCTGGTCGACCTGGTGAGCGAGGAGGACTTCGCCGCGCTCGGCAGGGTCATGAACACGGTGGCCGACCACCTGATCGCCGCCCACCCCGAGATGGATATTCGAGACGCGTAGCCAGATTCAGTCGCGCGTGAGCCGACGGTGCGTCACGCGGTGGGGCCGGGCCGCCTCGGCGCCGAGGCGCTCGATCTTGTTCTCCTCGTAGGCAGCGAAGTTGCCCTCGAACCAGAACCACTTCGAGGGGTCCTCCTCGTCGCCCTCCCACGCCAGGATGTGGGTCGCGATGCGGTCGAGGAACCACCGGTCGTGGGACGTCACCACGGCGCAGCCGGGGAAGTCGAGCAGCGCGTCCTCGAGGCGACGACAGCGTCTCGACGTCGAGGTCGTTGGTCGGCTCGTCGAGCAGCAGCAGGTTGCCGCCCATCTTGAGCGTCAGGGCCAGGTTGAGCCGGTTGCGCTCACCGCCGGACAGCACCCCCGCCTTCTTCTGCTGGTCGGGGCCCTTGAAGCCGAACGACGCGACGTAGGCACGCGAGTTCATCTCGAAGTTGGCGACCTTGATGAAGTCGAGGCCGTCGGAGACGACTTCCCACACGTTCTTGTTCGGGTCGATCCCGCCGCGGCTCTGGTCGACGTAGGAGAGCTTCACGGTCTGGCCGACGGTGAGCTTGCCGCCATCGGGCTCCTCGGAACCGGTGATCATCCGGAACAACGTCGTCTTGCCGACGCCGTTGGGGCCGATGACGCCGACGATGCCGGCGCGCGGCAGCTTGAAGTCGAGGTCGTGGATGAGCAGGCGGTCGTCGAAGCCCTTGGAGAGGTCGTCGGCCTCCAGCACGATGTCGCCCAGGCGCGGTCCGGCCGGGATGTTGATCTCGGAGGTGTCGATCTTGCGCATCCGGTCGGCCTCGGCCGCCATCTCCTCGTAGCGCGCGAGACGCGAACGGCTCTTGGTCTGCCGCGCCTTCGCGTTGGAGCGGACCCACTCGAGCTCGCGCTCGAGCATCTTGGCGCGCTTGGCGTCCTTCTGGCCCTCGATCTTGAGCCGGTCCTTCTTGGTCTCGAGGTAGGTGGAGTAGTTGCCCTCGTAGGGGTGGGTCTGACCGCGGTCGAGCTCGAGGATCCACTGCGCGACGTTGTCGAGGAAGTAGCGGTCGTGGGTCACGGCCAGGACCGCGCCGGGGTAGGCCGCGAGGTGACCCTCCAGCCACTGGACCGACTCGGCGTCGAGGTGGTTGGTGGGCTCGTCGAGGAGCAGCAGGCTCGGCTGCTGGAGCAGCAGCTTGCACAGCGCCACGCGACGCCGCTCGCCACCGGACAGGTTGTCGACCAGTACGTCGGGCGGCGGGCAGCGCAGGGCGTCCATCGCCTGCTCGAGCCGACTGTCGAGGTCCCACACGTTGGCGGCGTCGAGCTCACTCTGGAGGTCGCCCGCCTCGGCGTTGACCTTGTCGAGGTCGGCGTCCGGGTCGCCCATCATCATGTAGAGCTCGTCGAGGCGCGCCATCTTGGCCTTGGTCTCGGCGACCGCCTCCTCGACGTTCTCCTGGACCGTCCGACCCTCCGACAGCGGGGGCTCCTGCTGGAGCATGCCGACGGTGGCACCGGGGTCGAGGATCGCGTCACCGTTGTTGGGGTGGTCGAGCCCGGCCATGATCTTCAGCAGCGACGACTTGCCGGTGCCGTTGGGGCCGACGACGCCGATCTTGGCGCCGTGCAGGAACGAGAGGGTGACGTTGTCGAGGACGACCTTGTCGCCGTGGGCCTTGCGCACATTGCGCAGGGTGAACACATATTCAGCCATGATCCCTGAGCCTACCGGCGCCCCCACCGGCTCTCCGAAACGCCGCTGACCCACTCAGGCCGCTGGTGCTGCCACCTCCTCCGGCTTGCGCTCGGCGCGCGCGAACTGCGTGCGACCCCGGTTGAGGTCGTGTCCGACGAACGTCGCGTCGACCTCGAGCGAGGTCACCTCGACCCCCTCACTGTTGACCCAGGTCGACTGGCTGAGGCGGCCGTGGACGACCACCGGATCACCCCGCCGCAGGGAGGCTGCGCAGTGGTCGCCCAGCGTGCGCCAGGCGTTCACCGTGTACCACTGCGTCGGGCCGTCGGACCACTCCTGCGTCGCCCGGTGGTAGCGGCGTGGGGTGCTCGCCACCCGGAAGGACGCCACGAGGGCGCCGGCGGCCGTGCGGGTCCGCACGTCGGCGCCGAGCCAGCCCTGGAAGGTGACCATGGATTCGTTCATCGATGTCTCCTCGGATCGGACGCGGTCCGGTGACCGCGTGCGGTCCAGACTCGGTATCCGCGCCGACAGCTCGGCGCTCGGCGCCGCGAGGCTGTGGAGAAGTCGCCGCGAGCGGGAGCTGTGGACGGCGGGTGGTTCCGGAACGTCACGCGAGAGCGCGGTCGAGCCCGTCCCGGACCTCGCGGTGTGCGGACAGCTCGGCCTCGACCGGCGCGATCACCAGCTCCTGGCAGACCTCCCGGATCGCCGCGCGCAACCGCTTGTCGGCGGTGCGGGCGCGGGCCCGGGCGGTCATCCCCACCAGCGCCCGGCAGAGCAGCGCCAGCAGGATGCCGAGTCCGACTCCGCCCAGCAGCATCAGCGTCGGCAGCGGGACGCCGAACCAGGCGGGGGTGTCGGGCGCCGGGACCTGCAGGAAGCCCATGACGGCCAGCGAGCCGAGCCAGATCCCACCGCCGAGCGCGGCCAGGATCAGCGTCCACTGCAGGACACGGACCACGCCGGCCCACCACGGGATCCGGGCGGCGCCGAGATCGGTGGCCCCGAGCGCGCGGTCGAGCCGGTCGTGGAGGTCGTCGAGCCGGGAGGTCGAGGCCCGGCGTACGGCGGCGGCCCACGGCTTGCCGAGCCCCTGGGAGACCTCGTCGGCCAGTGCCCTGACCGAGGTGTCGACCCGGGCCTGCTGAACCCTCGTCGGTTCGGGGACGGACGTGCGCGCCCTCCCGGTGAGCTCCTTGCCGGCGGCGCCGAGGTCGAGGTGGAGCCGCTTGAGCGGGTCAGGTCGCAGCCGCGAGAGCCACGCGGTCACCGGCCAGCCGGTGGCACGGTTGGCGCGGAGCCTCGTCGATTCCTCGACCGCCGTCACGACGGTCGGCACGCCCGCGGCGTCGGCGAAGGCGTACTCGAGGGAGACCACCCGCTCCTTGGGCAGCCCGCGACTCTTCGTGCGACCCGTGGCCTGGTCGAGCCGTTCGGCCGCGACCCTGAGGTCGGCGGCGATCCGGGTGCGGGTCTGCTTCTTGTCCGCGACCCGACGAGCGATCTCGGCCTTGAGGTCGTCGATGCCGATCTGGTCGCGCGCACTGACGGCGTGGAGCGGCACGTCGCCGAGACCGTCCTGCTCGAGCAGCCGGCGGATGTCGGCGACCATCGCCGCGCGACCGGACTCCGGGACGGTGTCGATGTGGTTGAGCACCACCACCATCACCTCGCGGTGGCTGGCCATCGGCGTCAGGTAGCGGTCGTGGACGGCCGCGTCGGCGTACTTCTGCGGGTCCAGCACCCACACCATCAGGTCGGTGAGCCGGACCAGCCGGTCGACCTCGAGGTGGTGGGAGACCTCCGTCGAGTCGTGGTCGGGGAGGTCGAGCAGGACGACGCCCTCGAGCTGCTGGTCGGCGCGACCCGAGTCGAGCATGGAGTCGCGGACGACGCGGTGGCGCTCCGGGATGCCGAGCCAGTCGAGCAGCTCGTCGGCACCATCGGTCCCCCACACGCAGGCGGTCGCCCACGACGTCGTCGGACGGCGTACGCCGACCGCGGCCAGGTCGAGCCCGATCAGGGCGTTGAACGTCGAGGACTTGCCCGACCCGGTGGCACCGGCGATGGCGACGACGGTGTGGTCGGCGGAGAGCCTGAGTCGTCCGGCGGCCCGCTCCACGACCTGCGCGGCGTCGTCGACCACGTCGTCGTCGAGACGGCCACGGGCGGCGGTGGCGGCGGCGTCCAGCCCCTCGATCCGGGCGCCGAGGTCGGCGCTGCGGGTGACCAGTCGCCGGGCCCCGTCGAGCAAGGACGTCATCTTCTCCCTCGGTGCTGCGTCGGTGGGGGCAAGCCTAAAGGGAAGACGACGAGGGTCGGTGATCGGCGGCGAACCTGATGTCGTCGACCCGACGAGCCGCCGCCCGCAACCGGTCGGGCGCCTTCGCGTCGATGGCCAGCGAGTCGAGCAGGTCGATGTAGCGGCGGCGCTCGGCGTCGAAGAGCTCGTCGGTCCGTCGCTGGAGGTCCTCCCGGGCGCGCTCGGCGAGGGTCCGCACGGCCTGGTCGCCGAAGACCGCCTCCAGCAGCTTCTGCCCGAGCACCGCCGCACCCCCGGCGACACCCGCCTCGGCGCCCACGAGCGCGCCGCCGGTGTGGGCGAAGACCACGATCATCAGCGCCACGGCGAGCCCGTTGACGCCGTAGGCGAGGAACCGCGCGGTCCCCCGCTTCGAGGCGCCCTCGGTCCGCACCATGTCCAGCAGGTCCTGCTGCCAGTCACGGACGGCTCGCTCGGCCCGGGCCCGGAAGTCGCGCGAGGCGCGGCCCAGATCCTCGCCCGCGTCGGCGAGCAGGACCTGGCCGGGCGCGAGGGTCTGCCAGGACGCCTCGGCCCGCTCGGCAGCGGCCTCGGCGTGCTCGAGGAGGAGCGTCTCCAGGCCGGACTCGACCGCGACGGTGACACGCTCGGCCTGCTGCGGCTTGCCCTTGACGGCGTTGACGACCCGGTCACGGAGCCACCCGACGCGGGTCTCCAGCGTGCGGAGCAGCTCACCGGAGCCGACGAACTCCTGCCACCGCGCCAGCACCTCGCCACGCAGCAGGGTGCCGTCGGCGGTGGCCGCGCTGACCTTCGCCACCGCGTCGTCGTACGCCGTCACCGCACCCTCCCGCAACCGACGCTCGGCCGCGACCTGGTCCCTCGCCGCGTCCGCGGCACCGTGAGTACGGCGGGTGAGGGTCCGGATCGCGCCCTCCAGGGTCTGTCGGACGACCATGCCGCGCGCCTCGGCGTCGGCGGCGAGCGCGTCCAGCCAGCCCTTGATCTCGGCCACCGCGCCGGCCGGGCAGCAACCCCTCGTCAGTGACCTCCGCCTCGAGCACCGTGAACAACGGGGAGTCCTTGAGACCACGGCTGGCGAGCATCCGCGCGAGGTGGGTGGACACGGTCTCGACCGCGTCGGGCGGGGTCCGGTCGAGGACGATGGCGACCGCGGCAGAGCGCTCGGCCGCGCGGCGCAGGAAGTCCCACGGCACCTGGTCGGCGTAGCGCGCCGCCGAGGTCACGAACAACCAGAGGTCGGCGGCCGCGAGCAGCTGGGCGGCCAGCGTCCGGTTCTGCTCCTCGACGGAGTCGATGTCGGGCGCGTCGAGGATCGCGAGGCCGGCCGGCACGGTGTCGCTCGCGACGAGCTGGAGCGCGGCGGGGTCGGTGGTGGCGCGGTCGACCCGCTCGAGGTCCGGAAGCAGCTGATCGTCCCGGAACCACTCGGCGTCGGCGGGGTTGTGGACCAGCACCGGCGAGCGGGTCGTGGGCCGCAGGACGCCGTGCTCGGTCACCCGACGTCCGACGAGGGAGTTGACCAACGTCGACTTTCCGGCGCCCGTCGAGCCGCCGACGACCGCGAGGAGCGGTGCGTCACCGCTGAGCACGCGCGGGATCACGTAGTCCTCGAGCTGGTCGACCAGCTCGATCTGACTGGCCCGCTGCTCGTCCGCGCCGGGCAGCTCGAGCGGGAGGCGGAGGTCCTGGAGAGCGTCGTGGAGCTGGGCGAGTGCCGTGACCAGCTGGCCCTCCCCACGGGGAAGGTCAGTCATCGCGACGGCACCACCTGTCCGGGAAACGCGACGAACGGCCGGGCCAGTGCGATGCGCGCGACATACTCCTGACCGCGGGCGGCGAAGTCCGGCGGGGCGGTGCCGCGCAGGTAGCGGTGGTGGAGGAACCCGAGCTCGACCGCGGCCTGCTGGTAGTCGCGCATGGCCCGGTAGGCATCCTCCCCGCCGTACTGCCGGGCGAAGGCACGGCTGGCGCGCCGCGCGCGGAGATCGACCAGCCAGCCGATGTCGGTGCCCGGGATCAGGCCCCGCTGGGCGGCATCGGCCAGGGCCGCGGTCAGCATCCTGCGCTCCGAGCGGCGTGCCCACACCGCGATCGCGACCAGGCCGAGGAACGCGGGGGCCATCACGAAGAGGTAGACACCCCCGAAGCCGGTGATGCCATAGAGCGTCGAGGCGTTCCACAGTCCGTGGGCGAGCACGGCGAGGACGTACCCAATCAGCGGCGCGAAAAACCGGACCGTGCCACTGCGTGATCCCACGGCGATGCCGACGCCGATGCCGATGAAGGTCGTGAACAGGGGGTGGGCGAAGGGGCTGATCAGGCAGCGCAGCACGAACATGGTCGTGACTGCCTCGGTGCCGCCCGGCCCCATCCCGTCGGTGCCGTTGTAGGCCGCGCCGAGGTAGAAGACGTTCTCGACGAAGGCGAAGCCGATGCCGACCATGCCCGCATAGACGATCCCGTCGAGGACTCCGTCGAGCTCGTGGCGTCGCCACCAGAGCAGCAACAGCAGGAACAGCCCCTTCATGAGCTCTTCCGAGATCGGGGCGACGACCGCGAGCGAGGCGGCCTCGGAGAAGCCGACCACGAGCCCGCCGATGCCCTGGATGAGCAGGGCGGCCGCCGTGGCGACGAAGCCACCCCAGAGCAGTGCGAACGCCAGCAGCCGCTTCGGCTCCGGCTCGTAGCGGTCGAGCCAGAGATAGCAGGCCACCAGCGGACCGACGGGGAGGGCGGCGAGGACGATCGCGATGCCCATCGCGGAGGGCGCCCCGGAGGCCAGGATGAGGACCAGGATCGGCAGCGCGCCCACGCACACGAGCACCGTCACGACGACGGTGAAAGCGACGCTCTCGCGGATGGCCCCGGGCACGGCGGAAGCCTACTTGGGGCGACGCGGCTCTCCGCCGCCCCGGCGTAGAGTGGCGGGCGTGACCGAGCAGACGACAGATGAGACCAACGGGCCCAAGACCGAGTCCCACGACCCGAAGGTTCCCGCCGCGTGGGCCGAGTTCATGCGCCAGGGGTGGGGTGACCGTGAGCTCGACCTGCAGCGACACCCGGTCGCCGACCGCGCGGCCGAGCGCCGCTCCCGGCTGGCCGAGTCGTTCCCGGGCGAGACGCTGGTGCTGCCCGCGGGCTCCTTCAAGGTGCGCTCCAACGACACCGACTACCGGTTTCGTCCTGACACCGCCCACACCTACTTCAGCGGCAACCAGACCAGCGACGCGGTGCTGGTGATCCCCGAGAGCGGGGCCGACGACGCCGTGCTCTACGCCCGGCCGCGCTCGTCGCGCGAGACCGACGAGTTCTTCCGTGACCGCCAGTACGGCGAGCTCTGGGCGGGTCGCCGACCCTCGCTCAAGGAGATCTCGGACTCGCTCGGCCTCGAGGTGCGCCACATCGAAGACCTGCCCTCCTTCGACGACGACCGCAAGGTCCGCGACGTCACCACCGACGACGACCTCGGCCGGGTCGCCTCCGAGCTGCGGCTGGTCAAGGACGACTGGGAGGTCGAGCAGCTCCAGGAGGCCTGCGACATCACCGCCCTCGGGTTCGGCGACTCGGTCGCTGAGTGGGACCGCGTGCTCGAGTTCGGAGAGCGCTGGATCGAGGGCACCTTCTTCCGCCGGGCCCGGGCCATGGGCAACGACATCGGCTACGACTCGATCGTCGGCGGCGGCAGCCACGCCACGACGCTGCACTGGATCGACAACACCGGGCCCATCACGCCCGGCGAGCTGGTGCTGCTCGACATGGGTGTCGAGGCCCGGAGCCTCTACACCGCCGACGTGACCCGCACGCTGCCCGTCGACGGCACCTTCACGGGCCGGCAGCGCGAGCTCTACGACCTCGTCTACGAGGCGCAGGAGGCCGGCATCCAGGCCGTGCGTCCCGGCGTACCGTTCCTCGCCGCCCACGACGCCGCCATGGAGGTGCTCGCCCACGGCCTGGAGGACCTCGGCCTGCTGCCGGTCTCCGCCGCCGAGGCGCTCGACCCGGACTCGAAGGTCTACGCCCGCTGGACCCTCCACGGCACCAGCCACATGCTCGGTCTGGATGTCCACGACTGCGGCCAGGCCGCCGACGAGTCCTACCGCAACGGCACTCTCGCCGAAGGCATGGTCCTCACCGTCGAGCCCGGTCTCTACTTCCAGGAGGACGATCTGCTGGTCCCCGAGGAGCTGCGCGGCATCGGCATCCGGATCGAGGACGACATCCTCGTCACCGCCGACGGCTTCCGGAACCTCTCCGCATCCCTCCCCCGCACCTCGAACGACGTCGAGGCGTGGATGGGCGAGCTCCGCGGCTGAGCCCCATGGCTGCCGACGCTCCTCGGAGCATGACGATCCCGCTCACAGCCTTCGCGGCCGGTGCCGTCGTCACGGTGCTCCTCGGCGTCTACGGACGGCAGCACGAGCCCACGTTCGAGCCGATCTGGACCTTCGGCTTCGACTCCATGATCGCGATGAAGGTCTACCTGAGCGTCGCCGTCGGCGTGCTCGCCGTGCTGCAGGTCCTGGGCGCGCTGGCGATCTACGGGAAGCTCGGGTTCTCGGCGCCGTCGTGGCTCGGCACCGGCCATCGGCTGTCCGGGATGCTGGCGGTCGTGCTCTCGCTGCCGGTCGCGTTCCACTGCCTGTGGGCGCTCGGCTTCGCCGCGCCGGAGTCGCCCGGCCGGGTGGTGGCGCACTCCGTCGCCGGCTGCGCCGTCTACGGCGCGCTGGTCGTGAAGGTCGTCGCCGTGCGCGCCAACCGCGCACCGGGGTGGATGCTGCCGGTGGCCGGTGGGCTGCTGTTCGCCGTGATCGTGGTCGCGGTCTGGACCTCGGCCGTGTGGTACGTCGGGGAGCTCGGCTGGCCCGCCGGCAGCGCGGGCTACTGAGCTACTGCGGCGCAGAGCCGCTGACGATCCCCCAGAAGTCGCTCTCGTCGTGGGGTGCGAGCTCGCGTTGCTGTCCGGTCGGCCCGGGCAGCCCCACGCCACGCGGGGGACACCGGGACTCGTCAGTCCAGACCAGCCCGAGCTCCCCGGCGGCCACGACGGCCTGGAGCCGGTCGTTGACGTCGAGCTTGCGGTAGATGCTGCGGAGGTGGGCGTGAACGGTGCGCTGGGACACGTCGAGACGGTGACCGATGGCCCCGGCAGTGAAGCCTTCGGCCAGCAACCGCAGCACGGCGACCTCGCGCGCGGTGACCTCCTCTGCGGGCCCCGCCCCGACGGGTACTCCGTGCAGCACGTCCGCGTGCCGGTCGAGCATGGCGATCAGCGGCTGGATCTGTCGTGCGAGGTCCACCTCGTCGTCGGTGAAGTCCTGCTCGCCACGTGCCATGACGAAGGCCCGGAACGTCGCGTGGTCGGACCGGTGCGGGATCGCCAGCTGCTGCTCCAGGCCCTGTGGCACCAGAACCTCCACCACCTGGCTCCACTCCGCGGCCGCTACCAGCTGGCGCGGCAGGCGGTGCACGGACATCGGGGTCGGCTCCGAGCGGCCGTACCACTGCAGGAGCGGATGGTGGCGTACGGCCGCCAGGGCGAGGTCGTCGACGTCATGGCCACAGGGGGGTCCCGGCGGCAGACCGTTCAGCTCGTAGCCGAAGCTCCCATCCGCCGAGAGCCAGATCCATGCGACGAAGGCGTCGAACGTCTCCGCGAGGTGGTCGGCGATGGCGGCGCGGGGAAAGTCGACGTGCGGCCGACGGACCAGCTCGACGGAGAGGTCGACCCACGCCGCGACGGAAGCCGCCATCGTCTGCATGGCGCCTCCCACCCGGCCGGGAACCGAGCCCTGATGGCAGGCAGCGTACGCCTGCGGGGACGGCGGCACTAGCCGCCGCCCCCACAGGGTCCCCCAGCTCTAGTGAGCGGACTTCGCATCAGGATCGTCGACGGCGGTGACGTTCATCCTCGACGTCTCCCCGGCGAAGGCGAGCCCGTTCCACACGCCGGTCGACAGACGCAGGGAGAGCGGTCCAGGCTGGAACGCCCACCCGGTATCGGAGTCGATCGGAACCCGCCAGTCGTTCGATTCCCCGTCGCACTGGATGTGGCCCCTGCGGCCATAGCCCCGGGCGATCTTGTCGTCCCCGACTCGCTGGCTGACGAGTGCAGCGAGCTGGGCCTCGGCCGGATCCTCACACGAGATCGTCCCGTACACGAACAGCTTGCCCGAGGTGCCGCCCGACGTGGCCCCCTCGACGGTCACGTCGAACGGACTCGCCGTGTTGCCCCAGCGGAGCACGCCAGGACCACCCGCTCCGGAACTCGCAGAGCTGACTGCGATCCAGTAACGCTTCCCTTCTTGCGTCCTGAAGTTCTCCGAGGAGGAATCGCCAGGACCACGGTTGTTGTCGCAGTCGAGGAGCCGCGGGTTGCTGCGTCGACCGGTGAAGACCGCCAGTCGCGTGTCGAAGCTGGATCCCGCCGTGGTCAGGGCTACTCGCCCCGTCCGGTCGGCCTTGAAGCGGAACCAGACGCTCTTGTCACCGACGCAGCGGTGGACGATGTCCGCCGTGGCCTCGGTGGTGTCGAACGTCGTCGTGGAGTCGCGCGTGATGGCGACCGCACCCGCGATGTCGTCGTTCGGTGGCGGTTCCGCGTAGGCGGGTGCCGCCAGCAACGCGGGCACGAGCGCCAGCACGGCCGGGACTGCGACGAGGAGTGCGGGCCGATTGGTGAATGTCATGATGACCTCCCATTTCGTGGCTGATCGTTCGAGTGTGGGTCGCTCGACCAGTCCGGACCATCGGCAGATGTGCCTAGCAACCAATGGGCTCGACGACGCGTCTCAAGACGTGACGAAAGGGCCTGAATCCCAGGTGGCGCAGGCCGCGGTGCGGCCTCAGTCGGCTGCGAAGTGCTGGTAGTCGGGATCCGCCCACGTGCCGCCCCACTCCCAGCCGATGGCCGCGAAGGCGCGGACCACGACGTCGTCCTGTCGGATCGCCCCGGTCGGTACGCGGGCGCTTGCGGACCGGTCCAACCCGGCGAAGGGACGGCCGGCCGCAGGCTGCACCGACGACGCGGTCAGGTAGGGGTTCTGCACCGGGTTCAGGTCGATCGCGGCACCGTGGGCGTGCGCCGACCAGGACGAGCTGCCCTGCACTCGGCGGCAGTTGTAGCCCGACGTGTTGTTCGCCCTCATCGAGCGCCGGTCGCTGCCGCCGTAGGCGTCGACGGTCCGCATTCGGCGGATCGGCCAACGGGCGTCGTACAAGCGCTCGAAGACGCCCGCGACCCGTCGTGCGTACGTCGCCGCGACCACCAGCTCGCCGGTGTGGTCCCGCCCGTCGAACCCGACGTGGGTCACGCGCACCAGTCGCAGGTCGCGCCAGGCCACCGGGCATCGGGAGCCATGGCTGGTCGCCATCCGCTCCTGCATCGCCGGTCCGATCCGGTGCACCGAGGACACGAACCCGCGCGGCGCCGTTGACGGGCGGGGGGCCAGGTCCGCGCACCCGCGCAGCCGCTGCCAGTCCTCCACCGCCCGGGCTCGCGCCACGCCGGTCAGCGGCATCGGCCGGCCCCCGGCGCGGATCTCGGCGGGCAGCCAGGTGTCGCCCACGACCTCGCCGTCCTCGATCCGCAGCCGCAGCACCCCTGTCTCGGCCTGGTGGTTGTGGTACCAGAGGAAGTTGCCCAGGCCGTAGTTGACGTAGGTGTCGCCCTGCCATCCCGACCCCAGCAGGACGTGGGCGTGGCTCCCCACGACCGCGTCGGCGCCGGCGGCCGCGAGCGCTCGGACAGCCGTCTCCTGCAGCGGCGTCGGACAGGCTCGTCCATCCTGGCCCCAGTGCAGGTAGACGACCACGACATCGGCCTCCCGACTCGCGGCCCGCACCGCGTCGAGCAGTGCCCGCGGCCGGCCCGAGCGGGCAGCGGCGACGCCGGGATTCGATGCCCCGGCCTTCCAGACACTGCTGGACCCCTCGCGGAACGAGGCATCGGCGGCCAGGAACGCGATGTCGGTGCCACGCACCGTCTCGAGATGCGACGCGAAGGCGGCGTCCCGGTTGCGCCCGACACCCACCACGTCGACGGGACCCGAACGCGCCGCGCGCAAGGTGTCGGCCAGACCGACGGTGCCGTAGTCGGCCGCGTGGTTGTTGGCCATGCTCACGACGTCGACCCCTGCGGCCGCCAGGAAGTCGAGAGCGGACGCGGGTGCGCGGAAGTGGTAGCGGTCCTCGGGGGTCTCGAGCTCCTTCCGCTCCAGGGTGCCGCGCTCCGTGATCGCGCTCTCGAGGTTGACCATGGCGACATCCGCGCCCGTGAGAGCGCGACTCATCGGGCCGAGTCCCGTGGAGCCCTTCTTCAGGAGGGCGGCCAGATGGAGCTGGAAGTGCACGTCGCCGGCGAACGCCAGGCTGACGACCCCCGTCGGACCGTCCGGTCGAGCGCGCTGATCGGTCCCCTCGACCGTCTCAGTCTCCGGCTCCGCGGTCGGTGACTGGGCGGACCCTGAACATGCCGACACCGCTGCCGCCGCGACCAGGGCGACGACCAGGCGTGCGAGCTGGGTGCGCATCAATCCCACCAGATGTCGGGAACCACCATCGAGCTCGGCCCGGTTGCGGCGATCTCGCAGATACCCTTCGGGATGGGGCACACCAGCAGGCGATCCTCAGTGCCGGTCCCGTCGAAGATCACCACACTGTCGTCGTCGAGCCACTGCGAGAGCCAGACCGGGTTGGTGTTCGGATAGCCGTCCGGGGCTTGCATCGCGAGCTCATCGCCGCTGAGTCCGTCGCGGACCTCGATCGGCATCATCCCCATCGGCCGCAGCCGACCGCGGTGCACATCGAACTGCTTCCCGGCGCCCTCGACGATCTCGTAGAGCTCAAAACCCTGCTCCGCGTGGCTGATCTGGAAGGAACGTGCGGGCCGGCTACCGACATCGGCGAGGTACTCCTCCGGGGTGATCGTTGTCTGTGCCCCTGTAGCGAGATCCAGCCTCACCTGTGGCATCTCGTCGTCGGCGGCCGGATCAGGGTCGCGGAAGAAGTAGGCCACGTCCTTGGTCACCGAGTGAGGGCCTACCCAACTGCCGGCCGGGATGTCGACCCCGGTCCGCAGGACGACTTCGCGAGCGCTCGTGTCGTAGACCACGACCTCGGGCGCTCCCGGGTCGGAGAAGTCGAACCACAGGAGCTGGGACCCTGAGTTCCCCGAGACGATCCAGCCGGTCGCCCTCACAGCATCGCCGTAGCGGTCGCTCCCAACCCATTGATCCAGATCCCCCGTGGGCTCGATGGGGTCGCCCCGCGCGCCGATCTCGTCGACCGTGCCGCCGTCGGTGAACCAGATCCGGTCGTCCTCGGTCCGGAACACGACGCCCTCGTCGGTCAGGTCCAGCTCGGCCACCCGGCCACCGGCATCGACCGTCTGGTCGCCGTAGTGGATCGTGCTGCCCTCGGCATAGGTGAGCGGCCGGGTCGAGGGCTCTTCGATCCGCGAAGGTTCCACGGGTCGCTGATCGGTGGCCTGGTCCGGCCGGAGCACCAGAGCTGTGGCCGTCACCGCAACCACGGCCACGGCTGACACGCTCACCGCCGCGATCCGCGCCCGACGATCGCGGCGACGAGCCCGGTCGCGCAGCGAGTCGAGTGGCGGAGGCGCGAGCTGATCACCCAGCGTGCGCAGCACGTCCAGTTCAGGCATGACGGGGCTCCTCTTGCTCGTCGAGCAGGCTGGCCAGCTTCACCCGGGCCCGGGACAACCGGGACTTCACGGTCCCCTCCGCCAGCCCCAGCTCGGCCGCGATGTCGGCGATGCCGATGTCGGCGAGGTAGTGCAGGACGACGACCTGGCGCTGCTTGTCGTCGACCTCCCGCAGGGCGGTCACTATCGCCACGTGTTCGGGACCGATCTCGACCGGGCTCCGTGGCCCGGGCTCCTGGCCCCGATAGCGCCGCACCACCGCTGCGTGGCGCCAGCCGCCGCGCAGCTGGTTGAACGCCACCGTCCGCAGCCATGCCTCCGGGTTCGAGACCCGCGCCAGGTCCGTGCGCTTGCGGAGCGCGGTCACGAACGCCTCCTGCACGGCGTCCTCCGCATCGGCCAGGTCACCGCAGATCGCGTAGAGCTGCACGACGAGTCGGCGGTACGACGCGTCGTACAGCTCGTCCAGGTCCGGAGTGCCGGCCATGCTGCCTCCCCTCGCCCAGTGTCCGCCTTCACCAGTACGGGGCGCGAGGGGGTCGTGCGGTTCCCCGGGTTGGTGCCGATCAGGTCAGTGCCTTGGCCTTCAGCGCATCGAACTCCTCCTGCGAGATCGTCCCGCCGTCGAGCAGCGCCTTGGCCTGCGCGATCTGGTCAGCGGGGGATGCCGACCCGGCGACCGAGCGGACGTAGTCGTCCTGTGTCTCGCGGATCCGCGAGACGGCCGCCGCCTGTCGCTCTGCCATACCCCCACCCCGCGCGACCAGGTAGACCACGGCCGTCACGAACGGGAAGAAGATGAGGCAGATGAACCACACCGCCTTCATCCCTCCCGAGGTGCCCTGATCCCGGAACAGGTCGGTGATGATGTTGAACATCACCATCAGGTAGGCGATGAAGGCGAAGCTGATGATGATGAACCAGATCACGTCCCAGAAGCTCATGCCATGTCCCTCCGTCGGAGCGGGCCCATCAATGCCAGGCCCGGGTCTCAGTGTGGTGTCGCTCCCCCGAGATTGGAATCCCCATGATCAGGCGCCGGCCACTGGCACAGACACGTCGCTGCCACCCTCGACCGTGAGTCGCTGGCCCATCCGCACCCGCATCGGGCACGGCACGAACTGCCCCGCCATGACCGCTTCCCCCTGCCGGAAGTACGGCGCGGCGGCGACCATCGCGGACGGAGCGAACCCGAAGACGTCGGAGATCTCGGCCACGTCAGCCGGTGAGTTCATCCTCATCAGCACCAGGTTGTCGCACTGGGACAGCACCTGCTGGTGCACCTTCGAGGGCCGCTGGGTCGAGAGCAGCAGCCACAGCCCGTACTTGCGGCCCTCGGCGGCGATCTGGATGAGCCGCTCCACGAGCAGCGTCTGGATGGAACCGACCGGAACGGCCGGGCAGACGTTGTGAGCCTCGTCGATCACGATCAGGGTCGGAGTCCGGCTCTTCCGATTGGCCCACAGGTTCTCGACCAGGTCGAGCGTCACCGCGGCCGACTCGCGTGGATCGTGGAATCCCGCCAGGTCGAGGACCGTCACCCGCGCCCCCTCCGCGACCACCTCGGCCGCCGACTTCTGGTCACCGGCCCAGACCTCCCACTCCCCCAGCCCCAGGTTCTCGATCCGCTGTGCCAGCGCCCGCTCGTCGACACCGCCCTGCCGGAGCTCGTCGACCAGGACCGAGACCTCGCGCGGTGGGGTGTCCGTACTGGCCGAGTGCGTGCAGGAAGAGGTTGTACTCGTCACGGTCCGCCAGCGGGTCCAGACGCAGCACGGCGGCCTGGGCGAGACGGGGCATGGTGGCGAAGCGGAGCCGCAGTGGCTCGGCGGGCGGTGACGCACCCAGCACCCGCACGTCCAGCGCGGCGACCTGGTCGGCCGCGTCCGGGGTCACACCCGGCCGCGCCTCGCCGAGCCGGACGAAGTCGGCGTTCGGGTCGAGGATCACCATGCGCAGCTCGGTGGTCAGCAGCATCTGCTCGAGCAGCACGCCCAGCGCATACGTCTTGCCGGACCCGCTCTGTCCGCACAGGAAGGTGTGACGGTTGAACCCCTGCGCGCGGAGCCGGGCCGGTGCGTCGACCTCGCCCGAGCGCCACGTCCCGATGGTCACCTCCGCCCCGGTCGACTCCTGGACGGCAGCGAGGGCGTCGACGTCCGCCGCCGTCGCCTCCGAGACCGGAAAGGGGCCCAGCTCTGCCCGTGCGAAGCCCTCGTCGCTGAGGGTGCCGAGCAGCACTCCCCCGGTCTGGTCCATCACCTGACCCAGCGCGAACGTTCCAGCCTGCTGCGGCACCACGATCAGGTCTCCGGGCACCACGGCGGCGGGTTCCAACGTGAACGTCCGGCCGTCGGACGAGGCCACGGCGAGCGCACCGGCGTCAGTCATGCGCTCACTATGGCCAGCATCGACCCGCAGCGCCATCGTCCGAGGCGGACGAGACCCGCGCGCGAGTCGTCCCGAGGACGAGCCGCGGGTGCGGGAGGATGCCGAGCGTGAAGCTGCCGCAGCCGGAGCGGGCGCTGGACCGGTTCGGGGTCCTGCTCGCGGTCGTCGTCCTGGCGATCGTGGTGCTCGCCACCGTCGAGACGAGCGACTCGTTCCTCCGGGCGGCCCTGGCCAACGCCGTCAGCGGCGCCGCGCTGCTGGTCGCCGCCTGGACGGCGGGCGTCTCCGCTCGCGCGCGGCGCGCGGCGGTGCTCCTGGTGCTCGGGGTGGTGGTCGGCAACGCCCTCTACGCATTGCTGAACTTTGCCCGTCAGACCGATGTCGGTGTGATCGGCAACCTCGTCAATGCGGGCTGGGCGATCGCGGCACTGCTGGTTCCCATCGTGGTCGTCCGTCGCCTGCTGCAGCACGCGGAGGTCAGCATCGCCACGGTGTTCGGAGCCGTGGCCGCCTACCTGGAGATCGCGGTCGCGTTCGCCATCGGGGTCCAGGCCATGGACCTGATCTCCGCCGACCCGGTCTTCGGTTCCGAGGTCCCGTCGACGTCGTACATGTACGTCAGCCTGATCACGATCAGCACGACCGGGTACGGGGACTTCGTCCCCGTGACGACGGCGGCGCGACTCATGCTGTCGTCGGAGGCGGTGGTCGGCCAGGTCTTCCTGGTCACGTTCGTCGCGATCGTGGTGACACGGTTCAGCTCCGCAGCCACGTCCCGACGCACGGAGCCGCCGAGCCAGTGACCTCGGCGTGGGCGTCCGGTTCACGACCGACGTGCGACACAATGAACGCCGGCCCCCGTAGCTCAGCTGGACAGAGCATCGGCCTTCTAATCCGACGGTCCCAGGTTCGAATCCTGGCGGGGGCGCCAACCCGAGACGTGACCGCTACCGATCCTCGGGAGTCGCCTTCTCGACGATCGGCTTGGCGTCGTCGTCCTTGATGTCATCGACGAGCCGGTCCTTTTCGTCTTCCGGCACCTCCACGCCGGCCTCGTCGAGCCCCTCGTCGAGGTGCTCGCGAACCGTCGAGTCCTCCGCTGCGTGCTCCCACGACTCGGCAGAGTCCACCACACGCTGTGCGGCCTCCCGGGCCGCGTCTGGGCGCTGTTCGTCAGGGTTGGAGCTGGTCATGACGTCCCTCCTCGTTCGTCGGCGAGCTACGCGGGAGCATCGAGGCGACCAGTCGCCCGCGCAAAGCCCCCCACCCCGACAGCACAACATCCGGTGCCGGGCCGATACCTCACCCGCAGGGGTCAGACGGTGTGGTTGATCACCCTGCTGTGGTCGGGCTGGAATCCGTGCGCGATGCCCCAGCTGACCGCCTGGGCACGGCGGGTGACGCCGATCTTGCGGTAGGCGGTGCGGACGTAGGTCTTGACCGAGTTGATCGAGATGTAGGCGCGGTCGGCGATCTCCTGGTTGGTCAGCCCCTGGGTGATCAGGGCCAGCACCTCCGACTCGCGCTGGGTGAGGCCGAAGGCCTTGCCTGGCCAGTCTCCGGGGAGGACGTCGTCGGCGACGGGGCGGGGCGCGGTCACGATCTCGCCGGCCTGGATCGCCTCGAGCGCCTCGACGATCTCCTCGCCGCTGAGTGCCTTGGACAGGTAGCCACGTGCCCCGTGCGCCAGGGCGCGCTCGATGAGGTCGGGCTGCAGGTTCCAGGTGAAGACGGCCACGTGCGCCTCGGAGTCCGCGAGCAGGTCACCGAGGTTGTAGCCGTCGCCCTGGACCTGGCCGAAGGTGTCGTAGAGGACGACGTCGACGTCGCTCGTCACTGGCTCGTTGGCCGCCAGCTCCACCACCACGACCCGGTCCTGGTAGGGCTCGAGGACCGCGGCGATGCCGGCGATGACGATCTCGTAGTCGTTGGCGATCGCCACGCGCACGGAGGACATGCCCTGAACTTACGTCACCCGGTCCCAAAGCACGACACACCAGCGAAATCCCCGGTCGCGGCGCGACATCGGGATACACATGAGTCGGCCCCGCACAGTATGAGTGTGCGGGGCTCACACCTCGGTGCTCTCGTACGCCGCGATCTCGGTCAGCAGCGCCGCCTTGACGTCGTCCGGTGCCCACGACGCCACGACCGCCGCCTTCGCCAGCCCGGCGACCCCTCGCTCGTCGAGGTCGAGGAGCTCGGCGGCGACGGCGTACTCCTCGTTGAGGCTGGTGTTGAACATCGGCGGGTCGTCGGAGTTGATGGTCACCGGAACTCCCGCCTCGACGAACGTGCGCAGCGGGTGGACGTCGAGGGACTCGACCGCGCGGGTAGCGAGGTTGGAGGTCGGGCACACCTCCAGCGGGATGGCGTGGCGGGCAAGGTGGGCGAGCAGCTCCGGGTCGCCCGCGGCGCTCGTGCCGTGGCCGATCCGCTCGGCCCCGAGCAGCTTGAGCGCGTCCCAGACCGTCTGCGGGCCGGTCGTCTCGCCGGCGTGGGGCACGCTGTGCAGGCCCGCGGCGCGGGCGGCGTCGAAGTGCGGCTGGAACTGCGGGCGGGGAACGCCCACCTCGGGCCCACCGAGGCCGAAGCCGACCAGCGCGTCGGGCGCATGGTGGAGGGCGTAGTCGAGGGTGGCATCGGCGGCCGGCAGCCCGGCTTCGCCGGGGATGTCGTAGATCCAGCGCAGCACCAGCCCGAAGTCCCGCTCGGCCGCCAGCCGCGCGTCCTCGATCGCCTCGGTGTAGGCCTCGATCGGGATGCCGACCCCGTCCTGATGAGGCAGCACCGAGGTGTACGGCGTGCACGTGAGCTCGGCGTAGCGCAGCGACTGTGTGGTCATCTCGCGGGCGACCTCGTAGGTCAGCATCCGCAGGTCCTCGGGGGTGCGGACCAGGTCGACCACCGCGAGGTAGACGTCGACGAAGTGCGCGAAGTCGCGGAACTCGAAGAAGGCCCGCAGCTCGTCGGGGTCGGACGGGACGACGCCAGGATGGCGCTCGGCCAGCTCGGAGACGATGCGTGGCGACGCCGATCCGATGTGGTGGACGTGGAGCTCGGCCTTGGGCAGACCGGCGATGAAGTCGACGAGGGTCACCCGCGGCAGTGTGTCAGGCGAGGACGTCCTGCACTGCCACCAGTGCGGCGGCGGGGCCGCCCGCGACCGGCTCGCCGTCCACCAGGACCGTGGGTGTGCCGTTGACGCCGTCCCGGGACATCTGGTCGGTCGCGTTCTGGATGAACTGGTCGAACCGGCCCGACTCGATCCCCTCACGCGCCTCCGACTCGTCGGCGCCGGCCGCCACGGCCCACGCCACGAGCTGGTCGTCATCGGGTCCGGCGGTCCCCTCGGCGGGCTGGTTCTCGTACAGGATGCGGTGCATCTCGGCGAAGGCGTCAGCGCCGGCTGCGTCCTGCACCACCATCAGCGCGTTGGCGGCCCGCGAGGAATAGTCGTTGAGCGAGGCGTGGTCGAGGAACGAGACGACCCGGTACTCGACCTTCACCTGCCCGGCCTCGACGGCGGCGGCCACGTCGTCCGCAACCTCGCCCTCGAAGGCGGCACAGATCGGGCACTGTGGGTCCTCGTAGAAGGTGAGGGTCGTCGGGGCGGACACGTCACCGACCGTGACGGCGTAGCCGTCGGTCAGCCCCGGCGGTGCCGCGGCCGCCTCACCTGTCGTGTCACGGCTGCTGAGCGCCAGGGAACCGGCCACGACCAACGCGATCAGGACGGCCGCGACGCCGGCCCCGATCATCCTGCGGCGCGACTCCGTTGTCTTCTTGGCCATCACTTTCCTCATCTCCGTTTCCGAACAGCACCCGATCGAGTGAGAACCGGCTCGTCGGACGTATGACGAGCCACAGCGAGGCCGCGAGCAGTCCCACGTCGCGCGCGATGTCCCACGGGTACGCCGCGGTCGCATCCGCCTCGAAGCCGCCACCGCCGAAGCAGCCGCAGTCGATGCTGAGGCCGCGCGCCCACGCGGAGGCGATCCCCACGATGAACGCCACGAGCAGCAGCGCCGACACGACGGCCACCGTGCGGGTGAGCAGCCCGAGGACCAACGCGAGGCCGATGACCACCTCCACCACGGGCAGCAGGTAGCCGATCGTCGGGACGACCACCTCCGGGAGGAGGTCGTAGGCACGCACTGCCCGGACGCTGGCAGCGGGGTCCGGGAGCTTGAGCGCACCCGCCACGATCCACACCACGCCCGTGACCAGACGCGCCGCGAGCCCGACCCAGTCCTTCACGTCGAGCAAGGTAGGACGGCGGACTGAGGGAATCCTGACGGATCTGAGCGGGGCCTGAGACCGCGGCACTTCCGGCGCGTGACAGTAGGGTGCCCCTCGTGAACGAACGACTCGTCTGGATCGACTGCGAGATGACCGGTCTCGACCTCAGGGCCGACGCACTCATCGAGGTCGCCGCGCTCGTGACCGACTTCGACCTCAACGTCCTGGGCGACGGCATCGACCTCGTCGTCAAGCCTCCGGCCGAGGCGCTGGAGCAGATGGGCGACTTCGTGCGGAACATGCACGAGAAGTCCGGTCTGCTCGACCAGCTCGAGACCGGCATCACCCTCGCCGAGGCGGAGGAGCAGGTGCTCGCCTACCTCCGGGAGCAGTGCGACCCCAGCACGCGCCCGCCGCTGGCGGGCAACTCGGTCGCGACCGACCGCGCCTTCATCTCGCGCGACATGCCCGACCTCGAGGCGTTCATGCACTACCGGATCGTCGACGTGTCCTCGATCAAGGAGCTGTCGCGCCGCTGGTTCCCCCGGGCCTACTTCCAGTCGCCGGCCAAGCGCGGCAACCACCGCGCGCTGGCCGACATCCAGGAGAGCATCGAGGAGCTGCGCTACTACCGCGAGGCGGTGTTCGTGCCCTCGCCCGGCCCCGACTCCGACGCCGCGCGGTCGATCGCGGATCGCCATGGCGGCTCCTTGACGGGCCTGGGCGACGCCGCGGCGCCGGCGTCCCAGGACTCCGCGCCCGATGCGGAAACCGCGGGGCCGTAGGGCTACACTCCTGTGCGGTTCCCGGTGCTCCGGGAACGACCTGGTGGGTATAGCTCAGCTGGTAGAGCGCCGCCTTGTGGTGGCGGATGTCGCGGGTTCAAGTCCCGTTACTCACCCCAACCGGACGAGCCCCTGACCCGTGGAGACACGGTCAGGGGCTCGATCCGTGTGTACGGCGGGTGGGCCGGATCACACCAGCCGGAGCGCGGCCCAGGAGACCGCGGGCAGCCTCACGCGCACCACGCCACCGTCGTCCTGCCGCCAGCTCCCCGGCAGCGGCGTTCCATGCGGCCGGCCGCTGTCGGCGGCCGGATGGATGACCAGGCACTCCTCGACGTCGAGGTCGCCGAGCGCCGTCAGGTCCAGTTCGAGGTCGGCGTCCTCGTCGAGCGACCGGTTCAGTGCGAAGACCGAGGTGGCACCTGCGACCGAGTCGTGCGTCACCACGGCATCGACGACCGGCACGTCGCCGTAGCCCCGTGTCGCCATCGTGGGCGACTCCACCGCGCCGCGCAGCACGGACCCGCGCGCGAGCCGGGCGGTCAGCGCGAACGGGTGGAACGTGGGCTGTCGCCAGGCGCCGGCGCCAGTGGTGGTACGGATCGGTGCCAACACGTTCACCAGCTGGGCCTGACAGGCGACGGTCACCCGGTCGCAGTGACGCAGCAGCGACATGAGCAGGCTCCCGACGACGACGGCGTCAGTGACGTCGAAGTCGTCCTCCTGGAGCGCGGGGGCCACCGGCCAGCCGTCGGGTATCGGACTCGGTCCCCCACCCTGGTACCAGACGTTCCACTCGTCGAAGGAGATCCCGATGCGCTTGGAGCTGCCGCGGTCGGCCGCCACCTCGTCCGCGATCGTCGTGACCTCCCCGATGAACCGGTCCATGTCGACGGCAGAGGCGACGAAGTCGGACAGCTCCTCAGGTCGTTGCATGTAGTAGGCGTGGCACGAGATGGCGTCCACGTGGTCGAGGGAGTGCTCGAGCACCGTGCGCTCCCAGCTGCCGAACGTGGGCATGCCCGAGGAGGAGCTGCCGCACACCACCAGCTCGAGGTCGGGGTCGTAGGCCTTCATGGCCGCTGCGGTCCGCGCTGCCAGGCGGCCGTAGTCGTCGGCCGAGGTGTGCCCCAGCTGCCACCACCCGTCCATCTCGTTGCCGAGGCACCAGGTGCGGACGTCGTACGGCGCCGGGTGCCCGTTCGCCGCCCGGAGGTCCGACCAGTACGTGCCGCCCGGATGGTTGACGTACTCGAGCAGGTCCAGCGCCGCCTCGACGCCACGGGTGCCGAGATTGACTGCGAGGACGGGCTGGAGGTCGAGCCTGAGGCACCACTGGAGGAACTCGTCGATACCGACGAGGTTGGTCTCGGTGCAGTGCCAGGCGAGGTCCAGTCGCCGAGGCCGCCGTTCGGGCGGGCCGATCCCGTCCTCCCAGCGGTAGCCGGAGACGAAGTTTCCCCCGGGATAGCGGACCGCGGTCACTCCGAGCTCGCGCACGAGCGAGGCGACGTCCCCCCGGAAGCCGTGCTCGTCGGCCGTCTGGTGGCCCGGCTCGTAGATGCCTCCGTAGACACAGCGGCCGAGGTGCTCGACGAACGAACCGAACAGCCGACGATCGATCGGCCCGACGACGTCGTCGGCCGTGACCTGCAGCCGTGCCCGGTGAACCGGCGCCACCTCTGGCTCAGAGCCGGTCGCCGTAGGTCTCCACGGCATTCTCGGAGCTGACCCGCTGCCGGATCTCGGCGGGCAGCGACGTCAGGGCGTGCTTCGGGTCGTCGAAGTCCCAGTGCGGGTAGTCGGAGCTGAACATCAGCGTCCGCTCGGCCTGCGCGATCTCGCACAGGACGTGGAGGTGGTGGCGGCGTCGCGGCTCGGGGAGCGGCTGGGTGGTGAAGCGCACGTGGTCGGCGATGTACTCGCTCGGCAGCCGCTTGACCCAGGGCACCTCGTCGCGCAGCCCCTTGACGTTCTTGTCGAGCCGCCAGATCACGTCGGGGATCCAGCCCAGCCCACCCTCGGTCAGGACGACCTTCAGCTGCGGGAACAGCTCGAAGACGCCGTGGCAGACGAGGCTGATGACGTTGGCCTGGAAGACCTGGCTCAGCCCGGTGTGCCACTCCACGTAGTAGGTGGGAGTGCCGCCCGCCATGGGCGGAGAGGTGCGGAAGATGCCCTCGCCCGAGTTGGGGTGGACCGTGATCGGGAGACCGTGCTCGGCAGCCGCCTCGTAGATCGGGTAGTAGTGCCGTTGGCCCATCAGGATGTTCGTCAGGGGCAGCAGCACGGCCACGAACCGCTGGTCGGCGGCAGCGCGGTGGATCTCCTTCGCAGCGAGCGCCGGGTCCTGCGGACCGACCACCAGGTTGCTGCGGAAGCGGTCGTCGGCCGAGAGCCAGGTGTCGGCGATCCAGTCGTTGTAGGCGGAGGCGATCATCATCGCCGCGTCCGGATCCGGCATCGCGCCGAGGCCGAGCACCTCACCGCCGATGAGCACGGCGCGGTCGATGCCGTTGGCGTCGAGCAGCTGCTCGGCCGTGAACGTGGGGTCGGCGCCGGGGGCCGACCCGTCGGGGGCCCGGGCGTCGTCTCGCAGCACGCCCGCCTGGTTGACGTAGAGCATGTTGCGCGGCACCGACACCGCCTCACGGTGACCGACCGTCGTCAGGTTCCGGCGCTCGTCCAGCCCCAGCCGGCGCTGCGCCGACTGGGACAGGTAGGGCCGCAGGTCGCCCATGCCGCCCTTCATGATCGGGTGCACGTCGCAGTCCACGAGGCGGTAACGGCTGACACCGGACGCATCCGCGCCGGGGTGCTCGAGGAGGTCGGTCATGTGTGGCTCCTGTCGGAGAACCGTTGCGGGCTGGCCCCGGAACCGTCAGAGTCATGCATACCAAATCGATTGGCACGGCGACTAGGCCCATCGCGGAGAGAAAGCGGGACTGCAGGGATGGAGATGAGGATCGGACCGGCGGACGAGGTGCGGCGTGACGGCTGTCGGATCGTGGACGTCGACGGCCGCCCGGTGGGGATCGTGAGCGTCGGCGAGAAGTTCTACGCGATCAGCGACCGCTGTCCCCACATGGGGGCGTCCATGTGTGCCGGCTCGCTGGGCGGGACCTTCGTGCCGTCACAGCCACCCGAGCTGGTCTACGGCATGGACCAGCAGGTGATCAGGTGCCCGTGGCACGGGTGGGAGTTCGACCTCGAGAGCGGTCGGTCGCTGCTCGAGCCCCAGCGCTACGGCCTGCGTACGTTCCGCGTGACCGAGGACGGCGGCGACGTCGTGCTCCACACCTGAGGTGGTGCTGCCGTGCTGAAGAACCTCGATCCCCTGCTGTCCCCCGACCTGCTCGGCCACCTGGCGGCGATGGGACACGGCGACGTGCTCGCCCTGGTGGACCGCAACTACCCCGCCGCCTCCTCGGCACGGCGACTGGTCGCGATGCCGGGGATCGACGTCCCCACCGCCGCCCGGGCGATCTTCTCCGTCCTCCCGGTCGACACCTTCGTCGAGCCCGCTGTCCTGCGGATGGGTGCCGTCGGCGACGAGGAGAACGAGCAGGAGGTGCACCGTGCCCTGCAGGAGGTCGTCGACGAGGCCGAGGGGCGGGCCGTCCCGTCGGCGGCGGTCGAGCGCTTCGACTTCTACCGGCGGGCGGCTGACGCCTACCTCGTCGTCAGCACCACCGAGGCACGGCCCTACGGGTGCTTCCTGGTCACCAAGGGCGTGATCTGAGCTCGACCCTTGTCAGGGACGGCTCGGGGACCTTACCGTCATGGCAATCGATTTGCGCGACCGTCGTCATGCGACGTCTCGGACGGTCCACGAGCCAGGGAGGCGCCCGCCGTGCACCCGTCCACCGTTGCCCGACGTTCACTCTTGGCCGGCACTGCCGGCACGCTGGCGGCCGGAGCCGTCCTCGGCGGGGTCCCGGCCTCCGCGGGGCCGGCACTCGCCGCTGACCCGCTGCCCGGTACCGGGCGGCCACCGCTGTGGAAGCAGGCCGAGCGCCGAGGCATCGTGTTCGGGTCCTCGATCGCCACCTGGCAGCTCTCACCGCGCTACCCCCAGCTGCACGCGCGGGAGGCCGGCCTTCTCTTCACCGAGGACGACCTGCTCTGGTACCAGCTGAAGCCCACGCCCGACGCCGACCTCAACTTCGAACCGGGCGACAAGATCATCCGGTTCGCCGAGCGGCACGACCAGCTCGTCATCGGCGCCCACCTGGCGTGGGACGAGGGGTTCGGGGAGGGGTGGCGCGACAAGGACCTCTGGGGGCTGAGCAAGGAAGAGGCTCGCCAGCTTCTCTTCGGGGTGATCCGCAAGGAGGTCAAGCACTACCAGGGTCGGGTCAACGGCTGGATCGTGGCGAACGAGGTCACCGATCCCTACGACGCCGACAAGGTGGGGCTTCGCACCAACATCCCGTGGTACCAGACGATCGGTCGTGGTTACGTCGCCAAGAGCTTCGAGCTCGCCGCGGAGCACGACCCGGAGGCGCTGCGGATCATCAACGAGTTCGGCTTCGAGACCGTCAACGAGTGGGGCGACAAGCCCGAGCCGCGTCGCCGCGCCTACCTCAAGGCCATCGACTTCCTGCTCGACCAGGGCGTGCCGGTGCAGGCGGTGGGCATCCAGGGCCACCTGCTCGCCGACGATTTCGGGCGTCGTTTCGACGAGCGGGGCTATCGCGCGTTCCTGCGGGAGTTCGCCGACCGTGACCTGCCGGTCCTGATCACCGAGATGGACGTGCTGGACGACGGGTTGCCCAAGAACCCGCAGAAGCGCGACCGCATGGTGGCCGACGTCTATCGCCGCTACCTCGACGTGACCCTGGACGACAAGAACGTGAAAGCGGTCGTGGCCTTCGGCCTCACGGACCGTTACACCTGGCTCGACGAGGACCAGCCCCGCGAGGACGGTAGCCACCGGCGACCCCTGGCCTTCAACCGGAAGCTGGAGCCCAAGCGGGCCTACTCCGCGATCAGCCACTCCTTCCGGCACGCCCCCGAGCGCAAGCCGCTCTGGGAGCTGAAGAAGGGCGAGCCTGTCTAGGACTCCTCCAGCGGGTACGTCGCCGCGGCCACCGTCCCGGTGGCCGCGGAACGGTAGCCCGCCAGGGCGATCGCGAGGGCGCGCACCCCGTCCTCGCCGGTCGCGCACGGCTCCCGCACCGTCCCCGCCCGGACCGAGGCCACGAACGCCGCGAGCATGGCGCGGTCGGCGTCCTCGGCGAAGGACGCACGACGAAGACCGCGCGGTCGGCCCTGGCGAGTGGACACGAGGTCGACGGCCTCGGCCGCGTCGGAGATCGTCAACGATCCCTCGGTCCCGACCAGTCGCAGGTAGAAGTCGTAGTCGGCGGGACTGTCCTCGGGGACCGACCAGCTCGGATCGATGCTGCCCACCGCTCCGTTCCCGAACCGGAGTGTCAGCACGGCGAGGTCGTCGACGTCGAGCCCCCAGAGGAGGGCGCCGGCCTCGGCGGACACCTCGGTCACCTCGAGCCCGCTCACGTGTCGCATCACGTCGCTGACGTGCACCGAGTGGTCGATCAGGGCGCCGCCACCGGCGCGACGGGGATCGGTGATCCAGTCCGGGTACGACGGCGGCAGGGGCGGACGCCCCCGGTTGCCCCCGAAGGCACCGACCAGCTCCCCGATCCGCCCACCACGCACGGCCTCACGCGCTCGAGCGACGACCGGAAGGAAGCGGGAGACAAAGGCCAGGTGCAGCTGCACCCCGGACTCGTCGCAGGCCGCGACCATGGCGAGGCCGTCCTCGAGCGTGGTCGCGATGGGCTTCTCGCACAGCACGTGCTTGCCGTGGGCGGCCGCGAGCTCGACGTCGCGTCGGTGGTCGGCGTTCGCGCTGCAGACCACGACGGCCTCGACCTCCGGCGCCGAGAGCAGGTCCTCGGCCAGCTCCACAGCCGTCGCGTCGAAGTCGTGGCGCAGCCACCGGGTGTGGTCCGGCACCGGGTCGTGGACCCCGACCAGCTCCACCCCCGGCATCTCGGCCAGCGCGCGCGTGTACGCCCACGCGTGACCGGTGTGGGCCGTTCCGAGGAGGGCGACGCCCACGGGTCGACCGGCCGCGGCGCTCACCGCACCTCCCAGGTCGTCAGGTCGATCGTCTCACCGGTGCGCGCGGACTCCGCCGCCGCGAGGGCGGTGCGCAACGACTCCATTCCCTCACCGGCGGGAACCGGTGACGGTCCCCCGGCCCGGATCGCGTCGAAGAACGCGGCCAGCTCCCGGACCATGCCCCGGTCACCGAGCGCGTCCCACCACTCGGACTCGCCCTCGCGTCGGTGGAGGACCCCCCTCATGAGGTGGTCGGTGCTCCAGGCGAGCCGCCCCTCCGTCCCCACGATCTCGACGGCAAGCCGGAACCCGCTGGCGGCAGGGTGGGCCCAGCTGCACTCGACGTGGGCGAGCGAGCCGTCGGCGTACCGCACCGTCGTCAGGGCGTACGTCGCCGGCCCGGCCGGGCTGTCGGCTGCCATGCAGTGCACTCGCACGGCCGGACTGCCGATCACCCAGCGTGCGTAGTCGAAGCTGTGCACGGCCTGGTCGAGCAGCGGCCCTCCGGAGGCCGCAGGGTCGGCGAGCCAGCCGCCTTCGCTCCAGTGCGGCTTCGGCGACGTCAACGAGTGGGTGATCTGCCGCACCGAGCCGACGTCACCCGCCTCGACGAGGTCGCGGGCCGTGCGGTGCTCGGGCTCGAACCGGGTGACGTGACCCACCATGAGCAGACCCGGCGCCGACGAGGCGGCGTCGACCACGCTCCGGGCCTCCTCGAGCGTGCGGGTCAGCGGCTTCTCGCAGAACACGTGCCGACCCGCCTGCAGCGCCGCGATGGTGGCCGCGGCATGGTGCGGCGGCGGCGTGCACACATCGACGACGTCCACCCCGAGGCCGAGGAGTCCGTCGAGGTCGGGCACCACCTGGGCACCGTGCTGGTCTGCCAGGCGGTGTGCCTTGTCGCCGACGGGGTCGACCACGGCGACGAGTCGCACGCCCGGGGAGCCTCGGTAGGCCTGCGCGTGCACGCCGGCGATCAGGCCGGCCCCCACCAGGCCGATCGAGAGCTCCTCGGTCATGTCGGCGCCGCGATCGCAGGCGCGCCAGGGTGGAGGTCGGGACCGAAGAAGAGTGAAGACGACCAGGTCGTCGCGCCCGGAGTTGACGATGTCGTGGTCGCGGGTCGCGGCCGCATGGGTGACGACCAGCTCGTCGCGTCCCGGCTCACCCCCTGCCAGCTCGTGCCCGGCGAGCGTCCCGTGCCCGCTCCAGACGAAGACGCTGTAGACCCCCGGCTCGCGGAGCCGTCGGCGGCCACCGGGCGGCACGACCAGCCGCTTCCCGGCGTACTTGTCGGTGTTGTAGAAGACCCACGTCTCCTCGCCGTCACCGGAGCGCGCCGTCGACCGGGCGCGGCGTCAGGTGGCGGTTCTCGTAGAACCACGGGTCGCCGTTGAGCTCCCAGTCGACGAAGCGGAGCGGGAACCGCTCGCCGTGCGCCGCGCGGTCCTCGGGCCGCACGTCCTTGAAGAGCAGCTCCTTGGAGATGATCCGGCCGGCGTTGAGCGCCTGGAACATCGCCAGCACGTCGGAGTCCTCCTGCAGCTCGAGCGTGAGGGCGGTGCCGGGCGCGTGCAGCACGCCGGAGGGCACGTGGAAGCCCTCGCCGGCGACCTGGAGCTCGGCGCGTGCGTGTCGCAGGATCAGGTCGCTGTCCCAGTCGACGAGGTAGGGCAGCAGCGCGTCGTGCGCCTCCTGCTCGGCGATCCAGGGGTGCACGCCGAAGAACGTCTCGGGATGCGGCACCGATGTCGACGCCGGGCAGGAAGTGGTAGGACTCGTCCTTGGCGTTGCGCCCCGACCAGCGAGGCGAACTCCTGTGGCGGGTGGACGTGGTACGGCAGCCGGTGCGGCGTAGTCGAACAGCTTCGCCAGCCGGCCGAGCCCGGCGGGGTGCGTGCGCGGCGTACTCCTCGCCCAGCACCGCGGCCGGGTCGGCCGCGACGGCGTCCCGCAGCGTGCAGCCGCTCGCCGTGCTCCCCGACGACGTGGCTCAGCCCCTCGTCGCGGCGGCCCGACCCGGTTGTCGGCCCTCGTCGTCGAGGCGAGCCAACGCTCGCAGATCGCGCCGCGCTCGCCCACGTCGTACTGGTCCTCGGGCAGGCCGAGCCGGCGCCCGGCCGGCAGGAAGTCGCGGGCCACCCACGCCGGCTCGCAGCCGGAGCACCCCGTTGCCGCGGCGAGCAGGCCGTCGAGCGAGGTCGCGCTCCGCGGCCGACATCTCGTCGCTCACCCCTTCACGCCGGTCAGCGCGATGCCCTGGACGAAGTGCCGCTGGAAGCACGAGGAACACCAGGATCATCGGCAACGTGGCGATCACCGAGCCGGCGAACAGCAGGTTCCACGACGTCCGGTTCTGCACGACGAACAGCGCCAGCCCGACCGGCGCGGTGTACTTCTCCGGATCGGATCATCATGATCAGCGGCCAGAAGAAGTCCTCCCACGCCCCCTGGAAGGTGAAGATCGCGTTGGCCGCCAGCGCCGGCGACGCACAGCGGCAGCACGACGCTCCAGAAGATCCGGAACTCGCTGGCGCCGTCGATCCGCGCCGCCTCGAGCAGTGTCGTCGGGGATCGACAGCATGTACTGCCGGAGCAGGAAGATCCCGAAGGCGCGTCACCACGCCGCGGCATGATCAGCCCGGCGTAGTTGTCCAGCCAGCCCGGCGCCGCCGTTGCCCATCCAGTCGTTGCCGCCGAAGAACGGGATGTGCTGGATGATGATGTAGTTGGGGATCAGCAGCACCATGCCCGGGACCATCATCGTGCCGAGGAAGACCAGGAAGATCGCGTCGCGGCCGGGGAACTTCCGCTTGGCGAAGCAGTAGGCGCACAGGGCGTTGAAGAAGGTCTGCAGCGATCACGATCGTGATGGCGACGAACGCGCTGTTGAGGAACCAGTGCCAGTCGCCGCTGCCCCGGCCGCTGCTCGGCCTCGGTGAGCTCGCCGACGTTCAGGAAGCCCTTGTAGCCGCCGAGGGTCGGGTCGTCGGGGATCCAGGTGGGCGGGTTCTGGAAGATCGTGCCCATCGGCTGGAACGACGCACTGATCAGCCAGGCGAACGGCGCCACGAACAGCACCGCGATCGGGAGCAGGACCAGGTAGCTGAACAGCTTGGCCTTGAGGGTGGTCTTCCTGCGGTCCCGGCGGCGCGCCGCTGCGCCTCCGCGCGTCGAGGCTGCTGGGGCTCAGCGGCCGCGGTCGTCGTCCAGCGGACTCGTCGGTCGTTGCACGGTGGCGCTCACGCGGTCCGCCTGCCGGAGCAGGCGCAGCTGCACGGCGGTGAAGACCAGCAGCATGACGAACAGCGCGAACGCCAGGGTGCTGGCGTAGCCCATGTCGTAGTACTTGAAGGCCCAGAGGTACATGTAGTAGACCATCGTCGTCGTCCTGCCGACCGGGCCGCCGCTGGTCATCACGAAGATCTGGGTGAAGACCTGCAGCGAGCCGATGATGCCCATCACGGCCAGGAACAGCGTGCTCGGGCCGCAGCATCGGGATCGTGATGTGGCGCAGCCGGCGCAGCGCGCCGGCGCCGTCGATCTTCGCCGACTCGTAGAGCTCCTCCGGGATGGCCTGCAGACCCGGCGAGGTAGACCACCATCGAGAAGCCCGACGCCGGCCCACACGCGTCATCAAGATGACCGCCGGCATCGCCAGGTTCTTGCTCGAGAGCCACAGCAGCGGCTCGTCGATCAGGTGTGGCCTTGAGCAGGTAGTAGTTGAACAGGCCGAAGTCACCGTTGTAGAGCCACTTCCAGATGATCGCCGCGACCACGAACGGCGTGACCACCGGCAGGTAGTACGCGGTCCGGAGCAGCCCGCGGCCGCGGAGCGGCTGGTTGAGCAGCAGCGCGAGCAGCAGGCCGATGCGCCATCGTCAGCGGCACCGACGCGCCGGTGAAGTAGACGGTGTTGAAGATCGCCTGGCCGAACCGCTCGTCGCTGGAGCATGTCCTCGTAGTTCTGCAGTCCCGACGTACGGCTTCTCCGGCTCGATGATGCTCCACCGGTGGAAGGTCAGGCAGACCGCGAAGACGAACGCGGCGAAGGTGAAGACCGAGAAGATGATGACCCCCGGCAGGATGAAGAGGTACGCCGACCGCTCGCGCCACATCCGTCGGTCGGATCCGCGTGCACGAGTGCTCGCGCCGACGCGCCGGTCACCGCTGACGACCGTCGTCGCCATGCCGCCCTCCCTTTCGCTGCGTCCGGCGTCGTCGCCCCGGCGAGCTGCCGAGGCGCGACGGCTCAGGTCGTCGAGATCAGCCCCGGGCGAGGATGGCCTCGGCCTGCTGGGCGGCGTTGTCGAGCGCCTCCTCGGCGGTCTGCTCGCCGTACATCGCCTTGCCGAGCTCCTCGTTGAGGATGGTCTCGACCCGCGGGAACTTGGGGTTCGACACGGTGCTGGCGACGCCGCACTCCATGAGGTCGATGAAGCCCTCGAGCACGGGCTTCTCCTCGACGATCTCGTCGCCCTCGAGCAGGGAGGTCAGCGGCGGCAGCAGGGTGCCCTCGGTGCTCGTAGGTCATCCGGGCCAGGATGTCGGGCTGGGAGAGGAACTCCATCCACAGCCACGCGGCGTCGGGGTTCTCGGTCTGGTCCATCATCACGAGCGCAGTCGCCGGCGATCGTGGTCTTGCACCCGGCCGCGCCCTCCGGCAGCGGAGCGGTGGCCCACTTGCCGTCGATGTCCGGGAACTCCTCGGTCGAGCGTGCCGGCGAACCAGGCGCCGGCCATGTACATGCCGACCTGGCCCTCGGCGAAGGCGACGCGGCCGTCCTAGGAGTTGGAGTTGAGGTAGTCCGGCGGCGAGTACTCGGTGAGGCCGACGTAGAAGTCGGCCGCCTCCTTCGCCTCGTCGCTGGTGAAGAGGATCTCGCCGTCCTCGCTCAGCAGGTCGCCGCCGGCCTGGTAGAGCCAGGGGTACCAGTAGTAGGCCGCCTCGGTGGCGAACAGCTCGTAGCCGTACTGGTCCTGGCCGGCTCGTCGGTCAGCGCCGCGGCGGTCGCCTCGAACTCCTCCCAGGTCGTCGGCGGGTCGTCGATGCCCGCCTCCTCGAACAGGTCGGTGCGGTAGAACAGGCCGGTGGTCTCCCCGCCCATCGGCAGGCCCCACATCTTGTCCTCGTAGGTGACGAAGGTCTTGAACGCCTCGACGTAGTCGTCGGGGTTCACGACCTCGCTGCGCTCGATGTAGTTGGTCAGGTCGACCGCCGCGCCGCGCGAGGCGTAGTCGGCGGTGTCGCTGGCGTTGACGTAGGCGACGTCGGGCGCGTTGTTGCCGGCGATCCTGCGTCGTCAGCACCTGCGCCGGCCTGCTCGGCCGGCACGTTCTCGAACTTGATGTGATGTTCGGGTGCTCCTCCTCGAACTCCTTGGCCAGCTTCTTCATGTCCGGGCTGTTGCCGATCCAGGAGAAGAACGTGACCTCCGTGGGCTCCGTCGGCTCCTTCACGGGACCCTGCCCCTCGCCCTTGGGCTCGCTGGGGGCCTCCTCGCCTCCGCAGGCGACCAGACCGAAGGACGTGAGAGAGGCTGCAGCGACCAGCGCCAGCGCCTTCCGCGACACCTTGAACCTCACCGAATCACTCCTCGCTCCCTCTGAGAGGGGACAGTGTCCGAGACCGCGGCGCCGCCCATGCAAATCGTTTGGCACCTTTGGCCGGAAGCATCGTGGCCGACCGGCTCTTTGTCAATGAAATCGGGTGGCGGACGTCACACATCGTCACCGACTCGTGACGTCACAGCCGTGCGGCAACCGTGGACGGAGGCGTGCCGTAGTGCCGGCGATACACGCGGCCGAAGTGGGAGAGGTTGTTGAAGCCTGCCGCGTGGCACACCTCCGTCACCGCCAGCGCCGTGGCGGTGAGCAGCGAGTGAGCGAAGCGCAGCCGCCGATCCTGGAGGTAGGTCTGGAAGGACGTGCCGGTGTAGGCCGCGGAACCGCTCGCTGAAGTAGTTCGGCGACAGGTGCGCCCGCGCCGCGACGTCCGCGAGTCGGAGCGGCTCACGGAAGTGCCGGTCCACGAACAGCACGGCGGCGTGGAGTCCCGGATCCCCCACCGGCACCGGAGGGCGGTCGCCGGACGTGCGCAGCGTCGCGCCAGCTCGACCAGCACGCTCCCGACCAGGGCTTCCGCCAGCACGGTGATCCCAGCCGCGGCTCGTCCAGCTCGCGCTCCAGGCGGCCGAGGTCGGGCTCGACGTCGAGGAGGTCGGCGGTGTGCCAGGGCAGCTCCGGCGTCCCGGGGAACGGGGCCAACGCAGTCAGGTGTCGCTCGACGAGGTGGGGTGCGACGACGACGTTGTAGCAGTCCAGGGGCTGATCGTCCCGTACCCGCAGTTCGTGGAAGTCCGCCGGCGTCAGCAGGAAGGCGTGGCCGCGGCTGACCTCGCGCCGCTCCCCGTTGACGACGTGGTCGGCTGCTCCACCGGTGACGAGGCTCAGCTCGTAGTAGTCGTGCCAGTGGACGTCCACGTCACCGAGTCGCGGTCGCATGACACGCACCCCGACGTCGGACAGCAACAGGGAGTCGGCCGAGTAGCGCTCGACGGCCCAGGTCACCGCGGCTCCCCCTCGATCGCTCAAATCGGTTTGCGGCCCGATTCTGAGTACAGTACCGGCATGCCACGGAGCGGCTCGGCGCCAGCCACGGACGAGGCCTCGCCGCCGGTCCGCGTCACGATCGCGCATGTCGCGGACCGCGCCGGCGTGAGCCCGACGACGGTCTCGCACGTGCTGTCCGGGAAGCGCGTCGTACGGGCCTCGACACGCGACATCGTGATGGATGCCATCGACGAGCTCGGCTACCGCCCCAACCACGTCGCCCGCAACCTGCGCACGCGCCGGTCACACATGATCGCGGTCGTCGTGCCCGACATCACCAACCCGTTCTACGCGGTGCTGACGCGCGGCCTCGCCGACGGCGTCGACCCGGCCGGCTACGGCACCTTCGTCTGCAACTCGGACGGGCAGCACGAGCGCGAGCGCAAGTTCTTCGAGGACGTCATGGACCGCGGCGTCGACGGCATCGTCTTCGCCTCCGGGGAGACCGCCTCATCGGTGGTCCTGGGCCCGGCCGAGCGGGCGACCCCGATCATCTGCATCGGCGATGAGCTCGACCACCCTCGCAGCGACACGGTCTCGCCCGATGACGAGACCGGTTCCCGCGCAGCCGCCGCATTCCTCGCCGATCGTGACTACGAGCGGATCGCGATGATCCAGGGCCCGCAGCAGTACGGCGCACAGCGCACGGCCGGGTTCCGCTCCGCGATGCAGGCAGCAGGGCGGAAGGTGACCGCGGAGCTGATGGTGCGCGGCGACTGGACGCGGCGCGGCGGCTACGCCGCCATGCAGAAGCTGATGTCGCTTCCCAGCCGCCCCGACGCGGTGTTCTGCGCCAACGACATGATGGCCATCGGCGCCCTCGACGTCGCCCACGAGCTGGGTCTCGCTGTCCCTGACGACCTCGCCGTCATCGGCTTCGACGACGTCGACGCCGCCACCATCGTGACCCCGCAGCTGACCACGGTCCGCAACCCGGCCTACGAGGCCGGGCGGACCGCTGGCGACCTGCTGCTGAGCCGGATGACGGGGCGCTACGACGGCGCCGGCCGCACCGTCGTCCTTCCCTGCCCCCTGGTGGTGCGCGGCACGGCGTGACGCTCGTCGACATCCCCCGCGACGGGGTCAGGTGTCGAGCCGGATCTGCAGCAGGGTCGCGAGGTCCATCGACTCACCGTCTCGTGCGCCCTCCCCCACCCGCAGTGGTGGCGGCGTCGGGGTGAGATGCAGGGTGCGCCAGCGCCCGAACCGCCGCGGCGGCACCGTCAGGACGTAGTAGGCCCCGTCCGTGGTCGCGCCCAGGGTGCGGTCTCCGCGCAGGTACCACCCCACGAGACCGGTCGGGTAGCGGCCTCGACCATCCCAGGGACGAGCGGTCAGCTCCTCCGTCGGTAGCCCGCGGCTCTGCGCGTCGACGACGAACCGGTCGAGCAGGACCTGAGCCCGCTCCGACTCTGCCGACCGGCGGCGTTCGTCGGCAGCGCGGTGTGCTTCCGCCCGCTCTGCGCGCTCCTGCCGGCTCCGTTCGATGTCACTCATCGTTGCTGGTCATCCGCTCCGGCTGACGACGGCCTTCACGAAGCCGTCGGGCTTGTCGCGCAGCGTCGCGAAGGCCTCGTTGATCTGCTCGAGCGGGAAGCGGTGGGTGACCAGGCCGTCCATCGAGAGCACCCCGGACGAGACCAGGCGCATGCCGACCTCCATCCCGCGCATGATCGTGGCCAGGTCGCGGAAGTGGGCGTTGAGGATCGTGAACGCCATCCAGTTCCACTGGGCCAGCGGGATCTCCCGGGCCGGTCCCTGGTGGAAGCCCGACGATCACCACCTTGCCGCTCATCCGGGTCACGTCGCCGCACGGTCGCGAGCGCCGCCTGGGTGCCCGTGCACTCGAAGGTGAGGTCGGCGCCGCGGCCGCCGGTCAGCGCCGTCACGGCCTCCGGCAGCGACTCCTTCGTCACGTCGACGACGTCGGTGGCGCCGGCCGCCTCGGCCCGGTCGAGCGCGTCGGCACGCGTGTCGGCGACGATCAGCCGCCGCGGGCCGCGCAGCGCCGCCAGCCTCTGGACCAGCTTGCCCATGAAGCCGGCGCCGATCGACCACGACGTCGTCGCCGAGCCGCACGTCGGCGAGCTCCACGGCGTTGACCGCGCACGCCAGCGGCTCGGCCAGCGCCTGCGTCCAGCGGCCCGCCCCGGCCGGGAAGCAGTACGCCGCGCGCACGGCGACGTACTCCGCGAACCCTCGCTGGTGACCCACACGCCCGACCCGGTCGCCGACGGCGAGCGTCGGTGACGCCCAGTCGCCCACCTCCGCCACGACCCCGCTGACCTCGTGCCCGAGGTACCGCGGCTGCTCCGGCCCGGCCGACCCACGGCTCGAGCTCGGAGGCGCACACCCCGCACACGGCCACCTCGACCAGCACCTCGTCCGGGCCGGATCGACGGCACGGCGGGCATCCTCGACCTCGAACGCGCTCGCGGCCCGGCAGGACCGCGATCCTCACGCCAGCTCCCCGTCGTGGAACACCACGATCGTGTAGACGCCGAGGCTGTCCACGGTGACAGTGTGCACCGCGCCGTCGCAGGCCAGCTCCAGGGCGGTGACGGCCGGCCGTCGCTCGTCACGAGGGTGGCGCGCCCCTTGCCGCTCGGGAGACTGACCCGCAGCGGCACGTCGACCACGGGCCGGACCGCGTCGGCGAGCGCCGTCGTAGTCGTAGTTCACCAGGTGCACCGCGAGCGCCGTCGGCCAGGTCGGTGGATGTTCGCGGCCAGCGACGGCTGTCGTCTCGACCTGGCGGCCGCGCGGCAGCAGCTCGTCGACGTCGCCGCGAGCCCGCCGGGCGGTGACCAGCCCGCTCGTGACTCCGGCAGAGCCTCGCGGCGAACCGGTCGGTCACCACGAGCCGTGCCGCCGGCCGCCAGGTATCCCTCGAGCGCCGCGCCTGGAGGCCGGTCAGCGCGTGGACAGTCCGGCAGCACGACGGTGCGAGTAGCGCCGCCAGCGCCTCGGCCGACGCACGGTCGGGCGCCGTCACGCCGTCGGCGAGATCACCACGTCGAAGGGAACGGACGCGCTCGCGAGCGTCGGTGGTCACGACGCGGTAGGGCACCACGACCGACTCGTCGCGACGGGTTCGTGCGTGTTGTCGCTCGCATCGGCCTTGCCGATCAGCTCGCGGGTGCTCGCCACGCTGAACACCACGCGCGACCTCGTTGACGGTGCGCCGCGCGAACAGCCGCTCGTGGTCGGCGAGGAACGCCTGGATCTCGGTCGCGAGCTCGTGCGGCGGCGTAGAACGAGTCCTCGATGACGCTGCCCATCCACGACGCCGTAGGGCACGGACATGTTGCGCGCCGAGCGCGGCCGCCTCGTAGACCGACAGCCGGAACAGGTCGTGGCCCCGGCCCTCGGCGAGCAGCGCCGACCAGCTCGGGCACCACGCCGCCGTACGGGTTCTCGACGACGACGACGTCCTTGTCGCCCGGCGAAGCGCCGGCGACGTAGCGGTACCACTCGGGCTGCCGGTACGTCGTGTTGCGCATCTCGGTGATCACGAGGTCGACGTCGTCGGCCAGCGCGAGGTACATCGGCTCGAGGTTGAAGAAGTTGCCCGAGACGAGCATCTCGCGGCCCACGCGACCGGGCGTACTCCCGGGCGTAGTCGGCGAGCTCGCCGAAGTAGCCGCTTGATGGCCTGGCACTGGATAGGCGTAGTAGTCGCCGAACAGCGGCGTCGACTCGCGGCCGTCCTTGAAGTCGTAGCCCTGCGCCAGCAGCCAGTCGCCGTAGTGGAAGCGTCTCGAGGTCGACGCCGTGCGAGAGCGGGTCGAGCCGGTACGCGTCCAGCAGCCCTGCAGGTAGGCGCGGAACCCCTTCATGCAGTCCTTGCAGAAGCAGGCGCCGTACTGGAACGCACCCATCGGCAGCTCGGCCTCGTCGAGCTGGATGCCGTCGACGCCGGCGTCGACCTGGATCCGGATGACCGCCTTGAGGTACTCGCGCCAGACCGGGTTGTTGCGGTCCATGTAGAAGCACTGGTGGTCGCGGTCGGGGCACTCCACCCAGTGCGCGTGGCAGGGCTGCTGGTGGATGTCGCGGGCGACGCACTCCTCGATCAGGTCGGTCACCTGCTCGCCGTCGCTGTTGACCAGGCCGTCGGGGAAGTAGTGCTCGACCGGCGTCCAGAGCTTGGGGTAGCGGTTGGACGGAGAACTCCCGCAGCCCCATCCAGTCGCGGTGCCCACCCCGCGCAGCTCGTTGAGCGCCAGCACCTCGTCCTCGTCCTCGTTCAGCTCGACCGGGAACTCCCAGCCCTGGGCCTCGAAGACGATGCCGAACACCTTGATGCCCGCGCTCGTGGCAGGCGGCGATGAACTCGCTGTCGTTGACGAAGCCGTAGAACCGGGACCGGGCGTCGACCGGCCCGAACGCCTCCTGCTCGAGGTAGGGCAGGGACGAGCGAGCCGCCGCCCATCGACGCCCACACCAGCACGGTGGCCCGGTAGTCGACGAGGTCGTCGACCATCCGCAGCCGCCGCGGCGGCAGGCTCGGGTGGTAGCAGTGCTGGCGCGGGAACCAGGCGTCGAAGTAGACACCACGCTGCATGGGCAGACCTTCCTGGCTCGGGGACGGGATCAGGCGTTGACGTAGGGGTCGAGCGTGCGCTGGGCGATCGCGAGCCCGTGCCGGACCCGCTCGGGGTCGCCGCTCCAGACCGGGTCCTCGTGCTCGACCGAGACGACGCCGTCGTACCCGCGCCTGGGCGAGCGCGCCGACGACGCCGGCGCCAGTCGACCTCGCCGAGGCCCGGGATCCGGTAGCGCCACCAGCCGCTCGCCCACGGCGACGCCTGTCGATCGACCCGGCCGAAGACGCCGTAGCGGTTGCGGGCCGGCGGCGTCGACCTCGACGTCCTTGGCCTGCACGTGCAGGACGCGGTCGACGTGCGCCGTCGAGCGCGGCGACCGGGTCGATGCCGAGCCAGACCAGGTGCGAGGGGTCGAAGTTGAGCCACAGCCCGAGGTCGGCCATCCACTCCCACAGCTCGGGCGAGTAGGCGAGGTTGGCCGGGTAGCCGTCGGGGTGCCAGCCCTCCATCGGGCAGTTCTCGACGACCAGCCGTACGCCGCGGGCGGCGGCGTACTCGACCAGCGGCGGCAGCACCTGCTCGGCCGAGCCGCAGGTTCTCGCGCGACCGTCCGCGTCGACGTCGCGCCCGACGAAGGTGCCGACGAGGCCGCACCCCGAGCAGCTGCGGCGGCGTCGATGCAGCGGCGCAGGTGGTCGTGGGTCGCCTCCCGACGCGCCGGGTCGGCGTGCAGGTTGTTCTCGTAGTAGGCCACGGCCGAGAGCTCGAGCCCGTGCTCGGTCGAGGAGCCGACCTGACCGCTCGGCCGCTTCGGCGGTGCCGAAGGACTCGACGTCGAGGTGGCTGGCCTCCCAGTCGCGGCCCGGGACGGTCCGGCCAGGCCGCGACCTCGAGGGCGCCGTAGCCGTGGCTGCCCGCCCACGCGCGATCTCCTCGAGGGACTCGCCGGGCAGGCAGGCCGTCAGCAGCCCGAGCTTCACGCCGGCGCGGGCACGTTCGCGTAGGTGTTGCCCGGCCAGGTCCCCGCCACGGGCCAGCCAGATCTTCCAGCCCTCGTTGATCTCGTTGTCGTACATCTTCACCGAGGACGGGAAGTAGCGCATCGTGTAGCCGGTACGCCGGACCGCGCTGGTGTTGGCCTTGGCACCGTGGACGATCCGCCCGTCGTGCAGGGAGAACTCGCCGCGCTGCAGCTCGAAGTCGACCGCCCGTGCTCTCGTCGACCTCGGCGATCTCGGCGTGGAAGGTCTTGACTCGTCATGTCGGCCGGGCACGTAGTTCCGAGGCCCCGAAGGTGAGGTGAGCTGCCCGGGATCGACGCGCATGCAGCCGTTCTCGCGGGTGCTGGGGTTCTCCAGCGCGAGCCAGATGGTCACGATCCCGTCGTAGTCGCTGAAGCGCCCGTTCCAGAACGCGCTGTCCTCGTGCCACGGCGTCTCGCGCCCGGTGAAGGGATCCTTGGAGATGAAGTGGCTGGACCACAGCGCGATGTCGGGCCCGACCAGCGGCTCGACGGTGTCGAGGACCTCGTCGGAGAGCAGGAACTCCAGCAGCCGCTCGTCGCGGTAGTGGGGGTGTCGAGCTCGTCGGAGAGCTTGTCGCCCTTGTCGGCCAGGTGCTCGTTGAAGATCTGCTCGAGCCGCGACAGCTTCTCCTCGGAGAACAGCTGACGACCGGGGAGCAGGTAGCCGTTCTCGCGGAAGAAGGCCACGTCTTGCTCGGTCAGCACGGCCGTTCCTTTCGATCGGTGGGAGACCCCGACGGGCGGGTCCCGCAGGTGAGGTCGACGTTACGGAGGCGAGGCCGCACGGCTCGACTCCTTTCCTCGGCTGGGTTCGACTTATCTTCAGGTGGTCTGCAGCGCCCGGATGATCTCGACGAAGAGCTCGAGGTCCGCGACGAAGTCCTCGGGCGTCGTCTTGGGTGTGCCGCCGCTGGTGACGACCTCGTGGAAGTGCTCCAGCTCGTAGGTGTAGGGGTCCTTCAGGTGCGGCCGCACCACCGTTCGCTCGTACGCGTCGCCGACGGTCGTCTCCAGGTGGAGCGTGGTCGGGAAGTGACGGACGTACGGCGTGTCGTACTGCACCCGCATCGTCCCGGACTCGCCGTACACCTCGATGTGGGCGTCGAAGCGCAGCTGGTCGTCGACGCCGGTCTCGTAGGTGACGCACGAAGTCACCGTAGTCGAGCAGCGCGACGATGTAGCCGCCGCTGCGCCACATGCTTCGCGGCCGCCACCCTCTCGCGGCCGGCCGAGCAGCTCCCGCATCGCCGAGAGGTCGTGGCTGCCGAGGCCGCAGAGCAGCCGTAGGTCCACTCCAGCTCCTCGGGCACGTCGCCCAGCGCCTCCCTGACCAGCTCGGAACGCCGCGCCCACTTGGTCGTCGACGGCCTCCTGGGGGATGTCGTCGGGGCGGTCGACGTTCCACGTCTGGTCGATGATCAGCCGGTTCTCGCCGATCACGTCGTGGACCCGGGCGTAGCGGATCTCGCCCAGCTCGGGCAGCCGCTCGACCGCCTCCTTGAAGGCCGGCGCGAAGCGGCGCATGTAGGCGACCATCACGGCCTTCCCGCACCGGTCGCGCGCCGCGATGATCTCCTCGGCCTCCCGAGGGCTCAGGCACATCGGCTTCTCCACGAGCACGTGGATCCCCGCATCGAGCGCGGCGACCGTGCCCTCGGCGTGGTACTCGTCGCTGTTCAGGATGAACACGCAGTCCAGCCCACCGGCGGCGATGAGCTCGTGGAAGTCGGTGTAGCGGTGCTCGACGCCGGTAGCGGTCGCCGATGCGCTTCACCAGACCGGGCGAGATGTCGCAGACCGCCGCCAGCTCGTACTGGTCCGACAGCGACTCGATGATCGGCAGGTGGATGACCTGGGCGACCTCGCCCAGGCCGATGACTCCGACGCGGAGCTTGCTCACGGTGTTGCCTCTCTGGTGGTGCCGTCAGACCTGGGCACGCGCTCGCCGCATGCAAATCGGTTTGGTGAACGCACGCTAGAAGGTCGGGGCGGTCCCGTCAACGGCGACGCCCACGCGTGTCAGTCACGCCGGTGCAGGGGGCCGAGCTCCAGGTCGGCAGCCGAGGGGAACGACGCCTGCGCCCCGAGCCGGGTCACCGCCCAGGTCCCGGCCCGCACGCCGATCCGTGCCGCCTCGCCCAGGTCGCATCCCGCGCTCAGGGCGGCGGCGAGGGCGCCGGTGAACGCGTCACCGGCACCGGTGGTGTCGACCACGTCGACCGCGCTCGCGGGAACGGACTCGACGGCACCCTCGCGCCCGACGACGGCCCCGGCTGCGCCGAGGGTGACGATCGCGGACCGGGTGCGCCGCTCGCTGAGCTCGGCAACGGCCGCGCGCGCCTGCTCCCTTCCCCGTACGTCCCTCCCCAGCAGCTCGCTGGCCTCGGTCTCGTTGACGACGAGCGGGTCGCAGAGAGCGAGGACGCCGGCATCCACCGGTCGGTAGGGCGCCAGGTTGGCGACGGCCCGGCACCCCAGGGCCGCCGCTGTGCGGACGGCGGCCGCAAACGTGGCGTCGGGGATCTCGGCCTGGGTCACCACGACGCCCGTGGGGGCGAGCATGCGGCGTATCGCGCTCTCGGTGTGGCCCGGCTCGAGCAACAGGTTGGCGCCGGGAGCGACGGCGATGGCGTTCTCCCCGGCAGCATCGACCAGGACGAACGCCGTCCCGGTGCGTCGGTTCGTCGCCATCACCTCGCGGGTGTCGACCCACGCGTCGGCCAGGTCCTTCACCAGGGCACGACCGTCGTCGTCGCGTCCGACGCGGGCGACCATCGCGGTCCGGGCGCCGAGGAGGCTGGCGGCGACGGCCTGGTTGCCGCCCTTGCCCCCGGAGCCGACGCTCGCCTCGCCCAGCACCGTCTCGCCGGGCCGGGGCAGGGTGGGCACCTGGCACACGAAGTCACGGTTGACCGACCCGACGACCACGACGTCGAGCGCGCCGGTCACGACAGCCCGGCCATCCGCGCCAGGAACAGCTCCCGGAACGCCTCGGCATCCACGTCGATGGCGATCCTGCAGTTCGGGACCGGAGGGTGTTCCCACATGAGCAGGTCGGCCACGGCGACGCCGCGCGTCACACGGCTCTCGGTCTCGACCGCCACGTGAGCGTCGCACCAGGTGACGAGGTCGGGCTGCGTGACGACAGCGACGGCCAGCGGGTCGTGCAGCGCACAACTGCCCTGCTCGAGCTTCTCGCGGGGCTTCACCCGCTCCTGGAAGTCGATCCACCCGTGTGTGTGCTTCGCAGCCAGGCGACCGAACGCGCCACCGCGGGCGAGGTCGTCGGCGTCGGCGCGCGTGAGCCGTACCCGGCGGGTGACGTCGAGCCCCACCAGCCGCAGCGGCGCGCCGCTGTCGAGCACGGCCTGGGCGGCGGCGGGGTCGCACCAGAAGTTGTACTCCCCCGGCATCGCGGCGACGTTCGTCTGCTCGAGGAACACTCCGCCCATCACGACGACCTCGGCGACCGACGCTGCGAATCGCGGCTCGAGACTCATCGCCCGCGCCAGGTTCGTGAGCGGACCGATGGCCACCACGGTCAGCTCTCCCGGCTCGGCCAGCACCCGCCGGACCAGCTCCTCGGCCGCGGCGTCACTCGTCGGGGCCCCCTCGCTGACCGGTACGTCGGCACGACCGAGCACGTCGAGCAGCTCGCGGGTCAGGCGCGTGGAGGTCACCACGTCGCTGTTCCCACCGACCGTCGTCACCGCCTCGACCCGCAGCCCCGGGTCCGCCAGGGCCAGGGCCAGCGCGAAGCCGTCGTCGATGTCCGAGCCCGGCGCCCCCATCGCCAGGTCCGTGTCGAGGATGATCCGCCTCAGCGGCTCGCCCACAGCAGCCCTCGCTCCGTCAGCAGCCGCACGTCAGGGTGGTCCAGATCGTCCAGCTTGTGTCCCATCGTCGAGACGAAGACCCGGCCCCGGCCCCAGACGCGGGTCCAGACGGCGGGGCACGTGAGCGGCTCGCGCCACGGGGTGTCGTCGCGGACGTCGAAGGTCGTGGTGACCAGGACGTCGTTGAGGTCGTCGGTGAGGACCCAGTACTGCTCGGTGTGAAGTGCCCACCTGCTCAGGCCGGAGACGATCTCGTGGTCGGCACGCGCGGGAACGACCTCGACCTCGTGGTCCACGAAGTTGCCGGGGTGGGCGGCCCACTGGCCACCGGTCAGGTGGAGGTAGTCGGGCGACCCCCGGAAGGAGTCGACGATGCCGCCGTGCCAGCCGGCCAGGCCCGTTCCCGCGGCGACTGCCGACGACAGGCCGAGCACCTGCTCGTCGGTGGCGACACCCTGCGTGTAGCACTGGAGGACGAGGTCGGTGGCCGCCAGCCTGTCCGCGTCCGCGTACACCTCCGGACCGTCGTGGACCTCGACCGTGAAGTCATGCTTCTCCAGGAACGGGATGAAGCGCTCGGTGGCCTCGACCGGACTGTGGCCCTCCCACCCACCGCGCACGACGATGGCCTGGCGGGTGCTGCTCATGGGTGCCCCTCTTCGTCTCGACGGCACGCCGGTGTGGGCGGCCTCCCGGCCCGCACGCTAGCCAATCGATTTGCCACGCGCCAGACACCCCCCTCCTCCGGAGGGCCAGCCCACGTCCGGTGATCAGGTCGGGCGCAGCGTCAGCAGGCTCATCGACGGCATCGGCAGCGTCGGTCGTCGACCCGGACCACGCCCTCGTCGTCGGCGGTCACCGTCGGCGCGCCGGCTCGAGCTCCTCGAGCCGGTCGGCCTCGCGCAGCTTCGCCCACTGCTCCTCGGTCGGCCACGTCCTGGCCCTCGTCGCGCAGCCGGCCCCACGCCGCGGCGACGTTCGAGTGGTCCTCGTCGACCCGCTCGTGCGTCAGGTCGTACGCCGAGCCCGGGCCAGTCCGGTCACCTCGACGTCGACCTCGCGGGCCAGTGCGTCGGAGCCCGGCCGCCTTGGTCTGGTCGAGGGTGAGGTTCCACAGCAGCGACGGCGTGCGGTGCCGTCGTCGGCGCGGGCGGCGACGCGCCTCGACCAGCGAGCCCGCCGCCGTCGCCGTCGTAGGCGACCGGCGAGCCGGGTCGCCCGAGCCGCTCCAGCATCGCCAGCGCCCACCACGCGGCTTGCGCAGCTCGCCGACGGTCCGCAGCCCGAAGCCGCCGTGCAGCAGCGCCGGCGGCCGGCCGAGCTCCTCGAAGTGGTCGGAGACCACCCAGTAGGACAGCGCCTCGATCCGGCCCATCGCCGACAGCATCCCGCGGGCCAGGAACACGCCCGGAGAACACCGCGTCGCTGACCTCGTTGAAGTGGGTCGGGGTGACGCCCCACTCGGTCCACCAGATCGGGGTGCCGGCGCCTGCCGTAGCGCTCCAGCATCGGCCGGAAGTCCAGCGGCGGCGCGCCGTAGGTGTGCGTGGAGAGGAAGTCGACCGGGCGCCGGAGCGCTCGGCGTGGGCGAGCAGCTCCTCGCACCAGCCGGCGGCGGCCGACGACGGCCCGCCGACGACCAGCCGGTCGTCGACGTCGCGCACCGCCGCCGCGGTGACGTCGTAGAGCTTGAGGTAGTCCTCCGGCGTGCCGGACCAGAAGACCTCGAGGTTGGCCTCGTTCCACACCTCGAACGACCAGTGCTCGACGACCTCGTCGCCGTAGCGCTCGACCAGGTGGGCGGTCAGGTCGCGGACCAGGTCGTACCAGCGGCTCCCAGTCCTTGGGCGGCGACACGATCGCGTCGTAGTCGAAGACCGTCTTGGACGGGTCGCTGGCCAGGTCGTGCGGCATGAACGACAGCTCGACGACCGGGATACAGCCCCAGCGACCGGATGTGGTCGTAGACCCGGTCCACGCCGGTGAAGTCGTGGACCGGCTCGCCGTCCACCTCGCGGTAGACCCCGAGGTCGTCGCAGAGGATCCCGTGGGCCCGGACGTGGCTGACGCCGAGCTCGGCGTGGGCGGCCGCCAGCGCCGCCGACAGCTCCTCGCCGACCACCCGGCCGCCGGTCTCGTCGGTCGAGCAGCGCGTGCGAGAGGTGCTCGCTGCCGATCATCGGCCGCCACGGGCCGCGGCAGCTCCCCGAGGTCCGAGCCGGCGTCGACGCGTCACCGTCGACCGCGCCGGCGGCCCCCGTCGACGGGGTGGCCGACGACCGGCGTCGGACATGCGGCCCGTCGACGTGGACGTCGGACAGCGACGACACGGCGTACCACCGCTCGGCCCCGGGGTGCCGGTCGTGTCGACGTACGGCGGGTGCGGGACCGAGGTGACGTCGCGGCCGGCGTGGTCGAGCGGCTGCGAAGGTGCCGTCGGCGCGAGTCGGCGACGTGCACCTGGTAGCCGATGGCGCCCGGCACCGGCGTCCCAGGTGAGCGTCACCTGGGCGCGCGCCGGCGTCGGCGATCAGACCGGTCGGGCGGGTCCAGCTCGCGGGGCGGCGCCCCCGAAGGCCGTCACGGTGCCGCTCCGGATGCCGATCCGGTTCTCCCAGTCGGTGCGGGCGTCGATGCTCACGTGCTCTCCTTCTCGTCTCGGGGTGGGACGGTCCGGGGACGGTGTCGCCGAGCTCGGCGGCGAGCCGGTCGAGCTCGGCGCGCAGCCGCGGCCAGGTCGTCGGCGTACGCCGGGTCGTCGTGGACGCTGTGCAGCTCGCGCGGGGTCGCGCTCGAGGTCGAACAGCTCCCACTCCTGCGGCGGTCGTGCTGGTCGGAGGCCCCCGGCTGGCCGCAGCCGGAGCCGTAGTAGTGGACGAGCTTGCGGTCGCGCGTGCGGACCCCGCGGTGGGCGGCGACGCCGTGGCTGCCGTCGAGGTGCTCCCAGTAGCGGTAGTACGTCGATCTCGCGCCAGCCGACCGCCGCCGGGTCGGCCCCGCGTCAGCAGCGGCACGCATCGAGCGGCCCTGCATCCGCTCGCAGCGCGGGCACGCCGGCGAGGTCGAGGAAGGTCTGGGCGAAGTCGACGTTGAGCACCAGCGCGTCCGACTCGCGAGCCCGGCGCGACCAGTCGCGGGTAGCGGACGAGCAGCGGCATCTGCAGCGACTCGGCGTACATGAACCGCTTGTCGTACCAGCCGTGCTCGCCGAGGAAGAAGCCCTGGTCGCTGGTGTAGACGACGACCGTGTCCTCGGCCTGGCCGGTCGCGTCGAGGTGGTCGAGCAGCCGGCCGACGCCCTCGTCGACCGCGACGACGCAGCGCAGGTAGTCGGTGAGGTAGCGGTCCAGCGCCCAGCGCGGCGTACGCCTCGGGGTCGACGACCGTCGCCGGGCGGGTCGGCCTTGAGGTCCTCGCGGTTCAGGTCGCGGCCGACCCGCATCCGGGCCTCGCGGGCGGCGGCGGCCCGGTCGGCGTAGTCGTCGAGGAAGGTCTCCGGGGCTCGTCGCCGGCCGAGCTCGAAGGTCAGGTCGGCGTGCCGGGGCGCCGGCTCCCACGGCCGGTGCGGCGCCTTGTGCTGGACCAGCAGGCACCACGGCTCGTCAGCCGTCCTCCGACCGAGCCGCAGCCAGTCGAGCGACAGGTCGGTGATCAGGTCGGTGGCGTAGCCCGCGCCGGACGTGGCGACGCCGCCGTCCATGGCTGCAGGAACGTCCGGGTCGTGGTAGTCGCCCTGGTCGGGCAGCACCTCCCAGTGGTCGAAGCCCTGCGGGTCGTGGACGCCGCCGTGCCCGAGGTGCCACTTGCCGACCAGCGCCGTGCGGTAGCCGGCGTCCCGGAGCAGTCCCGGGAACGCCGGCTGCCGCGCGTCGAACTCCGGTGGACAGCGTGGTCACGCCGTTCACGTGGTTGTAGGTGCCGGTGAGGATCGTCGCCCGGCTCGGCGCGCACAGCGAGTTGGTGCACCCGCACGCGGTGAACCGCATGCCGTCCTCGCGCGAGCGTGTCGATCCGCGGCGTGACCGCGTGCGGGCCGCCGTAGCAGCCGACCGCGTTGGCGGCGTGGTCGTCTGCCACGACGAGCAGGATGTTGGGACGCGGTCACGGCGCGGCGTCAGCGCGGCGCGGCGCGCGAACGACCTCCTGCGCCATCAGCGGCTTGACCTGCTCGGTCCAGTCCGCCCGGGACGACGTAGTCGCGCATGTCGTCGCCGGCGAGCGCGTTGCCGAGCGCGGCCATGACCATGCCCTGGTCGAGCGAGAGGTAGCGCTTGCTAGACCTGGCCGCTGCTCGACGGCGACGGCGTCGTAGAAGCCGCCCGGGCCGTAGGCGTCGAAGTCGTGGCGCAGGTTCGCGCAGGTTCTCCAGCGCCGCCTCGGGGGCGTAGCGGCAGCGCGAGGAACGAGGCGTGCGGGGTGACGACGCCGTCGCCGTAGTCGGCGGCGGTCGGGCCGGCTCGCCCGTCGCGGCCGCACTCCTCCCACGGCTGGTCCCAGTCGGTCCGCTCCTGGTCGGAGGTGTAGCCGGCGCCGTCGAGGCCGAGCGTGTCCACGCCGTACTCGCGGTAGCCGCCGGCGGGGTTGTTGGAGGGCGAGAAGCCCCAGTAGCCGTAGTCGGTCTCCTTCAGGCCGTGCTCGATCTGGCCCTGCACGTAGAGCGGGTGGTTGACGCCCCACGAGCGCGTGCCCCACTTCTCCTCGGGCACGAACAGCGGCACCATCAGCGCCTCGAACATGCTGCCGCCCCAGGTCGGGACGACCTTCATGCCGCGGTAGTCGAGCGCGCCCTCGTAGACGTCGACGCCCTCGTAGGTCTGTCCACTCGCCGGTCGGCTTGCGCCTCGGTCCAGGACCAGTCGCAGTGTCGTCGGGGAAGGTGCGGAACGTGCCGAAGTAGTGCTTCGGCCGGGATCTGGCCCTCCGCGATGCCGAGGTACGACGCCATCCGCGGCTCGGTGTTGAAGGCGCCGTAGTGGTGGCCGGTGTACCAGACGTCCTCGCCCATGCCGCAGTAGTCGCCCTTGACCGCGGACCGGCGTCGCCGAAGTCCTCGTCCCAGAAGCCGCCGCGGATCTGGCCGCCCTGGCCCTCGGCCTCGTTGTAGTAGCAGCCGAAGTCCATGTCCTCGCGGATCGCGTCGGCCTCGTCGGCCAGCCGCGGCTCGGCGCGGGCGGCGAGCAGCAGCCCGGTGGCGAGCCAGCCGTTGTCGACGCTGGACATGAACGGGCTGGACCTCGTTGCCGCTCTCGGGCCAGGTCGGTCAGCTTCTCCAGCGTCTTCGGGTCGTACCAGTTGTAGAACTGGCCGCTCGGCTCGTGCTTCTCCAGCTCGCCGACGGTCGTCGATGCGTCGTGCGCCATCCGCGTGCGGGCCTCGCGCGCCGCCGATCAGCCCGATGTCGCGGGCGGCGACGGTGCTCCACAGGTAGGCGCCGATGTTGGTCGGCGAGGTGAAGCCGCTGCGGGTCGCCGGGCTTGAGGTTGCCGCCGATGTTGTCGGCCGGCAGGCCGGTGCGGGGCACGGTCATCGCCTCGAAGGAGCGCCAGGTGTCGGCGGCGTACCTCTTCAGCACGCGCGCTTGCCGCCTCGCCGCGGCCCGCGGCGCGGCGCCGGGGGAGGCGGCCGGCGACCGGCGACCGGGACGGCGCGGCGAGGGTGAGTGCTGACGGTCCGCAGCGGCGGCCAGGCGACGGTGCGACGGGTGCGCATGGGTGAACCTTTCCGAGAGGGTCGTCGGGGGAGGGGGGTTACTTGATGCCGGTCATCGCGATGCCCTGCATGATCCGGCGCTGGAGCACCAGGAACACGACGAGCACCGGCAGCACGACCACGACCGAGCCGGCGAGCAGCAGGCCGTACTTGGTGGCGTTCTGGCCGACGGAGTAGAGCGCGAGCGCGACCGGCAGGGTGTACTTGTCCTCCGAGGTCGCGATGACCAGCGGCCACAGGAAGTTGTTCCACGACGTGAGGAACGTGAGCACGCCGAGCGTGGCGACCGCCGGGCCGCACAGCGGCAGCACGACCGAGAAGAAGATCCGCAGCTCGCCGGCGCCGTCGACGCGCGCGGCCTGGATCAGCTCGTCGGGGATGGTGAGGATGTACTGCCGCATCAGGAAGACGCCGAACGGGCCGGCGAGGAACGGCAGGATCATGCCCGGCAGCGAGTTGGCCAGCCCGATGTTGGTGGTCAGCACGAACAGCGGGATGAAGGTGACGACGCCGGGCACCATCAGCGTGCCGAGCACCAGCGCGAAGACCACCTTCTTGCCCGGGAACTCCAGCTTGGCCAGGGCGTAGCCGAGCATCGAGCAGAAGACCATGTTGCCCGGCGGCGACGGTGGCCGCCACGATCGCGGAGTTGGCGAAGTACGTCGGGAAGTCCAGCTGGGTGAACAGCTGGTCGTAGTTCTCCGTCGTGACCTCTCCGGCCACCAGGTCGGCGGCACGGCTCGACCTCGGCCTCGGGCTTGAAGGACGAGACCACCATCCAGACGAACGGGATCACCACGAGCACCAGGCCGGCCGCCATCACGCCGTACAGCCAGCGCGGGGTGCGCAGGTTGCCGTCACGCGACTTCGGCGGCTTGCCGTCGTCCGTCGTCGGCGCGGCGCTCCGACCGGGGCGACGGGGGTCGGGGGTTCGAGGGTCTGGCTCATGTCAGTCCTTCTCCCGCAGCAGCCGGAACTGCAGCGCAGGTGAGCAGCCACGATCGCGAGGAACAGCAGGTACGCCGCGGCGCTAGCGTAGCCGTAGTTGCCGTAAGCCCCACTGGTCGAAGGTGAAGAACGTGATCGACCGGGTGGCGTCGAGCGGGCCGCCCTTGGTCATCACGAAGGCCTCCTCGAAGAACTGGAGGTAGCCGATGCCGGTGATCACCGCGCCGAAGAGCAGCGTCGGGCCGCAGCATCGGCAGCGTGATGTGGCGGAAGCGGGCCCAGCCGGCGGCGCCGTCGGTCTCGGCGGCCTCGAGCAGCTCGCGCGGGACCGTCTGCAGCGCGGCCAGGAAGATCACCATCAGGGTGCCGAAGTTGCGCCACACGGCCATCACGACCAGCGTCGGCAGCGCCAGCGTGGTGCTGTCGAGCCAGCCGGGGCCGTCGATGCCGACCCAGCCGAGCACGGTGTTGACCAGGCCGCCCTCCTCGCGGAGCAGGAACTTCCACACCACCGAGACCGCGACGATGCTGGTGACGACCGGGAGGTAGAAGGCGACCCGGAAGAAGCCCTTGAACCGCGTCGATCCGGTTGAGCCCGACCGCGACCGCGAGCGCGGCGGCCATCGTCAGCGGCACGCCGAGCACCAGGTAGAGCAGCGGTGTTGAGCGTGACCTTGCGGAACAGCGGGTCGCCGAGCAGCTCCGAGTAGTTCTCGAGCCCGACGAACTCGACGCCGAGCGGGTTGCGGACGTCGGTGCTGCGCATGTCGGTGAAGCTCATGCCGAGGCTGGCCAGCACCGGCCCGGCCGTGAAGACCAGGAACAGCGCCATGAACGGCAGGGCCAGGACCCACGCGGCGACAGCCTGCTGCCGCCGCGTGGGGTCCACGTGCCTGCGCGGGGGTGCCGGCGCCCTGGCTGCTGCCGGGCGTCGTGGTCGGGTGGTCGAGTGCACGGTCAGAGCCCGGTGCCGATCGACGCGGCCTTGGACTGCATCTCGGCCACGGCCTCGTCGGCGGGCAGGCCGCCCTTGGATGCCTGCTCGACGATGCGCGTCGATCGCGCCCGCGACCTGCTCCCAGGTGGGGACGGCCGGCGGGGACACGGCCTCTCGAGCTGCTGGCCGAAGACCTGCAGCTGCGGGTCCTCGGCGAGCTCGCCGCTCTCCCAGGCCGACTTGCACGGCCGGCAGGTCGCCGACCTCGTCGTAGAACGCCTGCTGGGTCTCCGGCTCGCTCAGCCACTGGACGTACTTCCAGGCGCTGTCGGCGTTGTCGGAGTCGTTGAAGACGGCCAGGTCGCCACCGCCGACGAAGGAGCGTGCCGGGGGCCGCCGTCCGGGCCGGGCATCGGCGCGACGGCGTACTCGCTCCTGGGTGACGCCGGCGTCCTCGACCAGGCCGGTGTGCCACGGGCCGGAGATGAAGGAGCCGTAGGTGCCCGTCGGCGAAGCCGCTCTCGAGCTCGCCCGGGTCGAGCAGCCGGGTCTCGCTGAGCCCCTCCTCGAAGTACGAGGTGTAGTAGTCGAGCGCCTCGGCCATCTCCGGGCGGTCGATCGTGTACTCGGTGCCCTCCTCGTTGGTGAGCGAGGCGCCGTTGGACCAGGCGAACGGCAGCACGGTCTGCCACGAGCCGGTCTGGCCGGGCTGCAGGTTGAGGCCGAACTCGGCCCCGCCCTTGCTCTCCATGTCCTCGGCGAACTGCTTCAGCTCGTCCCAGGTCTGCGGGGCCTCGTCCCAGCCGGCCTTCTCGGCCAGGTCCGAGCGGTAGTAGAGGACGCGGGTCTCGACGTACCACGGGACGCCGTACGACGTGCCGCCCACCTCGGTGGACTCCCAGGCGCCGGGGAAGAAGTCGGCCTCGTCGACCAGGCCCTCCGGGTCGGCATCAGGCCGCCGGCCTCGGCGAACTCGCCCATCCACGTGGTGCCGATCAGGCTGACGTCGGGCGTCTCGCCACTGGCGATCGCGCCGGCGAGCTTGTCGTGGGCCGACTCCCACGGCACCGCGGTCACCTTGACGTCGACGTCCGGGTTGGCCTCCTCGAAGTCGGCCGAGAAGTCCTGCAGCACCTCCCCCTCGGTGCCCATCGCCCAGACCTCGATGGTGCCCGTGGCCTCGCCGCCGGAGATCTCCTCGCTCTGCTCCTCTGCCTCGCCGCCGGAGTCGTCACGCCCGCAGGCGGTGAGGACCAGGCTGGTGACGGCCAGGGTCGCCAGGAGGGCGGTGGACCTGCGTCGGTGGGTGAGTCGGGATCTCATCAGTGTTCCTTCCGTGGTGGGGGATGCGGTGTGCTGGGGGTGGCCCGGCTCAGCCGGGGCCGCGCCGGGTCGAGCCGCGCGGGATCAGCTCGGTGGGCAGGAGCTCGTGGCGTGGTTCGGGTCGGCGTGCCGGTGATCAGGTCATCGAGCAGCCGGGCTGCGGTGGCACCGAGCTCGCGCATCGGCTGCCGGACGGTCGTCAGCCCGGCGTAGCGGGCGGCCATCACGTCGTCCCAACCGGTGACCTGCACCTGTCCGGGGACGTCGGTGCCGGCGCTGCGGAGCCGGAGGAGCAGGCCGAGGGCGAGCTCGTCGTTGGCGCAGGCGATCGCGTCGGGGAGGTGGTCGCGGGTCAGGACCTGCTCGGCGACGTCGGCACCGGCGGTCTCACCGAAGCCGTCACACCGTCAGCAGCTCGACGGACGCGCCGCCAGCCTCAGCCCTGCCCCGCAGCGCCTCCCAGCGCTCGGCGACATCGGGCGAGGCGTCGGGATCGCCGACGAAGCAGATGCGACGGGCACCGCCGGCGAGCAGGTGGTCGGCCAGCGCTGCGGCGCTGTCGAGGTTGTCGGCGTTCACCGAGTCGATCTCGCCGATCGGCGGACGGGCGACCAGGACGATGCGGGTGCCCCGGGCCGCGAGGTGCTCGACGACCTCGTCGCTGACGGTGCGTCCGAGCACCACCAGTCCGTCGCAGCGGCCGGCCATGTCGCGGACCGCGGCGTCGGCGTCCTCGCGACCGTGGGTGGACAGGATCAGCACCGAGCGGCGCAGCTCGGCGGCGACGTTCTCGTAGCCCAGCACGACCTCGGCGTAGTAGGGACCGGACAGGTCGGGGAAGACGATGCCGTTCGCGGCGTAGCGCCGCTCGGCGAGCTGGCGGCCGAGCTGGCTCGGCGTGTACTCGAGCTCGAGGGCCGAGGCCAGGACCCGGTCACGGGTGTCCGGACGCACGGTGTGGGAGTCGCGCATCACCCGGGAGACGGTGGCGATCGAGACCCCGGCATGCCGGGCGACGTCGCGGATCGTGCTGGGTGGCATCCGTCCTCTTCCTCGTGTAACCGGTTTCAGAAACCGGTTTCACCGTGTCCGGTCCAGCGCCTCCTGTCAACCCCCGGGCCCAGATGGCGGGCCACGCGCGATGGGCTACGGTCGCTCCCCATGCCCCTCCCCGACGGCCTCCCCGACCCCTGGATCCCGCTCGCGGAGCGCTCGATCGCGTTGCTCCGCGAGCACCAGGACCCGGGCGGCGCCTGGCCAGCGTCGCCGTGGTTCGACCCCTACCGCTTCAGCTGGTTCCGGGACGGTTCGTTCATCGCCGACGGCGCCAGCGGAGCAGGTCTGCACGCCGAGGCCGAGCGGTTCCACGGCTGGTGTGCCGACGTGCTGCGACGCGAGGAACCGGCCGTCGATCGCGTGTGTGCCGCTGCTGGCGGCCGGTGACCGCCCGGCCGACGCCGACTACCTTCCCGCGCGCTACTCCCTCGACGGGTCACGCCACGAGGACGACTGGTGGAACTTCCAGGTCGACGGCTACGGCACCTGGCTGTGGACGCTCGAGCGTCACCTCGCCCGGACCGGCGGCTCGCCCGCGCCGTACGCCGACGCGATCGACGTCGCCGTCCGCTACCTCGCCGCCACCGGGACCGACACCTGCCGCGACTGGTGGGAGGAGAACCGCGACCAGGTCCACGTGGCCACGCTGGCCGGCGTCGCCGCGGGGCTCAGAGCTGCCGCCAGGATGGGCAGCGCACGACCGCCGACGCCGAGGCGACCGCCGCCCGCTGCGTCGACCTGATCAGGTCCACGGGGAGCCGCGGGCGGACGGCTGACGAAGTGGCTCGACGGCCACGACCTCGACGCGTCCCTGCTGTCCGTGGCCGCGATCTATGACGTGCTGCCGCTGACCGACCCCCTGGTCACGGGCACGGTGGACGGCCGTCGAGGAACAGCTGACCGCCGGCGGCGTGCACCGGTATGAGGCCGACACCTTCTACGGCGGCGGCCAGTGGCCGGTGCTGACGTCGCTGCTCGCCTGGCACCACGCGCGTGCCGGAGATCGGGGACGCGCCGAGGAACTGCTCGACCGGGTCGTGGCGGTCGCCGACGACGACCTGCTGCTGCCGGAGCAGGTGCCACCCCTGCTGGCGCCGGACGTCCTCGACGAGTGGGAGAAGCGCTGGGGACCCAGCGCCCACCCGCTGCTCTGGTCGCACGGCATGTTCCTCGCAGCGCTCACCGCGTGGCGAACCGGTGCTCGCGGACCGGCGTCCAGCGGTCGTGCAGCGTCGTGATCAGGCTGATCAGCATCAGGAAGAACAGCGCCGGACCCGGGTCGATGTCGCCGGGGCGACCCCCGAGCAGCCGGTCGGCCAGCAGCACCAGCAGTGCGTTGGCGGCCAACCGGGCAGCGAACGCGAGGGTGATCGACTCGATGCTCATCGAGCGCCGGGCAGCGGCCAGGGTGATCGCGGCGTTGACCACGACCACGACGGCGACGCCCACGAAGAGTTGCGTGCTGCTGGTGTGGACGCCGGGCAGCATGTTCCCGAAGACGACCGCCAGCAGCCCCAGGAGCACGACCTTCTCGACCGTCGCGGCCGAGCGCAGCCGGCCGTACGACGCGGCCCACGCGGCCTGCTCGGCGGCCGAGTCGATGTCCTCGTCGAGGGGGTCGGCCGCCAACCGCAAGGGATAGTCGGCCGGCCGCAACCGCGGCCGGACCACGAACCACAGCACGAGTGCCAGCACCACCAGCAACCCGATCAGCAGCGGCCACGCCCACGCGTGAGCCGCCAGCTCGTCGGTGAGGTCGAGCTGGGCGATGTGGATCCAGTACTCCTGTGGCAGCTTGATGCACACCCAGATCACCGCGGCCGTCACCACCCACCAGCGCAGCGCGAACGCGAGGGGTGACCAGCGTGACCGGATCGCCTCGTAGGCGATGAAGAAGTACTCGAAGGTGTTCGGGAAGATCAGCAGCAGCCCTCGGACATGGGTCAGCTCGAAGGCCACGACCCCGACCAGCCGGTAGTAGTAGAGCGCCTGGCTGACGCGGTACGCCGAGATCGACTGCCAGTTGCGCAGGGTCGTGAGGTAGGCGATGGCGAGGTAGTAGACGTCCATCGCCTTGTCGTAGCTCTGGTAGCCGGGCGGGTCGTAGCCGAACCACTGGAAGATCGACTGGTCGATGCCGTCCAGCACCAGGCAGCCGATGATGGCCGGCAGCGGGAACCGCGGGATCAGCAGCGGCAGCAGGAATCGTGCCCCGACCACGACCAGGAAGACCATCATCGTGCCGGACACGTGCCGATTGTGCCCCGCCCCGGTGCCCGCGACCGTCAGGCGGGCCGGGGCGTCCCCTTCGTTGAGTCGTGGACGCGCGGCAGTTCAGTGGCGGACGTGCGGCAGCCGAGTGCCGCGGACGCGCGACTCAACTGCCGCGGACGCGCGACTCAACGGCTCAGGCGGGGATGTGGCCGAAGTGGCCGCGCTGGAAGTCCTCGTAGGCCTGCATCACCTCGGCGCTTGGTGTTCATCACGAACGGTCCGGCCCAGGCGAGGGGCTCGCGGATCGGGCGGCCGCCGAGCACGATCACGTCGAGCTTCGGGCGAGCGGCTCTCCTGGCGCGGCCGGCGGCGGCGACGGTGAGGTAGTCGCCGGCGCCGAGCACGGCGGTCTGGCCGGTGCGGATCGGCTGGCCGTCGGTGCCGACGCGTGCCGTCGCCGTTGAGCACGTAGACGAGCGCGTTGAACTCGAGGTCCCAGGGCAGGTCGAGCCGGGCGCCGGGCTCGACGGTGGCGTGCAGCAGCGTCATGTCGGTGTAGGTCGAGCCGGGTCCGGTGTAGCCCGCCGACGGTGCCGGCGATCACGCGCACCAGCGCGCCGGCGTCGGGTGAGCTCAGCAGGCGCACCGCGCCGGAGCGGATGTCCTGGTACTTCGGGTTGCTCATCTTGGCGTCGCGCGGCAGGTTCACCCAGAGCTGGATGCCGTGGAAGAGGCCGCCGCTCTGCACCAGCCACTCGGGCGGGGTCTCGATGTGCAGCAGCCCGGAGCCGGCCGTCATCCACTGGGTGTCGCCGTTGGTGATGGAACCGCCGCCGCCGTGGGAGTCCTGGTGGTCGAAGACGCCGTCGATGATGTAGGTGACGGTCTCGAAGCCGCGGTGGGGGTGCCACGGCGTGCCCTTGGGCTCACCGGGCGCGTACTCCACCTCGCCCATCTGGTCCATCATGATGAACGGGTCGAGGTGTGCCAGGTCGATGCCGGCGAAGGCGCGGCGGACCGGGAAGCCCTCACCCTCGTAGCCCTGCGGCGCGGTGGTCACCTGCCACACCGGGCGCGGCTGGTCGCCCGAGACCCGGGCGCCGTCAGGCGGTCGAGCACGGTCAGGTCGTCCACGGTCACTGCGGGCATCTCGGCCTCCCTCGGTCAGGCGTCACCGATGACAACTGTAGTTGAACCTTGAACATTCCGCGAGGGGCGTGAGGACCGGCAGCACCACCGAGAAGGCCGTGCCGGTGCCGGGTGTGCTCTCGACCTGCATCGGTGCCGCCGTGCTCCTCCACGATCGCGTGCGCGATCGAGAGCCCGAGCCCGCTGCCCTGGATGGCGTTGCGCTGCGCGAGGCTGGAGCGGAAGAAGCGGGTGAAGAGGTGTTGCTGCTCCTCCGGCCGGGATGCCGATGCCGGTGTCGCGGACGGTGACGACGGCGACGCTCGCCTTCGACGGCGCAGCCGCCAGCGTCACCGCGCCGCCGTCGGGCGTGAACTTCGCCGCGTTGCCGAGCAGGTTGACCAGCACCCGCTCGAGCAGCTCGCGGTTGCCGTCGACGGCACCTCCTCGTCCGGCAGGCGGAGCTCGGGCGTCCAGGTCGCGCTGCGCCCACGACGGCGCCACCACGTCGTACGCCGTGCGGGCGACGTCGCGCAGGTCGAGCGCCTGCGGTCGTCGCCTGCCTGCCGCTCGTGCACCCGGGCGAGGGTGAGCAGCTCGTCGATCAGCGAGAGCAGCCGCTTGCTGTTGGTGTCGATGCGGCGTACGGCCAGCTCCTGCTGGGACGCGAGCTCGCCGAACTCGCCCTCGATGAGCATCTCGAGGTAGCCGAGGATGCTGGTGATCGGGGTTCGCAGCTCATGGCTGACCGACGACACGAAGGTGTCCTTGACCTGGTCGACCTCCTGCAGCCGCTCCACCGCGCGCCGCTCGGTGTCGCAGCGCGTCGAGCAGCGCCTGCCGGGCGGCGACCTCCTCGGCGACGTCGGCCGAGGAGCAGACGATAGCCGACGACCGTGCCGCGGGCGTCGCGCACCGGGGACAGCGTCATCGCGTGGGTCCGCTCGATGCCGTCCTTGCGGAGGAAGCGCATGTGCGCGCCGGCGTGCGCCGGCTCGGCCAGGCGCAGCGCCGACGTGCGCGAAGTCGTCGGGGACGCCGAGCTCGACGCGCCTTCTCGGCTGACCGCGCGGTCGGAGTGGAACATCTGGGTGGAGCGCCCAGCACCTCCTCGGGGCGGTAGCCGAGGATCCGCTCGGCGCCGGGGTTGAAGAGCGTTGACCCGGCCCGGCGTCGGCCCCGATGATCGCGACGTGGGCGCTGTCGATCGACCCGGCGCAGCAGGTCGCTCTCGCGCTCGGCCCGACCGATCGCCGCCAGCTGCTGGCCCACGGCGCAGCGACAGCGGGATCGCGACCAGCGCGCAGGCGATGAAGAAGGTCTGCAGGACGATGCCGAGCACGTACTCCGGGCAGCGCGTAGATGCCCTGCTCCTCGGCGAGCGGGCCGAAGCCGAACGACGTCATCACGGTGGCGACCGTGGCGACCGCCAGCAGCTGGAGCTGGGTCTCGCGCAGCGAGCTGCGCAGCGCGGTCCAGGCGAGCACCGGCATCACCAGGAAGAGCAGGCTCGGGAAGTCGTGCGGCACGAAGACCACCACGGTGACCGCCAGCAGCGTCAGCCACTGCACGACCCGCTCGGCCGGCGCAGCGACGGGTGCGTGGTCGTCGGTGCGGACCAGGAACGGCAGCAGCACGAGCGCCGACGACATGTGGCCGGCCATGGTGCCGAGCGCGGTGAGCAGCGGCCGGCTGTCGGTCAGCAGCCACGCCGCCACGCCGAGCGATGCCCCGGCCACGAGGCCGCCCGCGGTCACGGCGAGCACGAACCGGCTCAGGTCGACGTCGTCGATCAGCGTGGCCGGCTGGCGCCCGCGGCCGGGTGAGGATCGCACAGATGACCACGCGCCTCGGCGGTGATCGCCACGCCCGCGCACAGACGGCGAAGTCGAGCGGTCGACCGCCCAGCGCGAACGTCGCGAAACCGATCAGCCCCGACCGCCAGGTGCGGCGGGGACGACGTACCGTCCGCTCGCGGCGAGCAGGGCTCCGGCCGCCAGCCCGGCCGGCCACATCTCCGACCCGAGCACGCCCTCGGGGCGGCTGATGACCGCGAGCCAGCCCACGCCGAAGGCGGCGGCGAGCAGGACGCTCACGCGCGTCAGGCCGGACACGGCCACCTTGACTCCTCGGGGGCGGGGCACGGCTAGGTTGGGGCGGTGAGTTCTGAGCAGACAGCGTATGACGTCACGGTGGTCGGAGGAGGGCACAACGGGCTGGTTGCCGCGGCCTATCTGGCCCGCGCCGGGCTCTCGGTCCTGGTCCTGGAGCGGCTGGCCCACACCGGAGGTGCCGCCGTCTCCGCCGTCGCCTTCCCCGGCCACCCGGCCCGGCTGTCGCGCTATCCTACCTGGTCTCGCTGATGCCCGAGCAGTCTGATCACCGAGCTGGGGCTCGACCTCGCCCTCGCGTCACGGACCACGGCGTCCTACACCCCGACGCTGCGCGACGGGAACCCCGGCGGCCTGCTCGTCGAGCGGCGCGAGGGCCGCGGCCACGGCCGCGTCGTTCCGCGAGCTCACCGGCGGCGACGAGGAGTACGCCGCCTGGCAGGCGTTCTATGCCGACGTCGCCCAGCTCGCCGCGGTCGTCGCACCCGACGCTGCTCGACCCGCTCCCGACCGAGCGCAGCCATCCGCGACGCGACCGTAGACCGACGTCTGGCACGACCTGGTCACCCGACCCCTCGGCGAGGCGATCGAGCGGCGGTTCGCCGACGACACCGTGCGCGGCGTCGTCGCCACCGACGCCCTCATCGGCACCTTCGCCTCCCTCGACGACCCGTCGCTCGATCCAGAACCGCTGCTTCCTCTACCACCAGATCGGCAACGGCACCGGCGAGTGGCGGGTGCCGGTCGGCGGCATGGGCGCGGTCACCGGAGGCGCTGGCGAAGGCGGCCACCGACGCGGGGGCCGAGATCCTCACCTCGGCCGGCGTCTCCGGCGATCCGGGCCGGCGACGACAGCGCCGAGGTGACCTGGCACGACGGCCAGCACACCCACACCGTCACCGCCCGCCACGTGCTGGCCAACGTGGCGCCGTGGGTGCTCCGGATCCTGATCGGCGAGGACGAGGACCCCGACACCAAGCCGCAGGGCGCCCAGCTCAAGATCAACCTGCTCCTCGACCGGCTGCCGCGAGCTCAAGTCGGGCGTCGACCCACGCGTCGCCTTCGCGGGCACCCTGCGCCTCGCCGACGACTACAGCCAACCTCCAGACGGCGTACGCCGAGGCCGCGGCCGGCCGGGTCCCGTCGGTCATGCCGGGCGAGGTCTACTGCCACTCGCTCACCGACCCCTCGATCCTCGGCGACGCGCCCGCCGGCATGCAGACCCTGACCTACTTCGGCATCCACACCCCGGCAGCGCTGTTCGAGCACGACGCGGAGGCGCGCAAGTCCGAGGCGGTCGCACGGGCCCTGGCCGCCCTCGACGAGCACCTGGTCGAGCCGATCGCCTCGTGCGTCGCCACCGACGCCGCCGGCGGACCCTGCATCGAGGCGAAGGTCCCGCAGGACGTCGAGGCCGACCTGGCGATGCCCGGCGGCCACATCTTCCACGGCGACCTCGACTGGCCCTGGGCCTCCAACCGGGCCCGGCTCGAGACCCCCGCCCAGCAGTGGGGCGTGCAGACCGACCACGATTCGGTGCTGGTCTGCGGCTCCGGTGCCCGCCGCGGTGGGGCGGTCTCCGGGCTCGGCGGACACAACGCAGCGCAGGCCGTGCTGGCCTCCCGGTGACCCCGCTCACGCCGCCGCCTCCCGATTTCTCCGTGCCGTGGCCGAGTGTAAAGTTGCGGTCGCTTCACAGCACTGCGCCATTAGCTCAATTGGTAGAGCAGCTGACTCTTAATCAGCGGGTTGGGGGTTCAAGTCCCTCATGGCGTACCAGTCTCTTGTATGAGCCCGGGTCCTCCTTGACGGAGTGGCTCGGGTTCGTGCTTGACACGGCTCCGGTACCTGCTTGACGGTGGCTCCGGTTCCTGGCGAATTCGGGTCGTTGGGCCTGCCGGATCATGGCCTTTCCGCACTGTGCCGCACCAGCAGACGGGAGAAGGCTGGAGCCGCTGAAGCGGCCCGCCTCGCGCCCGCTGTCCTGGTAGGTGCCGCGGCCGCCTCGTGAGGGAGGCTGGCATGTCCACCACATCCGAGCGTCAAGACCTCGTCTCCGGCGAACGACCGCCACGCGCATCGGTGGAGGCGGCGATACGGCCCGTCTCACAGCGAACGGTGTGGCACTTCTTCGCCGGCACGTTCGCCCTCTCCTGGGGGCTGGGCGCCCTGTTCGTCGCCTTCGCTGATCCGATCGAGGCGGTCCTCGGCCCGATGGGCTACACGAACCCCGTCTTCATCGTGATGGTCTGGGCGCCGGGCATCGTCGGCGTCCTGCTCGTGATCCGGCACTACGGCCTGCGAGGCCTGGCCTCCTTCCTGCGCCGCCTGACCCTGTGGCGGATGCCTCTCGCGTGGTGGCTCGTGCTGCTGCTGGGAATGCCCGCGGTCTTCTACGCCGGTGCGGTGATCACCGGAAACGTCGGCGACTTCCCGTTCACCCCCTGGTACGGCGTGCTCCCCGCGCTGATTCCGGCCTTCCTGATCGGCCCGATCGAGGAGCTCGGCTGGCGCGGCGTGGCGCTGCCCGTTCTGCAGCGACGGTTCGCACCACTGTGGGCGGCGCTGATCTTGGGGTTGGTGGTCGCGGTCTGGCACACCCCCGCCTTCCTGTTGTCGGGCACCAAGCAGGCCGCCTGGAGCATCGGACCCTTCTTCCTCGGCGTCGTTGCGATCTCCGTGATCCTGACCGCCATGTTCAACGCCTCGCGAGGAAGCCTGCTGGTCGCGTTCCTGTTCCACGCGCAGATGAACGGGCCGGCGTGGCCGGACGCCCAGCCCTGGGACATGGTCGGCTTCGTCCTCGTGGCCGCAGTTGTCGTGCTGGTGACCCGCCGGTGGATGCTGACCGCCGGATCAGGGGTTACCTCAGTGCTCATGCCGGACGGCCCCGAGACGGGAGCCGGAAGCAAGACGCACCAGCCCGCTGCTCAGCTGGCCGCGAGGGCTGCGGGCCAGTGACTCGAGTGAGGCAGTCGGTTTCGTCTGCCACGTCCACCAGCCAGGACGGACACCTCTGGAGGGTGCTCACAGCCCTGGAGGTGGCGGTGGCCGTCGCGGCGGTGCTCGCCGATCAGCTGCTTCCATCGCTGGTGCTGCTCGCGCTGGCCGGGGTGTCGTTGCTCGCCCGGCGCCGGGGGCCGGCGTCGCTCGGCTTTCACCGGCCAGCGCAGCCGGTTCGACTCGTCGGACTGATGCTGGCGGTCGCAGCGAGCTGGACGATCCTCCACTTCGCCCTGCTGATCCCCGTGACGAACCACATCTCCGGACAGCGCCAGGACGTGAGCGGCTTCGAGGAGCTCCAGGGGAACCTCGCGCTGCTCCTCCTCATGCTCGTCCTCGCCTGGACCCTCGCGGCCTTGGTCGAGGAGACCGCCTTCCGCGGCTACCTGCTGACCCGGGTCCGCGCGCTGCTCGGAGACGGGCGGACGGGGCTCGTGGTCTCGGTCCTCACCTGCTCGCTCCTCTTCGGCCTGCTTCACACCGAGCAGGGTCTGGTCGGCGTCGTGCTGGCCACGATTGACGGTGTGCTCTTCAGCGTGCTCCGTCTCTGGTCCGGCACGTTGTGGGCCGCGATCCTGTGCCACGGGTTCATCAACACGATCGGATTCGTGGCCTTCTACCTGGTCGGCCCGATCTACGGCCTCTGGTGAGGAGGCAGACCAAGGACGTCGACTCCCCCGGCCCGGCACACCGGTGCTCCTGCTCGTGCTGGGCGTCGCGATCCTGGGCTGGGCCTCGGCGGCCTCTGACAGCGGCGCGCCGGACGCGAGTGCAGCTACTCAGGGATGGTGACGATCTCGACGACCTTGATGCCGAGGGAGTTCAGCAGGTTGAGGATCCCCTGGAGCTCTTCCTGATCGGCGAGGTCGCCGGTGAGCGTGGTGGTGGCGCGCTGCGTCTGCGGGATGAGGTGCGGGAACGCGCCGACGAGCTCGTCGGTGAGCTCCCCGTCGACCCGGATCATCATCCTGGTCATCACCGCGGGGTCTCTTCTCCGCACCGCTGCTTCACCCCACACGCTCCCTGGGTCGCCGACCACACCTGACATCGTGGCGGTTCGAACCGGTCCTCGGGGTCACCCGTCTCAGGTGACTGCAGCCGCCGAATCTGGCGGTCATCCCCAGCGGGTGAGGCCGAGCGAGTCGTGCGGCGCTTAGATTTCCCTGGTGAGAGGGGCGGTTGAGCGCCCACCTCCGTGGCGCTCCGCGTTCGGGAAGGACGCCGATACATGAAGACGGTGACGGGAGTCGAAGTGGGGGCGGGAGCCTCTGGCGCGCCGTCATGGCCCGCCCTGGACCTCCCCCGGCTCCCCCGCACCTACGTGCCGCGGCGCCGGCTGGCCGCGTTGCTCGACCGGGCGACCCAGACGTCGCTGACCCTGCTCGTGGCGCCCGCCGGGGCGGGCAAGACACTCGGCGTGGCCGGCTGGCTGCTGGGCACCCACCTCGCGGACGACGTCCCGCCGCCGGCCACGACGGACGAAGCGACGTGGCTGCACGCCGACCGGACGTGGGGCGCCAGTCGCCTCGCGGAGCTGCTCGACCGGGCCGCCGAGCGGGCAGGGACGCCACGACTCGTCGTCGTCGACGACGCCCAGTCGCTGCCTCCGTCCTCCCTGCGGATGCTCGACCATCGCCTCCGGGAGTCTCCCGAGAGCATCCGGGTGCTGCTGCTCAGTCGCTGGGACCTCGCCCTGACCCGCTTCGTGCCCGAGCTCCTCGGCCAGGTGACGGTTCTCCGCGGCGACGTGCTGCTGATGGACGACGACGAATCGGCGGACCTCATCGCCGGACATGCCCGCTCGACCTCGCCCGAGGTGCTCGAGGCGATCACCTCGCTCTCGCAGGGGTGGTGCGCCGCCATCGTGCTCACGGCCCGCACGGTCGGCGCGGCGGCTGATCCGGTCGCCGCGGCGCGGCGCTACGCCGGCGACGACACGACGATCGCAGACCGGGTGGCGAGCGGGGTGTTCGCGACGCTCCAGCCGCGCGAGCAGCACCTGTTGCTGTGCGCGGCCGCCGAGGAGGTCGTGACGGTCTCGACCGCCGCCCTGCTGTCCCACGACCCCGGCGCGGGCGACGTCCTCTCCGGGCTCGAGATCACCGGACTCCTGGTCACCCGGGTCGGGGGTCAGGGTCAGGGCGCCACCGACGGTCCGGAGGCGCGCTATCGCATCCACCCGTTGCTGGCCGAGGTCATCCGGCGCCGCCACGTGGCCGGCGGCCTCGACGTCCAGCGGGCCAGGAAGTCGGTGGTGAGAGCGGTCCAGATCGACCTGAGTCGCGGCGACACCGCCCACGCCTTCGACCGGCTCGTCGCCGTCCACGAGCTGGACCTGGCCGCCGACGTGCTCGCCACCGAGGGCGTTCGCCTGGTCATGGAGGGGCAGGGACCTGCGATCGCCGCGTTCGTCCGCCGCCACCCGGACGTGGTCGATCAGCACCCGGCTGCCTGGTTCGCCGTCGCTCTCGAACGCTGGGCCGTCAACGACATCGAGTCCGCGCTGCGATGGATGAACCGGTTGCTCACGCCGAACGCGCCAGCCAGTGAGGGATCCGACCATGGGCTGAGCCCGGCGGCGGCCGCCTGCGTCCACCTGATGCGTGCCCGGCTCGGTCTCGAGGCGCTGGAGTCCAGCGTGGACGACGCGAGCCGCCTCGTCCGCGACCTGCAGGGCGACCCGCGTCGTGAGGATCCGGACGACGCGCTGTTGCCGCTCCTGCTGGTGCAGCTCGGTGTCGGTCAGAACTGGCTCGGTGACCTGGACGGCGCGGAAGCGAGCCTCACGACGGCCGCGAGCCTGGGGCGGTACCGGAATCTTCCCGTGCTGGCTGCGGTCGCCGCGTCCCACCTGGCGTTCACCGAGTACATGGCCGGCCGGGAGCGGACGTGTGTGCAGGTCGCCACCGACGCGCTCCAGACACTCCAGTCCCAGCCGTCCCGGACGCCGTTCGCCGAGGCCCGCGCCCAGCTGGCCCTGCTCCTCGGCACGCTCGCCGACGTCCCCGGTGACGCAGCCGCCGCCATCACGCTGAGCGAGAAGCCCCCCGTGCACGAGGCGGACCTGCCGACCCGGTTCTGGCTGAGACTGCGCGACGCCCGTCTCCAGCTCATCGCGCACTCGGTGGCGGGCGCCGAGCAGGTGCTGACCGCGCCGCTGCAGCTGCCGCTGGCGGGACCGCTTCCCCGGCACCTGGCCGTGGCCCTCCTGGCCGAGAAGGCATTCCTCGCTGCCCTGGCCTCGGACCGGGTCAGGTTGCAGGGGGTGGAGGCGGAGCTGCAGGCGCTCGCCGCCGACGGCGAAGCAGCCCTGGTGGCGGGGTTGCGTGACGACCTCGCGGGCGACCGTCGGGCCGCCGCGCAGCACTTCGAGGTGGCCGCGAGCGCGACCGCCTACGAGCAGCCCGCCAGCCGGGCGCTCGCCCTGGCCTGCGGTGCGCAGGTCCTGGATGCGCTTGGGGGAGCACGAGGAGGCACTCGACCGGCTCCGCGACGCCGCCGCCGCGACGGAAGTACGACGCAACGCCGTCCCGTTCCTGGGGTGGAGCCGGCAGGGGACGCCGATCGCCACGCTGCTGGGGCGGCTGGGGCGGCGCGAGGAGGTCGCGTTCGCGGGGTGGGTCGAGGAGCTGGTCGGCGCCGGACGCGACCGTCCCGACATCGCAGCCCTGTTCGCCCCCACCACGGCGAGCGCCCGGGAACGCGACAGCGAGGACCGGCACCTGATCCAGCCGACGCTGAGCCCCCGGGAGCGGGAGGTTCTCAACGAGCTGGCCCGCGGGGCGACGTACGCCGACATCGCGGCGACGCTGTTCGTCTCGGAGAACACCGTCAAGACGCACGTCTCCAGCCTGTACGGCAAGCTCTCCGCGTCGCGGCGGAGCGAGGCACTCCTGGCCGCCCGGAACCTCAACCTCGTGTAGCCCGGCGCGACCGGGCTAGGTGGGCCGAGGTGCTAGGTGTCTCGCGGGACCGACAGTTCGACCACGGCCACGAAGCCGCCTCCGTCACGGTTCGCCAGCCGCAGCTGGCCGCCCTGGTGTTCCTCCACGAGCTCGCGCACGATCGTCAGCCCGAGGCCGTGGCCGGGCCCGGCCCGGGCCGAGCCGCTGCGACTGAAGGGCGTGGTCGCGGTCTCGACAGCTCGCCCAACCCCGGTCCGTCGTCGGCCACGGTGATCTTGACTCGGTCGCCCACCCGCTCGACGGCCAGCTCCACGTCGCCAGCTCCGTGACGGACCGCGTTGTCGACCAGGTTGACGAATGCCCGCTCGAGGCGTCCCGGGTCGCCCTGCGCGACAACGTCAGTCCGGTCGGCGACCCGGATCTCGCGGCCCTCCTCGACGAGCACTGCTCGATACCGGTTCGCCACCTCGTGCAGCAGCGCCGTGACGTCGACCTGTTCCTGCAGCACGATGACGTCACCGGAGCCGGCGAGCAGCACCAGGTCGTCGGCGAGCGACACCAACCGGTCGACGTCCTCACTGATCGAGTGCATGGTCGTGAGCAGCTCGTCGGGCGTACGTTTGCGCGACAGCGCCAGGTCGAGCTCTGCTCGCAGCAGGGTCAGCGGCGTCCGGAGCTCGTGCCCAGCCTCCGAGACGAACCGGCGCTCGCGGATCAGCCCGGCGTCGAGGCGGTCGAGCATCTCGTTGAGCGTCGAGCCGAGGCGTCGGAGTTCGTCGTCTGCCGCCGGCACGGGAAGCCGCTGGCCGGAGGCGGACGAGATCTTCTCCGCACGGCGGCGCATCCGCTCCACGGGCCGAAGCGCCAACCCGGCCACGAGATAGCCCAGCAGACCCGCGATCAGGAGGGCCAGCGCGCCTCCGATCCACAGCGCCGCCTGCAGGCCCTCGCGTGCCTCTTCCTCGCTCTCCAGCGAGGATCCGAGGACCAGCACCTGGTCACCCGCTCGCCGTACCAGGAGCAGCGACCGCTCCCGCTCGTCCTCGGCAGGCAGCAACACCATCGCCTCCCGAAAGCCCTCGTCCGGAGGGCCAGTCACCAGTGGTGACGCCAGGCCGGGCGAGTGGCCGACCACGTCGCCGTCCGGGGCGAGGACCTGTCCGTACGACGTCCCGGCCAGCTGCTCGATCGCGCGGATCCGCGACTCCGGCGGCACCTCGGCCAGGGTGTCCATCCGGGACTCCAGCGCTGCCCGGTTCTGCTCACTGAGCGTGGTGGAGAACCTGAGTTGGACGAATGCCCCCAGCGCGACCAACGTCAGGGCCGACGCCGCGACGAACGCAGCGGCGATCCGCACCCGAAACGGCACGCGGGCGATCATTTCTCGGCCGACACGAGCCGATACCCGAGGCCGCGGACCGTCTCCAGTGACCGTACGCCGAACGGCCGATCCACCTTCTCCCGGAGGTTGCGGACACAGACGTCGACCACGTTGGACTGCACCTCGTGGGTCCCGTCCCACGCCAGGTCCAGCAGGTGCTCACGCGTCAGCACGCGGTCCGGCCGCCGCATGAACGCCTCCAGGACCGCGAGCTCGCGCGCGGACAGCTTGATCTCGCTCTCACCTCGCCAGACGCGCGCCGCGGCCGGGTCGAGCCGCAGGCCGCCCACGTTGAGGATCGCGGGCCGTTCGGCCCACCCGCGACGAGCGACCGCGCGCAGTCGGGCCAGCAGCTCGTCGAGCGCGAACGGCTTGCTCAGGTAGTCGTCCGCCCCGGCATCCAGGCCGTCCACCCGGTCAGCCACCCGGGTCCGGGCCGTGAGGATCAGGATTCCCGCCCAGACGCCGGCCGCGCGCAGGCGTCGGCACACCTCGAACCCGTCGAGGTCGGGAAGCATCACGTCGAGCAGAACCGCGTCGTACGGCTGGGCCACCGCCTCGGTCACGGCGTCCGCTCCCGTGCTGACGTGCTTCGCCACGTGGCCGTGCTCTGAGAGGGCGCGACTGAGCAACCGCCCCAGCTTGGGCTCGTCCTCGACCACCAGGACCCGCATCCGCTCATCGTAGGGAGCCGGATGATGCCCGGATGAAGGCTTCATCCGGGCATCATCTGCACGCTCTACGGTCAGCATCATCGCGAGAAGGGAGACCCACGATGAAGCGACAGATGTCCAAGAAGGCAGCAGCGGTGCTCGCCGCGTCTGCGGCGATTGTCCTCGGTGCGGCCGGCATCGCCTGGGCCGCGAGTGGCGACGACGACGGCAGCGAGCGGCCCATCACCGGTGCCGCGCTCGAGCAGGCCAGCGCGGCCGCCCTCGAGGAGACCGGTGGAGGAACGGTCACCGAGACCGAGGTCGGCGACGAGGAGAGCTACTACGAGGTCGAGGTGACGCTCGAGAACGGCGACCAGGTCGATGTCCAGCTCGACCGAGACTTCCAGGTCGTCAGCGCGGAAGCCGACGAGGAAGAGTCGGGCGACGAGGAGTGATGTCCGCCCCGATCCGGTGGACCGGCTGGGCGCTGGGAGTCTGCTTCCTCATCCTGGCGGTTGCCGGGTGCGGCGAGGACGAACCGGCCCCGAGCGAAGCGGCACCGCCTGCGAGCCTGCCCACCGCAAGTCAGTCTGTGAAGCTCGACCCGGACGAGTTCACCACCGCGATCGACAACCCCTACTGGCCGATGGCGCCGGGCACGCGATGGACGTATCGCGAGATCGACGAGCGTGGCCAGCAGCTCACCGTGGTCGTCACCGTGACGTCGCAGACGAAGCAGGTCGCGGCCGGGATCACGGCTCGGGTGCTACGCGACACGGTCACCCGGGACGGAGAGCTGGTCGAGGACACGTTCGACTGGTACGCGCAGGACGGGGACGGCACGGTCTGGTACCTCGGCGAGGACACCGCCGAGTTCGAGGGCGGGCGGCTGACGAGCCGGGAGGGTTCGTTCGAGGCCGGCGTCGACGGGGCCATGGCCGGCGTCATCATGCCCGGAGCACCCGAGGTGGGGCTGGCCTACCGCCAGGAGTACTACGAGGGCGAGGCCGAGGACAACGGCGAGATCCTCAGCGTCCAGGAGCAGGCGGAGGTCCCGTCCGGACACTACGAGGACGTTCTCCTGACCAAGGACACGATCACCATCGAACCCGACGTGCTCGAATACAAGCTCTACGCGCCCGGCACCGGCCCGGTGCTCGTCTTCGGCGTCTCCGGAGGAGGAGGCCGCGAGGAGCTCGTTCGGATGACCACCGTCTCGGAGTCGGAGGCGCGGGAAGCAGGAACCACGCCGCTCGGCCAGCCGTACTGACCGCTGACCCGTCCCAACGCTCGCTCAGCCACTGGAGACGACGTAGCGCCGGATCAGGTCCTGGCGGATCTGGGCATCGGTCCACGCGAACCGCACCCACTTCTCCCGCGAGAACAGGCGGGTCTGGTCCCTCGACCACCGTGAGCGCGGGTTCTCGGACTGGCCGTAGGTGAGGATCGTGCGGGCGTCGACCCGCCCCTTGCGCTTGAACGCGATCGCCTGGATGTGCGACGAGCCGTAGGTGATCGGCCGATACCGGTCGCGGTTGGTGATGGGACCGCGCGACGCGAGCGCGTTGGCGTTGCCGACGGAGTCACCGGTACCGCCCCCGAGCGCGATGGGGGTGCGCCCCGGTCGCCGGCGACCTGCAGCGAACCCCAGCGGGCGTCGAACGGTACGCCGGCGGCGCGGATCGACTCGATCCCGTCGGCCATCGCCTGCACCACCTGGGGGTTGACCGTGTTGAGGTCGCGGGGCGTGGTCAGCGGCTCCTCGGCGGAGAAGGGCGTCAGCCAGACCCCCTCGGCCGGCAGCCGCTCGACGAACGCCTCGAAGATGTGGGTGCCGACCGACGACGTGTCCGACCGGCCGTCCCAGGTCGCGAGGACCTCACAGGCCTCGGTCTCGCCCGTGGCGTCGCAGACGGTGTCGAGGTCGCCGTCCTCGCGCATCACCTCGGCGGCCATCAGCCGGTTCTGGTGCTCCCAGCCGCGCAGGATCCGCGGCGAGACCCGGTGGCGCTTCTTCCGCTCGAGCCGGTCGGTGACGTAGCGGTAGACCATCCGGGTCCGCATCGTCCGCTCGCAGTCCTCGCAGCCGATGATGCGGGCGAACCCCTCGAGCCGGACGGTGTCGTTGGGCGTCCAGTAGGAGTCGTTCGCGTTGCCGACCCAGTCGCGGCGGAACGTGACCGGCAGGTTCTTCGGCCCGAAGACACCCGGTCGGACGGAGTCGTCGTCGGTGCGCCACTCGCAGGTCGACCCGGCTCGGGTGCCGTCGAGACCGGGCAGCCCGGCCAGCTCGGAGAGGACCCGACCGGTCGGCGTCAGGCACTCCTCGGCGAGGTCGTCCGGCACGTTCGGCACGACCGAGTGGTCGGCGTACACGACACCGCCGGAGCGGTCGGCGCCGGTCGTGTTCACCCACGGCATGCCGCCCTGCTTGTCCTGCCGCCGGATCAGGTCGTGGACGTCCGTCGCACGACCCATGTCGAGGAAGGTGTCGATCGTGCGCAGCTGCTCGGCGTTCGCGTCGCGGATCGCCCACACGCTTGCCACCGACCACGGCATCAGCACGGCGGGGGCGTCGAGGACGTAGCCCTCGTCGGTCCGGTAGAGGTCCTCCTCCACCTGCTTCAGCCCGTTCTTCGTCCTGACCGTCACCGAGACCTCGCGGCGCTCCAGCTCGGCGGGACCGTCCTCCGTGAGGTACGTCGTGGGTGTCGCCGGACTGACCAGCCGGTACTCGTAGGGGGTGAACCGGTACGCCGTGGAGACGGTGTGGCTCCAGGCCACGTCGTCGTTGAAGCCGATGTTGACCACCGGCGAGCCGATCAGCGAGGCGCCGGCGACGTCGTACTTCCCGGGGATCGTGAGGTGCTGCTGGGTGAAGCGGTAGCGGCCGCGCCACGGGAAGTGGGGGTTGCCGAGCAGCATGCCCTTGCCGGTCGTCGTGTGCCGGCCGCCGACGGCGGTCGCGTTGGAGCCGAAGGGCGACTCGGGGTCGCGCCCGAGACCGGTCAGCAGCTCGTCGCGGTCGACGGAGGCGGCGGTCGGGTTCGGCAGGCCCGGGTCGTCGGGAGACGGCGGGTCGGCGTCGACGATCTCCTTGACGAACACGCCGCTCGACGCGAGCAGGTTGGCGAGGTAGACGCCGTACCAGACGTCGATCGCGGTCGCCCGCTCCCGGAGGTACGGCGCCCCGGCACAGGCCGGGTCGGTGACCCCTCTCGGGCCGACGTCGTCGAGGTAGGCGTTCGAGCCGGCGACGTAGCCGCGCACCATGTCGCGCGCCTGCCTGCTCGGTCCGTTCTGCTTGTCGGCCAGCAGCTTCTCGACCACCCTGCGGTTGCGGAGGTCGGTGACGAACGCGTCGACCTGGAGGTTGCTCGCCTCGAGGGTGACCTGGTCGTTGTACCGCTGCTTGGGGCCGAACCACCGCGACCGCTCGCCGCGCGCCGTGATCACCGTGTCGAGGAGGGTGCAGAGGGCGGTCTCGGACGTGGCGTAGCCGGAGCCGAAGCCGAGGTCGGCGAAGGAGTCGGCGGTGATGTGCGGGATGCCGTGCTTGGTCCGCTCGATCGTGGCGTCGTACGCCGGCTTCCGCTCGACGGCCGGCGCCGGCTGTCCGGCGGCGCTGCCCAGGGTGGCGGCGGCCAAGGGCGTGACGAGGGCGAGCGTGGTCAAGGCGGCGAAGCGCGTGCGCAGCATGACCTGCCCAACGCCTCGATCCGCTGGTGGTTACGCGCCGGTAACCGGTGAGCGGTGGACTCGATCACGGCCGTTCCCAACGCGGCGCCGACATGCGACGCTGAATCCCGTCTCGGATCCTGCGGACATAGGAGCACCATGCGCATCTACTTGATCGTGCCGGCCCTCGCTCTCCTCGTGGCCTCCTGCGGTGACGCCGAGACCGGCACCCCCAGCGGCTCCGGCGAGGGTCCTGCGGACGGGACGGTGTGCGAGACGACCGACGCGACCGACGACCTGCTGGCCGAGATCTGCGACCGGGGCGTGCTGACCGTCTCGACGGACGCGGCGTACCCGCCGCAGTCGAAGTACGTGCCCAAGGAGGACACCTACGTGGGCTTCGACATCGACGTCGCCACCGAGATCGCGAATCGGCTGGGTGTCGACATCGCGTGGGAGACCCCGTCCTGGGACGTCATCACGGCTGGCGGCTGGAACGGGCGCTGGGACATGAGCGTCGGGTCCATGACGGTCACCAACGAGCGGCAGGAGGTGCTCGACTTCACCGAGCCCTACTACTTCACGCCCGCGGTGGTGCTGGTGCACGAGGACAACACGTCGATCACCGACCTCACGACCGACCTCGACGGCACCGACATCGGTGTCTGCAGCAGCTGCACCTATGAGCACTTCGTCGAGGGGACTCTCGACATCGAGGGCTACACCTTCGACTTCGTCATCGACGACGCCACGGTCAAGGGCTACGACACCGACACCACGGCGCTGCAGGACCTCGCGCTGGGTGACGGCACCCGGCTCGACGCCGCGATGACCTCGGCCACGGTGGCGGAGGGCTACGTGGGCGAGGGCAACCCGGTGAAGGTCGTCGGCGACCCGTTGTTCTACGAGCCGCTCAGCGTCGCGATCGACAAGAGCTCGGAGCTCGACCCCGCCAGTCTCGTCGAGGCCACCGACCAGATCGTCGCCGAGATGCACGACGACGGCACCCTGACCGAGTTCTCCGAGCAGTGGTTCGACGGGCTCGACCTCACGGTCCAGCAGTGACGTCGGACGGGGGCGGACCCGGGGAGCGCCTCGCCCTCGCGTCCGCCCGCGTGCCGTTCCAGCTCAAGGTCGCGACGGTGTGGCTGGCCCTGTTCGCGGTGGTCGCGGTGTTGTTCTACTTCGCCGACTACGACACGGAGTGGATGCGGGAGAACTTCGGCTTCATCCTCGGCGGACTCCAGTTCACGCTGCTGATGGCGTTGGGCGGCATCGTCATCGCGACCGTGCTCGCGACGATCGGCGCACTCTCACGGCTGTCACGCAACCCGATCCTCTACGGCATCTCCGGTTTCTACGTCTCCTTCTTCCGCGGGACGCCGCTGATCGTGCAGATGTTCCTCGTGTACCTCGCGCTGCCGCAGATCGGGAGCAACCTGGTCGATCGCTTCCCGAGCCTCGGCACCAACTTCGAGCAGCGCCTGGTCCTCGAGGCGGCCATGGCGGGGACGATCGCGCTGGGCCTCAACTACGGCGCCTACATGACGGAGATCTTCCGGGCCGGCATCCAGTCGGTCAACCAGGGCCAGGGTGAGGCGGCTGACGCGCTGGGCATGACGTACGTCGCGAAGATGCGCCGGGTCGTCCTGCCGCAAGCGCTGCGGGTGATCATCCCGCCGACGGGCAACGAGTTCATCGCGATGATGAAGGACACCGCGCTGGTGTCGTTCCTCGGGGTCGCGGCGGCGAGCGCCGAGATGTTCCGACGGAGCCAGCTCGTGGGCAAGGCGGACTTCAAGAACCTCGAGGCCTACGTGCTGGTGGCGGTCTTCTACTGGGTGCTCACCGTGATGTTCACGTTCCTCCAGAGTCGCCTGGAGGCCAGGATGTCCGCCGGCTACGTGCGCGATGCCGGTCGGGTCACCGGGCCCGCCCGTGAGCACGGCGGAGCCGCATGACCGGCGAGGACGTCGTGGTCCGGGTAGCCGGGCTGCGCAAGACCTACGGCCACCACGAGGTGCTGCGCGGGATCGACCTCGAGCTCCACCGGGGTGAGGTGATCGTCGTCTTCGGCCGGTCCGGGTCGGGCAAGTCCACGTTGTTGCGATGCGTCAACTTCCTCGAGGACCCCACCGCGGGCACGGTCGAGATCGCCGGGCTGAGGCTGGAAGGAGGCTTGCGGACGCGCCGCAAGAGGCGGCAGATCCGCAAGGTCCGCCTGCACGCCGGGATGGTCTTCCAGCAGTTCAACCTCTTCCCGCACCTCACCGCGCTCCAGAACGTCATGGCCGGGCCGCTGGCCCTGGGCAAGGGAGAGCGCAGGCTGTTGGCGGCGCCGGTCGACGGGTCGGAGGACATCCGGGGCCGCAACGACCGCGCCTCGGTCGAGCATCGGGCCCGGGACCTGCTCGACCAGGTCGGCCTCTCCGACAAGGCCGACCAGCACCCCATCCGGCTCTCCGGCGGGCAGCAGCAGCGAGTGGCGATCGCGCGGGCGCTCGCCATGCAGCCCGAGGTGATGCTGTTCGACGAACCGACCTCGGCCCTCGACCCCGAGCTGATCGGCGAGGTGCTCGCGGTGATGAAGCGGCTCGCGACCGAGATGCACATGCCGATGCTCGTGGTCACCCACGAGATGGGCTTCGCCCGCGAGGTCGCCCACCGGATGGCGTTCTTCCACGAGGGCGTGGTCCTCGAGCAGGGCACGCCCGAGGAGATGTTCGACCATCCCCGGCACCCCGAGACCAGGCGGTTCCTCGACGCGGTGCTGTGACCGATCGAGTCAGAGGTAGAGCCCGGTGGCCTCGTCGCCGAGTCGGTCGGAAGCGACGGCGTGCACGTCGCGCTCACGCATCACCATGAACAGCTCCCCCTGGACCTCGACCTCGGCCTTGTCCTCGGGGTCGAACAGCACCCGGTCGCCCTTCTCGACGGTGCGGGCGTGCGGCCCGACGGCGATGACGCGCGACCACGCCAGCCGGCGCGCTCCCATGGCGGCGGTCGCGGGGATCACGATGCCGCCGCTGGAGCGACGTTCCCCGGCGTCGCGGTCGACCTCGACCAGGATCCGGTCGTGGAGCATCTTGATCGGCGCCTTGTCGGACGCCGCGCGCTTGGGGGTCAGCTCGCAACCTTCCGGATCACGAAGAACAGCGCGACCGTCCCGGCCACGACACCGGCGAACTTCAGGATGTTGTCGGTGCGGGGTTCGCCCGTCTGCTGGTCGACGAAGTGGTTCTTGATGGTCGTCACCTCGCGGGACACGATCGTGCGCGGGCTGGCGCGGTGCAACAGCTCGTCGATCGTGTGGGCCAGCCGCTCGCGGGTCTCTTCGATGTCGTGCTCGAGGGACGACAGCTCGATTGCTCACCCGGGAAGGCTATCAATCGGTCCTCGGGTCGAAACCGAAGGGAAGCTCCAGCCGGTTCTCACGCATCAACCGGTCGTCGGTGAGCACGTCGTACGTCGCCCCGTCAGCCACCACGACCCCGTCCGCGAGCACCACGGAGCGGGGGCACAGCTCGAGGGCGTAGGGGAGGTCGTGGGTCACCATCAGCAGCGTGACGTCCAGCGACCGCAGGATGTCGGCCAGCTCGCGGCGCGAGGCCGGGTCGAGGTTGGACGACGGCTCGTCGAGGACCAGGATCTCCGGCTCCATCGAGAGCACCGTGGCGACGGCGACGCGGCGCCGCTGCCCGAAGGAGAGGTGGTGGGGCGGCCGGTCCGCGAAGTCGGCCATGCCGACCTGCTCGAGCGACTCCATCACCCGGCGCTCCAGCGCCTCGCCCTTCAACCCGAGGTTGGCGGGCCCGAAGGCGACGTCCTGCCGGACCGTGCCGAGGAACAGCTGGTCGTCGGGATCCTGGAAGACGATGCCGACGCGACGCCGGATCTCCTTCAGGTTGTCCGGGCTGACGGGCATCCCGCCCACCGACACCGACCCGGCCCCGGCGGTGAGGATCCCGTTGAGGTGGAGCACCAGGGTCGTCTTGCCGGCGCCGTTGGGGCCGAGCAGGGCGACCCGCTCCCCCGGATGGACGTGGAGGTCGACGCCGTGCAGGGCCTGGTGTCCGTCGGGATAGGCGTAGGCGAGTCCGCGGACGTCGAGCGTGGGCATCGTCATGACGGAAGCCGGCCGGTGTAGCCGCGCGAGAGCATCGCGAGGTGGACGCGTTCGCCGCGTTCGTAGGAGCGGATGAACAGCGCGCCGAGCGCCTTGGCCATCGCCGGCCAGTGGCGCGGGCGGCGCGGGTCGAAGCCGCGTGACTTCATGGCGGTGAGCATCCGTCCCATCTCGCCGGTCACCACGTCGAGGTAGCGGATCATGAACCCCATGATCTGGACGAGGAGGTCGGGCAGCCGCAGCCGCTCGAGCCCGCGCAGCACGTCGTGGGGCTCCGTCGTCGCCGCCAGCGTCAGCGAGGCGAGGACGCCGAGCGTGCCCTTGACCAGCAGCCCCCACGCGGCGAGCAACCCCGGCTCGCTCAGGCTCAGGCCGAGCACCTCGATGCGGGGGCCGTGCGCGATGAACGGCATCAGCAGTGCGAACACCACGAACGGCAGCTCGACGACCAGCCGCTTGAGCAGGTAGGTCACCGGGACCCGGCTGACCGCGATCACGCCCCCGAGCACGACGAGATAGGCGGCGTACGCGGCGTACCACTCGCGCGGCGTCGCCACGACGACCAGGACGAAACCGAGGAGCGCGAGGATCTTGTGGTGCGGCTGGGCGCGGTGGATCCGCGAGTGCCCGTGGTAGTGAAGCCGGTGACCGTGCCCGGCGCCCATCAGCCGGCTTCCGAGTCCTGCGGTTCGCGGCGGCGTACGACGAGCGCGAGGCCACCGGCGATGAGGAGCGTGACCAGGATGCCGATGACACCGGCGAGCCCGCCGGCGAGGCGCGGGCTGTCGACGCCCTTGACCGCGTAGTCGGCCATCGGCCCGTCGGCGGCCGCGTGGTCGTCGGCGGTGTCGAGGAAGCCGACCTTGTCGGCGACGTACTCGAGGCCGTCGGGGTTGCTGGAGGCGTAGAAGCTGGCGACCCCGCCGAGCAGCAGCGCCACGACCAGACCGGCGATCAGGAAGTTGCGGGTCGTCACGAGGTGGCTCCGTCAGCGGTCGGGGTGCGGATCTCCAGCTCGCGCTGGGCGATGAGGTTGCGGGCGCCGTAGACGAGGTCGGGGCGGGTGGCGACGACGCTGCCCACCACCAGGGTGGTGATGAGCGCCTCGCCGAGGCCGATCAGGACGTGCCAGCCCACCATCGCGGTGAGGACGGCGTCGAGGGAGACCGGCGCCTGGCCGCCGATCGCGAAGAGGCCGACGAAGGCCACTGCGGTGACCGGGACGGACACGAGCGCCGCGATGCCGGCCAGGGGCGGCACCAGCGACAGCCGCTTCGGCAACACCTGCTGCAGGCCACGGAAGACCAGCCAGCCGGTGCCGACAGCGACGATGGAGAAGAGCGTGATGTTGGTGCCCAGAGCGGTGATGCCGCCGTCGGCGAACAGCAGTCCCTGGACGAGGAGCACCACCGCGAGACAGAGCGCGGCCGTGTAAGGCCCCACCAGGACCGCCGCGAGTGCGCCGCCGAGCAGGTGGCCGCTGGTGCCGGCCCCGACGGGGAAGTTGAGCATCTGCGCGGCGAAGACGAACGCCGCGACGAGGCCCGCCATCGGGGCGGTACGGTCGTCGAGTTCACGACGAGCGCCCCGCAGCGCGACCGCGATCCCCGCCGCCGCGACCACCCCGGTCGCCAACGACGTCGGGGCGTCGAGGAATCCGTCGGGAACGTGCATGATGACCACCCTACGTTATTGCAAGACGCTTGCAACAAGGAGGACTCGTGGCCCAGCGCCTCTCCCCCGGCGACCCCGCCCCCGACTTCACCCTCGAGTCCGACACCGGCGAGCAGGTGAGCCTGGCAGACCTGCGAGGGCGGAAGGTGATCGTGTACTTCTACCCGGCGGCGATGACGCCCGGCTGCACCAAGCAGGCCTGCGACTTCACCGACTCGCTCGACTCGCTGAAGGCCGCCGGCTACGACGTGCTCGGCGTCTCCAAGGACGCACCGGCCAAGCTGGCCAAGTTCCGCGAACGCGACAGCCTGTCGATCACGCTGCTCTCCGACACCGACCTCGAGACCCACCGTGCCTACGCGGCGTACGGCGAGAAGAAGCTCTACGGCAAGGTCGTCGAGGGAACCCTGCGCTCGACGTTCGTGGTCGACGAGGAGGGCACGATCGAGCTCGCCCAGTACAACGTGAAGGCCACCGGCCACGTCGCCAAGCTCCGCCGCGACCTCGGCCTCGCCTGAGACCGCGGCGTGTGCCTGAGACGTCATACCGATGCGGTCGCACTCAGGCGCAGCGGAGCAGAATGACGTCAGCAGCATGCCGGCGTAGCCCAACCGGCAGAGGCACCAGGTTTAGGTCCTGGCCAGTGCGAGTTCGACTCTCGCCGGGCACACGTCCACATCACTACAGTCCGGCCATGGACTCTGCGCTGACCACCATCGGCCTGCCGATCGCGCTGGCGATCATCATGTTCGGGCTCGGGCTCGGCCTGACCGTCGCCGACTTCAAGCGGGTGGGGGCCGCGCCCAGGGCGGTGCTGGTCGCGTTGGGCTGCCAGCTCGTGCTGCTGCCGTTGGTGTGCTTCGGCCTCGTCATCGCCTTCGACCTGCCACCGCTGCTCGGCATCGGCATGATGCTGCTGGCCGCGTCGCCGGGCGGGACGACGGCCAACCTGTTCAGCCACCTGTTCCGCGGCGACGTCGCCCTCAACATCACGCTCACCGCGATCAACACCGTCGTGGCGATCGCGACGCTGCCGCTGATCACGAACTTCGCGATCGACCACTTCGAGCAGTCCGACAGCGTCTCGATGCCGCTGAGCGAGGTGGTGAAGGTGTTCGTGCTGATCCTGGTCCCGGTCGGCATCGGCATGCTGGTCAACGCCCGGAGCCACGACTTCGCCGAGCGGATGGACCGTCCGGTCCGGATCGGCTCGGCGGTGATCCTCGCCGTCCTGGTGCTGGGCATCCTGCTCGACCAGCGCGAGAACGTCAGTGACTACCTCGCCGATGTCGGCCTGGTCGCGGCGCTGTTCTGCACGGTCAGCCTGCTCACCGGGTTCTTCGTGCCCCGCGCGCTGGGGGTCACCGACCGGCAGGCGATCGCGTCGTCGTTCGAGATCGGCGTCCACAACGGAACGCTGGCGATCTACGTCGCCGTCGAGGTGCTCGACAGCACCGAGATCTCGGTGCCGGCCGCCGTCTACTCGCTGCTGATGTTTCCGCTGGCGGCGGTGTGGGGCATGGTCATCAGCCGACGTGTCGCGCCGCCAGCGGAGCGATCTGGCGCAGCGCCCGACCCCGGTGCGAGATCCGGTCCTTCGTAACTGCGTCGAGCTCGGCCGTGGTCAGCTCGGGATGCTCGACCGCGGCGAAGAGCACGTCGTAGCCGAAGCCGCCGCTCCCCCGCGTCTCGCGGAGGATCCGGCCGTCCATCCGGCCCTCGACGACCAGCTCGGTGCCGTCGGGGTGGCAGAACGCGACCGCACACGCGAAGTGGGCGCCGCGCCGCTCGTCGGGGACGTCGGCGAGCTGGTCGAGCAGCAGCTGGTTGTTGCGGGCATCGTCCTTCGGTGGCCCGGACCAGCGGGCCGACAACACCCCCGGCATGCCGTTGAGCGCGTCGACGCACAGTCCGCTGTCGTCGGCGAGTGTCGGCCGGCCGGTGGCGACGAGCCCGGCGCGTGCCTTGAGCAGCGCATTGCCCTCGAAGGTGGGCTGGTCCTCGACCGGCTCGTCGTACGGCGGCACCTGGTCGAGGCCGAGCACCCGGACGCCGGTGACGAGCGGGGCCAGGATGCGGTCCATCTCTGCCAGCTTCTTGGCGTTGCGGGACGCGAGGAGAACCTCAGCCACCGGAGGTCGAGCGCCTCCTTCTGGATCCGGGTGAGGTCGGCACATCCCTTCTCGGCCAGGCCGAGCAGCCCGTCGAGCTCGGCGCGGTCGAAGGGCACGCCCTCGGCGGTGCCCTGCACCTCGATGAACTTCCCGTCGCCGGTCATCACCACGTTCATGTCGGTCTCGGCGCGCACGTCCTCCTCGTAGGGAAGATCCAGCCGGGGTGCCCCGTCGATGATGCCGACACTCACGGCAGCGAGCGAGCCGGTCAGCGGCTCGCCGGTGAGCGCGCCGGTGGACCTCAGGTGAGCGACCGCGTCCGCCAGCGCGACATAGGCCCCGGTGATCGCCGCCGTCCGGGTGCCCCCGTCGGCCTGGAGCACGTCGCAGTCGAGCACGATGGTGTTCTCACCCATCGCCTTGTAGTCGATGACCGCGCGCAGCGAGCGACCGATCAGTCGCGAGATCTCGTGGGTGCGGCCGCCGATCTTGCCGCGGACCGACTCGCGGTCGGAACGGGTGTTGGTCGAGGCGGGGAGCATGGCGTACTCGGCGGTCACCCAGCCCAGGCCCGATCCCTTGCGCCAGCGCGGCACGCCCTCGGAGGCCGACGCGGCGCACAGCACGCGGGTCCGCCCGAACTCCACGAGCACCGACCCGGCGGCGTGGTCGAGCCAGTTGCGGGTGATGGTCACGGGGCGGAGCTGGTCGTCGGCGCGGCCGTCGGCGCGAGGCGGTGCGGTCATGTGCCGACCCTAGCCGGGCGCGACGCAGGAGCGGACGGCGTGGGGAGGCAGGTCGAGCAAGCCCCGCGGCCGAGGCACGAGGCCGCGACGGGCGGGTCGAGACCGGGCCGGGGCTCTCCCCCGCGAGAGCCCCGACTCGTCCGCTACTTCAGCTCGGCGCGCATGACCCGGAACCAGCCGGCCACGAACGGCAGCACGATCCAGATCAGGGCGGTCGTCCCGAGCTGCGCGTACTGCTCACCCGTCAGCTCGAAGCCGGTACTCGCCTCGAACAGGGGCTGCTGCGCCGTACCGAGGTCGAGCCACGGCGCGCTGTCGGCCATGCTCGGGACCAGGCTGAAGACGATCGACGACGCGATCGGCAGCACGAAGAAGACCACGATCGCCGCCGGGGTGTTGAGGAAGATCAGGCCGTAGGCCAGGCCCTGGAGCACTGTGAGCAGCTGCAGGGCGAGGAACAGCAGGAACACCGACACCTCCAGGCCGCCGAACCCGTCGTCGGCGCCGCCGACGAGGGTGCAGAGGGCACCGATGACGATCGCTGCGATGAAGGCTCCGAACCCCAGCATCAGCGCGGCTGCGACCTTGGCCAGGATCACCCGCGGCCTCGACGGCTCGAGGGCGAAGGTCACCATCGCCGTGCGCTGGCTCCACTCGCTGGTGACCAGGAGGATGCCGAGCACCGGCAGCAGGAATCCCTGCGGGGTGGCGGCGATCCCGATGAAGTTGCCGAAGATCCGGTCGTCGGCGTCGGCGACGATGAAGAAGATCACCATGAAGACGGCGGTGATGGCGACGATCAGGCCGAGCAGCCAGATGCCGGCCCGGGTGTCGGCCATCTTGCGGAGCTCGACGGACGTCAGCCTCGTGAACGGGACCCGGCGGGTGCCGGAGACGTCGAGGGGCGGCAGCGGGGTGCCGCTGGTCGTGGCGCTCATGCGGTGGCTCCTGTCTGGGCGAGGTCGTCGCGCTGGGTGTCGGCTGTCAGCTCGAGGAAGAGGTCCTCGAGACCGCCGGAGGCCTCGCGGAGCTCGGTCAGCACGACCTGCTTGTCGGCGGCGGTCTGGCCGACCTGCAGCGGCGTCGCTTCCACTTTGAGACCCTCGCCGACGGGGTGGACCTGGTGGCCCGCAGCGGTGAGCGCCTCGGCGAGCGCCTGGTTGTCCACGGCGGTGACCAGAGTGCCCTGGGTCCGCTCCGCGAGCAGCGACTTCTTGTCGCCCTGGGCCAGGATCTTGCCGCGACCGATGAGGATCATCTCGTCGGCGATCAGCTCCACCTCGTTGAGCAGGTGGCTCGACAGCACGACCGTGCCGCCGCGGTCGGCGTACCCCTTGAGGAGGTCACGCATCCAGCGGATGCCGGCCGGGTCGAGACCGTTGGCGGGCTCGTCGAGGATCAGCACCGACGGGTCGCCGAGCAACGCGTGGGCGATGCCGAGCCGCTGGCGCATGCCGAGGGAGTAGTTGCGGACCCGGCGCTTGCCCTCGTTCCCGGACAGCGACACCAGCTCGAGCATCTCGTCGACCCGGCTGTCGGGCAGGCCCATGGTGCGGGCGCCCAGGGTGAGCACCTCGCGGCCGGTGCGGCCGGCGTGCTGGGCCGATGCGTCGAGCAGGACACCGACGTGGCGTCCCGGGTTGGGGATCTGGCGGTAGTCGAGCCCGCCGATCGTCACGTTGCCGCGGGTGGCGGGCGTCAGCCCGACCATGATCCGCATCGTCGTCGTCTTGCCGGCGCCGTTGGGCCCGAGGAAGCCGGTCACCCGGCCGGGTTGGCACTGGAAGGAGATGTCGTCGACGGCCAGGAAGCCGCCGTAGGACTTGGTCAGTCCGGTCACTTCGATCATGTCCACCATCCAACCCAATGACGGGGTGTGGCGGTACCGGACCCGAGGCTGCAGATCGGTGACCAAAGTAGGGGGTCGTCCGGGCCCGGGGCAGCCTGTGTCGAACGCGGCAGCGGCCTAGCCTGAGCGACGTGGACCACCCACCCGACCCGGAGGACTTCCAGCCGCCGCTGACGCGCTGGGGTCACCTGTGGCGCTACGCCGTGTGCGTGGTGCTGTCGGGCCTGGTGTGGAGCACGGCGTTCCAGGAGCAGTGGGCCGAGCACCGCTGGCTCTGGTACCTCGACCTCGGCGTCGGGCTCGTGGCGTACGTCCTGGTGGCCTTCCGGCGCCGATACCCGTTCGGCATCGCGATCGTGCTGAACGTGATGACGCTCGTCTCCGGCGTCGCCTGCGGCCCGGCCACGCTCGCCGCGGTCTCGCTGGCGACGCGGCAGCGGCTCGGCCAGATCGCCGTCATCGGGGTCCTCGGCGTCGTCTGCTACCAGGTGTACGCCGACACCCAGGCCATCGAGAGCCAGGAGCCCTACTGGTTCAACGTCGGGTTCAACGTGGTGGTCACCTTCGGCATGCTCGGCTGGGGCATGTACATCGGGTCGCGACGGCAGCTGCTGTGGTCGCTGCGGCAGCGCGCCGTCCGCGCCGAGGCCGAGCAGGAGATGCGCCTGGCGCAGGCCCGCACCACCGAGCGGGCCCGGATCGCCCGCGAGATGCACGACGTGCTCGCCCACCGGATCTCCCAGATCTCGCTGCACGCCGGCGCCATGGCGTTCCGCGAGGACCTCGACGCCGACGGGATGCGCGACAGCGCGCAGGTCGTCCAGGAGCAGGCCCACGAGGCGCTCACCGAGCTGCGCGACGTGCTCGGGGTGCTGCGCGACGCCGAGACCGGCGAGCTGCACGACCGCCCCCAGCCGACGTACGCCGACCTGCCGACGCTGCTCGACGAGGCCCGCGAATCGGGCCTGACGATCACCTATCGCGACCGCGTCCACACCCACGGTCAGGCGCTCCCCGACGTGGTCGGCCGGACCGTCTACCGGATCGTGCAGGAGGGCATCACCAACGCCCGCAAGCACGCACCCGGCGCGGTGCTCACCGTCGAGCTCACCGGCGACCCGGACGCCGGCATCGACGTCCGGCTGCGCAACCCGCTCGGCTTCGGTCCCACCGCGACACCCGGGAGCGGGCTCGGCCTGATCGGCCTGTCCGAACGGGCCGCGCTGCGGGGCGGGCGGCTCGAGCACCGGCGGGACGGACCGTTCTTCGAGCTGCACGGCTGGATACCGTGGCGCGCATGACGCGCGTGCTGATCGTCGACGACGACCCCCTGGTGCGTTCCGCGCTGAGCCTCATGCTCGGAGGCCAGTCCGACATCGAGGTGGTCGGCGAGGCGCCGGACGGCCGGGCCGGGCTGACCGCCTGCGGCGACCTCGATCCCGACGTCGTGCTCATGGACATCCGGATGCCGGTGCTCGGCGGGCTCGAGGCGACCCGCGAGCTGCACCGGCGCCCGGATCCGCCGCGGGTCATCGTGCTGACCACCTTCGACGCCGACGAGCACGTCGTCGGGCGCGCTGGCCGCCGGCGCGGACGGCTTCCTGCTCAAGGACACCCCGCCGCCCCAGATCGTCGAGGCGATCCGCGCCGTCGCCGCCGGCGAGCCGATGCTCTCCCCCGCCGCGACCCGCACCCTCATCGACCGGATCCGGGAGGAGTCCGGCGACGACCGCGCCGCGACCGCGAAGACCTCCGCTCGAGCGGCTCACCGAGCGCGAGCGCGACGTCGCGCTCGAGGTCGGGCGCGGGCCACAGCAACGCCGAGATCGCGGCCCACCTCCACCTGTCGGTGCCGACCGTGAAGGCTCACGTGTCCCGGCTGTTCGACAAGCTGCAGGTGACCAACCGGGTGCAGATCGCGATCGTGCGTCCACGACGCCGGGCTGGTCTGACGAGCGTACGAGGTCAGAGCTCGTGGACGTCGCCCGGCCGGGCCAGCTCGACCGGGCCGTCGCAGACCGTGCGCGCCTCGGCCGCGGCCTCGTCCGCGGTCGTGCCACGGCGGCACGTGGGTGATCATCAGCCGGCGGGCGCCGGCGCGCGCGGCGGTCTCGCCGCAGTCGACGCCGGTGAGGTGCAGGTCCTCGGGGTTGTCGGCGCCGGCGCGCGGAACGACGCCTCGGCCAGCAGCAGGTCGACGTCGCGGGCGACACCGTCGAGGCCGGCGCACGGTCCGGTGTCGCCGGAGTAGCCGAGGGTGACGCCGTCGGCGCTGACGCGCAGGCCGTACGCCGGGACCGGGTGCTCGACCGCGATCGCCTCGACGCGGAACGGACCGAGCTCGACGACGCCGTCGTAGCGCCGGAAGTCGAACTCCTCGCGCATGCCCGGGTCGCTGGGCAGGTCGTAGGCGCGGGCCATCCGATCGGCCGTGTCCGGCGGGCCCCAGACCGGGATCCGCGGCTGGGGGCCGGTCGGGTGGTAGCGGCGCAGCACGTAGTAGCCGCACAGGTCGAGGCAGTGGTCGGCGTGCAGGTGGCTGAGGAACACGGCGTCGATGGCCAGCGGGTCGGCGTAGCGCTGGAGCGCGCCGAGCGCGCCGGAGCCGAGGTCGAGCAGCACCCGCCAGGTGCGGCCGTCGTGGTCGGCCTCGAGGAGGTAGCAGCTGGCCGGGGAGTCCGGGCCGGGATAGGAGCCCGAGCAGCCGACGATCGGTCAGTCTCATCGTCAGACCGCCGCGAACTGGCGAGCGGCCACCATCTCGGGGCCGAGGAACCGGCGACCGATCGCCTCGAACTCGCCGGGGTGCCGGTGGTGAGGAAGTCGTACGCCGGCTCGCCGCCGTCACGCATCAGGCCGGTGTCGACGAGCATCTTGTAGACGTCCTTGGCGCACTCCTCCGCGCTGCGGACCAGCGTGACGCCGTCGCCCATCACCAGCGAGATGACGCCGGTGAGCAGCGGGTAGTGGGTGCAGCCCGAGGACCAGCGTGTCGACGCCGGCCTCGGTCAGCGGGTCGAGGTAGTCGCGGGCGACGCCGAGCAGCTCCTCGCCCCCGGTGACGCCGGCCTCGACGAAGTCGACGAACCGCGGACAGGCCCGGGTGAGCAGGTCGACGTGCGGCGCGGCGGCGAACGCGTCCTCGTAGGCCATCGACTCGGCCGTCGCGCGGGTGCAGATCACGCCGATCCGACCGTTCCGGGTGGCGGCGACCGCGCGCCGGGTCGCCGGCAGGATCACCTCGACCACGGGGACGTCGTACCGCTCCCGGGCGTCGCGCAGCACGGCGGCGCGACGCGGAGTTGCAGGCGATGACCAGCGCCTTCACGCCGCGGTCGACGAGGTGGTCGAGGCACTCGATGGCGTACTCGCGCACCTCGGCGATCGCGCTTGGGCCCGTAGGGCTGGCGGGCGGTGTCGCCGAGGTAGACGCACCGACTCGTGCGGCAGCTGGTCGATCACCGACCGGGCCACGGTGAGCCCACCGAAGCCGGAGTCGAAGATGCCGATCGGAGCCTCGGCGAGCGCTGCTGACACAGGCGAAGGCTACGACCACACGGCCCGCAAGACACGTCGACGCGACCGAACTCACGTGGCCGCCGCCTCGGTGACACTCCGCGACGGGCCGTGAGAGAACCCTCATCCTCCCCTCACGGCGTGCTCACGGTGGCGAGACAGTGTGGCACCCCCACCACCAGAGGAGGAACCGTGAAGATTCTGCTCGCGGCCGTGCCGCTCGCTCTCTCCGCTGCTCTGCTGACCGCGCCGGCGGCCCAGGCCGACAGCGTCACCTGCTCTGGCACGATCCGCGCCGTGTCCATCGACGGTGACGTCATCGTCCCGAAGGGCGCCACCTGTTCCCTGATAGGAACTCGCGTCGACGGAAACGTCCAGGTCAAGGAGAAAGCCCGGCTCTATGCCCGGGGCGTCGTCGTCGGCGGCAACGTTCAGGCCGACAACCACCGTGTAGTAGAAGTGACCTCCCGCGTCGTCAACGGCGTGGAGCGGCGCAGCCGGGTCGGCGGCAGCATCCAGGCCAAACAGGGTGGCGGCGGCAAGCTGGTCCGCACCATCACCGGTAGCGACATCCAGCTGTTCTCCAACGACGGCGCGTTCACGGTGAGCAGGAACCGGGTCGATGGCAACCTCCAGTGCAAGAGCAACACCCCAGCACCGACCGGAAGCGGCAACGTCGTGGAGGGCAACAAGGAGGACCAGTGCGCGAAGCTGTGATGGTGTTCGGCTGAGCTCGCCCACGAGTTCCAGCTCGGAGGGCGTGAACCTGCCAGCGAGTGACCCGTCTCGAAACCAGTAGCCTGACCCGCGTGCGCCTCCGCCTGCTTCTCCTGGCGTCGCTCTCCGTGGCGCTGGTGTCCGTGCCGGCGGTCGCCGTCCCCGAGACCGGCACCGCGCGAGTGGAGGCCGCACCGCGCACGACCAAGGTCCTGATCGTCACGCTCGACGCGCTGGGCTCGAACGCCGTACGCCGACTCGGCCGGGATCGGATGCCGACGCTCCACCGCCTGATGCGCCGAGGCGCGAGCACCCTGAACGCCCGGACGGTTCGCGAGCAGACCACGACGCTGCCCAACCACACCAGCATCGTGACCGGCCGGCGCGTCGACGCGAGCCGCGGCGGCCACGGCGTCTTCTGGAACGACGAGCGGCTCGCCCCGCGCACCGTGCAGGACGCGGCCGGCCACCGCGTCGCATCGGTGTTCTCGGCTGTCGACTCCGACCGGCGCGACCCCGCGCTGTTCACCTCGAAGCAGAAGCTGTCGCTGTTCGAGCGGTCGTGGCCGGCCGGGGTCGACCGGTTCGTGCTGCGGGAGCGCAACCCGCGACTGGTGCGGGCAGCCCGGCCCGACCTCGTCGAGCACCGCCGCGCCCTGACCTTCCTGCACCTCTCGCTCCCCGACGACGCGGGCCACGAGCACGGCTTCTCGTCGAGGGAGTTCGACGCCGCGGTCACGCGCGCCGACCGGCTGCTGGGCAAGGTCGTCACCACGATCGAGTCCCGGCCGAGGCTGCGCGACCACATGACGCTGATCGTGACCGCCGACCACGGCGGACGCGGCCCGCCCCCGGGCCACTTCGACCCCACGAAGCGGGCCAGCTTCCGGGTGCCGTTCGTGGTGTGGGGCGTCGGGGTCGCTGCGGATGCCGACCTCTACGAGCTCAACGACGACTACCGCGACCCCGGCCGCCGCCGCACGACGTACGGCGCGAAGCGGCCGCCGGTCCGCAACGGTGACGCCGCCAACCTGGCCACCCGGCTGCTGGGGCTGGGCCGGGTGCCGGGCAGCGAGTTCGGCTTCGACCGCACGCGGCTCACCGTGCGGTGAGCTCAGGAGTACCAGAGCTCGGACGCCAGCGGCCACGGGTTGTGGCGGCAGCCGTCGAGGCCCTTGGACTGCTGCATCATCACCGGCGCGAGGTTGCCCTCGCCGGAGCAGCCGAGGTGGCCGTGGCCCGAGCCAGTGGCCGGTCTCGTGGTTGACGACCATGTGCCGGTAGCCGCGCAGCGGCTGGTTCGCGCGTTCCACGACGGCGAGGCGTGCAGCCAGCGCATCTGGTTGATGATCACGTAGCGCCCGACCCGGCAGCTCCACTGCGCGCTGCACACCGACGAGAACGACGGCACGGTGCTCGCCTCGGCCAGCACCACCGAGAAGTCGCCGCCCTCGGCCACGCGCTTGAAGACGACACCGGCCGAACGCCAGCCGCGCGGGTCGGCGAAGGTCTCCGCGACCTGCTGCGCGGAAGACGTCCATGCTCGCGGTGATCGTGCCGCGGGTCTCGATGCGGTAGGTCGCGGTCCGCCGCGCCGCCACCCGGTGCATGATCAGGCGCGTCGCCACCGAGCGTGGCCTGGCCGATCTTGTAGCCGTCCTTGCGCGCGAACACCCGGACCCGCACCCGGTGGCCGACGTCCTCCCACGAGAGCCGGTACTTCTTCGACGTCGCGCCCTTGATCGGCTTCCCGTCGCGCAGCCAGCGGTACGACGCCGCGACCCGGTTGCGGCCCCAGCGGCCGCGGTCGGCCGTGAGCGTCGTGGGTGTAGCGCTTGGTGCCCGACAGCGAGGGTCGGGTGGTGTTGCGCAGCTGGTTCTTCCGCACCTCCTTGGGCTCGCTGGTGGAGACTCCGGTCTGCCCGGACTCGTCGGTGGCCGTCACCCGCACGCGCAGGTGCTTGCCGAGGTCGGCGAGCACGGGCCGGTACAGCCACTTGGTCGCGCCGGCGATCTCCTGGCCCCCGCGCAGCCACTGGTAGCTGAACGTCAGCCCGGTCTCGGGCACCCACGTGCCCCGATGGGCATCGGCCGGGTCGTCGTAGACGGGCTGGCCGATGATGGTCGGCGGCTCTGTCGCGACGGGCGGCTCGGCGGCGCCGGTGCTGGCCCAGCTCGCGCTGGGAACCAGCGTGGCGAGCAGCAGGACGACGACGGCCAGGACGCGATTCCTCATGGGTGGACCCTATGCCCAGAGCTGGCCTTCGAGCCGGTCCTCGGCCTCGTCGACGGTGCCCTCGTAGGCGCCGGTGGAGAGGTACTTCCAGCCGCCGTCGCACGACGACGAACGCGATGTCGGCCGTCTCGCCCGCCTTGACCGCCTTGGCGGCCTGGGCCGAGCGCGGCGTGCAGGATCGCGCCGGTCGAGATGCCGGCGAAGATGCCCTCGAGCTCGAGCAGCTCACGCACCCGGCGTACGGCGTCGCGCGGGCCGACCGAGAACCGCGCGTCGATCAGCGACGCGTCGTACAGCTCGGGGACGAAGCCCTCGTCGAGGTTGCGCAGGCCGTAGACCAGCTCGCCGTAGCGCGGCTCGGCGGCGACGATCCGGACGTCGGGCTTGGCGCGGCGGAAGAAGCGGCGAGACGCCCATCAGCGTGCCGGTGGTGCCGAGGCCGGCGACGAAGTGGGTGATCTCGGGCAGGTCGGCGAGGAGCTCGGGGCCGGTGCCCTCCTCGTGCGCGAGCGCGTTGGCCTCGTTGCCGTACTGGTAGATCATCACCCAGTCGGGGTGCTCGGCCGCGATCTCCTTGGCGACCCGGACCGCCTCGTTGGAGCCGCCCGCGGCCGGGCTAGGAGATGATCTCGGCGCCCCACATCCGCAGCAGCTGGCGGCGCTCCTCGGAGGTGTTCTCCGGCATCACGCAGACCAGCCGGTAGCCCTTGAGCTGGGCGGCCATCGCCAGCGAGATGCCGGTGTTGCCGACTGGTCGGCTCGAGGATGGTGCAGCCGGGCCGGAGCCGGCCCTCCTTCTCGGCCTCCTCGATCATCTTCAGCGCCGGCCGGTCCTTGATCGAGCCGGTCGGGTTGCGGTCCTCGAGCTTGGCCCAGAGCCGGACGTCCGGGCTCGGCGACAGCCGCGGCAGCCCGACCAGCGGCGTGCCGCCGACCGAGGCGAGGAGGTTGTCGTACCGGGTCACATGGCTCCTGGCGACTCAGCCGCCGGCGACGGCGGGCAGCACGACGACCTGGTCGCCGTCGCTGACCTCGGCCTCGAGGCCGCCGAGGAACCGGACGTCCTCGTCGTTGACGTAGACGTTGACGAACCGGCGCAGGTCGCGACCCCGTCCTTGGGCTCGAGCAGCCGCTCCTTGAGCCCGGGGTGGTTGGTCTCGAGGTCGTCGATCAGCTCGCCCAGGCTGGCGCCGCCGCCGGTCACGGCCTTCTCGCCGTCGGTGTAGGTGCGCAGGATGGTCGGGATCCGGACCTCGATGGCCATCAGGCGTACTCCTCGTTCTGGTGGGGGACTGGGCGGGCGGGCCGACGACGGTGACCTCTTCCTCGGTCACCTCGCCGTCGACGATCCTGTAGGACCTGAACTCCACGGGGCCCTCGTTATTCCCGTGCTCGCGCGTGCTGACGAGCACGTAGTGGGCGTTCGGCTCCATCGCGAGGCCGATGTCGGTGCGGCTCGGGTAGGCCTCGGTGGCGGTGTGGGAGTGGTAGATCACGACCGGCTCCTCGTCGCGCTCGTCCATCTCCTTGTAGAGGTGGAGCAGGTCCGTGGAGTCGAACTCGTAGAACGTCGGGCTCCCGGCGGCGTTGACCATCTCGACGAACCGCTCCGGGCGGTCGCTGCCCGCGGGGCCCGGCGACGACGCCGCACGCCTCGTCGGGGTGGTCCCGCTGGCGTGCGCGACGATGGCGTCGTAGGTCGCCCGGTCGATGGTCAGCACCCGTCAAGGGTAGGCAGCGCCCGGTCCTCGACCCGCCTCGCCCACGATGTGGGCGGCCGGGTCAAGCGGTGAGCGCGTCGACGAGGGTCTCCTGGAGGTAGCCGACCCACTGGTAGATGTCGTGCGCCTGGGCGCGGGGGTCGTCGTCGGCCATGGCGAGCCAGACCTCGTCGTCGCCCTCCTCGACCCCGAGCCGGGTCGCCAGGGCCAGCCGCAGGTCGGTGAACGACCGCAGCCAGGCCTCGGCCGTCCGGCTGCTCCATCTCCACGTCGATCGACCAGGCCGTCCTCGGTGAGCTCGGGCGGGAGCCCGGCCTCCTCGAGGGTGTCGATGATGACGGCGGCCCGGCGGCCTTGCCGTCGCGCAGCGTCCCCTCGGTGAACCGGCGGAACTCCGAGGCGGCCTCCTCGTCGTGCGGGTAGGCCGTCGGGAACAGCCGGGCCAGCACCGGGTCCTCCGGCTCGGTGGTCGGCCCGCTGAAGTCCATCATCGCCTCGAACGGGTCCTCGGTGGTGCGCGGCACCGCGGCCTCGTTGCGCAGCAGCTCGACGAGCTGGGAGGCGAGCGAGCGCAGCAGGTCGGCCTCGAAGCCGCTGAACGTCGCGATGATGTGACCGCTGCGGCGGTGGCGGGCGAAGCCGCTCATCTATTGCTTCTCCATGGTGGCCCAGAGCCCGTACTCGTGCATCGCCTGGACGTCGCGCTCCATCTCCTCGCGCGTGCCGTGGCTGACCGCCGACTTGCCGTCCTCGTGGACCTCCATCATCAGCTTCTCGGCCTTCTTCTTGTCGTAGCCGAAGTACTTCTGGAAGACGTAGGTGACGTAGGACATCAGGTTGACCGGGTCGTTCCACACGATCGTCACCCACGGCTTGGAGAGCAGGGTGATCTCGTCGGGTGTCTGGGTCGGCTCGACCTCGACCGGGCTGGCAGCGGACACGTGACCATGGTGGCACAGTGACTGCCGTGACTCCCGCCCTGCTCACCGACCACTACGAGCTGACCATGCTCCAGGCGGCGCTCGCGGCAGGAACCGCGGACCGGCGGTCGGTCTTCGAGCTCTTCCCGCGCCGGCTCCCCGAGGGGCGGCGGTACGGCGTGGTGGCCGGCGTGGGCCGGGCGCTCGACGCGATCGAGGCGTTCCGGTTCGACGACGCGGCCCTGGAGACGCTGCGGTCCGGTGCCGTCGTCGACGAGCCGACGCTGTCGTGGCTGGCCGACTACCGGTTCAGCGGCGACGTGTGGGGCTACGCCGAGGGCGAGGTCTACTTCCCCTACTCGCCCCTGCTCGTGGTCGAGTCGACGTTCGCCGAGGCGGTGCTGCTGGAGACGGTGCTGCTGTCGATCTACAACCACGACTCGGCGATCGCGTCGGCCGCGTCCCGGATGACGCTCGTGGCCGGCGGCCGGCCCTGCATCGAGATGGGCTCGCGGCGCACCCACGAGGAGGCCGCGGTCGCGGCCGCCCGGGCGGCGTACGTCGCCGGCTTCGCCTCGTCGTCCAACCTCGCCGCCCGGCAGCGCTACGGCATCCCGACCGCGGGCACGTCCGCCCACTCGTTCACGCTGCTGCACGACACCGAGGCGGACGCGTTCCGCGCGCAGGTCGACTCGCTCGGCCGGGGCACCACGCTGCTCGTCGACACCTACGACATCGCCGAGGCGGTGCGGCTCGGCGTCGAGGTCGCCGGCCCGGAGCTGGGCGCGGTCCGGATCGACAGCGGCGACCTCGGCGTGCTCGCCCAGCAGGTCCGCGACCAGCTCGACGCGCTCGGCGCGACCGGCACCCGGATCGTGGTCACCAGCGACCTCGACGAGCACGCCATCGCGGCGCTGGCCTCCGCACCGGTCGACGGCTACGGCGTCGGCACCCAGCTCGTCACCGGCAGCGGCCACCCGACGTGCGGCTTCGTCTACAAGCTGGTCGCCCGCGAGGGTGAGGACGGCGCGATGGTCTCGGTCGCGAAGCGGAGCCCGACAAGGTCTCGGTCGGCGGCCGGAAGTTCGCGCTGCGGCGGCGCGACGCCCGCGGGCGTCGCCGAGGCCGAGGTCGTCGGCGATCGGCGAGTCCGCCCGTCGACGACGCCTCCTGACGGGCGACGACCGCGACCTGCTGGTGCCGCTCGTACGCGACGGCGAGGTCGTCGGTCGCGAACCGCTCGAGGCCGCCCGCGCACGCCACCTCTCGTCCCGCGACGAGCTGCCGATCGCCGCCCAGATGATGAGCCGCGGCGAGCCGGTGATCGCGACCCAGCACGGGTCGTAGGGTCGGCTCATGGCACTGCTCACCGTCGACCTGTTCTCGGAGTCCCTCGAGGTCGGGACGTCGATCAACGTCGTCCTGCCCCAGTCCACCCGCCAGCAGATCGGGGTCGAGTCGGTCACGGTCCCGGCGCACGGCTGGCCCGTCCTCTACCTGCTGCACGGACTCTCCGACGACCACACGGCGTGGGTGCGCTACACCAGCGTCGAGCGCTACGCCGCGGCCGCCGGCCTCGCGGTCGTGATGCCGGCCGCGGGCCGCAGCTTCTACGCCGACGAGGCGCACGGCCACGCCTACTGGACGTGGATCTCCGAGGAGCTGCCCCGTCTGGTCGCCGAGATCTTCCGCGTCTCCGAGCGGCCCGAGGACACCTACGTCGCCGGCCTCTCCATGGGCGGCTACGGCGCCCTCAAGCTCGGCCTCACCCATCCGGGCCGGTTCGCCGGCGTCGCGAGCCTCTCCGGGGCGGTCGACGTCCGCAGCCTTGCCGACCGGCCTGAGCGCAGCGAGATCGTCGACCGGGTCTTCGACGGGAGCTTCGCGGCCGGCGACGACCTCTACGAGCTGCTCGGAGCGACCGAGGCCGCGGACGTGCCGCCGCTCTACCTCGGCTGCGGCACCGAGGAGGACCGACTGATGGCGGCCAACTCCCGGCTGGCCGAGCAGGCGGTCGCGGCGGGGGTCGACGTCACCACCGACTTCCGCCCCGGCGACCACGAGTGGGGGCTCTGGGACGCGATGCTGCCCGACGTCATCGCGTGGCTCCCCCGCCCTACTAGTCTCGACCATGAAGCGTGCGCTCATCGTGGTCGACGTGCAGAACGACTTCTGCGAGGGAGGGTCGCTGCCGGTGACCGGCGGCGCGCGGGTCGCCAGCGACATCGCCGAGCTGCTGCACGCCTGGACCTCGCGCGGGCCGGACGCACCGGCCTACGACCACGTCGTCGCCACCAAGGACCACCACATCGACCCCGGCGACCACTGGTCCGACGACCCGGACTTCCAGGAGAGCTGGCCGGTCCACTGCAAGGTCGGCACCGACGGCGAGGCCTTCCACCCCAACCTCGACCCGCAGCCGTTCGACGCGATCTTCCTCAAGGGCGAGCACCAGGCGGCGTACTCCGGCTTCGAGGGTCGCACGACCGGCAGTGTCTCCCTGGCCGACTGGCTCCGCGAGCGCTCGGTGACCGAGGTGGACGTCTGCGGCATCGCCACCGACTACTGCGTCCGGGCGACGGCGCTCGACGCCGTCCGGGAGGGGTTCGAGACGCGGCTGCTGCCGGACCTGTGCGCCGGCGTGGCCGAGGAGTCGAGCCGGGCGGCGGTCACCGAGATGCGGGACGCCGGTATCTCCGTTGGCTGACCTCGAGAGCCGCGTCGAGGACGGCGCCCTCTGGCTCACGCTCAACCGCCCGGAGGTCTACAACGCCCTGTCGGACAGCATGGCCGACGAGCTGGCCGCGGTCGTCGAACGGGCGACGTCGGACGACGACGTCCGGGTCGTCGTCGTGACCGGCGCCGGCGACGCCTTCAGCGCGGGCGCCGACATCTCCGGTGCCGACGCGCACGAGCGCTTCGACGTCACGACCCTCGACCGGGCGAACCGGATCATCCGCGCGATCACGACGCTCGACAAGCCGGTGGTGGCCGCGGTGAACGGGGTCGCCGCGGGAGTCGGCTGCTCGGCCGCGCTCGCTGCCGACGTGGTCGTCGCCCGGGAGTCCGCGTCCTTCCTGCTCGCCTTCGCACGGATCGGGCTGATGCCGGACGGCGGCTCCACGGCGACGGTGGCGGCCTCGATCGGCCGGGCCCGGGCGATGCGGATGGCCCTGCTGGCCGAGCCGTTGTCGGCGCGCGAAGCCCACGACGCGGGGCTGATCGCCGAGGTCGTGCCCGACGACGAGTTCGACGACGAGGTAGCCCGCGTCGTACGACGGCTCGCGGCCGGTCCGCCGCTGGCTTTCGCCGCCGCCAAGAAGGCGATCAACGCCGCGACGCTGACCGCGCTCGACGACGCGCTCGAGCGCGAGCGCACGGGGCAGACGCTGCTGCTGCGCACCGCCGACCTCGCCGAGGGCATGGCCGCCTTCTCCGAGAAGCGGCGACCCGTCTTCCGTGGCGAGTAGCGCTCAGCCGCACCACTTCTCGGCCAGCGCCCGGATGACGGTGAGGTTGCGGTTGGTGGCGACGCCCAGCGCCTTCTCGACCTGGGCGTTGGTGAGCCCGGCGGAGTGGTACGCATCGTCCAGGAGCAGGTGGACGGCGCGGCCACGCACGATGGCGCGCTCGCCGTCGCCGCCCGCCTCCTCGATCACCTTGGTCGCCGCCGCGGTCGGCTCCTCCTTGAGCAGCGAGACGTACTGGCGCCCCTGGTGCTCCATCGCGGCGCCGTCGGCCGCGATCTCCCGGATCTCGGCCGGGGTGAAGACCATGGTCGGTACCGCGAAGCCACGGTCGGCCTCGTAGGCCCGCTCCAGGGCAGCCTCGACCTTGGCCCGCGAGCGCAGCGTCGTCGTCAGCAGCACGTTGCCGGTGTTGATGTGGGTCGCGACGTCCGTCCCACCGGCGGCCTCGGTCGCCGCCACGATGTCGGCCTTCGGAAACTTCCGGGTCGCCCCGAGGTTGATGGCGCGCAGGAACGCGACGTACGTCGGCATGGCTCCATCCTGCCGCACCCCGTCCGGGCGTACGGTCGCTCCATGCCGTGCGACTACTGCGGGAAAGAGTTCGACCCGATCTCCACCCGGTGGCTCTGCCCCCACTGCCACATGAAGGCCAACTGCTGTAACGGGGCGCCGCTCCCCGATTGTCAGCCGGCCGCAGATCGCGATAGTTCGCCGCCAGAAGCACCACTTCCGAGGTAGCGGCGGTGCTTCGGCGGCGGACTACCTGGATGTCAGAGGTTGCCGCGGAGGTCCTGCTCGCGCTCGATCGCCTCGAAGAGCGCCTTGAAGTTGCCCTTGCCGAAGCCGAGCGAGCCGTGCCGCTCGATGAACTCGTAGAAGACCGTCGGCCGGTCGCCCATCGGCTTGGTGAAGATCTGCAGCAGGTAGCCGTCCTCGTCGCGGTCGACCAGGATCCGGCGCTTCTTGAGCTCCTCGATCGGCACCCGGACGTCGCCGATCCGCTCGCGCAGCTCGGGGTCGTCGTAGTAGGAGTCGGGGGTGTCGAGGAACTGGATGCCGTGGTCGCGCAGGATGTCGACGGTGCGCAGGATGTCGCCGGTGGCCAGCGCGATGTGCTGGCAGCCGGCGCCGTCGTAGAACTCGAGGTACTCGTCGATCTGCGACTTCTTCTTCGCGATCGCCGGCTCGTTGAGCGGGAACTTCACGCGGTGGTTGCCGCTGGCGACGACCTTCGACATCAGCGCGGAGTAGTCGGTGGCGATGTCGTCGCCGATGAACTCGGCCATGTTCGTGAAGCCGAGGACCTTGTTGTAGAACTCGACCCACTCGTCCATCCGGCCGAGCTCGACGTTGCCGACGCAGTGGTCGACGGCCTGGAACAGCCGCTTCGGGTGGCCCTCGCGGCGGGTGACGGTCGTCGTCGCCGCGACGTAGCCGGGCAGGTAGGGGCCGTCGTAGCGCGAGCGGTCGACCAGGGTGTGCCGGGTCTCGCCGTACGTCGCGATCGCGGCGGTGCGGATCGTGCCGTGGTCGTCGGACACGTCGTGGGGCTCGACCAGGATCGTCGCGCCCTGGGCGCGCGCGTGCTCGATGCACTTGTCGACGTCGGGCACCTCGAGCGCGAGGTCGACCACGCCGTCGCCGTGGGCGCGGTGGTGGTCGAGGACCGGGCTGTCGGTGGTGACGCCGCCGGTGAAGACGAAGCGGGCCGAGCCCGAGCGCAGCACGTAGGACTTGGCGTCGCGGCTGCCGGTCTCCGGGCCGCGGTAGGCCTCGAGCTCCATGCCGAACGCGAGCTGGTAGAAGTTCGCGGTCTGGGTGGCGTTGCCGACCACGAAGCACGACGGCGTCCATCGCGGTCACGGGGAACGGGTCGCTGCTGGCGTCGTACTCGACGAGCCCGACGAGCTGCTTGCAGCTGCTCGAGGGTGAGGCCGGCCTGCTCCTCCTCGTGGGTGAGGACGGTGAGCGTCGTGTTCACGGTGGTGTCGGTCATGCGCCCCACCCTGCCGACATCTCGGCAACCTGTGCAACAGTACGACGAAACGCTAGACACATTGCCCAGCAAAGGAGGCCGCGATGGACGAACTCGACGGCAGGTTGATCGCCCTGTTCGCCCACGAGCCGAGGATCGGCGTGCTGGAGGCGTCGCGCCGGCTCGACGTCGCCCGCGGCACGGTGCAGGCCCGGCTCGACAAGCTCACCGCCTCCGGCGTGATCACCGGCTGGGGCCCCGAGCTCTCCGCCGAGGCGCTGGGCTACCCGGTGACCGCCTTCCTGACCCTCGAGATCCGGCAGGGCGCCGGGCACGACACGGTCGCCGGTCACCTGGCGACCATCCCCGAGGTGCTCGAGGCGTTCACCATCACCGGCGCCGGCGACATGTGGGCACGGGTGGTCGCGCGCTCCAACACCGACCTGCAGCGGGTCATCGACCTGGTGCTGAACGACCCCGCGATCGTCCGGTCGTCGACCGTGATCGCCCTGGCGACCCAGGTCCCCTACCGGGTGCTGCCGCTCGCCCTGAGCTGACGATCAGGTCATGATCATGCAGCTGCTGGTCGCGTGGGCGACCAGCTTGCCGCGCTCGTCGGTGAGCTGCGCCTGCGCCAGCGCCGTACGCCGCCCGCGCTGGAGCACGGTGCCCTCGCAGGTCAGCAGGCCCGGAGTCCACGGTCACCGGCCGCAGGAACTTCACGGTCAGGTCGAGCGAGGTGTAGATCTCGCCCGCCGCGAGCGTGGAGTGGACCGCGCACGCCGCGGCCGTGTCGAGCAGGGTCGAGATGACGCCGCCGTGGACGCCGCCGAGCGGGTTGTAGTGGAACTCCGCGGCCGGCATCTCGACCACGACCCGGCCTCGCTCCGGGTGGAAGCCGGTGAAGCCCAGGGTCTCCATGATCGGCGGCGGCGGGGCGTCGCCGCTCGACCATCGCCTGGAGCTGGCCGAGGCCGTCGAGCTCGAGCAGCGAGCCGAGGTCGGCCTGGCCGGGCGATGCCCAGCTGAAGGTGCGTGACTCGGTGCGTAACCCCTGGGTCTGCGTCATGGACCGAGCATGCCCTCTCCTTGCTGAGTCTGTCAACAAGACTTAGGGTGTGGTCATGCCCACACCACCTGCGCTCGCCTTCTCGACCGACAACTGCACGATCGGGCGGGCCATGGACATCCTGGGCGAGCGCTGGACCTTCGTCGTGCTGCGCGAGGTCTTCAACGGCATCCGCCGCTTCGACGACATGCGGCGCCACACCGGCATCCCCCGCCAGGTGCTGACCAACCGCCTCGCGCTGCTCGTCGACCAGGGCATCCTGCGTCGCGAGCCCTACCGCGAGCAGGGCCAGCGCGAGCGACACGAGTACCGGCTGACCGCCAAGGGGCTCGACCTCTACCCGGTCATGGTCGCCGTCGCCCGCTGGGGCGACCGCTACCTCGCCGACCCCTCCGGGCCGCCGGTCGAGTTCACCCACCGCGACTGCGGCGCGGTCGTCGAGCTGCACGCCCGCTGCGCCGCCGGGCACGACCTCGCCGACCCGCGCGACGTCGTCAGCCGGCCCGGCCCCGGCGTACTCCTGGCCGACCCTGTGGGCGGCTGAGGGTGACTGGGTAACGGGTCGTTGATGGCGCTGGTGCGCCGTTGTGACGGCGCAGGAGCGTCAGCCAGGGCCCGTTACCTTCCCGGGCCGCCACCGGCCGCGATGTCAGCGCAGCTGGCGGGCCAGGTGGTCGGCCGCCTCGGCCACCAGCGGGCCGAGCCGCTCCACGTCGAGGTCGGCCAGGGTCACCACGCCGACGCTCGCCTCCAGCCCCTCGACGCCGCGCACCGGGGCGGCCAGCCCGCGCGCCCCCGGCTCCAGCTCGCCGACCGTGGCGACGTACGGCGGACCGTCGACGTCGCGCAGCGCGAGGATCGCCTTCCCGGCGGCACCGCGGTCGAGTGGGTGCCGGGCGCCGACCCGGTAGCTGACGTGGAAGTCGGTCCAGGACGGCTCGATGACAGCGAGCGCCAGCGCCTCGTCGCCGTCGGCGACGGTCAGGTGGGCGGTGCAGCCGACGCGCTCCGCGAGCTGGCGGAGCACCGGCATCGCCACGTCGCGCAGCACCGGCTGGACGGCCGTGGCGAGATGGAGCACGCCCAACCCGACGTGGAGCCGGCCCTGCCCGTCGCGGCGGATCAGGGCGTGCTGCTCGAGGGTGCTGACCAGGCGGTAGACGACCGTCCGGTTGATCCCGAGCGCCTCGGCGAGAGCCGTGACCGACAACCCCTGCGGCGCGCCCGCGAGCGCCATCAGCACCCGGATGCCGCGGTCGAGCGTCTGTGAGGTCTCAGCCGCCATAGGCCGACCCTAGCCGGGCTGCGCGGTTTCCCCGGTCGACCGGGGAAACCGAAACTTCGCACCCGAAACTTCCCCCGCGAACCCGAAGACTCGCCGACAGAGTCCGCCGTCTCGTCCCGCCTCAGGACGTACGCCGGGCGGCCCACTCCCGGACCCGGTCGATCCGGGCCCGCAGCTGGTCGGCGTTCGCGATCGCCGCGGCCGGTCCGCCGCAGTCCTGGCGCAGCGCGGCGTGCGTGACGCCGTGGGCCTGTCCGGTCCGGTGGTGCCAGGCAGCGACCAGCCCGTTCAGCTCGCGCCGCAGCACCGCGAGCTGCTCGTGGGTGGTCACGTCGTCCGGGTCCGGCTCCTCCGCCGCCGGTCGGCGCCGGGCGGCGCGCTCCTTCTGTCGGTGGTGGAGCAGCTCGCGCATCTGGTCGGGCTCGAGCAGCCCGGGGATGCCGAGGAAGTCCATCTCCTCCTCCGACCCGACGTGGACCTCGGCGGTGTGGCCGAACGCAGCGCCGTCGTAGAGCACGTGGTCGAAGCGGGCCTGCGACCCGAGCGCCTCGTAGCCCGGCAGCGCCAGCTCCTCCGAGGCGCCCTCCCCGGCCTGCGCGGCCGCCAACAGGTCGCGCTCCGCGGCGAAGATGTCGCCCTCGTCAGTGATGGTGCGGCCGAGGACGTGGTCGCGCTGGGCCTCGAGCTCGGTGGCGTAGCCCAGCAGGCTCGGCACGGACGGCACGAACACCGACGCGGTCTCACCGCGGTTGCGGGCCCGGACGAACCGGCCGACCGCCTGCGAGAAGAACAACGGGGTGGCGGTCGTGGTGGCGTAGACACCGACGGCGAGCCGCGGGATGTCCACGCCTTCCGACACCATCCGCACCGCCACCATCCAGCGCTTCTCGTTGCCGCTGAACTCGGCGATCCTGCGCGAGGCGGCCTTCTCGTCCGACAGCACCACGGTGGGCCTCTCCCCCGCGATCTTCTGCAGCAGCGCGGCGTAGGCGCGAGCGGAGTCCTGGTCGGTCGCGATCACCAGCCCGCCGGCGTCCGGGACGTGGCGGCGTACCTCGGAGAGCCGCTTGTCGGCGGCCGCCAGCACCGCCGGCATCCACGACCCGGCGGGGTCGAGCGCGGTGCGCAGCGCCTGGGCGGCCAGGTCCTTGGTGAGCGGCTCGCCGAGCCGCGCCGCGACCTCGTCGCCGGCGCGGGTGCGCCACTGCATGTCGCCGGAGTAGGCGAGGAACAACACCGGGCGTACGACGTGATCGGCCAGTGCGTGCGCGTATCCGTAGGTGAAGTCGGCGACCGAGCGCGGGATGCCGTCGGGTCCGGGCGCGTAGGTGACGAACGGGATCGGGTTGACGTCGGAGCGGAACGGCGTGCCGGTCAGCGCCAGCCGACGTGTCGCCGGCTGGAACGCCTCCTGGACCCCCTCACCCCACGACAGCGCGTCGCCCGCGTGGTGCACCTCGTCGAGGATGACCAGCGTCTTGAACCGCTCGGTGCGGATCCGCATCGCGAGCGGGTTGACCGCGACGCCGGCGTAGGTCACGGCGACCCCGACGTAGTCGGAGGAGGTCTTGCCCTTGCCGGCGCTGTAGGTCGGGTCGAGCGGGATCCCCGCGCGGGCCGCGGCCTCGGCCCACTGGTTCTTGAGGTGCTCGGTCGGCGCGACGACGACGATCCGGTCGACGATGCGGCGTCCGATCAGCTCGGCGGCGACGGAGAGCGCGAACGTCGTCTTGCCCGCCCCGGGCGTCGCCACCGCGAGGTAGTCGCGGGGCGAGCGATCGAAGTAGTCGTGCATCGCGGCGGTCTGCCAGGCGCGCAGCGACGTGGCCGTCCCCCAGGCCGCGCGGTCGGGCCACGCGGGTGAGAGGGGGACCGGCTCGAGCCGGTCCGTCACTTCCCGGAGTCCCCGGGGTCGCCGTCCTTCATCTGCTCCCAGATCTCCTTGCAGGCGGGGCAGACGGGGAACTTCTCGGGAGCCCGGCTGGGCACCCACACCTTGCCGCAGAGCGCGATCACCGGCGTGCCCATGACCATCGCCTCGGTCAGCTTGTCCTTGGGGACGTAGTGGGAGAAGCGTTCGTGGTCGCCCTCGTCGGTCGGGACCGTACGACGGTCCTCGATCGTGTCGGTCGCGGGGCCGAATCCGAGGGAGCTCATGATGGACGAGTCTAGATCAGGTCGGGCTAGTTCAGGTCCGGGTCGAGCGGGCGTGTGGAGTGCCACGCGAGCTCACCGGGCTGGCGGCGCATCACGTCGCGCCACAGCTCGGTGCAGTCCTCGCGGAAGACGTCGAGCGGCTGGGCCGGGACGACGTACCAGCTGCCCTCGTCGATCTCCCCGCCGAGCTGCTCGGCCCCCCATCCGGCGTACCCGGCGAAGATCCGCATGCCGGACAGCGAGCCGTCGATCAGCTCGACCGGCGTGTCGAGGTCGACCACGCCGAGCGCGCCGTGCACCTCGCGGAAGCCGACCGGGACGTCGTCGGCGTCGCGGAGCCAGCCCGACCGCGAGCGCGCCCTCGGTGCTGACCGGGCCGCCCTGGAAGAGGACCTCGGGCTCGGCGACGACCTCGCGCCAGTCGGCGAGCACCTCGCTGACGGCCACCGGCGTCGGCCGGTTGAGGACGACGCCGAGCGCGCCGTTGTCGTCGACGTCGAGGAGCAGCACGACCGTGTCGGAGAAGTTGGGGTCGAGCAGCTGCGGTGTGGCGACGAGCAGCATGCCCGCCCGCACCTCCTGCGCCACTCCCGCGCCGTCCGCCGCTGCCATGGCTCCATCATGGCAGCGGCGCAGGCCATCGAGTCAGGCGGCGACGGCATCTCCCGTCAGGCGCGCCTTCTCCTCGATCGCGGCGCCGGCACGGTACGGCGGCCGCGCCGTCGGAGATGCCCGCCAGGCCGGCCATCACGGCGAGCCAGGCGTGCTCCTTGGAGGTGGCGACGGCCATCGCCTCGGCCATGGCGTCGTCGAGGGGGTGGTCGCGGTGACGATCCACGATCGCGCGGACGCCGGGCATCTCGTCGGCCGTCGCCCGCCAGGCCGTGATGACGGCCTGCTGGAGGTCGAGCGGCTGGCCCATGAGCTCGCGGTCGATGCGGCCGGCGAGCCGGGTGTGCCACCGCAGCTGCAGGGCGCCCAGCAGGTCGAGCTCGTCGGCGAACGCGGTGCGGACGCCGTCGACCTCGAGCGGCAGCGCGCCGTCACGGCGGGCGTCGGCGACTGCGGACACGTCGCGGAGGATCTCTCCGCGGGTCTTGAAGGCGTTCCAGTTCATGGTGCGCTCCTTCGTCGGTGACTCACATACCGTCAGTACGTACCCAGAGTACGGACTCATACTCACGGTATGCAAAGTGGCCCGTGGTGACGCTGCTCACCTGCGGGGCCTCCCCTCGCCTACACTCCCCCGAATGAGCAAGGGGGCCGCATGAGCAAGGCCGCGGTGTCGAAGCTGGTGCCTCGGGTGCCGTCGCGACGTCAGCAGTACTCCGCGGCCACCCGGCGCGCCCTGATCGACATGGGCGAGCAGCTCTTCACCGAGCACGGCTACTCGGCCGCGTCACTCGACGCGATCGTCGCGGGCGCCGAGGTGACCAAGGGCGCGCTCTACCACCACTTCAGCGGCAAGCAGGCGCTGTTCGAGGCCGTCTTCGAGCGGGTCGAGAGCGAGGCCTCGCGCACCATCCAGGACGCGCTCAAGGGACACGACGACCCCTGGGCCAAGGCGCTGGCCGGACTGCGGGCGTTCCTCGACGTCGTCCAGGAGCCGGGCTACCGGCGGATCGTCATCCTCGAGGGGCCCGCCGTCCTCGGCTACGCCCGCTACCGCGAGCAGGAGGAGCGCTCGACGTTCGCCAACGTCCTCGACATCGTCGGGTCGGTGCTCAAGGCCGGCGAGTGGGAGCTCGACGACGAGATGACCGAGACCTTCACCCGGATCTTCTTCGGCGCGATGTCCTCGGCCGGCGAGTCGGTCTCCACCAGCGAGGACCCGATCGCGGCCGCCCGGCGGGTCGAGGCCGCCATCACCTTCATCCTCGCGGGCATGCAGGCGCTGGCCGATTCCGGCGTCGAGCTGCCCGCCGTCCCCACCGACTGACGCTGCGTTGCTCGCTCAGTTGTAGCTGAGGGTTCCGCCGGTCTGCGGGACCAGCTCGATCCAGGTGTGACCGGCGGGCACGGTCAGCTTGCCCTGCTTGGTCGACAGGGTGATGCCGTCGCTGAGGCCGTCCTTCTTCCACGTCGCGTTGACGACCTTGCCGTCGTGGAACAGGAACGCCGCGCCCTGGCCCTCGAGCTTGGTCTCGGGCACGGGGTTGCCGGCCGGGTCGGTGTAGCCGGCATCGCCGACCTGGACGCGCAGCACCAGGACCGTGTCGGTCGGGAACTCGTCACCTTCGGCGGCGTAGCTGTTCTCGTTGACGTAGCCGCCGTCACGGAAGACCCAGTTGGTGGTGTGGCCGCCGAAGCCGGCCGCGATCGTGGTCGCCTTCTTGCCCTTGGGCAGGTCGGCCGCGTCACCCCACGGCAGGTAGTCGTCCGGCCGCGACTCCTCGACGTCCTTCTGTGCGTCGAGCAGCGCGCTCAGGTCGGCCATCAGGTTGTACGGCGCACTCCGGTCACTCGCGCGGGAGAACCCGGCAGCACCCTCGCCGAAGAACTTGATGCCCGCCTGCGAGATCCGGTTGATCGTGACCGGGGCGGCGCCGCTGGTGACGACCTGCGCCTCGACCGGGGAGACGATCCCGATGTCGCTGGCGCGCATCGACCGCACCGGCCCGACGGTGCCGGGGATGTCGGAGTAGAAGAAGACCGCGAGCCGGGTCATGCCGCCCTCGACCAGCTCCTCGACCACGAGGTCCGCGGAGCCGAGCCCCAGCTGTGGGGCACTGGAGGCGGTGTTGTCGATCTTGGCGACCATCACCGGGTGGGTCTGGGCAGACGACTCGTCGCCCTCGACGTCGAGGCCGGTCAGCGGCCAGGTCGAGAGGAACTCGGAGCCGGCGGCGACCTCCTGGCCGGGCACGCCCTCCTCCTCCGGGGTCTCGTCGTCACCGCCGCACGCGCTCAGCACGAGGCCGGCGGTGATCAGCAGGGCGGTCGTGGTCAGGTGCAGTCGACGCACGAGGAACAGCTCCGTTTCGATCGGGGGTGGTGCGGGTCAAGTGTGCGGGCTGGCAGCGCGTCGTCGGGTCAGGCGCGCCAAGGTCCCGCGGCTTTCTACAGTACTTCGGTCGACAATTCGAACCGTGGCGTCTCAGCCGAGCTTGGCGCCGCCGTCGACGTACAGCGTCTGGCCGGTGATGTAGGAGGCCTCGTCGCTGCACAGGAACGCGGCGGCGGCGGCGATGTCCTCCGGGAACCCGACCCGGCGGACCGGGTTGGACTCGGCGTTCATCTTCCGGAACTCGTCGACCGGGATCCCCAGTCGTGTCGCCGTCGCATCGGTCATGTCGGTGGCGATGAACCCCGGCGCGATCGCGTTGGCGTTCACGCCGAAGGGGCCGAGCTCGATGCCCAGGGTCCGGGTGAGGCCCTGGATGCCCATCTTGGCGGCCGAGTAGTTGGCCTGGCCGCGGTTGCCCAGCGCCGAGACGCTGGAGAGGTTGAGGATCTTGCCGTACTTCTGGGCCACGAAGTGCTTCTGGGCGGCCCGGGTCATCAGGAACGCGCCCCGCAGGTGGACGCCGATGACCAGGTCCCAGTCGTCGTCGGTCATCTTGAAGAGCAGGTTGTCGCGGGTGATGCCGGCGTTGTTGACCAGGATGTGGATCCCGCCGAGCTCGGCGACGACCTTCTCGACCGCGGCCTCGACGCTCGTGGCGTCGGTCACGTCGCAGCCGATGCCGACGTGGCTGGTCTTCGGGTGGTCGGCGCCGGGGAGCGCCGCCGCGGCCTTCCTGGCCGCCTCCTCGTCGAGGTCGATGACCGCCACCCGGGCGCCCTCCTGGGCGAAGCGCTGTGCGGTGCCGTAGCCGATGCCGCGCGCGGACCCGGTGATCACGGCCACGCGTCCGTCGAATCGACCCATCTCGTCAGCTCCTGGGCTCTCTAGATTTCCTGGGGGGTGTGCGTTCGGCCGATCACTCTAGGACCGCACCGATCCGCGCGGCGAATTGAGCCGCCTCCCCAGCGTCGGCGTACGTCGTGCGCGGCCAGAAGAAGCCCCGCAGCCCGTCACCCTTGGTGCGCGGCACGACGTGCAGGTGCAGGTGGGGCACCGACTGGCTGACGGTGTTGTTGACCGCGACGAAGCTGCCCTGCGCCCCGAGCCCGTCCTTCATCGCCGTGGCCAGCCGCTGGGCGAGGGCGAGGAACGGGTCGCGCAGCGGTCCGGGCAGGTCGGGCAGCGTCTCGAGGTGGTCGCGCGGGACGAGCAGGGTGTGCCCCTTGAACACCGGCCGGCGGTCGAGGAACGCGACGAAGTCGTCGTCCTCGTGCACCACGTCGGCTGCGGTCTCCCCCGCCACGATCGAGCAGAAGACGCACCCGCTCACGACGACGTCCGGCGCCGACCGACTCCGCCCTCGAGGAGCCCGAGCAGCACGAGCGCCAGCAGGCACGCCATGCCGAAGCTCCAGACGTTGAGATCGGCGTACGGCTCGCTCAGCACCAGGTTGATGCCGACCCCGCCCACGAGAGCGCCGACCACGCCGGCGATCACGGTGAGCACGAGGGACGGGTCGCCGGGACCTCTGCGCAGCACCCACGCCAGCACGCCCAGGATCACCCCGGCGATCAGGAACGCGACCATGGCCGAAGTCTAGAACAGGTTCTAGTGACAGACGGTCGTCTCGCAGGCCCGGGCGCTCGGGGCGATCACGCGGCCGCTGCCGGTCGCGACGTCGAAGTGGTGCGCGTCCTGCACGCCGTAGGTCCAGCGCAGGCCGTGCCGCGCCATCAGCGCGACCACGGCGTGCTCACGTGAGCGCCAGGCGACCCGTGGGTGTGAGTGCCCCACCCACCACGAGTTGGGCACCCACCCGCCGGACGCGTGGTACGGGTTCTCCCAGGGGTTGATGTCGAGCGACCGGCCGTAGGAGTGCGGTGAGCGCACGCCGGGCCGGCCGACGACGTCGCGGCAGTTGAACGCCGACGTGTTGCCGGCGGCCATCGAGCGGTAGTCGTCGGCGCCCTGGAGCCGCTTCGACCAGCCGAACCGGTCGACCCGGTACATCGAGCGGATGGGCAGCTTGCGCTCGTACATCTCGGTCAGCGCGCCCCGCATGTTGTCCACCGCGCTGGTCGCCGCCACCAGCTCGCCGCGGTGGCGGTAGCCGTCGTAGGCCCAGTAGTTGATGCGCAGCAGCCGCAGTCCGGCCCGGCCGACGGGACAACCCTGGTGCCACGACCGGCCCGTCATCTGGTTCCAGATCCCGTCCGGGATCGCGGTGACCTTCGGGTTCGCCCCGTCGCCGACCGCCCGGGCCTGGTCGGGGAGGTTCACGCGAGGTCGGGGCGCCGCGTTCGGCAGGTTCACGGGCACGCCGGGAGGCAGGTTGTCGACCCGGTGGACCGGGCTGCGGTCGCGGCCGACCCAGTCCAGGACCGGCGCGACGACCCGCCACCTCGTGTCGACCCGGGGTCGGACCTCGAGGGTGGCCTCGCCGTTCTCGCCGGTGCGGACCCGCCGGTACCGATCCCACTTCTTCTCGCCGGGGTCGCGCCGGAACAGCTCCAGTCGGCCCTCGACAGGCTGTCCGTTCCCGGTGCGCCAGCGCACCCGGAGCTCGACCGACTTCTCGTCGACGACGCGCTTCGGTCCACCGACCGTCGCCACCCCCTCGCGCCGTTTGATCTCAGCTCGGTAGCGGCCCGACGTGCTCGGCTCGTAGGTCGCGTCGCCGGCGTACGACGCGCGGAAGACGTTGTCCTGGGCGTCGCGGGCCAGGGTCTGGGGCACCTCGGCGCGGCCGGCCTCGTCCGTCGTGAGCACCGTGACGTCGGACCAGCTGCCCGTCGACCCGGCGCTCGAGGAGGACCAGGGCGTCGGCGATCGGTTGCCCCTCGTCCTGCGTCGCCAGCGTGACCCGGATCGGGGTGTCGAGGTCGGCGTACCGCTTCACGCTGTCGAGCGTCAGCTCGGTCGGTTGCAGACCCTGCGCGAACGCGGGCAGCCCGACGCCGGCGAGAACGAGTCCGAGGGTCAGTGCGAGGAGTCGCCCGAGGAGCATGGGAGAGATTGTGCCTTGGACCCCACCGGCTCGACGGGACGCGTCCCGCTCGGGCGGTTGCCCAGACGCCCCAGGTGGTGTTGGAGAGGCCGCATCAGACGCCAGTAGCCGATGCCGACTGCGAGCGAGAGCAGCAGGGCCAGCACCGGGACACTGTCCTCGAGGCGGGGGTAGACGACCCAGTGCGTGAGGTAGATGAACAGCGAGGCCGACGCCAGGACGGAGACCGGTGTCACGAGGCGACGCGGCACCCGGAGGGCGGGCACGTGCACCAGGAGCGCGATACCGCCGATCACCAGCGCTTCGCGGCCGAGGTCACCGAAGTAGCCCAGCGTTCCGACCGCCGTGAGCACCACCACGGTCCAGCGACGCAGCGGGGTATCGGCCCGGACCGCCGCCCAGCCCACGAGGAACCACCACGCGACCACCCCGATCGTGTACCTGGACGTCGCGCCGGACGCCTCGATCCCGACCCACGCGAAGCGGAGCGACAGACCCGCGAGGAGCACGCCGACGGCGAACCCGTACGGCGCCCGACGTTCGAGCCGGTCGAGCGCCGGCACCGCGAGCAGCAGCAGGACGGCGAGGGAGGTCCAGACGAGCGCTTCCAGGAACCAGAACTGCCACTGGAGGGTCCAGTGGTCGGGGCCGAGGGCCTGATTGAGGAACCCGACGGTCGCCGGCGCGTAGAAGCCGCTCGTGATCCCGACCAGGCCGATCCACAGGCTTGCGGGAACGACCAGCTGCCCGAGCGAGGTCAAGCCGTGGCGGAGGCGTCCGGTGCGGGTGGCGGCAGACAGCTGGAAACGAGCGAAGTTCCAACCGGCCACCGCGAGGAGCAGGTGGGCGCCGCCCATCACCATCCAGAGGTTGGCGTGGCTGCCGACGATCAGCACGATCGCGGCGGCTCGTAGCACCACGCTGGTGTCCAGACGGGTGCCGGCGCGGGTCCGTCGTGGGCGCGCGAGGTCGACGATGGGGCGGGTGTGCCAGTCGTGGGGCAGGTCGCCGATCCGTTCGGCGAGGCGGGTGGCGAGCTCGACGTACGAGAGGGAGTCGCCACCCAGGTCCACGAACGAGTCGGCCGTCGTGGCGTGGGGCCGGCCCAGCACCAGGGCATACTCCTCGCGGAGCAGCTCCGGCGTGAGCGGGACGTCCTGGGTGTCGCCGGCACCCTCCAGGAGCGTGGCCTGCTCGGTCAGTGCAGCGAGGTCGGGCTTGCCGCTCGGCGTGCGGGGGATCGCGGGCAGGGTGGTCACCCGGATCGCACTACCGGGAAGTCCGGACGCGGCCGCGACCGCGCCCGCCACGCGGTCAGCCGTGCGAGGACGGTCGGTGAAGGCATGGAGGGTCTCGTCGACGACCACGCAGCGGACCTCGGCGTCGACCTGGCTCTCGAGGTGATCGAGATCGATCCGGAGCCCGAACAGCTTCGTCGTACGGCCACGGCGTCCGACCACCTGCCACAGGCCGTCGACCTCGCGGGCCAGGTCGCCGGTGCGCAGCTCGGTGAGCTCCGCTCCCCTCGCGAGGTCGGCCGCGGACACGGCGTAGCCCTGCATGACGTTGGGACCGGCGTAGACGAGCTCGCCCACGCCGGGCTCGTCGATCCCTGCCACCGGTTCGAGCCGGAAGGATCCGCCGGGGATCGGGATCCCGACCGCATCGGGGTGGGCCTCGGCCCGGTCAGGTGGGAGCCACGCCATCCGGGCGGTCGCCTCGGTCTGGCCGTACATCACGACGAGGTCCCATCCGGAGCGCCGTCCGCGGTCGCGCCAGCGTCCGACCGTCTCGGGCGCCATCCGACCTCCGGCCTGGGTGACGTAGCGCAGCGAGGGCAGTGTGCGCTCGGAGAATCCGGAGCGCTCGAGCTGCTCGAACGTGTAGGGGACTCCTGCGAACGAGGTGGCGCCGGCGTCCCCGGCCAGGCGCCAGAAGCACTGATCGACCACCGACCGATCGGTGAGGACGAGTCCGGCGCCGACCAGGAGGTGGCTGTGGACGACCGACAAGCCGTAGCAGTAGTGCATCGGCAGCGACGTGATGGCGCGGTCGTCGGCGGTGAGACCGAGGTAGGCGGCGATGCTCGCCGCGTTGGAACGCAGGTTGTCGTGGGAGAGCCGCACCAGCTTCGGCGACCCCGTCGACCCCGACGTGCTGAGGAGGAGCGCGAGGTCGGGGTGGAGGTCGTGGGCAGTGCCCGGACGGCGCTCGCGGATGTCGCCGTCACCGACGATGACGTCGGGGTCCCAGGCCTCGGCCAGCCGGCGAGCGGGGTCTCCGTCCGGTGCGAGCAGCACGACGTGGCCGCGGGTCAGGGCGGCGAGGTAGGTCGTGAGCGACTCGAGGGTGTTGCTGCTCTCGACCAGCACGAGGCGCCGGGTGGCGCCGAGAAGGGGGGCGACCTCGTCGACGCGGTTCGCCAGATCGGCGTAGCTGACCCGGCCTGAGGCGGTGTGGACGGCGGTCTGGTCACCGTGAGCTCGGAGGTCGAGCACGCGCGGGTGCGCGAGAACCTCGGCCGAGGTGAGCAGCGACGTCACCCCCGGAGTGTATGAGGTTAGGCTTACCTCATCAACACGGGCTACTGCGGGAGAACGAACACCGCGCCGGCGACGCCCACTCCGACCTCCGTGCCGGGCTCGGGCGCAGCCAGCCCGGGAACCCGGGCGACCAGCGACGGCCCCCCGGGCAGCAGTTCCAGATGCACGGCGGCGTCGTGCCCGTAGAAGGAGACGTCCCGGACGCGTGCCCCTCGGCCGGGCGTGATCGTGACCTGCTCGGGCCGGATCACCACCTCGACCTCGCCGTCGCGGACCGTACCCGTGACCGGGGCGTCGCCGAGGGCGCAGCGGGCGACGCCGCCCCTCACGGTGGCCGGCAGGATGGCGGCTCCTCCGACGAACTGCGCCACTGCGGCGTCGGCCGGGGTGCTGTAGAGGTCGCGGGGGCGATCGGCCTGGACCAGCCGGCCGTCGCGCATCACGGCGACCTGGTCGGCCAGCGACAGCGCCTCGTCCTGATCGTGGGTCACGAGCACCGCGGTGGTGCCGGTGGCGCGGAGCGCGCGCGCCACCGCGCGGCCCGTGCTCACACGCAGCGCAGCGTCCAGCGACGAGAACGGCTCGTCGAGGAGGACGACGGTCGGGGCGGGTGCGAGTGCTCGCGCCAGGGCCACTCGCTGCTGCTGGCCGCCGGAGAGCTCATCGGGTGCCCGCTCGGCGTACGCGCGCGGGAGCTCGACCAGGTCGAGCATCTCGGCGACTCTCCCGGATCCGCGCTGCGCCTTCGGCAGGCCGAAGCCGATGTTGGCGGCGACGTCGAGGTGCGGGAACAGGGCTCCCTCCTGCGGGACGTACCCGACTCGGCGCTGCTGCGGCGGGATCGACGCACCTGGGCCGGCGACGACGCGGTCATCGAAGCCGATCGTCCCCTCGTGGGGTGAGAGGAATCCGGCGACCAGTCGCAACAGCGTCGTCTTCCCGCACCCCGAGGGGCCCAACACAGCGGTGAGCGAGCGATGCTCGACGAGCAGGTCGACACCGTCGACGGCGCGCACGTCCCCGTAGCGGTACGTCACTCCGTTCAGCTGGACCCGGCTCACGGCGAGATCCTCTCGTGCTGGTCGGCATGGCGCATCAGCAGGAGGGTCGCCGGGATCGAGATCAGCACCAGCAGCAGGGCGTACGGCGCCGCGGCACCGTAGCGGAGGTCGGTCGAGGCCGACCAGAAGCTGGTCGCCAGCGTGTCCGTGCCGATCGGGGAGAGCATCAGGGTCGCCGTCAGCTCGGTCGAGATCGCGAGGAAGACCAGGGCCGCTCCGGCGCCGATGCTGGGGGCGATCACGGGCAGGGTCACCCGCCGCGCGGTTTCGAACCCGCCGCTGCCGAGGCTGTGCGCGACATCGTCGAGGACGACCGGAGCCTGCTCCAGGCCGGCACGGAGGGACACCACCGCGCGAGGAAGGAACAACACGGCGTACGCCGCGACGAGGAGCAGCGCGGTCTGGTAGACGACCGGTGCCACCCGCAGGCTCACCGTGACGAAGGCCAGCGCCACGACGATGCCGGGGAGTGCGTGCGCGATGTAGGTGCTGCGCTCGACCAGCGTGGTCGCGGTGCCTCGGTGGCGCACCGCCAGCCAGGCGATCGGCATCGCGAACACGGTCGTCACGGCGGCGCCGGCTGCCGCCAGGCCGAGGGTGCTCACGGTCGCGGCCGCGAGCTCGTCCAGCGGGAACTCGGTGGACGTGCCGACCCGCAACCAGTGCACCAGGGCGTAGGTCGGTACGCCGACCGCGATCCCCACGAACCCAGCCAGGGCCAGCGTCACGGGTACACGTGCGCCGCCGAGCCGGGCCGGCTCGATCGCCCGGGCGGCGCCGCGGCCGATGCGCGCGAAGCGCCGGTGGCCGCGCAGCCGCAGCTCGGCGAGCAACAGCAGCAGGCAGCAGAGCACCAGCACGCCGGCGATCATGTTCGCCGCGGCGCCGTTGAACGTCGAGCCGTAGAGGTCGTAGATCGCCGTCGTGAACGTCGGGAAGCGAAGCAGCTGGAGTGCCCCGAACTCGGCCAGCACGTGCAGCCCCACCAACAAGCTGCCGCCCAGCAGCGCAGGCCGCAGCTGCGGCAGGACCACGGTCCGGAACGACCGCACACGGCTGTGCCCCAGCGACCAGGCAGCCTCCTCCAGCGCCGGGTCGAGGCCACGCAGCATCGCGACGACGGGCAGGTAGACGAGGGGGTAGTAGGAGAGCGTGACGACCAGCAGGGCACCCCCGTACCCGAGAATGCTTCGGTCCAGCGACACCCACGCATAGCTGTTCACGAAGGCGGGCACGGCCAGCGGTGCGACCAGCAGCCCGTGCCACACGTTCTTGAACCGGACGTCGGTCCGCTCCACGATGAACCCCAGCGAGACACCCAGGACGGCGCACGCCAGCATGCAGCCCCCGGCCAGCCGCACCGTGTTCCAGAGCAGGGTGCCCACCCGGGGCCGGACGATCAGGTCCCACGCCTCGGTCGGACCGATGAGCACCGAGTACGTCACCACGAAGCCGAGCGGCACCAGCGCCAGCAGAGCGACCGCCACCCCGGCGATCAGCAACAGCCGTGGGGCCGGCCGGGCCGTGCCGTCGGCACGACCCCTCGGCGGCCGAGGTTCGGCGAGCAGCGTCAGAGGAGGCCGGCCTCGGTCATCAGCTCGGTCACCTGCGGACCGTTGAGCGTGGCGGGGTCGATCGCCGGCGGCTCGAGCTCGTCGAACGGCTTCACCTCGGGGTCGAGCGTGGCCTCCGGGTTCAGGGGGTACTCCAGCGCGTAGGAGTCCGCCATCGCCTGCTGGCCCTCGGTGCTCGTCAGGAACTCGACGAACCGCTGCGCGTCGTCCGCGTGCTCGGAGCTGGCGAGGACGCCGGCACCCGAGATGCTGACGAAGGCACCCGGGTCCTGGTCACCGAAGAAGTGGAGCTCGGTCGAGTCGGAGTTCTCACCCGACTCCTTCTGATCGCGGTACCAGTAGTAGTGGTAGGCGATGCCGGCATCGACGTCGCCCTCGTTGACGCTCTGCATCACGACCAGGTTGTTCTCGAGGATCACGCCGTTGGCCTTCAGCCCTGCCAGCCACTCGGCCGTCGCCTCCTCACCCTCCTGCTGCAGCACGGCGCTCACGATCGCCTGGAAGTCGGCGCCCGTGGGGGAGAAACCGACCCTGCCCTCCCACTCAGGGTCGGCGAAGTCGAGGATCGACGCCGGCAGGTCCGCATCGGTGAGCGCCTCGGTGTTGTACATCGCCACCGTCGAGCGGGCCAGGATCCCGACCCAGTTGCCAGAGCCCGGGACGTACTCGTCTGGAATCGGCGCGGTCGCCTCCTCGGAGACCGAGGCGAACAGGTCGGCGTTGTCCACGATGCTCATCGCAGGCGAGTTCTCGGTCAGGAACACGTCCGCGGGCGACTCATCACCCTCGGCCACCAGCTGGTTGGCCAGCTCGAGGTCCTTCCCGTTCCGCAGCTCGACGTCGAGCCCGGTCTCCTCCTCGAAGATCGGCACGATCTCGGTCATCAGCTCCTCGTGCTGGGCGTTGTAGATCACCAGATCCGGGTCCCCCAGGAAGCCGCAGCCGCCCAGGAGGGGGGCGGTGAGCAGCATGCTGGCGCAGGCGACGTAGACGCGCTTCGACACGGGGAGTCCTTCCGCAGGATGTTAGGGCCGCCTTACCTTACCGCGAGCGTGCGGGGCCGCAGCGGGCGGTCCAACTCCCTAGCCGGGACGCAGGATGCAGCGGAACCCGAGGTGGGACGTCGAGGTGTCGATGGCCTGCGCCATGCGGGCCGCCGGTCGATAGCGGCGGCAGTAGTTGGGCGCGCAGAGGTGAGAGCCGCCCTTCATCACCTTGCGCGGGATCTGGACACCCTCGACGTCGGGGTCGTGGCTGCCCTCCCGCTCACCACCACGGGGGTTCGCGATGGTGCAACAGGAGTGGGCGGCCGGCTCATGAGCGCCGTACCAGTCGCGGGTCCACTCCCAGACGTTGCCGGTCATGTCGAGCAGTCCGTAGCCGTTGGGCGGGTACGAACCGACCGGGGCAGTGCCCAGGTGACCGTCGTCCCCCGTGTTGTGAAGGGGGAACTCGCCCTGCCAGGTGTTCGCCATCCACCGGCCTTCCGGCGTGAACTCGTCACCCCAGGCGTAGGTGGCACCGTCGAGGCCGCCACGGGCGGCGAACTCCCACTCGGCCTCGGTCGGCAGCTCCTTGCCGGACCACTCGGCGTACGCCGCGACGTCCTCCCAGGCGACCTGGACCACGGGGTGGTCCGGCAGCCGCTTCACCGAGCTCCCGGGTCCGCGCGGTTGGCGCCAGTTGGCTCCGGGGACATAGGTCCACCAGTTGTAGGGGTCGTCCAACGAGACCCGGTGTGCGGGCTGCTGGAACACCACGGACGCAGCGACCAACAGCTCCGGGAGGGCGCCCGGGTAGTCGGCCGGGTCGGGCGCACGCTCGGCAGAGGTGACGTGGCGGGTCTTCTTCACGAACCGGTCGAAGTCCGCATTCGTGACGGTGTGCGCGTCCATCCAGAAGCCGCCCACCGCCACCCGCCGGGTGGGACGCTCCTCGGGGTAGAAGTCGTCGGAGCCCATCTGGAACTCCCCGCCGGGCACCCACACCATGCCGGGGGGCGCCGGGCCGGGCGGGACCGAGCTTGCCTCCTGGTCGACGTCCACTGGGTCATCCTTCGAGGCGCGAACGCTGCCGTGTCCTCACGCGGAGGGGGTGAGATCGCACCACCTACTGGCTGGAGAAGGCGGCGTCGAACGCCGCCGAGGGCGCGTCGAAGGCGAGCCGCCGGACGAAGTCGAGTGCCTCCGGGGCACCCACGAGACGGTCCATCCCGGCGTCCTCCCACTCGACCGAGATGGGTCCCTCGTAGCCGATGGTGTTGAGCATCCGGAAGCTCTGCTCCCACGGCACGTCGCCGTGACCGGTCGACACGAAGTCCCAGCCGCGCCGCGGGTCGGCCCATGCGAGGTGGGACCCCAGCCGGCCGTTGCGGCCGTTGCCGACCTGCTTCTTGGCGTCCTTGCAGTCCACGTGGTAGATCCGGTCCCGGAAGTCCCACATGAAGCCGACCGGGTCGAGGTCCTGCCACACGAAGTGGCTCGGGTCCCAGTTCAGGCCGAAGGCTTCACGACGGTCGACGGCCTCGAGCGCCTGCACGGTCGTCCAGTAGTCGTAGGCGATCTCGGACGGGTGCACCTCGTGGGCGAACTTCACTCCCTCGGAGTCGAAGACGTCGAGGATCGGGTTCCAGCGCCGCGCGAAGTCCTCGTACCCGGCGTCCACGAGGTCCTGCGAAGCGGGCGGGAACATGGCGACGTACTTCCAGATCGACGAGCCGGTGAACCCCACCACCACGTCGACGCCCAGCTTGCGCGCCGCCCGGGCGGTCATCTTCATCTCCTCGGCCGCGCGCTGCCGCACGCCCTCGGCGTCGCCGTCGCCCCAGATGCGGTCCGGGAGGATCCCCCGGTGTCGCTCGTCGATCGGGTCGTCGCACACGGCCTGGCCCTTGAGGTGGTTGCTGATGGCGAAGACCTGGAGGTCGTACTTCTTCAGCATCTCGAGCTTGGCCGGCACGTAGGCGTCGTCCTCGACGGCCGCCCACGGGTCGAAGTGGTCTCCCCAGCAGGCGATCTCCAGCCCGTCGTACCCCCAGCCGGAGGCGAGCTTGCACATCTCCTCGAAGGGCAGGTCGGCCCACTGGCCGGTGAACAGGGTGATCGGTCGGGTCATGCGATGCTCCTCGGTCTCGTTCCTCAGCGGGTGCCCAACAGGTGTTCCATGGCGAGCTGGTCCAGGGCCTCCATGCCCACACTGCGTTCGCCCAGCCCCTCGATGTCGTAGGAGGCGGCCCGCAGGTCGGCGAGCGTCTCGCCGGCAGCCAGGGTCGGCGTACGGAGAGCCCCGACCTCGGCCGCCTCCATGGCCGCCACCACCTCGGGGTCGGCGCGGAAGGAGCGCACCCGTTCACGCAGCACGAGGTAGTTGCGCATGCACGCGCTCGCCGAGGCCCAGACCCCGTCGGCCGCTTCGGCACGCGGCGGCTTGAAGTCGAAGTGGACGAAGCCGTCGTAGGCCTTGCCGGTGCCCGCACCGAGGAGTGCGTCGACGGTCCAGAAGGCCCCGCGCAGGTTGCCGGCTCCGAACCGCAGGTCCTGGTCGAACCGCGGGCCGTGCTGGCCGTTGAGGTCGACGTGGAACAGCTTGTCGTGCCACAGCGCCTGGCTGATGCCCTGGGCGAAGTTGAGCCCGGCCATCTCCTCGTGGCCCACCTCGGGGTTGAGCCCCACCATCGCGGGGTCGTCGAGCTCGCCGATGAAGGCGAGGGCGTGACCGATCGTGGGGAGCAGGATGTCGCCACGCGGCTCGTTCGGCTTGGGCTCGAGGGCGAACCTCAGGTCGTAGCCCTGCTCCTTGACGTAGGCGCAGAGCAGGTTCATCGACTCGGCGTAGCGGTCGAGCGCCGCCTGGACGTCCTTGCCCCCGCCGTGCTCGGCGCCCTCGCGACCACCCCAGAGGACGAAGGTGCGCGCGCCCAGGGAGGCTGCCAGATCGATGTTGCGAGCCACCTTCGACAGGGCGTAGCGACGGACCTCACGGTTGTTGGCGGTGAGGCCGCCCTCCTTGAACACCGGGTGGCTGAACAGGTTGGTGGTCACCATCTCCACGACCAGCCCGGTCTCGGCCAGCGCCTTCCCGAAGCGTTCGAGCGTGGCCTCGCGCTCGGCGTCGTCGGGCACCAGGTCGTCGTCGTGGAACGTCACGGCCGCGGCACCCAGGTCGGCGAGCTTGTAGGTCGCCTCCACCGGGTCGAGCAGGGCACGGGAGGCGGGTCCGAAGACGTCGACGCCCTGCCACCCCACCGTCCACAGGCCGAAGGAGAACTTGTCGTCAGGGGTCGGGATCAGATCACTCATGCGGGATGTCCTGCCAGGAGTCGGTGTCGGAGCTGCGCTCGACGGCAGCCAGCACGCGCTGGACCTGCAGACCGTCGGCGAAGGATGGGGATGGGGCGGTACCGGAGGCCAGGTCCTCGACGAGATCGACGACCTGGTGGGTGAAACCGTGCTCGTAGCCGATCAGGTGTCCCGGAGGCCACCAGGCGCCGACGTACGGGTGCTGCGGCTCGGTCACGAGGATCCTGCGGAACCCGGCGGTCTCGATGTCGTCGGTCCCGTCGAAGAAGTGCAGCAGGTTCATGTCCTCGAAGTCGAAGGCCAGGCTGCCCCGCGATCCGTTGATCTCGATGCGGATGGCGTTCTTCCGTCCGTTCGCGAAGCGGGTGGCCTCGAAGACACCCACCGCACCGCCACGGAACTCCGCCAGGAAGGTCGCGGCGTCGTCGACGGTGACCTTCCCCCGGCCGCTCCCTGCGGTCCCCGAAAGTCCGGCGTGCTCGGCCGGCAGCGGACGCTCGTCCACGAACGTTCGGAGCCGCCCGGAGACGCGCGACAGGGTGTCCCCGGTGATGAACTGGGTGAGGTCGACGATGTGCGCCCCGATGTCGCCCAGGGCCCCGGAGCCTGCACTCTCCTTCTCGAGCCGCCACGACAGCGGTGCCTCCGGGTCGACGATCCAGTCCTGGAGGTACTGGGCACGGACGTGGTGGATCGTGCCGATCCGACCGTCTGCCACGAGCTTCCTGGCGAGCGCAATGGCCGGGACCCGGCGGTAGGTGAAGCCCACCATCGCGCGGATCCCGTCCGCGGCCGCCTTCTCGGCAGCCGCTGCCATCGCCTCGGCCTCCTCGACGGTGTTGGCCAAGGGCTTCTCGCACAGGACGTGCTTGCCGGCCTCCAGGGCGGCGATGGCGATCTCCGCGTGGGTGTTGCCGGGGGTGCACACGTCGACGAGGTCGATGTCGCCGCGGGCCACCAGGGCCTGCCACGACGTCTCCGTCGAGTCCCACCCGAGGCGGTCGGCCGCCGCCGACACCCGCGCGGCGTCGCGGCCGGCGAGCGCCGTCATCCGGGGCCGGAGCGGGAGGTCGAAGAACCTCGGTGCGCTGCGCCAGGCCTGCGAGTGGGCTGCGCCCATGAAGGCGTAGCCGACCATGCCGACCGACAGACTCGGGTGTGGTGTCCATGGACCTGCTTCCTCGTGTCTAGGGGCGCGGCTCCCCGGCGCGCTCCCGGCCTGTCGAGACAGGCCGGGAGCGCGCCGTGGGGGTCAGGAACGGAAGGCCGAGTCGATGAACTGGTCGACGTTCTCCTCGGTCACGACGGGTGCGTAGAGCTGCACCACTCGAGGAACCTCGATCTCCACCAGGTCACTCATCGACTTCCCCTGCTCCACGAGACGGGCGAGCTTGACCCCGTCGGCCCCCTGCGTCGAGGGGTAGATGACGGTGGCCCGGAGCACTCCGTCGCCGCTCTGGATCTGCTCCATCGCCTGCTCCGACCCGGCTCCGCCGACCATGAAGAACTCGTCGCGGCCGGCGTTCTCGATCGCCGCGAGGACACCGACGCCCTGGTCGTCGTCGTGGTTCCAGATTGCGTCGATCTGGGGGGCGGCCTGCAGCAGGTTGGCTGCCGCCTCCTCGCCGCTCTCGACGGTGAACTCGGCGGCGACCTGATTGGAGACCTCCAGCCCGCACTCCGCGAGGGCGTCCTCGAAGCCCTGGCTGCGGTCCACGGTCAGCGGGAGGGAAGCGATCCCCTGGATCTCGGCGATCACGGCGTCGGGGTTGTCACCGAGCTCCTGACACATGTATTCGCCGGCGGAGACCCCCATGCCGTAGTTGTCGCCGAGCACGGTGACGCGGGCGGCGTTGGGGTCGTCGAACTCACGGTCGACGTTGACCACCGTGATGCCGGCCGCCATGGCCTCGAGCGCGATGGGCGTCATCGCCGCCCCGTCGAACGGAAGCAGGACGATGGCGTCGACCTCGTCGTTGATGAAGGTCTCGACCTGGCTGATCTGGGCATTGACGTCGTTGGTGCCCTCGGCGATCTGGAGGTCGATGTCGGGATACTCCTCCTGGAGGTCGCGCACGTTGTTGGTGATCGCGGCCATCCAGCCGTGGTCGGCGGCGGGAGCAGAGAACCCGATGGTGACGGTCTCGCCCTCCTCGTCGTTGCTGCCGGCCGCTGCTGCAGGGGCGGTCTCGTCCTCGTCGTTCTCGGCGTCCTGGGCGCTGCCGGTGCAGGCCGACAGGGCCAGGGCAGCGACCGCGCAGGCCACGAGGCCTGTGGTGCGGCGGCTCCGGAGAGTGGTGGTGTTGCGCAGTCGCATGATGTGGTGCTCCCTTTGTTTTCTCGATGGTTTCGGTGGTGCGGGTGGTGCGGGTGTCCGAGCGTTAGGTGGCGGCGGAGCGTCTCGCGAGCCGCTGCTGCAGCATCACGGCGACGACGATGATCGCGCCCTTGGCGACCGCCTGGGTGGACGTGTCCTGGTTGTTGAGGGTGAAGACGTTGGTGAGCGTCTGGAAGATCAGTACGCCGAAGACGGTGCCGACGATCGTGCCCCGCCCCCCGGAGAGCAGGGTGCCTCCGATGACGACGGCGGCGATCGCATCGAGCTCGTAGAGCCCGCCGTGCGTCGAGCTGCCGGTGGCAGTGCGCGAGACCAGCATCAAGGCAGCGATGCCGCAGCAGACCCCGACGAGCACGTAGAGCAACATGGTGTGCCGGTTGACGTTGATGCCGGCCAGCCGGGCGGCCTCGGGACTGCCGCCGACCGCGAGGGTGCGGCGGCCGAACGTGGTGCGGTTGAGCAGCACCCAGCCGATCGCGGAGACGATGACGAAGATGATGACGATGACCGAGAAGCCGAGTACCTCGGCGGCGAAGAAGTCCTTGAAGCCCTGGACCTCGACGATCTGGGTACGCCGCTCCGAGATGATCTCGGCCAGGCCCCGTGCACTCGCGAGCATCGCGAGCGTCGTGATGAAGGCCACGACCTTGCCGTAGGCGATCAGGACACCGTTGACGAGGCCGCAGCCGGCGCCGACCGCGAGCGCGACGAAGACCATCACCACCCAGTGGGTGTCCTCCGCCATGTTCTGGGTGGCGAAGGTCGTGGCCCACACAGAGCTGAGGGCGAGGATCGCCCCGACCGACAGGTCGATCCCGCCGCCGATGATCACGAAGGTCATGCCGATGCTGACCACGCCGATCGTCGAGGCCGCACGCAGGATCGTCATGCCGTTGTCGACGCTGGCGAACCGGTCACCGGCCGTGATCACGCCGACCAGGCAGATCAACGCGAGGGCGACCACCAGTCCGAGGTTGTGACCCACGCTGCCGCTGAGGATGCCCGCCGCCCGTGACTGGTCGGTGGCGGCCTCGGCACGCTGCTCGACCTCGAGGGTGTCGCGCGTCGGTTCCACGTGCTCCTCGGCGAGCCGACGCTCCGGCTCGGCCGTTCGCCCATCGTCGGGCCCCGTGGTCTGGTCACTCATGCGCTCTTTCCTTCCATCACGAGGTCGAGGACCTGCGACTCGTCGATCTCCGCTGCCGGCCCCTCGTGGACGACCCGGCCTTCCCTGATCACGAGCACCCGATCGGCGAGCCCGAGCACCTCTTCGACCTCGCTCGACACCACGACCACCGCCACGCCGGACTCGGCGAGCGTGCGGACGAGGGCGTAGATCTCTGTCCTGGCTCCGACATCGACACCGCGCGTGGGCTCGTCGAGGAGCAGGACCCGGCACTCCCGCAGCAGCCATCGGGCGAGCACCACCTTCTGCTGGTTACCCCCCGAGAGCAGGCGGACCAGGCGGTCGACGCCGGCGGGCCGAACGTCCAGGGAGCTCGTGATCTCCCCGGCTCGTCGCCGCTCGCCTCGGCTGTCGAGCATTCCGAAGCGGGAGAACCGCCCCAACGAGGAGACCGTGATGTTGCGATAGATGGCCTGGTGGAGGAGCAGCCCCTGGCTCTTCCGCTCCTCGGGGCACAACCCGACGCCCTCGCGTACGGCGGCCGGCACCGACCCCCTGCGGAGGGGCTTGCCCTGCACCGTGACAGTGCCGGAGGTGGGCTTCCGTGCGCCGTACAAGGTCTCGAGGATCTCGGACCGACCCGCACCGACCAGACCTGCCAGGCCGACGATCTCGCCGGCTCGCACGGTGACATCGACCCCCGAGAACACACCGGCGAGCGCGAGGTCCCGGACCTCGAGCACGGTCGCCGCGTCGGCCGGGACCGCCGTGGTCCGGGGCGGGAAGACGTACTCGATGGACCGGCCGGTCATCAGCCGGATCAGCTCGGAGGTGGGGGTGTCCTTGGCGGCGAGGCCGGTGGCCACCGTCTTGCCGTCCTTGAGGACGGTGATCCGGTCGCCGATCTGCCGGATCTCCTCCAGACGGTGTGAGATGTAGACGATCGCCACGCCCTGCGAGGTGAGCTCGCGGATCACCCGGAAGAGGTTGTCGACCTCGCCCTGGTCGAGCACGGCCGAGGGCTCGTCGAGCACCAGGATCCGGGTGTCCTGCGACAAGGCGCGCGCCATGGTCACGATCTGCTGCGCCGCCGGCGAGAGCCGGCCCACCGAGCGGGCCACCGGGATCTCCGGGTGGCCGAGGCGCGCGAGGAGCTCGCGGGCCCGCCGCTTGGTCTCTGCCCGCTGGCTGAACCCCGCAGTCGTCAACTCGTGCCCCAGGAAGATGTTCTCCGCGACACTGAGCTCGGGGACCAGGTCCAGCTCCTGGTAGATGGTCGAGATGCCGATCTGCATCGCGGCCTGGGGCGTGGACAACGAGACCGGCTCGCCCTCCCACAGGATCTCGCCCTCGTCTGGCAGGTAGCTCGCCGAGAGCACCTTGATCAGCGTGGACTTGCCCGCCCCGTTCTGACCGAGCAGGCAGTGCACCTCGCCGGCGCGGACGTCCAGCTCCACGCCGCCGAGGGCGACGACGCCAGGAAAGCGTTTGACGATGCCGCGCATGACCAGCAGCGGGGCGTCGGTGGCAACAGGGGTCATGTGGTCGCTCCCAGTTTCTCCAGGTTGGCGCGGGGCACCAGCGTGGGGTCTTCGTACACGTGCTCGATGGCGACGGCCGCTCCCCCGCGGACGACCGCCGACAGGCCCAGGGTCGACAGTGCGATGCGGGTGCCTCCCGAGTCCGGTGCCAGCACCCCGGACGCCAGCTCGGCCTCCACGTCGGCCTTGACCCAGGGACCGACCTCGCCGAGGTAGCCGCTGAGGACGATGACCCCGGGGTTGAGGGCGTTGGTGAGGGCAGCGGCGCCGATACCGACCCAACGACCCACCTCGTGGAGGGCAGCCAGCGTGCGTTCGTCACCGGTGGCCGCACGACGGTTGAGCTCGGCCACCCGCTCATCGAGCTCCAGGTCGGGACCACGCAGCACGTCGCTGGGATCCGCGGCCTGCTCCAGCAGCCGGGTGAGGCCGATCACCGTCTCCCAGCAGCCGAAGCGTCCGCACCCGCAACGGCGCCCGCCGCGGTCCACCAGCATGTGACCGAACTCCCCGGCGAATCCGAGTCGGCCCTGGTAGGGGCGGCCGTCCGCCACGATGCCGCCACCGATGCCGACCTCTCCGTGGATCACGAGGATGTCGCGTCTGCCCGGGTCACCCGGGGTCGCCTCGGCCACGGCGGCGAGGTTGGCCTCGTTGGCGACCTCGACGACGTAGTCGGGCCGATCGAGGCGGTCGCGCAGCATGGCCGCGACCGGCACGTCGCGCCAGCCGAGGTTCGGTGCGACGGAGACGAGGCCCTGGTCCCGGTCGACGAGTCCGGCGACGCCGGTCACGATCGCGACCGGCTTGCTCTCGAGTGCCGCCAGGTCGGCGAGCGCTCCCCCGAGCAGCTCGACGAGGTGGTCGATCACCTGATCGGGCCGCAGGTCCCGGGTGTCGATCGAGATTCGCCGCTCACTGGCGACCTCGCCGGCCAGGTCCACGGCCATGGTCGTGACGTGGTGGACGTTGATCTCGGCGCCGACGCCGTAGGCACCGGTGCCGTCGATCTCCACGATGGTGCCGGGGCGTCCGACGGCGCCGCGCTCGGCCTTGCCCTCCCGCACGAGACCGCGTTCCATGAGCTCACTGACCAGGCTCGAGACCGTGGCCTTGTTGAGCCCCAGGTCGGCAGCGAGCCGGGCTCGGGACCGGGGACCACCGTCGCGCACGCCGCGCAGCACGAGCGCAAGGTTGGCCCGGCGCAGCGTGCGCTGGTCGGCGCCCCCGGCGCCTTGCCAGCCCTCTCGCCGCTGCGGCATGCGGTTCCCCTCATCGGCCGGAGGTAGGCTCCGGCACCCTTTAGTTTGATGGACCGCCAAACTAAAGCAGTGGCGTGCGTCACGTCAAGACCCGTGGCCGTTTTGTGTCCAGGCCCCGCCGGGATCGTCGTGGGGCCGGTCGGCTGGCTGACGTCAGGGTCGCCGGGAGAGGTGGTGCTCGCGTCCCTCGCGGTAGCGCTCGCGGATCTCCGGCACCGGATCGGCGGCATAGCGCCGGGTGCTGAGATGCGTCCACGACGGCGGGCCATCTCCCCCGCTGAGGGCCCAGGCTGCCTGCCGGGCGGCTCCGTCGGCCACGTACTCCCCCGGCGGCGGGACGTCGACGGGCAGGCCGAGAACCTGGGGCGCGCTGGTCCGCACCGCCTCGGACGCGGCCGCTCCGCCCACGAGCAGCACCCGCTGCGGCTCCACCCCGGTCGCCGCGACCGCGGCCATGCCGTCCGCGAGCCCGCAGAGGAGTCCCTCGACCGCTGCCCGCGCGAGGTCCTCACGGGTCGCCGACGCGAGCGTCAGGCCGTGGATCGACCCGGTCGCGTCGGGAAGGTTCGGCGTCCGCTCGCCCTCCAGGTAGGGCACCAGGACGAGACCCCCGGCGCCGGGATCTGCCGCCATCGCGAGCTCGGCGAGCACGGTGTGGTCGACTCCGAGCAGCCGCGCGACGGCATCGAGCACCCGGGCCGCGTTGAGGGTGGCGACCAGTGGCAGGAAGCGGCCGGTGGCGTCCGCGAAGCCGGCGACCGTCCCCGTGGGGTCGACCGTCGGGGTGTCGGCCACCGCGGTGACCACTCCGGAGGTGCCGATGGAGACGACCACGTCGCCCACTCCGGCGCCCAGCCCCAGCGCCGCGGCCGCGTTGTCGCCGGCACCCGCCCCGAGCAGGGTTCCATCGGGCATCACCGCCGCCACGGCACCGGGGTCGACGACCTGCGGCAGGTGGGGGATGGAACCCAGCGCCCGTTCAAGGAGATCCGTCCGGTAGGAGCCCGTCGCCGCCGACCAGTAGCCGGTCCCGCTGGCGTCGCTGCGGTCGGTCGTGAGCGCGTGCACGTCGGTGCTGCCCGCGAGACGCCACGTGAGCCAGTCGTGGGGCAGGCACACCGCCGCCGTACGACGTGCCTGGTCGGGCTCGTGCTCGGCCAGCCAGCGCAGCTTGGTGACGGTGAACGACGCCACCGGGACCACACCGACGGCCTCCGCCCACGCCCTCCCGCCCACCTCAGGTCCGCCCAGCTCCTCCACGAGGTCGCGTGCGGCAGGCGCCGACCGGGTGTCGTTCCACAGCAGGGCGGGACGTACGACGTTGCCGTCGTCGTCGAGGCAGACCATCCCGTGCTGCTGCCCACCGACCGCCACGGCCTGCACGTCGTCGAGGCCCCCCGCCTCGGCCACCGCCTGTTGCAGCGCCGACCACCACGCCTCGGGATCGACCTCCGTCCCGTCGGGATGGGGCGCACGCCCCTCGCGCACGAGCGCACCGGACTCTGCCTCGCGGATCACGACCTTGCAGGACTGCGTGGAGGAGTCGATGCCGGCAACGAGCGGACCACGTGTCGTCATGCGCCGGGATCATGGCACATCACCGAGGCCCACCCCCTGAAGTGGGTATTACCCGCGACGAGCGCGTCCGGGCCCGATCCGGGCGCCAATACTCCCGACAGGCACCCGCGGCGGGAGGGCCCCGTGACCGGTTCAGTGAGATTTGCCCCCCGGCACTCGAGCACGGCCTCCGCTGCTGCGCCGGCCGCGCCGCTGCGCCCGCGGGACTGGTTCCATGCGGCCCTGGCGTTCGCGGCCACCGTCGCGTCGGTCGTGGCGGTGCACCAGTTCGCGCTCCCGGTGTTCCACGTGCCGTCGAGCTCGATGGAGCCGACGCTGCGACCCGGCGACCGGATCGTCGTCGAGACCATGTCGGTGAACCTCCGTGGCGTGGGGGCTCTGAACCGCGGCGACATCGTGGTCTTCTCCGGCGCCGGCGGGTTCGACGCGTCGGGCGAGGCGGGCGTCTACGTCAAGCGGATCATCGCCCTGCCCGGAGAGACGGTCGCGTGCTGCGACGAGGCCGGGAGGGTGACCGTCGACGGCATCGGCCTCGACGAGAGCTACCTCGCGGACCTCACGAGCCCGTTCGGGCCGGTCGAGGTGCCCGACCAGCAGCTGTTCCTGCTCGGCGACCACCGCTCCACCTCCGACGACTCGCGGCTGCGCGGCACGGTCCCGGTCGGGGACGTCATCGGTCGCGTGGTGGCGGTCGGGTGGCCCGCGTCCCGGATCGGCGCCGTCCCGGGCCGCTGAGCACACGAGAGCCGCCCCGACGTGGTGTCGGAGCGGCTCGTGTTCAGAGGGCCGTCTGGCTGGTGGAGCTGGCGGGAATCGAACCCGCGTCCTCGAGCGTCGAACCAGGTCTTCTCCGGGTGCAGTCCGTGAGATCGCTTTTCTCAGCCCCGGGGCTCGCACGGACACGTCCCCGACAGGCTCAGTCAGGAAAAAGTCCCGCTCACCCCTCCTGACAGGAGATGAGCAGCAAGTCCTCTAGATGAGGCCTGGGTCCGGGACGAGGACGGGTGCCCGGTCAGACCCTTCGATCGCTACCTCAGGCAGCGAGAGCGAAGTCGTTGCGATTGGAGTCGGCAACTATAGGTTTCCAGCGATCGTTTACGAGATGACGCTGGCTTCTCGACCCGCTTCCCCTGGAACTAACGTCCCAAGTCGAAACCGATCAGCCCCTCTGGAGTTGTTCAAGCAGTTCAACTGTACGGGTCAACGCCCACGAGGTCACACTCATTCCGGGCGGGCGGGCACTCGGCGGCATGATCGGGGGATGATCGACCATGGCTGACACCGCGGCCGCGCGGGCGACGCTGATCGAGCGCGCCACCCGGGCCCGGCTGGGCGACGAGGCGTTGGCTCGGTACACCGAGCGGGTCGAGCAGCTGTCCGACACAGAGCTGCGTCGACTCGACCCAGCAACATTTCGCGGGCCGGCCGCGGCCCAACCGGACCAGACGACGTGCGGCTCGTCGAGCCTGGTGATGTCGCGCATGGTCAACGACCCGGCGTACGCCATGTACGTCGCGACCGGACACGACCCCGTCACCGGGGTGAGCGACCCCGGGACGGGTGCGCAGCGGTTCGCCCGGGAGTCGCTGGCAATGCACGAACGCACCAACGCCGGCGCCGACCGCGATGGCGACCGGCAGCTGCCGTGGCCCCGATGGCTGGGTACGCAGCCCTGGGCGTTGGCGAACGAGATGTCGGCCGCGGGCGGCTCCGGCGTGCCCGGAACCACCTACCGCGTCCATGCCGTACGGCTGAAGGACCGCACATCCAGCTTCGAGGCGATCATCGCGGCGAACCGGGCCGGCCACACCGTCCCGGTCTACGTCGGCAGCCGCCTGCGACCGGCCCACGTCGTGCTGGTCACCGCGAGCGACGGCGAGAGCCTCACCTTCTACCAGCCCGGCGGCGGCCGGACGGTGCACGTCACCCGGGACCAGTGGCGGCGGGACCAGTTCACGGGCGCCCTGGGCTGGTCCCGGCCCTGGGCGATCGTGGTGCCCCGCGGCGTCGTCCGCAGTGCCTGACTACGACAGACCGATCAGACGCACGGCGTTGTCCCAGCAGACCGCCCGGAGCCAGTCCTCTCCCAGGTCCAGCCGCTCCAGCGCGTGGAGCTGGTGGGCGTAGGGGTAGGGGATGTTCGGGAAGTCGCTGCCCAGGAAGACCCGGCCCGCCAGGCCGAGGTCGCGCAGCCGCGGCAGCAGGTCGTCGGGGTAGGCCGCGCCCATCTCGTCGAAGAAGTCGGTGAACACCATGGTGGTGTCGATCCCGACCCGCTCGTGGCGCTCGGCGAGGTCCAGGAACTCGGCGTACTCCGGAGCGCCGGCGTGGGCGATGACCAGCGGCAGCCGCGGGTGGCGGCCCAGCAGCTCGGCGACCGGCGCCGGACCGGTGTGGGTCGTGGCGACCGGGCCCGAGCCGGCGTGGATCACGATGGGCGTGCCAGCCTCGGCGAGCAGCCCCCAGACCGGGTCGAGCAGCGGGTCGCGGACGTCGAAGCCGCCGACCTGGACGTGCACCTTCCACACCTGGGTGCCGGCGGCCAGCCGCTCCGCGACGTACGTGGGTGCCGTCTCCTCCGGGTAGAACGTCGCGCACAGCAGCGCTTCCGGCACCCGGTCGGCGAACCCGGCCGTCCACTCGTTGAGGAACTCCGCCATCCCCGGCCGGTGCGCGTAGGCGAGCGCTGTGAAGTGCCGTACGCCGAGCCCACGCAGCACCTCGACCAGCGCGTCGTCGGAGTCGCGGTAGTGGAGCGGCCACGGCCGTCCGATCAGCGGACCGGCCGAGTCGAACTGCTCGCGGACCTTCGCCATCACCCGCGGCGGGAGGAAGTGCGTGTGCAGGTCGAAGAGCCCAGGGAGCCCCGGGGTCTCAGTCACGCATGCCCTTCAGGTGCCGGCCCAGCGCCTGCTCCTTCTCGCGGGCGGCGTCGCGGGCGGCGAGGGTGTGCCGCTTGTCGTACTCCTTCTTGCCTCGCGCGACGGCGATCTCGACCTTGGCCCGGCCGTCCTTGAAGTAGAGCGCGAGCGGGACCAGCGTGAAGCCCTTCTCACCCACCTTGCGCTCGATGCGCGCGATCTCGGAACGGTTGAGCAGCAGCTTGCGCTTGCGGCGGGCCGAGTGGTTGGTCCAGGTGCCCTGGGTGTACTCGGGGATGTGGACGTTGTGGAGCCACACCTCGCCGCCGTCGACCTCCGCGAAGCCGTCGACCAGGGAGGCGCGTCCCTGCCGCAGCGACTTCACCTCGGTGCCGACCAGGACCAGGCCGGCCTCGTAGGTGTCGTCGATGTGGTAGTCGTGGCGCGCCTTCTTGTTCTGCGCGACGTACTTCTGCCCCTGCTCCCTGGCCATCCCGCCATTCTCTCAGGCAACCCCGCCTGTCAGGTCACAGGTAGTTCATCGGGTCCACCGGGCGACCGTTCGCCAGCACGGTGAAGTGCAGGTGGCACGCGGTCGACCACCCCGTGTCACCGGAGTAGCCGAGGACCTGGCCGCGGGAGACCCGCTGGCCGACGTTGACCCGGTAACCCGATGCGTGGTTGTAGACGGCCGAGAGGTTGACGCCGTTGACCTTGCCCAGGTAGACGAACAGCCGGTTGCCGTAGGACGAGGAGTAGTACTTCGCCACGACCGTGCCGGAGGACGCCGCCAGCAGCGGTACGCCGCAGCCGCCACCGAAGTCGGTGCCGTTGTGGAGGCCGTAGTAGCCGTAGATCGGGTGGGTGCGGAACCCGAACGGCGAGGTGACGTAGCCGCCCTGCATCGGCCAGCCCAGGAACCCGTCCGCCGAGCCGCGGTAGCCCCCCGAGGTCCGCGCGGCGAGGCGGGCGATCTTCTCCTTGATCCGCTGCTCCTGCTCCTTGAGCTTGCGCAGCTGCGCCATGTCGCGCGCCTTGGCCCGCTGTGCCACCGCCTTCGCGTCGCGCTTGCGGTCGACAACCTCGCGCACGTCGGCGCGCGCCGCGCGGGCCTGGCTGGCGAGGTCCTGCATCACGATGACCTGCTCGGCGGCCTCGGCCTGCTGCTCGGCCACCTCCTTCTCGGCGGCGGCGATCTGGTCCTCGCGCACCTCGAGCAGGACCTCGGCGGCGCGCAGCTCGTCGTAGGCCCGGGTCTCACGACCGACCATGACGCTCTGGCCCTCCTGGGTCCACGTCAGGTCGGCGGGGTCCTCGGCCTGCAGCATCGAGGAGAACGCCTGCAGCTGCGGGTCGCCGTCCTGGTAGATCGAGGTGACCATGTCGGTCACGGCCTCGCGCTGCGTCGCCAGGTCGGCGCGGCCGGCGACCAGGTCCGCCTGCGCCTGCTCGAGCCGGGCCTGGGCGATCGCCAGCTTCTCCCGGAGCTCCTGGTTGCGCTCGCGGGCCTCACCGAGCCGGGTCAGCGTCTGCTCGAGGTGAGCACGCGCCTGGTCGAGCTCGGCCTGGGCGGCGCTCAGGGCGCCGTACGCCCGGCGCAGCGCGTCGCTGGAGTGCTCGAGCTCGTGGTCGGCGTGGTCGATCTTGTTCTCGACCCGCTTCTGCCGGTCGTGGATGTCGTCGGCGTGGGCCAGGGGCACGCTGACCGCGCCGAAGGCCAACGTGGTCGCAACGCCGGCCGCGGCCACGCGGCGGCGTGCGGTACGGGGGAAGAGGCGCACCGGGTCTGCCTTCGCATCGTTCGGGGAAGTGAACGTCTCGAAGGTAGACCAGCGACGTCAGACTTTGAGGTATTTGCGGGTCAGTACGAGTGTCGGAAGCAGCGTGAGCACCGGCCCGAGGATCGCGACGACCAGCAACGCGTTCAAGAATTCGGGCAGCCCGACCCAGGGGATGAAGCCCACGAAGTCCTCGAGACTGCGACTCACCCCGAAGTACATGAACGCCGCCATCGCCGCTCCGGCGAGGGCGACGCCGATCAGCGCGGTCACGATCGCCTCGAGCAGGAACGGCAGCGCGATGTAGAGGGTGGAGGCACCCACCAGCCGCATGATCCCGATCTCCTTGCGGCGCGCCAGTGCCGCGAGCCGGATGGTGTTGGCGACCAGCAGGAGCGCCGCGACGACCAGGAACCCGGCGATCGCGAGGGCGCCCCACTGCATCGCCTCGATGCCGCGCAGGATCGGTCCGACCACGGCGCGCTGGTCACGGACGGACCCGACGCCGTCGAGACCTTGTACGGCGCTGAGGATGCCTTCGTACTCGTCGGGGTCCTCGAGCGTGATCCACACCGACTTCGCCATGTCGTCGGCGCTGGCTGCGGCGTTCGGGCCCTCGAACTTGTCGGGGCCGAACAGCTCCTTGACCTTGTCGAACGCCTCCTGCTTGGACTCCACGTAGTAGCTGGCGACCTCGGGGTTCTCGTCGACGACCTTCTCGATCGCCTCCTGCTGCGCGGTGGTCACCTCGGTCGGGCACGCCGGGTTCTCATCGCCGTCACGGCACAGGAAGACGGTGACCTGAAGCTCGTTGCCCCACTGCTCACCGGCGCGGACCGCCTGCTGGTTGAGGAGGACGCCGAGGCCGACGAGGGTGAGCGAGACGAACAGGGTCAAGATCACCGCGAGGTGCATCGACAGGTTGCGGCGCAAGCCCTGGCCGAGCTCGGAGAAGACGTAGCGAAGCTGCATGTGGGAAGGAGAACCTCTCAGGTCATTTCCGTGGAGATCAGTGCTGGAAGCCGTAGACGCCCTGCGCCTGGTCGCGCACGACGCGACCGCCCTCGAGCTCGATGACGCGCTTGCGCATCTGGTCGACCACGCTGGAGTCGTGGGTCGCCATCACGACGGTGGTGCCGGTGCGGTTGATCCGGTCGAGGAGCTTCATGATGCCGACCGAGGTGGCCGGGTCGAGGTTTCCGGTCGGCTCGTCGGCGATCAGGATCATCGGCCGGTTGACGAACGCGCGGGCCACGGCGACCCGCTGCTGCTCACCACCGGAGAGCTCGTCGGGCATCCGCTCGCCCTTGCCGTCGAGGCCCACCATCTCCAGGGTCTCGGGGACCAGGGTCTTGATCTCCGCGGCGCTCTTGCCGATCACCTGCAGGGCGAAGGCGACGTTCTCGGAGACGGTCTTGTTCGGGAGGAGCCGGAAGTCCTGGAAGACGGTGCCGATCTGGCGGCGCAGCCGTGGCACCTTCCAGCCGGCCAGCCGGTTGATCTCCTTGCCCGCGACGTAGACGCGGCCCTTGGTCGGTCGCGACTCGCGCAGCACCAGGCGCAGGAACGTCGACTTGCCCGAGCCCGAGGCGCCGACGAGGAAGACGAACTCCCCCTTCTCGACGTCGACGGTCACGTTGTCGAGGGCAGGAGCGCCCTGACCGGGGTAGGTCTTGTCGACCTTTTCGAAGCGAATCACCGGGTCGAGGGTAGTCCAGTGGTCCACGTGGCTCCGAAACGCCGGAGCCGGGCGTTTCCGCCGTGGCACAGTGACGACCATGGGATGGCGCTCGGGTTTCGCGGCGCTGCTCGGCGCCGCGGTCGTCACCGGTGCGGTCGTCCTGATCGGGAGTACGCCGGAGCAGGAGCCGCCCTCGCCGCGGCCCGAGGCCCAACCCGATGGCCAGCCCGAGCCGTCCAGCCTGGCGTCGTACGACACGACGGGGGTGAACGTCGTGCGCGGCCCGTTCTGCGACCGGGTCTCCCCCACCGGCATCGAGCACGCGCTCGGCGATGTCCCCGCCGACAGCGAGGAGTGGACCAACGGCGACGTCCAGCGCCTGCCCGACGGCACCCGCGACCGGGTGCAGGAGTTCGGCTGCCGCTGGACCGCCGCCGACGGCACGCAGGCGAGCGCGTGGGTGTTCGCGCCGCCGGTCACCCGACCCCAGGCCCGCGACCTCGTGCGCGATGCGGTTGGTGAACGATGCGTGGCCACTCAGGGCGACGAGTACGGAACGCCCTCCGTCGCGGTCCGGTGCACGAAGGGAGGCGTGACCGAGGACAGCCTGCGGGGGTTGTTCGGCGACGCCTGGCTCACGTGCACCCTCGCGACCCGCGACGAGCCGATCGACCTCCCCGAACGCACCAGCGAGTGGTGCGTCCAGGTCGTCGAGGCCGCGCGGAGCTAGCCCGCGGCTGAGCATCACGTCGCACCCGACATTTCGGTCGTCCGACCGACACGCGGACGACCCTGAGGTCGGGTACGACGGGAGTGGGTCGCACCGGCGGGAGCCTGGCGTCAGGCGAGGTCGAGCTGGGCGAGGACCAGCCGCGCGATCCGCGCCGGCGGGTTCGCGCTGTCGACGGTCATGCCGTCCTCGTCGGGGCGCAGCGGCTCGAGGGTGTCGAGCTGGGACTCGAGGAGGCTGGGCGGCATGAAGTGGTCGCGGCCCGACATCCGCTCGAGCAGCATCCCCTTGTCGCCGACGAGGTGGACGAAGAACGTCCGCCCTCCTCCGTCGCGCAGGATCTCCCGGTAGGGCCAGCGCAGGGCGGAGCAGGTCATGATCGTCGGCCGACCCGCAGAGTCGTGATCACGGGCCCAGTCCGCCAACGACCGCAGCCACGGGGTCCGATCAGCGTCGGTGAGCGGATGGCCCGCCTCCATCTTGGCGACGTTGGACTCCGGGTGGAAGTCGTCGCCCTCGGCGTACTCCCAGCCGAGCAGCTCCTGGAGCGCCTGCGCCGCCGTGGTCTTGCCGGACCCGGAGACCCCCATGAAGACCAGGTGGAGCGTCACAACACCGCCCAGAGTGCGCCGGCGATCGCGAACGCCGAGAGCCCGAGCGTGGTCTCCATGACGGTCCAGGTCTTGAGCGTGGTCTTCTCGTCCATGCCGAAGAACCGGCTGACCAGCCAGAAGCCCGAGTCGTTGACGTGGGACAGCACGGTCGCGCCGGCGGCGATCGCGACGACGATCAACGTCAGCTGGACGTCGCCGAGGTTCGCGGCCGCGACCGGCCCGGCCATCAGGCCGCCGGTCGTGGTGAGCGCCACGGTCGCCGACCCCTGCGCCACCCGGAGCAGGGTGGCGATCACGAAGGCCTGCAGGATGAGCGAGAAGCCCAGGTCGGACAGCGAGGAGCTCAGCGCGGCACCGATCCCGCTGAGCTCCAGGACGCCGCCGAACATGCCTCCGGCGCCGGTGATCAGGATGATCGCGCAGATCGGTCCGAGGGCCTGGTCGAGGATCGTGGTGATCCTGGCCATGGACGCGTTCGGCCGACCGAGCACGAAGATCGCGGCCAGCACCGTGATCAGCAGCGCGATCGGCGTCTGGCCGATGAGGCTCAGGAAGTCGATCCAGCCCGCCTCCTCCAGCGCGCCGGTGGTGACCAGCGTGTCGAGGATGGTGTCGAAGGAGATCAGGACCAGCGGGATGAGCAGCAGCCCGAGCACCGTCCCGAAGGCGGGCGGTCGCTTCCCGAACGAGTCGTCGTCCACACCGTCGTGGTCCTCGTCGACCTTGCCGAAGACGACGTTGGCCACCGACACGTCGATCCGCGCGCCGAGGAACTTGGAGACCAGGTAGACGCCGACGTACCACGCCAGCACGGCGATCGGCAGACCGACCAGGAGCGTGAGCCCGATGTCGGCGTTGATCTGCTCGGCGGCGGCGACCGGGCCAGGGTGAGGCGGGACGATGGCGTGCATGGCGGCGAAGGCCCCGGCTGCGGGCAGCGCGTAGTAGAGCAGCGAGCCGCCGAAGCGTCGCGCGACGGTCAGGATGATCGGCAGGAAGACGACCAGGCCCGCGTCGAAGAAGATGGGGAAGCCGAAGATCAGGGCGGCCACGCCGAGTGCGAACGGCGCGTGCTTCTCCCCGAACCGGCCGATCAAGGTGTCGGCCAGCACCTGGGCGCCGCCGGTCACCTCGAGCAGCCGGCCCAACATCACGCCGAACGCGACGAGGAGTGCCACCGACCCGATGGTGTCGGCGAAGCCGTAGAGCAACACGTCGGGGATCTCGGCGAACTCGAAGCCGACGGCGATCGCCGTCACCACGCTCACGAGCACGAGGGAGATGAAGGCGTGCAGCTTCAGGCCCATGATCAGAACGAGCAGCAACGCGACCGCAGCGGCGGCGATCAGGAGCAGGGTGGCGGTGCCGTAGACCGGGTCGATCGGTTCCATGGAATCCCTTCCCGAGAAGTGGGTCGGCTCACGACCCTACTTCTCCGGGAGCTCGAAACGATGGGTCATCTCGCCGGTGCTCACGTCCCACGCGAGGATCCCGTCCGTACCCGACACGGAGTAAAGGATGCGGCCGGTGGGTGCGAAGGCGACCGCGCCCGGCTCCTCGCCGTGGCCGACGAGGTCGCGGACCCGGCCCTCCGGCGTCCACAGCCGCACGGCCGTCACGCCGCCGGTGAGCGCGACGCGGCGCGAGTCGGGCGAGAAGGCTGCTTCGTCCAGGCGTACGCCGGCCAGCCGGTCGACCTCGGTGAACGACCCGGTCTCCCACACGGTCGGCGCGCCGTCGGCGGCCGGCCCGGCGAGCCACCGGCCGTCCGGACTCCAGGCGAGTCCGGAGCCGTCGGGCGAGTCGTCGGCCAGTGTGGCCGTCAGGTCGCCGGTCTCCACGTCGTAGACCTCGACGGGGCCGCCGCCACTCACCCCGACCTGCGCCCCGTCCGGGCTGAGCACGACGCGGGCCGCGTCGTGGTCGAGGGCCACCGACCCGAGCTCGGCGCCGTCGTCGACCGACCACACGACCACCGCGCCGCCGACCCCGGTCGCGGCGACGGAGGCGCCGTCGCCGCTGAAGGCGATGTCGTGGACGGGAGAGCCGTCCGCCACGTCGGCGTCCTCCAGCCCGGTGAGCTCGTGCACCACGTCGCCGGACTCCCGGTCGCTGAGCACCACCTGGGCCTCGTCGCCGACCGTGGCGAGCAGGGACCAGTCCGGGCTGATCGCGACATGTCCGCCGTCGTCGACCGCGGTGAGGGCCCCGTCGGCGGCGTTCCAGCGACAGATGCCGTTCCAGCAGTCCGCGAGGACCTCGCTCCCGTCGGGGCTCACCGACAGGTCGTCGGGTAGTACCAGCGAGAAGGGGACGTCGCCGTCGGGTGCTGGGCCGGTGCCGGTGTCCGGCTCGTCCGAGCAGCCGGTGAGCGTCACGAGCACCAGGACGACCGCAGCCCCACAGGAGAACGCGCGGCCTGCACTAGCCATCGGCAGGGAGCAGGCCGGTCGTGTCGAAGTAGACCTCGCTGCCGTCGTCACAGACCTGGCGGTCGAGGCGGCGGCCGCCTTCGGTGACCAGGTCCTGACGGACCGATCGCCGCCCCAGGCTGCGCAACAGGTCGTACTGGTCGCTGACGCGGAGCACCGACCACGGCCGGCGGGCCGTGCCGTCACCGGTGGACAGGATGCTGCGGAGCGCGGCCCGCGACAGCGACTCCTCCCGGTCCGCCTCCTGGGGTCGGCCGGAGTGGCGCAGCGCGACCGCGAGGTGGGCATGCGCGGCGGGGCTGAAGAGGGCGCCGGGCATCACGCCGTTGAGCACCGAGATCGCCTCCTGCCAGGCCTCACGCTCCAGCAGCGGCACCACCGACCGGTCCAGGGTGAGGTCGGGGTCGAAGCTGGGCGCCGACCGGATCGCCTCGCGTAGCGCGGTCAGGTTGTCGGGGGTGGGGTCGGCCAGGTAGGAGTCGACCAGGGCGCCGTACGTCGTCGTCGTCATCGGCTCTCCTCCAGCAGTCGGTCGAGCTCTTCCTCGGTGAGTCCCTCGAGGAACTCACGACCACCGTCTCGCGCGTCTGCCTCCACCGGCTGGTTGAAGTAGTCCTCGTAGGAGTCGCCTCCGCTGGTGCTCTTGTAGTCGCCGAAGTTGTCGTCCCAGGCGTCGACCTGTTCCTGCGTGATGCCGTCCTCGCGGTGCTCGTCGAAGGGGTCGTCCTCCCAGGGGAACTGCCAGTCGTTGGCGTCGCGGACCGCCTCGTGCTGGCGGCCGTGCCGGACCTCGTGGCCCACGGTGTGCAGGAGCCGGGGGTCGTCGAGCAGGCCCTCATTGAGGCTGAGGGTCCCGGGCTCACCGTCGCTCCACGACCCGTTGGAGTCCCAGCTCTCGTCCCGCCAGTCGATCTCGGGCATGTCGATGCCGCTCTCGTCGGCGAGCTCCTCGATCATCTCCTCGATGACGGCTCGACGCTCGGCGTCGGACAGGGTCGCCCACCGCGCGGCCACGCCCGGGTCGGCCGTGCCGTACTCGTCGACGTCGGTGACGTGCCCGGAGGGGATGCTGCCTGCGAGCGTCGCGTCCGCGGCCTCGGCCTTGGCGAGGATCGCGGTGATGTCGTCGGCGATCGCCTGCGCCTTCGACTGGCGGATTCGCGACCACTCCTCGGCCTCGTACCGATTGGTGAACGTGGGCGGCTTGCTGGCATCGGTGACGGAGCCGTCGTCGCCGAGGGTGAACTGGTCGGTCCGCGCCTGGCCCTGGACGTCGCCGACCAGCCGCTCGATCTCGGCCACCTGGGTCTCGGCGTCGTAGAGAGCGCGCTGCACCGCGCGCTTGCCCTCCAGATGCGTCTCCAGCCGACCGGCGAGCGAGTCGCGACGCCCTTCGGCCACGATCCTGGCCAGTCCGACCCAGGAGTCCGGGATGGCCTGGGACTCGAGCAGGTCGCGACTCTTCTCGAGCGCGGTCATGTCCTTCTTGACGCCGTCGCCGGCCTGGCCGAGCGGGCCGGGCTGCCAGAGCGTGACGTCGCCGAAGGTCACCGGAGCCATCAGCTGCCCCCGAAGAGGCCGGGCAGCGCCCCGCCGAAGAGGCCACCGACACCACCGTCGGTGCCCTGGAAGTCGGCGTTGGCCGCGGCGATCTGGCTCCCGAACGCCGCCACGGCGTCGGCCCAGCCCTCGATCTCCTCGTCCCAGCTCGTGCCGAGCTCGGACAGGTGGCCCACGGAGTCCGCTCCCGGGATGGCACTGCCTGCGGTCGTCAGCTCGTCGGAGGATCCGTGACCCCGAGCGCCCTCGGCGGCACTGATCGTCTCGTTCGACGCCGACGTCATCTCGCCGGGGACGACCTGCAGCTCGGACATGGCCTGACTGTGCCCCCTTCGGCTCCCGGTCAAACGTGGGACGGGTGATCCGCCGGACCGGTTCCTGGGTCAGGTCAGTTCTCGGCGGCCCGCTCGGCCCCGCGCCGCCAGCGGATGCCCGCCTCGAGGAAGTCGTCGAGGTCGCCGTCGAAGACCGCGGCCGGGTTGCCGGACTCGTGGCCGGTCCGGAGGTCCTTGACGATCTGGTAGGGGTTGAGCACGTAGTTGCGCATCTGGTCGCCCCACGACGCCTGTACGTCGCCGCGCATCTCGTCGAGCTGGGCCTTCTCCTCGGCCTTCTTCAGTGCCAGCAGCTTGGCCTTGAGCACCACCATGGCACTGGCCTTGTTCTGCAGCTGCGACTTCTCGTTCTGGCACGAGACGACCACGCCGGTCGGGATGTGGGTGAGCCGGACCGCCGAGTCGGTGGTGTTGACCGACTGGCCGCCGGGACCGCCGGAGCGGTAGACGTCGGTGCGGATCTCCTCGTCGGGGATCTCGATCTCGTCGGTCTGCTCGAGCACCGGCACGACCTCGACCGCGGCGAAGCTGGTCTGGCGGCGGCCCTGGTTGTCGAACGGACTGATCCGCACCAGGCGGTGGGTGCCGGCCTCGACGCTCAGGGTGCCGTAGGCGTAGGGGGCGTGGACGGCGAACGTGGCCGACTTGAGGCCGGCCTCCTCGGCGTAGGAGGTGTCGAAGACCTCCACGGAGTAGTTGTGCTGCTCGGCCCACCGCGTGTACATCCGCATCAGCATCTCGGCGAAGTCGGCGGCGTCGACCCCGCCCGCGCCGGAGCGGATGGTCACCAGGGCCTCGCGGGCGTCGTACTCGCCGGCGAGGAGGGTGCGGATCTCGAGGCTCTCGACGGCCTTCTGGATCTTGCGGAGCTCACGCTCGGCGTCGGCCAGGGTCTCGGCGTCGGACTCCTCGCGGCCGAGCTGGACCATCAGCTCGAGGTCGTCGATGCGGCCCGACAGCGCGGTGAAGCGGTCGACCTCACCCTGGAGCAGCGACAGCCGGCCGGTGACGCGGGTGGCGTTGTCCTGGTCGTCCCACAGGTCGGGCGCCGACACCTGCTCGCCGAGGTCGGCGATCTCGGCGCGCATGGCGTCGAGGTCGAGCACCTGGCCGATGGTGCTCATCGTCGCCTGGAGCTGCTTGATCTCGGTGTCGAAGTCGGGTCCTGCCACGAGAGGCAACGTTACCGCCGCCGCGGGTGGGCGACGCCATCGGCGGGTTCAGCGGCGGCCGAACACCTGCACGGCGTACGGCGTGCCGTCCTTGCTCCGCCGTACGGCCATCCCGAGCATGCGGTAGCTCGGCTCGAGCAGGTTGGCGCGGTGGCCCGGGGACTTCAGCCACGCCTTCACGGCGGCGCGGCCGGTCGGGTATCCGTAGGCGACGTTCTCGCCGACGCCCGACAGGTCGCATCGGTTGAGCACGACTCCGAGGTCCTGGTGGAAGAGCCGCTTCTGCTTGGCCATCTTGACGGCCTGCCGCCGGGCGAACTTCTGGACACACGTGTGCTTCTGGAGCTTGGCCAGGTCGTGGTTGTCACGGGCGTTGTTGGTGACCACGCGGGCCTGCTGCCGGTACTTCTCCTTGGACTGCGCCTGGGCGCTGCTGGCAGGCACCAGCGACAGGAGGAGTGCTGTCAGCACGACCGCGAGAGCGGTCCGGGACATAGGGGTGCGCATCGGGGGGCTCCTGGGTGGATCGGGGGGCTAGGAGTCCTGCGACTGTACCGGCGCCTGTGGCGGCCGTCATCCCTTTCACAAACTGTCGTGCGCCTGGACCAGCGCACCTGTCTGGACCGCCCACAGCGCGGCGTAGGCCCCTCCCAGCTCCACCAGCTCGTCGTGGGTGCCCGCCTCGGTGACCCGGCCGGCGTCGAGGACCCAGATCCGGTGGGCGTGCCGGACCGTCGACAGGCGGTGGGCGACGACGATGGTGGTGCACCGCTCGCTGGTCCGCCGCAGCGAGGTCTGGATCGCGGCCTCGGTCTCGTTGTCGACCGCGCTGGTCGCCTCGTCGAGCACCAGGATGGCGGGGTCGCGCAGCAGCGCCCGGGCCAGCGCGATCCGCTGCCGCTGGCCGCCGGACAGGGTCACGCCGCGCTCCCCCACCAGGGCGTCGTAGGTCTCCGGGAGAGCCTCGATGAAGTCGTCGGCGGCGGCGGCCACCGCGGCGGCCCGGATCTGCTCGCGGGTCGCATCGGGCCGGCCGTAGGCGATGTTGTCGGCCACGGTGCCGGCGAACAGGTAGATGTCCTGGGCGACGTAGCCGAGCGAGCCGCGCAGCGAGTCCCAGTCGAGGGTGCGCACGTCGACGCCGTCGAGGAGCACCTCCCCCGACCGGGGGTCGTCGAAGCGCAGCACGAGTCGGAGCAGGCTCGACTTGCCGGCGCCGGTCGGGCCGACGATCGCGTGCGTCTCACCGGCGGGTACGACGAGGTCGAGGTCGTGCAGCACGTCCGGCCCGTCGGCGTAGCCCGACGTGACCCCGCGCAGCTCGACCCGGCCCCCGACCGGGCGGGTCAGGCTCTGGTCGCCCTGCGGCACCGTCACCGGCTGCGCGAGCAGGGTGAGGATCCGGGCGGTCGACGCGCGGCCGCGCTGGTAGAGGTCGAGCACCTCGGCGACGTCGGTCAACGGCCACAGCAGACGCTGGGTCATGAACACGAGCACGGAGTAGAGGCCGACCTCGAGGTCGCCGCGCAGCGTGGCCCAGCCGCCGAGCAGCAGGGTGCAGGTGAACCCGGCCAGGATCGCCATCCTGACCAGCGGCACGAAGGCGGCCGACGATCGGATCGCCGCGACGTTGGCCTCGCGGTAGGCGGTGGAGACCGCGGCCACGCGGTCGCGCTCGCGGTCCTCGGCGGTGAAGGCCTTGATGGTCGCGATGCCCGCGAGGTTGGCGGTCAGCACGCCGGACAGGTCGGCCACGGACGAGCGGACCCGGTCGTAGAGCGGCTCGAGCCGCCTCTGGAACAGCAGCGACCCGGCCACGATCAGCGGGATCGGGAGGAAGGCGAACAGCAGCAGCTCCCACGACGCGGCCGCAAAGACGATGCCGACCAGGAGCACGTTGAGCGTGGTCTGGATGATCGCCGGGGCGCCGATGTCGAGGAACCGCTCGAGCTGGTTCACGTCGTCGTTGAGGGTCGCCAGGGTGGTGCCCTGCGGGCGCGACTCGTGCCACCCCAGGTCGAGGTGCTGCGCGTGGTCGTAGGCCTCGACCCGCAGCTCGTGCTCGACCCCCTGCGCCAGGCCGCGCCAGAGGACGTCCGCGGCGTACTGGGAGGCGGACTCGATGATCCACACCACGACGTTGATGGCCGCCAGCCACGCGAGCTGGGCGTAGCGGGAGTCGACGCCGAGCAGGGTCGCGGCCCACGAGTCGGCGCCTCGTACGACGACGTCGACCGCGGCACCGATCAGCAGCTCGGGGACGACGTCGGCCACCTTGTTGAGCGACGACATGGCGACTGCGGCGATGAACCGGCCGCGGAAGCGCTGCTGCCGCTGCCACAGTGCGCGCAGCGGCTTCTCGGTCGGGACCGGTGGATTCGACGTCACGGCACAGCCTTCCTGCTGTCAGGTAAGGCGCACCTTAGTTGCGCAGGTGGAGCTGTTCCCGGGTCGGGTCAGGCGACGACGGGCTGCTCCACCTCGTCGTCTTCTCCCACCGGCCCGGCGCCGTGGTCGGCCGCCCGGGACGGCAGCAGGAGCACCAGTGCCACGACGGCGACGGAGATGATCGCGGCCGCCCCGAAGGCCCACTGGACTCCGCCGACGAACGCAGCCGAAGGTGTCGCGCCGTCGTCGAGCAGCATGTTCGTGCGCGAGGTCAGCACGGTGACCGAGACCGCCGTACCGATCGCGGCCGCGACCTGCTGGGTGGTGCCGAGCAGGGAGGAGCCGTGGGAGTAGAGGTGGTGGGGCAGCGCGCCCAGGCTGATGGTGAACACCGGCGTGAACAGCGCGGCCAGGCTCACCATCATCAGCACGTGGCTGCCGAGGATCAGTCCGTACGGCGTGGTCTCGCCGACCTGGCTGAGCAAGGTCAGTGCGATGACGACGCCGATCGAGCCCGGGATCACCAGCGGGCGGGCGCCGAAGCGGTCGAAGGCGCTGCCGACGCGGGGGCCGAGCAGGCCCATCGCGATGCCGCCGGGGGCGACCAGCAGGCCGGTCTGGAGCGGGGTCAGCCCGCGCAGCTCCTGCAGGTAGAGCGGCAGCAGGATCATCGCGCCCATCATCGCGAGGAACGACACGGCCTGGATGACGACGCCGATCGCGTAGGTGCGGTGGGTCAGCACGCGCAGGTCGAGCAGCGGCATGTCACGGCGCTGCAGCGAACGCTGGCGCAGCAGGAAGACGGCGACCACGGCGAGTCCGGCGGCGACCAGGGCGGGGGCGGGGAAGGCGCCGTTGTCCTGCGCACCGATCCGGCTCAGGCCGTAGACGAGGGTGCCGAAGCCGAGCGCCGCGAGGATCACGCTCGGGACGTCGAGGGCGGCCTTCTGGGTCTCCCCCACGTTGGTCAGCCGGCGCAGCGCGAGCCAGGTGACGACCGCGGCGATCGGCAGCACCAGCCCGAACAGCCAGCGCCACGAGGTGAACTGGAGCACGACGCCGGACACGGCCGGGCCGAGCGCGGGGGCGACCGAGATCGCGAGCATGACGTTGCCCATCACCCGGCCGCGGTCGTACTCGGGCACGATCGTCATCAGCGTCGTCATCAGCAGCGGCAGCATCACCGCAGTGCCGGCAGCCTGCACGACCCGGCCGGCGACGAGCATCCAGAACACCGGCGCGAGTGCGCACATCGCCGTACCGAGGAGGAACACGGCCATCGCGGTCGTGAACGCCTGGCGGGTGGTGACCCGCTGCAGGAACCAGCCGGTGACCGGGATGACGACGGCCATGGTCAGCATGAACGCGGTCGACAGCCACTGCGCGCTGCGCGCGGACACGTCGAGCTCGACCATGAGGCGCGGGATCGCGTTGACCATGATCGTCTCGTTGAGGATCACCACGAAGGTGGCCAGTACGAGCCAGCGGAGCACGGCGTACGGCGACTCCACTCGCTCGGCCTTCTGGCCGGTGGCGGGCGTCGTTGCTTCAGGCACGGGTGCTCCCTCACAGGTGTCGCAGGTGGTGGTCATGCCGGTGCAGACCGGGACCGGGGGGAGAACTCATCGGACCATGCGGAGATTCCCCGTCGCCAACGGTTTTCGGCGAGGAGCCTCGGCTCAGCCGTCGTCCCCTTCGAGCATCGCCAAGCACGAGCTTGCGGACGTCGTCGGCCCCGGCCAGGGTGAGCGCGACTTCGGCCAGCGTGGTGCAGCGAGTCGGTGTCGAGCTCGCGGATCGCCGCCTTGACCCGGGGTACGGCAGGTGGTGAGACGCTCAGCTCCCGGACACCCAGCCCGACCAGCACCGGGATGGCGAGCTCGTCGGACGCCGCCTCGCCGCAGACCGCGACGTCGATCTGACCGCGTGCGGCTCGGCACACGTGGTCGATCAGACGAAGCACTCCGGGGTCGAGGGCATCCGAGAGGGCAGTGACCGCCGCGTTCCCGCGTTCGGCAGCGAGGGCGTACTGGGTGAGGTCGTTGGTGCCGATGCTCACGAAGTCCACGTGCGGGAGGAACGCCTCGATCTTCAGCGCGGCCGACGGGACCTCGATCATGGTGCCGACGCGGAGGTCCTCAGGAAGGCCCGCCGACCCGGCCGCCTCCACCAGCACCTGGCGCGCCTCGATCATCTCTCCGGGCGTGGACACCATCGGGATCATGATGCTGGCCGGGTGTTCCCGCGCCGTGTGGCAGATCGCGGTCATCTGGTCACGCAGCAGGTCACGGTGGTCGAGGCTGAGCCTGATGCCCCGCTGACCGAGGAACGGGTTCGCCTCCGGGGCCATGGGGAGATACGACAGGGGCTTGTCCCCGCCGACGTCGAGGGTGCGCAGCGTGATCCGACGGCCGTCCATGGCTTCGGCGATCGCTCCGTACTCGGCCTTCTGCTCCTCCACGCTCGGCGCGGTGCTCCGGTCGAGGAACAGGAACTCGGTGCGTACCAGCCCGGCGCCGTCGGCCCCGGCCTCGAGCGCGGCGCGGGCGTCCGCCACGGATCCGAGGTTGGCGGCCACGGCGACTGAGGTGCCGTCGCGGGAGACAGCGGGCAGCTCGGCCAGGGCCAGCTGCCGGGCGCGTTGCTCCGCCGCGAGCGCGGCGCGGCGCTCGTACTCCTCCAGGAGCTCCGCGGACGGATCGACGTGCAGCTCGCCACTGCCGCCGTCGAGCAGGACGGTGGTTCCCTCGGGGATGCCCAGCACCTCGGGGCCGGCCGCCACGACGACGGGTATGTCCCGGGCCCGCGCCAGGATCGCGGCGTGCGACGTCGGGCTTCCCTGGGCGAGGACGACGCCGGTCACCAGGTCGAGGTCCAGGCCGGCCGTCTCGGCGGGCGTCAGGTCGTGGGCCACCAGGACTCCCCGCGACGTCATCTGCCGGGCGGGTTCTCCGGTCAGTGCCCGGAGCACCTGGTCGCCGACGGCGTGGACGTCCGCGGCCCTCTCCCTCAGGTAGGGGTCGGGCAGGCTCGCCCACTCGCGCTCGACGTCGGCCAGGCAGCCTGCCCAGGCGGAGACCGCCCCGATCCCTGTGCTCGTGCGGGTCTTGACGTCGCCGAGCATCTCCGCGTCGCTGAGCAGCGAGAGGTGGGCGTCGAAGATGCTCGCCTCCTCCGCGCCGACTTCGCGGGCGGTGACGACCCGGACGTGCTCGATGTCGCGGCGTACGGCGGCGACGGACTCCACGATGCGCCGCCATTCCGCGGCCGGCTCCCCCGCCGACTCCTGGTCCAGGTCGACCGGCACCGCGGTCAGTCGGCGTACCGGGCCGATGGCGATGCCGGGCGAGGCCGGCAGCGGACCGCTGATCGAGGCGGCGCGGGCCTGGACGAGAGGCTCAGCTGCCTCGTCGATGGTCTCGTCGAACCGTCGGGCGGCAAGGGTGAGCAGGTGCTCGACCGCTTCTTGCGCCTGTGGCCCGGCGGCGCGGACCTCGACCTCGTGTCCGCACAGCGCGGCCAGCGTGGCGACCCGGCTCAGGCTCCCGGCCGGGACCGGAGAGCCGCCCGTGGTGAGGTTGCGCAGCTGGACCGACGCGTCGAGCGCCCGTACCTCGCTGACGAGACGGGCGGCCGGACGGGCGTGCAGGCCGTGGGGGTTCTCGACGGTGAAGGAGCCGACGACCTCGGCGGGGCTGACGTCGCCCGCGGCCGGTGTGGCGCCTTCCGGTGGTGCCGACAGGTGGCCGGACTTGCCCATGAGCGCGTCCCGCGCCTCGGCCGCGACCTCCGCCCGGCTGGCCCCTCCTGCGGCGGCAACGGCCGCGACGACGAGGCCCTCGACGAGAGGGGCCGGCGAGAGCGTCACACGCTCGCGGAGGGAAGGGTCCTGGAGCAGGTCGAGGGCCAGCTCGGTGCTGAGCACGGCACTGCCGAGATCCATGAGCACGACGACGCCCGCGGGTCCGTCGGCGCGCTCGATGGCCTGCATGATCGCGACGGCGTCGGTGCCGAACGTGGTCTCGTCGAGCCCGGCGGCGACCTCGATCCGCAGCGGGCGGCCGTGCAGCATCTCGGCGGCCAGCGCCACCGCGGCGCGGGCGAGCGTCCGGCTGTGGGAGACGACGACCAGTCCGACTCCTGGGTCGGTGCTGGGGGTCGGCGAGTCTCCCGAAAGGCTCTCTGTCATGTCCACTGCACTCCGCTCGGTCGTCGTTCCGGTCGATCAGGAGGGTCAGAAGGCTGCTTCGGTGGCCGCTTCAAGCAGCAGGGCCACGGTCGTCGCGCCAGGGTCCTGGTGGCCCACGCTGCGCTCGCCGAGGTAGCTCGCCCTGCCCTTGCGCGCCAGCATCGGCGTGGTCGCGTCCCGTCCCGCTGCGGCCGCGGCGCTGGCCTGCTTGAGTGCCGGCGGCCAGGTCGGCGCCGTCGGCGAGGGCGGCGTCGAGTGCGTCCACGGCCGGCGCCAGCGCGTCGTACATGGTCTTGTCCTCGGGCCCCGCCTTGCCCCGGTCCACGACTCCGCCGAGCCCCGCTCGCAGAGCGGCGGCGAGCTCGGGCGCCGAGCTGGTCGGGGCGTCGCCGAGCGAGCTGCCGATCCTGAGGAAGAGGGTGCCGAACAGCGGCCCGCTGGCGCCCCCGACCGTCGAGACCAGCGTCATGCCGACCTTGGCGAAGAGTGCCCCGGCCGTTGCCGGCGGGTCTTGGTCGAGCGCGGCCACGGCGGCCTTCATTCCCCGGTCCATGTTCGACCCGTGGTCGGCGTCGCCGATCGCAGCGTCGAGCTCGGTCAGGTAGTCGCGATTCTCAGCCACCAGGTGGGCGAACCTGCGTACCCACTCGTCGATGACCGCCGTGGTCACGTTCTCACCCATGTCTCACATGCCCCATCTCAGCGCTGCCGTGTTCACTGGAGCGTCCCAGAGTGAGAGCAGCTCGTCATCGACCTTGAGCAGCGTGATCGACGCGCCGGCCATGTCGAGCGAGGTGATGTAGGAGCCGACCAGCGACCGGGCAATGGGTACGCCGTGCCCGCCGAGGATCTTGTTGACCTCGTGGAACATCACGTAGAGCTCGATCAGCGGGGTGCCGCCGAGCCCGTTGACGAACGCGATGACCGGGTCGCCCTGGGTGAACGGCAGGTCCGCGAGGATCGGCTCGACCAGCATCGCCGCGATCTCGCTCGCGGGCGCGAGCGGCAGACGCTCTCGGCCCGGCTCGCCGTGGATGCCGACGCCGAGCTCCATGTCGCCCTCGCCGAGCTCGAAGGTGGGCTTGCCCGCTGCCGGCACGGTGCACGACGTGAGCGCCACGCCCATGCTCCGCCCGTTGGCGTTGACCTTGCGGGCGACGTCCGCGACGGCGTCGAGGTCGCGGCCCTGCTCGGCTGCCGCGCCCGCGATCTTCTCCAGCAGCACGGTGACACCGACCCCGCGGCGACCCGCGGTCCAGGTGCTGTCCTGGACGGCCACGTCGTCGTCGGTGACCACCGAGACCACGCGGGCGCCGGTCTCCGCAGCCGCCAGCTCGGCGGCCATCTCGAAGTTCATGACGTCGCCGGTGTAGTTCTTCACCACGTGCAGGACCCCTGCGCCGCCGTCGACCAGCTTGGTCGCCGCCAGCATCTGCTCGGGGACCGGCGAGGTGAACATCTCACCGGCGCAGGCGGCGTCGAGCATGCCCAGGCCGACGAACCCACCATGGAGCGGCTCGTGCCCCGAACCACCGCCGGAGATGATCCCCACCTTGCCCGTCTTGGGTGCGTCACCGCGGTAGATGATCTTGTGCTGGTGGTCGACCTGCAGCTCGGGGTGAGCCGCCTCGATTCCTTGCAGTGCCTCGACCACGACATCGTTCGGGTCGTTGATCAGCTTCTTCATGAGAGCTCCTTCGGGTCTGGTTGCTGGGTCGGGTCAGGCGTCGGTGGACTCGCTGGTGGCCGCGCGCTCGGCGTCGGGTGCTCCGAGGTCCGGACCTCCGGCGGTGAGCCGGTCGGCCGGGGTGCGCGAGAGGAGGCCGAAGAGGACGGCGGCGGCAACGCCGGCGAGGAGCTCGGCGGACAGGTAGACCGGCAGCTGCTCCCACTGCAGCTCGCCGCCGGCGACCTGCTGGACGAGCATGGGGCCGAGCGTGCGCGCGGGGTTGATGGAGGCGCCGGTCGTGGGCGCGACCGGGATGATCGCCGCGAAGACGACGAGCCCGATCGCGACACCGGCGAAGCCGGCCGCGGCCTTGCGGTGGATGACGCCGAAGATGGTGAACACCAGGATGAACGTGCCCACGAACTCAGCGGTGAACGCCTGCGTCACGCTCACAGTGTCGGGGTTGTAGGCCGCCACGCCCAGACCCACGTCGCTCGCCCGCTGGCCGAGCACGCCGATGATCGCCGTGGCGCCGATGATGGCACCGACGACCTGAGCTCCGATGTAGGCAGGCACCTGGCTCCACGGGAACTTGCCGGTGACGGCCAGTCCGAGGGTGACCGCCGGGTTGATGTGGTTGCCACCGATGTGCCCGAGCGCGTAGACGGTGGCGATCACGACGGTGCCGAAGGCCAGGGAGATCATCCCGAGATCCGCCATGGTGAACGGCGAGTCGCCGTTGACGATCAGCGTGGCGGGAACCGAGCCCACGCCGATGAACACCAGAAATGCCGTTCCTATGGCCTCAGCACCCAAGCGCTGGAACAGATTGGTCTCGTCAAGCATGCCCGTTCCTCTTCTCTCGTTGATCCGAATGAGGTTCGACAGTGTCGAATTAGATTGGGACGCTACGCCTATGGTTCACTAGTGCGCAAGAGTTTTCGTGAAATTGGTCACTACAGGAGGACCGTGCCCCGTGATCCAGTCGATTGACCGTGCCGTCCGGGTCCTGACCGCGCTCCAGGGCACCCGCCGGATGAGCCTCTCGGAGCTGGCTGCCCGTCTCGACCTGGCGCCGTCGACCACGCACGGGATCGTCCGCAGCCTGGTCGAGCACGGGATGGTCGTGCAGGAGCGCGGTTCGAGCCGCTACCAGCTGGGCCCGGCCGTGCTCCGGCTCGGGAACGTCTACCTGGACACCCTCGAGCTGCGGTCGCGGGCCATCCCCTGGGCCGAGGACCTGGCACGGCGCACCGGGCTGGCCGTGCGCACCGGCGTACTCCTCATCGACGACGTGGTGATCATCCACCACGAGCCCCGCCCCGACGGCAGCCGGCAGATGCCGGAGGTGGGCATCGTCATCCCGGTCCACGCCAGCGCGCTCGGCAAGGCCATGCTCGCCTTCCTCCCGGAGGACGAGAAGCGGGTGCTCGCGTCCGGGGAGCTGCGCAGCATGACCGGCGAGACCATCACCTCCCGCGAACGCCTGAGCGCCCAGCTGGACGAGGTCCGCTCCAGCGGCGTCGCGACGGAGCAGGACGAGGCGGTCATCGGTGAGGGCTCCCTGGCCAGCCCGGTCTTCGACTCCTACGGCGAGGCCGTGGGCGCGATCGGCGTCGTCGTCCCCTCCGGTGACCTGGAGCGCCCCGAGGTCGGCGACATCGTGCGCGACGCGGCGCGAGCGGTCTCCCGCGAGCTGGGCGCCGCCGCCTGGCCGGCCCGTCCCCCGGGGTCGTGACGAGGGTGGCCTGACCAGCAGGCGGACGTCATACGAATCGTGGCCTCAGGCGCTCGATTCGCATGACGTCCTGCGCGGATGTCCGGGACACGAGCCCGCCGCCACGGCATGCTCACCGCATGCGCCTCGTCAAAGCCATCCTGCTCACGGTCCTCGTCGTCACCACGACGCTCTCGGCGCCGGCTCCCGCTGGTGCGGAGACGATCACCGTCTCGGATCCCGCCGGTGACGGGCTCAAGGGGCGAAAGCTGGACATCACGTCCATCAAGGTCGCCAACCGGGATCACGCCATCGTCTCGACGGTCGCGTTCGTGCGGGCGGCGCACGGTGACCTGGGCATCAGGTACTGGGCGCGGGGCGACAAGCGCCGAGACATGGCCATGGTGTTCAGCAAGCACCGGGCGCGAGGAGACAACACCTCGCTCCTGACCATCGACGGCGAACAATCGTGCCGGGGACTGACCGTCACCTGGGACCACGAGGCTGACTGTCGTCAAGGTCCGCCTCCCGTCGCGCTGCTTCCGCGAGGGCGACTACGGGGCAGTCCGCGTCAAGGTCATCACCGAGATCGGCAGCGACGCCGACCTGGCGCCCAAGGACGCCGACGGCGACTGGCGATGGACGGACTGGGTCGGCCGCGGCTGAGCAAGGCCAACACTCTCCTCTGTCGAGCGGAACGAGGGCGACGGCGACGGCGCGTCCAGGGTTCGGGCATGGACGCGGCCGGTCGATGGTGCTATACCGACCTCCAGGGCGATTCGACAGCGGGGAGGTCGCCATGGGGGTGCTGCGCAACCTGAGACGCGCGCCATGACCGAAGAACCTCCCGAACAGGTGGTGGCCCCGCTGGCGGGGCAGCGCGACGAGCTCGGCGCCGAGGCGGGACTCGAGCTGCGGCTGGCCTTGGCGATGCGTGGCGGAGTGTCCCTGGCCGTGTGGATCGGTGGCGCGATCGCGGAGCTGGATCTCGCCCGGCGGGGCATGCAAGACGACCAGGTCTGGCCGGAGGGCACCGAGGCCGAGCAGGCGCGGGCGGCGGCGTACGCCGCGTTGCTCAGGAAGCTCGGGTACACCGACCTCGTCATCGACGTGCTCGCGGGCGCCAGCGCGGGCGGGCTCAACGCGGCGATCTACGGCTTCGCCCAGTCGGTCGGCACGGACCTGGAGTGGCTGCGCGACGTCTGGAAGAAGCAGGGAGACCTGTGGCGGCTGTTCCACGAGCAGTGGGACGCCGACCGCCCGTACCGTACGGAGGCGGTGCTCCACGCCGACCGCTTCTTCTACGGGACGATGCTGCAGCAGCTCATTGAGCACGCGGGGTCGACGCGACCGGAGCTGTGTTCGGACTACCTCACCGTCGACCTCGCGGCGACGCTCCAGTCCGGACCGTCCCTCCCGGACCGCCGCACCGGTGAGGATCTGCGGCCGCGCACGGCGCACTTCCGGTTCCGTCGGACGCCGACCGCCCCTGGCGCCTTCAACGACATGCCCGCCGACGAGGGTGACACCGAGGCCTTGCGCCGGCTGGCCTACGCCGCGCGAGCGACCAGTTCTTTCCCCGGTGCGTTCGAGCCCGCCGGAGTCTTCTCGTGGCGACCCGCGCCGGGCGAGGCAAGCGCCCGTCTCCGAGAACCGACGACGCTGGCTCCGAGGAGGATGGCCCGGAGAACATGGCCATGGTCTTCTCCGAGGTGGCACTGGACCCGACGAGCACCTTCGACGTCATGGACGGCGGGGTCTTCGACAACATCCCGATTGGGCGGGCGATCCAGGCGATCGCCGACGCGCCTGCGGCGAACCCGACGCAGCGGATCCTGATCTACCTCGACCCGAGCCCGCCGCAACCCGGTGAGGCACGCCCGGCACCACCGGCGTTCGAGGGCGATCCGCCACGGCGGCAGATGCGTGCCCGCTTCGTGCGCTCGGCACTGACCGCGCTGCGCTACAAGCAGACGGTCGAGTCGTCGGGAGACGATCTCCGCGAGCTCAACCGCATGCGAGCGGGCGTCGCTGACCTGCAGACCAGGCGTCGCATCTTCATCGACGCCCTGCCCGGCGTCCTCACGCAGGCCGTGGACGGGATCGCGCTGCACGTCCGATATCGCAACTTCCGGGCCACGACCGACGCCGCCCAGGTCTGCGACCTGCTGACCGCGCCCAGCGTCGGGTTCTTGCGCGCACTGGTGACGCCGCCGGCGCTGGCGTCGGCGATCGGCCCGGACGACATCGACGTCGTCCAGCCCGCGCTCAAGGCGCAACTAGGCGTGCGCGCCGACCACCTCTGCGAAGAGGACGCCGCGGCGCTGGTCGCGGCGACCGATCTCTTCATCTCCTGGCTGCGACGTCTCCAGGCGACACCGGGCAGTGGACCGGTCGACGACCTCGGCGCGACCAAGATGGCGCTCTACCGAGTTCGCACCTTCGCTCTCTACCTACGGCAGCGGCACGAGCGCGATGCGGTGATCGCCGCGCTGGGGCCAGGAGCCGGCGCGCCGGACGGTGACGGAGTGATCGACACTGCCGCCGTGGCCGCTGCCCTGTGGCCGGCGCCGGGGCCGGCCTCGCCGCCCTTGGCGGACGTCGGCACGGACGACGGGCTCTGGGAGGCCCTCTCGTTGGCCGACGCGACCGACGGGGGGCTGGGCCCGTGGCCGGCCCTCGGCTGGCAGGCCCTGTGCGACACCGTGAACGGGATGCCGGACTGTCCGGCGCGGGAGACCGTTCTGCGCAAGGCACAGCTGCCGGACCGGGCCGGGTCGCCGCTGACTCCGGCCGACGTACAGCGTCTCGTCATGTCGGCCAGCGTGGTGCTGGGCAACCTCGGGACGACCGCCGTACCGGCCTTCTACACCTTCAGCGGCGACCAGAGACCCCTGTCGGTGGCCCAGTTCCCCATCGTCGCCGAGCAGGGCCGCGCCCACTCGATCGACGCCGCCCTCGCCGAGCGTCGTTCGCCCGAGCCGATAGGCGACGAGGAGGCATTGAATGCGAAGAGCAAGCTCGCCGGCAACCAGCTCGCCAACTTCGCCGGCTTCCTCTCCGCCGACTGGCGTACGCACGACTGGCAGTGGGGGCGACTGGACGCCGGCGCCGCTCTGCTGCAGACGCTTCGGGAACTGCACGCCGAGCCCGAGGCGGACCCAGATGATGAGGTCGCGAAGCTCGAAGCCTTCACGGACGCCGAGGAGCTCCTCGCCGCCGTGGGCGAAGGTATGGACCGCCGCAAGCTGACGCCCGGCGACATCGCCCCCAGTCGTCGTTTCGCGCTCGGGGCCCGGCTCCTCCTCGGGCTGCAGCGATCACTGTGGCCACTGACCCCGGCCGATCGCAGCCCGGAGGGTCGCCGTGGTCGTGACGTGCCGGTCGTGGTCACCCTGATGGCGCTCCGGCCCCTGCTGGTGCTGCTGCCGCTGCTGCTGCGGCCTGCCGTGCTGACGGGCGTGGTGGTCATCGTGATCGGCGCCCATCACTGGACGCGGGAAGCGGCCGACCGGCCCTGGGGCATGGGGGTGGGGCTCTTCACGGTGGTGGCTGCCCTGGTGGGCATCCTGCTCGTGGCCAGTGCAGCCTCCAACCTCGCGGCCGCGCGCCGCTGGCGGTCTCTCACCGAGGAGCAGACCGGAGGGTTCCGCTCCGAGGTGCTCTCCCGGTTCAACAAGCGAGCCGGGTGGTCGCTCGCGGCCGCGGCGCTGGTGGCCGTGTTGGCAGCCGGGCGACTTGGCAGCTGGTCGGCAATGGATCCGCTGCACGACCTGCTCGCTCGCGCCTCCGGCTTCGAAGCGGTCGTGCTGCTGGGGGCGACGCTGGCCGCCACCCTGGCTGCCGCGCGGATCGGTGCGGGTTCGGTCGTCCGGGCCCGCCATGATCCGCCTGCGGCCGACCGCGACGGGTGGGTGGCCTCACTGGTGCTGGCCGTCCTCATGTTCGGGCTCGCCTGGCTGGCGTCCTTGGTGTCCGATGGCGGCGCGACGACCGGTGCTCGGGTCGCGACTGCAGTCGTGGTCGGCGGGGTGGTGTGGGCCGTGCACCACGCCTGGGCCGAGGCCTGGTGGGCCGAGGCGATGGCGGTGCTGAGCGCGCTGGCGACCGCCGTGCTGCTCTCCGGGCGCCTGAAGCTGGGGTTCGGCCCACGGGGCGAGCTCTTCGGCACCTCGTGGACAGACAGCGAGTGGGGCCCGCTCCTGGATGTGCTGCTGCTCGTCGTGGTCGTGGCACTGGTCTTCGCGGCTGGCTTGCTGAGTCGACGCCTGACCCGGCTCGGGGGCCGGGCCGGGACCGGGTTGGGTCTGTTGCTCATGCTGACGGCCTCGCTCTGGGGCGCCTGGCAGGTCACGCTCGCGTGGCCATGGCTGGCCGTCGTGCCGGCCGGCCTGGTCTACGGCAGCGCCGTCGCCGCCGCCACGACACTCTTCGTGCCCTTCCGGGAGCGGCTTGACTGACCTCACGAGGCTCAGTCGAGCTGGACGACGGTGACGGCGCGGGCGGGGTCGAGCCCAACCAGCCGCCGTCGGCGATGTTGGTGAGGCCGTGGCGGTGGAGGTACGCCGCGGTTGCGTCGACCATCAACCACGACGTCGATCGCCATCATCGGCACGACGGCCAGCCCAGAGCACCGTGGTCTGGCCCGACTCATCGCGGCGCGTCATCCGGGACGATGTGCTCTCGCCTCCGAAGGGGCCTTTACGCGCTTCATGGATTGGAGGATCATGGGAACTGAATCATTGTCCTTAGCCGTCCGAAAGTCCGATGGGAACGTGCAGAGCAGGCCGTCAACTGGATTGGGTCGTAAGTCACAGGGGGAGCAATGACAGAAAAGGACCAAGACTCACACGGCAATAGTCGGACCTGGCCTCGATTAAAACGATCAGGCGACGATGACTCGGCGAGTCGATTCTCTCCAGTTGTCAAGACGTTAGCTCTAGGACTCTTAGTTGGTCTCATTGCGACGCTCGCCTACTCCATCGGGGCTGCAGAAGCGAACTGGGAATCCCTGTCTGTATCAGCGATGATCGCATTGGCAGCGGCTGCTGCTGGGGGCTTCTTCGGGCTACTCTTCGGCGTCCCCCGCACACTCCAAGCTGAGCCCGGCTCAGCGTCTGTCGGCGCGCAGGAGAGATCCTTCGCGATCGGCGCCAACACGAACCTTGAACAGATCAGCGATTGGCTCACCAAGATCATCGTTGGCGTGACACTCACCCAACTCGGTAGCATCAAGAACGGCGCGTCCGAACTCTTCAGTTCGATGGCTCAAGTATTCGACGGCGCCGCCGGGGCGTCCACCTTCGTTGGCAGCATTGTGATCTATTTCTCGATTTTGGGATTCTTCGGGGGTTGGCTGTACGCCCGGCTCCGTCTTGGCGCTGCCATGAGCGCTGCGGACGCCTATCTAGAACTCTCAAGGAGGGCGCAAAGCGCTGGCGATCCAAAGACCGCCGCCGCCGCTCAGGTGGTCGCGGCGAATATCGTCAGTACTGGCGCGCCGCCGACAACTGATCCTGTCAGTGGGAAGCAGAAGCACGTGGAGTAGACGCTTCACTCCTGAGACAAGTAACTGCAGCGGCGCGGGCCTCGAGGAGAGCGTCCGCTTGGGCTAGCACACACTTCAGCGAGCTTGCCCGCGTCTCGAGCAACCTGCGTCCTCTCGCCTCCAACTTGTGGATGCAGGGGTGCAAGGCGGCTAGGTGCCACTCCCCTGTGCGGACCGCGCGCCACCGCGCGGCGCGTGCGGATTGGCCCACTCGCGTGTGGCCCCGCGCTCAACTGCACGAGGGCTTCCCCTGACGCTGAGCTACTCCTCGTCCAGAGGGCCTCGTGGCCTTCATCGAGGTTGAGAGCCAATTTCGGTGATCAATCCAGCTGGACGACGGCAGCCGCGCGGGCGGAGATCGAGGCGCGTTCCGCCCGCAGCCTGGGGACAACCGGTGCGCTGCGAGCGACTCAGGCGGCAGCCCACGGCCGGTCCGTCCGGGCATGCTCGAGGGCCCAGTCGAGCGCCAGGTCGGCCACCGCCTCCCAACCGGGTGCCGCACACGTCCAGTGGTCGCGGCCCTCGAGCTCGCGGTACTCGGTGACGGCCGGCGACTTCTTGTAGTGCTTGGCGTTCGACTTGTTGACCGACGGCGGCATGATGTGGTCCTGCTCGCCGGCGATGAACAGCAGCGGCGCCCGGTCGGCGTCGTAGTCCACCCAGGTGTCCTGGTGGCCGGGCTTGAAGTTGGCGAACAGGCCGAACTCCCACACCCAGTTGCCCGGGGCTGCGATCGCGTAGCGCTCCCACACCTTCCGGGACTCCTCCTCGGTGAGGGTGTTGGTGAACGCGTAGTGGAACTCCTCGGCGGTGAATCCGACCGCCTTGTGCCGGTTGGCGGGGTTCTTCAGCGCCGGGAACAGCGACTTCACCTGGGAGATCGGGTTCACCCGCACGCCTTCCGTGGGGGCAGAGTCGACCACGACGCCGGCGCAGCCGAGGCCACGCGCGAGCAGCAGCTGGGTCAGCGTCCCGCCGAACGAGTGGCCCATGATGATCGGCGGCGTGGCCGCCGACTCCACCACCGAGGCCAGGTGGTCGACGGTCTCGGGGACCGTGAGGTTCGCGATGACGTCGGGGTTCTCCCGCAGCTCCTCGACCTCGATCTCGAAGCCGGGATAGCCCGGCGTCAGCACCCTGAAGCCCTTGGCCTCGTAGTGCTCCACCCAGCCCTCCCAGCTGCGTGGCGTCATCCAGAGCCCGTGGACGAGGACGATGGTGTCGGGTCGGTCGGTGCTCATGTGGGTCTCCCTCGGTAGTGATCAAGCGGTGGTGGTGGGCCTTCAGTCTCGGGTCAGCTGTTGATGTAGTCGAGCAGGTCGCGAGCGAGCTGCTCGCTGTGCGTCTGGGTGATGCCGTGGGGGGCGCCGTCGTAGATCGTGAGCTCCGCTCCGTCGATGAGCTCTGCCGATCGCTTCCCGCCCACCTCGACGGGCACGATCTGGTCGTCGTCGCCGTGGATCACGAGGGTGGGGACGTCGATCTTCTGGAGGTCCGGCCGGAAGTCGGTGGCCGAGAACGCCGCGATGCACTCGTACGCCGCCCGGTGGCCGCACGCCATGGACTGCAACCAGAAGGAGTCCCGGAAGCCCTGCGCGACGTCTCCGCGCCGGTTGTGCCCGAAGAACGGGCCGTCGGCGAGGTCGCGGTAGAGCTGTGACCGGTTGGTCCTCTCCCCCTCCCGGATGCCGTCGAAGACGTCGATCGGCAGGCCATCGAGGTTGTCGGCGGTCTGCACCATCAGCGGAGGTACCGCGGAGACGAGGACGAGCCTGCTGACGCGTGCCGATCCGTGCCGGCGCAGGTAGCGGACGACCTCGCCGCCGCCGGTTGAGAAGCCGACCAAAGTCACGTCGTGCAGGTCGAGGGTGGTGAGGAGGCAGGCGAGGTCGTCGGCGTAGGTCTCCATGTCGTTTCCGTCCCAGGTCTGGCTCGAGCGTCCGTGGCCCCGGCGGTCGTGTGCGATGGCCCGATGACCGTTCTCCGCCAGCACCAGCTGCTGGGACTCCCAGCTGTCGGAGTTGAGCGGCCACCCGTGCGTCAGGACGACGGGACTGCCGGTGCCCCAGTCCTTGTAGGCGATCTCGGCGCCGTCGTCGGTGAGGAAGGTGTCCATGACCGTGCTCACGGGTGGCCGGTCTCAGTCCGTGCTGCGGACGGCACGGAGGATGATCCCGGTCGTGGCGGCCGGGTGGCTCATCATCGCGACGTGTGAACTGCGGATGGTGCGCGTCCACGCGCCGGCTCGCTCGGCCATCACGGCCTGGGCGACGGGCGGGATGAGGTGGTCCTCGCCGGCGCGCAGGTACCACGACGG
>CAVQLE010000002.1:0-239172 GCA_963713305.1 uncultured Actinomycetota bacterium | reverse complement strand
CTCTATCGCGCCGGGCGGCAGGGCGACGCTCTGGAGTCGATCCGCTCTGCCCGGAAGGTGCTGGACGACGAGCTCGGCGTGGAGCCCGGCGTCCGACTCCGCGAGCTCGAGCAGGCGATCCTGGCCCACGACCCGGCTCTCGACCTCCAGGCGCCGCCGGCAGCGACACCGACCACCGAAGCCAGTGGTGTGACCGTCACCGGTTGCCCCTACAAGGGCCTCGCCCGGTACGAGCTCGACGACGCTGCGGTGTTCCGCGGCCGCGACCGGCTGGTCCGCACCTTGGTCACCTCTCTGGTCGACCACCGGCTGCTCGTGGTGTCCGGGTCCAGTGGGGCGGGCAAGTCGTCGGTCGTGCGGGCCGGCCTGCTGGCCGCCCTCGGGTCGGGCGAGCTCCCCGACAGCGACCAGTGGCGGTCGATCGTCGTCGTACCAGGGCGGAACCCCCTCGACACCCTGGCTCCGCTGACCGGCGAGGACCCGCCGGACACCCCTGTGGTGCTCGTCTGCGACCAGCTGGAGCAGTTGTGGGCCGCCGAGGTCGAGGGCGGAGAGCGGGCGGCCTTCCTCGACACCGTGCTCGGGCTGCTGTCCGACGACGTCGTGACCCGGTGCGTGCTGGTCGTCCGGGGCGATCACGTCGGCCGGCTGGCCGAGCACCCCGACCTGGGGCAGGCGCTTCACGGCGCCCTGGTGATGGTCCCGCCGATGACCGAGACCGAGCTGCGCGAGGTCGTCGAAGGGCCCGCCGCGGTGGCGGGGCTGACGGTCGAGGCGGACCTGACCGACGTGGCCGTGCGGGACGTCCTGGGCCGCTCGGGTGCGCTGCCGCTGCTGTCGACGGCGCTGGCGGAGACCTGGGAGCGACGCCGCGAAGACACCCTGACGCTGGCCGGCTACCTGGCGAGCGGCGGTGTGACCGGCGCCGTGGCGCGCTCGGCCGAGACCGCGTACGGATCGCTGACCGAGGAGGGGAAGCAGCTCGCGCGACGGATCCTGGTGCGGCTCGCCGAGCAGGACGAGCAGGGGACCTTGCGTGCCCGGCAGCTGCCGGCCACCGAGCTCGGGCTGGTCGGCGCCGACCCGGGTACTGACCGACCAGGTCATCGAGACTCTCGTCGCCCGACGCCTGCTCGCTCGCGACGGCGACCACCTCGAGGTGACCCACGAGGCGCTGCTCACGGCCTGGCCGCGACTGACCACGTGGCTGGCCGACGACGCCGTCGGCCGGGCTGTACGCAGGCACCTGGCCCCCGCCGCGGTCGAGTGGGCCGCACAGGTAAGCCCGCCGACGAGCTCTACCGCGGCACCCGCCTCGAGGCCGCGGCGGAGTGGGCCGCCGACCCCGACGCCGGCCCCACCGAGCTGGAGCGCGAGTTCGTCGAGGCCGGTGTCGCGCAGGCGCAGGCGGAACTGGTGGCCGCCCGGGAGCGGGCTGCTGCCGAAGCGGCCGGGCGGCGACGTACGCGACGGCTCGCGATCGTCCTCGCCGCCGCACTCGTCGTCGCGCTGGTGTCTGCTGTAGTGGCGATCGGCTACCAGCGAACCTCGGAGGAGCGCGCCACCGAGGCCCGGGCGGCGGAGACCGTGGCCGACGCCAACCGACTGGCCGCCCTCTCGACGTCGGCGCGCGCCTTGGACCTCTCGCTGCTGCTGGCCGTCGCCGCCGTACGGACGGCCGACACGCCCGCGACCCGCGACAGCCTGCTGAGCGCACTGGTCGAGCACCGCCGGGCGACGGGTGTCCACCAACTCGCCCGGGAAGGCATCCAGGAGACCGAGATGAGTGCGGACGGCCGGACGATGGCGATCTCCATCGGTGGCGGGTCTCCCCAGGTGATGACGTGGCAACCCGGCTCCTCAGCGGCGCCGCGAACCGTCGCCTCCGACTGGGGACCCACGCACCTTGCTGTTTCCTCCGACGGCGACACGGTGGCCGGTCTCGAGGTGATCATGCCCGAGCACATCCCCACGCTGCGGGCGTACACCAGCGACGGGGAACGTCTGCCCACGCCGTACGGAGGCCGGGCGGCGGGTCGCACCTACTACCCGGGGGGCGTCGGGTTCACCGACGACGACCGCCTGCTGGTGATCGTGAACAAGTGGGCGGGGCCACGGGTCGGCCATCGCGGATTCCTGCAGCAGGTGGACCTGGCAACGGGCACGGTCACGACCCTGAAGGCCTTCGGGCCGTCCGCGAGCCACGAGCTCGCCTGGTTCGAGGCGGCGTTCACAGATGACGGCTCTGCGGTGGTCGCCCTGGTCCGCGACCACAGCCGCGCCTACTGGACACCGACGGGCGAAGGTAAACCGGTCCGGCTCCGCCTCGAGCCCCGGGCGGCCACCAGTGAGGAGTTCGTCGCCACGCCGACGGGCGCGCTCCAGTTCTGGTCGGACGGGGTGGTCACCCGCTACGACTCCCGCGGCCGTGCCGCCCAGGTGATGGCCGTGCACCGGGCTCTCGTGCTGGACGCGATGGTGCTACCGGGAGGTCGGAGGGCGGTCACCCTCGGTGAGGGTGGTCAGGTGGAGCTGTGGTCGGTCAACCCGCGGACCGGTGACTGGTCGCTCGGGGAGTCCCTGGTCGGTCACGCCGGCGCGGCGGAGGCAGCGGAGGTGGCGCCCGATGGCCGGTCACTGCTCACAGCCGGTAGGGACGGGCAGGTGATCACCTGGGACCTCACGCCGGCGACCGGGTTCGGCACGACGTACCCCGGCCTGGACGATCACTGGGTGTCCAACCGGATGGGGGTCCTCGATCCCGGACGGCTCGTCGTGGCGCCGGCACGTAGCCACGCATCGTCGCTGGTACGTGGAACGTTGGGGCAACCGAGTGGCCCCGGCACACGGGACGTGTCTGCGGTCTTCCTCGACCCACGCGACGGGCGCGTGGTGGACCAGGTGCCGGTCGGCCGCACCGTCGAAGCCGGCTTCGGCTCGTCGGTCGCGGTCAGCCCGGACCGGCGCTCCGTCGCCGTGTCCTACGGGAAGGGAGTGACCGTCCTCGACACCCGGACGAGGCGTCAAGTCGCCCGGCTGCCGCTCCCCCTCCGCGGCGCGATCTTCGTGTGGAGTGTCGGGTGGAGCCACGACGGGTCGAAGGTCCTGCTCGGCACCGAGGGGGAGGGCAAAGCCAGGGTGCTCGTCGTCGACACCGAAACCTGGGAGGTCGTCCGAAGCTTCCAGCCGCACTGGGGGTCGGCGCAGGTGTTCGAGTGGTCCCCGGACCGGGAGACGCTTGCTGTCGGGGTCAACGAGTCGGGAGCGGTCGGGCTCTACGACACCGACCTCCGCCACCAGCGCACGGTGGAGCTCGGCGAGGGGGGCGACGTCTTCGACCTGTCGTTCTCGCCGGACGGCCGATACCTGGCCGCCGGCCGCTCCGGCGGCGGAGTCGACGTGCTGGACACCCGGTCCTGGCGGCAGGTCAACGAGACGGCGACGCATGCACACCGGCCACGTCAACGACGTCGAGTGGCTGCCGGACAGCTCGACGGTGGTCTCCACCGGACGGGACGAGATGATCTCGCTCTACGACGTGCAGCGGGACCTGGTGAGGGCCAGCCCGCTTCCCGCGTCGGGCACCATCGACGAGGGCCAGTCGTTCCTCATGCCTGCGCCCGACGACGAAGTCATCGTCCTCAACGACCAGGGGCCCGGGCACGTCTACCCGCTGGATCCGACCGAGTGGCTGGCCCTGGCGTGCGAGGTGGCCGGGAGGGACCTGACCCAGGCCGAGTGGGACAGGTACCTGCCGGACACGCCGTACCGCCCGGTGTGCGAGGCGAGCTAGCACCCCGGACCCTGCTGCAGCTTCCGCGGCACGTTCTCGCCGAGGTGGCAGCGGTTCCACGAGTCGTGGATGTGCTGGTCGGCCCAGAACTGCGTCGCGGAAGCGCTTCTCCCAGGGGTCCCCCTCGTAGGCCGGTGCCTCCATCGTGGGGACCTCGCCCACCGGGTCGGACCCGGTGCTGCCCGATGCCGCGGCGACGCCGACGACTCCCGCCGCGGCGACCAACAGGGCAGTCGTCACCGAGACGACCGTGTTCCGAACTGTCGAGACCTGCATGACCTTCTCCTCTGCTCCGCCGGGCGGTTCCCGGCTCTGGGACGAGCAGAGCGGGCGGCGGTTGCGGAGGCTGCCGTGCGCGGTTGTGGTTCGGTTGCGGTCGTAGGTCACGCTTGTGACAAGCGGCCCGTGGCACCATGCTTCCCAGCAAGCCGCGGAGGAGGGTCCGGTGTCGGTGACGTCCACGTCGCGCAGCGCTCCCGTGCGCCCTGCCGGCTCCCGGAAGCGCCGTCCGGCGCGGCGGCGCGCTCCCACGGTCCGCGGCGCGCTGCTGCTGACGCTGGCCAGCGCCGTCGTGCCCGGGTCGGGCTTCCTCTACAACCGCCGCCGGGTCCTGGGCGGAATCGTCATCGCCGCCTCGGTGGTCGCAGTCGCGGCCGGATGGTGGTTCCTCCCCCACGACCTGGACTCTGCCCTGCAGCTCGCCGCGGACCCCACGCGGGTGCGGACCGTGACGTTCGTGACCGCGGCGATCCTCATCCTGTGGGTCGTGGTCGTGGTGACCACGTTCCTCGCGGTCCGGCCCAAGCCGTGCGGGCGGTGGAAGCTGGGCGGCAGCGCCGTGGTGGTCGCCGGACTCTGCCTGGCGGTCGCCGTGCCGACGACGCTGGTCGCGCGCTCCGCCCTGGCGCAGGCCGACCTGGTCGAGACGGTGTTCGCACCCCAGGTGAGTGCCACGACGCCACGCGACGTCACACCGGTCGACCCGTGGGGCGGTCGGGACCGGGTCAACGTGCTGCTCCTGGGCGGCGACGGCTCCGAGACCCGCGACGGTGTCCGGACCGACTCGATGATCCTGATGTCGGTCGACACCCGGACCGGCAAGGCGGTCACCTTCAGCCTGCCGCGCAACATGATGAACGCCCAGTTCCCCCCGGGCACGCCGTTGCACGACCTCTACCCGACCGGCTTCAGCGGGTACGGCGACCCGGCGGCCTGGATGCTCAACGCGGTCTACGGACAGGTGCCGGTCCTCCATCCGGACGCCGTGGGACGCTCCGACAACCCGGGTGCCGACGCGCTGAAGCTGGCCGTCGAGGGCACCACCGGGCTGCGGGTCAACTACTACCTGCTCGTGAACCTCGAAGGGTTCCGCTCGCTCGTCGACGCGATGGGTGGCGTCACGGTGAACATCAACAGCCCGGTCGCGATCGGCGGCGACACCGATGCCGGGATCCCGCCCGACGACTACCTGGATCCCGGTCCTGACCAGCACCTCAACGGCTTCGAGGCCCTCTGGTTCGCGCGGGGACGTTACGGGTCGGACGACTACGAGCGGATGGAGCGCCAGCGGTGCCTGGTCGACGCGATCGTCGAGCAGGTGAACCCGATCAACATGCTGCGCCGCTTCCCGGCGGTCGCCGAGGCCAGCAAGGACTCGATCTCCACCGACATCCCCCAGGACCTGCTCCCGGCGTTCGTGGACCTGGCACTCAAGACGAAGGACACCCGCGTCCGGTCAGTCGTGTTCCGCTCGTCCGAGGAGTTCTTCCCCGGCGATCCAGACTTCGCGTGGCTGCAGGAGCGGGTGCAGGCGGCGATCGAGCCGGGAGGCGGTTCGGGCGGGCGGCAGCCCCAGCAGAGCGCCGACGTCTCGCGCTCGCTCTGCGCCTATCAGGGCTCCTGAACCAGCTCGGTCACGTCAGCGCTGGTCGGCGGGGACGCCGCGGACACCGGCGTCGGTGAGCCGGGCCTGCTCGGCGGCCTGCTTCTCCAGCTCGGCCCGGCGGGTCTCCTCGATCATCGCCCGCGCGGCGTCGTAGGCCCCGGGCTGCGACACCAGGTCGGCAGCGCCGTGCTGGAGCCGAGCGAGGGCGGAGCGGGCGAAGATCTGCTGCTCGGTGGTGGTGCGCTCGGAGTGACCTCGGCCGACGAACGAGACCGCCCAGTGGAGCAGCGCGGTGACCCGGTTCTTGAAGCCGGTGATGTAGATCAGGTGGACGGCGAGCCACGCCAGCCACGCGAGGAAGCCCCGGAACCGCAGCTTGCCGATCATCGCGACCGCGTTGAAGCGGCTGATGATCGCCATCGACCCCTTGTCGAAGTACTTGAACGGCGGCTGCGGCGCCTTGCCCTTGAGCCGGCCGTCGATCTCCTTGGCGGCGTACTTGGCACCCTGGATCGCGACCTGCGCGACACCGGGGAGGTCGTCGAGGGCGATCATGTCGCCGACGACGAACACCTCGGGGTGTCCGGGCAGCGTGAGGTCGGGGTTGACCGCGATCCGGCCGGCGCGGTCGAGCGGGGCGCCGGTCTGCTCCGAGAGAGTGCGGGCCAGCCCACTCGCCTGGACGCCGGCCGCCCAGATCTTGGTGACGGCGTTGATCCGCTCGGTGCGGCCGTCCTTGTAGGTCACCTCGATGCCGCGCTCGTCGACGTCGGTCACCATCGCGCCCAGGAGGACCTCGACGCCGAGCTTCTCGAGCTCCTTCTGGGTGGCGGCGCCGAGCCGGGCGCCGAAGGGCGGCAGCACCTGCGACGCCGCATCGACCAGGATCACGCGTGCGGTGTGGGTCTGGATCGCGCGGAAGTCCTTGCGGAGGGTACGCCGGGAGAGCTCGGCGATCTGGCCGGCCATCTCGACCCCGGTCGGACCGGCGCCCACGACCACGAACGTGAGGTGGTGGTCGACGTCGTCGCCGCGGCTGGCACCGAGCTCGGCCATCTCGAAGGCGCCGAAGATCCGGCCGCGCAGCTCGAGAGCGTCGTCGATGCTCTTCATGCCGGGGGCGTACTCGGCGAAGTGGTCGTTGCCGAAGTAGGACTGGGCGGCACCGGCGGCCACCAGCAGCGAGTCGTAGGGCGTGACCGTCGGCCGGCCGAGCACGCTCGACGTGACGAGCTTGCGCTCGAGGTCGATGTCGGTGACCTCACCCAGCAGCACCTGCGCGTTCTGCTGGCTGCTCAGGACCTCCCGGGTCGGGGGCGCGATCTCGCCCTCGGAGAGGATCCCGGTCGCCACCTGGTAGAGCAGCGGCTGGAAGAGGTGGTGGGTCGTCTTGGCCACCATCGTGACGTCGACGTCCGACCGTCGCAGAGCCTTGGTCCCGAACAGCCCGCCGAAGCCGGAGCCGACCACCACCACGCGGTGCTGGGGGGTCGTTTCCTGCTGGGTTCCCATGTCTCCATTGTCCCGCGTCGTGTCGCCAGCCCCCAAACCCGTGCCGACGTCTCCTTGCTCACAACGGCGAGAAGGCGCCCCGGATCGGAAAAGAAGTTAAAGATTCGAGGTTTGTTTGACAGATGATCGAGGGAATGTAGTCCTCGTCAGGATCAACCACCCGATGCGACCGTGGGGATCGATCGTGCCGCTGAACAGGCCTGCGTTGACCGTGGGCACGAGCGCGCGCAGTGTCCAGCAGGCCCGCCACTGGGTCGCCGAGACGATCCGCGAGCTCGGCCGACCCGAGCTCCTCGAGACCACCGAGCTCGGCGTCTCCGAGCTGGTCACCAACGCCGTCCTCCATGCCGACCCCCCGATCGAGGTCCGGGTGCGCGGCACCCGGCTCCATCCGAGGGTCGAGGTGAGCGACAACTCGCCCGAGCCTCCGGTGATGCCGACGCCGAGCCAGACGGAGACCGACCCCGCCGACCTCGACGAGAAGCTGCTGCTCGTCACCTACGGCCGCGGCCTCGACATCGTGTCGCGCTGCAGCGACGCGTGGGGAGCCGAGATCGAGGACGCCGGCAAGACGATGTGGTTCACGCCGGCCGCCGAGACGCAGCGAGACGGGCGTCACCGGCATCCTGACCGGACAGGGCAAGCCCACCCCGCGCACGCCGCCCCCCGACGCCCACTCGTTCCGGCTGCTCGGCGTCCCCCTGACCAGCCTCGACGACTTCCAGCGCCACTACCAGGAGCTGCGGCGCGAGGTGCGGCTGCTGGCGCTGGCCCACGAGCAGGACTACCCCCTCGCCAAGACCCTCTCCGACCTGTTCGGCTCGATGCAGCGCGAGCTGCGCGACGGCCTCGACATCCACCCGCACCCGCTCCGGTCCCGACGGCACGGTCGACCTGACGATCCAGCTCTCCGCGGAGAGCGCCGGAACCATGGGGCGGTTCGTGGAGCTGCTCGACTTCGCCGACGAGTTCTGCCGGCGCGAGCGGATGCTGTCGCTGGCCCGCACCACGCAGCAGCAGGCGTTCCAGACCTGGTTCCTCACCGAGTTCGTCCGTCAGGAGGCGGGCCGCTCGCCGCAACCGTGGGCCTCCGAGCCCGCCTACCGCGCTCAGGCGTAGCCGAGCTCGTCCAGCCGGTCGTCGTCGATCCCGAAGTGGTGGGCGACCTCGTGCACGACGGTCACCCGCACCTCCTCCGCCAGGTGTTCGGCGTCGTCGCAGAACGCGAGCAGGGGCCGGCGGTAGATGAAGATCCGGTCCGGCAGCTCCATCACCGGCTCGCCGTACCGCTCGGTGAGGGCGATCCCGTCGTAGAGCCCGAGCAGGTCAGGATCCTCGGCAGGAGCGTCGTCCTCCACGATCACCGCGACGTTGCGCACCAGCGACGCGATCTCGTCGGGGATGGTCTCCAGCGCGGCGTCGACGAGCCGCTCGAACTCCTCGCGCTCCATCTCCACCGGCACCCGCCCAGCCTAGAACGCACGAACACCCCGGACCTGAGGGTCCGGGGTGTCTGGTGGCGACCCCGACGGGACTCGAACCCGCGGCCTCCGCCGTGACAGGGCGGCGCGCTAACCAACTGCGCTACGGGGCCTCGTTGAACTTTCTGGGTGCCTCACTGGGTGAAGCGGTGGAACTGTAACCCATCGTCGAATGCGCCTCACAATCGAGGAACCCAGACCGGTGGGCAGTGCTCCCAACCCATTCTTTCAGTACCCCCAACCGGATTCGAACCGGCGCTACCGCCGTGAAAGGGCGGGGTCCTGGGCCGCTAGACGATGGGGGCCGGACTGCCCGCCAAGCATAGGGGCGGCACCGGGACGGGCCCCAATCCACCGCGCCCGTTTTCATGGCGTCGCCGGCGCTCCGGTATGGTTCCGATCGCTTCTCAGCACGACGGCCAGGTAGCTCAGTTGGTACGAGCGTCCGACTGAAAATCGGAAGGTCGGCGGTTCGACCCCGCCCCTGGCCACCACAGCACGACGGCACCGCCCGTCACTGCCAGCAGCACTCCGCCGCCGAACCAGACCCAGGCCGGGACGCCGCCCCGCGACTCGGCTGCCTGCTCCACGCCGGACGGGACGGCGGTCGGCACGGGGCTCTCGGTGGGTTCGGGTCGCTCCGTGGCGCTCGGCACCGGGGGCGCCGTCACCGCGCCCTCGACCTGCCCGATCAGCCGGTCGCTCGCGACCGTCGTACCGCCGCACAGGTAGGCCTCGAGCGTCCCCTGCTTGTTCTCGGAGGCGAACACCACGTAGGTCTGGTCGACCCGCATGCCCTCGAGTCCGCAGGTCGCGCCGTCGCGGACCGACTCGACGACGCCGTCGCCGGCGTCGCCCTTGAATGTCTCCTCCACGTCGAAGGTGTAGAACACCGGGTCGCCGCTGCTGATGACGTCGTCCTCGCCCGGGCTGGTCTGCCTGATGTCGGTGAGCGTTCCTGCGAAGACGGCGTCGGCGCTGCTCGACGTTGCCCGCCACGCCGGTCGGCATGCAGCTGCAGGCGAACGCCGGGACCTGGGTGAACACGACGAGGCCCGCGCTGGCGGCGAGCGTGGCCAGGAGGAGCCGCAGCAGCTTCATGCGGGTGAGACGCGCGCCACCCGCGGCTGGTTGCATCTGCGTTGGCACGAAACGCACGTGAAAGGCGGGTCGTGAGTGGATGATGGTGTCGATACCCCCCGGAAGGACCGCTGGTGATCGAGGAATCGGAGCTGTATCGGCGCCTGGTCGACGCCAGCACGGACGGCTTGTGGCTGCTCGACGGCGACGGCAAGACGCTGCTCTCCAACCCCCGCATGGCCGAGCTCCTCGGCCGGACGCCCGGAGCAGATGGAGGGCCTGTCGGCCTACGACGTCCACGACGAGCGGGGCAAGGTGCAGTTCACCGCTCACCTGGAGCGGGCTCTCGCCGGCGACCCCGGGCACAACGACCTCGAGACCATGTACCTGAGGCTGGACGGGACCCCGATCTGGCTGCTCGGGAGCTGGCGACCGATCCACGACGACGAGGGCGCCCTCATCGGGTTCCTGCACCGCTACTCCGACTACACCGACCTCAAGGGCCTGATCGCCACCCTCGAGCGGCGGGAGCAGCAGCTCGCCACCGCCCAGGCGATCGCGAGGATCGGCAGCTGGGAGTGGGACGTCGTCGGCAACCGCACGACCTGGTCCGACGAGCTGTACCGGATCTACGGCGTCGACCCGGCGAGCTTCGGCGGCGACTACGAGGCCTTCCTGGAGTTCATCCACCCCGACGACCGGGAGGACGTGCGGGCCGCGGTCGCCGCGACGTACGACGGCGCCGACGAGTTCGAGTGGAGCGCGCGCGTGATCCGCGGCGACGGCGAGGAGCGCTGGTGCCGGGGACTGGGCCGGGTCGAGCGCGGCTCCGACGGCAGGCCGGTGCGGATGAACGGCACCGACCAGGACATCACCGACCAGGTGATGCGCCGACCAGGAGATCGGCGAGTACACGCGACGGCTGGCCCTGCTGCGACAGGTGGCCGAGGCGGCCAACCGCTCGACCAGCCTGGTCGAGACGCTGGAGCGTGCCTCCGAAGCACTGGTCGACGCTCCCGGCTGGGAGCCGGTCGTGCGTATTCGTCCCCGGTGACGACCCGGACGAGCTCGCTCGTCGATCCCGCTCGGCGAGTCCCACCGAGCCCGATCCCCTCCTGGCCCGCAAGGTCTGGGAGAGCGGCCAGCTCGAGCACGAGCCGATCACCCGACCGTGAGGCGACCCACAGCCTGGTCGCCTTCCCGGTGCGGCACGCCGGCGGCACGGCGTGCGTGGTGCAGCTGATCGGCAACGAGGTGCCGCCCGACGCGACCACCCGCGACCTGATCGACCAGATCGCCACCCAGCTCGGCCGCGTCGCCGAGCGCGAGCGTGCGGCCGCCGAGCTGGCCGAGGCGCGCGACCAGGCCATGGAGGCCTCCCGGCTGAAGTCGGAGTTCCTGGCGACCATGAGCCACGAGATCCGGACGCCGATGAACGGCGTCATCGGCCTCACCGACCTGCTGATGCGGACCTCGCTCGACGACCAGCAGCGTCGGCTCGCCGATGCGCTCCACGGCGCCGGATCCGACGCTGCGCGGCATCATCAACGACATCCTCGACCTCTCGAAGATCGAGGCCGGGCAAGCTCGAGCTCGAGCTGGTCGACTTCGAGGTCCGGGCCGTCGTCGAGCAGACGGTCCGGCTGCTGCGCGGCCTCGCCGACGACAAGGGCCTCGACCTGAGGCTGATGGTGGCCCCGCGCGTCCCGACGTACGTCCGCGGCGACGCCGTGCGGTGGGAGCAGATCCTCGCCAACCTCGGGTCCAACGCCGTCAAGTTCACCGACCGCGGCACCGTCGCCGTCACCGTCGACCTCGCCGAGCGCACTCCCGACGGCGTCGTGCTCGAGGTGACCGTGCAGGACACCGGCCCCGGCATCCCGGTGGCTGCCCAGCAGCGGCTCTTCGACGCCTTCACGCAGGCCGACCCGTCCACGACCCGCCGCCACGGCGGCACCGGCCTCGGGCTGACGATCGCGCGCCAGCTGGTCGATGCCCTCGGCGGCCGGCTCTCCCTCGAGAGCGAGGTCGGGCGTGGCACGCACGTTCAGCTTCACCGCGGCGTTCGGCACCGCGACCGGGGACGCGCGCGGGGACAGCGGCGCCACGGACGGCTCGCTCCGTGCCGGCCCGACGCGCGCAGCGGGTGCTGGTCGTCGAGGACAACCAGGTCAACCAGATGGTCGCGGTCGGACTGCTGGAGAGCGTCGGCTACGCCACCGAGGTCGCGGTCGACGGCGTCGAGGCGGTCGACCGCCCTCGGCGGACGACCACGACTTCGCCGCGGTGCTGATGGACTGCCGGATGCCCCGTATGGACGGCTACACCGCGACCCGGGCGATCCGGGCGCAGGAGCAGCCCGGCGCAGCGCGTGCCGATCATCGCGATGACGGCGTCCGCCCTCGAGGGCGAGCGCGAGCGGTGCCTCGACAGCGGCATGGACGACTTCTTGACCAAGCCGGTCGACTCGACGCGGCTGCACCGGGTGCTGCGGCAGTGGATGGGGCCCGAGGCCAGCCCGAGGGCGACGCGCCCGACGGCGGTGGCCCCCCGGAGCACGTGACACCCGCCGAGGCGCCCGCCCCGCTGGAGCCGGTCGACCACGGTGACGTCGTCGACGTGAGCCGGGTCGAGATGCTCCACGAGATGGTCAAGGACGGCAGCAGCCTCTTCCAGCGCAGCTCCGCCAACTTCATCGCCCACGCCCAGGACCACCTCGCGGCGATCGGCCGGGCGGTGGACCAGGCGGACGCCGACGACGCTGATGGCCGCCGCCCACAAGCTCAAGGGCAGCGCGCTCAACCTCGGCCTGCCCCGGGTCGGCGCTGCCGCCTTCGAGCTCGAGGAGCGCGGGCGGAGTGGCGAGCTCGACGGTACGGCCGCCGCCTACGCCGCGCTCTCCCGGGAGATGGGGCTGGCGCTGGCCGCGCTCGAGCAGGAGCGCAACGCGCGCTAGGGCCTGCCTGGCGTGCGAGTACTTCTGGGTAACCCGACCTCCGGCCTACGCTGAGCACGACGGCCCGCGCCACCCCTGCGGTTCGCACCCGCGCCACCCACCCCGTGGCCCATGACAGAAAGCGGCACACGCCATGACCAGCACCCCCACGGCAGTCCGGTCGACGTCTTCGAGGCCGGCGACGAGCACGAGCAGGTCGTCTTCGCCAACGACCCCGCCTCCGGGCTCCGCGCGATCATCGCGATCCACTCCACCGCTCTGGGCCCGGCACTCGGTGGCACCCGCTTCTACCCGTACGCCTCCACCGACGGACGCCGTGCGCGACGTCCTCAACCTGTCGCGCGGCATGTCCTACAAGGCGGCGCTGGCCGGCCTCGACCTCGGCGGCGGCAAGGCCGTGATCATCGGTGACCCCGCGACGGCGAAGAGCGAGGCGCTGCTGCGCGCCTACGGCCGGTTCGTGCAGTCGCTCCGCGGCCGCTACTACACGGCCTGCGACGTCGGCACCTACAGCGCCGACATGGACCACATCGCGCGGGAGTGCGACTACGTCACGGGCCGCACCGTCGCCCACGGTGGCGCCGGAGACAGCTCGGTGCTGACGGCGTACGGCGTCTTCCAGGGGATGCGAGCGGCCGCGGAGGCGGTCTGGGGTCAGCCGACGCTGGCCGGTCGCACGGTCGGGGTGGCGGGCGTCGGCAAGGTCGGCCACCACCTGGTGCGCCACCTCGTCGAGGACGGCGCCGAGGTCGTGGTCGACCGACGTCCACCGACCCGCCGTCGAGCGGGTCGTCGCCGAGCACCCGCGGCGTCCGGGCGGTCGCCGACACCGACGCCCTGGTGACGAGCCGCCTCGACGTCTACGCCCCCTGCGCGCTGGGCGGCGCGCTCACCGACGAGGTCGTCGAGACGCTGTCGGCCGTGATCGTCTGCGGCGCGGCCAACAACCAGCTGGCGCACCCCGGCGTGGAGAAGCAGCTCGAGGAGCGCGGGATCCTCTACGCGCCCGACTACTGCGTGAACTCCGGCGGCCTGATCCAGGTCGCCGACGAGCTCGAGGGCTTCTCCTTCGAGCGCGCCCACCAGCGGGCGAGCGGGATCTTCGAGACCACCCGCGTCGGTCTTCGCCGCCGCGCGCCGCGACGCAGGTCCCGCCGGCGGTGGCCGCCGACCGGCTCGCCGAAGCAGCGGATGCGCGACGTGGGTCGGCTCCGCGGCATCTGGCTCGACCGCTGACGCAGACGACGGGCCGGTGCAGCCGGCCTCGTCGTCGAGGGTCAGGTCAGTCCCGGTCCGGACCGGCGTAGTCCGCCCACGGTCGTCGGGATCGTCGGCCCGCTCGGGCGGCCGATCCTCCTCGCCGTGGAGCTCGCGCGCCAGAGCGCCGAAGTCCGTCTCGTGAGTCTGGTACTTCAGGTCGCGTGCGACCTTCGTCTGCTTAGCCTTCGCTCGGCCGCGCCCCATAGGGTCAGCCCCCTCGCACACTGGGCCGGGTCGCCGGTGGGCTCACCGTGACGCCGGTCGGATCGGTCTGGAATCTGTCGTAGGTCCAACGCTACCTGTTGCCCGGGTGTTCCCGCACACCCAGTCCGGCAATTCGACGAGTCGCCCGGACGGCTCACCAACCGGGATGCTGGCCGGTCAGGCGTCACCTCGCCGGAGCCGTCCGCCGGTGACCTCGCCGGCCACCCACGCGCCGACGCCGTGCTGCTCGAGCACCGCGACCGCCGCGGCGGCGTCGTCGGGCGCGACCAGCGCGACCATGCCGACGCCGCAGTTGAGCGTCTGCTCGAGGTCGGGCTGCGGTACGTCGCCGACCCGGCGCACCAGGTCGAAGACCGGCGGCCGGCGTCCACGTGCCGCGCTCGATCGTGGCGTCGAGCTCGACCGGCATGACCCGGGCCAGGTTGGCGGCCAGCCCGCCGCCGGTGATGTGGGACATGGCGTGGGTGCTCGGTGCGCCTCGGCCAGCGCGAGGCAGGCCTTGGCGTAGATCCGGGTCGGCTCGAGCAGCTCCTCCCCCAGCGTCCGCCCGAGGTCGTCGACGTGCCGGTCGAGCGACCAGCCCGCACCCCCACGATCCGACGGGGCCAGCAGCACGTGCCGGACCAGTGAGTACCCGTTGGAGTGCAGCCCGCTGGCCGCCATCGCCACCACGGCGTCGCCCGGCCGGACCCGGCCGGGGCCGAGCAGCCGGTCGGCCTCGACCACGCCGGTGGTGGAGCCGGCGACGTCGTACTCGTCCGGGTCGAGCAGCCCGGGATGCTCGGCCGTCTCGCCGCCGATCAGCGCGCAGCCCGCCTCGACGCACGCTTCGGCGATGCCCTTGACGATCGCCGCGATCCGCTCGGGAACCACCCGGCCGGTCGCGATGTAGTCGGTGAGGAAGAGCGGCTCGGCGCCGCAGACGACCAGGTCGTCGACCAGCATGCCGACGAGGTCGAAGCCGATCGTGTCGTGCTTGTCGAGGGCCTGGGCGATCGCGACCTTGGTGCCGACGCCGTCGGCCGAGGTGGCCAGCAGCGGCCGCTCGTAGCCCTTGAGGGCGGAGGCGTCGAAGAGGCCCGGCGAAGCCGCCGATGCCCGCCGATCATCTCGGGCCGGCGGGCCTTCTCGACCCAGCCCTTCATCAGCTCGACGGCCTTGTCGCCCGCCTCGATCGAGACTCCGGCGGCGGCGTAGCGCGGTCTGGCCGTGGGTCGGGTCGGTCACGGGAGGCCTCTCGATCAGGGGTTGTTGAGGACGGGCAGCGTCTCGGACGCCAAGCGACGCCTCGAGGAGGTGCTTGCCGAGCAGGTTCTCGTCGGGCAGCGGGATCGGGTAGCTGCCGGTGAAGCAGGCCTTGCACAGCCGCTCCTCGGGCTGGCCGGTCGCCTCGACCATGCCCTCGAGGGAGATGTAGCCGAGGCTGTCGGCGCCGACGCTGGCCGCGATCTCGTCGACGTCGAGCCCGTTCGCGATCAGCTCGGCGCGGGTCGCGAAGTCGATGCCGTAGAAGCAGGGCCACTTCACCGGCGGGCTCGAGATCCGGACGTGGACCTCGAGCGCCCCCGCCTCGCGCAGCATCCGCACCTGGGCGCGCTGGGTGTTGCCGCGCACGATCGAGTCGTCGACGACGACGATCTTCTTGCCGCGGATCATGTGCTCGAGGGCGTTGAGCTTGAGCCGGATGCCGAGCTGGCGCAGGGTCTGGCTGGGCTGGATGAAGGTGCGGCCGACGTAGGCGTTCTTGACGAAGCCCTGGCCGAACGGGATGCCGCTCTCCTCGGCGTAGCCGGCCGCGGCCGGGGTGCCCGACTCGGGCACCGGCATCACCAGGTCGGCGTCGACCGGGAACTCGCGGGCCAGCCGGCGACCCATCTCGACCCGCGCCTCGTGGACGCTGCGCCCGCTGATCGTGGCGTCGGGGCGGGCGAGGTAGACGTACTCGAAGACGCAGCCCTTCGGCTCGGGCTCGGCGAAGCGGAGGCTGCGCAGGCCGTTCTCGTCGATCGCGAGCAGCTCGCCGGGCTCGACCTCGCGGACGACGCTGGCGCCGATCGTGGCGAGCGCGGAGTCCTCGGAGGCGACGACCCAGCCGCGGTCGAGCCGGCCCAGCACCAGCGGGCGGATGCCCTGCGGGTCGCGGGCGGCGTAGAGGGTGTTCTCGTTCATCCAGACGAAGCAGAACGCGCCCTGCAGCTTCGGCAGGACCTCGAGCGCGTGCTGCTCGAGCGAGGTGTCGGGGTGGTGGGCCAGCAGCGCCGTGACCAGGCTGGTGTCGTTGGTCGACGCCTCGAGGTCGCGGGCGTGGATGTCGAGCTCGTCGCTGGCGGGCGGCAGCTCGGCGACCAGCCCGCTGAGCTCGTGGGTGTTGATCAGGTTGCCGTTGTGGCCCAGCGCGATCGAGCCGTCGGCGGTGGGCCGGAAGGTCGGCTGCGCGTTCTTCCAGACGCTCGACCCGGTGGTGGAGTAGCGGCAGTGGCCGATCGCGAGGTGGCCCTTGAGCGAGGCGAGCGTGGTCTCGTCGAAGACCTGCGAGACCAGCCCCATGTCCTTGTAGACCAGGATCTGGCGACCGTTGCTGACCGCGATCCCGGCCGACTCCTGGCCGCGGTGCTGGAGCGCGTAGAGGCCGAAGTAGGTGAGCTTGGCGACGTCCTCGCCCGGGCGCCCAGACCCCGAAGACGCCGCAGTGCGTCCTGGGGGCCGAGGTCCTGGGGGTCGAGTGCTGCGCTGAGGCTGCCGTCGCCGGGACGGGTCCAGCTGGGTCGGAGCACGGCGGCCAGTCTACAAACGTGGCAGGGCCGATCCGGGCATCGGGACGACGTGTCGCGGGTCGCCGGACACCGTGGGCGCCTGCGTCATACGCATGCTCGGTGGGGGAGATTCAGCAACACGGGGAGCCACGTGAGCCAGGACGACAGTGATCGGCCCGGTCAGCCGCGCGTGCCGCAGGCCCGGACCGGGTGTTCCGTGACGCCCTCCAGCTGATCGCCGAGGGCGTCACCGAGATCGTGGGGTTCCAGCTCGCCAGCATCAGCGTCGTCCGGACGGCTCCGCGACGGCACCCAGGAGCTCGAGGTCATCGCCGACGCCGGCGACGACGAGCGGCAACGAGCGCATCATCGGGCGGCGTACGCCGCTGGCGAGCCTGCTCATGGAGATCGAGAAGGCCGAGGTCTGGGGCCTGTTCCGGTTCCTGCCCCACGAGCTGCCTCGAGACCCAGGACGTCGCCGACGACCTACGGCTGGGTCGTGCCCGACATGGAGGTCATCGACGCCCCGGACGCCTGGCACCCGCTCGACCTGCTCGTCGCGCTGCTCTACGACGACCACGGCGTGCTGCGCGGCACGCTCGCGATCGACGTCCCCGACAACGGCCGCCGGCCGGGACCCGAGCAGCGCCGGCTGCTCGAGAAGTTCGCCGAGCAGGCCGGCCGCACCGTGGTCACCACGCTCGAGCGCGAGGAGCTGGCCGAGCAGGTGCGGCTGGCCGACACCGCCCGCACCGATCGTCCGCAACGCCAGCGCCCAGCGGGAGCTCGACCGAGATCCTCGCGGAGTGCCAGGCCGGGCTGGTCGAGGGCTTCCGGTCCCACGGGTCGTGGATCCAGACCTTCGACGAGGACGGCGCGCGGCACGGGCGCGATCTACTCCTCCGACGGGCGGCCAGGTCGAGCTGCCCGCCGACCTCGTCGAGCTCGCCGAGCGCGCCGCCCGGCGCAGCTGGGCCGACCAGACGGCCGTGGTCGTGGCCGGCGACCACCCGGTCCCGCCGGGCCTCACCGCCGACGAGCACCGCTCGGATCGTCGGCTTCCTCGACACCATCGGCGTCGGCTCGATGCTCTTCGTCCCGCTCGGCGCCGGTGGCGAGTGCCTCGGCAACCTGGTGCTCACCCGCGCGCCGGAGAGCCCGAGTGGACCGAGCTCGACCGCCGGGCGGCCCTCGACATCGGCCACGACCTCGGCCGGGTGATCCTCAACGCCCGCACCTTCGAGCGCGAGCACGAGCTGGTCGTGGAGCTCCAGGCCCTCGACACCTACAAGAGCCAGCTGATCGCGACCATCTCCCACGAGCTGAAGAACCCGCTCACCGCGATCACCGGCTACCTCGAGCTGCTCGAGACGGCGCCCGAGCTGAGCCCCACGTCACGGTCGGCGGTCGCCGCGATGGACCGGGGCGCCGACCGGCTCTCGCGGGTGGTCGAGGACCTGCTGCTGCTCGCCAAGGTGGGCGACCCCCAGCACGGCATCATCGCCGTCCGACGTCGACCTGGCGCGGGTCGTCGTCGAGGTGGTCGACCTGACGCGGTGGCGGTCACCGCCAGGCGCAAGACACCTCACCCTGGACGTCGACCTGCCGGCCGGACCGGTCGCTGGCCCGCGGTGACGCGACCGAGATCGACCGGCTGGTGCCCAACCTCGTCAGCAACGCGGTGAAGTACACCCCCGAGGGCCGCCGGGTCGTCCATCCGGTGTGGCCGCGAGGGCGGCCGGGTCGCGCGATCGAGGTCGCCGACGAGGGCCTCGGGATCTCCGCGGCCGACCAGGAACGGCTGTTCGACGAGTTCTTCCGCTCCAACAACCCCGAGGCGGTGCGCGCAGCCGGGCACCGGCCTCGGCCTCGCGATCGTGAAGCGGATCGTCGAGCGTCACGGCGGCGACATCGAGGTCGACTCCGAGCTCGGGTCCGGCAGCACGTTCACCGTGACGCTGCCCGCGCCGCCGGCTAGCTGCTCGACCGTCGCCGCGGCGACCTGTCCGAGGTTGAGCAGCAGCAGCGCCTCGGCGAGCACGACGCGCTCGAACTCCGCGAGGTGGAGCCCCTCGTTCGCGCCGTGGGCGCGGGTGTCGGGGTCCTCGACGCCGGTGACCAGCACGCTGGCCTCCGGGAACGCCTCGAGGAACTCGGCGATGAACGGGATCGACCCGCCGACGCCCATGTCCACCGGTTCGGTGCCGTCCCAGGCCTCGGCTGAACGCACTGCGCGCGGCGTCGTACGCCGGCCCGGTGGCGTCGATCGCGGTTGCCTCACCGGTGTCGACGACCGTGAACGTCAGCTCCGCACCCCACGGCACGTGCTGCCTCCAGGTGGCGGCGCAGGCACTCGACGGCGTTGGCGGTGGTGTCGCCGGGGGCGATCCGCAGCGAGATCTTGGCGCGAGCCGTCGGGACCAGGGTGTTGCTGGCACCGTCGACCTGCGGCGCATCGAGACCGGTGATGCTCAGGGCCGGCTTGGTCCAGAGCCGCTCGACGACCGAGCCGTGCCGATCCACTCCACGCCGGCGGTGGCGCCGGACTCGGCCCGCAGCCGCTCCTCGGGGTAGACGACGTCGGCGGCGGGGCCGCGGTGGAGTCCGTCGACGGCGACGTTGCCGGCGTCGTCGTGCAGGCGTCGCGATGAGCCGGCTGAGGGTGATCAGCGCGTCGGGCACGAGGCCGCCCCACATGCCGGAGTGGACGGCGTGGGTGAGCGTGCGGACCTCGATGTCGGCGCGGACCAGGCCGCGCAGGCTGGTGGTGAGGGCGGGCTCCCCGATGTCCCAGTTGCCGGAGTCGGCGATCACGATGACATCGGCGGCGAGCCGGTCCTGGTGGGCCGAGAGCAGAGCCGGCAGGGTCTCGGAGCCGACCTCCTCCTCCCCCTCGATGAACACGGTGACGCCGACCGGGAGGTCGTCGCCGAAGACCCGCAGTGCCGCGAGGTGGGCCACGACACCGGCCTTGTCGTCGGCCGCCCCGCGGCGCATAGAGACGGTCGCCGCGCTCGGTCGGCTCGAACGGAGGCGGAGTCCCACTCGGCGTGGTCGTTCTCGGGCTGCACGTCGTGGTGGGCGTAGAGCAGCACGGTCGGCGTACCCTCCGGGCCGGCCTTGTGCGCGATGACGGCCGGGGCGCCGCCGTCGACGCTCACGATCTCGGTCTCGCAGCCCTCGGCCTCGAACAGCGCCCGCACCGCCTCGGCGCTGCGTTGCACCTCGGCTGCGCGTGCCGGGTCCGCACTGACGGACTCGATCCGCACCAGGTCCTCGAGGTCGGCGCGGATGTCGGGCAGGACCTCGCGTGACACGCGCACGGAGGTGGTCAGTGTGCGAGGCTGAGTCATGGGCGCCAACGTACCCGGCATGATGGCGACATGACCGAGGAGATCACCCGCAGCCAGAACGCCACCGCCGCTCACATCGAGCTCACCGAGGGCTACGCGGCCCACAACTACCACCCGCTTCGGGTCGTGCTCACCGAAGGCAAGGGAGCGTGGGTGAACGACGTCGAGGGACGCCGCTACCTCGACTGCCTGGCCGGCTACTCGGCACTCAACTTCGGACACTGCCACCCGCAGCTGCTCCGGCGCGCCCACGAGCAGCTCGACCGCCTCACGCTGACGTCACGGGCGTTCTACAACGACCAGCTCGGACCGTTCGCGCGGGACCTCGCGGCACTCACCGGCAAGGAGATGAGCCTGCCGATGAACTCCGGTGCCGAGGCCGTCGAGACTGCGATCAAGGTCGCGCGCAAGTGGGGTTACCTCGTCAAGGGCGTCCACGAGGACCGCGCCAACATCGTCGCCATGGAGGGCAACTTCCACGGCCGGACCACCACCATCGTGTCGTTCTCGACCGACTCCGTGGCAACCCAGCACTACGCGCCGTACACGCCCGGATTCCGGCTGGTGCCGTACGGCGACATCGAGGCGTTGCGCGCCGCCGTTGACGAGGACACCGTGGCCGTCCTGCTCGAGCCGATCCAGGGCGAGAGCGGGGTGATCATCCCTCCCGACGGCTTCCTCCACGACGTACGCACCCTGTGCAACAGCGAGAACGTGCTGATGCTGGCCGACGAGATCCAGTCCGGCCTCGCCCGGACGGGCCGCACCTTCGCCTGCGACCACGAGGACGTCGTGCCGGACATGTACATCCTCGGCAAGGCGCTCGGCGGCGGCCTCTATCCCGTCTCGGCGGTCGCCGCCAACGGCGACGTGCTCGAGGTGATCACCCCGGGCAGCCACGGCTCCACCTTCGGCGGCAACCCCTTGGCCGCGGCGATCGGCCGCGAGGTCGTGACCATGTTGGGGACCGGCGAGTTCCAGTCGCGGGCCGAGAAGCTCGGCGAGCACCTGGCCGCTGGGCTGGAGCCGCTGGTCGGCAACGGGCTCGACGGACTCAGGGTTCGCGGCCTGTGGGCTGGGATCGACATCGACCCCGGGCTCGCCACCGGACGCGAGATCACCGAGTCCCTGCTGGACGAGGGCATCCTGGCGAAGGAGGCCCACGGCCAGACCGTCCGCCTCGCTCCCCCGTTGGTCGCCACCGAGCAGGACCTCGACCAGGTGATCGCCGCGTTCGCGAAGCTCACGCGCGGTTGATACCCGCCTACGGAGGCGTTGGTTTCCCCGCCTGAGCGGGGAGGCCGCCGCCGCGCCTCACCCTCCCGACACCACGTTGCGGAGTGGGTCGCCCGCGGCGTACCGCTGGAGCTGGTCGCGGACGAGGGCGGCGATCCTCGGCAGCATCGCGGTCGTGCCGCCGGCGACGTGGGGGGTGATGAGGACGTCGGGGGCGGACCAGAGGGGATGCCCGTCCGGGAGCGGCTCCGGGTCGGTGACGTCCAGCGCGAAGCGCAGCCGGCCGGCCTCGGCGATCACCGCGTCCTGGTCGACCACGCCGCCCCGGGCGACGTTGACCACCAGGGCGCCGTCCGGCAACCGGGCGAGGAGGTCGGCGCCGACGAAGCCGCGGGTGGCGTCGTCCAGGGGAAGCAGCACCACGACGACGTGCTGGTCGGACAACAGATCAGGCAGGTCGTCGACGCCGTGGACGCGGCCGACCAGGTCGTCGTCGCGTCCGGTCGTCGCGACGGCGGTGACGACTGCCCGGTGTGCCAGCAGGCGCGCGGTCAGCGCCCGGCCGATCGATCCGTAGCCGAGGACCAGCACCCGGGAGTCGGCCAGCGACCGCATGCCGGTGCGGAGCTGCTGCCACGAGCCGTGGCCCCGCACCGCCTCGGGGATCCGGCGCAGGCACGCGAGGGCGAGGCCGACGGCGTGCTCGGCGGTCGCGTCGTCGTGGACGCCGGCCGCGTTGCACAAGATGACGCCCTCGGGAAGCAGCTCCACCTGGCCGTCGTAGCCCGCGAGCTGGGTCTGCACGACCCGCAGCCGGGGCAGCTCGCCGAACCGCCGGAAGTGATGGAGCCCGCGATAGTCGGGCACGCACACCTCGATGCGCTCGTCCGCGGCGTCGTGGCCGTCCCAGACCACGACCTCCACACCGGGCACCTCACCGACCGCCTCCCGGAGCTCGGCATGCGGCACGGACGCGACGATCACGGCGCCTCCTGCTCGGGTGAGGTCAGCGGCAGGTACGGCGCGAGGTCCGCGCGTTCGCCCGACGCGAGCACCCGCCCCTGGTCCACGGCCTCGACCCAGGCGAGCGCACCGGTGGCGAGGTCGAGCCAGGTCGCGGCGTCGGTCTCGATCACCGCGGGTGGGGTGCCGCGGGTGTGGCGCACTCCGGGCACCGCCTGCACGGCGGCGTACGGCGGCACCCGCACCTCGACGGACCTGCCGGGCGCCCGGTCGGCGAGCACCGCCAGGAAGTGCTGGGTGAGCAGCCGGACGTCAGCGGGCTCGCGACGAGCGAGGGCGGCCTCGACCGTCGGCGGGTCGGCGCGCGCGCGGACAGGCACCTCGCCAGCCTAGGCCGTGCGGCGGGCCGTTGTGTCGGTGATGTGGCCACATGGTTCGCCAGGAGCGCGTACGTCCGACCGGACGGCGTGTCTCGGAGTCTCGGGAGTCCGTGAGGTCCCCCTGGTGGCATCACCACGCCCCCGCATCTCGCCCGACCGGCGCGCCAGCCTCGATCCTGGTGAGTCGGACCGTCTGCTCGCGACGATGGAGCGCTGCTGGCACGCCGCGACCTGGCTGTGTCGCCCTCGTACGCCCGGCATCCACGAGCGCTGCGGCCCAGGCGGCGGTTGGGACCGCGATCGAGCCGCAGGAGACCGCCCCCGCCCGGCTGCTTCGTGCCACGCTCACCGAGGTCGAGGTCGAGGCCCTGCTCGTCGACCACGTCGCCACACCCGGTCGCGCCGGTCGCGGCCCTCACGCCACCGCCTCCTCCACCAAGCCGTACTTCGCCAACTGCCGCAGGTGGAAGCGACGCCTGGTTGGCCCGGACACCGAGCTCGCGCGAGAGGTCGGCCGCGCGCAGCGGACCCTCGCGGAGAGACTCGCCCACGATCCGGTTACGTACTCGGGTGCGGCGATCGCACGCAGGACCGGTCGGGTCGTGGATCGGTACTTGACATGACGCCACACCTCCGCACCTCTCGTTGCGCACGATCTACTTGCGCAGTTTCCGTGCGACTTCTCCGATCTTCACCGTGACCAGCTACCATCGCCCTCGTCCGTCAACCGCGACTTGCACCCGGTTGTGGGTCGGAGAGGCCGTCAGCCAGCTCGGCACGGCGGCGAGCCTGTTCGTGTTCCCGCTGATCGGCTACGCACTCACCGAGCTCCGCGCTACGGCCGGGCTTCCTGTCGCGGCCTACACCCTCGGCGTCGCCCTAGCCTACTGCCCGCCGAGGTGCGTCGGCCGACCAGCTGCGATCGGCGTAGTCTGCTGCTGGCCGACAGCACCGCAGGCTGCTACTCTCGCGACTCGCTCCGAGTCTCGGGACTTGCCGGCGCAGTCACGCTGCCGCACCTCGTCGTGGTCGCGCTCGGGACCGGCGCGGTCGCCGGCGATCGTACATGCCGACCGAGCTCTCCACCGTCGCAGCGTGGTCGACCCGGCGAGGGCATCAACGACAACGCTCAGTCAGACCAGGCCGCCACTACATCGAGGCCTTGCTCGGCGGCCCTGGCGGCGGTGTGCTGCTACGCCCTTGCCAACCGCGTGCCGCTTCGCTCGTGGGGCGCCGGGAGCTTCAGCCGTGCTCCTATCTGACCGTCTCTAGCGTCGAGCCGACCTCTCCCGGTCGAACAAGCCGCGCCAGCGTTCCAGAAGCGAGCTCGCGCTCTACCTGGATTTCTACATCGCGCCGGCCCTACTTCCGCCCAACTACAGCGTTCTCGGCGTCGTACGACCTGGTCGTCAACGACTGCGTTCTTCGTCGGCCGTGAGTCGCGACTCGTCGCCGGAGGGCTCCCGCCGACGATCGAGCGGTATGGTCGGAGGTTCTTCGACTAGCTCGGCACCGGCGTGTGATCGGTCCGCTGATAGCGCCCTTCAGCGGCCGACAGCGACTACGCGCCGTTCACCTCACGATGTCGGTGGCCTGGGTCTGGGTCCTGTTCACCGCTGCCGTTGGTGCTTCTAGTCCTCGCCATGGCGGAGGCGCCATGCTGTTCGTCGGGCTGCTGCTCAACCCTGCCGGTGATGCCTACGCCCAGTCCTACCGCCTGGCGATCACTCCCGACGACGCTCAGGGCCGGAACGCGTCCTCCTCGCGTTCCTCTCCTGAACACGATCCCGTTCGCCCCTCTGCTCGGGTCGGCTGATGGAGACGCTGCGGTGCGTGCAGCGGTCACCGGGCAACTAGTCCGGCCACGCGCTCGCCGGCCCTGAGCCCGACCCTGCCTCACAGGCCGAGCATCCACGACCACGGGTGGCTCGTGCCGCGACACGCACTCGACTGGCGCGCCCAGGGCAGCCTCGGCCCGCGCGCGTCGTCATGTCAGCCCCAGTCGTCGAGCAGCGCCAGGGTCTCGGTCCAGGCGTCGGTGGCGGGGTCGACCACCGCGAAGTGGTCGCCGCCCACCCTCACGAGGGAGGCGTCGCCGCCGGCCGCTCCGGCCGCGTCGACGTAGCGCTCGGACTGGTCGATCGGGACGATGTCGTCGTCGGTGCCGTGGACACACCGGACCGGCACGTCGAGGGGCACCATCCGGATCGGGTCGACGTCGGCGTCGCCCGGACCCGGCGGATGGCCCAGGAACCTCTCGACCGCCCCGCCGCCCAGACCGGCGTCGTGGGCCGCCCGCAGGTCGAGCACGCCGGCCTGTGAGATGACGTGGGTGAGCCCGCCGCCCGCGGCGGCCCAGGTCACCAGGTGGCCGCCCGCGGAGTGGCCCAGTCCGACGACGGTCTCGACCTCCAGCGGGGCCGCGTCGATGGCGGCCCGGACGTCGGCCAGCGTGTCGGCGGCCCCGGTGCCGCGGCGGTACTCGATCACCCAGGTCGCCCAGCCGGCCTCGATCAGGCTCGGCACCATCGGCTGCGCGTACTCCAGGCCGTACTGCGGCTTCCAGAAGCCGCCGTGCACGACGACCACGAGGCCACGCGGGTCCCCCGCCGGTCGGGTCAGCTCACCGAACTGTTCGGGCAGGTCGCCGTAGGTCACGACCTCGGCGTCGGGGCTACCGGTCTCGTCCACGCGGACATCCTGCCTGCAACCGCAGCACAGCACCGCCGCGCCTGCGGAAAGCAGCGAGCGCCGCGAGATCCGAGCCGCTGCCATCACTCCACCCTAGGAGCCTGCGTCCGCCGTACCCTGCCGCCATGAGCGAGAACCTCGTGCTCCACCGCGACATCGACATGCTCGTGCAGGCGGCGCTCGTCGGCTGCCTGGGTGACCCCTGGCCCCCGCTCGTCGCCGACCCCGACGCGTGGGGGGCCGACCTGCTGGACCGCAACTGGTACGTCGTCGTGGGGTCCGCGTTCGGCGACACCTACGACGAGGCCGCCGAGCTGGTCGCCGAGTCCTACGGCCCGGACGAGGGCATGACGCGCCCGACCGGTTACCGGTTCCAGCCCTTCCCGGGCATGCTCACGGGTGCCGAGGTCCGGCGGGCGTGCGAGTACTACCGCTACCAGACGGCGTGCGACTGGGACGACCCGCTCAGCGAGGGGCCGATCCCGGGGCTGGAGGAGACGATGTACGGCCGGGTGCTCGCCGAGATCGAGCGCCGGGTGGCGCGCAGCGAGGGTCCCGCACCGTGGGGGTATGACGACAGCCTGGTCGAGGCGATGTCCGGCCGGCCGGCGCCGGAGATCCCGGAACGGCCCTAGGTCGCGCTAGCCGAGCACCGCCGGCAGGGTCACGGTCCACGCCTGGCGCAGCTCGTCGACCGGCACCGCGAACTCGTCCTCGATGACGAGGGAGTCCCCACCGGTGGTGCCGAGGCGGGCCACGGGTACGCCGTGCTCGCGGGCCAGGTCGGCCATCCGGTCGGCGTCCTCGGGCCGGACCGTGACCAGGGCGCGCGCCGCCGACTCCGAGAACAGCGCCACGAACGGATCGCCCTGGACCGCCACCGTGGCTCCCACACCGGTGCGCAGCGTCGACTCGGCCAGCGCCTGGGCGAGACCGCCGTCGGCGAGGTCGTGGGCGCTCGTGAGCAGTCCGGTCCCGGCAGCGAGGAGCTCTCCGAGCGAGCGCTCCGCGGCCAGGTCGACCTGCGGAGGCATCCCCCCGAGGTGGCCGTGGACGACGTGGGCCCACTCCGACCCGGACAGCTCCTCGCGGGTCTCGCCGAGCAGGAACACCTCGTCGCCGCCCGACTGGAACCCCGTGGGTGTGCGACGGGTGACGTCGTCGATCACGCCGAGCACGGCGACGACCGGGGTCGGGAGGATCGCGGTCCCGCCGGTCTGGTTGTAGAGGCTGACGTTGCCGCCGGTGACCGGGATGCCGAGCTCGAGGCAGGCGTCCTTCAGGCCGCGGCACGCCTCGGCGAACTGCCACATCACGCCCGGATCCTCGGGCGAGCCGAAGTTGAGGCAGTCGCTGACCGCGAGCGGCCGGGCACCGCCGGTGGCGACGTTGCGGTAGCTCTCGGCCAGGGCGAGCTGCGCCCCGGCGTACGGATCGAGCAGGGCGAAGCGACCGTTGCAGTCGGTCGAGACGGCGACGCCCAGGTTGGTCTCCTCGTCGACGCGCACCATGCCGCTGTCGCTGGGCTGCGCGAGGACGGTGTTGCCGCGGACGTAGCGGTCGTACTGGTCGGTGATCCACGACTTGTCGCAGAGGTTGGGGCTGCCGACCAGCCGGAGCAGCGTCTCGCGCAGCTCGGCCCCACCGTACGGGCGCGGCAGTGACTCGGCGCGGTCGGCCTGCAGCGCGTCCTGGGTCTCGGGCCGCGCGAACGGCCGGTGGTAGGTCGGGCCGTCGTGGGCGACCGAGCGGGGAGGGACGTCGACGATCGTGTCGCCGTGCCAGTCGATCACCAGCCGGCCGCCCTCCGTCACCTCGCCGATGTCGACGGCCTCGACCTCCCACTTGTCGCAGATCTCCAGGAACGTCTCGAGGTCGCCGGGCTCGACGACCGCCATCATCCGCTCCTGCGACTCGCTCATGAGGATCTCCTCGGGAGCGAGCGTGGAGTCACGCAGCGGCACCCGGTCGAGCTCGACGTGCATGCCGCCGTCACCGGCGCTCGCGAGCTCGGAGGTCGCGCAGGAGAGCCCGGCCCCGCCGAGGTCCTGGATCCCGGAGACGACGCCGGCGGCGAACAGCTCGAGCGTGCACTCGATGAGCAGCTTCTCCATGAACGGGTCGCCGACCTGGACGCTGGGCCGCTTGGCCGGGCCTCCCTCGTCGAAGGTCTCGCTGGCCAACACGCTGACGCCGCCGATGCCGTCGCCCCCGGTGCGGGCGCCGTAGAGGACCACGCGGTTGCCCCTGCCGGCGGCCTTGGCGAGGTGGAGGTCCTCGTGGCGGAGCACGCCGACGCAGAGGGCGTTGACGAGCGGGTTGCCGAGGTAGGTGGGATCGAAGACCGCCTCCCCACCGATGTTGGGCAGGCCGAGACAGTTGCCGTAGCCGCCGACGCCGGCGACGATCCCCGGCAGCACCCGGTGGGTGTCGTCCGCGTCGAGCGGCCCGAACCGCAGCGGGTCCATGACCGCCACCGGGCGCGCACCCATCGCGAGGATGTCGCGGACGATGCCACCGACGCCGGTGGCCGCGCCCTGGTAGGGCTCGACGTACGACGGGTGGTTGTGGCTCTCGATCTTGAACGTGACCGCGTAGCCCTGGCCGATGTCGATCACGCCGGCGTTCTCGCCGATGCCGGCCAGCATCTTGCCGACGGGGGTCTCCTGCGGGATCTGCCCGAACTGCTTGAGGTGGACCTTGGAGGACTTGTAGGAGCAGTGCTCGCTCCACATCACGGAGTACATCGCGAGCTCGCTGCTGGTGGGCCGGCGACCCAGGATCTCGCGGATCTGCTGGTACTCGTCGGGCTTGAGGCCGAGCTCGGCCCACGGCTGCTCGTGCTGGGGGTCCTCGGCGGCGATCTTGACGGTGTCGAGCACGGGGTCAACCTACCGGGGCGCCTCCGGGGTCCCCAGTTGGCCGGAATCCTGTAACGGATGTGACGGGTGGGGTTATGGTCTGGTGTGCTCCGTACCCCCGCGGCCGTACTCACCGGCCTGATGACGACCCTCGCGCTGATGGCCGGGCCGACGTCCTCTGCCGCCGCTGACAACGTGGTCACGCCCGGCGACTTCACCGGCTACGGGTTCGACCAGTGCGTCGGGCCCACCCAGAAGGCGATGGACACCTGGCTGCGCACGTCGCCGTTCCTCGCGGTCGGCATCTACATCTCCGGTGACAGCCGCGGCTGCCGTCACCAGCCCAACCTGACGCCGAAGTGGGTCGCGACCCAGCTCCGGAAGGGCTGGCGGCTGCTGCCGATCACGCTCGGTCCGCAAGCGTCGTGCCACCCGAGCTTCCCGCGCTACGACGACGATGCGTCGATCAAACCGAAGCCCGGCAAGAACAACCGTTACCCGGCGGCTCGCCGCCAGGCACGGAGGGAGGCCTCGACCGCGGTCGAGGCCGCGCAGGATCTCGGCATCGTCGCGCGCAGCACGCTCTGGTACGACCTCGAGGGCTTCGACGTCACCAACCGGCACTGCCGCGAGTCGGCGCTCGCCTTCCTCTCCGCCTGGACCACGAAGCTGCACGCCCTCGACTACGTCTCCGGCGTCTACTCCAGCGCCGGCTCCGGCATCAAGATGCTCGACGACGCGCGCGTCCACCGGCCCGACCAGGTGACCCTCCCCGACCGGATCTGGATCGCGCGCTGGGACGGCAAGGCCAACACCAAGACCGACTACATCCGCGACGACGGCTGGCTGCCCGGCGGCCGGATGAAGCAGTACCAGGGCGGCCACAACGAGACGTGGGGCGGCGTCACCATCAACATCGACCGCAACTGGCTCGACCTCGGCCGCGGCTCCGTCGCCGACCCCGTGACTCACTGCAAGGGCGTCGACGTCGACCACCCGACGTACAAGGTCCTCGCCGAAGGCACCACCGAGACCGCTCTGGTCAAGGCGCTGCAGTGCCTGCTCAAGGAGCAGTCGCTCTACGGCGGCAAGGTCAACGGCACCTACAACGAGAAGACGGTCGCGGCCGCCAAGGCGTGGCAGAGCGACCACGGCTTCGCCGCCAGCGCCACCTGGGGGCGCGTGCACTGGATGAGCCTCGTGGCCGCCGGCAGCTCCCCGGTCCTGAAGTTCGGCTCCGCCGGTGACGACGTACGGCGCGTCCAGCGCGCCCTCAACGCCGCCAGCGCCACCCTGGAGCTGAAGGTCTCCGGCGTCTACACCCGCGGGACCGCGAAGGCCGTCGCGAAGTGGCAGGACGACGTGGGCCACCGCGACACCGGCATCGTCACCGCGCCGAGCTGGCGGGCGCTGCGCCAAGGCAAGCGCTGAGCTGACGCCCGGGTCAGTCCCCTCATCCCGCAGGTGGGCCGACCAACAGCGCGACGCCGGTGAGCACACCGACACCCAGCAGACCGGCGGCCGCGCCGCGGACGGGGTGGCGGACCAGCCAGGCGACGACGTGCTCGGTCGGGCCGGTCGGCCGTGCTGCCGACAGTCGCCAGCGGTCCGCGAGCAGACCGTGGCGCACGGCGTACCGCTCGAACCACAGGGTGAAGAACGGCGGGATCGCGCAGACCAGGCCGAGCAGGGTGCGGCCGCGCGACCACTGCTGGTCGACCGCGACCGCCAGGGTGACGAGCACGTAGGCGATGAAGACGACGCCGTGGGCCATGCCGAAGACGCGGACGCCGAGCTCGGTCGTCTCGGTGACGTACTTCAGCACCATGCCGAGCAGGAGCCCGGCCCAGGTGATCGCTTCGGCGATGGCCACCCGGCGTAACAGCGACGGACTCATGGTGAGGACCTCTCGCCCTTCAGCACCAGACGTGCCACCAGAACGATCCAGACCGTCGCGTAGACGACGCTGGTCAGGACATCGCTCAGGTGATGCGCGCCCTGATAGAGCCGCGCCGTCCCACAGGCCAGCGGCACGAGGGCCAGCGCCAGCACCCACCCTCGCGCCACCCGTGTGTAGGTCCACATCAGGACGGCGAGGACCAGGAACACCGCCATCGCGGTGCCCGTGTGACCGGACGGGAAGCTGTGGTCGGGCACGAGGCCCTGGTCGAGGACCCGCACCGGCGGGCGCTGTCGCGGGTCGAGATGGGTCGCGAGCCAGTAGATGCCGCCGATGCCGGCCTCGACCAGTACGACGAAGAGGAGGGGCAGCCACGAACGGCGCCAGACGGCGACCACCACCGCCGCAAGCCCGACCACGACCGCGCCGACGACCGTCTCCCCGGGGTACGCCCCGAGTTCCGCGGCGTCGGTCAGCGCTGCGGTCCTCTCGGCGGCGATGCTGCGGGCGAGGTCGTCGTCGGCGGCACCGATCGATCCCTCCAGGTGGTTGGTCAGCAGCCAGCCCCAGCCCACGACGACCGCCGTGACGGCGGCCCAGCCCGCGACCAACAGCCCGATCGTCCGTGGCCAGCTCGTGCGGGGACGCTCAGGCAAGGGCCGCGGCCGCCAGCGAGGTGAAGAAGCCGAGCCCGTCGGTGCCGGAGCCGGTGAGCTCCTCGACGGCGTGCTCGGGGTGGGGCATCAGGCCGACCACGTTGCCCCGCTCGTTGGTGATGCCGGCGATGTCGCGCAGCGAGCCGTTGGGGTTGTCGTCGAGGTAGCGAGCGACGACGCGCCCCTCGCCCTCGAGCCGGTCGAGCGTCGCCGCGTCGGCGACGTAGCCCCCCTCGCCGTTCTTGAGCGCGACGGTGATCTCCTGGCCGTCGTCGTACGCCGAGGTCCAGGCGGTGGCGGCGTTCTCGATGCGCAGCCGCTGGTCGCGGCAGACGAACTTGCGGTGGTCGTTGCGGATCAGGGCCCCGGGGAGGAGGTGGGACTCGCAGAGGATCTGGAAGCCGTTGCAGATGCCGAGCACCGGCATGCCACCCTGGGCGGCCTCGATCACCTCGGCCATGACCGGCGCGAAGCGCGAGATCGCGCCGCAGCGCAGGTAGTCGCCGTAGGAGAAGCCGCCCGGCAGGACGACGGCGTCGACGCCCCGCAGGTCGTGGTCACCGTGCCAGAGCGCGACCGCCTCGTGACCGCCGATTCGCACCGCGCGCTGGGCGTCGGCGTCGTCGAGAGATCCGGGGAAGGTGACGACCCCGACGATCACGAGTCGCCCTCGACCCGGACGGTGAAGTTCTCGATCACGGGGTTGGACAGCAGGGTCTCGGCCATCTGCTCGACCGAGGCGAGCACCTCGTCGGTGACGTCACCGTCGATCTCGAGCTCGAACCGCTTCCCCTGGCGTACGTCGCTCACGCCCTCGAACCCGAGCCGCGGCAGTGCGCCGTGCACGGCCTTGCCCTGCGGGTCGAGGATCTCCGGCTTGGGCATGACGTCGACGACGACACGGGCCACGAGGCAACTCCTGGAAGGCGGGCGGCGGAGGACGCCTCGATTCTAGGCGGCGGAGGTCCGGGCCCGGTCAGGCGCCCTGAGTGACCTCGTAGATCTCGTCGGCCTCCAGCCCGTGGGCCTCGCGATGCACCTTGACGGCGGTCTCCGCATCGGGTGCGTCGACGAGGCAGAAGATCTTCCCCTGCGACTCGTCGACCCAGTAGTGGCGGTAGTCGACGCCGTACTGACCCTGCGTCTCGACATCCTTCGCGTGTGCCCCGGCCACATCCGCGGCGCTCACGCCCCCGTCCATGTGGTGGACGTCCATGAAGAGCGGCATGTTCTCCCCTACCCCGACTCGACCGGTGGCTCCGGCGTCCTCGGGGAACCTCCTCACGCTCCTCCTCGGAGCCACCACCGTCAAGACCGACGGTGGGCTCCTGACGCGGCTCAGCGCGGGAAGAGCTCGGCTCCCGGCTGGCAGACGGTGCCGGGCGGAGGCAGCGTGCCGTCGACCAGGTAGGCGCCGTACGCCGTCCTCGATGCACGGTCCGCTGCCGATCGCCCCGTGGCCCCAGCCATCCATCACCAGGAGCCGCGAGCCGTCGAGCAGGCGGTTGACGGCGCGCGCACCGTGGAGGGGCGTCGCCGGGTCGTAGGTGTTGCCGACGACCAGCACCGGTGCCGACGTGGTCGTGGCGAACGGGCCGGTGAACCGGTCCTCCTTGGTCGACTCCGGCCAGCTCGCGCAGACGCCCGAGGCCCAGGTCCAGGGCTTCCCGAACCAGGGCGAGACCCGGTCGGCCCGGTTGCCGGCCGCGACCCACGCCCGCTCGTCGGCGGGGTTGTCGGAGTCGGCGCAGGCGACGCCCGCGAACGAGTTGCTGTGGTCGCTCGCGAAGCCGGGCAGCGAGCTCGGGGCGTAGGGCCCCGGGATGTCGCGGGACTCGACGATCCGGCGCTGCGCGGCAGCCGGGTTCCAGACGACGGTCCGCCCGCGTCCCGTGCGTCCGAACATCACGCGGTGGGTCTGCTTGAGGTACCGCATCAGGAAGCGGATGTCTGCCGGTGCGTAGAGGGAGCCGAGGGCGACGTCGACGAGCGCGGCGTAGGTCAGCTTCTGGCCGAACCTGTCCTTGAAGGGCCCCCGGCGCAGGCGCTTGACGATGTCGAGCCAGGTCTCGGAGGCGCGGCCCGCGAGGGGGCAGGCCTTCTTGCCGGCGCGGTCACACTCGGCGAACGCGGCGGTCAGGGACTGCCACGCGCCGTAGCCGCTCGCGAGCCGCTCGGAGAACGGGCGGGTCGCCGCGTCGCCGTGGCCGATCGTCCACTCCTCGGGGTCGAGGACGCCGTCGAGGACCATCGCGCGGATCCGGTCGGGGAACATCGCGGCGTACGTCGTGCCGAGCTGGCTGCCGTAGGAGATGCCGTAGTAGCTCAGCTGCTCCTCCCCGACCGCCTGCCGGATCAGGTCCATGTCGCGGGCGGTGTCGGCCGTCGTCATGTGGTCGACGATCGGGCTGGGCTCGTCGGCGCAGGCGAGGCGCTGCCAGGCGTCGAACCGGATCTGCTGGTTCACCTGCTTCTCGTTGGTCGGGAACGAGACCCGCGGGTACGGCGGCCGCGTCGCGTCGGTCCCGCACTCCATCGGTGCGCTCGGGCCGACGCCACGCGGGTCGATGCCGACAATGTCGAAGCGTTCGCTGACGACCGTCGGGCACGTAGTCCCCGAAGACGCCGACGAGCTCCCGCGACGATGCGCCCGGCCCGCCGGGGTTGACGAAGAGCGTCCCGATCCGGTTCGCCGGGTCGGTGGCGACGTGCCGGGCCAGGTCGAGGGTGATCGTTTCTCCCCCGTGGGGTCGTCGTAGTCGAGGGGCACCTCGGCCGTCGCGCACTCCACGCCCTCGCCCAGGTCCTCCTCGCAGGGTTCCCAGTTGAGGACCGGCACCGTCGGCGTCACGGGAGGATCGGGCTCCTCGACGGCCGTAGCCGGGGACATGAGCGCGCCGGTGAGCGCCAGGACGGTGACAGCAGACCCGAGAGGGATGAGGCGCATGGGGCGTATCGTAAGTCGGATCCCGGTGATTCGCCTCAAGAACGACCGCTGCCGCGCACCACGGTGATGCCCAGGGCGATGCCGAGCCCCGCCACGGCGGGGCCGATGATCGCCCACGTGTCCGAGCCGGACATCGAGCTGCCCCCGACGTACCCGAGGCCCTGGAAGGTCCACAGCCCACCGACCAGGACCATCAGCACGGCCGCGACGAGGCCGATGGTGCGACCCATCAGGAGAGCTCGCGCTTGAGGATCTTGCCGGTCGCGGTCATCGGCAGCTCGTCGACGAACTCCACGATGCGTGGGTACTTGTAGGACGCGAACTGCTCCTTGCCCCACGCCACGAGGTCGGCCTCGGTGACGTCGTCGTGGTCCTTCTCCCTGATGACCACGGCCTTGATCTCCTCGCCGTGGCTCTCGTGGGGCACGCCGATGACCGCGGCCAGCGAGACGGCCGGGTGCTCCATCAGCACCTCCTCGATCTCGCGCGGGTACACGTTGTAGCCGCCGCGGATGATCATGTCCTTGGAGCGGTCGACGATGTAGAACCAGCCGTCGCCGTCCTTCTTGCCGAGGTCGCCGGAGCGGAACCAGCCGTCGCGGATCGCTTCGTCGGTCGCGTCCGGGCGGCCGTAGTAGCCCTTCATGATGTTGGGTCCCTTGATCGCGATCTCGCCGACCGCGTCGGGGTCGTCGGCCACGTCGGACCAGTCGGGCTCGATGAGCTTCATCTCGACCTCGGGGATCGGTCGGCCGACCGACCCGACACGAACGCCCTCGCCCAGGGGGGAGAAGCTGGAGACCGGCGAGGTCTCGGAGAGGCCGTAGCCCTCCAGGATGGTGACGCCGAAGCGCCTCTCGAACTCCTTGTGGACCTCGACCGGGAGCGCCGAGCCGCCCGCGGCGGCGACCCGCAGGTTGGCGGCGAGCTCCTGGACGTCGACGCCCGAGTCGTCGAGGGCACCCAGCAGCCCCCAGTACATGGTGGGGACGCCGGCGAAGAAGGTCACCTTCTCCCTGGCCATCGTCTTCAGCGCGGCGTCGGCCTCGAAGCGCGGCAGCATGACCACCGTGCCGCCGTACGCGAACCCGCCGTTCATGATCACGGTCTGCCCGAAGGAGTGGAACAACGGCAGCACGCACAGGTAGGTGTCGGGGTTGGACTCCTCGGTGCCGAACAGGACTCGCCGGTCAGCGCGTTGGAGTGCATGTTGCGGTGCATCAGCTCGGCACCCTTGGGCTGCCCGGTCGTCCCGGAGGTGTAGAGGATGACGGCGGTGTCGTCGTCGTCGGTCTCGACCGTGTCGAAGGTCGGCGGCTGGCCGGCCATCCCCGGCCGAGGGTCTCGGTGCCGTCGATCGGCGACGCGGCAGCCGGGTCGACGGTGATGACGAAGAAGTGCTCGCAGCCGTCGGTCTGCGTCGAATCCCTCGTGGCCCGCCTGCCCGATCGGCAGCTCGTCGGTCCCCTCGAAGCAGAAGTACGCCACCGCGTCCGAGTCGTCGAGGTGGTAGGCGACCTCGCGCCCCTTGAGCAGGACGTTGAGGGGGACGACGGTGGCACCGGCCTTGAGGATCCCGTAGTAGACGATCGGGAAGTAGGGCAGGTTCGGACAGCTGAGGGCGACCTTGTCGCCGGGCTGGATCCCGCGCGACACCAGCAGGTTGGCGACCTGGTTGGCGGCGCCGTTGACCTGGGCGTAGGTCAGCCTGGTGCTCTGCCCGTCGGGTCGGGCGAGGACGACCGCCTCGCGGTCGCCGTACTTCTGGGCGGAGTTCTCGAGCAGGCTCGCGAGGTTCGAGCATCCCTCGAACCTAGCCGGGGGCTCAGGCGCCGTCGACCACGCTGTTGGTCGTCCAGGTCACCGGGGCATCCGGCCCCGCGTGAGGATCTCGCCGGCGCGGGCCAGGTCGTGACGGATCGCCGGCCCCGCCACCTTGCCGGCCGCACGCACCGGCACCGCCCAGGCGCCGCTCGCCGCTCAGGCTGCCCAGCGCGTCGACCCGGCAGCCCGGCGCGATCGCCGTGAAGCGCAGCGTGAGCGTGGCCCGGACGCCTCGCCAGCCGCCCTCCTCGGCCCACAGCCGGAACGGCTGGAGCTCGGTGATCTCCATCGTCGGCCGCATCCCCACCATGGTGTTGTCGCGCCAGGACATGCCGACGCGGGGCTCGCCCCGGTCGAGGAGGGTCACCGACAGCAGCGACGACTGCCACTCCGGGCGGTTGCGCGGGTCGGCGAGGTAGCGGAACACCTTCTCCGGCGGGTGGTGGATGTCGACCCGCGCGGTGAACTCGACGGCGGTCAGAACGTCTCCCCGGTGAGCAGCTCGTAGGCCTCGACGTAGCGGCTGCGGGTGCGTTCGACCACCTCGGGCGGCAGCGGCGGGGGCGCGTCGCCCGAGGCGCGGTCCCACCCGGAGGCCGGAGAGAGCAGCCAGTCGCGCACGATCTGCTTGTCGTACGACGCCTGGGGCCGGCCCGGCTCCCACTCGTCGGCCGGCCAGAACCGGGAGGAGTCCGGGGTCAGCACCTCGTCGGCGAGGACGACGGTGCCGTCGGAGCGGCGGCCGAACTCGAGCTTGGTGTCGGCCAGGATGATGCCCCGGTCGCGCGCCATCTGCTCGGCCCGGCCGTAGACCTCCAGCGTCAGCCGCCGCAGCTCGGCGGCCATCTCCGCGCCGACGGCCCCGACCACGGCGTCGTACGAGACGTTCTCGTCGTGCTCGCCGAGGTCGGCCTTGGTCGCCGGCGTGAAGATCGGCTCCGGCAGTCGGCTGGCGTCGACCAGCCCGTCGGGGAGGGTGATGCCGCAGACCTCGCCGGTGCGCTCGTAGTCGAGCAGGCCGGAGCCGGTGAGGTAGCCGCGGGCGACGCACTCGACCGGGAACATCTCCAGCCGCTCGCAGACGACCGCTCGTCCGCGGAACTCCTCGGGGACGTCGGTCGAGACCACGTGGTGGGGGACGAGGTCCGCGAGCCGGTCGAACCACCAGAGCGACATCCGGGTGAGGATCTCGCCCTTGTCGGGGATCGCACTGTCGAGGACGAAGTCGAACGCACTGATCCGGTCGCTGGCGACCATCAGCAACGTGCCGTCCGCGCGGGCATAGAGGTCGCGCACCTTGCCGGAGTGGAGGTGCTGCAGGTCGCCGCTCACGCGGCGATCCTACGGGGCCCGGACGGGCGCCGGTCACCGTCCGGCGGCGTCCTCGAACTCCTCGAGCGGCACGAAGCGGGCGCTGTCGATCACCGCGCGGAACTCGGTGTGGTCGAGGTCCTTGGTCTCGAAGACGATGCCCGCCCCGTCGTCGTACCGCTGCTCCGGCACCTGCGCGGTCAGCGCGACCTGGTAGTCGTCCTGCCCCGACCCGAACCCGGTGACGCGGGTGGTGAGGCCGAGCACCTCGACGGCCTCGCCGGGCCGGTCCCAGCGGTCGTAGGCGAAGGGGTCGTCCGGGTCGGCGGTGACGACCCAGTCGGTGTGGAGCAGCTCGCCGTCGGGTCCACGCCAGTCGATGCCGTAGCCGTCGACGGCGTCGATCTCCCAGCCGTCGGCGGTGATCAGGAACGGCCGCAGCGGAGCCTGGTAGCGGCCGGACTGATCGCCGGAGCCAGGGGCCGTCGTCTCGGCGCACTCTCCCTCGCACTCCCCCGGCTCGAGGACCAGGGTGTCGTCGCCGGCGCGTGGCACGACGCACACGTAGAGCTCCTCGTCGCCACCCTCCTCCGCCGTGACCGGCGGACTGGCGGGCGGGGAGACCGGAGCGCCCGCGACCCAGTCCTCGTCACACTCGGGCTGCGTGGGGTCGGCGGTCGACGACGGGTCCTCGGCGAAGCCCGGGCTCGACGGCTGCGGGCCGCTGTCGGTGTCACCACCGACGGCCATGGCGCCGGCGCCGATGACGGCGACGGCGGCCGCGGCGGCGAGCACCGGCAACCAGCGCGTGGACGATCGAGGTGTGACGGTCATGATCTCCTCCAGCAGGACGGTGTCGGCGCCGTCGAGGACGAGGGCGTCGACCTCTCGCTGGGGCAGCGGGTCAGCCGCGGTGATGCGGTCGGTCATCGTCCCTCCTCCGGGGCCAGGACAGTCGGTCGGGTGCGTGTCGGTGAGTCATGTCCGCTCCGGGCCGCAGCGTCACGGCTCCCGGCCGTCCAGGCGGCGTCGAAGCGGTCGCGCGCCCGCTTGAGGCGCATCCGGGCGCTCCCCGACGAGATTCCCAGCACGCGGGCCGCCTCGCTCGGCGTCAGCTCCTCCCACGCCACGAGGGTCAGCAGCTCGCGGTCGGCCTCGGACAGGGTTGCCAGCGTCCGGCGTACGCGGTCGTGCTCGGTCACCCCGTCGGCCGGGTCGGGGACGGTGACGACGCCGAGCACGTCGCGCAGCCGGGCGCCCAGCCGTTCGCGCCGGCGCTGGCCGCGGTGCTGGTTGGCCAGCACTCGCCGGGCGACGCCGAGCAGCCACGGGCGCACCTCGTCCGTGGGCACCTCCCCCCACCGGCGCCAGGCGACCATGAAGGTCTCGCTGACGACGTCGGCCGCGTCCTCGCGGACCTCGACCCGGCGGAGGGCGTAGCCGAGGACGGCACGCACGTGGGCGTGGTACGCCGCGGCGAAGTCGTCGCGGCGCCGCTGGTCATCCCCCGTCATGCCTGCTCATGTCCGGCTCCGGTCCGAGCGTCACACCCGCGAGCGTAGGGGACCTGGCCTGGTCGATAGTCCGCCGCCGAAATCATCACTGGCGCCCGCGAAATGATGATTCTGGCGTCGGACTACATCCTCTCCACAGATGGGGGTCACCCCGAGTTCTCCACAGCGGAGCTCGAGCTGGCCGCGTGGGAGCGCGCGGCGGCCCAGCCTCGGCAGATGACTGACGCCTTCTGGACACCTGGGTGCACCCGGCCGGCCGACCTGGTGCGACCGTCGCGCATCGACCCGACAGGCCGGACCGGCCCGACGCGCGGCCAGGCCCAGCGTCGCCGCTGGAGACCTACCTCGACCGGTTGGTACGTACCGGAGGGTGCGCCTCGCCACGTCGAGCAACGGATCCTGGAGCAGGCGATGCGCGTCCGCCACGGGGGCGCGGTCACGGCTTGGGCGTCGTTGCGGTGGCAGGGTGCGGCGTACTTCGATGGCTCCGTCGACGGGGAGGGGTCGCGCCTGCCGGTTCCCTTGCTGCGCGCCTCCGGTGCGCGCCGGCTCCGCGACGGGCGGGCGGACATCGGCCGAAGCCAGCTCTCGGCGTCCGACCGCACCTTCGTGAGCGGGGTCTGGTGCACTGCTGTTCCCCGGGCCACGTTCGATGAGGTCGTGCGAAGGGAGTCCCTGCGGCCGGCGGTGGCCGCGATCAGCATGACCGTCGCGGCCGGCCTCACGACTCTCGACGAGCTCGCGGCCCACGCGGCGGCGCTCCCGGCCTGGACCGGACTTCCCCTGTTCCGGAAGGCGCTGGGGTTGAGCAATGAGTGCTTCCGGTCGGGCCCGGAGGTCTACCTGTGGCTGCGGTGGTTGCTCGACGCCGACTTGCCGGAACCGCTGGTGAACCCGCCGGTCTTCGACCTCGACGGACGGCTGCTCGGATACCCGGACCTGCTGGACGTCGAGGCCGGCGTCGTCGGCGAGTACGACGGCGTGGGCCACCGCAGTCGAGAGCAACACCGGCGCGACGTGCAGCGAGAGGAGCGATTTCGTGGGGTGGGGCTGGAGTACTTCACCGTCGTCGCCGGCGACCTCGCTGACGAGACCCTCGTAGTCGAACGGATGCGGAACGCCCGTCGACGGGCCCGATTCCTGGCACCGCATGAGCGCCGATGGACGCTGACTCCACCGCCGTGGTGGAAACCTCCGCCCTGGCTCCCAGACCGATACTCCGCCGCCAGAATCATCGATCCGGTCGCGTAGGAGGTGATTTCGGCGGCGGACTATCGCCTCAGAGGATGGCGCCGGGGTGTACGCCGCGGCGGCGGGATGCCGCTCGGCGAGTGCTTCCACGGCCCGGATCACGGCCTGCGTCTGCGCGACCGCGGCACCGGTGAAGGCGATCGGCTCGGCGACGAGCGCGTCGATGTCGGCCCGGCTGAGCCCGAGCCGGTCGTCGGCGGCCAGCCGGTCGAAGACGTCGTTGTCGGCCTGACCCTGCCGCATCGCCAGCGCCGTACCGACGGCGGCGTGCTTGATGGCCTCGTGGCCGGTCTCGCGGCCGACGCCTCGCCGTACGGCCGCCATGAGCACCTTGGTGGTGGCGAGGAACGGCAGGTAGCGGTCGAGCTCGCGCTGGATGACCGCGGGGAAGGCGCCGAACTCGTCGAGGACGGTGAGGAAGGTCTGGAAGAGGCCGTCGGCGGCGAAGAACGCGTCCGGCAGCGCGACGCGTCGTACGACGGAGCAGGAGACGTCGCCCTCGTTCCACTGGTCCCCGGCGAGCTCGCCGACCATGGAGAGGTAGCCGCGGGTGACGACGGCGAGGCCGTTGACGCGCTCGCAGGAACGGGTGTTCATCTTGTGGGGCATCGCGCTGGACCCGACCTGACCCTCGGCGAAACCCTCGGTCACCAGCTCGTGGCCGGCCATCAGGCGGACGGTGGTGGCGAGGTTGGACGGCGCCGCGACGAGCTGGACCACGGCCGAGAGGACGTCGAAGTCGAGACTGCGGGGGTAGACCTGTCCGACGCTGGTCAGGACCCGCTCGAAGCCGAGGTGGTCGGCGACGCGGCGCTCGAGCTCGGCCAGCCGGTCGGCGTCACCGTCGAGCAGGTCGAGCATGTCCTGGGCGGTGCCCATCGGGCCCTTGATGCCGCGCAGCGGGTAGCGCGCGAGCAGCTCCTCGACCCGCTCGACGGCGATCAGCAGCTCGTCGGCCACCGTCGCGAAGCGCTTGCCGAGGGTCGTGGCCTGGGCGGCGACGTTGTGGGAACGGCCGGCCATGACGGTGGTCTCGTGCTCGGCGGCGAGGCGCGCGAGCCGGGCCAGGGCGGCGACGGCGCGGTCGCGCAGCAGCGCCAGCGACTGCCGCACCTGGAGCTGCTCGACGTTCTCGGTCAGGTCGCGGCTCGTCATGCCCTTGTGGACGTGCTCGTGGCCGGCCAGCGCGCAGAACTCCTCGATCCGCGCCTTCACGTCGTGGCGGGTCACCCGCTCGCGGGCGGCGATCGAGTCGAGGTCGACCTTCTCGACGACCTCCTCGTAGGCCTCGACGACCCCGTCCGGCACGTCGACGCCGAGGTCGCGTTGCGCGCGGAGCACGGCGATCCACAGCCGCCGCTCGAGGACGATCTTGTGCTCGGGCGACCAGATGGCCGCGAGGTCTGCGCCGGCGTAGCGCGTGGCGAGGACGTTGGGGACGCTCACGCGTCGAGTTTCCCACGCGGGCGGTGCGTCGGATGCATCAACGGCCGGCGGCGATGTCGGTGCGGTGCTGGGCTCCCTCGAAGTCGACGGCCGCGACGCCGGCGTACGCCGCCTCGCGGGCCGCCTCGAGGCTGGCACCGGTGCCCACGACGGCGAGGACGCGACCGCCGGCGGTGACCAGGTCGCCGTCGGTGGTGGCGGTTCCGGCGTGGATGACGTGGACGCCGTCGAGCGCCTCGGCCGCGTCGACACCGGTGATGACGTCGCCCTTCGATGACGTCTCCGGGTAGCCGCGGCTGGCCATGACCACGGCGATCGCGGATCCGGGCTTCCAGGCCGGCGGATCCACGTCGGCGAGGCTGCCGGTCGCGGCGGCGTGGAGCAGCGGCGCCAGAGGCGAGTCGAGGAGGGCGAGCAGCGGCTGGGTCTCCGGGTCGCCGAACCGGGCGTTGAACTCGACGACGCGGATCCCGCGGCGGGTCAGCGCCAGCCCGGCGTAGAGCAGGCCGGCGAACGGCGAGCCGCGACGGGCCATCTCGTCCACAGTCGGCTGCAGCACGTCGCGCAGCACGTCGGCGACGAGTCCGTCCGGTGCCCAGGACAGCGGCGTGTAGGCGCCCATGCCACCGGTGTTGGGGCCCTCGTCGCCGTCGAAGATCCGCTTGAAGTCCTGGGCCGGCTGGAGCGGGTAGACGGTCGCGCCGTCCGTCTCGTTCCAGCTGCACAGCGCGAACAGCGAGACCTCGGGACCGTCGAGGAACTCCTCGATCACCACGCGCTCGCACGCCACCGCATGGGCCAGCGCGGCCTCCCGGTCATCGGTCACCACCACGCCCTTGCCCGCGGCGAGACCGTCGTCCTTCACGACGTACGGCGCTCCGAACTCGTCGAGCGCGGCCTCGGCCTCGGCGCGAGTCGTGCACGCCCGCGCGGCTGCGGTCGGAACTCCGGCAGCGGCCATCACGTCCTTGGCGAACGCCTTCGAGCCCTCGAGCCTGGCCGCCTCGCGGGTCGGGCCGAAGCAGGCGATCCCCCGGTCGCGCACCGCGTCGGCGACACCCTCGACCAGCGGCGCCTCAGGGCCGACGACGACCAGGTCGACGCCCAGCTTCTCGGCGAGTGCCGCGACGTCGTCGCCCGACATCGGATCGACCTCGTGCAGCACCGCGACGGCCGCGATGCCGGGGTTGCCGGGGGCCGCGTGCACCTCGGTGACGCCGGGGTCGAGGGAGAGTGCCCGGGCGAGCGCGTGCTCCCGCCCGCCGGTGCCGATCACGAGGGTCTTCACGGGGCGCCAGCCTAGCGACGGCGGACGACGGGTCGGCCGGGCCGGCCGGTCACGGCTCGTTGTGGAAGCGCTTCCATTTCGTTACCTGGCGCTCTTGACAGCGCGCTGTGACCGATGTCACGGTTACAGCAATCCCGAAGTGGAAGCGCTCTCACTCGCTTCCACCCCCACCCCCCGGTGGCGGCCAGCACACCTAGGAGAGACACCGTGCGACACATCCAACAGCGACGGTTTGCCCTCGGCGCCGTCACCGTCCTCTCACTCGGACTCATGACTGCCTGTGGGGGCGACGACGGCGGCTCCGCAGACGGGGAGCCGGTGACCGTCACCGTGGCGACCTTCAACGAGTTCGGCTACGAGGAGCTCATCGAGGAGTGGAACGCCGACCACGACGACATCAAGATCGAGCAGGTCAAGGTCGGCACGTGGGACGACGCCAAGGCCAACCTCTACACCAAGCTCGCCGCCGGCTCGGGGCTCTCCGACATCGAGGCGATCGAGGGCGACGCGATGCCGGCGATCCTGGCCGAGACCGACGCCTTCGCCGACCTGACCGACCCCGAGCTCGACGGTCGGTGGCTGGACTGGAAGGCCGAGGCCGCCACCGACGCCGAGGGCCGGATGATCGGCTACGGCACCGACATCGGCCCCGAGGGCATCTGCTACCGCTCCGACCTGTTCAAGAAGGCCGGGCTCCCGACCGACCGTGACGAGGTCGCCGGGATGATGGGCACGTGGGAGGACTACTTCGCCCTCGGCGAGGAGTTCGTCGCGAAGGTGCCCGACACCGCCTGGTACGACTCGTCCGGCGGGCTCGCCCAGGCGATGCTCAACCAGGTCGAGAACCCCTTCGAGACCGACGACAACACCATCGCCGTCGACAACCCGGAGCTGCAGGCGGTCTGGGAGTCCGTCACCGGCAACATCGAGGCGGGGCTGTCCACCCGCCTGGCCCAGTGGAGCGACGACTGGACCGCGTCCTTCCAGAACGACGGCTTCGCCACCATGGCCTGCCCGGGCTGGATGCTCGGTGTCGTGGAGGGCAACTCCGAGGGCGTCAAGGGCTGGGACTTCGCCGACGTGTTCCCCGGCGGCGGCGGCAACTGGGGCGGCTCGTTCCTGACCGTCCCGGCCCAGGGTGACAACATCGAGGAAGCCACCGAGGTGGCTGCCTGGCTCACGGCGCCGGAACAGCAGGCCAAGGCGTTCGCGGCCAAGGGCACGTTCCCGAGCCAGGTCGACGCGCTCGACGCTCCCGAGGTCGTGGAGTTCTCCAACGCGTTCTTCAACGACGCCCCGGTCGGCGAGATCCTGGCCAACCGCGCCGAGGCCGTGACCGTCCAGCCCTACAAGGGTCCGAAGTACTCCGACATCCTGCAGGCCTTCCAGGCTGCGGTGCTGCGGGTCGACGACGGGTCGCAGAGCTCCGACGAGTCGTGGGACCAGTTCCTGACTGACGTCGAGGCCCTGGGCTGACCCAGGGTCCTGATGAATCGAGCCCTCCGGATCCAGGGTGGGGACACCGATACTCCTCGGGTGTCCCCACCCTCGGCTCCTTCCCCCTCCCCGGCCACCCCGCGGCTGACCTTCCGGCAGCGGCTCTCGAGCTGGGACGTGCGGTTCTCGCCGTACCTCTACATCTCGCCCTTCTTCATCGTCTTCGCGGTGATCGGGCTGTTCCCGCTGGGCTACACCGCCTGGGTGTCGGTCCACGAGTGGAGCCTGCTGGGCGGGAAGGGCGAGTACGTCGGGCTGCAGAACTACCGCGAGGTCCTCGAGAACCCGTACTTCGTCAAGCAGACCGTCAACACGATCAGCATCTTCGTGCTGTCGTCGGTGCCGCAGATCGTGATCGCGGTGACCGTCGCCGCGCTGCTGGACAACCACCTCCGGGGCAAGACGTGGTGGCGGATGAGCGTGCTGCTGCCGTTCGTGGTGGCGCCGGTGGCCGTCGCGATCATCTTCGGCAGTCTGTTCGGCGACCGCTACGGGCTCTTCAACGAGCTGCTCGTCGCGATCGGGCTCGACCCGGTGCAGTGGCACTCCAACCGGTTCGCCAGCCACGTCGCCATCGCGACCATGGTCAACTGGCGCTGGACCGGCTACAACGCCCTGATCTTCCTGGCCGCGATGCAGGCGGTGCCGCGCGACCTCTACGAGTCGGCGTCCCTCGACGGCGCCAACCGGGTGCGCCAGTTCCTCAGCATCACGCTGCCGATGATCCGGCCCACCATGGTGTTCGTCATCATCACCTCCACCATCGGCGGGCTGCAGATCTTCGCCGAGCCGCGCCTGTTCGACGAGACGAATGCTCGCAACGGCGGCGCGGACCGGCAGTTCGGCACCATCACGATGCTCATCTACGACTTCGGCTGGCAGCTGCGTGACCTCGGCCGTGCCTCCGCCACCGCATGGATGCTGTTCGTGCTGATCTGCGTCATCGCGGTCCTCAACTACCTGGCGCTGCGCCGGGCGGGCCTGCTGGGGGGTGGCGACCGATGACGCGGCGCCCCGGCTTCCTCACCTACGGCCTGCTGCTGGCCTTCGCCCTCGGCTCGGCCGCGCCGCTCTACTGGTCGTTCCTGCTCGGTTCCCACACCAAGGAGGTCGCCGCGCAGGGCATCCCGCCGCTGATCCCCGGAGGTCACTTCCTCGACAACGCCAGCCGGGCGCTCGACACCGTCCCGTTCTGGAAGGCGCTCGGCAACAGCCTGCTGGTGTCGTCGGTGACGGCCTGCTCGGTGGTGGTGTTCTGCACCCTGGCGGGCTACGCCTTCGCCAAGCTCCGCTTCCGCGGCCGCGGGCCGCTGCTGGTGTTCGTCATCGCGACGATGGCGGTGCCGACCCAGCTGGGAGTCGTGCCCCTGTTCATCCTGATGTCGAAGCTCGGCTGGGCCGGCACGGTGTGGGCGGTCGTGATTCCGTGGCTGGTCACGGCGTTCGGGGTCTTCTTCATGCGGCAGTACCTCGTGGATGCCGTGCCCGACGAGCTGATCGAGGCGGCGCGGATCGACGGCTGCTCCCAGATCCGGGTGTTCTGGCACGTCGCCGCACCGGCGGCCCGGCCGGCCGCGGCGATCCTGTGGTTGTTCACCTTCATGAACGTGTGGACCGACTTCTTCTGGCCACTCATCGCACTGCCCCACGACAACCCCACCATCCAGGTCGCGCTGAACCAGCTGCAGAGCGGATTCTTCAAGGACTACAGCATGGTGCTCGCCGGCACCACGCTCGCCACGATCCCGCTCCTGATCCTCTTCCTCCTCACCGGACGCCAGCTGGTGTCCGGCCTCTTGCAAGGAGCGGTCAAGGGATGACCACCACAGTCCCAGCACGAGCCGGCTCCGGTCAGGAGTCGATCCGGTTCCCGTCCGACTTCCGCTGGGGGGTCGCCACGGCGGCGTACCAGATCGAGGGTGCGGTCGCGGAGGACGGACGTACGCCGTCCATCTGGGACACCTTCTCGCGCGTCCCGGGCGCGGTGGTGAACGGCGACACCGGCGACCAGGCGTGCGACCACTACCACCGGTCCGACGACGACGTGGCGCTGATGGCGGACCTCGGCGTCGGGTGGTACCGGTTCTCGGTGGCGTGGCCGCGCGTGCGTCCCGACGGCGGTCCCGCCAACCCCGCCGGCCTCGCCTTCTACGACCGGCTCGTCGACCAGCTGCTCGCGCGGGGCATCGAGCCGTGGCTGACGCTCTACCACTGGGACCTGCCGCAGGCACTCGAGGACGCCGGTGGCTGGACGCAGCGCGACACCGCTGAGCGGTTCGCGGAGTACGCCGTCACCACCCACGACGCACTCGGCGACCGGGTCAGCGTGTGGAGCACCCACAACGAACCGTGGTGTGCCGCGTTCCTCGGCTACTCCGCCGGCGTCCACGCCCCCGGACGGCGCGACGGTGCCGATGGCCTGCGCGCGGCCCACCACCTGCTGCTCGGCCACGGCCTGGCGACCACCGAGCTGCGCGCCCGGGGAGCCGACACCCTCGGCATCACGCTCAACCTCACCGTGGCCGACCCGGCCGACCCCGACGACCCGGCAGACGTCGATGCCGCCCGCCGCGTCGATGCCCTCCAGAACCGGGTGTTCCTCGATCCGATCACCCGGGCGGAGTACCCGCAGGACCTGCTCGACGACACCGAGCACCTCGGCTGGACCGACGTGGTGCTCGACGGCGACCTCGAGACGATCGCGGCGCCGATCGACGTGCTGGGCGTGAACTACTACCACGGCGACTCCGTGACCGCCCGGTTCGGCGACGGGAGGACCGGGCAGCAGTCCGTTCGTCGGGTCGCAGGTGTCGACCACGATCCGCGACCTGCCGCTGACCGCGATGGGCTGGGAGGTGCAGCCCGAGGGACTGACCCGGCTGCTGCTCCGGCTCCACGAGGAGCACCCCGACCTGCCGCTGGTCGTGACCGAGAACGGCGCGGCCTACGACGACGTGGTCGGCCCGGACGGCACCGTCGACGACCCCGACCGGCTCGCCTACATCGCCGACCACCTGCGCGCCGTGCACGCGGCGCGTGCGGCCGGCGCCGACGTACGCGGCTACTTCGCCTGGTCCCTCCTCGACAACTTCGAGTGGGCCGAGGGATACGCCCGGCGGTTCGGCCTGGTGCACGTCGACTACGCCAGCCAGCGGCGTACTCCCAAGGCCAGCGCGCGCTGGTACGCCGAGGTGTGCCGCACCGGGATCGTGCCCGGAACGGAGGGACTACGCGTGACCACGGTGGACCCCACCCGCGCCGCGTCACCGACGCTCGACGAGGTGGCCCGGGTCGCGGGGGTCTCGCGGGCGACCGCCTCGCGCGCCGTCAACGGCGGCTCGCGGGTGAGCGAGCGGTCGCGTCGCGCGGTGCGAGGAAGCCGTCCGGAGCCTCGGCTACGTCCCGAACCGGGCCGCGCGGACGCTCGTGACGCGACGCACCGACTCCGTCGCGGTCGTCGTGCCCGAGCCCGACGAGCGGGTGTTCAACGACCCGTTCTTCGCCGGCACGCTGCGCGCGGTCGCCCGGGTGCTGGGCGAGCGCGAGGTGCAGCTGGTCCTGCTGCTCACCCAGCCGGGTGCCCAGGAGGAGCGGATGCTGCGCTACCTCTCCAACGGCCACGTCGACGGAGCGCTCGTCGTGTCCCACCACCGAGACGACCACCTGCCCGAGCTGATGCCGACGCTCGGAATCCCGGTGGTGTTCGGCGGCCGGCCGTGGAGTGGGAGCGACCGCGTTCCCTACGTCGACGTCGACAACGTCGCCGGCGGTCGGCTGGCCACCGAGCACCTCGTGCAGCGCGGTTGCCGCCGCATCGGCACCATTGCCGGGCCGGCCGACATGACCGCCGCCACCGACCGGCTGGCCGGCTGGTACCAGGCCCTCGCCGCCGCTGAGCTGCCGTCGACCGCGCTCGTGCACGGCGACTTCACCGAGGAGGGCGGCCGTCGCGCGGCCGTGGAGCTGCTCGACCGGTTCCCCGACCTCGACGGGATCGTGGTCGCCTCCGACCTGATGGCGCGCGGCGCGCTCACGGTCGCCGCGGGTCGCGGACTGCGGGTCCCCGACGACCTCGCCGTCGTCGGCTACGACGACCTCGGCGTGGCCGAGACGACCGACCCGCCGCTGACCACGATGCGGCAGCCGATCGGCGAGATGGCCGAGCGCGCCATCCAGCTGCTGCTCGACCGGATCGACGGCCGCGAGACCGGCGGCGCCCTACCGGCTCATCATCCCGACGACGCTCGTACGACGCGCCTCGGCCTGATCTCGTCCGCCTCCGGCGACGTCGGCGTCAGACGTCGTGGACGACCAGCGTCTGCTCACGGCCCGGGCCGACGCCGACCCCCCAGATCCGGGTCCCGCTCATCTCCTCGAGCGCCTGCACGTACTTCTGCGCGTTGCCCGGGAGCTCGTCGAAGGCGCGACAGCCGGAGATGTCCTCCCACCAGCCGTCGAGGTACTCGTAGACCGGCTTGGCGCGCAGGAACTCGCTCTGGGTCATCGGCATCTCGTCGAGTCGACGACCGTCGACCTCGTAGGCGACGCAGACCGGGACGCGCTCCCAGCTCGACAGCACGTCCAGCTTGGTGAGGAAGAGGTCGGTGAGGCCGTTGACGCGGGCGGCGTAGCGCGCGATGACGGTGTCGTACCAGCCGCACCGGCGGTCGCGGCCGGTCGAGACGCCGACCTCGCCGCCGACCTTCCACAGCTTCTCGCCGTCGGCGTCGAAGAGCTCGGTCGGGAACGGGCCGGAGCCGACGCGGGTCGTGTAGGCCTTGATGACGCCGATGACCCGGTCGATGCGGGTCGGCCCGATCCCGGCGCCGACGCAGACTCCGCCGGCGACCGGCGACGAGGACGTGACGAACGGGTAGGTGCCGTGGTCGACGTCGAGCATGGTGGCCTGCGCGCCCTCGAACAGCACGGTGCGCCCGTCGTCGAGTGCCTGGTTGAGCAGCAGCGACGTGTCGCGCACCATCGGCCGCAGCCGCTCGGCGTACGACATCAGCTCCTCGACGGTGGCGTCGACGTCGACCGCCCGCCGGTTGTAGACCTTGGCGAGCAGGTGGTTCTTCACGTCGAGCGCGCCCTCGACCTTGTCGTGCAGCAGGGCCTCGTCGAAGAGGTCGGCGATCCGGATGCCGAGCCGGTTGACCTTGTCGGCGTACGTCGGCCCGATGCCACGCCCGGTCGTGCCGATCTTGTTCTGGCCGAGGAAGCGCTCGGTGACCTTGTCGACCGTGACGTGGTAGGGCGCGATCACGTGGGCGTTGGCCGAGACGACCAGCCGGTCCTCGACGCCGTCGACGCCGCGGCCGACGAGGCCGTCGATCTCGCGGAAGAGTGCCTCGGGCGAGACCACGACGCCGTTGCCGATCACCGACGTCGCGCCGGGCGTCAGGATGCCGGACGGCAGCAGGTGGGTGGCGTACTTCTCGCCGTTGACGACGATGGTGTGGCCGGCGTTGTGGCCCCCGCTGGTGCGGACCACGAAGTCGATGGTGTCGGTCGTGGCGAGGAGGTCGGTGGCCTTCCCCTTGCCCTCGTCACCCCATTGGGCACCGAGGACGATGATGGCCGGCATGCGGGCCAGACTAGTGTTCCGCTCGTGGAGTCCTGCCTGGTGATCACCAACAAGGGTGCCGGGACGTCAGACGAGGAGAACCTCCAGCTGGCGCTGGACGTCCTGACGCCGCGCGCGTCGGTCGATGTGGTGGCCACGTCCAACCCCGGCGAGCTCGACGGCGTGCTGCACCGCGCCGGGTCGCAGCGGATCGTGGTCGCGGGTGGCGACGGAAGCCTGCACGCCGTGGTCGCCGCGCTCCACCGCCGCAACGACCTCGCGCGCAGCGTGCTCGGGCTGATCCCGCTCGGGACCGGCAACGACTTCGCCCGCTGCATGGGCATCCCTCTCGATCCCGAGGATGCGGCCGCGGTGATCCTCGACGGCAAGGTCCGCCCCGTCGACATGATGGTCGACGAGCTCGGCGGGGTCGTCGTCAACAACGTCCACGTCGGCGCCGGCGCCCAGGCCAGTCGCCGTGGCCACCGCTGGAAGGAGCGGCTCGGCTCGATCGGCCTCGGCAAGGTCAACCTGGGCAAGCTCGGCTACCCGATCGGCGCCTTCCAGGCATCCTTCATGCCGCCCCAGGTCCGGCTGCGGATCGAGGTCGACGGCGAGGTCGCCGTCGACGTCGACGATCCGGTGCTGATGGTCGCCATCGGCAACGGCACCAGCGTCGGCGGCGGTGCCGAGCTCACCCCCGAGGCCGACCCCGAGGACGGCCTGCGTCGACGTGATGATCTCGCGCTCGGTCGGCCCGCTCGCCAAGTTCGGGTACGCCGTGGGCGTGGCGCGCGGCCGACACCATGAACGCGACGACGTGCGCTACCTCCGCGCGTCGCGAGGTCATCGTCTCGGGCGAGAGCTTCTTCTGCGCGGCCGACGGCGAGATCTCCGGGCCGGAGCGGCGCCGGTGCTGGCGGGTCGTGCCCGCGGCGTACTCCATGGTCCTGCCGTGACGGCCCTCACAGCCAGCCGCGGCGGGCCGCCTCCACCCCGGCCTGGAAGCGGGAGTCCACGCCGAGCTCGGCCATGATCGCCGCGACCCGGCGACGCACCGTGCGCAGGCTGATGCCGAGCGTGCGCGCGATCTGCTCGTCCTTGGCCCCGTGCGCGAGCTGGTCGAGGAGGAACCGCCGCAGCTGGGGGCCCTCGCCTCTCCCCGCGCCCTGGTCGGGAAGCGGGCTGGCCCTCTCCCACAGCGCCTCGAACCACAACGAGAGGGCATGGACGAGGCCGGGCTGCCGGATCAGGGAGCGCGGCTCGTCGACGAACCCCAGCGGCTCGGGCAGCACGGCATGGGTGGCGCCGATGATGAACATGCGCGTCGGGAGCTCGGGCAGCAGCCGGATCTGCTCGCCGACCGAGGCCCGCAGCTCGAGGGTCGGGCGCGCCTCCGTCCACGCCCGGACGGGGTAGATCGCCCGGGAGGCGCGGCCCTGCTTCACGGCGTCGCCGACCACGACCGCCATCGCGTCCTCGCGCGGCTTGCGGAACTGGTCGGGCCGCAGCCACAGCAGGTCGCCGGCACTCTCCGTGATCAGCGCATGGAGCAGGGGGACCGGGTTGCCGCCCGAGCTGATCTCGCCGTCGAGCTGCTGGACGTCGCTCACCTCGCCCGGCTTGGGGCGTGCGGCCGGGGCCGCGAGGTGCGGGAGCGCCCGGGCCACGCCCTCCACGCGAGAAGTGATCAGCAGGGCAGCCGTGGCCGTCTCCCGCAGCAGCAGCGCGACCGCCTCGGCGGGGGTTGCCACCAGCACCCGCGAGCCCTCCACCCGGACGATCCCGACCTCCGCGAGAGGGCGGATGTCGCGCAGCAGCTGGTCCGGGCTGCGCAGGAGCGAGTCCGCGACCGACACCAGCTCACGCCCCGACTGACCGAGCAGCCGCTCGTAGTCACGCTCGACTCGTCTGGAGAATCCGAGCGCGGCCATGATCGAGGGGGACTGAGCGGGCACAAGTGGCATCATAGTGCCGACGGCAGGTGTTCCCTTATGGCACGGTCCTGTCAGTGTCAGACTGCAGGCGTCGCCGTGCGGCCCGTGGGCTGCCGCTTCGACCCACCGCGGGGGATGCGGTCGAGCGACCGGCGTACCAGGCGCCGGGCTCTGCACGAGTCCGGCGCCTTTCGCCTGTGTCGGCTCGGGTAGCGTGACCACGCCCGATTCCCCCGCGAGCCAGGAGCAGCACCTTCGCATGGCACGAGGACAGCAGGGCCCCCCGACCGACTGGGTCACCCGAGCCGCCGACGACGCCCAGCGGCATGCGCGCGAGGGCGAGACCATCACCTGCTCGTCGGGCGCCTCCCCGTCCGGGCCGGTCCACCTCGGCAACCTGCGCGAGTTCCTCACCGTCCACTTCGTCGCCGACGAGCTGCGCGCGGCGCGGGCTCCCGGTCCGCCACCTGCACGTGTGGGACGACTACGACCGCTTCCGCAAGGTGCCGGCCGGGGTCGACGCGGCCTGGGCCGACCACATCGGCCGACCGCTGAGCGCCGTACCTGACCCGTGGGACTGCCACGCCTCGTGGGCCGAGCACTTCAAGGAGCCGCTGCGCGACGCCCTGCACGAGCTCGGCGTCGACATGGAGGAGGTGTCGCAGACCGAGCGCTACCAGTGCCGGCGTCTACCGCGAGCCGATCCTCACCGCCGTGCGGCACCGCGACGACATCGAGTCCGTGCTGGCCCGCCACCGCACCAAGCAGGTCGAGGTCGACCCCGACTCCGCCGCCGCGCGACGACCTCGAGCGGTTCCCCTTCAAGGCCTACTGCCGCCAGTGCGGTCGCGACACGACCACTCCGTCGTCGTACGACGAGGAGACGACCGACCTCGCCTACACCTGCTCCTCGTGCGGGTTCGAGGGCGTCACCAACCTCACCACGCAGGACGAGGGCAAGCTCGTGTGGAAGGTCGACTGGCCGATGCGGTGGGCCTTCGAGCACGTCGACTTCGAGCCGGCCGGCATGGACCACGCGACGCCCGGGTCGTCGTTCACGGTCGGCCACGAGCTGGTCGAGTCGGTCTTCGGCATGCCGCGGCCGGCGTGGTTCGGCTACGGCTTCGTCGGCTTCGCCGGCACGCAGAAGATGTCGTCGTCGGCCGGCGGTGCCCCGACCGCGGCCGACGCGCTGCGGGTCCTCGAGGCGCCGATCCTGCGCTGGCTCTACGTGCGCCGCAACCCGCGGCAGACCTTCGACATCGACTTCGGCCCCGAGGTCGTCCGGCTCTACGACGAGTGGGACGCGCTGGGCCGCAAGGCGGCGTCCGGCAAGCGCGACGGCGCCGTACTGGCCCACGAGCGGGCGTCCGCCACCGCCACCGCCGGCGCGCTGCCGACCTCGCCGGTGACCGTGCCGTTCCGGGTGCTGTCGTCGGTCGCCGACGTGACCGCCGGGTCGCCCTCGCTGATCAGCGGGATCGTGTCCGACCTCGGCTATCGCGCACGACTCGGTCGACGACCTCCAGCCGCGGCTGTCGAAGGCGATGCAGTGGATGTCGGAGTTCGTGCCGGCGTCGGACCGCACCACCGTCCGGGAGTCGCCGGACGTGACCGCGCTGCAGTCGTTGTCGACGCAGGAGGCGGAGTGGCTGCGGCTGCTCCTGACGGGCCTGCCGGAGGGCGACCTCGAGCTCGACGCGGTGACCGCCCTGGTCTACGGCGTACCCAAGCTGGCGCGCGGCCTCCCCCTCGACTCCGCACCCACCGACGAGGTCAAGGCCGACCAGAAGGAGTTCTTCCGCCTCCTCTACCACCTGCTCGTCGACGCCGAGCGCGGCCCGCGCCTCCCCACCCTCATCGTCGCCCTCGGCTCGTCCCGGGTCCGGTCGCTCCTGGGCGGGTGAGGGTTGGCCTTCTGGGATTGAGTAACGGTCCGCCCGTGTCACTCCTGCGCCGTCACAACGGCGCACGCAGTGACGACCACGGGACCGTTACCCAGAAGCCCGGCGTGCTCAGCCGGTGGGGCGGCGCCCGCGCAGGCGCGCAGCGAGCTCGACCTCCTGCGGGGTCAGCTCGGTGCCGTAGCGGCCGGTCGGTGTCGTCGTAGTCACGCCGGACGCGCCGCTCGGCCGCGTCACGCGCAGTACCCCAGTGATCGGCGTACGTGAGCCGGGTCAAGCCGAACCGCTCATCGGTGACGTCCACCGCGCGCCGACGCTCGTGCCACAGGATCTGCTCGAGCTCGCGGTCGGCGAGCCCGCCGTCCTCGACGGTTCTGGTACTTGATGCGGCCATCGAACTCGAACAGGTGTCGCCCCACGCGGAGGTCGCACCACCGGATCCCTCGGCGTGTCAGTACGGGGAACTGCGTCTCCGCCTCCTCGCCCAGGATGCCCACGACGAGGTCGCGCATCAGCGTCTCGCCGACGCTCTCCGACCCCTCGTCGGCATCTTCCACCACCGCTTGCACGGTCAGGCTGTAGGGCCAGCGGTCCATCTCGGCAGCTGCGGCCCACAGCTCGCTGCGGGGCGTGCCGGCGTGCAGCGCCCCGTCGGCCGCAACCAGGCCTGCCAGGTAGCCATGCTCGCGAGCCAGGTCGGTGACGGTCCGGGGTACGTCGAGGACGTCGAGCCCCCTCACCCGACGGATCCGCGACTGGTCCACCCTGGCGCCGTGGTGCTCGATGCCGAAACGCGACCGGCTCCCCCGCAGGTCGTCACGCGTGATGTGGACGGCGGCGTCCTGGGGTCGGAGCAGACGCACCGCGTGCAGGATCGCCGCGGAGTCGTGGCTGAAGACGTGAGGGATCCGCAGCGTCAGGTGTGCGGCGCGGATCCGGGCTGTCGGCCGGGCGACGTACTCGTCCCACGAGTCCCACAGGTCACGGGTCGTGTAGACCCCGCGCCGGACCGGTACCAGCAGCCCGCGTCGACACCATTCGGCCACGAGGCGCCCCGGGATGCCGAGCTCGGCCAGCCGCCGAGCCGTCACCACGCCCCGCCCGCGCGGCCACCGCCGCACGCATCCGTTGCTCCATCCACGTGACGGTTCCCCACTGAAGCCCGGCTCGCCATGCGCTCGGCGCGCGCCTGTGGGCAGCGCCGTCACGTGCGTTCTGTGGACGATCGGTGGGCCGGGAGACCGTGACGTCGTGGGTAACGGTCCGCCAGTGTCACTACCGCACCGTTGTGACGGCGCAGGAGTGACACCAACGGACCGTTACCCAAGCAGCTACCCCAGGAGTTCGGCGGCGGCTTCCGGGGAGGAGTCGCGGAGGAAGGTGGCGCAACGCTCGGCCTCGTCGGTCTCGCCGATGGCCTGGGCGGCGAGGGCGAGGAGGGCGAGGCAGCGGAGGAAGCCGCGGTTGGGCTCGTGCGACCACGGCACCGGACCGTGGCCCTTCCAGCCGTTGCGGCGCAGCAGGTCGAGGGAGCGGTGGTAGCCGACCCGCGCGTAGGCGTAGACCGCCACGTCGTCGGCACCCTCCTCGGCGGCGAGGGCCGCGAGGGCGGCCCACGCGATCGGCGAGGCCGGGTGGCGGCGTACGACGTCGACGGGCGCGGCGCCCTCGACGAGCTCGGCGGCAGCCGGGTCCTCCGGCAGGTGGGTCGGGGGCGGTCCGGCCATCAGGTCGACGTGACTCATGCCTCCCAGCCTGCCCTACGCTCGCCAGCCATGACCGACCCGGACCTCGCCAAGGACATCGACGCCTGCTGCCGGCTCTCGGGCGAGTTCACGCTGCGCTCGGGCCAGGTGTCGCACGAGTACTTCGACAAGTACCTCTTCGAGGCCGACCCGCGCCCTGCTGCAGCGCGTGGTCGAGCAGATGGTCGGCCTGGTCCCGGAGGGCACCGAGCTGCTGGGCGGCCTCGAGATGGGCGGCATCCCGATCGCGACCATGCTGAGCGCCCGCACCGGCCTGCCCGCCCTGTTCGTCCGCAAGGAAGCCAAGACCTACGGCACCTGCAAGCTGGCCGAGGGACCGGACGTCGCCGGTCGTCGGGTGACGCTGGTCGAGGACGTGATCACGACCGGTGGCGCGGTCCGGGACGCGACCCGCGCGTTGCGCGAGTACGGCGCGACGGTGGAGCACGTGGTCTGCGCGATCGACCGCAGCCCGGCGGGCGAGAACCCGCTCGTCGACGTCGACCTCGAGGTGCGTCCGGTGCTGACCAAGGCGGAGCTGGACGCGGCCAGGGGCTGAGGGCGCCGGCACGTCGGAGTGCCGCCGGTGCTTCCACCACTCGTAGGCGATCGGGATCACCGAGAACAGCAGGATCAGCACGATCGCCTTGTCGATGTTCTCCCCGAGCGCGGGGAACCGCTTGCCGAGGAAGTAGCCGAGCAGGGTGATGCTGAGGACCCACAGCACCGCGCCGACGAAGCTCCACATGAAGAACCGCCGGCGCTCCATCCTGGTCGCGCCGGCGACGACAGTGATGTAGGTCCGGACGAACGGCACGAACCTCCGATCACCAGGGCCTTGTTGCCGTGCTTGTCGAAGAACGCCCGGGTCTTGTCGAAGTACGCGCGCTTGATGATCCGGCCGTCGCGCTCGTAGAGAGGAGGCCCGATCCCCCGTCCGATCTCGTAGCCGGTGACGTTGCCGAGGAACGCGGCAGCGGACAGCGCGACCATGGCCGCCAGCATCTCGACACCAGCGCCAGCCGGGACCACGTCGATCTGCTCGGTGGCGATGAACAGTCCGAGCGCGAACAGGAGGGTGTCGCCGGGGAGGAACGGGAAGAACAGCCCACACTCCACGAAGATGATGACGAGGCTGATCCAGAACAGCTCGGTCCCGAACCGGTCGAGCAGCCAGGCCGGATCCATCCAGTCCATGCCCGAGCAGCATCGGTGACCATTTCGGCGAACACGCTCCGAACCCTAACCGGGCAGGGGTGAACCCCCCGGAGGTAGCCTGCGAGCCGTGCCCTTGATGGAGGACCGCGCGCCGTACGACCCGATGCCGCACGGGCCGCCCGAGGTGGGCGTGGGGCCGTGGCCGGGAGAGTGGCCGACCGGCGAGCAGTACGACGAGCAGCTGCTGCGCGAGGGAGACCGCCGCAACGTGGTGGACCGCTACCGCTACTGGACCGTCGACGCGATCCGCGCCGACCTCGACACCCGCCGGCACGACTTCCACGTCGCGATCGAGAACTGGCAGCACGACTTCAACATCGGCACGATCGTGCGCACCGCGAACGCCTTCCTGGCCGCCGAGGTGCACATCATCGGCAACCGCCGGTGGAACCGCCGCGGCGCCATGGTCACCGACCGCTACCAGCACGTGCGGCACCACGCGACGCCGGCCGACCTGGCGGCGTACCTCCACTCACCCGACGCCGGGCAGGGCGTGACCCTGCTGGGCATCGACAACCTGCCGGGCTCGGCGCACCTGGAGACCGGCGACCCTGCCGCGCCGCGTCTGCTTCCTCTTCGGGCAGGAGGGCCCGGGGCTGTCCGAGGCGGCGCGCGAGGCGTGTGACGGGACGCTGTCGATCGCGCAGTTCGGCTCGACCCGCTCGATCAACGCCAGCGCCGCCGGCGCGATCGCGATGCACGCCTGGATCCGGGCCCACGCGGACCTGTCCTCGAGCGCCGACACCGATGTCTGGCGCGGCTGATCTCGTACGGACTGCCCTGACGGATCCCGACCGGTCCCCCCGATCCGGCCGGGATCCTGGTCTCAGGGCGTCGAGTCGTCGACGCCGGGTGGCTCCTCAGGAGCGGCCGATTCCTCGACGGGTGGGTCTGCGACCTGCTCGAGCTCTTCGGTGTCCTCGGCGGGCGGCTCCTCGGTCGTGAGCTGGAGCGGAGCCCAGGTCGGCTCGCTCGCGGTCTCGCACTCGTAGGTGTCGGGGGCGTGTCCACCCGTGCAGGTGTCGACGCCCTCACCGCCGATCAGGACGTCCTTGCCGTTGCCCCCTGTCAGCGTGTCGTCGCCGTCGCCACCGACCAGGCAGTCCTTGCCGTTGCCCCCGTCGATGGTGTCGTTGCCGCCCAGGCCGAGCACGATCGTCTTGCCGTTGCTGGCATCGATGGTGTCGTCGCCGTCGGTGCCACTGACGATGCTCTTGTACGTGCCGACGTCGCCGCACTGCACGGGAACCTGAGCCGCGATGACGCCCGTCCCGATGGCGATGGTGCCGAGGGCGACGTCGCTGAAGCCTGCTCCGGGCGTGCTGGACTGGCGAGCCGTCACGACCAGCTCGTCGGTGTCGGTGAGCTCGCTGTAGCGGTAGTCGCTCCACGACGCCAGCTGCAGGGAGACGTCGACTGTCAGGTCGGTTCCCGGCGCGACCCCCGACCGCACCGGCGCCGTGACGGTCGAACCGGGCAAGGAGCAGTAGCCGACCCAGCCCGTGCCGACGTCGATGAGCAGCCACCCGCCGGGCTTCGGGACCCACGTGCCGTCCCCGACCGGGTCACAGAAGGCGCTCCCGCCCTGGGGCCGGACATCGAGCGAGACGTCGGCCGGGATCGTCCCGATGTAGGAGACCTCCAGCGAGTCTGTCTGCGGGACCTCCGGGAGCAGCCCGGCGAACGTGAGCTCGGGCGACGTGCCCACCCCCGGCAGGCCGAGCGACACCCGCGCGGCCCGGGCCACGTTGTCGTCGATGACGTCGAAGTCGGAGAACGCGGCGTACGTCGTCCCGTTGCCCGACGCTGCGACGGCAACCGAGATCGCCACGAGGCTCGCGAGCGCCGCCGCGGCACGGCGCCTAGCCGGTCGCATGGTCGCCCACTGCCGCGTCGGACTCCGGGCTGCGCTGCTCGACCCGCCGGGACGTGCCCGTGAGCACCGCATCGGCGTCCCACACCTCCACGTGCAGCGGGTGCTGGCTCGCCAGCAGCTCGAGCGCGGCCGCCAGCCCGTCCTCGGGCGGTGCGATGAGCAGGGTGACGGTGTCGTCGTCCTGCGCCACCAGCAGGCCTCCCCAGCTCCGGGCGAGGTCAGTGGCGGACTCGTCGGGTCCGGTGCTCAGCCGGGCGAGCACCACCGGCCGCCCGAGGCTCACCACGCCCGTCGTCGTTCCGTCCTTGGCGCCGCGTCGATCCTTGGCGAAACCGCTGAACTGGGTCAGGGCATAGCCCACCAGCAGGATCATCGCGACCAGCGTGATTCCCCCTGGCCGTGGAGGCCATCGCGGATGCTGCCGAGATAGGGAACGTGGAACCAGACCTCGCCCCGGACCGCCTCGGACGGGATCCGATCGAGGTCGGCGCCCCGGTTGGCGTCACCCTTGAACGTGAAGCTCAAGCCCTTGGGGCCGTCGTGGATCTCGGTGATGCGATGGGTGATGAAGACCTCCCGGTCCGGCTCCACCTGGTACGTCGCGATGTCGCCGACCGCCAACGTGGCAGGGTCCACGGGCCGGACCATGACCACCGAGCCGACGGGGATCTCCGGTGACATGCTGCCGGTGAGGACCGTCAGGGCCGAACCCTGGGTGGCCCGCGGCAGCACCACCGTCACGACGATCGCCGCGAGGACCAGCACGCCGAGGGCGAGCAGGGCAGCCCCGGACCGTCCACCGCACTCCTGTTGCCAGGAGGCGTTTCGTGGTCGTGCGTTCCGGACATGCCCTGCTCGCCCTTCGACTGGTGCTGTCAGATCCGCCGGATCAGGGAGTCACGAAGACCTGGTCCAGCAGGAACTTGAGGTCGAACGACGCAGAGTCACCCTGCGACGCGTTGTCGGCGGTCCTGCGGCATGTTGAGCCCCATCGCGACACAGATCCCCTCACCCGGGGCTGCAGGGTGACGCCCGGGTCGAGGCAGCTTCACCGGCATGCCGGACGAGTCTGTCACGGAGGGCCCGGAGCGAGATCGGGACCCTGTCGGGAGCCGCGCGGGTGCGTCGAGCTGTTGCACGCGTTCGCGACGTCCGTGGTGGGCTGCGAGGCGTTCACGTTGATGCGCGCCTGGTCGAGGAACTCACCCTCGAGAGGTCAGGTCGTTGCAGTTGCCGTCGACGGCCTCCTCCGAGTTGGTCGAAGGTGCATCCGTCCTCGGCCCCGATGAGGTTGACGAGCTGCATCCGCAGGTCGGCGTTGGTGACGGTGCTCGGCCCTGGCGCTCGCGACGACGAACTCGAGTCGTTCCCCTCGCCCGGCGCCAGCTTCATGTTGTGACGAAGTCCTGGTGCTCGGCTCACCGAGCACGAGCGTGAGCTCGTCGGCGCCGGCGTTGCTGCCGGTGAGCGTGTCCCAGTCGCTCCACGCTGCGAAGGTGGTGGAGCCGGCGGCGAGTGCGACGACGGCGGCGCCGGCGACACACCCCTTGATCAGCTTGCTGTTCATGTACTTCCCCCTCTGTCTGCGCGGCGAGTGCCGCTTCGTTCAGGACCGGGTTTCGACCACACCCCCGTGGCCGGGTCCGACGGTTGGACCCTCGCCGACATGGGTTGCCCACTTCATCGTCAAAATTGTTGAAATCTTCATGGACCCCTTCCGCCGGGACTGACCGCTCTGCTTCCCTGTCCCCACTCGAGGGGGAGACAGATGAGAGCAGCGAAGCGCTGGGGCGCGCTGGTGGCCGGCATCGCGCTGGTCGTCACCCCTGCGGCGGCGGCCGCCGCCGCCGACCGGCTGCTCGCGCCCGGTCAGGCGTTGACGTTCGACCGGCTCGCGCCGGGCTTCAGCAAGTCGGACACGATGACGGTGACCAACCCGTCCGAGTCGGCCGCCGAGGTCAGCCTGACCGCGATCGCTGTCAACGACGCGGAGAACGGCTGTCTCCGACCCGAGACCCGCGTCGCGAGCGAGGGCTGTGACGCCGACGGTGGCGAGCTCTCCCAGTGGCTCGACGTGACCGTGGCCCGCGAGGGAACGACCCTGTGGTCCGGGCCGATGAGCGACCTCGAGGAGGTCCGCCACGTCCCCGGCACGCTGCCGGCGGGAGAGACGTGGGAGCTGGAGCTCACCCTCGGCCTGCCGATGTCGGCGGGCAACGACACCATGACCGACCAGGTGAGCTTCGACCTCAGGGTGGCCGCGACGACCGACACCGGCGACGAGGCGACGGAGGTGTTGGGTGTCCAGACGACCGCGCCCGATGCGGGTTCGGGCGGGGACGTGCCGTTCCCTATCGTCGCCGTCGACGCCGGGCTCGCCGGCCTCACGAGTCTGGGACTCGGGGACGGCGAGGGTGTCCCCGGGATCCTCACGCTCGCGATGATCGGGGCGGGCGTGGTCCTGGTCGGAGTGAGTGTGCGGCCGCGACGGCCGCAGTACCGCCACCGCGCGACCGGCTGACGCTGGTCAGGTCACGCGGTCCAGCTCGCCGCGCAGACGCTCCAGGCCACGGTGCGAGTGACTCTTGACCGTGCCGGGGGAGATCCGCAGGTCCGTGGCGGTCTCCTCGACCGACAGTCCCAGCCAGTGCCGCAGCACGACGACCTTGCGCTGCATCGGAGGAAGTCCCAGCAGCGCGTCGAGCAACGCTGATCGCTCCTCGGTCGCCAGCGGCTCCCGGGCCGCGGGGTCGACCCCCTCCAGTCCTGGCCGCTCGCGACGCCACCACGGGCGTCGGGTCTCGTCGATCGTCGCGCGGACGATGATCTGGCGGACGTACGCGTCCTCGCGCCCGTCGCGGTTGACCCGTGGCCAGGCGACGTAGAGCTTGGTGAGCGCGGTCTGCAGCACGTCCTCAGCGCGGTGCCAGTCGCCGCACACGGCGTACGCCACCCGCCGCAGGTGAACCTGACGGGCGGCGACGTACGCCGTGAACTCGGCCTCGCGATCGGCGTTCAGGACGCCCCCTCGCCTGTCGGAAGCCAGCCCAGCCCGCGCAACCAGCTCGCCAGCTCGGCCCCGGGGGCCGGCACCTCCATCAGCTCCACGCGCCAGTAGTCGTCGGACGTCGGGCGGAGCAGCACGACTGGAGCTCGCCAGCCGGACTCGACCTCGAAGCCGAAAGCCCGCTTGCCCTCACGCACGACCGGTCCGATGGCCGCGCCTGCGCCCACGACGTTCGGCATCCCGTCGACCACGTCGAGGCTGAGGGAGCCCGGTCCGGAGAAGCCCACCCCCTGCTCCAGGCTGAAGGTGGCCTTGGCCACGAAGTCGTCGAAGTCCCGGTAGAGGTCGGCCTCCAGCCCCGGCCCGCTCACGATGTCCACCCAGTCGCCGCTGCTCTTGCGCCGCACCAGGTGCCAGGTCCGCTCCCCATCGAAGGTCATGTCGAGGGCCACCGATGAAGGGGCGCCGGACACGATGCCGTCCCGGCGCTCATGGACGACAGCGTCAGGGCTGAACTCAGCGTGCCGCCCAGGTCGAACCTGAAACCGCCGTCCTCGATCCACGCCTCGTCGACGGCCCCCAGCGTGGGAGTGGCCGCGGGCGAGTCGGTCATCTCTGGCGACCGCGCGTCGTCACCGACGCCGAGCGCGAACGGCGCCGCGACCGCGACCAGCACCGCGACCACCCCGGCGCCCACAGCAGCACGGCGTCGTCGCAGCGCGGCGCGCCCGGCCGCCAGCCGCTCCTCCGGGGTCGGTAGGGCAGGGCCGTGGCCGATCGCACGGTCGAGCTCCTGTTGCAGGTTCATACCTCTCCTACGGACCACGGCTCGGATCGGTTGTCAGCGACCGGCCGATAGTCATTAGTCTGGCTGACATGCCGATCGCCACTCCTGAGAAGTACGCCGAGATGCTCGACGCCGCCAAGAACAAGTCGTTCGCGTTCCCGGCGATCAACGTCTCGTCGTCCCAGACCCTCAACGCCGCGCTGCAGGGCTTCGCCGACGCGGGGTCCGACGGGATCATCCAGATCTCCACGGGGGGCGCCGACTACCTCTCGGGCCCCTCGATCAAGAACATGGTGAGCGGCTCGGTCGCGTTCGCGGCGTACGCCGCCGAGGTGGCCAAGTCCTACCCCGTCAACATCGCGCTCCACACCGACCACTGCCCGCAGGACAAGCTCGACGGATTCGTCCGTCCGCTGCTCGACATCTCCGCCGAGCGGGTGGCCCGCGGCGAGGAGCCGCTGTTCCAGTCGCACATGTGGGACGGCTCCGCCGTACCGCTGGAGGAGAACCTCCAGATCGCCGAGGAGCTGCTCGCGAAGAGCGCCGCCGCCCACATCATCCTCGAGATCGAGGTCGGGGTCGTCGGCGGCGAGGAGGACGGCGTCGCCAACGAGATCAACGACCAGCTCTACACGACGCCGGAGGACGCCGTCGCGACCGTGCGGGCGCTGGGCGCCGGCGAGCAGGGCCGCTACCTGACGGCGCTGACCTTCGGCAACGTGCACGGCGTCTACAAGCCCGGCAACGTCAAGCTGCGCCCGGAGATCCTCAAGCTCGCCCAGGAGGCGGCCGCCCAGGAGCTCGGGCTGGGAGCCGACGCCCGGCCCTTCGACCTGGTCTTCCACGGCGGGTCGGGATCGACGGCCGAGGAGATCGGCGAAGCCGTCGACTACGGCGTGGTGAAGATGAACGTCGACACCGACACCCAGTACGCCTTCACCCGCCCGGTGGCCGGCCACATGTTCGCCAACTACGACGGCGTGCTGAAGGTCGACGGCGAGGTCGGCAACAAGAAGGCCTACGACCCGCGCGCCTGGGGCAAGGCGGGCGAGGCCGGCATGGCAGCGCGTGTCGTGGAGGCGTGCGAGAACCTGCGTTCCAGCGGGAACGCCATCGGCTCCTGACGCCGCACATCGCCAGCAACGACCTGACAACGATCTCGGCGCGACTGCTGCCGGGCCATCGGAACCCGTGACATAGTCGCGCGGGATTTCGAGCGAACGGGGGCACGACGCGTGGGGCTGCACCGGGTGGGCGCGTGACGCTCACCGTCAGCCGTGCCCGCGCACACCCGGCACCGCTCGTGGCCGTGGTCGTCAACGTCCTGATCGTGTGCACCCTGGTGGCCGGGGTCGGCGCCACCCTGCCGCTGGTGCAGAAGGAGTCGCTGGCGACCGGACTCGCGGACCTCCCGCCGGACGACGCCGTGGTCGAGATGGTGTCGACGTACGACGACGAGGACCCCGACCTGCAGGACCAGGTCGTCACCCGGGAGCTGACCCCGGTCACGGCCGTGGCCGGCGGCGACGTGGTGCGGCGTCTCGACTCCGGCAGCTACGACCTGCTGGTGCCCGGCCGCCCCACCTGGACGTTCGCGGCCATCTCCGGAGCGGACGAACAGATCCGCTACGAGGACGGACGCGCGCCGGTCACGGAGGACGACGGCGCGGTGGAGGTCGCCGTCCCCGTCGGATCCGACCTCGAGGTCGGCGACGAGCTCACCCTGCGCAACCGTGCCGACGGCCGGCGGGTCGAGGCCGTCGTGGTCGGCACCTGGGCCGTCTCGACGTCCAGCGCGCGCTGGGTGGGGCCACTCGAGGAGAGCGTGATGCTGGTGGCTCCCGACAGCTTCGGTGCGCTCGCCGGTGCCGGCTCGTCGGCGCGCTGGCGTGCGGTGCCGGCGCTGTCGCGGCTCCAGGCCGATCAGCTCGACGAGCTGAGTGCCGCGGTGAGCGAGGCGACCACCAGCGGCGCGGAGCGAGCCGCCGAGGACCTCTCGGCGAGTGTCCGGGCCGACACCGGCCTGGTCGACGCGCTCGGGGAGCGCGCGCGGGAGCTGGTCGTGCTCCGCGCGCTGCTGCTGGTCCCGGTCGCCTTCCTGCTGCTGCTCGGCGGCGCCTGCCTGTTCCTGGTCGCGGCCGCCCTCGCCGACGCTCGCCGGGAGGAGGAGTCGCTGCTGCGGTCGCGCGGTGCCGGACACCGGCAGCTGGTCGCCCCGACCGTGCTGGAGTCCGGCATCCTGTGCCTGCTGTCGGCAGCCGTGGCCCCGCTGCTGGCCGCGCTCCTGATCCGCATCGGCGACGTCCGCCCACCGCTCACGACGACGGCCTGGCTGGCCAGCGGCGTGGCCGCCCTGGTCTGCGGGACGGCCCTGGTCCTGCCGGTCGTCCTCCGGGCCCTCACCGGCGACCGGGGCGAACAGCTCAGTGCCGAGCGCCAGCGACGCCGGGCGCTCACGCTCCTGGTCGCGACGGTGCTGTTCGTCGCCGTCCTGGGCGGGCTGGCGGTGCTGGAGCTGCGCGGCTTCGGGGCGACGGTCACCGGCGCCTCGGCCTCCTCGGCGACCGTGGATCCGCTGCTGGTCACCTCGCCGGCCCTGCTGCTCCTGGCGCTCGCCGTCCTGGTGGCGCTGCTGCTGTTGCCGCTGCTCTTCGCGCTGGTCGCCCGCGGGCTGGGCGCCCGTGGCGTCTCGTTCGCGCTCGGCTCGCGGTTCGCGGCGCGCGCCCCCAGTCGGACGGTGCCGCTGGCGCTGGTCGTCATCCTGGCGTCCGGCACCCTCTCCTTCGCCGCGATCCAGCGGCTGAGCAGCGCCAGCGCCCGAGAAGCACGCGCCGACTACGAGGTCGGCGCCGACGTCCGGGTCACTCCCCCGGCCGACGTCGTCCGCGCCGGCGAGGTCTCCGAACGGGCGGCGCTCGACTCGCTCCCGGGCGTGAGCTCGGTGGAGGCCGTCCACCGCGGTGGCACGTTCGTCGACGACCTGGCCGCCGACGCGATCGTCGCCGCCCTCGACGAGGACACCGCGGCCGACGTGCTCGGCCCGACCGACGCCGACTGGCAGGACCTGGTCTCCCGTCCCTGGCTCGACCCGGAGATCGGGGTGGCGCTCCCCGAGGGATCGCAGCGACTGGCGATCGACATCCCGGACGTCGACCTGGGCCGGGTCACCCTCGCGTTCGCCGACGCGGACGGCATCCCACGGGTCGCCGGGGCCCTGGGGCGCGGCGACCGGGTCGAGGTCGAGTTCCCCGGCGCGGGCAGCGAGCCGGGGCTCCGGCTGGTCGCGGTCGGCACCGGGGCTGCGGACCCGCTCACGTCCGACGAGCGGCCGTCCCAGGTGGCGGCGGAGGTGCGCGCGGACGACGAGCTGCTCGCTCGCCAGGGTCGGATCTGGGCGCCGGCGGGCAGGGACTTCGTGGCCTTCGGGAAGGTCCCGCCCGACCCGGGTCCGGTCCCGGTGCTGCTGACCGACGACCTGGCCGAGAGCGCGGCGCTGAGACCGGGCGACTCCGTGGAGTTCCAGGCGCTCGGCGTACCGCTGGCCCTGGACGTGGTCGCGACCGCGCCCTACCTGCGCACCGTCGACAGCGGCCGTGGCGGCGTGCTGCTCGATGCCGGGGCCGCGCTGCCGGCCATGCTCGCCGCCGGCTTCGGCGCCGACCCCTCCGAGTGGTGGTTGACCGTCGAGGACGGCAGCGCCGACGACGTGTCCGCGGCGCTCGGGGAGCATCCCGAGGTCGCCGACGAGGTGATCACCCGCCCCGCCGTGGTCGAACGGCTCGACGCCGACCCGAGCACCGGGGGCGCCGCTCTCTCCCACCTGCTCGTCCTCACCGCCGGTGGCTGCCTGGTGGTGGGCTCCTTGCTGCTGCTGTCGGTCGTGCTGCTGCGGCGCCGCGAACGAGCCGCACAGGACCGGACGCTCGTGACCCTGGGCGCACAACGACGCGACCTGGTCGGAGTACTGGGCAGTGAGTACGCCCTCACGACCGGGGTCGCCACCATCGCCGGGGTCACGCTCGGCGCCCTGGTCGCGCAGGTGACGCTGGTGTCGATGACGCTGGGCCCTGACGGCGAGCTGCTGGTCCCGGCGCCGGAGCTGCAGCTCCCGTGGCTCGGCCTGTTGCCGCTCGTGCCGATGCTCGCGCTGCCGTTGCTGGTCATGGTCCTGCTCACGCGGTACGACGCCGCCCGGGCCCTCGCCGCTCCCCACAGGAGCACCCGATGAGCCCGTTGCTGACGCGGCCGAGCCGGGCCGACCGCGGGCTGGTGCTGCTGCTCGCCCTGGTCTGCGCGGCCATCACGGTCGGCTCGACGTCCGCCAGTGTCTGGCTGAGAACCACCGCCGACGACCTGGCCCGCGACCTGTTCCAGGAGGCCCTGCACCCGGCCACGCAGGTCAAGGTCACCTACTTCGGGGTGACGGACCCCTACATCCGGCCCGGCGCCGCCGAGGAGGTCGACCGGGCGTTGCTGCCCGGCGTGCGCCAGGTGCTGGAGGAGCCGCGGCACTCCGTCGTGAGCCCGGAGATGGTGCCGCAGGTGCTGCCGCCGGACCCGGGCGTGCCGGCGTTCCTGACCGTCGCGTCGCTGCCTGGTCTCGACGACCTGGTCACGATCGAGACCGGTCGGCTTCCGAACCCGGGCCGCCCGGTCCGGCAGCTGCCGCCCGGCATCGCGGAGGCCTACCAGGAGGCGATCGATCCGGAGCTCTTCGGGTTGGATCGCGAGCGGGGCGAGGCGGAGGTGGTCGAGGTGATCCTCGAGACCAGCGCGGCCGACGAGATCGGTGTGAGCGCCGGCGACTGGGTCGCGCTGTCCGCCACGCGCTTCCAGGGCGAGGAGGTCGTCACTGCCGTCCTCCACGTCGTCGGCACCTACCGCGCCGCGGATCCCTACCCCAGCCCGCTCGACGACATCGACACCGCCCGCATCCCGACGATCGACCCGACGCCCAACGCGAAGAGCGTCCGTGCCACCGCCCTGGCCGCCGACGAGGACACCGTCCTCGGCGCGACCTGGGAGTCCGCGCCGGACGTGCGCTGGGTCTTCGACCCGGTCGGCACCCCGTCCGCAGCGGACGCCGAGAGCTTCGTGGAGCTCGGCCGGGCCGTCGAGCTCCAGTCGTGGCCCAACGTCGCCCACGCGGACGGCGTCGGCGCGGAGACCGGGCTCGGTGACCTCGGCGGGGCGGTCGTCTTCCAGCGCGACACGAGCGACGGCATGGCGTTGCTGGGCCTCAGCGCACTGGCCGGCGGCGGGTTCGCCGTCCTCCTCGCGGCCGCCGCCGTCCTGGCCTCGCGACGGGATCCGCAGACCACCGTGGTCCGGGCTCGTGGGGCCAGTCGGCGGTGGCTGGTCCTCCAGCGCGGCGGCGAGGCCGCCCTGATCGCCGCCCCGGGCCTGCTCGCGGCGCTCGCCCTCGTGCTCGGCACGGGCGGCGAGCTCGTCAGCACTCCGAGCCTGGTCGGGCTGGTCGCCGCCGCGGTGTGCGTCGCCCTCATCACCGCGGCGCAGACGGTGCCGCGGACCCAGCGCGAGCCGACCACGCTGCAGCTCGTGCTCCGCGACTCCCTCCAGCTGGTCCTCGTCATGCTCGCCACGGCCGTCACGTGGGTCGTCGTACGACGCGGCAGTGTCGACTCCGGCGACCCGGTCACCCTCCTGGTGGCACCGCTGCTCGGCTGCGCCGCCGCCGTGGTCGTGCTGCGCCTGCTCCGGCTGGTGCTGCGGGCGCTGCGACAGGCCGCCGCCGGCACCAGGCGGCTGACACCCGTGGTGAGTCTCAGCCAGGCCGTCGCCATCTCCCAGCAGGTGGTCGTCGCCAGCGCCGCGGTCGTCATGGCGGTGTCCTCGGCGCTCATCGCCGTCGCGCTGACCGACACGTTGCGCCACGGCTCCGAGCAGACCGGCTGGGAGCAGGTCGGGTCCGACATCGCCGTCCAGGCCGCGGGTCTCGAGGAGGACACCGCCGCGGACCTGGCCCGGCTGCCCGGTGTCGAGACGACGGCGCCGGTGTTCACCTCCCCGAGCGTGTCGCTCGACACCGAGCAGGGCGTCGAAGGGGTCCGGCTGGTCGCGTTCGACCCGGCAGCGATGCGGGAGACCACGGGCGAGAGCCCGCTGCCGGTCGATCTGCCGGAGGGCTCCGGCGACGAGCTGGCCGTGCTGGTGTCACCCGACCTCGAGATCGACGGGCGACCTGACGCAGCTCCGCTACGCCCAGTCCACGCTGCCCGTCCGGGTGGCCGGCCGGATGGACCGGATCCCCGGCGTCACCGCCGGGGAGCCGTTCGTGGCGGTCGACATCGCCGCACTCACCGAGGCGGCCGACCGCAACCTGACGTCGTACGACGTGATCCTGATCCGCGGCACGCCGGACGTCGCCGAGGTCGAGCGCGTGGTGCGCGAACGCGCTCCGCTCGGCGTGGTCCAGTCCCGGGCAGACCTCACCGAGGAGCAGCTGGCGAGTCCCGTGGTCACCCGGACCACCGCCCTGCTGCTGGCCGTCGCGGCGGGCGCCGTGGCGGTCGCGGCGTTCGCCGTCGTGCTCCTCGTCGGTCTCGGCGGCCCCGTACGCCGCCGCACCAGCAGCCTGCTCGTGACCATCGGAGCGAACCCCCGGCAGGCGCGGCAGGTGTCCGCGTTGGGCGTGATCCCCCTGGTCGCCGGCGCGTGCGTCGCCGCTCTCGGGTGCGGCGCGCTGCTGGTCGCGGTCGCCGACCAGGGCCTCGACCTCGCCGGGCTCACCGGCACCGTCTCACCCCTCTACGGTGCGACCCAGCGGATGGACCGCACTGCTCGCGGCGCTCGCGTGCGCCGGGCTGGTGCTGCTGGCCGGCCTGGCCGCGAGCCGGCACACGCCACGACCACGACCACACCGAACGACCCGGAGCGGAGCGCCGATGACGACGACCAGCACGCCCGGCCGACACCGATCGGGAGCGGCCGCCACCGCCGAGGGCGCCCCGATCGTGTGCGACGGCCTGGTGCGGATCTACAAGCGCAAGGGCGTCGAGGTGGTCGCCCTGCAGGGCCTCGACCTCCACGTCGACCCCGGCGAGCTGATCGCGATCGTCGGCGCCTCCGGCAGCGGCAAGTCGACCCTGCTCAACATCCTCTCCGGGCTCGACAGCCCCAGCGCCGGCCGGGCCCTGGTCGCCGGCCACGACCTGCTCGCGATGGGTCGCTCCGAGCGGCGCCACTACCGGCTGCGGACCTGCGGCTTCGTCTGGCAGCGCTCGGCGGACAACCTGGTGCCCTACCTCAGCGCGGCCGAGAACGTCGCGCTGCCGCAGCGGCTGGCCGGCCAGAGCCGGCAGCGACCGGGCCCATCGCACCGAGCAGCTGCTGGAACAGCTCGGCATCGCCGACGGTCGCCGACCAGCGGCCGGCCCGGCTGACGGGCAGCCAGCAGCAGCGGCTGGCGATCGCGGTCGCGTTGGCCAACGACCCGCAGGTCCTCTTCTGCGACGAGCCGACCGGCGAGCTGGACACCGCTGAGTCCCACGAGGTCTACGGCGCGCTGCAGCAGGTCAACGAGACCCACGGCACGACGGTCGTGGTGGTCACCCACGACCCGGCCGTCACCAGCGAGGTACGCCGCACCATCGCCATCCGCGACGGCCGGACCGCGAGCGAGACGCTGCGCCGTACCCCCGGTCACGAGGGCGAGCACGTCGTGGCCGAGGAGTTCGCGGTCCTCGACCGGGCCGGGCGGCTGCAGCTCCCCACCGACTTCGTCGACGCTCTCGGCCTGCACCGTCGGGTCCGGCTCGAGCTGGTCGAGGACCACATCCAGATCTGGCCCGAGCTCCCGGCGCCCGACTCACTGCCCTCGGAGGAGGACCGATGATCCGGGTCCGGGACGTGCACAAGACCTACCGCCGCGGCGGCGCCGACGTCCACGCCCTGCGTGGTGTCGACCTCGACGTCGCCCCCGGTCAGGTGGTGGCCATCACCGGCCGGTCCGGCGCAGGGAAGTCGACGCTGCTCAACGTGATGGCCGGGCTGCTGCGCGCCGACCGGGGCACGATCGAGGTCGACGGGCTCGAGGTCACGTCCGCCAAGGATGCAGAGCTGATCGGCCTGCGGCGCGACACCGTCGGCGTGATCTACCAGGAGTTCGCACTGCTGCCGCTGCTCACGGCCGAGGAGAACGTCGGACTGCCGCTGCGCATCGCCCGGACCGACGTCAAGGAGCGCGATGCGGTGGTGGCCGAGCTGCTGGACCGGGTGGGACTGACCCAGCACGCGCGGCAGCGACCCGACGAGATGTCCGGCGGGCAGCAGCAGCGCGTCGCGATCGCGCGGGCCCTCGCCAACCGGCCCCAGGTGCTGCTGGCCGACGAGCCGACCGGTCAGCTCGACTCCGAGACCGGCGCCCAGGTGATGGACCTGCTGCGCCAGCTGGTCGACCAGGAGGGAACGACCGCGATCGTGGCGACCCACGACCTGGCCGTGGCCGCGGTCGCCGACTCGGTCGTCCACCTCCACGACGGCATGATCACCGAGGGCCCGGAGCAGGCGTAGGGCAAGGTCTCGACAAGCTCGACCGCCGTTCGGTTGTGTGATCGTTACGGTGGGCGCATGCCGGTGACGCGACTCGAGGGCATCGCCCCGACCATCTTCAGCACGATGTCGGCGCTGGCCGTGCGGACCGGGTCGGTCAACCTCGGCCAGGGCTTCCCGGACGCCGACGGGCCGAAGGGGCTGATCGAGGCGGCCCAACGGGCCTTGGCGGACGGCGCCAACCAGTACGCGCCGGGGACCGGCGTACCGCCGCTGCGCGAGGCGATCGCGCGCCACCAGGAGCGCCACTACGGCATCGAGCTCGACCCCGACCGTCAGGTCTGCGTGACGACGGGGGCCACCGAAGGCGTCGCCGCGGCGCTGCTCGGACTGGTCGAGCCGGGCGACGAGGTCGTGGTGCTGGAGCCCTACTACGACAGCTACGTCGCCATGCTGCAGATGGCAGGCGCCGTACGCCGACCGGTGACTCTCCGCGCGCCCGACTACCGTCTCGATGCCACCGAGCTGCGAGAGGCGATCACACCGCTGACGAGGTTCGTGCTCCTGAACACTCCCCACAACCCGACCGGCACGGTGTTGACCGACGCCGAGCTGCAGGCGGTCGCCGACGTCGCGACCGAGCACGACCTGGTCGTGATCACCGACGAGGTCTACGAGCACCTCGTCTTCGACGGCCACGTGCACCGGCCGCTGGCGACGCTGCCGGGGATGGCCGAACGGACGCTGACGCTGTCGAGCGCGGGCAAGTCCTACTCGGTGACCGGCTGGAAGATCGGCTGGGCGACCGGTCCTGCCCACCTGGTCGCAGCCGTCCTCGACGCCAAGCAGTGGCTCAGCTTCAGCTCCGGTACGCCGCTGCAGCACGCCGTCGCCCACGCGCTCGACCACGAGCCCGACTGGCCCCGCGAGCTGGCGCGCGACCTGCAGGATCGGCGCGACCTGCTCTGCGCCGGACTGACCGAGCTCGGGCTGGCACCCCGGCTGCCGGAAGGGACCTACTTCGCGCTGACCGACCTCGGCCACCTCGGGTGGGACGACGGGATGGAGTTCTGCGAGGCGCTGCCCGAGCGGGCCGGCGTGGTGGCGATCCCCGCCCAGGCCTTCCACGACTCCGATGCCGGCCGCCACCTGGTGCGGTGGGCGTTCTGCAAGGAGCGGAACGTCATCGAGGACGGCCTGCGCAGGTTGCGCGAGGCCGTCCTCGAGAAGTGATCGCTCGCCTCAGGCGACCGGCGGCGCGATCCCGCGGTGGCCGGTGCCACCGCTCTTGCCGGCGTACCACGCGCCGGCGCCACCGGTGAACAGCAGGACGATCACCGCGACGCAACCGATGAGGGAGACCGCCGAGGTCCCCGACGCGATCGCCAGCAGGGACAGCATGGCGGCCAGCGCGGCCGACACCACCAGGCCGATCCGGGCGCCGTTGGAGCGGCGCATCGCGAACACCGCCAGCACCATCGCGATGATGCACCAGACGATGAACGCGCCGAAGACCACGAACAGCACCGACACGATGTCGTTCGGGTCGATGTCGCGCAACCCGCCCTGGTCGCGCATCTGGTCGACCACCTCGTCGCGGGCCACGCCCAGCGCGACCATGCCGAGCGCGAGGAGCACCAGCACCAGGCCGCTCAGCACCAGCGTGATCACGGCGGCTGCCGTCACGGTCGCCGGGCGCTTGTCGGGGTCCTTGAGGACCTGGCCGTAGCCGGCGCCGTACGCCGGCTGCCCGTAGCCCGGCTGCTGGCCGTAGTCCTGCGACGGCTGACCCGACTGGGGCTGGCCGTACTGCGGCTGCCCGTACGGGGGCTGCCCGTACTGAGGTTGCCCGTGCTGGGGCTGGCCGAACGGCTGCTGCGGCGGAGGCGGCTGGTGCTCCGGCGGCTGGCCGTAGGGATTGGGCTGGGCCGGCGGGTACGGGGGCGGCTGCTGCTGCGGCTGGTCGTCCGGGGGACCGTTGCCCGTGGAGTCACTCATGGCGCCATTGGATCATGCCCGTGGATCACGTCCGGTGGAACCACGCCCGCACCTCGGGGCGGTTGAGCAGGGCGACCGTGACGAGCGTCGCGCCCGCGGGAACCGCCATCAGCAGCGAGCTGAACGTGCCGAGCAGGCAGATCACCGCGGCCACCGCCGCCGAGACCAGCAACGCCCAACGCGCCCACGACACCCTGCGATAGGCGAGCACCGCGAGCACGATGGCGAGCGTCGACCACACCCCCGCGACCGCGGCGGTGGCAAAGGTGACGTCCGTGAGCATGTCGCTGTCGCTGCTCGCGAGATCGGCGTCCTGCCGTGCCAGCTCATCGAGCACCAGGTCGGGGTTGCTCGCCATCAGCACCGCGCTCGCGACCATGACGACGATGGTGATGCCGGAGAACGCCCACGTCAGGACGCACGCCCACACGACGGCGTTGGGGCGCTCTCCGGGTGCCGCGGGTGGGGCCGTCGTCTGGGGAGCCGGTGCGGTGATCGTCGAGGACGGCGCCTGCGGCGGCTGCCGGACCGGCATCGGCCGCGGTGACGCCATCGACGACGGCTCGGGCACCGGCTCACCGCGGAACCACAGCGCGGACGGCCCGACCCACAGCAGCGCCGTACCGGCCGCGATCAGCGACGTCAGAAAGCCTCCGGTGACGAACCCGGCGATGAAGATCGGTACGGCGAGCACGGAGAGACCGGCCCGGGCGCGCGTGCTCCCCCGCATCGCGTGATAGCCGAGGACTCCCGCCGCGGTGGCAAGCCCGGCGAGCAGCATGAGCACGACCCGGAGCGCGGTCAGTGCCGTCGACACGTCGAGGCCGAGGGCGTCGCCGGGCGGGGCCGAGAGGAAGTCGGTGACCCGCTCACGCGTGTCGAGCCCCTGCAGGCCGGCGAGCTGCTCGGCCACCGTGACCACGACGCCCACGGAGGCGCCGATGACGACGGCGGTCGCCACCGTCGTGTGCCGCGGGCGCGGCTGGCTGTCACTCACGGTCGCCATTGGATCACGCACCCCCAACCGACCGACGCCACCGCCTCAGCAGGACCGCCGTGGTCGGCCTGTCAGCCCGGCGGGCCCCACCGCGGGTCGCGGCCGAAGCGCGCCAGCAGCTGGGCCTGGGGATCCCCGTCCGCCTCCACCCGCTCGGCGATGACCCCGGCGGCGCGATACATCTCCTCGCGCTCGGCGAACCACGTCGCCACCGCCTCCACCAGGTCGTCGTCGAGCGCGGTGTCCCCACCTGTGGCCACCGCCAGGTCCCACCCGTGGATCAGGTGGTCGGCGGCGAGCTGCGCGACGTACTCGGCCATGTCCTCGTCGCCGTAGGACAGGTGGACCTTGCCGCCCGACGCCAGCTCCTCGCCCACGGCGCGGGTCGCCTCCGCGGCCGCGTCGCGCGCGGCCCGGTGCGGGTCGTCGCCCAGCAGGTCTCCGTCGAGCCGGTCCCCCACGTCGTCGATCGTCGACCCGCGCACCAGCGGATCGGTCCACGCGTCCTCACCGACCACGTGGTTGACCAAGGTGCGGACGTCCCAGTCCTCGCACGGGGTGGGCAACGACCACTGATCGGGTCCGACCGCCGCGACCCGCGCGGTCCACCCCTCGACAGTGCGGCGGTACACGGTTTCCTGGTCCATCACAGTGCTCCTCTCTCGGTGGCCTTCCGCGCCTGCGCGACCCACCACGCGAGGCTCGAGCGCTCCCGCTCGCGCACGTCCTCGTCTTCGCTCTCCACGATGTCGAGGGTCTTGTTCCATCCCAGCCAGCCCAACGCGGCGAGCAACGCGAGCCGCATCGTGTCCTCGTCGTACGCCGGACCGGCTGCGCGTCGGTAGGCCTCGATGACCTCGTCCGGGTGCACGTCGACCACGTGGGCGCAGCCGATCAGGAACCGGGCGAGGTCGACGGCCCCCGGGGCAGCCGCCGGCACGGCCCAGTCGAGCAGCACCAGCCGGTGACCCTCGAACGCCATATTGACGGTGGCGAGGTCGCCGTGCACCAGGGTGACCGGCCCGCGTGCCAGGGCGTCGGCCAGCGGTCGCGCATCGGCATGCATGGCGAAGACCGCAGCCGACACGTCGGGCGGCACCAGGGCGGGATCCGCGAAGTAGTCCCACCCACGGACCGCGGCCGCCATCAGCTCGTTGCCCTCGGCCGTCAGAGCGGCGATGCGGGCGGGGGCGAACATGTCGAGCAGTGGCCGCAACGGCGCGACGGCCTCGGGCGGATCGCCGAGGTAGGCGCGGTGCAGGGCGGCGACGCGTTCCAGCACCCACCGGCACCTCCGTGCGTCGAGCCGGTCGTCCCACGTCAGGACAGAGTCGCCGAGGTCGCGCATGACGATCACGGTCGTGTCGTCACCTTCGGTCCAGCCGTCGACGACGGCGTGCCCGACGCCCTCCGGCAGCCGGTCGAGTCCGCCGGAGCGCCAGAGCAGCAGCTCCTGGGCGACCGGCTGGCCGAGGACGGCGAGCGTCAGGTCGGTCGCCGGAGTGATCCGCTTGACCACGACCGTGCGCCCGTCCCCGAGCGTCACGCGTTCGAGGGCAGCGCCCGACATGCCGACGTGCTCGACGAGTGCCTCGCGCGCGAGCACGTCGACCAGGAGCTCGGCCGGCGCCATCTCCCCACGGTGACATCCGTGGCCCTGGCGCGCCATCCACTGGACTGCCACGACATCGCCTCACGTCGGTGACGTTCTCGACGCACCGGGCGACCGGGTCCACACTGGTGGAGGAGGTGTTCGGCGCCTCCGAGGAGGACACATGGCGTCCGGGTTCCACGACGGCAGTCGTTCGCTGCAGGACCGGTTCGACACCCGCGCCCTGGCCGACCGGATCGACGACCTGCTGGTCAGCGACACCATCAGCGACGGTGACCGCGCGTTCATCGAGGCCCGCGACATGTTCTTCCTCGCGACGGCCGATGCCGAGGGGCGCCCGACCTGTTCGTACAAGGGCGGCGAGCCGGGCTTCGTGCACGTGCTGGATCCCCACACCATCGCGTTCCCCAACTACGACGGCAACGGCATGTACCTGTCCACGGGCAACGTCCTGCTCAACCCGCACGTCGGCCTGCTGTTCCTCGACCTCGAGGCCGGCCACCGGATGCGGCTGGAAGGCACGGCGAGCATCGACCTCGACGACCCGCTCCGCGCCGCGTGGCCCGAGGCCCAGTTCGTCGTCCGGGTCCGCGCCCGCGCCGTCTACCCCAACTGCCCGCGCTACATCCACCGCTACGAGCTCGTACGACGGTCCCGGTTCGTGCCGCACGACGACTGCCTGACCCCGGTCCCGGAGTGGAAGCGGTCCGACTGGGCGTACGACGCGCTGCCCGCCGCCGACCCCGCCCGCGACCCGGGCGAGCGCGACGTACTGGGGCGGTGAAGCCCGCCGGGTGCTGGCCGGCACCTGAGAGCATGCAGCCATGCGCTCCGCCGACCACACCCTCGAGGTCCCGCTCGACCATGCCCGGCCGGACGGCCCGACGCTGACCGTCTTCGCGCGGGAGATCTGGGAGCCCGGCGGTGAGGACCGGCCGCGCCTGGTCTTCCTTCAAGGTGGACCGGGCAGCGAGAGCCCCCGGCCCGACCAGTCGGCCACCACCGCCTGGATGAAGCGGGCGGTGCGCGACTTCCGGGTGGTGCTGCTCGACCAGCGCGGTACCGGCCTCTCGACTCCCGTCGGGCTGCCGGGCGGGATCCCGGGGGACACGGTCGCCGAGCAGGCGACCCACCTCACGCACTTCCGAGCCGACGCGATCGTCCGCGACTGCGAGCTGCTCCGCGAGCACCTCGGCCACGAGCGCTGGAGCCTGCTCGGGCAGTCGTTCGGCGGTTTCACCTCGCTCACCTACCTGACCCTGGCGCCCGAGGGCCTCGACCGGGTCCACATCACTGGCGGCCTGGCGCCGGTCGGAATCGGTCCGGACGAGATCTACGCGGCCACGTTCGCGATCATGCAGGCCAAGAGCGAGCGCTTCTACGACGAGTTCCCCCTCGCCCGCGACCGGATGCGGCGCGCGCTCGACCTCGCTCGCGCGGGCTCGCTGACGCTGCCGAACGGCGACACGCTCACCCCGCGGCTGCTGCGCTCGGTCGGCGGCTACCTCGGCCGTGACGGTGGCGGGCAGATGCTCCACCACCTGCTCGAGCGCGACCCGCACTCGCCCGGCTTCCGCCACGACGTCGCGTCGATGCTGCAGTTCGGCGGCCGCAACCCGATCTACAGCGTGCTGCACGAGTCGAGCTGCTCCGACGGGTTCGCGACCCGGTGGTCGGCCGACCGGGTCCGGCCCGCGGCGTACGACGAGGACGAGACGCTGCTGTTCGGTGAGCACATCGAGCCCTCCCACTTCGAGGACTGCTCCGAGCTCCGGCCGTACGCCGAGCTGGCCCACGCGCTCGCCGACCACGCGTGGCCGCGGCTCTACGACGAGGACGCCCTGCGGCGCGCGGACGTCCCGGTCGCCGCGAGCGTCTACTACGACGACGCGTTCGTGCCGCGCGAGATGTCGCTGCGCACCGCGTCGCTGCTGCCCCGCATCCACCCGTGGATCACCAACGAGTACGAGCACAGCGGCCTGCGCACCTCCGGCGAGCGCGTCCTCGACCGGCTCATCGGCCTGGCCCGGGAGCTCTGAGGAACGGCGACTACGCGGCGAGACCGAGGGCGATAGTCCGCCGCCGAAAGCACCGTTCGAGCCGCTATCGAGGTGCTTTCGGCGGCGGACTATCGGCTCAGCGGAGGACGAGTCCGTCGTCGCCCACGTCGACGGTGACCGAGCCGCCGTCGGTCACCTCGCCGGCGATCAGCTTCTTGGCGAGCGGGTCGCCGATGGCGGTCTGGATCAGCCGCCGCAGCGGCCGGGCGCCGTACGCCGGGTCGTAGCCGGTCATCGAGAGCCAGTCGCGCGCGGCGTCCGTGACCTCGATCGAGATCCGGCGGACGGCGAGCCGCTTCTCGAGCAGCGCGAGCTGGAGGTCGACGATGTGGGCGAGGTCGTCGCGGGTGAGCGCGTCGAACAGCACGATCTCGTCGAGGCGGTTGAGGAACTCGGGCTTGAACGACGCCCGCACCATGGCCATCACCGATTCGCGCCGCTTCTCCTCGTCGAGCGTCGGGTCGACGAGGAACGCCGAGCCGAGGTTGCTGGTGAGGATCAGCAGGGTGTTGCGGAAGTCGACGGTGCGACCCTGGCCGTCGGTGAGGCGGCCGTCGTCGAGCACCTGCAGCAAGATGTCGAAGACCTCGGGGTGGGCCTTCTCGACCTCGTCGAGCAGCACCACGCTGTAGGGGCGCCGGCGGACCGCCTCGGTCAGCTGGCCGCCCTCGTCGTAGCCGACGTAGCCCGGAGGGGCGCCGACCAGCCGCGCGACCGAGTGCTTCTCGGAGTACTCGCTCATGTCGATCCGGACGATGGCGCGCTCGTCGTCGAACAGGAAGTCGGCCAGCGCCTTGGCGAGCTCGGTCTTGCCGGTACCGGTCGGGCCGAGGAAGAGGAACGAGCCGGTCGGACGGTTCGGGTCGGAGACGCCGGCGCGGGACCGGCGTACGGCGTCGCTGACCGCGTTCACCGCGGCGCGCTGCCCGATCAGCCGCTCACCGATCACCGACTCCATCTCGAGCAGCTTGGCCGTCTCGCCCTGCAGCAGCCGGCCGGTCGGGATCCCGGTCCAGGCCTCGACGACGTCGGCGATCTGCTCGGGACCGACCTCCTCGCCGACGAGCGGGTCGAGGTCGGCCTGCTCGGCCTTCTCGACCTCGGCGATCTGCCGCTCGAGTGCCGGGATCTGGCCGTACTGGATCTCGCTGGCCCGCTCGAGGTTGCCCTCGCGCAGGTGCCTGCTCGGCCTCGATCCGCAGCGCGTCGAGCTGCCGGCGCAGCTCACCCTCCCCCTGCAGCTGGTCCTTCTCCCGCTCCCACCGGGCCTCGAGACCACGCAGGGTCTCCTCCTGGTCGGCGAGGTCACGACGCAACACCTCGAGCCGCTCCCGGGACGCCTCGTCGGTCTCCTTCTCGAGCGCGAACTCCTCCATCTTCAGCCGCTCGACGCGGCGGCGGAGCTCGTCGACCTCCTCCGGGCTCGACTCGTGCTCCATGCGCAGCCGCGACGACGCCTCGTCGATCAGGTCGATCGCCTTGTCGGGCAGCTGCCGGCCGGTGATGTAGCGGTCGCTCAGGGTGGCGGCCGCGACCAGTGCGGCGTCGGTGATCCGGACGCCGTGGTGCGCCTCGTACTTCTCCTGGATGCCGCGCAGGATCTGGATGGTGTCCTCGACGGTGGGCTCGCCGACGAAGACCTGCTGGAACCGCCGCTCCAGGGCGGGGTCCTTCTCGATCCGCTCGCGGTACTCGTCGAGGGTCGTCGCGCCGATCATGTGCAGCTCGCCGCGCGCCAGCATCGGCTTCAGCATGTTGCCGGCATCCATCGCGGAGTCGCCGCCGGCGCCGGCGCCGACGACCGTGTGGAGCTCGTCGATGAACGTGATGACCTGCCCGCCGGCGTCCTTGATCTCCTCGAGCACGGCCTTGAGCCGCTCCTCGAACTCGCCGCGGTACTTGGCGCCCGCGACCATCGCCGCGAGGTCGAGGCTCAGCACGCGCCGGCCCTTGAGCGAGTCGGGTACGTCGCCGGCGACGACTCGCTGGGCGAGGCCCTCCACGACGGCGGTCTTGCCGACACCGGGCTCGCCGATGAGGACGGGGTTGTTCTTCGTACGCCGCGACAGCACCTGCACCACGCGGCGGATCTCGGCGTCGCGGCCGATCACGGGGTCGAGCCGGCCCTCCTCGGCGGCCTGGGTGAGGTCGACCGAGTACTTCTCCAGCGCTTCGTACGTCGACTCCGCCTCCTGGCTCGTGACGCGGCGGTTGCCCCGGACGGCGGTCAGCCCCTCGCGGAGCCCGTCGGCCGAGAGTCCCGCCTCGACGAGGACCTGTCGCGCGGGCGACTCGACGGTGGCGAGCGCGATCAGGAGGTGCTCGGTCGCGACGTAGTCGTCCTTCATCGACCCGGCCAGGTCGAGGGCCGAGGCCAGCACGCGGGTGAGCGCCGGCGAGGCGCCCGGCTGCTGGACCGTCGCACCACTGGCACGGGGCAGCGCGTCGCGCACCTGCTCGGCCTGGGCGGTGAGCACGTCGGCGTCGACGCCGGCCTTGCCGACCAGCGTCCTCGCCGTACCGTCCTCCTGGCGCAGCAACGCGGCGAGCAGGTGGATCGGCTCGGTGCTCGTGTTGCCCGCCGTCGTCGCCGACAGCTGGGCAGCCTCGATCACCTCGCGGCTGCGCGTGGTGAACTTCTCGGCTCCGAACTGGCTCATGTCGACTCTCCTGTGGTGCTCGTGGGACCCAACATTTCCAACGCCCTCACGGTTGAGTCTGTTCCACTCAACCCTGCCCCCATCGGCGCGCTCGCCGCCTTGGTGGCCGCGCGTCGCTAGGATTCACCCGTCGAGCCCCGGCGTGCGGCGAGGGAAGGTGACCACCATGGTGTTGGGAAAGCTCTTCGGCAAGAAGGAGCAGCCGGAGACTGCGGTGGAGCCGGATCCTGCCCCGCCCGCGGTCGAGGAGGAGGAGCCGAAGCTGAAGGTCGTCATCATCGACGACGACCCGGACGCACGTGACTTCATGCGGATGGGCCTCGAGGTCGGCGGCTACGAGGTCGTCGGCGAGGGTGGCGACGGCGACTCGGCGGTCCAGGCCGTGGCCGACGGCCAGCCGGACATCGTGCTGGTCGACCTCCACATGCCCGACATCGGCGGTCTCGAGCTGCTGCCGCGGTTGCGCGAGGCCCACTGGCCGACCAAGTTCGTCGTGGTCTCGGCGATCGGTGCGACCCGGATGGTCGAGGCGGCGATCGCGGCCGGCGCGATCGGCTTCATCGAGAAGGGCGTGTCGCCTCGCAGCGTCAACATCCACCTGCAGAAGATCGCCCACGCGGGCTCGGTCAAGGTGGTGCGGCCCTACCCCCTCAACCACGAGTACCCCTAGATCCGAGTCTGCTGGTAGAGCGATCTGCAGCAGTCGCGGCGAGCAAGCGCGATTGAGCCGAGCGTCGGCTCACACCGCCGCGTGCGCCGGACAGCGACGCGTGCTCGAAGCCCAACTCAGCTCGCCAGCATCCACCTCCGGCACCTGGTGGGCTGGATAGTCGCGTGCCGCCGTCGGGTGACACCAGCACGGCGCGGCAGAAGTCCTCGCCGAACGGCGTCAGGTGGATGCTGCGCCGGACGACCTTGGTGAAGCGCTGCGAGTGCAGCGCCTCCAGCACGTCCGGCTGCGCCTCCAGCACCTGGTACTCCATCGGGTCCGTGAGCTGCTCGCGGGAGAACCACACCAACCCGAGGCGGTGGAGGTTGTTGAGGTAGGCCGGGACCCGGTCGAGGTAGCGACAGCCGGCGCGCGGCCCGATCATGGTCAGCCCTGGCGCGATCAGGTGGCTGTTCATCTTGCCGACCGGCCCGCCGGAGCGGACGTCGACGCTCGGCTGCGGGCCCGACTCGAGGAGCAGCATCAGCACCCGGGCCTCGTCCGGCGCGAGGTCACCCAGGATCCGGCCGTACGCCGGGTGGGCGTCGTCCTCGTGCCAGACGTCACGCGACCGTGCCAGCAGGTCGGCGCCCCGGTCGCGCAGCGAGGCCGACGGGTCGTCCTCGGGGGACTGCTGACCCGCCCGCTCGGCCTCGACCTCGGCCGCGGTGGCCAGCGCGTCCGGAAGGGGTACGCCGGACGCCACCGACCGGGCGAGGTCGGTGACGGTGCCGACGGTGACGCCGAGCTCGTGGGCCAGGTCGGCGGCGATCGCCGGGTCGCGGGCGGCCGCGAGCAGCCTTCGGCTGGTGCGCGCCGAGGTGGACACGCTCCACTGGGCGGCATTGAGCCAGGTGGCGGCGGCGATCCGGGCGAGGCCGGGAGCCGCACCCACCGCCCCGGCCAACCGCGCTGGTGCGCGACGTCGTTCGTCATCCTGCGACACGATTACCTTTCACACTCCGAAGATCCACACGTGCAGCACACCGCCGCCGAACCCCATGATCGCGCCATGGGCGTAGAGCATCCACTCGTCCTCCCTGATCGCGGCCCGCATCATCTCCACGAAGTCGCGCGGCGGCAGCTCCTTGGTGCGCGTCGACACCAGCGCCCGGATCTTGTCGGCCTGCTCGGCGCTGAACTCCTTGTCCTTGAACGGGGTCAGCGTGTACTCGACGCCCTCCCGCGCGATGGCCCGCCGGATCGACTCGTAGCGACCGCGGCCCAGAGCCACCTTCACCGCCGGCCGGACCACGCCGGCCGCCTTGTCGATCGCGGGACCCAGTGCGGTGGCCAGCATCTGCCGGGTGCGGTCACCGCGCGGACCGTTGAGCAGGAACTCCCCGATGTTCTCCAGCGTGATCACGTCGTCGGCGATGATGTCGGCGTAGACCTCGGCGGCCGCGCTCTGGCGGCGCGGGAACAGCCCGTGCATCCGGATCCCCCAGATCCGCCGCGGCTCCGACGGCTCGAAGATCAGCCACATGCCGATCGCGTTGGTCGCCCAGCCGACCACCACCCCGAGCACCGGCAGCAACCACCACAGGTGGAAGGTCACGTCGGCGACGGCCACGGGGATCCCGAGCAGGAAACCGAAGAGACCGCCGAACCAGACCATCAGGTTGAGCTCGCGCTGGCCGAAGTCGCGGAAGATCCGGACGACCAGCGCCGGGTTCTCCCGGAACTGTTCGATCACCATGATCTTGGGGTCGAGCAGCTGGTCGATGTGGTTGCCGATCTCGTCGGTGATCGTGCGTACGACGGCGGGAAGCTGCTCACGCACCCGGGCGACGACCGCACGACGACCGGCCGGGGGCAGGTCGCGCCAGAGGGCGGGGTGCTCGTCGCGCATCACCTCGTCGATGAGGTCGGGCAGCTCGGGGCTGAACAGCTCGACGATGTGCTCGGCGATCCGGTCGGGCTCGAGGTTCTGGTAGAACTCCGCCGGCGTGCCGAGCTTCGAGATCGCCTTGTCGACGGCGATCGAGCCCATCTTGGCCGCGCGGGCGGGGATGATCCCCTGCCAGCCGACGCCGCCCTGCATGATGCCCGGCACCTCCTGCAGCTTGCGCGGGAGCACGGACGAGAGCTCGCGCAGACCTGGCACCCGGACGCCGTGGAAGCGGACCGGGCTGAACAGCATGACCAGGCCGGTCCAGTTGATGAGCAGGCCGATCACCGCCGTGAAGAGCGGGATCGACCAGAAGACGAGCCAGTCGACGTCGGCCGTCGTACCCACCTCCTCCGCCCGCTCTGCCCACGATGAGCTCGGCTGAGAGTAGCGAGGATGAGACGATGGGGCCGATGGCTGAGGCCCGGGGTGTTCCAGAGCTGGTCGCCGACTGCGGCAGCTGCTTCGGACTGTGCTGCGTGCTGCTGCCGTTCCGGCGCGAGGCTGGGTTCGGCGTCGACAAGGCCGGCGGCGAGGCGTGCCACCACCTCGACCGCGTCGACTCCTGCACGATCCACGACTCGCTCCAGGCGTCGGGATGGTCCGGCTGCGCGGCCTTCGACTGCTTCGGCGCCGGCCAGCAGGTGTCGCAGGTGACCTACGGCGGCACGTCGTGGCGCGACCACGACAACCTCGGCGAGATGGCGGCCGTGCTGTCGGTGATGCGCCAGCTCCACGAGATGCTCGCCCACCTCGGTGAGGTCTCGCGCCGCTCCCCGGAGCCGGAGCCCTGCGCCGTGCAGGGCGAACTCGTCGCCCTGGTCCACGCCGACCCGGTGACGCTGCTGACCACCGACCTCGACGACATCCGGTCGCGGGTGAGCGCCGTGCTGCGTGGTGGGACGGTTCGGCTGCACGGGCCGGCCCGCCCGATGCCGGCCGACCTGGTCGGCGCCGACCTACGCGACCGCGACCTGGTCCGTGCCGATCTGCGCGGCGCACTGCTGATCCGTGCCGACCTGCGCGGCGCCGACCTGGCGCGGGCCGACCTGCTGGGAGCCGACGTACGCGACGCCGACGTACGGGGTTCGCGGCTGGCCGACGTCTGGTTCCTCAGCCAGGCCCAGCTCAACGGCACCCGCGGCGACGCCTCGACCACCCTCCCCGCCGGCCTCAACCGCCCGGGGCACTGGGGCCGCACGCCCTGACTGGTGCGGGTAACGGGCCTTTAGTGGCACTCCTGCGCCGTCACAACAGCGCAGGAGCGACGCCAACGGTCCGTTACTCGAAGAGGTTCCGCAGCGTCAGCCGCCGCGGCGCCAGACGACGACCGACTGGGTCACGTCGGCAGCGCGGAGCACCGGCAGCTTGTTGGCAGCGGCGGGACGGGCGGCGAGGGTCTGGCGGAGGACGTCGCGCGTGGCCTCGAGCTCGGCGACGAGCGCGGCGTTGCGGGCCTGGAGGTCGACGATCTGCTGCTCGAGGTCGAGCAGCCGGCGGACCCCCTCGACGCCGACGCCGTTGGCGGTGAGCTCGGCGATCTCGCGCAGCCGCTCGATGTCGCGGTGGGAGTAGCGGCGGCCGCCGCCGACTGTCCGACCGGGAGTGATCAGGCCCATCCGCTCGTAGGCGCGCAGCGTCTGCGGGTGGAGGCCGGAGAGCTCGGCCGCCACGCTGATGACGTAGACGGCCGCCTCAGGCCCCGGCGCGGCGAAGCTGGTCACGAGGCGCTCTCGTCGAACAGGTTGGCCCGCAGCGGCTTGCCGGCCGTCGCGGTCCGGTAGGCCTCGACGGCGTCGCGCGCGGACTGGTCGAGCACGGCCGGCACCTGCACCTCGACGGTCGCCAGCAGGTCACCGAGGGTGCCGTCCTTGCGTCGCGCGCCCTTGCCCCGCACCCGGAAGGTCCGCCCGTTCGGCGTACCCGGAGGCAGCTTGAGGGTGACCGGCCCACCGGTCAGCGTCGGGATCTTCACCTCGGCGCCGAGGGCTGCCTCGTCGAAGGAGACGGGTACGTCGAGGGTGAGGTTGTCGCCCTTGCGGCCGAAGACGCGGTGGGGCCGTACCTTCACGGTGACGAACAGGTCGCCGGCAGGCCCGCCGTTCTCGCCGGCGCCGCCCTTGCCCTTCAGCCGGATCCGCTGGCCGTTCTTCACCCCGCCCGGGATCCGGGCCTGGATCGTCCTCGCGGAGCTGCCCCGGCCCGAGCCGTGGCAGGTCGGACACGGCTCGTCGTAGACGAGCTGGCGACCACCGCACGCGGGGCAGGTCTCGTTCATGGAGAACGCACCGCCCGCGGAGACGACCACGAACCCGGCGCCTTCGCACTCGGGGCAGATGTGGGGCCGGGTGCCCGGCTTGCCGCCGGTCCCGGAGCAGGCGGGGCAGGGCGCGTCCGAGGTCAGCCGCAGCGAGATGGTGACGCCCTCAAGCGCCTCGGTGAACCCGATCGTGGCGCTGGTCTCCACGTCGGACCCACGCTGCGGCCGGCGCGGCTGCTGGGTGGTGCGGCCGCGGTTGGCGAACAGGTCGCCGAACATGTCGCCGAGCCCGCCACCACCGCGAGCGCGGTCGCCGAACAGGTCGTTGATGTCGAAGCCGCCACTGCCGGGGTCGAAGCCCCCCTGCGGGAAGCCGTGGCCGCCCGACGCGTACGCCGCGCGCACCTCGTCGTACTTCGCCCGCTTCTCGGGGTCGCCGATGACGTCGTAGGCCTCCGCGACCGCCTTGAACGTGTCGTGCTTGGCGGTGTCACCGGGGTTGGAGTCGGGGTGGTTGGCGCGGGCGAGCTTGCGGTAGGCCTTCTTGATGTCGCTCGCGCTGGCGTCCTTGGCCACGCCGAGGACCTGGTAGAAGTCCTTGGTCGGCCAGTCGGGCCGTACGCCGTCAGTGGTGCTCATCTCGTCTCACCCCTCTCCATGTCTCGACCGCTCGACCGCGGTGTGCCGCGAAGGTCGTCAGCTCGCAGGGTCCACCACGAGGACCTGCGCGGCGCGCACGACGCGGTCACCGATCCGGTAGCCCGCCTTGGCGATGACCTTGCAGGTCGTGACCTCCACGTCGGGATCCTCGCCGATGTGGGACAGGGCCTCGTGGATGTTGGGGTCGAACGCATCCCCCGCCGTGCCGAACTTGGTCAGGCCGAGCCCGGTCACCACGCGCTCGAGCTGGTCGGCCACCGCGGCGAACCCCTCGTCGAGGTCGCCGTGCTCGCGCGCGCGGTCGACGGTGTCGAGGACGTCGATGATCGGGACCAGCACGCGATACGTCGCGTTCTGGGCGATCAGCTCGCGGTCGCGCTCGACCCGTCGCTTGTAGTTGAGGAACTCGGCCTGGAGCCGCTGGAGGTCAGCGGTCCGCTCCTCGAGCGCCGCGCGATCGTCGACCACCGTGTCCGGGTCGGCAGGCTGGGTGTCGAGGTCCGCGGGCTCGAGCGGACCGCCTTCCTCCAGCCAGTTGTCGACGCCGCTGATGTCGTCGGCCGTGGCCGAGGCGGCCGCCTCTGCGGCGGCCGCCTCGGCCTCGGTGTGGTCCTGGGTCACTTGGAGTCACCCTCGTCGTCGGCGGCGGGCGGCTCCTCGTCCACGATCTCGGCGTCGACGACGTCGTCGTCGGCCTCACCGGTGGCCTCGGTGGTGCCGCCGGCCGCGGCCTGGTCGGCCTCCGCGGCGGCGTACATCGCAGCGCCCATCTTCTGGCTCGACTCACCGAGCTTCGTGACACCCGTCTTGATCTCCTCGCCGTCGGCGTCGGCGTTCGCCAGCGTCGACTTGAGTGCGTCGACGTCGGCCTGCACCTCGCTCTTCACGTCGTCGGGGATCTTGTCGGCGTTGTCCTCGAGGAACTTCTCGGTCGAGTAGACGAGCGAGTCGGCCTGGTTGCGGGTCTCGACCGTCTCGCGACGCTTGGCGTCCTCCTCGGCGTACTGCTCCGCCTCCTTGACCATCCGGTCGATCTCGTCCTTGGAGAGCGCGGAGCCGCCGGAGATGGTCATCGACTGCTCGCGGCCGGACGCCTGGTCCTTGGCCGAGACGTGGACGATGCCGTTGGCGTCGATGTCGAAGGTCACCTCGATCTTCGGGATGCCACGCGGCGCGGGCGGCAGACCGGTCAGCTCGAAGTTGCCGAGCGGCTGGTTCTGTCCCCACATCTGGCGCTCGCCCTGGGCGACCTTGATCTCCACCGAGGGCTGGTTGTCGTCGGCGGTGGTGAAGATCTCCGAGCGCTTGGTCGGGATCGTGGTGTTGCGGTCGATCAGGTTGGTCATCACGCCGCCCTTGGTCTCGATGCCGAGGCTGAGCGGGGTGACGTCGAGCAGCAGCACGTCCTTGACCTCGCCCTTGAGGACGCCGGCCTGGAGTGCGGCGCCGACGGCGACGACCTCGTCCGGATTGACGCCCTTGTTGGGCTCCTTGCCGTTGAGCAGCTCCTTGACCACATCGGTGACGGCCGGCATCCGGGTCGATCCACCCACCATCACGACGTGGTGGATGTCGGCGATGGCGACGCCCGCGTCCTTGAGCACCGACTGGAAGGGCGCCTTGGTGCGGTCGAGCAGGTCGCTGGTCATCTTCTGGAACTCCGCGCGGGTCAGCTTCTCCTCGAAGTGGAGCGGGCCGGACTCGCCGTGGGTGATGTAGGGCAGGTGGATCGTGGTCTCGCTGGAGCTCGACAGCTCGATCTTCGCCTTCTCCGCGGCCTCCTGGAGGCGCTGCTTGGCGATCTTGTCGGCGCTCAGGTCGACGCCGTTGCCCATCTTGAACTTGTTGACCATCCAGTCGACGACCCGGGCGTCCCAGTCGTCTCCACCGAGGTGGTTGTCGCCGGACGTGGCCTTGACCTCGACCACGCCCTCGCCGATCTCGAGCAGGGACACGTCGAAGGTGCCGCCGCCGAGGTCGAAGACCAGGATCGTCTGGTCGTCGCCCTTGTCGAGTCCGTAGGCCAGCGCGGCCGCGGTGGGCTCGTTGACGATCCGGGCCACGGTCAGGCCGGCGATCTCACCGGCCTCCTTGGTGGCCTGGCGCTGGGCGTCGGAGAAGTACGCCGGGACGGTGATCACCGCGTCGGTCACCGGCTCCCCGAGGTAGGCCTCGGCGTCGCGCTTGAGCTTCTGGAGCACGAACGCGCTCACCTGCTGGGGCGTGAAGGTCTTGTCGTCGATCTTCACCTCCCAGTCGCTGCCCATGTGGCGCTTGACCGAGCGGATGGTGCGGTCGATGTTGGTGACCGCCTGCCGCTTGGCCACCTCGCCGACGAGCACCTCGCCGGACTTCGAGAACGCGACCACCGACGGGGTGGTCCGGGCGCCCTCCGCATTGGCGATGACGGTGGGTTCGCCACCTTCGAGGACCGCGACGACCGAGTTGGTCGTGCCGAGGTCGATGCCGACCGCTCGAGCCATGATGAAACTTCCTTCCGTTGCGCTCCGGGAACGTTCCCGGTGGACGTGGGACAAGTTGAGCAATGTCGACTCAACTTATGTGTGTCAGGTTAACGAAGAGGTGGGCGCGCTTGTTCCCCGACCCTGCTGCGACGGCGCGCCGGTGCAGGGGGACCCCTCCCCCGGCGTGGCCGCCCCATACACTGGCCCGCGATACCTGGTCGATTCTCTCCGGGGGGCGAGGTCGACCGACAACAGTGGGCTCGGCGGACGGCATGACCGACGTGCCCGTGGGGGTGATTCACATGCCGCGCACGTTCCTCACTGCGCTTGCCTCGCTCGGGCTGCTGATGGCCGGGCTGGTGCTCGCCTCGCCTGCCGAGGCCGACTGGAGCCGACCGGGCAACCTGACCGACTACCGCGTCTGCCGCACTGCCACCGACGGCGGCGACAGCTGGCAGTTCATCAGCAAGGTCCGCAAGTACGACGAGACGCGGGACGCCCGCGCGGGCATCAACATCCTCAAGGGCCGGCACCGCAAGGAGCACTGGTCGTCGGGCTGGCTGCAGAAGGGTGAGACCCAGATCTCGACGGTCCGGGTCACCAAGTCGCGCAAGGTCCGGGTCCAGATCTGGCACGAGGCCGGCGACCGTGACTCGTCGATCGGGACCGCCCTCGAGATGACGATCCTCAAGCCGCGGAAGATCCGGCACTGCTGACCCCGGAGCAGATCACCCGTCACCACTCCGACGACCCACCACCGGGCGCCAGCCCCTGGGTCGACCCTGGGGCCAACGTGCCCTACGAGATCCAGGTCGTCGGGTACGACGACACCTGGCCTGACCGCTTCGCCGAGCTCGCCGACCGCGTGCGCCGGGTGCTCGGCGACCGGGTCCTCGAGCTCCACCACGTCGGATCGACCTCCGTGCCGGGCCTGCCCGCCAAACCGGTCATCGACGCCGACCTGGTGGTGACCGACCCGGCGGACGAGGCGTCGTACGTCCCCGACCTGGTGGCCGCCGGCTTCGTCCACACCGTCCGCGAACCGTGGTGGCACGAGCACCGGCTGCTGAAGTGGATGGAGCCGCGGGCTCATGTGCACGTCTTCGGTCCCGAGTGTCCCGAGGTCGTGCGCCACCTGATGTTCCGCGACTGGCTGCTCGCCCACCCCGACGAGCGGGACACGTACGCCGAGGCGAAGTGGGCGGCGGCGGAGGCGGTGAACGCCCGACCCGGCGGCGGCACCGGGATGGACTACAACCGGGTCAAGGAACCGGTCGTGCTCGCGATCTACGAGCGGATGTTCCGTGCCCACGGCCTGCTCGACCGGGACTGACGCCGTACCCAGCCCCTGACACGATGGCCGGGTGAGCACCGAGCAGGAGTTCCGGCTGCGGAGCCTCGCGCTGGCCGCGTACGGGCCAAGCGTGGTCATCTCGGTGGGGCACGGCGCGGTGATGCCGGTGCTCGCGCTGCGGGCCCGCGAGCTCGGGGCCGACGTCAGCACGTCGGCGCTGGTGGTCGGCCTGCTGGGCGTCGGGATGCTGCTGGCGTCCCTGCCCGCCGGCGCGCTCATCGCGCGGATCGGCGAGAAGCGGGCGCTGCTGTTCGGCGGGCTGCTCGACGCGGCGGCGATGGGGGCGGCGGCCCTCACTGACAGCGTCGTGGGGCTCGGGCTCGCGGTGGTGGTCAGCGGGATGGCGTGGACGACGTTCCTGATCTCGCGACAGGGGTTCATGATCGAGGCGGTGCCTCCCGACTACCGGGCCCGCGCTCTCTCGGCCCTCGGCGGCACCTACCGGATCGGCGTCTTCATCGGGCCGCTGCTGGGCGCCGTCCTGATCGGGCGGACCGGCCTCGAGGCCGTGTTCTGGATGGCGCTCGTGCTGTCCCTCGTCGCGGCCGCGATGGCGACGCTGATGCCCGACCTCGGTTCGGACAGTCGCGCGGAGCAGCAGGCTGCCGGCCACCTCTCGGTCTGGTCGGTGCTGGTCGACCACCGCCGGACGCTGCTCACCCTCGGGTCGGCCGTCGTGATCATCGGCGCGTCCCGCTCGATCCGCAACGGCCTGCTCCCGCTCTGGGCGGAGTCGATCGGCATCTCGGCCGCCACGACGTCGCTGATCTTTGCGCTGGCCGCCTTCGTCGACATCGTGTTCTTCTACCCGGGCGGCTGGGTGATGGACCGCTACGGACGCGCCGTGGTCGCCGTCCCGGTGGTGCTGTCGGTCGCGGTCGCGGCTCTGCTGCTGCCCCTCACCTCCGGGGCGGCCGGCGTGGCCGGGGTGATGGTGCTGATCGCGGTCGGCAACGGCCTCGGCTCGGGCATCGTGATGACCCTGGGTGCCGACACCGCGCCGGAGCGCGGCCGTTCGCAGTACCTCGGCGGCTGGCGGCTGTGCGGCGACGTCGGGAACACCGGCGGGCCGCTGCTGGTCAGCGCGGTGGCGAGCGTCGCCCCGTTGGCGACAGCCTGCCTGGTCGTCGGCTTCCTGGGGCTGCTGGGCACCGGCTGGGTCGGCTACTGGACGGCCGCCCTGGACCGCAGCCGACGTACGCCGGCCGATCGCTCAGCGGTCAGCCGACGGTGACGCGGACCTCGTTGGACGCCTCACCGGTGGCGGTGTCGAGCATCCGGAACCGCTGGATGCCCGGCTGGCCGGTCTGCACGTAGGTCGAGAAGGTCTGGTCGCTCACCGAGACCGGAGACGCCGGGAAGTCGGTCCACCCGCCGTTCTCGAAGCGCTGCACCTGGAGGATCGCTCCCTCGCCGCCCGGATAGACGCCGGTGAGGTCGATCTCCTGCATCGGCGAGACCGTGGTCTGGGCCGCGGAGAGCGAGATCGCCTTCTCCGGCTTCTTCGTGGTCTCGGACTCCTCGGGCTTCGACTCCTTGGTGGAGGACGTCCTCTCGCCGGGAGCGAGCGTCAGCTGGGGGCCGTTGTCGGGCTTGGTCGGCTCGGGCTTGGGGAGGTACATCGAGGCCTCGCCGTCGCCGGTCGAGGACGTCTCGGGCTCGCCCACGCCGATCACCCGGGCGCCCGCCAGCGCTCCCAGCCCCATGACCAGGCCGACGACCACGCCGACGCCGAGCAGCGCGAGCAGCCCGTACGCGACGGGGTGCTCACGCGTGTCCTGCGGCTCGAGTCGGTCGGGCATGCCACCCATTGTCACGGGTGGGTGCTGGTGAACCAAATCCGAGGCGCGGTTCGAGGCTCGGGCCCTGACGGCTCACCCGATCAGCGGGGTGAGCAGGACCACGACCGGGATCTCCCGGTCGGTCCACGACTGGTAGCTGTCGAAGTCGGCGTACAGCTCGACGAGACGGGGCCAGAGCCGCGCCTTCTCGTCCGGCGTGGCCGTCCGGGCCCGGACGGGTCGCACCTCGCGGCCGATCTGCACCGTGACGTCGGGGTGGGCGGCGAGGTTGCGGTACCAGTGCGGGTTCTGCGGGCGGCCGCCCTGGGAGGCCACGACCACGCGTCGTCACCGTCGGCGAGCCAGACCAGCGGGGTCGTGAACGTGGTGCCCGACCTGCGACCGACGTGCTCGAGCAGCAGCACCGGGACCCGCGGCATCACGAACGGGAGGCTGAGCGAGCCGCCGACCCGGCCGCCGGTGGCTCGGTAGAGCCGGGCGTGCGCACCGCCGACGTACCGCAGGAAGTAGCGCACCCAGTCTGCGTCGAGCCCCTTCGGCTTGGTCCGCAACCTCAGAACCCCCGCGTCCACACCACGTCGTCGCGGATCCCGCGCGAGCGCCAGCCGTCGCCGGTGCGCACCAGCTCGTGGTGGTAGTAGCCGCCGACCTCCCACAGCGTCTCGGCACCGTCGGGCGCGATCGAGACCATGGGGTTCGTGAAGTACGCCGTGGCGCGGGCGCGCTGTCGATCATCGGCACCGTCGAACTCGATCGACACCTGGCCGATGACGTGCTGGTAGCGGTCGAAACCGGCCAGGCCCTCCTGGATCCACGGCACCACCTCGGCCGGCGGTCCGACCGGCCCGCCGACGGGTGAGTAGTCGAGGACGGCGTCGTCGGTGAAGACGTCGTCGAGCTCGGCCCAGGACCGGGTGTCGACGGCTCGCGTGTAGCGGGTGACGAGGTCGACGATCTCCTGCCGGTCGCTCAGTTCCCGCAGGTCCATGGACCCGAGTCTGGCACGAAGTTAGAACACGTTCTAGTCTGTGCGGATGCGGTTCACCTACGCGGAAGCGATGACGCAGGCGTCGTACTACGCGCCCCTCGCGCAGGCGGCCGAGGCCGCGGGCTACACGAGCATGACGGTCGCCGACAGCCTCATCTACCCGCAGGAGTCGGACTCGACCTACCCCTACACCGACACCGGCGACCGCGAGTTCCTCGAGGACAAGGAGTTCCTCGAGACGATGACGCTGACGACCCATCTGGCCGCCGTCACCGAGACGCTGCGGTTCACGCCGTTCGTCCTCAAGCTCCCGGTGCGGCCGCCGGTGCTGGTCGCCAAGCAGGCCGCCTCGATCGCGTACCTCTCCGACAACCGGCTCGGGCTGGGCATCGGCCTCTCCCCGTGGCCGGAGGACTTCACCGCGCTCGGCGTCCCGTGGGAACGGCGCGGCAGGCGGATGGACGAGTGCATCGACGTGCTCCGCGGGCTCTGGTCCGGCGACTTCTTCGGCTACGACGGCGAGTTCTACTCCTTCCCCGCCCTCAAGCAGTGCCCGGCGCCGAGCGCGCCGATCCCGCTGCTGGTCGGCGGCCACAGCGACGCCGCCCTGCGCCGCGCCGTCCTCAAGGGCGACGGCTGGATGCACGCCGGCGGCGACGGCGAGGAATTGGCCCGGCTGCTGGCCCGGCTCGCCGAGATCCGCAAGGCCGAGGGCGACACCCGCGACGCGTCGCAGTTCGAGATCCACGCCATCTCCTACGACGCCTACGACCCCGACGGGGTGAAGCGGCTCGAGGAGCAGGGCGTGACCGACTGCATCGTCGGGTTCCGGGTGCCCTACATCAAGGGACCCGACACCGAGCCGCTCGACGCCAAGGTCCGCCACCTCGAGCAGTACGCCGAGACGTATCGCCCGTGTATCGCCGAACGGGGACTCATCGACAGCCGACGCGACCTCCACGCAGGCCCTTCACCGACGCGGTCGCGGAGGCGGAGGAGCTGATCCGCGGCGCCGACTTCATCCGCACCGAACGCGACCTCGACGAGGGCTACGCCTACCTCGCCGGCCGGATCCGGGCGTCCCTGCAGATGGCCTTCGACCACGACCTCGCCCGGCCGGTGCTGATCTGCTCGACCCACCAGTTCGCGCGGCAGGGGCTCGACAACCCGGACGCGCTGTACTGGTCGGCCTACCTCTCCGGCGACGCGGAGTACGTCGTGCGCGGGCGCCGCGGCACCACCGCCGACCTGTCGTTCCAGGTCCTGGGCGGCGGCTACTCCGCAGACTCGGCACCCGAGTCGCTGGCGGCGTTCGACGACCGCGAGCTCGACATCGCCGAGGACGGCACGTTCGAGTGGCGGTTCGGTCCGCTGCCGGGCGCCAAGAACCTGATCGTGCGCGAGGTGTTCGACGACTGGGACACCGAGGAGCCGGGCCGGATCTGGATCGAGCGCACCGACACCGTCGGCCTACCTGCCACCCCTGCCGGACGCGACCGGCTCGCGCGGCAGTACGAGGTCGCCGGCAAGCTGCTGACCGGCTCGATCAGGACCTGGTTCGCGTTCCCGCACTTCTTCCAGTACCAGGAGCCGGCCAACACCCTGACCGTCCCGAAACCGACACCCGGTGGCCTCGCCTCGCAGCACTCCTCGATCGGCCACTACGAGCTCGAGCCCGACCAGGCGCTGGTGGTGACGGTGCCGGCCTGCGACGACTGCTCCTACCAGGCGATCCAGGTCGGGTCGGACTGGTACGCCTCGACCGACTACGAGACCCACCAGACCTCGCTGACCCGGGCGCAGTCGGTCGTCGACCCCGACGGGCTGATCCGCTACGTCATCTCCGAGCAGAGCCCCGGCATCGCCAACTGGCTCGAGACCACCGGCCACCGCACCGGCCCGATCATGCTGCGCTGGCAGCGGCTCGACCCGCGATCTCTCGGAGGACGACGGGCCGACGGCCGAGGTCGTCGCCCTCGACGAGGTGCCGTCACGCCTGCCCCACTACGACGGGGCCCGGATCAGTCCGGCCGGGTACGCCGATCGGATCGCCGCCCGGCAGCGCGCCGTCGCCCGGAGGATGCTGTCGTGACCAACCTGCTCGCGGACAAGGTCGTCGTGCTGTCGGGTGTCGGGCCGGGGCTGGGCCGATCGCTCGGCGAGGAGGCGGCGCGGATGGGCGCCGACCTGGTGCTCGTCTCCCGCACCGAGCGGCGGCTCGAGAAGATGGCCGAGGTCGTCCGCTCCCACGGCCGACGGGCGCTCGTCGTCCCCACCGACATCACCGACGAGGACGCACGGGTGCGGCTGGTCGAGGCGGCGCTGGCCGAGTTCGGCCGCGTCGACTGCCTGATCAACAACGCGTTCGGCATCCCACCGATGGACCCGCTCACCACGCTGGACCTGCAGGCGCTGCGCGACGCCAACGAGACCAACGTGTTCGCGCCGCTGCGGCTGAGCGCGCTGTTCGCCGACGCGCTCGCCGAGACGCAGGGCTCGGTGATCATGCTCAACTCCTGCGTCCTCTACTCCTCGCAGCCCGAGTACGCCGGCTACAAGCTGTCGAAGGGCGCGCTCGCCCACCTCGCGTCGTCGCTCGCGACCGAGCTCGGGCCACGCGGGATCCGCGTCAACAGCGTCGCGCCGTCGTACATCTACGAGGACGTCAACAAGGCCTACTTCGACTGGCTCGCCTCCGAGCAGGGCGTCACCCACGAGGAGATCTACCGGCAGAAGGCCGAGCCCGACCGACCTCAAGCGGCTCGCCTCCCCCGAGGAGGTCGCGCGGGCCGCGCTGTTCCTCGCGTCCGACCTCGCCAGCGCCATCACCGGCCAGGTCCTCACCGTCGACTGCGGCGAGTTCCATGCCGCTAGCGCCAGGCACCGCGACGACGTCGGCTCGTACGACGACATCGTGGCCGCCGCGGTCCGCACCACCGGCCTCTCCGACCTGGGCGGGACCGACCACGAGGAGGGGCTGCGGCTCCTCGTCGACGACCTCGCGTCGCCGGAGGCCGGGCTGACGCCGGAGGGCAACTACTTCCAGCGCAGCCAGGTCAAGAGCGCGCTGGTCGGCCGGCTGCTGAGCCAGCTGCGGTTCACCGAGCACCCGGCGTACGTCGACGTCCGCTCGAGCGGCCGATCTTCGTGGTCGGCCTCCCCCGTACCGGCACGACGCGCTCCACCGGCTGCTCAACGCCGACCCGGCCCACCAGGGGCTGGAGCTGTGGCTGACCGAGTACCCGCAACCGCGGCCACCGCGCGAGACCTGGGAGGACGACCCGGTCTTCGCCGCGATGCAGGCCGCCTTCGCCGAGCACCACGTCGAGAACCCCGAGTTCATGGGGATCCACTACATGGACGCGACCTCGGTCGAGGAGTGCTGGCGGCTGCTGCGCCAGACCGGCAAGTCGATCAGCTTCGAGTCGCTGCGCCCACGTCCCGCGCTACTCCGCGTGGCTGGCCGGGCAGGACTGGACCGACGCCTACGAGCGGCACCGCGCCAACCTCCAGCTGATCGGCCTCCATGACGCCGACCGGCGGTGGGTGCTCGAAGAACCCGTCGCACCTGGCTGCGCTGCCCGCGCTCATGGCGTCTACCCGGACGCGCTCGTCGTCTGCACCCACCGCGATCCGGTCACGTCCGTGGCATCGGCCTGCTCGCTCTCGGCCGAGGCGACGGCCGGCGACCTCGACGACGTTCGTCGGCGAGACCATCGGCCGTACCCAGCTCGACCTGCTGTCCCGTTCCTGGCGGTCGTTCACGTCGGTCCGCCCGGCGTACGACACCGCGCAGTTCGTCGACGTGGACTACGACGCGTTCGTGGCCGACCCGGTCGGCACGACCCGCTCGGTCTACGAGGCGTTCGGCCTCGACTGGACGCCCGACGCCGCCTCCGCCGTCGACGCGATCGACGCCGAGTCGCGCGCCGGTGGTCGAGCGGCCGTCGCACCGCTACGACCTGGCCGACTACGGCCTCACCGAGCAGGCGGTGCGCGACGCGTTCTGACGCGAAGCGGCACGGATTTCGCGCTCCCGTCCACAGGTCCTCCAGCCGCGACCGACGGCGCACGACGGATCGGCGAACACTCTGGACATGACCACGACGCAGGACCGACCTCTGGCATCCGGATCGATCCCGACGCGCTCCTGGGCGCGCGCCGCGAGCTGCTGCGGCACGAGCTCGCGCTCCTCTCGGTGCGGGTCCATCCGCCCGACACCGGCGCGACCTCGGCGCTGACCGCACGCGCGCTCGCGCAGGCCACCGCGGGTGTCGCATCGTTCGCGGCCGACCTCCACGGCCTGGCGGAGGCGCTGGGCCGCCTGGTCGACGACCTGGCCGACCAGGACGGTCAGGTGAGCGCGATGTTCGACCTGCTGCGCATGGGATCGCTGTCATGATTCACCCCATTCAAATGCTCACTGCGTTCCGCTTTGAACGGGGACCCCGAAATTGAGCGGCGCGGAGTGTGCCCGGGCGGCGTCCGAGCTGACCGGCCTGGTCAACCGGTTGCAGCGTGCGACCCGCGCGCTCGACCGGCAGTCCCGGATTCCTGCGGACGACTTCGGCGGGCTGTCCGGCGACGCCTACCGGCGCCACACCGATCGCTCCTCGCTCACCGCCGCTGCACTGGCGTCCGACCTCGCGCTGCTGGCGGGTGCGCTGGCGGCGCTGGGCCGCGGACTGGAGGCCGCCGCCGTGCAGCGCGCACACGGGTGGGACGAGCGCGCCGACGAGATCGAGCACCGGGTCCAGCAGTCCTGGCGCGCAGCGGTGGCTCGCTTCGAGGGACGTGAGTACGCAGCTCAGGACAGCGAGCAGCCGGAGGTGGCCGCACCCGTGACCAGGCCCCGGTCCGGTCGGCCGCCCTCAGCCGGCGAGCCGGCCCCTCCCGCGCCGTCGGCACCCTCACCCGCACCTGCAGCCGCGGCGGCGCCGGCCACGGCCGCCGCCGAGCCCGCCCTGACCAGCGCGCTCGTCGTACCGCCACCCCTCGAGTCCGAGCTCGTCACTCCACCCGCGGAGCAGCGCCCCTCTGAGCAGCTCCACGCGGATGCGGGACCCGCGGAGGGGGACGCTGGTGATGTTGCGGACCTTGGGCTGGTCGGGGCCGACCGCGTCGACGTCGTACGTCGCGAACACCTCGCGCAGCACGGCGACGCCCTCCATGAGCGAGAAGCCGGCGCCGATGCAACGCCGCACACCGCCACCGAACGGGATCCAGGTGTTGGTGGGCGGGTTCTGTCCGACGAACCGCTCGGGTCGGAAGACCTCCGGGTCGGGGTGGTTGTCGCCGCGGGCGTGGGAGATCAGGATCGACGGGCCGACCGTGGTCCCGGCCGGGAGGTCGTGGCCGCCGATCGTGGCGGGCTTCATCAGAGTGCGCACCACCATCGGGATCACGGGGTGGAGGCGCATCGACTCCTTGACCACCGCCTCGAGCCAGACGTCGTCGCCCTCGCGGGCGGCGGTGCGGGCGCGTCGCCGCTGCTCCGGGTCGCGGCCCACCTCGTGGAGCGCCCAGGCCAGTGCGCTCGCGGTCGTCTCGTGCCCCGCCAGCAACAGCGTGACCAGCTGGTCCCGCAGCTCCTCGTCGGAGAGCCGGTCGCCACCGTCCTCGACGCGGATCAGCTGCGAGAGGACGTCGGTGCGCGGAGTCCAGGTCCGGGGCGCGTCGGCGGTCCCGGATCTCGGCGTAGATGAGCTGGTCGAGCTCGTAGGCGTTCTCGACCGTACGGCGCCACGGTCCGACCTTCTGCAGCATCGGGTAGCCCCAGCCGAGCAGGATCGCCGGGCTGATGTCGACGGTGCGGGTGACCCGCGGCCGGAGCGCGGCCAGCCGCGACTCGTCGGTGACGCCGAAGACGACCCGCAGGATCACCTCGAGGGTCAGCGCGTTCATCCGGTCGAGCGAGCGGAAGTCCTCGCCGTCGCGCCAGCGACCCACCTCGGCCCGGGCGACCTCGGTGACCAGCGCCTTCGTAGCCACGCAGCGCGTGGCCGTTGAAGGCCGGCATCAGCAGCTTGCGGGCGCGCTTGTGCTCGTCGGCGTCCTGGAGCAGCAGCGAGTGCTCGCCCATGATCGGCCCGAGGATCGCGTTGCCCTTGCCGGCATGGAAGACCTCGGGGTCACCGGCGAAGATCTCCTTCGCGTGCTCGGGACGGGTGAAGAGGACCAGTGGCCGGCCCTTCGGCATCGATCCGGACCGTGAAGGTGTCGCCGAAACGGCGGTGGAGGTAGGGCACGAACCGGTGCCGGAACCGCAGCAGCCCGACGCTCTGCGCGAGCACCGGCCAGCGTGGGCCGGGCGGCAGCCCGGTCGTCACGGCCGGCGGTGGCGCGTCTCCACCGAACGGTCGCATCCGCGCGAACCGTCGCTCGGCGAGCGCGATGACGTCGTCCTCGAGGGCGGTCATGCTTCGCATACTAGGGGTATGCGTCGGATCAGGCGAGGGCACGCGATCCCCAGGATGGTGTGGTGGGGCAACGGGTTCTCCCGGCTGCGCGCGGCAGGTCAGCTGCGCCACGTCGGGGCCGGTCGTCCGTCCTGACCCCGACCGCCCAGCGCCGGCCGGCGGCCTCGAGGACGACCCGGGTGTCGGCGCCGTCGCTGCCGGCGATCGACCAGGCGGACTGCGTCGAGGGCGGTCTCCTCGAGCTGGCGCCGCAGCGCGATCTCGGCGGCCTGCACCGGCATCGCCCAGCCCGGAGCGACCGCGCAGGTGGTCGAGGTCGAGGTGGCCGGCGAGGTGGGCACCGGCCACGGCGAGCGCCGGCGGCGGGATCGACCCGGCCGTAGTAGAGGCCGTGCGGCAGCACCAGCAGGTTGCCGGCGAACCGGTCGCCGCCGATGTGGGAGACCTGCCAGGTCTCCTCGGGGTGCGCCGCCGCGAGCGCCTCCGCGACGGGCCGGCCGCGTTCGGCGCAGCAGGTGTCGTGGCGGCCGTGGGTGCACACCGCGAGCACCGGCCCGTCGGTCGGCGTCAGCCCCGGCGACTCGCCACGGCCGAGCGCGGCCAGGTCGAGGTCGAGCAGGTCCTCGGTCCGCTCGACCGTCGTGGTCTCGAGCCAGGGTCGCGCGCGGGTCGGCGTACGCCGCGAACACCCGGCGGCGCGGACGTGCCGTGGCCCGGCCCTGCCGTCGGACCAGCAGCGCGCCGCACCCGGGTCGCGTGGGCGGCCTCGCGCAGCGCGTGACCGTACCGTCGAGCCGGCTGTCGCGCAGTGCGTCGATCGCCCCAGGGCCCGGCTTCCTCCACCAGCAGGAAGGCGCGGACGGTGGAGGCCGTGCCGGCCAGGTCGTCGGGACGACCCGAGGACTCGACGGCGCACCGGAACTGCGCGGTCACGGGCCGTCATCGGGGAGCCTCGAGCAGCCCTTCCCGGACCAGCCGGCGGCAGAGCACCAGCCGGCTCTGCTCGTCGAGGTCGGGCGCCAGGTCTGCCGGGGTGAGCTCGGTCGCCTCCTGGATCCGGGCCAGGGCATCTCCGCAGCCGGGCGGGGACGTCGAGGGTGCGGTCGCCCAGCAGGACCACGATCCGGTCGCCCTCGAGGCGCGCAGCACCATCGGCTTGCCGGCCCGTCGGCGCAGCCGGGTGCCGTCGGTGAGGTCGCGGGCGGCGAGCACGTCGCCGAGCCCGCCGGCGAGGAGCGACCCGCGGGAGCTCAGGAACCGCTCGACCTCGCGGTCGACCGCCGCCCCGGCGTCGATGCCCGCGATCGCGTCGGCCACCGAGCGGAGCCGCTCCGCCAGCGCGCGCCGACAGCTCTCCGGGCTGATCGAGGTAGCCGGCGGGCAGGTGGTCGTCGGGGACGTCGCGCAACGCCTGCTCGACGCTGCGGCGGACCAGCCCCCGCCAGGTCGAGCTGGTTGATGCCGAAGGTGACGTGGAGTGACGCACCGTCCTGGGCGCGGGCCGCGTGCGGCGTACCGGTCGGGAGGTACATCGAGAGTCCGGGCTCGAGGAGCACGTCCTCGGGGCCGTCCTCGCCGTGGACCTCCCAGAGCTTGGTGCCGTGGGTCTGGAAGACGAAGACGTCGTGGCTGTCGGAGTGGACGGCGAAGCCCTGCGAACCCGGGGGTGTCAGGTAGGCGTTGGCCTGGCACGGGTGGCCGAGCTCGAGCTCGAGCTGGGCCGTCAGCTCGCGCAGCGGCGGCCAGTAGCGGTGCAGTCCCTGCAGCACGACGGTCGCGCCGCCGTCGAAGAGCTCGAGCACCTTGCGCGCGTCGACCAGGCCGGTCAGCGGCTGCCCGGCGAGCGAGGCGCCGGAGCGGGTGTAGCGCGACTGCGGGCAGCACCGAGCCGTCCTGGGCGATCCGGACGGCGGGCGTGCGGATCGCGGTGGAGGTGAGCAGGTGGTCGACGTCGTCGAACGACAGCAGCCCGACCAGCCGGTCGGGCTCGGTGTGGTGGAGATGGACCCGGGACGCCCAGACCTTCGTCAGGAAGGTCTGGGCGTCACCGGCCAGCAGGTCGAGCGCGCTCAGGTCGCGTCGCCGTCCGTGCTGTCGGTCGAGTCGCCGTCGGTCGCCGTCGGCGTCGGTGCCGTCGGCGTCCGACCCGTCGCCGTCGGTGGTGTCGGTCGAGTCGCCGTCGGTGGAGTCGCCGTCGGTGCCGTCGGCGTCGGAGCCGTCCGTGCCGTCGGCGTCGCTGGGCGTGGAGGACGCCTCGGGGTGCTCCGCCGGTGGTCATGTCGTCGTCGTTGAGCGGCTCGTCAGGTGTCGTCGTCATGCTCGAAATCTCCCTAGCGTCCGTGGGAACTCCAGCACGGTGCTGCTCCTCCCGAACCTAGCCCCGGTACCGGGAGCCGGTCACACCCCCACAAGTGGTGGTCGCGCCGGCTCACTCGACGAGTCCGCGCCGACGACCGATCGCGGCGGCCTCGGTGCGGGACCGGCGCACCGAGCTTGCCGAGGATGTTGGAGACGTGGACCGAGACGGTCTTGGTGGTGATGTAGAGCTGCTTGCCGATCTCGCCGTTGGATCGTCCCTCGGCGACCAGCGCGAGGATCTCGGTCTCACGCGCGGTCAGGGCGTCGCTGGCCGCCGGCTGTCGACCGGGCCGGGAGCCCAGCGCGGTGAGCGTCGTCGAGCAGTGGCTGGGCGCCGAGCGCCCGGGCGGCGTCGCGTGCGAGGTCGGCGACCTCGCGGGAGCCGGCGGTGTCGCCGGCCGCGCGCAGGATGCGTGGCCAGCACGACCCGGACCGTGGCGAGCTGGTGGACGTCGCCGAACGTCGGCGACCCGCTTCTCTGCCTCCCGCCAGGCCTCGACCAGCGACGTCGTGGGCTGGCGGGTCCCCGGCGAGCCACCGCATCCGCAGCACCTCGGCGTCGAGCCGCTTCTCCCACGCCTGTCCCTCGGGGCCCCACGTGCCGGCGCGGTCCTGGTGGCGCTCGAGCACGACGTCGGCCGTCCGCGTGGAGCTCCTCGGCGCGCGGCGAGGTAGACGCTGCGGTCGGCGGCCGGACAGGGTCGGGCGCGCAGTCGGCGAGAGCGCCGATCGCCGTGGCCGCCAGCCGGATCCGCGCGGTGAACCACGGCTGCCAGAGCCGGCTCAGGATCGCGACCGCGTCGTCGTAGGCCGCGCAGCACGCCGTCGGGATCACCGCGTCGGGACGCGTCGACCATCTCCATCGCGCTGGAGTGGATCGCGATCAGACCCTCCTTGGCCCAGAGCCGTGCGCATCGCCGGCAAGCCGGTCGCCGACGTCGCCGCCACGCGCCTGCTCGAGCTGGAGCCGGAACAGGTCGAGCAGCGCCTGCTGGACCTTCGGCGGCGACCCGGCCGCCGCGGCGAGGTCGAGTGCGGCGTCCCACTGCGCCGCGTGACGACGTACTGGAAGACGAGGTGCCAGCGGGACTCGAAGGCGTACGGCGCGTAGGGCAGCCCGGTCTCCTCGCCGCGCGCGATCGCGCGCGGCGGAAGGCCGTCTCGGCCCGGCTCCCACTCGCCGACGTCCTCGAAGGAGCGGCCGAGCAGGAAGTGGGCACGCAGCTCGGCCTGGACGGCCCCGGCGCCGCGAGCCCGGTCGATCGCCTCCTCCAGCGCCTCGCGCAGCCCGACGTGGGGGCCGGTGTGGCGGGCCTGGCTGAGGGTGACCACGAGGTCGGAGACGCTGATCGGTCAGCTGGAGCCGCTCGGCGAGCGCGAGCCCCTCGAGCGCGATCGGCTGCGCCTCCTCGAAGCGGCCGAAGGCGGTCAGGATCCGGGCGTGGGTCGCGAGCACCCGCGCCCGCACCGCGGTCTCGCCGTCGGGCACCAACCGGTAGGCCTCGGCGCTGAGCTCGGCGGGGTGCTCCTCGGTCTCGGTGATGAGCAGCAGGTAGGCGCGGGCCGCCATGATCCGGGCCCGCCAGGCGTCCGGCGCGTCGGCCGGCAGCTGGTCGAGCTCCTCGCCGAGCAGGGTCACCGCGCGGTGGGGCCGGCCCGAGCGCGGTCAGCGCGTCGGCGAGGTGGACGACCAGCGCCGACCGGTCGACGTCGATCGCGTCTCGGGCCGGCGTGGGTCGGTGAGCAGCTGCGAGCGCCTGCTCGTAGTGGTGGACGGCCTCGTCGGGACCGCCGACCGCGAGCGCGTCGTGGCCGGCGCGGATGCTGGCGTGGAGCGCGGTCTCGAGGTCGTGGGCCAGCCGGCAGTGGCGGGCGAGCTCGGCGGCGGTGCCGGTCGCGCCACCCTCGCGCAGCGCGGTGGCGAAGCCGTCGTGGAGCCGCACCCGTTCGCCCGGCAGCAGGTCGTCGTAGACCGCCTCGCCGAGCAGGGCGTGGCGGAACGCGTAGCGGTCGCCGTCGGGAACCAGCACGTTCATCTCGACGGCCTGGCGCAATCCCTCGTCGAGCGCGGCGCCGGTGAGGCCGGAGGCGGCGGCGAGGAGCTCGTGGGAGACCTTGCGACCGGCGACGCTCGCCGCACGCACCACCTGGCGGGCCGGGTCGTCGAGCCGATCGAGGCGGACCAGCAGCACGTCGGCGAGCTCGGCCGGCACCCACCGGCCCGGCCCGGCGGCGGCGCTGGTGAGCTCCTCGACGAAGAACGCGTTGCCCTCGGCGCGGTCGACGATGTCGACGGTCTCGTCGCATCGACAGCCCGCCGGGGACCAGCTCGGCGATCAGCTGGTGCACGGAGTCGTCGCTCAGCGGCGCGAGCGCGAGGCGTCGTACGCCGCTCGAGCCGTGACCACTCGGCGAGGTGGCGACGGAGCGGGTGGCGGCGGTGGAGGTCGTCGGCGCGATAGCTGACGACGAGCGAGACGGGCGCGGTGGCGTCACGCGCGAAGAGGAAGGTGAGCAGGTCGCGGGTGGACTGGTCGGCCCAGTGGGCTGTCCTCGACGACGACGAGCAGCGGCCCCTCGGCGGCAGCCTCGTCGAGCAGGGCGCGGACGGCCTCGAAGAGCGCGGAACGGTCGATCGGCGGCGCCGTCGCCGGCTTCTCCGGCGAGGGTGCGGCGCCCGGGCAGGAGGCGGGCCAGGGTGGGGTGGCGGCCGGCGACCGTGGCGACGACCTCGGGGAGATCGGTCGCGAGCCGGCCCAGGATCTCGGAGAAGGGGAGGTAGGGGAGGGCGCTGTCGCCCAGGTCGAGGCAGTGGCCGGCGACCACGCGCCAGCCGTCGGCGGCCAGTCGGTCGCGCACCTCGGTCAGCAGTCGGGTCTTGCCGACGCCGGCGTCGCCGGAGAGCAGCACCGTGGTGCCGTGCGGGGGACCGTCCCCCTCGTCGAGGTCTCCGCCGAGCCAGGAGACGAGCTCGTCGAGCTCGGCGTCGCGCCCGACGAAGGGGGCGGTCGTGTGTGCAGCCACGTCATCCATCATGACGTGGACCACCGACGACACGCGCTGCACTCGCTTCTCGTCCGCGGGTCAGCGCTGCGCGCCGGGTGCGGCGGTCCCGGAGGAACCGTGCGCGTGGCCGGCTTGTGGTGCTCCGCGCGACGCGGGGCGGTGCGCCCCTGCAGCCGCTCGCGCGCGGTAGGCGATCTCGTAGTCCAGGTAGGTCCCGGTGCGTCTCGTTCATCTCTCTCACTCCTTGTGTGGTGGTGTGAGTCAGAGATTCGTCGTCTGAGGTAGGCCCGCACATCGGGCAGGTGCCTTATCTCTGGCTGCGGGTGCGGCGGACTACCTCAGACGGCTCCGCCGACGCCTCCACCCGGGCGGCCGTCCTGCCAGACCCCCGCGACGAGCGGGACGCCGGGCCGGTAGGCGAGGTGGACGTGGGACGGCGCGTCGAGGAGCACCAGGTCGGCACGCTTGCCCGGAGCGATCACGCCGACGTCGTCGCGGCCGAGCGCGCGGGCGCCGCCGGCCGTCGCCGACCACAGCGCCTCGGCGGGCGTCATCCCCATCTCGCGGACCGCGAGCGCGATGCAGAGCGGGACCGAGCTGGTGAAGCAGGAGCCGGGGTTGCAGTCGCTGGCCAGCGCGACGGTGACGCCGGCGTCGAGCAGCCGGCGGGCATCGGGGTAGGGCTGCCGGGTCGAGAACTCCACGCCCGGCAGCAGGGTCGCGACGGTGCCGCTGTCGGCGAGGGCGGAGACGTCGTCGTCGCTGAGGTAGGTGCAGTGGTCGACCGCGGTGAGGCCGAGCTCGGCGGCCAGCCGCACCCCCTCGCCGTACGTCAGCTGGTTGGCGTGCAGCCGGCCGCGCAGCCCGGCCGCCGCGCCTGCCTCGAGGACGGTCCGGGCCTGGTCGGCGTCGAAGGCGCCGTCCTCGCAGAACACGTCGATCCAGCGAGCGTGCGGCGCGCAGGCCTCGAGCATCGGGCCGGTCACCAGGTCGACGTACGCCGCCGGGTCCGTGTCCGCCGGGACGACGTGGGCCCCGAGGAAGGTGGTCTCGTCCGTGAACTGCCGCGCCACGGCCAGGCTGCGGGCCTCGTCGTGGACGCTGAGGCCGTAGCCGCTCTTGATCTCCACCGTGGTGGTGCCCTGCCGTCGCATCTCGCCGACCAGCCGGGCGACGTGGCTGGTGAGCTGCTCGTCGGTGGCGGCGCGGGTGGCCGCGACGGTGGTCCGGATCCCGCCCGCGGCGTACGACTCCCCCGCCATCCGGGCCGCGAACTCCTGCGCCGCGGTCGCCGGCGAAGACCAGGTGGCTGTGGCTGTCGACGAAGCCGGGGACGACCGCGCGGCCGCCGGCGTCGACCTGCTGGTCGGCGGCGGGTGCGTCGGCGGCGTCGCCGACCCAGGCGATCGCGGCTGCCCTCGACGACGACCGCGGCGTCGGTCGATGGTCCCCATCGTGGTCGTGGGTGGTGAGCTCTCCGATGTGGGTGATGACGGTGGTCATCATGACCAGACCATCCCGATGACGTCGTCGAGCTCGCGGCCGATCTCGTCCCGGGTCTGCACGGCGTCACCCTGTCGTACGACGACGCGGCCGTCGACCACGACCTGGGTCACGTCGGCGGCGGTCGCCGCGAACACGGCGGTGTGGGCGTCGGCGCCGGTGCCGGCCGTGCGCGGGCTGCGGTGTCGATCGTGACCAGGTCGGCCCGGCGGCCGACCGCGATCTCGCCCGCGTCGTCCCAGCCCAGGCTGGCGTGGCCGTGGCGGGTGCCGACGTCGAGCAGGTCGGCGGCGGTCCAGTGGCCGCGCTGCTGGGTGGCCAGCCGCTCGTCGAGCTCGAGCGCCCGCATCTCCTCGAACGGGTCCACCACCGCGTGGCTGTCGCTGCCCAGCGTGAGCCGCACCCCCGCGTCACGCAGCCTGGTACCGGGGCCGATCCCGTCGCCGAGGTCGCGCTCGGTCGTCGGGCAGAACGCGGCGTACGTCGAGGTGTCGGCGAGGTGCGCGACGTCGTCCTCGGTCAGGTGGGTCGCGTGGACCGCCGTGGACAACGGGCCGAGCACGCCGTGGTCGAGCAGGACCTCGACCGGCGTCCGGACGTACTCGGCGACGCAGGCCTGGTTCTCCGCCACCTGCTCCGAGACGTGGACGTGGAGGGGTCGGCCCGCGGCCCAGTCGGCGACGACCGGCATCGCCTCGACCGGCACGGCGCGGACGGAGTGGATCGCCGCCCCCACCTTCGCGTCGGGAGGGGCGAAGCCGCCGGCGCGCTCGGCCCACGCGTCCACGTCGCCGTCGCTGAACCGGCGCTGCACGCCCTGCGGCGCGTCGCCGAACCCGCTCGACAGGTAGCAGGTGTCGAGCAGCGTCAGCCGGATCCCCGCCTCGACGGCCGCCTCCGCCAGCGCGTGGGACATCGCGTGCGGATCGGCGTACGGCGTCCCGTCGGGCTGGTGGTGGAGGTAGTGGAACTCCCCCACGCTGGTCATCCCGGCGGCGACCATCTCGCGGTAGGTGGCGCGCGCCAGCCGGAAGTAGGAGTCGGGGTCGAGCCGCTCCGCGACGGCGTACATCTGCTCGCGCCACGTCCAGAACGTGCCCCTCCCCCGCTGCGTCCTCCCGCGGAGCGCCCGGTGGAACGCGTGGCTGTGGGTGTTGGCGAGGCCGGGGAGGGTGAGGCCGGGGAGGGTCTCGGTGTCCCCGGTCGACCGAGGTTCGACCCGGGTGAACCGGCCGTCCGCGATCTCCACCAGGACGTCGTCCGCCACGGCGCCGCCGACCCACGCTCGCTCCAGGACATACGCGGTCGTCATGTGAGCAGCCGCTCGAGGGTGTCCGCGAGGGCGGAGACGCCGACCAGGCAGTCGGCCATGGACGCGTGCTCGTCCGGCGAGTGGGAGATGCCGGTCGGGTTGCGGACGAAGAGCATCGCGGTGGGTACGCCGACCGCGGCCAGGATGCCGGCATCGTGGCCGGCGGCGGTCGGGATGACCGGCCAGTCGCCGTCGGCGTGGTCGCCGGCGATGCGCGCGGTCAGCGACGCGTCGAAGGACACCAGCCCCGACACCGACTCGGCCGTCACCGACAGCGAGGTCCCGTCGCGTGCGGCCCGCTCCTGCGCCTGCCGCGTCACCGCGGAGACCAGCTCCTCCAGAGCGGAGTCCGATCCCGCTCGCGCGTCCAGCCAGCCGGTCACCCGCGAGGGCACCGCGTTGGTGCCGTTGGGCTCGACCGCGACCCGCCCGAAGGTGGCGCGGGCGTCGCCGAGCCTGGCCTGCTTGTTGGCGGCCAGCGCCGTCATCGCATAGCTCAGCATCGGATCGCGGCGATCCTCCATCCGCGTGGTCCCGGCATGGTTGGCCTCACCGGTGAAGTCGAAGCGGTACCGCCCGTGCGGCCAGATCCCGCTCGCCACCCCGACCGCCGCGCCGCGGTCGACGAGGTCGCGCCCCTGCTCGACGTGGAGCTCGACGAAACAGCCGAACCGCTCCGGGAGATCGCCCCACGCCGCGGCATCCGACACCCCGAGCCCCGAGGCCTCCAACGCGTCGGCGAGGAAGACGCCGTCGGTGTCGCGCAGCTCGCGCGCCCGCTCCCACGGGATCAGGCCGGCAGCGATCCGCGAGCCGAGGCACGCCAGGCCGAACCGCGAGCCCTCCTCCTCGACGAACACCCCGATCGCGAGCGGCCGCGCCGGTACGACGCCGCGCGCGTGCAGCAGGTCGACGGCGGACAGCGCGGAGACCACGCCGAGCGGTCCGTCGTACGCGCCACCGTCGAGGACGGAGTCGAGGTGGGATCCGGTCAGCACCGCGGGGCCTGTGGCGCCGTCGGGCCGCCACCACGCCAGCAGGTTGCCGAGACCGTCCTGCTCGACCTCGAGCCCGCGATCCTCGGCGCGCAGCACGGAACCACGCGCGCAGCTCGTCCTCGGCGCTGGTCCACGGCTGCCGGAAGTACCCGCCCGAGGTGGCCGACCGTCCCACCGGCGCCAGCTCCGCCCACATCTCCTCGAACGTCATGCCCCCAGTGCAGCGCCCCCGGGGCCGTCGCGGCAAGCGACCGCGCAGGGGCAGGGTCTCGGATGCGAGACATGGCAGGCTGGCCAGCATGGAGTTCCAGCAGGTGGTCGACCGACGCCGGATGGTCCGCAACTACGCCGATCGGCCGGTCGACCCCGGCGCGATCGCCCGCGCGCTGCGCAACGCGACGCGGGCCCCGAGCGCGGGCTTCAGCCAGGGCTGGGCCTTCGTGGTGCTCGACGAGCCGGGCGATGTACGCCGCTACTGGGAGGCCACGACCGACGCCGAGCAGCTCGACCGACCCGACGCCTGGCTGGCCGGCATGATGCGTGCGCCGGTCATCGTCCTGCCCTGCTCCAGCAAGGACGCCTACCTCGACCGCTACGCCGAGCCCGACAAGGGCGTGACGAACCGCGACGAGGCCCGGTGGCGAGTGCCCTACTGGCACCTGGACACGGCGATGGCGAGCCTGCTGATCCTGCAGACCGTGGTCGACGAAGGGCTCGGCGCGCTGTTCTTCGGCATTCCCACCGACCGCATCGACGGCGTACGCCGGGAGTTCGCGATCCCCGACACCCACGACCCCATCGGCGCGATCACGATCGGCCACCTCGCCGACGACACGGGCGTCCGCGGCTCGCCGGCCCACCGGCGCCGGATCCCGCTCGACGAGCTCGTCCACCGGGGCGGCTGGACGCGCTCGTAGACTTGGAAGCGAGTCGACGTCGAGGAGGCGACGATGACCGAGGAAGAGGCACGGCAGACCACGCGCGGGGTCGAAGCACGTGACCCGCGCACCGGCAGCGCCGCCGCAGCCGCCCGGATCCAGCAGCAGCAGACCTGGGTCGACCTGCAGGTTCGGCAGGCGATGGCGCGCGGCGACTTCGACGACCTGCCCGGCGCGGGCAAGCCGATCCGCGACCTCGGCTCCCAGCACGACCCCGACTGGTGGGTGAAGCAGCTGATCGAGCGCGAGCGCATCACCGGCGTCCTGCCGGCGGCGCTCCAGCTCCGCAAGGACGACGCGGTGCTCGACGACCGGCTCGACGCGATGACCTCCGAGACCGAGGTGCGCCGTGAGGTCGAGGACTTCAACGCCCGCGTGATGCGCGCCCGCTACACCCCGGTCGACGGGCCGCCGCTGATCACGATGCCGCGCGATGTCGACGCGGAGGTCGACCGTTGGCGGGAGCGTCGTACGGCGCGGATCCGGGCGCAGCGCAGGGCGCCCGCCGAGCGGCAACCCGAATCCCGCCGACGCTGGTGGCGGCGCGACCCACGGGCTTAGTCTGGCGACGTCTCGGCCGGTGGACGGGGAGGTCATGTCTGGGTCGACGACCACGGTGGCAGCGGCTCGGGACGCCTTTGCGCGCCGCGACTGGAGAGCGGCCTACGACGGACTCCGCGAGCTCGGCCCCGACCTCGGCACGGACGACCTCGACATCCTCTCCGACGCAGCGTGGTGGTCCGGGAACAGCCCGGAGTCGATGGCGGTGGGCGAGGACGTCTATCAACGCCTGGTCGCCGAGGGTGCGCACGCCGAGGCCGCCGACCGCGCGATGCGACTCGCGCTCGCCTGGGCGACCCGCGGTGACGTCCAGGTGGCGATGGCATGGCTGAGCCGCGCTGACCGGCTGCTGCAGGACCTGCCGCGAGGGCGTGCCCACGGCACTCGCCTGTACTTCGCCGGGGCGATGAACATGGACATGTCCGGCGACCCGGGTCCCGCCGCGGCCGCGGCGGTGGAGCTGGACGCCCTGGCCCGCGAGCTCGACGACGAGACACTCGGGTGCTTCGCGCGCGTCCTCGAGGGCATGACCCTGGTGCGGAGCGGCGAGACGGCGCGCGGATTCGGCTGCCTCGACGAGGCGATGCTGCCCGTGCTCGCCGGCCGCCTCGACGCCCTCTGGGCGGGCGACATCTACTGCACCACGATCCACCTCTGCGACCAGCTCGGCGACCTGGCCCGGATGCGCGAGTGGACCGAGGCTCTCGCCCGGTGGGCCCACCCCCAGTCCCGGACCTTCATGTACGCCTCCGTGACGCGCGTGCACGAGCTTCAGATCATCGGTGCCGAGGGCGACTGGGACCTGGTCGAGGCGGAGCTGGGGCGCGAGTCCGAGAGCCTGGTCGGGGCGCACGGCTGGTTGTCGGGCGCGGGCTTCTACGAGCTCGGCGACGTGCGCCGGTTGCGTGGCGACGTCGCGGGTGCTGCGGCGGCCTACGACCGCGCTCGCTCGTTCGGCGTGGACCCCCAGCCCGGCGCGGCCCTGATGCTCCGCGCCGCAGGACGTTCCGCGGACGCGCTGGCCGAGCTGCGGGTGTCACTCGCAGACGTCAGTCGACTCGAGCGAGCCCAGATGCTGCTCCCGGCCGTGGAGCTGGCCCTGGAGGTGCGCGAACCGGCCTACGCCGCGTCCCTCACCGAGGAGCTGGAGGAGACCGCTGCGTTCTTCGGGACACCCGGTCTGGTCGCGCGGGCTGCGAGAGCCCGAGCGTCCGTTCACGTGGCCGACAGGCCACCCGGAGCTGGCGCTGGCGCCACTCGAGGCCGCGGGTCGGATCTACCGCGACCAGCGCTACCAGTACGCCGGGGCCCAGGTTCACGAGCTGCTCTCGGCGGCGCTCCGGGCCCTCGGCGACCAGGACGCCGCGGATGCCGAGCTCGCCACCGCGCCTCGCCGTCTACCGGCGGCTGGAGCGACCCCAGACCTCGACCGGCTGGCCCCGACCTCCCTCCCTGGGGGCCTCACCGCCCGGGAGGCCGAGGTGCTGGCGTGCGTCGCGTCGGGCGCGAGCAACCGCAAGGTCGCCGAGGACCTGGTCATCAGCGAAAAGACCGTGAGCCGCCATCTCGCCAGCATCTTCACCAAGGTCGGAGTCTCCTCGCGGACCGCCGCGGCTGCCTGGGCGCGCGACCATGGCGTCTGACCCGGGGGCCGGGACAGCTGACCAGCCCGCAGGTGTCGTCACGCTCCTGTTCACCGACATCGAGGGCTCGACCAAGCTCCTGCGTGCCCTCTCGGCCGAGGACTCGCTCGCCGCCTTCGCCCTGCATGGTCGCGTGCTGCGGGAGGTCTTCCAGCGGTACGGCGGCTACGAGCAGCGCACCGAGGGTGACTCGTTCTTCATCGTCTTCCAGGACGCGGGCGACGCCGTGGCCGCCGCCGCCGACGCCCAGCGGGCGCTGGCCGCGCAGGCCTGGCCCGCCGGCATGCCGGTCCGGGTGCGCATGGGGCTGCACACAGGCGAGCCGACGCCCGTCGCCGGCGACTACGTGGGGCTCGACGTCCACCGGGCCGCGCGCATCGCCTCGGCGGGCCACGGCGGTCAGGTGCTGCTCTCGGGGACGACCCGCACCGCCGCGGTGCTGCCGCCGGGCGTGGTGCTCCGTGACCTCGGCGAGCACCGTCTGAAGGACCTGGCCGGGCCGGAGTGGATCCACCAGCTGGACATCGAGGATCTCGAGCGCGACTTCCCGCCTCTCAACAGCCTCGAGACGCCGTCGAACCTGCCGGCCGCCGTCACGCCACTCGTCGGCCGCGACGACGACGTCGCTGCGGTCGAGGAGCTGGTCGGCACCGACGACGTGAGGCTGGTGACCATCACCGGCCCGGGTGGCACCGGCAAGACCCGGCTGGCCCTCGCTGCCGCGGCTCGGCTCGGGGGGGCGTTCCGAAACGGTCTGGTCTTCGTCGACCTCACCACCGTCACGGACCCGTCGAAGGTCGCGGGTGCCATCGAGCTGGCGCTGGAGCTGCCCACCATGCCCGGGCTCTCCGCGATCGAGAACGTCGTGGCCCAGCTGCGGGACCGTGCGGTCCTGCTGGTGCTGGACAACTTCGAGCACGTGGCGACCGCGGCCGGAGACCTCGCGACACTGCTCGTCGGTGCGCGGCGGGTCAAGACCATCGTCACCAGCCGCACCGCGCTGCGGATCGCCGCGGAACGCGAGTACCCGCTGGAGCCGCTCGGGGCGGACGCGGCCCTGGCTCTCTTCGTGGACCGGGCGCGGGCGGTACACCCGGCGTTCGACCCCTCTGGCGCCGACGCCGATGCCGTGGCGGAGATCTGCGCGCGACTCGACCGCCTGCCCCTGGCGATCGAGCTCGCCGCGGCCGGGGTGAGGCTCCTCTCGGTCGAGCAGATCCGGCAGCGTCTCGCCGGCCGGCTCGGGCTTCCGAGCAGGGTCCGCAGGGGCGTCCCGGCGCGGCAGCAGACCCTGCGCGACACCATCGCGTGGAGCTACGACCTGCTCTCGACCGAGGCCTCGGAGCTGCTGTGCCGCGCCGCGGTCTTCGTCGGAGGCTTCACCCTCGAGGCGATCGAGTCCGTCGCGCCCGATGACGCGACCACCTTCGCCGGGGTGGAGACCCTCGTGGACCAGAGCCTGCTGCGGCACGAGGTCGACTCCGGGCGCTTCTCGATGCTGGAGACGATCCGCGAGTTCGCCCTCGAGGAAGCGCGATCGCGTGGCCTGCTCGCCGAGGCGCAGTGGCGTCACGCGACGTTCTTCGCCGCGCTCTCGGACCAGACGGAGGGCGGGCTGCACGGAGCCGGCAACACACGTCGGGTCCAGCTCGACGACGAGCTCCCGAACCTGCGGGCCGCACTCCAGTGGACGCTCGAGACCGATCCCCCGCAACCGGAGCTGGCCGCCCGGCTGGCCGTGGCGCTCGGCCAGCACTGGTACACCCACGGTCGCGCGATCGAGGGCACCGCGTGGTTGCGCCGGGTGCATGCCGTGGCGGGCATCCCGCCCGGCCTGCGAGCGGGTGTCGCGCAGCGGCTGGGCGTCCTGCTCGACCAGCAGGCTGACAAGCCGGGTGCTGCGGAGGTGCTGGAGGAGGCACTGGACCTGTTCCGCCAGGTGGGCGACCGTGCCGGTGAGGGACGTGCACTCAACAGCCTGGCCTCCGCCGTGCGCAGCGTGGCCTCGAATGCGCGGGCGCGAGAGCTCTACGACCAGGCCCTCCGCGTCCGCGTGGAGATCCATGACGAGGCCGGCATCTCCGTGACGACGTTCAACCTGGGGCTGCTGGCGATGGACGACGGTGACTACGAGGGCGCACGTCTTCTGTTCGAGCGCTCCCACGACATCGATGCGTCGCTCGGCGACGAGTGGGGGGCGATGATCGGGTCCCTCGGCATCGCGGCAGCGGCCGTCGCGCTGGGTGACCTCGAGGCAGCGTCGCCGCGCCTTGCCGAGGCCGTCCGGTACTTCCTCGACTCCGAGGACGAGGATCACCTGGCCGAGGCGTTGAGCGTCTGCGCCGAAGAAGCCTGCGCGCGACAGGACTTCGAGCGGGCGGCTCGACTGCTCGGAGCGGTGGAGGGCCTGTGGGACGGACTCGGCTTCTCCCTCTCTCCGGCGGACGAGGTGTACGTCGAGAAGACCCGGTCTGCTGTACGTGCCGCGATGGGAGATGAGTCGCTCACTCAGGCGCTTGCTGAGGGACGCGCGATGACGCCTGGCCAAGCGGTCGCGTTCGCGGTCGATGCGCTCGAGGCGACGTCCGGCTCGGGGGTGCGGCCGTGAGCCTGGACGAGGTGAGGCTGACGGTGCTGCGGCGGGTGCCGCTCTTCGCGGAGCTCTCCGACGACGACCTGGCCCGGATCTGTGCCGGCGCCGCTGACGTCAGCCTGGCACCGGGCGAGGTGCTGTTCCACGAGGGCGACCCCGGCGACCGGGCCTTCGTGGTGGCCGCCGGTTCGGTCGAGATCCTCAAGGCGACCGGCTCTCGCGAGGCCCTCCTCGCCGTGCGCTCGGAGGGGGAGGTGTTCGGCGAGATGGCGCTTCTGGAGGCGGCGCCTCGCTCGGCGACGGCGCGGGCGCGCACCCCGACCACGCTCGTGTCGGTCCCGAGGGGTGCGCTGGACGCCCTGCTGACGACCAGCCCGTCCGCGGCGCGCGCGGTCTTCGGTCTGCTCGTCCGGCGGGTGCGCGAGACCAACGACCGCCTGCGGCACCAGCAGCGCATGGTCCAGCTGGGGGTGATGACTGCCGGTGTCGCCCACGAGCTCAACAACCCCGCCGCGGCCGTGCAGCGCGCCGCCGGACAGCTCACCGAGTACGTCGGCCGGCTCGTGTCGGTGGCCGGACACGGCTCGACGGACGCCGTTCTCACGCTGCTCGACGACCTCGATCAGCGCCCGCCCCGGGTGCTGGATCCCCTGGCTGCCAGCGACGAGGAGGAGCTGGTGGTGCGCTGGCTGGCCCAGCACGGTGGGACGGACGCCGGGCCGCTCGCCCCCGACCTGGTCGAGGCCGGGATCGTCGTCGGTGACTTGCAGGCCCTGGGCGAGGACCGGGACCTGGTCGACGCGGTCCGGCTACTCTCCGCCGCGGCCTCGCTGCGCCACCTGGCCGGGGAGGTGGCCACCGGATCGCGGCGGCTCTCCGCGATCGTGGGCGCGCTGCGGTCCTTCACCTACCTCGACCGGGGACCGGTGCAGGAGGTGGACGTCGTCCGTGGCCTCGAGGACACCCTGCTCCTGCTGGGCAGTGCCACGACGGGCGTGCGGATCGTGCGCGAGCTCGCTCCGGACCTGCCCACCGTGACGGGCACCGGTGGGGAGCTCAACCAGGTCTGGACCAACCTGGTGCAGAACGCGTGTGACGCGATGGCCGGGACTGCTGGTCCCTGCCTCACCCTGCGAGCCTTCGAGGACGCGGGCGGCGTGGTCGTCGAGGTGGAGGACAACGGACCCGGGATCCCGGCCGAGCTGCAGGAACAGGTCTTCGACGCGTTCGTCACGACCAAGGCCCCGGGCGAGGGGACCGGGCTCGGGCTGCAGATCAGCTACCGGATCATCGTCCTCGAGCACCGGGGCGAGCTGACGCTCCGCTCCGAGCCGGGACGGACCGTCGTCCGCGCCTTCCTGCCGTTGCACCCGGAGTGAGCCTGCACGGTTCACCCCACGTCGCCCCAGGAAATGGGGTGTCCGCCCGACGCGGCGAGCCGTGACGCACTCCTAGCGTCGAGCGCACCACCACCGACCAAGGGGCTCACCATGACCACCACCACCGACACCCGCACCCAGCCAGAGCCGGAGACCCTCGACCCCGAGGCAGTCGCCGAGCGGATCATCGGCATCCTCAACGACGGCAGCATCTGCCTCCTGGCCGGCATCGGCCACGAGGTCGGCCTCTTCGAAGCCATGGCGGGTCTGCCCGCGGCGACGAGCATGCAGATCGCCGACGCGGCCGGCCTCGACGAGCGCTACGTACGCGAGTGGCTGGGCGGCATGGTGACCGGCGGGTTCGTCGAGTACGTGCCGGAGGACCGCACCTACTACATTCTGTCCCGACCACGCCCCGTTCCTGACCGGCACCGGACCGGACAATCTGGCCCGCGTGATGCGCTACCTCCCGCTGCTGGGCCAGGTCGTGCCCTCGATCATCGAGAAGTTCCGCACCGGCGGCGGCCTCTCGTACGACGACTACCCCGGCTTCCACGACCTCCAGGCCGCCGACTCCGCGGCGGTCAACGACTCGTCGCTCATCGACACGATCATCCCCTTGACCGGCGTCGTCGACCGGCTCGAGGCGGGAATCGCGGTGGCCGACATCGGCTGCGGCGAGGGCCACGCGATCAACCTGCTCGCCAGGACCTACTCACGCAGCACGTTCGTCGGCTACGACTTCAGCGAAGAGGCGCTCGTACCGGCCCGTGCCGAGGCGGCCGACTGGGGACTGACCAATGCCCGTTTCGAGGCCCTCGACGTGGCCCGGCTCGACGCGGAGGGGCAGTTCGACCTGGTGCTCACCTTCGACGCCATCCACGACCAGGCCCACCCCGCGACTGTCCTCGCCAACGTCCGGCGAGCCCTGCGGCCGAACGGGACCTACCTGATGGTCGACATCAACGCCCAGAGCGACCTGGAGGACAACGTGGGACTGCCGTGGGCGACCTTCCTCTACACCGTGTCGACCCTGCACTGCATGTCGGTCTCGCTGGGTCAGGGCGGCGACGGCCTGGGCACTGTCTGGGGTGTCCAGACGGCCGAGAGGATGCTGCGTGAGGCCGGCTTCTCCGACGTGGTCGTGCACGACGTCGAGTCCGACCCGTTCAACGCCTACTTCGTCGCGCGTCCCTGACCCGGCCGCCATCGGCGTGGGATCCGTCATACCCGCGCGGACGTGCTGGGCGATAAGTTCCGAGACATGCGCACTGCCAAGGACTTCTTCCGCCCGCTCGCCGTCGGCGCCCCCGAGCCGTTGCGCGAGATCCCGGCCCGGCCCAGCCGCGCGATCCACTTCTTCGACCCGAGCAACGAGAAGATGGCGGCCAAGATCCCCGACATGGTCGGCAAGGTCGACGTGCTGCTCGGCAACCTCGAGGACGCGGTCAAGGCCGACCACAAGGAAGCCGCGCGGGCCGGACTGGTGAAGATCGCGCAGGCGACAACTTTCGAGCCCACCCAGCTCTGGACCCGGGTCAACGCCCTCGACAGTCCCTGGGTGCTCGACGACCTCACGACCCTGGTCACGGAGATCGGCGACAAGCTCGACGTGGTCATGGTGCCGAAGGTGCAGGGCGCCGACGACATCGCCTACGTCGACCGGCTGCTCGCCCAGCTCGAGGCGAAGGCCGGGCTCGACCGACCGATCCTGGTCCACGCGATCCTCGAGACCGCCCGCGGCGTGGCCAACGTCGAGGAGATCTGTGGCGCCTCGCCCCGGATGCAGGGACTCTCGCTCGGGCCGGCCGACCTCGCTGCCGACCGCCGGATGAAGACCACGCGGGTCGGCGGCGGCCACCCCGGCTACCTCGTCCGCGAGGACCCGCCGCGCAACGAGCTCGGTGTCGCCGAGGTCGACGCCCACCGGGCGACGTACCAGCAGGACCTGTGGCACTACACGATCGCGCGGATGGTCGACGCGTGCGCGACCCACGGCATCTACCCCTACTACGGCCCCTTCGGCGACATCGCCGACGAGGTCGCCTGCGAGGACCAGTTCCGCAACGCCTTCCTGCTCGGCTGCGTCGGCGCATGGAGCCTCCACCCCAAGCAGATCGCGATCGCCAACCGGGTGTTCAGCCCTAGCGTCGAGGACATTGCCCACGCCCGCCGCGTGGTGGCGGCCATGGGTGACGGGACCGGCGCGGTCATGCTCGACGGGAAGATGGAGGACGACGCCTCCCTCAAGCAGTGCCTGGTCATGGTCGAGCTCGCCGAGCAGCTGGCCGCGATCGACCCGGAGCTGAAGGAGCAGTACGAGGCGATCGAGAAGTGACCGACTTCCGCCCGCGGCGCAGCGTCCTCTACATGCCGAGCTCCAACGCGCGCGCGCTGGAGAAGGCGCAGTCGCTGCCCTGCGACGCGCTGATCCTCGACCTCGAGGACGCGGTCGCCCCCGACGACAAGCCTGCCGCCCGCGAGGCCGCCTGCGCCGCGGCCGCGTCCGGTGACTACGGCGCCCGCGAGGTGACGATCCGGGTCAACGGAGCCGACACCGAGTGGCACTCCGACGACCTCGCCGCGGCCTGCGCGGCCGGGCCCGACGCGATCGTCGTACCCAAGGTCAACAGCGCCGACGCCGTCCTCGAGCTGGTCGACGCGATCGCCGGCCATGACGCCCCCGACCACACGAAGCTGTGGGCGATGGTCGAGACACCGGTCGCCATGCTCCACGCCGAGGAGATCGCGGCCGCCTCCGAGCGGCTCACGGTCCTGGTCATGGGCACCAACGACCTGGTCAAGGAGCTGTACGCCGAGCACGTGCCCGGCCGGCAGCCGGTGCTCCCCGGGCTCGGCCTCGCGCTCCTCGCGGCCCGTGCGACCGGCAAGGTGATCCTCGACGGCGTCTACAACGACGTGAAGGACGAGGACGGCTTCCTCGCCGAGTGCCGGCAGGGTCGCGAGATGGGCTTCGACGGCAAGACCCTCATCCACCCCGGCCAGGTCGCCGGTGCCAACGAGGCGTTCGCACCTTCGGAGCAGGCCGTCGACGACGCCCGCGGCATCCTCGACGCCTGGGAGTCCCGCGCGTCCGGCGTGGTCACCTACCACGGCCGGATGATCGAGAACCTCCACGTCGAGTCGGCCGAGCGGACCCTCCAGATCCACGAGGCGATCAGCGCGCTCGAGGGCTGACCTGCTCGGATCGTCCCCTCACCAGTGCGGGCGAGGTCCAGTCGGTGTTGTCGACGACCACGTCGGCCGACACGACCGGTTCGCAGGTCTCGCGGTAGATGCGCTGTGCGCCGAGGTAGCGCTGCTGGTCGGGGTCGGCGACGTCGGCCACCGTTCCGTCGCGGGCGGCCATCCGGGCGACCCGGATCTCGTCGGGCACGTCGAGCCAGACGACGAGGTCCCAGGCGTCGGCCAGCTCCGGTCGCTGGACGAAGACGCCGTCGACCAGCAGCACCCCGCGCTCGGGGACCGGTGCGGGCACGTCGTCGACGTACGTGTCGCGCTCGAGGTCGTGCCAGCGACACCGGTACGCCGAACCCGGCCCCTGCCGCCAGGGGTCGAGCAGCTCGCGCCGCAGCGCGGTCAGGTCGAAGCTGCGCGCCCAGACCGTGGCGCCGGTCCGGCCGAGCGCGTGCCGGTATGCCCGCGGGTGGTGGAAGTCGTCGACGCTCGCACGCACGACGAGCCGGCCCAGATCGGTCAGCACGATGCCCAGGGCATCGGCGAACTCGGTCTTGCCGGCGCCGTCAGCACCGTCCACGGCCACGAGGACCGGTCGGTCCGGCGCCGGCACTCGCGCGGCCACGGCGGCGAGGACCGTGGTCACGGTCGCCAGTTCGGGTCCCTGCCGATGAAGCCGAGCAGCCGCGTCTGCGGGTCGGCGTCGTCCGGCACCGGCACGCGTGGGCCGTACTGCCCGCTGGACCTCATCAGCTCGTCGTAGGGCTCCATGCCCTCGGCCATGACCCGGCAGCGGTCCTGGTCGAGCCGGTCGTCCTGGCCGGTGGCGCGGGCAAGGTCCCAGGTGTGCAGGAAGACGTCGGCGGTGAAGAACTGCGAGATCGCGTCGGCCAGGGGCAGGTCACCGGTGTGCGGGTTGGAGAACGTCCGGTCCGCGGTGGCCGGGTCGTCGAGCACCCCCTGCACCGACGCGGCGAAACCGTCCCAGGCCGCGACCGGGTCGTCGTCGACCGACGACACCGGTGGCAACGACACGTCCGAACCACCGGCGAGGAAGCCCGGGAACCACTCGACCAGGTGGCGTACGACGTCGCGGGCGACCCAGCCCTCGACCGGCGCCGGGGCGTCCCAACCGCCGGCCGGCACGCCGTGCACGCGCTCGCCGAACGTGCCGGCGACCTCTCGGAACTCCTCGGCCGGACCCATCAACGGCCTCTCCGATCGAGGGCCGCCACGCGGCGTACCCCGGCTGTCTGTCGGTACGACGCGTCGAGCAGCTCGCTCACCTCGCGCCAGCTCACCGACGACCCGTCCAGGTCGACGCTCACCCATCCAGCGCGACCGAGGTAGGCCGGCACCCACCCGCGACCATCGGCCAGGAGAGCCGCCCGCTCCCCCTCATCGAGCAGCACCGTCAGCGCGGTCGAGTGGTCGACCCACTCACCCTTCACCTTCACCGAGGCACCGTAGTAGGCGAACACCTTCGTCGTGAAGAACGCCGGCCTCCCGTGCGACACCTTCATGGCTGCGTCCGGGAACTCCAGCGCCAGCTCCCGCACCTGCGCCAGCACCGGGTCGTCGTCGTCGTACATCTGCGGGTGTGCCACCGGGCCAGACTCGCACGCCGGGGAGCGTCGTCGCACCCGACATCGAGGTCGTCATCGCGCTCGGAGACGACACAAATGTCGGGTACGACGTCCGCAGGTCCATCGACTACTCGGCCATGGGGATGCGGACGCCGCGCTCGGCGGCGACCTCGATGGCCCGGTCGTAGCCGGCGTCGACGTGGCGGATCACGCCCATGCCCGGGTCGTTGGTCAGCACGCGTTCGATCTTGGCGGCGGCCAGGTCGGTGCCGTCGGCGACGCACACCTGTCCCGCGTGCAGCGAGCGGCCCATGCCGACGCCGCCGCCGTGGTGGAAGGAGACCCACGACGCACCCGAGGCGGTGTTGACCAGCGCGTTGAGGATCGCCCAGTCGGCGATCGCGTCCGAGCCGTCGAGCATCGCCTCGGTCTCGCGGTACGGCGAGGCGACCGACCCGCAGTCGAGGTGGTCGCGGCCGATGACGACGGGCGCCTTCAGCTCGCCGCTCGCCACCATCTCGTTGAACTTCAGCCCGGCGAGGTGGCGCTCGCCGTACCCCAGCCAGCAGATCCGGGCCGGCAGTCCCTGGAACGAGACCCGCTCACCGGCCATGGTGATCCACTTCCGGAGGCGATCGTTGTCGGGGAACAGCTCGAGGATCGCTCGATCCGTCGCGGCGATGTCGGCCGGGTCGCCGGAGAGGGCGGCCCAGCGGAAGGGACCCTTGCCCTCGCAGAACAGGGGCCGGATGTAGGCCGGCACGAACCCGGGGAACTCGAAGGCCCGGTCGTAGCCGCCCTTGCGCGCCTCGTCGCGGATCGAGTTGCCGTAGTCGAAGACCTCCGCGCCGCGGTCCTGGAACTCGACCATGGCCCGGACGTGGACCGCCATCGAGGCCTGCGCCTCCTTGGTGAAGCCCGCGGGATCGGCCTTGCGGCGGGCGTCCCACTCCTCGAAGGGGACCCCGGCCGGCAGGTAGGCGAGCGGGTCGTGCGCCGAGGTCTGGTCGGTCACGATGTCGATCGGCGCGTCCATCTCGAGCAGCTGCGGCACCAGCTCGGCGGCGTTGCCGAGGACGCCGATCGAGAGCGGCCGCCGCTCGTCGCGCGCGGCGGTGGCGAGCTCGAGCGCGTGCTCCAGCGAGTCGGCTCGTACGTCGAGGTAGCGGTGCTCGATCCGCCGGTCGATGCGCGACTCGTCGCACTCGATGCAGATCGCGACGCCGTCGTTCATGGTCACCGCGAGCGGCTGGGCGCCACCCATGCCGCCGAGCCCGGCGGTCAGCGTGATCGTCCCGGCGAGCGTGCCGCTGAACGTCTTGTCCGCCACCGCGGCGAAGGTCTCGAACGTGCCCTGCAGGATGCCCTGCGTGCCGATGTAGATCCACGAGCCCGGCAGTCATCTGGCCGTACATCGTCAGCCCGAGGTCCTCGAGCCGCCGGAACTCCTCCCAGTTGGCCCAGTCGCCGACCAGGTTGGAGTTCGCGATGAGCACGCGCGGCGCCCACGCGTGGGTCTTCATCACGCCGACCGGCTTGCCCGACTGGACGAGCATCGTCTCGTCGTCGGCCAGCGTCCGCAGCGTACGCACCAGGGCGTCGTACGCCTCCCAGCTGCGGGCGGCCTTGCCGGTGCCGCCGTAGACGACGAGGTCCTCCGGCCGCTCGGCGTTGGCCGGGTCGAGGTTGTTCATCAGCATCCGCAGCGGCGCCTCCGTCTGCCACGAGCCGCAGGACAGCTCGGTGCCGGTGGGGGCATGGATTTCGCGGCTCATGAGAGTTCTCCGATCACGGACTCGGCGGCCGCGAGCACGGCGCCGGACTGGACGAGCGAGACGCAGGCCTCGATCTCGGGCGAGAGGTGGCGGTCGGGGCCGGGGCCCTCGATGCCGGAGGAGCGGAGCAGTGCGACGACCGCACCCGTGGCGGGCGACGGCTCCAGCGGCGCCCGGAGCTCGAGCGCCCGCGCGGCGGTGAGGACCTCGACGGCGACGACCCGGGAGAGGCCGTCGACCGACCGCCGCAGCTTGCGGGCCGCCGACCACCCCATCGACACGTGGTCCTCCTGCATGGCGCTGGAGGGGATCGAGTCGACCGAGGCCGGGACCGCCAGCCGCTTCAGCTCCGAGACGATCGCGGCCTGGGTGTACTGGGCGATCATGTGCCCGCTGTCGACGCCGGGGTCGTCGGCCAGGAACGGCGGCAGCCCGTGGTTGCGGGCCTTGTCGAGGAACCGGTCCGTACGCCGCTCGCTGATCGAGGCCACGTCGGCGGCGACGATCGCGAGGAAGTCGAGGACGTAGCCGACCGGGGCGCCGTGGAAGTTTCCGTTCGACTCCACGCGTCCGTGCTCGGGCAGCACCACCGGGTTGTCGACCGCGCTCGCGAGCTCGCGGCCGGCCACGGCCGTGGCGTGGGCGACGGTGTCGCGGGCCGCCCCGTGCACCTGCGGCGAGCAGCGCAGCGAGTAGGCGTCCTGCACCCGGTTGCAGTCCGGCCCCCGGTGGGAGGCGACGACCCCCGAGTCCGCCATCAGCCGCGTCAGGTTGCCGGCCGACGCGGCCTGCCCCGGATGCGGTCGCAGCGCCTGCAGCTCGGGGGCGAACACCCGGTCGGTGCCGAGCTGGCCCTCGACCGACATCGCCGCGGCGATGTCCGCCGTGCGCAGCAGCATCGTGAGGTCGTGGATGGCCAGCACCAGCATCCCGAGCATGCCGTCGGTGCCGTTGATCAGCGCCAGACCCTCCTTGGCGGCGAGCTCGACCGGAGCCAGGCCGGCGGCGGACAGGGCCTCGGCCGCGGGGCCGAGCACGCCGTCGGCGTCGCGGACGTCGCCCTCGCCCATCAGCGCCAGCGCGCAGTGGGACAGCGGGGCGAGGTCACCGGAGCAGCCCAGCGACCCGTACTCGCGCACCACCGGCGTGATGCCGTGGGTCAGCAGCCCGGCCAGGAGCCGCGCCGTCTCCGGCCGAACTCCGGTGTGGCCGGTCGCGAGCGTCGAGAGGCGCAGCAACATCAACGCCCGCACCACCTCACGTTCCACCTCGGGACCGGACCCCGCAGCGTGGGAACGGACCAGGGACCGCTGGAGCTGGGCCCGCATGTCGGTCGGGATGTGACGGGTGGCGAGGGCGCCGAACCCGGTGGAGATGCCGTACGCCGGCGTCGTCGCCTCGGCCAGCTCCTCGACGACGGCGCGGGCGCGCTCGACGGCGGCTTCGGCCTCCGCGGACAGGGAGACCGCCGCCCCGTCGCGCGCCACGGCGACCACGTCGGCGAAGCTGACGGGGCCGGTGCCGACGGTCACGTGGTGATGGTCCATGCGTCCATCGAACTGCGCGCGACGCCGGCGCGCCACCCCGCTCGCCCGCCTGATGTCTCGTATTCCAGACACGTGGACACCCGTTCAGGTGAGGTCGCACCGCATCGGCGTCCCTACTGTGGTGAGCCGACACAGGAGGTAGATCGCATGGACACCGTGTGGATCATCGTCATCATCATCGCTGTGCTGGTCCTGATCGGGCTGGCCGTCGCGATGTCGGGCAAGCGCAAGGACGCCCAGAAGCGCCAGCACGCCGAGGAGCTGCGCCATGACGCCCGCGCCCAGCAGGGCAGCGTGCAGCAGGAGGAGCTGAGGGCCCGCGAGGCCGAGCTCGAGGCAGAGCGCAAGCAGGTCGAGGCCGAGCGCGCCGAGGCCGAGGCGGAGCGGGCCCGCCAGGGCCACCTGCAGGAGCACGCGAAGGTCGAGGACCAGGTCCGCGAGGCCGACCGGGTCGACCCGGACGTCGACCACCGCTCGTCGGACTACGCGCCGGAGACCACCGCCACCTCCGGGACGGCTGCCCCACGTACCGCCGGCGACCCCGCGCACGAGACGACGCCTGCCGACGCCCACGAGACCGACCGGGTCGACCCGGACCAGCCCTCGAGGGACCCGCGGGTCTGACCCGGCCGGAGTCCCGCCACCGAGACAGGGCGTGACTCGCGGCGGCCCGGGCAGTTAGCAGTGCAGATGGAGGGCGCCCGGGTCCCCCCTTTTCGGCCACCTCGCCGATACTCCTGGCGCTCGGACGGGAACGATCGAGATGTCACACGTGACACGAATGTGGGCGACCCTGGCCTGCCTCCCCCTGGTGGCAGCCGGTCTCGGAGTCACCGGCCACACGGCGACCGCCTCGGGAGCCGAACGAGCGGCTCCCGAGCGGGTCGCCGCGACGCCGTACGCACTGAAGACCCGCGGCTACGGCTCCAAGGTCGTCGGCGGCGAGGTCCCGGCAGGCTCGGACACGACCGCCTTCGAGCGGATCGGCTGCACGAACAAGGCCGGCAAAGTGAAGCGCAACCACGAGGCCGAGGTGGAGGTGCCCGGTCTGGGCGTCGCTTCCGGGGTCACCACCACACTGCGCACGACCAGGAATGACGGCGTCGTCTCGTCGTCGTCGGTCCAGCGGATCGCGTCGGTGGAGCTCGCCGAGTCCTCGGTGGGCACGCTCACGATCGAGGCGCTGCGCTCGGAGGCCCGCACCTTCCACAACGGCAAGGGGTTCCAGGCGGAGGCCACCACCGACGTCGGACGCATCGTGCTGACCCCGGCCGGGGGCGAGCCCGAGGTGATCTCGGTCCCGTCGGCCAACGAGCCGGTCACCATCCCTGGTCTCGCCGAGATCAAGGTCGGGCGGATGATCAGCACGGAGTCGGCCAACGGCTCCTTCGCCAAGGCCAACGCGTTGATCGTCCGGGTCTTCGAGTCGGGTACCAAGGCCACCCTCGGCCTGGCCCAGTCGCGGATGAACGACGGCGTCGAGAAGCTGCTCTTCCGAGGACACTCGAGCGGCATCCAGGCGACCGGGCTCGAGGGCGCGGCCAGCAAGGGCCGTACGCCGTTGTCGCTGATGCCCTGCCAGGGCACCCTCGGCAAGGTCCTGAAGAAGCGCATCGCCGGACTCGACCTGACCGACGCGATCGAGGTCGGCACGCTCACCAGCCGGCAGCGGGCCAACCAGACGCTGAAGCAGGCGCACGGCTACGAGCGCGGCTCGCGTCGCGAGCATCGACTTCGGCGACGGCGCGCTGGTCATCGAGGGCATCGTCGCCCAGGCCAACATCGATCCGCGAGGACGGCACGCATCCGCTTCGACGCCCGGGGCACGACGGTGGGCACCATCACCGCCGACGGCGAGCCGCAGACCTTCCCCGACACCGGCATCCTGGAGATCCCCGGGGTCGCCCGGCTCGAGGCCAAGGTCGATCGAGCGGACCAAGGCCAGTCCCTCTCCGTGGTCGGCGTGCGGGTCACCCTGCTCGACGGGTCCGGGGCCGTGATCGATCTCGGCACGGCCTCGATCGGCGCCAAGCGGTCGGGCCGCTCGGCGGCTCCTGTCACAAACCCGGTCGCCGCGGCGCGTCTGGACTTACATCGACCGAGTGAGCCAGGTGCCCGCGGCGACGCGCTGCCTCCGGGTGCTCACGTTCCTCGCGACCCAGCCCGAACCGGTGCCCCTGGACCGGATCCGCGCGCCTGCGACCTGCCGCGCAGCACGCGCCTACCACCTGCTGCAGGCGATGGTCGAGGAGGGATTCGTCGCCCACCTCGAGGACGAGCACCGCTACGGGCTCGGCGTCGCGGCCTTCGAGGTCGGGCAGCGGCTACTCGCGGCAGGCGCCCCTGCAGCGGCTGGCCCGCGGACTGCTGACGAGCATCGTGCGACCAGACCCAGGACAGAGCGCCCACTTCGCGGTGCTCCACGGCCGCGACGTGCTCTACGTCGTCGAGGAGCGCGCGCCCGGCCGGCCGAGCCTGGTCACCGACGTCGGCGTACGACTCCCGGCCCACCTCACCGCCAGCGGTCGCGCCATCCTCGCCGCGCTCCCCGCCGGCCCAGGTCCGGGCGCTCTACCCCGACCGCTCCGCCTTCGTCGAGCGCCACGGGACCGGCCCGGCGTCCCCCAGCGGCTGCGCGCCGTGCTGGCCGAGACCCGGCAGCGCGGCCACGCCGTCGAGGACGGCGAGGTCACCCCGGGCTTCGCGAGCGTGGCCGCGGCCGTGCACGACCACTCCGGCCACCCGGTCGGCTCGGTCGCCCTCACCTTCGAGAGCCACGTGCCGCGCAGCCACCTCGTCGACGCCGCCCTCCGGGCGGCGGCGCTCGCTCACCCAGCGGCTGGGCGGCCGAGTGACCTCGGGGCCGGCTCGCTCGTTGAGCCGGGCAGCCGCCCGTACCGAGGAGTAACCGTGCGCCGAGCCTCCCCGTCCGTGCGCCGCATCGTCGTGGCCGCCACGGTGGCCGCCCTGGTCGTCGCCGGCGCCATCACCACCGCGACCGCCGGCGACCGCAGGGGCGACCTGATCAGTGACTACGACCGGTCGGTGCAGCAGGTCATCGTCGAGCAGGCAGAGGCGGTCGCGGAGGCGCCATCTCACGGCGGCAGGGCCCACCGACACGACGACCCCTCGACCAAGAACGACCTGTCGCGGGCGGGCACGACCTCCCGGCACGCCCAGGACCCGACGAGCGCGGCCGAGAAGGTCGCCAACGCCGCCGCGGTGGCGGCCGGTCGCGGCACCCCCGAGCCGGCGCTGACGACCACCCCGGTCGACCGGCCGCGAGCGGTCCACCCACCGACCCGCTTCGCGATGGCGAACGGCTGCTACACCCTCGTCGACGGCGGCGAACCCCTCTTCTTCAAGCCGACCGCGCTCGGCAAGTACCTCCTCTACGACGCCGAGCGGCAGTTCGTCGTGGCCGGGGGCGAGAAGGCCGCCAGAGCCCGGGCGCGACACGATCTGGACCGCCCGGATGACCGGCGACCGGACCCGATTCACCCGCGGCGACGCGTCGCTCCGGGTCGAGGGACGCAGTCGCTTCCTGCTCACCCGCACCACCGGCTGCACCGCCTACCCCGAGTCGCAGATCAACATCAGCGGCGACCCGTTCGCCGGCGTCTCGCCGTACCAGGAGGTGCGCGGGTACGCCGACGCCCACACCCACGGCATGGCCTTCGAGTTCCTCGGCGGCGGCGCCCACTGCGGCAAGCCCTGGGACCGGTTCGGCGCGCCGTACGCCCTCGTCGACTGCGAGGACCACCAGACCGGCACCAACCCGCTCGAGGCGATCCTGTCCGGCGAACCGACCCACGACCCGGTCGGCTGGCCGACCTTCGCGGACTGGCCGGCGCCCAACTCCCTCACCCACGAGGGCACCTACTACAAGTGGATGGAGCGGTCGTGGCGTGGCGGCCAGCGGCTCTTCGTGAACCTGCTGGTCGAGAACAACCAGCTCTGCATGCTCTACCCGTTCGGCCCTGACGGCAGCCCGGCGTCGAAGAACTCCTGCGACGACATGGACTCGGTGCGGCTGCAGGCCAAGCGGATGCACCAGTTCCAGAACTACATCGACGCGCAGTGGGGCGGCCCGGGCAAGGGCTGGTACCGGATCGTCAAGAACCCGTGGCAGGCCCGTCGTGTCATCAACGACGGCAAGATGGCGATCGTCATGGGCATCGAGACCAGCGTGCCCTTCGGCTGCACCTTCAAGGCCGGCCCGGGCGGTGACACCCCGGCCGCCGACTGCACCAAGGAGTCGATCGACCGGCAGCTCGCCGAGGTGCACCGGATGGGTGTGCGGCAGATGGAGCTGGTCAACAAGTTCGACAACGCGCTGTCCGGCGTCACCGGCGACTCCGGCGAGGTGGGCCTGGCCGTCAACAACGCGCAGTTCGCCGAGACCAACAGCTACTGGGACATGCGGCACTGCGAGCCGGCGGATCCCGCAGAAGCACGACAAGAACCAGTACGCCGTCCCCGAGATCTCCGCCGACCAGCAGGACGCGCTCTTCGGCGCGATCGGCCAGGCTGTTCGGGGCGCTGGGACCGGCGCTGCCGATCTACGACCGGCCGGACCACTGCAACGAGCGCGGACTGACCAGTCTCGGCGAGCACCTGGTCCGTCGGCTGTCCGAGCGCGGGATGCTGGTCGACCCCGACCACATGAGCGTCAAGGCCCGCGACTCCCTGCTCGACCAGGTCGAGCGACGCGACTACCCCGGCGTGGTGTCGAGCCACTCCTGGTCCACGCCCGACGCCTACCCCCGGATCTACGACCTCGGCGGCTTCATCGCGCCGTACGCCGGGGACTCGACCGGGTTCGTCGAGAAGTGGCGACGCCACATGGAGTGGGCCAACCCGAAGTACTACTTCGGCCTCGGCTACGGCGCCGACATGAACGGCCTCGGCGCGCAGGGCGACCCGCGTGGCGCCGGCGTCCCCAACCCGGTCACCTACCCGTTCCGCGGCTACGGCGGCGTGACGGTCGAGAAGCAGCACGCCGGTCAGCGCGTCTACGACATCAACGTCGACGGCGTCGCGCAGTACGGCCTCTACCCCGACTGGATCCAGGACCTGCGGATGGTCGCCGATGCAGAGAACGACGACGGCGACGCGATCGTGCAGGACATGGCCCGCGGCGCCGAGGCCTACCTCCAGACCTGGGAGCGGGCGCAGGGCATCGCCGCCGACCCGTGCCGCAACCCGCGGCTGCGCGAGTCGGCCGGAGCCTTCGAGCGCATCGTCCGACCCGGCCTCACGGCGAAGCAGGTGATGCGTGAGGTCGGCCAGCCGTTCCTGCGCCGCGACCTGACCTACACCTACTGCGCCGCCGGCTCCGGCGGCCGCGAGGTGCGGATGCAGGTCGAGCTCACGGAGAGGGGCCGGGTGGCCGCCGTTCGTCGCGGCTGACGCCCCGGGGCGCCCGGCGGGTGCACCATAGGCACGATGTCTCGTGCCCGCCGGCTGCTCGTCGTCGCGGCGGCCTGGGCGATCCCGGCCGTCTGGGTTCTCGGCGCGCTCCTCGCCGGCCCCTCGGACGGGACCGTGGTGTCGTCCTCGCTACTGGACCGCCCCGGCGAGTGGAGATCCGGCGTCGTGATCGTCGCCGAGCTCCGCGACGGGCCGCTGGAGCCGGGCGACGTGGTGCAGGCCATCGACGGCCGGCCGGTCGACGACTGGGCGGCAGGGAGGGTCGTCGCCGACCGCACCGCCGGAGAGACGATCACCTACGCGGTGCTCCGCCCGGCTCCCGGCCTCGGACAGGAGCGTTCTGTCGACGTCCAGCTGGGCCGCTACCCGCTGGCCGCTGCGGTCGCCCGCGGCGCCGCCTCCCTGGTCGCCGCGCTGAGTCTGCTCGTGGTGGCGAGCGTGTTGTTCTGGCGCCGGCCGCGCAGCGTCCCACAGGGGTCGCTGCTGGTCGCGAGCTCGCTGCTGGCGGCAGCGCTCAGCTCGAGCCCGCTCGGGCTCGGGGTCGTCGACCTGGCGGGCGGACGCGGCGTCTGGCCGATGCTGGGCGGCGAGCTCCTCGCCTCCCTCGGGCTGGGCTGCTGCCTCGCGGCAGCGGTCTGCCTCACGGGGGTGCCCGAGCGACTGCGGGTCCGGCCGTGGCTGCTGCTGCCTCTCGTGCTGCTGCCTCTGGTCGGCTACGCCGGGTGGCTCGTGGTCGCCCGCAACCTCACCTCACCGGTGGCCCGGCTGGAGGCCACCGCGACCGTCCTGGTTCCCTCACTGGTCGTGGCCGTGCCGGCGATCGCCCTGGGCCTGGGGCTGACCCAGCACCGGGCGACCGGGCGGAGCGAGCGGCTCGCGGCGCGCCTGGCGCTGCTCACCCTGCTGGGCGCGGCCGCCGCGTGGTTGCTGCTCGAGACCGTCCCCCAGGCTCTCACCGGCGACCCGTTGCTCCCGACCTCGCTGTTGGTGCTGCTGCTCGTCCCGGCAGCGCTCGCCGGAGTCGCGGTCGCCGTCGACGGCTACCGGCTCGAGGCCGTCGAGCCGGCCGTACGCCGCGCGATCGTGCGCGGCTTCGCCACCTCGCTGGTCGCGGTGCTCTTCGTCGGGCTGGCCGCCGCCGTCGGCCAGCTCTCGGACATCGCACTGCGGTCGCTGCTCACCGGCGGCATCATCGCCCTGGCCGTGCTGCCCCTCGCAGTCCTGCTCCAGCGAGCTGCCCGGCGGGTCCTCTACGGAGACCGCGAGCTGCCGCGCAGGGTCGTGTCCGAGCTGCGCCGTCTCGACGTCCGCGCCTCGCCCGAGGACGCGCTCGGGGAGACGCTGACCCTGCTGGCCCGTCGACTTCGCCTGTCCTACGCCGCCATCGAGGTCGACTCCCACGAGACGGCATCGGCGCTGTCGGTCTCGGTGGGCGAACGTCGGGGCGACCCGTTCACCGTCGATCTCGTCGTCGGCGGCGCGGACCTCGGTCGCCTCAGCCTCGAGACGGCACCGGACCGCGACGCGTTCGGGACGGCGGACCGGCGGCTGCTCGAGGACGTGGGCGTCCAGGTCGGGGCACTGGTCCAGGCAGTGGTCGCCAACCGGGACCTGCAGGCCTCGCGGGAGCGGCTGGTCACCGCCCGGGAGGAGGAGCGTCGTCGGCTCCGCCGCGACCTCCACGACGGGCTCGGGCCTTCGCTCGCCCTGCTGGCCCTGCGGCTCGAGGAGGCCACCCAGCTCATCTCACGCGATCCCGACGGCGCGGCCGAGCTGGTGGAGGCGTTGTCGGAGCAGGCGCGCGACGAGATCGGGGAGGTACGCCGCCTCGTGGAAGGGCTCCGTCCGCCCGCCCTCGACCAGCTCGGGCTCGTCTCCGCGCTGCGGCAGCGGGCGGCCGAGCAGGGGGACACCCGGATGACCTGGACCGTCGAGGCCGGCGATCTCGGCCCCCTCCCTGCCGCCGTCGAGGTGGCGGCGTACCGGATCGTGCTGGAGGCCGTCACCAACGCCCTGCACCACAGCGGGGCGCCCACCTGCACGGTCTCGCTGCGTCAGGATGGCGACCTGCTCCTGGTGCAGGTGCGGGACACGGGACGCGGACTGGCGGTCCAACGGGACCGGGGTGTGGGCCTGACCTCCATGCGGGAACGCGCCGAGGAGCTCGGCGGCGCCTTCTCCGTCGCCTCCGACGACCGTGGCACGCTGGTCGAGGCCCGGCTGCCGATCGTGACCGGGGGTGAGGAGTGACATGGAAGCGGTGCGCGTCCTCGTCGTCGACGACCATGACGAGTTCCGGCAGGGCCTGCAGGCGATGCTCGGCTCCGCCGACGGGATCGTCGTCGTGGGGGACGCCGCGGACGGTCGGCGGGCCATCGACCTGGCACTCGACCTGCAGCCCGACGTGGTGCTCATGGACCTGCAGATGCCGGGGGTCAACGGGATCGAGGCAACGGAGCGGATCGTGGCCTCCTCGCCCCACATCGCCATCGTGGTGCTGTCGATGATGGACGACGAGGACTCGGTGTTCGCCGCCATGCGGGCCGGCGCCCGCGGCTACCTCGTCAAGGGCGCCCGCCGCCAGGACCTGCTGCGCGCGATCGAGGCAGCCGGGTCGGGCGAGGTGATCTTCGGGCCCGGCATCGCCGACCGGATGATGACGTACTTCCGTGGCCTGCGGCAGCCCGCCGCGGCGGAGGTGTTCACCGCGCTGACCGACCGCGAGCGGACGGTGCTGCAGCACATCGCCGAGGGTCTCGACAACGGCGAGATCGCGCAGACGCTCGGCCTGTCGGTGAAGACGGTGCGCAACCACGTCAGCAACATCTTCACCAAGCTGCAGGTCGCCCACCGGTCCCAGGCGATCGTGCGTGCCCGCGAAGCCGGTCTCGGCGAGCGGTCGCCCTAGCCCTAGCCTCGGCACCCAGGCTCGAGAACCGCGTCGTTCACGGCGTCCCGGCCCAGCCGCTGGGCGATCTCCTCGTCGGCCTCCACGTAGCTGGCGCCCTCGATCTCGACCGTGGTGCCGGGGACGACGCAGCCCGACGTCCGGTCGGGCCGGACCTGGGTGACCGCCTGGGCGAGCCGGTAGAGGTCGGTGGGCGCGGCATCGACCTGGAAGCCCTTGAGCCCGGCGAGGGTCACCTGCTCCATGAACCCCTCCTCGTCCTCCTGCTCCTGCACCTGCTGCAGCAGCCCCAGCAACAGGGCCTGGTGGTTGGCGACCCGGGTGAAGTCGTAGTTGGAGAGGTCCTTGCGGGTACGTGCGAAGTCCAGCGACTCCTCGGGGGTGAAGGTGTTCACGCCCCGCTGGACGCGCATCCCCCCGTCGTCGGTGACGAAGTCCTCCGTCGCCCTCACCTCCACGTCGCCCACCACGTCGGCCATGCCCAGGTAGCCCTCGGCGCCGGCGACCAGCACGTAGTCGGGAGCGATGCCGACGAGCTCCTGGACGACCTCGGCGGCGAGACCCGGGCCACCCACGTCCAACGCAGTGTTGATCCGACCCCGTTCGCCGCCGAGCTCCACGAGCGTGTCCCGGGGAATGCCGATCGCCGCTGCTGCACCCGAGGGGTGCAGACCCAGCAGCTGGATCGCATCGGTCTGCCCGTCCTCGAGCGGGACCGTCCCCGACGCGTCGGACCCCAGGAGGAGCACCCAGGTCACGCCGTCGACGCCCGTGTCCACGCTGCTGACGCCCTGGACGTCGACCAGGCGCATCGTGGCGGGCTGCGCCGCCGACGAGGGCACCAACGCCACCACCAGAACGGCCAGCAGAGGGACGATCCGGGCGAGCAGGTGCCGCCTCACGAGGTCGCCCCCGCCTGTGCGTGGACGCCGTCACCGGTGGTCACGTCGTACCCGAAGACGCGCCAGATCCCGTCCTCGTCCACCAGCATCAGCCGTCCCGCCAGCTCGAGCGGCGTGACCTCGCCGTCGACGGTCGCCTCGAAGACGAAGTCGACATGGGCGGTCGTGCCGACCACGACTCCTTCGTCGACCAGGAACGAGAGCCGGGTGTCCAACCGGGTGGCGCGCACCGACTCCGCGTCGGCGTACGGGGCGGCCGTCAGCGACTCGACATCGCGCGCCGCGCTCCGCGTCAGGCCGCTGGTGAACGACTCGAACGACTGGACGAAACCGGTGCGCGGATAGTCGCCGAGGAAGCCGGAGACCACGTAGTCGGTGAGCACCTCGGCCACCTCCGACTCGACGTCCGCACGTTGGTCGGAGGTCAGCTTGCCGCCACCGGGCACCGTGGTGATGCTCAGAGCAACGGACTCGGGCGCGGGCGTCGGCTGCTCCTGCGGGTCACCGGTGCACCCGGCGAGCAGACCGAGGGCGAGGGCGAGGGCCGGGACTCGCGTCGCGGCCCACCCTCGACGCTCGGCGCAGCCCATGAGCCCATGATGTCCGATCGCGGGCACGTCAACTAGCCGACACCGCGTGGATCGGCGACGGCGCCATCTCGGCGATGTTGTCCTTCGCCGGGTGACGACGCCCGACCGGGCCGCGGGCGAACTCCTCGAGGAGCGTGCCGGTGACGCGGTGGACGAAGGTCCGGGTCACCGGGCTGAGGTCCTTCTCGCACCGGTTCACCAGCGCGCACCCCCACCGCAGCGTGCCTGCGGTGAAGACCCCGGCTCCCGACGCGGTCGTGTAGTAGACCGACTCCGCGACGGTGGGGACACCGGCGCAGTCGTACGGCGTGCGGCTGAGGATCTGCATCGGCCGGGGCAGCCGCCGTGAGGGGTAGACGCGGTCGGCCTCCGGCCCGACCAGGTCGGGGATCCGGTCTCCAGCGCGGACGTCCGCGTCCCGGAACCCCCACCACTCCGGCGTGACCACGACGTAGTCGGCGTCGACCGGGTAGCACTCGTACTGCATGCCGATCAAGGAGTCCTCCGGGTCCGCGGCGGGGGCGTCCCGGAACCGGAACGTCGCTTCGCGCGGCGTCCGGTCGCGCATCGGGTCCAGGTGTGCGTCGTGCCGGTAGCCCACCAGCACGCGAGCCTCGCCGGTGGGTCGGTCCTCCAGCCGCACCCGCCAGTACATGGTGTTGGCACCGAGGAACGCCAGGTTGGTGCCGGCGTCGCGCGCCTCCGTGACCACGGAGCGCATGGTCGTGGTCCAGTACTCGTCGTGCCCCATCGACACGTAGCCGTGGGCACCGTCCAGCACGCCGGGCGTGGTGTGCAGGTCCACGTTCGTGTAGTACGACAGCGGGATCCCCAGCTGCTCGGCCCGGACCACGATCGGCATGGCGGCGGAGCGGTAGTCGTTGGCGCCCTGGGACTGGTCGTAGGGCCGGTCGAAGCTGACGGCGTAGCTGCGCTGGTCGCCGTCAGGTCCGTGGTAGAGGCTGTACCCACCCCATCGGTTGTAGGCCTGCCACGTGGTCGCGGGAGCGACGAGGGCCACGGTGCCCTCCGCCGAGGGTGACGAGACGACGTACGGCACCACGTTCTCGAAGCCTTGGCCCGTGCGGAGCTCGAAGAGGTAGAAGCCCGGCTGCCAGCCGGTGGTGTCGACCCTCAGGCTGCGCTTCCAGGGTGCGACCACGGTGCGGGTCTCCGCCGGCCGGAAGACGGGATCGGCCTGCTCCTTCCCCTCGAGGAATCGCGAGCGCCAGACGACCCGTCCCACACCGCCCTCGTAGGCGCCGATCCGGTAGGCGGTGACGCGGTAGGTGTCCGCGGACGTCGACACCTTCAGGTCGACCGCCGTCCCGGGCAGGCCGCCCGCGCGCGTCGCGTAGCCGGAGATGCGTCCTTCCGCCGGACGCTCGACCCGCCACCGGTCCGTGCCGGCCAGTGATCCTCCGGTCGCCTCGGTCCCTCGGGCCGGCGTGGCCGACGTCGTGGCGTCGGTGGGCTTCGCGTCCGACTGCTTCTTCTCGGACTCGCTCGCCGGACCCTCGGAACGCGCGTCGCGAGGATCGGCACCGGGCCGCACGTTCGGCACCGCTTCGTCGCCGCACGCCGAGAGCACGGATGCCAGAGCGATTCCTGCGATCACTGACTGCCACGTCTTGTTCATGGCCGGGCCCCTTTCCGGGCCGCTGTGGCCCTCGAAGGCAGGCTTCGCCCGTCGCCCGCTCGGCGCCTGAGGCCCGGGACCCGATCGGGCCGGGAGCCTTCGGCACTGGGTCCGGGTCAGCTCAGGACGACTGGGGCGCGAGTCCCGGTTCGGGACCCGAGTCCCGCGGCACGGGTGTGGGGACCCGGGTCGGGTCGCTGCGGTTACCGGGGAGTAGCGTTTGTCACACGTCCGCCCCCCTGACCGCGCGTCCAGTTCGCCGTAGTCTCAGCGCGACGTGTCGTGGCACCGACCCGGCGTACGCCGCCGGACACGAGGAGCAGAAGTGGACTGGGTCCTGATCGTTGGCCTCCTGATCAACGCGATCGCCCTCCCGATCGCCGCGCGCCGGGGAGTCTGGCTCTACCGCCTGATCACGAGCGGCCAGCCCGACCCGCGGCGGGTCGAGGGCGTCACGGCTCGGGTCGGCCAGGCCGCGAAGACCCAGGTGGTCGAGGTCTTCGCGCAGCGGAAGCTGCTGAAGTGGACGGTGCCGGGCGCGGCCCACTTCTTCGTGTTCTGGGCCTTCGTGATCCTCGCGTCGGTCTACGTCGAGGCGTACGGCGTGCTGCTCATCTCAGACGAGTTCGCGATCCCGATCATCGGCCACTGGGAGGTGCTCGGCTTCGCCCAGGATCTGATCGCGGTCCTTGCCTTGGTCAGCCTCGGCGTCTTCGCGCAGATCCGGCTCAAGAACGCTCCCGAGAAGCTGGGGCGCCGCTCCCGCTTCTCCGGCTCGCACCTGGGCGGGGCCTGGATGGTCCTGTTCATGATCTTCAACGTCATCTGGACGATGTTCCTGTTCCGAGGTGCCGCGTCCGCCGCCGGCAACCTCCCCTATGACAGCGGCGCCTTCGTCTCGGTCGGGCTGGGCAACCTCCTGGACGGCCTCTCGGAGGACGCGATCCACACGCTCGAGGGCATCGGGCTGCTGCTCCACATCGGCGTGATGCTGGTCTTCCTCGTGATCGTGCTGAACTCCAAGCACCTCCACATCTTCGTCGCGCCGCTCAACGTCATGTTCAAGCGGCAGCCGGTCGCGCTCGGCGCCGCGCGCCCGCTGACCTCCGCCGGCAAGCCGGTCACCCTCGACGACCTCGAGGACATGGACGAGGACACCACCCTCGGCATCGGGTCGATCGAGGACTTCTCGTGGAAGGGCATGCTCGACTTCGCGACCTGCACCGAGTGCGGCCGCTGCCAGGACCAGTGCCCGGCCTGGAACACCGAGAAGCCGCTCTCCCCCAAGATGCTGATCATGAACATGCGGGACCACGCGTTCCACATCGGATCCTGGCTCCAGGCCGACGAGGCCAAGCGCGAGAAGCTGCTCGAGAACGACCCCGAGCTCGCGGCCGAGGTCGAGCGGGCCCTCGTCGGCGCGACCGAGGGCGAGGCCTGGAACCCGACCGGCGGCGCCGTCATCGACCCCGACGTGCTCTGGTCGTGCGTGACCTGCGGCGCCTGTGTCCAGCAGTGCCCCGTCGACATCGAGCACGTCGACCACATCGTCGACATGCGCCGCTACCAGGTGCTCGTCGAGGCGAACTTCCCCTCCGAGCTCAACCAGCTGTTCAAGGGCATGGAGTCCAAGGGCAACCCGTGGAACCTGTCCCCGAACATGCGGATGGACTGGGCGCAGGGCCTCGACTTCGACGTCCCGGTCGTCGGCGAGGACCTCGAGTCGCTCGACTCCGTCGACTGGCTGTTCTGGGTCGGCTGCGCGGGTGCCTACGAGGACCGCGCCAAGAAGACCACCCGCGCCGTGGCCGAGCTCCTCAACATCGCGGGCGTCTCCTTCGGCGTACTCGGCAAGGGTGAGACCTGCACCGGCGACTCGGCCCGCCGCGCCGGCAACGAGTTCGTGTTCCAGGGCCTGGCGCAGCAGAACGTCGAGACGTTCAAGGAGTTCAAGGTCAAGAACGTCGTCTCGACCTGCGCCCACTGCTTCAACACGCTCAAGAACGAGTACAAGGAGTTCGGCATCGAGCTCCAGGTGGTGCACCACACGCAGCTGCTCAACCGGCTCGTGCGCGAGGGCAAGCTGACCCCGGTCGCCACCGGCGCCGGCACCGAGAAGCGCTCGATCACCTACCACGACCCGTGCTACGTCGGCCGCCACAACCAGGTCTACTCGCCGCCGCGCGAGCTGCTGCAGGTCATGCCGGGCGCGGAGTTCGTCGAGATGGAGCGCAACTCCGAGCGGTCCTTCTGCTGTGGCGCCGGCGGTGCCCGGATGTGGATGGAGGAGACGATCGGTGAGCGGATCAACCTCAACCGCACCACCGAGGCCGTCGGCACCGGTGCCGACCAGATCGCGGTCGGCTGCCCCTTCTGCCGGGTGATGCTCTCCGACGGACTCACCGCGATGCAGGACTCCGGTGACGCCCGAGAGGAGGTCGAGGTGCTCGACGTCGCGCAGATGCTGCTGGCCTCGATCAAGGGCGAGCCCGCGACGCGTCAGAAGAAGGTGGCCGCGCCGTCCTCCTCGGCTGGCGGCGGTACGGCGACCGCGACTCTCACCCGCGACGACGAGGCGACCAAGGCCGAGCCCGAGGCCGGCGACGCCACCCAGACCGAGGGCACCATCACCGAGACCGCCGACGCCGGTCCCGCCGCCAAGGCGAGCGGAGGGTCGTCCCTGTTCGACCTGGGCGACGAGGCGGAATCCGAACCGGAGAAGACGGCGGTCGAGCCTGTCGAGACCCCCGAGGAGCCGAAGGCCGCCGAACCCGAGAGCAAGGGTGGCTCCCTCTTCGACCTCGGCACCGACGACGACGCGGACTCCGGACCGGAGAAGACGGCGGTCGAGCCTGTCGAGACCCCCGAGAAGGCGGATGGCTCCCTCTTCGACCTCGGCGCGTCGACGCGGGCTCCGAACCGGAGAAGACGGCGGTCGAGCCTGTCGAGACCCCCGACGAGCCGAAGGCCGCGAACCCGACAGCAAGGCTGGCTCCCTCTTCGACATCGCCGCCGACGACGCCGGACGCCGAACCGGAGCAGGCGGCGCCGGACCCGTCGAGACCCCCGAGGAGGCAGAGCCGACTCGTCGGCGGTTGAGGTGCGAGGAGCGCCAGCGACGAGCCTCGAACCCCCACGCCGAAGATCGGCAACCGGCGGTTCGTTGTTCGACATCGCGGCACCGTCCGAGTCCGACCGCCGAGGCCGAGTCCGACGCCCGAAGTGGAGCCGGAGCCGGACGACACGTCGAGCAACAAGCCCGATGGCGCGGCCCTGAGCCAGGCGGCGACGTTCGCCTCGACCGACGAGGCCGAGCCAGAGGCCGAGGAATCGGCGCCCGAGCCTGAGGCTGACGACTCCGAGGTGGAGCCCAGCGAGGACGAGACCCCTGAGGCCGAGACCGAGCCGGACGAGCAGAAGTCGGAGCCGACTGCGGCGCCCAGCGGCGAGGCTCACCAGCCCAAGACCGACGTCGAGATCAAGGGCTCGGGTTCGCTCTTCGACCTGTGACGGGGCACGACCGGCCGCAGATCAGTCGAGGACCGCGGCTTCCTGCACCACTCGTTCCACCACGTCGTTGGTGAGTCGAGCCCCGAACCGCTCGAGGTTCCACTCCCCGGGTCGGCTCTGGCTGTGGTTGGTGACCCAGAACGCGAAGCCGCGTGCATCCGGGATGCGGACGATCTCGCCGTACGACCAGCCGTTGCCGCCGTTGTGCCACTGCACCGGTCCGTAGCGTGTGTCCAGGACCACCCACCCGTAGCCGTACCGACTCTCGGCCTGTGGCCCCTCGCGGACATGTGGCCGGAACAGCTGCCGCTTCGCGCGTGCGTCCAGGACCTCATGGCCATCGAGTGCCAGGTACCACCGCAACATGTCCCGCGCGGTCGACAGCATTCCTCCGTTGCCTCGGAGATTCCAGTACGGACCGTCCGCGGCCCAAGGATGCTCGAACGGACGTCCCTGCGAACGGTCTCGCTCGTCGTACTCAACGGCGACCTCCGCCGACTCCCAGTCCGGAAAGGCGTACCCCGTACTCGTCATGCCTGCCGGCTCGAAGAGGTGCCGCGCCAGGAACTCCTCGTAGCCTTCGCCGGAGGCCACCTCCACGATCGCGGCCAGCAGGCTGTAGCCGGTGTTCGAGTAGAGATACCGGGTCCCCGGGGGCCACCGCAGGTCGGAAGCCATCGCCTGGCTGATCAGGTCCGCCCGCGACGTGCGCTCGTAGTCATCGCCCACCGCCTCGACCAGGCCGGCCGTGTGCGTGAGCAGCTGGTGGATGGTGATGGCTCGTTTGTCCGCCGGGACCCCGTCCAGGAACCGGCCGATCCGGTCGGTCACTCGCAGTCGCCCCATCATCTGGAGTTTCAGGATCGCTGCTGCCGTGAACTGCTTGGTCATGGACATGAGGTCGTAGACGGTGTCGCAGCTGGCCTCGGCTCCCGTTTCCTTGTCCGCAAGACCCCACCCCTCGCAGAGAAGCATCTCGCCGTCGACCGCGGCGACGAGCGTTCCGCTCGAGCCAGGAGGCAGGTCGGCTGGGTCGAAGATGTCTGCCCGGTGCAGCTCCGTCTCCGCGTCGCGGGGCGTCGACGAGGGGGCTCCAACACAGGAGGTGGTGAGCATGACGGCCGCCGCTAGGGCACCGATGGCCTGCCTCAGTCCAGGGTGCATTGCCACGTGGCGGCGTCCGCTGGGTGGAGCTCGACGCAGGTCCAGCCCCGGGCAGTCCGCTGGGCCACCTCGCGCTCCATCAGGGCACAGTCGCCCGCGCACTCGAACCGGTCTTCCTCGACCCTCCCGGGTTGGGCTGCGGCCGCGGCCGACCAGGTCAGCACGGCGACCACTGCGCCGGTCGTGACGGTCGCAACCGTGGCGCCTCGGCGCGGGCTCCAACGACGCACACGCTCCGACCAGCCGCCGCGCACCAGCCCGACCGCCTCGCGCACGATTCCGTGCTCGGCCGCCAGGTCTTCCGCGAGGTCGCACAACTCGGCGCCATCACGTTCGCGAAGATCGCGCGGGTACGCCAACAAGCAGGTGCGCAGGATGCGGCGCCTCACGCCGGGGCCGCCTGGACCCGCGCACCGAGCGCGACCGCGGTCGCGCGCAGCCGATCGACCTCGTCCGCGAGCGCGGTCCGACCCAGCTCAGTGATCCGGTAGTACCGGCGCCGCCGCCCGTGGACCTGGCGGTCTCCGGCGGCCTCGACCAGTCCGTCGTCCCGCAGCCGGTTCAGCGCGCCGTAGAGCGTGCCGGCAGACAGTCGAACCCGCCCCTCCGACAGTTCCTCGGCGTCGCGGGCGATGCCGTAACCGTGGCACTCCCCGCGGGCCAGGCTGGCCAGGATGTACAGCGCCTGCTCGGTCACGTCGCCATGATACATCGTCAGACGATGTATCGGCGCCGAAGTTGACCGGTCAGCCGGGGCCACTCACTCGTGGCGTGGGCGGTGTCGGATCCAGTCGGGTGGTGGTCGTCCGGGCTTGGGTGGTGGGAGGAACTCGGGTTTGCGGTCCTCTGCGAGGCGGACCTGCCAGGGGGTGTGGTGGAGGGTGCGGTGGTGGTGGCCGCACACCAGGACGAGGTTGTCGAGTGAGGTCGGGCCGCCGTGGATCCAGTGGCGGATGTGGTGGGCGTGGCACATCACGGGTGGTCTGGTGCAGGCGGGGAAGGCGCAGTGGTGGTCGCGGGCCACGAGGGCGGTCCAGATGGCGGGGGTGACCAGGCGGTGGGTGCGGCCGACGTCGAGGACGCAGCCGTCGGCGTCGAGGAGGACGCGGATCAGGTCGGCGTCGCAGGCCATCCGGCGGACGGCGGTGGCGGGGAGGTCGAGTCCGTCGTCGGTGACCCCCGACCCCGGAACCACGGCTGGGTCGCCGTGGAGGGTGTTGGCGTCGATGGTGACGGTGACGCGGGGTCGGGCGCCGTGGGAGGCGGGTGGGTGGTCGGTGTCGAGGGCGTGTTGGGCGAGCTGGACCAGGGCGTCCCACATCCGGGCGCCGTGGTCGCGCGGATCGGGCTGTCTCCTCACAGGTGGCCGGGTCGATGTCGGGGACGGGTTTGGTGAGCGGCAGGAGTGCGGCGCGGAGGGTGGCGGCGTCCTCGACCGAGCCGTGGCCCTTGACCCGGACTCCGCCGCAGCCGTCGTCGGAGACGGTGAGGAACCGGCCGAGGTGGGCGGCGCGCTCCTCGCGGTCCAGGGCCTTCTCGGCGTCGCGTTCGTCACGGTCGGGGTCGACGACGGTGGCCAGGTGGCGTCCGGCGCGGTGCAGGTCGGTGGCGTTGAGCCGGCCGGCCTCGGTCAGCAGGGTCTGCTCACCCCGGCGGCGGACCTCCTCGGCCAGTGGGAGCCGCTCGACCGCGTCCACGATGACGTCGGCCTGGTCGGGTGAGATCGTGCCTTCGCGCAGGGCGTCGAGGGTCGCCGTACGTTCGCCCACCAACTGCCGCGCATGAACGACAGTGCGCTTGCCTTGCCGGCGGGTGGTGCCCGGCCAGGTGGGTGAACCAGTCGGCGGTCGATCCCCACGCCAGCTCTCGCTTGGCGACCTCGCGGACGTCGATCTCGGCGAGCAGCTCGGCCTCCAACGCCGCCGTCTTGGCCTTGAGCCGCTGCAGCTCCTCGACCCCGGCCACCAGCTCCTCAGACGTCCGTGCGGACCACAACCGGCCGGTCATCGAGTCGATCTCCTCGCACGCTCCAGCCACCACCCTCGAGGGTGTCGGTTGCGGGAGCGGGGTGATCGCCATACCCCCATTCAAGCCGCCACCACTGACAACCCAGAGTGCTCAGAACCCCTTGTCCACAAGGGATTCCGGCATCGTGACCGAAGCGTGATCTGCCCGATCCACGCCCGAGGGTCTCGACAAGCTCGACCGCCGTTGGGGTCGCTTTCGAAGGCCCCGTTCAGCTTTCTGACTGCTGGGTCCAATGCCCCGACGGGTGCCCGTCGACCAGACCGCGCGGTGCGACGACCGTGGCCGGGATGTGGCACACCACCGTGCCTGGCCCGGGGGCGTAGAGTAGGTGTAGAAGTTGAACGAGGTCACGCGATCACCGACCGGGTGCCAGCCCGGGGGCTGGCGGTCGTGCCACACCTCCCTGGACGTGGTGGTTCCTCGGCTTCTGGTAGAGCTCGTCGGCGCTCGACCCTCCCCAGTTGATCTGGTTCGACTTAGGACCGGGCGAGACTTGGAGCACGCCGCCCGTGGAGCCGGCCAGAGGGACCTCAGATTCGTTCTCGAGGGTCATGTGGAGCCCGATCTCGTTTCCCCCGGCCGACGGGGTGGCGGTGATGCGGTAGGTGAGGTTCACCCGGGCCAAGAGTGGAGGGCAGCGCTCGGCCACCTTCGCCTCGTACTCGGCACGACGTTCAGCACGGCGTTCGGCACGGCAGTCCGCGTCGCAGGTCTGGACTGCGTCCTCGCTGGGCACTCGATCCGTGAATTCGCCGTCGAGGGAGGCCTGGCCCGATTCCGAACGCGGTTCATCGTCGGGGCTGTCGCCACATCCGCTGATGAGTGAGATCAGCAGCGCGAGCAGGAAGACGAGCAATGCCCTCGGGAGCCGCATGTCTCATTGTCGAGCCGGCTGGCAGGTCAGACAAGCGTGACATCGTGGCGCTCATGAGCGATTCCCTCGTCGTTGTCACCGGAGCCAACGGACTCGTCGGCGCTCGTGTCTGCCGGGCGCTGGCCGAGCGGGGCGTGACCGTCCGTGCCGTCGTACGACGAGCCGGCACCGCCCCGCACCTCGACGGTGTCGAGGAGCGGGTCGGGGAGTTCACGGACCCGGACTTCGCGGCCGACGTCGTCGCGGGGGCGAGCGCAGTCGTGACGACCGTCCACCCCATGGGCAGCGACCGTGAGACGCAGCACCGGATCGGCGTCGAGGGCACTCGGGGGTTCGCGCAGGCCGCGGCCGACGCCGGCGTCGAGCGCCTGGTCCACATCTCGACCGCCGCCGTCTACGACCGCTCCCCCGGGGTCGGCGACGTGGACGAGAGCTCGGCACTGGTGCCCGACGACGCCGGCGACTACGCCGTCACCAAGCGCGACACCGACCTCGCCCTGGCCGCGATCGAGGGCATGACGAGGATCCTGGTCCGGCCACCCGCGATCCTCGGCCCCGGCGAGACCTCGATCTGGAACACGCTCCGCCCGGCTGACATCCGCGACGACGAGCGTGCGCGCCACGCCGTACCCGACCAGACATTCGCCTGGGTCCACCTCGACGACCTCGCCGACCTCGTCGCCGACCTGGCGTCCGGCAGGCTCACCGGACCGGAGCCCGGCTCCTGCACGCCCGTCAACGTTGCTGCCGGCCCCGCGACCGTCCGCGACTACTACGAGACCGTCACCCGCGCCCTCGGCGTCGACCCGGTCTGGGACGACACCCCGGCCTGGACCGGCCAGATCCTCGCCGATCGCGCCCGTGGCTGGGGCTGGACGCCGACGGTCGACCTCACCACTGCGCTGGCCGAGATCGAGCGCGGTCTACGGGACTGAGCGCGGCTCGTCGCGTCGTCGGAAGCGACTCACCTCGCGGCTCCGAGCGATCCGACCGGTGGCGCGGGTTCCACGGCTCCGCGTCGCCCGCGTCCCAGGCGTAGCGGGCAAGCCGTCCCGGACGAGGGTGGCGAGCTCGGGGATCGAGAGCTCACCGGCGGACCACGAGTAGAGAGCACCCACCCGTGGCTGGATCACGCCGCGGTCGAGGATCCGACCGATGCCGTGCTCGTTGCCGATGTACCAGTCGAGGTCCATGGTCAGCGGGTACTCGCGGGGCATCACCCGCGAGAGCGACACGAGATGCCGGTGACCATGAGGCGTGGGTCGCCCAGGACCGGGCCGAGCGGCCACATCCAGCTCAGGGCCAGGCGAGGTGTCGCGACGAGGGCGTGCGCGAAGAGGACACGCACCAGAATCAGGTTGAGGAAGAAGCGCTCGGCGTGCGACCGGACTCGGCCAGCTCGCGGTGCTCGAGGTAGGCCGCCACGATGCTCGCGTTGTGCGCCCGGTACCACGTCCTCGCCGACGGTTCCCGGGCGAACGCGGTGCAGCAGCTGGCGCTCCAGGACGACATCGCGCCGCCCAGCCCGAGCACGTGGCCTCGTGCCTCCGCGGTTCGTGCAACAGCCGTTCGTTGACGGCTCGCCACCACGGGCTGCCGGGCACACGAGCGTCGGGCGCGTTGAGCAGGCCACGGCGCAGCTGCCACCCCATGAACCCCAGCGCCGCCCGTCCGTACGGCAGATGGAGCTCGGGGTGCCCGGCCTCCGCCTCGTACAGGGACCGCATCAGCGCCACCGCGCCCCGCGGGGTCGTCGCGCACCGAGGCGACGAGGTCAGCGGCGTACTCGGCAGCGGTCGGCATACGTCATTCTCGGGCGGCCACCCTCACCGAGAACAGCGCGTCAGCGCCTCAGTGGCCGTCCGGTCGCTCCATGTCGCGGTCGACGTGGTCGGGGACCCGGATGGGTCGCAACCGCGCCCACAGCAGGAACCCCAAGCCGACGACGAGCAGGCCGAGACCGGCGTAGAGGTTGGAGTTGATGTCGCCGGTCTTGTCCTCTTCGGTGTCGGCGAACAGCCCCATCGCGGTGAGGATCACGCCGTACACGGCGAGCAGGAGCCCGATGATGGAGCGGATGTCGAATGCGCCGGCGGTCTTCTTCTCCGTCATGTCAGGTCTCCTCAGAACACCAGGTTGAGGGCGATGACCATGGCCAGTGCGAGGCCGGCCAGGGGCAGGGTACGTCGGAACCAGGGCGCCGAGGCTTCGTCCGGATCGGTGCGCATCTCGACCGGAGTCTCGGAGTAGACCAGGCCGCGCAGCTGGTCGACCGGCTTGGGTGTGGTGACCAGCGAGACGACGATGCTCAGCGCGATGTCGACGATGAAGGCGGCCGAGGCGGCCACGAACGCCGCGCCCTGTCCGCTCAGCGGGATCACGCCGAGGCTCGCAGACCCGAACGCGTCCTCACTGAGGAAGGCGACCGCGACGGCGGAGAGGGTGCCGGCCACCAACCCCATCCAGCCCGCGGTAGCGGTCATCCGTTTCCAGAACATGCCGAGGATGAAGGTCGCGAACAGCGGGGCGTTGAAGAAGCCGAAGAGCGTCTGCAGGTAGGCCATGATGTTGGAGAAGCTGGCCGCGAAGGTGGCGGTCCCGATCGCGGCGACGGTGGCCACCACGGTCGCCACCCGGCCGACCTTGAGGTAGTAGTCGTCCTCGCGGTCCTTGACGACGTAGTCCTGCCACAGGTCATAGCTGAAGACGGTGTTGAACGCCGAGATGTTCGCCGCCATGCCGGCCATGAAGGCCGCCAGCAGACCCGTGATCGCCAGCCCCAGCAGGCCGTTGGGCAGCAGGTCACGCATCAGGTAGAGCAGCGTGTCGTTGTAGGTCACGTCGGCGCCGGTGGCGACGCCCTCGGGTGTCTCGCCGGCCTTCAGGTCGGCGATCTCCGTCACCAGCACCGCGCCGATCATGCCCGGGACGATGGTGATGAACGGGACGAACATCTTGGGGAAGGCGCCGATGATCGGCGTACGCCGGGCGGCGGAGATCGAGTTGGTGGCCATCGCGCGCTGGACCTCGACGAAGTTGGTCGTCCAGTAGCCGAAGGAGAGCACGAAGCCGAGGCCGAACACGATCCCGATCACTGACAGGACCGGTGAGTCGAACCCCGAGAGCGCCTGTCCCGGCCACGAGTTCAGCTGCTGCTCGGCCGGCGGGCCGGCGCCCCCGTCGGCCGCGGCGGTGATCTTCTCGGTCAGCCCGTCCCAGCCGCCGACCCGGTTGAGACCGAGCAGCGTGAGCGGCAGCAGCGCCGCCACGATCACGAAGAACTGGAGCACCTCGTTGTAGATCGCGGCCGAGAGCCCGCCGAGCGTGATGTAGGACAGCACGACGACGGCGGCCAGCAGCAGCGCGACCGGCAGCGACCAGCCCAGCAGCGCCCGGACGATCGTGCCGAGCAGGTAGAGGTTGACGCCGGCGATCAGGAGCTGCGCGAGCGCGAACGAGATGGCGTTGACCAGGTGGGCGCCGGGTCCGAACCGGCGCAGCATGAACTCGGGGACCGAGCGGACCTTCGAGCCGTAGTAGAACGGCATCATCACGACGCCGAGGAACAGCATCGCGGGGATCGCGCCGATCCAGAAGTAGTGCACGGTCGCCAGCCCGAGCTCCGCGCCGGAGGCCGACATGCCCATGATCTCGACCGCGCCGAGGTTGGCCGAGATGAACGCCAGCCCGGTCACCCACGCAGGCAGCGAGCGGCCCGACAGGAAGAAGTCCACCGAGTCGGAGACATGTCGACGGGCGAGAAACCCGATGCCGAGCACGAAGCCGAAGTAGATGGCCAGGATCGCGTAGTCGACGACGTTGGCGTCGATGAGCGTCTCGGCCATCACCGTCAGCTGACCAGTGAGATGCGCCGTCGAGGTCATGCGTCCCCTTCCGAGACCCGAGTGAGAGCGGACCCACCGTAGACGAGGCCTCCTGCCGCTGTCGTGACATCATCTCGCGGCGGAATGGTGTTGACATGACATCAGAGTGATGTCATTGTGATGTGCATGGACATCACGCCGTACGTCGAAGGCCTCCGCCGGGATCTCGTGTCCGCGGCCGAGGCCGGGGGCGACGAGACCCGGGCGGCTGCCGAACGGCTGCTGCTGGCCCTCGACCCCGCCGCCCGGCTCGCCCTCATGGAAGCCGTCTCGCAGGCCGCCGCCGAGATCACCGCGGAGCTGCCCAGCGGGGGCGTCGACGTCCGCCTCAACGGCCGCGAGCTCGACTTCATGGTCCACGTCGCCGCACCGGCCGCACCGCCGGCTCCCCCGCCGCCGCCCGCGGCCGAGGAGCCCGACGAAGGCGGCCTGGCCCGGATCACGCTCCGGATCCCCGAGTCGGTGAAGGCGCGGGCCGAGGAGAAGGCCGCGCGGGCCGGCGACAGCCTCAACACGTGGCTGGTCAAGGTCGTCCGGGCCGCGTCCAGCGACCGGGCGATCGAGGTCGACATCGACCTCTCCAGCCTCCCCTTCGGCGAAGGCTTCCCCTTCGGGAAGGACAAGGGCAACCGCCGGATGACCGGCTGGCTCTGACCGACTGACCCCACACCCAACCCCACACCAGGGACCGGCACCCCGCCGGCCCCGTGGCCGAACACACCCTGGAGACACCATGTCCGACCACCGCTACGAGACCCACGAACCCGTCGCGCTCTACGTCGAGATCGGCTCCGGCTCGATCGACGTGACCGCCACCGACACGACCGAGAGCACCGTCGAGATCACCGGACGGCACGCCGACGAGGTGGAGGTGTCGCTCGAGGGCCGCGACCTGCGGATCGTCGCTCCCCGGCGCCGTACCGGCTTCTTCAACGACGACTCCAACTTGTTCGTGACGGTCACCATGCCCACCGGCAGTGACCTGGCCGTCCGGACCGGCAGCGCCGACCTCGGCGTCATCGGCGAGATCGGCACCAGCCACGTGAAGTCCGGCTCGGGCGACGTCCGGCTCGACATCCTCGCCGGCTCCAACACCACCGAGACCGGGTCCGGCGACGTCGAGATCGAGGAGGCCCGCAGCGCCGCCCGCGTCAAGTGCGGCTCGGGTGACGTCACCGTGCGTCACGCCGGATCGGCGATCGCGGTCTCGACCGGCTCCGGCGACGTCCAGATCGGCGCGAGCGAGGGCCCGGCCGTCATCAAGACCGGCTCCGGCGACGTCCGTGTCGTCGAGGCCGACGGCGACCTGTCGCTGACCACCGGCAGCGGCGACCTCCAGATCGACACCGCCCGGCGCGGCAAGTTCGTCGCCAAGGGGGCCAGCGGCTCCGTCCACGTCGGCATCCCGGCCGGCACCCCCATCTGGACCGACATCTCGACGGTGTCGGGCCGGATCCACAACAACGTCGAGGGCGTCGGCCAGCCCACCGAGGGCGCCGACCACGTCGAGCTGCGGGCCACCACGGTCAGCGGCGACGTCGTCCTCACCCAGCAGTGACCACACGACCACCACTCACCGAGAGGAACGACCATCATGAGCAGCTACCTGACCGAGGCCGAGGAACTGACCCGCCGTTACGACCTGGCCCAGCACGAGACCGAGCGCACGCACCGCCCCGCCCCGACCCACCCTGCTCCCCGCCGACGCGCCCGCGTCGCCGCCGGGCTGCGCCGGGTCGCCGACCGGCTGGAGCACTGAGCCACCGTCCTAGGAGCGCATCGCGACGCCCCGGCGCCAGTAGCCCATGAAGGCGACCTGGCGCCGGTCGATGCCGAGGTCGCGCACCAGGTGGCGTCGTAGGCCGGTGACGACCTTCGACTCACCGGCGATCCAGGCGTAGAGGTCAGGCCGCGAGGCCGCGCCCTCCTCGGGCAGCTTCTCGCCCGACGACGAGTACGTCGGGGTCTCCCACAGCTCCGGGTCGACGTCGTCGTCGGCCACGTCGGGTCTCGACACGCTCGACCGCCCTGTGGTCCCGAGATGCCCCACGACTGCGGCGTACAGCTTCTCCCCCAGCGGGGCGCCGTCACGCGGGAGCCAGATGATCTCCACGCCCACCGGCCCCTCGACGTCGAGCACGTCGTCGGAGACGGGGACCTCGAGGAACGCGGCGCCCCGCGACCCCTCCGGCAGGCACTCCAGGATCGAGGAGATGGCGGGGACAGCGGTCTCGTCACCGGCCAGCAGCAGGTGACGGGCCGAGCCCGGCACGAACTCGATGCCACCGAACGGGACGCCGCGCCGCGGCGCCAGCGTCACCAGCCGGTCGCCCGGACGCGCGGCAGCGGCCCACAGCGAGCCGGGCCCGCTCCCGCCCTCGTCGAGGTGGAGCACGAAGTCGACGACCAGCCGGGTGGCAGCGCCCTCGCCCCTCACCTCGCGGACCGAGTAGGTCCGCATGTGCCCGCGCTCCTCGACCGGCCGGTCGAGCCAGGTGTCGAACCACGACTCGTCGGCGCCCTCGAAGGACGGGAGCACGCCGGACTCGGGTGGGAAGACCAGCTTGATGCGCTGGTCGAGGATCGGCCCGTCGACGCCGAAGTCGGCGAGCGCGGGGCTGCCGAGCTCGATCCGCACGAACGTGGGCGAGAGCCGCTCGACGGCGACCACCTCGACCTCCTCGAGGATCATCGGCAAGGGTGCGGCGGTCGTGGTCATCGTTCGGCCTTCCTGCTCGAGCGTCCGAGCGGCACCACCAGCGGGGTGCCGGACACGGGGTCGGGGATCACGCGGCACGGGAGCCCGAAGACCTCCCGCACCGTCTCCTCGGTGAGGACCTCGGCGGGGGTCCCGGCCGACACGATGCTCCCGTCACGCATGGCGAACAGGTGGTCGGCGAAGCGAGCCGCGAGGTTGAGCTCGTGGAGCACCATCACGATGGTGGTGCCGCGCGAGGCGTTGAGGTCGCGCAGCAGCTCGAGCAGCTCCATCTGGTGGGCGACGTCGAGGTACGTCGTGGGCTCGTCCAGCAGCAGCAGGTCGGTGCCCTGCGCCAGCGCCATCGCGACCCAGACGCGTTGCCGCTGCCCGCCGGAGAGCTCGTCGACGTCGCGGTCGGCGAGGTCGGCGACGTCGGTCAGCGCCAGCGCCTCAGCGACGGCGGCGTCGTCCTCGGCCGTCCAGCGACCCAGCATCCCGTGGTGCGGGTGCCGACCGCGCGAGACCAGGTCGACCACACTGACTCCCTCCGGGGTGATCGGCGCCTGCGGCAGCAGGCCGAGGGACCTGGCCACCTGTCGAGTGGGCTGGCGGTGGATCTCCTGGCCGTCGAGGAGCACCGCTCCCGAGGTGGGCCGCAGCAGTCGAGCCATCCCGCGCAGCAAGGTCGACTTGCCGCAGGCGTTGGCGCCGACGACGGCGGTCACCGCGCCGTCGGGCACGACGAGCGACAACCCCTCGACCACGGTGCGTTCGCCGTAGCCGAGACTCACGGCGTCCGCGACGAGACGGCCCGACGCCGCAGGGTCGGGGGTCGGGGAGACGTGCGGGTCGGTGGTCATGGCGGTCACGCCACTCTCCTTCCGGTTCGGCCGCGGGCCAGCAGCCAGAGCAAGAACGGCGCACCCAGCGCGCCGGTGACGACGCCGACCGGGAAGTTGATGTCGGCGAGGAGATAGTCGGCGACGTAGTCGCCACCGACGACGATCACGGCGCCGGTCAGGCCGGCGCCGACCAGGGTCGTCCGGCCGCCGTTGAGGGCCCGCGCGATCGGACCGGCCAGGAAGGCGACGAACGCGATGGGTCCGGCCGCTGCCACGCCCACCGCGCTCAGCACCACCGCGAGCATGAGCAGCACCTCGGTACGGTGCGGAGGGACGCCCAGTCCGGCCGCGGCGTCCTCACCCAGCTCTGTCGCGCCCAGCGACCGCGCCACGAGCGCGGTGACCGGAAGCAACACCGCGAGCAGCACGAACAGCACCCGGATGGTCGCCCAGTCGGCGCCGCTCACACTGCCGACGAGCCAGCGCAGCACCAGCTGGGCGTCGTACTCGTCGACGCGGGTGAAGACGTACTGGATCACCGCCTGGAGCGCGGCCGCGACGCCGATCCCGACGAGCACGAGCTTGTAGCCCGAGCCGGTGCCGGCGGCCAGTCGCACCAGCACGGCCGCCCCGATGGCACCGATGACGGCGACGACGGACACCGCGGTGCCCTCCAGGTCGACCAGCACGATGGCCACGACCGCCGCCGCGCTGGCGCCGAGGCTGATGCCGATGATGTCGGGGCTCGCGAGAGCATTGCGCAGCGTGGCCTGGAAGATCGCGCCGGACACGCCGAACGCCACGCCCGCCAGGACGCCGAGCACGGCCGCGGGCAGCTTGCTCTCCATCACGATGTAGGACGCGCCGGGGATCTCGGTCCCGCTCAGGATCCGGAAGAAGTCGGGGATGGTCACGGTGTAGTCGCCGAGCAGCACCCGCGCCGCGAACACGGCCACCAACAGGACGGCCATGCCGCCGACGACCCGGCGTCGGCGGCGACGGGTCCGGCCGCGCGCACGACGTACGGCGGGGATGTCCACGTCGACCCGGGCCCGGGGCTCGAGCGTTGCCGTGGACATCAGAGTGCCGCCGCCCGGCCGCGACGGATCAGGAGCAGGAACACCGGCACGCCCACGACCGCGGTCATGATGCCGACCTGTACCTCGGCGGGCGGCAGCACGACACGACCCAGGGTGTCGGCGAGCACGACGACGGCGGCCCCGGCGAGAGCGCTCAGCGGCAGCACCAGGGCGTAGTCACCACCCACCAGCGCGCGCACCGCGTGCGGCGCCATCAGCCCGACGAACGCGATCGGGCCGGCGAGGGCGGTGGCGGTGCCGGCCAGGAGCACCACGGCCACGCCGATGACGAGCCGGTCGAGCGCTGTCCGGCGGCCGAGGCCACGGGCCACGTCGTCACCGAGGGCGAGCGCGTTGAGCACGCGCGCACCTGCGAGGGCCAGCACCGCACCGACCACCAGGAACGGCAGCCCGGTCAGCAGCACCTCGAAGCCGCGTCCGCCGACCGTGCCGACCTGCCAGAGCCGGAAGGTCGCCATCGTCTCGCGGTCGACCAGCAGCACCGCAGACGTCCAGCTGCTGACCGCAGCCGTCACGGCCGCACCGGCGATCGCCAGCTTCACCGGAGTCGCGCCCTCGCGTCCGAGGGAGGCGACGACGTGCACGAGCACGGCAGCGACGCCGGCGCCGAGGAAGGCGAACCAGACGTACGACGAGAGCGACGACACGCCCAGCACGGAGATGGCCAGCACCATCGCCAGGCACGCCCCGGCGTTGATGCCCAGGATGCCGGGATCGGCCAGCGGGTTGCGGGTCAGCCCCTGCAGGCAGCCGCCGGCCAGCCCGAGTGCGGCACCCACGGCCAGCGCGAGCACGGTGCGCTCCAACCGCGCCCGCGAGACCGCGTACAACGGATCACTGGTGTCGAACAGTGCCCCGGGGGAGACGTCGCGTGCGCCGACGAGCACCGACAGCACCGCGGCCATGCCCGTCACCGCGACGAGGGCGGCCACGACGACAGCCGTCCCCACCCGGCGCCGCGGGGCGGGCCGGGTGGGGACCGAGCTGTCGACGAGGGTCACGTGCCGTCGATCGCCGCCGCCACCTCGGGGACGAAGTGGTCGATGACGTAGGGGATCGACAGTGGCGAGGGGTTCGTCACCGCGAGGCTGACGTGCTTGTCCTCCTCGGCGTAGGCGTGGCCGTCGGCGATCGCCGGGATCTGGCCCACCAGGTCGTGACTGGCGAAGGTCTCCATGTCACCCGGGTTCTCCGACCACGTGAGGAACACGTCCGACTCGAGCTCGGACGACTGCTCCGCCGACACCGAGCCGTAGAACTCGCCCGGCTTGATCGCGTCATCGACGGACGGGGCGTCGACCATCCCGAGGTCGTGCATGAGGGAGACTCGCGGGTCCTCGGGCGCGTAGATGCCGACGGTGCTCAGGTCCGCGGTCGAGAGGTAGCCGAAGATCAGCGACGACCCCTCCATCTGCGGGTACTCCGCCGTCGCGTCGTCGATCACGGCCTCGGTATCGGCGGTGACCTCGGCGGCGAGGTCGCTGCGTCCGAGCGCCTGTCCCACCATCTCCATCTGGGTCTGCCACGGTGTGGTCCACGGGTTCTCCGGGAACGCGACGACCGGTGCGATCTTGCTGAGCTTCTTGTACTCCGCCTCGGTGATGCCGGAGTTGGTGGCGAGGATGACGTCGGGTTGGGCCTCGGCGACGTCCTCGATGGGCGCGCCGTCGGCGTCGTCGTACCGGACCGGCGCCTCGGCGCCGAGCTCCTCGATCTCCGCGTCGAACCAGTCGCTGGAGCCACCGGCGTTGCCACCCCAGGTCAGCTTGGTCGACGCCACCGGGACGACCCCGAGCGCCAGCGCGTTGTCCTGGTCGGTCCAGCCGAGCGTCGCCACGCGCTGCGGCTCCTCCTCGATCGTGGTCTCACCGAAGGCATGCTCGATGGTGACCGGGAAGGCCTCAGCCTCGACCTCGGTGTTGGCCTGGGCGTCGACCTGGTCGGTGGTGGAGCCGGTGGAGCAGGCGGCGAGCAGCGGCCCGGCCAGCGTGGCGGTGAGCGCGGCGGCGAGCGCCGTACGACGGGTGGACATGGTGCTCCTCGAAGTTAGGTGAGCCTTAGTTCAGTAAGGCTAGACTAACTTCGGCCCGTGCGTCAGATCGGGGTGCGGTGGAAGCTCTGGAACGAGCGCGACGGCGTCGGCCCCCGCTGGCCCTGGTAGCGCGATCCGTACTTCGCCGAGCCGTAGGGGTGGTCGGACGGCGACGAGAGCCGGAAGAAGCAGAACTGGCCGATCTTCATCCCCGGGTAGAGCTTGATCGGCAGCGTCGCGACGTTCGCCAGCTCGAGGGTGACGTGGCCCGAGAAGCCCGGGTCGACGAAGCCGGCGGTCGCGTGGGTCAGCAGCCCGAGCCGACCCAGCGAGGACTTGCCCTCGACGCGGGCCGCGACGTCGTCGGGCAGGGTCACCCCTTCGTACGTCGAGCCGAGCACGAACTCGCCCGGGTGGAGGATGAACGGCTCGTCACCCTGCGGTTCCACCTCGCGGGTCAGGTCGGACTGGTCGGCCGCCGGGTCGATGTGGGGATAGCGATGGTTCTCGAACACCCGGAAGAACCGGTCGAGCCGCACGTCGATCGACGACGGCTGCAGCATCGCCTGGTCCCAGGGGTCCATCGTGATCCGCCCGGCATCGATCTCGGCCAGGATGTCGCGGTCGCTCAGCAGCATGCGCCGACCCTACGGTCTCGACGGAGTCGAGAGCGTCGTGGGAGGCCAGGTCGAGCTCGGCCCGCGGCCGAGGCAGGAGGCCGCGACGGGCGGTCGAGACCCAGGTCGCAACCTACCGGGCCCCCTCAGCGGCCGACCGATTGCTAGCATCACACCCGCAGACGCCCAGTGTCCGCATGCGGATGTAGCTCAGTTGGTAGAGCGCGACCTTCCCAAGGTCGATGTCGCGAGTTCGAGTCTCGTCATCCGCTCCATCCTCAGCAGAATCAGCAGCCGCGGCTGAAGGGCCTCCCCAGCGAAAGCGCGGCACTCACTCCACGGGCACGTTGAGTTGGGTCTCCCTCCCTGGCCATCCGGGGAGGCATGCCCAACTGAAGCGGGAGGGAGGCCCAACTCAACACCTGCGCTCGCCCAACTCAACGTCCACAGACGCCCAACTCAACACCCTGACCCCTGTGAAACTTGACCATTCGTGTGACTGGTGGTGACAGTGGTACGTCAGCTTCCCCGGACGTGAGGTGCTCAGATGGCTCTCGGGACCCGTCAACGTGCGGTCGCGATCGCGCTCGGCGCCCTGCTGCTGCTCGTCGCCGCGGCGGTGCTCGTGCCCCGCGACGACGCGCCGGACGACGGCGGTGCGCTGACGCCCGCGACCGGCCCGTCGTACGCCGTGCGCGACTCGGCGCCCGGACCCGGCACGCTGTCCGCGACCGACCGGGCCGAGATCACCCGGGTGCTGTCGGCGGCGCCGGCACGGGTCAGCCCGCGGCTGTCCGCGAACGACCTGGCGGATCGCCTGGTGCGTTGCGCGACGTTCGAGGAGCAGCGCTACTGCCTGGGTGTCGGCTGGACGACGGCCGACCCCGAGCTGGTGCAGGCCCGCGCCACCGCCGCGCCACATCCTGCGAGCCGCTCGGTCTTCGCCGAGTCGACCGGAGACCTCTCGACGTCGGACCTGCTCGCCCAGAGAGCAGCGCTGTCCCCGTCCGCGCGGATGGCGGCCGAACGTGCGGAGCTCGAGGCGGCCGCTCGCGGCGTCGCGAAGGTCGTGCTGCTGCGCCACCAGCTCCTGGGGGAGCCGCTCCCCGACGGATTCCTCGAGCGTCACCCCGAGGCGCGCGCGACGACCAGCGACCAGGTCCTCGCGCGGAGCGCCGACAAGACCAAGACCATCGCGGACTACCCCAAGCGCTCCACCGTCCTCAGCCCGAAGCGGACGCGCGAGCAGCACACGACGTACTGGTGCGGCCCCACCACGATGCAGATGATCGCGTGGGGCTGGCAGAAGGAGCGCCGGACCCAGCAGCACTGGGCGGACAAGCTCGGCACCACCACCTCGGGCAGCGCGATCTCCGAGCTGGTCCGGGTCATCAACGGCACCACGGGCTGGGACCAGCCGTCGTACGCCGGCGACTACATCGTGCTCGACATCTCCGACTGGTCCTACAAGAAGTGGCTGCTGCTCCAGATGCGCCACGTCGAGGACTACCGGGCGCCGGTCGTGCTGCACCCGATCCTGCTGCGGCAGTTCTACCCCTACCTCGACGACGACGCGTCGGGCCACTTCCAGGTCGGTCGGGGCTACGACAAGCGCGGCAAGAAGCCGGCCGACCTCGGCTTCTTCGAACCGTGGAACCAGCAGCGGTTCGACCCGTCGGAGCCCTACATCGCCCGCGTCCAGTGGCGCCGCGCCTACCAGAGCTACCGCGCCAACCAGGCCCACCCGCACCAGAACATCGGGGTCTGAGTGCGCTCCCCGGGCTGGCCCGTCCTCGTGCTGGCGCTGGCCCTGACCGCGTGCAACGGCGACCCCGAGCCGAGCGAGCCCACGCCCAGCCCCAGCGCGTCCGGGACGACGAGTGCGCCGTCCGAGCCCACCGACGACCCGACCGCGACCGACTCCCCCACTGCCTCCCAAGAACCCGCGCTGCTCGACTGGCGGCCGGTGCCCGGCCCGGTCGAGGACTCCGTCACCGTCAGCGGACCGTGGTCTCTGACGCTGCCGAGGAGCGGCGACACCACCGTCCTCGACGGCCCGGAGCCGCGGACGTTCCGGGCGCCGTCCGGTTTCCGCTTCACCGAAGCCCTCATCGACGGTGACCACGCCGTCGTCGTCGCCGAGCACGAGCAGGCCACGCGGCCCAACCGCGCCACCGTCGTCGACCTCGCCACCGGCAAGGCGACCGTCATCGACGGCAGGTCGGAGATCCCCACGACCTTCGGCGGCTCGTGGGCGCTCGGGTCCGGTCTGCTCGTCCACGCCACCACGACCGGTCCCGACTACTGCCTGGCGGTGGTCGACCTGGTCACCGGCCGCTCGCGAGGCGGACCCTGCGTCCCGCCGCGGCACGGCGTCACCAACGTGACGGTGACCCCTGCCGGCATCGCCGCGATGACCTTCGACGACAGCCGGCCGTCGTGCCGCACCCTCAACCGCGTCGAGGGCACGGCCTTCGACCCGTTGCCCGGTGTCGAGGAGTGCCGCGGGTTCGAGGCGGTCGTCACCGAGAACGCCGCGCTGTGGGGCGTGGTCATCGAGGAGCGGCGCATCGAGGCGTCCGAGTACTTCGCCGACAGCGGCTCGGGCCCGACCGAGCTCGGACCCGGCACGACCGGCTCGCTGACGTGGTGCGGTGACGCGGCGTACGTCGTGCGCGACCCCCAGCGCAGCTCCGACCCGGCACGGCTGCTGCGGATCGACCCCGTCGCGGGGACCACGGAGGTGGTCTACGAGTCGGCGGGCACCGGCCGCGCGTTCCTCTCGGCTCCGCGCTGCGGTGGCACCGACCTCACCCTCACCGCGCTCACCGCCGCCGGCGACGAGCAGGTCACCGCGTCAGTTGGCTGACCACCCGTTCCGGATTTCACCCCTTTGGGTGCGTCACGTCCGTCGCATGCGCCCGTCCCCTTCGTAGGGGTGGTGGGGCAGCAGCGGTGTCCCACCACCCCGCCCCTACGCTGGCGCCGTGACCGACTTCTCCGGATTCCCGGTCAGCGCCCTCGACTTCTACGACGACCTCGAGGTCGACAACACCCGCTCGTTCTGGGAGCAGCACAAGCCGACGTACGACGCGGACGTCCGGGCCCCGATGGTCGCCTTGTGCGAAGCGCTGGGGCCCGAGTTCGGCGACGCGAAGGTCTTCCGTCCGTACCGCGACGTGCGGTTCGCCAAGGACAAGACGCCCTACAAGACCCACCAGGGCGCCTTCGTGGCACAGGGGCCCGCGACCGGCTGGTACGTCGAGATCTCGGCCCGCGGCACCCGGGTCGGTGCCGGGTTCTACGAGGGCGGCGGCCCCCGCCTGGCGGCCATCCGCGAGGGCATGGCACACGAGCGGCACGGCCCCGAGCTCGAGGGGATCCTCGCCGACCTCGTCGCCCAGGATTTCGAGATCAGCGGCGAGCAGCTGAAGACCAGCCCGCGCGGCTACGCCGCCGACCACCCGCGCATCGAGCTGCTGCGCCGCAAGCAGCTGATGGCCGGCAAGCGCTACGGGTTCGAGGCCGACGCGATCGGTCCGGGCCTGCTCGACCGGGTGCGCGACGACTGGCGGGCACTGCGGCCGCTGGTCACCTGGCTGGCGACCCGCGCGTAGGTCAGGGCAGCGGGACGAACGCGATCCCGCGTCGCGGCTCGCCGTTGAAGGCCTTGCTGTCGCTGCCGACCCACAGACCGTCCTCGGTGACGACCAAGGCGCGACCGCCGATCATGGCCGGCTTGTTGGGCGACCAGGGCAGGGCGTCGCCAGTGTCTGGGTCGATCGCCCCGATGCCCAGCCGCCGGGCCGCTCCACCACCGTCATTGCTGGCGGAGCCGTACGGGTTGTCCAGCCACTGGAAGTGACCCTGGGTGTAGACCGCCGCCCCTGTGTCGGCGACCGCCCAGACACTGTCACCGCCGGTGTAGTTGATCCACTGCGGCTGACTGTCGTCGTTCATCGCGAACCGGCCGACGGCGTCACAGACCGTCTCGAACCGGTCGCCCGGCCGAGGGATCTGCCCGGTCGCCGCCACCGAGAAGTGGCTGCCGGTCGGCGAGAAGTCGACTCCGTGCAGCTGCGCGATGCGACGTGGGTGGTCCGTGGCGCAGGGACTCGCGAAGCGGTCGTAGTACCACGGGTCGAGTGTCGCCTGGGCGCCGCTGATGTTCGCCACGAAGAGCCGGCTCCGGGCCTGCCCGGCCACACGCATGAAGTTGCCCGAGGCCACCAGCCGGGTCCCGGCTGGGTTGATCGCCATGCCCTGGATGGTGACGTTGCCCCAGGAGTTCGGGAGCTGGTCGGTGATGGCGAGGTTGAAGTGCCCGGTGTTGGCACCGGTGGTGAGGTTCAGAGCCGCCACCTTCTGCGGGAAGGTGCCGCCGGCGTACAGCATCCCGTTGGCGACGACCAGCACGTGGACCTTCCGGTAGGTCGCCATCGCCCGGTCCGGCTCCCAGAACGCGCGCATGGAGACGACGAGCCCGGCGTCGTCGACCGTGTAGACCATCACCAGGTCGGTGTCGACCTCACCGCCGTCGGGGAAGGTCGTGGTGATCCGACCGACGTTGGCGCAGGTGGTGCCGTTGGCGTGGCTGTCGGTGATGTGGAACCGGAACGTCTCGATCGGCGCGATCGCCATCTCCCAGAACGCCCGCATCCCCTCGTGGCCGCGGTGCCCGCGGCCGTCGGGGTCGAACATCGAGGGCCCGACCGGATCCTCGAGGAGGGCGTCGGGTGCGTAGCCGGTCAGCCAGAGGTCGAGGTCGCCGTCGGCGACGGCGGCGTACGACCGCTGCGAGGCGTGCCGGGCAGGGTGCTCGGCGTCGGGTGCGTCCCACGTGATGGCGTCGTGCAGGCTCATGTCTCCCGATACTAGAACGTGTTCTGGTCTCGACGAGCTCGACCGGCGTTCGCGAGCCTTCGCATCGCAGCGCAACCACACGGCGGTCGAGCCTGTCGAGACCCACCGATCAGTGAGGCTGCCAGGCGTCTTCGTCGGCGGTGCGGGAGGTGACCTCGCTGGGGAGCTCGCCGACGGCGAGCTGGGCGATGGTGACGTGCTCGTAGACGTCACGCAGCGAGCGGCGGGCCGCGATCCAGACGTGCTGGAGGACGGCGGCCTGGTCGTTGTAGGTGACCGCCTCGGGTCGCAGCCCGTAGACGGAGACCAGCGGGCCGTCGACGGCGCGGATCACGTCGGCGACCGAGACCTCGTCGGCGGCGCGGGCGAGTCGCCAGCCACCCGACTGCCCGCGCTGGGAGATCACCACGCCGGCCCGACGCAGGTCGGCGAGGATCGCCTGCAGGAACCCGTGGGGGATGTCCTGGCGGCGTCCGAGCTCCTCGGCACTGATCGCCGAGCGCTCGGTCTCGCGCGCGATCTCGATCAAGGCCCGCAAGGCGTAGTCGGACTTGGCGGAGACGCGCATGAAGTCAGTCTGTCAGACCGAGTCGATTGATTCGGTCGACCACGGTGGGGCGCGTCACATGTGAGGCGGCAGACCGCGCGTTCTCCTTGCATGCGTGGCGGGCGTTGGTGATACTTGTTGTTACCGGCGAGTAGGAACCGGTGTGTGCACGACGACCCCGAGAACGAAACGGTGGACAGTGAGTCACTACAAGAGCAACCTGCGCGACATCGAGTTCAACCTCTTCGAGGTGCTCGGTCGCGACGAGGTCCTGGGTACGGGTCCGTTCGCGGAGATCGACTCCGAGACGGCCCGCGCGATCCTGGCCGAGGTCGACCGGCTCTCCCGCGAGGACCTGGCCGCGTCGTACGAGGACAGTGACCGCAACCCGCCGGTCTTCGACCCGAAGACCAACACGGCCCCGGTGCCCGAGAGCTTCGCCACGAGCTACCAGGCGTGGGTGGACGCGGAGTACTGGCGGCTGCAGATCCCCGAGGAGCTCGGCGGCACCCCCGCCCCCTCCACCCTCAACTGGGCCATCGGCGAGATGGTGCTCGGCGCCAACGCACCCGTCTGGATGTACGCCGCCGGGCCCGCGTTCGCCAGCATCGTGCACCGCAACGGCAACGAGCGCGACAAGCAGATCGCGCAGATCATGATCGACAACGCCTGGAACACCACGATGGTGCTCACCGAGCCCGACGCGGGCTCCGACGTGGGCGCCGGTCGCGCCAAGGCGACCCCCAACGACGACGGCTCGTGGAACATCGAGGGCGTCAAGCGGTTCATCACCTCCGCCGAGAGCGACCTCTCCGACAACATCATCCACCTCACGCTCGCCCGCCCGGTCGGCGTCGAGGGGGCCGGCGGCCCCGGCACCAAGGGCCTCTCGCTCTTCATCGTTCCCAAGATCCACTTCGACCACGAGACCGGCGAGCTCACCGGCGAGCGCAACGGCGTCTACGTCACGAACGTCGAGCACAAGATGGGCATCAAGGTGTCCAACACCTGCGAGCTCACCTACGGCGACCCGTCGGTCGGCGGCGGCGAACCGGCCAAGGGCTGGCTGCTCGGCGAGGTCCACGACGGCATCGCCCAGATGTTCCAGGTCATCGAGAACGCCCGGATGATGGTCGGCTCCAAGGCGATCGCCACGCTCTCGACGGGCTACCTCAACGCCCTCGACTACGCGAAGTCGCGGGAGCAGGGTGCCGACCTGACCCAGGCCGCCGACAAGACGGCGCCGCGGGTCACCATCACCCACCACCCCGACGTACGCCGCTCGCTGATGACGCAGAAGTCGTTCGCCGAGGCGATGCGGTCGCTGGTCCTCTACACCGCCTCCTGGCAGGACCGCGTGATGGTGGCCGAGCACGCCGGCGAGAAGGACGAGCTGGCCGCCGCGGTCAACGACCTGCTGCTGCCGATCGTCAAGGGCTACGGCTCCGAGCGCTCGTGGGTCCTGCTCGGCACCGAGTCGCTGCAGACGCTGGGCGGATCCGGGTTCCTCACCGAGTACCCGATCGAGCAGTACGTGCGCGACGCCAAGATCGACACCCTCTACGAGGGCACCACGGCGATCCAGGGCCAGGACTTCTTCTTCCGCAAGATCGTCAAGGACCAGGGCCGCGCGCTGGGTCACCTGGCGGCGGAGATCGAGGGCTTCATCGCCGCCGAGTCCGGCAACGGTCGCCTCAAGCAGGAGCGGGCGCTGCTCGCCACCGCGCTCGAGGACGCCAACGCGATCGTGGGCCACATGATCAACGACCTGATGTCCGCCGACGCCTCCGCCGAGGGCGGGGAGCTGCGCAACATCTACAAGGTCGGCCTCAACACCACCCGGCTGCTGATGGTGCTCGGCGACGTCGTGTGCGCGTGGCTGCTGCTGCGCGGCGCTGAGGTCGCTCTGGAGAAGCTCGCCGGCGAGGTCTCGGAGAAGGACCAGCGGTTCTACGAGGGCAAGGTCGCCGCCGCGCAGTTCTTCGCGCAGCACAACCTTCCCAAGATCACCGCGGAGCGGAAGATCGCCGAGGGCATCGACCTCGCGCTGATGGACCTCGACGAGGCCGCCTTCTGATCACCGGCGACCTCGAGGCGTACCCTGCCCCCTAGTCCTCCGCCCTACTCACCCGAGGAGTCACCATGGGAATCGGTGTCAGCATCCTGTTGCTCGTCATCGGCCTGATCCTGGCCCTGGGGGCGATCGAGCTCCCCGACGCGATCACGGACGTCGCCGACGCCGAGCTGATCGGCTGGATCTGCGTCATCGTCGGTGCGCTCGGCCTCGTGCTCGCGCTGGTCATGAACCAGCAGCGGTCCAAGACCACCCACGTCGAGGAGCGTCGCGAGATCTGAGCTCGCCTCAGCCACGCGTGGCCGGTCGCAGCTCGCGGCCGGCCACGGCCGTGACCACGTCGCCGAGCCGCGTGAGTGCAGGTGAGTCCAGGCGCCACCTCATCCAGTGCAGCGGTACGTCGACGACGTAGCCGCCCAGCTTGACGAGGCTGCCGTCGCCCAGGCCCGGCCGCAGCTGGGCCTCCGGCAGCAGGCCCCAGCCCAGGCCCCGGCGTACTGCCTCGAGGAAGTCGTGCGAGGTCGGTACCCGGTGCACGACCGCCGGTTCCCCGACGCCGCGCTCGGCGAGCAGGTCGTGCTGCAGGTCGTCCTTCTCGTTGAGGCGGGTGACCGGCATCCGCTCCCAGTCCCAGCCCCGGCCGCGCCGCCACCGATCGGCCAGAGCTGGTGAGGCCGCCGGCCGATAGCGCATCGACCCCAGGTCGGTGACCCGGCAACCCTGCACCGGCGTCGGGTCGGACGTGACCGCGGCGAGCACGTCGCCACGCCGCAGCAGGTCGGCCGAGTAGGCCTGGTCCTCGACGTGGAGGCGGAGCGACACGTCGCCCCAGGTCGCGACGTCGGAGACGACGTCGCCGAACCAGGTCGCCAGCGAGTCGGCGTTGACCGCCACCGCGAGGCCGGTGGGGGCACCGGCGGTGTCGAGCGCTGCCCGCGTCTCCTCGCCGAGCAGCCGGTACTGGCGGGCCAGCCGCAGCAGCACCTCGCCGGCCGCCGTGGGACGGCAGGGAGTCGTGCGCTGGACGACCACCTGGCCGACGGCCGACTCCAGGGCACGCACTCGCTGGCTGACTGCCGAGGGGGTGATCGACAGTGCCCGCGCGGCGGCGTCGAAGGTGCCGTGCTCGGCGATCGCGAGCAGCGTCGCGAGCTGGCCGGCGGGCAGGTCCACCCGGTCATCCTAGATGAAGGAATGCTGATGGATCATCAGAATCTTTCGTTGGTCTTCAGTCGCGGCCTCCCCTACCGTCGACCCCGTGCTCCTGGACACCGCGGCCGGCTTCGTCACCGGGCTCTCCCTCATCGTCGCCATCGGCGCGCAGAACGCGTTCGTGCTGCGGCAGGGCCTGCTGCGATCCCACGTCGGCGTGGTCGTCGCCATCTGCGCGGTCTCCGACCTGGTCCTCGTCGTCGCGGGTGTTGCCGGGATCGGCACCATCGTGGAGAAGGCCCCCGCAGCCATCACGGTCGTCCGCTGGCTCGGTGTCGCGTTCCTGACCTGGTACGGCGTGAGCTCCCTGCTCCGCGCCAGGCGTCCGGACTCGCTGCGGGCCGCCTCGACCGGCGCCGGCAGTCGGCGTACTGCCGTGCTGACCGCGCTCGCGCTCACCTGGCTCAACCCCCACGTCTACCTCGACACCGTCCTGCTGCTCGGCTCGATCGCCCAGCAGCACGGCCCCGACGGCCGCTGGTGGTTCGCGCTCGGCGCGAGCGTCGCGAGCGTGGTGTGGTTCACCTGCCTCGGCTACGGCGCGCGCCGCGCCAGCGGGCTCCTCGCCAGCCCGCGCGCCTGGCAGGTGCTGGACGTCCTGATCGGTCTCACCATGCTGGGGATCGCGGTCATGCTCGCGCTGGGGTGAGGCGGCCCTACCTAGGGTGGCCCGATGACGACGATCGGGATCGTGTCGCCGGGCGCCATGGGTTCCGCGCTGGGCCGGGCGTGGGTCGCCGGTGGCGCGCGGGTCGTGGCGACGGTCGAGGGGCGGTCCGAGCGGACGCGGGGCCTCGCGCACGGGCTCGAGCTGCTGCCGACCCTCGCGGACGTCGTGGCCACCGCCGACGTGGTGGTGGTCGTCTGCCCGCCCGGGGCTGCGGAGGACGTGCTGGACGACGTGATCGCGTCGGCGGGCGACGCCCGCCCGCTGCTGGCCGACCTGAACGCGGTCTCCCCGGACACCATGGCGCGCCTGGAGCAACGAGCCTCCCGCGCCGGGTTCGCACTCGTCGACGGATCGATCAGCGGCGGACCGCCGAAGCCGGGCGGCGACACGATGGTCTACCTCAGCGGCGCGGAGGCCGAGGTGCTGGCCGGGCTGCCTGCCGACGGGCATGCGAACCCGCGTCGTCGGCGACGAGGTCGGTACGGCGTCCGCGGTGAAGATGTGCACGGCCTCGGTCTACAAGGGAACCACCGCCGTGTGGGCGCAGGCGCTGCAGACCGCGCACGCGGCTCGGGGTGCTCGAGGTGGTGCTGGCCGACCTGGCCGAGGAGTACCCCGACGCGGTGGCCGGCGCCGGACGCCGGATCGCGGTCGCGACCAGCAAGTCGGCACGGTTCGTCGCGGAGATGGAGCAGATCGCGCAGACCCAGGCGTCGGCCGGCGCCTCCGGCGAGCTGTTCGCCGGGATGGCAGCCGTCTACGAGCGGCTCGCCGCGACCGACCTGGCCGCGCTGCCGCCCGAGGAGGCGACCGCGCTGACCGAGCTCAGCGACGTGCTGCGCCGGTTGTCCGCAGACTGAGGCTCAGCGCGACGCGCGCGCGGGCTTGCCCCACGTCTCGTGCCGGTCGCCGGGGCGCGAACCGCCGTGGCGCCCGTTCTTGTGGCCGCCCTTGTAGCCGCCCTGGGAAGCGCCCTGCTTGCGGTAGGGCTTCTTGCCGGCGTACGGCTTGCGGGCGCTGCCGTGCGACGCGGGTGGGGCCGTGCTGCCGGACTCGGCCAGCGCGTCGGCGGTCATCGGCTGCGGCACGGAGCGCAGGTCGTGGTGGAGGACCTCGACCTTGGCGTCCCGCTGGTGACGGACGACCTGGCTGACCATCTTGGGCGTGGTCAGCGTGACCACGCAGCCGTCGGCGCCGGCGCGCGCGGTCCGGCCCGAGCGGTGGAGGTAGGACTTGGCGTCGTTGGCGGCGTCGAAGTGGATCACGAGCGAGACGTCGTCGACGTGGATGCCGCGAGCCGCGACGTCGGTGGCGACGACGGCCTGGGCGCCGCCGCTCGTGAAGCGCGCGAGGTTGCGCTCGCGCACCCGCTGGCTCAGGTTGCCGTGGAGGTCGACTGCCTGGACGCCGGCCGACGACAGCGCCGCAGCGAGCTCGACGGCGCCGTCGCGGGTCCGCGTGAAGACGATCGAGCGGCCGTTGGCGGCGATCAGCTTCTGGGTGGCTTCGACCTTGTCGCGGAACCCGCCGACGACCAGCGTGTGGTGGGTCATCGTCGTGACGGAGCCGGCGTTGGGGTCGAGCTCGTGGATGCGCGGGGCGCGCAGGTGGCTGCGGACCAGGCGGTCGACGTCGCCGTCGAGGGTCGCGGAGAGCAGCATCCGCTGGCTGCCCGCCGGGGTGCGGCCGACGAGCTTGTCGACGGCCGGGTAGAAGCCGAGGTCGCAGAGATGGTCGGCCTCGTCGAGGACCGTCACCTGGATGTCGTCGAAGGAGAGGTACCGGCGCTCGATGAGGTCCTCGAGGCGGCCGGGGGTGGCGACCACGATGTCGGCGCCCTGGCGCAGCTGGCGCTTCTGCCGGTCGTACGGCATGCCGCCGTAGACCGTGGTGAGCCGGAGGTGGACGGCCCGCGCGAGCGGCTGCATCGCGGCGCTCACCTGGTTGGCGAGCTCGCGGGTCGGCACGATCACGAGGGCACGCGGGCGGTGGGGCAAGCTGTGACTGCCGGCGAGGCGGGCGATCAGCGGGATGCCGAAGGCGAGGGTCTTGCCGGAGCCGGTGCGGGCGCGGCCGAGGACGTCGGCCCCTGCCATGGCGTCGGGGATGACCGCGGCCTGGACCGGGGTCGGGTCGATGATGCCGACCTCGGCGAGCGCGTTCGCCAGGTCAGCAGGGAGGGCGCCGAAGGAGAAGGCGGGGTAAGGACAGGGGCAGCAGCAGACACAGGGTGCTTTCGGTTCGGGTTCGGGACGTGACGTCTCCGGGCACCCGATCCTTGGTCTCCGCGCGGTTCCCACCGCGCACCACACCGGGTCTCAAGAGAAGGCGGTGTAGCCACGAGGCTTGCCGCAACAGGTGACATCCTCCCACCGGCAGGCCCTGTCCCAGGAATCCTCGCTGCGCAGTGGCGCGCGAGGCACGAGCGCGGCACGTGGGCGCAGCGAGGTCGAGCAAGCGCAGCGTTCGAGCCTGCGAGAACGCGAAGCGTGTCGAGACCCTGGGTGGTTAGGCTGCCCGACCATGAGCGACGCCCAGAGGCTGGCCGACTACGTCGAGATCTGGTGGCAGGCCATCGACGACTTCACGACCCTGCTCGAGCAGCTGCCGGAGGACGCGTGGTCGACTCCGACCGACCTGCCCGGCTGGGACGTCCACGCGATCGCCGCCCACACCGCCCACCTCGAGTCGCTGCTGGGCGGCGGCGACCACGAGGAGGTCGAGATCGGCGAGCCCGACCACGTGAAGAGCCCGATGGGCCAGTTCACCGAGCAGGGCGTCGTGGCCCGCCGCGACCGGTCCGCCGACGAGCTCATCAACGAGATCCGCTCCTCGGCCACGACCCGCCACACCGCGCTCCTGGCCGACCCACCCACCGATCCCGCCGCGGTCGCGCCGGGGCTGTTCGGGATGATCGGCTGGACCACCGAGCGACTGCTGCGCAACCGGCCGCTCGACGTCTGGATGCACGAGCAGGACGTACGCCGAGCGGTCGACCGGCCCGGCAACCTCGACGGTCCCGCGGCGGTCCACACCGCCGACTACCTCGCGGAGAGCCTCGGCTTCGTGCTCGGCAAGAAGGCCGGAGCACCTGCGGGCACCACCGCCGTCCTCGAGATCGACGGCCATGCGCCGTACGCCTTCACCGTCAACGACCAGGGCCGCGGCGAGCGGCTGGCCGAGACTCCGGCCGACCCGACCGTGCTCCTGGCCACGGACCGCGCCACCTTCATCGCGCTCGCGGGAGGCCGCCGCCGACCCGAGCCCGGTGCCGTGAGGATCGCGGGCGACACCGAGCTGGGCGGCCGCGTCGTCGACGGGCTCGCGGTGACGCCTTGAGCCGGGGCTGGCACGTCGACGACATGCCCGACCAGTCCGGGCGCACCGTGCTCGTCACCGGCTGCACCGTCGGCGGACTCGGCCACCACGCCGCGCTCGAGCTGGCCCGCCGCGGGGCGACCGTCGTGCTGGCCGGTCGCTCCGACGACAAGCTGGTCGAGGCGGAGCGCGCCATCACGACCGAGGTCCCGGACGCAGGAGTCAGCCGGCTGAACGTCGACCTCGCCGACCTCTCGTCCGTACGACGAGGCGCGGCCCGCGCTGCCGGTGCCGGCCCGATCCACTGCCTCATCAACAACGCGGGCGTGATGGCGACGCCCGAGTCCTACACCGCGGACGGCCTCGAGCTGCAGCTGGCGACCAACCACTTCGGACCGTTCCTGCTCACGGGGCTGCTGCTGCCGCAGCTGGTCGCGAGCGGGGACGGCCGCGTGGTCACCGTGTCGTCGCAGATGCACCGGATCGCCACCCGTGCGCCGCTCGACGACCCCCGCCACCGGCACGGCTCCTACCGCCGGTGGCCGTCGTACAGCCGCTCCAAGCTGGCCAACCTGCTCTTCACCTTCGAGCTCGACCGGCGGTGCCGGAAGGCGGGACTGCCCGTCAAGGCGCTGGCGGCCCATCCCGGCTACGCCGGCACCCACCTGGTGGCCAACGGCCGGTTCGGCCGCTCCGAGGGCGGGGTCGCCTCGATCCTCGACGCCGCCAACCGGGCGGTGTCGCAGTCTGCATCGGCCGGCGCCCTCCCCCTGCTGATGGCGGCGACCGCCGACCTGCCCGGCAGCACCTACTGCGGGCCGGGCGGGGTCGGCGAGGCGCGCGGCGCACCCCGGCTCGTCGGGTCCAGCAAGCTCGCTCGTGACGAGCAGGCGCAGCGGGCGCTGTGGGAGTTGAGCGAGCGGACCGTGGGTCTCGCCTACCCCTGACCCACCTTGCTCAGGCGGGGGTGTTCTCCGTGGCCCAGAGCCCCAGCAGGCCGCGGAAGTGGGCGAGGAACTCGTCCTGCTCGTGGGGCGGGTACGTCGCCGCGACGGTGTCGCGCAGCAGCCGGTCGAACTCGTCGGACGTCACCCAGTCGTGGACCTGCTCGTCGAGGTGCGGCAGGTTCTCGGCGCACCACTCGCGGTAGCGGTCGGTCTCGAAGTGGGCCTCGGCCAGCTCGAGGTAGGCGGCCAGCTTCTCGTCGTACGTCCGGTCGGAGTCGGCGATGTCGAAGTAGCGGGAGGTCTCGAGGTCGACGTTGCTGCGGCGGCCGGTGACCACGCAGTAGACCGACCAGCGCACCAGCGCCGTGATCGCCCAGGGGAAGTAGTAGTGGAGGCTGGTGACCGCGACGTCGGGGCAGGCGTTGGCGTAGTCGATCGGGTAGACGTCGTCACCCTGGACCAGCATCTCCGCGGAGTTGAACTCCCAGTGGAAGAAGGCGTTCACGATCCGGCTGATCGCTGCAGCCTCGCTGCCGGCCTTCTCGGAGAGGAAGCCGTGGGTGACGGCGTAGCGCTGGTGCATCGGCTGGTCCGGCCGGAAGTCCATGACCATGGTCTCGGGCCCGATGGAGAGCGCGCGGGCGAAGTGCTCGTAGTCGACCGTCGCCTGGAGGTGCATCAGCATCTCGCCGGACTCGTCGTAGGCGCGGTGCAGGTCGGCGCGGTCGTTGATCCGGGAGACACCGCGCCAGCCACCGCCGTCGAAGGGCTTCATGTAGAGCGGGTAGCCGAGCTGGTCGGCGATCGCGTCGAGGTCGAAGGAGCGGTTGTACTTCTCCGAGGTGTAGGCCCAGCGGACGTTGTCGACCGGGTTCTTGTAGGGCACCAGGATCGTGTCGGGGACCTTCAGCCCGAGCCGGAGCATCGCGCAGTAGGCGCTGTGCTTCTCCATCGACTGGAACGTGAACGGGCTGTTGAGCAGGTAGCTGCCGTTGACCAACGCGGACTTCTTCAGCCACTCGCGCGGGTGGTAGTACCAGTAGGCGAGCCGGTCGATCACCAGGTCGGTCCGCACCGGGTCGGTCAGGTCGAACGGCTCGATGCTGAGCCGCTCGCTGGAGACCGTGTGTTGCTGGCCGTCGGCGGTCACGGTGCCCACGCGGCGCAGGATCGCCTCGAACGCGCGGGGCCAGTCCTCCTCGGCGCCGAGCAGGAGGCCGATCAGGTGGTCGCTCATGGAGTTCCTTTCGTCGAGCCGATCCGGTCAGCAGAAGCGGGGCAGGTGGTGGGCGAGCTGGAGCTGCCACCACGGCCAGTCGTGCGCGGAGTCGTGTCCCCAGACGTCGAGCTCGTGGGGGATCCCGCGCGCCTCGAGCAGCCCAGCCATGTGGCGGGCGCTGGGCAGCGACCCCGTGGGGTGGGTCTCCCACGGACCCTCGCCGACGGTGAGCACGATGTGGACCCGGCTGCGGAGCCAGTCGAGATGGTCGCCGTGGAGGTGCGGCACGTAGTCGGTGGGATTGGTGAAGTACGCCGCGTCGCCGCGCTCGCCCCACGCGTGCCAGTCGGCCGGGTCGTAGTTGCCGGACTGGCAGATCGCGAGCGGGACCAGGTCGGCGCGGGTCAGCGCCAGCTGGAGCGCGTGGTAGGCGCCGAGGCTGCAGCCGGTGGCGATCAGGTCACCGCGATCCGGTGAGTCATGGTCGATGAGGGGGACGACGCGGTCGGTGATCCAGGACTCGTACGTCCGATGCCGGCGGGCTCGTTCCTCGACCGGCGCTTCGCGGTCCGACCACGTCCGATCGTCCGCGGAGTCGACGCAGTAGAGCTTGACCCGGCCGGCCTCGATCAGGTCGGCGACGGCGCCGACCATGCCGTTGTTCTCGTAGTCCCAGGCTCGGCCCTGCTCGCTCGGGAAGACCAGGACCGGCCGGCCCCAGTGGCCGTACCGGACGACCGTCCCGGCCCGGTCGAAGCCGGGCATGTCGAGTTCCCACTGTGCGCGGTCCATCAGCTCCACACCCTTCGGAGGAGGTCGGTCAGGTGGGGGTCCAGCAGGTCGCGCCAGCAGGTCCAGGTGTGGGCCTGCCGGGCCTCCCCCCAGGTCACGTCGAGGCCGGTGCTGACCAGGTGCTCGTGCATCAGCCTGTTGTTGGCGAGGTTCTCCTCGGCGGTGCCGCAGGTCATCGCGACCAGGGGCGCGTCCGGCGCGGCACGGGTGGCCGCCAGCAGGCTCGCGACGAAGCCGGTCACCTCGTCCCAGAACTCGAAGTCCGACTCCTGCGGGTCCAGCTCGGGCGTGAAGAACGAGCCCGACTGGAGCAGCAGGCCGGCGAAGGTCGCGGGACTCGTCCACGCCGCGTGGAGGGCGGCGACCCCGCCCAGGCTCTGGCCCGTGAGCACCGGCCGGTGGTCGGTCGGGCAGGCGGCGGTGAGGGCGGGGACGACGTGGTCGGTGAGGGCGGCGGCGTACGCCGGGTTGGCGGCGTACTGCCGGTTGCGGGGACCGGGAGACAGCAACGCCACCCGCATCCGGGGCAGCCGTCCGGCGGCGATCCCGGTGCCGACGTAGTCGAGCAGCCCGCCGTACGACGCCATCTCGGGCCCGTCGTGGGCGTAGAGCATCGGCAGCGGGTCGTCGCCGTCGGCGTCTGCCGGCGCCCACAGCGCCACCTCGATGTCGCCGACGGGGGTGTCCTCGACGACGACCCCGGCCTGCTCGGAGGCGACCTGCTCGCCGTCGAGCCAGCCGGGCGGCTCGTAGCCCGCGAGCGCGACCCAGGAGTGTTCCCCGAAGGCGCCGCCGACGGTCTGCGGGTTGGTCGGGTCGGGCCGCTGCTCGCCGTCGACCTCGATGAGGTACTCGAGCCGGTCGACGGGCAGGTCCTTCAGCTGCAGCTCCCAGCCGCCGTCGACCGCGTCGAAGGTGGTGTCGCCGAGGTCGAGGTCGCACCAGAGCCGGACCGACTCCGCGGCCTCCTCGGGGTCGGGGAGCCGCACCACGACGACGTCGCCGTCGACGGCCGTGCGGAGCTCTCCGTCACTCACCCACAGCACCCTAGCGAGGGTGCTGTGGACGTGGCCCAACGGCGGTCGAGCTGTCGAGACCCTGCCGATGGGGTCTCGACAAGCTCGACCGCCGCCAGGTCGCGACGGCCTGAACAGCAGTCACTCCACAGCTGCCGGGCCCCGGCACCCCGTGCATGATGGGTCCCATGGTCGACCCCCGCGCGGGCACCCGCGCCACCGATGCCGATCTCGTCGACGTCGCCGCGCTCCTCGCGGCCTACCACGACCGCGTACCGGACCCCGAGGACGTCGACCAGCAGGTCGCCTTCGGCACCAGCGGCCACCGGGGCTCCTCGCTCAAGACCTCCTTCAACGAGCACCACATCCTCGCCACGACCCAGGCGATCTGCGACTACCGCGCCGGCCAGGGCTACGACGGGCCGTTGTTCATGGGTCGCGACACCCACGCGCTCTCCGAGCCGGCCTGGCATCTCGGCGCTCGAGGTGCTGCTCGCCAACGACGTCGAGGTGCTGGTCGACAGCCGCGACGGGTTCACCCCGACCCCGGCGGTCTCGCACGCGATCCTGCGCGCCAACCGCGGGCCGGCTGCCGGCACCGCCGACGGGATCGTCGTCACCCCCTCGCACAACCCGCCGGCCGACGGCGGCTTCAAGTACAACCCGCCCCACGGCGGCCCGGCCGACACCGATGCCACGTCGGTCATCGCCGACCGCGCCAACGAGCTGATCCGGGGCGGACTGGCGGGGGTGAAGCGGGTCGCCGACGTGTCGGGTGCCGGGCGCTACGACTTCCTGGCGGCGTACGTCGACGACCTGCCGGCCGTGCTCGACCTCGACGCGATTCGTGACGGCGGGCGTGCGGATCGGTGCCGACCCGCTCGGCGGCGCGAGCGTCGACTACTGGGGCGCGATCGCCGAGCGGCACGGGCTCGACCTGACGGTGGTCAACCCCGACGTCGACCCGACGTGGCGGTTCATGACCCTCGACTGGGACGCGAAGATCCGGATGGACTGCTCGTCGCCCTACGCGATGGCGTCGCTGATCGAGCGCAAGGACGACTACGACATCGCGACCGGCAACGACGCGGACGCCGACCGGCACGGGATCGTCACGCCCGACGCCGGACTGATGAACCCCAACCACTACCTCGCGGTCGCGATCGGCTACCTCTTCGGCGGCGCGCGCCCGGGCTGGCCCGACACCGCGCGGATCGGCAAGACGCTCGTGTCGAGCTCGATGATCGACCGGGTCGCGCAGGCGCTCGGCAAGCCGATGGTCGAGGTGCCCGTCGGGTTCAAGTGGTTCGTGCCGGGCCTGATCGACGGCTCGTTCGGCTTCGGCGGCGAGGAGTCGGCGGGCGCGTCGTTCCTCCGCCTGGACGGCAGCGTGTGGACCACCGACAAGGACGGCCTGATCCTGGCGCTGCTCGCCTCCGAGATCCTGGCCCGCACCGGGAAGACCCCGTCACAGCTCTACGCCGACCTGGTGGCCGAGCACGGCGACCCGGCGTACGCCCGCGTCGACGCCCCGGCCGACCGCGAGCAGAAGGCCAAGCTCGCGGCCCTCTCCCCCGACGACGTCACCGCCACCAGCCTCGCCGGCGAGCAGATCACCGACCGGCTGACCGAGGCGCCCGGCAACGGCGCCCGCATCGGCGGGCTCAAGGTCACCACCGAGAGCGCGTGGTTCGCCGCCCGCCCCTCGCGGCACCGAGGACGTCTACAAGATCTACGCCGAGTCGTTCCGCGGCCCCGACCACCTCGCCCAGGTGCAGGCCGAGGCCCGCGAGGTCGTCAGCGCCGCTCTCGGATGACCCACCCGGTCGTCGCCCTGCTCGACGCATGGGGAGAGTCCGGTCGCGAGCCGGGTGGCTCCGTCTGCGTGCTGCGCGACGGGCAGGTCGAGATCGACCACGTCGTCGGGACCCGCGACGGCGAGGTGCCCTGGACCCCCGACACGCTGGTGATGACATGGTCGGTCGCCAAGCCGTTCGCGGCCCTCACCGTGCTGGACGTCGTCGCCGGCGGCGGGCTCGAGCTCGACCAGCAGGTGGCCGAGGTGTGGCCGGAGTACGCGGCGCACGGCAAGGAGTCGACGACGGTGCGCCACGTCCTCAGCCACGCCGCGGGGGTCCCGACCTTCCCGGCGGCCGCCTCCGAGGTGGCCTTCGACGACCTCGAGCGGTTGACCGCGCTGCTGGCGGAAGCCGCGCCCGTCCACGTCCCGGGAGCCGGCGTCGCCGAGCACGCGCTGACCTACGGGCACCTCTGCGACGCACTCGTACGTCGGGCGACCGGCGACGACCTCGCCGACCGGTTCGCCACCATCGCCCTGCAGCACGGGTGGGACGTCCACCTGCGGGTCGCGCCGGGTGACCTCGGCCGGGTCGCCGACGTCGTACCGCTGGAGGGCTGGCCGGAGGTCTACGCCGACGACCCGCTGTGGGGTCCGGCCCTCGCCCTCCCACCCGGGCTGCTCGACCCCGACCTGCTCAACACCGAGCGGTTCCGCCGCTGCAGCTTCCCTGCGATCGCCCTGCACGCGAGCGCCCGCGGGCTGGCCCGCTTCTACGCCGACCTGATGGCGCCCGGCGGACCCGTCGAGGAGCGGCTGGGGGGCGACCTGCACGCGGCGTACGTCTCCACACAAGCCAGCGGCCACGACCTGCTGCTCGACCGCCAGGTCTCGTGGACGCTGGGTTTCCAGGTCGACGAGGACGACCTCGGCATGGGCGGCGCCGGCGGCTGCACGGCCTGGTGGTCGCTCGCGGACGGCTACGCCGCGGCGTACGTCACCCGCGGCATGGGCGACGACGACCGCGCCGACGCGATCTGGAGCTCCCTGCAGTAAAGGCCGGCCTGGTCCAGACCGCCTACCGGAACAGCAACCCCTGGCAGGGGTGCGGCGTCTAGGGGGAGGACATCCACGAGAGGGAAAGAAAATGACCACCACGACACGCCGCGCGGGCACCGCCGCCGGCCTCGCCCTGGCCGCGGTTGCGGTCACCCTTCCGGCTGCGCTCGCCGGGACCACCGCCCACAACGAGCAGGTCGTGCTCACCGACGGGACCGACGAGCAGCTGGACTTCTCCAGTGACATCAGCGGAGCCGGCCAGGTCATCTCGGCCGACGGCAGGTACGTCGTCTTCTCGACGGAGGCCTCCTTGGTGGCCGCCGACGACAACGCGCTCGACGACGTCTACCGGCGCGACACCGTGGCCGGCAGCACCGTGCTCGTCAGCCAGCGGAACGGCCACCCGGGCAACGACTACAGCTTCGAGCCCACGATCTCCGCCGATGGCAGGAAGGTCGCCTACACCACCTGGGCGACCAACCTGACCGGCACCCGGGACCGCAACGGGTCGCAGCTGGACGTCGTCGTCACCAACGTCAGGTCCGGCCTGACCACGCGCGTCTCGGAGTCCACCGCCGGCTTCCAACGCGAGCAGGCCAGCTTCGCGCCGGTCATCTCCGGCAACGGAAAGGTCGTCGCCTTCCAGTCGTTCGCCTCCTTCAGCATCAAGGACGACGACAAGCGGGAGGACGTCTATGCCCACACGCTTCGGACGGACCGGACCCGTCAGGTCTCGCTGCATCCTGACGGCCGCGACATCCGGCCGGGCGTGCTGATCGGCGACGTCTCCGACAACGGAGAGCTCGTCACCTTCGGCGACAGCAACCACCTCTGGATCCGCAACCTGCCCGAGCGCGCGACGGTGCGGTTCTGGCAGGAGCCCGACTCGCCGCCGTGCCAGCCGCAGCCGATGGGCAGCGCCGGCCGGCCGGTGCTGTCCGGCAACGGACGCTACGCGGCGTTCTCGTCGTGCGCGAAGGACCTGCCGGGCGAGAACGGTCGCGCCACCGACATCTACCGGTTCGACCTGGTCAGCGGCAAGATCGTCCGGGTCCACGGCAAGGGCGACCTCGGCTCCTACCTGCCGAGCCTGTCGGCCGACGGCCGGTACGTCGGGTTCGGCTCGGAGGCCACCAACCTGGTCGCGGGCGACGACGAGGACCAGCCCGACGCGTTCCTCGCCGATGTCGAGACCGGCGACGTGGTCCGCGTCTCCGAGGGTCCCGGCGGTGCGGGCGGCGACAACTGGAGCGCCACGCTCGGCGCGGTCGTCAGCGACGACGGCACTGCGATGGCCTTCTCCTCCTACGCCGGCAACCTCGTCGAGGGCGACGCCTTCGACCAGCGCGAGGTGTTCGTCTGGAGGCGCCTGGGCTGACACCACGACGTCATACGGTCCGGTTGCCCTGGCGACCGGACCGTATGACGTTGTCAGATCCAGGTTCCCCGGTGCATCACGCGGGTGACGGTCAGGGCGTCGTCGAGCACGACGAGGTCGGCGTCGACGCCGGGGCGCAGCGTCCCCACCCGGGTCAGGCCGTGCAGCGCGGCCGGGGTGGCGGTCGCCGCGCGGACGGCGTCCTCGAGGCTGAGCCCTGCTCGCCGTACGGCGTGCTCGACCGTGGCGGCCATGGTCGCCGTCGAGCCGGCGATCGCCCCACCGCCCGGCAGCCGTGCGACGCCGTCGCGCACCTCGACCACCAGCGAGCCGAGCCGGTAGTCGCCGTCCTCGGCCGCGGCCGCTGACATGGCGTCGGTGACCAGGACGGTGTGCTGCGGCTTGGCCGCGGCCGCCAGCCCGACCATCGCGGGATGCACGTGGACGCCGTCCGCGATCAGCTCGACGTAGGCGTCGGGGTGCTCCAGCAGGGCCGCGACCGGCCCCGGCTCGCGGTGGTGGAGCCCGCGCATCGCGTTGAAGAGATGGGTGCCGACCGCAGCGCCGGCGTCGAGAGCGGCCCGCGCCTGGTCGTAGGTCGCGTCGGTGTGGCCGATCGCCACCACGACCCCTGCGGAGACGAACCTGCGGATCGCCTCGGGCGCCCCCGGCAGCTCGGGGGCGATCGTGATCATCCGCAGGTGGTCGCGCGTGGCCTCGAGCAACCGTCCGACCGACCGGTCGTCCGGAGTGGCGAGTAGCGCCGGGTCGTGGGCGCCGGGATGGTGCGGGCTGAGCCAGGGACCTTCGAGGTGGAGGCCGCCGAGCAACCCGTCGTCGACGAGGTCGGCGATCCGGGCCGAGGTGTCGATCAGGCCGTCGACGGTGTCGGTGACGAGGCTGGCCAGCATCGTCGTGGTGCCGCGGGCGCGGTGAGCCAGCACGGCCCGCGCCACGGCGTCCGGGTCGCCGCCGTCGAACGACGCACCGCCCCCGCCGTGGACGTGGGTGTCGACGAACCCCGGAACGATCGTCGCGTCAGGAAGGTCGAGATCGGGCGGGCGCGGTGGCGCACCCGGGCCGACCCCGGTGACCTGGCCGCCCTCGACGAGGACCCACCCCGGCGCGAAGGTTTCTGCCGGGGTGACGACCCGACCTGCTGCGAGGAGCTGGTCCGTCACAGGGTCAGGCGACGGCGTGCTCCAGCTCGCGCTCCTGCTCCTGGCGACGGGCCAGCTGGGTCAGCCGGGCCTGGATCGCGCGACGCTCGCGGCGGGTTCCGGTCGCCATCTTGTAGAGCGACTTGAGCTGCGTCGGGAGGTTCTTCGCGTTGGTCGTGTCGAGCCACCCGTTCGGGAGCGACAGCCGCACCACCCGGTGCCAGGCGGAGTAGACCTGCGGCACGAGCGGGCGGGCACAGTAGTTGAGGCCGTACTTCTCGAACAGGGCCTGCACCTTCGGTGCGATCTCGCTGTACCGGTTGCTCGGAAGGTCCGGGAAGAGGTGGTGCTCGATCTGGTGGGACAGGTTGCCGGTCATGATGTGCATCCCCTTGGAGCCGGAGATGTTGGCACTGCCGAGCATCTGCCGGACGTACCAGTCACCCTTGGTCTCCCCCTCGATCGACCGCTTCTCGAACGTCTCGACGCCCTCGGGGAAGTGCCCGCACATGATCACCGAGTGCGCCCACACGTTGCGGATGATGTTGGCGGTGAAGTTCGCCGCGAGGGTGGTCACGAACGAGCCGGTGGGCAGCGACAGCAACGGGTGGACCAGGTAGTCCTTGCCGGCCTGCTTGCGGATCTTCTTCAGCACCTTGTCGAGGCGAGCCTTGAACTCCGGGGTCCGCAGCGCGCCGTCGCCCTTCCGCAGCGCGATGCCGAGCTCGAGGTCGTACGCCGCGATGCCGTACTCGAAGAACAGTGCGTTGAAGAAGTTCCACAGCGGCTGGCCGAGGTGGAACGGGGCCCACTGCTGGTCCTCGTCGACGCGCATGATGCCGTAGCCGAGGTCGTTGTCCTTGCCGATCACGTTCGTGTAGGTGTGGTGCAGCTCGTTGTGGCTGTGCTTCCACTGCTCGGCCGGGGTCGCGTGGTCCCAGTCCCAGGTGGTGGAGTGGATCTTGGGGTCGCGCATCCAGTCCCACTGGCCGTGGAGGATGTTGTGGCCGATCTCCATGTTGTCGAGGATCTTCGAGACGGCGAGACCCGCGGTGCCGACCAGCCAGGCCGGCGGGAAGATGCTGAAGAGCAGCACCGCACGGCTGCCGAGCTCGATGCTCCGCTGGGTCGCGATGACCTTGCGGATGTACGCCGCGTCGGACGCGCCGCGGCTGTCGATGATGTCCTGGCGGATCGCGTCGAGCTCGATGCCGATCTGCTCGATGTCCTCGCGCGTCAGGTGGGCGATCGGGTTGTCGGCCTGCTTCTGGATGACAGTCATGTTCTGTCCTTTCGGTGTCAGGCGTGGTCGAGGTGGCAAGCGCCCGCAGGGGCGTTGATGCAGGTCTGGATCTTGACGGCGCCGCTCTCCCCGGGAACGGCGGTGGTGATCTCGCCGTTGCGGAGGTCGCGGACACTGCCCTCGGTCATCGGGAGCACGCAGCCGTAGCAGATGCCCATCCGGCAGCCGCTCGGCATGAGGACGCCGGCATTCTCGGCGGCCTCGAGGATCGGGGTCGCGCCGTCGCCCTCGACGAGGCGGCCGTCGGCGAACGCGACCGTCCCCCCGTCTCCCGGCTCGACGCGGGCGGTGCGGAACTGCTCGGTGAACAGCTCGAGGCCCTTGTCGTCGTGGAACCGCTGGAGCGCGTCGAGCAGGCCGGCGGGGCCGCAGGCAAAGGTCCGGCGCTCCGCGATGTCGGGGACCAGTGCGGGGAGCTCGTCGACATCGAGGACGCCGTGGACGTCGTCGTACCGCGCGACCAGGTTGATCGCACCGGAGCCGGCCAGCGCCTCGAGGTCGCGCAGGAAGATCGAGTCGGGCCGGCTGGGCGCGACGTGGACGACGGTGACGTCGAAGGCCGCACTCCGGCGCGGACGCAGCACGCCCTCGTCGGTGGACGGGAACAGGTTGCGCAGCATGCCGATGACCGGGGTGATGCCGGAGCCGGCGGTCACGAAGAGGAACCGGCCGCCCTCGGGCGGTAGCACGAAGTCGCCGGCGGCCTGCTCGAGGTGGACGAGGGTGCCGGGCCGGGTGTCGTGGACGAGGTGGTGGCTGACCAGCCCGTCGGGGACCGCCTTGACCGTGACCGCGATCCGGCGATCGGCGCGGGGGCCGTGGGTCAGGGAGTAGGCACGCCACTGGCGGACACCGTCGACATCGATGCCGATCCGGACGTACTGCCCCGGGACGTGGCCGGCCCAGTCGGCGCCGGGCCGGATCACGAGGGTGGCCGCGTCGCGGGTCTCCGCGCGGACCTCCTCGATCCGACCACGCAGGTCGGCGCCTGCGCGCAGGGGAGCGAAGAGGTCCAGGAAGTCGGCCGGCACCAGCGGCGTCGTGGCAGCCTCGGCGAGGCGGCTCACACGTGATCGCAGGGTCGAGTCCATGACATCCATCCTGTATGAGCGCTACGCTCAAGACATGACGTGAAAGCGTGAATCTCGTCCCTACTCTTGTTCGGAGAAGACAAATGGTGACACCGCTCACGCTGGAGGAACCCCTCGTAGACCTCCTGCGGGCGACCCTTCCGGAAGTGGCGGGGCACACCGTGGCCGCCGTCCGCGACGAGGTCCCTGCCTACAACGAAGGATTCGGCGACCCGATGGCGGGGACCATCGAGCAGGCCGTGCAGATGGCGCTGGCCGGGTTCCTGCGCGTGGCGGGCCGCGACGACGACCCCGGTACGCCGCTCTCCCCCACCGTCGAGGGCGCCTACGCCCTCGGGCGCGGCGAGGCGCGGTCGGGTCGGTCGGCCGACGCCCTGCTCGCGGCGTACCGGGTCGGGGCCCGGGTCGCGTGGCGTGAGCTGTCGGCGACCGCCGTCGCGGCCGGTGTCTCGGCGGCGACCGTCGCGTCGTTCGCGGAGATGGTGTTCGCCTACATCGACGAGCTGTCGGCGGCCTCGGTCGCCGGCCACACCGACGAGCTGGAGACCTCCGGCCGGGTGCGGCAGCGCTACCTCGACCGGTTGGGCGGGGCGCTGCTGCGCGGCGAGGCCGCCGACGCGGTGACCGAGGCCGCGGAACGGGCCGACTGGAAGCCGCCGCGCACCCTGACCGCCGTCCTCCTGCCCGAGGCGCAGGTCCGTCCGGTGCTGGGCCTGGTGCCCCCGGGTGCCCTGACGCCGAGCGAGCACGGCCTGCCCGAGGGGCTGGCCGTGGTGCTCGTGCCCGGCATGGGCGGGCGGTCGCGCACCCGGCTGCTGCGGATCCTCGCCGACCGCCATGCCGTCGTCGGCCCGGCCCGGCCGTGGCAGGAGGTCCGTACGTCGTACGCCCGAGCGGTCCGCGGCCTGTCGCTGCGCACGACTCCCGCGCCGGTCGACACCGAGAGCCACCTCGCGTCGCTCGTCGTCTCCGCCGACCCGGAGGCGCTGGCCGACCTGCGAGAGCGGGCGCTGGCGCCGCTGGCCGATGTCCGGCCAGCGACCGCCGAGAAGCTGGAGGCGACCCTGCGCTCGTGGCTGCTCCACCAGGGTCGGCGCGACGACGTCGCGGCCGACCTGTTCGTCCACCCGCAGACGGTCCGCTACCGGATGGGGCAGCTGCGCGAGCTCTACGGCGACGACCTGGACGACCCGCAGACGGTGCTGTCCCTGACGCTCGCGCTGGCGTGATCCGGGGTCAGCGGCGGGAGGCTGCCTTGGCGCGCTGGATCTCGTCCACCAGCTGTTCGGCGGGGACGGCGAACGCGGTGATCGGGACGACCGGGTCCTGGCCCGCGCCCTTGACGTCGATGAGGACGCCGGCGGGACCGCGGGCCTGGATGCGTGCGCCGTGCACCTTGGACCACGGCCAGGTCGCGTCCGTCCGGTAGCCGCGGTAGGTGACCGACTCAGGGCCCAGCTCGAGCCGCCAGCGGTGGAGCCGGCCGGTCAGGAGACGGACCAGGTCGGGCAGCGAAGCCAGGGCACCCACCACCGTGATCAGTGCGAACCCCGGCGACTCCAGCGAGTCGAAGTCGGTCACGCGCGACCACGATCCAGAGTGCGGCGACGACCAGCAGCGCGAACCACGCCCCGACCAGCGGCCACACGGTGACGGCCGGCGCGAGGAAGACGCGGGTGCCGTCGGGTGCGATGGCCGGTGGCTGAGGACGGCGCGGCCGCGCGAGCGAGGAGACGGCCGCGACGAGCATCAGGCCGGTGGCGGCGGTGAGGCCCCAGGCCGACCAGCCCAGGGCTCCGTCGCTGGTCGCCGCCAAGCCGATGGAGACGAGGGTCAGCACCGCAAGCACCGCGACCACGGTCACGACGTACCAGCGCGGGATCAGCCGGGCCGACCCGCTCACCACGGGGTGACCGAGTCCCACGCGTCGCCGGCGATGTCGGTGGCGTCGTCCCAGGTGTCGGAGGCGAACTCCGTCACGTCGTCGACCCGGTCGCCGGTCCAGTCGGTGATGTCGTCCCAGTTGTCGTAGATCTGGCCGACCCCCCAGGCCGCGCCCGCTGCCAGCGCGCCTCCGGCGAGGACCACGGCCCAGGCCGGGGCGGTCACCACGCCGGCCGCGACGAGGGCCGTCACGCCGACGCCGACGGCGATGCTGGTACCGGTCGTGAGTGCCACGCGTTCCCAGTTGCCGGTCTCGATGCCCTCCTGGATGCCGAAGCCGACGTCGATCAGGATGCCCCCCGGACCGCCGAGGAACCGGCCACCCTTCCCCAGCCACGACGCCTTGCCGAGCAGATCGTCGAGGTGGGCCCGGCCGGCCGGGGTATTGGCCTGGCCCTTCACCCGGGGGTCACCGGCGACCCGGCTCCTGCGCCGGAACTCGCGGGCCTCTGCCTTGTAGTCGCTCGCCTTGTCGAGCAGAGCCACACCGGTGAGGCCGCCCCCGGCGCCGGCCAGGAAGTTGGGCAGGAGCTCCTTCAGCGCGCCGAGCACGCTGTCGGAGGAGTCCTTCTCCTTCGCGTCGGCCACGTCGGGCGGCATCTCGGTGTCGACCCACTCGAGTGAACGTCCTGGTAGGCGGTCGCGGTGTCCTCGACGAGCAGGTTCCACAGCTCGATCTTCGTCCACAGCCGCCTCGCGCGCGGCCTCCTCGGGCGACCCGGCCTCGACCGTGCCGGCCGGAACGGGGTCCGGCGCGTGGATGACGGTTCCGGAGACCGTGAGCCCGCCGCCGCTGGCACGGCCGCGGATCTCGGTCATGGCGTCGATGCAGCGTTGCAGCTCGGCGGAGTAGAGGTCGAGCGCCGTCGCGGCGCGCTTCACGCGCTCCTCGTGCTTGTCGTTGGCCTTGAGGATGTCGCCGCTGACGTTCTGGTACGACGACGCGGTCTCGCCCTCCCAGCTGCCGCGGGCGTCGTTGCGGGCGTCCTGCTGGTCGTTGCCCGCGGTCTCGAGGTTCTTGGCCAGGGTGTCGCGCAGCCAGGTCGCGGCCTTCGTGACGGAACCCGGGTCACCCTCGACCTTGGTGTCCATCGACGTCGTCATTCGCCCAACCTCGCCATCGAGTCGAACTCGTCGGCGATCTCCGCCTCGGTGCGGCCGAGGGAGTCGGCGACATCGCGCACGAGCTGGCCGATGCCGACGTTGATGGCAGCGATCTCACCCGCGGTCTCGCTCACGGCGGCCAGGATGTCGGCGACGTGCGCCGAGCCGTAACCGGCGTCGACGGCACCCGGCGCGCTGCCGGCCGCGCCGTCGATCGTGGACGCGGCGTCGTCATGGCCGCCGGCGATCCGCTCCGCGGCGCCCGCATCGAGACGCAACGTCACGAGCCGACCTCCTGCGGCGGGCCAGGGCGGTACTCCTCGGGCACGGCCACGTCGAGCAGCTTCAGGTCGAACGGCTTGACGTCGTGGATCTCGGAGAGCCGGTGGGTGTCGAAGAGCAGCCACGGCTGGTAGTCACCCCAGCTGTCGATGAAGCGGTCGAGCGCGGTGTAGCCCAGCAGGGCGACCCGGCCGTCGGCCAGCTTGATCATCTTGAAGTCCGACACCTGTCCCTCGGCGTCGGTCTCGACCGGGAGGTAGACCACGGGCGGGGCGTGGACCTTCCCGGACTGGTCGGTCTGCGGTTCGTTCACGCCGCGGAGGCTACCCAGCGAATGCAGACTCACGTCAAACGTGTGGATGAGCTGTCCCGGCCACCCACGTCGCGGCGACGGTGGGTGGCTCGCGCCGCTCCGACCAGTCGCCGAGCGGGTCGTGGTCGACCAGCACCAGGTCGGCCGGGTGCCCGGGCGCGACCGTGCCCCAGCCGTCGGTCGACGCGGCCAGCGCCTCGCGCAGCGTGATCGCCTGGTCGGCGTACCAGGGCTCGCGGCCGTCCACGGTGCGGTGCACCGCCGCCATGACCGCCAGCCACGGGTCGAGCCGCGCGACCGGCGCGTCGGAGCCCAGCGCGAGCCGGACGCCGTCGTCGAGCATCCAGCGGAAGGCGAAGCTGCGGTCGCCGCGGCCCGGCCAGAGCCGGTCGCTGGCGTCGCGGTCGTCGACCAGGTGGGCCGGTTGCACGCTCGCGACGACGCCGAGCTCGGCCATCCGGCGCACGTCCTCCCGCCGGATCAGCTGGGCGTGCTCGATCGAGCCGCGCGCGCCGGTCTCGGCGATCGCGTCGAGCGCCTCGCCGACGGCGCGGTCGCCGATGGCGTGGACGGCGACGTCGAGCCCGTGGTCGGTCGCGCGGCGCAGCAGGCCGCGCAGCTCCTCCGGCGTCTGGTTGGGCTGGCCGTGGGGGAAGCCGAGCGGGGAGGGGCCGGAGTACGGCTCGCAGCACCAGGCGGTGCGGGTGTTGAGCGAGCCGTCGCTGATGATCTTGAGCGGCCCCATCCGCGCGCGGTCGTCACAGCCGGGCAGCACGTCGCCGGTGCGCAGGCCCTGCTCGATGACGGCGTCGAGGCCGTCGGCGTACGTCGCCGCCCTGACGCGCAGCAGCCCGCCACCGGCCTCCCAGCGGGTGATCCACTCGTCGGGTCCGGCGTTGAACTCGAGGTCGGTGATGCCGACGACGCCGAGGGCGGCGGCGTCCTGCTGGGTGTGCAGCAGGGCGTCGGGGCCGGTGCCGTCGTCGCCGAGCACCGCGGCCAGTCGTGGGTACGCCGCGAACCACTCCCCCTCGGCCACGACCCCCTCGCGCATCGGCATCGCGAGCGTCATCAGCGCGACCGAGTTGAGCCACGCGTGGTGACCGTCGCCGGCGATCAGCACGATCGGCTGCTCGGACCCGAGGGCGTCGAGCATCGAGACGACCGGCTCGACGGGCCAGTCGGTCGACCGGTGCCCCCACCCGACGACCGACTGGTCGGGCCGCGCCTCCAGCCGCTCCCGTACCACGGCGATCGCCTGGTCCGCCGACCGCGCGCCGGTCAGGTCGAGACGCGCGCTGGTCAGCGCCCACTGGGTGAGGTGGACGTGGTGGTCCCACAGCCCGGGCAGCAGCCAGCGGCCGTCCGCCTCGACCTCCGGCAGTCCGTCGGCGGCGAGCCCGGCACCGACCTCGGTGACCGTTCCCGCGGTCACCCGCACGTCGACCGGGCGTGTCGGGCGTACCGCCGCCGTCGAGGTCGGCCAGACGGGCGTGGCGCAGGAGAAAGCTCGTCATGGCGTCACGCTAGGACCACACTGCCTCACACGTGGCGGCGGGACTGGATGATGCGGAAGCGGGAGGCGACGTAGGCGCCGTCGGTGTAGGAGGCGTTGGCGGCCGGGTTGGCGCCGGTGCCGTGGAAGTCGGAGTAGGCCGCGGACTGGTTGACGAAGACCCCGCCGAGCAGGTTCTCGCTCAGCGCGACGCCGGCGTCGAGGGCGGCCTCGCGCATGTCGTCGATGACGGCGTCGGACGTCGAGTAGACGGCCGCCGTCATCGCGCCGTGGCGCTTCACGGTGTCGCGGAAGACGTCGATCGACTGGTCGGTGCCCGAGGTCGAGATCAGGTAGGCGACCGGGCCGAAGCACTCCGACTCGTAGACGTCGGCATCCTCGTCGGCCGACAGCGAGATCAACGTCGGCGTGCGCACCGTCGCGTCGGCGTACGACGGGTGGGTGACGGTGCGCGAGGCGACCAGCACGTCGCCGCGTGACCCGGCTTCCTCCAGCCGTGACAGCACGCCTTCGTTGACGACACCGCCGAGCAGCTCGACCGCGCGGGCGTCGTCGCCGAGCATCCGGTCGAGCGACGGCACCGATGCCGGCGCCGACCTCGGCGGGCGACTTGCGCCCCTCGTCGGTCTCGATGCCGTCGGCCGGCAGGTAGACGTTCTGCGGGGCGGTGCACATCTGGCCGGTGTAGAGGGCGAAGGAGAAGGCGAGGTTCTGGCACATCGCCTTGAAGTTGTCCGTCGAGTCGACGACGACGGTGTTGACGCCGGCCTTCTCGGTGAAGACCGTCGCCTGCCGCGCGTGCTCCTCGAGCCAGTCGCCGAAGGTGTTGCCGCCGGTGAAGTCGATCAGCTTCACCTCCGGGCGTACGGCGAGGGTGCCGGCGAGCCGGTCGTCGGGCTCCTCCGCGGCCAGGGTGACGAGGTTCGGGTCGAAGCCCTGCTCGGCCAGCACCTCCTGGCAGACCTGCACCGTCAGGGCCAGCGGCAGCACGGCGGCCGGGTGCGGCTTCACGACGACCGGGTTGCCGGTCACCAGCGAGGCGAACAGGCCGGGCCACGAGTTCCAGGTCGGGAAGGTGTTGCAGCCGATCACCAACGCGATGCCGCGCGGGACGATGGTGAAGGTCTTCTCCATCGTCAGCGGCACCTTGCCAGGCTTCTCCCAGCGCGCGGTCGTCGGCGTCCGGGTCATCTCCACCCACGCGTAGGCGATCGCCTCCAGCGCGCGGTCGAGCGCGTGCGCGCCGCCGGCCTGGAACGCCATCACGAACGCCTGGCCGCTGGTGTGCTGCACCGCGTTGGCGAGCTCGAAGATCCGGCCGTGCAGCCGGTCGAGGATCTCCAGGCAGACCCCGGTGCGACCCTCAGGCCCGGCGTCGCGCCACGCCTTCATCCCGGCTCCCGCGCCCGCCAGCAGGGCGTCGACGTCGGTGACGCGCGGGTAGCGGATGCCGAGGTCGATCCCGTACGGCGACCGCTCGGTCGCCACCGTGCCGTCGCTGCCCGGCGTCGAGAGCGGGAAGTCGGTGCCCAGCCAGGCGTCGTACGCCGCCTTGCCGTCGCTCGCGGCGGACTCGCCGTAGACCCGTGGCGACGGGGACTCGTCGAAGGCGGAGAAGTACTCGCGGGAGGCGGCCGCGGCGACCGCGGCGTCGAGCCGGTCGCGGTGCCGGGAGAGCAGGTCTGCAGTCATGGCTGTCAGCCAACCACAGGGTGGGACTACCGTGGCCCCGTGGGACTGCGGGGGATGTTGCTGCTGCTGCTCCTCCTGCTGGTGGCAGGAGGCGTCGGCGGCTGGGCCTATGCGGAGACCAGCTCGGCCCCGACGCCCTCCGAGACGGCACCCACCCCGGTCTCCGCCGCCGATCCCGCCATCCCCTACACCGCGCCGGAGGTGACCAAGCCCGACTCGGACCTGCCGCCGCTGACCGCCAGCCCGATCACCCACGACGAGAAGCTCGGGCTTCCGGGCGAGGGCGGCGGTGTCATGGTCCCGGTCCCCAACGGCTGGGTGCGCACCGACCTGCGGGTGCCGAACGAGGCCAGGTGGCAGCCACCCGGCGAGATCGAGGGCCTCCACGGCGTGCGGGTCCACGTCGTCGACCTGCCGCGCACGCTCGAGCAGGCCGTCGACGAGCGGGCAGCGGCGCTGCCCGGGGACCCCAACATCAGCGACCTCAGGATCAGGGACCAGTCCGTCGACACGCTGCGGGCGACCTTCATCATCAACGGCTACCGCCGGCTGCAGGTGACCCGCTGGCTCAGCTTCGACGGCAACGGCGTCGACCTCGAGATCTCCGCGACCGGACGGCTGATCGACGAGCAAGGGCTCGACGCGCTGGTGGCCAAGATCGCCACCGAGACCTACCGGCAGCAGCCCCACGCGCCGCGTCCGGGCAGCACGGCCGACCCGTCGGTCTGACCTGCTCAGAAGCCCGAGACGTCGACCTCGTCGAGCACGCTGTTGGCGGTGGCCCGGTCCTCGCTGCGGACCTGGATCCAGATGTAGCGGTTGGTCGCGACCTGGCGCACCCGCTCCACGATCACGCCGGGGCACCCCATCGACACCTGGGTCAGCACCGGGTCGTCCCCGATCGCGTCAGGGTACGGCTCCAGGCTGCTCTCGCAGTCCGCGTGGCCGGGCAGCTCCTCCGGGAGGTCCTCGGCCGCGATCACACCGACGAAGACTCCCTCGCCGCCCTCCGCATCAGCCCACTCGTCGTGCGTACCTGCGGACAGCGAGGGGAGCTTCGACTCCTGCTCGGGCGGCGTCCACTCGCCCGTCTCGACCGATGCCGTCCACGACTCCGGCACCCGGACCGACAGTGACCCCGTCGCGTCCTGGACCTCCACCGTGCCGTCCCGCTGCTGGTGGAGGAGATAACCGGCGCCGGCGCCGATCGCCAACGCCACCAGCGAGGCCAGCGCGACCAGCACGAACCGCCGGCGCCGCTGCGCAGGAGTCCTGGCCGGGAGCCTCGGGTCGGGCAGGTCACCGTCGGCGTCGAGCTCACTGGGTCGCGGCCCGGGCTGGGTCACGTGCGAGTCGAGCGGCAGCCACGGCTCGGGCAGCGGTCCCAGGTCGCCGTCGAGGCTCGGGGTGAGCGCGTCGCTCAGCGCTCCCACGTACGTCATGACGTCGGGCCACCGGTCCTCGCGATCCGGCTCCAGTGCCCGTCGTACGACGTCCTCGACCTCGTCCGGGAACTCGTGGCCCGGCCGCGAGAGCGGCGGCGCCGGGCCGGGGTCGCTCGCAGCCGTCAGCGACGCGTGGCTGAACGGCGGCTCGCCGGTGAGCAGGAGGTAGGTGAGCGCGGCGAGGGAGTACTCGTCGGCGCGCCCGTCGAGCCGTTCGCCCCGTGCCTGCTCCGGCGCCACGAACGACGGCGTGCCCCCGATCATGGTCAGCCGCGACGACATGTCGAGCGCCTTGCCCAGCCCGAGGTCGGCGAGCATCGCGCGCACCTGCGGGGTCGAGCCGTCGGCGGTCTCGATGGTCCGGAACAGCACGTTGGCGGGCTTCACGTCGCGGTGCAGCACCCACCGCTCGTGGAGTGCCGTGAGGCCGATCCCCACCTGCCGCACCACCTCCAGCGACTGCGCCTGCGTCAGCCCGTCGAGCTTCAACCGGTCGGCGAGGGTGCCCTGGTCGGCGTACGACATCACCAGGTAGGGGCGGCCGTCCTCGAGCTCGCCGGCGTCGTAGACCGTGACCACGTGGGGCGACTCGACCTTGCGGAGGAAGCGGCCCTCCTCGAGGAACCGCTGCCGGACGTGGAGGTCCTCGGTCCAGTTCTCGGCCAGCACCTTGACCGCGACCGGTGAGTCCAGCTGCTCGTCGTAGGCGACCCACACCGTGGCGAATCCGCCCGAGCCGATGCGTCGGCGTACGACGTACCGGCCGATCCGAGAGGGCATGGACACCCTGCATTATGTTCATGATCCGGGACCGAACACGGGGGAGGATCGCCGCATGGCGTGGGACAGCACGACTCCCGACGACCTCGACGCGCTCGCGCGCCGGGCGCAGGACGGCGATCGGGGCGCTCTGGAGGCGTTGCTGACAGCGGTCCGGCCGCGGGTGCTGAACGTGTGTCGCGGGGTCCTGCCCTACTCCAACGACGCCGAGGACGCCTGCCAGGAGGCGCTCATCAACGTCGCGAACAAGATCGGCTCGTGGCACGGCAACGGTCGCTTCACGACGTGGATGCACGCGGTCGCGGTCAACTCGGCGCGCTCGACCTACCGGCGCCTCAAGAACCAGGCGATCGTCGGTGGCGTCAGTGACGCGCTCGTGGACAAGCCCGACCCGCGCACCACCAGCGTCATCGCCGGCACCCGCCTCGACCTGCTCGAGGCGATGGAGACGCTGGAGCGCGACCACCCCCACTTCGTCGAGCCGTTGCTGCTGCGCGACGTCTACGGACTGCCGTACGACGAGATCGCCCGGCTGGTCGACGCGCCGCTCGGCACCGTCAAGGCGCAGATCCACCACGGCCGCAGACTGGTGCGGCCGATGCTGCGCGGCGAGAAGTGACGATGCGCGGGCCGGCGGCCTGGCTCGCCGCGACCGCTCTGGTGCTCGCCGGCTGCTCCGGCGACGATCCGGATCCCGCTCCCACACCGGCCTCGCCGGAGGCCGAATCTCCGCCGACGGCCGACGATCCGGCGTACGACGCGGCGCTGAGCGATCCGGTCGAGGACCGCGTCTACCCCCATGTCGGCGACCCGGGCGTCGACGCCCTCCACTACGACCTCGACCTGACGTGGGACCCCGATTCGTCGCTCCTCACCGGCGCCGAGACGCTCGTGTTCCGCTCGACCGAGGACGACGACGAGTTCCAGCTCGACCTCGAGCCGTCGCTCGAGGTGGGCGAGGTGACGCTCGACGGTGAGGCGGTCGACTTCGAGCAGCAGGACAAGGACCTCGTGGTGACCGCCGACGTCGCTGCCGACGAACGCTACGTCGTCGGGATCGACTACTCCGGCACCCCGTCGCCGGTGGCCGCGCCGACCTCCCGCCCCGATCTCCCGGCCATCGGCTGGACCACGATGCCGGACGGCTCGACGTGGACGATGCAGGAGCCGTTCGGCGCCTACACGTGGTACGCCGTCAACGACCAGCCGGCCGACAAGGCGCTCTACGACTTCACGCTGCGGGTGGCGGAGCCGTGGGTGGGCGTCGCCAACGGAGAGCTGGTGTCCCGGGAGAGCGTGGACGGCCAGGAGGTGACCGAGTGGCACCTCGCCGAGCCCGCGGCGTCGTACCTGACGACGATCGCGTTCGGGGACTACGTCACCGCCGAGGAGACCTCCGCGGGCGGCACCCCGCTCACGATCTGGTACCCGGCCGACGAGCCGGAGGCCACCCTGGACACCCTGCGTGGCACCACCGTCGACGCCCTCGACTGGACCGAGGAGCTGCTCGGCCCCTACCCGTTCGACTCGCTCGGCTTCCTCTTCGTCGACTCCCAGAGCGGCATGGAGACCCAGACCATGATCACGTTGGGGCTCACCGAGTACACGCTCGCGGAGCCGGTCCAGGTCCACGAGGTCGTCCACCAGTGGTGGGGCAACCAGGTCACGCCGCGCGACTGGCGCGATCTCTGGATGAACGAGGGGATGACCTACTACCTGCAGCTGCTCTGGGAGATCGAGCACGGCGGCGGCGAGCTCGAGGACCGGATCGCCGGCATCGAGGCAGACGCGCAGGCGCTGCGTGACGAGGCCGGCCCGCCGGCGGCGTACGACCCCCAGGCGTTCGCGGAGCGCAACGTCTACTACCTGCCCGCGCTGATGTGGCACGAGGTCCGGACCAGGCTCGGCGACGACGAGTTCTTCCGGCTGGTGCGCGAGTGGCCGGCCAGCCACGACAACCAGAGCGCCGGCTACGACGAGATCACCTCCTGGTGGGAGGAGCAGTCGGGCGAGGAGCTGACCGCCGTCTTCCGCAAGCACCTCCTCGCCGAGCAGCAGCCGGCACCCACGCCGTAGGTCGGCCCGGATCAGACGACGACACCGACGTGCGGCTGGTCGTTCTCGGCCGGGTCGGTGCCGATGGTCCCGGTGTCGCCACCCGGCAGCGCTCGGTCGAGCCAGCCCGGCAGCCACCAGTTCGCCTTTCCCAGCAGCGACATGGTGGCGGGGACGAGGACCAGACGGACGATGGTCGCGTCGATCGCGATCGCCGTCGCCAGGCCGAGCCCCATCATCTTCGCCAGCGGGTCCGCGCCGAACATGAAGCCGCTGAACACCACGACCATGATCAGCGCCGCGCAGGTGATGGTCCTGGCCGTGCCGGCCAGCCCCCGGGCGACCGCCTCGTCGTTGTCCCCGGTGCGCAGGTACTCCTCCCGCACCCGCGAGAGAAGGAAGACCTCGTAGTCCATGGAGAGTCCGAACAGGATGGCGAACATGAACAGGGGGATGAACGACAGGATCGGCATCGTGGACTCGAGCCCGATCAGGCCGGCACCCCATCCCCACTGGAAGACCATGACGAGCACGCCGTACGCCGCACCGACGCTGAGCAGGTTCATCACCGCCGCCTTCAAAGGCACCAGCACCGAACGGAACATCACCATCAGCAGCACGAACGACAGCAGCACGACGGCCACGATGAACAGCGGCAGCCGGTCCTGGACCCGGTGACCCAGGTCGGCGAAGACCGCCACCTGGCCACCGACGTGCGCCGTGGCCGGGCTGCCCTCCAGCACGCTCGGGAAGACCTCGGAACGCAGTCGGTCGATGGTGTCGTACGTGGCCTCGGACTGCGGCGTCGTGGTCGGCTCGACCACGAGGGTGGCGACGTCTCCGCCGGGCGCGACCACGGCTGGCGACACCTCGGCGACACCCGGGTCCGCAGCGATCGCGGAGGCCAGGGGGACGAGCACGGAGGAGTCGCGGGCGACGTCGACGACCACGAGGAGTGGCCCGTTCGCCCCCGGTCCGAACCCCTCCGCGACCAGGTCGTAGGCCTGCCGTTCGGTGCGCGACTGGGGCATGGCGCCCTCGTCGGGGAAGCCGAGCCGGAGCGCGGAGACCGGCGCGGCCAGGGCGAGCAGCAGGACGGTGGTGCTGACGGCGTACGCCGTGGCGTGCCGGCCGACGTGCGCGCCCCAGCGCCGCCACCGGTCGCCCATCGGCGCGGCGCGGCCGGACCGGCGCCCGTTGACGCGGCGACCTGCCAGACCCAGCAATGCGGGCAGCAGGGTGATCGAGGCGAGCACCATCACCAGCACGATCAGGGAGATCCCGATCCCGCCGGCGGTGACGAAGGGGATCCGGGCGACGGCGAGGCCGAGGATCGCGACGACCACGGTGCCGCCGGCGAAGACGACCGAGCGCCCGGCCGTGGCCAGGGAGCGGCCGACGGACTCCTCGACGTCGTGGCCCTCCGCCAGCTACTCCCGGAAGCGGCTGAGCACGAACAGTGCGTAGTCGATGCCCACGCCGAGTCCCACCATCGCGCCGATCACGGTGGCCCAGGCCGGGATGTCCACGGCGTGCGCCACCAGCGACAATGATCCGGTCCCGACGGCGAGACCGGTCAGGGCCGTGCCGATCGGCAGACCCATCGCGACGACGGACCCGAACGCCACCAGCAGGATCACCATGGCGGCGAGCAGGCCCAGTGCCTCGCCCAGGCCGGCGGGGGGCGTCTCGAACGCGAAGTGCAGGTCGCCTCCGGCCTCGATCTGCAGCGGCGAGGACTCCCCGAGGTCGGCGAGGAGCGCCTTGAGGTTCTCCAGGTCGTCGGGCTCGAGGTCTTCGCGCTCGGGGTACTGGATGCGGATCAGGGCGACCTCGCCGTCGGGCGAGACGACGCCGGACTCCACCGCGGCCTGCCGGCCGGCCCGCAGGGCGCCGGCTGGGTCGCTCGTGCCCAGGACCTTCGGCAGCGCTCGCCAGGGCTTCCTGGATCCGCGCCACGTCGGCGCGCGCCTCCGGGGAGTCGAAGAAGCTCGCCTCGGGGTCCAGGGGGGTGAGGACGACGTCCGCACCGAGCCCGACCTCGTCCGAGCCTGCCTGCGCGAGCAGCTCGAGTGGCCCGGTGCGAGTCCAGCCCCGGTGCCTCGAACGGGTCCTCGAGGTCGCGTCCGAAGGCTGCTGCGGAGGTGATCACCAGGAAGCCGATCGCCACCCAGCTCCCGATGACGACCCACGGACGTCGGGCGGTGAAGCGGCCGAGGCGTTCGAGTGCGCTGGACATGGTGGCCTCCTGTGCCGGCCCGCACCGGGTGCGCAGGACCAGGCTCCACCGTGACGGCGCTCGTGGTCGCCAGGCATCGGCCGTGAGGCTCCGAGCCGGTCGTGCCTTCGGCTGGGTGCCGGGTCAGACTTTCGGCCGGTCCCCTGGCCGCGCTGCTTCCCTACGCTGAGGGGGTGAGCAACCCACTGCGGTCCCTGCTGGAGGAGCCCCGGCCGTCGGCCCCTCCGGTTCGGGTGTGGCGGGACTGGGCGCTGCTGGCGGTCGTGACGGTCTCCGGGGTGCTGGAGGGTGTCCTGCGTGAGGACCTGCCGCTCCCGGGGCTGTCGGTGGCGCTGACGGTCGGACTGGCGCCGCTGCTGCTGTGGCGACGTACCCACCCGCTCGCAGTGGTCGCGACCGCCTTCGGCGTGGTCGCGGTCGTGGACATCGGCCTGATCGCAGCCGACGCACCGGCGCTCGACATGTACACGATGGTCTACTTCCTCGTGTTCCCCTACGCCCTGTTCCGGTGGGGCTCCGGGCGCGAGGCGGTGGCGGGTCTGGCGATCATCCTGGTCCCGGCCACCAATTCGCTCCTGTTCCACTGGACCGGGGTGGGCGACGCCATCGGCGGGGTCGCTGTCCTGATGTCCGCCTTTGCCCTGGGCTGGGCCGAGCGTTCCCAGCACGGCGCCCGGCAGCGAAGGCTGGAGCAGGTGAAGTCGGAGGAGCGGGTCCTGCTGGCGCGCGAGCTGCACGACACGGTGGCCCACCACGTCTCGGCCATCGCCATCCAGGCCCAGGCCGGGCGTGCCCTCGCGGCGCAGTGCTCCGTCGTCGGCGCTCGAGGCGCTGGAGGTGATCGAGGTGGAGGCATCGCGCACGCTGGCCGAGATGCGGGCGATGGTCCGCGTGTTGCGCAACGAGGCACCTGTCGACTACGCCCCGCAGCCCGGTGTTGCCGACCTCGAGCGGCTGTCCGGGGCCTCGCCTGCCGGGCCACGGGTGGAGGTCACGCTCTCAGGAGATCTTGCCGCCCTCCCGGCGGCGATCGACGCCGCCGTGTTCCGGATCGGGCAGGAGGCGGTCACCAATGCCCTGCGGCATGCCCGGAACGCCACCGTGGTCGACGTTCGCGTCGCCGGCCACCCGTCGACCATCAACCTCGTCGTCCGCGACGACGGTGACCCCGGCGCGGCTGACCCCGTCCCCGACGCAGGGTTCGGGCTCACCGGGATGGTCGAACGCGCCCTGCTCCTGGGTGGCACCTGCCGGGCAGGTCCGTCCCCCGACCGCGGCTGGGCGGTCAACGCGACCCTGCCGCGGCAGGTGGTCACGTGAGCATCCGGGTCCTGGTCGCGGACGACCAGGACCTCGTGCGGACCGGACTGCGGCTGATCCTCGGCACCCTGGACGGCATCGAGGTCGTGGGGGAGGCGGGCGACGGGCAGGAGGCGGTGCGGCTGGCCCGCGAGCTCCGTCCCGACGTGTGCCTGATGGACATCCGGATGCCCGTCCTCGACGGGGTCGAAGCGACCCGTCTGCTGGCCGGGCCGGGCGTCGAGGACCCGGTCGCGGTCGTCGTGATCACCACCTTCGACCTCGACGAGTACGTGCACGGTGCGCTGTTGGCCGGCGCCACCGGCTTCCTGCTGAAGGACGCCGGACCCGAGCTGCTCGGCGAGGCGATCCGGGCGGCCACCCGAGGTGACTCGCTCATCTCGCCCAGCATCACCCGCCGGCTGCTGTCGACGTTCGCGGGCACGGGTCGGGCAGCACCTCCCGCCCAGCCCCTCGACCCGCTCACCGAACGCGAGGAGCAGGTGCTGCTCACCATCGCGCGGGGTCGCACCAACGCAGAGATCGCCGCCGAGCTGCACATCAGCCTCAGCACGGTGAAGACCCACATCGGCAGCCTCATGGCCAAGCTCGGCGCCCGAAACCGGGTGGAGGTCGCGATGTGGGGGTACGAGACCGGCCGGGTCCGGGAGTAGAGGCCTCCTACCGCCGTAATCTGACGACCATGGACCGCCTCTCGGCTCGCGACCTGATCGACCTGGTCTTCGACGACGGGTCGTGGGAGAGCTGGGACGTCCCGCCCGAGCAGGGCGAGATCTCCGAGGCGTACGCCGCCGAGCTGGCCGACGCCGCCGAGAAGAGCGGCGTGGACGAGTCGGTGGTGACCGGTCAGGCGCGGATGCGGGGCCGGCCGGTGGCCGTGGTGCTGGGTGAGTTCGGCTTCCTCGCCGGATCGATCGGCCGCGCCGCCGCGGACCGGCTGGTCGCCGCGATCCGGCGGTCCACCGACGAGGGGTTGCCGCTGCTCGCGGCTCCGATCAGCGGCGGCACCCGGATGCAGGAGGGGACGCCGGCCTTCGTGCAGATGGTGCGGATCTCCGAGGCGGTGATGACCCACAAGGTGGCCGGGCTCCCCTACCTCGTCTACCTGCGCCACCCCACCACCGGCGGCGTGATGGCGTCGTGGGGATCCCTCGGCCACGTCACGGTCGCCGAGCCCGGTGCCCTGGTCGGCTTCCTCGGCCCGCGCGTCTACGAGGCGCTCTACGACAAGCCGTTCCCCGACGACGTGCAGACCGCGGAGAACCTCTACGCCCACGGGATCATCGACGCCGTCATCCCTCCCGACGAGATCGCCGACATCCTCGACCGCGCGCTGACGATCCTGCAGGCACCCCGCCTCGGCATCCCTCTCGTCGCCCAGCCGCCGGACGACCCGGTACCGGACGTCGACACCTGGGACGCCGTCACCCGTTCCCGCCGCGCCGACCGCCCCGGCGTACGACGGCTGCTGAAGTACGCCGCCACCGACGTCGTACCGCTGAACGGGACCGGCCAGGGCGAGTCCGACCCCGGGCTGCTGATCGCGTTGGTGCGGTTCGGCTCGGCTCCCTGCGTGTTCCTCGGGCAGGACCGCCGCGGCCAGACGCCCGACCACCCGATGGGCCCGGAGGCGCTGCGCGAGGCCCGGCGCGGGATGCGGCTCGCGAGCGAGCTCGGGCTGCCGCTACTCACCGTCATCGACACGCAGGGCGCGGCCCTGTCGCCCGAGGCGGAGAACGGCGGCCTGGCGGGTGAGATCGCGCGCTGCCTCGCCGATCTCGTCACCCTCGACGCCCCCACGTTGTGCCTGATGCTGGGCGAGGGCAGCGGTGGTGGCGCGCTGGCGCTGTTGCCGGCCGACCGGGTCGTGGCCGCCCAGCACGCGTGGCTCTCCCCGCTCCCGCCCGAGGGTGCGAGCGCGATCGTCCACCGCGACCTGGACCATGCGCCCGAGATGGCCCGCGCCCAGCAGGTCCGCGCCCTCGACCTGCAGCGGCTCGGGGTGGTCGACCGGATCGTCGCCGAGAAGCCGGATGCCGCCGACGAACCCGAGGCGTTCTGCCAGCGGGTGGGTGCCGTGCTCGAGCACGAGCTCAGCTCGCTGCTGGAGTCAGGCCCGGGCTCGCCGGCCGAGCGCGCCGCCCGCTACGGCTGACAGCTGACGCAGTTGGTCGAGCCGCCCGAGCCGTGGTCTCGACAGCCGCTCGCTGCGCTCGCTGCTCGACCAACTCGCACAGTGGGAGTCCCTCGCTGCTCGACCATGACTGGGAGTCCCTCGCTGCTCGACCAACTTGCGCAGTTGGTCGAGCCGCCCGAGCCGCTAGGCGAGGGCGAGTCGAGACCACCACCACGCCTCGCCACCGTGGTCTCGACAGCCGCTCGCTGCGCTCGCTGCTCGACCAACTGACCCAGTTGGTCGAGCCGCCCGAGCCGCTAGGCGAGGGCGAGTCGAGACCACCACCACGCCTCGCCACCGTGGTCTCGACAGCCGCTCGCTGCGCTCGCTGCTCGACCAACTTGCACAGTGGGAGTCCCTCGCTGCTCGACCAACTGACCCAGTTGGTCGAGCCGCCCGAGCCCCTGGGCGAGGGCGAGTCGAGACCACCACCACGCCTCGCCACCGTGGTCTCGACAGCCGCTCGCTGCGCTCGCTGCTCGACCAACTGGCGCAGGTTCGGAGTGCCTCGACGTGCCGCTCAGGGGGTGACGCAGGTGATGGTGGCGGTCGCGGCTGCGGACTGCATGGCGGGCGACAGCTCGTCGGCGGGGACGTCGACGAAGGTGAAGTTCTCGTCGAACAGGCCCTCGGCCACCATCGCGTCGAGGCCGCCCGCGTTGGCGATCCACTCCCCTGCCGCGCACTCCGCCTGCTCCGCGTCCATCAGCCCCTGACCCAGCAGGGCCGCAGCCAGGCTCTCCTCCGCGACGGCCAGGTCGGACGCCGTTCGTCGTCGGCGTGGAGGCACTGGGCTCGGGGGTCACCGAGAGCGAGGGCGAGGGTCGGCTCACCACGGGGTCGTCCTCCCCGCGGGTGACGCCCCAGATGATGGCGCCGACCACCAGCAGCACGACGGCGACAGCCACGGCGACCGCCTTCCACGCCGTACGCCGGGTGCCGTCCACGGGTGCGGCCGCACGCACCCGGCGGCCGCCGGGCAGCGACTTCGCGCGTCGCAGGTCGTCACGCAGCTGTGCCGCCGAGGCGTAGCGGTCGGCGGGGTCCTTGGCCATCGCGGTCCGCAGGATCCGGTTGACCTCCAGGATCACCGGGGACTCGCCCGGAAGCTGCGGGACCGGCTGCTCGAGGTGGGCGCTGACGATCTGGTACTCCGTCGTGCCCCGGTAGGGCGCGTGGCCGCTGAGCGCCGCCCAGAGCAGGCAGCCGAGCGAGTAGATGTCGCTGGCGACGCCGGCGGTGCCGCCGGTGTGGAGCTCGGGCGCCATGTAGGACGGCGTGCCGACGGTGCCGGTCTTGCTGGCGTCGGTGACCTCGCCGTCGAGCTGGCGGGCGATGCCGAAGTCGCCGAGGTAGGCCCACATGGTGTTGCCGCGGCGGCGGAGCAGGATGTTGGCGGGCTTGATGTCGCGGTGGATCATGCCGCCCTCGTGGGCGTCGGAGAGGCCGGCGGCCACCTGCGAGATCAGGTCGATGGCGACCCGGACCGGTGGTGCGCCGAACTGCTGCAGCATCGCGCCGAGGTCGCCGTCGGGGATCATCTGGGTCGCGAGGTAGAGCTGGCCGTCGACTTCGCCGTGGGCATAGACGTGGACGACCTGCGGTGAGTCGAGCGCCGCGAGCAGCTGCGCCTCGCGCGTGAACCTGGCACGGAAGTCGTCGTTGGCGGCGAGGTGGGGCGAGATGATCTTGAGCGCGACGGTCCGGTTGAGGGCGTCGTCGGCAGCCTCGTAGACGACCCCCATGCCGCCGCCGCCGATCTCGCGGACGATCCGATAGGGGCCGATCACCGTCCCCTCAGCGGGATCGCCGGCCGACTCGCTCACGGGCGAGTTCTACCCCACGTGAAGGCTATTCACACACGCAATGGTCGAGCTGGGGCCAAACCGCGTCAGGAGAGCAGGGCCGCGGCGGCCGGCGTGGCGAGGTACTCCGCGGCATGCTCCTCGCCCACCATGTGCCGCCGCTCCCGAAGCAGGCCGGCGATCTGCTCGTGCACCTGCGGGGCCCGCGGGTCCCCGGTCTCCTGCAGCACCTGCCAGCAGTAGAGCCAGACGCGCTCGCGCTGGGCGCCCTCCAGCCCGTCGGCGAGGTGCGGCAGCAGGTCGTCGACGAGCGCGGTGGCCGCCGCGTCCTCGCCCAGCAGCTGCAGGCAGGCCGCCAGCGCTGCCTGCGCCTCCCGCATCAGCCCGACGACCTCGAGCTCGCGCAGCGTCTCCACCGACCGCTCGAACTCGGGGCGCGCCTGGTCCGGTGACCCCGCCTCCAGCAGCACGTTGCCGAGCAGGATCCGGCAGATGGCGCCCGTATGAGCCGAGGCGCCGTCGTCGGCCACCTCGACGGCCTCGTGGGCCAGGGTGACGGCCAGCTCCACGTCTCCGCGCTGCGCCAGCGCCCACGCGTGGGTGCCGATCGCGTTGGCGAGCATGTCGAAGGCTCCGAGGGGCCGGATCAGGTCGGTGGCCTCGTCCGCATGGCCGGCGGCCGCATCGAAGCGTCCGAGCTGGATCTCGATCTCGGCGGAGACGATGAGCTGGACCGCGGTGGCCTCCACGTCCCGCATCCGCCGTGACAGCTCGACCGCCTCGGCGGTCCAGCGCAGCGCGGCGCCGAGCTCGCCCTGGGCCCCGGCGATGGAGGCCATGTTGCCCAGCGCCACCGCCTCTCCGAAGCGGTAGCCGGAGCGGGCGAAGAGCGGCCGCGCCTGTTCCAGCAGAGCCCGCGCCTCCGCGAGCCGACCGAGGTGGAAGAGGCTGACCCCACGTTGCACCAGGGCGGCTCCCTCCCCCGCGACGTCGTGGGCGGCGGCGAACACCTCGTGCGCCTGCTCCAGCAGGTCCAGCGAGCGGGCGTAGTCGTCCAGGTTGCCGGCCAGCATGCCGAGGTAGCGCAGCGCCTCGCCCTCAACCTGGGGCACGTGCAGCTCGCGGGCCAAGGCCAGAGCCGCGTCCAGCTCCTCGCGCGCGCGGTCGGTGTCACCGCTCCAGGTGTGGGCCTTGCCCGCCCCCAGGTGCGCCTCGGCGGTCATCTCGGTCGGCGGGCTGCCGGCCTGGCCCTCGATGGCCCGACGGGCCCACGCCACGGACTCCTCGTAGCGACTCGTGTCGCGGAAGTAGCGCGACCGGGCCAGGGCATGGCGGACCTGTCGGTCCCCCGTCACCCGCTCCAGCAGCGACGCCTGCTCGTCGAGGTCGGCGGCCTGCCCGTCGCGATCGGTCTGCCGGTTGCGCACCTCCTCCCGTTCCGCGAGCAGGTCGAAGTGGAGGTCCGGGTCGTCGTCGGCCACCAGCGCGAGGCCGCGGTCGAGGAGCCGCAGCGCCTCCTCGGCGGCGTACACCGAGGCGGCCCGGCGGCCGGCGCGGAGGTACCAGCCCGCGGCGGACGGGTCCTCCGCCTGGTCGGCGTGTTCCGCGACGAGGAAGGCGTACTCGTCGGCCCGGCCGTGCCGCTCGCTGATCTCGACCAGCCAGGCGGCCGCGCGGGCGTGGTAGCCACGGCGGTGAGCCCGCAGCATGCCCTCGTAGGTGACGTCGCGCAGCAGCGCGTGCTTGAACAGGAACTCACGCGCGGCGTCGAACGCCGAACCGGCTCGCTGCAGCACCAGCTCGCGGCCGCGGAGCCGGTCGAGCACCTCGGCGACGACCTCGTCGTCGTCGCGCTCGGAGAGCCGTCCCACGGCGTCGTCCCAGAACACCCGGCCCACGACCGAGGCCCGCTGGAGCACCGAGCGCTCCGCCGGTTCGAGGCTGTCCAGCCGCGACTGCAGGACTCCCTTGAGCGTCGACGGCACCTGGACGGTGTCGACGCCTCCCGGCCGAACCCGCCAGGAGTCCCCGTCGGAGTCGATGACACCCGAGTCGACCAGCCAGGTGACCAGCTCCTCGATGTAGAAGGGGTTGCCCTCGGCACCGTCGACGACCAGGTCGACGACGTCCGTCGGGACCTGCTCGACCCGCTGCAAGAGCTGGGCCAGCAGCAACCGGCTCTCGCGTCGCGACAGCGGTTCGACACCGAGCCGGACATGGTGGTCCAACCCCTCGCCCCAGTGCGGTCGCTGCTCGAGCAACGCCGGGCGGGCAGTCGCCACGACGAGGACGGGCGCGTCCTGGAGCACGTCGTGGGCGGCGTCGAGCCAGTGCAGCGAGGCGTCGTCGGCCCAGTGCAGGTCTTCGAGCAGCACCACGACCGGCGCCGATCCCGCGAGCTGCGCGAGGTAGCGCGCCAGCAGGTCGCTCGCCGCGTCGCGCAACGCCTGCGGGTCGCGGGGTACGTCGTCCGACGTACCGAGCTCGCCCACCTCGAAGCCCAGCCAGCGAGCCACGACGAGGGCATCGCGGCGGGTGTGGTCGGAGGACCCGAACGCCACCTCGAACCCCTGCTCGCAGCGGGCCAGCACGGTGGCCGGCGGGTCCGTGGGGCTGAGACCGAACCGCGTGGAGACCAGGTCGCGCAGCAGCATGTGGGGCCGGTTCTGGCCCGACGGCGAGGCGCTGCCCCGGAACCACCAGACCCGGTCGGGTCGTTCGGTGAGCCAGGCGTCGAGCTCGCGGAGCAGCCTGGACTTGCCGACGCCCGCATCACCGAGCACGGTCGTGATCCGCCACGACGACTCCTCGACGACGTCGGCGAGGTGCTCCTGGAGCGTCAACAGCTCGACCTGTCGCCCCACGGTGCTGGTCTCGGTTCCGCCGACGCCCGCGCTCGGCTCGAGGTCGAACCCGGCCGGTCGCTCGTCCAGCGCGACGAAGGCGTCGACCGGTTCGTCGATGCCCTTCAGCCGCAGCCCGGGCATCGGCTCGAGGCCGAACCGACCCCGCACCAGGCGCCGGGTCTCCTCGCTGATGAGCACGCCGTCGCGGGGCGCCTCTCCCTGCAGCCGGCTGGCGCGGTTGACGGTCGGCCCGACGGCGACGAAGTCGTGGCCCTCGCGCTCGCCGAGCGTGCTGACCACCACGTCCCCGGTGTCGATGCCGACCCGCATGTGCAGGCGTACGCCGTGGCGCTGCTCCGTCTCGTCGGCGACGTCGGCCAGCGCGGTCACCAGCGCGCGACCGGCGCGCACGGCACGCACGGCGTCGTCCTCGTGGGAGCGGTGCAGCCCGAAGACCGCCATCACGGCATCGCCGATGAACTTCTCCACGACCCCGCCGTGCTCGTCGATGACCCGCTGCCAGCGCGAGAAGCACCGGTTGACGACGTCGCGGGTGTCCTCGGCGTCCAGCTGCCGCGACAGCACCGTGAAGCCCTCGAGGTCCGCGAACAGCACCGTCACCAGCTTGCGCTGCTCGCCCGAGACGGCGCCGCGCAACGTGTTGCGGCGCTCCCGGAGCGGGGCGAGGGCGGTCTCGACCACGGCGTCGCCGAGGACGTCTCGCTGCGACTCGAGAGCCGCGATGGCCCGCTCGATGTCGGCCAGCGACTGTGTCGAGGTCGCGGGCGGCTCCGGCATGGCGACACTGTAAGCCTCGCCGCGGCGTCCGTCGTCTGGTTCGATGTCCTCCTCGCAACGGTTTCTCCACGGGGGGCGCGATGAGAGTGCAGGCGACGGCCACGACGATGTCGTGGATCCCGTCCGAGATCGTGGGCGGCGCCCTGCGCAAGGGTTTCGACGTCGGCCTGTCGCACTACGACCCGCCGCCACCGGACCGGCTCGCGCCCGGCGAGGTGCACGAGCTGTCGGCGGCCGACCGGTTCCGGTTCGGCAACCTGCTCACGGCCTGGGCCGAGGTGGCCGACGACCGCATCGTCGACGCGGGGTACGGCGAGGACGCCGGGCTGGTCATCGGCATCACGGCGGTGCGTGTCGGCCGACTGCAGGTGTCGTTCCGGGCCGGCCGGCTGCCCACGATCCGGCGCGACCCCGAGCCGACCGGCGACGGCGGCGTCCGGCTGGTGCAGACCGTCGGGGGCCGCACCGGCGTACCGCTGCCGCGTCCGGTACCCCACCTGCCCTTCGCGCAGTGGTGGGCGCCCGTGGTGTGGACCACGTTGTCCGTGACGCTCCGCCCCGACGGGAGCAGCTCGACCGAGCTGCTCGGGGCCAGCCGGTTCCCGCGGCACTGGGTCTACGACTCGTCGGGGGCACTGGTCGCCCGCAGCGGTGTCACCGACCAGAAGGGCTGGGCCAACGAGTCCTTCGGCGACCGGACCCCGTGGGGCGACCAGGACTCACCAGCGCTGGTCGCCGACGCCGGCACGGACCTCGAGCGGCAGCTCTCGAACGACATCATGCGGGGCGCCCGTCCCGAGATCCGCAAGCTCGAACCGGGTGACGTGCTCACCCGGCAGGGCGAGCCCGGCCACGAGCTCTACCTCGTCCTCGACGGCATGCTCGACGTCGAGGTCGACGGCACCACCCTCGGCCAGGTCGGTCCCGGCGCCGTCCTCGGCGAACGGGCGCTGCTGGAGGACCGCGTCCGCACCTCGACCCTGACCGCGGCGACCCGCGTGGTCGTGGCGGTCGCGCCCGAGGACGCCGTCGACCTCGAGCGGCTGGCCGAGCTGTCGGCCGGCCACCGCCGCGAGGAGACCGGCGAGGCCGGTCAGTAGGGCCGCGCCGCTACTGGAGGGCCTTCTCGAAGCACCGAGCAGTGTCGTCACCGACCCACCGGCCGAAGGGTGCGATCGGTGAGAAACCGGCGGCGAGGTAGAAGCGCAGGGCTTCGGGCTGAGGCTCGCCGGCTCGCAACCGAACCACGGCGATCCCTTCGCCCTGTGCGTGACGCTCCAGCGCGGTCAGGAGGCGCTGCGCCACCCCCGATCCCCGGTGCCCGGTCGCGACGTACATGACGTCGAGCTCGGCCGCGCCGTCCGAGAGGGGGGTCAGTGCAATGCTGCCGACCGGGTCACCCGACTCGGCATCGGTCGCCAGCCAGAACCCTCCCACCGGTCCTCCGAACGCCTCCGGGTCGTACGGATCCGGGGCGGTGAATCCGTACCGGCGCTGAACCTCGACCCACAGTGCCGCGGCCATGGCTCGGGCCCGCGCCGAGGCGGGGTCGGCCGGGGAGATGACGACGTCGTCGTTCACGAACCAAGTCAGAACAGCAGCGCGGAGGCGGGATCCTCCAGGATGCCGGCGACGTCGGCCAGGAACCGCGAGCCCTTCTCGCCGTCGATGTGACGGTGGTCGAAGGACAGCGCGAGCGTGGTGATCTGGCGCGGCACGATCTGGTCGTCCACGACCCACGGTTGCTTGCGGACCGCACCGAAGCACAGGATCGCGGACTCGCCGGGGTTGATGATCGGCGTACCGGAATCGACCCCGAACACGCCCACGTTGGTGATCGTGAACGTGCCGCCGGCCATCTCGGCCGGCTGCGTCTTGCCGTCGCGGGCGGTCGCGGTGAGCTGGTTGAGCGCCGCCGCCAGGTCGAGGAGGGAGTGGTCCTGCGCCTCCTTGACGTTGGGCACCACCAGTCCACGCGGCGTCGCCGCGGCGATGCCGAGGTTGACGTAGGACTTGTAGACGACCTCCTGGGCCGCGTCGTCCCAGAACGAGTTGATCTCCGGCGTACGGCGCATCGCGAGGATGACCGCGCGTGACAGGACCAGCAGCGGGCTGACCTTGACGTCGCGGAACTCGCGGCGGCTCTTGAGCCGGTCGACGAACTCCATGGTGCGGGTGACGTCGACGGTGATCCACTCGGTGACGTGGGGCGCGGTGAACGCCGACTGGCTCATCGCCTGCGCCATCATCTTGCGGACGCCCTTGATCGGCTCGCGGGTCTCGCGCTCGCGCTCCGGCGTGTACGGAGGTCGCGACGGCGCTCGCTGGCGCTCGCGGCTCGACCAACTGATGACGCGGACTCGACGTCGGCGCGGGTGATCACGCCGCCGGCACCGGAGCCGGTCAGGCCGGCGAGGTCGACACCGAGGTCCTTGGCGAGCTTGCGGACCGGGGGCTTGGCCAGCGCCCGGGCCTCGGCCGGCTCGAGGGGCTGGTCGTGCGGTCGGGCCGGGGTCGCGGGCACCGCGGGTTCGTCAGACTCGTGGACCGGAGCGGACTGCGCGCCACCCTGCGAGAAGGCCCCCTGCACCTGCAGCTGGGCGTTGGCGCCCGCCTCGGAGGACGGCGATGCCGACCCCTTCCGCGCCCGGCGCACCGGGCCGCGGTCGGCCTTGTTGCGACCGACCAGGCTCTCGCCCTCGCCGCCGCCGCTGGCCGCCGGGTTGGACAGGTCGATCTCCATCTCCGCGTTGGTCTCGACAGGCTCGACCGGCGTGGACTCACCGACGGCTTCGGAGCCGTCGCCGATCGCGATGATCGGGGTCCCGACCGGCACCGTCTCGCCCTCGGCGACCATCAGCTTCTGGACGGTCCCGGCGAACGGCGAGGGGAGCTCGACGATCGACTTGGCGGTCTCGATCTCGCAGATGATGTCGTTGATGGCGACGACGTCGCCCTCCTTGACCTTCCACGAGACCATCTCGGCCTCGGTGAGGCCCTCGCCCACGTCGGGCAACTTGAACGCAGGCATTCAGAACTCCAAGCTTCTGTCGACGGCGTCGAGGACCCGGTCGAGGTCGGGGAGGTAGTCCTCCTCGATCCGCGAGGCCGGGTAGGGGGTGTCGAACCCGCCGACGCGCAGCACCGGCGCCTCGAGCGAGTAGAAGCACTCCTCGGTGATCCGGGCCGCGACCTCCGAGCCCATGCCGAGGTTGACGTGGGCCTCGTGGGTGATCACGGCCCGGCCGGTGCGGCGTACGGAGTCGAGGACGGGTCCCATGTCGAGCGGGCTGAGCGTGCGCAGGTCGATGACCTCCAGGCTGCGACCCTCGTTGGCTGCGGCCTCCGCGGCGGCCATCGCCGTCTTCACGGTGGGCCCGTAGGCGAGCACGGTGACGTCGGTGCCCGGGCGTACGACGCGGCTGGTGAACAGCGGCTCGGGGGTCGCGCTCTCGTCGAGCTCGGCCTTGTCGGCGTGGTACTGCCGCTTCGGCTCGAGGAAGATCACCGGGTCGTCGCAGGCGATGGCCTGCTGGATCATCCAGTAGCCGTCGACCGGGTTGGAGCAGGCGACCACCTTGAGGCCGGGCGTGTGCGCGAACTGCGCCTCCGGGCTCTCGGAGTGGTGCTCGACGGCGCCGATGCCGCCGCCGAACGGGATCCGGATGACCATCGGGATCTTGTAGTGGCCCTTGGACCGGTAGTGCATCTTCGCGACCTGGCACACGATCTGGTCGTACGCCGGGTAGACGAACCCGTCGAACTGGATCTCGACCACGGGCCGGTAGCCGCGCAGGGCCATGCCGATCGCGGTGCCCACGATGCCGGACTCGGCCAGCGGGGAGTCGATGACGCGGTCCTCGCCGAAGTCCTTCTGGAGGCCGTCGGTGATCCGGAAGACGCCGCCGAGCTTGCCGACGTCCTCGCCCATGATGAGGACCTTGGGGTCGTCCTCCATCGCCTTGCGAAGCCCGCCGTTGAGGCCCTTCGCGAGCGTGATCTTCTGGTTCGCAGTCATCAGCGCGCCCCCTCGAATGTCTCGAGGTACTCGGCGAAGCCCTCGCGCTGGACGCGCAGCTCCTCGGTCTCCTCGGCGTAGACGTGGTCGAACATGTCGAGCGGCTGCGGGTCCGGCAGCGCCTTGCAGCCCTCACGCAGGTGGTGGCCGAGCTCGTCGGCCTCCTGCTTCACGCCGTCGATGAACTCGTCGTCGACCAGGCCGTTGCGGCGGAGGTAGACCTCGACGCGGGCGATCGGGTCCTTGAGCTTCCAGCTCTCGACGTCGTCGCTGAGCCGGTAGCGGGTCGGGTCGTCGGTCGTGGTGTGGGCGCCCATCCGGTAGGTGTAGGCCTCCACGAGCGTCGGGCCCTGGCCGTCGCGCGCCCGCTGGAGCGCGGCCTGCGTGACGGCGTACGTCGCGAGGACGTCGTTGCCGTCGACGCGGACGCCGGGGAAGCCGAAGCCGAGCGCGCGCTGGTAGAGCGGGATCCGCGACTGGCGCTCGATCGGCTCGGAGATCGCCCACTGGTTGTTCTGGCAGAAGAACACGACCGGGGCGTTGTAGGAGGCGGCGAAGATGAACGCCTCGTTGACGTCGCCCTGGCTGGAGGCGCCGTCACCGAAGTGGGCGATCACGGCCGCGTCGCGGTCGGCGTCGCCGGTGCCGACGTCGCCGTCGCGCTGGATGCCCATGGCGTAGCCGGTGGCGTGGAGGGCCTGGGCGCCGATCACGATCGTGTAGAGGCCGAAGTTGTACTCGAACGGGTCCCAGGAGCCGTGGTCGACGCCGCGGAACAGGCCGAGCAGCTTGAGCGGGTCGACGCCCTTGGCGTAGGCGACGCCGTGCTCGCGGTAGGTGGGGAAGACGAAGTCCTGCGGCTTGAGCGCGCGGCCGGCGCCGATCTGGGCGGCCTCCTGGCCGAGCAGCTGGGCCCAGATGCCGAGCTCGCCGTGGCGCTGGAGCGCGGTGGCCTCGGTGTCGATCCGGCGGGTGAGCACCATGTCGCGGTAGAACCCGCGCAGCTCCTCGGCGGAGAAGTCGCGGTCGAACTCCGCGTGGTGGACGCGCTCGCCCTCGGGCGTGAGCAGCTGGACGAGCTCGGGGCCCCCGTCTTGCTGGGAAGGCCCGAAGACCTCCACCAGGTCGGGACCGAATCCTGCGTGGGTCACCTGCACTCCTTTTCAGGTATTCGGCGTCGCGGGGTCTCCGCGGTGGCCGCGCTGGCTCTCGGGCTGGGTGGCAGTGTTTCCGCTTGTGACGGGCGACACAACCTGTGGTCCCCCAAGGTACCGGCGCGGCCGGACCCCCCGCCAATCGAACGAGTCATCCGACCGGGCGATACTCCGCCGCCAGAAGCATCATTTCTCGCCGCATCGAGATGATTTCGGCGGCGGACTACCTCGGTCGGTCACGGGAGCTCCACGGTGGCGCCGCGGAGCAGCGGCTCGAGCCACCGGCGGGCCTGCTCGTCGTACGGCGTGACGGTGGCGCCCGGCACCCACTCGGCGGGGTCGGTGCGACCGGCGCGCAGCACGACGTCCCAGTCGTAGTCGCGTCCCTCGCGCAGATCCCACGCGGGCCCCGGACGCTGCTTGACGAGCACCACCGCAGCGGACGTGCGCTCCAGCAGGTCAGCCTGCGTGCTGTCGGTGACGAGGACCTGGGCGTGGACCTCCCCGGGCTCGGACCCGACCCGGCGCTCGGCCCCGATCCGCGCACAGGCCAGCACCGCGACCAGGGCCTCCGGGGAGTCCGGCAGCGCCACGTCGACCGGGTCACCCGCCCGGACGCCGCAGTGGCGCAGCACGCCGCCGAAGGCCGCCACCTCCTCGAGCAGGCGGGAGTAGGTCCAGGTCGTCGCGCCGGCCACGAGCGCGGGCCGGTCGGCACCGCCGGCGATGACCTGGCGGTCGAGGGCGTCGAAGCAGGTGACCGTCACGTCAGTGGGCCTCGCCGAGGTGCTCGTGCTCCTGGTGGCGCAGCGGCTCGACCTGGAAGGTGGCGTGGTCGATGCCGAACTCCTCGGCCGCGCAGTGGCACAGCCGGTCAAGGATCGCGCCGACCCCCTCGGCGGCCAGCACCTCGTCGCTCACCCGGACGTGGGCGCTGAGGCTGGGGATGCCGCTCGTGATCGTCCAGACGTGGACGTCGTGGACGTCGACCACGCCGGGCATCGCGCACAGCCGCTTCTCGAGGCCCTCGAGGTCGAGGTCCTTGGGTGCGATCTCGAGGAGCACGACGGCCGAGTCCCGCAGCAGCGCCACCGAGCGGGGCAGGATCAGCAGGGCGATCAACAGGCTGGCGATCGGGTCGGCACGGTCGAAGCCGGTCGCCCAGATGACCAGCCCCGCGACCACGACCAGCACCGAGCCGACCAGGTCTGCGAAGACCTCGGTGGCGGCGCCGCGCAGGTTGAGGCTGCCGCTCTCCGACCGCCGGAGGATGAGCAGCGAGCAGCCGCTGGCGAGCATCGCGACGCCGGCGAAGACGACCATCGGGACCGGCTCGACCGGCTGCGGGTCGGCCAGCCGGGAGATGCCGGCGTAGGCGAGGTAGGCGCAGACGCCCAGGAGCACCGCCGCGTTGAGCAGGGCCGCCAGGATCTCGGCGCGGTGCCAGCCGAAGGTCGAGCGCGGGCCGGCCGCGCGGGTGGCGACGTACGACGCTCCCAGCGCGAGCACGATCCCGGCCGCGTCGGTGGCCATGTGAGCGGCGTCGGCGAGCAGCGACAACGAGCTCGCGAGCCAGGCACCCACCAGCTCGGCCACCAGCACCGTGCCGGTGATGACCAGCACCAGCAGCAGCCGGCGCCGGTCCTCGGCCCGGCCCGCGGCGTGGCTGTGGTCGTGGCCCATGTCCTCAGCGTAGATGCGGCCGCGCTCGCGGCTCGCTCAGTCCCGGCCGTGGGCGGTGAGCCACACCGCCGGGTCCGGGCCCTTCGGCACGATGCTGGTCGGGTTCACGTCGTCCTGGACGACGTAGTAGTGGGACTTGATCTGGTCGAAGTCGGTGTTGTCGCCGAACCCGGGCGTCTGGAAGAGGTCGCGGGCGTAGCCCCAGAGGTGGGGCATCTCGGTCAGCTTCTGCCGGTTGCACTTGAAATGGCCGTGGTAGACCGCGTCGAAGCGGGCCAGGGTCGTGAAGAGCCGGACGTCGGCCTCGGTGATCGCGTCGCCCATCAGGTAGCGGCGGCCGGCGAGCCGCTCCTCGAGCCAGTCCATCGCGACCCAGAGCCGGTCGTAGGCCTCGTCGTACGCGTCCTGGCTGCCGGCGAAGCCACAGCGGTAGACACCGTTGTTGACCTCGGTGAAGACCCGCTCCATGACCTCCTCCATCTCGTCGCGGAGCTCTGCGGGCCACAGGTCGGGCGCGTCGGGTGCGTGGTGGTCGGACCACTCGAAGAAGAAGTCGTGGGTGATCTGCGGGAAGTCGTTGGTGACGACCTGGCCGGTCGGGATGTCGACCATCGCCGGGACCGTGATGCCCCGCGAGTAGCCCGGCTGCCGGGTCTCGAAGGCCTGCTTCAGCTCCTCGATCCCCAGCACCGGGTCGCGGCCACCCGGGTCGAGGTCGAAGGTCCAGCTGTCCTCGTCGTGGGTCGGGCCGGGCATGCCGAGGCTGATGACGTCCTCGAGTCCGAGCAGCTGCCGGACGATGATCGACCGGGTCGCCCACGGGCACGCCTTGGCCGCCACCAGCCGGTAGCGCCCCGGTTCCACCGGCCAGCCGTCCCGGCCGTCACGCGTGATCCGGTCCGAGAGGTAGTTCATGTCGCGCTCGAAGTCGCCCGATTCGACGTAAGCCATGCCCCCATGGTGCAGGTCGGCCGAAATGTCAGCGCGGGAACGTCCGGCCCAGCTCCACGATCCGGTCGTTGGCCTCGGGCTCACCGATGGAGACCCGCGCGCCCTCGCCGGCGAACGGGCGGACCACGATGCCGAGGTCGTCGCCGGCAGCGGCGAACTCGGCGGTGCGCTCGCCGAGGCCGAACCAGACGAAGTTGCCCTGAGGTTCGGGAACGTCCCAGCCGACGTCGTGCAGGCCCCGTACGACGCGGGTCCGCTCCTCGACCAGCGACTCCACCCGCTGCAGGAGGGCGTCCTCGGCGTCGAGGGACGCGACGGCCGCGGCCTGGGCGACGCTGGAGACGCCGAACGGCAGCGAGACCGATCGCAGTGCCCCGGCGATCGGCTCGGGTCCGACGGCGTAGCCGACCCGGAAGCCGGCCAGGCCGTAGGCCTTGGAGAAGGTCCGGGTGAGCAGCACGTTGTCGTGGCCGCGGTAGGTGGCGAGGCCGTCGATCGGGTCGGCCATCCGCACGAACTCGACGTACGCCTCGTCGACCACGACCAGCACGTGCTTCGGCACCCGGGCGAGGAACGCGTCGAGCTCGCCCTGCGTGACCGCGGGACCGGTGGGGTTGTTGGGGGTGCAGACCAGGACGACCTTGGTCCGGTCGGTGATCGCGGCGGCCATCGCATCGAGGTCGTGACGACCGTCGGTCAGGACCGGCACCCGGACCGAGGTCGCGGCCGCGGCCGTCACCGCGATCGGGTAGGCCTCGAAGGAGCGCCAGGCGTAGACGACCTCGTCGCCCGGCTCGCAGAACGCCTGCACGAGCTGGTAGATCAGCGCGACCGACCCGGTCGCGAGAGCGAGGTCCTCGACCGGGACGGCGAGCCGGGTCGACAGGGCGCCGTAGAGCTCGGCGTTGCCCATGTCGGGGTAGCGGTTCATCCGCTCCGCGGCCGCGGTCGCCGCCGCGACGACCCCCGGCAGCGGCGGGTACGGGTTCTCGTTCGACGAGAGCTTGTAGACGGTCATCCCCTCGCGCGGCGCGGGTGGCTTGCCGGCGACGTACGCCGGGATGTCGCCGATGTTGGGCCGGGGCTGCGGTGCGGTCACGTTCCGGACACTAGCCGTGACGCCACGGCCGCAGCAGCGGGGTCAGCAGCAGTCCGATCGCGAACCCGATGGCGGCGCCGGTCACGTTGTCGACCAGGTCGGTGACGTCGCAGGCCCGGTCGATCCGGGCCACCTCGAGCTGCGTCAGCTCGATCGCCAGCGAGTAGCCGCCGAGCAGCAGCAGGCCGAGCGGCGCGACGACCCAGCCGATCCGCCACCGCGCGGCTGCGATGACGAGGAGCGCGCCGGCGGGCACGAACAACGCGGTGTTGAGCAGTCGCTGGGTGCCGGAGAAGATCCAGAACCCCTCGGGTGCCGGGCCGCCGTAGTCGAGCGAGCAGGTGTCGGAGCGCGCCTCCGCGGGGATGCCGAGGTCGATGCCCGACAGCGGGACCAGGGTGACCAGGCCGATCACGACCAGCCACCAGGCCAGGCCGCACCACGCCACGGCACTCAGCCACCCGATCTGGCGTTGCAGCACCGTCGCGGCCGCACCACAGAGAAGCCCGGCCACGAGCGCACCCGCGACCATGCTCTCCGTCCCGCCGATCCAGTCCACCGCCGCGAGGCTAGCGGGCGGCCATTGAGCATGCGCGGTCATGAGGTTTCGACAAGCTCAACCTCCGTTCGGGAACCGACCCCACGGCGGTCGAGCTTGTCGAGACCTCTGTGGCCCCCGACCGTCAGGGGAGGATGACGTCGCCGCCGGGGACGGAGATGAGGTCGCGGCCGAGGCGGACGTCGACCGGGTTGGTGAGGCAGCGGATCGAGCCGCCGCCCTTGTGGAACTCGGAGAGGTCGAGGACGACGACCTCGAAGCCCCACTCCTCGAGCTGCGCGCGGACCCGCGGCGGGCAGGCGGGCATCACGACGGTGCGGCCGACCACGATCGAGTTGGCGGCGAACGTGGACAGCGCCTCCTCCTCGCTCAGCACCAGCGGCTCGGGCACGAGCGCCATCACCGCCGCGGCCGACGCGTCGTCGAAGGCGGCCGGGCAGACCAGCGCGCGGGTGGAGTCGAGGGGGCAGAACGCCAGGTCGAGGTGGTACATCCCCGGGTGGGTGATCCGCAGGCCGCGGACCCGGACGTCGAGGTCGACCGCGAGGTGCTTGAGGCCGAGCTCGTCGGTGCGGGGGCCGTAGCCGACCACGAGTGCGCCCGCGAACGCGAAGGCGTCGCCGGCCTCGAAGTGGGCGCCGATCCCCTCGCGCCCGACGTACGACGTGGTCCACCCGCGCTCACCGAACCACTCCTCGGCCGTCCCGGTCTCCATCCGGCGCTCGGGGTAGCGCATGTGGGAGAGCACGACGTGCCGCGAGCCGTCGGACCGCTCGAGCCCGAGGCCGAGGTTCATGGCGTAGACCATGTCCGGCGCGTCCGGGCGCTGGTCGACGGGGAGGACGCAGCCGCCGAGGTCCTCGATGGTCGCGACCAGGGTCTCCCACTGCTCGCGGGCGCGGACCGGATCGGGCTGCACGGCGAGATCCATGAACGGGTTGATCTGGTAGTCGACGCGGAAGTGGTCGGGTCGGGTCGCGACGTACGTCCGGCCCCAGCTCAGCTGCTCGCCCATGGTGGTCCCTCCTCGGTGCTCTCGATTGCATGATTGTCAGACAATCTGACATAGACAGCGTAGCGGATGGAATGATGCACGCAATGTCGGACCCCTTCGCCACGCTCCGCCTCGAGCACTCCTCCACCGTCGACCGGGTCGCGGAGGAGCTGCGGCGCGCGGTCTTCGACGGCGAGCTCGAGTCGGGGACGCCGCTGCGGGAGCTCGCGCTGGCCTCCTCGCTCCACGTCAGCCGGCCCACCGTCCGCGAGGCGCTCGGCCTGCTGGTGGCAGAAGGCCTGGCCACCCGCGAGCCCAACCGCGGGGTCTCGGTGACCAGCCCCGACCCCGACTCGGTGCGCGACGTGTGCCGCGCCCGGATCGTGCTGGAGATCGCCGGCGTGCGCGGCTGGCCGACGGCGTCGGCGCAGGCTCGGCAGGCCGTGCGCGACGCGCTCGCCGACTTCGCGGCCGCCGCCACCGACGGCTCGTCGTACCAGGTCCTCAACGAGCGCCACCTCGCGTTCCACCGCTCGCTGGTCGGCCTCGTCGGGTCACCGCGGCTCGAGGCGATGGCGATGCAGCTGTACGCCGAGCTGCGGCTCGTCCTGGCCCAGGTCGACCGGGAGCGGCAGAACGCCCCCGACCAGGCCGGGTCCCACTCGCTGCTCGTGAAGCTGCTGGAGGGCGGTGACGTCGACGCGACCGTCGCCGAGCTCGAGCGTCACCTCGCCGGCGCGGAGATCGCGATCCTGGAGCGCCTCCACCTGGAGGACTGACCAGGGCGTGCCCGGCTAGTCTCGCCGCATGAAGCTGCTGATCTGGCTCGTCACCAACGTCCTCGCGGTGGGCGCCGCCGCGTGGCTCCTCCCGGGGATCCGGTTCACGGAGGGCGACCAGCTGGCCGACATCTGGCCGGCACTGCTCGGCGTCGGGGTGATCCTCGGCGTCGTCTCCAGCTTCGTGAAGCCCATCATCAAGCTGCTGTCGATCCCGTTCATCATCTTGACCTTCGGCCTGTTCCTGTGGGTGATCAACGCCCTGATGCTGGAGCTGACGGCGTGGCTCGCCGAACAGCTCGACCTCGGCTTCGAGGTCACCGAGTTCTTCTGGCAGGCCCTGCTCGGCGCGCTCGTCATCACGGTCGTCAACTGGGCGGTCGCCGCCGTCGTCTACGACGACTGATGCTGCCGCCGCCGCGCGAGCCCGGGCGCTACCGGATCGCGCTGGTCTGCCTCGGCAACATCTGCCGCTCACCGATGGCCCACGTGGTGCTCGAGTCCGCGCTGGTCGACGCCGGCCTCGACGACGTGGTGGAGGTGGCCAGCTCGGGCACGGGTGGCTGGCACACCGGCGAGCCGATGGACGAGCGGGCCGCCGCCACCCTGTCGGCCGCCGGGTACGACGCCAGCCGTCACCGGGCCCGCACCTTCGACGCCGGCTGGCTCGACGCCTTCGACCTGGTGCTGGTCATGGACGCCGACAACCTCCGCGACGTCGGTGGCGCGGCCGAGCGGGTCGCGATGTTTCGCGACTTCGATCCCGACGAACCGGGTGGCGCCGTGCCCGACCCGTACTACGGTGGGCCTGCGGGATTCGAGGAGGTGCTGCGCATGGTCGAGCGGACCTGCACGGGACTCGTCGCCGCCCTCTCACAGGAGCTGGCCGACAAATGACCCGACTGCCGCTGATCGCGAAGCGCGTGGAGGACCTGCTCGGCTCGTCGGTGATCGCGACCGCGCCGGTGGCCGGTGGCGACATCTCCACGACCACGCGGGTGCGGCTCAGTGACGGCACCACCGCGCTGGTCAAGACGCACCACCAGGCGCCCGAGGGGTTCTTCGACGCCGAGGCGCGCGGGCTGGCGTGGCTGAGCGAGGCCACTGCCGACGGCGGCGTCGCCGTGCCCGACGTCCTCGCCCACGACCACGAGTGCCTGATCCTGCGATGGGTCGAGCCGGGCAAGAACACGATCGACGCCGCGGTCAACCTCGGCCAGTCCCTGGCCCACACCCACCGCGCGGGAGCCGATGCCTTCGGCGCCGACCACGACGGGTTCATCGGCAAGCTCCCGATGCCCAACCGCACCGCCCCGAGCTGGCCGGAGTTCTACGCGACCCGACGGGTGCTGCCCTACCTCAAGCTGGCCCGCGACCGGGGCGCCGCGACCGAGGACGACGCGGCTGCCATCGAGGGCGTGCTGCGCCGGCTGGCCGACCTGATCCCCGAGGAGCCGCCCTCGCGCGTCCACGGCGATCTCTGGAACGGCAACGTGCTGTGGGGGCTCGACGGCGCGTGCCGGCTGATCGACCCCGCGGCGTACGGCGGCCACCGCGAGGTCGACCTCGCCATGCTGTCCCTCTTCGGCCTGCCGCACCTCCACCGCGTCCTCGACGCCTACGAGGAGGAGCACCCGCTCGCCGACGGCTGGCGCGACCGGCTCGGACTCCACCAGCTCTTCCCGCTGCTCGTCCACGCCTGCCTGTTCGGCGGTGGCTACGCGGGTCGCGCGGCCGAAACCGCGCGCTCGTTCGCCTGAGCGTCTCTCAGAAACGACTCAGGCACGGCTGGCACAGTAGGGGCCGTGACTGCCCCCGCTCGCCCCCGCGTCCTCGTCGTCGACGACGACAAGGCCGTCCGTGAGTCGCTGCGGAGGTCGTTGGAGTTCAACGGGTACGACGTCGCCCTGGCCGCCGACGGTGCGGAGGCACTCGCCGGCATCGGCGCCACCCAGCCCGACGTCGTCGTGATGGACGTGATGATGCCGCGGCTCGACGGGCTCGAGGCGACGCGTGCGATGCGCGCGGCCGGCCACGACCTGCCGATCCTGGTGCTCACCGCGCGCGACGCGGTCGGTGACCGGGTCGAGGGGCTCGACGCCGGCGCCGACGACTACCTCACCAAGCCGTTCGCCCTCGCCGAGCTGCTCGCCCGGCTGCGTGCGCTGCTGCGGCGCATCGTCCCCGAGGGGGACGAGGCCGACGAGGTGCTGGAGTACGCCGACCTGTCGATGGAGATCGGGACCCGGGAGGTGCGCCGCGGCGACCGGCTCATCGAGCTGACCCGCACCGAGTTCACGCTGCTCGAGATGTTCCTGCGCCGCCCGCGCCGGGTCCTGGAGCGCTCCTTCATCCTCGAGGAGGTCTGGGGCTACGACTTCCCCACGACCGCCAACTCGCTGGAGGTCTACGTCGGCTACCTGCGCCGCAAGACCGAGGCCGAGAACGAGCCGCGCCTGATCCACACGGTCCGTGGCGTCGGGTACGTGCTGAAGAGCCCATGACCGGCAGCCCCCACGAGGACAGCCGCTGGCACTACCGCCGCTCGCTGGCCAGCCGCGTCACCTTGCTCACCACGATCGCGGTCGGCCTGGCGGTGGCGGCGGTCGCGTTCGCGACGTTCATGACCGCGCGGATGCAGATGCAGTCGACCCTCGACGAGTCGCTGCTCAACCGGGCCGAGAAGGCGGCGTACGGCGGCATCACCCTGGACGCCCAGGTGCCGTCGTGGGCGCTCGGCGCCGCTGACGTCCGGATCCTCTACATCACCTCCGACCAGCGCTACGTCACCTTCGACCGGGGATCGCCGCTGCAGCTCGGCGCCGCGGAGTTCGAGGTCGCGGAGGACGAGACCGGCAACAGCATCCGCACGATCGCGGCCGACGACGGCGAGCACTACCGCGTGGTCACGGTGCCGGCGCGGGTACCGGGTCAGGCGCTGGCCCTCGCCCAGTCGCTGGAGCCGCAGGAGCGCACGCTCGCCAAGCTCGGCTTCGTGATGCTGCTGTTCGGCCTGCTCGGCGTCGTCGGCGCCGCCGTGGCGGGGTGGGCGGTCGCCCGCAACGGCCTGCGCCCGGTGAGGAAGCTGACCCGTCGGGTCGAGGAGATCGCCCGGACCGAGGACCTGCGGCCGTTGCCGGTCGAGGGGGACGACGAGCTCGCCCGGCTGGCGACCGCCTTCAACCAGATGCTCGCCGCGCTCGCGGCCTCCCGTGACCGGCAGCGCCAGCTCGTCGCCGACGCCGGGCACGAGCTGCGGACGCCGCTGACCTCGCTGCGCACCAACCTCGACCTGCTCGCCCAGGCCGGCCAGGAGCTCCCCGAGAGCGCCCGGGCCGAGCTCATCGAGGACGTCCGCGCCCAGATCGGCGAGCTCACCACCCTCATCGGCGACCTGGTGGAGCTCGCCCGCGACGAGCCGCTGCCGACCGTGGTGGAGCAGGTCGACCTCGCCGACGTCGTCGACCGGGCACTCACCCGGGTCCGGCGACGGGCGCCCGGGGTGACCTTCGACCGCGACGTCGACCCCTGGTGGGTCGTCGGCGACGCGGCGGGGCTGGAGCGGGCGATCACGAACCTGCTCGACAACGCCGCGAAGTGGAGCCCGCCCGACGGCACGGTCTCGATCCGGTTGGCCGACGGCACGTTGACCGTCGACGACGAGGGCCCGGGCATCGCGGCCGACGACCTCCCCCACGTCTTCGACCGGTTCTGGCGTTCCGAGGAGTCACGGGGCATGCCGGGCTCCGGGCTCGGGCTGTCGATCGTCGCGCAGGTCATCGAGCGCCACGCCGGCACGGTCACGGCAGGTCCGGCACCCGACGGCGGCACCCGGCGTGTCGGTGCGGCTGCCCGGCACCACCAGCGAGGACACGTCGGTCGACGACCGCGGCACCCTCACCACCTGACCGCCGGCGTCAGCCCTCGAACACCGCGCGCAGCCGGTCGGCCTTCCACGCGGACTCGGCGTACTCCTCGTCGGGACCCGACTGGACGGTGATGCCCCCGCCGGTGCCGAGCGTCCACCGGCCGTCACCGCCGGTGAAGAGGCTGCGGATCACCACCCCGAGATCGGCCCGGCCGTCGGCGGCGACCCAGCCGAACGCGCCGGAGTACGCCGAGCGTGGGGTCGGCTCGACCTCGGCGATGACCTGCATGGTGCGCAGCTTCGGGGCGCCGGTCATCGAGCCGGCGGGGAAGAGTGCACGGAGCGCATCGAGGGTGGAGACGTCGTCACGCAGCCGGCCGCGGACGGTGCTCACGAGCTGGTGGACGTTCTCGTAGGACTCGACCGCCATCAGCGACGGCACCTCGACCGTGCCGGGCCGGCACACCATCGACACGTCGTTGCGGAGCAGGTCGACGATCATCAGGTTCTCGGCCCGGAAGCGGGGATCGGTGGCGAGGGCGTTGCGGTGCGCCTCGTCCTGCTCCGGGGTCTGGCCGCGCGGCGTCGTCCCCTTGATCGGCTTGGTCTCCAGCGTCCGGTCGGCCGTCACCAGCGCGTAGCGCTCCGGGCTCGAGCTCAGCAGCCAGCCGCGCGCCCCCGCCACGTCGTGCTGGAGGAACCCGGCGTACGGCGCGGGGTTGAGTGCGCGCAGCCGCAGGTAGGCCTCGGCCGGGTCGAGGTCGTCGGTGATCGTGTCGCGGTAGGTCAGGTTCACCTCGTAGCTGTTGCCGGCGTGGAGGTGCTCCTGGACCCGCTCGAAAGCGGCGACGTAGGCTCCTCGACGCATGGCGTCGGGGACCGTCGGCGCTGGGGTCGGGTTCCCGAACGCTGCGTGTCGAGCCAGTCGACGGACCTCGTGGTCGAAGAGCCGGACGTGCCGCGGCCGCATCCACACGGCGTCCGGGACCGGGCCGCCGGGGTGGGCGGGCAGGTCGGGCCGGCAGGCGTAGCCGAAGTAGCCGAACCACTGGTCGGTCCGGTCACCGGCCGCCAGCTCGTCGGCCAGCACGACGAAGGGATCGTCACCCACGACGGAGGCAGAGCCGGAGACGTGCCGGGTCACCTCACGGCGTACGGCGTCATAGCTGAGCGAGACGTCGTCGGGCTCGAGCCAGCCGATGATCGAGCGGCGACCGGACCACTCGCGGGCACCGCCGCCGTCGAGCCAGAAGCAGCGGGGGTGGCTGGCCGCGACGGAACGGAAGACGGAGACCGGATCGCTTGTCCGGGGTCCCCGCGGAATCGGGAGCGCAGCGAGTGATTTCGTGGGGTGGTTGCTCACGACAGGAAGTTCCTCACCAGCGTCTCGCCGTGCTCGGACAGGACCGACTCGGGGTGGAACTGGACGCCGACCAGCGGCAGGTCGCGGTGGGCCACGCCCATGACCAGCCCGGAGACCTCGTCGGTGGCGGTCGCGCGCAGCACGGACGGCAGCACCAGGGCCGCCAGCGAGTGGTAGCGCACCGCGGCGAAGCCGTCCGGCAGGCCCGCGAAGAGCCCGGAACCCGTCGTGGGAGACCCGGGCCAGGACGCCGTGACCGGGGTCGACCCGGTCGACCGTCCCGCCGTACGCCGTGACCAGGCCCTGCATGCCGAGGCACACGCCCAGCACCGGCCGGGTGGCGGCGAGCAGCACCTCGCCACCGACCGAGAAGTCGGCGGGATCGCCGGGGTGGCCCGGGCCGGGTGAGAGCACCACGTGGCTGTGCCGCAGCACGTCCGACGCCGCGACCTCGTCGTGCTGGACGACGGTCGGCAGCGTGCCGGTGACGGCGGCAACGAGGTGGACCAGGTTCCAGGTGTAGGAGTCGTGGTGGTCGACCACGACGACGTCAGGAGTGGCCATGGCGGAGCGGCTAGCTCCCGACGAGGTCGCGCACCAGGTCGTGGATCAGGTCGTAGCCGTGCTCGGTGAGGATCGACTCGGCGTGGAACTGGATGCCGCGGTAGTGCGGCCCGCGCACGAGGTGGACGTCGCCGGTCTCGGGGTCCGCCTCGACCGAGACCCCGTCGGGCAGCGAACCGCCCACCCGCGCCACGAACGTGTTGTAGAACCCGACCCGCTCGATCGCGTCGCCGATCGCGACCGGCGACTGCGTGCCCTGGAAGACGATGTCCTTGAACTCCAGCGGCAGCCCGAGCCGCTGACACAGCGCCTGGTGGCCGAGGCACACCGCGAGGAACGGTTGCTGCCGCGCGAGCAGCCGGTCGACCGCAGCCCGCAGCGTCACCATCTTGGCGTCGTCGTCGTCACGCGGGTCGCCGGGACCGGGACCGACGATGACCAGGTCGGCGTCGTCGAGACACCCCTCGACGTACGCGTCGTGCCGCACCACGTCGCTGGTCATGCCGAGCACGCTCAGCACGTGGCGCAGCATGTTCACGAAGTCGTCCTCGCCGTCGAGGATCCGCACGTGCTGGCCGCGCAGCGCCGGATCCGGCGGCGCACCCGCCTGGTCGGTCAGCCAGAACGTCGAGAGCCGGCCGTTGCGGGAGTTCAGGGCGATCAGCACGTCCTCGTCGCGGGCCAAGGACGCGACGTCGAGCGCGGGGACCGGAGCCGGCGGCACCAGCCCGAACGCACTGAGGATGCCGCTCGCCTTGGCGTGCGTCTCCGCCACCTCGTACGCCGCCTCGGAGTCGCGCACCAGCGTGGCGCCGGCCGACACCTTGAGCCGGCCGTCGACGTCGACGTCGGCGGTGCGGATCAGGATCGGGCTGTCCACCGTCGGGCGGCCCTCGGGGTCGCGGCCGAACAGCGCGAGCGCGGCGCCGTAGTAGCCGCGGCCCTCCGGCTCGTACGACGCGATCAGCCGGCAGGCGTTCTCGACCGGCGACCCGGTGACCGTGGCGGCGTACATCGTGTCGCGCAGGATCTCGCGCGGGTCGCGGTCGCTGCGGCCGGCGAGGAGGTACTCGGTGTGGATGAGGTGGGTCATCGGCTTGAGGAACGGCCCGAGCACCTGCCCGCCCTCGTGGCAGATGTCGCACATCATCTTCAGCTCCTCGTCGACCACCATGAAGAGCTCGTAGATCTCCTTCTCGTCGGCGAGGAAGTCGAGCAGCCGGTCCTTGATGTCACCGTCGCCGCGGACCCGGAAGGTGCCGGAGATCGGGTTCATCCGGACGTCGCCGCCGCGGACGCTCACGTGGCGCTCCGGGCTCGCGCCGATCAGGTAGCGGTCGCCGGTGAAGAAGCAGAACGTCCAGTAGGCGCCCGCCTCGCGCTCGAGCAGCCGCCGGTAGACGGTCAGCGCGCGGTCGGCGTCCCAGTCGGCGACGACCGCCCGGTAGTGGCGGCCGATGACGAGGTTGGCGCCCTCACCCTGGCCGATCTCGTCGCGGATGATCTGGTCGACGACCTTGCCGTACGACGCGTCGTCGGTCTCGAAGCCGCCGCGGTCGGCCAGCTCGACGGCGACGTCCGGCAGCGCGGCCAGCAGGTCCTCGACCTGCACCTCGTGCTCGGCCTCGACGTCGACCACCACCAGCGGGGTGCCGTCGTCGATCGCCTCGAACCCGCGCTCCCGCACCTGCCGGAACGGCACCGCGACCAGCCGGTCGGCGAACCGCCCGGGCTCGGGCGGTCCCTCCTCCAGCGGGATGTCGAGCAGCGACGCGACCTCGGTCCGGCTCCCGCCGACCAGCCCCGCGGTCGGTGCCGCCTTGCGCCGGATCACCGCCCACGCGTCGTACGCCTGCACGTCGGCCAGCAGGGCACGGACGTCGGGCGCGGCGGACATGAGCCGAACCCTAGTTGTACTCGCGCCGCGAGTCTCCCGCGTCAGGACGGCAGCGTGGACAGCACCAGGTCGCCGATCGAGGTGCCGAGTCCCTCGGCGCCACCGGACCGGTCGTTCATGATGACCGCCACCGAGATGTCCTGGTCGGGGTAGATCCGCAGATAGGCACGGGTGCCGGCCCAGGAGCCGTTCTTGGCGACCACCCGCTCCCCGGAGACCGTGCCGGTGTTCCAGCCGAAGGCGTAGCCGCTCGCCGCGGTCGGCGGCGTCCACATCTCGTCGGCGTCCGCGGCCGGGAGGATGGATCCGTTGGCCAGCTTGGCGCCGAACGCGGCCAGGTCGGCGACCGAGCTGTCGATGCCGCCGCCGAGGACCTTCCAGTCGTTGTCGAAGCCGTCGATCCAGTCATCGTCGTCGTGGAGCCCCATGAGGTGGCCGCTGCTCCGCTGGGGACCGAGCGTCCCGAGCGAGAACGCGTTCACGAGCCGGTTGCGCACGAGACCCTTCACGTCGTTGCCGCCGGCCGCCTCGAGCGCGGCACCGAGCAGCGTGTAGCCGTGGGTGCTGTAGTGGTCGATGTCCTGGGTCACCGGGTTGCACCACAGCGAGCCGTCCCAGAACTCCTCGGCCGCGTCGCGCGCGGTGTCCCAGTCCTCGTCGACCATGCCGGTGTCGAGGCCTTCCTTGTAGTGGCGCACGCAGCCGCGGTTGGAGACCAGCTGCCCGACGGTGTGGGTGTGGTGGTTGGGCATCGCCGGGACCAGGTCCTCGGTGCCGTCGTCCAGGTCCACCTCGCCCAGCTCGCGCATCCGGAACGTCAGCACCCCGGCCACGGCCTTGCTGACCGACGCGATCGAGCCGATGTGGGACGAGTCCATCCAGTAGCCGTCCTCGTCGGCGTCGCCGAAGCCGCGCAGGTACGTCGCCTGGCCGCCCACGTAGATGCCGACCGCGATTCCGGGAGCCTGGTCGTCGTCCAGCTCGGCCTCGACCAGGTCGTCGATCCGCGAGCGCATGAACCAGTCCGGCCGGTCGTTGTTCTGTCGCCACATGGCGGCGTACCGGGTGCCGTCATCGGTCTCGTAGCGGTCGATGCCGACCACGCGGTAGCCGAGGTCGCGGTAGCGGTACCACCAGTTGGTGTAGCCCTTGTTGCTCATGTCGCGCCGGAAGAACCAGCCGCGGCCGTTGTCGTTGGTGACGTAGACGCCGCTGTAGCGCTGCCATCCGCCGATCCGGACCGACTCGAAGGACAGCACGCGGTACCCGTCATCGGCGTTGACGTCGAACGTGTCGGCCCACTGCTGCTTGGTCAGGTCGCGGTGGAACCGCCAGTCGCCGATGCCGACGGACGTGACCCACACGGCGGCGTACCGGCGCCCGGACGAGGTGTTGTACTCGTCGATGTCGATCGGCATCATCCGCGCCTCGCGGGCCTCGTCCATGGCGTCGTCGAGCTCGCCGGCTTCAGGCCGCGGTTGGACCTCCACACGAGATCCTCGGTGTTGTCCACCCAGATGCCCGCCCAGTAGCGGACCCCGCCGATCACGTAGTTCTCCTGCTCGACCACGCGGTAGCCCTCGTCGCGGCGGGCCTTCCAGTAGTCGGCGTACTCCGACGACGTCAGGTTGCGCTTGATCTTCCAGCCGCGGTCGTCGAGGTTGCGCTGCCACACCGAGGCCACCTCGTAGCCGGGCGTGTCGATCTCCAGGTCGACCGGGACCTGCTGGTCGCGGTGGTCGAGGAAGGTCTGGTGGAACTGCGACGACGACTGGTTGCGGTGGGAGAACCAGCCGACCTCGGGTGGGTCGAACACCGAGGCCGGTACCCCGGGCACGGCCTGGGAGGTCGGCGGGGCGGTCAGCACCACCAGGCCCACCACCAGTGCCGCGGCTCCGGCAAGAATGCGTCGTGTCGTGGTGATCCTGGGGGCGCCCATGGCTCCCCTCCCCTCCCGAAAGATCCATCGACGCTACTCCCGCACCACCCCGGTGGGGAGGTGGTCTGGACCGGTCCGTCGTTGATTCGCGGGCGCGCGGCACGCGAGTGGTGGCCGCGGGCCGCGACTCGGTGCCGCGGAGGCGCGACTCAACTGCTCAGGAGACGGTGGTGAGGAGCTGGGTGGCGCGGGTGAGGACGACGTAGAGGGTGGCGCGGCCGGTCGCCGACTCGTCCTCGATCTCCTGCGGGCGCACCACCACGATGCCGTCGAACTCCAGGCCCTTGGTGTCGAGGCCGGTGAGCACGCACGATCCGTCCTCGCTCGAGCGAGGTCGTCGGCGAGCCAGGTGCGAGACCTCGGACGAGCCAGCGTTACCTCGGACGCGGGGCCGGGACCACGATGCCGACGGTGCCGGCGACCGCGTCGGCGATCGCGGCGACCTCGGCCCGGGTGGCGGCCTCGAGGTCGTCGACCGGGCCGACGGTCCTCGGCGCGATGCCGGTGCTGCGGACGGCGGTCGGCAGGTCGGCGTCGAGGCCCACGCGCGCGGCGTACGACGCGGCGTGGTCGTAGATCTCGGAGGAGTTGCGGTAGTTGGTCGAGAGGTGGAAGTCGTGCTGCGGCTTGCCGTCGAGCGCGGCGGCGCGCGCGGCCGCGGCCTCGGCCGGCTCCGGCCACGACGACTGCGCGAGGTCGCCGACGATGGTCCAGGTGGCGGCCCGGCCGCGGCGGCCGACCATCCGCCACTGCATCGGCGTGAGGTCCTGGGCCTCGTCGACCAGGACGTGGGCGAAGCCGTCGTCCTCGATCCGGTGGGTGGGCGGCGCCCACGCGCGACCCGAGGGCGCGTACTCGCGGTCGGCCGCGGTGGTCAGCTCCTGCAGGTCCGCGCCGGCCAGGTGCTCCGTCGTCGCGCAGCCACTGCTCGCTCTCCTGACGGGCGGGGACGTCGCCGAGGAGGTAGCGCAGCTCGTCGACCAGCGGCACGTCCTCGACCGACAGCTGCAGGTCACCGGACCACGACTTGAGCAGCAGCCGCTGCTCCTCGGCCGTCAGCACGCCCTCGCCGACCCGGGCCAGGAACTCGGGGTCGCGCAGCCAGCCGAACACGTCGGTCGCGGCCAGCGGCGGCCACCACTCGACGGCGAACTCGACGAACGGCTGGTGGGACAGCATCTCGTCGTCGAAGGCCTCGCGGCCCCGCTCGCGGCCGCGCTCGCCGCGCACCTGCTGCCACATCGCGTCGAGCAGGGTGGCCGCGACCCGCGGCAGCTGACGGTTGCGCTGGCCGTGCGACATCAGCTGGCGGCGCAGCCGGCCGAGCACGCCGCGGTCGAGCCGGATCACGTCGTCGCGCCAGAACACGCGGAACTCGGTCGGGCTGCCGGGTGCCTGCTGCCGCGACGGCGCGTCGGACCAGCTCGGCCATCCGCGCCGAGCCCTTGAGGTCGGCCACGGCCGGCTCGTCGTGGCGGGTGGCGCGGACCCCGTCGACGACCTCGCCGAGCGAGCGCAGCGCGACCGCGGTCTCGCCCAGGGAGGGCAGCACCCGCTCGATGTAGCGCATGAAGACGCCGCTGGGGCCGACCACGAGCACGCCGCCGCCCTCGTAGCGGCGGCGGTCGGTGTAGAGCAGGTAGGCCGCGCGGTGCAGCGCGACGACGGTCTTGCCGGTGCCGGGGCCGCCCGAGATCGACACGACGCCCTTGGCGGGTGCGCGGATCGCCTTGTCCTGCTCGGCCTGGATGGTCGCGACGATGGAGTGCATCGAGCGGTCGCGGGCCCGCGAGAGCTGCGCCATCAGCGCGCCCTCGCCGATGATCGGCAGGTCGGTGTCGACGGTGTCGTCGAGCAGCTCGTCCTCGACGCCGACGACCTTCGGCCCGGCGCAGCGCAGCACCCGCCGGCGTACGACGTCGTGGGGCTCGGCCGCGGTCGCCTGGTAGAACACGGCGGCCGCCGGGGCGCGCCAGTCGATCAGCAGCGAGTCACGGTGCTCGTCGCGCAGCCCGATCCGGCCGATGTAGCGCGGCTCGGGGTCGAGCTCCGCGCGCAGGTCGAGCCGGCCGAAGACCAGGCCCTCGTGGGCGGCGTCGAGCTGGGCGATCCGGCGCGCGGCCTGGAACACCATGGCGTCACGCTCGACCAGCCCGCCCTCGTGGCCGAGCCGGCCGCGGCCGTGGCCCTCCCGGGCCAGCGCCTGGGCAGCGGTGGCCGACCGCTCGAGCTGGACGTGCACCCGGTCGACGACCGCCTGCTCGTGCGCGATCTCGCGCTGCGCAAGGTCCTCTGTCACCTGTGATCCTGTTTCCCCGTGAGCCTGGAATCCGGCAAGTCTCCAAGCCTACAAGGGACCGGGCACCCCCGTGTGCCGGATGGCGGTTGCGAACTCAGTCGAGGCGGTTGAAGTAGGCGAAGCCGAGGAGCACGTCGTCCGGCACGGGGGGCCTGACCGCGATCGAGGCACGCGACTCCGGCATCAGTGGGAAGGTCGTGACCCCACCGCCGATCGTGCTCTGGCTGCCGTCCCGGCCGCCGTCCCACGTCGTGGTGACGCGCTGGTCACCGGACCGTCGGCGATCGCCTGCACCAGCAGGGCCTCCTCGGTGAAGTTCTCGAATCTGAGCCACGGCGTTCCTGCTTCGACGGCCCGTGTCTCCGCGGTACTGCCACAGGTGACCGTCCTCCTCGAGGAGCTCGGGAACGTCGTATCCGGCAACCCGGCTCGTCGGCTCCGCGACGTCGTACGCCGCCAGCCCGAGCCGCACCCGGTTGCCGCCGACCCGTGGCCCGTCGGCCCCGTCTGTGAGGTAGACCGTCGCTTCGAGAGTGTCCCCGGGACGGCCGAGTGAGCTGGTGCTCCCGCCGGCTCCCGGATCGAAGTTCGGGTCGTCGCAGCCCGGACCGGTGACGTACTCTCCCCGCGCACCGAAGTCGACGTGGGTCCACGCACCCCGCGGCGCGTCCTGGCAGAGCGTGCTCCAGCGCACCGTGCCGCCCTCGGGGACTGTGATCTCGATGCCTACCTCGTCCTCGCCGACGTCGCCGATGGCGGCGGCGAGCAGCAGGTCGCCGCCGACCTGCTCGCGGAAGGTCGTGCCCGCTCGACCGTGTGGCCGGCCGGGCGTTCGTCGGAGAGCGTGTAGACCGCCAGGGCGGCGCCCTCGGCCTGCACAGCCCAGGTCCCTGACTGGCCGGGCTCCACGAGCAGCCAAGTCGTCGAAGGCGGTGCCGTCGGAGATCCGGACCTCGGCGTACGGGTCGATCACCGTCACCGAGGTGTCGGCCGCCCAGGTCAGCAGCCGCGGCTCGTCGGAGGGTGCCAGCTCGACCGACGCAGCGCCGTCGGCATTCTCCGACCCCCGGTCGAAGTCGTAGGTGTAGCCGAGCGAGGTCATGGTCGCGGGGGCGGTGCGGCCCAGCAGCTCGCGGTCCTCGGCCGGCTGCGGCATGCTGCCCCGGCCCGGGAGCATCGACACCGCGGCGACCACGGCGACCACCGCTGCGGCAGCGCCGATCACCGTGCCGGCCTGTCGCCGGCGGGCTCGTACAGCGCGGGCCCGCGACCGCCGCGACCCGGACAGTGGTGGCGGAGTCGCCGACCCGCCGGCGTGCGGGTCGAGGGTGGCGCGCAGGTCGTCGAGCGTGTTCATCGGGTTCCCCCCTCGTCGTCCACGAGGGACGGGTCGATCCGGAGCTTGGCGAGCGCCTTGCTGGTCTGGCTCTTCACGGTGCCGACGGAGATCCCGAGGAGGTCGGCGGTCTGGGCCTCGGTGAGGTCCTCGAAGTAGCGGAGCACCACGACGGCGCGCTGCCGGCGAGGCAGCCGACCCAGCGCGTCCCACAGGTCACCGGACTCGCCGACCCGGTCCTCGTGGTGGGAGGTCTCGGGTAGCTCGTCGGTCGGCCGCTCCCCGTTCCACTTCCGCCGCCACCACGAGGCGTAGGTGTTGACGACGATCCGGCGTACGTAGGGCTCGGGCGCGCCCTCGACCCGTCCCCACGCCAGGTAGGCCTTGGTCAGCGCGGTCTGGAGCAGGTCCTCGGCGAGGGCGTGGTCGCGGGTGAGGAGGTAGGCGGTCCGCAGCAGCGCGCTCGAGCGGGCAGCGACGAACTCCTCGAAACCCGGTGCGCTCACCGTGGCCTCCCCCGAGACAGTCGTGGTCGTCATGCCCGTCTCTACCCTGCGGGCACTCCGAATGGTTGCCCGCTACTTCTTCCGGTTCAGGAACGCGGTCATCGCCTCGCGCGCCTCGTCGCTGGCGAACAGCCGGGCGCTGAGGGCCGCCATCTCCTCGCCGTGGGCGTCGATCCGGGCGACGAGGTCGCGGTTGAGGATCGCCTTCGACTCGCGCAGCCCCTGGGCGGCGCCGGTCGCGAGCGAGTCGCAGACCCGGCGCACCTCGTCGTCCAGATCGGCTGCCGGCACGGCCCGGGTGACCAACCCGTACGCCGCCGCGTCCGCGCCGCTGAACACCTCGCCACCCAGCGTGGTCAGCGCCGCGGCACGGGGGGTCATCCGGTGGTGGACGGTGAGGCTGATGATCGCGGCGGCGAGCCCGAGCTTGACCTCGGTGAGCGCGAACGACGCGTCCTCGGCCACGATCGCCAGGTCGCTGGCCGCCACCAGGCCGATGCCGCCGGCGCGGACCGCACCCAGCACGCAGGTCACCACCGGCTTGCTCATCGTGACCACGAACCGCTGCAGCTCCACGATCCGCCTCGCACCCTCCTCCATCCCGACCGTGGTGGCCTCGGAGAGATCGGCGCCGGAGCAGAAGACCCGGTCGGCCGAGCGGACCAGCACCACCCGGACGTCGCCGTCCGCCTCGGCCGCCTCCAGGTGGGCGAAGAGCTCGGTGACGAGCTGCCGGCTGAGCGCGTTCTTGTTGTGCGGGGAGTCCAGCGTGATCGTCGCCAGCGGTCCGGAAACGTCGTAGTGCACGAGCTCGTCGGTCATGCCGCTCATCTAACCCGACTCCGCCCGTGGACCATCCGGGACGCCTCCCGCTCCGAACTCTCCCCATGCGACAACGACTCCTGTACGCCGGATTCGGGGTCCTCTCCGCGATCGTGGGTATCGCGGCCGGTCACCTCGTGGCGGCCCTGATCGATCCCGCCAGCTCGCCGGTGCTCGCCATCGGCTCGACGGTGATCGACCTGACCCCCACCCCGGTCAAGGAGTGGGCGGTCGCGCAGTTCGGCACGGCCGACAAGCCGATCCTGGTCGGTTCGGTGCTGGCCGGCGCGGTCCTGCTGGCCGCGATCGGCGGCGTGCTCGCACGGCGGCGGTTCGCGCTCGGCGCCGGTGTGCTGGTGGCTCTGGTGCTGGTCGCGGGGCTCGCTGCCGTGCTGCGGCCCACGGCCGGTCCCCTGGACGCCCTTCCCGCCATCGCCAGCGCCCTGGCCGGCGTCGGCTCCTTGTGGTGGCTCACCCGCAGCGCCGCCGGCGCCACCCACGGAACCGCGGAGGGCGGCTCGCCGAGCCGACGCGGTGTCCTGATCGCCGCCGGTGCGCTCGCCGTGGCCGCGGCCGCGATGGGCGGGGTCGGCCGCTGGGTCGCCTCGCTGCGAGCCGACCCGGCCGACGTGACGCTGCCGGCCCCCACGGACCCGGCACCCGCGTTCCCGCAGGGCCTCGAGGGCAAGGTCGACGGCCTCTCGTCCTTCCGCACCCCCAACGACGACTTCTACCGGATCGACACCCGGCTCACGCTGCCCACGCTCGGCGTCGAGGACTACGAGCTGGTCATCGACGGTGACGTGGAGAGCAGGCAGACGTTCTCGTTCGACGACCTCACCACGATGGACCTCATCGAGCGCGACATCACGCTCACCTGCGTCTCCAACGACGTGGGCGGGCCCTACGTGGGGGGCGCCCGCTGGCTGGGAGTCCGCCTCACCGACCTGCTCGACCTCGCAGGCGTGGGCGACACCGCCGACCAGATCCTCTCCACCGACGTCGACGGCATGACGATCAGCACCCCGCTGAAGGTCGCCACCGACGGCCGCGACGCGATGATCGCGATCGGCATGAACGGCGAGGCACTCCCGCGCGAGCACGGCTTCCCGGTCCGCATGGTCGTCCCCGGCCTCTACGGCTACGTGTCAGCGTGCAAGTGGATCACCCGCATGACGCTCACGACGTACGACGAGCAGGAGGCGTACTGGACCGAGCGTGACTGGGCGATCGATGCTCCGATCAAGATCTCGAGCCGGATCGACACCCCGAAGTCGTTCGAGGACATCAAGTCCGGTGACACGTTCATCGCCGGGGTCGCGTGGGCGCAGGACCGCGGGATCGGCAAGGTCGAGGTCCAGATCGACGGCAACGCGTGGCAGGAGGTCGAGCTCGGCCCCTCGGCCGGCGTCGACTACTGGCGTCAGTGGTTCATGCCGTGGCGTGCGGAGAGCGGCGAGCACACCCTCGCGGTCCGCGCCACCAGCCAGGAGGGCGAGGTCCAGAGCCCGGCCCGGGCGACGCCGTTCCCGGACGGCGCCAGCGGCTACCAGTCGATCATCACCCGAGTCCAGTGAGACCCGAGCTCGCTCGGGGCTCACGTCGGACGAGGGGGTTGAGGAGCGTCGGCTCAGACCCGAGCGGAGCGAGGGACTGAGCGACGCGTCTCGAAACACCACGTCGTGGCCAATCCGAATGGAGCCCAGCTCCGAACCCCTGATGTTCCACGACCCCCAACGCCGAAAGGTTCCACCCCATGAAGCGCACGACTGTTCTTCGCACCAGCGGCCTCGCGGTCGCCGCCCTGACCCTCTCCGCCGGCCTCGCGGCCTGCGGCAGCGACGAGGAGCCGACCGACACCGGGTCCGAGCCCACGTCGGAGGCCCCGATGGAGGAGACTCCGGAGGAGACCGAGGAAGAGGGCATGGACCCGGCCGCGAACCTCTACGGTCCCGCCTGTGCTGACGTCCCGACCTCGGGTGACGGCTCGGTCGAGGGCATGGCCACCGCGCCGGTCGCCACGGCCGCCAGCGCCAACCCGCTGCTCACCACGCTCGTCGCGGCCGTCACGGCCGCCGAGCTGGCCGACCCGCTCAACTCCGCCGAGGAGCTCACCGTGTTCGCCCCGGCCAACCCGGCGTTCGAGGCCTTCACCAAGAAGCAGCTGAACGCCCTGCTCGCCGACACGGAGACCCTCACCGCAGTGCTGACCCACCACGTGGTGCCGCAGACGATCTCCCCCGACCAGCTGTCGGGTGAGTTCGAGACGTTGAACGGCGACATGCTCACCATCAACGGATCGGGCGAGGAGGCCACCATCGGCGACGAGGAGGCCACCGTGCTCTGCGGCGGTATCCAGACCGCCAACGCGACGGTGTACGTCATCGACACCGTGATGATGCCCTGACCGACTTCCCCAGGACTGCTGCAACCGTCAGGATCTGATCGTGGACCATCTCCGGGCTGTGCCCTCCGACCCCGGCTCTTCGGAGCGGGCGTCGGAGGCGCACGCCCTGGGCGACCTGCTGAGGAGATCCTCGCGGGGCGACCAGGAGGCCTTCGCCGCGTTCTACGACGCCACCGCGGCCCGGGCCTTCGGGCTCGCGGTCCGAGTCGTCCGGGACCGGGCCCAGGCCGAGGAGGTCGCCCAGGAGGCGTTCCTCGAGGTCTGGCGCACCGCCAGCCGGTTCCGGTCCGATCGGGGCAGCGCCATCGGGTGGCTGCTCACGATCGTCCACCGCAAGGCGGTCGATCGGGTGCGGTCCGCCGAGGCGTCGAGCCGCCGGGACACGTCGTACCACCAGGACAACCACGCCGTCGCCCACGACGCGACGGCCGAGGCCGCCGAGTCCTCGATGGAAGCCCGCCGCGTGCGCGGTGCGCTCGACGAGCTCACCGCCGTCCAGCGGGAGGCGCTCGAGCTGGCCTACTTCGGCGGCTACACACACACGGAGGTGGCGAGCATGCTGGACCTGCCGGTCGGCACCGCCAAGACTCGGATCAGGGACGGCCTGATCCGGATGAGAGACGCGATGGGAGTGGGGACGTCATGAGCGACATCCATGCCCTGGTCGGCGCCTATGCCGTCGACGCTCTCGACGACGTCGAGCGTGCCGCCTTCGAGCGCCACCTGGCCGAGTGCCCCGCCTGCCAGGCGGAGGTCGCGGGCCTGCGTGAGGCCGCCGCCATGATGGGCGGTGCCGCCGCCGCCCAGCCCCCGGCCGGCATGCGGGAGCGCGTGCTCGCCGACATCACGACCGTCCGACCGCTTCCCCCGCCGGTGGAGCAGCCGGAGCAGGGGCACCGCACCCGATCTCGTTCACGCGCGCTGGTTGCTGCGGCCGCCGTGGTGATCGCTCTCGGAGCGGGCGCCGCCGTGCTCCAGCCCTGGGACGACGACAACGCGTCGCAGACCCAGCCGACCGCGGCCGAACGCATCAGCTCCGCCGACGACGCCGAGACGTTCACCCAGACCCTCGAGGGGGGCGCCAAGGCCACCTTGATCCGGTCGCGCTCGCTGAACGAGGCAGTGCTGGTGACCTCGGACATGCCGCCCCCACCCGAGGGCAAGGTCTACGGGCTCTGGCTCGACCACGAGGATGCCGGCATGGTCGCCGCGGGCCTGATGGACGGCACCGAGCGGGAGATCGAGCTCCAGGGAGATCCCGCGACGGCCATCGGCTTCGGCATCACGGTCGAGCCCGACGGTGGCTCCGACGAGCCCTCGACGGCACCGCTCGCCGAGATCGCGTTCGAGAACGCCTGATGAGCCCGGCACGACCACGACGGGTAGCCGTCGTCGGATCCGGCGTGGCCGGACTGCTCGCCGCCCACGTGGCCGCGAAGTCCGCCCACGTCACCCTCTACGAGGCCGACGACCGGGTGGGTGGCCACGCCGACACCCACGACGTGGCGGGACTCGCGATCGACACCGGCTTCATCGTCCACAACCAGCGCACCTACCCGACCCTGCTCCGCCTGTTCGCCGAGCTGGGGGTGGAGACCCAGGAGTCCGAGATGTCGCTCTCGGTCAGCGACGACGAGACCGGTCTGGAGTGGGCCGGTGCGCTCGGTCCGCGCGGACTCTTCCCGGCGGCCGGGAACCTGCGGCGCCCGGCCTACCTGCGGATGCTGACCGAGATCCCGCGCTTCCACCGCCGCGCCCGCGCGGTGTCTCGACAGCTCGACCGCCGTCGGGTCAGGCACGAGCAGACGCTGCGGGAGTTCCTGGCCGAGGGCCGGTTCTCGACGTACTTCGCGCGCCACTTCATGGAGCCGGTCGTCGCCGCCGTGTGGTCGACCGACCCGGCGCTGGCGCTGGACTACCCCGCGCGCTACCTCTTCACGTTCCTCCAGCACCACGGCATGCTCAGCGTCTTCGGGTCCCCGACGTGGCGCACCGTCACCGGCGGCTCGCGCACCTACGTCGACCGAGTGGCCGCCGGACTCCACGACGTCCGTACCGGGACCAAGGTGACCTCGCTGCTCGAGACGCCGACCGGTGTCGAGGTCACCGACGGCAACGGCTCGGTCGAGGCGTACGACGCGTGCATCGTCGCCACCCACCCCGACCAGGCCCTCGCCATGCTCGCCGAGCCCACGACTCTCCAGCGCGAGGTGCTGGCGGCGCTGCCCTACTCCGCCAACCGCGCGCTGCTCCACACCGACACCTCCCTGCTGCCGCGCGCCGAGGGCGCCCGCGCGTCCTGGAACTACCGACGGGTGGCCGACACGTCGGGCCAGGTGACGGTGACCTATGACCTCACCCGGTTGCAGCGGCTCGCCACCGACACCCGCTACCTCGTGACGCTCGGCGGTGACGACCTCGTCGACCCCGACACCGTCATCGCGCGGCGCGACTACACCCACCCGATGTACACACCGGAGTCGGTGGCGGCCCAGGCCCGGCTCCCCGAGATCGCCAGCGACCGGCTGGCGTTCGCCGGCGCCTACCACGGCTGGGGCTTCCACGAGGACGGCGCCCGCTCCGGCGTCGCCGCCGCCGAACGCGTCGGATTCACATGGAGGCAGGACCACACGGCGGTCGAGCCTGTCGAGACCTCGCGGAGGAAGGTCTCGACAAGCTCGACCGCCGTGGGCGAACTCTGGCACGCCACGATCTACCGCACCACGATCACCCATGTCCGCCGCGCGCCGTTCCGGCGTACCTTCACCCATCAGTCGCACACCTGGCTGGTGGATCTCGACCACCTGCCGGACCACGGCGTCCTGGGGACGTTCGAGGCGCGCGACCACCTCGGCGATCCCGACCTCTCGATCCGCGACAACATCGAGGCGCTGCTGGCCCGCGACGGCGTCGGCCTGGACGGCGGCCGGATCGTGATGGCCGCGATGCCGCGGGCGTTCGGCTTCTGCTTCAACCCGATCAGCGTCTTCTGGTGCTTCGGGCCCCACGGCGACCGGCGAGCGGTGGTGGTCGAGGTCCACAACACCTACGGCGACCGGCATGCCTACGTCGTGCAGCCCGACGCCCAGGGCCGGGCGCGCACGGACAAGCAGATGTACGTCTCGCCGTTCCACGGCATCGACGGCCACTACGAGCTCGCGGTGCCGGTCCCCGGCGACCGGCTCGACGTGGCCGTGACCCTCGTCACCGAGGACCACGCACCCTTCACGGCCACCCTCCGCGGCGAGGCCACGGGCTCGGGTCCGTGGCGGGCCGCGCCGGCCGCGCTCCGGGGCGCGCTGCTGATCCGCGCGCACGGCGTGTGGCTGTGGCTGCGGAGGCTCCCGGTCCGGCCCCGACCCGCCCACCACCAGGAAGGAGTGACCCGGCGATGACCCTCAGCCCCACCCGACCCTTGAGTGCGGACTGGCCCGGCCTGTTCGAGCTGCCCGCCGGGCTGCGCAACTCGATCGCATCCCCGATCGCGCGCAGCCTGTTCCGGGCCGCGGCGTCGCGGCTGGACGTGACCGTCGAGGTCGAGACCGGCCCCGGACGACGCGAGGTCCTCGGCCGCGGCGGGCCGTCGATGCGGATCCACCGCCCCGACGAGTTCTACGCCCGGATCGGCCGCGACGGCCTGATCGGGTTCGGCGAGGCCTACCTCACCGGCGCCTGGGACACCGACGAGCCGGAGACCCTCGGCGACTTCCTCACCGTGCTCGCGGCCGAGATGGCGACCCTCGTCCCCGACCGGTTGCAGCGGGCCCGCGCGCTCGTCGTCGCCAAGCGTCCCCACTTCCACAGGCCCGACGAGACGCAGTCCCGCGAGCTCATCGCCCACCACTACGACCTGTCGAACGAGCTGTTCCAGCTGTTCCTCGACTCGACCATGAGCTACTCGTCGGGGATCTTCGAGGCCGGCGACGAGAGCCTCGAGGAGGCCCAGGGCCGCAAGATCGAGCGGCTGCTCGACGTCACCGGTGTCGGCGACGGGAGCCGGGTCCTCGAGATCGGTACCGGCTGGGGCGAGCTGGCCCTGCGCGCCGCCCGACGAGGAGCCCGAGTCCACTCGATCACGCTGTCCACCGAGCAGCTCGCGCTGGCCAACCAGCGCGTCGCCGAGGCCGGGTTCGCCGACCGCGTCGAGATCGAGCTCTGCGACTACCGGGCGATCACGACCGCCCACCCCGGCCGGCGGTACGACGCGGTGGTGTCGGTGGAGATGATCGAGGCCGTGGGCGCGGAGTACTGGCCGTCGTACTTCCAGACCATCGACACCGTCCTCGCCCCCGGTGGACGCGCCGGCATCCAGGCGATCACGATGCCCCACGACCGGATGCTCGCCACCCGGGGCGGGTTCACCTGGATCAACAAGTACATCTTCCCCGGCGGCTTCCTGCCGTCGACCGAGGTGATCGAGCAGGTGACCCGCGACCACACCACGCTCCGGGTCAGCGACCGCCTCGACTTCGGCCAGCACTACGCCGAGACGCTGCGGCAGTGGGACAACCGGTTCCTCGCGGCCCGCGACCGGGTGCTGGCGCTGGGGTTCGACGAGATCTTCGTGCGCATGTGGCACTTCTACCTCGAGTACTCCCGGGCCGGCTTCGCGTCGGGCTACCTCGACGTCAACCAGTTCGTCCTGGACCGAGCGGACCGGGCATGACCGACACCGAGACCAGGCCACAGACCCGGGGCGGTGTCGCGCAGCGTCTCGCCGAGGCGCTGCGCCCCTTCGTCGGCGGCGACCTGCCGGTGCGGCTCACGGCCTGGGACGGCTCCTCGGCCGGGCCCGAGGACGCGCCCCACGTCGAGCTCCGCTCGAAGGACGCGCTGCGCCGGATGGTCTGGCACCCCGGCGAGCTCGGTGCGGCGCAGGCCTACGTCACCGGTGAGCTCGAGGTCCACGGCGACCTCGGCGACGCCCTCACCCACGCGTTCGACGTGGCCGAGCAGCGAGGGCTGAGCGGCACCCGGCCACGACCCGGCGCGGTGGTGTCGGCGATCCGCGCGGCTGCCGAACTGGGCGTGCTCGGCCGCCCGCCGGCTCCGCCGGCGTCGCAGGCGACGATGCGTGGCCGGCTCCACACCAAGCTCCGCGACCGGCGTGCGATCTCGCACCACTACGACCTCTCCAACGACTTCTACCAGCTGCTGCTCGACCCGGCGATGGCCTACTCGTGCGCCTACTGGACCTCGACCGACCCGTCCTATGGCGTCGCCGAGGCCCAGCGCGACAAGCTCGACCTGGTCTGCCGCAAGCTCGGGCTCGAGCCGGGCATGACGATGCTCGACGTCGGCTGCGGCTGGGGCTCGCTGTCGCTGCACGCCGCCGAGCACTTCGGGGCGCGGGTCACCGGCGTCACCATCGCGGCCGAGCAGAAGCGGTTCATCGACGCCCGGATCGCCGAGCGCGGCCTCGGCGACCGGGTCGAGATCCGGCTCCAGGACTATCGCGAGATCCCCGAGCGCGACCACTTCGACGCGGTCGGGTCCCTCGAGATGGGTGAGCACGTCGGCGAGGGCAACTACCCGACGTACGCCGAGGTGCTGCGCCGCTCCGTGCGGCCGGGCGGCAGGGTGCTGGTGCAGCAGATGTCGCGCCGACGCGGCCGGTGGCCCGGCGGCGGTCCGTTCATCGAGAGCTTCATCGCGCCGGACATGCACATGCGGCCGGTGGGTGAGACCGTGGCGCACCTCGAGCGCGGAGGACTCGAGGTGCGCGACGTGCACGCCCTGCGCGAGCACTACGTCAGGACCGTGCAGGCATGGCTCGACACGTTCGAGGCGCACCTGCCCCAGCTCGTCGACCTGGTCGGCGAGGAGGTCACCCGGGTGTGGCGGCTCTACCTGGCCGGCGGGATGCTGGCGTTCCGTGACGGCCGGATGGGCGTCGACCAGGTGTTGTGCGTGCGGCCAGGTGCTCACCGGTCGCAGGGCCACTCCCTTCCGCCGGTTCGCTCGTGGTGACCGGGGCGTCGCTCGAGCAGAGCCTGCTGGTCGCGGGTGCGTCGCTGGCCGTGGCCGTGGCAGCGATGACGATCACGGCGCTCGTGGCCAGGCGGCTCGGCCGGGTCAACGTCGTCGACGTCACCTGGGGGCTGGCGCTGGTCGGCGTGGCCGTGGTCTGTGCGGCGCTCTCCCCTGCCTGGGAGACGTGGCTGGCGCTCGGGCTGGTGGCGGTCTGGGGGCTGCGGCTCTCCTGGCACATCCTGGTCCGGTCACGGGGGAAGGGCGAGGACCCGCGGTACGCCGAGGTGCTGGGCGGCGGCGGGTTCGGCGTCGCCGTCCGCAAGGTCTTCGTGGTCCAGGGCGCCGCGGTCTGGCTGGTCTCCCTCCCGCTGCAGGCCGCCGCGGTCACCGACCTCACCACCTCCTGGCCGGTCGGCCTCGGCGTCGTGGTCTGGGCCGTGGGCATGGTGTTCGAGGTCGTCGGCGACCGGCAGCTCGCGGCGTACCGCGCCCGCCCCCGCGACGACCGGCCACCCGTGCTCGACACCGGGCTGTGGGGATGGACCCGGCACCCGAACTACTTCGGCGACGCCTGTGTGTGGTGGGGGATCTGGCTCGTCGCGGCGGTCTCCGCGGGCTGGCTGCCCGCGCTGCTCACCGTGGTCGCCCCGGTCACCATGACCTTCTTCCTGCGCAACGTCACCGGCGCCGCGCTGCTCGAGGAGACGATGTCGCAGCGGCCCGGCTGGGACGACTACGCCGCGCGGGTGCCGCTGTTCTTCCCCCGCCCACCCCGGCGTTGAGCTGCGCCTCACTGGGGGTCGAGTGGCAGGGTGACGCCATGGGCATGCACCTCCACCACGTGACCTTCGACTGCGCCGACGCGCGCACCCTGGCCGGCTTCTGGTCGACCCTGACCGGCTGGCACCTCTGGTACGACGACGACCCCGAGGTCGTCGTCTCGCCGACGTTCCCGTTCGCCGGGACCGGGCTCCTGTTCATCCCCGTGCCGGAGGGCAAGACCGCCAAGAACCGGGTCCATCTCGACCTGCAGCCCGAGGGGATGACCCGCGACGAGGCGGTCGACCTGGCCGTGGCCAGCGGTGCCCGTGTCATCGGCGACTTCCGCAAGGACGACGGCAGCGGTTGGGTGACGCTGACCGACCCGGAGGGCAACGAGTTCTGCCTCGAGCGTTCGGCCGACGAGGCAGGCCCCTCGAAGCCCCGCCAGTTCATGCTGTCCGAGTGAGGGAGACGCGATGAATGCACGAGGAAGGGTGCTGCAGATGCGCCTGGTCGTCGAAGCCGAGGACTACGAGGAGGCGGTCGCGTTCTACCGTGACCTGCTCGGCTCCGGCGAGGAGCTCGTGGTGGACGGCGCGGACGGCGAGCGCGTCACGATCCTCGACGTCGGGCGGGCCACGCTGGAGCTGTCGAACCCGGCGCAGGTCGCCATGATCGACCGGGTCGAGGTGGGCCGGCGAGTGGCGCCACGCCTCCGGGTCGCGTTCGAGGTCGCGGACGCCCGCGGTGTCACCGAGCAGCTGGTCGCAGGCGGCGCCGAGCTCGTGGCGGAGCCGACCCTCACCCCCTGGAACTCCCTGAACGCGCGCCTCGAGGGACCGGCCGGTCTCCAGCTGACGGTCTTCGAGGAGCTCGCCTAGTTCTTCGGGAGCTGCTCGATCTCGTGGGTGTCGCCGTCGCGCCCCTCGAACCGGACGCTGACGATCTCGAAACCCTTGTGGCGCTGGGCCTGGGCGTAGAGCGCATAGGCACGGCGATCGGCGTCGGTGAGGTCGACGGCGTCGGTGAACGGCGTGAGCAGGGCGCGTGGCCACAGCTCGCGGGCCAGGACGACGTTGATCTCGATCCCGAGCACTGCCACCAGGGCGGACAGGAAGATCAGGCCGATCAGTCCGAGGACCAGGCCGAAGGTCTGGTTGAGGGCGGTGGCCCCGGCCAGGACCGTGGTGGCGTAGAAGGTGCCGAAGTACTGGAGCACCTGCCACCCCAGCGCCGTGAAGAGCGCACCCGGCAGCGCCCGCCGCCACGGGTGGCTGCGGGCCGCGGCCAGCCGGAACAACCCCGTCAGCACGGCGGTCACGATCACGACCGTCCCGACCCGGATCAGCCACCGGATGGTGGCGTTGGCCGCCGGGCCGAAGACCTCGCTCGAGGCGCCGAGCGCCGAGAGCACCGAGATCCCCAGCACCGCCGTTCCGGCCACGATGAGGAAGAGGAGACTCCGCACCCGCATCAGCACCGGGTTGGGGCGGCTGTTGCGCGGCACCGACCACGCCGTGTTCATGACGTTCTGGGCCGCCTGGCCGAGCCCGAGCGCGCCGTACGTCGCCGCGAGGACACCCACGACGACGGCGGTGACCGACCCGGTCAGTCCCTCGGGAGCCCCGAGCTGCTCGCCGATGATCGGGAACTGCGCCAGGGCCGAGTCGAGGGCGTCCGCCTGGAGGTCGGGACGGTTCTGGAGCACGAAGCCGAAGATCGTGGAGGCGAGCAGCAGCAGCGGGAAGATCGCGACGAAGGCGTAGTAGGTCACCATCGCGGCCAGGAAGTTGCCGTGGTCGTCGAAGAACTTGTAGATCACGGCGATCGGGATCCCGAGCGCGCGGTGGCGGCGCTGGAAGCGGTCCGCCTTCCCGATGGGCATGGCGTCAGTGTGCCCGGAGGTAGCCTGCGGCGCGTGGACCTGAGTGCCCGGGAGGACACGAACCGACGGATGCTGCGCGCGCGGGACGAGATGGACCGGCGCTATGCCGAGCCGCTGGACATCCCCGCACTGGCCGCGGTCGCCCACCTGTCGGCCTCGCGCTTCGGCCGGGTCTTCAAGGACGTGTACGGCGAGACGCCCCACCGCTACCTGCAACGGCGCCGGGTCGAGCGGGCGATGGCGCTGCTGCGGCAGACCGACCGGCCGGTGACGCAGGTGGCGTGGGACGTGGGCTTCGCCAGCCTCGGCACCTTCAGCCGGACGTTCAGCGCGATCGTCGGCTGCTCACCGAGCGAGTTCCGCGAGCAGGCCGAGGTCGTGCACGTGCCGACCTGCTTCGTGGCCACGTGGACCCGGCCGCGGGAGACGACGGTTTCGGAGAAGCAGTCCAGCGTGGGAGGTGACTAGCGTCCTTCCCATGAACCCCACACACGTCTCCACTCTCCGGATCACCAGCGTCAAGGTCCTCGACCAGGACGAGGCGCTCGACTTCTACTGCGGCAAGCTCGGCTTCGAGGTCCGCGACGACGCCGACCTCGGCTTCATGCGGTGGCTCACCATCGGCCTGCCCGGGCAGGAGCACCCGCAGCTGCTGCTCGAGCTGCCGGGCGGCCCCGGCCAGGACGAGGCCACCTCGGCTGCGCTCCGCGACCTGATCACCAAGGGCGCCCTCGGCGGCGTCTTCCTCACCAGCGACGACGTCCATGCGACGTTCGAGCAGCTGCGGGACGCCGGCGTCGACATCACCCAGGAGCCGGTCGAGCAGCCCTACGGCACGGACTTCGGCGTCCGCGACCCGTTCGGCAACCACGTCCGGATCAGCCAGCTCAACGGCGCCACCGACGAGGAGATCGAGCGCGCCTACCAGGAGCAGTCCTGACCCCTCGGCTGTCCACCCTCGACCGTCCGGCCTCAGGCCGGGCGGTCGACCTGCGCCGCGAGCCGCTGCGGCGCCTGCAGGCAGTAGGAGTCGGTGAGGAGCTCGGCCAGCTCGTCCCAGTCGGTGTCGTCGTCGAGCAGCATCCCCACCACGTTGGCTCCCCAGCCGACCTTGAAGTAGGGCGCACCCAGGTGCTCGAACGCGATCACCTCGTCGACCTCGGCCCGGAAGGTGATCCGGAACAGCTGGTCCTCGCCGCCGAACACGTGGGCGATCGTGGCCTGCCCGACCCGCCAGCGGGTGCCGACCCAGGCGTTCTCCTCGACCGTGCGCGGCAACCGCGCCATCACGGCGCCGATGCGCAGCACCATCTCCTCGGGGACGAGCGGTCGCTCGGGTCGGCTGGCCACGGTCAGACCCTGCCACGGGTCACCGACAGCCGTCACCCGGTCACGGTGTGCCGGTCGTCGCCGCGACCTCGACCACCGGCTCGGTCGCCGGTGGTTCGTCGGCACGGCGTACGACAGGCGACTCCACGAGCGGCACCGTGAAGCGGAACGTCGCCCCGTGGCCCACCTCGCTCTCCACCCAGAGCCGGCCGCCCTGGTGCTCGACCAGGGAGCGACTGATGGCCAGTCCGAGGCCGGAACCCTCCGGCTGCCGGTGGCCGCCCTCGAGCTGGCGGAACCTCTCGAACACGGTCTCGTGCTGGTCGCTCGGAATGCCCGGGCCGGTGTCGGCGACGCTGATCTCCGCCAGCTCGGCCGCAGCCGCGACCTCGACGCGTACACCACCCCCGCGTGGCGTGAACTTGATCGCGTTGCCGACGAGGTTGGTCAACACCTGCACGAAGCGATCGGCGTCGACCCGGATCCGGCAGTGCACGGCACCCTGCGCGAGGGTGATGCCCTCGACCCCCGCGATCGGAGCCAGGGCCGTCATCACCGACGCCACGAGCTGGCCGGCGTCGTGCTCGGCGACGTCCAGCGGCAGCCGGCCCGACTCGAGCCGGTCCATCACCAAGATGTCGTTGACCAGCCGCCCCAGCCGGTCGGTGCCCCGCAGTGCCAGGTCGACGACCCGGTCCGCCGAGGGCGGCAGCTCACCGACGTCGCCGTCCTGGAGCAGGTGGAGGGCGCCGTGGATCGAGGTCAGCGGCGTACGGAGCTCGTGGCTGACCACCGAGATGAACTCGGACTTGAGGCGCTCGGCGGCCCGGAGCTCGGTCACGTCGCGGAACACCACCACCACCTCGGGGTCGGCGAGATCGAGGTTCGGGTCGGCCATCACGTCCACCGGGAACGACGTGCCGTCGACGCGCACGAACTCCTGGTCGCCAGTCGTCAGCAGGGGACACGCGGCGGGGGCGTGCGCCGCCGATCCGTGCAGCTTCGCGCAGGCGTCACCACCCACGAGCTGCTCCGGCGTCGCGCCCACCAGGCGGGCGCCGGTCTCGTTCACGAACGAGATCCGGCCCTCGGTGTCCAGGCCGAGGATGCCTT
>CAVQLE010000001.1:252500-912512 GCA_963713305.1 uncultured Actinomycetota bacterium | reverse complement strand
ACCTTCACGATCCCCGGCGAGGCGCAATCGCTCGACCGCAACGACGGCCACTTCGTCGTGAGGCTGGCTGATGGGACCCAGGTGGAGGGCCACACCGTGGTGTTGGCGACCGGTGTGCGGTATCGCCGCCTCGAGGTCCCCGGCCTGCGACCGCTCGAGGGACCCAGCGTCTACTACGCGGCCACCGAGTTCGAGGCACGGCTCTGCCGCGGCGACCTGGTGACGGTGGTCGGTGGCGGAAACTCTGCCGGGCAGGCGGCCTTGTTCCTGGCCCGGAATGCCGCTGAGGTCAACCTCGTCATCCGTCACGAGGACCTGAACCGCGACATGTCCCGCTATCTCGCAGAGCGGATGGTCTCCGCCTCGCGGGTGCACGTCTGGCGCAACTGCGAGGTCTCGAGCTGCACGGCGACCCCGGCCTCGAGGAGGTCATCGTTCGCGACCTGGGTACGGACGAGCGCCGACCCCTCAGTTCAACGGCACTATTCGTCCTGATCGGCTCCGAGCCTCACACCCGGTGGCTCGAGGGGACGATCGAACTCGACGACAGGGGGTTTGTGCTGACCGGCACCGGCTTCGAAGGCTCCGCACTGTTCGAGACTCCGAGTGCGGGCATCTTCGCGGTGGGGGACGTACGCAGTGGCTCGGTGAAGCGAGTAGCGTCAGCGGTCGGTGAGGGCGCGATCGTCGTGCGCCTGGTGTACGACCACCTGGTCAGGGCTGGCCGACGTTGATGGCCCCGGGGGCTGATCGGACAACCAAGCGTGGCCGAGCCCGCAGGTCTGGCGAGAGCCGAGGCAACGTCATGCTCACCCCTTCCGCAGGAACTCACTCGAGTCCTGCCGGTACGTGTAGGCGGCGGCCCGACCGCTTCGTCGCTCTCCAGACCCGCGCCGAGAGCGCCGCCCAGCGTTGCGAGGGCGCTGGCAAGCAACACCAGCTTCACGTAGTCGCCGACTCGAACCGCATGCCCGATGTTCTCCTCGAGCAGGTGCGCGGGCACCAGGACCGGCGAGGTCAGCAGTGCGAGCAGAAGGAGCGCGGCGTACAGGAAGAGCACACCCAGTACGACTGTTCCCGTCGTGGCCAGGTTGAAGAGGGTTACCTGCTTTCGACCACCTGGATTCGACGCGTGTTCCCACAGGCCCGCTCCGACGATCAGCGCGGCGGTGATCGCTGCGACAGATCCCACCGCCGATCGCCGAAAGCCTGATCCAACCAAGCGCGTCGCCCAGCTGCCAGATGTCGGGGGTGACGAGCGCGAAGACTCCGGTTGCCAGAGCGGCGGTCAGTGCTCTCGAGAGTCCGATCGCAAGCCTCCACGGCTGGTTGGCCCGGATCATTCCGATCAGCAGTCGCACGTTCCCGCTCAGGACCCTCGCCGTGAACATGACGCTGCCGTCCCCGCTCTCCTGCTCGCTCCCGAGCTCACGGGCGCGGCGTCCGAGACCGGCGACAGAGCGCGACAGCGCGTGGTCCTCCGTGTCCCCGAGCAAGGTGCGCACGAGTCCCACGACCGTGTCACGGGTGCGTCGACGCAGTCCGATGGCGCCGAGCGCCGGCAGGCACACGACCGCCACGCCGTGCAGAGGGCTGGCGTGGGCCACGACCGGGCGCCGATGAGCCCTGAGCGGCAGATCGGTGAGGCAGACGACCAGATCCCAGGCCTCCTCCAGGAGCCGCTCCCTTGCCGCGGAGACGAGGGCGGCGTCGTCGGCAGGTGGATGGACGAGGACGTCGACCACCGTCGGCACCCGCCACTGGACGGTGGGCAGCTGCACACTCAGCTCTGCGCGCAGATCGTCGGCGAGGTTCGACGCAACCTCGGTGGCCGTACCCGGAGCCGAGATGAGTCCGATCACCACCTCGCCGGTCGCTCACGGGAATGCGGCCGGGCTGCGCGAATGGTTCCGACCGTCCTGCGTCATGCTACGAGTGTCGGATCACGCGCGCGGCGTGAAGCAAGGGGCGCCACCGGGTGGCGTGGGCGGGGAGCCGAGGGCGGAGCTGCCGGACCTCTCAGGTCCGTTCGTGCGCGAGCCGGTTGCGGCGCTCCTCTTCCCTCTTGGAGTAGGCGGCCGCGCGGATCGCTTCGTCCGACTCCAGGCCGCTGCCGAGTCCGCCGCCGACGGTCGCCGCCGACGCGACGAACCAGGCCAGCACGAACAGGTCGGTGTAGCCCAGCGACGCGTTGAGGTAGCCGCCCATCACGGCAGGGTCGAGGACGAACAGCGCCCAGACCAGGTTCACGACATAGAGCGCGACGTAGCAGATGAGCACCCCGGCGGTCAGGGTCAGCAACGTCGAGGTGTTGTAGAGACGGGACCTCTCCCGAGCCTCGGAGGAGCTGTCGTCCGGGCGATCCCACAGTTCGCCATCGATCACGAGCCAGGCGACGACGAGCACGACGGAGGCGATGGTCGCGACCGCGAGGCGCCACCACGACAAGGAGTCGGCCAGGAGCCAGACCGTGGAGTTGATCGTGGCGACGGCTCCGGTGGCCAGCGCCGCGACCAGCGCGGACTTGAGCCCGGGCACGAGACGCCAGGGGCGGTTGGCGAGCACCATGCCCCAGAGCAGCCGCGAGCGGCCACTGAGGCGGGGGAGAGGCACGCGGTGCTCGGCCTGCGAGGTGGAGTCGGACATGCCGCTGACGAGCGCGCGCACTGCGTGGCGGGTGCGCGCGTGCACGCGGAACCCGCCCAGCGCGGGCAGCGACAGCACCGCCGTACGTCGTTGCTGGTCGGCCTCGACCAGCAGGTACCGGCCGTCATCGTCGCGAAGCGGCAGCTCGGTCAGGCCGACGACGAGGTCCCACTCGTGCTGGCGAGCCTGGTCGGTCAGCCGTGTCACCGCCGTGTCGACGTCCTCACACCCGACCGTGAAGGGCTCACTGACGACCTCGATGTCCCAGGCCCTGCGATCCTCGCCGCCGGCGGGTCGAGGTCACTCATCCGGCGCGCAATCTCGGTGGGCGAGGCTGGGTCAGCCACGAGGCCGACCTGGAGCGGCTTCATGTCAGCACGGTACCCACAACGCTCGCACTGGAAACTTCGGGACCCGATCTCGGATTGACCAAGCGAGAGCTCCGTGCGTCCACCGCGTTCATCCGCGCAACCCGAAAGCCCCGTGGACAGATTTCCTCTCCCTGGAGTGATGCGCCCGGTCGGGCACCGAACGTTTACCGGGTCTCAGTGGACGGCGGAGCTGGGCAGGTCGAACCAGCGCAGGTGCTCGAAGTCGTCTGACACGTCGGTGGGCGGGGTCAGATCGGGCTCGGGTGCGGTGCGCAGGATCTCGGCCCCCTCACGCAGCTGCTGGGCGAGCATCTCCTCGCCGCCCGTCGGGCGCGAGGTCGGCGCATGGATGCCGGCGTCGTCGTACGTCACATCGCCGAGTCGCAGCGGGGGATCGACCACGCCACGGCGGTGGGCCCAACGCCCTGACGCCGGGTCGAACCGGTAGTCCCCGAGCAGCCGCCAGCCGTCGCGGGCGACCTGGCGGACCGCGTCGATCACGTAGTCGGCGACCGCGTCGGAGACGAAGTAGTTGAAGTTCACCCGTACCCAGCCGGGCTTGATCCCCTCGCAGCCATCGACGATCTCGCGCTCGAACTCGTGGCTGCGTTCGATGTCGATGCCGAGCAGCCGGTGACCGTACGGGCCGGCGCACGAACACCCGCCACGGGACTGGATGCCGAACAGGTCGTTGAGCACCGCGACCACGAAGTTGTGGTGCAAGAACTTTCCCGATGGCGAGCGGACCACGAACGACACGATCGAGAGTCGTTGAGCCTCGAGGTTGCCCAGGATCTCGATCGCCGGCTCGCCTTGCCAGGCGGACACTGCGCGCGCCAGGAGGCGCTCCTCCGCGGCCCGGATCACGGGGACCCCCACTGCCTGCTTGAGCTGGAACACCAGGCCGGCGCGGATGGCCTCGATGATGGCCGGTGTACCGCCCTCCTCGCGTTGCTCCGGGTCGAGCAGGTAGCGGTGCTCGTCGGGGTTGACATACGCCACCGTGCCGCCCCCCGGCTGGTCGGGGACCCGGTTGGTGAACAGCTCCCGCCTGGCCACGAGGACCCCAGGCGTGGCGGGGCCGCCGATGAACTTGTGGGGAGACAGGAAGATCGCGTCCTTGTAGTCCTGCGGGTCGTCACTCCCGCCGCACATCTCGATGTCGACGTACGGTGCTGCGGCAGCGCAGTCCCAGAACGACAGCGCACCGTGCTGGTGAAGCAGGGACGAGATAGCGACCGTGTCCGAGACGATCCCGGTCACGTTGGACGCGGCCGAGAAGGACCCGATCAGCAGCGGACGGGCGGCATGCCGGTCCAACTGCTCGCCGAGGACCGCAAGGTCGATGTGACCGTCGATGTCCTGCGGGATCGTGACCACGTCGGCGATGCACTCCCGCCACGGGATCTCGTTGGAGTGGTGCTCGAACGGGCCGATGAAGACCACGGGGCGCCGTTCGGCGGGGATGTGCTGCATCAGGTGGTAGCGGTCCTCCAGGGCGGAGGGGATCCGGAGTCCCAGCACGCCGATCAGCTTGGAGATCGCACCCGTGCAGCCGGATCCCGTGAAGATGACGACGGTGTCGTCGTCGCCCCCGACGGCGTCGCGAATGATGCGGCGGGCGTCCTCACGCAGTCGCGTGGTCTGCAGGCCGGTCCCGCTGGACTCGGTGTGGGTGTTGGCATAGGTCGGCAGCACCTCGTCGCGGATGAAGTCCTCAATGAAGCTCAGCGCGCGTCCGGACGCGGTGTAGTCGGCATACGTCACCCGCCGGGGGCCGTAGGGCGTCACCATGACGTGGTCCTCGCCGATCACCGACCGGCGGACCAGCTCGAGCAGCGAAGACCCGGCCACCTCTCCACGCTAGTCCTCACGGGCTCACCCCGCCTCCCGGTACAGACCTCACACCCCGGCTCCGCTCTCCCGGTTGTGTGCCATTGGGGCCGGACCTCCGGGCCGGTGGTCCCTGTCGCTGCGGTTACCGGGGATAACAAGGAGGAGGACGACGACCCCCAAACCCCACCAGGTCAGGTGAGGAGGCACGGCGTGGACCTGGCTACTACCTATCTCGGGCTGTCGCTGCGCAACCCGCTGGTCGCGTCGGCGTCTCCGCTGACCCAGTCCGCCCATCGGGTCATCGAGCTGGTCGACGCCGGTGTGTCTGCCGTGGTGCTCCACTCCCTGTTCGAGGAGCAGATCGAGCAGCCGACGCCGGACGCGGACCTGCTGCACTTCTTCGACAACCCAGCCGGACCGGGTGCACCCAGGCGCTACCTGGACCTGATCGAGGAGTGCGTGGGGTCGGTGGATGTTCCGGTGATCGCCAGCATCAACGGCACTTCCCGGCGCGGCTGGACGTCGTTCGCCCACAGCATGCAAGACGCCGGCGCCGCCGCCGTCGAGTGCAACTTCTACAACGTCCCCCAACGCATGCAAGGGCCTGGTCGCGACGTCGAGGCGCGATGCCTGGAGGTGGTGCATGCGCTCAAGCAGGAACTGGACGTGCCCGTGGCGGTCAAGCTCACGCCCTACTTCTCCTCCTTCGGCGAACTCGCGTTGCGACTCGTGGAGACCGGCGCGGACGGCCTCGTCCTGTTCAACCGGTTCCTCCAACCCCAGATCGACGTGCAGACCCTCACGGTTTCCCCGGTGATCGGACTCTCGCACTCCTCCGACGCCCGGCTTCCGCAGACCTGGATCGCCCTACTGCGCGAACAGCTCACCGTCTCCCTCGCCGGCACCGGCGGCGTCGAGACCGCATCCGACCTGGTCGCCTACCTGCTCGCGGGTGCCGACGTCGTGGAGTGCGCGTCGGCCTTCCTACGCAACGGCATCCCGTACGCCTCGCTCCTTCTCGACGGCCTCGACGCGTGGGGCAACGAGCACGGCTTCCGATCCATCGAGGAAGTCCGCGGCAGGCTGGCCGTGCCCTGGAACGTCGACCCTCAGGAGTACACCCGCGAGGGCTACGTCGCCGCCCTGCAGACCGCCCGCTTCAGCTACCGGCACCTCTGACCTTGGCCGGACCACCGACCAACGTCTTGGCCGTGGTGCACCAGCCGATGCGAGGAAAGCCGCGGAACTTCTCACCTGTTCGCGTCACGGCCATTCACGACGTCGTCCCACCTTGACGGTCCGCGCCAGCAGATCGTGGTCGGCGCAGGAGGTATGCGATGGCGATCAGGCCCAGCATCGTGATGGTGCGGTTCAGATCGATGGCTGGTCGCCAGGTCACGTGGCCGTCCTTGATGACGTATGCACCGACGGGTCGTGCGTTGACGCCGAACCCGCCGCCCTCACCCGACTGCCCTTTCGGGTCGGTACCCGAGCCGCCGCCGGCACCGCCTGTGAGAGCCGCGGCCGCGACACGGTCAGGCCATCCCTCTCGTAGGGTTCGGCGTACACCCGTGTGACCGTGAGCGCTTCACGGGCGGTATCGAATAGCTCGGTGACCTTCATGTCTACTCCTTCTCCTCGGTGACGGGGTGGTGCTTCAAAGGGGTCGCGGTCTCGGCCTGGACCGTGGCCATCAGGTCCTGGAAGCAACGGCCCAAGCCAGCCGCTTGCCCGCTCACTCCGTCCGAAGCAACCTCGTAGAGGTCCTCTGCCCGGGACGTGGAGGTGACCCTCACCACGAACTTGACCTTCTCCCCAATCCTCACCATGCAGTCGATCCAGGAGCAGGGCCTCACGACCCGACGGACGCGGCAGAGGGCCTCGGGCAGCGCGAGGGACCCCAGACCGCATCGCGTTGCTGGTGAGACGCGGCCGACAAGGTGTGACCCAGCGTCGACGTCGACGCGTCAAGCCACAAGCAAGCCCTCGGTGTTCAGGCGTGCTCGTCCGACGCCTGCTCCGCAGGCTGGACCGACCAGCTCGGCGGCTCGTCCTCGCCTGAATCCTCGTCGCGCGCCGCATCGGCCGCCGTGGCATGGATCATGCCCGACGCGTGGTGGACGGGCGCATAGATGGCGTAGAGCTTCAGGGTCTCGTCACCGACGTTGATGACGTCGTGCCGAGTGCCGGCGGGCACGAAGATCGCCCAGCCGTCCTCGACCTCCCGGTCGAAGACGAGCCGGTCCTTCGTGCGGCCCATCCGGACGCGGCCCAGGCTGGCGTCGAGTCGAGGAATTGGTCAGTCTCCGGGTGCGCCTCGAGGCCGAGTCCTCACCTACAGGGATCGACATGAGTGTCAGCTGAAGGTACTCCCCGGACCAGGCGACGGCGCGATAGTTCGTGTTCTCGAGCGTCGCCCTCTCGAGGTCGAAACTTTGAGGTTCCGGGCCGATGTCCTGGGGGATGAGGAATTCCCTCCCGGCCGACGAAGACCATCGCGGAGCACGGTCGCGGTCTCACGCCGGCTGCGTCCACACTCTCAGACTAGCGGCCGCAACCAGACGACCCTTCGAGGGAATCTCGAGGCGCCTACTACCGCGTGCGACCACGCCATCCTGGGCGGATTGCGCCGAGAACGTGCGGCGTGTGCCAGCGGCTCGGTCCGGCGAGATCGTGTGGGTACGACGTCGGCGCCGGCTCGACCAGGTCGGCCAAGCGTGTCCGGAGAGCCAGGGCGATTCCACTGTTCCATCCCGGTGCTCGACCTCGGCCCGGGGGGCCGGTGTGCCGCAGGTCGTGGCTGCTTCGGAGGAGCAACCAGGCGACCAGCGAGTTGGAGTTCCACATCTCGCCCAGGCCGAGCTCGTCGCGCCCCCAGGTCAGCGGCGGCACCTGGTGCACCAGCGCCAGCAGGTTCGCCGCCTGGGCGGGATCCCGGCTCATCACCGTGGGCTCGCCCACAGCGAACGTGAGGTCGGGGATCGAGCCGCCGCGCCAGGCCCGCACCTCGTAGCGGAACAGCCGCGACCGACCCAGAGCGGGCAGTCCGACCGGCCCCTCGACCACCACGCCGCGCTCGGCAGCGGCGTTTCCCCACACCGGTCCCATCTCGATCACGTAGGAGGCGGTGCCCAGCCGCAGGGACAGCGCCGCATGGAAGAGGGGAGCGGGGCGGCGGTGCTGCCGGTGGGCACAAATGGCCTCATACACCCGCCCGTTGAAGGCCACGACGTGTCCACCGGCGCCCAGCGGCAACCAGTTGAGCAGCACCTCTGCCGAGCGGTCCCCGCCCTCCGGGGTCGGGATCACGATTGCTGTCCGTCACCTGTCCGCGCCGGGAACGCGCGCAGCCAGAGCACCAGCGGGACCAGGGTCGCTGCGGCGAGTACGACGAACAGCACGACCCCGCCCAGGGTCGCGACGTCTGAGGCGGAGTCGGCGCGGTGCCCGAACCACTGGTCGACCGCGACCCCGATCGCCTCGATCACCCAGAAGACCAGCGCGGCTCCGGCGAGGAAGACGCCGGAGGGTCGACGCTGCCAGAGCAGGACAGCCACGATCGCCATCGCGGGCAGCCAGATGGCGAGGTCCTGGACGTAGATCGGGTTGGTGGTCAGGCCGGTGCCGTCCAGGAACCCGGGCGGGTCCTGACCCAGATCGGGTACGACGAACCGCAGCCAGGCCAGCGTGTTGAGGGCGGCCACGGTCAGGATGAATGCGGCAATGCCGCGCGCGGGCAACCTGCTGCTCGCCACCACGACTGGCCGGGTGTCGAGCAGGGCGCTGACCAGGGACCACAGCGACAGGCCCAACAGGGCGACGTAGGCCAGGAACAGCTGGTTGAAGGGTGTGGCGTACACCAGCAGTGTGGCGTTGTAGGTGAGGTAGGCGAGCGCGCCGATGAGGGCTGCCCTTCCGCGGATCGACCCCCGGGCGGAAGTGACCAGCCCGACCGCGAGCACGGGGAGCGCCAGGGCGAACATGGTGAGCACCGTGCCGCGCGCGGAGCCGTTCATCACTGGTGTCCCGTTGAGGATCCCGTCCACGAAGAACGTAGGAACGGCCGCGACCACCACCAGCGCCGCGACAGCGACGCAGAGGCCGCGGGTCCGGGGACTCATCCCCTCGGCGGCCCGGACATCGGCACTGACTGTCGTCCGCATGACCATCACGTGCTTCCGGCCGCGTCAGTCGATGAGGCTCTGGGAGCCCCGATGGCCGACGGAGCGGCTCCTGCCTGCCGCCCTGGGGTCCACGTCACGACGAGGGCACCGGTCACGAGGTAGATGACCTGCAGGACGTGGAAGCTACGGATCGACGCGACCTCTCCGATGATCCAGAACACCATGATGGTCCCGGCAACGATGCTGGCGAGCTGCCAGCCGTCGCTGCGTTTCACCAGCGCGGCGGCGGCGATCAAGGAGCTGCCACCGACGATGGTCATCAGGATCACGCCCGGGAAGTAGTTGCTGGGGAAGTCGGTGTCCCGGACCCAGGACGCCTGCTCGGGAATCCAGTCCACCATCAGCGCGAGCCCCCCGCCCGTGGCGCTCACACCGTTGAACAGCAGCAGTCCGAGAAGAAGCTTGCTCTTGCCGCTCATTGCGCGCCTCCTTCTGCGGTGTCGGCCACGCTAGGCACCGCTCGAGTGTCGAGGCAGTGCCGAAGGTCCCCGCCGCATCGGCAAGAGTCCCAGTGCGAGTCCGGGAAGCTCTCCGGTGTGTGTGCCTTGACCGTTCCTGGTCGGCGTACGGTCGGGACGTGGACAGGGGTAACGGGCAGCGCCTTGGGAGAAGCGTGGAGGGTGGCGTGTGGCCTCTGGTCGAGGCCTACCTCGGTGCTCACGACGCGGCCGGTATCGCGATGGCCGTCGTGGGCGAGGGGGACGTCGTCTCGCGTGGGTTCGGCGTGCGTGACGTCGGCACCGGTGCGCCGGTCACACCCGAGACGATGTTCCACCTGGCGTCGGTGTCCAAGCCCTTCGTCGCGACCGCCGTCGTGTCCCTGGCGACTGCCCGGGGCGCCGACGGACCGGTGCTGGACCTGGATGCCCCGATCACCGACTGGATCCCTGAGTTCGCGCTGGCCGACGGCCGGGCGGGGGAGGTCACGGCACGGGGTCTCCTGAGTCACTCGAGCGGGCTCCCGGACGTCTCGGACTACGGCTGGCACGACCCTCAGCTCGGCGACGACGCCCTCAGCGAGTTCGCCCGCAGCCTGTCGGGCTGGCGGCTGCAGGCGGAGCCCGGCTCGACGTTCTCCTACTCCAATGCCGGGTTCGAGCTGCTGGGGCTGCTGCTGTCCAGAGTCACCGGCACCACCTTCGAGGAGGCCGTCCGGCAGCAGGTCCTTAGCCCCGCTCGGGATGCCCACCAGCACGTTCCTGCGCGCCGAGGTGCCCGCCGACCTCGCTTCCTCACCGCACGTGGGGATGCCGCTCACGGTGCCCGAGGGCGCCTATCCCTACACCCGGCGCCATGCCCCCAGCTCGACCCTGCACTCCAACGTGGCGGAGATGTCTCGCTGGATGGAGGCCCACCTGGAACCGGGGCCGCTCGACGCTGGGCTGCTCGACCTGATGTGGCAGCCGGTGGTGCCGGTGGGTCAACCACCCTGGGAGGAAGCAGCGGGGCTCGGATGGGCGATCGGCAGCTATCTCGGTCACCGGACGATCAGTCACAGCGGTGCGGACCCCGGATTCGGCTCGAAGCTCGTGCTGGTGCCCGAGCGACGGACGGGAGTGGTCGTGCTCGCCAACGCCAACACCGTTCCGACCGGGTACATCGCCGCAGCAGCCCTCGACATTCTCCTCACGGGGGAGTCCGGGGAGGGCGTGGCAGAACTGCGTGCGTTGCTGCCTCCGGTCGTCGGCCCCGTCGCCGAGACGCTGGCCACCTCAGGTCCGGACGCCGCAGCGGCCGCCTTCCACCGGCTGGCGGCGGCCGAGCCGTCCGAGCACGACCTCGACGACGAGGTGTTCACCGATGCCGTCTGGGGGGCGATCGAGCTGCACCGCACGAGCCTGGTCTGGCCCCTCCTGCGACTCTGGAGCGAGCTGCGTCCGGACTCCTCGGAGGCCTGGACGATGATCGGCTGGGCCCATCAGGTCGACGGAGATCTCGACCTGGCGAGGACCTACCTCCGACGCGCGCTCGACCTCGACCCCGAGAACGACGAGGCGGCCCTGATCCTGGGCAACCTCCCCTCGGCTTGACCCGGTCGGAACGCTGCGGATTGGGCCACCACCGGAGGGCGGCGTACCTTGACAGGGCCGAGGAACCCGCAGACGACGAGTTCGCGTCGTCATTTCGCGGCGAACCACACCCAGGCCCCGGCTACCGCCGGCCGGCAGGACCGACTCCTTGGCTTCTCTCCGCCCGCTGACCAGCACCGCCCCCACCCCCCGTGACCACGGCGCCGAGGCGCCGCACCGGCCGAGCCTGCTGGCTGTGATCAAGCGCGTCTCTCTGAGCCTGCTGATCGCGGTGATCGTCCCGGCCGTGGTCTTCTACGGTGTCTTCGTGCTCGCCGGAGTGTGGACGGCGATCATCGCCGCGCTCGTGTGGTCGTACGGCGCCATCGCGTGGCGAGCGCTGACGCGGCGGCGTACGTCGGGTCTGCTGATCCTCGCCGCGCTCCTCCTGACCGGCCGGACCGCACTGTCGCTCGCAGCGGACAGCGCGTGGCTCTACTTCCTCCAGCCGGTCATCAGCGACGGTGTCGTCGCAGGGTTGTTCCTGCTCTCGCTCGCCAGCGCCCGCCCGATGGTGGCGCGGCTCGCCGGCGACTTCTACCCGATGGACCACGAGCTCGCGACCCGCCCGCGGATCCGGCGCCTCTTCCGCAACCTGACGCTCCTCTGGGCGGTGCTCGGGCTCGCGAAGGCGACGATGACGCTGTGGCTGCTGCAGTCGCAGTCCCTCGAGACGTTCGTGCTCGTCAAGAGCATCTCGATGCTGGCGATCAACGTGCTGGCCGCCTTCGCGACCATCGGGCTGGCGGCCCTCGTGGCGCGCCAGGAGGGACTGATGGGTTCGACACGACCGGTGCCCCTAGCCGTGCGCGCCTGACGCGTCGCGGCCGGAGGTCCGCGCCCTCCCGAGGAGTGTCGTGGAAGCCTGTGGGATTCTGCTGAGGTGACCCTGCCTCGCCCCGACGTCGATCCCGGCGGCCTGCTCGAATACTCGGTTGTCTTCACAGACCTGGCGCTGAACCACATGTCGAAGCGCTTCGTCGCGGTGATGCAGGACATCGTCGACGTACTGCGCGCGACCTACCACGCCGAGACCGTCGCGGTCGTCCCCGGTGGCGGCACCTACGCCATGGAAGCGGTGGCGCGCCAGCTGGCGACCGGGCGGCGATGCCTCGTGGTCCGTACCGGCCTCTTCTCCTACCGCTGGTCGCAGATCTTCGACGCCGGGAGCATCCCGGCGGACACGCAGGTCTGCCTGGCCCGGCCGATGTCCGACGAGAGGCACGCACCCTGGCTACCGCCTCCGATCGACGAGGTGGTCGAGACCATCCGGCGCTCCCGCCCCCAGGTCGTCTTCGCGGCGCACGTCGAGACGGCGGCCGGGATGGTGCTGCCCGATGACTACGTTCGCGCCGTCGCGGCGGCAACGCACGAGGTCGGTGGGCTCATGGTCCTCGACTGCATCGCGTCCGGTGCGCTCTGGGTCGACATGACCGACCTGGGGGTCGACGTCCTCCTCAGTGCGCCGCAGAAGGGATGGAGCGGATCGCCGTGCGCGGGCTTCGTGATGCTCAGCGAAGCCGGGCGCGCCGCTGTGACGTCGACGTCCTCGACGAGCTTTGCTGCGGACCTGCAGACGTGGCTCACCATCACCGAGGCGTACACGGAGGGACTGACGCCCTACCACGCCACCATGCCGACCGACGCCTTGGCGCACGACAGTGAGCTCATGCGCCAGACCTACGACACCGGACTCGCGGATCTGCGCCGAGCCCAGATCGCTCTGGGCGCGCGAGTCCGTTCCGGGCTCGCCGAGCGAGGCTTCTCCTCCGTCGCGGCGGAGGCGTTCGCGTCTCCGAGCGTCGTGGTGGCGTTCACCGACGACCCGGAGATCCGCAGCGGCGCCAAGCTCAAGCAGGTGGGCCTTCAGATGGCCGCAGCGGGCGTGCCGCTCATGTGCGGTGAAGGCGACGACTTCTCGTCGTTCCGGATCGGACTGTTCGGCCTGGACAAGCTCTCCGACGTCGACGGCACCGTCAGCCGCCTCGAGGCTCGGCCTCGACCAGCTCGCCCGCTGAGGCTTCGCGCGACATCTACTGCTGCACCCACTGCGCGCGCGAGTCCGGTGGCGGCACGGCCACCTCGAACAGCTGAGTGCCCACCCCAGCCGAACGGAGGCCTGCGCCCGGCTCATCTCACTTGTGCCGGCGGGAAGCAGTGGACCAAAGTGCCGAGCCGCCGGGCGTCCCAGCCGCAACGCCGGCCAGGCCTCTCCGGAGACCGCCTGTTGCCATTCCGCCGACCCTCCTGTGGGGTGGCGACATGACGCGCATCGGGTTTCACGCCTCCCATGAGCAGATCGATCCCCGACGCCTGCTCGTCGACGTCCAGCACGCCGAGCGGGTCGGCTTCGACATGGCCATGTGCTCGGACCATCTCAACCCCTGGAGCACCCGACAGGGGCACGCGGGGTACGCCTGGGCCTGGTTGGGGGCGGCCCTGGCGGTGACGAGCCTCGAGCTGGGATGCGTGTGCGCGCCCGGCCAGCGCTATCACCCCGCCGTGGTGGCGCAGAAGATCGGGACGCTCGGACAGATGTTCCCCGGCCGCGTCTGGACCGCCCTGGGCAGTGGTGAGGCGTCCAACGAGCACGTCACGATGGACGGCTGGCTGCCCAAGGAGAGGCGGACTGAGCGGCTCGAGGAGTGCGTGGAGGTCATCCGGCGGCTGCTCGTGGGCGAGGAAGTCACCCACGACGGCCTGGTGAGGGTCGATCGCGCCCGGGTATGGGACCGACCCGCGGAACCCCCACGCCTCATCGGGCCAGCGGTCAGCGTCGCCTCCGCCGCCCGGGTTGCCGGATGGGCGGACGGGCTCATCACCATCAACCAGCCGCACGAAACTCTCCGCGAGGTGATCGAGGCCTACCGGGGAGCCGGCGGTCGAGGACCCCTTGCCCTGCAGGTGCACCTGTCCTGGGCCCCCACACAGAGAAGAGGCGGAACGGGTCGCCTTCGACCAGTGGCGCACCAACGTGTTCGGCGGGACGGTCCCGTGGGACATCCATACTCCGGAAGACTTCGACGCGCTGGGAGAGCACGTGAGCCTGGCCTCGGTCAGCCAAGCCGTGCGCATCTCCGCAGACACCGGCCAACATGCGGAGTGGTTGACGGAGTACGCCGATCTCGGCTTCGACGACCTCTATCTCCACCACGTCGGCCAGGACCAGGAGTCGTTCATCGACACGTTCGCCGACCGGGTGCTGCCGGAGCTGGCCGGCGTCGCGGAAACGACCCAAGCATGAAGGTCACCGACACCAGCGACCTGTGGTGGAAGAGCGCGGTCATCTACTGCCTTGACGTCGAGACCTTCTACGACGCCGGCGGGGACGGCACCGGCGACCTGCGGGGTCTCGCGGACCGCATCGACTACCTCGCCGAACTGGGCGTCACCTGCCTGTGGATGATGCCCTTCTACCCGAGCCCCGACCGCGACGACGGCTATGACATCACCGACTTCTACGGCGTGGACCCCCGCCTCGGCAACCACGGGGAGCTGGTCGAGGTCATCCGCACCGCCCACGATCGCGGCCTGCGGGTGGTCGCCGACCTGATCGTCAACCACACCTCCGACCAGCACCCATGGTTCAAGGCGGCCCGCCGCAGCAAGAGCAACCCCTACCGGGACTACTACGTCTGGCGCGCCAGCGAACCTCCCGACACGTCGGACCAGGTGGTGTTCCCTGACAAGGAGGACTCCATCTGGGAGTACGACGAGCGCACCGGCGAGTGGTACCTCCACCACTTCTACGCCCACCAACCAGACCTCCACGTGGCCAACCCGGAGGTCCGCGACGAACTGTTGCGCACCATCGGGTTCTGGCTCGAACTCGGCTTGGACGGATTCCGGGTGGACGCGGTGCCGTTCCTGATGAAGGACAAGGACGTGAGGGAAGCCGAAGGTGAGCTGCCCGGAGATCCGCACCTGCTGATCAAGGAGATCCGTGCCTTCATGACCCGCCGCAAGGGTGACTCCGTCCTGCTCGGCGAGGTCAACGTGCCCCATGCCGAGCAGTACCAGTACTTCGGCGCCGACGACGGCGACGAACTCCACATGATGTTCGACTTCATCGGCATGCAGGCGGCGTACCTCGCCCTGGCACGCGCGGACGCGCGGCCGCTCGCCCAGGCGCTGCTCGACCGACCCGCGATCCACCCGAACTGCCAGTGGGCGACATTCCTGCGCAACCACGACGAGCTCACCCTCGACAAGCTCAGCGACGAGGAGCGGCAGGACGTCTTCGCCGCGTTCGGTCCGGACCAGTCGATGCAGCTGTTCGGCCGAGGACTCAAACGCCGGCTGCCGCCGATGATGGGCGGCGACCCGCGTCGGGTTCGGATGGCCTACAGCCTGCTGTTCTCGCTCCCCGGGACCCCGACGCTCTACTACGGCGAGGAGATCGGCATGGGGGAGGACCTCGAGGCGGAGGGCAGGCTTGCGGTGCGTACGCCGATGCAGTGGAGCCCGGGCCGCAACGGCGGCTTCTCCAGCGCAGCGCCCTCCCGGCTGGTCCAGCGCGTCGTCCCCGACGGCTACGCCCCCGAGCACGTCAATGTCGCTCAGCAGCGCCGCGACCCGGACTCGCTGTGGAGCTTCATGAGGACGCTGATCAGCACCTACCGGCTCTGTCCGGAGCTGGGATGGGGCGTCTTCTCGGTCATCGACCAACCGCTCACGCAGGTGCTCGCGCACCGCTGCGACCTCGAGGAGGTCTCCACGATCGCGGTCCACAACCTGTCCGCCGACCCGGTCACGTTGGACCTGACCGTCGACGGGCTCCGCGAGGGACGTGAGCTCGTCGACCTGTTCTCTCACGAGGAGGTCAGCACCACCGAGAGCGCTGTCCACGTCGCGCTCGAGGGCTACGGGTTCCGCTGGCTGCGCCTTCGACCCGACGGCGGCCTGCAACTCCCGTGACCTCGGTTCGCGGCCGGCGACGCTCTCGGAGGTGAACGATGCGGCGGTCATGGCTGCGTTCCCGCAACGTCGGCTCGCGGGAGCGGCTATTCAGTGTTACTATCTACTGGTAGTCAATAACACTGAGTAGACAGGCGGGTGCGGCCATGGGCAAGCAGGTGACGGAGATGCTCAAGGGAACGCTGGAGGGCATCGTCCTCGCGATCCTGGCCGGCCGGCCCGCGTACGGCTACGAGATCACGGCCTGGCTGCGGGAGAAGGGCTTCTCCGACATCGCGGAGGGGACCGTCTACGCGCTTCTCATCAGGATCGAGCAGCGCGGCTTGGTCGACGTGGAGAAGGTGCCCTCCGAGAAGGGGCCGCCGCGCAAGGTCTACTCCCTCAACGCTCAGGGACAGGCACACCTCAACGAGTTCTGGAGGACGTGGAGCTTCCTCTCGGAACGGATCGAACAGCTCCACGAAGGAGAGAAGTGACCATGGCTGCGAAGTGGATCGAGACCCTCACCGGCTCGCTCGAGCAGAAGAAGCAGTACCGGCAGTACAAGGCTCGCGTCGAGGCCCTCCCCGAGCCCTACCGCGCCACCGCGAAGGCCTTCGAGCGGTACTTCATGTACTACGGGGGCGTCACCGACGGTGACACGCTCATCAAGATGCTGGGCGACTTCGCCGACCTCTGGGACCGCGCTGCCGTGGACGGCACGCCCGTCAGCGGGATCGTCGGGGACGACCCGGTCGGGTTCGCCGAGGCGTTCACGCAGGCCTACGGCGGCAAGCAGTGGATCGACAAGGAGCGGGCTCGGCTGACCGAGGCCGTCGCCCGCGCCACGGCAGAGGAGGCGTGATGAGCGCCATCCGGGTGCGGGGCCTGGAGAAGTCGTACGGCGAGCTGCGCGTGCTGCGCGAGGTGGACCTCGATGTCGCGCGGGGGAGCATCTTTGCGCTGCTCGGCTCCAACGGGGCGGGCAAGACCACGATCGTGAAGATCCTGTCCACGCTGCTCAGGGCAGACGGCGGGACCGCCACCGTCGATGGCTTCGACGTCGCCAGGCAGCCCGCCGACGTACGTCAGTCCATCAGCCTCACCGGACAGTTCGCGGCCGTCGACGAGATCCTCACCGGACGCGAGAACCTGGTGCTGGTGGCACGGCTGCGGCACCTGAAGGACGCCGGCCGGATCGCCGACGACCTGCTGGCGCAGTTCCATCTCACCGACGCGGCGGACCGCAGGGTGGCGACGTACTCCGGAGGGATGCGCCGCCGCCTGGACATCGCGATGAGCCTGATCGGGGACCCGCCGGTGATCTTCCTGGACGAGCCGACCACCGGGCTCGACCCGCAGTCCCGCGTCGAGGTGTGGAACGCCGTCCGGGAGCTCGCGGGGCAGGGCACGACGGTGCTGCTCACCACGCAGTACCTGGACGAGGCCGAGCAGCTCGCCGACCGGATCGCGATCCTGCACGACGGACGCATCATCGCGAACGGCACGCTCACCGAGCTGAAGCAGCTCCTTCCGCCCGCCACCGTCGAGTACGTCGAGAAGCAGCCGAGCCTCGAGGACGTCTTCCTCGCCATCGTCGGCCACGACGGCGCCCCCGTCCTGGCCGGCACCACCGACCAGTAGGGAGCGACCATGACCACGCACTTCCTGAGCGACACCGCCGTCCTGGCGGGCCGCTCCATGCGCCACATCTCGCGCAGCTTGGACACCATCCTCACGGTCGCGATCATGCCGATCGCCCTGATGCTGCTGTTCGTCTACGTGTTCGGGGGCGCGATCGACACCGGGTCGGACCAGTACGTGAACTACCTGCTGCCCGGCATCCTGCTCATCACGATCGCGATGGGCATCTCGTACACCGCGTTCCGGCTGTTCACGGACCTGAGCAGCGGAGTCTTCGAGCGGTTCCAGTCCATGCCGATCGCGCGGTCGAGCGCCCTGTGGGCCCACGTGCTGACATCCGTGGTGTCCAACCTGATCTCGCTCGCGATCGTCGTGGGCGTCGCTCTCCTCATGGGATTCCGCTCACCGGCGGGAGCGCTGGCCTGGCTCGCCGTCGGCGGCATCCTCGTCCTGTTCACCCTGGCCGTGACGTGGGTCGCCGTCATCGCCGGTCTGTCCGCGAAGACCGTGGACGGTGTGGGCGCCTTCTCCTACCCGATCATCTTCCTGCCGTTCATCAGCTCGGCCTTCGTCCCCACCGAGACCATGCCCGGCCCGGTGCGCGCGTTCGCCGAGAACCAACCCGTGACCGCCATCCTCGACGCGATCCGCGACCTGTTCGCGCAGCAGCCGGTCAGTGCCGACCTCTGGATCGCCCTCGCCTGGTGCGCCGGCATCCTCGTCGTCGCCTACGCCCTCGCGCTGGCCACCTACCACCGCAAGATCGCCTGAGGAGGGCCCGGAGCCTGTTCACCCGGACGGCTTGACCCCCGCTTTCTTGTCGGTCTCGACGAATGGTGAGGGTCAGGTCGTTGGTACGTTCACGTTTCATGACCACGCTGCACGAGGTTCAGGCCTGGCTCGCCGACGAGCTCCCCAGGCTGATCGAGAAGTACGACGTACCCGCCGCGGCCGTGGCCGTCCTCGCGGACGGCGAGGTCATCGACGACGCCGCCGGTGTGCTGAGCCGGGCCACCGGAGTCGAAGCCACGCCGGACTCGGTCTTCCAGATCGGGTCGATCACGAAGCTGTGGACGAGCACGCTCGTGATGCAGCTCGTCGACGAGGGCAAGGTCGATCTCGATGCCCCGGTCCGCACCTATCTGCCGGACTTCCAGATCCTGGACGAGAGTGCGGCCGCACAGATCACCACCCGTCAGCTGCTGTCCCACACGTCGGGTTTCGAGGGCGACATCTTCACCGACACCGGTCCCGGTGACGACGCGGTGGAGAAGTACCTCGGCGTGCTCCACGAGGTGCCGCAGCTGTTCGCCCCGGGAGAGCTGTTCTCCTACAACAACGCCGGCTTCTGCGTCCTCGGACGCCTGATCGAGGTGCTGCGCGAGAAGACGTACGACGAGTGCCTGCGCGAGCACCTGATCGGCCCGCTCGCGCTGACCCACACGGCGACCAGCCCCTACGAGGCGATCATGTTCCGTGCCGCGGTGGGTCACGTCGAGCTCGAGCCCGGCACCGGCTACCAGCCCGCGCCGGTCTGGGCGCTGGCTCGCTCGAATGCCCCCGCCGGCTCGATGCTCGCGATGCGGCCGCGCGACCTGGTCGCGTTCGCCCGGATGCACCTGGAGGATGGCAAGGCAGCGGACGGCACCCAGGTGCTGGCGCCCGGAACCGCCGCCCGGATGCACGAGCGCCAGGTGGATCTGCCCTACCTGGGCCTGATGGGCGACTCGTGGGGTCTGGGCTTCGAGCTCTTCGACACCCCCGCCGGCGCGATCATCGGCCACGACGGCGGCACCATCGGCCAGTCGGCGTTCCTGCGCATGGTCCCCGAGGCGGGCGTCGCCGTCGCGCTCCTCACCAACGGGGGCGACGCCATCTCGCTCTACCACGACGTGGTCGGCCACCTCGTCAGCGAGCTCACCGACACCGAGCTGCCCGCCCTCCCGGTGCCGCCCTCCGACCCGGAGCGCATCGACGCCGGCCGCTATGTCGGCACGTACTCGTCCGAGGTCGCCGACCTCGACGTCAGCCAGGACGAGGACGGCCGGATCTGGATCGAGCAGGTCCCGAAGGGGCTGTTCGAGGAGCTCGGCGAGAAGCCCGAACGCAAGGAGCTCGTCCACTACCGGGACGACAGCCTGATCAACGTCGAGCCCGACCGCGGCATGCACATGCCGCACGCCTTCATCGGCGACGACCGCGAGGGACACGCCCTGTACCTGCACGTCGGCCGCGCCGTCCGGCGCGCCGGAGCCTGATCCATGAACGCAACGAACAGAGGAACCCGCCCATGAAGCTGACCGCCACAGCCCTCGGCCTCTGCGTCACCGCCGCCCTCCTTGCCGGCTGCGGCGGCGGGGACGACGACCCAGGATCGAACGAGGGAGGGGAGAGCCAGTACGCCGACGGCGGCACCTTCACCCTGGCTCTCAAGGGAGACCCGGGGAACCTGGACCCGCACTCCTCCGCCGGCACCCAGCTGTTCACCGTCAGCCAGTTCGGCTACGACAACCTGGTCACGGTCGACGAGGAGTCCGGTGAGATCCGGCCCCAGCTGGTCAAGGAGTGGAGCGTGGACGACACCACGGTCACCCTCACCCTGAACGAGGGGATCACCTGCTCCGACGGCAGCGACTTCACCGCGACCACCGTCGCCGACAACATCGCCTACGTGGCGGACCCGAAGAACAAGAGCCCGTTCCTCGGCACGTTCCTGCCGGTCGGCGCGACGGCGGAGGCCGACGACGCAGCCGGCACCGTGACGATCACGCTGGCCGAGCCCGCCCCGTTCGTGCTCAACGGCCTCGCCAGCCTCTCGATGGTCTGCGACGCAGGTCTGCAGGACCGCGAGTCGCTCGCGGACTCGACCGCGGGCACCGGCCCCTACGAGCTGACCGAGGCCGTGCCCGGCGAGCAGTACACGTACCAGATCCGCGACGACTACACCTGGGGGCCGGACGGCGCGACGACCGCGGAGGAGGGCATGCCCGACACCGTGGTCATGAAGATCGTGGAGAACGAGGGCACGGCCGCCAACCTGCTCGGGTCGGGTGAGGTGAACGCCGCCCAGATCCAGGGTCCTGACGTCGAGCGACTCGAGGCGCAGGACCTGTTCGTGGCGGAGACCCCCGCCCTCGTGGGCGAGCAGTGGTACAACCACAACGACGGCCACGCGTCCAGCGACCCCGAGGTCCGGATGGCGCTGACCCAGGCGCTCGACCTCGCCGAGCTCGCGTCGGTGTCGACCGCGGACGCCGGCACGCCGGCCACCACGCTCGCCGTCATCGAGCCGGCTTCGCTGCCCGGGCGACTCGGTCTCCGGCTCGCTCCCGGCCCAGGACGTGGAGGCGGCGAAGGCCGTGCTCTCCGACCTGCCGGAGCTGACCTTCCTCTACTCGAGCGCCGCCGGCAGCGCCGTCGCGGCCGCCGCCGAGCTCGCCGTCCAGCAGTGGGAGGCCGCCGGCGCCACGGTGACCGCGAAGGGCGTCGACGAGACCGCGCTCCAGGGTGCGATCTTCGGCACCGGCGACTGGGACATCGCCTGGGTCCCGCTGAACGTCAACAGCCCCGATCAGCTCGTCCCGTTCCTGTCGGGTCCGGGCGCGGCCGACGGCGGCACCAACTTCGCCGGGATCGACAACCCCGACTACACCGACGGGCGTCGAGGAGGCCAGCGCGCTGCCCGGAGTCGAGGGTTGTGACGCCTGGCTCCAGGCCGAGTCCGCACTGGTCGCGGCGGCCGACATCGTGCCCTTCGCCAACAACCATGGTGAAGACCTTCGGCAACGGCGCGGAGTTCGAGACCCCGGGTCAGCTCGTGCCGACCAGCATCCGGATGCTGGCGGAGTAGTACGTGACCCTGGCGAGCTCGGTCGCCCCGGCACCACGGGTGGGAGTCCGCTCCCACCCGTGGGTCCGGTTCGCGGGCCGACGTCTCGGCCGCCTGCTGGTCTCGCTCTGGGTGCTCGTGACGGCCTCGTTCCTCATGATCCACCTGATCCCGGGAGACCCGGTGCGGGCGGCCCTCGGTCCGACCGCGCCGGCGGCGCTGGTGGCGGCCAAGCGGGAGGAGATGGGTCTCGACGACCCGATCCTGGAGCAGTACTGGCACTACCTGCAGAACCTGCTGCACGGAGAGCTCGGCACCTCGATGATCTCCCAGCTCGCGGTCTCGGACGTCATCGCGCAGCGGCTGCCGGCCACGCTCCAGCTGGCGCTGCTGGGATTCCTCGTCGCGGTCGCCATCGCGGTGCCGCTCGGCGTCACGATGGGCGTGCTCACCCGGCGGGGCCACGGCCGTCGCTCGGAGCTCGCGTTCACGAGCAGCACCGTGGTTCTCGGGACCATCCCCGACTTCCTCGCCGGTGTCGGCCTGGTCTACGTCTTCGGTGTCAGCCTCGAGTGGCTCCCGGTCGCCGGCAACGACACCCCCTCGGCGTACGTCCTGCCGGTGCTGGCGCTGGCGATCGGGCCGGCCGCGATCCTCTCCCGGATCATCCGGGTCGAGATGGTGGCCGTGCTCGAGGCCGACTTCATCCGCACCGGGCGCGCCAAGCGGCTCCCGGCGCGGACGCTCTACCTCGGCCACGCCCTGCCCAACGCGCTGACCGCGTCGCTCACCCTGGGCGGCCTGTTCCTCAGCGCCATGGTGGCGGGGACCGTGCTGGTCGAGAACGTCTTCGCCTGGCCGGGCCTCGGCAGCACCATCGTCTCGTCGATCCTCAACAAGGACTACCAGGTGGTGCAGGCCATCGTCCTCGTGTACGGCGTCGGGGTGCTGCTCGTGAACACGCTCGTCGACGTCGCGCTGGCGTTGCTCGACCCCCGCTCCCTGATCAGGGAGGACTGACGTGCGGCGCTGGTTGAGCGTGCTGCGCACGCCCCTGGGCCTCGCCGCGAGCCTGCTCGCTGTCGGCGTGCTGGTGCTGGCCGTGGTGGCCCCGATCCTCTGGACCGACGAGGCGAACGCGATCGACACCGGCAACATCCTGGCCGGGCCTTCCGCCGAGCACTGGGCCGGCACCGACAACCTGGGCCGCGACATCTTCTTCCGCACCTTGGTCGCCACCCGTCTCTCCGTCGAGCTGGCGCTGGCCGCGACGTTGATCGCGGTCGTCGTCGGCCTGCTGCTCGGCACTGCGTCGTTCGTGCTCGGCCGACGCGCGGGACGGGTCGTGATCGCCAGTGTGAACATCGCCGTCGCGTTCCCGGGCCTGCTCCTCGCGCTGTTCTTCGCCGTGATCTTCGGGGTCGGCGCGACCGGCGCCGTGCTGGCGATCGGCCTGGCCGGCGCACCGGCGTTCGCCCGGCTCACCCAGACCCTCGTCGCCTCCGTCGCCTCACGCGACTTCGTCGCCGCCGCCCGGGTCGCCGGCGTCGGTCGGGTGCGCATCCTGCTGCGCCACGTGCTCCCGAACATCTCCGAGCCGCTGGTGGTCAACGCCACGATCGGGGCCGGCACTGCGCTGCTGTCGTTCGCGGGACTGTCGTTCCTCGGCCTCGGCGTGCAGCAGCCCGACTACGACTGGGGCCGCCTGCTCTACGACGGCATCGCGTCGATCTACATCAACGCCGCCGCCGCGCTCGCTCCCGGCGCCGCAGTCATCATCGCGGGACTCGCCTTCAACCTCTTCGGCGAGTCCGTCGCCAAGGCGCTCGGTGTCGGCGTGGTCGCCGGTATCCCGACGCCGCCGCCGGCCCCGGCCGCCCTGGAGGACGAGGCGCCGGTCGAGGAGTCCGTTCACACCACCGGCGACCTGGTGCTCGACGTCCGCGACCTGCATGTCACCTTCCCCGGTCAGCACGGGCCGATCCGCCCGGTCAGGGGGATCTCGTTCGGCGTCCGCCGGGGCGAGGCAGTGGGTGTCGTGGGGGAGTCGGGCTCCGGCAAGTCCCTGACCGCGCTCGCCGTCTCCCGCCTCGTCGACGACTCGGGTCGTGTCGACGCCGAGCGGCTCGAGCTGCTCGGCACCGATCTCCGCGGCGCAGGAGCCAAGGCGCACCGCCACCTGCTCGGCACGTCGCTGGCCATGGTGTTCCAGGACCCGATGACCTCCTTCAACCCCACCCGGCGGATGGGGGGCCAGCTCGCCGAGGTCGCCCGGCACCACCAGGGCTTCGGCCGCAAGGCGGCGCTCGCCCGTGCCGTCGACAGGCTGCGCGCGGTGCGGATCACCGACCCCGAGAAGCGGGCGCACCAGTACCCGCACGAGTTCTCCGGCGGCATGCGCCAGCGGGCCATGATCGGGATGGGCCTGATGGGAAGCCCCGCCCTGATCGTCGCCGACGAGCCGACGACGGCACTCGACGTGACCGTCCAGCAGCAGGTGCTCGACCTGCTCGGCTCGATCAGGGAGGCCGACGCGGTCGCGCTGGTGCTGATCAGCCATGACGTCACCGTGGTCCGCGAGGTGTGCGACCGGGTGCTCGTCATGTACGCCGGGAAGATCGTCGAGGACCTGCCGGCTGCCGAGCTGAACACCGCCGCCCGGCACCCCTACACCCGGGCCCTCGTCGCCGCCGTCCCGGACATGGACACCGACCTCGCCCAGCCGCTCGCCGTGATCCCGGGCCGACCGGTCGACCCCGGCGCCGTACCGCCCGGCTGTGCGTACGCCGCCCGATGCCCACTCGCGTCCGCTCGCTGCCGCGCCGAGGAACCCCCCTTGGTCACCGACAACAGCGGCCGGCGCGTCGCCTGCTGGCACGCCGGCGAGCCGGTCCTCCTCGAGATCGAGGACCGCGAGCTGGAGGAGGTCGATGCTCCATGACCGAGCTGAGGTTCGACGACGTCACCGTCCGCTACGGCAGCACGACTGCCGTCGACCAGGTGAGCCTGACGGTGCCGTCCGGCCAGGTGCTCGGCCTGGTCGGAGAGTCGGGGTCCGGCAAGTCCACGCTCGCGCGCGCCGCGGTCGGCCTCGCCCCGGTGGACTCCGGCCGGATCACGTTGAACGGCGAGCCGGTCCCCACCCGTGGCCGGCACCGGCCGCTGCAGATGGTGTTCCAGGACCCGTACTCCTCGCTCGACCCGCGGATGAGCATCGGCGAGAGCGTGGCGGAGGCCATCCCGCGCGGGACCACGCGCGCCGAACGGCGGGCCGAGGTCACTCGGTTGCTCGAGCTGGTGCACCTCCCCCCGGACCGGATCGCGATGCGCCCTGCGGCGCTGTCCGGCGGCCAGCGGCAGCGGGTGGCCCTGGCCCGGGCGCTTGCCGCGCGCCCCGAGGTGGTCATCGCCGACGAGATCACCTCGGCCCTCGACGTCTCGATCCAGGGCGCTGTCCTCAACCTGGTGCGCGAGCTCCAGCGCGAGCTCGGTCTCTCGACCCTGTTCATCTCCCACAACCTCGCGGTGGTCCGGTACGTCGCCACCCACGTCGCGGTCATGCATCGTGGCCGGATCGTCGAGCAGGGCCCGACCAGCGAGGTGCTCGCCCACCCCGAACACGACTACACGCGCGAGCTGCTCGCCGCCGTGCCTGGAAGTAGGAGCCACGGATGACCCGACGGATGCGTATCGACGACCTCACCGCGATCGCGGTCCCCTCCCAGCCGGCGCTGGCGCCCGACGGCGCCCGCGTCGTCTACGTGCTCCGCACGCTCGACGGCGAGCGCGACCGCAATGTCGACCAGCTCTGGACCGTGCCGGCCGCGGGCGGGACGCCGCGGCGGCTGACGTCCGGTCACGCCGACACCGCTCCGGTGTGGTCGCCCGACGGCGCGCGACTGGCGTTCCTTCGCGAGGGCCAGGTGCACGTGCTGGCCGTGGACGGCGGGGAGCCCGAGCAGGTCAGCGACCTGCCGCTCGGCGCCGGCGCGCCGGTGTGGAGCCCCGACGGCGCGCGGATCGCGTTCACCGCCTCGGTGGACCCGACGGACGGCTCCGGACCGATGGTCGCGCAGCGGCTCGACTACCAGGCGGACGGCGCCGGCAGGTACGGCGCGGTCCGCAGCCAGCTGCACGTCCTCGACCTCGACTCCGGCGCGTGCCGCCAGGTGACCGACGGTCGCGAGCACGCCGGTCAGCCCGCGTGGTCGCCGGACGGCCGCACCGTCGCCTTCGTCCGCAAGGTCGGCGCGGACAGCGACCTCACCTTCCGCACAGCCGTGAGCACGCTCGACGTCGACGACCCCAAGGCGCTGCCCAGGATCGTCGCGCTCTCCGATGGCGTCGCCGGCACCGTCTCCTTCGCCGGCGACGGCGCCAGCCTGCTGGTCGTCGGCTACCCCGGAGACCCGGTGGGGCACCAGCACCTGCTCCGGGTCCCGCTCGACGGCAGTGATCCGGTCAGCCTCACGTCCCAGCTCGACCGCAACGTGATGGCGGGTGCCCCGGCGTACCCGGGGGGCCGGCCGCAGGAGGCCGGCGACGGTCGGCTGTTGTTCTGCCTGCGCGACCGCGGGTGTACCCACCTCTGGGCGGTCGGCGAGGACGAGGGGCCGGTGCTGGCCGGAGAGGGCCGTGTGGTCTCCGGACTCTCGGTCGTCGGCGGAACCGCCGTGGTCGCCCTGGGCACGCCCACGTCGTACGGCGAGCTCGTCGCCCTCGACCTCGCCACCGGCATCGAGACCGTGCTGACCGACCACGGAGCCGACCTCGCCGATGTCGAGCTGTTCCCCCGCGAGGACCGCACCTTCACGATCTCCGACGGCACGGAGGTCCAGGCGTGGCTGGTCCGCGACCCCGACCGCGACGGACCCGCTGCCGTTGCTGCTCGACGTGCACGGCGGCCCCCACAACGCCTGGAACGCCGCCGCGGACGAGATGCACCTGTACCACCAGCAGCTCGCCGCGCAGGGGTGGGCGGTGCTGCTGGTCAACCCGCGGGGCAGCGATGGCTACGGCGAAGCCTTCTATGACGCGGTTCACGGCGCCTGGGGCGTCGCGGACGCCCAGGACTTCCTCGAACCGATCGACACCCTCGTCGCCGAGGGTCTCGCCGACCCCGAGCGGCTTGCGGTCACCGGCTACAGCTACGGCGGCTTCATGACCTGCTGGCTCACCGGCCACGACGACCGGTTCAAGGCCGGTGTCGCCGGCGGTGTCGTCAGCGACATGGTGAGCATGTACGGAACCTGTGACGACGGCGTCTGCATGAGCGCCTACGAGCTCGGCGGCCCGCCGTGGGAGGACGTCGAACGGTACGCCGCGATGTCACCGCTCACGAACGTCCACCGCGTCACCACCCCGACCCTGGTGCTGCACGGCGAGGACGACCTGACGTGCCCGGTCGGGCAGGCCCAGCAGTGGCACACCTCGCTGCGCGAGCGAGGCATCCCGACGGAGCTGGTGATCTACCCGGACGCCTCGCACGTGTTCCCGCTGCTCGGGCCGCCCTCGCAGCGTTCTGACTACAACGACCGGGTCGTCGGGTGGGTCGAGCAGTACGTCGAGCGGGGCGGCCGGCCGCGCGTCGATCGCGCCCACTGGCAGCGCCGCCTGGAGGTGCTGGCGAAGCGCCACCGTGTGCCGGGCGCCCAGCTCGGCATCCTGGACGGCGACGAGCTGGTGACGGCGGCGTACGGCGTCCTCAACAACCGGACCGAAGCCCCCGTGACCACGGACTCGGTGTTCCAGATCGGCTCCATCACCAAGGTCTGGACCGCCACGGTCATCATGCAGCTGGTGGACGAGGGCGCGGTCGACCTCGACAGCCCCGTCGCCGAGGTGCTGCCCGAGCTGCGGCTGTCCGACCCGGACGTCACCAAGACCGTCACGATCCGCCACCTGCTGACACACACGAGCGGCATCGACGGAGACGTCTTCACCGACACCGGCCGCGGCGACGACTGCCTCGAGAAGTACGTCGACCTGCTCTCCGAGGCCGCCCAGAACCACCCGCTCGGGGCGACCTGGTCCTACTGCAACTCCGGGTTCTCGCTGCTCGGCAGGGTGATCGAGAAGCTCACCGGGACGACCTGGGACCAGGCCCTGCGTGACCGGCTGTTCACGCCGTTGGGCCTGAGCCGCACGATGACGCTGCCCGAGGAGGCCATCCTGCACGAGGCCGCGGTGGGCCACGTCGAGGTGGAGGGCGAGCAGGTTCCTGCCGCGGTGTGGGACCTGCCCCGCTCGGTCGGTCCGGCCGGCCTCGTGAAGGCACCGGTCGCGGACCTGCTCGGCTTCGCCCGGATGCACCTGTCCGGCGGCCTGGCTCCCGACGGCACCCGGGTGCTGTCGGGAGAGTCCGCCGAGGCGATGACGCGGCACGAGGCGGACCTGCCGGACAAGTACATCCTCGGCGACTCCTGGGGCCTGGGCTGGATCCGCTTCGGCTGGCACGGCCACCGGCTGATCGGACACGACGGCAACACCCTCGGCCAGGCGGCCTTCCTGCGCATCCTCCCCGAGCTGGGCATCGCAGTCGCGCTTGCTCACGAACGGCGGCCACACCCGCGACCTCTACGAGGACCTCTACCGGGAGATCTTCGCCGAGGTCGCCGGGGTCGAGATGGCGCACCCGTTCACGCCGCCCGAGGAGGCGGTCGAGGTCGACGTGACGCCGTACGTCGGCACCTATGCCCGCGAGTCGGTCCGCATGGAGGTGCTCGCCGACGGCCCGACCCTGCGCACCACGATCCTGGGGCCGCTGGCCGAGATGGTCCCCGACCCGGTCGAGGAGTACCTCATGGTCCCCGTCGGCGAGGCCCTGTTCGCGGTCAGGCCACCGGAGGCGGACACCTGGGCACCGGTGACGTTCTACGAGCTGCCGACCGGCGAGCGCTACGTGCACTTCGGCGTCCGTGCCACACCGCGGGTGGACTGATGGACCTCCCCCTGCTGCTGGACGACCTGCGTCAGCTCGTCGAGTGCGAGTCGCCGTCGTCGGACCTCGCCGCGGTGGCGCGCTCCGCGGACGTCGTCGCCCGGATCGGCACTGCTCGTCTGGGCGTCGCTCCGGAGCACCTGGTCCTCGACGGCCGCACCCACCTGCGCTGGCGCTTCGGCACCGGTCGGCCGCGAGTGCTGGTCCTCGGCCACCACGACACGGTCTGGCCGCTGGGATCGCTGGTCACGCGCCCGTGGTCGGTGGAGGGCGGCGTGCTCCGCGGGCCAGGTTGCTTCGACATGAAGGCGGGTCTGGCGATGGCGTTCCACGCCCTGGCAGGGCTGGACGATCTCGACGGCGTCACGCTGCTCGTGACCGGCGACGAGGAGCTCGGGTCGCCGAGCTCCCGCGCACTGATCGAGGAGGAGGCCCGGGATGCGTCGGCGGCGCTGGTGCTCGAGGCGTCGGCCGACGGCGGCGCACTCAAGACCGAGCGCAAGGGCGTCTCGCTGTACGACGTCCAGGTGAGCGGCCGCGCCGCGCACGCCGGGCTCGAGCCTGAGGTGGGGGTCAACGCCACGCTCGAGCTGGCACACCAGGCTCTCGTCGTGTCGGCGCTCGACGACCCGGAGACCGGGACCACGGTCACGCCGACGGTGATGCGGGCCGGGACCACCAGCAACACGGTCCCTGCGGAGGGGTCGTTCGCGGTCGACGTCCGCGTCCGCTCGCTGGCGGAACAGGCACGGGTCGACGCAGCCATGCACGCGCTGCGCGCCGTTGCGCCCGGGGCCTCCTTGCACGTGGCCGGTGGCCCCAACCGACCGCCGCTCGAGGCTGCCGCGTCGGCAGAGCTGTTCGAGAGGGCCCGCGCACTCAGCGAACGGCTCGGTCTGCCGGCGCCGGTCTCGGCCGCCGTCGGCGGTGCGTCGGACGGCAACTTCACCGCGGGGGCAGGAACCCCCACCCTGGACGGACTCGGGGCCGTCGGGGGTGGTGCCCACGCTGACGACGAGCACGTCCTGGTGGACGCGCTGCCGGGTCGCACCGCGTTGCTCGCGGCCCTCGTCGCGAACCTGTTGGCCGAACCGACGAAGCCCCTCGAGACGTCTGGTGCAGCGCGACCATGACCAGCTCCGAGAACCTCAGCAGCATGGACCCCATGACCACGCTCGCCGCCGTCGACTCCGACCTGGAGCGCGCGGTCGAGGCAGCGGCCGCCGCTGCCCGCGCGGCCGGGGTCTCGGTGCGCGAAGCGACCCACCTCGCCGAGCTCGAGGCTGTCGTCGCGCTGTTCGCGACGATCTGGGGGCGTGATGCCAACCCGCCGATGACCCTCGAGCTGCTCCGAGCCTTCACGAAGGCGGGCAACTACGTGGCCGGGGCCTTCGACGACGACCGCCTGGTCGGCGCCTGCGTCGGCTTCTTCCACGCCCCGGCCGAGGACGCGCTCCACAGCCACATCGCGGGGGTCTCGGCGGGCCTGACCGGTCGCAACATCGGGTTCGCCCTCAAGGTGCACCAGCGATCGTGGGCCATGCTTCGTGGCGTCTCCCAGATTGCCTGGACCTTCGACCCGCTGGTCAGTCGCAACGCCTACTTCAACCTCGTCAAGCTGGGAGCGCAGCCGGCCGAGTACCTCCCGAACTTCTACGGCCCGATGCTCGACACCATCAACGGCGACGACGACTCCGACCGGCTGCTGGTGCGCTGGCGGCTCCGCGAACCCTCGGTGGCCGCTGCCTGTGCCGGCCGGCACAGGCAGGTCCAGGCCGCCGACGAGCTCGCCAAGGGCGCCGCGGTCGGGCTTGGCATCGACCGCCACGGCGCGCCGGTACCGGGGGAGCTCGAGGGTGAGACCGTGCTGGTCACCGTCCCCAGCGACATCGGCGCCCTCCGGTCCGCGGACCCCGTGCTCGCCGCTCGGTGGCGGGTCTCGGTGCGCGAGGCACTCTCCGCGCTGGTGGCCGACGGAGGCCGGATCGACGGGTTCGACCGCGCGGGTTGCTACGTCATCAGGAGGGACCGATGAAGCTCACCGGGGTCGAGCTGCGGCGCATCACGATGCCGCTGGTGTCGCCCTTCCGGACCTCCTTCGGCACCCAGACCACGCGCGACGTCCTCCTGGCACGGGTGGTGACCGACGACGCCGAGGGCTGGGGCGAGTGCGTGGCCATGTCCGACCCGCTCTACTCCTCGGAGTACGTCGACGCGGCCGCCGACGTCATGCGTCGGTTCCTGGTGCCGGCGCTCGCCGCTGCAGGCCCGATCGACGCCCATGGCGTGGCCGGCGTGCTGGCCCCGTTCAAGGGACACCGGATGGCGAAGGCAGCCCTGGAGATGGGTGTCCTCGACGCCGAGCTGCGCGCGTCCGGCCGCTCGTTCGCCCGGGAGCTCGGGGCGGTCCGGGAACGGGTGCCGTGCGGGGTGTCGGTCGGGATCATGGACAGCATCCCGGCCCTGCTCGACGCGGTCGACGGGTACGTCGCGGAGGGCTACCTACGGATCAAGCTGAAGATCGAGCCCGGGTGGGACGTCGAGCCGGTGCGTGCCGTTCGCGAACGTCTGGGCGACGAGGTGCTGCTCCAGGTCGACGCCAACACGGCGTACACCCTGGCCGACGCGCGGCACCTGGCCCGGCTGGACCCGTTCGACCTGCTGCTGATCGAGCAGCCGCTCGACGAGGAGGACGTGCTGGGGCACGCCGACCTGGCGCAGCAGATCCGCACCCCGGTGTGCCTCGACGAGTCCATCGTCTCGGCGCAGTCCGCGGCCGCCGCGATCCGGCTCGGTGCCTGCCAGATCGTCAACATCAAGCCCGGGCGGGTCGGTGGGTACCTCGAGGCGCGGCGCATCCACGATGTCTGCGTGGCGCAGGGGATTCCGGTGTGGTGCGGCGGCATGCTCGAGACCGGTCTCGGTCGCGCGGCCAACGTCGCACTGGCGGCGCTGCCAGGTTTCACGCTGCCCGGCGACACCTCGGGGTCGGGGCGCTACTACCGCACCGACATCACGCCGCCGTTCGTGCTCGACGACGGCCACCTCGCCGTCCCGACCGGGCCCGGCCTGGGGGTCTCTCCCGTGGAGGACGAGCTCGCCGCCGTCACCACGGGAACGGAGTGGGTCTCGGCCTGACGCCGCGAGTGCCGTCAGCGCTGGCGGTGCCGGCGTACCTGCGAGCGCAGTCCCGAGACCAGGGTCTCCAGGCTGAACGACCAGGCCGCCTCCGGATCTGAGATGCTCGCGGCGCGTCGGACCTCGGGGAACGCATCGGGTGGGAGGTCCTCGACGGCGGTCTCCGCCGCCGTACCCTGTGCCGCCATCCCGCGCTCCAGAGCCACTGCGAGCGTGGTCAGTGAGACTGCCTTCACCGCACTGTAGGCGTCCTCGGTCGTGAGTCCTGCCCTGGTGAACGCCTCCAGGGCGACCTCGAACGAGGCCGCCGCGCGCGGACCCTGGACCGGACGGTGCTGGAGCGCAGTGAAGGCGCCGGGGTGGGTGGCCGCGACGGTGCCGATGGCGGCGAAGAAGCTGCGGGCCCACTCCTCCCACGAGACGGGGGAGGTCGGCAGCTTCGCCTCGTCGATCAGGCGCTCGATGATCCCGTCAGTGACGGCGTCGCGGGTCGGCACGTGGTTGTACAACGACGTGACGTGCACGCCGAGCTCGGCAGCGATCCGCCGGAGCGTCACTCCGCCGAAGCCGTCACGGTCGGCCAGCGTGACGGCGGCCGTGATGATGCGGTCTCGAGTCAGCGGCGGCACGGCGCAAGGGTAGCGCGTCTTGACAGCGGTTACCTACAGTGTAGGTATCATGACCTACAGTGTAGGTAACCCTAGGAGGCCCCCAGTGTTCTCAGCAGCCGAGCTCGAGAAGAAGTTGTCCGAACTGATCGACGCCCATGGCGTACCCGGTGCTCAGCTCAGCGTGCTGGACGGCGAAGAGCTCACGGAGGTGGCCGCCGGGGTCCTCAGCCAGCGCACGGGTTGCCCCTCCCGCGCCGATGCGCTGTTCCTTCCCGGGTCGATCGGCAAGGTCTACACGGCGACGCTCGTGATGATGCTGGTCGACGAAGGCAAGCTCGACCTCGACGCCCCCATGCGCCGATACCTGCCTGACTTCGAGGTCCAGGACCCGCGTGCGCGTGACACCGTCACCGTCCGGCACCTGCTCACCCACACCAGCGGCTTCGACGGCGATCACTTCACCGACACCGGCCGAGGCGACGATGCCCTCGCCCAGTACGTCGCGGGCTGCGCCGACCTGCCCCAGATCGTCGACCCGGGCAGGATCTGGAGCTACAGCAACAGCGGCTACGCGATCCTGGGCCGTCTCGTCGAGGTCCTCACTGGCGTCACCTTCGAGCAGGCGCTGCGCGACCGGCTGTTCACCCCGCTCGGCCTCACCTCGACCGTCTCGTTCGCCGACGAGGCGATCGTCCACCCGGTCGCGGTCGGCCACGTTCCTGACCCGGAGGACCCCTCGCGGCTGATCGTCACCCCGACCTGGGGGCTGCACCGTGCCTTCGGTGCCATGGGCAGTGCGATCGTGGCCAGCGCGGGTGACGTCATGCGGTTCGTCGGCCTGCACCTGTCGGGCGGTCTGGCCCCCGACGGGTCACGGCTGCTCGACGCCGACCTCGTGAGCGCGATGCAGGACCGGCAGATCGAGCTCGTCGACGACACGGTCCTCGGCGAGGCGTGGGGCCTCGGCTGGATCCTCGACCACTGGGGCGACATCGAGGTGATCGGTCACGACGGGAACTCCTTGGGACAGAACGCCTTCATGCGGGTCGCGCCGGCCGAGCGGTTCGGGTTCTGCCTGCAGACGAACGTCGAGAGCGCGTTGACCCTGTATCGGGAGCTCGCGGACTGGTTGTTCGGTCAACGGCTCGGTGTCGCGCCCCGTCGCGACCCTGATCTGCTGGCGGACGGCGCGGTGACGGATTCCGGGCGCTACGTCGGCACCTACGCGCGCGAAGGCCTCACCATCGACGTGAACGCCGACGACGCGAGCCGGCTGGTCGCCACGGTGACACCCAGCCACGGCATCGCCCAGGAGCAGGGATGGCCGCCGATGGTCGACCTGCCGCTGCAGCCGGTGGATCGCCAGGACTCCTTCATGCTCAAGCTGCCGATCGCGGACGCCGACCTCTTGGCGGTCTTCTTCAACCCCGACGAGGGTGACGATCGGCCGACGTACCTTCACTTCGGAGGGCGCGCGCACCGCCGTACCTGAAGCCCGTGCGACACCGGAGTGGCAGACAGACTGGCCGAAGTAGGCTCTCGCTGTCCTCCCCTCGTCCGAGAGTGTTCGCCGTGTCCGCCAGCAGCTCCAAGCCGCGCGCCAGCCTCGGCCGTGTGCTCGACGATCTCGGAGCCACGCTGCTGGACCTCGTCCACGGCGACCCGGACGTGGTGGACGACATCGGCGGTGTGGTGATCCACGACCCCGTGGACTCCCCGGTGCTGCCGCACCACGCGTTGGTGCTCGGCGTCGGGATCGACGACCCGGGGCAGCTGGCCGCGTTGCTGGGCGAGCTGGGCGGGGCCGGGGCCGCCGCCCTCGTCGTGCGGGCACCGGTGCCGTCGACCGAGGACGTCCGCACGGCTGCGGAGGTCTCAGGTGTGGCGTTGCTCGGGCTCAGCCGAGGAGCGCCGTGGGCGCACCTGGCGGCCATGCTGCGCTCCCTGCTCGCGGAGGGCGACGTCGGGGCGGCCGAGGAGTCGCTCGGTGGCCTGCCCTCCGGTGACCTGTTCGCGGTCGCCAACGCCATCGCCTCACTGCTCGACGCTCCGATCACGATCGAGGACCGCAGCTCGCGGGTGCTCGCGTTCTCGGGTCGTCAGGACGAGGCAGACCCGTCCCGGGTCGAGACGATCCTCGGCCGGCAGGTGCCCGAGCGCTACGCGCGGATCCTGACCGAGCGTGGAATCTTCCGGGAGCTGCACCGCAGCGACCGCCCCGTGTTCATCAGCCCCGTCCCGGACGGACAGGACGCCTTCTCGATGCCGCGAGTCGCCATCGCCGTCCGGGCGGGCGACGAGGTGTTGGGTTCGATCTGGGCCGCCGTCCCCGGGCCGCTGAGCGAGGAGCGCACGGAGGCCCTGTGCGAGGCCGCGAAGCTGGTCGCGCTGCACCTGCTCCGGGTGCGAGCGGGAGCCGACGTCCAGCGACGGCTGCGCGCCGACCTGCTCAGCTCCGCGCTGGAGGGAGGGGCCGGTGGGCGGGAGGCGCTGGACCGGCTCGGACTGAGTGGGCGGCGGCTGATGGTGCTCGGCCTTTCCCTGGCCGGCACCCTCGACGACTCGACCGCGGCGGACGCCTCCGTCGCGCACGAGCGCCAGCGGCTCAGCGATGCCTTCGCCCTCCACCTGAGCGCGGTTCACCCCGGTTCGGCCGCTGCGCTGGTCGGCGGCGTCACGTACGGCCTGGTGCCACTGGTCGGCGAGGGCGCCGACGGCGACGAGCGCGCGCTGCGCATCGCCCACGACTTCCTGGACCGGGTGGGCGACCGGATGCGACCGGTCGTCGGCGTCGGCCCGGTGTCCACCGACGTCGCAGGTCTGGTGCACGCGCGAGCGTGGACGGACCGGGCCCTCCGAGTGCTCCGCGAGGGTGGCGGCGGACGCCGGGTGGCGCGGCTGCAGGACATCCAGGTCGAGGCCCTGATCCTCGAGCTCCGTGACCTGGTCGCCGCCCGCGGCGACCGACCCACGGGGTCGCTCGCCCGGCTGATCGACTACGACCGCGAGCACCAGAGCAAGCTGGTCGAGACGCTCCAGGCCTGGCTGGAGGCGTTCGGCGACGTGACCGCGGCATCCGAGGGGCTGTTCGTCCACCCGAACACCTTCCGCTACCGCTTGCGTCGGGTGGCCGAGGTCGGGGAGATCGATCTCGCCGACCCCGAACAGCGCTTCGTCGCGATGCTCCAGCTCCGGGTGCTGGGGACCGGGTTCGACCCGGAGGACTGACGAGGGACGAGCCCCTCGTCACTGCGCGCCGGTGAGCCGGTCGTCGTCGCGCCGGGCCAGCACGAACCAGATCGCCGTGCAGGGCTCGTCGTAGGGGTTGGCCAGCCGGTGCGGGGTCATCGAGTCGAAGTGGATGGAGTCGCCGGGGCCGAGCGGGTAGGTCTCGAAGCCGACCTGCACCTCCAGCCGTCCGCTGACCAGGTGGCCGTACTCCCGCCCGCCGTGGCGCATCAGCTGCTCGGGTGCGCACGAGGCGCTGCCCGGTGCGTACTCCACGTGCAGGAAGTCGACGAACGGGTCGTGGTCGTGGGTGAGCCGCTCCCACACCACCCCTGACATCTCGACCCGCGCCCGACCGTCGGCGCCCTGGACCGGCACCTCGATCGGTGGCCAGCGTTCCACGCCGAGGTCGGCCGGGCGGGCGCGTGGCACGGGGACGTTGGCCGCCGTGTCGCCGATCAGGTCGTCCAGGGACGTGCCGAGCTCCGCCACCACGGCGTAGAGCGTGCCGACCGACGGGTTGGCCTGACCGCGCTCGACCTGGCTGACGAAGCTGGCGGAGACGTTGACCCGGCGGGCGAGCTCGCGCAGGGAGAGTCCCCGAGCCTCGCGTGCGGCCCGGATCGCCTGCCCGAGACGGACCGGCCCGGGCCCGGCCTCGGGTCGTGCGTCGGGAGCCGTCGTCACCGGCCCACCTCGCTCTCGTGTGCGTTGTGACTGTACACAGGAGGCACCCTAGCCGCTGCGGGTGTGAATCACTGCTTGACACCAGCGCGGCGGATGGCTTGACTCCGGAGTATCCCGATCCGAGCCCAGGGTGGTCCGCCGATGATCCGCACCTACGGTCCCAACGCCGTCGACTGGGAACAGCGCGTCGATCTCGGCCGGCTCCGCGACGAGCGGCTGTCCCGGCTCCGGGCCACGCTCGAGGCGTCGTCCCTCGGCGCGCTGCTCACCTTCGACTTCGCCAACATCCGCTACCTGACCAGCACCCACATCGGCACCTGGGCGATGGACAAGCTGATCCGGTTCGCCGTGCTGCCACGCGGCGGGCAGCCGGTGCTGTGGGACTTCGGCTCGGCGGCCAAGCACCACCAGCTGTTCAATCCCTGGCTCGACGGGACCGAGCGGGCGCGGGCCGGTATCTCCACCCTGCGCGGCGCCTTCCACCCGGACGCCGGGATCGCCGAGGAGGTGGCCCGCAAGGTGGCCACGGTGCTGCGAGAGCACGGCCTCGCCGGTGAGCCGGTCGGCGTCGACCTGGCCGAGATGCCGGTGCTCGCGGCCCTGCGGGCCGAGGGGCTCGAGGTGGTCGACGGTCAGCAGGTCTTCCTCGAGGCACGGCGGATCAAGACCCCTGACGAGATCAGCCTGTTGACCCAGGCCTGCGCCATGGTCGACGCGGCGTACGACGAGCTCTACTCGTTCATGCGCCCCGGGGTCAGGGAGAACGAGTGCGTCGGCCTGGTCAGCAAGGTGCTCTACGACCTGGGCAGCGAGTACGTCGAAGGTGTGAACGCGATCTCCGGGGAGCGCTGCTCGCCACACCCACACGTCTACAGCGACCGCATCCTGCGACCCGGGGACCCGGCGTTCTTCGACATCCTGCACAGCCACCTCGGCTACCGCACCTGCTACTACCGCTGCTTCGCGGTGGGGTCCGCCTCCCCGGCGATGCGCGACGCCTACGTCCGCTGCCGGGAGTACATGGACGCCGCCATCGCGCTGGTCCGACCCGGCGCGACCACGGCCGACATCGTCGAGGTCTGGCCGACGGCCCAGGAGTTCGGCTTCCCCGACGAGGAGGCGGCGTTCGCGCTGCAGTACGGCCACGGGGTCGGCCTGTCCATCTGGGAGAAGCCGATCTTCAGCCGGCTGGTCTCCCTCGAGCACCCCGAGGTGCTCGAGGAGGGGATGGTCTTCGCGCTGGAGACCTACTGGCCGGCCGGCGACGGCTGGTCGGCGGCCCGGATCGAGGAGGAGGTCGTGGTCACCGCCGACGGCTGCGAGGTGATCACCAAGTTCCCGGCCGAGGACCTGCTCGTGGCCGGTCAGCGGTACTGGACCGTCGGCGGGTCGCTCCCGACCGTCCGCGACTCCCAGTCGCACCTCAACACCGCCCAGGGCCGAGGTGAACGGTGACCGGCAGCACGGTCGAGCGGACGGCGGTGACGACGCTGCTCGGCTGGTACGAGCAGATGGCGGTCATCCGCGGCACCGAGAAGGCCGCCCACGACCTCTTCCTGCGGGGGCTGGTCAAGGGCACCACCCACCTGGCCGCCGGACACGAGGCCGTGGCCGTCGGCGCCAGCGCCGCACTGCGCCCCGACGACTACGTCTTCGCGACCTACCGCGGCCACCACCACGCCATCGCCCGCGGCGCCTCGCCCGAGGGCTGCCTGGCCGAGCTGATGCAGAAGGCGACCGGGGTGTGCAAGGCCAAGGGCGGCTCGATGCACCTCACCCAGGCCGACCACGGGATGCTCGGCTCCTACGCGATCGTCGGGGCCCACCTGCCCATGGCCGTCGGCGCGGCATGGTCGGCGAGGCTGCGCGGCACGACGCAGGTCGCGGTCGCGTTCTTCGGCGACGGCGCCACCAACATCGGTGCTTTCCACGAAGCGCTCAACCTGGCGGCCATCTGGAAGCTGCCGGTCCTGTTCGTCTGTGAGAACAACCGCTACATGGAGTACACCCCGATCGCGTCGGTGACCTCGGTCCCCAACCCCGCGGCCGACCGGGCCGCGGCCAACGGGATGCCGGGTGTCCTGGTCGACGGGAACGACGTGCTGGCCGTCCACGACGTGATGACCGAGGCAGTCGGGCGGGCTCGCGACGGGGGCGGGCCCACCGTCGTCGAGGCGCTCACCTACCGCCACTTCGGCCACAGCCGAACCGACCCCGGTACCTACCGCCCGGAGGAGGAGGTCGAGGAGCTGGCTGGCCCGGGACCCGCTCATCGTGGCCCGCACGCTGCTCGCCGACATCGGGGCCTCCGAGGAGGACGTCGCGACCGCCCAGGCCCGCGCCGACGACATCGTGGCGGCGGCGTCCCGCGGCGCGCAGGCCGCGCCCGACGCCGACCCGGACGAGGCCTACACCGACGTCTGGGCGGACGGAGGCTGGTCATGGCGGACGTGACCACCTACCGGGACGCGGTCGCCGAGGGCATCGCCCGCGAGCTGCGCCGCGACCCCCGCGTGGTCTGCATCGGTGAGGACATCGGGGCCGCAGGCGGGGTCTTCAAGACCACCGTCGGGCTGTTCGAGGAGTTCGGACCCGAGCGGATCTGGGACACCCCGATCTCGGAGCAGGCGATCGTCGGTGCCGCCATGGGGGCGGCGATGACCGGGATGCGGCCGGTGGCCGAGATCATGTTCAGCGACTTCCTGGCCTGCTGCTGGGACTACCTGGCCAACGAGATCCCGAAGGCCCGCTACATGACCGGCGGTCAGGTGACGGTCCCGCTGGTCGTGCGCACCGCTAACGGCGGCGGGCTCGGGTTCGGCGCCCAGCACTCGCAGTCGGTGGAGAACTGGGCACTGACGGTTCCGGGCCTGAAGATCGTGGCCCCGTCCACGCCCTCCGACGTCGTCGGCCTGATGGCCTCCGCGGTCCGCAGCGACGACCCGGTGGTGTTCTTCGAGCACAAGGGGCTCTTCGCGTCGAAGGGCGAGCCCGCGCCGCCGGACCACGTCGTCCCGCTGGGAGAGGCCCGGGTCGCACGCGAGGGCAACGACGTCACGATCGTCGCGCTGGCCGCGACCGTGCCCCTGGCACTCACCGCCGCCGAGCAGCTCGCCGAGGACGACGTCTCCGCCGAGGTGATCGACCTGCGCTGCCTGATCCCGCTCGACGTCAGCACCGTGCTGGCCTCGCTGGAGCGCACCAGCAAGCTCCTCGTCGTCGAGGAGAACCCCTACCAGGGCGGCTGGGGCGGCACGATCGTCTCGGTCGTCGCCGACGAGGGGTTCGAGCTCCTCGACGCCCCCATCCGGCGGGTGGCCGGCGACAACGTCCCCCTTCCGTTCGCCGATGCGCTCGAGCAGCGCGTCATCCCCACCGTCGACAAGGTCGTCGACGCGGTACGCCGACTCGTGGCGTACTGACCCGCTCGGCCGGCGGCACCGGCCCTCGTCAGAAAGGTTCGGCACATGGGCAAGATCCTCCTCAAGGGTGGAACCGTCCTCTCGGTGGATCCCGACATCGGGGATCTCGCACCCGGGGACGTCCTCATCGAGGCCGACAAGATCGCGGAGGTCTCGGCGAGCATCGACGTGGATGACGCGGAGGTGGTCGACTGCACCGGCAAGATCGTGATCCCGGGCTTCGTCGACAGCCACCGGCACACATGGGAGACCGCGATCCGCAACGTCGCGCCCAACGCCACCCTGGACGACTACTTCGTCGACATCCTCGACACGTTCGCGCCGCTGTACCAACCCGACGACGTCTACGCGAGCAACCTCGCCGGCTCCCTGGAGTGCCTCAACGCCGGCATCACGACCCTCGTCGACTGGTCCCACATCAACAACACCCCCGAGCATGCCGACGCCGCGATCCAGGGCCTCAAGGAGACCGGGATCCGTTCGCAGTACGCCTACGGCAGCGCCAACACCTCGCTGGAGAAGTACTGGTTCTTCAGCGCGGAGGCGATTCCCGGCGACGACGTGCGGCGGGTCCGCAGCACGCACATCCCCGGCGACGACGGCCTGATCACCATGGGTCTGGCCACCCGGGGTCCGGGCTTCACCCAGGACCAGGTGGTCACCGCGGAGTGGGAGCTCGCCCGTGAGCTGGGTATCCCGATCACGGTGCACGTGGGCATGGGTCGCATGGCCGGCCGGTTCGGCATGGTCGAGCAGCTCGACCGGCTGGGCCTGCTCGGGCCGGACACGACGTACATCCACTGCTGCTACTTCAGCGACCACGAGTGGCAGCGGGTGGCCGACACCGGCGGCAAGATCTCGATCGCGCCTCAGGTCGAGGTGCAGATGGGCCACGGCTGGCCGCCGATCAACAAGACCCGCAAGTTCGGGATGCGCCCCAGCCTGTCCGTCGACGTCGTCACCACAGTGCCCGGCGACATGTTCACCCAGATCCGCGCCGCCTTCGGCGCCGAGCGGGCGCGCGTCAACGCCGTCTGCTGGGACCTCGACATCCCCATTCCCGAGGACATGCTGACGGCCGAGGACATGCTGCGCTTCGCCACCGTCGACGGTGCCTTCGTGGCCGGGGTCGAGGACCGGACCGGTTCCCTCACCCCCGGCAAGCAGGCCGACGTCGTGGTCATCGACGCCACCGCCGTCAATGTCGCCCCGGTCCACGACCCCGCCGCGGCGGTCACGCTGTCGGCGGACGTCTCGAACGTCGAGCACGTGCTCGTGGCCGGCGAGTTCCGCAAGCGCGACTTCGCGCTCACGGGCGACGTGGCCCGCGCGGTCTCGCTGGTCCAGGAGTCCCGCGACCGGCTGGCGGCTGCCGCTGCCGACGCCGCGGCGAAGACGGAGTGACCGACCACCTCGTGGCCCGGGCGGCCGACCTGACCTGGTCGGCTCCGCCCGGTCCGCTCGCGGGTTCGACCGGGCTGGAGCAGTGGTCGGTGGTCGACGCCCGCACGCCGGCGGTGCACACCGGCTTCGGCCTGAGCCGGCTCGCCCCGGGTGGGCGGGTTCCCGACCACGTGCACTCCTACGAGGAGTCGCTCTACGTGCTGTCCGGGGAGGTCGTCGTCCAGACGCCCGGGGAGGCGGCCCGGCTGGGGCCCGGGGGCTACGGGCTGATCCCCATCGGCGTACCGCACTCGCTGCGCAACGAGAGCGGCGAGGAGGCCCGGTTCGTGCGGGTGTCGGTACCGGTGCCGCGGCCTGAGCACGACTTCGACACCCAGCTGGTGCCGGCGCTCCCGGAGACGGAGGCGATCGACGCCGACGTGCGCGACCCGCGGACCCGTCGCTACGGCCAGATCACCGAGGCACACATGGACCCGACCCGGCAGTCGCAGGAGCTGCTCGAGGTCTCCGCCAGCATGCGCACGGCCCTGCTCGTCTACAGCGGGATCAGCCTGAAGATGATGGTCGACTCCGACCTGGGAGCGGTGCTGTCGTCGATGTTCATGGTGCAGTACGAGCCGCACGGCGCCGCCGGTCTGCACGACCACCCGCTGGAGGAGACCTACCTGATCCTCGACGGCACCGTCGAGGCGACCTTCGACGGCGAGGTCTACGAGCTCCGGCCGGGTGACGTGGCGTGGGCGGGCGTCGGATGCCAGCACAGCTTCAAGAACGGCGAGGGGACGGTCCGGTGGCTGGAGACCCAGGCGCCGCCGCTGCCCCGGCGGCACGGCTACCGCTTCGCCCGGGACTGGGACTACCTGCGCAACCGACTCGTGGAAGGAGAACAAGCATGAGGACCGTCGTGATCGGAGGTACGTCGGGCATCGGCCTCGAGGTGGCCCGGAACCGCCACGAGCGAGGCGACGAGGTGGTGCTCACGGGTCGTGACCTCGCCCGGGCAGAGTCGGTCGCCGGGTCGGTCGGGCCCGGGGTGACCGGGGTCGCGCTGGACCTCAACGACACGCACGGACTCGCCGCGGCGCTGTCCGACGTGGGCCACGTCGATCGGTTGGTCGTGGCGGCCATCGAGCGGGACGCCAACACCGTGGCCGACTACGACGTCGACCGGGCCACCAAGCTCGCTGTTCTCAAGCTGGTCGGCTACACCGAGGTGCTGCACACCCTGCTCCCGCGGATGAACGCGGAGTCGTCGATCGTGTTCTTCGGCGGCCGGGCCAAGGACCGTCCTTACCCGGGCTCGGTCACGGTGTCGACCGTCAACGGCGGGATCGTCGGCCTGGTGACGGCCCTGGCCCTGGAGATCGCGCCGATCCGCATCAACGCACTTCACCCGGGGATCATCGGCGACAGTCCCTTCTGGTCCGACAAGCCGCCGGAGGTGCTGGAGGGCTACCGATCGCGCACGCCGACCGGCCGGCTGGCGTCGATGGCCGATGTGGTGGGCGCGGTCGACTTCCTGCTGGAGAACCACGGCGTGAACGGGGTCAACCTCTACGTCGACGGCGGCTGGATGGTGACGTGAACGGCGTACCGGCTGCTGAGCTGGACGTCGCCCTGGTCGGAACGGGCCGGATGGGGGCGGCCATGGCCGAGCGGATCGCCGCCGCAGGTCACCGACTGACGCTGTGGAACCGGACCGCCTCCCGCGCCGAGGAGGTGGCGGGCGGTTGTCGGGGCGCACGCGTGGCCCCGACTGCTCGCGAGGCGGTCGCCGGCGCCGACGTCGTCGTGGTGTCGCTGGCCGACGACGCGGCCGTCCGCGCTGCCTACCGCGGCCCGGACGGGCTGATCGCCGGCCTGGGGGGCGCCCAGGTTGTCGCGGACACCACCACCATGGCGCCGCAGACCGTGCGCGAGCTCGGGCCGGAGGTGGCCGCGACCGGAGCTGTGCTGGTGGACACCCCGGTGTCGGGAAGCGTCCCGAGCGTCGCGAGCGGGACGATCCTGGTGATGGCCGGGGGCGAGCAGCCGCACGTGGACCGGGCGGCACCGGCATTGGAGTCGTTCGCGCAGCGGATCATCCTGCTCGGCCCGCTCGGTGCCGGTGCCACGATGAAGCTGGCGGTCAACGCGATGGTGTTCGGGCTCAACCAGTCGCTGGCCGAGTCACTGGTGCTCGCCGAGAAGGCCGGGGTCGACCGCGAGCTGGCCTACGAGGTGATCGCGAACAGTGCGGTCGCGGCCCCGTTCGTGGGCTACAAGCGGGACGCGTACGAACGGCCCGGGTCGGTGCCGGTGGCATTCGCGCTGGAGCTGGTGGCCAAGGACCTCGATCTCGCCGCCGACCTTGCGGCCGATGCGGGGGCCCAGGTGCCGCAGCTGCACGTCAACCGGCGGGTGGTCGCGGACGCGCTCGGGGCCGGGCTGGGCGACGCGGACCTGAGCGCACTGGCCGGGTTCCTTCGCACGCCGCCCCGGACTGACCATTCCTAGCAGGGGCTCCGGCGGGGGAGAATGCGGCATGGCGTCGGCGCGAGGGGGCAGGACTGGGCGCCAGCCCCTCGCTCCATCGGCCCACCCGCTTCGGCCCCGGCACCTGAACGCCGCGGAGGTGTTGCTCGTCTACCTGTCGACGCAGGTCGCGGAGCTTCACGCACAGCACGCGAGGCTCCGCGCCGACGACCCCGGCGCGGTGCACAAGTTGCGAGTCGCGGCCCGACGCCTGCGATCGGCGCTGAAGACCTACGCCCACCTCCTCGCATCCCCCGAGGCGGGCGCGGTCGGAGACGAGCTGCGGTGGCTGGGTCACACCCTGGGCGAGGCCCGAGACGCACAGGTCCTCCGCGAACGATGGCGGCTGCTCCTGGTCGACGAGCCCGCGGAGCTGCGCGCCGGACCAGCGATCGCCCGCGTCGACGACGACCTCGGCGTCTCCGAGCGCGCCGGCAGGGAGCAGGCGGTGCGAGCGCTCGACGGTGAGCGGTTCGTCCGGCTCATGGAAGCCCTGGACGAGCTCGTGGGGCAGAGAGCCTTCACCCGTGACGCCGACGTGCCTCCTCTCGAGGTGTTTCGCGACCTGCTGGACGGTGAGGCGACGCGCCTCCGTCGCGCGGTCGACGAGATCGCGAACGCGGAGAACCCGGAGGAGCGCGACATCGCCCTCCACGACGTCCGCAAGAAGGCGAAGCGCCTGCGCTACGCGGCCGAGGCCACGAGCGCTGGCCTCGGGGACGATGCCCGTGCCCTGGCCGCCATCGCCGCCCACGTCCAACGAGCGCTCGGTGAGCACCAGGACAGCGTGATGTCCCGGCAGCGACTCCGCGAGCACGCCGCCCGCGCCGACGCACGGGAGGAGAGTGGTTTCCCCTACGGGCGGATGCACGACCTGGAGCGGGAGCGGGCAGCAGCGGCGGAGCGCGATTTCCACGTGGCGTGGAAGGACATGCCCACCGAGGATCTGGGCCACCGGGCTCGTGACGTCGGGAGCCCGGAGCGGGCAACCCCACCCACTGTCACGTCACGGCAGGTCTGAGTTCATGCGGCTGTCACAGAGCCGACCTACGGTGAGGGCATCCCACCCGCCACACTGAGGAGCTGTGCATGCGCCGCGTCAGCCTTCACGACCTCGATGACACCGTCATCGTGGAGATCGAGGGCGCCCTCGACATCGTGGCCGGCCACGACCTGCGCCAGGTGTTCAGCCTCGTCCTCCGCTCCACGACCGGGCCGCTCTCCTTCGATCTGTCGCGCGTCATGACGGCCGACGATCACGGGATCGCAGCCCTGAGCTGGTGCTCCGAGCAGGCCATCGGCGCGCAGCGCGTCCTGATCTGGTCCGCGTGCAGCCGCCCTCTTATCGATGACCTCCGGTCCCGTAGCCGAGCAGCAGCGACCCGCCCGGCGTAACGGTCGCGTCGAGCAGCGAGAGCTCACGCTTGGGGCTGGCGCGGGCCAGCCGGATGCTGCCGTGGACGCCGGTGTCGCCGCCCTCACCCTCGTTTTCCGCGGGGATCGGACGACAGCCGGTGACCGGCGACGCGTGCCATGATGACCCGCGTGGTGGGGTCCCAGGACGGCGTGCCGCTGGTCGGCCGGGAGCGGGAGCTGAGGGTCCTGCGGGCGGCCGTGGCCGGTGCGCGCGAGGGCAACCCCGGAGCGGTCCTGGTCGCGGGGGAGGCGGGCGGCGGGAAGACCCGGTTGGTCCGGGCGCTGCTGGACGAGGCGCCGTCGGAGACGTTCGTGGTGCGCGCGCAGTGCGTCGACCTGGGTGATCCGGGCCTGCCCAACCTGACCATGGTGGACGTCGTGCGTGCCGTCGAGGCAGTGGCCGGAGCCGATTCCCGGGTCGCGTCCGTTCTCGACGGGCTTCCGGTCCTGGCCGCCCTGACCGACCCCAACGCTCCCGGCGCCGGCCCCGCCGACGAGTCGCGCCAGCTCCAGCTGTTCGACGCGGTGGCGGCGCTGCTCGCGGAGGTCGGACGCGTTCGTGGTCCTGTCCTCCTCACGATCGAGGACCTGCAGTGGATGGACTCGTCCTCGGCGAGCTTTCTCCGGTTCCTGCTGAGCCGCATGCTGTCGGAGCGGCTGGTGGTGGTGGCGACCGTCCGCACCGACGGGCTGGCGGCACGTCCCCGGCTGCGTCAGCTGCTCAGCGAGATCGGCCGCCTGCCGTCGGTCCAGCGCGTCGACCTCGAGCCGTTCGATGCTGCGGAGGTCATGGAGTACCTGGCGCGGGCGGACGTGGGCGGAACCGACCCGGACTTCGCGACCGAGGTGTTCCGCCGTACCCGCGGCAATCCGTACTACGTGCAGATGCTGGCTGCCGCCGGAGGGCCGACCGGGCGACAGGACGAGATGCCGCGCGCGCTGGCGGACCTGCTCGTCGGCAGGTTGGACGGCCTCCCGGACGACGCGCGATCCGCCGTGCAGTGTGCGGCCGTGGCGGGACACTCCGTGCCCGACCGCCTGCTGCGCCAGGTGATGGGGCTGCCGGATGCCGTCATGGACGACGCGATGCGCGTGGCGGTCGCCGAGGGACTGCTGAGGCCGGACGGTGCGGGCTACTCCTTCGCGCACGACCTGCTCCGCTCCGCGGTGTACGACGATCTGCTGCCGGGCGAGCGCGCGAGGTTGCACGCCGCCCAGGGGGCCGTCCTCGAGTCGGGGTCTGCCGGCCCCGCGCGTCCTGCCGAGATCGTGCACCACTTCACCGAGGCTCAGGACGCGCCCAAGGTACTGGTGTGGTCGATGCGGGCCGCCGAGGAGGCGACCCGCGTCCAGGCCCCGAGCGAGGCCCTCCAGCACCTGGAACGGGCCCTGGCCGCGTGGTCGGACGTCGACGACGCGGCCACGCTCGCCGGGGAGTCCAACGGCCGGGCGATGGTGAGGGCCGCGCGCGCCGCGGGTCTGGCTGGTGAGCCGACCCGCGGCATCGAGTGGGCACGTCGGGCGATCCAGCTCTGTGACGCCGAGGAGGACAGGTCCAGCGGGGCGGAGGCCCGAGCGGAGCTGGCTCGTCAGCTCCTGACGGTGGACGCCACCGACCAGGCGGTGGGGCCGGCCGAGGACGCCGTCCGGCTCGTCGAGACGGCCGGTGTCGACGCGAGCGCTGCGGCGCTGGCCCACGTGGTGCTCGCCCGGGTCCTGCTCTCGGCTCGTCGCCTCGACGAGGCGCGGCCACAGGCTGAGCGTGCGCTCGCGGCGGCGCGGGCCGTGGGCTCGCCGGGTCTCGAGGTGGACGCGCTCACGACGACCGCCTTCCTCGAGGAGATCGGCGGCGATCGACGAGCCGCAGCAGACCTGCTCGGCGCTGCCCTGCGACTGGCACGCGCAGAGGGTGAGCTGGCCGCGGAGCTGCGCGCGCACTACCTGCTGGCGAGCCTGCACTACTACGACGGGGACGTCAGCGGCTCCCTGCCCGTGCTCGAGGCGGCCATGACCCGCGTCATCGAGAGCGGCCTGAGGTGGAGCTCCTCGGGCGTCGAGCTGCGACTGCTGCACGCGATCGCGCTCTACGTCTCCGGTGAGCTCGACGCGAGCCTGCGCGCCGCCGATGCACCCGAGAGCGCGCCACCGGACGTCGCCGCAGCGAGACTGGCGGCGGTGAGCTGCTACCCGGCCGTCGCCACCGGCCGTCCCGATGCCGCGCGACGGCTGACCGGCCTGCGCGACAGCTGGAACGCCGATCCGCAGGTCGCCCTGGTGGCCGGCGGCTGCGAGGCCGACCGCCTGGTCTGGGAGGGCGACTTCGCGGCCGCGGTGGCGATGACCGAGCGGGCGCAGGCCCACCTGGACCACGTGGCCGGTGAGGGGATGTACGGCGGCCTGTGGCTGTCGGCCGTGGCGCTGTCCGCGCTGGCCGACGAGGCGGCGTACTGCCGCCAGAAGCGCGACCAGGCCGGGGCGGCTGCCGCCGAGAGTCAGGGTGAGGTCCTGCGGCAGCGGGTCGAGCGGATCATCGAGGGTGGGCACGGGCGGCCGGGTGACCTGGGGCCCGAGGGGCGTGCGTGGCACGCGCGTGCCGTTGCCGAGCACGCCCGCCTGAGTGGCGAGCCGGCCGTCGACCTGTGGCGGCTCGCCCTGGACGCCTTCGGCTACGGACACGTCTACGAGCAGGCCCGGTGCCACTGGCGGTTGGCCGAGGCGTTGGTCGCCGCGGGCGACCGCGCGGCCGCCCGACAGCACGCCCATGCCGCGGCGGCCTCGGCGGAGCAGATGGGGGCGGCGCCGCTCCAGCGGGCCGTGGCGGCGACGATGAGCCGAGCCCGGTTGGCCGGCGCGGTTGCCACGGTCGACGCCGTGCTGACCGGGCGGGAGCAGGAGGTGCTGGCCCTCGTGGCGGAGGGGATGACCAACCGCGAGATCGGGAAGCGCCTGTTCATCAGCGAGAAGACCGCCAGCGTGCACCTCAGCAACCTGATGGCGAAGCTCAACGTCTCCAGCCGGACCGAGGCGGTCACCGTCGCGCAACGGCGTGGGCTGCTGGACGTCATGTGAGCTGAACTGCGCGAATTCCTCATGTCACGGGCCACCCCTTAGGCGCAACGTCGGCGTCACGCCGATCCGCACCGTGCGGAGGCGCCGAGGAGGACGACATGAGAACGTCACGCACGCACGAGCGGCTCACCGACCGGGTGGCCGGAGCGGTCTTCGACGGACAGGACCCAGCCGCCACTGCCGAGACCGCCGGGTTCAACACCGCGGTCACACATCGCCCCGCCGTGGTCGTCGCGGCCAGCAGTGCCGCCGACGTGGTCGCCGCGGTCCGCCACGCGAACGACGAAGGGCTCCCACTGGCGGTCCAGGCCACCGGGCACGGTGCGAGCGCGCCGGCAGACGGCACGGTCTTCGTGTCCACGAAGCGCATGCAGGGTGTCCGGGTCGACCCGGTCGCGCAGGTCGCCCGGGTCGAGGCCGGCGTGCGCTGGCGCGAGGTGATCGACGCCGCCGTACCGCACGGACTGGCACCGCTGTCCGGCTCGTCCTCGGGCGTCGGGGTCGTCGGCTACACGCTCGGAGGAGGGATGGGGCACCTCGCCCGCCGCCACGGCTTCGCCGCCGACCACGTCCGTTCGGTCGAGCTCGTGACCGCCGAGGGCGACCTCCGGACGGTCACCGCCGAGAGCGACCCGGAGCTGTTCTGGGCGGTCCGGGGCGGTCAGAGCAGGTTCGGGATCGTGTCGGCGCTGGAGTTCGACCTGGTCCCGGTGCCCGAGTTCTTCGGCGGAGCCCTGTTCTTCGGAGCGGCCGCGATCGAGGACGTGCTGCACGCGTTCGCAGCGTGGGCGCCGACCATGCCCGAGGAGGTCACCACCTCCGTCGCGCTGCTGCGGTTGCCCCCGGTGGAGGACGTGCCGCCGCCGTTGCGCGGCGTGGTCAGCCTGGCACTGCGCTTCGGCTTCACGGGCTCTCCCGGAGCAGGGTGAAGCGCTGCTCGAGCCGATGCGCCGCGTCGCCACCCCGGCGCTCGACTCTGTCCGCCCGATGTCGTACGCCGCCGTCGACTCCATCCACATGGACCCGCCCGACCCGCTGCCGGCGGTCGCCCGAGGTGGGCTCCTCCACTCGATGCCGGCCGACCTGGTCGAGGCCCTGCTGCGCGTGGCCGGCCCCGAGGTGGAGCTGCCGCTGGCCATGGTCGAGATGCGGCTGATGGGTGGCGCGCTCAGCCGCCCGGCTGAGGTCCCCAACGCGGTGGCGGGACGCGACGGCGCGTACTCCCTGTCCGTGATCGCACCCGCTCCGCCGCCGCTCCTGCCGACCGCCCACACGGTGACGGCTGCGGTGGTGGATGCGTTGGAGCCGTGGGCGACGGGCACGTCGCTGGTCAACTTCGCCGGCCACGAGGCCGAGCCGAGCATGGTGTGGACGCCGGAGGTGCTGGATCGGCTCCGTCGGCTGAAGCAGACGATGGATCCACGAAACGTCTTCGGCGGAGGACTGGGCAGGTCAGCAGTCCCGGCAGGTGTGCGATGAGCCGGCCGGTCGTGGTCGTCGAGCCGGGGGAGGGGCACCGGGTCGGCAACGTCGAGTTCCTCGCGCGCACCACCGACACGCCCTTCTTCAACCTCGCGATCATCACGTTCAGGCCGGGGCAGGGCGTCCCGAGTCACGTGCACGAGGCAGAGGACGACTCCTTCCTGGTGCTCGAGGGCACGCTGTCGGTGACCGTCGGCGACGACGACCAGAACCTGCTGGCCGGGCCGGGCACGTTCGTGCTGGTCCCCGCCGGCACGCCCCACGCGATCGTCAACTCAGGCTCAGCGGACGTGCGCTTCCTGAACGTCCACGCACCCGGTGGTTTCGACCGGCGGATCGGGCTCAGGAGCTCACCTTGACGGTGTCACCGGGACGTCCACTCGGATCCATCCTGCGAGCCGGGCCGAGCTCGCCGACGTGAGAGGGTGGCGGCCATGACCCGGGCGGCGGATCACCGTCAGGTGAGCGCGACCAGAGCCCTGCCGTACTGGCTGTTCGCCGTGATCGTCGTCGGCTACCTCGCCATCATCCAGGTCGGAGGGCTGCTGCTCACCCACGTCGCCGGTGTCGACGAGACGCTCGCGACCACCGAGGGCGTGCTGCTCAACATGTGGATCCCGCTCGGGACGGCCCTGGTCTACACGTACGTGGTGGTGACAGTCCTCGGCTGGTGGCGCCCCGTGCTGCGGGAGGAGCGACGGGTCCAGCGCTGGGTCTGGGTGGTGCCGGTGATCGTCGCGGTCTGTGTGCTGATCGCCATCGACTACGCCTCCCTCGGCGAGAAGACCATCGGCTACGTCCTGGTGCTGTTCGTCGCGACCCAGTTCGTCGGCTGGGGCGAGGAGGGAATGTTCCGGGGGATCGGTGTCCAGACGTTCCGGACCCACGGTCTGCGAGAGGGACAGGTCGCCCTGTGGTCCAGCGTGGTGTTCGGAGCCGTTCACCTCAGCAACGCGATCGGCCACGGCGCCCAGGCGCTCCCACAGGCGGTCGCGGTCAGCTTTGCGGGCTACTTCTTCTACCTCACCCGGCGGGTCTCCGGCGGTAACGCCGTGAACTCGGTCCTGCACGGAGTCTTCGACTTCTCACTCCTCACCGGCACGGTTGTCCTCGTCGATCAGGAGCCGTACGTCGGTTCGGCGGCCGCGATCCTCGCCTACGTCGTCGTGGCTGCCGTCCTCGTCGTGCGACGACGCCGGATCGAGCTCGCGGACCCGTCCGATGCGGCCTCGGGCCAACCATCCGCCCGGGTGAGTGGCGCGCTCCCCGTCGTCACTTCACCTCTGAGCGGAGCAGGTTGACGACGGCGACGAGCAGCGGAAGGACGAGCCAGGCCGCTGTGGTGGCGCCGAGCTGGGTCCACTGCTCACCGCGTGAGGCCACCTTCGCAGCAGGGCGTCCTGGTTGAACTTCGGGTCGACCCAGGGGCGCACGTCGCCGAACCAGGCCTGGCTGAACGCCAGGAACGCGAGCAGTCCAGGCGCGACGAAGGCGTAGACCATGTAGGCAACGATCGCGCCCGGGGCTGTTGCGGATGAGGGCGCCGAGCGTGAACCCGACCAGCATGCAGCAGCGTGTTGCCGAGGGCGAAGTAGCCGACGTCGGCGAAGTTCTGGTCCCACACGGTCGGGGCGTCGGCCGCGGCGGTGCCCGACCAGGTTGCCGAGCGCGCCCGACCCCGAAGGCCACGAGGTGGCGGTGGCAGCGACGAGGACAGCCGCGATGCCCTTCGCGAGCAGGATGCGACTGCGGTGTGGCACGAGCGTGAAGGTGGTCAGGCCGCTGCGTTGGCTCCACTCGGCGGTGACGGACAGGACCGCGATGATGGGCAGGATGACCGACATCGGGATGCCGATGGCAAGCGTGAACTGGCTGTAGGTGAGCTCGGTCCTCGGGCGCCCAGGCGACGACGGCGCCGGTGGTGAGCAGGGCGGCAATGCCGATGCTGGCCAGGAGCCACGAATCCCGAGCGGGTGTCGAACGACTTGCGCAGCTCGACGCCCACGATGCGGGCGAAGGGGATGCGCCGCGGCGTCGGGGTGACTTGCCTGCGGGATGGCGTCGTGTCTCGCGGTCACGCCCGTGGTGGCGATGGTGGTGGTCATGCGACTGCGTCCTTGCTGGCGACGAGACTCGTGGACGCATGCTGCTCTCCGTCGCGCTGGGTGTCGGCGGTGAGCTCGAGGAACATCTCCTCCAGTCCGGCGCCTTCGGCAGCCGCGAGCTCGAGGAGGGGGACAGATGCTCTGTGGGCGATGCTCCCGACCGCCTCGGGATCGGCCTCGACGCGAAGCGGTCAGGCTGGTCGGCGCCCGCGCGCGACCGTAGGTGGACAGACCGGCGCTGGCCAGTGCCTTCGGCGAGCTCGTCGGGCTGTGCGGGTGCGGACGTGGGTCCCCGCGGTGGCGAGCAGGTCGGCCTTGGTGCCCGGCCGCGACGATCCGCCCGTTCCCGATCACGACCAGGTCGTCGGCGACGACCTCGATCTCGTGCAGGAGGTGCGACGAGAGCAGGACGGTGGCGCCACGGTCGGCGTAGCCGCGGAGCAGGTCACGCATCCAGCGGATGCCGGCGGGGTCGAGCCCGTTGGCGGGTTCGTCGAGGATCAGGACCTCGGGGTCACCGAGGAGGGCGTGTGCGATGCCGAGACGCTGCCGCATGCCGAGGGAGTAGTCGCCGCACGCGGCGAGCGGCCTCTCTCGTCGGTGAGGCTGACCAGGTCGAGCATCTCGTCGACCCGTCCGCGCGGGCAGACCCATCATGCTTCTGAGCGAGGGTGAGGACCTCGCGGCCTGTCCGGCCGGCGTGCTGCGCGGACGCGTCGAGCAGCACCCCCACCTCGGCACCCGGGTTGGGCAGGTCGGTGAACCTGCGCCCGAGGACGTGGCACTGCCGGTGCTCGGCGGCGTGAGGCCGACGACGACCCGCAGCGTGGTGGACTTCCCGGCCCCGTTGGGGCCGAGGAACCCGGTGACCCGGCCGGGCTCCGGCGGTGAAGGTGACCTGGTCGACCGCGGTGAAGTCGCCGTACATCTTGGTGATCGACTCGACGGAGATCATCGCGCGTCGACCATTCCCGCGGTGACCGGGGAAGGCTTGAAGCCCTTCACGATGAGGTAGATGCCGAGGCTCGAGCTCCCAGAAGAATTCAGGGACGGTGGCGACCAACTGCAAGGCGGACCCTGCTTCGAAGACTCCGAACATGACGGCGGTGCCAGAAAGGCAGATCAGAGGTGCCACCGACGAGGCCGAGCACTGCCATGCCGCGCGGCACCAGGCCGGACCGGTACATCAGGTAGCCGAGGATGAGACCGTTGCCGACGCCGACGACGAAGCCAGGCCCCAGGTTGAACGTCCACTCCTGGAGGGCGACGAGCGCGTCACCAACGGTTGAGAGCGCCGCAGCATCTGCGCCCTCGGCTCCGCCGAGGTCCTGCCGCATGGTCACGATCGTGAGAACGCTGAGGATCCCGACCGCGATGAAGACGATTCCATGACCCGGGCGGTCACGAAGCCGAGGGCCAGGCCACCGTTTTGCCGCTTGAGCACGGGGTACAGAGCGACCGCGGTGCCGATGTTGGCGACGATCAGGATCATCTCGGCGAAGGCTCCCCACAGGACGCGGGTGTCCGCGCCGGCGCCGACGATGTAGTCGCCGTCGAACAGCGGTGGGTAGAACCCGAACTTCGCCGCGATGGACGTGATGTAGGTGATGAGGAAGAGCACGCCTACGACGAGCTGCGGTCCTTCTCAGCGGCGTCATGGGGACTCGTGTGGACGGGGCGGGTCGGGTCGTGGTGGTCATGACGGTGCTCCTTTCGCTGGGTGGTGTTGTGGGCAGGGGTCGGGTCGACCTGGGTGACCGAGACGAGCGGCAGCGCCGAGGTCGCGCAGCCTGGCCAGCAGGCCGTGGAGTGCTGCCTGGTCGGTGACCGGGCCACGCAGGACGGTCGTGCCGTCGGCCTCGCTCGTGAGGGTCAGGCCGTCGAACCAGGCGGACCACCGCGGATCGAGGTGCCCCTGGAGGCGGATCTCGTACCAGCCGGATGTCATGCCGGTGCCCGGTCGGTGGCACTGCGTGTTCCATGCCGGCAAGCTAGGAGAGGAGGTGATGAGCTGACGTCATCACCTGTGATGAGCGGCCCGATGATATTCTCGCGGGCGTGTATCAGCGTGCGTCAGCGACGTGCGCGAGAACAGGTTGAGCTGGTGGGCACGGCGGACGGCGGCTCGGCGGTTGTTGACGCCGAGCTTGGTATAGATGTGCTGGGTGTGGGTGCGGACGGTGGCCAACGACACAGCGAGCTCGCGGGCGATGCCCGGTCCGTCGAGGTCCGACCGGAGGAACCGCAGCACGTCGAGCTCGCGGCTGCTCAATGGATCGACGAGCCCCTGGACCACGGCCGCCGGGGGCGCAGCCGCGGCGTTCGGGAGTGTCCGCATCCGCGATCGGCAGCGTCTCGCAGGCGTGGCGACGAAGGCCGACGCTCGGATGTTGCTCGCCCAGTGCCGGTCCAGCAGTCGCACCATGGCGGAGCCTTCGACTGTGAAGGGCCGGACGTAGCCCTCCGGCTCTGCCAGTCGCACCGCCTGTGCGAGCGATGCCAGCGCTGGATCCTGCTGCCCGGCAGCTTGGAGGGCGAGGGCCGACAGGACCAGCACGTCGATGACGGTGCCCGTACGGCCGCCGGCCTCGGCCGCGGTGAGCAGCCGGTCGAGCAGCGCGGTCGCGTCGGTGAGGGCAGCCGTACGCCCGGTGGCCGCGTGGTCGGCGAGGAGAATCCTCGCCAACGTGACGTGCTCGTACTCGCGCAGCGTAGGACAGCTCGTCGTGGGCGGTCAAGCCCTCTCCGTGTGCCCAGGCCAGCGCACCGGTCACGTCACCGCCGGCGGCGAGCACCCTGGCCCGTACAGCGGCTATCGGGCGCACATGCGGGGCGAAGTCGCCGACGTACACCCGCTCGGCCTCCGTCGAGCAGGCTCGACCGCGGCCGCCGTGTCACCCCGCGCGGCCCGCAGCTGTGCCATCGCGACTCGCCATCGGTACGGGTTCTGCGGCAGGCCCGCTGACTCTCCGAGCTCGTCGGCCGACCGCAGGTGCTCGTCTGCGCGGGCGAGGTCGCCGCGTTCCCAGGCCACTCGGCCAGACCGACGTGCATGTCTGCCGCACCCCTGAGCGGCGGGGCGTCATGTGCGGCCAGGTCGAGGGCGTGCTCGAAGGTCCGCCGGGCGTCCGTCGAGCCTGCCTTGCGTCATCTCGATGTCGGCGAGGGTGATGGCGCAGCCCAGGACGTCGGCGACGTGCCCGGCGCGGGAGAGACTGTCGGTGGCGGCGCGGTACGCGGCATGTGCCGCGTCCAGGTCGCCGTGCCCAGGACGCGATGCCCGAGGAGCGCCGATGCGGAGGCCGACGAGTGACGTGGTCGCCGGCAACGGCGCGGTCCAGCGCGAGCTGGGCGTGTTGCCACCGTGCCGGGCAGGTCGCCACCGACCAGCGCGAGCGCGGCGCGGTAGGTCGCGACCGCAGCTGGCAGGCGCGCAGCTCCGCGGCGTCGGCCACGACCTGGTGCGTCGACCGGACCGGCCAAGATGCTGCTCGACGTCTGGCAGCCGCTGCGTCGAGACCGTCGAACTCGATTGCTCTGCGGCGAGGGCGCCGATGAACCCGACGGCGAGCACCGGCCGGTTCCGCACGATGTCCGCCGGCAGCTCGTCGACCCAGCGGCAGATGACGGCTTCTCGCCGTTGGCGCAGCATGGTCGGGATGGCCAGCTCGACCTGGTCGGCGGCCAGGTCGATGTCGCCGGCGGCAAGCGCGTGCCGGACCGCTGCCTCGGGCTCGTCCGGCTGGTCGTACCACTCACTGGCGCGGCGGTGCAGCTCGGGCACGTCTGCCGGGCCGCTCATCGAGCAGGCGGGTGTGGAGCACGTCGGCGAACAGGTGGTGGTACCGATACCAGCGTGCGGTGATCGTCGAGGGGGATGACGAACAAGTTCTGCCGCTCCAGGGTCTCCAGCATCTGCCTTGCCGCCCGACGACCCGGTGACCGCGTCGCACAGCGGGGCCGTCAGTCGGTCGAGGACCGAGGTGTCCAGCAGGAACCGGCGCACGTCCGGTGGCTGCCGGTCGAGGACCTCGTCGGCGAGGTAGTCCACGACGAACCGGTCGTCACCGGCGAACCCGGCGATGAACTGCGAGCGGTCGTCACGACCCTGGAGCGACAGCGCCGCGAGCTGCAGGGCAGCTGACCCACCCTTCGGTGCGGCTCTCCAGGGTCGCGACGTCGCGCGGCTCGAGGCCGAGCGTGTTGAGGTCGTTGAGGTAGGCGGTCGCCTCGGCGCCGGTGAACCGCAGGTCGGCGGCCCGGACCTCGACGAGCTCCCCGCGGGCCCGCAGTCGCGCCAGGGGCAGGGCGGGGTCGGCCCGGGTGCTGATGACGACGTGCACCTGGGGTGGCAGGTGGTCGACGAGGAAGACCATGCCCGGCTGGACGTCCGGCCCCTCGGCGAGGTGGTAGTCGTCCAGCACGACAGGTCGAGGTCCTGCGGAAGCACGCTGAGCTCGTTGAGCAGCGCTCGTCAGCACGACCTCGATGGGTGCCTGCCCGGACTGGAGCTGGTCGAGGGCCGCGGTCGCCGCCTCCGGGGCCGCGCCGGTCGACCGCGATGCAGGACGTACAGTCCAGAACGACGAGGAATCACGGTCGTGCTCGTCGAGTGTGACCCACGCCGTCGAGCGGCCGGCACCGCCGGCTCGCAGCCAGGTGCCGAGCACGGTGGTCTTGCCGAACCCGGCCGGTGCCGAGACCAGTGTCAGGCGTCGCGTCCGCCCCCCGCCCCAGCAGCTCGTCGAGCCGGGGGCGGGCGACCGCCGTCGCGCGTGGGCGCGGCGGAGCAGCTTGGTCTCCACCAGGGCGTCGGGCATCGGCGCTCCCCTCCCGGCTCCGGACGCCGGCAGCGCACGAGCGTAGGCCGACGCCTTCCGCCACGCTGGTCGCGTGGGCACCGGGGCCGCATACTCACGACATGGGTGCGACCGCGATGCGCCGAGCCGGCCCGCGGAGTGACCGGGAGGCGGCGACACCGACGCAGGCCGGCCCCGGAGCGGGTCACGAGAGGCTTCCGATGCACCCGCTATGTGGCGTTCATCGCCGTACGCGCAGCACCAGCCGTGGTCCTGATCTGCCTCGCCCCTGCTCGTGACGCTCGCGCTCAAGGTCGAAGGGCCTGGTCGGCATCGAGGAAGCCCCGGGAAACCTCGGCCTCGTGGTCGGAGTCGGGTCGCCGTGGTCGCCCTGCTGGCCAACCCGTTCTTCGGGCGGCTGAGTGACCGCACCACCTCGCGCTACGGCATGCGACGGCCCTGGATGGTCGATCGGGCTGCTGGCAGGCATCGATCGGAGTCCTGGTCGTGGCGGTCGCGCCCTCCATCCCGGTCGTGGTCGTCGGATGGTGCATCGCGCAGGCGTTCTTCAACGCCCTGCTCGCTGCGGAGGTCGGCGGTGTTGCCCGGACCAGGTTCCCGTTTCCCAACGCGGGCTGGTGTCCGGGCTCCTCGGGATCTGTCTTCCGGTCGCATCAGTGGTCGGCGACGTTCGTCGTCAAGACGCTTCGACGGGCACCGAGCTGGGCGATGTTCCTGGCACCGTGCGCCATCGGCGGCGTCTTCATCTTCCTGTTCGTGGCGACTCTGCCTGACCGGCGCCTCGACCCGGTTGACAAGCCGCCGTGGTCGCTCCGGGAGCTCGCCGGCACGTTCTTCGTCGCGCCGACCAAAAGCCCCGATTTCACGTGGGCGTTTGTCAGTCGCTTCCTGTTCGTCCTCGCCTACGCCTTCCTGATCACGTTCCAGGCCTACTTCCTCCTCGACGAGATCGGCAGCGACGAGGACTCGGTGCCGCAACACATCTTCCTCGGAACGGTGGCGAGCTCCGTCGGTCCTGATCGTCGCTTCGCTCGTTGCGGGCCGGCTCTCCGACACGTGCGGGTCGACGCAAGGTCTTCGTCGCCGCCGCCGCGGTCGTGTACGCCTTGGCGCTCTTCGTGGTGGCCGGATCGGGCAGCCTGGCGGGCTACCTCGTCGGGATGGCGATCAGCGGCCTCGGATTCGGGATCTACATCGCCGTGGACCTCGCGCTCGTGGCGGACGTGCTGCCCGACACGGCCAACGTCGCCAAGGATCTCGGCGTGATGAACATCGCCGGCGCGCTGCCGTTCTCCATCGGGCCCGCGCTCGCTCCCGTGGTGCTGGCCCTGGGTGCAGGAAGCTACGCAGTCCTGTACCTCGTCGCCGGGGTCTGCGCGTTGGCCAGCGCCGCTGCCATCACTCGCGTGAGGCAGGTGCGGTGACGTGACCGTGCTCGCCACGAAGCTGCACGTGCCGGCACCTCGCCGCCAGCTGGTCCCACGCCCCAGGCTGACCGAGCTGGTCGCCTCGGGCGGCCACGATCGACCCCGACTGGCGCTCCTCTCGGCTCCGGCGGGATTCGGCAAGACCACGCTGCTGAGCCAGTGGCTGGCGCCCACGAGGTCCGGCGTACCCGGGCCACGCGTGGCGTGGCTCTCCCTCGACGCGGGCGACAACGACCTCCGCCGATTTCTCACTCACCTCGTCGGAGCGCTCGAGGCCAGCGGGCTGGAGGTCGGGGATCAGACGACGGCTCGGCTCGAGAGTCCCCACGAGCTGACGACCGAGACGATCCTGACCGACCTCGTCAACGACCTGGACCTGTGTGCGGAGGAGACGGTCCTGGCGCTGGACGACTACCACGTGATCCACCACGAGGCAGTCCACGAGGCGATGACCTTCCTGCTGGAGCACCTGCCCCGACACGTGAGTCTCGCCATCGCCACGCGGGCGGACCCACCGCTGCCGCTGGCACGGTTGCGCAGCAGGGCGGAGCTGGTCGAGGTGCGCGCCGGTGACCTGCGCTTCACTGCCGGTGAGTCCGAGACCTTTCTCAACGAGCTGATGGGCCTGCACCTCAGCCCGGACGACATCGTGACCCTCGACGCCCGGACCGAAGGCTGGGCGGCCGGACTGCAGCTCGCAGCGCTGTCCATGCGTGGCCACGATGACCCGTCGGGCTTCATCGATGCTTTCGCGGGCAGCCATCGGTTCGTCCTGGACTATCTGGTCGAGGAGGTGCTCCGGCGACAGCCCGACCGCATTCGTGATTTCCTTCTGGCCACCGCCGTGCTGAACCAGATGACCGGCTCGCTCTGCGATGCCCTCACGGGAGGCAACGACGGCAGCGTCATGCTCGAGCAGCTCGAGCGCAACAACTTGTTCGTCGTACCGCTCGACGAACAGCGCACCTGGTACCGCTACCACCACCTGTTCGCGGATGCCCTACGGGCGCGACTGTCCAGCGAGGACTCCGAACGTGTGCTCGCCCTGCACGCGGCGGCCAGCGAGTGGTACGCCGACCACCAGATGCTCGAGGACGCGGTGCGACACGCGATCGACGGTTCGGACGTGCGGACCGCCGCCGACCTGATCGAACGGGCCATGCCTGAGATCCGCCGCCACCGACGCAACCGCGTCCTCGGGACCTGGCTTGACGCCCTGCCCGAGGGCGAGATTCGGACCAGGCCCGTGCTGTGCACGGTCATGGCGTGGACACGGTTGGTCAGTGGAGACATCGATGGCGTCGAGGCATGGCTGCTGGACGCCGAACGCGCGTGGCGGGCGCTACCTCCCGACGTCGACACCACAGAGAACGAGGAGCTGCGGACCTTGCCCGCCTGGATCTCGATCTATCGGGCGGCAGCAGCACAGGCCCGTGATGACGTGACCACTACGGCCCAACACGCCCAACGGGCGCTCGAACTGGCCGGACCGGACGACCACCTGGCCCGAGCTGGGGCTGCGGGCTTTCTCGCCCTCTCGACCTGGGCTTCCGGCCACCTCGAACCGGCGGTGGAGACATTCTCCGTGACCGTGAGCAGCCTGCACGCTGCCGGCGCCATCCCCGACGAGCTCGGGTGCACCGTTGCCCTCGCCAACATGTGGGTGGCGCGCGGTCGCCCGAGTGTCGCCAGGAGGTTGTACCGACGAGCTCTGGAGACAGCTGAGCAGGATCCCAGCACCCTGACCGTCGTTGGCGATCTGCACGTCGGGCTCAGCGAGGTCTTGCGAGAGGAGGGGAATCTCGACGGAGCGGCACGCCATCTGCAGACGAGCAAAGCCCTGGGTGAGGGAGCCTCCCTGTTGGAGAACCGGCACCGGTGGTACGTAGCCATGGCCGGTCTGCGGCGGGCCTACGGTGACCTCGACGCGGCGATCGAGCTGCTTGACCAGGCCGAGGCGCGCTACCTGCGCGGCTTCTCCCCCGACGTGCGTCCGATCCCGGCGATGCGTGCCCAGGTCCACCTTGCTCAGGGCCTCGTTGACGAGGCTTGGAACTGGGCACACGAGCATCAGGTCACGAGCACGACCGAACCGGCCTACCTGAGAGAGTTCAACCTGCTCACGTACGCACGACTGGTCCTGGCGTCGGCTCGGGTGGACGGCAGCTCCACGGCCGTCGAGGGCATCTCGCCGATGCTGGGGCGGCTCCTCGCGGACGCCGAGTCCGGCGGCCGCGGAGGGAGTGTGCTCGAGATTCTCGTGGTCCGGTCCATGGCGCTCGAGGCGCTCGGCAATCGTGCCGAGGCCTTGGACGCTCTCGCCCGAGCAGTGGTCGCCGGGGTCCCTGCCGGCTTCGTGCGCCTGTTCCTGGACGAGGGCGAACCACTCCAGAGTTTGCTCGGTGACGTTGGGAGGAGGCCGGGCACGACGGAGCACGTGCGGGCGTTGCGCGTTGCCGACAGCGCTGCACAGCGGGCTCCGACCACGGTGGACGGGCCGGATCAGACGACGCTGAGTGACCGCGAGCTCGAGGTCCTGCGACTGCTGGCCACGACCTTGAGCGGTCCCGAGATCGCGCGCCAGCTGTTCGTGTCCGTCAACACTCTGCGATCCCACACCAAGCACATCTTCACCAAGCTCGACGTGAACACCCGGGCTACCGCCGTCAGCCGGGCTGAGGATCTGGGTCTCCTCGACGGCTGAATCACCACCTGAGTCACATCACATGGTGATGTGGCATCACCCCGACGGCTCCTAGCTTCGAGTCGTCCCTCGGCACCCGGCCAGAGGACCGACAGCAAGGAAACCCGCCATGACCATCACGGCAACCCGCCTCATCCAGGCCTCAGGCGTCTGCGCCGCGCTCGCCGGAGCGATCTTCATCGGCGTCCAGATCAATCATCCCCACGTGGACGTCGGCTCCATCACGTCGACCGAGGTCGTCTTCCGCAACTCCCTGAAGGTCCTGATGACCGCGCTTGCCCTGGTCGGCTTCACCGGCATGTACCTGAGCCAGGTACGCCGCAACGGAGTCCTCGGCCTGGTCGGCTACCTCGTGCTCAGTGCCGGCTACCTCCTGATCATGGGCAGCACCTTCGCGGCCGCCTACGTCCTGCCTGCCATCGCTGACTCCGACCCGTCCTTCGTCAGGGACGCTGTCGAGGCCGCGACCAACGGCAGCGCGCAGCGGTGACATCGGGGCGTTGGCGACCATCAACCAGGTCCAGGGCATCGCCTACCTGGCCGGCGGCCTCATCTTCGGCATCGCCCTGTTCCGGGCGGGGGTCCTGACCCGCTGGGCGACCCTGCTCCTCGCGGTCGGCGGCGTCGTGAGCATCGCGCTGACGGTGATGCCGGACGCGTTCTACCGGCTGCTCGCCTTCCCCAACGGCATCGCCATGATCGCCCTGGGTTACTCGCTCTGGAGCTCGGCGCGCAACCAGGAGCTCGTCGAGGCCGACTCCGCCACGGCGCAGCCTGCCGCAGTCCGATGACCACCGAGCGGCGGAGCTGGCGGATCCCGACCGCGTTGATCGCCCTGAGCGTCATCCCGGTCGTGGCCGGCTCGCTCCGCGTGGTCGAGCTCTCGGGCGGCCCGGAGGTCCTCCCGTCCGATGCCCGGTTCACCGCGTCGCCGCTCCCTCTGGTGGTGCACGTCGTCGGCGCGATCGGTTACGCCGACGTTCGGAGCGCTGCAGTTCTCGACCAGTCTGCGTCGCCGGCGGCCCGGCTACCACCGGGCCGCCGGCCGGACACTCGTGGTGGCGGGCTCGCTCGTGGCGGGCTCTGGCCTCTGGATGACGTTGATGTACTCACAGAAGGAGGGCACGGGCGACGTGCTCTACCTCGCGCGGCTGGTGTTTTCGCGCGGCCATGGGCGTCTTCATCGTCCTCGGGTTCGCTGCCATCCGGCGTCGGGACATCACCCACCACCGGGCGTGGATGATCCGGGCGTACGCGCTCGCGCTGGGCGCAGGGACCCAGACGCTGACTGTGGGCTTCGGTGAGGCCTGGTTCGGGCACGGCGTCCTCAGTCATGATCTGTCCGATGACGTCGGCCTGGATCATCAATCTGGCCGTCGCCGAGTGGGCGATCCGTCGACCGACGCGCCCGCGTCGGCGACCGCAGCCGGTGGTGGCGGCGGTGCCGTCATGAGTCTCGCCATGCCGCGCAGCTACGAGCTGCGGGTCGACGGTCACCTGGACGACCATTGGCGATCCCGGTTCGGTGCTCTCGAGCTGGCCCACTGTGAGGACGGCACATCGTCGCTCGACAGGCACCGTCGACCAGGCGCAGCTCCACGGTCTGCTGACGGGGTTGCGGGACATCGGAGCCACGGTCCTGTCCGTCCGATCGATGTCTCCGCCGGGCACGGTGGACCATCAGCGACCGTCACCGGCGTTCGGGCGTCTGGAGTGGCCCGTCCGCACCGAACGGTCTCACGTCGCGCCCGGCGCGTGCCGCAGACGTCGAGGCAACCTGGCTCTTCCGACGTCAGGCATCTGTCGGCCGTTGGCTCACCGCCGTGCCCGATGCCCTGCCGGACTACCGCGCCACGTTCGAGGAGCCGGACCGTCTGCGCCACCACCCTCATCGTCGAGCGGGAGGGGCAGGTGATCGGCGACCTCATGCTCAGGATCGAGGACGCCTGGGCCCAGACCGAGGTCGCGGACCGGGCCCGCGGGGTTCAGGCGGAGCTGGGCTGGGTCCTGGACCCGGTCCACAGCGGTCAGGGATTCGGGACCGAGGCCGTCCGGGAGCTGCTCCGGCTCTGCTTCGACGAGCTCGGCGTACGCCGTGTGGTCGCCAACTGCTTCGCGGACAACGAGGCGTCGTGGCGACTCATGGAGCGGCTGGGCATGCGACGGGAGCAGCACGCTGTCCGCGAGTCCCTGCACCGGACAGGCGAGTGGCTGGACGTCTTCGGCTACGCCCTGCTCGCTGATGAGTGGCGAAGCACGCAGTCGGAAGCCGTGCATGCGTGACCGACCGGTGGACGGGTTGCATCCCCCACCAGAGGCTGGGTACGTCACCACGTGCCCACCACCACGAGAATCATCCATGCCACCCCCGCGAAGGTCTGGGAGACGCTGTCCGACGGCTGGTTGTACCCGTTGTGGGTGGTGGGTGCGACGCGGATGCGGGAGGTCGACGCGAGCTGGCCGGCGGTGGGAGCCAAGCTGCACCATTCCGCCGGCTTGTGGCCGTTGGTCGTCGATGACACCACGGAGGTGCTCGACGTCGCGCCGGGCTCTCGACTGCGACTTCGGGCCCGGGCCTGGCCGGCAGGGGAGGCCGAGGTCGTCATCTCGCTCAGCCAGGAGGGCGACGCTACGCTGCTGGAGATGCAGGAAGACGCCGTCGCAGGCCCCGGCACGCTGGTGCCCTCACCCGTGCGCGCGCCGTTGATCGGCTGGCGCAACGGTGAGGCGCTGCGCCGCTTCGCTGCGCTCGCCGAGCGGCGGTAGAGGAGCGCGTGTACGACGCCATCGTGATCGGCGCCGGCCCGAACGGGCTGGTCGCCGCCAACCACCTGGTCGACGCCGGGTGGTCGGTCCTGGTGCTGGAGGAGCAGCCGGAGGTCGGTGGCGCCGTGCGCAGCGACCGGGGGGTTCACCCTGACTTCGTGCACGACACGTTCAGCGCGTTCTACCCGCTGGCCGCCACCTCACCTCACATCCAGGCCTTCCACCTCGAGCGCCACGGCCTGCAGTGGCGACACGCCCCCGCCGTCCTGGGTCACCCCCTGCCCGACGGGTCGTGGGCGCTCCTCCACCGCGACCGGCGCGTCACGGCGGACCTCATGGAGCAGGCGGCGGCAGGCGACGGACAGGCGTGGCTGACACCTGCGCCGAGTGGGACCGCATCGGGGACCACATCGTCGGAGCGCTCCTGTCGCCGTTCCCGCCGGTCCGGCACGGACTCGCTGCCGCTGCCCGGCTGCGCTCCGTCGGTGGACTCGGCTTCGTGCGCACCCTGTTGTCCCCGGCCACGGAGCTGGGACGCGCTCGGTTCCGTGGCGACGCCCCGAGACTGCTGATCGCGGGGAACGCGGCGCATGCCGACATTCCGCTCGACGGCGCCGGCTCCGGCATGATGGGCCTGCTGCTCTGCATGCTCGGGCAGACCGTCGGCTTTCCTGTCCCCGCCGGTGGCGCCGGTGAGCTCGCGCAGGCACTGGCACGCAGGGTCCGTTCCCTGGGGGGCGAGATCCGCTGCTCGAGCCGGGTCACACGCGTCCGTGTGCGGGCGGGACGGGCCACGGGCGTCGAGACCGCCGACGGCGACTGGATCCAGGCGCGCAAGGCGGTGATCGCTGATGTCGTCGCTCCACATCTGTACGGCGAGCTCGTCCCCCACGAAGACCTTCCGTCGCGGGTCGTCACCTCCATGAAGAAGTTCCGCATGGATGCCTCGACCGTCAAGGTCGACTGGGCGCTCGACGGACCTGTCCCGTGGGAGAGCCCGCCGCCTCATGCGGCAGGGACGGTGCACATCGCTGATTCGGTGAGCCAGATGTCGGAGGCGTGGAGCCAGGTCGCTGCCGACGCCGTCCCCGCCGCACCCTTCCTCCTGACCGGCCAGATGACCACCAGCGATGCCTCCCGCTCGCCAGCCGGAACCGAGTCGCTCTGGGCCTACACCCACGTCCCCCAGCGCACCGATCGCGACGCGGGCGACGGCACCATCCGAGGCGTGTGGGACCGTGACGACTGCGAACGCTTCGCCGACCGGATGCAGGCCAGGATCGAGCGGTACGCACCCGGCTTCGCGAGCCGCGTCCTCGCCCGTCGGGTCCTCGGACCACGGGAGATGGAGCGGCTCGACGCCAACCTCCTGGGCGGTGGCATCAACGGGGGCACGGCGCAGCTCGACCAGCAGCTGGTGTTCCGCCCGATCCCCGGTCTGGGGAGGTCCGAGACCCCGATCAAGGGGCTCTACCTCGGGTCGGCATCGGCTCACCCCGGTGGTGGGGTCCACGGCGCTCCCGGGATGAACGCGGCCCGGGCGGCGATCATCCACTCCCGGATCCCGCGCCGGCGACGGTAGTCGCGGCCTCCGTGTCAGCGGCCCTCGACCAGTCTCAGGGCCAGGCGGGGGCAGGTGCGGACGGCGGTGCGGGCCTCGCTCATCAGGTCGTCGGTGACCACGCCGCGCACGACGGGGTAGCCCCACTCGTCCAGGTCGATGAGCTCGGGGAGGAGCTCGTGGCAGAGCCCCCGCGCGCGGCACTCTGGCCAGTCGACCCGTAGCTCGCGGGTGCTCATGCCACGCCCACCAGCACGTCGTCGTCGTCCCAGCGGCACGCGCCGCCGGCGTGGGCGGCGACCTCGGCCGCGAACGTGGAGAGCAAGGAGCGGACCAGCCGGACGGTGCCGTCGGGGTGGGCGCAGGCGCCGCGGCGTACGACGAGGCGGGAGAGCTCCTCGACGCGGGCGGTGCCACCGCGGCCGCGTGCGACCGCGTCGACGGCGTCGGCGAGCGCGGGCAGGCCGTTGAAGCAGGGCCCGCACCGGCCCGCACTCTGGCCGGCCAGGTAGCCGACCACCTTCCGGGTGAGGTCGACCGGGCAGTCGTCGCGACCGAGGGACAGCAGCACCCCGGCACCGAGCGGCGTGCCGAGCGTCCGCATCCGGGAGACCGAGAGCCGGAGGCTGGCCACGGTCTCCCACGTGGCCCACGACCCGTGGAACCCGCCGATCAGCACCGGTCGGCCGTGCCGCTCGCGGGGGATCAGGTCCCGGACGACGTCGCCGTACGCCGCCTCCCGGACCACGGGCACGGAGCCGGGGGTGCCGACCGTGAGGAGCGTCGCGCCCGGCTCGGTGGGGATGCCGATCCTGGCGTAGTCGCGGGCGCCGTGCAGCGCCAGCAGCCCGATCCGCGCCCAGGTCTCGCCGTTGCTGAGCAGCGTCGGCCGGCCCTGGTGGCCGGAGACGGCCTCGGGTGCCCAGCTGGTCCGCGGGAGGTTGGGGCGGCCCGAGAGCAGCTCGACGACCGCCTTCGCCTGGCCGGCCACGAAGCGTGGCTCGGCGACATGCGTCCGGATGCGGACCGGGTCGTCGCGCTCCGCGATAGCCGCGCGCATCGAGCCGGCGGCCATCGGTCGCTCGCCGGGCAGGACGACATGGATCTCGCGGGCCGCGAGTGCCCGGGCCGTCGTCACGGCGCCGTCGAGGACGAGGTGGGGTCGGGTGAGGGCGAGGCCGGAGTCCTTGCTGCTGGCCGGTTCGCCCTCGCTCAGGTTGACCACGAGCACCGGACGACCTGAACCGAGTGCAGCCAGCTTCGTGGCGAAGGGGAATCCTGCGCCGCCACGACCGCGCAGCGAGATGCGCTCGAGGTCGGTCATCAGGGCGGCCCGGTCCAGCCGGGGGAGGGGGCCGTGCTGGTCGCGGTGGGCCGCGAGGGAGGGCCCGGCCTCGATCCCCGCCAGCAGCGCCGGCCCGGGCAGGACGGTCACCTCCGACGGGACCGGGACCGGCGACGGCGGTCGGTCGTCGTGGGCGGCGGCGACCGCGGGTTGGGCGAACGTGATGGTCATGGGATCCTCCGGATCGGCATCGTCATGGCGTCGTCGGTCTGGTCTGCAGCTCCTGGGGCGCGAGGCGGGCCGAGCGCGAGCCCGGCGAGCCGCCAGGCGAGTGCGGTGGGCACCGCAGCGGCGCAGACGACCGTCACCGTCCACAGCCCCGCTCGCATGTCGCTCCCCATCCCGATGCCGTGCAGGATCGAGGTGAGCCACAGCAGGTAGGCCGACTGGTGCACCGCGCGCCAGGTGCGGTGGCGCAGCCTCGTGCGCAGCAGGCTCGAGAGGGTGACGAGCAGCAGCAGGTCGAGGGCGAGGGCACCGACGCCCAGCCAGAGGCGCTCGTAGGTGCCCGTGAACGGCACGACGGCGTGCCACCAGCGGATGTCGACGAACTCGTCCGCCACCGCGGTCACCACGTGGACGACGACCGTCACCACCGCGAGCAGCGCGAGGTTGCGGTGAACTGCCTGGGTGACGAAGCCCGGCACCCGCCGGCCCGGCCGCCCGCCGAGGGCGAGCACACCCAGCACGGTGGTGATGCTGAGCAGGACGAGCGCGGCCACGCCGGTGCTGCGGTTGAGGTACCAGAGCAACCCTTCGATCACGACGCCCTCCTCGAGCGGGACGTGGATGTCACGGGCCACCCGGCCGTCGTGACGGCCACGCCCTGCTCGGGCTGCAGGCGAGCCGCCACACCTCGGTCCGCCAGCCACCCCGGCGCTGACGGGCCCAGCACGACGGCGGCTGTCGAGGCGGTGTTGGCGGCGACGCAGGAGGGTCCGGTGGCGCTGACGGTGCGCCACACCTCGTCGACGGGCCGCCCCGTTCGCGGGTCGAGCAGGTGGTGGCGGACGACGCCTCCGTGGGTCCAGCGCCGGACCCGCGTACTCGACGTCGCGAGGCCCCCCTCGGCCAGGAGCACCTGCTGGTGGACCGGCCCGGCCGGGTCCTCGGACACCGCGACCTGCCACGCGGCGCCGTCGGGGGCAGCGATGCGGAGGTCGCCGCCCACGCTGACCAGGGCCGGCTCGCCCAGCTCGGTGTCGATCGCGGCGGCGATCAGGTCAGCCGTCCAGGCCTTCCCGGTGGAGCCCAGGTCGAGCGCGGTGCCCGGCGGGACCCGGATGGCTCCGGAGGGGTCCAGCCCGATCGCGCGCCAGGCGTCGATGGTCGGAGGGTGCGTCCCGCCGGCGTCCCCCGGCAGCAGGGTCTCGGTCGCCGCAGCCAGTCGCCGGAAGTCCCGGTCGTAGCCGAGCTGCACCAAGGTGCGTCCGAGCAGCGGGTGGACCAGCCCGTCGGTCGCTGCCGCGGCCTCGCAGGCGACGCCGACGGCGGCCACCAGCAGCGGGTCCACGTCGACCCAGCTTCCCGGGGACGCGTTGGCCCGGCTCAGGTCGGAGTCGTCGCGGAATCGGCTGCAGGTGGCGTCGACGTCGTGGACGACGGTCTCGGCCAGGCGGAGCGCGGCGCCGAGCGCAGCGGGTCGACGTACGGCGAGGAACAGGTAGGTCCCGAACGCGTCGAGCCAGGCGTGGGTCGGCACGGTCACGACCCGCTGCTCGGGGCGGGGGGAGGTCCGGAGGAGCCGGACGACCCGGAGGACCCCGACGACCCGGAGGAGCCGGACGACGTGGAGGAGCCGCTGGACGAGGTGCCGGACGAGCCCGACGAGGTGCTCGGGGCGGCGCTCGTGACGGTGCCGCCCGAGGCCGGGGTGACCGTCGTCGCGACCGCGGCCCGGACGTAGCGCAGCGTCACCCGGGTGACGTAGGGCCGTTGCCGCACCTCGTGCCGCTGCCTCGCCGCCGGCGCCGTGTCGGCTCCCGTGGACGCCGACTCCTGGGCAGCGGCATCGGTGGCGAGCGCACCGGCCAGCCAGCCGGTCGCCGTCAGTGTGCCGACCGCGCCGAGGCCGGTCACCGCGGCGACCGCGAGACGTCCGCGGTCGCGGTCCCTGCTCGTGTATGACATGGCCCCCAGCCTGTGCGCCGGACCGGCAACGTCGCGTCATCGAGGGGTCAAGAGCTCCTCAAGGGGAGCCTTGACCTGCTCTTGAGGTCGGCACGACGCGGGCATAGGGCGCTCCGGGTTCCACTGGCGTCATGTCTCTCACCACTGCAGTCGCCGCCTTCGCCGCGCTGGCCGCCGGCACGGCCGGCGCCGTCACCGCCTACCAGGTGGCCGCGCCCGAACCCGCCGCCCAGACCACGGCCGCCGTCGACACCGACCAGCGGCGCCCCGGAACCGACCGACCGCGCTTCGCCCCGTGCAAGCCGCCGGCCAAGCTCGAGGCGGGGAAGTGCGTGACCACCGTGACCCGGACCGTGAACGTGGGCGGAGGCAGCACCACGGTGACCGCCGCGGGCGGAGCGCCCAGTGCTCCCGCACCCGCTCCGGCCCCCGCGGCGGGCAGCCTGGTCGATGACGACGCGCGGCGGGACCTCGACGACGACGACCTCGAGGTCGTCGAGGACCACGACGACGGGGACGACGACTTCGACTCGCACACCAGTACGGGCACCAACACCGGTACGCGTGGCGGCACCAACACCGGCACCAGCACCCGCTCGGGCCACGACTGAGCCGGCGTCAGCCCTCGAGCACGGGGATGACCACCTCGACCCGGGTACCGCCTCCGGGCCCCCGGCCCAGGGTCAGCCGGCCGCCGCACGACTCCGCCGTACGCCGTGCGATGTCGAGACCGAGCCCGGTGGTGCCCGGGCCGGCCGGCGGCTTCCCCGGAGAGCCCGCCACCCTCGTCCTCCACGACCAGGCGGGCCTCGCTGCCCTCGCGGTCGAGCACCACCCGGAAGCCCGCCGGCTCGGCGGTGTGGGCGAAGACGTTGTCGACCAGCACGTCCACGAGGTCGGCCAGGTCCTCGGTGGCGAGCCCGACGGGGAGCGGTGCCGTCGGGCAGGCTCACGTCCGTGGGTCGGCCCTGGTCCTCGGCGAGCGCCTTCCAGTGGTCGGTGCGCTCCCGGACGACGGCCACGGCGTCCGTACGGGCGGGGAGGTCGGTGCGGACCGGCCTGCGGGCCTCGCGGACGATCGCGTCGATGGTGCGCTGGAGGACACCGATGTGGTCCTGGAGCCGGGTCGCCAGACCGGGGTCCGCCACCGCCTCGGAGTCCAGGCGCAGCGCGGTGACCGGGGTCCGGAGCCGGTGGGAGAGGTCTGCCACGGCCAGCCGCTCCTCGGTCAACAGCTCGGTGGTGCGCTCGGCGAGACCGTTGAGCGCCCGGGCCAGCTCCTCGGTCTCCTCGGTGCCGCGCACCTCCGCCCGCGCGGAGAGGTCCCCCTCGCGGAGCTGGTGGGCGACCCCGGCCACACCGAGCAGCGGCTGGCTGATGCGGCGGCCCAGCCACGCAGCGATCGCCGCTCCCAGTGCCAGCAGCAGGACGCCGAGGCCGATGAGGCCGAGCCACGCCTCGGTCACGCCCCGGCGCAGGTCGGCCGGGGCGACGCTGGTGCGCACCACCGCGGTGCCGTCGCCCGTGACGACCGGCAGCAGCACGCGGCCCCCCGCGTCGTCGACCACGGTGAACGCCTCGCCCTCGCGGGCCCGTCGTACCTCGGGGTCGCTCGCGCTCACGTCCCCGGCACCGAGGACCGTGCCGGCGTCGGTGAGCACGGCGGTGCTGGCGACGCTGCGCGGGTCGATCCCGTCGACGACCTCGGCGAGCTGGTCCTCGTTGCCGATCCGGGTGACCAGGATCGCGACGCTGCGGGCCTCCTGGTCGGCGGCCGCCATCGCCCGGTCCTGGGCGAGCGTGCGCACCAGCAGACAGAGCGGCACGACGAAGGACACCACCACGACCGAGGTGGTGGCGATGACCAGCCAGGAGATGCGACGTCGCACCGGCGGTCGCCTAGCCGTCCCGGCCGGGGTCGACCAGTCGTACGCCGACCCCGCGCACGCTGTGGAGGTAGCGCGGCTCGGCCGCGGACTCGCCGAGCTTGCGTCGCAGCCACGAGAGGTGCACGTCCACGGTCCGTTCCGACCCGCCGTACGCGTCCTGCCAGACGTCGGCGAGGAGCTCGCGCTTGGTGACGACCTCGCCGGGCCGCGACGCCAGCGCGAACAACAGGTCGAACTCCTTGCGCGCCAGCTCCACGGGTTCGCCGGCGAGGCTGACGGTGCGCGCGCGCTCGTCGATGACGAGGTCGCCCACCCGCAACGGCTCCGACGGCGCCCCGGTGCCGCCCGCACGCCGCAGCACCGCCCGGATCCGGGCAGCGAGCTGGTCGGTGCCGAACGGCTTCACCACGTAGTCGTCGGCGCCGCCGTCGAGGGCCCGGACCATGGTCGGGTCGTCGTCTTGCGCAGTGATCACGATGATCGGGACCTGAGAGGCGGCGCGGATCATCGAGATCAGCGCCAGACCGTCCAGGTCGGGGAGGCCGAGGTCGACGAGCACCACCTGCGGTGCCGAGGCCAGCACGTGCTCGATCCCCGCCAGGCCGGTCGCCGCGGTCGCCACGGCGTACCCTCGCTCGGTCAGGCCGCGCCGGCACGCGTTGCGGATCGCCTCGTCGTCCTCGACCACGAGGATGCTCGTCATACGCCGCACGCTAGCCCGAGCGCCGTCGTCCTGCCGGGAGGAACCCCCGGTGAGAGGATGGCGTCATGAGACCTCGGCGTGCCGTGGCGCTGGGCGTGGCCGCGTGGGTCGTGGTCGCGGTCGCCGGGGCGGTCCTGGTCTGGGGCGTCATCTCGCGGGCCGGAGACGGGGTCTCGAGCGGCATCGAGGCGCTGCCGTCGGCCGAGCCCTCCGGCGAGCCACGGAACCCCTCCGGATCACCGGACCGATCGCCGACGGAGTCGTCCTCCTCGCTGCGGCCCACGGCCTCGTCCGGCACGTCGTCGCCGCCCTCGTCGGCGACCCCGGTGGCGCGCACCTGGCACGACAGCGCCGGCGCCGTCTCGGCCGAGTGCCGCGGCGCGACCATCCGACTGACCGGCTCCACGGCCTACAGCGGGTACTCCCTGGAGGTGGACGAACGGGGGCCGGACCGGGTCCGCGTCGAGTTCGAGACCGAGGAGCGCCGGACCCGGGTGGAGGCCGAGTGCAGTGGCGGTGAGCCGGTCTTCAGCGTGGACCGCGACGACTGACCGCGGCGGCGGTGTCCTCCGTGACGAGGTCCATGTTGATCTGGGCGCCGGCCATGGCGCCGGCCGCCGCGGACGTGCCGACCTGGGCGGCCAGGTCGGTGACGTTCCCGGCCAGCCAGACGCCGGGCACCTCGGAACGCCCGGTCGGGTCGGCGACGAGGTGCTCGCCCATGCCGGACGGATGCTCGACCGGCTTGAGACCGAGGTCGGCGAGGAAGCCGGCGCGCGCGGTCATCCGCGCTGCCACCACGACCACCTCTCGCGCGACGACGGTCCCGTCCTCGAGGCGTACGCCGGAGAGCTGGTCGTCGCTGACCGCCAACCCGGTCACGGGGCCGGTGACGACCGCGACCCCGAGTGCCTCGAGCTGCGCCAGCTGCTCGGCGGGCGGTGGCTCGGAGCTGTCGAGGAAGTAGACGACGTCGTCGCTGAGCTGCCGGAAGAGGAGCGTCTGGTGGACCGACATCGGGCCGGAGGCGAGGATGCCGATCGCCTGGTCACGGACCTCGTAGCCGTGGCAGTAGGGGCAGTGGATGACGTCGCGCCCCCAGCGCTCGCGCAGCCCCTCGATCTCGGGCAGCTCGTCGACCAGCCCGGTCGTCACCAGCAGCCGTCGACCTCCCACGGACCTCCCGTCGGCCAACGCGACCCTGAAGTCGCCGTCGTCGCGCGTCACGCCCGTCACCTCGCCGGTGACGACCGAGCCGCCGTAGCGACGAACCTCCGCGGCGCCCCGGGCGAGCAGCTCGCCCGGGGGTATGCCGTCGTGGCCGAGCATCCCGTGGACGCCCGCGGCGGGTGCGTTGCGCGGCGAGCCGGCGTCGATCACCACCACCGACCTGCGCGAGCGCGCGAGCATGAGCGCCCCGTTGAGACCGGCGGCCCCGCCACCCACCACCACCACGTCGTACCTGTCCTGGAGCTCGTCTGACGTCATGCTCCGAGTGTGCGCCGACTGCCTAGGAGTGGCAAGTTACGTTGCCGATATGGCAAACTCGGCGCATGGACGACGACACCCTGGCCGCGGTCGGACCGCGCCTCCGCGCCCTGCGCCAGGAGCGCGACACGACGCTGGCCGAGCTCTCGGAGCAGACCGGGATCTCGGTGAGCACGATGTCGCGCCTCGAGTCGGGCGCGCGGCGGCCGACGCTGGAGCTGCTGCTGCCGCTGGCGCGCGCCCACGGGGTCACCCTCGACGAGCTCGTCGACGCGCCCCCGACCGGGGACCCGCGCGTGCACCTGCGGGCCGTCAAGGCGCACGGCATGACGATGGTGCCGCTGACCCGACGCGCCGGCGGGATCCAGGCCTACAAGCTGGTCATCTCACCCCGTAGGCCGCACGCCCACACCGAGCCGCAGACCCACGAGGGCTACGAGTGGCTCTACGTGCTCGACGGCCGGCTGCGGCTCCGCCTCGCCGAGCACGACGTCGTGCTGGAGCCCGGCGAGGCCGCCGAGTTCGACACCCGTGTGCCCCACTGGTTCGGACCCGCCGGCGAGGAGCCCGTGGAGGTGCTCAGCCTGTTCGGCAAGCAGGGCGAGCGGGCCCACCTGCGGGCCCGCCCCAAGCGGCGTACGCCGTGACCCCCGGGCTCAGCGGCGCCCTGTGACCACCTTGAACTGCACGGTGTAGGCCCGGCCGTCGTCCTTGGGCGTGCCCTTGCACGAGTAGGTGAAGTCACCGGCGCCGCAGTTGAACCGCGTCGACGCGTTGGCCACCACGATGTAGACGTGCTTGGTCTGCTTGCGGTTGAACGGCACCGTCCGGCCGCCGTTGCCCTTGCGATTGAGCTTGACCAGCATCCGCTTCACGTTGCCTGACTTCTTCTGCAGGACCACCGCAGCCATCGGGTCGGTGCGCCGCTTGGGGCCGTCGATGCGGACCCGCAGCTTGAACTTCTTCTTGCGCAGCTCCTTCTTCGGGGTCACCTTGAAGTCGTTGGTCGCCATGTGGGCGATGTTGACCGTGCCCGAGGCGACCTCGCCCTTGCCCAGCCGGCCCTTGCCGACCCACGCGGGGCTCGGCCACGTGTTGCCCTCGGGGTAGGAGCGGCCCGGGGTGGTGTTGGCGGCCGCGAACTGCGCATAGACCTTCTTGAACGGCGCCTTGCGGGGTAGCACCCGCTTCACGGCGGAGGTCGAGTAGGTCTTGCCGTCGCCCTTGAAGTGGCCCGCCTGCTTCCAGATCCGCTTCACGATGCCCTGGCCGAACCGCTTGCCGAGGTACTCGAAGAAGACCCAGTTGCCGTACTGGACGGTGCTGTTCTGGTCGAACGTGTCGAGCGCCCGGTAGGTGATGTAGGACTGGCCCGCCGGGAGGTACTGCCGGTTGTCGTTGACCCCGTCGGCAAAGCGCTCCTCCATCCACGTCGCGGTCGCCTCGAGCAGCCACGGGTCCTCGCGGTAGTCGTAGGCGAACTGGATGGCGTGCATGAACTCGTGTCCGGCGGTCACCTTGAGACTGTTGATCGGCTTGGTGCCGTACTGGTCGCGGGCGAAGTCGTTGTCGAGGACGCAGTAGCCGGACGCGAGCCTGCGGTAGCCGCGCTTGGTGTACTCGGGGGCGCAGTAGCCGTAGAGGCCTTGCGAGCCGAGCTCCTTCAGGTAGACGTCGAACTTCTTGTTGCCGCCCCGGCGGCCGTCCTTGACGGGGCGTCGGTAGTTCATCTTGCCGACCTCCTTGCGCCACGCCTTCTTCATGGTGCGCAGGGACTTGTTCACCCACTTCTTGCCGGCCTGGTCCGACGTCGAGGACACCCAGTGCATGCACACCTTCTTGGCGCACTTCTTCTTCGCACGCACGGTGTAGCCGTCGCCGTAGGGGTCATCGGCACCGTCGGTCGGACGCGCCAGGATGCTCTCGGCCCGCTCGCGGTCGTCTCCGCGGAGCAGCGGGAGCGAGACGAACAGGTCGCGCAGCGCGAGGGTCGCCTCGGGGCGACGCTCTCCCTGCACCTCTCCCTCGAGCGCGGCCTCTGCCTGGTCCAGCGCCTGCACCGGCGTGGGCACGTCGGCCTCGGCCGCCGGTGCCGACTCTGGCGTGATCGTGTACCCGTCGTCAGCAGACGACGGTGTGGCGGCAGCCAGCATGGAAGCGGCCAGGCTCAGTGCCACGGCGGTGGCAGCGAGAGTACGGCGCATGGGTCCCCCTTCGGATCCGAGACGTGGGCACGGGAAGCCTGCCCCGCACGCGGTCGACCCTAAACCCTCGCCCCAGCCGGAACCGGGCGGCCTCAGTCCGTGGCGGAGATCTTCTCGATCAGGGCGGTCGTGGAGATCGCCGGCGTGCGCGGGAGGTAGACCACCTCGCAGATGTCCTCGAACTCGTCGAACTTGCCCTCCCAGTCGTCTCCCATCACGAGGACGTCGGCCTGGTACTGCGTGAGGTAGTGGCGCTTGAGCTCGAGGCTCTCCTCGACGAACACGTCGTGCACCGGCTTCAGGGCGGCGACGATCGCGAGTCGCTCGTCCTGGCTGAAGACCGGCTCGCGACCCTTCTTGCGCAGGTTGAGCGCGTCGGCGGAGACGCCGACGACCAGCCGGTCGCCGAGCGCGGCGGCGCGCTCGATCACGCGGAGGTGTCCGACGTGGAAGACGTCGAACGTCCCGAAGGTGATGACGGTGCGAGGCATCCCCGCATTCTGGCAGCCGGGGTGCGGTAGGACAGAATCGACCGTGATGAGCAGCGTCACGATGATCACCCCGAACCCGGCCGCCGACGAGGAGCGCCGTCGGGGGCTCCGTCGGATGCGCAGCCTCGCCGTCGGCCTGCTGCTGCTGGCCGCTGTGGTCTACCTGCTCACGCTCGACCAGAAGGGCTTCCTCGGCTTCGTCAACGCCGGCGCTGAGGCCTCGATGGTGGGCGCGATCGCCGACTGGTTCGCCGTCACCGCCCTCTTCAAGCACCCCCTCGGCCTGCCGATCCCTCACACGGCCCTCGTGCCCAAGCGCAAGGACGACCTGGGTCGCAGCCTGGAGGAGTTCTTCGGCGAGAACTTCCTGCAGGAGGGAATCATCCGCGAGCGGGTCGCCGCGGCCGACATCTCGCGGCGGGTCGGCCAGTGGGCGGCGCAGCCGGACCACGCGCGACGGGTGGTCGACGAGGTCACCGAGGTGGCGGGCATCGCCGTGGCCAAGGTGGGCGACCAGCAGATCGCCGACCTCGTCGAGACCGTGCTCGTGCCACGGTTCCGCGAGGAGCCGATCGCGCCCCTGCTCGGCACGTTCGTCGTGGAGGTGGTCCGCGACGACCTCCACCACGGCGTGGTCGACCTGGCGCTGGAGGAGCTCCACCGCTGGCTCGTCGACAACCCCGACACGGTGCACGAGGTGCTGAGCGAGCGCGCGCCGTGGTGGGCGCCGCCGCGGCTCAACGAGGCGGTCACGACCCGGATCCACACCGAGACGGTGCGCTGGATCAACGACATCCGCGAGGACCCGCTCCACCACGCCCGTAGCGCGTTCGACTCGATGCTGGGCCAGCTCGGCCAGGACCTGCTCTTCGACGCCGACACCCAGGCACGTGCCGAGGCGTTGAAGAACCGGCTGCTCGACCACCCGCAGTTCACGACGACCGGCATCTCGCTGTGGAACGCACTCCGCAAGGCCCTGCTCGGAGCGCTCCGCGACCCCGACGGCGAGCTGCGCCGCCGGTTGCAGGCCGAGCTGGTCGCCTTCGCCGAGCGGCTCACCGTCGACGAGGACCTGAGGCGGCGCCTCGACTCGGTCGCCGCCGATGCCGCGGTCTTCGTCGTCGAGCGGTACGGCGCCGAGCTCACCACGGTCATCACGAGCACGATCGAGCGGTGGGACGGCAAGGAGGCCGCCGACCGGATCGAGCTCCACGTCGGCCGCGACCTGCAGTTCATCCGGATCAACGGCACCATCGTCGGCGGCCTGGTCGGCGTCCTCATCCACACCGTCGCGGTGGTCGCGCCATGACCCAGCCAGTCGACGTACCCATCCGTGACGAGTCGATCCGGCTCGGCCAGTTCCTCAAGCTCGCCAACCTGGTGGAGAGCGGCGCCGACGCCAAGCCGGTCATCGCAGCAGGGGCTGGTCCGCGTCAACGGTGAGGTCGAGACCCGCCGCGGCCGACAGCTCCGGCTCGGGGACGTGGTGTCGCTGGCAGGACAGGCCGCGCGGGTGTCCGACGAGTCGACCGGGGACGACCTGCCCTGGTGACGCCCAAACCGTCACCAAATGGACACCGTCCGGGGTGGTCTGGCTCACATCGCCGAGTTAGGGTGCGGCGTCAACCAACCCTTCGGAGGACCGTCCATGCAGCTCAACAAGCGCCAACTCGGCGTCACGTCTGTCGCCGTACTCGGCGCCCTGTCAGTGGCCTTCACCGGCCTCAGCGGAGCCAGTGCCGCTGATGACCCCGGGCCCTCGGCCCGCACCGTCTACGAGGCCAAGGCAGGCCCCGCCAGCAAGTACGTCAAGCTCGACCTGCTGGCGATCAACGACTTCCACGGCCAGCTCGAGGTCGTCCCGTCGAGCAGCTCCAGCGGCCGCATCAACACCACCCCTGCCGGTGGCGCCGCCTTCCTGGCAGCGCAGCTGAAGGAGGAGCGCCGCAAGTCCCGAGCTGCCGGCGCCACCCCGATCACTGTCGCCGCAGGTGACCTGATCGGCGCCTCGCCGCTGCTGTCCGCGGCCTTCCACGACGAGCCGACCATCGAGGCGCTCAACATGATGGGCCTGCAAGTCTCGTCCGTGGGCAACCACGAGTTCGACGAGGGCGTGCGTGAGCTGCGGCGGATGCAGCGCGGCGGCTGCCTGGACGACGGCGACGGCGAGAACGGAGCCGACTCCTGCCCCGGTGGCAAGGACTTCGACGGTGCCGACTTCAAGTACCTGAGCGCCAACGTGACGTGGAAGGAGCAGGGCGACCGACAGCGGCCGACCGTCTTCCCCGGCACCAAGGTGGTCAAGGTCGAGGGCGAGAAGGTCGCGTTCATCGGCATGACCCTGGAGGCCACCGACACCATCGTGTCCCCGCGCGGAATCCAGCAGGTCGACTTCAACGACGAGGTCGAGACCGCCAACGCGATCGTCCCGAAGCTGCGTGAACGGGGCATCAAGTCGATCGTCGTGCTGCTGCACGAGGGAATCGACCCGGCGGGCGACCGCACCGCCTACAACGACTGCACCGGGCCGGTCGGCCCCGGCCTGGCCATCGCCGAGCAGCTGAGCCCGCAGATCGACGCGGTCGTGAGCGGCCACACCCACCAGCCCTACAACTGCGTGGTCCAGGACCCGAAGGGCAATGACCGGCTCCTGACCAGCGCGTCGTCGCTGGGCCGGATGGTCTCCAAGCTGCACTTCCTGATCGACCCGAAGAGCGGCGACATCGTGCGTGACGCGGCCTTCGCGCAGAACCAGATCGTGGAGAACGGCGAGGGCGAGCCGACCGCGGCGCAACATCCTCGAGCTGATCGCCGCAGTACACCGAGCTGGTCGCCCCGATCCGGGACGAGGTCATCGGGCACATCGCACCGCTCGAGACGGTCAGCCAGGTGATCACCCGCACCGCCGAGGCCGACGGCGGCGACAGCCCGCTCGGCAACCTGATCGCCGACGCGCAGAAGGTCGACGCCACCATCGATGACCAGGGGGAGCCGGTCATCGCGCTGATGAACCCCGGCGGCATCCGTGCCGACCTGGTGGAGAACGACGCAGGTGACATCACCTATGGCGCGGCGTTCTCGGTGCAGCCGTTCAACAACCTGGTGACGTCGGTGGAGCTCACCGGTGCCGACATCAAGGCGATGCTGAACGAGCAGTGGAACGGCGGCAACGAGGGTTCCAACCGGAAGATCCTGCAGGTGTCCGGGCTCCAGTACACGTGGGACGTCTCGGAGGCGGGGCTGACGGGTGCGAACGCGCTCGTGGGCGACGTGCTGGTCGACGACGACGGCGACTCCGGCACGCCGATGGTGCCGCTGGTGGACGGGGACACCTACCGGGTGGCGATGAACAACTTCATCGCCGACGGTGGGGACAACTTCAGTATCGCTCGTGACAGTGGCGAGAACCGGGTCACCGGCGGTCTCGACATCGACTCGCTGCGCGAGTACCTGCTGGCGAACGACCCGGTCTCGGCGACGCCGACCGACCGGATCTCCAGCGTGGACTGACACCACGGAACCGGGCGGGATCGGCTGAGCCGGTCCCGCCCGGTTTCTGCGTCCGGTCGACGGACGCAGGTCGAGGGGAGGGTCAGCTGACCCCGAGCAGGTCGACGACGAAGATCAGCGTCTCGCCGGGCTTGATGGCGCCGCCGGCGCCGCGGTCGCCGTAGCCGAGGTGGGGCGGGATCACGAGCTGCCGCCGACCGCCGACCTTCATGCCCTGCACGCCCTGGTCCCAGCCGGAGATGACCTGGCCGACCCCGAGCCGGAACTGGAGCGGCTCGCCGCGGTTGTACGACGCGTCGAACTCCTCCCCGGACGAGTGGGCTACGCCGACGTAGTGGACCGACACGGTCGATCCGGCGGTCGCCTCGGCACCGTCACCCTCGGTGACGTCGGTGACGACCAGGTCGGTCGGAGGTTCAGGGTCGAAGAACTCGATCTCGGGCTTGTCCATGGCGCCCATTGTTCAGGACTGGTGCACGTAGCTGTCGAGCTGGTCCCGCTCGAACTGCAGCTGGTCCATCCGGTGCTTGACGATGTCGCCGATCGAGACGATGCCCACGAGCTTGTCGCCCTCGACCACGGGGACGTGGCGGATCCGCCGCTCGGTCATGACCTTCATCAGGTCGTCGAGCTGGGTGTCGCGCTCGCAGGTCGCCACCTCGGACGTCATGATCGCCTCCACCGTGTTGTTGACGACCGTGCCGGCGTGGTGGAGATGGCGGACCACGTCACGCTCGCTGACGATGCCGTCGACCGTCTCGCCGTCGGCGCTCACGATGAGCGCGCCGACGTTGTGCTCGGCGAGCAGGGCGATCAGGTCCTTCACCCCGGCATCGGGCGTGATGGTGACTACGTCCTGGCTCGGCTTGGCGCCGAGTACGTCGCCGATTCGCATGGCGTCCACGCTAGCCCCGCCCGGGTGACCTGAACAGGTGTGCCACGCGGTGAGACACGAGCGCCGGTCTCGGGAGCGGTCACTCCTCGCGGGTCCGGTGGTCGCGCAGCTCGGAGACCGAACCGGGGCCGCGGGGGCGGGAGTCGGGGTCGGAGTCGTCGTCGGGCAGCGAGCCGAGGAAGGCCAGCGCCGCCTCGTGGAGGTGGCCGTTCGAGGCCAGCGCGTTGCCGCCGAACGGGCCGTCGGTGCCGTCGAGGGAGGAGAACGTGCCGCCGGCCTCGCGCACGACGATGTCGGGGGCCGCCATGTCGTGGACCTTCAGGCTCCGGCTCGGCGGCGAGGTCGACGGCCCCCTCCGCGAGCAGCATGTAGGACCAGAAGTCGCCGTAGGCCCGCGTGCGCCAGCAGCGCCGGGAGAGCGACAGGAAGTCGTCGAGCCGGCCACGCTCGTCCCAGCCGTGGAGGGAGGAGTAGGACAGCGAGGCGTCCTCGAGCCGGCGTACGTCGGAGACCTGGCAGCGGGTCGCCTTGAGCAGCGAGCGCCCGGTGAACGCTCCGTTGCCCGCCGAGGCCCACCAGCGGCGCTGCAGCATCGGTGCGGACACGACACCCAGCACGACCTCGTCGTCGACGGCCAGCGAGATCAGCGTCGCCCAGACCGGGACGCCCCGCACGAAGTTCTTGGTGCCGTCGATCGGGTCGATGATCCACCGGCGCTGGCTGTGGCCGGTCGATCCCTGCTCCTCGCCGGTCACGGCGTCGCGCGAACGGACCCGCGACAGGGTGCGCCGGATGCTCTCCTCGACCGCCTCATCGGCGTCGGTGACGGGCGTCAGGTCCGGCTTGCTCATGACGTGGAGGTCGAGCGCCTTGAACCGCGCCGTCGTCAGCGAGTCGGCGTCGTCGGCGAGCACGTGGGCCAACCGCAGGTCGTCGGTGTAGTCGGGCACGACCGTCACACTATTCTCATCCCTCGCCGCTACCGTGGTGCGCCATGGAGATCAGTGGTCTTCCGTTGCACCCGCTCGTGGTGCATGCCGCGGTCATCTTCGGCCCCATCGGCGCCCTCACCGCCCTGGCGTACGCCGTGCTCCCGCGCTGGCGTGACCGCCTCCGCACGCCCATGGTGGCGCTGGCCCTGTTGGCCACGGGGTCGGTCGTGGCGGCCTTCGTCACCGGCAAGAACTTCCTGGAGAGCCGGCCCGCGCTCGCAGAGGAGGAGCTGGTCCTCACCCACCAGGACCGGGCCGAGCTGCTGCTCGTGGCTGACGCTCGCCTTCGGTGTGGTCGCCCTCGTCGCCGGCTGGCTGCACACCCGGGCCGAGGGCACGGGCCGGGTCCTGATCCAGGTCGTGCTGGGCCTCGCTGCGGCCGCGGTTCTGGTCCAGGTCGTGCTCACCGGCGACGCCGGCTCCCGCGCGGTCTGGGAGGGCTTCTGACCATCTCCGCCCACGGAGGGGCCTCCGGAGCCCTACCGTTTTGCCATGGAGATCCTTGGGCTCCCCCTCCACGAGGCGCTGGCCATCGCGGCTGCCGTGTGCGCCCCGGTGGGGTGCCTCGTGTCGCTGTGGTTCGCGTTCCGGCCCGAGAGCCGCGACGCGTGGCGCTACCCCATGATGATCACGGCCACCCTGGCGACCGCCACGATCCTTGCGGCGTTCGTCAGCGGCGACCGGATGCTGACCAACAACCCGCAGCTGAGCGGCGACCCGCAGGTCGGCGCCCACCAGGAGTACGCCGCGCGGCTGGTCCTGCCGACGATCGGCTACTTCGTGCTGGCGGCTCTCACCGGCTGGCTCAACCCCCGGACCGGTGCGCTCAGGCTGGCCCTGCCGATGCTGCTCACCGGGTTCTCCGTCGTCGTGCTGGTGCTGGTCGTGCTCTCCGGCGACGCGAGCGCCCGCTCGCTCTGGGACGACGTGAGCGCGCGGTTCTAGGCGTCGGAGTCAGTAGCGGTTTCGAGACGGCTCGCTCCACCCTCGCAGGCTCGGAGTCAGTAGCTCGGAGCGCTGCGCGCCGCGAGCAGACGCCGGAACGACTCGACTCGCTCGAGGTCGGCGAGGCCGTTCGCGACCGCCACGTCGAGCCCGCACTCCGGCTCGTCGGTGCCGTGGGTGCACCCGCGCGGGCACTCCGCGGTCATCTCGTCCAGGTCGGGGAACGCCTCGATGAGGTCCTCGGGCTGGACGTGCGCCAGCCCGAACGACCGGATCCCCGGGGTGTCCACGATCCAGCCGTCACCCTCCGGCAGCGCCAGCATCAGGGCGGAGGTCGAGGTGTGGCGGCCGCGACCGGTGACCGCGTTGACGATGCCGATCGCACGATCGGCCTCCGGCACCAGCGCGTTGACGAGCGTCGACTTGCCCACGCCGCTGTGGCCGATCAGGACGCTGGTCCGGTCGCGGAGCTCGTCCCGCACCGCGGTGAGGTCGCCACCCCGCTGGGTGACGACCCACGCCACGCCGAGCGGGCGGTAGGCCGCCAGGAGTGGCTCGGGGTCGGCGAGGTCCGACTTGGTCAGGCACAGCAGCGGCCGCATCCCGGCGACGAACGCCGCCACCAGGGCGCGGTCGATCAGGCCGCGTCGCGGCTCGGGGTCGGCGAGGGCCGTGACGATGACCAGCTGGTCGGCGTTGGCCACGATCACCCGCTCGACCGGGTCGTCGTCGTCCGCCGTACGCCGCAGGACCGTCGTGCGCTCCTCGACCTCGACGATCCGCGCCAGGCTGCCGTCGCTGCCCGAGGTGTCGCCGACGACGCGGACGCGGTCGCCCACGACCACCCCCTTGCGGCCCAACGGCCGTGCCTTCATCGCCGTCACCGTGAGGCCGTCGACCAGCAGGGTGTAGCGGCCGCGGTCGACCGTGACGACGACCCCGTCGACCGCGTCGTCGTAGGTCGGGCGCTCCTTGGTGCGCGGGCGGGTGTGCCGTCGCGGACGCTCGTAGTGCTCGTGGTCGTGGTCGGAGTAGCGGCCGGTGGGTCTCGACTCGAGCCACGCCTCCGGTTCAGACGCCCGCGCGTCCGTCGTGGCGCTCGTGAGCACCGCGCACCCGCGCGGTCGCTGCCCATGAAGCGTCGCGAAGTCGGGGAACGTCTTGGCCGTGGTGGCGACGTCCTCGACCAGGACGTCGTCGACCGCGGCGCCCACGATGACGCCCGCGTGGGCCATCCGGTGGTCGGCGTAGGTGTGGAACACGCCGCCGTGGAGCGGTGCGGGCCGGAACGACAGGCCGTCGGCGTGCTCGGTGACGTCGGCACCGAGTCCGCCGAGCTCGCGGGCCAGCGCGGAGAGCCGGTCGGTCTCGTGACCGCGGATGTGGCCGATGCCGAACAGGTGGGACGGCGACTCGGCCAGCGCGCACAGTGCGGCGACGGCAGGGGTCAGCTCGCCGACGTCGTGGAGGTCGAGGTCGACCCCCTGGAGCCGGCCGGTGCCGCGGACCCGCAGCCCGGCCTCGACGTGGGTCGCCTCGCAGCCCATGGCGCCGAGGATGCCACGCAGTGCGTCGCCCCCCTGGCTCGTGGCCCGCGGCCAGTCGCGCACCGTCACCTCGCCACCGCTCACGGCGGCCAGGGCGAGGAACGGGGCGGCGTTGGACAGGTCGGGCTCGATGGTCCGGTCGACCGCACGGATCGCACCGGGCGCGACCGCCCAGTGGTTGCCGTCGGAGTCGTCGACGGCGACACCGTGCTCGCGCAGCATCCCGACCGTCATCTCGATGTGGGGGAGCGACGGCACACGCCCAGAGTCGGGGCTGCGCCCCTCGTGGCGGACGTCGACGCCTTCGTCGAAGCGGGCACCCGCGAGCAGCAGCGCGGACACGAACTGGGAGGAGGCCGAGGCGTCGACGACGACCGTGCCGCCACGGACACGACCGGTGCCGTGGACCGTGAACGGCAGCCCGGTCCCCTCGACGTCGACCCCCAGCGTGCGCAGTGCGTCGAGGACCTCGCCGACGGGCCGCAGCCGCATGTGCGGGTCACCGTCGAAGTCGACCGCGCCGGTGGCCAGGGCTGCGACCCCCGGGACGAATCGCATCACGGTGCCGGCCAGGCCACAGTCGATCCGCGCCGGACCGGACAGCGGCCCGGGCGTGATCGTCCACGACTCGCCGCGGGTGTCGAACCCGCAGCCGAGGGCGCGCAGTGCCGCCAGCATGAGCGACGTGTCGCGCGACACCAGCGGGCGCCGTACGACGCTCGGCTCGTCGGACAGCGCGGCCAGCACGAGCGCGCGGTTGGTCTGGGACTTGCTGCCGGGCAACGAGACCGCCGCCGACACCGGCTGGGTGGCGCGGGGCGCGGGCCAGGGATCGGGCAGGGCCGTCCTCGTCGTCACCCGGGGCCGCTCACGTGATCTGTGCCGCTGCGAGCTTCGCCTCGCGGCGGGCGGTGGAGGCAAGCCGGCCGGCTTCGCGACGGGCGTCCTTCGCGGCGCGTCGGGCTCGCCACGCGACACCGGGCTTGCCCTCCGTGTCGACGCTGGCGATGAGCAGGCCACCGAACATGGACACGTTCTTGAAGAAGTGGATGCGCTGGTTGGCGCGGGTGGCGGGGTCGCTCTCCTCCCAGAACCGGTGACCGGCGGCGGTGGTCGGTACGAGCGACGCGGCCAGCACGGTCGAGGACAGCCGGGGCGCCCGTCCGGTGGCGAGCAGCAGTCCGGCCCCGATCTGGGCGGCGCCGTTGATGCGGATCAGCGTGGCGGGGTCGGTCGGGATCGGTGCCTGCGGCGCCGCCTTCTCCGCGAGGGGGGTGATCTTGTCGGTCACCGGCGCGGCCTTGGCTGCGAGCGACGAGGCGTTGCGCAATGCCTCGATGCCCCCGACCACGAACATCGACGCGAGCATCGGCCGGGCGAGCAGTCGCATGATCGTCATGGGTCCTTTCTTACACGATGGCGGGTCCGCGGCTGCGGCCGGTCAGGAGACCCGGACGGAGGTGCTGTTGTTGTCGGGCGCGGTGTCGCCGTCGGCTCCGTCCACGGAGACGTCGAACCGGACCGAGCCCGATCCCGTCCGGGGAGCGTGGGCGAGGAACGTGTAGGTCGTGGGTGAGCCGGCCACGACGCAGCTGCTGGCATGGACCGCCGCCGGCCGGCAGCGCGGATCGACCCCGAGCGCCAGCACCACGCCCTCGCCTCGACCGGTGAGTGTCGCCGTCCGGTCGGCGGGCAGTCCGGTGACGGTCACCTGGATCCTCGTGGCGCCTGCTCCTGACTGGGTGGCCGAGGTCTGCACGGACACGTCGTACGGCTGGTCCTCCGGGGAGGCTTCCGCCGCGACCTCAGGCTCCGGGTCAGGCTCGGTCGGCGGTTCCCGGACGACATCGGGGGTTCTCACCTCGGTGGGCACCTTCGGCGTCGGGGCAACCGTGAGTCGCCTGGCGACGGGGCGATCGTCCACCTGCGACTCGGGTCGGGTGTCCTGGCGCTGGTCGCGCGGCGGCGCGGGCTGCGGGGTGGTGGGCTGGGGGGTGGCGGGCTGCACCTGCCCCGGGCTCGCCGAGGTCGGCGGCTCGGCGTCGGGGCGCACCGTGACCAGGACGGCACCGCCGATCACGGCGGTCGCGGCCGCTCCCGCGACCGACGAGCCGACGGCATGGGTCACGACCACGTCCTTGGCCCGGTCCAGGAGTGCCACGGCGGCGCCACCGGCCGCCAGGGACCCGGACGGTGCAGAGGCGACGTACGCCGCGGCGGCGGTGCCGAGCAGGGCGGGTGCGAGCAGCCCGGAGAAGTCCGCGTTGACGTCGGAGAGCTCCAGGTGGATGGCGGCGCAGGGCCGGCAGACCTCGAGGTGGTCCTCGAGACGCTTCGAGTCACGCCGCGAGATCCCGCCGCGGACGTAGCCGCCGAGGTTCTGGCGTGCCCAGGAGCAGGTGTCGCCGTCATGTCCCGCGACGTGCATGGTGAGGAACGCCTGACGCAGACCCTCCCGCGCGCGGTAGGCGAGGGCGGAGACCGAGTTGGCGCTCATGCCGAGCAGGGGAGCGACCTCGCCCGGCTTCTGTCCCTCGACCTCCGTGTGCCACAGCACCAGCTGCCACCGCTCCGGCAGGGAGGCGAAGGCCCGCGCAGCGGCCTGGCTCTCGAAGCCCTCGACGGCCGTGTCGTGGAACGGCACACCGGGCTCGAACGGGGTCAGGTCGTCGGCGAGGTGCAACCGGGAGGTCGCGCGGACGCGGTCGACATGGAGCCGTCGTACGGCGGTCAGCAGGTAGGCGCGGAAGGCCAGGTCGGGGCCGCCCCCGCGCTGGAGCACCACCAGGACCTTGGCGAAGGCCTCGGAGACGAGATCGTCGGAGTCGGGGCCTGGGACCAGTTGCCGGGCGAGTCGGCGGGCGGCCTCGGCGTGTCGCTCGAAGAGCGTGCCGTACGCCTCACTGTCCCCACCGCGGACGGCCGCGATGAGCTCGGCGTCGGCGGGGCCCTCCGTGCGCTCCACAGTGGTTGTCACACAGGTTCAACGAACGAGATGCCGAGAAATCACGCCTCTGGCTGCGCAAAAGGGTGAAAAACCGGCGTCATGGAAGGCCCGCGGAGACGTCTCAGCGTCGCAGGACGACCGAGGAGGGACCCCGTGGGCCGCTTCACCACACGCGCGCGGGGCCCGGCAACCGGTCGATCCGAGGCGAGGGTGGAGCTGCTACCGCGATGGGCCGCAGTAGGGGAGGCCCTCGCCTCGGATCCTGCCTGCCGGCTCCCCGAGACGCGGCTGGCCTGCGCGACTGCTGGCCGGGAGCTCGCCGGCGACGGGCTGCCGCTCGACGCCGCCCTCGACGCGCTCCGCACCACCACGCGCGCCGCGACTCGCCGGGACCCGGCGTACGACGCGGTGAGGGCGCTGGGCGCGGGCTGGAGCGAGGCCACCCTCGGCTACCTCCGGGAGATCACCTGCGAGGACCCGCTCACCGGCCTTGCCAGCCTGCCCCACCTGCGCAGCCGGCTGGCCGAGCTCTACCGCGACCAGGCCGTCGGACAGGGTCTGGTGCGCGAGCACCACGCGCTGCTGCTCCTCGACACGCCGGGTCGACCTCCTGAGCGCGAGGCCTTCGGGGCGGCGCTGCGGGCCGCTCGGCTCGCCGAGACCGCCCGCACCGTCTTCCCGGGCGGCCTCACCGCCGGCCGGGTCGGACGCGAGCGGGTGGCTGTCCTCGTCCGACGCGACGGTCGCCTGCCCCGCCGGCTGGCCCTGGTCCGTGCGCTGGTGGCCGGCGTCACGCCCCCGGTCCGGGTGTGGGTGGAGTCGCTCCCGCTCGAGGACTCCTCGGCCGTCGCGCTGCTCGACGAGCTGGCCCGCCGCTGACTTCGTACGCCGCGCACTCCAGGGTCCTGCCCGACTAGGGTCGGCACATGTGCGGTCGCTATGCGTCGAGCCGGAAGCCCGAGGACCTGATCGAGGAGTTCGAGGTCGTCGACAACCGCATCCAGCAGCCGCTCGAGCCCGACTACAACGTGGCGCCGACCAAGGAGGTCTACGCCGTCGTCGAGCGCAAGCCGGCGCGGGACAGCGACGAGTCGCCGCAGCGCCAGCTGCGCTCGCTGCGCTGGGGGCTCGTGCCCTCGTGGGCGAAGGACCCCGGCATCGGCAGCCGGATGATCAACGCCCGGATGGAGACGGTCGCCGAGAAGCCGGCGTTCAAGCGGGCGTTCGCCGTACGCCGGTGCCTGCTGCCTGCCGACGGCTACTTCGAGTGGTACCCCACCAGCCAGAAGACGAAGGCGGGCAAACCTGCGAAGCAGCCGTTCTTCATCCGTCCGGCGGACGGCGGGATCCTCGCGATGGCCGGGCTCTACGAGATCTGGCGCGACCCCACCCGCGACGAGGACGACCCCGACCGGTTCCGTTGGACCTGCACCGTGCTCACCACCCAGGCCGAGGATGCGGTCGGCCACATCCACGACCGGATGCCGCTCATGGTGGAGCCCGGCCGGCGGGCCGCCTGGCTCGATCCCACCGTCGCCGACAAGGACGACCTGCTGTCGTTGCTCGTGCCCGCCGCCCCGGGCCAGCTCGAGGCCTACCCGGTGCCGACGCTGGTCAACAACGTCCGCAACAACGGCCCCGAGCTGCTCGAGCCGCTGCCGCTCGAGGAGTCGTTGACGTGACCGGGCACGAGGCTCGGTTCGACACTCCCCACGGTGAGGCACGCACCGTCACCCACCGGGCCCGGAAGCCGCAGGGAACCCTGCTCCTCAACCACGGCGCCGGGATCGGCATCGAGGGCCGCGACCTCCAGGCGCTGGCCCGGGACCTGCCGGCACAGGGCATCACGGTCGTCCTGTTCGAGCAGCCCTGGGTGCTCGCCGGCCGCAAGGTCGCCACGCCGCCGCCCACCCTCGACGACGGCCTGCGGGCCGCGGTCGCGCGGTTGCGACCCCGCACCCCGCTCATCGTCGGCGGCCGGTCGGCCGGGGCCCGCTGTGCCGCCCGGTGCGCGACGTCGATCGGGGCGGTGGCCTGCCTGGCGCTCGCCTTCCCGCTCCATCCACCCGGGAAGCCCGAGAAGAGTCGGCTCGACGAGCTGCTCGGTGCCGGCGTTCCCACGCTCGTCGTGCAGGGCGAGAACGACACGTTCGGCCGTCCCGAGGAGTTCCCGGAGGACGTCGAGATGACGGTGCTGCCGGGCGCCGACCACGGCTTCAAGGTCCCGAAGTCGGGTGCCATCACGTCGGAGGAGGCGATGGGCATCCTCGTCGAGGCGACCCTGGAGTGGATCATTCGTGAGGTGGTCGGGGAATCGACCGTGCGGTGAGGGTGTTGTGCCGATGTGCTCGCCATCCTCGACCGTCCGGCCGCCGCCGTAGAGTGGGACCTGATGACAGACGACTCAGCCGTCGACGAGATCGACGTCGCCACCGAGACCGACGACCAGCGGGCCGCGCGCTTCGAGCGTGACGCGCTGCCCTTCCTCGACCAGCTCTACGCCGCGGGCATGCGGATGACCCGCAACCCGCAGGACGCCGAGGACCTGGTGCAGGAGACGTTCGCCAAGGCGTTCTCCTCCTTCCACCAGTTCAAGCCGGGCACCAACCTCAAGGCGTGGCTCTACCGGATCCTGACCAACACCTTCATCAACAACTACCGCAAGAAGCAGCGGCAGCCGCAGCAGTCCATGGCGGAGGACGTCGAGGACTGGCAGCTCGCTCGCGCCGAGGGCCACACCTCGAGCGGCCTCAAGTCAGCCGAGACCGAGGCCCTCGAGCGGCTCCCCGACTCCCAGGTGAAGGACGCGCTCCAGCGCCTCCCCGAGGAGTTCCGGCTCGCCGTCTACCTCGCCGACGTCGAGGGATTCGCCTACAAGGAGATCGCCGAGATCATGGACACCCCGATCGGGACCGTGATGTCGCGGCTGCACCGCGGCCGCCGCCAGCTGCGCGACATGCTGTCCGACTACGTCCGGGCCAACGACCTGCTGACCGTCGGCCGTGAAGGAGACGCGTCGTGAGCCACGACCACAGCAGCGACGAGTGCGCCGACTTCCTCGAGCGCATCGTCTACTTCCTCGACAACGAGCTCGACGAGGCCGACTTCTCGGCCGTCCGGGTCCACCTCGACGCCTGCAACCCGTGCCTGGAGAAGTACGACCTCCAGCGCACCGTCAAGGCGGTCGTGGCGCGCTCCTGCTCCGAGGCCGCGCCCGAGGAGCTGCGTCAGCGCGTCAGGGTCCAGATCCGTGCCGTCCAGGTCCGCATCACCGAGGTCTGACGGCTGTCGATTCGCTCGGGGCGGCGCGGTTTGAGAGACTGCTCCGAGCACTCGATCCAGGAGGACACCATGGGCAAGACCGGTCGCAAGCGTCGTTCGCGTCGCAAGAAGGCAGCCAACCACGGGAAGCGCCCCAACGCCTGAGCGCTGATCACGTTGTCACGAGCCCCCGGCCTCGTCGCGTCACGCGGCGTTCTGGTCACCGCGGGCCACCACGGAGTTGACCCTGCGCCGACGAGCCCGCTCAGTGCGGCGGCTGCCGCCATGTAGGTGGCTCCGTTGGTGAACTCGATCCGGCGATGTTGGCACAGGCCTGGGTGACCGAAGATGTCCGAGCTGACAGGTGTCGGTGGCGGTGTCCTCCCAGGTCAGGGCGGCGAGAAGACCTCCGGCCAGTGCTCCGATGCCAGCGCCGGGAAGCCAACCGGTCGCCTGACCAAGGGTGGCCCAGTTGGTCATGGACCGAGCCTAGTCTCGGTCTGTCACGGCGGAAATCCCCACTGGGGCTCTTCAGAGCCGTGACAGGAAGCGTTCTGCGTCGACGATCACCCGGGTGACCTCGCCGGTCCCGATCAGCTTCCGGTCGCCGGTGTGGCGGGCGGCGACGGTGAAGCGGTGCAGGCGTCCGTCGACGTACGCCGTCTCGGCGGTGACCTCGACCTCGGCGCCGACGGGGGAGGCGGCCAGGTGCTCGAGCGAGACGCGGGTGCCGACCGAGGTGCCGCCGTCGGGCAGCGACGGCTCGATCGCGGCGCAGGTCGCCGCCTCGGCCCAGGCCAGCAGTCGGGGCGTCCCGAGCACCGGCAGCGAGCCGCTGCCCACCGCCTCGGCCGTGTCGTCGTCGGTCACGGTGAACGTGAGGGTCGAGGCGAGGCTCACGAGAGCTCCTTGGTGTAGGCGATCAGGTGGACGTCGGGCATCGGGGACCAGTCCCGCTCGGGCAGCCGGACGTAGCCCAGCCGGCCGTAGACGCGGTGTGCCGCGGCCATGCCTGCCAGCGAGGACAGCAGCATCCGGGTGGCCCCGTGGGTCCGCGCACGGTCCTCGCAGAGCGCTGCCAGCGCCTCGCCGGCGCCGCGGCCACGTGCGTCCGGGTGGACCGCCAGCATCCGGAACTCGCCCTCGTCCGCCGTGGTCGACAGCTCCCGCCACGGCGAACCGGGTGGGCAGTAGGTGACGCACCCCAGCAGCCGATCGCCGTCGACGGCGACCCACAGCTCCGCCTCACGCGCCCGCCGCGCCGCGTCCTGCACGTGGACGCGGTAGCCGTCCTCGGCGCCGAGCATGAACTCCTCGTAGGCCGCGACCGTGAGATGGCCGAGAGCGTCGAGCTCGTCCGGCTCCGCCAGGCGGAGCTCCATCAGATCCCGAACGTGTTGCGGGGGTAGGCCGCCTCCACGTCGGTGATGACGTTGACCAGGTAGGGCACGTTCGCGGCGAAGGCGCGGTCGAGGGCAGGCCCGATCTGCTTCGGGTCGGTGACCGTCTCGCCGGCGCCGCCGAGCGCCTTCACCACCTCGTCGTAACGGGTCTGCCCGGCCAGGTCGGCCACCACGTCGTAGCCGTAGAGCATCTGCATCGGGCCCTTCTCCAGCCCCCAGGCGGAGTTGTTGCCACACACCATGACGACCGGGAGCTGGTGGCGCACCAGGGTGTCGACGTCCATCAGCGAGAAGCCGGCGGCCCCGTCACCGAGCAGCAGCACCACCTGCGCGGACGGGCGCGCGAGCCGCGCCGCGATCGCGGAGCCGAGGCCGGCCCCCAGGCACCCGTAGGGCCCCGGGTCGAGCCAGCCCCCGGGTCGCTTCGGCTCGACGAACTTGCCCGCGAAGCTGACGAAGTCGCCCCCGTCGCCGATGACGACCGCGTCGTCCTCGAGCCGCGGGACCAGCTCGCCGTAGATGCGGGCGGGGTGGATCGGGTCGGCCTCGGCGGTCAGCAGGGCCGAGTCGCGCTCGATGGCTGCCTTCACCGTGTCCTTCAGCTCGCCGACCCACGCCGACCAGTCGGGGCGACGTACGACCTGGTCGAGCGCCGCCAGCAGCCCGTCGAGGACCGCCGTCAGGTCGCCACTGGCCGACGCCGCGAGCTCGGCGTGGCCGGAGACCTGGCCGGGGGAGTCGGCGATGTGGACCACCTGGGCCGGAGTGGCCCCGTCCTTGCCACCGAAGACGCCGTAGCCGAGACGGAAGTCGAGGGGAGTGCCCACCACCACGACCAGGTCGGCGCCGCCGAGCGCCTGGCCGCGAGCCTTGGTCACCAGCAGCGGGTGACCACCGGGGACGACACCTCGTCCCATGCCGTTGGTGATCGCCGGGACGCCGGTGGTCTCGACGAAGCGCAGCGCGGCCTCCTCCGCACCGTCGGCCCACACGTCCGTGCCGAGGATGATGACCGGGCGGGTGGACTGGCCGAGCAGCTCGGCGATCTCGGCGAGCGCATCGGTGTCGGGCTCGGCTGCCGCGGCGCGCGACACGGCCGGCAGCGACCCGGACGCGGAGTTGAAGAACTCGTCCATGGGTACGTCGACGAAGACCGGGCCGCGGTGGGGGGAGCCGGCGGAGGTGAACGCCTCGTGCATCCCGTCGAGCACGCCATCGGCCGTGTGCAGGGTGCGTGCCGACTTCGCGATCGGCGCGATGATCGGTGGCTGGTCGAGCTCCTGAAGGCTCCCGCTGCCCCAGCGGTTCGCGGGCGCGCGGCCGCCGACGACGACCATCGGCGACCCGGCGAACTGGGCCTGCGCGATGGCGCTCGCGCCGTTGGTGACGCCCGGGCCGGCGGTGAGGACGGCGAGCCCGGGCACGCGCGTCAGCTTGCCGGTCGCCTCGGCCGCGAACGCGGCGGTCTGCTCGTGGCGCACGTCCAGGAGTCGCATCGGCGGGTCGGCCTTCACCGCGCCGTCGTACATCGGGAAGACGTGGGCGCCGGACAACGTGAACATGGTCTCCACGCCGTGGGCGCGTGCGACGGCGACCGCCAGCTCGCCGGCGTGACCCTTGATCTCGCTCATGTCGGCAGGCTACTCGGCGGTAGGCGTCGGTGGACAGGCGCGTCAGCGCGCGAGCGTGAACGGGTTGGTCGCGCGCAGCGCGTCGACGATCACCAGGATCAGGTCGGCCCGATCGGCCGGCGGCTCCGGGCCGATCGCGAGCTGGAGGTAGAGCGACCGCAGCAGCTGCTGGGCGTTGTTGGTGGGGGCGTAGGGGTCGCGCTCGGCACGGCTGCCGAACGGGTTGGCATGGGCGGCCAGCCGGGAGATCCACGGCTCGACGACCGCGGTCGGGACCAGGTTGCGGCGCAGGATCGCGACGACCGAGAGCGCCATCCGGTCCGGCTCGCCGCACAGCAGCGGCCCGTCGATGGTCAGCAGTCGATCGGCCAGGACGTCGAGCAGCACGGTGAGCTCGTGGACGCCGAAGTGGCGGGAGCGGGCCAGCGAGCCGATCGCGTCGGCGCCGTGGGCCACCGCGTGCGCCCACCCCTTGCCCGGCAACGTAGCCGCGGTGGTCCTGCTCGCGCAGGTACCAGGACACGATCTGGTCGCCCCAGCGCAGCACCTTCTCGCCCGGCACCAGCTGCTGGGACGTGTCGCGGTCGACGACGGTGGCGAGCACCAGCACGCTGAACGCGCGCCGGAAGACGGTGTCGGTGTCGGTCTCGCCGAGCCCGATCCCGAGGCCGGTGGCCATGCCGTCACCGAGGCCGGTGAGCAGCTCGTCGTAGACACCACGGTCGATCCAGGTGCCGAGCGCGGGGTAGGCGGTGCGGTCGCGGAGGCCGGGATCGGTGGAGCCCAGCATCCGCGTCAGCTCAGCCGTCAGCTCGTCGAGCGGGCGGTCCGTGGGGACCTGCAGACCCCGCTCGAGCACCAGTCTCCAGTACGCCCCCGACACGGGGCCCATCCTGCCAGCCCGGCCCCGGATCCCTCGACCCGGTCCGGTCGACTTTGGACAGCCTAGGCTCGTCCTCGTGCCGTCGCTGACCGAACTCGTGCGCAGCCACACCGACCTCGACGCCGACGACGTCGCGTGGCTGCAGCTGATCCAGGCCGACTGGCAGATCATCGCGGATCTCTCCTTCGCCGACCTGGTGCTGTGGCTGCCCGACCGGGAGGGCAAGGGCTTCTGGGCGGGCGCCCAGATGCGGCCCACCACCGGTCCCACGGCGTACGTCGACGACGTGGTCGGCACGTTCGTTCCCGGCCGGCCGCCGCCCGATGCTCGACGCGGCGTACGAGCAGGGACGCCTGGTGCGCGACGGCGACCCCGAGTGGCGCGACCACGTCCCGGTCCGGGTCGAGACGATCCCGGTCCGGCGGGCCGGGCGGATCATCGCGGTCATCGCGCGCAACACCAACCTGCTCGGCGTCCGCACCCCCAGCCGGCTCGAGCTGTCCTACCTGCAGACGGCCGCCGACCTGACCCAGATGATCGCCCACGGCCACTTCCCGGCGCCCGGGCAGCGCAGTGACCATGCCGACTCGCCGCGAGTGGGCGACGGATTCGTGCGCATCGATGACGCCGGCCGGGTCACCTACGCCAGCCCCAACGCGCTCTCGGTGTTCCGCCGGCTCGGGCTGTCCGGAGACCTCGAGGGACTGGTGCTGGCCGACGTCACCCGTGACCTCGTGCCGCAGCGGCGCCGCCCGGACGAGGAGACCGTGTCGGCGGTCCTCGGCGGCCGGGTCCACCGCGACACCGAGCTCGGCACCGACGACGTGTCGCTGATCGTCCGCTCCATCCCGCTGCGTCCCCTGGACGAGCCGATCGGGGCGCTCGTGCTCGTGCGCGACGTGACCGACCTGCGTCGCCGGGACCGGGAGCTGGTCACCAAGGACGCGACGATCCGGGAGATCCACCACCGCGTGAAGAACAACCTGCAGACCGTGGCCGCCCTGCTGCGCCTGCAGGCGCGCCGGATCGACGCGCCGGACGCGAAGGCGGCCCTGGAGGAGGCGGTGCGGCGGGTCGGCACGATCGCGATCGTGCACGAGACGCTCAGCGCGGCGGCCGACGAGGAGGTCGGTTTCGACGAGATCGCCGACCGGCTCGGTCAGATGGTGACCGAGGTCAGCGCGACCGGCGATCGGGTGCGCGTGGTGCGGGCCGGCTCCTTCGGGCGGCTCTCCTCCGACGTCGCGACCGCTCTGGCGATGATCCTCACCGAGGTGCTCCAGAACGCCGTCGAGCACGGGTACGACGAGGAGCAGCCGGGCCGGATCGAGGTCGGGGTCAGCCGGCTGGTCGGCCGGATGGAGGTCACCGTCGAGGATGACGGCCGAGGCTTGCCTGCCGACTTCGACCTCGACTCGTCGACCCACCTCGGGCTGTCGATCGTCCGTACCCTCGTGGAGAGCGAGCTCGGAGGGCGGCTGATCGTGGCCGCGGCGCCTTCGGGTGTCGGGACCCGGGTCGCGCTCGACGTACCCCTGGCTTAGGCCGTGCGGATGCGCGCGCGGGCGTTGCGCCGCTTGAGGGCGCGCCGCTCGTCCTCGCTCAGACCGCCCCAGACACCGTGATCCTGCCCCGCCTCGAGCGCCCACTGGAGGCACTGTTCGCGCACCTCACATCGTCGGCACACCTGCTTGGCCTCCTCGATCTGGAGGATGGCCGGACCGGTGTTGCCGATCGGAAAGAACAGCTCCGGGTCCTCATCGAGGCATGCGGAACGGTCGCGCCAATCCATGGCTGGGGAATCCCTCTTCTCTGACGCTCGGGGGTGGTGGTCACTGGGCTCGTGCGCGGCGCCGGCCGGACGTGACGGCAGCGCTATGTGCACGCTTTCACGAGCGCACACCTAGGGTGGCAAGAGTTTGATCGTGAAACAACCCCGAATCGCAGTCGATTCCGTCACAGGGACCCGGGTGGGCCACGCCGTAGGGTGGCCGGGTGACGTCCGCACCCGAGCCTGCCACGGGCGTGCCAGGACCGCGCAACCCCCCGCCGCTCACCGTCGCCGCCTCGCTGGTGGCCGTCGAGGGCGTCCTGCTGGTGCTGCTGGCGCTGGTCGAGGCCGGCACCACGAGCTCCGCCCGGGTGACGATGGGCGTCACGACCGCCGTCTTCTTCGCGGCGTACGGCGCCGGCCTGCTGCGTCTGCGCGTGGCAGCTGACGCGGCGCGCCTCGTGGGCGCGCAGCCCGGTCGTCCTGGCCCAGCTGATCCAGCTCGGTCTGGCCTGGAGCTTCCGGGGCGGCGAGACCACCTGGATCGCGATCGCGCTCGCCGTGGGCGCGTTGGTCGTGGTCGCCGGCGTGCTCCACCCGGACAGCATCGAGGCGCTCTCCGACGACCCTCAGCGTTGAGTCAGCGCGTCGTCCTGCAGCGACTCGCGCAGCTGGGCCAGGGTGCGGGTGAGCAGCCGTGAGACGTGCATCTGCGAGACGCCGATCTCCTCCGCGATCTGGGACTGGGTCATGTTCTTGAAGAAGCGCAGCAGCAGGATCCGCTTCTCCCGGGGGTCCAGGGCGTCGAGCAGCGGCTTGATCGACTCGCGGATCTCGACGTGCTCGAGCTGGTCGTCGTCGGACCCGAGCGAGTCCAGCAGCCGGCTGGCGCTGTCGTCGTGGTCGTCACCGGCGTCCAGCGACAGCGTCGCGTAGGCGTTGTTCGACTCCAGGCCCTCGATGATCTCCTCGACGGTGCAGCCGATCCGCTCCGCGAGCTCGCGCGGGGTGGGGGAGCGGCCCAGGCTCTGGGTGAGGTCGGCGGTGGCGGCACTGATCTGCATCCGCAGCTCCTGCAGCCGCCTCGGCACCCGGATCGCCCAGCCCTTGTCACGGAAGTGCCGCTTGATCTCACCGATGATCGTGGGCGTCGCGTACGTCGAGAACTCGACCCCGCGCTCGGCGTCGAAGCGATCGATCGACTTCAGCAACCCGATCGTGCCGACCTGGACCAGGTCCTCGTAGGGCTCGCCGCGGTTGCGGAAGCGCCGAGCGCAGTGCTGCACCAGAGCCAGGTGGAGGTGCACCAGCCCGTCGCGGGCGGCCTCCTGGGCGGGTTCGGCAGCACCAGGATCGTGGAGGACGGCGAAGAATTCGGCGCTCCGCCGCCGATTCTCCTCGTTGCCGGCAGCAGGCGCCTCCCCCGGCGCACCGCCATCCCGGTTGCAGTCGGCCGTCATGTCACAGGCTTGGCTCCAGCGTCTCGGCCTCCATCGACAAGGTGACGACGAAGCTGTCATCGCCCGACGTCGGCCGTCGCACTGCTGGCCAGGGTGTCGAGCACCTGCCAGGCAAAGCTGTCGTAGTCCGGCTCACCGATCTCCGAGCCGCTGACGCGTGACCCGCACGGTCAGCCGGCCGGGCGCGAGGAAGAACTCGGCGACCAGCGGCCCCGCGGGTCTGCCTCGGGCAGCACCAACGCGCAGGCCTCGCCGACCGCGATCCGCAGGTCCTCGATGTCGTCGATGGTGAAGTCGAGTCGCGCGGCGAGCCCGGCGGTCGTGGTCCGCAGCACCGAGACGTAGGCGCTGTCGGCGGGCAGCCGCAGCTCGACGTCCGCACGGCGTCCCTCGAAGCCGGCGGGTGACCCGGTTGGTGGCATGGGCGGGCGTCCTCCCTCGCTCGTCTGGGTCTGACACTAGTCGGGCCCGTCCGCCTCGTGTGGAAACCCGGCCCTGAAATGCGTCAGGTGGCGACGACCGTCGCGGTCGCCACGACCGGGCGATCTTCGCTCGATCACCAAGTCGGCAACAAGAAGGTAACCGATCGGAGTGTCGCCACCGATGCGGGCTACCGTCGTGGTGTCAGGTGCGATTTTGGGCTGGCCGGGGGATGCGGTCTGAGAGCATTGGCCCGTCGGTCGGTTGGGCCTGGGGGAGCCCAGTCGACCTTGGGCACCCTTACATTTCCTGCCTTGTCCAGTCTTCGAGCCCCGGGTGGTCCCCCTGGTCGCGTCTGGCGTGGGCTGGTTTCCCCCGCTGCCCGCGCCAGGCGCCCTGCACCTGATGGGCGCCTTTTCTCGACGCGGTCGCCATTCCGCACGCTCAATCGTGCTCTCTGACACGCGCCGGCCGTGATCCGCATGGCTCGGTGACGTGAGGTTGGCTTGGACGGTCGCGACTTCGCAGGCTCAGTCGCGCTTCTAGACGGCGAAGGCCGTGACGCCGGCGGCTCCGCCGCGCGGCGTCAGGCCTTCTTGGTCTCCCAGAAGATCTCCGCGATCTCGTCGATCTTGGCGAGCAGCTCGTCGGCCTTGCCGGCGTCGAGCTCGCCCTTGGTGCCGGTCGCGCCGGCGAGCTTGGTGGCCTCGTTGACGAGCTGGTGGAGCTGGGGGTACTTCTCGAAGTGCGGGGGCTTGAAGTAGTCGGTCCACAGCACCCACAGGTGGTGCTTGACCAGCTCGGAGCGCTGCTCCTTGATCAGGATGGCGCGGGTGCGGAAGTCCGGGTCGTCGTTGTCGGCGACCTTGGCGATGATGCCCTTGATCGACTCGGCCTCGATGCGGGCCTGGGCGGGGTCGTAGACGCCGCATGGGAGGTCGCAGTGGGCCGAGACCTCGACGGTGCGGGTGAACAGCGTGTCGAACATGGTCGCAAGAGTCCTGTCTGCTCGGGGGAATCGGTCGTCGCTGCGACACTACTCCGCGTGTCTTCACCCCTGAAGGTGGGCCGGATCCCGGTCGGCTGGGCCCTCGTGCGCGGCGAGTCGATGCGGCCCGGGCTCGCCGACGGCGACCGGCTGCTGGTGCGCTACGGCGCAGCCGTCCGGCCCGGAAGCGGTGGTGCGTGGCCCGCTTCGCCGACGGGACGGTGGCGGTGAAGCGAGCCGTCGAGCGTCGTACGACGAGCGCACGGGCGTCCGGGCTGGTGGCTGCTCGGCGACAACCCGGAGGGCGTCGACTCCCGCCACCGCGGTCCGGTCCCCGAGGTCGACGTGCTCGGGGTGGTCCTGGCACGGGTGTGGCCCCGGCCACGACGCCTCTGAGACCAGACCGGGAAGGCGATGCCCGGGTATGGAAGGATCGATCGCCGTGGCTGACTCACTTCCGCATCCGCATGCCGGCGACCCGGTCTTCGACCTGCACGTCGGCGGCAAGATGGAGATCCGGTCCACGGTCCCGCTGGTCGGCAAGGACGACCTCTCCCTGGCCTACACGCCGGGGGTGGCGCGGGTCTGCGAGGCGATCGCCGCCGACCCGTCGCTGACCCGCGCACTACACGTGGGTGCCCAACACCGTCGCCGTCGTCACCGACGGCACGGCCGTCCTCGGACTCGGCGACATCGGACCCGCCGCCGCGATGCCGGTCATGGAGGGCAAGGCGGTGCTCTTCAAGCAGTTCGGTGGCGTCGACGCGATCCCGATCTGCCTCGACACCACCGACGTCGAGGAGATCATCGAGACGGTGGTCCGGCTGGCGCCGAGCTTCGGTGGCATCAACCTCGAGGACATCTCGGCTCCGCGCTGCTTCGAGATCGAGAGCCGCCTCAAGGGCCTGCTCGACATCCCGGTCTTCCACGACGACCAGCACGGCACGGCGGTCGTCGCGCTCGCGGCGCTGACCAACGCGCTGCGGCTGACCGGGCGCGACCGGCGACAGCACCCGGGTCGTGATCTCCGGCGCCGGCGCCGCCGGCGTCGCCGTGGCCCGGATCCTGCTCGAGGCCGGGATCCCCGACCTCGCCGTCCTCGACCGGCAGGGCGTGCTCAACTCCGCAGCGCTCCGACCTCACGCCGGTCAAGCGCGCGCTCGCGCGCGACACCGCCGACCACTCCGGCCGCAGCGGCATCGCTCGCCGACGTGATGGCCGGCGCCGACGTCTACATCGGCGTCAGCGGCGGCACCGTGCCCGAGGAGATCGTCGCCTCGATGGCGCCCGACGTCGATCGTCTTCGGCCTGGCCAACCCGAACCCCGAGGTCCACCCCGAGCGTCGCCCACCGGTACGCGCGGGTGGTCGCCACCGGCCGGTCCGACTTCCCCAACCAGATCAACAACGTGCTCGCGTTCCCGGGCATCTTCCGCGGCGCCATCGACGTCCACGCCACCGCGATCACCGAGGGCATGAAGGTCGCGGCCGCCGACGCGCTGGCCGCCCTGGTCGGCGACGACCTGCGCGAGGACTTCATCGTGCCCTCGCCGTTCGACGCCCGGGTCGGCCCGGCGGTGTCGGCGCGCCGTCGCCGAGGCCGCGCGCCGGCGACGGCGTCGCCCGCCTCTAGGGTCGAGACGATGTTCGCCGTCTACGCCGACAGCTTCTCCTCCGACGACCCGCTCTCCGGCCTGGTGGTCGGGGAGCGGCCCGATCCCGAGGTCCCCGACGGGTGGACCACGGTCACCGTCAAGGCCGCCTCGCTCAACCACCACGACCTCTGGTCGCTGCGCGGGGTGGGCCTCAAGGAGGAGGCGCTGCCGATGATCCTCGGCTGCGACGCGGCCGGGCTCGACGAGGACGGCAACGAGGTCGTCGTGCACGCCGTGATCAGCGACCCGGCGTGGACCGGCGACGAGACCTTCGACCCGAAGCGGTCCCTGCTCTCCGAGCGCTACCAGGGCACGTTCGCCGACACAGGTCGCCGTCCCGCGCCGCAACGTGGTCCCCAAGCCCGCGTCGCTGTCCTTCGAGGAGGCCGCCTGCCTGCCGACGGCCTGGCTCACGGCGTACCGGATGCTCTTCTCGCAGGGCGGGCTCAAGGCCGGCGACACCGTGCTCGTGCAGGGCGCCGGCGGCGGCGTCGCGACCGCCCTGATCACGCTGGCCCGCGCCGCGCGGGCTGCGGGTGCTCGCCACCAGCCGCGACGAGGCCAAGCGGGCGCGCGCGCTCGAGATCGGCGCCCACGAGGTCTTCGAGTCCGGCGCCCGGCTGCCGGTCAAGGTCGACGCCGTCATGGAGACGGTCGGCCGCGCCACCTGGTCCCACTCGATCCGGGCGCTGCGGCCGGGCGGCACGATCGTCATCAGCGGCACGACGTCCGGCCCCCAGCTCGACGACGCCGAGCTGACCCGGATCTTCTTCCTCCAGCTGCGCGTCATCGGCTCGACGATGGGCACCCGCGACGAGCTGGCGTCGCTGGTCACGATGCTCGACGCGACCGGCACCAGGCCCCTGATCGACCGGACGCTGCCGATGGACCGAGGCGCGCGACGGGTTCGCCGCGATGGCCGACGGCGACGTCTTCGGCAAGATCGTCTTCACGACCTGATGGCCGACCCACCTGCTCACCGGCGCCGGCTCCGGCATCGCGGCGGTCCTGGCCCGAGCGACTGCTCGAGCGCGGCGACGACGTGATCGCGGTCGCCCGCTCCGAGGAGCGGGCCGCGGAGCTGGCGGCGGACCTGGCCGGTGCGCACGGTGCTGGTGGCCGACCTGGCCGATCCCCGAGGCAGTCGAGTCGCTCGGCGCTGCCGGACTCGCTCGACTCCGTCGTGCACGCCGCCGGCGTCGTCGAGCTCGGCACCGGTCGCCGAGCTCAGCGTCGACGCCTGGAGCTCCAGCTGCGCGGTCAACCTGGTCGCACCTGCCGCGCTGACCCGGGTCGCGCTGCCCGCGCTGCGCGCGGCCCGCGGCACGGTGGTCTTCGTGAACTCCGGCGCGGGCCAGGTCGCCCACCCCGACGTGGGCGGCGTACGCCGCGTCCAAGCACGGGCTGCGGGCGCTGGCCGACTCGCTGCGGGCCGAGGAGGCCGAGCACGGCGTCCGGGTCACGTCCGTCTACCCGGGCCGGACCGCGACCCCGATGCAGGAGAAGGTGCACGCCCAGGAGGGCAAGGACTACGACGCCGACGCCTGGATCCGGCCCGGAGACGGTCGCCGACGCGATCCTCCGCGTCCTCGACCTGCCGCGACGACGCGACCGTTCCGGACCTGTCGATCAAGCCGCGCTGACCGGCTCCAGCACGAAGACCCGGATCCGGCGGCGGTCCCCGATCCGCGCGCGGTAGTGCCGGTAGCCGACGTAGAACGTGGACGCCTGGGTCGAAGATCTCCTCGGCCTCGGCCTCCGTGGCCGGTCGTGCCACCACCTCGCGGGTCGTGCCGCGGTAGCTGACGCGTCGCCCGCGGGTCGGCCTCCAGGTTGAGCGCCCACGCCGGCGTGCTCTCCTGGCCGAAGTTCGTGCCGAGCAGCGCCAGGCCCTCGTCGTACGGCGTGGCGATCAGGTGGCTGGTGCGGCGCTGGCCGGACCTGCGTCCGGTCGTGGTCACGTCGAGCACCGCCAGCCCGGTGAGCAGCCCGGGTGCGCTGTGGCGGCCCCGGGTGACGCGTCCGACCACGTCGTCGAGGTGGCGCAGCGTGCGCGAGAAGACCCAGCCGCCGACGCGGGTCCCGGCGAGCCCAGCGCCCGGCGCGATGCACCGGGTTGCCGCGGCTGTGGTGGTAGTCCAGGTCGGCGGCGAGTCCCATCCGTCGACCCTAGTCTCGGGAGCGCCAGTTGAGCGCGCCGATCAGCACCATCCGCAGCTGGGTGCGGGCCGCGGGCGACGATCTCGGCCTCGGCGTCGGGTCGCGCGCGACGATCTGCTCGGCGGTGGCGACCATCGCGGTGACGATCAGGTTGGAGAGCACCCGCAGGTCCTCGGCCGACCAGGCGTCGGTGCCGGGCAGCCGGGCCAGGTCGGTGGCCAGCTCGCGCTCGAACAGCTCGATCTGGTGGCGGATCTCCTCGCGCACGACGGGCGGCCCGGCCGCCGCGCTCGCGGGCGATGAACACGAAGTGGGCCGCGCTGGGCGTGGACGTGCTCGACGAGGACGTCGAGCGAGCGGTCGATGATCCGGTCGAACGCCGGGGCGCCGCGGCGTACGTCGCGCAGCATCGCGCGCAGCGAGACGAAGGACTCGTCGACCAGCGCCAGGCCCGAGCGTCGTCGAGGGAGTCGAAGTGCCGGTAGAAGGCGGTCGGCACGATGCCGACCTCCTTGGCGACCTGGCGCAGCGAGAGCGCGGCCAGCGTCTGCTCCTCGGAGAGCCGCAGCGCGGCGTCGAGGATCGCCCGTCGGGTGCGCTCCTTGCGCTCGCCCGCGGGTCTCGGTCACGCCTGACATGCGTATCGGTGCACATGTGTGCACAACCACAGCGCGCGGTCGCTTGACCGGGCAGGCGAGGGACCGGAAGGTGTTGAGTGAACAGATCGTTCACTGAATCTTCGGAAGGAGGCAGCCATGGGTCTCACCCAGACCGTGCTCCGCTCCCGGGCGCTCGCCGCGCTGGCCTCGCCGCACGGCGTCGACCGCTACCTCGAGCAGGTCAACCCGATGTGGGCGGCCCACGAGGTGCGCGCCCGCATCGTCGACGTCCACCGCGAGGTCGACGTCCCCGGCCACCCGCCGGTCGCCACGATCACCCTGCAGCCGACCTCCACCTGGCGGCGGCCACCGCGCCGGCCAGCACGTGCAGCTCGGCGTCGAGATCGACGGCGCCCGCGTACGACGCGGGTGTTCTCGGTCTCCAGCCCCGACTCGCGCCCCGGCGACCGGTTCACGATCACGCTGCGGGCCAACCCGGACGGCGTCGTCTCGCGCTACCTCGTCGAGCGGGCGCACGCCCGGCACGATGGTCCACCTGTCCCAGGCCGAGGGCGACTTCGTGCTCCCCGACCAGGTGCCCGAGCACGTCGTCCTGATCTCCGGCGGCTCCGGCATCACGCCGGTGATGTCGATGCTGCGCTCGCTGCAGCGCCGCACCCACCGCGGCCGGGTCACGTTCCTGCACTACGCGCAGAGCCCCGAGCACCAGATCTTCGCCGAGGAGCTCGACGCGATCCGCCGCTCGGGCCACGGCATCGACGTCCACCTGCTGCACCCCGAGCTCGGCGACCCGGCGCTCTCGCCGGCCTACCTCGAGCGGCTGGTGCCCGGCTACCGCGACGTGCCGACCTGGGCCTGCGGCCCGGCGCCGCTGATCGAGGCGGTCCACGCGGCGTACGACGGCTCCGACGCGCTCCGCGTCGAGTACTTCAAGCCGCCGCGGACCGTCGACCGGCGCGCCGAGGGCGACGTCGCGTTCGCCCGATCGGGCGAGGCGGCCGCCAACAGCGGCGCTCCGCTGCTCGAGCAGGCCGAGGCGCTCGGGCTCAGGCCCGAGTTCGGCTGCCGGATGGGCATCTGCTTCTCCTGCACGTCCCGCAAGACCGAGGGCACCGTCCGCAACGTCCTCACCGGCGAGGAGTCCTCGCTGCCGGACGAGGACATCCGGATCTGCGTGTCCGCCCCCGTCGGCGACTGCGTCGTCGACCTCTGACCGGCCATGAAAGGACTGACCATGACCACCAACAGCGTCACCCTCACCCCCGAGCAGCTCGAGCCGTTCGGCGAGGAGCTGGACGCGATCCGGCAGCGGTCATCGCCGACCTCGGCGAGGACGACGCGGAGTACATCCGCAACGTCGTCAAGGCCCAGCGCGGCTTCGAGGTCGCCGGCCGCGCGCTCTTCTACCTGCCGCCGGCCTGGCCGCTGGCGGTGGCCGCGCTCTCGGTCTCCAAGATCCTCGACAACATGGAGATCGGCCACAACGTCATGCACGGCCAGTACGACTGGATGGGCGACCCCGGCCTGAACTCCCGGATGTACGAGTGGGACAACGTCTGCCCCAGCGAGCAGTGGAAGTACTCCCACAACTACATCCACCACACCTACACCAACATCCTCGGCAAGGACCGCGACATCGGCTACGGCATCCTGCGCATGGACGAGGACCAGCAGTGGCACCCCTACTACCTCGGCAACCCGCTCTACGCGTTCCTGCTGATGGTGTTCTTCGAGTGGGGCGTGGCGATGCACGACCTCGAGGTCGAGAACATCGTCGCAGGGCAAGCGCAAGGTCGAGGAGAACAAGGCGCTGCACGCCGGGCATCATGCGCAAGGTGAAGCGGCAGGCGCTCAAGGACTACCTGCTGTTCCCGGCGCTGACCGGCCCGCTGTTCCCGCTGACCCTGGCCGGCAACGCGACCGCCAACCTGGTCCGCAACATCTGGGCCTTCAACATCATCTTCTGCGGCCACTTCCCGGCCGGGGTCGCGACCTTCTCCGAGGAGGAGTGCGAGGACGAGACCCGCGGCCAGTGGTACTACCGCCAGCTGCTCGGCTCGGCCAACATCACCGGCGGCAAGCTGTTCCACGTCATGACCGGCAACCTGTCGCACCAGATCGAGCACCACCTGTTCCCCGACCTCCCGGCGCGCCGCTACCCGCGAGATCGCCGCGGAGGTCCGCGAGATCTGCGAGCGCTACGGCCTGCCCTACAACACCGGCCGCGCTCGGCAAGCAGCTGTTCAGCGTGGCGAGCAAGATCTGCCGGATGGCGCTGCCGGACCGCCGTACGCCGTCTCAGGAGCCGGCCCCGGTGGACCAGACGCCCGTCGCCGCGTGAGGATGGGCCGCATGACGGACCACCTCACCAAGGGCGAGATCCGCAAGGACGCCGTCCAGAGCGCCGTCGAGGCCGCCGCCGGCACGGTCGGCCAGGTCACCACGATCCTCACCACCGCGGTGCAAGGACGTCGCCGGCGCGCTCGGCGGCTTCGCCACCGAGATCTTCGAGATCCGCGACTCGGCCCGCCGCGCGGAGGTCGACCACGAGTCCGGGCCGACAGCCGAGGACTGATGTCGGCGCCCGGTCCGGAGAGCCAACCGCCGCGACTTCCGCCGACCTGGTTCGTGCACACCGCCTGGCGGGCCCACCGGGCGCTCCACCGGCTCAGTGGCCGTCGCTTCCTGTGGGCGACGTCGAACCGGCGCGGCTGGGGCGCGCTGCACCTGACCACCACCGGCAGGAGGACCGGGCAACCGCGCAGCGTCATCATCGGCTACCTCGAGGACGGCCCGGATCTCGTCGCGCTGGCCATGAACGGCTGGGAGGAGGGCCATCCTGCGTGGTGGCTCAACCTCGAGGCGACGCCCGAGGCGACGGTGCGGCTCGCGCGACCAGCCTCCGCGTCCAGTGTGCGCTCGCGCCGCGGTCGGGGAGGAACGTGATCGCCTGTGGCAGCGGTGGGTCGCGGTCAACGCGAAGCTCGACGCCTATGCCGCGCTCCGGTCGACCGAGACGCCGGTCGTCGTGCTCGAGCCGGCCACGTCCGACAGGTTCCTAGACTGTCGCCATGGCGGACGACTTCACGGTCAGGGCGCTCACGCCGGAGACGTGGGACGCGTTCGCGGCGCTGGTGGAGAAGCACAACGGCATCTTCGGCGGCTGCTGGTGCATCTGGTTCCATCCGGACTGCACCCGAGCGCGGGCAGGGCTACGAGGGCAACCGCGTCCTCAAGCGCACGTACGTCGAGCAGGGCCGTGCCCATGCAGCGCTGGTCTTCGACGGCGACCAGGCGGTGGCGTGGTGCGAGTACGGCACGCCGGAGGAGCTGCCGAACATGCATCACCGCAAGGACTACGAGTCCGCCGGCGACCCGCTACCCGACTACCGGCTGACGTGCATCTTCATCGACCGCGACTACCGCCGGAAGGGTTTGACCTCGATCGCCATCCACGGCGCCCTCGACCTCATCGCCCAGGCCGGCGGCGGGGTGGTCGAGGGCTACCCCCAGGACCTCTCCGACGGCCGCCGGGTCGGCAACTCGTTCCTCTACAACAGCACCCGCGCCCTCTACGAGCGCGCCGGCTTCACCTACGTCCGCCCGAAGGGCAAGGGCCACACCGTGATGCGTCGGACAGTCGACGCGGGTTGAGGCGGACCTGGCGTCGTAGCCGTGGCGGGCCGACCGTCAGACGAGCGTCGTACCGACGTACGTCGAGACCGCCGCGGTGATCCCGGTCGTCGCGACGAGGAAGGGCGACCGTGGTGGCCACTCCGAAGGCGCGTCGGGCCATCGACGCGTCCTTCGGGACCACCGCCCGTCGCCCCTTGTTGAGCATCCGGCCGCAGGAGACCAGGGCGCGGCGAGCCCAGTCGTACTCCAGAGCCAGGAGCGCCGCCCCCAGCGCCATCACCACCAGACCCGGCCCTGGAAGCACCAGCATGGCCACACCGACCGCGATCACGAGGGGGCCGAAGATGCTGACGCCGACCTTCACGACGACGGCACGAACCGGCCCCCGGTGCGCCCACGCCTCGATGCGCGTGAGAAATCGGTGGGCTCGGGGGGTGAGGGTGGTGCCGGTCATTGATTCTCCCTGCGTACGCCGGCCACCAGTGTGAGGGCTCCGGCTGAGGGAAGCCTGAGGACGAGCACTGGCGCTAGGTTGCCGATCATGAAGCTGACCGTCTGCGTCACTGACGAGGACTACCAGGCGTGGCGCGCACACCGGATCGCTCTCGTTCCGGGCGAGCGGTGCGAGACCGTTGCGGAGCTTCGCGCCCAGGATTCGCCGAGCCGCTTGTTGCTGCTCGCAGAGCTGGACGGCAGCGTGGTCGGTTCCGGTCTGGCTGACCGATCCGCCACCGCCGGCGTCGGTTTCGCTGCCCCGGGCGTGCTGCCTGAGCATCGCCGCCAGGGCGTGGGGTCAGCGCTCCTGCGAGCCCTGGCCGAGCACTGCACGGGTCTGGGTCTTCCCGTGCTGAGGTCCCACGTCGACGACCCCGGGTCATTGCCCTTCGCCCAGGTCTTCGGCTTCGCCGAGGTCGACCGCCAGATCGAGCAGATCCGGACGGTCGGCGACGAACCGCCGCCGTCGGCGCCGCCGGCCGGCGTGGACGTCGTCACGCACGACGAGAATCCGGAGCTGTGGGCGGCCTGCTTCGAGACGTTCGGCAAGGAGGCGCTCGCCGACTTCGCCGTCTACGCGCCGCTGGAGATCAGTGCCGCGCAGTGGAACAGCTCCTGGCGCGGCGACACCATGTTCCTGGCCCTCTCCGGCGGCGAGGTGATCGGCTGCGCGGGTCTCGACGTGGACACCGACCGGCCGGACCGTGCCGAGAACGCACTCACCGCCGTACGCCGGGACTGGCGCGGGCGTGGCGTCGCCTCACACCTGAAGCGCCGCACGCTGCAGTGGGCTGCCGACCACGGCGTCCGGGAGATCTACACCTGGACGCAGGCCGGCAACTCGTCGATGCTGCGCCTCAACGAGCACCTGGGGTACGTCACGGGCCAGACCAGCATCACGGTGTCACGGTCGCTTCCCCTGGAGCCGTCCCTGCCCGCCGACGGCATGCGGTAACCACCAGCAGAGAACTTCAGTCGTCGGGGTCGTCCAACCGCGCCAGCCACGTGGCCAGCCGCTCGGTGGCGGTCTCGAACTCGGGGTGGAGGTCGGTGAACTCCTGCAGCCGCTCGGCGACCCAGGCGAGGGTGACCTCCTCGTCCCCCCGGCGCTTGTCGAGCTCCTCGATCCCGCGGTCGGTGAAGTACATCGGGATCAGTAGTCGTCGCCGCCGGGGAGGTCGCTCGCGGGGGCGAAGGCCCGGTCGAGCAGCGCCTTCTGCTCCTCGACGTGCCGCTTCTGGGTGCCCACGGACGGCGAGGAGGAGGCAGCCGCGGGTGACCGGCTCGACGGTGCGACCGAGTGCGGGCCAGACGTTGAGCGCGTAGTGCGGCCACGGGCCCATGTTGCGCGGCTCGTCCTGCACCCAGCGGACCGCCTTCAGGTTCGGGAACGACTCGATGTACTCGTGGATCTCCTCGACCGGACGCGGGTAGAGCTGCTCGATGCGGGCGATCGCGAACTTGTCGCCGTCCTCTCGCTTGGCGCGCTCGACCTTGAGGTCCCAGGTCACCCGGCCCGAGCACAGCAGCAGGGTCTCGACCTTCTCAGGGTCGGCGTCGGCGTCGGTGATCAGCGACCGGAACTCACCGGTGGTGAAGTCCTCGGGCTGCGAGGCCGCCTCCTTGCGCTTGAGCATCGACTTCGGTGTGAAGACCACCAGCGGACGGTGGTCCTCGCCCAGGGAGTGCTGCCGCAGCAGGTGGAAGTACGACGCCGGCGTGGACGGCTGCGCGACGACGAACGCGTCCTCGGCCGCCATGGTGAGGAACCGCTCGATGCGGGCCGAGGAGTGGTCCGGGCCCTGGCCCTCGTAGCCGTGGGGGAGCAGCATCACGACGCCGGACTGCTGGCGCCACTTGGTCTCACCGGCGGTGATGAACTCGTCGATGACGATCTGGGCGCCGTTGACGAAGTCGCCGAACTGCGCCTCCCAGATGACCAGCGCGTCGGGCCGCGCCACGGAGTAGCCGTACTCGAAGCCGAGGGCGGCGTACTCGGAGAGCAGCGAGTCGTAGACGTAGAACCTTGCCTGGTCCTCCGTCAACGAGCTCAGCGGCGTCCACTCGTCGGCGTTGGTGCGGTCGATGATCGTCGCGAACCGCGAGACGAACGTGCCGCGCCGGGAGTCCTGGCCGGCCAGCCGGACCGGCCGCCCCTCCATGAGCAGCGACCCGAGCGCGATGACCTCGCCGGTGCCCCAGTCGATCGGGCCGTCGGTGATCGCCGCCGCCCGCCGCTGCAGCTGGGGCATCACCTTCGGGTGGACCGTGAAGCCGTCCGGCGGGGTGACGTAGGCGTCCGAGATCCGCTTCATCACCTCGTCGGTGACCGCCGTGACCGCCGTACCCGCTGCCGACTTCTCGGGGTAGTCGGGGACCGTGGTCCACTCGGCCGCCTGCTCGCTGCTGGCGTCGCGCACCTCGGTGAACACCCGCTCCAGCTGCTGCTGGTAGTCCTTGAGGACCTGCTCGGCCTCCTCGACCGTGATGTCGCCACGGCCGATCAGCGACTCGGTGTAGAGCTTGCGGACCGAACGCTTCTGCTCGATCAGGTCGTACATCAGGGGCTGCGTGTACGACGGGTCGTCGCCCTCGTTGTGGCCGCGGCGGCGGTAGCAGACGAGGTCGATGACGACGTCCTTGTTGAACTCCTGGCGGTAGTCGAAGGCCAGTCGCGCGACCCGGATGCACGCCTCCGGGTCGTCGCCGTTGACGTGGAAGATCGGCGCCTGGACCATCCGCGCCACGTCGGTGCAGTAGAGCGACGAGCGCGACGAGCCGGGTGAGGTCGTGAAGCCGACCTGGTTGTTGACGACGACGTGGATCGTGCCGCCGGTGCGGTAGCCGCGCAGCTGCGAGAGGTTGAGCGTCTCGGCCACCACGCCCTGGCCCGCGAACGCAGCGTCGCCGTGGACGAGCAGCGGCAGCACGGGGTAGACGGCACCCTTGTCGAGCATGTCCTGCTTGGCGCGGGCGATGCCCTCGAGGACCGGGTTGACGGCTTCGAGGTGGGACGGGTTCGCGGCCACGGAGACCTTGATGGTGTCGCCGGAACCGGCGGTGAACTCGCCCTCCGCGCCGAGGTGGTACTTCACGTCGCCGGAGCCCTGGACGGTGCGCGGGTCGATGTTGCCCTCGAACTCGCGGAAGATCTGGGAGTACTTCTTGCCGACGATGTTGGCCAGCATGTTGAGCCGGCCGCGGTGGGCCATGCCGATGGTGACCTCGTCGAGCGACGCCTCGGCGGCGGCCTCGCAGATCTCGTCGACCAGCGGGATCGTGGTCTCGCCCCCCTCGAGCGAGAACCGCTTCTGGCCGACGAACTTGGTCTGCAGGAACGTCTCGAACGCCTCGGCCTGGTTGAGCTTCAGCAGGATCCGCAGCTGCTCCTCGCGGGGCGGCTTGGAGTGGGGCTGCTCGACGCGCTGCTGGATCCAGCGACGCTGCTCGGGATCCATGATGTGCATGTACTCGATGCCGGTGGTGCGGCAGTAGGAGTCGCGCAGGATGCCGAGGATGGTGCGCAGCTTCATGAAGCGGCGACCCTCGCCACCGAACGAGCCGGTGGCGAACTCCCGGTCGAGGTCCCACAGCGTGAGTCCGTGGGACTCCACCTCGAGGTCGGGGTGGCTGCGCTGGCGGTATTCGAGCGGGTCGGTGTCGGCCATCATGTGGCCGCGCACGCGGTAGGCGTGGATCAGCTCGAGGATCCGTGCCTGCTTGCTGATCTCGTCGTCGTGGGAGGTCGCGATGTCCTGCGACCACCGGATCGGCTCGTAGGGGATGCGGAGCGAGCGGAAGATCTCGTCGTAGAAGTCCTCGTCGCCGAGCAGCTGCGCGTGGACGCGCTTGAGGAACTCACCGGACTGGGCGCCCTGGATGACGCGGTGGTCGTACGTCGAGGTCAGCGTCATCACCTTGGAGATGGCATTGCGGGCGATCGCCTCCTCGGAGGCGCCCTGCCACTCCGGCGGATACTCCATGGCGCCGACGCCGATGATCGCGCCCTGGCCCTTCATCAGCCGCGGCACCGAGTGGACGGTGCCGATGCCGCCCGGATTGGTGAGCGAGATGGTCGTCCCCTGGAAGTCCTCGACCGTGAGCTTGTTGTCGCGCGCCTTGCGGACCATCTCCTCGTAGGCGGTCCAGAACGCCGCGAAGTCCATCCTCTCGGCCGCCTTGATCGACGGCACCAGCAGCTGCCGGGTGCCGTCGGGCTTCTTCATGTCGATCGCCAGGCCGAGGTTGATGTGGGCCGGGGTGATCAGGTTGGGCTTGCCGTCGACGGTGTCGAACCCGACGTTCATCTCGGGCATCGCCCGCAGCGCCTTCACCAGCGCGAAGCCGATGATGTGGGTGAAGGAGACCTTGCCGCCGCGGGCGCGGGCGAGGTGGTTGTTGATGACGGTGCGGTTGTCCCAGAGCAGCTTCACCGGCACCGAACGGACCGACGTGGCGGTCGGGACGCTCAGCGAGGCGTCCATGTTCTGCGCCGTACGGGCCGGGGCGCCGCGCAGCACCGTGTAGGTCGGCTCGTCCTTGGCGTCGGCCTTCTCGGGGGGCTTGTTCTCCTTGGCGACCGGTGCGCTGGTGCCGGCGGCCGGTTCGGCCGCCGCGGCGACCTGGCGCGGCTTGGCGACCGGGGCCGGTCCCTTGCCACCCTCGTCCTTCTTGGCCTCTCTTCGGCTCCTGCTTCGGGGCGTCCTGCTTCGGGGCGTCCTGCTTCGACTCCTGCTTGGTTGCCTGCTTCGCCTTCGCCTCAGGCTGCTGCTCGGGTGCCTGCTTCGGCGCGGAGGAGGGGGCGTCGCCGGCGCCGTTGGTGGCCGCCGTACGGTTGCCCTGACCGTTCGACTGGAAGAACCGGACCCATTCAGGTGACACGCTGTTCGGATCGCGCTCGTACTGCTCCAGCATCTCCTCGACGAGCCACTCGTTGGCCCCGAACTCGCTGGAGGTGTCGTGGGACTGCTGCCCAGGGGACTGCGGCACTGGTGGGTTCGCCTCTTCCGGATCTGTGCGCGGGGTGTCAGGTGCTGGTTTCGCAGCCTCAAGGCTAGTCCCACACGCCAGCAAATGCGCGGACCAGCCCCAGACTTCGGGCAGGCTGGCGCGCGACACACGAGACAGGGAGTCCGTACCCATGACCAGGACCTCGCGTCCACGCCTGATCGTCGCCGTCCTCGCGACCCTCGGTGTCCTCGCCATGACCGGATGCAGCGGGGGCGAGGAGTCGCCCGAACCGGCTGCAGATCCCACCGAGTCGCTCAGCGAACCGAGCGAGGCGCCCACCCTCGAGGTCGAGCCCGTGACGAAGTCCGGGGCCATCGTCGGCCGACTTCCGAGGAAGGACCGCGTCCGGGTCGAGAAGGCCGTCTCGGACCGCGCGGTCCGGTTCCTGAATGCCGCCTACCTCGCTGGTGACTACCCGCGCCAGGACTTCCGCGACGCCTACCCCGGCTTCACCGGTGGTGCCGCCAAGGTGGCGCGCCACGACCGCGCGTTGCTGACCAACCAGCCGATCGGCGACCGCATCGACGAGGTCACCCCGACGGGCCTCACCGTCACGGTCGACCTGCTGGCGACCAACCAGCACGCCGTGGCCGCCACCGCCCACGTCGCGCTCGGCTTCCGGACGGCCGGCGACGTCCGCAAGCGGGTGCGGGTGCAGGGGCGGCTGCTGCTGACCAAGCAGGACGGCCGCTGGAAGATCTTCGCCTACGACCTCAGCAAGGGAGCTCGCTGATGTGGCCCTTCATCCGTACGGCGCTGCTGGTCCTCAGCCTCGCCCTCGTCGGGATCACGGTGCCGGACAGCGCCGTACGCCCGGCCGAGCTGAGCCTGGTGAAGCTGCGCGGCGCCGAGGGCGTCGACGTCGGCGACGACGTGATCTGGATCCTGGCGATCGGGTCCGACGCGCGACCCGGCGAGACCATGACGCGCGCCCGGGGCGACGCCATCCAGATGGTCGGGCTCAACACGAAGACGGGCGCGGCGTCCACCATCGGCATCCCGCGAGACTCCTGGGTGTCGATCCCGGGCTACGGATCCAACCGGGTGAACGCGGCGCTGACCTTCGGCGGGCCGTCGCTGATGGGCCGGACCGTCGGCAACCTGGTCGGTGTGCAACCCGACTACGTGATGGTCACCCGGTTCCCGTTCTTCGAGAACATGATCAACGACATCGGCGGCATCTACGTCAACAACCCGCGCCCGTTCAGCGATCCCTACCTCAAGCCGAAGCCGTTCAAGCAGGGCCACATCAAGCTCGACGGCTACTCGGCGATGGCGTTCTCGCGGATCCGCAAGAGCCTGGCGGGCGGCGACTTCGACCGCTCGGCCAACCAGCAGCGGGTGCTGCGCGGCATCCAGTCCCGGATCGCCACCCGCGCCGACCAGCCCGGCTTCATCGAGCGTGGCGTGATGACGGTGATGCGGAACATGGACACGAACCTGGGGCCGGCCGAGCTGTTCGAGCTGGCGCAGGTCGTCGCGCAGGTCGACCCGCGCAAGATCCGGAGCTGCGTGGTCGGGGGCTCGTTCGGCACCATCGGAGGCGCCAGCATCATCTACCCGAACGTCTCCCAGGCCCGCCGCTACGGCAACGCCGCCCGCTCCGACGCGAGCCTCGGCCCCTGCTGACCCACTCCTGCGCGAGCCGTCACTTGTGCAGGTCAGAAAGAGGCTGAGCCGTCACTTGTGCAGGCCAGAAAGAGGCTGAGCCGTCACGTGTGTTCTCGACGCGAACTGCGGACGTGACGGCTCGACCTGCTGTGATCCTGCACGAGTGACGGCTCGCGCTGAGGTGAACCTGCACGAGTGACGGGTCGGCCTGATGGGTGGGCGCCTCCGGCAGGATTCGAACCTGCGGCACCTGGTACCGGAAACCAGTGCTCTATCCCCTGAGCTACGGAGGCCTGCGCGAGCTGGGCCAGCAGCGGCGCGCTGCCGAACACTACCGGGGTGATACGGGTGAGGAGAAACCGGAGTGCGCCGATAGGCTTGACCGGTGAATCCCGCCCAGCTCTCCAGCGCAGTCGTCGACGCCCTGACGTCGCTCGTCGACCAGGGCACCCTCGTCCTGCCCGACGGCGTGCCGGCCGAGGTCGCGGTGGAGCGGCCCCGCGAAAAGGGGCACGGCGACTACTCCACCAACGTGGCGATGCAGCTGGCCAAGAAGGCCGGCACCAACCCGCGGGCACTGGGTGAGATGCTCGCGGCCCAGCTGCGGGAGGCCGACGGCATCACCGCCGTCGACGTGGCCGGCCCGGGGTTCCTCAACATCACCATCGCTGCGGGCGCTCAGGGCCAGGTGGCGGCCGACATCGTGGCGGCCGGCGCGGCGTACGGCAGCAACGACAGCCAGGCCGGTGAGCGGGTCAACGTGGAGTTCATCTCCGCGAACCCGACCGGCCCGATCCATCTCGGCCACACCCGCTGGGCCGTGCTCGGCGACGCGATCGCCCGGGTGCTCGAGGCCGCCGGCGCCCAGGTGGCGCGCGAGTTCTACATCAACGACCGCGGCAACCAGATGGACCTCTTCGGCGCTTCGATCGAGGCCCGGGCGTTCGGCGAGCCGGTGCCCGAGGACGGGTACCAGGGCGAGTACGTCGTCGAGCTTGCCCAGCGGGTGCTCGCCGACCAGCCGCAGCTGCGCGACATGCCGCCCGGCCCGGAGCGCACAGCGGCCTTCCGCGAGGTCGGCTACGCCCTGCAGCTGAGGGACCAGCAAGAGGTGCTCGCTCGGTTCCACACGGTTTTCGACGTCTGGTTCTCCGAGCGGTCGCTCCACGACGACGTCGCGTCCGGGCTGGAGAAGCTGCGCTCGCAGGGCCACCTCTACGACGCCGACGGGGCGCTCTGGATGCGCACCACCGACTTCGGCGACGACCGCGACCGGGTCCTGATCCGGACGAACGGCGAACTCACCTACTTCGCCAGCGACACGGCGTACTACGTCAACAAGCGCGAGCGCGGCTTCGACCGCTGCATCTACCTGCTCGGCGCCGACCACCACGGCTACGTCGGTCGGCTCCGGGCGATGGCGGCCTGCGCCGGCGACGACCCGGACCGCACCATCGAGGTGCTGATCGGCCAGATGGTCAAGATCATGAAGGACGGCGAGGAGCTCAAGCTGTCCAAGCGCGCCGGCACGCTGATCACGCTCGAGGAGCTGATCGACGACATCGGCGTCGACGCGTTGCGCTACTCGCTCGCGCGCTACCCCGCCGACTCGCCGCTGACCCTGGACGCGGCCGAGATGACGCGGCAGGCCAGCGACAACCCGGTCTACTACGTCCAGTACGGCCACGCCCGCACCTGCCGGATGATGGCCAACGCCGCGGACCTCGGGATGTCCCTGCCGGACGACTTCGATCCCTCGCTGCTGGCCCACGAGCGCGACGGCGAGCTGCTCCGGGCCCTGGCCGACTTCCCGAAGGTCGTGGCCGCCGCGGCCGAGCTGCGGGAGCCACACCGGATCGCCCGCTACCTCGAGGACACCACCTCGGTGTTCAACAAGTGGTACGACACCAAGGAGTGCCGGATGCTCCCGCAGGGCGACCAGCCGGTCACGCCCGCCAACGAGGCCCGCCTGATGCTCGTCGTCGCCAGCCGCACCGTGCTGGCGAACGGCCTCGGCCTGCTCGGCGTCTCCGCTCCCGAACGGATGTAGCCCAGGCCATGCCCACCTCCCACCCGTCCGGCTGGGCTCACGCCGACGGCGCCCTGCGCGGCCCGCACTGGCTGCGCGCCCCCGACGACCCCGACGCCCTGGTGCCCCAGCTGTGGTCCACGACGGCGCGCAAGGTCGACGGCGTCCTCCACGTCGGCGGAGCGGCGGTCCCCGACGTGGTCGCCGACGTCAACACCCCGGCCTACCTCCTCGACGAGGACGACTTCCGCTCCCGCGCGCGTGCCTTCCGCGACGCGTTCGACGACTACGACGTCTACTACGCCGGCAAGGCGTTCCTCTGCACCGCCGTCGCCCGGTGGGTGATGGAGGAGGGCCTGTACCTCGACGTGTGCACCGACGGCGAGCTGACGGTGGCGCTGCGGGCCGGCGTCGAGCCCGCCCGGATCGGCTTCCACGGCAACAACAAGTCGTACGCCGAGCTGCGGCGCGCGGTCGCCGAGGGAGTGGGTCGGATCATCGTCGACTCGTTCCACGAGATCGAGCGGCTCGAGCAGATCACGTCCGAGCTGGTCTCGACCGGCTCGATCGACGGCCGGGTACCGGTGATGGTCCGGGTGACGGCCGGCGTCGAGGCCCACACCCACGAGTACATCGCCACCGCCCACGAGGACCAGAAGTTCGGCTTCTCTATCACCGGTGGCGACGCGCTCGACGCCGTACGCCGGATCGAGGCCGCGCCCGCCCTCGAGCTGCGGGGTCTCCACTCCCACATCGGCAGCCAGATCTTCGACTCCTCCGGCTTCGAGGTCGCCGCGCGCCGCGTGCTCGCGCTCCACGCGACCGTCTCCGCCGAGCTCGGCGTCGCGATGCCGGAGATGGACCTCGGGGGCGGGTTCGGCATCGCCTACACGACCCAGGACGACCCAGCCGACCCGTCGCAGCTGGCCACCGAGATGACCAAGATCGTCGAGGACGAGTGCCGCGCGCTCGGCATCGAGGTCCCGCGGCTCTCGATCGAGCCGGGTCGGGCGATCGTGGGCCCCTCGATGTGCACCGTCTACACGGTCGGCACCGTCAAGGACGTCGCCCTCGACGGCGGCGCCGTCCGCCGCTACGTCTCCGTCGACGGCGGCATGAGCGACAACATCCGGACCGCCCTCTACGACGCCGACTACTCCTGCACGCTGGCCAACCGGCTGTCCGGGGTCGCCCCGGTGCTGTCCCGCGTGGTCGGCAAGCACTGCGAGGCCGGTGACATCGTCGTCAAGGACGAGTTCCTGCCCGGTGACGTCACCCCCGGTGACCTGGTCGCCGTGCCGGGCACGGGCGCCTACTGCTGGTCGATGGCCTCCAACTACAACCACCTGCTGCGGCCGCCGGTCGTGGCGGTGCGACAGGGTGAGGCCCGGGTCCTGGTCCGACGAGAGACCGAGGACGACCTGCTGGCGACTGACATGGGGGCACACGGTGGCTGACGCACTGAAGGTCGCGGTGCTGGGCTGCGGTTCCGTGGGCTCCCAGGTGGTCCGGCTGCTCGAGGAGCAGTCCGGCGACCTGGCCGCCCGGATCGGCGCCCCGCTCGAGCTGGTCGGCGTCGCCGTACGCCGCCTCGACGCGCCGCGCGAGGTCGACGTGCCGGACGGACTGCTGACCACCGACGCCGAGGGACTGGTGCGGCGTGCCGACCTCGTCGTCGAGGTGATCGGCGGCATCGAGCCCGCCCGCTCGTTGATCCTCTCGGCACTGGAGGGCGGCGCCGCCGTCGTCACCGCCAACAAGGCGCTGCTCGCCGCCGACGGGCCGACGCTCTACGCCGCCGCCGACAAGGCCGACCGTGACCTCTTCTACGAGGCCGCCGTGGCCGGCGCCATCCCGATCCTGCGGCCGCTGCGCGAGTCGCTCGCGGGTGACCGGGTCACCCGCGTCCTCGGCATCGTCAACGGCACCACCAACTTCATCCTCGACAAGATGGACACGTCGGGTGCGGGCTTCTCCGAAGCGCTCGAGGAGGCCCAGGAGCTGGGCTACGCCGAGGCCGACCCGACCGCCGACGTGGAGGGCTTCGACGCCGCCGCCAAGGCCGCGATCCTGGCCAGCCTCGCCTTCCACTCACGCGTCACTGCCGACGACGTCCACCGGGAGGGCATCTCCGAGGTGACCGCGGCCGACGTCCAGTCGGCGCGCGAGATGGGGTCGGTCGTCAAGCTGCTCGCGATCGCCGAGCTGCGCCGCGGCGACGACGGCGAGGCGGTCGCGGTCCGCGTCCACCCCGCGATGATCCCGCGGAGCCACCCGCTCGCGTCGGTGCGCGAGGCGTTCAACGCCGTGTTCGTGGAGTCCGAGGCGGCCGGCCAGCTCATGTTCTACGGCCCGGGCGCCGGCGGCTCGCCGACCGCCTCGGCCGTCCTCGGCGACCTGGTCACCGTCGCGCGCAACCGGATCGCGGGCACGCGCGGCCCGGGCGAGTCCGCCTACGCCGACCGCCGGGTGCTGCCGATGGGGGAGACCGTCACCCGCTACCACGTCGCCATCGACGTCGACGACCGCGCGGGCGTCCTCGCCGCCGTGGCGACCGCGTTCGCCGACAACGGCGTCTCGATCCAGACCGTCAAGCAGGAGGGCCGCGGCGCCGACGCCCAGCTCGTCGTGGTGTCCCACACCGCCACCGACGCCCAGCTCGCCACCACCGTGGAGCAGCTGCGCACGATGGACATCGTCCGCGAGGTCACCTCCGTGATGCGCGTCGAGGGCGAACCGGAATGACCGGCTGGCGCGGAGTCATCGAGGAGTACCGCGACCTCCTCGAGATCCCGGACGGCGTCGAGGCGGTCACGCTCCGCGAGGGCGGAACCCCCCTGGTCCACTCCGCCTGGCTCTCCGGGCTCACCGGCGCCCAGGTCCACCTCAAGGTCGAGGGTGACAACCCGACGGGGTCCTTCAAGGACCGCGGCATGACCGCCGCGATCTCGGTCGCGCGCCACGACGGCGCGGAGGCCGTCGTCTGCGCCTCGACCGGCAACACCTCGGCATCGATGGCCGCGTACGCCGCCAAGGCCGGTCTCAAGCCGCTCGTGCTCGTCCCCGAGGGCAAGATCGCCGCCGGCAAGATGGCGCAGGCCATCGTTCACGGCGCCCAGATCATCATGGTCCGCGGCAACTTCGACCACTGCCTCCAGATGGCGCGCGAGCTGTCGTGGAACTACCCGGTCGCCCTGGTCAACTCGGTCAACCCGGTCCGGCTCGAGGGCCAGAAGTCGGCCGCGTTCGAGATCGTCGACTTCCTCGGCGATGCCCCCGACTTCCACCTGCTGCCGGTCGGCAACGCCGGCAACATCTCGGCGTACTGGCTCGGCTACACCCAGTACCGCGACCTCGGTCGGGCGACGAAGACCCCCGTGATGCGAGGGTTCCAGGCCGAGGGTGCTGCGCCGCTGGTGACCGGCGAGCCCTTCCCGGACCCCGAGACGAAGGCCACCGCGATCCGGATCGGCAACCCCGCGTCGTGGAAGCTCGCCGAGGCCGCGCGCGACGAGTCCGGCGGTCGGTTCGCCGCCGTCAGCGACGACCAGATCCTGGAGGCCCAGCGCCAGCTCGCGTCCCACGACGGCGTGTTCGTCGAGCCCGCCTCGGCGGCCGGCGTCGCCGGGTTGCTCCAGGAGCTGGGCCAGGGGGAGTCGTACGCCGGAGCGACGGTCGTCGTCACGCTCACCGGCCACGGTCTCAAGGACACCGCCACCGCGCTCGAGGGCTTCGGGGCGATCGTCGACACCGTCGTCGACCCCGAGGTCGCGGCCGCGGCCCGTGCCGCCGGGCTGGACTGACCGCCGTGACCAGCTTCGTCGACGGACCGGTCCGGGTCTCGGTGCCGGCCACCGCGGCCAACCTCGGGCCGGGGTTCGACTCGCTCGGCCTCGCCCTCGACCTGCGCGACGTCCTCACCGGCGAGGTGACCGATTCCGGTCTCGTCGTGGACGTCGTGGGGGAGGGCGCCGAGGAGGTCCCGCGCGACGAGTCCCACCTGGTCGTCCGGGCCGTGCACGCCGCGTTCGACGCGATGGGCGCCCGGCCGCCCGGCCTGCGCCTGCGATGCGACAACGCCATCCCGCACGCGCGCGGTCTGGGCTCGTCGTCGGCCGCGATCGTCGGCGGCATCGCGCTGGCCCGCGCGCTGGTCGAGGGCGGCGACCTGCTGCTGGACGACTCCGCGGCGTTCGAGCTCGCCGCCGCGCTGGAGGGCCATCCCGACAACGTCGCACCTGCCTGGTTCGGTGGCTTCGTGATCTCGGGTCGCGAGGGGGAGACGTTCTTCGCCGTACCTGCCCCGATCGACCCGCGTGTGGGCGCGGTCGTCTTCATCGCGCCGTACCCGCTCTCGACCGAGCTGGCCCGCGGTCTGCTGCCGGACACCGTCCCGCACGTCGACGCGGCGGCCAATGCCGGGCGCGCCGCGCTGCTGGTCGCGGCGCTCGGCTCGGTCCCCGAGCAGCTGTTCGCGGCGACGCGCGATCGACTCCACCAGGACTACCGCCGGCCCGCCATGCCCGAGTCGCTGGAGCTCGTCGACCTGCTGCGGGCCGACGGAGTCGCGGCGGTGGTCTCCGGAGCCGGGCCCACGGTGCTGGCCTTCTCGTCCACCGACGGTGACGAGGCGCTCACCGATCGGGCACCGGCCGGGTGGAAGGCGCAGACGCTCCGGGTCGACCGGGACGGGGTTCGCGTCGAGTGAGACGCGGTCGGGTGGTATCCTGTGGCCGCGCCGTTGATCTCGGCGTGACACCCACTGTGACTTCCCGGGTGTGACTCTTCCTCCTCTGGTCCGGCGCCGTCACGCGCCCCGTGCGCTCCGAGCCACGGCAGCCAGGACTGCGGAGGCAACAAACCAAGTGGCCGGCACTCTGTGCGGTCGGCACTGATACGTGGGAAGGACCTCACGTGACCGAAACCATCGACTCCACGACGCCCCCGAAGAAGCGCGGCGGTGGACTCAACTCGATGCTGATCGCTGACCTGAAGTCGATGGCCGGCGGGCTCGGGATCTCCGGCGCCGGCTCGATGAAGAAGGCCGACCTGGTCAACGCCATCAAGGCGGCCCAGTCGGGCGGCCAGTCGGGCAGCCAGAAGCGTGATCGCGGCCAGGAGAAGCCGGCCGAGCAGCCGGAGTCCCGGCAGGCCGCGCAGCAGGACGGCCAGCAGGACTCCCAGTCCGACGCCAAGCAGGACACCCGGCAGGACTCACGGCGCGACCAGCAGAAGCACCAGAAGCAGGACCAGTCCAAGCAGGACCAGTCCAAGCAGGACCAGTCCAAGCAGGACCAGTCCAAGCAGGACCAGTCCAAGCAGGACCAGCCAAGCAGGACCAGCGGGACGGTCAGAAGGACCGCAACCGCGACCAGAACCAGAGCCGCAACCAGGGCGGGCGCTCCGACGGCGGGCGCGACGGCCGGTACGACGACGGCACCAGCAGCCGGAGCCGGCGCCGCCGGGGCCGTGACCGCAACCGCAGCGGCGGCGGCGGCGGCGTAGCCAGGGGCAGCGCAACGAGCCGGACACCACGATCCTCGAGGACGACGTCCTCGTCCCGGCCGCCGGCATCCTCGACGTCCTCGACAACTATGCGTTCGTGCGCACCAGCGGCTACCTGCCCGGCGCCGACGACGTCTACCTGTCGCTGTCGATGGTCCGGAAGTTCGGCCTCCGCCGCGGCGACGCGATCGTCGGCCAGGTCCGTCAGCCGCGCGAGGGGGAGCGCAAGGAGAAGTTCAACCCGATGGTCCGGGTCGACTCCGTCAACGGCGCCGACCCCGAGACCGCGACCAGCCGGATCGAGTTCTCCAAGCTGACCCCGCTCTACCCGAGCGAGCGGCTGCGCCTCGAGACCGAGCCCACCAACCTGATCGGCCGCGTCATCGACATCGCCGCGCCCATCGGCAAGGGCCAGCGTGGCCTGATCGTCTCCCCGTCCAAGGCGGGCAAGACGATGATCATGCAGTCGATCGCCAACTCCATCACCACCAACAACCCCGAGTGCCACCTGATGGTCGTCCTCGTCGACGAGCGGCCGGAGGAGGTCACCGACTTCGAGCGCTCGGTCAAGGGCGAGGTCATCTCGTCGACGTTCGACCGCCCGGCCAGCGACCACACCACGGTCGCGGAGCTCGCCATCGAGCGGGCCAAGCGGCTCGTGGAGCTCGGCCACGACGTCGTCGTCCTCCTCGACGGCATCACCCGCCTCGGTCGCGCCTACAACCTGGCGGCACCCGCCAGCGGCCGGATCCTCTCCGGTGGTGTCGACTCGGCGGCGCTCTACCCGCCCAAGCGCTTCTTCGGTGCGGCCCGCAACATCGAGAACGGCGGCTCCCTGACGATCCTCGCGACCGCCCTGATCGAGAGCGGATCGAAGATGGACGAGGTGATCTTCGAGGAGTTCAAGGGCACCGGAAACATGGAGATCCGGCTGCGCCGCGACTTCGCCGACAAGCGGCTGTTCCCCGCGATCGACGCCGTCCAGTCCGGCACCCGCCGCGAGGAGCTCCTCATGTCGAAGGACGAGCTGGCCGTCGTCTGGAAGCTGCGCCGCGTCCTGTCCGGCCTCGACGGCCAGCAGGCGCTGGAGCTGCTGCTCGAGCGACTCAAGAAGTCACAGAGCAACATCGAGTTCCTGATGCAGGTGCAGAAGACCACGCCGGGCACCGAGAACGAATAGACGCGCGAGCGCGTCCACCGACGGCCAGGCGACCGGAGCCGTCAGGCTCGCGACCCCGGCGCTGCCCGGCGAACCCCGCTACCACCGGGGCGGGCTGCGGGATTCGCCTGTTCCGCGTGCTGCGGACGGCTAGGGTTTGTGTGACACCAACCCCCGGAAGGGACACAACCGTGGCCAGGATCCTCGTTGCCGACGACGACGTCGACATCCGTGAGCTCGTGGAGTTCAAGCTGTCCACCATGGGTCACGACATCGTGGCGGTCGGTGACGGTGCTGCCGCGGTCGATGCCTGCCGGGCGAACAAGCCCGACCTCGCCGTCCTCGACGTGATGATGCCGGGTGTCTCCGGTCTCGACGCCATCCGCGAGATCCGCGCCGACCCCGCCCTGGCCGACCTGCCCGTCATCCTGCTCACCGCGCGCGCCCAGGAGTCCGACGTGGAGACCGGTTTCGACTCCGGCGCCGACGACTACATCACCAAGCCGTTCAGCCCCCGCGAGCTCGCCTCGCGGGTGGAGGCGCTGCTCACGAAGGCTGTCTGACGGTCTGGCGTGGCCCTAGACCTGCGGGCGCTCCGCTCGCGGGCCTGGGGTTTCGAGACGCGTCGCTCAGCTCCGTCGCTGCGCTCCGGTCTGCGTCGACGCTCCTCAACCCCCTCGCTCTCCTGATCCCGCGCTCCGCCCGGGATCAGCGCTCGGGGAATTGGCGTGATCGGCTGGGCGTTGGCACACTTGGTAGTCGGTTCCGGTTCACGCAGCCCGCACTCCGCGGTGGCGACCCGGCGGCCCCAGAGAGGACACCATGAAGAAGGACATCCACCCGGACTACACCGTCACCGAGGTCACCTGCACCTGTGGCGCGAAGTTCACCACCCGCAGCACCGCGAAGGCCGGCGCCATCCACGCCGACGTCTGCTCGCAGTGCCACCCGTTCTACACCGGCAAGCAGAAGATCCTCGACACCGGCGGCCGCGTCGCCCGCTTCGAGAAGCGCTACGCCAAGGCCGCCCAGAGCAAGGCTGCCGCGACGACAAGTAGCCCAGCTTTCGGCGCCGGTCACCCTCCATGGTGGCCGGCGCCGTGCTGTATCCCCGCCGTCCCAGCAGGAGAGCCGATGTTCGAGGCCGTCGAGGGGCTCGTGACCGAGCGCCACGAGCTCGAGCAGCAGCTCGCCGACCCGGCGACCCACTCCGACCAGTCGCTCGCCAAGCGGCTCAACCAGCGCTACGCCGAGGTCTCGGCGATCGTGCGCACCTGGGAGGAGTGGCGCCAGCTCGGCGACGACATCGCCGCCGCCCGTGAGCTCGGCGCCGACGACGCCGACTTCGCGGCCGAGGCTGCGACGCTCGAGACCCGCCGCGACGAGGCCTACGAACGGCTGCGCCACCTGCTCGTCCCGCGCGAGCCGGCCGACTCCAAGGACGCGATCCTCGAGGTGAAGTCGGGGGAGGGCGGCGAGGAGTCGGCGCTGTTCGCCGGTGACCTGCTCCGCATGTACACCCGGTACGCCGAGCGGCGGCGGCTGGTCGACCGAGGTGCTCGACGCGACGGAGTGCGACCTCGGCGGCTACAAGTCGGTGACGGTGGCGGTCAAGGCCCGCGGCGCCAGCGAGCCGGGCGAGGCGCCGTACGCCCTGCTGAAGTTCGAGGGTGGGGTCCACCGCGTGCAGCGGGTGCCCGTGACCGAGTCGCAGGGCCGCATCCACACGAGCGCGGCCGGCGTCCTGGTGCTGCCGGAGGCCGAGCAGGTCGACGTCCAGCTCGACGAGAACGACCTGCGCATCGACGTGTTCCGCAGCAGCGGCCCGGGCGGGCAGAGCGTCAACACGACCGACTCCGCGGTCCGGATCACCCACCTGCCGACCGGCATCGTGGTCAGCTGCCAGAACGAGAAGAGCCAGCTCCAGAACCGCGAGCAGGCGCTGCGGATCCTGCGGGCGCGGCTGCTGGCGGCCGCCCACGAGGAGGCCGATGCCGAGGCGAGCGAGGCCCGGCGGAGCCAGGTGCGCACCGTCGACCGCTCCGAGCGGATCCGCACCTACAACTTCGCGGAGAACCGGATCTCCGACCACCGCACCGGCTACAAGGCCTACAACCTCGACGGCGTCCTCGACGGCGACCTCGAGCCGGTGATCGCCTCCTGCGTCGAGGCCGACCTGGCAGCACGCCTCGCGGCCCTGGAGTCGTGATTCACCGACCGTGAGCCTGCCGGAGCGTCGCCGCGCTGCCGTCCGCCTGCTGCAGGCGGCCGGAGTGCCCTCGCCGGCGTATGACGCGGACGCGCTGCTGGCCCACGTCCTCGGCGTCGACCGCGGCCGGCTCGCGCTCGTCGACGATCTGCTGCCCGGCCAGGCCGAGGCGTACGACGCGCTGCTGGCCCGGCGCGCCCGGCGGGAGCCGCTGCAGCACCTGCTCGGCGTCGCCCACTTCCGCCACGTCGAGCTCGCCGTCGGGCCGGGCGTGTTCGTGCCGCGACCGGAGACCGAGCTGCTCGCCGGCTGGGCGGTCGAGCAGGCCCGCGATGTCGACCGACCCGGTCGTGGTCGACCTGGCCACGGGGTCGGGTGCGATCGCCAAGGCGATCGCCGACGAGGTGCCCGGTGCCCGCGTCCACGCGGTCGAGCTCGACCCGGCCGCCCACGCCTGGGCCGAGCGCAACCTGGCCGGCACCGGCGTCGAGCTGCGCCACGGTGACCTGGCCGACGCCTTCGACGACCTGGCCGGCAGCGTCGACGTGGTGACCTGCAACCCGCCGTACATCCCGCTCACCGCGTGGGAGACGGTCGCCCCCGAGGCGCGCGACCATGATCCCCACCTCGCCCTGTTCTCCGGCGACGACGGGCTCGACGCGATCCGGGTCGTCGCCCGACGTGCGGCGCGGCTGCTCAAGCCGGGGGGCCGGGTCGGCGTCGAGCATGCCGACCTGCAGGGTGAGTCCGCCCCCGCCGTGTTCGCGGCCGCCGGCGACTGGCGCGACATCCGGGACCACGAGGACCTGTCCGGCCGTCCGCGCTACGTGACGGCCCGACTGGCACGATAGGCGCGTGACGCACGCGCAGCGCCTCCCGACGGGCACCGACGAGGAACGCGAGGAGGCGGTGACCGCGGCCAGCCAGGCGGTCCAGCGCGGTGACCTCGTGGTGATCCCGACCGACACCGTCTACGGGATCGGGGCCGACGCCTTCGACGCCGACGCCGTGAAGGACCTGCTCCGGGCCAAGGGCCGCGGCCGGGAGATGCCACCACCGGTGCTCGTCAGCTCTGCCACGACCGTCGACGCGCTCGCCACCGACCTGCCCGGCTATGCCCGGGCGCTGATCGAGGAGTTCTGGCCCGGCCCGCTCACGCTCGTGTGCCGCCAGCAGCCCTCGCTCCAGTGGGACCTCGGCGACACCCGCGGCACGGTCGCCGTCCGCATGCCCGACCACGACGTGGCGCTCGCGGTTCTCGAGCGGACCGGGCCGCTCGCCGTCAGCTCGGCGAACAAGACCGGGCAGCCGGCGGCGACGGACGCCGACGCGGTGCTCGAGATGCTGGGGGAGGACGTGGCCCTCGTGGTCGACGCCGGCACGTCCACGGGAGGTCAGGCCTCGACCATCGTCGACGTCACCGGGAGCCAGGGCCGCGTACTGCGTCGCGGGGCGCTGAGCCTGGATGACCTCAACGAGGTCCTGGAGCCGCTCGGCGCGACGATCACCGACGAGGGCTGACGCCACGTGCGCGAGTACCTCCTGGTCTTCCTGGTCTCCGGGGTCGTCACCTACCTGCTGACCGTCGTGGCCCGCGAGATCGCGCTGCGCACCGGCGCGATCGCCGAGGTGCGCGACCGCGACGTCCACGCCGAGCCGATCCCCTACCTCGGCGGGCTCGCGATGCTGGGCGGACTGGCGGCGGCGTACGCCGTGGGTCGCGAGCTGCCGTTCCTGTCGACCCAGGGCACCTTCGTGTTCGAGGACGCCGGCGTGGTGATCCTCGCCGGGGCGATGGTCTGCGGCGTGGGGGTGCTCGACGACCTCTTCGAGCTCGACGCCCTGACCAAGCTGGGCGGCCAGGTGATCGCGGTGGCCTTCCTCATCTACTCCCAGATCTACTTCGTCTTCATCCCGACCTCCAGTCGTGAGCAGTTCAGCCTCCAGCCGGCACAGGGCATGCTGCTCACCGCGGTGCTGGTCATCGCGACCGTGAACGCGGTGAACTTCGTCGACGGGCTCGACGGGCTCGCGGCCGGCGTCGTGGGGATCGGCGCCTCGGCGTTCTTCCTGTTCAGCTATCAGCTGGCCAACCTCATCGGCGTGCCGCTCGCGACCACCGGCGCCTTCCTCGCGGCCGCCCTGGCCGGTGCGTGCGCAGGTTTCCTGCCCCACAACTTCCATCCCGCCCGGCTCTTCATGGGCGACAGCGGCTCGATGCTGATCGGGTTGGTGCTCTCAGCCTCCGCACTCACCCTGACGACCACGTTCAGCGGCGCCGAGATCGGCCGGGGTGGGGCCGGCTCGGACGTGAGTCCGCTGGCGTTCTTCCTGCCGTTGCTGCTTCCGGTGATGATCCTGATCGTGCCGATCGCCGACCTGGTCCTGGCCGTCGTACGTCGCACCCGTGCGGGTCGGTCTCCCTTCTCCCCGGACAAGCAGCATCTCCATCACCGGCTGCTCGAGATCGGTCACAGCCAGCGCCGCGCGGTGCTGATCATGTGGCTGTGGGCGGCCCTGATCTCGTTCGGGATCGTTCTCGCCAGCCTCTACACCGGTCCCGTCGTCTGGGTGTCCCTCGCCGGTGCCGCCGCGCTGACGGTCGTGCTGACGTTCCTCCTCCCGGTGCTCCGCGCACCCACCCTGGGGCAACCCGAGGGGGAGTGACCGGACCCGGTTTCCAGCGCCGCCAGACTTTGTGCTACTTTTCACAAGCACCCCCTGCACCCGACCACAGGACGGCCGCCACCCATGACGACCGCACTCTCCGACACCCGGTTCGCGGGCCACGTGAAGGCACTGGCCCCGGGGTTCGTGGGGCCTCGTGGCTGTGGTAGTTTCGCGCCGTCGTCGGTCCTGGATCGATGGGCTTCCCCCATCACTCGGATGAGTCTCCACCGGAGCGACGTACCCCTCTTCCGGGGTGACCAGCCCTCGACCGAAAGCGATCCGGGTGAATGGCCGATGAGCGTTCCGATGCCGCCCTGCGCGGACGTGACCTCATCGGGCTCGGAGGCCTCCTCGTCGGGTCCGTGGTCCTCTGCACGGTCCTCGGCCTCGTCCTCGACAACAGCCTCGACACGTCCCCGGCGTTCACGCTCGCGGGAGTGGGGGTCGGCATCGTCCTCGCGGGCGCTGGTTTCTGGCTCCGCATCCGTTCCGCGTTGCGGGGCTGAGGCGGCATGACCATGACGACCCCGACTCCTCCTGCCGTCAACCCCGGCGAGCGCGCGTCCATCGGCCGGGTGCTCAAGGACCAGCGCAAGGCGATCGTGGTCGCCCTCGGGCTGGCCGTGGCCGCCTACTGGGTCGCCGGACAGCTCGGTGAGTGGACGCTCGCCGGTTGCATCGCCGGCGGCATCGGGCTCGGCCTGGTCAACCACCTCGCCACCGAGTACTGGCTGCTCCGCATCATCACCTCGGGCGAGGAACCGACCCGCAACGAGATGATCGGCGCGACCGTGGCCCGGCTCACCGTGCTGACGGTGGTCGCCGTCGTCATCGCCGTCTTCTTCTGGCCCGAGGGCATCGGCCTGCTGCTCGGCCTCGCCCTCTTCCGGCTGGTCGCCCTCGTCATGACCAGCGTGCCCCTGCTCAAGGAGTTGAAGAAGCCATGATCAGTCAGCTGACCCTCGTGGCCTCGGAGGAGGCCCCTGAGGAGGAAGAGGGCGCGATCCAGATCGCCCACCACATCGAGTTCACGTGGAACGGCTGGACGTTCCACCTCGACACGATCTGGGGGACGTTCATCGCCGGCGCCATCGTGATCGGCCTCGGGTTCATCGCACGTCGGCAGCTGACCAAGGACACCGACGACCACGTCCCCACCAAGCTGCAGCTGGCGTGGGAGACGCTCGTCAACTGGGTCACCGGCCAGGTCGAGGACAACCTCGGCCGCGTCAACCGCACGGTCGTCTCGCTGGCGGTCGCACTCTTCTTCTTCGTCCTGATCTGCAACTGGTTCGAGCTGATCCCGAGCGAGTGGAACCACGACACCGGGCACCTGCTGCCGGCTCCCACCGCCGACGTCAACCTGACCTACGCGCTGGCGCTGCTGGTGATCATCGGCGTCTGGTCCTACGGCATCCGCGAGAAGGGCGTCAAGGGCTACTTCAAGCACTTCGTCGAGCCGTTCCCGGTGCTGCTGCCGCTCAACATCATCGAGGAGCTCGTCAAGCCGATCACGCTGGCGCTGCGACTCTTCGGCAACATCTTCGCCGGCGGCATCATGATCGCCCTGATCGGGCTGCTGCCGATCTACGTCTTCTGGTTCCCGAACATCATCTGGAAGCTGTTCGACATGTTCATCGGCGGCGTCCAGGCGTTCATCTTCGCGCTGCTGACCATCCTGTACTTCGGGATGGCAGGTGCGGGACACGGCGACGACCACCACGATGAGCACGAGGCCACGGACGGCCAGGACGAGCACGACGACACCACCGACGCCCAGGCGCCGGCCCCCGCACTTGCGCGCTGACCGGCGCGCACCACGAGGTAACACCCGTGGCGTCGACCCCGACGCAGACACGAGAAACGCACAACGAAAGGCAGATCAATGGCAGTAAGCGATGAGGCAGTCACCCTCGCCGGTGCTTTCGTCGGCGGCGGCATCGCCCTGGCCGGCGGCGCGATCGGCACCGGAATCGGTGACGGACTCGCTGGTGCGTCCTACATCCAGGGTGTGGCACGTCAGCCGGAGGCCCAGGGTCGCCTGCAGACCATCTTCTTCCTGACGGTCGGTCTCTGTGAAGCCGTGTTCTTCATCAACCTCGCCTTCATGGCGATGTTCGTGTTCGTCCTCGGCTGAGCCAGACCCCTAGCACGTCCCGAGCAAAGGACCCGACATGTCAAGCGTCACGAGCCTGCTTCTCCCGCTCGCAGCCCAGGCGGCCGAGGAAGAGGACGGCGGCAGCAACTTCTTGATCCCGAACGCCACGTTCGTGGTCGAGCTGGCCGCCTTCGCGATCATGGTGTTCATCCTCGGCAAGTACGTCATCCCGCCGATCAACAGGGCGATGACGGACCGCCAGGACGCGATCCGCAAGCAGTTCAGCGAGCTGGAGGAGGCCAAGAGCGGGGCCCAGGCGGCCGAGGAGGAGTTCAAGGCCCAGATCGCCGACGCCCGTCACGAGGCCGCGCGGATCCGCGAGGACGCCCGCGAGCAGGGCGCCGCGATCGTCGCCGAGATGCGCGAGCAGGCGCAGGCGGAGGCCAGTCGCATCGTGGAGCACGCGCACGCGCAGATCGCCGCGGAGCGGCAGCAGGCGGTCACCACGCTGCGCGCCGAGGTGGGCTCACTGGCCACCACGCTCGCCGGCCGGATCGTGGGCGAGAGCCTCGAGGACGACGAGCGCAGCACCCGGGTCGTCGACCGGTTCCTCGCCGACCTCGAGACCTTGGAGACCGCCAAGGCCTCCGGGAAGAACGGGGCCGGCTGATGTTGCGAGGTGCCTCGGCGGAGGCCCTGGCCAGCCTGACCGACCAGCTCGGCAAACCGGCCACGCTGGGCGACGCCGCGACCATCGGCGACGAGCTGTTCTCGGTCGCCGAGCTGCTCCGCGCGGATGCGGCGCTGCGGCGGTTCGCGACCGACGCCTCGCTGCCGGCCGACGGCAAGCAGGGCGTGGCCCGGCAGGTCTTCGGCAGCAAGCTGAGCGACGCCTCGCTGGCTCTCGTCGAGAGCGCCTTCGGGCACCGCTGGACGTCGCAGCGCGACCTGGCCGACGTGCTCGAGCGGCTCAGCGAGGTGGCGATCGCCAAGTCCACCGGCGCCAAGGCGGGGCAGCTCGTCGACGAGCTGTTCGGCGTGGGCCGGTTGCTCGCCGACAACCCCGATCTGCGCGACGCTCTGGCCAACCCCGGCCGCAGCGTCGACGACCGGGTGACGCTGGTCGACACGGTGCTCGGCGACCAGGTGCTGCCGGCCACCGTGACCTTGACCAAGCAGGCCCTCGCGGGCACCTACGGCACGCTCACCGCGTCGCTGGAGGTCTACCGCTCCGTCGTCGCGGGCACGGTCGGCGAGGGCGTGGCCACCGTCCGCGTGGCCCAGCCGCTCACCGACGGGGAGCGTGAGCGACTGAGCCAGTCGCTGTCGCAGCAGTACGGCCGGGAGATCCACGTCAACGAAGTGGTCGACCCCGACGTGATCGGCGGGATCAGGGTCGACATCGACGACGACGTGATCGACGGCACCGTGGCAGGACGGCTCGACGACGCGAGGCGACGGCTCGTCAGCTGAGGTCTCGACAGGCTCGACCGACTCAAGAACAGACTTTCGCGAACAGACAAAGGGAAGAGGCAGGGACATGACGGAGCTTTCGATTCGTCCGGAGGAGATCCGCGACGCGCTCCAGAAGTACGTCGAGGACTACAAGCCGTCAGCGGCCAGCAAGGAGGAGGTCGGCACCGTCGCGGAGGCGGGTGACGGCATCGCCCGTGTGGCCGGCCTGCCGTCCGCCATGGCCAACGAGCTGCTGGAGTTCGAGGACGGCACGCTGGGCATCGCACTCAACCTCGACACCCGCGAGATCGGTGTCGTCATCCTCGGCGAGTTCGCCGGGATCGAGGAGGGCCAGGCGGTCCGTCGGACCGGCGAGATCCTGTCGGTCCCGGTCGGCGACGGCTTCATGGGCCGGGTGATCGACCCGCTCGGCACCCCCATCGACGGCCTCGGCGACATCGAGTCGACCGAGCGGCGCGCCCTGGAGATCCAGGCCCCGGGCGTGATGGTGCGCAAGTCCGTGCACGAGCCGCTCGCCACCGGCATCAAGGCGATCGACTCGATGACGCCGATCGGCCGCGGCCAGCGCCAGCTGATCATCGGCGACCGCTCGACCGGCAAGACCACGATCGCGATCGACACGATCATCAACCAGAAGCAGAACTGGGACTCCGGTGACCCGGAGAAGCAGGTGCGCTGCATCTACGTCGCCATCGGCCAGAAGGGCTCCACCATCGCCGCGGTCCGCGGCGCCCTCGAAGAGGCCGGGGCCCTCGAGTACACGACGATCGTGGCCTCGCCCGCCTCGGACAGCGCCGGCTTCAAGTACCTCGCGCCCTACACCGGCTCGGCCATCGGCCAGCACTGGATGTACGACGGCAAGCACGTGCTGATCGTCTTCGACGACCTCACCAAGCAGGCCGAGGCCTACCGCGCGGTGTCGCTGCTGCTGCGCCGCCCCCCGGGCCGCGAGGCCTACCCGGGCGACGTGTTCTACCTGCACAGCCGGCTGCTCGAGCGCTGCGCCAAGCTGTCCGACGACATGGGCGCGGGCTCGATGACCGGGCTGCCGATCATCGAGACCAAGGCCAACGACGTGTCGGCCTACATCCCGACCAACGTCATCTCGATCACCGACGGCCAGATCTTCCTGCAGTCCGACCTGTTCGCGTCCAACCAGCGCCCGGCCATCGACGTCGGCGTCTCGGTCTCCCGCGTGGGTGGTGCCGCCATGACCAAGGCGATGAAGTCGGTCACCGGCTCGCTCAAGGTCGACCTGGCGCAGTTCCGTGCCATGGAGGCGTTCGCGATGTTCGCCTCCGACCTCGACGCGGCGTCGCGCCAGCAGCTCGATCGCGGCCAGAGGCTGATGGCGCTGCTGCGCCAGCCCGCCTACTCGCCCTACCCGCTGGAGGAGATGACGGTCTCGCTGTGGCTCGGCACGACCGGCCGGCTCGACGCGGTGCCGACCGAGGACGTGCTCCGGTTCGAGAGCGAGTTCCTCGACTTCCTGCGCCGCGGCCACGACAGCATCCTGTCGGCCATCCGCGACAGCCAGAAGTTCGAGGACGACACCGACAGCTCGCTGTCGGACGCCTATGACTCCTTCGTCGACCAGTTCGAGACCTCCGAGGGTGGCTCGATCAAGGCCGGCAACGAGCCCGAGGCCGAGGCGCTCGAGGACGAGGACCAGGAGCAGATCGTCAAGCAGAAGCGAGGCTGACACCACATGGCCGTATCGCTGCGTGAGTACCGCGCGCGGATCAAGTCGACGGAGTCGATGAAGAAGATCACGCGCGCCATGGAGCTCATTGCTGCGTCCCGCATCATCAAGGCGCAGCAGCGGGCGCAGGCCGCCGCGCCGTACGCACGGGAGCTCACCCGGGCGGTGTCGGCGCTGGCGACCTACTCCAACGTCGACCACCCGATGACGATCGAGCCGGAGGACCCCAAGCGGGCCGCCCTGCTGATCGTCACGAGCGACCGCGGACTGGCGGGCGCCTACTCCTCGAGCGTGCTCAAGGAGTCCGAGCGGCTCGTGACCACGCTCAAGGGCGAGGGCAAGGAGGTGGACGTCTACATCACCGGACGCAAGGGGGCGGCCTACTACAGCTTCCGCGACCGCCCGGTGGTCCAGTCGTGGAGCGGCTTCTCCGACAAGCCGTCGTACGACGCCGCCCGCGACGTCGGTGCGGCGCTCATCGACGCCTTCACCGCCGAGGAGGGGGAGGACCGCGCGGTCGACGAGGTCCACGTCGTCTACACGCGCTTCCGGTCGATGCTCGTCCAGGAGCCGACGGCGGTGCGGCTGCTGCCGCTCGAGGTCGTCGAGGGCGAGGAGCGACCCGAATCGGACGAGGTGCTCCCGCTCTACGAGTTCGAGCCGTCGGCGGAGACGGTGCTCAACGCGCTGCTCCCCAAGTACGTCCAGAGCCGGATCTTCTTCGCCTTCCTGCAGGCGGCGGCCTCCGAGCTCGCGGCCCGGCAGAAGGCGATGAAGTCGGCGACCGACAACGCCGACGAGCTGATCAAGAAGTACACCCGCATCGCCAACCAGGCCCGTCAGGCCGGCATCACCCAAGAAATCAGCGAGATCGTCGGTGGCGTCAACGCCTTGGCCGATGCCGCCGCTGCCAGCGAATGACCACCACCCGAAGTGAGTGAGAGACATGACTGCCACTGTTGACGAGAAGAAGACCGAGGCCGGCGTCGGGCGCATCGCCCGGGTGATCGGCCCCGTCGTCGACATCGAGTTCTCCGTGGACGCGATGCCCGACATGTACAACAAGCTCGAGTGCGAGCTGACCCTGAGCGGCGAGACCCGGATCCTGTCGCTCGAGGTCGCGCAGCACATCGGCGACGGCATGGTCCGCGCCATCTCGCTGCAGCCGACCGACGGCCTGGTGCGTGGCGCGCAGGTGACCGACACCGGCGAGTCGATCACGGTCCCGGTGGGCGACGTGACCAAGGGTCACGTGTTCAACACCCTGGGCGAGTGCCTCAACCTCGAGGACGGCGAGGAGCTCGACGTCAAGGAGCGCTGGGGCATCCACCGCAAGGCGCCCGCGTTCGACCAGCTCGAGTCGAAGACCACGATGTTCGAGACCGGCATCAAGGTCATCGACCTGCTTGCGCCGTACGTCACGGGCGGCAAGATCGGCCTGTTCGGCGGTGCCGGCGTCGGCAAGACCGTGCTGATCCAGGAGATGATCGCCCGCGTCGCCAAGGACCACGGTGGTGTGTCGGTGTTCGCCGGTGTCGGCGAGCGCACGCGTGAGGGCAACGACCTGATCGTGGAGATGGAGGAGGCCGGCGTCATCGGCCAGACCGCCCTCGTCTTCGGCCAGATGGACGAGCCGCCGGGCACCCGCCTGCGCGTCGCCCTGTCCGCGCTGACCATGGCCGAGTACTTCCGCGACGTGCAGAAGCAGGACGTGCTGCTGTTCATCGACAACATCTTCCGGTTCACCCAGGCCGGGTCCGAGGTGTCGACGCTGCTCGGCCGGATGCCGTCCGCGGTGGGCTACCAGCCCAACCTCGCCGACGAGATGGGCACGCTCCAGGAGCGGATCACCTCGACGCGTGGTCACTCGATCACCTCGATGCAGGCGATCTACGTGCCGGCCGACGACTACACCGACCCGGCCCCAGCGGCGACCTTCGCACACCTCGACGCCACCACCGAGCTGTCCCGTGAGATCGCCTCGCTCGGCATCTACCCGGCCGTGGACCCGCTGACGTCGACGTCGCGGATCCTGGACGCGCAGTACATCGGTCAGGCGCACTACGACTGCGCGATCCGGATCAAGCAGATCCTCCAGCGCAACAAGGAGCTGCAGGACATCATCGCGATCCTCGGTGTCGACGAGCTGTCCGAGGAGGACAAGGTCATCGTCTCCCGGGCCCGCCGGATCCAGCGGTTCCTCTCGCAGAACACCTACGTCGCCAAGCAGTTCACCGGCCTGGAGGGTTCGACCGTCCCGATCTCGGAGACCATCGAGGCGTTCAACAAGATCGCGGACGGCGAGTACGACCACGTGGCGGAGCAGGCGTTCTTCATGTGCGGCGGTCTGGACGACGTCGAGCGGAAGTGGGCCGAGATCCAGAAGAGCCTCGGATGAGTGAGCGGAGCGAGGTGCGCTGATGGCTGCCACCATGAAGGTCGCGCTGGTCGCGGCCGACCGGGAGATCTGGAGCGGCGAGGCGACGCAGGTCAACGCCCGTACGCTCGAAGGTGACATCGGCATCATGGCCCACCACACCCCGCTGATGTCGGTGCTCGACGAGGGCCAGGTGGACGTCCGCACGGTCGACGACGGTCACTGGGTGGCCGCCGTCGACGGTGGCTTCATCTCGGTCGCCAACAACGAGGTGCGGTTGTTGTGCGAACATGCCGAGATCTCGTTCGAGAGCAACTACGACGAGGCCAAGCGACTGCTCGACGAGCGCGTGGCCTCCCAGGAGAACAGCGAAGGCTGACCGGCGCCGCCGGCGGAGGAGGGGTTGATGCCGCTGTGGCAGCTGCTGCTTGACGCAGCTGGCGCGGTGCTGGTCCTCGCCCTGCTCTACGGTCTGGCCCTCGTCGTACGACGTCGCCTGCTGTCCCGTCACGGCGGAACGTTCGAGTTGAGCTACCGCGCCCGGCCCGAGAAGGCCGGGCGCGGGTGGCTTCTCGGGCTCGGTCGCTACTCCGGCGACACCCTGGAGTGGTTCCGGATCTTCTCCCTCTCGCCGCGCCCCAAGAGCAGCTGGGCGCGCGGCACGCTCGCCTACATCGGCCGCCGCGACCCCGAACGCAGCGAGCGGATGTCGCTCTACCCCGACCACACGGTGGTCCAGTGTGAGTCGGCCGGGGGCACGGTCGAGCTGGCCATGGCCCCGACGTCGCTGATGGGATTCCAGTCCTGGCTCGAAGCAGGTCCTCCCGGCACCACCACGACCGTGTGAACGGCCCGACACCCACGGTGCTCGCGGCGCGCAACGCCGTCACGGCCGTGTTCGTCCTCAACGGGTTCGGGTTCGCCTCGCTGTTCTCCCGGGTGCCCGACATCCGCAGTGGCCTGGAGCTCGACAACTCCGGGCTCGGCCTGCTGCTGCTCGTCGGAGCTGCGGGCTCGGTGCTGGCGCTCCCGAGCGCCGGCCGGCTGATCCGACGCAGCAGCGCTGCCGCGGTGGTCCGGGCCGGGTCGGTGCTGGTCTCCGCCGGGCTGGTCCTGGTCGCGATCGGGGTGGACATCAGTGGATCCGTCGGCGTCACCGCGGTCGGGTTGTTCGTCTACGGCATCGGGACCGGCGTCTGGGACGTGGCGATGAACGTCGAGGGGGCGGCGGTCGAGCGCGGCCTGGGCCGGGCGATCATGCCGCGCTTCCATGCCGGCTGGAGCCTCGGGTCGGTGACCGGTGCCGGCCTCGGCGTACTGGTCACCGCCCTCGGCGTACCGATGGCGGCTCACCTGGCCGTGGCCGCCGCCCTCACCCTCCTGGCACTGGCGGCGACCCGGACCTTCCTGCCCGTCGAACCGGAGGAGCACGGCCCGGTGACGGGCTCGGCCTGGCGGGAGCCGCGCACGCTGCTCATCGGGCTCATGGTCATGGCGTTCGCGCTCACCGAGGGTGCGGCCAACGACTGGCTCGCGCTCGCGCTCATCGACGGGTACGACGTGCCCCGGTGGGTCGGCGTGGCCGGCTTCGCGGCGTTCGTCGTCGCGATGACCACCGGCCGGGTGCTCGGGACGGTCGTGCTGGACCGCTTCGGTCGGGTGCCGGTGCTGCGCACCACCGCGATCCTGGCGCTCGCCGGGTTGCTGCTGCTGGTGTTCGGGCCCCACCCGGCGGTCGTCGGGCTCGGCGTGGTCGCCTGGGGCCTCGGCGCCTCGCTCGGCTTCCCGGTCGGCATGAGTGCCGGCGCCGACGACCCGGTTCGCGCGGCCGCCCGGGTCAGCGTCGTCTCGACCATCGGGTACTCCGCGTTCCTGGCCGGCCCTCCGGTCCTCGGCCTCGTGGCCGACGAGGTCGGCACCCTCGAGTCCCTGCTGGTCGTCGCGGTCCTCCTCGTCCCCACCACCCTCCTCGTCTCCGTCGCCAAGGAACCCTCTCGGGTCTGAGTTGAGTTGGGCCTCTGCAACGGTTGAGTTGGGCGTCTGCACCACGCGTCCTGTTGCACGTGCCCAACTCAACTGTTGCGCGTGCCCAACTCAACTCTTGCCGGGGGCAGGGAGGATGGGGGGATGGGGTGGGCGGTGGGAGTCGGCATCGGGGTGGTGCTCGGCCTGGCCGTCGTTGCGGTGGGTGTCCGGCTGATCGTGCGCGGCCGGAGGGAGGGCCGGGTGGCCGACGCCAGTCCGGACGACCGGATGGTCGCGAGCTTCCGGGTGGCCGCGGGCGTGCGGATGCTCAACAAGGGCGCGCTGCTGCTGGTGCTGGTCGGGATCGCGGCGTACGTCTGGCGCTGAGCCCCCGTTCACCCCTCGCGGTCGCCTCCGGGGACCCAGAGCACGTCGCCCTGCTCGCGGTTGGCGTGGCGGGCGAGGATGAAGAGCAGGTCGGAGAGTCGGTTGAGGTAGGTGATGGCGAGCTGGTTCATGGTCTCGGAGTGCTCGGACCAGGCGGCCCAGGCCGACCGCTCGGCACGACGGACGACGGTGCGGGCGACGTGGAGGTGAGCGGCGCCGAGGGTGCCGCCGTTGAGGATGAACGAGCGCAGCTTCGGCAGGTCCTCGTTGTAGTGGTCGCACCAGCCCTCGAGCCGGTCGACGTAGTCCTGCTCGATCCGCAGCGGTGGGTACTCGGGGTCGGGCACCACCGGGGTGCAGAAGTCGGCTCCCACGTCGAACAGGTCGTTCTGCACGCGCGTCAGCACCGCGACCACGTCGGCGTCGAGGTCGCCCTGCGCCAGGACCAGCCCGAGGTGCGCGTTGGCCTCGTCGACGTCGGCGTACGCCTGGAGCCGGAGGTCGGTCTTCGACGTCTCGCTCATGTCGCCGAGCCGGGTCCGGCCGCCGTCGCCGGTGCGGGTGTAGATGCGGGTGAGGTTGACCATGCTCCGACTCTAGGCGCGGCGACACGACACGTGGTCCGGGAGCAGAGGCAACCGTTCGGGTGTGTTGCGCGTCATAGTGGGTGACAGAACGACCAGGGGCGCGCGGCCCTCGGGGACCGCGGGCGGGACGGGGCAGACGATGGACATCCTCACCGAGGGACCCACGCTGGTCCTGAGCGGCAACTTCAACGGGCGCAGCACGGCCGCGGTCCGTGCCGCCCTCCACCTCCAGCTCGCGGGGCCCGAGCACGAGATCGTGGTGGACCTCACCCAGGTCGAGTCGGTCGACGTACCTGCCCTCCGGGTCCTCGCCTTCGCCAGCCAGGAGGCGGCCCGCACCGGGCACCACGTGACCCTGCGCGGCTGTGGCCCCGCCGTACGTCGGATGCTGCACCTGACCCGGCTGATGCGCTTCGTCGAGCTCGAGCCGGTCGCCGCCTGAGCGCCGTCCGGGTTGTGCAGAACCCCACACGCAGAACGGTTACCCGCGCGTAGCACCCGGGCCTACCCTCGATCCATGAGCGAGAAGGACCGCCCCTGGGTCATGCGGACGTACGCCGGCCACTCGACGGCGACCGCGTCGAACGCGCTCTACCGCACCAACCTGGCGAAGGGTCAGACCGGCCTCTCGGTCGCCTTCGACCTGCCGACCCAGACCGGCTACGACCCGGACGACGCGCTCAGCCGCGGCGAGGTCGGCAAGGTCGGCGTCCCGGTGCCCGCACCTCGGCGAGATGCGGCGGCTCTTCGACGACATCCCGCTGACCGAGATGAACACCTCGATGACGATCAACGCCACCGCGATGTGGCTGCTGGCGCTCTACCAGGTCGTCGCGGAGGAGCAGAACCCGGAGATGGAGCCGGCCGAGGTGGCCCACCAGCTGGCCGGCACCACCCAGAACGACATCATCAAGGAGTACCTCTCCCGCGGCACCTACGTGTTCCCGCCCGAGCACTCCCTGCGGCTGATCGCCGACGTCATCGCCTACACCGTCCACGAGATCCCGAAGTGGAACCCGATCAACATCTGCAGCTACCACCTGCAGGAGGCGGGCGCGACGCCCACGCAGGAGCTCGCCTACGCGCTGTGCACCGCGATCGCCGTCCTCGACGAGGTGAAGAACTCCGGTCAGGTCTCCGAGGAGGACTTCGGGAAGGTCGTCGGCCGGATCTCGTTCTTCGTCAACGCGGGGGTCCGTTTCGTCGAGGAGACCTGCAAGATGCGGGCGTTCGTCGAGCTGTGGGACGAGATCACCCGCGACCGCTACGGCGTCACCGACGAGAAGATGCGCCGTTTCCGGTACGGCGTCCAGGTCAACTCGCTCGGGCTGACCGAGGCGCAGCCGGAGAACAACGTGCAGCGCATCGTGCTCGAGATGCTGGGCGTCACGCTGAGCAAGAACGCCCGCGCCCGCGCCGTCCAGCTGCCGGCGTGGAACGAGGCGCTCGGCCTGCCGCGGCCCTGGGACCAGCAGTGGTCGCTGCGGCTGCAGCAGGTGCTGGCCTACGAGTCCGACCTGCTCGAGTACGACGACATCTTCGACGGCTCGCACGTCATCGCAGCCAAGGTCGCCGAGCTGGTCGAAGGTGCGCGTGCCGAGATGGACCGGGTCCAGGCGCTGGGTGGCGCGATCGCGGCCGTCGAGTCCGGCTACATGAAGCAGGAGCTGGTGTCGGCCCATGCGGCACGCCGATCACGGATCGAGGCCGGAGACGAGGTGATCGTCGGCGTCAACCGGTTCGAGACCACCGAGCCGTCACCGCTCACGGCCGACCTGGACGCAGCGATCATGGCGGCAGACCCGCAGGCCGAGGCCACCGCGTTGCGATCCGTGGAGGAGTGGAAGGCCGAGCGGGACGAGGACGCGGTCGCCGACGCCCTGGCGCGACTGGCGGCCGACGCCAAGACCGACACCAACCTGATGACCGCCACGCTCGCCGCCGCCCGGGCCGGCGCGACCACGGGGGAGTGGGCCGGGACGCTGCGCGAGGTCTTCGGCGAGTTCCGCGCCCCCACCGGCGTCAGCGGGGCGGTCGGTGCTCTGTCAGAAGCGGGCTCGGCGGGCGAGGAGCTGGCCGTCGTACGTGCGCGGGTGAAGCAGACCGGAGACGAGCTCGGTGGCCGGCTGCGACTGCTGGTCGGCAAGCCCGGCCTCGACGGGCACTCCAACGGTGCCGAGCAGGTGGCCGTCCGTGCCCGCGACGCCGGCTTCGAGGTCGTCTACCAGGGCATCCGGCTCACGCCGGAGCAGATCGTCGCGGCGGCCGTCGCCGAGGACGTGCACTGCGTCGGGCTCTCGATCCTGTCCGGCTCCCACATGGAGCTCGTCCCGAGCGTGCTCGACGGGCTCAAGGAGGCCGGGCTCGAGGACGTGCCGGTGATCGTCGGCGGGATCATCCCCGACTCGGACAGCCGGCGCCTGCGCGACCTCGGCGTCGCCGCGGTGTTCACGCCCAAGGACTTCGGGCTCACGGAGATCATGGGCGGCATCGTCGACCAGATCCGCAGGGCCAACGGCCTGGACTGACCCGGCTACCAGCCCCGGGAGCCCGGCCCGCCCTTGAACGGCCCGACGACCCGCGAGGTGATCCAGCCGCCGTAGAAGCCACCCTCCTGCGGCACCACCACCTCGCCGTCGACGGTGCACTCGTCCACGAGCCCCGGCATCACGGCCCAGTGGTCGACCAGCACCTCGAAGCCCCGACTCGGGCGGGGGTAGGTCCATCCAGCCCGGGACGCCGTGCGGTCGCCGACCACCAGGTCGGCGTACGACGCATGGCCCTTCCACTCGCAGAACGAGTGGCCGCGCGACCGGCCGCAGCACGCCGTCGGCGAAGGCGGCCGCCGGCAGGTAGTAGGTCGGCGGGTGGCTGGTCTCCAGGACGCGGTACGTCGAGGTCGAGCGCGCGATGAGCTCGCCGCCGAGCCAGATCTCGACGGTCTCGTCGCTGGGCTCGAGGCGGGGTGGTCGCGGGTAGTCCCAGACCGACTCCTGGCCGGGCCGGACCGGATCGGGGGTCACACGCACCATGTTCTCTTCCTGCAGCTCCAGCTGTGGATCGTGGTCATCATGCGGCTGCCGCCGCGCGGATACCGTAACCGCATGTCCCAGCACGAACGGTCGCTGCACGCCCTGGCGTTCGGCGGAGCGGCGGCCGCTTACGACGAGAACCGTCCGGACTACGCGCAGGCCGCCGTGCGCTGGGCGCTCGAGCCCGCGCCCGGCCCGCGAGTGCTCGACCTCGGCGCCGGAACCGGCAAGCTGACCGCCACGCTGGTTGCCATGGGTGCCGACGTCGTTGCCGTCGAGCCCGACCCAGCCATGCTGAGCCAGCTGCGCCGCTCGCTGCCGGCTGTTCGCGCCCTGTCGGGTAGCGCCGAGGCGATCCCGCTGCCGGACGCGTCTGTCGATGCCGTACTGGCTGGCAACGCCATGCATTGGTTCGACATGGCCGTCGCGGGACCCGAGCTCGCACGGGTACTCGCACCGAACGGCATCCTGGCCGGCCTGTGGAACCTCATGGACGACCGTGTCGGGTGGGTTTCCGGGCTCGCGCGGATCAGCGGGAGCGCGGCCATCGGCCCGCGTGACACGCCCACCAGCTGGCGCCATGAGACAGCAAGGATGCACGTGCCGACGACCGGTGTGGCGGCCCGGTTCGGCTCGTCGGAGCAGGCCGAGTTCCCCCACGGACAACGCCGTACCGTCGACTCCCTCGTCGCGACCCTCGCGACGCGCGCGGGGATGCTGGTCATGCCAGAACAGGAACAGGTGGCGACGCTGGACAGGATCCGCGCGTTTCTTGTGAGCAGACCGGAGACCTCCCGAGGCGAGTTCATCCTCCCGATGCTGACCGGCGTGCTGCGCGTCCGGCGGCTGTGAAGGGAAGGCCACAACCTAGGCTGACAGCGTGAGCGACCTGCAGTGCGCCGCCCGGATCCATCTCGCCCGTCACGGGGAGGCGGAGTACGAGTCGGAGCTGCTCCGCGACCACGGCGGCAGCCTGACCCGGCGGGGGCGGGAGCAGGCGAAGCAGCTCGGTGAGCGGCTGCGCGGCGAGCAGATCCGGCACGTCTACTCCAGCACGCTCGCCCGCGCGGTGCAGACTGCCGAGCTCGCCGCCGGTGTCCTCGGCGTCGACGTGACCGTGCGCGAGGGGCTGCACGAGTTCGTGGTCGGCGACCACGCGGGCTCACGAGCCGACCAGTTTCCGTTCGAGCCGGTGTTCGACCGGTGGGTCGACGGCGACCTCACCGCCGCGATCCCCGGCGGTGAGACCGGCGAGCAGATCGCCGCCCGGGTGCTGGGGGTTCTCGACGATGTCGCCGACCGGTTTCGCGGCGAGAGCGTGCTCGTGGTCAGCCATGGCTGCGCGATCTTCACCGCCCTGGGTGTGATCGCACCCGGACGCGTCACGTCGATCGAGCTGCCCAACTGCGCGTCGTACCTCGTGGAGATCGATGCCGACGGTGTCCGGGCGACGGAGTGGGACACGGGTCACGATTAGGTAAGGCAACCCTATGCCCGTGCTACCGTGCCGCCGTGGCCAAGGGCAAGAAGAAGGGCAAGAAGGGCGCGAAGAAGCTGAAGGCTTCCGCGTCCACGGTTGCCAAGCTGCCCAAGAAGAAGTGCTGCGAGTCCAAGGTGCGCTGCAACCGGTGCCCGCTGCGGATGCTGAAGGAAGGCACGCTGCCCGAGGGGTATACGGTCAAGAAGCGCAAGCTCGTCAAGGTCGGCACCGCCCCGTCGTGCGCGCCGGGGAAGAAGCAGAAGAAGGCCGCCTGACCCCAGCCGTCACAGGAGGAAAGACCGTGCCCGCAGCCCGGTTCACCGACCAGCTCAACACCCAGATCGGGAAAGAGCTCTCAGCCCACAACCAGTACCTCGCGTGCGCCGTCTACTACGACGCGCTGACGATGCCCCAGATGGCGGCGTTCTTCTACCAGCAGGCGCTGGAGGAGCGCGAGCACGCCATGATGATGGTGCAGTACCTCCTCGACACCGACACCGACGTGGTCATCCCTGGTGTGGAGGCACCCCGCTCCGGTTTCGACGACGTGGTGGCGCCCGTGGAGCTTGCCCTCCAGCAGGAGCGTGACGTGACCGAGCAGGTCAACGACCTGCTGCGCATCGCCCGGGAGGAGGCCGACTTCGCCTCCGAGCAGTTCATGCAGTGGTTCATCAAGGAGCAGGTCGAGGAGGTCGCCACCATGAGCGACCTGCTGGCGGTCGTCAGCCGCAACCGTGACGACATCGAGGACATCGAGGAGTACGTCGCCCGCGAGCAGAGCGGTCCGGAGGACGACCCGACCGCGCCCCGCCAGGCCGGCGCCTGACCCGAGGTGGTCACCGACCCTCAGCCCTGGGGTCGTGAGGTCGCGGTCGACTCGGGGCAGAAGGCCTCGCGCGGCGAACCGGTGTGGATCTCCTCGGGCAGCGCCACGGTCACGGTGTCCTCGAACATCCCGGCCTGCTCGGTGCGGACCACGACCTCGCTCACGAACGAACCGGAGCGCGACGACAGCGACTCGCAGCCGTTCATGTCGAGCGACAGGGTGAACTCCGCAGACTCCCCGGGGGACAGCTCGCCGGTGGTGAGCTCGACCAGGTCGAAGAGCCGGGGGTCGCTCTGGTCCGGGGCGAGACCCGCGACCGTGACCGGCAACCGGTCGCCGTTGGTGAGCGTGAAGGTGTAGCGGAGCGTTCCGCGGTCGTCGTACCGGATCTGGCGCACGGTGCGGTCGGCCACGGTGAACACGCCGCTCGCCTCGGTCCCCGCGATGCGCCACCGGTCCGGTCGCGGTCAGGGAGGGCGTGCTGCCGGCCACGGCGACGCTGCCGCCGGCCGCGAGGCCAGCGACCACACCACCGGTGACGAGGGTCCTACGCAGGCCGCGCACCGCGTCGCCTCCGGCTGATCCCCAGGAGCAGCAGCAGTCCCGTCAACGCGGCGACCGGTGCCGCGACCAGGGCGTCGGAGTCGTCGTCGCTGCGGGTCGTCGCGCCGGCCGGAGGCGGCTCCTCCTCCGGCTTGGTGGGGGAGTCGAACCAGTCGCATGCGGGCGGGTGCCGCAGCGTCGGGTCGTTGCGGTCGTACTGGCTGCACGACAGGAACCCGGCGTCCTTCACGGGCGCGCCCGGCAGGAAGACCGACCCGCCGGCGTCACACGCCGGAGGCGGGACGGTGAAGTTGTCGGTCTGCTCACCGCGCGAGTAGGTGTTGTCCTCCCAACAGTTGCCGACGCCCTGGTCGTCCCACCAGTGGTCGACCCCGTTGTGGGCGTGCTCGCCGTTGGGCTTGATCCCCATCTGGTTGGCGAAGGTGTGGTTGTGGTTGGAGGTGTCGTAGAGCTTGGCGGGATCCATCTCGTCGCGCATCGGGGCGGGGACCCAGAACTGCATGGTGCCGTAGCGCCAGTTGTCGTAGATCCAGTTGTGGTCGGTCGAGTTGTAGTTGCCGCCCGCGATCAGCACGCCGGTGCCGACCGGGGTCGGGATGACGGGGCACACCGTGCCGTCGATGTAGCCGCGCTCCTCCATCGGCTCCGCACACACGCCGGTGTCGACGTACCGGGTGTAGTAGTTGGTGTTGTTGGAGTAGATCCGGTTGCGGCTCCACCGCGCGTGGTCCTGGGGCAGCCCGGGGTGGCCCGGGAAGAGCGAGTCGGTCGCGATGCCGGTCGCGTTGGCGTAGAACCGGTTGTGGTGGGCGTAGACCGAGTTGCCCGCCGTGCCGGAGTAGCCGAGCGTGTTGTGGTGGCTGCGGTTGCGGCGGATCTCGATCGCGTAGCGACTCGACGTCGAAGTCCGTGCTGTCGCCGTTGAGGTCGGACGCCGAGCCGGGGTAGATGCCGGAGTCGCCGTTGTAGTAGTTGTTCGTGTGCTGGATCAGGCCGTGGTCCGAGGCGAACGCGAGGATGCCGTACTCGTCGTTGCCGCGCGTCGTCACGCGCTCGAGCAGGAAGCCGTCGGTCTCCAGCACGTAGATGCTGTTGAACTCCGCCTGCTGGGCGGTGAGGTTGCGGATCACGACGCCGCCGGCGCGGTCCAGCCGGAAGGCGTTGAGGCGCTGGAACTTGTTGTCGATGGTCACGTCGGTCATCCGTGCGCCCGTGCCGGCGATCTGGAGGCCGCAGTACTTGCTGTCGCAGGCGATCGAGTCGTTCTTGGGCGTCCGGTCCCCGAAGACCGAGATCAGGTTGAGGTTGCCCGGGCAGCGGCGCTGGTCGGCGTACGACAGCGCGATCGGGTCGCTCTCCTCCTCGGCCTCGGCCTCGAACCCGTCAGGCTCGGGTCGTTCACCGGGCTCCGAGATGCTGCCGATGTACGACGAGGCGACCACCGGGTCGTCGGAGTCGGTCGACAGGTGGGAGCAGTACTCGCTGCGAGGCTGCTTCGCCCACTTCCGCTCGCTGTAGGTGCCGGGGAGCACGTAGACCGAGGTCTTGCGGTGTCGGACGGTGTTGATGGCGGACTGGATCGAACGGAACCGGCACTCGTCGAGCAGGCCGCGACTGATCCGCTTCATCCGCCCGGCCGGCATCGCGGCGATGAGCCGGTCGCTGTTCGGCTTGCACACCACGCGGCTGCGGTCGTTGTCGTAGCCGAGGAACGACGGGCGCTGGCCGCTGCCGTCGGGGAACGACGCCTCGCGCTCCTCGTGGGCGGAGCCGGGCGCCGCGAGCACCGTCACCACGAGCCCGGGGAGGACGACCAGGGTCAGCAGGACGCGCAGCAGTCGGGACATCGAGATCCTTTCGTCCTTGCTGCAACGAGGCCAGGGCCGGTCCGGTTACGCGCCAGTAGGTTCCACGCGGTCTCCTCGGGTCCGGACGCACGATCCACGGACCGGTAACACGTCGCCCACGTCGTGGTGACGATGTGACGGAACAGGATCAGTGGGACGCCTCGTGTGCCTAGCCTTCGCACGTGCCCCCTCCCCCCAACGCACACTGTCCCGAGGTGTACCTCGAGATGGTCGATGCCTCCGCCGACGCCCTCGTCGTGGTCGACACCGACGGCGTCGTCCGTCTGGTGAACGCCCAGGCCGAGGCGATGTTCGGCGTCCCCCGCGAGGAGCTGGTCGGCGGCACTGCCCACGAGCTGGTACCCGGCGTCTTCCATGCCCTGGGAACGACGGGAGCGGCCGCGGACACCTGGCAGTCGACGCACCTCTCCGCCCGTGCCGTGCGCCGGGACGGATGCGACTTCCCGGCCGAGATCTCGATGTCACCCGTGCAGAGCGCCGACGGGATGCTGACCTGCGCCTCGATCCGCGACGTCTCCGACCGCCACGCGGTCAGGGAAGCCTCCGAGCGGATCCGGGACGAGCTGATCGCCACCATGTCGCACGAGCTGCGCACGCCGCTGACCTCGATCCTCGGCTACACCGAGATCCTGGTCGACATGGGCGAGCAGGCGGTCAGTGAGCAGGCCGCACGGCTGCTCGGCGATCGTGCGGCGCAATGCCGAGCGCGAGCTCAAGCTGGTCGAGGACCTGCTGACCCTGGCGGCCCTCGGAAGCGCCGGCCTTCACGTCGACCCGGTGCCGACCGACGTCGGCCCGCTGGTGCGTGACGTGCTCGCCGACCTCAGTTCGTTCGCCACGCTCGCCGACGTGACCCTGGCCCGCACCGGGAAGCGCGCACTGTGGGTGATCGGTGACCCGGAACGCCTCACCGACCGTCATCCGCAACCTGGTCATCAACGCCGTGAAGTTCAGCGGGACGGGCGGTCGCGTCGAGGTGCGGCTGGCCGTTGACGGAGGCCCACGGCGTCATCGAGGTGCACGACCAGGGCGGGGGACTGGGCGCCGACGAGCTGTCGCAGGTCTTCGATCCGCTCTACCGGACGCCGAGCGCTGTCGCGGCCCAGGTACCTGGGGCCGGCCTCGGCCTTCCCATCGTCAAGGGCATCGTCCAGGCACACGCGGGCCAGATCGACGTCGAGAGCGCACCCGACGCCGGTACGACCGTCCACGTGCGGCTGCCCCTCGTCCCCGTCGAGTCGCGGACGCGCGGCACCTGATTCGCGGATGCGCGGCATCGCGCCGCCGCGGACCCGCGACTCGACTGCCGCGCAGGCACGACTCAACGGTCAGAAGAGCCGGTGCTCGGAGTCGTCGATGCCGCGCAGCGCGTCGTAGTCGACGACCGCGCAGGCGATGCCGCGGTCGGTGGCCAGCACGCGGGCCTGCGGCTTGATCTCCTGCGCGGCGAAGATGCCGCGGACGGGGGCCAGCAGCGGGTCGCGGTTGAGCAGCTCGAGGTAGCGGGTGAGCTGCTCGACGCCGTCGATCTCGCCGCGGCGCTTGATCTCCACGGCGACGCTCGCGCCGTCGGCGTCGCGGCACATCAGGTCGACCGGTCCGATCGCGGTGGGGAACTCCCGCCGTACGAGCGTGAGGCCCGCCGCGAGCGTCGCGGGGTGCTCGGCGAGCAGCTCCTGCAGGTGCTTCTCGACGCCGTCCTTCTGCAGCCCGGGGTCGACGCCGAGGTCGTGGCTGGAGTCGTGGAGGATCTCCTCGAGCAGGATCCGCAGGGTGTCGTCGCTCTTGGCGCCGGTCACCGTCCACTCGACGACGCCGTCGTCGGTGATGCCCTCGCGGACGGTGCACGGCGGTGACATCCAGTTGAGCGGCTTGTAGGAGCCGCCGTCGCGAGTGGACGAGCACGGAACCGTCCGCCTTGACCATCAGCACCCGGGTCGCCATCGGCAGGTGGGCGGTCAGCCGTCCCGCGTAGTCGACCTGGCAGCGGGCCACGACGAGTCTCACGGGCGCGAAATCTACCTGCCATGCTGGGCCCATGGGTGCCCGCGTCGTCGTCGTGGGTGCCGGCGTCGTCGGGATGACGGTGGCGGTCCGGCTCGCCGAGCGCGGCCACCGGGTCGACGTGCTGGCCCGCGACCTGCCGCTGGAGACGACGTCGGTCGTCGCCGCCGCTCTCTGGTACCCCTACGAGGCGCGGCCGCAGGAGCGGGTCAACGCCTGGTCCGCCAGCGTCGTACGACGCGCTCGCGGGGCTCGCCGCCGACCCGGAGACCGGCGTCCGGATGCTGGCCGGGACCGAGGTGCTCCCGGTCGGTACGCCGGACCCGCGGTGGGCCGGCTCCGTCCCCGACCTGGCCCGCACGCCGCCCCCGCCGGGATGGGACGCCGCCTGGTCGTTCACCGCGCCGGTGGTCGACATGCCGGTCCACCTGGCCTGGCTGCGCCGACGGCTCGACGAGCTGGGCGGCACCCTCACCCGGATCGCGCTGGCCGAGCTGCCGCAGCCCGACGGACGGGCGTGGTCGTCAACTGCTCCGGACTCGGCGCTCGCAGGCTGGCGGGTGAGACCGACGTCCACCCGGGACGTGGCCAGGTGCTCCTGGTCGAGGGGGTCGAGGTCGACCGCTGGTGGCTGGACGACGCGGGCCCGACCTACGTCATCCCGCGCAGCGACCGGGTGGTCGTGGGTGGCACCCTCGACGAGGGTGCCTGGGACCGCACGCCCTCGCCGGAGACGGCCGCGGCGATCCTCGATCGAGCGACCCGGCTGGTGCCGGCGCTGGCGGACGGCCGCGTGGTCGGCCATCGGGTCGGGTTGCGGCCGTTGCGCTCGGAGGTCCGGCTCGAACGGGTCGGCGACGTCGTCCACTGCTACGGCCACGGCGGCGCCGGGGTGACCCTCGCCGGGGGCTGCGCCGACGAGGTCGTCCGCCTCGTCGAGGGGTGACCGGACACACATCCGGGGTCCCGGAGCGTCGTGGAAGGATGCGGCCCATGGCTCGTGACTTCAGCACCATCGGCGTGATCGGACTCGGCACCATGGGTGCCGGCATCGCGGAGGTCTTCGCCCGCAACGGCTTCGACGTCATCGGCGTCGAGGTCAACGACGAGGCCGTCGACCGCGGGCGCGCCCACCTCCAGCACTCCACCGACCGCGCCGTGAAGCGCGAGAAGCTCACCGAGGCCGAGCAGGCCGAGCTGCTCGGCCGGATCAGCTTCGCGACCGAGCTCAAGGAGCTCGCCGGGGCCGACCTCGTCGTGGAGGCGGTCGTCGAGTCGCTCGACATCAAGAAGTCGATCTTCCGCGAGCTCGACGGGATCGTCTCGCCCGAGTGCATCCTCACGACCAACACCTCGTCGCTCAGCGTCACCGAGATCTCCACCGCCAACGCCCTGCCCGGCCGCGTCATCGGCATCCACTTCTTCAACCCGGCCCCGGTGCAGAACCTGGTCGAGATCGTCCGCACGGTCGTGACCGAGGAGGAGGTGCTCGAGGACGTCAAGGGCCTCGTCGCCACGCTCGGCAAGAGCCCGGTCATCTGCGGCGACAAGGCCGGCTTCATCGCCAACACCCTGCTGTTCGGCTACCTCAACCATGCGGTCGCGATGTACGAGGCCAAGTACGCCTCGCGCGAGGACATCGACGCCGCGATGCGCTTCGGCTGCGGCTATCCGATGGGGCCGCTCGCGCTGCTCGACCTGATCGGCCTCGACACGGCGTACGAGATCCTCGACACGATGTACAAGCAGGGCCGCGACCGGCTGCACGCGCCCGCGCCGATCCTCAAGCAGTACGTCACCGCCGGTCTGCTCGGTCGCAAGTCGGGCCGTGGGTTCTACACCTACGAGGCCCCCGACAGCCCGGTCGTCGTCGACGACGCCCACACGCCCTCGGCCGACGACGCGCCCCAGCTGCGCCACGACGTCCGGCAGATCGGGGTCGTCGGCACCGGCACCATGGCGACCGGGATCGTCGAGGTCTTCGCCAAGGCCGGGTACGACGTGCTCTTCGTCGGCCGCGGCAAGGACAAGGTCGACGGCGTGGTCTCGGCGATCACCAAGAACTTCGACAAGCAGATCCAGCGCGGCCGGGCGAGCGACGAGGACAAGACCGAGACGCTGGGCCACATCACCGGCACCACTTCGCTCGACGACCTGGCCGGCGTCGACCTGGTGGTCGAGGCGATCGCCGAGGACCTCGCGATCAAGACCACCCTGTTCGAGAACCTCGACGAGATCTGCAAGCCGGGCGCGATCCTCGCGACCACGACCTCGAGCCTGCCGATCATCTCGATGGCCCGGGTGACCAAGCGGCCGCAGGACGTCATCGGCATGCACTTCTTCAACCCCGCGGCGATCATGAAGCTGGTCGAGGTCGTCAGCACGGTCGCGACCAGCGACGAGGTGACCGAGACCGTCCGCGCTCTGTGCGACCAGGTCGGCAAGGTCGCGGTCTCCTGCGGCGACCGGGCCGGGTTCATCGTCAACGCGCTGCTGTTCCCCTACCTCAACGATGCCGTGAAGATGCTCGAGGCCCACTACGCCGAGGCCGACGACATCGACACCGCCATGAAGCTGGGGTGTGCGCTCCCGATGGGCCCCTTCGAGCTGCTCGACGTGGTCGGCAACGACGTCTCCCTGGCGATCCAGCGCGAGCTCTACCTCGAGTTCCGCGAGCCTGGCTTCTCCCCGGCCCCGCTGCTCGAGCACCTGGTCACCGCGGGCTACCTGGGCCGCAAGACGGGTCGCGGGTTCCGCGACTACAGCAGCCGCTGACCCACGACCCGCTGGTCAGCCCCCGAGCAGGGCGCGGCGGACGAGCGCGTCCATCGCCTTGTCAGGAAGCAGCCGGCCCAGCCACGCTTGGGCGACTGCGTCCTTCCCGACCAGGTACCGCGTGCGGGGCCGTTGCGCGGTGAGCGCCCGGCCGACCACTGACGCCACGGCTTCTGCCGGCAGCCCGTCCCGCGAGCCGCGGTCGGCGAGCGCACGGACCGCGTCGACCAGTCGGGCGTACCGGTGCTGGACCTCTGGCTCGACCCCCGCCCAGCGGTCGTCGCCGGCGACCCGCCCACGGTCCCAGATCGGCGTGGCGATCGCGCCGGGTTCGATGGCCACCACTCGGACTCCCAGCGGACCGACCTCCTGGCGGAGCGTGTCGGTGAAGGCCTCGATCGCGAACTTCGACGCGGAGTACGGCCCGAACAGTGGCCCTGCCACGCGACCCCCGATGGAGCTCATGATGACGATCCGGCCCCGCGCGTCGATCAGGCGGGGCAGCAGGGAGCGGGTGACGGCGACCTGCCCCAGCACGTTGACCTCGAGCTGGTGGCGCCAGTCCTCCACCGTGAGTGCCTCCACGGGGCCGACTACCGCGATTCCCGCATTGTTGACCAGGGCGCGCAGCGGGCTGGGCGCGGCCGCCACCGCGGTCGCGAGGGCTGCCACCTGGTCCGGCTCGGTGACGTCAAGCCGTTGGGCGCGAACCCGGTTCGACCAGGACTCGACGCGCGCGGCGTCCTCCTCGCTGCGTACGCCGGCCAGCACGTCGAAGCCGAGACCGGCGAGGTGGCGGCAGGTGGCTGCCCCGATTCCCGTGGAAGCGCCGGTCACGACGACCGTCCCGTACGTCACCCCGCAACGGTAGCGAGACCTGCTGGTGCGTCACGGCCGGCGTGCCGGCGTCAGCCGCCGATGACCAGCGCCGCGAGCCGCGCCCGGGTGTTGATGTCGAGCTTGCGATAGATCCGGGACAGGTGGGCGTCGACGGTCCGCGGCGAGAGGAAGAGGTCGGCGGCGATCTGCCGGCTGGTCAGCCCTTCCGCGACCTTGTCGGCGACGACCCGTTCTGCCGGCGTCAGCAGGGCGAGTGGGCCCGACCCGGGCTGACCCCGCACGGGCGTCAGCCGATCGGCAATCTCCGCGACGGCGCCCTGCGTCAGCTGGTCGTCGTCCAACCAACCCGCGGGGACCGTGCCGGCGGGCTCGACCTGACGCAGCCGTCGTCGACCCACACTGCCGGCCCCGCGCGGCGCGCGCAGGGCCGCTGCGGTCGCGGCCACTGACTGAGCGGTCCGCGGCGTCGCGTCGACGGCGAGGTGTGCCAGGGCGTCCAGCGCATCGGCGGCCCGCAGCGGCGACGGGATCGTGACGGCGTTCGACAGGGCCTCGAGCAGAGTGGCCCGAGCCTCGGCGTCCTCGCCCTGCCCCAGCAGCGCGTAGCCCAGGACCAGCCGCGCGTCCAGCGCGTCGCGACCCAGCCGCGCGCTGTCGGCGAGGACGACCGCGTCCGCCGCCCGACCCGCCGCCCGCGCGGGGTCGCCAAGGGCGAGCAGACTCACGGACTGGGCGACCATGACGGGGAGGCGCACGGCCCACGGGAGGGAGTCGTCCTCGCTGGGCGCGGGCTGTTCGGCCGGCTGGATGTGGCAGAGCTCGACCTCCGCGAGCAGCGCGAGCCGGTCCTCGGCCAGCTCGCGTGCCTCGTCACACACCCGCCGGACCGAGGTGGCGGCCTCGAGCTGCCGCCCCTGCTCCAGCGCGATCCGGGCCAGCAGCAACCGGGCCGACAGGGTCAGCCACGGCTCCTCCTCCTGGCGGGTGGTGAGGAGGGAGCGAGAGAGCTCCGCCGCGGTTGCGAAGTCGCCACGTACGAGGAGCGCGTGCGCCAGCGTCCGGGTGGCCTGCGGTGCGATGTGGTCGGTTCCGTGGTCGAGCGAGATCGCTCGCCGCGCCTCTCGCTCGGCGTGGTCGAGGTCGCCGGCGTCCAGGTGCATCTCGGCGCGGATGCTCGCGGTGCGCGCGGTCTCGAGATCGGGATCGGTCGCCTCCCGGGCGTGCTCGTCAGCGCGTTCCAGCAACCACATGCCCTCGTAGGTACCGCGGGCCTCGGATGCCGCGATGCCCGCGCGTCGGGCGACCTGGGCGCCGATCTCCGGCGGTCCGTCGCCGCTGGTGAGCGCGGTCTCCAGGATCTCGGCCGCGTCCCGGGCCCGCATCGCGGTGTAGAGGGAGGAGAAGGCGCGGTTGGCCAGCGCGTAGCCGTGGTCCCGGGTCTCCGGGACGTCGCAGGCGGCCTCGATCGCGAAGCGCATGGTCGGGAGGTCGTTGAGCCACGGGGCGTCGGCGGCGCCCACGTTCATCTCGGCCGGCAGCACGCCGTCGGCCCATCCGACCAGTGCCCGACGTACGGCGGCCTCGTCGTCGGTCGAGGCCGTCAGGAAGGCCCCGTGGCGGCGGATCGGCACCAGCATGTCGATCCGGCCGTCGGGGAGCGCCTCGACGAGGGAGCGTCGCGCCAGCCCGAGGGCGAGCTCGCGCCCGGTGTCGATGTCGACCTCCGTGATCGCGGCGAGCACCTCCAGGCTGACCGGGACGGTCAGGGTCGAGAGCCGGCGGAAGCATCGCTGCTGGCCCTCCTCGAGCAGCTCGTACGACGCGTGGACGGCCTCCGACAGGGAGGCGCTCGGGGTCACCCGGGTCATGCCGACCAACGCGATCTGCACCGCCATCTGCTCGATCAGCAGCGGCAGCCCACCGCTGGCACGCAGCAGCCGCCGGACGTCCTCCTCGGACTCCTCGAGGTCGACGGGATGTCCGCCTGCCTCGACCACGCACCGGCAGAACAGGTCGACCGCCGGCCCCTCCAGCGGCTCGTGCGGCGCGGGCGTCCGGAACGGACCGAGGCGGACCACGCGGCGACCGAGGAGCGGGGCGAGCGAGCTGGACGTGGTGAGCACCCGGGCTTCGGTCGTCGACTCCATCATCCCGGCGACGACGCCGTCGAACTCGTCGACGTCGACGCCGTCGACGACCAGCCACCGGGACCAGTCCTCGAGGGCGCGCTGCAGGGCGCCCTCGAGCGAGTCCGAGGGAGCCGTGACGGTCTCGAGCTGGTCGAGACAGGAGCGAAGCAGGTCGGGCAGCTGGGTGATGCCCCGGGCGTTGACCCAGGTCACGTCCTCCCGACCCTGGACCAGAGTCCGCAGCACCGTGGTCTTGCCGCAGCCCGGAGGCCCGACGACGCTGATCCATCGCTCCGTGTCCAAAGCGGCAGGCAGGACCGCCAGCACGTCCTCGCGCCCGATCACCTGACTGCCCACGACGGTCATCCTGCTCGACTTCCGTGCGTCGCGCGAGGCCGAAGGCCCGAAGGGACCTGCCCTGCGCTACGTAGTCAGTTACGTAGGACTACCGATGCGGCGCCCCGCCCGCCCGCAGCAGAGTGTTCCTGTCGCTGAACGGGCCGATCGGGGGACGGCCCGTCCAGCGCCACCATCGGAGGGCGGACCGGGGTCCACCTTCACGACGAGCGGCTACCGCACGTACGGGGGACCTGCGGTGGCCGCTCGTCCACGATCTCCGCGAGGTGCTGAAGAAATGCCGCACAGGGCCGGACACGGACCAAGCACGAGCCATCGGCAGGCGAGCTTCCGAGGGCTGTACTCCGCGCACGTCGACGCGGTCCTGGGCTACGCCTTGCGACGCGTCGACCGTCCTGAGGACGCGGGAGACATCGTCTCCCAGACGTTTCTCGTGGCCTGGCGACGCTTCTCCGACGTTCCCGAGGGCGAGGGCGCCCGGCTCTGGCTCTACGGCGTGGCGCGCCGCACGCTCGCCCACCACCGGAGTGGCGAGGTTCGGCATTCGACGCCGGCTGAGCCGTCGCGCTGCGACCTCGGCGCCGTCGGGCCTTGCCGTGCGGTCGCTCTGACCGAACGGGAGGCCCTGCGTGACGCGCTCTCACGGCTGGCCGCCCGCAACCGCGAGGTCCTCGAGCTGGCGGCGTGGGAAGAGCTCGAGCCACACGAGATCGCCGAGGTGCTCGGCATCTCGCCGGTCGCCGTCCGTAGCCGCCTGTCGCGCTCCCGAGGCGTGCGCCGGCCGGTCCTCGGCAACGATCCGCCCCAGACCGGGGAGTACGGACAGCCTCCCGTTCCCGGATCCTCACCTCGAGGCAATGCTCCGGTAACCGCGTGGCGCGAGGCTGGGCGCATGGAGAGCGAGCCCGTCCTTCGACCCACCAGCAGCCTCGACGCGCGTCGGGAGGACGTCCGGCTGCGTCGACTCAGCCGACAGACCCTCGGTGCCTCTGGGCTCTTCGAACGGCGGCCCGAGCTGAAGGACGTTGCGACGTGGTCGGACGGGGTCGTCGAGTCGGTGCTCTGGTCGGCCTGAGCCCGGGGCCCGCTGGGCATGCCCACGTACTATCGGGGCATGCCTGAGTTGATCGGACTCCTGGTCCTGGTGGCGGTGATCACCGGGATCGTGGTCGTGGCCGGGCGGACCCGCAAGGCCCGGGCGCTGGAGCGGAAGAGCGCCGAGCTCGAACCGGTCAAGAAGCTCGCCTTCGAGGACATCACGGCCCTGGGGGTCGACCTCCAGGAGCTCGACCTCGAGCTGTCCGGCCAGGAGCTCGACGCAGGTGCCAACGCTGACTACCAGCGGGCCCTCGATGCCTACGAGGCCGCCAAGTACGCCGGTGACAAGATCACCGAGCCCGACCACATCAGGCACATCACCGAGATCCTCGAGGACGGGCGCTACGCGATAGCATGCGTCCGCGCGCGGGTGGCGGGTCGTCCGCTGCCGACCCGTCGCCCGCCGTGCTTCTTCGACCCGCGCCACGGCCTCTCGGTGGAGGACGTTCCCTACACGCCGCCGGGTGGCGCTCGCCGCGACGTTCCGGCCTGTGCTCTCGACGCCGAGCGGGTCACTGCCGGCGCCGATCCCGACATCCGACAGGTGATGGTGGGGTCCCAGCGGGTGCCCTACTGGCAGGGCGGCCGGGCCTACCAGCCCTACGCCATGGGCTACTTCGGCGCCTTCGGCCCGATGGAGTGGATGTTCATGGGCATGCTCTTCAGCGGTGGCTTCGACGCCCTCGGCGGCCTCGGCGAGGGCCTCGGTGACGGCATCGGTTCCATCGGCGACGGCATCGGCGACATGTTCGGCGGCTTCGACTTCTGAGACCGCAGTGGCTCGCGCGGGACGCGCGAGGCACGTGGCGGGCCAGGTCGAGCTCGCCCCGCGACCGAGGCACGAGGTCGCGACGGGCGTGTCGAGACCGTGCTCGGCCGTGTCGAGACCTCAGCAAGCCCAGGTCCTCGCACCTCAACCTCTGAGGGACCAAGAGGTTGAGGTGCGAGGCGGTCAGCGGCGCAGCGCCTTCTCGGGTGCCTCGACAACGCAGCCGGGACACCGGAGTTACGCCCTGGCGCGTGCGAAGATCGCCGAATGTGGCAGTGGTCTAGAGCTCTCCTGACGGTCGTCCTGCTGCTCGCGGTCGGCGCGCCGGCCGCGGCGGGCGAGGCGGAGGTCGTGCTGCCGCCGACCGGGGTCGACTGGGACTACCAGCTCGGGGGCGACCGCCCGGTTCCCGACCAGGTCGGGATCGTGGTGCGCGACCGCACCTCCGATCCGCTCGCCGACGTCTACAACGTCTGCTACGTCAACGGCTTCCAGACCCAGCCCGGCGCCAAGAAGTTCTGGCGCGACCGGTGGCGGCTCGTGCTCAAGGACGACGACGGCGACCCCGTCGTCGACGGCGCCTGGGGCGAGTGGCTGCTCGACATCGGCACCGCCGGCCAAGCGACGGGCGCTGGCGCAAGATCGTGGGCCGCTGGACCGCCGGGTGTGCCGAGGACGGGTTCGCCGCCGTCGAGTACGACAACCTCGACTCGTTCACGCGCAGCGGCGGCCGGCTGACGCCGCAGGACTCCAGGCGGTACGCCGCGCTCCTGGTCGAGCGGGCGCACGACGAGGGGCTCGCGGCCGCCCAGAAGAACCGTGCCGGCTGGGACGGCACGACCGTCGGCTACGACTTCGCCATCGCCGAGGAGTGCGCGCAGTGGCGGGAGTGCGGCGCCTACGAGGCGACCTATGGCCCGCTGGTGCTAGCGGTCGAGTACCGCACGAAGCCGTTCCGCCGGGCCTGTCGCACCTGGGACGACCGGATCTCCGTCGTCCGCCGTGACGTGCCGCTGGCCGCCGACGGCGTTCGCCGGTGGTGCGCCGACTGACCACTCGATTCACCAGAAGGGGTGAGGTGCGCGGGGAGGGGTGGTCCTAGCGTCGAGGGGTTGCTCGCGCCTCCTCGAGGGTCCGTCCCGCGCGGGTAGGAGGAGGGAGATCTCGTGGCCTCAGGCGTGGAGACCGGACGCATCACGACCGACATCCCGGCCCGGATGGACAGGTTGCCGTGGTCGCGATTCCACTGGTTGGTCGTGGTCGGGCTCGGGACCGTGTGGATCCTCGACGGCCTCGAGGTCACCATCGTCGGCTCGATGTCGGCGGCCCTCGAGCCCGAGAGCACCGGCCTGGGGCTCAGCAGCTTCGACGTCGGCCTCGCGGGTGCGATCTACGTCGCGGGCGCCTGCATCGGCGCCCTCTTCTTCGGCCAGCTCACCGACCGGTTCGGCCGCAAGAAGCTGTTCCTCATCACGCTGGGCGTCTACACCGTCGCCACGGTGCTGACGGCGTTCTCCATGAACCCGACGTGGTACTTCGCCTGCCGATTCCTGACCGGCGCCGGCATCGGCGGCGAGTACGCCGCCATCAACTCTGCCATCGACGAGCTGATCCCCAAGAAGTACCGCGGCCGCGTCGACGTCGCCATCAACGGCTCGTTCTGGGTCGGCGCGGCGGGCGGCGCGCTGCTGACCATTCCGCTGCTCGACCCGACCCTCGTCGACCCCGCCTGGGGTTGGCGCCTGGCCTTCGGGCTCGGGGCGATCCTGGCGGTCGGCATCCTCATCGTGCGGCGCCACGTGCCGGAGTCGCCGCGCTGGCTGTTCATCCACGGTCGCGAGGACGAGGGCGAGGAGATCGTGCGCGACATCGAGTCGCAGGTCGCCAGCGAGACCGGCCGTGACCTCGAGGGCGTCTCGGAGACGATCACGATCCGACAGCGCAAGACGATCCCGCTCACCATGATCGCCAAGACCGTGTTCACGCTCTACCCGAAGCGGACCGTGCTGTGCCTGTCGCTGTTCATCGGTCAGGCGTTCCTCTACAACGCCTTCTTCTTCACCTACGGCGACACCCTCACCTCGTTCCTGGGCGTGGAACAGGTGGGCTACTACATCGCCGTGTTCGCCCTGAGCAACTTCGTCGGCGCACTGGTCCTCGGCCCGCTGTTCGACAGCATCGGGCGCGTCCGGATGCTCACCGGGACCTATGTGATCTCGGGGGTCCTTCTGGCGTTCACCGGGCTGACGCTCGACTCCTACACCGCCGTCACGCTCACCGCGATGGGCTGCCTCATCTTCTTCTTCGCTTCAGCCGGCGCGAGCGCGGCGTACCTCACGGCCAGCGAGGTGTTCCCGATGGAGACGCGCGCGCTGTGCATCGCGTTCTTCTACGCGATCGGCACGGCGGCGGGCGGCATCGCCGGACCACTGCTGTTCGGCAAGCTCATCGACGACGCGACGACCGGCGGCGAGGGCATCTCGGCGATCGCGGTCGGCTACTACATCGGTGCGGCGCTCATGATCGCCGGCGGCATCGTGGCCGCCTTCCTGGGAGTGAAGGCCGAGGGACGCTCGCTCGAGAGCATCGCGCAGCCGCTGACCGCCGAGGACGACGCGGACCCGGCCGACGACGACCGCGCGCACCAGCGCGTCTGACCACCCCCGACCCGAGAGGAGTCCGACATGCCCATGCCCCCACCCAAGGCATCGACCGAAGGTCCCCGCGACCGGCAGGTCTTCCACGAGATGGGTCAGATCGTCCGAGCGCTCGAGGCGAACGGTCCCCAGCCGCCCGACGAGCTGGCCCGGATCCTGGGTGCGGCGTACTGGGAGGCCGGCCGCTTCGATCGTGCCCTCGCTCTCGCCGCCAGCGACGGGCTGGTCTTCGTCACCGGCGACGGCACCGTGAGCGCGAGCGGCTGAGCCGGCTGGTTAGTCTCGGCGCGTGACCGACTCCCCGGACCGCGACGGACTCCACACCACGGCCTACGGCGAGAGCGGGTCGCGCGTCGTGTTCTGCCACGGACTGTTCGGGCAGGGGCGGAACTGGACCCAGATCGGCAAGGTGCTCAGCTCCGACCACCGGGTGCTGCTGGTCGACATGCCCCACCACGGCCGGTCGACCTGGGGCGAGCGCTTCGACTACCTCGACGCCGCCGAGCAGGTCGCGGGGCTGCTCGACGCGGACGACCCGGTGGCGCTGGTCGGGCACTCGATGGGCGGCAAGATCGCCATGCTGGTGGCGCTCTGCCACCCCGAGCTGGTCGAGCGGCTGTGTGTCGTCGACGTGTCGCCCGTCGAGTACCACCACACCGAGGAGTTCCGCGGCTACATCGAGGCGATGCAGGGCCTCGACCTCGCGCGGCTCGAGCGGCGTGCGGACGCCGACGAGGCGCTGGCCGACGCGGTGCCGAACCGGACGGTGCGCAGCTTCCTCCTGCAGAACCTCCACCGCGACGGCGACTCCTGGGCGTGGCGGCTCAACCTCGACGTCCTCGGCCGCGACCTGGACCAGGTCGGGGGCTGGCCGGCCGACCGGCTCGACCACGCGGCGCCGTACGACGGATCCGTGTTGTGGATCGCGGGGGAGACCTCGCACCACGTCAAGGACGAGTACGCCGAGGAGATGGACCGGCTGTTCCCGAAGAACCGCAGGGTGACGATCAAGGGCGCCGGCCACTGGGTCCACTCCGAGCAGCCGGAGGTCTTCACCGAGGTGCTGCGCCGGTTCCTCGCCTGAGTCACTCCGTCTGGCGGGCCCGGTAGGCCGCCACCGCGTTGCGGTTGGCGCACGTGGTCGAGCAGTAGCGCCGGGAGCGGTTGCGTGAGAGGTCGAGGACGATGCCGTCGCAGCCGTCGTCGGCACACACCCCCAACCGGGACGTCTCGTCGGCGCGGATCACGTCGATCATCGCCATGGCGGTCTCGACGACGATCCGCGCGGCGAGTGGATCGTTGTCGTAGTCGGCGGCGTGGAGGTGCCAGTCGAGCCCGTCGTGGCTGACCAGCTCGGGCCGCAGCGTGACCTCTGCCAGCGCCTGGTTCACCAGGACGACGGCGCGATCACGGTCGGCGGTGAGCATCTCCCGCAGCCGCGGCCGCAGGGCGCGCACCGACTCGAGCTCAGCGCGGGTCCGGTCGTGCCGCCCGGTGTAGCTCCAGCGGGTCCAGAACTCGTCCAGCACCGCGACCGACGTCAAGGTGTCGGGGTCGACGGCGGAGTTGACCAGCTCGACGGCGGCCTGGAGGGACATCTCGCTGTCATCTGCGAAAACCACGTTGACATCTTACACAGGCGAGCGTAGCGTCACATGTCATGACGACGATGACACATGACACGGTGCGGGAGGTGACTCCGCCCAGGTCGGGCGCCGGCCTCGGGTTCGCAGTCCTCTCCGCGATGTTCTTCGGCATGTCCGGCACCCTCGCCAAGGGACTGCTCGCCGCGGGGTGGACGCCCGCCTCCGCGGTCACCGCGCGCATCGTCGTGGCGGCCGTCGTGCTGCTCGTGCCCGGGCTGGTCATGTTGCGCGGCCGGTGGCACCTGCTGCGCGCCAACGCCGGTTTCGTGGTCATCTACGGCCTGATCGTCGTGGCCGGCACCCAGCTGGCGTACTTCAGCTCGATCGCGACGTTGCAGGTCGGGGTGGCGCTGCTGATCGAGTACGCCGCGCCGGTGCTGGTGATCGGCTGGCTGTGGGCCCGCTACGGGCAGCGGCCGGGTCGGCTCACCGCGGCCGGCGGTGCGCTGGCCATCGGTGGTCTGGTGCTCGTGCTCGACCTGGTCTCCGGAGCCGACCTCGACCCGGTCGGGGTGATGTGGGCGCTGCTCGCGATGGTCGGCTGCGCGACCTACTTCGTGATGTCGGCTCAGAACGGCAATGGTCTGCCGCCGGTCGTGCTCGCCTCCGCCGGTCTTGTGGTCGGCGCGGCGGCGCTGCTGCTCGCGGGTGCCGTCGGCGTCCTCGACCTGACCTGGACGACCGACCCCGCGTCGTACGACGGCACGACCGTGCCGTGGTGGCTGCCCGTGCTGGCGCTGGGCGTCCTCACCTGCTCGTTCGCCTACGTCTTCGGCATCATGGCGTCGCGGGCGCTGGGCTCGCGGGTGGCGTCGTTCGTGGCGCTCCTCGAGGTGCTCTTCGCTCTGGTCTTCGCCTGGGTCGCGCTCGACGAGCTGCCGGTCGCGATCCAGTTCGTCGGCGGCGCCGCGGTGCTCGCCGGCGTCGTCCTGGTCAAGCTGGGGGAGCGCTCCACCGCGCGCCGCTGAGAAGATTCCCGCCGACACTGCCACGTGTCGGCCGTCCCGGGCGTGAGACGTGCGTGGATGTGGGTGTGAGCGAGGCGCGACCCGGAGCGCTCGACTTCGACCAGTGGGTCGAGCAGCGGTTCGCCGCGCTGCTGCGCTTCGCCTACCTCGTGACGGGGTCGCAGCACGCGGCCGAGGACGCGCTCCAGACCGCGCTCACCCGCGCGCTCGAACGCTGGCCGCGCGTCAGCTCGACCCGCGAGCCCGACGGCTACGTCCGCAGGATGATCGTCAATGCGCACATCTCGTCCTGGCGACGCACCGGGAGGCGCGAGCTGGTCACCGACCAGCCACGCGTCGAGTCGACGGGCGACGTCGGGGGCGACCTCGCCCAGCGCGACGAGCTGTGGCGGCGGTGCCGCGACCTGCCTCCCCGGCCCCGGGCGGCGCTCGTGCTGCGTTTCTACGAGGACCTCGACTACCCGGAGATCGCCGTGATCCTCGACGTCACCGAGGCCACTGCCCGCAGCCACGTCCACCGAGCGCTCACCGCGCTCCGCGAGCAGCAGGAGGACGACGATGGATGAGCAGCTGAGCGAGATGCTGGCCCGCCGGGCAGCTTCGGCGGACGTCTCGGCCGAGGCCCGTGAGAGGGTGCTGTCCGGCGTACGACCGCGCCGTCGGTGGGTGCGGCCGGTCCTCGCGGCTTCGGTCGCCGTGGCCGCGACCGTCGCCGGCGTCGCGTTCGTCGCGCGCGACGTACCACTCGTCGATCCCGCACCGCCCGGTCCGTCGGTGGTCGATCCGTCGCCGAGCGACTGGCGAACCGAGTACTGGCACGACGTGCAGGTCGAGGTGCCGGCCGACTGGTGGTTCGGCGGCTCGCCGTTGGACGTCCTGACGGGATCCGTTCGCCTGCGGGGCCGAACCGATCGTGTCGCCGGCATGGTCAGCGAGCGATCCCCCCGGCAGATGTCGTCTCCGGCTCCGGGATACGTCGGCCGACCGATCGCCCAGACAGATGCGTGCGAGGGGAATGTGACGTCCGAGGTCCCGGTCGAGCCTTACCTCTGGTTCGACGCGCCGATAGAGCCCGGCGTCGTCGACCTGGGCGAGGGGTGGACCCAGGAGACGGCGGAGGTCAACGGCAGCACGATCACCGTGGCGACACAGGACAGGGAGCTGCTCGAGCGCATCATCGGTTCGGCCTCGGGTGGCGAGACCTGCCTCGCCAACCGCGACGACCTGGCTGATCCGCTGGCGCCGCCCCAGCCGACCGACACGGTAGGCCCGCTGGTGTGCGCATATCAGCGAGAGCGAGGCGAGGCATGGCTGACCTATGCCGCGCCACTCTCCGACGAGCAGGCACAGGCGTTCGTCAAAGGCTTCGAGGCCGCACCGTCGTGGCTTCCCAACGGGCGAGAGTGCGACCTGGGTGGGGACGACGAATGGGTCACCGTGCATCTCGACGAGAGCACGTACGTCGTGCGACTGGGATTCCACGGGTGCCCGCACGTCGGCGACGGGGACAGGCTCGTCAGGCTCACACCCGAGCTTGTGGAACCGTGGCTGGTCGGAGGCGTCCCCACCGTCCTCTACGGTCCGACCGGCGGCAAGGGCGCCATGATCGACAGCTACCTGGATCAGCGATAGTTCGCCGCCAAAGGCACCGGTCCTGGCGCCAGAGGGGTGTTATTGGCGGCGGACTATCGACTACCGGTCGTCCTGGCGGCGGATCACGATCTCCTTGGTGAGCATCAGGATCGCGGCGGCGGTCGGGATCGCGAGCAGGGCGCCGACCACGCCGAGAAGGCCGGCGCCGATGAGGGCCGCGATCACGGTCACCGAGCCGGGGATGTCGACGGCGCGCGACATGATCTTGGGATAGAGCACGTAGTTCTCGGCCTGCTGGTAGATGAGGTAGAAGATCACGCACGCGATGCCGATCTTCGGGTCGGTGGCGAACCCGATCGCGCTCACCACGAAGGCGCCGAGGGTGGCGCCGATCATCGGGATCACGTCGAGCAGGGCGACCACGAAGGCGAGCGCGACGGCGTAGTCACCCAGGCCGACGATGAACAGGAAGATGAGTGACGAGATGCCCGCGCACAGGGCGACCAGGAAGGCGCCCGAGACGTAGGCGCCCACGCTGCGGATCACGCGGTCGCCGAGCTTGGTGACCCGGTCGCGGCGGCTCTCGGGCGCCAGGCGGTAGAGCGCCTCCTTCGTCGTGTTCAGTGACGAGAGGAAGTAGAGCGTGAGCACCACGATGATGAAGGTGTTGGCCACCGCGGACAGCACCGCGAGCCCGACGCCGAGCACGCCGCCGAAGACACCGGAGGCGAAGTCGCCCTGGGCGACGTAGTCCTTGACCCGGTCGATGACGTCGTACTTCTCGTCGAGCTCCTGGACCTGGCGGTTGCGCTGCAGCTCGTCGAGCCACCCGGGGGCGCTCTGGGAGATGGCGGTGACCTGGTCGCTGATGACCGGCACGATCGCCAGCACGAACAGCGTCACTGCCGCCACCACGAGCACGATGACCACGACCACGGCGTACGGGCGCCGCATGTCGCGCCGCATGAAGAACTCGACGGCCGGGTTGAGGCCCGCCGCCAGGAACATGGCGACCACGATCAGCACCAGGTAGGAGCTGACCGAGAGCAGGGCACTGCCCAGGAAGTAGGCGAGCAACGCTCCGAGCCCGCCGAAGAAGCCGATGTAGAACGGCGAGTGCGTGGACAGCGGCTTGCCGGGCGCGCCGAGCTCGCCGTGGGCTTCGGTGTCGGCCTGCTCCTCGGTCCGGGCGGCGTCGGCCTCCCGGGCCTTCCCGCGGCTCAGGATTCGTCCTCGTCGAAGCCGGAGACCACGTCGCGCAGCGAGGCCAGCTGTGCGGTGATCGCGTCGCGACGCTTGGTCAGCCTCTCGACCTCGGCCTTGACGCCCGCCAGCTCACGCTCGGCCTCGGCGGTGCCGGTGGCGGCGATCGAGTCGGCCTGGCCGCGCGCCGAGGCGACGACCTGCTCGGCCTCGCGCCGCGCTCGCGCCAGCGTGGCCTCCGCCTCGGTCTGGGCCTGCTGCCGGTGGGCGTTGGCCTGGGTCGTGGCCTCGCGCGCCCGCTCCTCGGCAGCGGTCGCCCGCTCCTCGGCCTCGGCGACCAGCCGCTGGGTCTCGGCGGTGGCGTTGGTGTGGTGCTCGGCCGCCTCCTTGGTGAGTCGCTCCTTCTCCACCGCCAGCGTGCGGCGGGCCTCCTGCACCTCGCGGTCGGCGGCGGCCCGCGCCTGCTCGGACTCGCGCTTGGCGCTGGTGCGCAGGTCGTTGGCCTCCTGCTGGGAGGCGAGCCGCAGCTGGTCGGCCTCGCGGCGCGCCGAGGCGAGGAGTGTCCTCGGCCTCGGTCCGGGCGAGGTTGCGCTCCTGCTCCGCCTCGGCGAGCAGTCGGGCGCGGGTCTCGTCGAGCTCCTGGAGCTGGACCAGTCGCATGTCCTCGGCCTCCCGGGAGGCGTCGGCGCGGATCGCATCGGCGTCGCGGGTCGCCTGGGCGCGGATCTCCGCCGCGTCGCGCTCGGCGCCGGTGCGTACCTCGGCCGCCTCCTCCTCGGCGAGCCGCAGCATCGCCGACGCGCGGCCGCCGAGTCCGGCGTACGACGGGTTGAGGTTCTCCTTGATCTGCTGGCGCGCCTCGTCGAGCTGCGCCTCGAGCTCCATGACCCGCTTCTCCGACTCGGTCAGCGAGCTCGACAGGCCGGACTTCTCGCCGGCGAGCTGCTGGATGCGCGAGTCGACCGCGGCCTTGTCGTACCCGCCGCGTCGTACCACCGGGAACGACGCGGCGGCGGCGGCCGGTGGCGGCATCGTGCGGCTGGCCGGCGCTGCGGCCGGTCGGGCTGGTGACGCGGCCGGGCTCGGCGCCGCCTTCTGGGGAGCGGGACGGGGTGCCGCCGGGGGTACGACGGGGACCGGCTGGGTGTGCTCGGCGGTGTCGGCGGGCGCGGCGGGCTTCTCGGCCGGCTTCACCGTCGGGATGACCTGGGTCCTCTCGCCGTCGGCAGCAGTCCGGCCGTGTTCTCGTCGGCCGATGCGTCGTCGCCGTTGGTGTCCGGCTCGTCGTCGTCGAAGATGGACAGACCGCTGTCGCTCATGGGTGCGAAAACCCCTTCCAGGGGATCGATGTGGAGTGTGCTGCCGCCCAGTGTCCCCGATCATCGCCGCCGATCCCACCCCGGCTCGCCGGGTCGGTCGTCCCCGATCCGGTCGGTTTCGGGATCGCGGCCCGTGCGCTCAGACCCCCCTGAAGCGGTTGATCGCGTCGAGATGGGTGCTGCGCATCTCCTCGTCGAGGACGCCGAGACCCTCCTCGGGGGCCAGGCACAGCACACCGACCTTGCCCTGGTGGGTGTTGTGGTGGACGTCGAGTGCGGCCTGGCCGACCTCGCCGAGCGCATACGTCCGCGACAGCGTCGGGTGGATCTTTCCCTTGGCGATCAGCCGGTTGGCCTCCCACGACTCGCGGTAGTTGGCGAAGTGGGAGCTGATGATCCGCTTGAGGTTCATCCAGAGGTAGCGGTTGTCGTACTCGTGCATGAAGCCGCTGGTCGAGGCGCAGGTCGTGATCGTTCCGCCCTTGCGGGTGACGAACACGCTCGCGCCGAACGTCTCCCGGCCGGGGTGCTCGAAGACGATGTCGATGTCCTCACCCCCGGTCAGCTCGCGGATCTTGGCGCCGAGGCGCTTCCACTCCTTCGGGTCCTGCTGGGTGCCCTCCTCGTTCCAGAACCGGAAGTCCTCCGCGGAGCGGTTGATGATGAGCTCGGCGCCCATGCTGCGGCAGATCGCCGCCTTCTCCTCGTTGGAGACGACGCACACCGGCGTCGCGCCGCCGTTGAGCGCGTACTGGGTGGCAAACCCGCCGAGACCGCCCGAGGCACCCCAGATCAGGACGTTGTCGCCCTGCTTCATGTCGCCGCCGTTCTTGCTCACCAGCTGCCGGTACGCCGTGCAGTTGACCAGGCCGGGGGAGGCGGCCTCCTCCCACGTCAGGTGCTCGGGCTTGGGCATCAGCTGGTTGGCCTTGACCAGCGCGATGTCGGCGAGGCCGCCGAAGTTGGTCTCGAAGCCCCAGATGCGCTGCTCGGGGTCGAGCATCGTGTCGTTGTGTCCGTCGGGGCCCTCCAGCTCCACGGAGAGGCAGTGGGCGACGACGCGGTCGCCCGGGTTCCACGTGTGGACGCCTTCGCCGGTCTTGAGGACGACGCCGGAGAGGTCGGACCCGACGACGTGGTAGGGGAGGTCGTGCCGCTTGGCGAGCGGCGACATCCGCCCGTAGCGCTCGAGGAAGCCGAAGGTCGAGAGGGGCTCGAAGATCGAGGTCCACACGGTGTTGTAGTTGATGGCCGAGGCCATCACTGCGACCAGCGCCTCGCCGGGTCCGAGGTCGGGCAGCGCGACGTCGTCGACGTGGATCGACTTGCGGGGGTCCTTGTCGCGGCTCTCGAGGCCCTCGAACATGTCCACCTCGTCCTTCTTGACGAAGGCCGCGCGGTAGGAGTCGGGCAGCTCCAGGTTCGCGAAGTCCTCAGGCGTGGCCTCGCCGGACTGGATGGCTTCCAGGATGGTGTGCACGTCTTGCTCCTTGGCACGCTTCTCGATGTGGACTGTGGTGCTGGGTGGGCTGCAGGTGAAGATACCGACGGGTAGCCTCCGGCGCACCCAGGTGTGACGGAGTCCATGCGCGGCCTCAGTGCCCAGCCGGCTCCACCAGCTCGACGAGCACACCGCCGGCGTCCTTGGGGTGGATGAAGTTGACGCGGCTGTCGGACGTGCCGCGCCTCGCGGCGTCGTACAGCAGGCGCAGGCCGCGCTCGCGCAGCACGGCAGAGACCTGCTCGACATCGTTCACGCGGAAGGCGAGCTGCTGGATGCCCGGCCCGGAGCGCTCGAGGAACTTCGCGATCGTCGAGTCGGGCGACAGCGGGGCCAGCAGCTGGATGCAGGACCCGGAGTCACCGACCCCGACCATGGCCTCGCGCACGCCCTGCTCCTCGTTGACCTCCTCGTGGAGCACCGTCATGCCGTAGGCGTCGCGGTAGAACGCCATCGCCTCGTCGAGGTCGGGGACCGCGATGCCGACGTGGTCGATGGCGGTGAAGAGGTGCGCGGGGATGTCGACGGTCATGGGCTCATCGTGGCGGCTGCGACGCGCGCGAGGCGAGGGGGTGTGAGGAGTTCCTCACCGCCCACCCACTCCCTGACCCTCGGCTCCGGTGGGTATCGTCGACAGCATCAAGCCACTCGCTCGTGATGGAGGCGCCACCATGTCCACGTCCGTGATCGTTGCCGGGGCCCGGACCCCGATCGGCCGCCTGCTCGGCGGGCTGAAGGACCTCTCCGCCGCGGAGCTGGGCGGGGTCGCCATCAAGGGTGCCCTCGAGAAGGCGGGAGTCTCGGGTGACCAGGTCGACTACCTGATCATGGGCCAGGTCATCCTCGCCGGCGCCGGCCAGAACCCCGCGCGTACGGCGGGCATCGCCGCCGGACTGCCGATGAGCCTGCCGTCGATCACCATCAACAAGGTCTGCCTGTCCGGCATCAACGCCATCGCCATGGCCGACCAGATGATCCGTGCCGGAGAGCACGAGATCGTGGTGGCCGGAGGCATGGAGTCCATGACGCAGGCACCACACCTGCTTCCCAAGAGCCGCAGCGGATTCAAGTACGGCGACACCACGCTGGTCGACTCGATGGCCTACGACGCCCTCCACGACCAGGCCACCGACCAGGCGATGATCAACCTGACCGAGAGCTGCAACGTGTCCGGCGCCAACCTGAGCCGTGAGGAGCAGGACGCGTTCGCGGCGCAGTCCCACCAGCGGGCGGCGCTGGCGTGGAAGAACGGGCTGTTCGACGACGAGGTCGTGCCGGTCACCCAGTCCACCCGCAAGGGCGACGTCACGGTCGCTGAGGACGAAGGAGTGCGGGGCGACACGACCGTGGAGTCGCTCGCGGGGCTGCGGCCGGTCTCCAAGGACGGCACGATCACGGCCGGCTCCGCGTCCCAGATCAGCGACGGCGCCTGCGCGGTGGTCGTGATGAGCAAGGCCAGGGCCGAGGAGCTCGGCCTGACCTGGCTCGCCGAGATCGGAGCCCACGGCCAGGTCGCCGGGCCGGACTCCACGTTGCAGCTGCAGCCCGCGCGCGCCATCGAGAAGGCGGCCGGCAAGGAGGGCATCGCGGTCTCCGACATCGACCTGTTCGAGCTCAACGAGGCCTTCGCCGCGGTCGGTATCGAGTCGGCGCGCCAGCTCGGCATCTCCGACGACCAGGTCAACGTCAACGGCGGTGCCATCGCCCTGGGTCACCCGGTCGGCATGTCCGGCGCCCGGATCGTGCTCCACCTCGCGCTGGAGCTCAAGCGCCGTGGTGGCGGCGTCGGTGCCGCCGCGCTGTGCGGTGGCGGCGGCCAGGGCGACGCCCTGATCATCCGCGTCCCCGCGTAGTGAGTCGCCGGTCGTCCGGCAACGTCCCGGAGCTGGTCGAGCGGGCCCGGCAGGGTGACGCGCGCGCCGTCGCGCGGCTGATCTCGCTCGTCGAGGACGCCTCGCCGCTGCTGCGCGAGGTCATGGCCGGCCTCGCGCCGTACTCGGGCAACGCGCAGGTCGTGGGCATCACCGGGTCTCCGGGCGTCGGCAAGTCCACCTCCACCAGCGCGCTCGTGACCGAGCTGCGCCGCGCCGGCAAGCGGGTGGGCGTGCTGGCGGTGGACCCGTCCTCGCCCTTCTCCGGCGGCGCCCTGCTCGGCGATCGGGTGCGGATGCAGGACCACGCCCTCGACCGCGACGTCTACATCCGCTCCATGGCCTCGCGCGGCCACCTCGGTGGGCTGTCCTGGACGACTCCGCAGGCGTTGCGGGTCCTCGACGCGGCCGGCTGCGACGTGATCCTCGTGGAGACGGTCGGGGTCGGGCAGAGCGAGGTCGAGATCGCCGGCCTGGCCGACACGACGCTCGTCCTGATCGCGCCCGGCATGGGCGACGGGATCCAGGCCGCCAAGGCGGGCATCCTCGAGATCGGCGACATCTACGTCATCAACAAGGCCGACCGCGACGGCGCCGACCAGGTCCGCAAGGATCTGCGCTCGATGCTGGCGCTGGCCGAGCGTCCTCCCGGCGCCTGGAAGCCGCCCATCGTGAAGACCATCGCGGCCAGGGCCGAGGGGCTGGACGAGGTCGTCGCGGAGATGGATCGGCACCACGCCTGGCTCACCGAGTCCGGGGAGCTGGAGCGCCGCCGGGTCCGTCGGGCCCGCGACGAGATCGAGGCCATCGCGGTCACCGCCCTGCGCGAGAGGTGGGGCGACGTCCACGGGCGCAGCGAGCTCGACGATCTCGCGGCCGCGGTCGTCTCGGGAGACTCCGACCCCTATCGGGCGGCCGACGAGCTGCTCGACACGTTCACGGACTGACGGAACGGTGATCGCCGTCCCGTGAGAAGTCCACCACTTCACCTCGACGGACATCCATACTGAGGCGTGCCGCCACCGGACGGACGATAGGGGTCGCGCGCATGACCGGACGTGCCCTCCTGCGCTTCCTCGTGTTCAGCGTGGCCGCCATGACCGCAGCGGCGATCGGACGGGCCACCACCGACGGCTCGCTGGCCATCAGCCTGGTGTGGCCGTTGTACGGCGTCGCGGTGCTCTGGGTCGGTACCGGGACCCGGCAGTCCCGCCCCTGGGACACGCTCGGACTGGCGCTGGTCACCGGGCTGACCATCCTGGCCGATGACGTCACGTGGCAACCAGTCGTCGCTGCGATGGTGCTGGCCGTGGTGACGGCGTGGTCCTGGGTGCTCGTCGCGACCTGGCTGAGCCCGGCGCGGGGCAGGATGGCCCGGCCCCGGACGCTGTCGGACGTGGTGGTGATCCTCGTCGCCTCGGGCATGAGCGCCCTGCTCGCGGCGGCGTTGAGGTGGTGGGGGATGGGGGTGCTTCCGCCGTCAGACTTCGAGACGTTCGTGCTGCTGCTGATTCGCAACTACAGCGGCATCCTGGGTCCCACGGCGCTGGTGCTCCTGCTGTTGCCCTACCTGGGACCGGAGCGTCGCGCTCTCCACCCCGCCCTGGTCCGCCAGGCGGACCATCCGGTGCGGTCGGTGGCCGAGCTGGTCGCCCTCGTCGCCATCGGGGGCTGGCTCACGAGCGTCGTCTTCTCGGACGCGTCGCAGCCCTTCGCCTTCAGCGTGGTCCTGGTCGTGGTGTGGGCCGCGTTCCGGCTGCCCCCGATCGGCGCCATGGCCTACGCGCTGGCGCTGGGCACGGCGGGCGTGCTGGCGACCCTGGACGGGAGGGGCCAGTTCCAGATGGCCGGGGGCGCCTTCGAGAGCGCCGCCATCGCCCAGGCGTTCCTCATCACCCTGGTCCTCGCGACGTTCCTCATCTCGATCGACGTCGAGGAGCGTCGTACGGCGACCGAGCGGGCGCGCTCGGCCGAGCGGGTGGCCGAGAGCCGGGCGACCCTGTTCTCGACCGTGATCGACAACCTCGACGAGGGCGTGACCGTCATCAATTCCGATGACGACTACACGGTCCGCAACCGGGCGGCACGCCGGCTCACCGGTGTCGGCGGGTTCCTCAGCCCGGACGCCGACGACCCCGACCAGCCCCGCATGGTCGACGAGAAGGGCCGGCCGATCGCCGTCACCGACATGCCACACACCCGTGCCCGCGCGGAGTCACGTGCGGTCCGGGAGACCGTCCACGTGCGGCAGTCCTCCGGCAGTGTGCGGCACCTCCAGGTGTCGTCGATCCCGATCCCCGGGCTGGGCGACGACCAGCGCCCGGTGGTCGTCAACACACTGCGCGACGTCACCCAGGACCACGAGGATCGCGACCAGCTGGTCGCCTTCGCCGGCGTGGTGGCCCATGACCTCAAGAACCCGCTGACCGTGGTCCTCGGGTGGAGCGAGAGCATCCAGGAGGAGCTCGCGGCAGACGGCCCGCCCGACATCGAGGCGCTGCGATCGATGGTGAACCGCGTCCAGTCGGCGACCGGCCAGATGCAGAGCTTCATCGACGACCTCCTGGGCATCACGGTCGCCCGCGACCGCCCCCTCGAGCTCGAACGGATCGACCTCTCGGCACTGGCGGAGGACGTGGCCGAGCTCCGGCGTTCGGGCGACGCCCGGGCCAAGATCGCGGTCCAGCCCGGGGTGGTGGTCACCGGAGACCGGTTCCTGATCCGTCAGCTGCTCGACAACCTCATCGGCAACGCCGTGAAGTACGTCGCCCCCGACGTCCGGCCGGCGGTGACGGTCGTGGCGCAGGAGTCCGGCGACCTCGTCGAGCTCACCATCGCCGACAACGGGATCGGCATCCCCGAGGCGATGCGCGAGCGGGTCTTCGACAGCTTTGCGCGCGCGCACGGCACCGCCTACAGCGGCACCGGCCTGGGCCTGGCGATCTGCGCGAGTGTGGTGAACCGCCACGGGGGACGGATCTGGGTGGACGACCACGACCAGCCGGGCACCCGGGTCAGCTTCACGCTGCCTCGTGGTTGAGTTCACAGGCGCGCCTCTCGCACCGACGGTGCCCCGCCTGCTACCAATGGTGTCGACCTGTGCCGTACCCGATCGGAGCGACTCCCATGAACGCCAAGAAGGCGATGCTGGCCGTGGTCGTGGTGTTCCTCGGTTTCTGGATGTTCACCGACCCCCAGGGCCTGGCCGACGCCGCGCGGTCCGGGTTCAGCCAGGCCTGGAACCTGGCGGAGCAGCTGTTCAGCGCCGTCATCCGGTTCTTCGGCGCGCTGGTCTGACGCCGGCGGCTCGACGATGGGTCTGTTGGCGACACTCACCGAGCCCGACATCCGCAAGCACCTGCTGCGCGACGAGGGCGAGGTCATCGTCGACGAGGTCCTCAAGCACTGGGCGGCCTACGTGCGATCGATCCTCGAGACGGTGCTCGGACTCGCCCTGCTGGTCGCGTTCCCGTTCCTCGACATCGACCTCGCCTGGTTCCCCTTCCTGGTGGCCATGGCGCTCTTCGCGCACGCCGGCTGGAAGGCGCTCCAGGCGCGGATGGACCGGTTCGTGATCACCAACATGCGGGTGTTCCGCCTGCACGGCGTGCTGTCGCAACAGCTCGCCACCATGCCGCTGTCGCGGATCCTCGACATCACCGTCGCCAAGCCGCTGATCGGGCGGTTCCTCGGCTACGGCCACTTCATCTTCGAGTCCGCCGCTCAGGAGCAGGGGCTGCGCGACATCCGCTACGTCGGGCGGCCCGACGACCGCGACCTCGCCATCCAGCGGGTCGTGCAGCGCTCCGGCCTCCGCGGTCCGCGGGTGGTCAACTAGCCCCGTGCCGCGCCTGCCGTTCGACCCCATCGACGAGGCGGCCCGGCAGTGGGCGAGCCACTGGTCCGGCGTCCCTGCCATGCACGCCGTCACGTCCCTGATGCGGGTCCAGCAGCTCGTGATCGGGCGGCTCGACGCGATCCTCAAGCCGCACGGGCTGACGTTCGCCCGCTACGAGGCGCTGGTGCTGCTGACGTTCTCGTCGCGCGGCTCGCTCCCGCTGGGAAAGATGGGGGAGCGGCTCCAGGTACACCCCACCTCGGTCACCTCCATCGTCCGCAAGCTCGAGGCGGACGGACACGTCGAGCGACGGCCCCACCCCAGGACGGCCGGGCGGTGCTGGCCGAGATCACGCCGGCCGGGCGCGAGGTCGTGCAGGCCGCGACCGCCGACCTGGTCGGAGCCGACTTCGGGCTCGGCGTGCTCGACGACGAGGCGCTCGGTCGGCTCTCGGAGCTGCTGCGGCCGGTGCGCCGGGCCGCGGGCGACTACTGAGGCACCGCCATGGCGACCGCTGACGACGTACGCCGGATCGGACTCGCGCTGCCGCGCACCTACGAGCGGCAGGTGCGTGGGCGGTGGAAGCTCAAGGTCAAGCAGCTCGTCTACGTCGCGTTCAGCCGCGACGAGGAGGAGATGGGGTTCGGCTTCCCCAAGGCCGAGCGCGACGGGCTGATCGCCTCCGACCCGGAGACGTTCTTCCTCCCGCCGACCTCCGACCTGCGCTACCAGTGGGTCTGCGCCCACCTGCCGCGCCTCGACGAGGACGAGATGCGGGAGCTGGTGACCGATGCCTGGCGGATGTGCGTGCCGCGGATGCTGCACGACCTGCCGGAGCTGCCGGCCCCCGCCGCGGTCGCGTGGAACCTGGTCGAGCAGCAGGAGTGGGGCGAGCTGCGGCCGCTGCTGCACCCGCAGGTGCAGTTCCGCCAGGGCGACGTCGAGGTCGTGGGTCGGAGCCAGCTGCTCGCCCATCTCGCCGACCACCCCACGCCCCGGCCCCCGACTCTCGGTCGAGGTCCGGGACGGCCAGCTCCTCCGCTGGACCCGCTAGCCGCGCCAAGTGGCCGGATTTAGTTGGACGTCCTAGTATCTACGGCATGGCCGAGACCGCACGTGACCGCTGGCAGTCCCGCTACGACGCGGCGAACGACGGGGGGCGCGTCCGCGACGCCGACTTCACCACGCTGAGCGGCATGGAGGTGGCGCCGGCGTACGGCACGGACGACTCCGAGTGGCCCGGCGAGTTCCCGTTCACCCGCGGCCTCTACCCGACCGGCTACCGCGGTCGCACCTGGACGATCCGGCAGTTCGCCGGCTTCGGCAACGCCGAGCAGACCAACGAGCGCTACAAGATGATCCTCGGCCGGGGTGGCGGTGGTCTCTCGGTGGCCTTCGACATGCCCACCCTGATGGGCCGCGACTCCGACGACCCGCAGGCGCTGGGCGAGGTCGGCCACTGCGGCGTCGCGATCGACTCGGTCGCCGACATGGAGATCCTCTTCCGCGACATCGACCTGGGCGCGGTCACCACGTCGATGACGATCAGCGGCCCCGCCGTACCGGTCTTCTGCATGATGCTGGTCGCCGCCGAGCGCGCGGGCGTCGACACCGGCTCCCTCAACGGCACGCTGCAGACCGACATCTTCAAGGAGTACATCGCCCAGAAGGAGTGGCTGTTCGGCCCCGAGCCGCACCTGCGCCTGATCGGCGACCTGATGGAGTACTGCAACGAGAAGATCCCGGACTACAAGCCGCTCTCGGTCTCCGGCTACCACATCCGCGAGGCCGGCTCGACCGCCGCCCAGGAGCTCGCCTTCACCCTCGCCGACGGCTTCGGGTACGTCGAGCTCGGGCTCAGCCGCGGACTCGACGTCGAGACGTTCGCTCCCGGGTTGTCGTTCTTCTTCGACGCCCACGTCGACTTCTTCGAGGAGATCGCGAAGTTCCGTGCGGCCCGGCGGATCTGGGCGCGCTGGATGCGTGACGTCTACGGCGCGAAGACCGAGAAGGCGCAGTGGCTGCGGTTCCACACCCAGACCGCCGGAGTCTCGCTGACGGCCCAGCAGCCCTACAACAACGTCGTGCGGACCGGCATCGAGGCCCTCTCCGCCGTCCTCGGCGGCACCAACAGCCTCCACACCAACGCCCTCGACGAGACGCTGGCGCTGCCGAGCGAGCAGGCAGCCGAGATCGCGCTGCGCACGCAGCAGGTGATCATGGAGGAGACCGGCGTCGTCAACGTGGCCGATCCCCTCGGTGGCAGCTGGTACGTCGAGGCGCTGACCGACCAGATCGAGGCCGAGGCCAACGCCATCTTCGACCGGATCCTCGCGATGGGGGGGTCGACCCTCACCCACGACGACACCGAAGCGCTGGCGCAGGCCACGACCAACGGCGAGAACCCGATGACACAGCGGCCTGCTCCGCGGCATCGAGGACGGCTGGTTCATGTCCGAGATCGCCGAGGCCGCCTTCCAGTACCAGGTGGCGCTCGAGAAGGGCGACAAGAGGATCGTCGGCGTCAACTGCCACGAGCACTCGGTCACCCACGACCTCGAGATCCTGCGCGTCAGCCACGAGGTCGAGATCGACCAGGTACGGATCCTGGCCGACCGCAAGGGCGGCCGGGACGACGCCGCGGTCACGGCCGCGCTGGACGCGATGGTCGAGGTCGGACGCACCGACGGCAACATGATCGAGGCGATGCTGGAAGCCTGCCGGGTCGAGGCCACGCTGGGCGAGATCTGCAACGTGCTCCGCGCCGAGTGGGGCGAGTACCGGGAGCCGGCGCGGTTCTGAGCGTCCCTAGGACTGGGCGCATGACGCAGCAGCCGTTCAGCCGTCCCGGAGCGATCGACCTCTCCGCCTTCAAGCGCCCCGCGGGAGCGCCCGCGTCCGCCGCCCCGCGCCGACGGTGCGCGCCCGCCGGCGGCTCGTCGTACGCCGTGACGATCGACCAGCAGAACTTGCAGGCAGTCGTCGAGTCGTCGTGACCGCGCCCGTGCTGCTGCGTCTCTTCTCGCACCTCGCAGTGCCGGAGAGCGGACCATGGCCGCCGACCTGACGTCGCCGCGCTGGCGACGAGTTCGAGGGCCGCTTCCTGGCCGGCCTGGTCGACATCGACGCGAGCCCGCGATCGCGCAGGCGATGCAGATCACCGTCAGTGCCGCTCATGCTGGTCGCCGTCATCGACGGCCGGCCGATGCCCGCCGCTCCCGGACGCGCTCGGCCTCGACGAGCTGCGGCAGCGCTGTTAACCAGCTCGCCCAGCAGCTCACCACGCAGGGCATCACCGGGCGGCACCAGCCGCGTGGCACGCAGCCCGAGGCGGCTGACGAGGCCGGCGAGCCGGCCGTCGACCCGCGCTACGCGGCAGCGCAGGCGGCGCTCGAGGCCGACGACGTCGACGGCGCCGTGGCGGAGTACCAGAAGCTCGTCGACGCCAACCCGGCCGACGCCGAGGCCGCCGCGGGGCTGGCGATGGCGAAGGTCCTGCAGCGGACCCGGGGCGCTGACCTCAGGCCGCCCGTGAGGCTGCGGCCGCGCGCCCCGACGACGTCGACGCGCAGACCCTGGTCGCCGACCTCGACCTGCTCGGCGGCCACGTGGACGACGCGTTCAACCGACTCGTCGACCTGATCCGGCGTACGTCGGACAAGGAGCGTGACGCTGTCCGCGAGCACCTGCTCGGTCTCTTCGGCGCGGTCGGCAACGACGACCCGCGGGTGCTGCGTGGTCGCCAGAACCTCGCCTCAGCGCTGTTCTAGCACCGATCGGCCGGCCTCGAGCCGCGCCACCGGCACCCGGAACGGCGAGCACGACACGTAGTCGAGCCCCACCCGGTCGAAGAAGTGGATCGACCGGGGATCGCCGCCGTGCTCCCCGCAGACGCCCGACCTTGAGGTCGGGCTTCGTCTCGCGACCCTTCGTCGTCCCCATCTCCACCATGCCGCCGACGCCGAGCTGGTCGAGCGACTCGAACGGGGAGACGTCGAAGATGCCGTGGTCGAAGTACCGCGAGAAGAAGGCGGCCTCGACGTCGTCACGGGAGAACCCCCACGCCATCTGGGTCAGGTCGTTGGTGCCGAAGGAGAAGAAGTCGGCCGACTTGGCGATCCGGTCGGCGAGGAAGGCGGCGCGGGGCAGCTCGATCATGGTCCCGATCTTGAACTCCAGGCGTATACCGCGGACGTACTCGATCTCCTTCGCGATGCTCAGGATGTCGGCCTTCACCACGTCGAGCTCCCGCACGCTCGCCACCAGAGGGATCATGATCTCCGGGCAGGGAGCGGCCGCCGACGGCGGCGTAGTCGGCGGCAGCCTCGAGGATCGCCCGCGCCTGCATCACGAAGAGTCCCGGGATCTGGATCCCGAGCCGGACGCCGCGCAGTCCGAGCATGGGGTTCTGCTCGTGGAGCCGCCGGACGTGTCGCAGCAGCACCGTCTCGCGCTCGACCTCCTCGCCGGCGGCCTCGGCGAGCGCCACCTTCACCGAGAGCTCGGTGAGGTCGGGGAGGAACTCGTGGAGCGGCGGGTCGATCAGCCTGATCGTGACGGGCAGCCCGTCCATCGCCTCGAAGATCTCGGTGAAGTCCTGGCGCTGCAGGGGAAGCAGCGCCTCCAGGGCCGCAGTCTGGGTCGCCTCGTCCTCGGCCACGATCAGCCGCTCGACCAGCTCGCGGCGTTCGCCCAGGAACATGTGCTCGGTGCGGCACAGGCCGATGCCCTCGGCGCCGAACCGGCGGGCGCGGGCGGAGTCGTCAGGCGTGTCGGAGTTGGCCCGGACGCGGAGACGCCGGGCGCCATCGGCGTGGGCCATGATCCGCGAGACCGCGGAGACCAGGTCGTCCTCGATCTTCTCGCCCTCGAAGTGCCGCACGATCGAGCGAGTCGGACACCGGCACCGCCCCGGCGAAGACCTCGCCCGTGGTGCCGTCGATGGAGATCACGTCACCCTCCGCCGATGGTCTCGCCGTCGCGCACGGTGAACCGCTTGGCCTTCGCGTCCACGTCGAGTGCCTCGGCCCCGCACACGCAGGTGCGACCCATGCCGCGAGCCACCACCGCGGCGTGGGAGGTCTTGCCGCCGCGGCTGGTGAGGATGCCCTGGGCCGCCACCATGCCGCGCAGGTCGTCGGGGTTGGTCTCCTTGCGGACGAGGATCACGTCGTCGCCGCGCTCTGCCCACTCGACGGCGGTGTCGGAGTCGAAGACCGCCTTGCCGACGGCCGCGCCCGGCGAGGCATTCATGCCGGTGGCGAGGAGGGTCCTCTCGGCCGCCTCGTCGAAGCGGGGGAACATCAGCTGCGCCAGCTGGTCACCGGTGACGCGCAGCACGGCCTCGTCGAGGCCGATCAGCCCCTCGTCGACCATGTGGACCGCGATCCGGAAGGCGGCCTCCGGCGTACGCTTCCCGACCCGGGTCTGCAGCATCCACAGCTTGCCGCGCTCGACCGTGAACTCGATGTCGCACATGTCGCGGTAGTGGCGCTCGAGCCGCGTCATGATCGCCATCAGGTCGTCGTACGAACCCTGGTCGACGTCCGCGAAGTCGGCCAGCGAGACGGTGTTGCGGATGCCGGCGACGACGTCCTCGCCCTGGGCGTTCTGGAGGTAGTCGCCGTAGACGCCCTGGGTGCCGCTGGCGGGGTCGCGGGTGAACGCGACCCCCGAGCCGGAGTCCATCCCGAAGTTGCCGAACACCATGGCCTGGACGTTGACCGCCGTGCCGAGGTCCTCAGGGATTCGTTCCTGCCGGCGGTAGAGCCGGGCCCGGTCGGTGTTCCAGGAGTCGAAGACGGCCCTTACCGCGAGGTCGAGCTGCTCGCGGGGGTCCTGCGGGAACGGCCGACCGGCCTGCTCCTCCACGATCTTCTTGAACGTCGCCACCAGGCTGCGGAGGTCGTCGGCGTCGAGGTCGAGATCGCTGTCGGTCCCTCGCTCGCGCTTCGCCTCGTCGAGCGCGTCCGCGAAGTGCTCCCCGTCGATGCCGAGGACGGTCGCGCCGAACATCTGCAGCAGCCGGCGGTAGGAGTCCTGGGCGAACCGCTCGTCGTTGCTCTGCCGCTCCAGACCCGCCACCGACTCGTCGTTGAGGCCGACGTTGAGGACGGTCTCCATCATCCCGGGCATCGAGAACTTCGCGCCCGACCGGACGCTCACCGAGCAGCGGGTCGTCCGGCTCCCCGAGCCGTCGTCCCATCTTCTTCTCCAGGGCTTCCAGATGGTGGTCGATCTCGGCGTTCAGCTCCTCGGGCATGCCGTCGTCGCTCAGGTAGCCGCGGCAGGCCTCGGTCGAGATCGTGAACCCGGGCGGCACCGGCAGCCCGAGGTTGGTCATCTCGGCGAGGTTGGCGCCCTTGCCGCCGAGGAGGTCCTTCTGGTCCCGGTCGCCGTCGGCGAAGTCGAAGACGTAGGTGCTCACCCTGTCGATCCTGCCCCACGAACCGGGTCGAGGTCACGGGCCCGGGCCAAGCCGTCGAGGATGAGCCCGAGGGTGAACTCGAACTCGGCGCGGCTGTCGCACCAGCCGAGGGGGTCGTCGTCGTGGTCGTGGAGCTCGGAGGCGACCATCGCGGCGAGATGGGGGAGAGCCTCTGCCATGGCGGCGAGCTCGGCCTCCGCCTCCGCCGCATCGACCGGCTCCCCGCTCGGGGCCGGGGTGAACATCTCCTGGACGAAGCCGAGGACCATGCTGCCCAGGGCGTGCAGCGCCCGGTGGGCGAGGTGGTAGCTGAAGCCGGCCTCGACCAGCGTGGCGAGGATCCCCTCGAAGTAGACGTAGAGCGAGGGCGGGATGCTGGTCCGGGATCCGATCAGCCCCGGCGCCCATGGGTGGGCCTGCATGACGTCACGCGCGGTGAGGCAGCGCCGCCACAGCGTCGTGCGCCAGTCGGGGGCGGCCTCGGTCTCCTCCAGCCGGGCGGTCGCCACGCCGATCTCGGCCACGATGGCCTCCACCAGACCGTCGAGCAGCGCGTCCTTGCCGGGCAGGTGGTGGTAGAGCGACATCGCCTCCACGCCCAGCTCCGCAGCCAGTCGGCGCATGGTGACCGCGGCGAGTCCCTCGCGGTCGGCCAGCCCCATCGCCGCGCCGAGGACCCGCTCGCGGGTCAGCGGCTCCCGTGTCGTCCTGGTCGTCATCTGCACCGCCCTCTCCTTGCGGAACCTTACAACGTATGGTTACCTTACAACGTAAGGTACTCCAGGGAGGGAAACCCACATGTCCACCACTGTCACCACACCGCCGGACCGATCACGGCTGGTACGCACCGCCCGCACGACCGGGCTGCTCTATCTCGGGGTCGCCATCACCGGGATGCTCAGCTTCCTGGTGGTGCGCGACCAGATCTTCGCGGCCGGCGCACCGGCCGAGACGCTGGCCCATCTCGTCGACCAGGAGTCGCTGGCGCGGGCGGGCCTCGCCCTCGAGCTGGGCGTCGTCGTGACCCAGGCACTTGCGGCGCTGTGGTTCTACCGGCTGTTCCGCACGGTCGATGCGTTCGCCGCGGGAGCGCTCGTCGCCTTCGGTTTCGTGAACGCCGTGGCGATCCTCGGTAGCGCGGCCTTCCTCGCCACCGCGCTCGAGGCGGCCTTGGATCCCTCACTCGCGGTGGGCGGCGACGCAGCCGGAACTGCACAGCTGATGTACGTCGTGAGCGACAACCTCTGGGGCGTCGGCGCCGTGTTCTTCGGACTGTGGCTCATCCCGATGGGGTGGCTGGCGCTGACCAGCGGCTGGATGCCCCGGCCCCTCGGCTGGCTCCTGATCGGCGGCGGTGTCGGCTACGTGCTGAGTGCGTTCGTCGGCTATGTCGTGCCCGACGCGGACGTGGTCGCGTCGGTGCTGGTCCTCCCGGCGACAGCGGGGGAGCTCTGGATGGTGGGCTACCTCCTGATCGTCGGCGTCAGCCGCGGGTCGCAGGCGCTACCGGGCGCGTCGACGCGTCACCCCGCGACGTCCGCGGTCCCCTCAGCCTAGGAAGTGGTGACGGGCTCCGGTGTCGCGATCTGCTCGGCCCGGGGCAGTCGGCGCACGGAGGCGGACACGAGCGTGAGCAGCGAGACGGCGACGTAGGCCACCCCACTCACCACCAGGACCTGGTCGTAGCCGAAGGCCAGCGCCAACGGACCTGCCGCGAGCTGACCGATCGGCATCGCCATCAACGAGCCGAGCATGTCGTAGGAGTAGGCGCGCGACAGCATCTCGTCGGGCACGTGCTCCTGCATCGCGAGGTTCCACGCCATGCCGAACACCTCCATGCCGGCGCCTGCCACGAACATCGTCACCATGACCAGCGCCAGGGTCGGGTGGGCGCCGAGCAGCGCGATCGGGATGCCGACGGTGGAGATCGCGGCCATCCCGACCAGCAGTGGCCGGTGGCGGAGGGGGAAGCGCAGCAGCACCAGCGTCATCACGAGCAGGCCGGCAGCCTGGGCGGAGAGCACCAGCCCCCAGCCCTGTTCGCCGATGCTGTCCTTGGCGACCACGGGGCCGAGCGTGATGATCGAGGCGTTCCAGATCATGTTGAGCAGCGCGAAGGCGAGCACGACGACCCACAACCACGTCGTACGGCGCACGTAGTGCCACCCCACGGCCAGATCGTTCAGGGTGCTGCCGTGCTCCTTGACTGTCCCCGCGGGGTCCGGAGGCACCCGGACGAAGCCGAACAGGATCGCCGACACCAACCAGGTCGCCGCGTCCACCCCGACCGCCCAGCCGGCGCCGACGGTGACGACCAGCAACGCCGCCACCGAGGGGCCGACGACCATCGAGCTGCCGCGGACCAAGGAGACCAGGGCGTTGGCGCGCTGGAGCTGTTCGCGGGCCACGAGGCTCGGCATGATGCTGGCCAGTGCCGGGAAGCTCACCGCGGAGACCGCTCCGTGCACCACGCTCAGCACGAGCAGCATCCAGAGCTCGGCGGTGCCGGTGATGACCAGGACCGCGATCGTCCCTTGCGAGAGGGCGGAGGTGAGGTTCGAGAACTGCAGCAGCCGGGCCCGCGAGAAGCGGTCACCGATGACGCCGCCCCACAGCAGCAGCAGCACCATCGGGATGGTGTGGGCAGCCAGGACCTGGCCGAGCGCCGTGGGGTCGTCGGTGACCTCGAGGACGGCGAAGGCCAGCGCGACGTGCGCCATCATCGTGCCGAAGACGTTGACGCTGCGCGCGGCGAAGTAGAACCGGAAGTTTCGCTCGCGCAGGGGAGCGAGCGACTCGCGCCAGGTCATCCGCCGGCGACCATCTGGAACGTCGTTGCGGTCGCGCTCACGTGGACCGTCCCGGCGGAGCGCGGCGGACGGTTGGCATCGTGGAGGAGCTCGGAGGCCTCCCGGATCAGGGCCCACGCGCGCTCCGCGACCTCCGGCGAGACCCAGCCGTCCAGGTCGAAGCCGTAGCCGGGCGCGTCGACGTCGACGTGGTTCGCGCGCCGCTCCACCTCGGCGTGGAGTGCCGACAGGTAGGCCAACCGCTCGGCCGTGGTGGACCGGCCACCGTCGGACTCTCGGCCGCGCAGCTCGTGGGGATAGCGGTAGCGCTTGGCGACACCGCCCCGGATCGTGACTTCGCCGGCCTCGACGATCTTGCCCGCCTCGGCCAGCGTGCGGAGGTGGTAGGACGCGTTCGCGTGGGTGAGGCCGAGCTCGCGGGCCACCTCGGCGGCACTCATCTCGGCACCGGTCAGCAGCGATGCGATGCGCACCCGCACCGGGTGGGCCATCGCTCGCATCGAGGAGATCCGCTCGTCACCCATGCCACCCTCCAACAGTTGTTTGAGGGTGAGCCTGCCGCAACCGCGGCGTACTGTCAAACAAGTGTTGGGGGGTTGGTCAGGCGCGACCCGACTCGGCGTACCCGTCGCCGCCGGGGGCCAGCGCCTGCTCGATGCGCCGGGCGGTGAAGTCGGCGCAGTGGGCGCGCACCTCGTCGGGGGTGCAGAACCGGGCAGCCCGGATCTCGCGCTCCTGGCGGACCATCGTGTCGAGGATCGAGGCTTCGTGGACACCTCCGTCGAAGACGAGGCAGACCGCGTCGTCCCACCCGCCCCAGGGCGGGAGCCAGTCGGTCAGCAGGAGCGCACCCGGCTCGAGCTCCAGGCCGAGCTCCTCACGGACCTCGCGCGCCACCGCCAGCTTCGGCGACTCGCCGACCTCGACGACGCCGCCCGGCAGGTCCCAGTCGCGCTTGTAGGTCAGCTCGCACACCAGGACCCGGCCCTCGAGGTCGCGCACCAGCAGCTGGCTGATCGCGCGCTTGCGTGGCAGGAACGAGTTGAGCAGCGACCGGAACCCGCCCGGGTCGCTGACGGGGACGTCGGTGGCGAGGCGGGCGTAGACGATCCGGTCGCCGGGCTCTCCGGCGAGCAGCACGCCCCGGCGTACGCCCTCGCGGTGCATGCCGCACCAGGTCGCGATCCGTTGGCTCTCGACGTCCGTGGGGCTCACCAGCGCCTCGACCCGGCCGTGCCCGTCCAGCGCGGCCTCGACGTGCGGCACCACGCACCCCGACCGCGGCCGTCAGCCCCCGGGCGGTCACGTCCTCACCCCAGCTGATCCGGGCGACCCCCTCCGCGACCGTCTCCACGGTCGGCTCCGGCTGCGTCACCGTCTCAACCCGCGCGGGAGCGGAGCCAGATGGTGGCGAGCGGGGGAACGACGATGTCGGCGTACGCCGGTCGTCCGGCGTGGTCTCCTGCGACGGCGGTGACGGTGCCGAGGTTGCCGACGCCCGAGCCCGTGTAGCCCTCGGCGTCGGTGTTGACGATCTCCTCCCAGGTGCCGGGGGCGGGCAGGGGGAGTCGGTAGTCGGCATGGGGCTGCGCGGCGAAGTTGGCGACGCAGACCAGCGAGGAGCCGTCGGCGGCGGTGCGCTGGAAGGAGAAGACGTTGCGCCCGGCGTCGTTCGCGTCGAGCCAGTCGAACGCCGCAGGGTCGCCGTCGGTCTCCCAGAGCGCCGGGGTGTCGCGATAGGCCCGGTTGAGGTCCCGTACGAGCGAGTGCACGCCCCGGTGCTCGGGGTGGTCGAGCAGCCACCAGTCGAGCTCCCGCGCCTCGGCCCACTCCGACTCCTGGCCCAGCTCGGCACCCATGAAGATCAGCTGCTTGCCGGGGTGGGCCCACATGTAGGCCAGGTAGGCGCGCAGGTTGGCCAGCTGCTGCCACCGGTCGCCCGGCATCTTGCGCAGCAGCGAGCCCTTGCCGTGGACGACCTCGTCGTGGCTGATCGGCAGCACGAAGTTCTCGGACCAGGCGTAGACGATCGAGAACGTCATCTCGCCGTGGTGCCAGGCCCGGTGGACCGGCTCGTGCTCCATGTAGCCGAGCGAGTCGTGCATCCAGCCCATGTTCCACTTGAAGGAGAAGCCGAGCCCGTCCTCCGAGGTCGGCCGGGTGACGCCCGGCCACGAGGTCGACTCCTCGGCGATCGTCATCGCCCCCGGCACCCGCTTGCCGACGGTGCCGTTCATCTCCTGGAGGAACTGCACCGCCTCGAGGTTCTCGCGGCCGCCGTGGACGTTGGGTGTCCACTGGCCGGGCTCGCGGGAGTAGTCGAGGTAGAGCATCGAGGCCACCGCGTCGACGCGCAGCCCGTCGACGTGGAACTCCTCCAGCCAGTAGAGCGCGTTCGCCACCAGGAAGTTCCGCACCTCGCGGCGGCCGAAGTTGAAGATGAACGTCCCCCAGTCGGGGTGCTCCCCACGCGAGGGGTTCGGGTCCTCGTAGAGCGGCGTCCCGTCGAAGCGGGCGAGCGCGAACTGGTCCTTCGGGAAGTGCGCCGGCACCCAGTCGACGATCACACCGATGCCGGCCTGGTGGAGCCGGTCGACGAGGTGGCGGAAGCCGTCGGGGTCGCCGAAGCGTGCGGTGGGGCGTAGTAGGACGTCACCTGGTAACCCCACGAGCCGCCGAACGGGTGCTCCATCACCGGCAGGAACTCGACGTGGGTGAAGCCGAGGTCGGTGAGGTAGGGGACCAGCTCGTCGGCGAGCTCGACGTAGGACATGACCTCGCCGTCGCGCTTGCGCCACGACCCGAGGTGCACCTCGTACGTCGACATCGGCTCTGCCAGTGGCCGCTTGGACGCCGCGGCCGGTCATCCACGCGTCGTCGCCCCACGCGTAGCCGGGGTCGAAGACGACCGACCCGGTCAGCGGCGGGACCTCGGTGTGGAACGCCATCGGGTCGGCCTTCTCGCGCCACTCCCCGTCCGCGCCGAGCACGGCGAACTTGTAGACCGTCCCGGACCCGGCGTCGGGCACGAACAGCTCCCAGACCCCGGAGCTGCCGAGCTGGCGCATGGGGTGCTCGCGGCCGTCCCAGTTGTTGAAGGACCCCTTCACCCTGATGCCGCGTGCCGAGGGCGCCCAGACCGCGAACGACGTGCCGGTGATGACGTCGCCGAGCGGACCCTCGTAGCGGTGGACGCGCGCGCCGAGGACCTCCCAGAGGTTCTCGTGGCGGCCCTCGTTGATGAGGTGGAGGTCGATCTCGCCCAGCGTCGGCAGGAACCGGTAGGGGTCGTCGACGGAGATCGGGTCGCCGTCGTAGGAGACCTCGAGGCGGTAGCCGGGCACCTCGGTGCCCGGGATCACGCCGACCCACACGCCCTCGTGCTCGTGGGCCAGGTCGACCCGCTCGTCGCCGTACGTCACCACGACGGAGGCGGCGAGCGGCTTGAGCACCCGCACCGTGACGTCGCCATCGTGCGGGTGGGGGCCGAGGACGGCGTGGGGGTGGCCGTGCTCGCCGCGGACCAGCTGCGTCGAGCTCCTCGGCCGGGATCGGCTTCGCGGTGTGCTTCACGGGGCTCACGCTGCCACCACCTCGGCGATGGCCTCGAGCGGGATCGACACCCAGGTCGGCCGGTTGCGGGCCTCGTAGACCGCTTCGTAGACGGCCTTGTCGGCGACGTACGCCGCGAGCAGTGTCTCCTCGTCGGCGGTCAGCTCGCGACCGGCGTAGGCGTCCAGGAATGCGGCCCGGTTGCGCTTGGACCACTCCTTGGCGCGGAACGCGCGCTGCTCGGCGCCCACGGGCTCGGCAGTCGGCGTAGGTGCGCTCGACCACGCGCGGCGCGTAGTCGAAGGAGCGCAGCATCCCGGCGACGTCGCGCCAGGGCGAGTCGGGCAGGACCCGCTCGGCGAGCGGCTTGGCAGGCTCGCCCTCGAAGTCCACGATCTTCCATCCCCTGACGGTGCGCAGTGTCTGGCCGAGGTGCAGGTCGGCGTGGATCTGCTGGACCGTCACGCCGGAAGCGCCGATGACGCGGTCGAAGATCGCCCGGAGCTCGTCGGCGTGCTCGGCCAGCTCGCGGACGACGCGCAACGCGGCGTCGAGCCGGTCGTGCATCGCGCGGGAGAGCTCGGCCTGCTCGGCCGCGTCACGGGTGTGGCGGGGGAAGTGCTCGGCCAGCGTGTCGTGGGTCTCGCGCAGCGCGACGCCGAGCCTGGCCGCCTCACCGGCGAAGTCGCCGCCGACCTCGTCGGCGTGCAGGTCACCCTCGGCGAACAGGTTGCGGACGCTGGCCAGCGCGAGCTCCCAGCCGTCGCTGGCGGTGCGCAGGAACTGTTGGAGCATCGCGAGCTGGATGACGTCGTCCCCCTTGCCGGTCTCCAGCCAGCCGTAGAGCGCGGCGACGTGGTCGGACCCGGCGCGCGTCAGCACCTCGTGGACGGTGATGTCGGGATTGAGGCCCGGGGTGATCTTGCGGAACATCTTCAGCAGCGCGTCCTCGCCGAAGGCCACCGACGAGTTCGACTGCTCCCCGGAGAACAGCGTCGAGTGGGTGGTCAGGTCGAGCTCGTGGCCGGGCAGCCGCTCGAAGTGCAGGTCTCCGGGCGGCGGCGAGTCGAAGGCAGCGAGCAGGTAGCCCATCGCGGTCCGGTCGTGCACCGCGTCGTAGACGTGGCAGGGCCGGAGGTCGTCGTCCTCCCACTCGCCGACGTGGGCGTGTTCGAGGTGCTCCTGCGGCCCGGCGTAGTAGGACAGCGGCAGCTGGTAGAGGTCCTCGCCGCCTTCGTCGTCCTTGTAGGTGATGGTGGCCAGCTCGAGGACCAGGGTCGGATCGTCGGCCGAGTCGGACTTGAGCGTGCCGAGCCGGCGTACGTCGGTCACCTCGAACGGGCGGCCCTTGCCGCCGAACCAACGTGCGTGTGCCACGAACTCGTGCAGGGCACGATTCACGGCGCACCACCTTCCTCCGAGGCCGGCCTGGTCAGCCGGAACCAGTAGAACCCGTACCCACCCAGCGTCAAGAGATACGGCAGCTCGCCGACTGCCGGGAACGGTACGCCGCCCAGCAGCTCGACCGGCACGCAGCCCTCGAAGCGGCGCAGGTCGAGCTCCACCGGCTGGGGGAAGCGCGAGAGGTTGTTGACGCAGACGATGGTGTCCTCGCGACCCTCGTCGTCCGAGTACTCCCGGGCGTAGGAGAGCACGCTCGGGTTGGAGCCGCCGAGGTCGGCGAACGTGCCCAGCCCGAAGGCCGGGTGGTTGCGGCGGGCGTGGATGATCCGGCGGGTCCAGTGCAGGAGGGAGGAGGAGTTCTCCAGCTGGGACTCGACGTTGACGCTCTGGTAGCCGGTGACCGGGTCCTGGACCAGTGGCAGGTGGAGCCGGCCCGGGGTCGCCGCGGAGAACCCCGCGTTGCGGTCGGGCGTCCACTGCATCGGCGTACGGACGCCGTCGCGGTCACCCAGCCAGATGTTGTCGCCCATGCCGATCTCGTCGCCGTAGTAGAGGACGGGCGAGCCCGGCAACGACAGCAGCAGGGCGGTGAACAGCTCCATCCGGTTGGCGTCGTTGTCGAGCAGCGGCGCGAGCCGGCGCCGGATGCCGATGTTGGCCTTCATCCGCGGGTCGGTCGCGTACTCGGCCCACATGTAGTCGCGGTCCTCGTCGGTCACCATCTCGAGCGTCAGCTCGTCGTGGTTGCGCAGGAAGATGCCCCACTGACAGCTGTCCGGGATCGCGGGCGTCTGCTCCATGATCTCGGAGATCGGGTAGCGCGACTCGCGGCGCACCGCCATGAAGATCCGCGGCATCACCGGGAAGTGGAAGGCCATGTGGCACTCGTCGCCGCCGACCTCGGGGTCGCCGAAGTACTCCACCACGTCGTCCGGCCACTGGTTGGCCTCGCAGAGCAGCACCGTGCCGGGGTACTTGTCGTCGACGAACTTCCGCACCTTCTTCAGCATCTGGTGCGTCTCGGGGAGGTTCTCGCCGTTGGTGCCGGGCCGCTCGTAGAGATAGGGGACGGCGTCGAGCCGGAAGCCGTCGAGGCCCATCGCGAGCCAGAAGTCCATCGCCTCGATCATGGCGTCGTGGACCGCCGGGTTGTCGAAGTTGAGATCGGGCTGGTGGTGGAAGAACCGGTGCCAGAAGTACTGGCCGCGCACCGGGTCGAGGGTCCAGTTCGACGGCTCGGTGTCGACGAAGATGATGCGAGCGTCCTGATAGAGCTCGTCGGTGTCGGACCACACGTAGAAGTCGCCGTAGGGACCGTCCGGGTCTCGTCGCGACTCCTGGAACCACGGGTGGGCGTCACTCGTGTGGTTCATGACGAAGTCGATGATCACGCGGATGCCGCGCTGGTGGGCCTCGTCGAGCAGCAGCTGGAAGTCCTCGACGCTGCCGCACTCGGGGAGGATGCCGGTGTAGTCGGCCACGTCGTAGCCACCGTCGCGCAGCGGCGAGGTGAAGAACGGCGGGATCCAGAGACAGTCGACGCCGAGCCACTCCAGGTAGTCGAGCTTCTCGATCAGCCCACGGAAGTCGCCGGTGCCGTCGGCGTTGGAGTCGCGGAACGAACGGACCAGCACCTCGTAGAAGACGGCCGTCTTGAACCAGTCGGGGGTCGCCGCCTGGAGCTCGTGCGGGTCAGAGACCCCGTGGGCGGCCACCTCGGTCAACGGGGGCTCCTGACGGTGAGCACGTGGGCCGGTTCGTGGCCCGGGTCGAGGCGGACGTAGTTGTGCGCGCCCCACGACCAGGTCTCGTCGGTGACCTCGTCGTGGACGGCGAAGGTGTCGGTCCAGTCGAAGCCGAGCGCCTCGAGGTCGAGGTGGACCATGGTCTCGCGGGTCCCGTGGGGGTCGAGGTTGACGACCACGATGACGGTGTCGCGTTGCCCGTCGGGGAGCGTCGCCTGCTTGCTGTAGCAGATGACGTGGTCGTCGTCGCTGGAGTGGACGACCACGTTGCGCAGCAGCTGCAGGGCGCGGTGGTCGCGGCGTACCCGGTTGAGCCGGGTCAGGTACGGCGCCAGCGTGCGACCCTCCACCGCGGCGGCGTCCCAGTCGCGCACCCGGACCTGGTACTTCTCCGAGTCGAGGTACTCCTCGCTCCCGGGCTTGACCGCCACGTGCTCGAAGAGCTCGTAGCCGGCGTAGACGCCCCAGCTGGGGGAGCCGGTCGCGGCGAGCACGGCCCGGATCTTGAAGGCCGCCGGCCCGCCGTACTGCAGGAACGCGTGGAGGATGTCGGGGGTGTTGACGAAGAAGTTGGGCCGCATCAGGTGGTCGGTCTCGGTGGCGAGCTCGCGGAGGTAGTCCTCGAGCTCGGCCTTGGCGGTGCGCCACGTGAAGTAGGTGTAGGACTGGTGGAACCCGATGGCGCCGAGGCCGCGCATCATCGCCGGGCGGGTGAACGCCTCGGACAGGAACAGCACGTCGGGGTCGGTCCGTCGCACCTCGCGCAGCAGCCACTCCCAGAACGCGACCGGCTTGGTGTGGGGGTTGTCGACGCGGAAGATCCGGACACCGTGGGAGGCCCAGTGCTGGACGACGCGGAGGACCTCGGCGGAGATGCCTGCGGGGTCGTTGTCGAAGTTGAGCGGGTAGATGTCCTGGTACTTCTTCGGTGGGTTCTCGGCGTAGGCGATGGTGCCGTCGGCGCGGGTCGTGAACCACTCGGGGTGAGACGTCACCCACGGGTGGTCGGGGGCGCACTGCAGCGCCAGGTCGAGGGCGACCTCGAGGCCCAGCGAGCGAGCTCGCTCCACGAACGCGTCGAAGTCGGCGAGCGTGCCGAGGTCGGGGTGCACGGCGTCGTGTCCGCCGTCCTTGCTGCCGATCGCCCACGGCGATCCGGTGTCGTCCGGGCCCGGGGTCAGCGTGTTGTTCGGGCCCTTGCGGTTCACCTCCCCGATCGGATGGATCGGGGGCAGGTAGATCACGTCGAAGCCCATGTCGGCGACGGCCTCGAGCCGCTTGGCCGCGGTCGCGAACGTGCCGCTGGTGACCTTTCCGGTCGCCTCGTCGCGGGTTGCGCCCTCCGAGCGCGGGAAGAACTCGTACCAGCTCCCGAAGAGCGCCCGCTCGCGGTCCGCGTACGCCGGGAACGGGCCCTCGACGGTGACGTGCTCGCGCAACGGGTGGGCGGCCAGCACTGCGACCAGGTCGGGGGACTGGAGGGCAGCGAGCCGAGCGGCCGCCGGACGGTTGGTGTCGCGTGCTGGCCTCGATCCCACCCTGGACGACGTCGGCAGTGCGGCGGTCGGCCTTGTCGAGACCCTGGAGCACCCGCTGGAGCAGCAGCCGGCCCTCGGTGAACATCAGCTCGACGTCGACCTCGGCGGGGATCTTGAGGCCCGCGGCGTGCTGCCAGGTGGCGATCGGGTCCGACCAGGCCTGGACCTCGAACGTCCAGGCTCCCTCGGCGTCCGGGGTCACCCAGGCCAGGTAGCGGTCCGGCTCGTCCCCACCGGCGGGGAGCATCCGCACCGGCGGACGGCGTACGCCGTCGGGACCGGTCAGCACGACCTCGGCGCCGAGCTTGTCGTGACCCTCGCGAAACACGGTGGCGGTGACGGGGAAGGGCTCCCCGGCGGTCGCCTTCGCAGGCTGTCGTCCGAGGTCGACCAGCGGCATGACGTCCATGACAGGGATGCGACCGACCATGCCGACCACACTTGCGAATCGGCGGGACCGACGCAAGCCGGGGTCCGAACGGGGGTGAGGCAGCTCAGGGTCGAGCGGCGAGCGCCCCAGGCCGTGGGTCGAGCGAGCGGCCGCCCAGTCAGTTGGTCGAGCAGCGAGCGCAGCGAGCGACTGTCGAGACCCAGCCACCGCTCTGGTCTCGAGGTCGAGCAGCGACGAGCGAGCGACTGTCGAGACCCAGCCACCGTCTCGGTACCGCCGGTCTCGACACGCTCGCGCGGCCTCGGTCGCGCGCTGGCTCGACCTCGCCGCGTCGCGAGCTCGTTCCTCGCGGCTCGCTGCTAGTACACCTGCAGCTCGGCGGCGTGGACGATGGTGCCGCGGTCCGAGCCGGTCTTGCAGTCGGTGTTGTTGCCCGGGTCGTTGTCCTGGTCTCCGGCGTAGCCGGCGAACCCGGTGCACTGGTTCTCCACGGCGACCAGGCGGATCGCGGCGGCCCGCACGTTCGGGACGTTGAACGACCGCATGATCAGGTCGGGCGCCACGGGCCGGGGACGGATCGACGGGAAGGCGTCGCCGGGCGAGGTGTAGAACCGCTTCCACTTCGCGTTGTCCCCGACACAGTTGCGGACGCATCGTTCGAGGGCGAACTTGCGTAGCGCGGTGAACCGCGAACCCGAGTCGGGGTCGGCGGCCAGCGGGACCTCGCTGCCGTCCGGCGGCGACGGGTTCAGCATCGCGCTGACGTTCACCCGGCTGATCCGGTGGCGCTTGCCGGCCAGGTCGACCGACACGAACGGGCTGTTCTCGTCGACGTTGCTGCCGTCACCGTTGACGCCGCCCCAGTTGGTGTTCTCGGTGCCGTCGATCAGCGACTTCGCGTTGAGCGAGCCCTCGCTGGATGCGATGACCTTGGCGCCGCTGGCGGCCGCCGCGAGATTGCGCGGGGCGCGGATCGTTCACCGCACTCCGCTCACCGGGCGTGACTTTCAGGGTGAACCGCTTGAAGCCGCGCTTCGCCGACACGTAGAGCATCTGGTAGCGGCCCGGCACGAGCGTGGCGGTCGCGTCCAGCTTGGACTTCTTGACTGTGTCGGCGACCGGGTTGGACCTGCGCCTCGTAGCGACCGACGTAGACCTTGCCGGCACCAGGGTGTCCGGAAGGTGATCTGCCCGTTGGCCGCAGTCGGGGAGGCGAAGCTCGCCCTCGGGTTGACCGAGTCGGGCTTGGTCTTGGCGCCCTTGCCGAGTCCACGCTTGGCGAACGCGTTCCACAGCGGCTTCCGGTTGGCGCCGTCGAACCGCATCCGGTCGGCGGCGATCATCGCGTTGCGCGCGTCCACGAACGACGTCGCACCCTGCTGGAGCAGGAACGCGTCGAACATCAGCGCGAGCCAGCGGCGGTTGCCCGGGCACGTGGCTCGGCCGGAACGGCCCCTGCCGGCGGGTGCCCTGCGAGCAGTTCAGCTGGCGGTCCTTGTTGCCGTAGGGGTACCTCGCGTTCCACTTCTTCACCAGGGCCGATCGGACCTGCCACTGCACGCCGTTCCAGATCTCGCCGTCGGCGTGGACCTCGGGGCCGGTGGAGTCGAATCCGTAGTTGGCGTAGGTCAGGGGGTTCTTGTTGATCGCGTAGTCGCGGATGCCCTTCCTCCGGTTGCCGGTGGCGTAGGGACCGACCACCCACGGGCTGGTGCCCGTCGAGTAGCCGTGGGCGAACATGTACTCGGCGCCTACCAGGTCGCCCCAGGACTCGCCCATCGCGCCGCCCTGCTCGGACGTGATGCCCTCGTCTGGCCCACCGATCATCCGGTTGCTGATGGCGTGGGTGTACTCGTGGCCCACGATGCTCATGTCGAGCCCGCCGTCGGCGCAGGGGGCGTAGAACGCGCCCGCGATCGGCTGGAACAGGTACTGGTTCGTGATGCCCGGGACGCCGTCCTGCAGCGTGATCTGGTTGGCGTTGTCACGGCCGAGGTACGACGGCTGGCCACCGGTGAGCGCACCGGCCTGGGCGTTGCCGATCTCGGGATCCTTGTCCCTGGCCACGCCCGGGTTCTCGACGTTCACCTGTTGCAGGTTGTAGTTCCGCTCGGTGAACCCGAGGTTGTAGCTGTAGTCGTGCATCCGGTTGTGGGCGACGAACAGGTTCGTCACCGAGGCCATGATGTCGTTGCCGCCCGGGACCAGCGAGGTCGGGTCGCACTTGGTGTTGTTCCAGATGTCCTCGAACTCGTCGAAGTACTCCCGGGTCGGCGAGACGGGCGCCTGGGCGCCGCCGGGCGTGAGGGGACTCGCCCACGCCTCCCGGGTCCGGGCGTTGTTGCCGTCGGTCGTCAGCGTGGGGGAGTCGGTCTCGTAGCTGTAGTCCCAGGCGCCGCCGAACGGTTGGGCGACCGAGCCGGACGGGAGGGTGCAGTAGTCGCGCCCGAAGATCCGCCAGCAGGCGATCTTGTCGTTGTTCGGGGTGTGGTCGGGGGAGTAGTTCAGAGCCGGGTTGGCCGGGAACATCCGCCACGCGGGGTACTGCCCGTCGGCCGGGCTGCCGCCCTCCTCGTCCGAGGTCGTCACCAGGCCGCCGTAGTTGGTCGGCGGCAACCAGGGAATGCCGTCGAAGGGGCAGATCACGACGCTGTAGACACCGGCGGGAAGCGGCTCGGGCGCGGTGTACCTCAGCGTCTCGGGGCTGGTCAGCAGGTCGGCGCTGGTGATGACGTCGCCCTCGGGGTCGCGGATCTCGATGACCGCGTCGTTGGCGGCGTTGACCGCACTCATCGCGACGTTGATCTGGCGGGTGTTGCCGTCGGTCAGCTCGAACGGGTGCGGCTCGCCGCACTCGGTGCCGTCGATGGAGCCCTGGAACGGCTCGGTGGCCTCGGAGTGCTCGACCTGGTTCTGCCGGTGGAGGACGTCGCCGGTGACGGCGTCGACCATCGAGGTGTAGGCGAAGGCGACGCCCTGGTCGACGTCGACGACGTTCGCCTCGAAGACCGGTCGGACGGTGCCGTCGGCCAGCGCCAGCGCGCGGAGCCGCACCTGCTGCTCCTGGGCGAAGCCGGGGACCTTCAGGCGGGTCCACGGCTCGCTGTCGGCCTCCGCACCGGCGCCCTCGACGACGTCGTCGACAGTGGAGGTGATGGCGTCGACGTCGATGTCGGCGCGGCCGACGTCGCGGGCGGCGTTGAGCCAGCCCTCGACCGGGGAGAGCGAGGCGGCAGCCGGGGTCGCGTCGGTCGGGGTGATGCTGGAGGAGGCGAAGGCGATCTCGCCGTTCGCGACTCCCACCGTCACCATGCTGCCGACGGCGGGCGTCAGCTCGCCGAAGCGCTGCCGGAACAGCACCGCGTGAGCGTCGCTCTGCGCCAGCCTCTGGTCGTTGACCAGCTCGAGGTCCTCGGCCTGCGCGGTGGTGAGTCCGAAGACCGCCGCGTTGTCACGCAGCCAGGCGCGGGCCGCCTGGACCGGGTCGGACGAGGTGGCCTCGGCCAGGACGCCGTCGGCCGGGAGGATCGACGACGGCGTACCGAACCGGTTCCAGCCGAGGTCGATCGCCCCGAGGGAACGGGCTGCCGCCTGCTGGCGCGGAGGTCGGCCGCGCGGCGCCGCGGGTGTCGAGGTCGGCGAGGCCGGGGGCGGTGTCGCCCCACGTCACCACGTCGTCGGCGGCCACGCGTTCGGCCGGGGCGGGAGCGCTCTGCGCGATCGCCGGGAGCTGGGTGAGCCCCGGGACGAGCGCCACCGTGAGCAGGGCGGTTCCGGCGAGGGCATAGGTGGCCCGGCGGGTCCGCACGCGGTGTGGGGAGGGTGTCATGCACCTCACAACGCCACGGCCCGACATCGGTTATGCGAGCGTCAGGTGGCACACCATCCGGACCTCGGCTTGGATCGTTCACATCATCGGCGCTACCGTCCTGTGGTGCGTGCCATCAGACGTTTCACCGTCCGTCCTGTCCTGCCCGAGGCGCTGGCCTCCCTGGGCACCCTCGCCGGCAATCTCCGGTGGTCCTGGCACCCGCCGACCCAGGACGTCTTCGCGGCGGTGGACGCCGATCTCTGGGCGTCGACCGGCCGCGACCCGGTGCGGCTGCTGGGTGCCGTCGACGCCGGCCGGCTCGAGGAGCTGGCCGCCGACGGGGCGTTCCTCGACATGCTCGCGGCCGCGCAGGCCGACCTCGACCACTACCTGACCGGCGACCACTGGTACCAGACCGCCGGCGACGACGCCCCGCGCGCGGTCGCCTACTTCTCGCCCGAGTACGGCATCTCCGCGGTGCTCCCGCAGTACTCCGGTGGTCTCGGCATCCTCGCCGGTGACCACCTCAAGGCGTCCTCCGACCTCGGCGTCCCGCTGATCGGCGTCGGCCTGCTCTACCGGCAGGGCTACTTCAAGCAGTCGCTGTCCCGCGAGGGCTGGCAGCAGGAGACCTATCCCGTCCTCGACCCGGACGAGCTGCCGCTGTCGCTGCTCCACGAGGCCGACGGCTCGCGGGTGCTGGTCCGGATCGCGATGGCCGGCGGCGCCGAGCTCGTGGCGAGGATCTGGGTCGCCCACGTCGGCCGGGTTCCGCTGCTGCTGCTCGACACCGACCTGGAGGAGAACCCCGACCACTTCCGCGAGGTCACCGACCGGCTCTACGGCGGCACCAGCGAGGACCGGCTCCGCCAGGAGCTGCTGCTCGGCATCGGCGGCGTCCGTGCGCTGCGCGCCTACACGCGGATCACCGGTGCACCCGAGCCCGAGGTGTTCCACACCAACGAGGGGCACGCCGGCTTCCTCGGCCTCGAGCGGATCCGCGAGCTCTCGGTGGCCGAGGGTGGGCCACAGCTCGACTTCGACACCGCGCTCGAGGTCGGCCGCGGCTCGACCGTCTTCACCACCCACACCCCGGTCCCGGCCGGCATCGACCGCTTCCCGCGCGAGCTCGTCGAGCAGTACTTCGGCGGCGCGTCGCCGGTGCCCGGCGTACCTGTCGAGCGGATCCTGTCGCTCGGCACCGAGGACTACGAGGGCGGCGACGCCAGCGTCTTCAACATGGCGGTCATGGGCTTCCGGCTGGCGCAGCGCGCCAACGGGGTGTCCCAGCTCCACGGCCACGTCTCCCGCGAGATGTTCAACGGGCTGTGGCCGGCCTTCGACGAGGCCGAGGTCCCGATCGCGTCGATCACCAACGGCGTGCACGCCCCGACCTGGGTGGGCCGGGAGGTCTTCGAGCTCGCCAGCGAGCACGGCGCCGATCTCGACGCCGCCGAGGCGGAGTCGTTCTGGGCAGCCGTCGACAAGATCCCCGGTGGCGACATCTGGGCCACCAAGCGGACGTTGCGCCAGAAGCTCATCCAGGACGCCCGCCGCAGGCTCGCCCGGTCCTGGCAGAAGCGCGGCTCGGCGCCGGCCGAGCTGGCCTGGATCGACTCCTGCCTCGACCCGGACGTCCTCACCATCGGGTTCGCCCGCCGCGTCCCGTCGTACAAGCGGCTCACGCTGATGCTCTCGGACCCCGAGCGGCTCAAGCGGCTGCTGCTCGACCCCGAGCGGCCGATCCAGCTGATCATCGCCGGCAAGGCGCACCCCGCCGACGACGGCGGCAAGAAGCTGATCCAGCAGCTCGTGCAGTTCGCCGACGACCCCGAGGTCCGCCACCGGATCGTCTTCCTGCCCAACTACGACATCGCGATGGCGCTGCCGCTCTACCCCGGCTGCGACGTGTGGCTCAACAACCCGCTCCGGCCCTACGAGGCGTGCGGCACCGTCCGGCATGAAGGCCGCCCTCAACGGTGGCCTCAACCTCTCGATCCTCGACGGCTGGTGGGACGAGTGGTACGACGGCAGCAACGGCTGGGCGATCCCGTCCGCCGACGGAGTCGACGACACCGACCGCCGCGACGACCTCGAGGCCACCGCGCTCTACGACCTGATCGAGAACGAGGTCGCGCCCCGCTTCTACGACGTCGGCGACGACGGAGTGCCGAGCCGCTGGCTCGAGATGGTGCGCCACACCCTCAAGTCGCTCGGTCCCAAGGTGCTCGCGACCCGGATGGTCCGCGACTACGTGCGCGAGCTCTACACGCCCGCCGCGCTCACCGGCCGCCAGCTCAACTCCGACTACGTCGGGGCCGCCGCGCTGTCGGAGTGGAAGCGCACGGTCCGCGCCGGCTGGTCCGGCGTCCGGGTCGAGCACGTCGAGAGCAGCGGCGTCGGTGACGCCCCCGAGATCGGCACCACGCTCACCGTCCGGGCGTTCGTGTCCCTCGGCGACCTCACCCCCGACGACGTCGACGTGCAGCTCGTCCACGGCGTCATCAACTCCGAGGACGAGCTGGTCGCCAGCTCGGTGGAGAGCCTGGCCCCGGTCGAGGCCTACCAGGGTGGCCGGCACCGCTTCGACGGCAGCGTCACCCTCGGCCGCAGCGGCGCCTTCGGCTACACCGTGCGCGTCGTACCGAAGCACGACCTCCTCGCCTCACCCGCCGAGCTCGGCGTCGTCGCCCTCCCCGCCTGACCGCACAGCAGGTTCCGACCCACTGAGCCGTCACTCGTGCCTGCACGAGTGCGCTCGGGCAGGTTCCAGCCTGCGCGGTACGGCTCGCGCTGGTCAGGTCTGGCGGAGGACGACGAGGGAGCGCGGGCCGAGGGGGAGTGCCTCACCGGCCACGACCGGGGCGCCCTGGGTCAGCCCGGGGTCGGTGGTGAGCGCGACCTCGCCGGCGTGGACCCACTCGTTGTCGGGCAGCCGGACGTCGACCGGGTCGGCTCCGGCGTTGCACCACAGCACGAACGAGGCATCGCGCTGCTGCTCGCCGCGCGGACCGGGGGAGCGGAGCGGGTCGCCGGACACGAACATGCCGACGGCCTGGAGGCCGTCGTCGTGCCAGTCGTGCTCGGTCATCTCCGACCCGCGCGGATGCAGCCACGCCAGGTCCTTCGGGCCGCCCTCGATGGTCGGGCTGCCCGCGAAGTGGTGGCGCTGCCGGAGCGCTGGATGCTCCCGCCGCAGCCGCAGCGCAGCCTTCACGAGGTCGTAGACGTCGAGCCACGCGTCGTCCGGGCGCCAGTCGACCCATGACACCTCGTTGTCCTGGCAGTAGGCGTTGTTGTTGCCGCCCTGGGTGCGGCCCCGCTCGTCGCCGGCGGTCAGCATCGGTGCACCGCTCGACAGGCACAGCGTCGCCATCAGGTTCGCGGCCTGTCGGCGGCGCAGCGCGATGATCTCCTCGTCGTCGGTCTCGCCCTCCACGCCGTGGTTGTGCGATCGGTGGTTGTCAGTGCCGTCGCGGTTCGCCTCGCCGTTCGCCTCGTTGTGCTTGCGCTCGTAGGAGACGACGTCGCGGATCGTGAACCCGTCGTGGGCGGTCACGAAGTTCACCGAGGCGTACGGCGAGCGGCCGTCGTCGGCGTACAGGTCCGACGACCCCGCCATCCGACTGGCGAGCTCACGGACCCCGGGCGACGCGCCACGCCAGAAGTCGCGCACCGTGTCGCGGTAGCGGTCGTTCCACTCGACCCACGGTGGCGGGAACGAGCCGACCATGTAGCCGTCCATCGAGGCGTCCCAGGGTTCCGCGATCAGCTTCACGTGCCGCAGCACCGGGTCCTGCGAGATCGTCGTCAGGAACGCGCTGTGCATGTCGATGTCGTGACCGGTCCGCGCGAGCGCGGAGGCGAGGTCGAAGCGGAACCCGTCGACGTGCATCTCGGTCACCCAGTAGCGCAGCGAGTCGAGGATCAGCCTCAGTGCACCGACGTACGAGGAGTCCACGGTGTTGCCGCAGCCGGTGACGTCCCAGTAGGCGAGCCCGTCCTTGCCGTCACTCGTGCGCTTGTAGAAGCCGAGGTCGTCGAGGCCGCGGAAGGAGTACGTCGGACCGTCGGGACCGCCCTCGGCGGTGTGGTTGTAGACGACGTCGAGGATCACCTCGATGCCGGCCGCATGGAAGTTCTTCACCATCTGCTTGAACTCGGTGACCTGCTGGCCGACGTCGCCGGCCGAGGAGTAGGCCGCGTGGGGCGCGAAGAAGCCGATCGAGTTGTAGCCCCAGTAGTTGACCAGGCCCCGATCCGCGACCGCGGGCTCGGTGAAGAAGTGGTGGACGGGGAGCAGCTCGACCGCGGTGACGCCGAGGTCGTTGAGGTAGCGGGTCACGATGGGGCTGCCCAGCCCGGCGTACGTGCCACGCTGGTGCTCGGGCACCTCGTTGTGCAGCTGGGTGTACCCCTTCACGTGCAGCTCGTAGATGACCGTGTCGCGCCACCGGGTCCGCGGCGGGCCGTCGTCCCCCCAGTCGAAATCGTCGTGCACGACGACCGAGCGTGCCGGGTCGTCGCCCGTGATCGCGCGGGCGTAGGGATCGAGCAGCAGGTTGTCGGGGTCGAAGCAGCGGCCGGTCGCGGGCTCCCGCGGTCCGTCGGCCCGGAAGCCGTAGGGCTGACCACGGCAGTACGCCGGGTACGGCGCCGTGCCAGACGCCCAGCGTGGTCTCCGTGAGCTGGTGCCGGACCTCGTCGCCGTCGTCGTCGAAGAGGCACACCCACATCGCGGTCGCCTCGGGCGACCAGACGGCGAAGTTCGTCGACTCCGGCGTCCACGTCGCCCCCAGCAGCTGGTGGAACCCGGGCCAGACCGGTGCGGTCTCGTCGCGGCTCTGCCAGCGCCAGGTGTTCAGGCTCACCCGGCCCATCTAAGCCCATGCCGGAGGCCTCGGAACCGACGCCCTAGGCTCGGAGCGACCGTGACCTGCTGTGCGACCAGAGGAGTACCCATGTCGGAGTTCGTGCGTCTCGAGGTGGCCGACGGCGTCGCCACGCTGCGGCTGGACCGCCCGAAGATGAACGCCCTCAACGCGCAGGTCCAGGAGGAGATCCGCGCCGCGGCCGCGGAGGCCGCCGAGCGCGACGACGTGAAGGCGGTCGTGGTCTACGGCGGCGAGAAGGTGTTCGCGGCGGGCGCGGACATCAAGGAGATGGCCGACATGTCCTACACCGACATGGTCCAGCGCTCGGGCAAGCTCCAGTCCGCCTTCAGCGCGGTCGCCCGGATCCCGAAGCCGGTCGTCGCGGCGGTCACCGGCTACGCGCTCGGCGGGGGATGCGAGCTCGCGCTCTGCGCCGACGTGCGCTTCGCGGCGGACACCGCCGTCCTGGGCCAGCCCGAGGTCCTGCTGGGCATCATCCCCGGAGCCGGCGGCACCCAGCGACTGACGCGGCTGGTCGGTCCGAGCAAGGCCAAGGACATCATCTTCAGCGGCCGCTTCGTGCAGGCCGACGAGGCGCTGGCCATCGGCCTGGTCGACCGGGTGGTCCCGGCCGAGCAGGTCTACGACGAGGCGGTGACGTGGGCGAAGCAGTTCGCCGGTGCCGCGACGTACGCCGTGCGCGCGGCCAAGGAGAGCATCGACCGTGGTCTCGAGGTGGATCTCGAGACCGGCCTGGAGATCGAGCGGCAGCAGTTCGCGGCCCTGTTCGCGACCGAGGACCGCCGCATCGGCATGGAGTCCTTCGTGGAGAGCGGCCCGGGGAAGGCCCAGTTCGTGGGTCGCTGATTTCGCCCCTATGATCCGCCCATGGCGCTCCGCAAGGCAGACAAGTCCGAGAAGGCAGAGTCCGGCGACAAGAAGCCCGGCGTCCCGATCCGGGTGCGCATCGCGCAGCTGGTCTGGCTGTTCTTCCTCGTCTGCGCGCTGTTCCTGGCGGTCGGTGCGCTGCTCATCACGGTCGACGCCAACAAGGACAACCCGCTGGTCAAGTTCGTCCTGGACGGCGCCAACGCGGTCGACCTCGGGATCTTCTCGCGCACCAACGGCATCAAGGAGTTCACCGGCGACAACGCCGAGGTGAAGAACGCCCTGTTCAACTGGGGCATCGGGGCGGTGGCCTACCTGATCGTCGGTCGCATCCTCGACCGCCTCATCCGGCCGTGACCTCCACCACGGCGCCGCCGCGCTGTGAGCGATGCCACCGCGGGTGGCATACCCGCGGAAGGTTTCCCGCTAGTAACCTCGATTCCCAGTCCCACCAGCAGAGCCCGACTACACAGGAGGGGCCGTCACCGGCCGCACACCCATGAACATTGTCGTCTGTGTGAAGTACGTGCCCGACGCAACCGCCGACCGCCACTTCGAGTCCGACAAGACGGTGGACCGCGACGGCGTCGACGGGCTGCTGTCCGAGCTCGACGAGTACGCCGTCGAGCAGGCGCTCCAGATCAAGGAGAAGTCCGACAATCCCGAGGAGACCACCGTGACGGCGCTCTGCGTCGGACCGGAGAAGGCGGTCGACGCGGTCCGCAAGGCCTTGCAGATGGGTGCCGACGCGGGGGTCCACGTCGTCGACGACGCCATCGCGGGCTCGGACGCGGTCGCCACCAGTCTGGTGCTGGCCAAGGCCGTGGAGAAGGTCGGCGCCGACAAGAGCGTGGACCTCGTCATGTGCGGCATGGCCTCGACCGACGGCTCGATGAGCGTCGTCCCCGCCATGCTGGCCGAGCGGCTCGACCTGCCGCAGGTGACCTTCGCCGCGGTCGTGGAGACCCAGGGTGACCAGATCCGCATCAAGCGCGACGGTGACACCGCGACCGAGGTCGTCGGCGGCACGCTGCCGCTCGTCGTCTCGGTCACCGACCAGAGTGGCGAGGCCCGCTACCCCTCGTTCAAGGGGATCATGGCCGCCAAGAAGAAGCCGGTCGAGACCTACGCGCTGTCCGACCTCGGCGTCGACGCCGACCAGGTCGGCCTGTCGGTCGCCTGGTCGCAGGTGCAGGACACGACCGAGCGTCCGCCGCGCACCGCCGGCGAGATCGTCACCGACGAGGACGGGTCGGGCGCCACTGCGCTGACCGAGTTCCTCGCCTCCAAGAAGTTCATCTGAGGAGATCAGCCAATGACTGAAGTTCTGGTGCTCATCGACCACGCCGACGGCGAGGTCAAGAAGCCGACGTACGAGCTGCTCACCATCGCGCGCCGCCTCGGCGAGCCGTCCGCCGTCTTCATCGGCAGCGGCGACCAGGGGTCCGCGGTGGCCGAGAAGGTCAAGAAGTACGGCGCCGAGAAGGTCTACGTGGTCGACGACGCGGAGATCAAGGGCTACCTCGTCGCACCCAAGGCCGAGGCCCTGCAGCAGCTCGTGGAGAAGGCCTCCCCGGCCGCCGTGCTCATCCCCTCGACCATCGAGGGCAAGGAGATCGCGGGCCGGCTCGCGATCAAGATCGAGTCCGGCCTGATCACCGACGCGGTCGACGTCGCCGACGACGGGACCACGACCCAGTCGGTCTTCGCCGGCAACTACACCGTGACCGCGAAGGTCACCCAGGGCACGCCGGTGATCACCGTGAAGCCCAACTCCGCGACGCCGGAGGAGGCCGAGGGTGCCGCCGCGGTGGAGGAGTTCGCCGCGACGGTGTCCGACTCCGCCAAGAAGGCGCAGATCGTCGCCTCCCAGCCCCGCAAGGCCTCGGGCCGCCCCGAGCTCACCGAGGCCGCGATCGTGGTGGCCGGCGGTCGTGGCACCGGCGGCAAGTTCGAGCCGGTCGAGCAGCTCGCCGACTCCCTCGGCGCGGCCGTGGGCGCTTCGCGCGCGGCGGTCGACTCCGGCTGGATCCCCCACTCGTTCCAGATCGGGCAGACCGGCAAGACCGTGTCGCCCCAGCTCTACGTCGCAGGTGGCATCTCCGGTGCGATCCAGCACCGCGCCGGCATGCAGACCTCGAAGACCATCGTCGCGGTCAACAAGGACGACGAGGCGCCGATCTTCGAGCTGGTCGACTTCGGCGTGGTGGGCGACCTCCACACGGTCTTCCCGGCCGCCGCCGAGAAGATCACCGAGCGCAAGGGCTGACCACCCGCGCCCCCGCGTTGAGTTGGGCTTGCGCAACAGTCGAATGGGGCCTCTGCGACACCGGACGGTGTTGCAGAGGCCCCACTCATGTGTTGCGGAAGCCCAACTCAACCCTTCTCAGCGGTAGAAGCGGGGCATCCGCTCCTCGATGATGCCGACCTGGGCGGCCTTCACCCACCGCTCGCCGGTGCGCTGGTTGGTCCCGAGCCGGACCTTGCGCAGCGACTCGTTGTTGGTCGTGTCGCCCTCGACCAGCGCACCGAACGGGTTGCCCTCGACGGAGATGTAGTAGGTGCCGTCCGGCAGGTCGCCGATCCGGAACGCCTGGCCGGCGCGGTACTGGTGGTAGGTGTCACCGGAGCCGTTCGAGAGCACCTCGCGCAGCCCCTGGGCCTCCGGGCCGCCGCACGCGCTCGACAGGTCGGTGTTCTCCGGGCTGCCAGTCGGCGTTGGGGACCGTGTAGTCGACCGCATCCGTGTTGGCGAGGCAGAACGACGCCTTGGTGGACTTCACGGCCTTCGTCAGGTCCGCGTTGAGGAGCCGGTACCGCGCGAAGTCCTGGAAGTGCCAGTGCTGGTGGTTGGCGCCGTGGAAGTGGAACTCGCCCACCTCCTGGTAACCGGTCTCGTTGCCGTCGGCGTCGTAGAAGTACTGGTAGGCGTCCATGTGGTCACCGTGGCCCTCACGGAAGCCGTCGACGACCAGGGGGCCGGCTCCGCCGTTCCACACCGTGGCGGCGAACCGCATCGTGGTGCCCTTGCCGTTGAGCTGGATGTCGAAGGCGGGCAGGGACTTCAGGTCAGGTGCGGTCTCGGGTACGGGCGCACCGGCGGAGGAAGCTGTCGGCTCGCTGGAAGCCGACGGGACGAGCGCGCGGCCGTGGTCGCGAGCATGCGGGTGGTCGTCGAACCTCTCCTCCTTGCGGACGACGAGCCGGGTGGTCGCCTCGGCGTCCTCCGCGGCGATGCCGAACAGCTCGGCGTACTCCGGGTCGATGCTCGCCACGACGTCGTAGCGGCCCTTGCCGAGCCGGACCGGCCGGCCGTACTCGGGGAACATCGGGGTCGACCAGCCGGCCTGGATGCCCATCACGGAGCCCACGGTGTAGGAGTTCCACGGGCAGCCGTAGGGGTAGGGCGAGCGCGCGGGTGCGTCGGGCCGGGTGCGGGCGCTGTATCCGTTGAAGCAGGAGTCGACCGACATCTCCTTGACGACCTCGCCGTTGCCGACGCGGGTCACCGTCAGGTGGGTGAAGTCGGTGAGGCCGTTGAAGGAGGCCATCGCGCCCTCGGGCAGCGCGACGTCACCGGCCTCGCGGTGCCACACGCTGCTGATCTGGTCGTCGTACGTCGGGCGCTGGCTGCGGATCTCGAAGGGCTCGGCGCCGGCGACGAGGCGGAGTCCGAAGTCGGTCCAGACGCGGCCGCGGTAGGCGTAGGTCACGATCTTCTCGGCGCCACGGAGGCTCACCGGTGAGTCGGACGCCGGCGGCAGCTCGTCGGCGCCGGCGGTCGGGGTGAGGACGAGTGCGGCGGCCAGGGCGGCAACGCCGGTGAGGCCGGCGGCCAGGGTGCGTGGGTGCATCGGATCCCTCTCGGGGCAGGGGGGATCGACGTCCCCGTTCACACCTATGGACGCACAGCATCGCCGATCGGTTGCCTATTACGCTCATCTCATGGGCGATTCGGAGCTCCAGGTCGTGGCGGAGCGGGCGCGCACGGCCGCGCGAGCGCTCGCTCTGGCCACGCGCGCGGCGAAGGACGCCGCCCTGCACGCCATGGCCGACGACCTCGAGCGCGCTACCGAGACCGTCGTCGCGGCGAACCGGGAGGACCTCGAGCGGGCGGAGGCGAACGACACCCCGGCCAACATCGTCGACCGGCTCCGCCTCACGCCCGAACGGGTGGCCGCCATGGCGCAGGGGCTGCGCGACGTGGCGGGCCTGCCCGACCCGGTCGGCGAGGTCGTCCGGGGCGGCGTGCTCGCCAACGGGCTCGAGCTGCGCCAGGTCCGGGTGCCCCTCGGCGTCGTCGGGATGATCTACGAGGCCCGCCCCAACGTGACCGCCGACGCCGCCGGCATCTGCCTCAAGTCCGGCAACGCGGTGCTGCTGCGCGGCTCGTCGAGCGCCCGCTCCTCCAACGCCGCGATCGTCGAGGTGATGCGGGACGCCGCCGGCCGCAGCGGCCTCCACGCCGACGTCGTCCAGCTCGTGCCCGGCGACTCCCACGAGAGCGTCAAGGAGCTGATGCGGGCGCGCGGCCTGGTCGACGTCCTGATCCCGCGCGGGGGCGCCGGCCTGATCCGCTCCGTCGTGGAGGAGTCGACGGTCCCGGTGATCGAGACCGGGGTGGGGAACTGCCACGTCTACGTCGATGCCGCCGCCGACCTCGAACGAGGCGCTGGCGATCGTGCTGAACTCCAAGACCCAGCGCACCAGCGTCTGCAACGCCGCCGAGTCGCTCCTGGTCCACGAGCGGGTTGCCGACACCTTCCTGCCGCGGGTCGTGGCCGGTTTGCAGGAGGCGGGGGTCACCCTGCACGGCGACGCCGCGTTCTCGGCGTACGCCGGGGTGGAGCCGGCCACCGCCGACGACTGGGATCGCGAGTACCTCTCCCTCGACATCTCCGCGGCCGTCGTGCACGACCTCGACGCAGCCATCGAGCACATCCACCGCCACTCCAGTGGCCACAGCGACGCGATCGTGACCGAGGACCAGGCGGCGGCACGCCGCTTCGTGGCCGCCGTCGACTCCGCAGCAGTGCTGGTCAATGCCTCGACCCGGTTCACCGACGGCGGCGAGTTCGGCTTCGGCGCCGAGATCGGGATCAGCACGCAGAAGCTGCACGCGCGCGGTCCGATGGGTCTTCCGGAGATGACCTCGACGAAGTACGTCGTGACCGGCGAGGGCCACATCCGCTGAGTCTCGACACGCCCGTCGCGGTCCTCACGCGTCCCGCGCGAGGACCTGCGGGTTCACGCCCGATAGCATGGCGGGCATGTCGATGATCCTGATGGCCGCCGCGGAGACCGAGCACGAGGTCAGCCAGGCCCTGAGCTGGGCCGTCGGGGGCGGCGCGCTGCTGATCCTGCTGGGCCTGCTGGGCGCGCTCATCGCGTTCGGCGGGGGACGCGAGCACAGCTGAGCGCCCCGCTGAAGACGCGCCGGGTCGGGGTCATGGGTGGCACCTTCGACCCGATCCACCACGGTCACCTCGTCGCCGCATCCGAGGTGCAGGCCTGGTTCGACCTCGACGAGGTCGTCTTCGTCCCGACCGGTGACCCGTGGCAGAAGTCGGACCGCACCGTCTCGGCGGCGGAGCACCGTTACCTGATGACGGTGATCGCGACCGCGGCCAACCCGCGGTTCCGGGTCTCCCGCGTCGATATCGACCGCGAGGGTCCGACCTACACCATCGACACCCTGCGCGACCTGCACGCCCAGCTCCCCGACGCCGAGCTCTACTTCATCACCGGAGCCGACGCGCTCGCCGACATCTTGACCTGGCGCGACGCGGAGCAGCTCTTCGAGCTCGCCCACTTCGTCGGGTGCACCCGGCCCGGCTACGACATGGATGCCTCCACCCTGACCGACATCCCCGACGACCGGGTCACCCTCGTCGAGATCCCCGCGCTCGCGATCTCGTCCACGGCCTGCCGCGAGCGCGCCATGGCCGGGCAACCGGTCTGGTACCTCGTCCCCGACGGGGTCGTCCAGTACATCGCCAAGCACCACCTCTACCCCGATTCGAGCGGAGCCGCATGACCGCCACAGACCGAGCCGTCGAGCTCGTCCACGCCGCCGCCCGGGCGGCGTCCGACAAGCTCGGCACCGACCTCCTCGCCTTCGACGTCAGCGAGCAGCTCGCCATCACCGACGCCTTCCTGCTCGCCTCCGGCAGCAACGACCGGCAGGTGAAGGCGATCGTCGACGAGATCGAGGACAAGCTACGCGAGATCGGCGCCAAGCCGGTCCGCCGCGAGGGCGAGCGCGACGGGCGCTGGGTCCTCATCGACTACGGCGAGATCGTGGTCCACGTCCAGCACGAGGAGGAGCGTGAGTTCTACGCGCTCGAGCGGCTCTGGCGGGACTGCCCCCTGATCGCGCTCCCGGCCGACGTCACCGCCGGTGAGCGCTGAGCCGCGGCGACTGGTCCTGCTGCGGCACGGCCAGACCGCGTGGAACGCGTCCGGCCGTGCGCAGGGCCACGCCGACATCGAGCTCGACGACCTCGGACATGCGCAGGCCGCCGCCGTCGCCCTGTGGGTGGCGGGCTTCGGTCCGGCCGCCCTGTGGTCGTCCGACCTCGCGCGGGCCCGGCAGACCGCGTCGTACGTCGAGAAGGAGACCGGCCTGGTCGCGATCCTCGACGCGCGGCTGCGTGAGTACAGCGTGGGCGACCGGACCGGGCTGACCCTGGCCGAGTTCGAGGCGCAGTTCCCCGACGAGTACGTCGCCTGGCGGGCAGGTCGCTACGACGTCGTCCCGGGTGCCGAGTCGACCGAGGACGTGCGCGCCCGGATCGTCCCCGCCTGTCGCGAGCTGATCGGCTCGGTCGCGCCGGGGGAGACCGCCGTCGGCGTCACCCACGGCGCCGCCCTCAAGGTCGCCCTGGTCGCCCTCCTCGGGTGGGAACCCGCCTCCCGCGACTCGCTGCACGGCCTCGCCAACTGTGCGGCCGCCATCCTCTCCGAGGACACCCCCGGCGCCCCGATGCGACTGGTCGCCTACAACGTCGCGCCCGGCTACCCAGCAGAGCGGGCCGGATTTCGTCGCGCTGGAGCGGGCGGCTAGTATTCCGCGAGTTGCCTGACGGCAACCGATCTGGGGCTGTGGCGCAGCTGGTAGCGCATCTGCATGGCATGCAGAGGGTCAGGGGTTCGAGTCCCCTCAGCTCCACCGAATGAAGAGCCGCGACGGACGTCCGTGACCAGCACCCCGGTGCTGCTCGGAGCCCACGACGATGCGTCACGGGGTCAGCTGGCCGGCCTCGTTGCGGAAGCGCACAGCTCCGCGGGCGACGTGACCGCCGCCCTGGCACTCGCGGCGGAGCTGGGTGACCAGCTGCCGATGCCGGGCGACGGTCGCACGGCCCACCTCTGGTCGGCACTCGCCTCGGTGGGCGCCGCCGACCTGACGGTCGCCAGGGTGCTCGAGCCCCACCTCGATGCGCTGGCCATCTTGCGACAGGCGGACGTTCCGGCGGGGGAAGGTACGTGGGGCGTCTTCGCCGCCGAGGGACCGGGCGAGCCGCTGCGTGCCGCTCCCACCGGGTCGGCGTACCGGCTCATCGGGCGCAAGCACTGGTGCTCGCTCGCTGCGCGACTCGACCGCGCGCTGGTCAGCGCGTGGGTGGGGGAGCAACGGCAGCTGTTCGCCGTCGACCTGCGTGACTCCGGCGTGAGCGCCGTGCCCGGCACGTGGGTGGCCCGCGGCCTCTCCGCGGTCGACTCCGGACCGGTCGACTTCGCGGACGTGCCTGCGAGACCGATCGGCGAGCCGGGGTGGTACCTGGAGCGGCCGGGCTTCGCCTGGGGAGGCCTCGGCGTCGCGGCGATCTGGTACGGCGGCGCGGTGGGTGTCGCTCGGCGGTTGCTGGCGAGCACGTCGACGCGGTCGCCCGACCAGGTGGCATGGATGCACCTCGGCGCGGTGGACGCCGCGCTCCACGGGGCCCGCTGCGTGCTCGAGGACGCCGCTGCGGCGCTGGACTCAGGTGAGCTGCACCGGCCCCTCCGGGTCCCTGGCCGCGCTGCGGGTCCGGCAGGTCGTCGCGCTCGCGGCAGAAGAAGTCCTGCGGCGCGCGGCCCACGCTCTCGGACCCGGACCGCTCGCGACCGACGAGGACCACGCACGCAGGGTGTCGGACCTGGACCTCTACCTGCGCCAGTGGCACGCGGAACGGGACCAGGCCGCGCTCGGTCGGCAGGTGGGCGATCCACCGTCAGCTCCCTGGTGACCACGCCCTCGCCGAGTTATCCACAAAGTCTACAGGCTAACTGTGGATATTAGTCTGCGCCCGTGACCGTGGGCAGTGGGGTTCTCGCAGCCGTGCTTGCGTTGGTGGCGGTGGCAGCTGCGCTCGCCACCCGCGTGCCGGCCCTGGAGCGGCCGGTGCGGGTCGCGGTCGTCGTGGCCGAGGCGCTGGTCGTGGTGTTCGTGGTCGCCGACGTCGGGCTGGTGCTGCGCGCCGACGCGGCCGACCGCCCGGACAGCCTCATCACCCACCTCGGCTACGCGCTGGCGGCGGTCGGACTCGTGCCCGCCCTTGTCTGGCGCGCGCCGACACCCGACGAGGAGGAGCACGAAGCGGCACCCGAGCCGGTGTCGTTGTGGGTCGTGGCGGTGGCGCTGCTCGCGGTCGCGGTGTGCGTCGTGCGGTTGGCGCAGACCAGGTGAAGACCTCCACGGGCCGGCAGGTGCTGGTCGCGGTGTACGCCGTGTTCGCGGTCGCGGCAGGGGCCCGCTCGATCGTGCAGATCGCGACCGACTTCGACGCGGCTCCGCTCGCCTACACCCTCTCCGCGGTCGCCGCAGCGGTCTACGTGGTCGCCACGCTCGCCCTGCGCCGTACGTCGGAGCGCGCGCGGCGGGTCGCGATCGTCGCCTGCAGCGTCGAGGCGGTCGGGGTCGTCACGGTCGGAACGCTCTCGCTGGTGCGCGAGGACTGGTTCCCCGACCAGACGGTGTGGTCGGACTTCGGGGCGGGCTACGGGTTCGTGCCGCTGGTGCTGCCCTTCGTCGGGCTCTGGTGGCTGCTGCGCGTCAGGTGATGGTCATGCCGCCGTCGACCGGCAGCGTCTGGCCGGTGATGTAGCCGGCGGCGTCCGAGGCGAGGAACACGACGGTGGCGGCCAGCTCGGCGGGGTCGCCCTTGCGGCCCACCGGGATGCGCGGCTCCTGCGACTCGAGGTAGCCGTCGGGGTACTGGTCGGTCATCTCCGAGGTGAAGAAGCCCGGGGCGACCGCGTTGACGCGGATCCCCTTGCGGCCGGTCCACTGCTGCGCGAGGTCCCTCGTGAGTCCGATGAGGCCCGCCTTCGACGCCGCGTACGCCGCCTGGGGGAGCCCGGCGGTGGTGAGGCCGAGGACGCTGGAGATGTTGATGATGCTCGACCCGGGCTGCATCACCCGGCCGCAGGCCTGGGCCATCCAGTAGCAGCCGTTGAGGTTGACGTCGATGACCTGCCGGAACTCCTCGGGCGTCTCCCGGGTGGCCGGAACGGCGGTCCCGATGCCGGCGTTGTTGACGAGGATGTCGACCCGGCCCAGTTCAGACATCGCCGCGTCGACCAGCGCCTGGCAGTCCTCGGGGTCGGCGACGTCGGTCGCCACCGTCACGACCCGGCGGCCCGCGTCGCGCACCAGCGCGGCGGTCTGCGCGAGCTTGTCGGTGCGCCGGGCGCCGAGCGCCAGGTCGGCCCCCGCCTCGGCCAGCGCTTGGGCGAACGCCACGCCGAGGCCGCTGGAGGCGCCGGTGACGACCGCCACCTTGCCGTCGAGCCGGAACAGGTCCATCACGTCGGTCATCGTCTGACCCTAGGGGCCGTGAGGAGCTCGTCCTGCCATGTGAACGCTCGGTCCGCCCGGTCGGCGAGATCGGGGCCCGGGAGCAGGTCGTGGATCCGCTCGGCGTACCCAGGCGGCAGGTCGGTGTCGAGGTAGCGCAGGCCGAAGTCGTGTCGGGCCGGACAGTGCTCGAGCCGGAGCAGCTCGACGAGCGGCGTCAGCGCGAACCGGAAGTAGAACGCCGACGCCTCGGCCAGCTCACCGCGCGCCAGCGCGCGACGCACCAGCCACTCCGCGGTGTGACGGCGGGCGGCGATCTGCTCGAGCGTGGCAGCGCGCGCACGGGCGTGCGGCTCGTCGTCCTCGGGCTCGATCCGCAGGATCCTCTCCGGATCGTGGAGCACGATCGGCGTGCCGTGGCGGCGCCGGTCGATGCTCACCCCGTCGTCGGGGAGAGGGTGGACCAGGACGTCCAGCAGCCGGGTCGGCTCGCGCAGCGCCGCCGCATCCGGCTGGAGGTGCACGAACAGCTGTCTCCCGCCGTCCCGGTGGACCTCGGCGGGGACCTCCCACAGGTGGTGGGTGTCGAGCCGGTCGAGCAGCAGGTCGCGGAGCTCGTCGTACGCCGCCACCGCGTCGCCCTCCGCCCACAGCTCGAGGTCGAGGTCGGAGTGGTCGTCGTAGCGGCCGGTGGCCGCGGAGCCGCCCACGATCGCCAGCCGGATCGCCGGCGTGGCGGTCGCGTGCTGCCGCACGAGGTCGAGCACATCGGCGTAGCGACTGAGGTCCGGCTCCGGCACACACCGGACCCTAGCCGTGGGCGACCACCAACGGTTTCGCTACCATGGGGGCATGTGCAGGTCCCTGCTCCTTACCTAGCCGCGTCGGTCACGCACCACCCGACGCGGCTGCCCCTCGTGACCGAGGGGCCTTTTCTTTGTCCACACCCGGTGCCCATCGCAGGAGCAGGACGAGACGAGAGAGACAGATGAGCGAGCAGACGGAACGCGCGTCGTACGACGTGCACGGGGTCGAGGCGAAGTGGCAGCGCGTCTGGGACGAGCTGCAGCCCTTCACCGCCGACGACCAGGTCGTGCTGAACGGCGAGCGCGAGAAGCGCTACGCGCTGACGATGTTCCCCTACCCCAGCGGCGACCTGCACATGGGGCACGCTGAGGTGTTCTCCCTGCACGACGTGGTGGCCCGCTACTGGCGGCAGCGCGGCTACGAGGTGCTGAACCCGATGGGCTTCGACTCCTTCGGGCTGCCCGCCGAGAACGCCGCGATCCGCAACGACGAGCATCCCGCGACGTACACCCGGGCCAACATCGCGCGGTCGATCGAGTCCTGCCGGCAGCTGGCGACTTCGTTCGACTGGACCCGCACGTTCAACACCTCCGACCCGGAGTACTACAAGTGGACGCAGTGGCTGTTCCTGAAGCTGCGCGAGCAGGGGCTGGCCTACCGCAAGAAGTCGCCGGTCAACTGGTGCCCCAACGACCAGACTGTGCTGGCCAACGAGCAGGTCGTCCAGGGCATGTGCGAACGCTGCGGCGCCGAGGTGACCAAGCGTGATCTGACGCAGTGGTACTTCAAGATCACCGACTACGCCCAGGAGCTGCTGGACGACCTGGACGTGCTGGAGCCGACCTGGCCGGCACGTGTCGTCACCGCCCAGCGCAACTGGATCGGCCGGTCCGAGGGTGCCCACGTCGACTTCGTCGTGGATGGCCGCGAGGAGCCGCTGACGGTGTACACGACGCGCCCCGACACGCTGTTCGGCGCCACGTTCATGGTGGTCGCGGCAGACGCGGCCCTGGCCGCCGAGCTGGTCACCGGCGAGCAGCGGGCCGCGTACGACGACTACCTGGCCGAGGTCCGCAAGGCCAGCGAGATCGACCGGCTGGCCACCGACCGGCCCAAGACGGGCGTACCCCTGGGCGTCCACGCAACCAACCCGGTCACCGGCACGAAGATCCCGGTCTACGCCGCCGACTACGTGCTGGCCGACTACGGCACCGGCGCGATCATGGCCGTGCCGGGACAGGACCAGCGGGACTGGGACTTCGCGACCGCGTTCGACCTGCCGATCATCAGGACGGTGCAGCCGCCGGACGACTGGGAGGGGGAGGCGTACGGCGGCGAGGGGCCGGCGATCAACTCCGCGAACGACGACATCGACCTGTCCGGGCTGTCGGTCGAGGATGCCAAGCGCGCCACCATCACGTGGCTGGAGGAGCAAGGTCTCGGCCGTGGGACGGTCAACTACCGGCTGCGCGACTGGTTGTTGTCGCGCCAGCGCTACTGGGGCCCGCCGATCCCGATCATCCACTGCGAGGCGTGCGGCGAGGTCGCCGTACCCGAGGACCAGCTGCCGGTCGAGCTGCCGGAGCTGCGCGGTGCCGACCTGAAGCCCAAGGGCGTCTCGCCGCTGGCGGCCGCCGAGGAGTGGGTGAACGTCGACTGCCCGCAGTGCGGAGGACCTGCGAAGCGCGACTCCGACACGATGGACACGTTCGTCGACTCGTCCTGGTACATGTTCCGGTACGTCTCGCCGAACGACGACACCCAGGCGTTCGACCCGGTGCTGGCCAACGCCTGGATGCCGTGCGACATCTACATCGGCGGGGTCGAGCACGCCGTGCTGCACCTGATGTACGCGCGGTTCTTCACCAAGGCACTGGCCGACATGGGATTGGTGGGCTTCCGCGAGCCGTTCGCCGCGCAGCTGAACCAGGGCTTCGTCATCAACCAGGGCAAGAAGATGAGCAAGTCGCTGGGCAACGGCGTCAGTTTGGGGGAGCAATTACGTGAGTTCGGTGTGGACGCTGTCCGGCTGACGCTGGTCTTCGCGGGCCCTCCCGAGGACGACATCGACTGGGCGGACATGTCGCCCGGCGGGTCGCTGCGGTTCCTGCAGCGGGCCTGGCGGCTGTCCGGCGACGTCACGTCGTCGACGGACGTCGACCCGTCGACCGGTGACGCCGGCGCTGCGCGCAGTCACCCACCACACGCTGCACGACGCCGCACAGCTGGTCGAGGCGCATCGGTTCAACGTGATGGTCGCCCGGATGATGGAGCTGGTGAACGCCACCCGCAAGGCCATCGACTCCGGCGTCGGTGGGGCGGACCCCGCCGTCCGCGAGGCGGCGGAGGCGGTCGCCATCCTGCTGAGCCTGGTGGCGCCGTACACCGCCGAGGAGATGTGGGAGCGGCTGGGTCACGAGCCGACGGTCGCGAACGCCGGCTGGCCCGAGGTCGACGAGTCGCTGCTGGTCGAGGAGTCCGTCACCTGCGTGGTGCAGGTGAGGGGCAAGGTCCGCGCCCGGCTGGAGGTCTCGCCCGACATCTCGGAGTCCGACCTGGAGGCGGCCGCGATGGCCGACCCGGCCGTGCAGAAGGCGATCGACGGCGCAGCTGTGCGCAAGGTGATCGTGCGCGCACCCAAGCTGGTCAACGTCGTCGTGTGACGATCGTCGTATGGCGCGGCACCGCCCTCCTCGCAGTGCGCATCCCACTCGGCCTGGTCCAGCGTCCTGGACGCGATCGGCAGCAGCAGCTGCTCCTCGGCGTCGCCGGGACTGGTCACGATCGGGCTTCTGCGGGAACGGGCCGCCGTCCAGTCCGGATGCCCCACGGTGGTTCAACCGGCTTTCGGTGCAACTTTCCGGTCACTCACCACCACCCGACCCGCTTCGCATGTCGCCTCGCGCTGCGTCCTCGCGCAGAGGTGTGACACTCGGGGACAAGTTCGGGGTTGACTGGTCACTCGGTCGGGCAGACTATGAGGTCAGGCGGGGCAGTTGTACGCCGCCTCTCTTGGGGGCTCGTATGACCGAGACTGACACGTTGCGGCAAGAGCGGGCCGCAGTGATCGAGGAGGCGCGCGCCTTCTTCCGTGCCCTCGATCTGGAGCCGGCGGACAGGGCGGTCTCGGCAGCGGATCTCAGTCAGGCTGCTCAGACATGGGCGGGTGGCCCCGGGCCCATGCAGGGATTCAGGCCGGGCCAGGACGGCGAGTCCGCGGCGTCGACGCTGGATCGACTCGACGCGGTCGCGGCTGACCTGGAGATCGCGCAAGTACTCTTCGCCGCGGGGGCAGCGGCCGACGAGGTCGATGCTGACGTCGACTCCCGGGCACTTCTGCAGGCGTCGCTGACGAACTACGACGACCGTGCCCCGGAACCACAGGAGAACCCGTCGTCGGTTGCCGGATTCGGTAGCCGGCAGGCAGCGCCGTCGACTGACCCCATGTCCGGCGATGTGGTGCTCCAGCGGGTTCAGGCCTGCATCGACGGCATCGTGGCGGCAACGTTGGAAATCCTCCAGGACGTCTGGCATCGGTTGCGAGACGTGGTCCCCGAAGCCGTGGAGAAGGCCTTGGGGGCGATGGGTGATGCGCTCGACGCCGTCCCGAGCATCGGGAACTTCCTGAAACTCGCGCTCCGGGGGATCCAGCGTGCGTTGCGTTCACTCCTGGATTTGTTGCCGCGTCCGCTCCGCGACAAGGTCGAGCAGGTTGCCAGCACGTGGTGGAGCGAGCATCGCGACGACGTGAGTGGCGCGGTCGTGTCACACGTTCTTCGGGCCGACGAAGTTCGGCGGATTGTGGCCGCGATCGATGCGGCGGCCATCTCCGAGGCAGCGTCGCGGGATGCGACTGACTCCCTGGACTCGTTGACCCGGCGTTTCGCGCGGTTCACGACGATCCTGAAACGGATCCTGACGGGGTTGGCCGGCGCGGTCGGCATGGCTGCGGTCGTCGCCATTGCACTGCCTGGGATCGCGGCGTGGGTGCCGGTGGCGGGGGCTGTCGGCTTTCTGCTGCTGAGCGGCTCGGCGATCTTGGCTGCTCGGGACTACCTAGACACGGGGGACGTGATGGCGCGGGTGCAAGGTGTGCAGAGCATCGCCTCCCGACTGCGATCACCCTGACCATGAGCTCGCCGAGCGATCGCATGATGCGCGAGCGCGTTGCGCTCGAGCAACGACGCATCGCCGACGTGCGGACGATGCTCAGCGATGGTGAAGTGGCCGTCCGGCTGGACAGCACGGTCACCCATCAGTTGTCACTGCTCCTGGAGCAACAACGAATGCACTACCAGGCGCTGCTCGCGCAACAGAAGCCGAGCTGGAAGTCCCTGAGCACAAGAGTCCAGACCGGCGATCGCCTGCTCGCGGAGTGCCTCGCGGTCGTCGCCGGCGCGTTCTCCCGGCCCATCCGCACGATCGACGCGGCGTGCCGCGAGGCCCAGGCCGTGACCGAGGAGCTGGTGGGCCTGACGTCGATCTCACCGGACCACACCGTGATCCCCGCCGAGGCCGAATGCGTGAGCCTGCTGTCGTCGGTCGTGCGGAGACGGTTTCCCGACCATGGGGTCTGGGACCTCCCCGTCATCGCGCACGAGTTCGGCCACCTCGTGGCGCGAGACCTGATCGATGTCAACCCGCTCACCGGCAGCGAGGCTCGACCATTGGCCGACCTCTTGTCCGGTCATGCCAGGCAGATGGCCGAACTCGCAGCCGATGTCTTCGGGGTTCTCGTCTACGGCCCCGCCTACTGCATGGCGCTGGTACTGCACCGCATGGATCCATCCACCGTGGCCGTGGTCGAGAGCCAGGGCGCCACGCACCCCGGGGATGCGAGTCGTGTCGAGGGAGTCCTTCATGCGCTGCGCTTGTTGGGCCTGTCCGACATCCCGGCGCGTCGCCAGCAGTACGACTTCGTCGACACCGCCCTGCGTGCGTGGTGGGCAGAGGCGCAGGCGGACGTGGAGTCCTCGTCCCGGCTCAATGAGGACGATGCAGCCAGAGTTCGCTCGCAGGTCGGGAAGATCTGGGACGAGCTCACTCGCTCGAAGGTGTACTCGATCCGCTATCGGAGCTTCGCCGCCGCAGGGAAGCTCGCTGCCGCGGGGCCAGACAACGAGAAATCGGGAAGGCCGGCCCATCGTGATGTCATCAACGCAGCGTGGTTGGTGCGATTCCGCAGCTGGCGTGACGGGCGGCCGCTCCCGGACTGGGTCGAGCCGTGGGTGAAGGGAGAGCTGCGATGACTGACGCAGGGGCAGTGCCACCTGCTGGGGGCGTGGGGTTCGGGGATCGGATCCTCAGGACCCGCCTGGAGTCCATGGAGATGATGTTGCTGCGGTTCCAGACGCTCGAAGCCGACGTGGGCGATGCCCGGAAGGAGCTCGACGACCTGAGCAACGAGATCAAGACGGCGTGCGCCAACCTGGGACAACTCACCGTCCTCAGTGGCAAGGTCCACTCTGCCTTGGAGGGGATGCGAGAGGCGCAGACGATCGCCCTGTGGCACGCCCAGCAGGATTCGCGCAACGTCGAAGAGTTGATGACGTTCGTCGAGGAGCTGAAGCTCGAGGCTGTCTGCAAGAGGGCAGAGTCGCTGAAGCAAAGTGTCGGCAGCCTCCGCAACGACCTTGAGTTCAAGACCCGCTCAGCGATCCAGCGGGCGAGGCGTTGGGACACGCCCGCCGAGACGGGTGTGAACATTGACCGCGAGCTGTGCATCATGGCCGAGTCCCTCAGGGAGCGACTGCAGCGGGCACACTCGCAGTCGGACCCTTGGGGGTACTACTTCGCTGAAGTCCGAGACGACTGCGACGACTTCTCCTCGGACTACGTGGATCTCGTCGGTGGCATTGCCCTGCGCGACCAAGGCCTCGAGCGGCGAGTGAGCCGCGATGCCAGCACACTTGTGAGCCTGCTCCTCACCGCTATTGGGTCGAGGGGCGTCCTGGCCGTCCCTGGCACGACATTCCACCGGCGCATTGATCCAAGCCCAGCACGTAAGGATCCCGCTTCCGCCGGGTTGGACGCTGTGGAGTCTTCCGTTGGCCGCGACAGGTGTGGGTGAACTGCTGCGGAAACAGTTGCCGGACGCGCCCCCCGCCTGGTTGGTGGCCGAGGTCTTCGGAACCTACGTGCTCGGTCCCTCCTACGCGTTTGCTGCGCTGATGCTGGAGCTGGACCCCAGGGTGGCAGCGGACCAGGCCCGCGCTCGCACCATTCTTCACACCCTGGCCAGGATGGACCGGAACGACGACCAGGGGCGATTCACCGCCTTGGCTGACAGCTTGGGGGAGGAGTGGAGCCACGCGGTCTCGGCGGCGGCCCCCGGGGCTGCCGAGGACTCGCCGTCCACGGCGCCTGACGAGGAGCTGGATCGCGCGTTCGCTGCCGTTGAAGGCGCGTGCCGGAAGGCTTCGTACCTCGCCGAGGATCGCTGGTCCGACGTCGAGGAACTCAGCCACGCTCTGAGCGGCGAGGGGGAAGGGCCACCACTCAAGAACGTCGATGTGCGAGACCTCACCAACGCCATGTGGCTCGCGCGCTGGAACGCGCCGGACGCGGTCGAGCGCATCGAAGCCCGCGCCGAGACGAACACCTCCCACTCGGGCGTTGGGGCCGCAGTGACCCGGACCACGGGGGCATAACTATGTCAAGGACCGTCCCCTCCGTCGACCGACAGTTGCTGGACCGGCTCCTGGCATCGGTCAGCGAACCGGTCGAGTTGCCGCAACTGCGTCTTCGGGCATCCATTGAACAGGCAAGGTGCGAGATCCGCTACGGGAACATCGATCGTGGCGCCGAGCTGCTGCAGCAAGTCGTGGACGCCGCAGCGCCCGAAGGTGACGATGAGCTCCTGCTCGCGATTGCGTCGAGTGTCTGGGCGCAAGGTATGGAGAGCTGGGGCGACGAAGGCGCGGCGCAGGCGTTCTACGATGACTCGATCGCCCGGTTCGGCCGCGTCCTCGACGGGACGTCTCGAAGCGACCGCCCCGCCACACCGCTGGACGGCAGGATGCTCGGGGACTGGGGTATGGCCCTGGCGGGAACGGGTTCGACTCAGCAGGCCATGGAGACCCTGGACAGGGCGCGGGACCTCGGTCAGTGCACCCCGGAGGGAATGCGTCGTCTGGCTTTGTTCCTCGTTGACTCCGACGACGTCCAGCAGCACAGGATCGACGAGGCCCGGGAGCTGCTCGACGATGCCATCAGAGTCATCCCCACCGATGCCGAGTGCTGGTATGTGGCTGGTCGAATCCGCGAGCTCAGGCACGAGCGTGCAGCCGCGGATGCGTATCACCAGGCTGCCGTCTTGTGGTTACGTCGCGGCGCCATCTCACAAGCCGCGCCGGCCCTCCGAAGACTGGTGCAGCTCCGCGGCGATGATCTGGGGGTGGAACTCGCTCTTGCCGAAGTGCTGCGTCGGACCGGGAGCCTGGCCGAAGCGGAGGTGCTCGCCGATCGGCTTGCCAACGAGCACCCGGAAGCCTTCACGGTGCGGCTCTGTCGCGGGCGAGTCTGGTGGGTCATGGGTCGCCTTGACGATGCGGTCAGGGAGTTGTACACGGCGATGAGGCTCGCCCCTCAGGATCCTCGCGGGCACGTGGCGCTCAGTGCGGCACTGCGTGACAGCGGTGACCTCGCAGCGGCGGAGCGCGAGGCGCTCGAGGCCCATGAGCTGGACCCAGACCTCGACACCGCCACCATGCAGCTGGCGCTTGTGAAGATGGTTCACGGCGACGCGTCAGGTGCACGGGAACTGCTGGAAGAGCTCCACGAGGAGTATCCACTCGACGACATGGTCTCGCGGCGACTGGCTGAGTGTGTTGCCCTGCTCGATGACCAGGACGCCGTGATCGAGGTCCTGGCACCTCTGTCTCGCCATCCGGACCTGGCGGCTGACGACTACGAAAGGCTCGTGCTGGCTCTTCTTCGGCGGGTTCAGGTGCGCGAGGCATTGGACGCTGCGGAGTGGGCTCGCGACCAACACCCAGAGGACGAAGGCGTCCGCATCGTCTACATCGCGGCCAGGGCGCTTGCCATGCTCGAAGACGGAGTGGATGTCGAGACAGTACGCGGCTCTCTCGAGTCGGTTGCCGACCTGAAGGACTCCTCGGCAGACATGCTCCTCGTGATCGGGCTTCTCGAAGCGACCCGACCAGCCGGCTCGGGCAAAGCAGTCCCTTCTCGACGCTTTGCGACTCAGTCCGCGGCATGGACTCGCTCTCCAGACGCTGGTGCTGTGGGCTATAGACGACAACGACATGGAGGGGGTCGAGGCCTGGGCTCAGGAGGGGCTTCGAGCCACGAAGCTGTCCGTCTTCAGAGTCGCGTTGGCCATGTTGCTCAATGTCACCGAGCGTGCACTGGAGGCCTTCGCTCTCCTCTCCTCCGATCCCCGACCCGAAGACCCATATCTCCGTCCATGGATGGAGGAGCGCGCCTCGGCGGCCGAGGCCATTGGTCGGTGGGACGACGCCGTACGCGCCCGAGAGTGGATCACGGAGCTCGACCCGGACGGCGCGGAGGCGTGGTTCGAGCTTGCGGACGCGTGCCGACGTGGGGGTCGCTTGAGTTCAGCCGTCGAGGCGGCGGAGAGAGCGCTTGAGCTCGATCCAGGGCACCTCTTCGTCCGCGGGACGCTCGGGGCGACCCTCGCCCTGCAAGGTCACCAGGACGAGGCACGGAGGGTCCTTGATGACGCGTTGACCATCGATCCTGCCTACGAGTTCGCCCTTCGGGAGCGAGCGGAGCTCGGCCGGTCCGTCGAGGAGGCGTTCGGATTCCTCGATCGCCTGGCGCGCTTGACTCAGGATCCGGTGGATGTGCGGCTGCGCCGGGGCTGGATCCTCTTGGGCTTCGACCGGGCGTCGGAGGCGGTAGCGGAGTTCCACACGCTGCTCGCAGACAATCCCGAGAACGTCGAGTTGCTGACGATGGGCGCTCAGTGTTATCTCGCGCTCGGCAACGCGGAGCTCGCTGCGTCGTACGCGCGTCAGGTCCTCGAGATCCAGCCGGACGGGTTCGCCGGGCTCATTGTGCTGGGTAGGGCACTCAGTGCTGCGGGCAACACCGCGGAGGCCCTCATCTACCTGCGCCGCGCCTTCGAGGTGAACGGAGACGACGCCGATGCCATGGGCACGCTTGCCGCAGCGCTGAGGAACGCTGACGAGGTGGAGGAGGCAGACTCCGTCATCGGGCAGTTCGTCCTGGAGCATCCGGATGACGCCCAAGGCTTCTCACACCAAGGGGATCATCTGGTCACCCTCGGGTACTTCGATGAGGCGCTGGACCCGCTCCTGACATCGCTGGACCTCAATCCGGAGGATGCGTGGACACACAACAGCCTGGGATGGGCGTACGACTACAAGTCCGAGGCAGACCGCTCCGTGGCGATCGACCACTTCCGGCGGGCGCTCGAGTTACGGCCCGACAACCTGGGCTTCCGACGCGACCTCGCCGACGCGTTGCATGAGGACGGCCAGGACGCCGAAACCCTCTACGTCAGGGTAAGCGAACAGGTGCGCGCAAACAGCGAGTCCGTGAGCGACTGGCAATGGGTGTTGGGATGGTGCCACTTCCGGCTCGGTGACCTGGCGCGCGCAAGTCGTCACCTCTTCGCGGCCACCGCTCTACCAGAGGTGGCCGAACATGCCCGCTTCGACCTCGGGCTGGTGACGCTCTGCCAAGGAGACGATCAGCAAGCAATCGAGCTCTATGAGTCGACTTTGCACCTCCTGGCGAAGTGGGACCCCCACCGTACGCGCGCCCCGTTGGTCGTCGCGCGGCTCGAGCTCGACGTCGCCTGCCGGGACTGGCCAACAGTCGGAGTTCGACCCGCCACTAGCCGTATCGCGGCCGCACTCGACGCAGCGTTGCGCGCCACGCCACCCGGACCGCAGCCGGCACTCATGGTGTGATCCGCACTCAGAGCCTCCTGGCCGACGCCACCTCGGCCCGTGATGTACTCACGGGTCGCCTGCCACCACCCACGCAGACAGGATCCGCGCCATGTCCGGTGGCACCGCGAGCTCGGTTCGGGTGGCGGTCCCGGATCTGGGCGACCTCCAGGTCACGCTCGACAGCAGCCCGGTCCGGCTGGGCAGGCCCCAGCAGGCCGCGCCGCTCGCGCTGCTCGTCGCGCCCGATGGGCGCACCGTCCCCACCGACCGGGGCGGGCGTGTGCCGCACGACGGGCGATTCGGATGCCGCGCGTCCACCACTCAACGCCTGACCCTCCGGGCTGGATAGGGTCGCGCCATGTCGCGGACTGTGCTCGTCACCGACTCGACGGCGTCGTTGCCGCCCGAGGTGGCCGAGGCGCGGGGCATCGTCGTGGTCCCGCTTCAGGTCGTGATCGGCGCGACGTCGTACGACGAAGGTGCCGAAGGTGCCACTCCGGAGCTCGTGGCGGAGGCGCTGCGCGAGTTCCGGCCCGTCAGCACCTCGCGCCCGGCTCCGGCCCTGATGCTGGAGGTCTTCGAGAAGGCGGCCGCGGAGGGGGCGACGTCGATCGTCTCGGTCCACATCTCCGGCGACATGAGCGGCACCTTCGAGTCGGCCCAGCTCGCGGCGCGGGAAGCGTCGATCCCGGTCGTCCCGGTCGACAGCCGCCAGGTCGGGATCTCGACCGGCTTCGCCGTGCTCGCCGCCGCCGACGTCCTCGAGGCAGGCGGGAGTGCCGAGGACGCGGCCGCGGCAGCACGACAGCGGGCCGAGGCCACCACGTCGCTGTTCTACGTCGACACCCTGGAGTACCTGCGACGGGGTGGCCGGATCGGTGCGGCCGCGGCGCTGCTCGGCGGTGCGCTCGCGGTCAAGCCGCTGCTGACGATCACCGACGGCCGGGTGGCGACGCTGGAGAAGGTCAGGACGTCGACCCGGGCGCTGTCGCGGCTCGAGGAGCTCGCGGTCGCCGCCGCTGGTGAGGGGCCGGTCGACATCGGCGTCGCCCACCTCGCGAGCGCCGACCGGGCAGCGCAGCTCGTGGAGCGGCTCGACGGGCGGCTGGCCGACAACCTCGAGGGCCGGGATCTCCACTGCGGCGAGGTCGGGGCCGTGCTCGGCGCCCACGTCGGGCCCGGCATGCTCGCCGTCTGCGTCGCCCCGCGCGACGACTGACCCACCTTTCGTCCACAACCTGCCCGCTGGGCGAGTTCTCCACAGACCGGGCGGCCATGCGTCCGAGAGGTCGTCGGGCGTCCCTAGCGTCCGTGTCATGTCGAGCCGAACCAGTCGAGTCGAGCACGAGGCCGCCCTCGCCCGCCGCCTCCAGCTGCTGGGGGAGGAGCTGCACGGGGTCCGCGACGGTCCCTGGGAGGTGGCCGACACCCACACCCGGGTCCGCGAGGCCACGGTCTCCGAGGCTCCGCCGCCCCTGGTCCCGGTGCCGGGGCGGCACGCCTCCCGCAGGACCGGCCGCCTGGCCGCGCTGGTGCCCGAGACACTGCGCGGCCGGGTCGGCCTCGGCCCTGGTCCGCTCGCGGTCGTGGCGGTGCTGGTCGCGGTGGGCCTGGCGGTGACGACGTGGTGGGTGGTGCGCGCCGACACGACGACCGTGGCACCCCTCGCCCCGGCCCCGGCCGCACCCGTCGTCGAGTCGTCCGCGGCCGGCTCGCCCTCACCGGTCGAGACGGTCACCGTCGACATCGCCGGCAAGGTACGCCGTCCCGGCATCGCCGTCCTCGACGCGGGTGCCCGGGTCGTCGACGCGTTGCGTGCGGCCGGAGGAGCCCGGCCGGGGGTCGACCTGACGGACCTCAACCTGGCCCGGGTGCTGGTCGACGGGGAGCAGATCGTGGTCGGGATCGCGGCACCGGCGGTCGGCCTGCCGAGCGGGGCTGCGTCGTCGACGGCCGCCCCGGTCGGCGCGCTCGTCGACATCAACACCGCGGACCAGGCGGCGCTCGAGTCACTGCCCGAGGTCGGGCCGGTGACGGCCCAGGCCATCCTGGCCTGGCGGGAGACCAACGGCGGCTTCACGGCCGTCTCGGAGCTGCTCGAGGTCGACGGCATCGGCGACGCCACCCTGGCCGCGATGGCGCCCTTCGTGACGGTCTAGTGATTCGTCCCGACCTGCGGATGCCGGCGCTCGGGCTGGCGGCGTGGGCAGGAGGGCTGGTCGCCGCGTGGCTGCCTCTCACGGGGATCTCGCTGGTGGCCCTGGTCGGCCTGGTAGTGGCGTGGCGGCGGGGGAGCCGGGCGCTGCTGGCTGCCGTGCTGGTCTTCGGTGCCGTCGCGGGAGGGGCCGTGTTGCGGGAGGCGCGGGTGGCCGCCGACCCAGTGTCCGCCCTGGCCGCGGTCGGCGCCGCCGTCGAGGCCGAGCTGGTCGTCACCTCCGACCCGCGGCCGACCCGGAGCGGGTTCGGTGAGGGCGTCGTCCTCCGGGCGACCGTCGTGCGGGTGACCGGCCGCGGGGTGACGCACGAGCTGCGCTCGCCGGTGCTGGTGCTGGCGGGCGAGTCGTGGACCGGCGTACCGCTGGGCGCGCGAGTGCGCCTCACGGGTCGGCTGTCCGAGCCCGAGCCGGGCGGCGACCGCCTGGCAGCCGTCGTGTCCGCGTCGGGTGACCCGGTGGTCGTCGCGGGGCCTGACGTCTGGTGGCGCGCGGCCGGAGCAGTGCGGGCGTCGCTCCGCGAGTCGGTCAGCGAGCTGCCCGAGGAGCGGCGGGTACTGGTCCCGGCGCTGGTGGTCGGCGACGACGCCGGGGTCGATGACGAGCTCGCCGAGGAGTTCCAGGCCACCGGCCTCACCCACCTGCTCGCCGTCTCCGGGACCAACCTGACCCTGGTCGTGGGCTTCCTGCTCGTCACCGGGCGCTGGTGCGGGGTCCGGGGCCGCGGGCACTACGTCGTGGGTGCCCTCGGGATCGCCGGGTTCGTGCTGCTGGCGCGGACCGAGCCCAGCGTCGTCCGGGCGGCGGCCATGGGGACCGTGGCGCTGCTCGGCATGGGGGTCGACGGGCGACGCCGCGGCCCTCGTGCCCTCGGGGTGGCGGTGGTGGGCCTGCTGCTGATCGAACCCGCGCTCGCTGTGTCGGTCGGTTTCGCGCTCTCCGTCGTCGCCACCGGCGGGATCCTCGTGCTCGGCCCTGGCCTGCGCGACGCGCTCGCCCGTTGGGCGCCACGCTGGTTGGCGGAGGCGGTGGCCGTGCCGCTCGCGGCCCAGCTCGCGTGCACTCCGCTGGTGGCCGCCATCTCGGGGCAGGTCAGCCTGGTCGCGGTCGGCGCCAACCTCGCGGTGGCTCCGGTGATCGGACCAGCGACCGTGCTCGGGCTCGCCGGCGGCCTGGCAGGTCTGGTCTGGGAGCCGGCCGGTCGGCTGTGCGGGTCCCTGGCCGGTTGGTGCGTCGCGTGGCTGGTGGCGGTGGCCGATCGCGGCGCCGCTCTGCCCGCGGCTGCGATCGGCTGGGGGACCGGGGTCCTCGCGCTGGTCGTGCTCACGGTGCTGGTGGTGGTGCTCGCGTTCGTCCTGCCACGCCTGCTCCGCGGCCCGGTCGGCAGCGTGGCCTGCTGCGCGGTGCTCGTGGTCGCGGTGCTCGTGCGGCCGCCGGTCCCGGGCTGGCCGCCGCCCGGGTGGGTGCTCGTCGCGTGCGACGTGGGGCAGGGTGACGCGCTCGTGCTGCGCGCCGGGCCGGGAGCGGGCGTCGTGGTCGACGCCGGACCGGAGCCCCGGTTGGTCGACGGCTGCCTCGACCGGCTGGGCATCGAGCAGGTCCCGCTCCTCGTCCTGACCCATGCCCACGCCGACCACGTCGACGGGCTGACCGGCGTCCGTCGCGGCCGCGAGGTGGGGCAGGTCGAGACGAGTGGCAGCGCTCCGTACGGCGAGACCCGCGCCGTCGGCGACGTCACGCTGCAGGTGCTGTGGCCGCCGCCGGGGCTGACCGTGTCGAACCCCAACGACGCGAGCGTCGTCCTGCTCGCACGAGGTGCGGCGGCGTCCGGCTGCTCCTCACCGGCGACGTCGAGCCCACCAGCCAGGCCTCGATCGCAGCGGGCCTGGCCGGACCTGGCCGCCGACGTGCTGAAGGTGCCCCACCACGGCAGCCGGTTCCAGGACCTCGACTGGCTGCTGGGGCTCGGGGCACGGGTGGCCCTGGTGTCCGCGGGCGCCGACAACGACTACGGCCACCCCGCCACGGCCACGCTCGACCCGCTCGCCGGAAGCGGTGCCGAGGTGCTGCGCACCGACCTCGACGGCGACCTGGCCGTGACTGTCCGGGACGGGGAGCTGGGTGTCGCCACTGCCCGATAGGGTCCGGTGCCATGTCAGGTCCGCGCGCTGCCGACGTCCTGGGCCGGGTCACCCTGGTCACCGGCAAGGAGGAGTTCCTCGGTGAGCGTGCGGTCGCCCACGTGCGCGACGCGGTCCGCCGCCACGACGCCGAGGCGGAGCAGTCCGAGACCCGGGCTCTCGACCTCACGCGCCGCCTCGCTGGGCGAGCTCTCGGCGCCCTCGCTGTTCTCCGCCACCCGGTGCGTGGTGGTGCGCGGCCTCGAGGACCTGCCCGAGGAGTCGGTCGACGGGCTGCTCGACTACGTCGCTGCTCCCGTCGAGGACGTCGCGCTCGTGCTGTTCCACGGGGGCGGCCAGAAGGGCTCCGGCGTCCTGACCAAGCTCCGCAAGCAGGAGAGCGTGACCGAGGTGAAGTCGGCCGAGCTGAGGGCGCTCGGAGTTCCCGGGGTTCGTCGCCGCCGAGGTGCGCGCCGCCGGTGGCCGGATCGACCAGGACGCGGCTCTCGCCCTGGTGCAGGCGGTGGGCCAGGACCTCCGCTCGCTGGCGGCAGCGGCGACCCAGCTGGTCAGCGACTTCCCCGAGACGACGCTGGGCGTGGGGGAGGTCAAGCAGTACTTCGGCGGCCGCGCCGAGGCGAAGTCGTTCGCCGTCGCCGATGCCGCGTTCTGGGGGCGGCGTGCCGTGGCCCTGGAGGAGCTGCGCTGGGCGCTCGACGCCGGCACCGCGCCGGTGCTGGTCACCTCGGCCTTCGCCGGCAGCGCCCGCGGCGTCGCCCGTTACCTCGCTGCGCCGCGAGGTCAGCGCGAGTGCCGACCTGGCCCGCGACCTCGGCGTCCCCCCGTGGAAGGTCCGCACCGTGCGCGACCAGTCACGCTCGTGGTCGGAGCCCGGGATCGCGCGGGCGATCCGGGCGATCGCGCAGGCCGACGCCGACATCAAGGGCGCGGCCAGCGACGCGTCGTACACCCTCGAACGGCTGGTCCTGACGGTCACCGGCCTGCGCGAGGGGTAGCGCTCCGAGCGGCTGTCGAGACCCGAGACCCAGTTGGTCAGCAGCTGCTGTCGAGACCTGACCCAGTTGGTCGAGCAGCGAGCGCAGCGAGCGGCTGTCGAGACCACCGCCGCACCACGTACCGGTGGTCTCGACTCGCCCTCGCCTAGCGGCTCGGTCGGCTCGACCAACTCCACACCGATCACTTGCTCACGCCGAGTCGACGCTCTGAACATCTTCGCTCCCGACGCGGGGTGCACTCCGCGGCCGTCGCGACCCGGCGGTAGCGCTCCGCAGCTGGCTGTCGAGACCTGACCCAGTTGGTCGAGCAGCGAGCGCAGCGAGCGGCTGTCGAGACCACCGCCGCACCACGTACCGGTGGTCTCGACTCGCCCTCGCCTAGCGGCTCGGTCGGCTCGACCAACTCCACAGTCGGTCGGTCCCACAGGTTTCGAGACGCGTCACTCGGCCGTTCGCTGCGCTCTGAAAACGAGAAGAACCCGCCGGAGCGGGTTCTTCAGAGGCGAGGAGTCCTCAGAGAGAGGACGCGCGCTTCGCGATGGCCGACTTGCGGTTCGCGGCCTGGTTCTTGTGGATGACGCCCTTGGAGGCAGCCTTGTCCAGTGCGCGGGCGGCGTCGCGGCCGGCCGCCACGGCGGTGTCCTTGTCGCCGGCGTCGGCGGCCTCGCGGAACTTGCGCACGGCGCTCTTCAGGCTCGTCTTGACGGCCTTGTTGCGCTCGTGACGCTTCTCGTTCTGCTTGTTCCGCTTGATCTGGGACTTGATGTTCGCCACTGATGCAGCCTTCGGTCGGTCGTGTGTGCAGGGTGGATGGTGCTGAGTTCAGGGCTCGCGAGCACGCGCCGCGAGCGACGTGCAAGGTTAACAGCGGGCCTCTTCGCCGCGCCAAACCGACGACCGGGTCCCACCCCCGCCGCTCGCACAGCCACTCCCAGCACACCTCGCCCTGCCAGCGCTGGTGGTCGCGGAGGTACGGCGAGGTCGGCGGCACCGGGTCGTCGGCCGACTTCAGGAAGTACGCCGTGACCAGCGCGATCACCACGTCGATCGACTCGGCCGGCACGTCGCGCAGCAGCCGGCGCTCGGCGATGACCGACTCCACGTCGAGGCCGTCGCCGCGGGGACCGATGAGCATGAGGAGGGAGTCCAGCCACGCGGCGCCCGACGACGGGCCAGTTCCAGTCGCAGAACCACGCCCGCCCCTCGACGTCGATCAGCACGTTGTCGTCGCGGACGTCCGTGTGGACGACCGTGTCACCGGCCACGACCTCGGCGTAACGGCCGGCGAGCGCCGACCGCCTCGCTCGAGATGGGGCAGGTCCGGGTGAGACTGCCCGCACCTGCTCCCAGTGGCCGAGGAACGGCGCGAACTCGTCGGCGGCCGGGGCCAGCGCCAGGTCCTCCGGCGCCGGGGTCAGCTGCGAGGCGACGGCCTCCAGCGCGTCCAGGCAGGCGTCGAGGTCGGCGGCGGTCCAGGGCCGGCTGGGGTGGCGTCCGTCGACGTGATCGATGCCGAGCGCGACCCACTCGCCGTCGTAGGACCACAGCAGCCGCGGTGCCGGTACGCCGTCGGGCAGCGCCTCCAGCTTGCGCGCCTCCTCGCGGTAGGCCGCGGCGAAGATCGCCCTGCGCGCGGAGCGAGGCAGCCTTCACGAAGTGGCGGCTGCCGTCCTCGCACTCGAGCACCGAGGCGAAGCCCGGGGTGAAGCCCCGGTTGCGGGTGTGGGCGGTCGACGACGGGGGAGCCGCAGCGGCGCTCGATGAGGTCGCGGAGCGGCGGTGGCAGGACGTGCCACTCGAGCCGGCGCGCGGTGTCGCCGAGCGGTGGGGCGGAACGGGCCATGCCGCCATCCTCGCGGACGGGCGAGAGAACCGGCCGCGCCACGCCCGAGCGTGGCCGCGGCCGGCTGGAAAGGCGTACGCCGGAGCCGCTCGTACGACGACCGCGAGCCCGACCGTGACATCGCTGTGGGCGATGCACATCCACTGCGCGCTCGTGAGCCGCACACCGGGAAACCCCCCGGTTCTCGACCGGCGTGCTGGTGAACTGCCCCCGGCTTGCCCCCCGTCCGCCTCAACGGACTGCCCCGGGAAAGGTCACGCCACGGTGGCGATCGGCTGGCAAAACCATCCGTACGGGTGGTCGCGAGTTCGGGGAGACTCGCCCCCGCGTGGAAGAATCGGCACCCCGACCGACCTCCGCCACTCCGAAAGCAGCGTCCTCACCTCGTGCCCGCCCCGACCGCGCCCCGACCCGGCCACACCGATCCGGCGATCATCCGCAACTTCTGCATCATCGCCCACATCGACCACGGCAAGTCGACCCTGGCCGACCGGATGCTCCAGCTGACCGGCGTCGTCGACGAGCGCGCCGCGCGGGCCCAGTACCTCGACCGGATGGACATCGAGCGCGAGCGCGGCATCACGATCAAGAGCCAGGCGGTCCGGATGCCGTGGACGGTGCCGGCCGACAACGCCGAGGGCGCCGAGCCGGGCACCTACGTGCTCAACATGATCGACACCCCCGGCCACGTCGACTTCACCTACGAGGTGTCGCGGTCGCTCGAGGCGTGCGAGGCGGCGGTGCTGCTCGTCGACGCCGCCCAGGGGATCGAGGCGCAGACGCTGGCCAACCTCTACCTCGCGATGGGCGCCGACCTCCACATCATCCCGGTGCTCAACAAGATCGACCTGCCCAGCGCCAACGTGGACAAGTACGCCGCGGAGCTGGCCGGCCTGGTCGGCTGCGAGGTGTCCGACGTGCTGCTGACCAGCGCCAAGACCGGTGTGGGCGTCGAGACGCTGCTCAACGAGATCGTCAAGCAGACCCCTCCGCCGGTGGGCGATGCCGACAAGCCGCCGCGCGCGCTGATCTTCGACTCGGTCTACGACACCTACCGCGGCGTGGTCACCTACGTCCGGGTGGTCGACGGCAAGCTCAGTCACCGTGACCGGATCAAGATGATGTCGACCAACGCCGTCCACGAGATGCTCGAGGTCGGGGTGATCTCGCCCGAGCCGGTCAAGGCCGGTGAGATCGGGGTCGGCGAGGTCGGCTACCTCATCACCGGCGTGAAGGACGTCCGCCAGTCGCGGGTCGGTGACACCGTCACCTCCCAGCACCACGGCGCGTCCGAGCCGCTCGGTGGCTACAAGCACCCCAACCCGATGGTCTACGCGGGGCTCTACCCGATCGACGGCGACGACTACCCGACGCTGCGGGACGCACTGGAGAAGCTCCAGCTCAACGACGCCGCGCTCGCCTACGAGCCCGAGACGTCCGGCGCGCTGGGTTTCGGCTTCCGCTGCGGCTTCCTCGGACTGCTCCACATGGAGATCACCCGCGACCGGCTCGAGCGGGAGTTCAACCTCGACCTCATCTCGACCGCACCCAACGTGGTCTACGAGGTCGGCATGGAGGACGGCACCCGCCACGAGGTCACCAACCCCAGTGAGTTCCCCGAAGGAAAGATCGCCGAGGTCCGCGAGCCGGTGGTGAAGGCGACGATCCTGGCGCCGTCCGACTTCATCGGCACGATCATGGAGCTCTGCCAGACCAAGCGCGGCAGCCTGCTCGGCATGGACTACCTCTCCGAGGACCGGGTCGAGATGCGCTACACCCTGCCGATGGGCGAGATCGTCTTCGACTTCTTCGACGCCCTGAAGTCCCGCACCAAGGGCTACGCCTCCCTCGACTACGAGCGCACCGGCGAGCAGGCGGCCGACCTGGTGAAGGTCGACATCCTGCTCCAGGGCGAGCCGGTCGACGCCTTCTCGGCGATCGTCCACCGCGACGCGGCGTACGGCTACGGCGTGATGATGGCCGGCAAGCTCAAGGACCTCATCCCGCGACAGCAGTTCGAGGTGCCGATCCAGGCCGCCATCGGTGCCCGCGTGATCGCCCGCGAGAACATCCGCGCGATCCGCAAGGACGTGCTCGCCAAGTGCTACGGCGGTGACATCACCCGCAAGCGCAAGCTGCTCGAGAAGCAGAAGGAGGGCAAGAAGCGGATGAAGATGGTCGGTCGGGTCGAGGTGCCCCAGGAGGCCTTCGTCGCCGCCCTCTCCTCCGACGGCGCGGGCGCCAGCGAGCGCAAGAAGTAGCGGTCCCCGGATCGGCCTTCAGTCGCGCAGCGCGCCACCGGGACGGTCGTAGGACTCGGCGACGATCTCGGCGACCACGGACAGCGCGATCTCGCCCGGCCCCTTGCCGCCCAGGTCGTGCCCGGCCGGCACGTGCAGGGTCGTGACGTCCACACCCTCCTCGCGCAGCTGCGCCACGGTCGCGGCCGCACGTCGCCGGCTGGCCATCATCGCGACGTACGTCGCCTCGGACGCGAGGGCGTCGCGGAGCACCGCGGGGGCGTCCGGTGCGTCGTGGTCGCAGAGCACCACGGCGTCGCCGGCCTGCGGTGCCAGACCGGGGCCGCCGTCGTCGTCGGCCAGCACCACCACCTCGCGGCCGACGGTGGTCGCGATGGCCTCGACGGCGCGGGCGATCGGGTTGTCGGTCAGGACCAGGATCCGCCCGTGGGTCGCCGGCTGGTCCGACCACGGCTGCTCGCGCGGGCTCATCCGGGGTCCCCGCGGAATCGTGGGGTGGAGGAGCGGAGCGGGGAAGCCCTCGATTTCGTGGGGTGGTGCTCATGGCCGAAGCCTCCCACCGCGGCGCGGCGTGAACAATGTGCCCGTGCACCTACCCGACGGCGTCCTCGGCATGGCCGAGCGCGGGCCAGCGTGGGCTGACTGGGTCGACCGGCTGCCACGGCTCGCGAGCGACCTGATGTCCGAGTGGGGGCTGCGGGCCGACGGGTGGTCGATGCACGGCTACGTCTCGCTGGTGGTGCCCGCGCTCACCGAGGAGGACGAGTCCGTCGTCCTCAAGGTGACCTGGGACGGCGACGAGGAGTCGGAGCACGAGGCGCTCGCGCTGCGCCACTGGGACGGTCGCGGGGCAGTCCGGATGATCCGCGCCGACCCCGGTCGGCGGGCGCTCCTGCTCGAACGGCTCCATGCCACGGACCTCCGCGACCTGTGGGACATCGAGGCGTGCGAGGTCGTGGCGGGGCTGTGGCAGCACCTGCACGTCCCTGCGCTGCCCCAGTTGCGGACCGTCCCGTCGTACGTCGAGGAGTGGGTGGATGAACTCGCCCGGCTGCCGGTCAGCGGCCCGGTCCCGCACCGGCTGGTCCAGCAGGCAAGGTCCCTCGCCCGCGACCTGGTCAGCGACCCCGTGAGTGCCTCGGTGGTCGTCCACGGCGACCTGCACTACTTCAACGTGCTCGCCTCCGACCGGCAGCCGTGGCTCGCGATCGACCCCAAGCCCATGAACGGCGACCCGTGCTACGAGGTCGCTCCCATGCTGTGGAACCGGACCGAGGAGCTGGCCGGAGACCTGCGCGGCGGTGTACGACGACGCTTCCACGCGCTCGTCGACGCGGGCGGGCTCGACGAGGAGCGGGCCCGGGACTGGGTCCTGCTGCGTGAGGTGCTCAACGCCCACTGGGCCGCCGAGGACGGCGACACCGCGGGCGCCACGCTCGCGCTCGCGGTGGCAAAAGCGGTGCAGGATTGACGACCTCACGTGGTCTGATGGCGCGGTGACCTTCCTGCTCCGTTCCGTGCACGTCGGCCGACCCCGGCCGCGGGAGTGGGCCGAGCTCGGCCTCACCGCGATCCAGAAGCACCCGGTCGACGGCCCGGTCCGCGCCCTGCGCCTCGGACTCGAGGGCGACCAGGTGGGCGACACCAAGCACCACGGAGGCGTCGACCAGGCGGTCTACGCCTTCTCCCGCGAGGACCTCGACCGCTGGACCGAGACGCTCGGCCAGCCGATCGCCGACGGACAGTTCGGCGAGAACCTCACCACCGTCGGCTACGACATCAACGCGGCCGAGATCGGCGAGACGTGGCGGGTCGGCTCCGTGCTGCTCGAGGTCGCGAGCCCGAGGATCCCCTGCAACGACTTCAAGGGCTGGATGGGGGAGCTGGGCTTCGACAACACGGCCTGGGTGAAGCGGTTCACGGTCCCGGGGCGTCCGGGTCCGTACCTCAGGGTGATCGAGGAGGGGGACCTGCAGGCCGGCGACCCGATCTCGGTCGTCCACCGACCCGGTCACGGCGTCACGGTCAGCCACATGTTCCGGGCGCTCACGACCGAGCGCTGGCGGCTGCCCGACCTGCTCGCGGTCGACGGGCTGGTCGAGGAGGCTCGGCGGACGGCGGAAGAGTACGTCGCCGCGGGCTCGCGGGGCGGGACTGCTACCGCTCCGTAACCTGGTGATCTAGGTTACTCGCCAACACCTACATCCCCCGCGGTCGCTCGGTCCGCCGTATTCAGTGCAGGAGCCCAGGAACCCATGGCCATCAACACCGACACGAGCTTCGTCGACTCCCTCCCCGCCAACGTGGCCGTCCAGTTCCTGGAGCGGGTGGAGAAGTCCCCGGATCGTGAGGCGTTCCGGTACCCCGTCGGGGAGGCGTGGGAGTCCCTGACCTGGCGCCAGACCGGCGACGAGGTCAGCCGCCTGGCGGCGGGCCTGCTCGCCCTCGGTCTCGAGGCCGAGCAGCGCGTCGGCATCGCGTCGGCCACGCGCTACGAGTGGATCCTCGCCGACCTCGCGATCATGTGCGCCGGTGGCGCGACCACCACGGTCTACCCGTCGACCAACGAGGAGGACACGGCCTACATCCTGGCCGACTCCGAGTGCCAGGTCGTCTTCGCCGAGGACGACGACCAGATCGCCAAGCTCAAGAACCGGAAGTCCGAGCTGCCGCACGTGAAGAAGGTCATCACCTTCGCGGGAACCACGGACGGCGACTGGGTCATCAACCTCGACGACCTCGGCGAGTTGGGCGACGGTTACCTCGCCGAGCACCCCGACGTGATCAAGGAGACGGCCGACAAGATCCCCGGCAGCCAGCTCGCCACCCTCATCTACACCTCCGGGACCACCGGCCGCCCCAAGGGCGTCCGGCTGCGCCACTCGTCGTGGGTCTACGAGGGTGGCGCGATCCAGGCGCAGGGCATCCTCTCCGAGGACGACCTGCAGTTCCTGTGGCTGCCGATGGCCCACTCGTTCGGCAAGGTGCTGCTCTCGAGCCAGCTCGCGTGCGGCTTCGCGACCGCCATCGACGGTCGCGTGGAGAAGATCGTCGACAACTGCGCCACGGTGAAGCCGACCTTCATGGGTGCGGCGCCGCGCATCTTCGAGAAGGCCTACGGCCGGATCCAGACGATGCAGGCCGCCGAGGGCGGCGCCAAGGAGAAGATCTTCCACAAGGCGTTCGACGTCGGGCTCAAGGTGGAGCAGCTCAAGCGCGACGGCAAGTCGGTCCCGCTCCCGCTCAAGCTGCAGCACGGGCTGTTCGACAAGCTCGTCTTCAGCAAGGTGCGCGAGCGCTTCGGCGGACGGGTCCGGTTCTTCATCTCCGGCGCCGCTGCCCTCAACCGGGAGATCGCCGAGTGGTTCAACGCCGCCGGCATCGTGATCCTCGAGGGCTACGGCATGACCGAGAACTCCGCCGGCGCCACCGTCAACCACCCGGACGAGAACAAGATCGGCACCGTCGGCCGGGCGCTACCGGGGGCCGAGGTCAAGATCGGCGAGGGCGACGAGGTGCTGCTGCGCGGTCCGCACATCATGGACGGCTACCACAACCTTCCCGAGGAGACGTCCCGGACTCTGGATGCCGACGGGTGGCTCCACACCGGCGACAAGGGTTCCCTCGACAGCGACGGCTTCCTGACCATCACCGGCCGGATCAAGGAGCTCTTCAAGACCTCGGGCGGCAAGTACATCGCCCCGCCCGCGATCGAGTCCAAGTTCAAGGCGATCTGCCCCTACGCCAGCCAGTTCATGGTCTTCGGCGCCGAGCGCAACTTCTGCGTCGCGCTCATCACCCTCGACCCCGACGCGATCGCGGGCTGGGCGCAGGAGAACGGCGTCAGCGGCGACTACACCGAGATCGTCAACTCGGAGCAGTGCAAGGCCATGGTCGCCGGCTATGTCGACGAGCTGAACACCAAGCTCAACCGCTGGGAGACCATCAAGAAGTGGGAGCTGCTCGACCACGACCTGAGTGTCGAGTCCGGCGAGCTCACCCCGTCGATGAAGGTCAAGCGCAACGTCGTCGAGGGCAACTACAAGGAGACGATCGACGCCTTCTACGCCTGAGCCGAGCGGCGACGCGCCCGCCGCGGCCTGCCACTCAACGCCTGGCGAGGCGCAACTCACCATCGGTGCGTGCGAGCATGAGGGGGTGCCCTCAGCGCTGCCCCCGGGCGATCCAGCGCCAGCCGACGGGCGGCTGCCCGACGAGGCTGTCGACGGGCTGGGGGAGCGCCCGTTCGGCCTCTACGTGCATGTCCCCTTCTGCACCGTGCGCTGCGGCTACTGCGACTTCAACACCTACACCGCCGAGGAGCTCGGCCCGGGCGCGTCGCGCGCCACCTACGCCGCCTCCGCGATCGCGGAGATCCGCTGGGCGCGACGCGTGCTGGGCGACGCCGACCTCCCGGTGTCCACGGTCTTCCTGGGCGGCGGTACGCCGACGCTGCTGCCGGCCGGAGACCTCGGTGCCGTGCTGGCGACGATCGCCTCGGAGTTCGGTCTCGCTCCCGACGCAGAGATCACGACCGAGTCCAACCCCGACTCGGTGGCGTCGTGGGACCTGGAGAAGCTGCGTGACGTCGGTTTCAACCGGATCTCCTTCGGGATGCAGTCGGCCGTTCCTCATGTGCTGGCCACCCTCGACCGGACCCACGACCCGCTCCGGGTGCCGGCCGTGGTCGGGTGGGCGCGCGCTGCCGGCTTCGAGCAGCTGAGCCTCGACCTGATCTACGGGACGCCGGGGGAGTCGCTCAGCGACTGGGAGATCTCGCTCGAGGCGGCGCTCGCGTGCGAGCCGGACCACGTCTCGGCGTACGCGCTGATCGTGGAGGACGGGACCGCACTCGCCCGAGCGGTCCGCCGCGGCGAGATCCCGGCCCCGGACGACGACGACCTGGCCGACAAGTACCTCGCCGCCGACGAGCGCTTCTCGGCCGGCGGGCTCGGGTGGTACGAGGTGTCGAACTGGGCGCGCGACGAGGCGGCGCGGTGCCGGCACAACCTCCTCTACTGGACCGGCGCCGACTGGTGGGGTGTGGGGCCCGGCGCCCACTCCCACGTCGGCGGCACACGCTGGTGGAACGTCAAGCACCCTGCGGCGTACGCCGACCGGCTCGCGTCCGGGGTCAGCCCGGCTCATGCGCGCGAGCTGCTGAGTGGGGAGGACCGGAGGGTGGAACGGGTGCTGCTGGAGCTGCGGCTCGACACCGGTCTCGACCGCGAGGTCCTGGACGAGACCGGGCTGGCGGCCGTGCCGGGTCTGGTGGAACGAGGTCTCCTGGTCACCGACGGGCCGCGGCTCGTCCTCACCCGCGAGGGACGGCTGCTGGCCGACGGCGTGGTCCGAGAGCTCCTCAGCTGACGAAGCGGATGGTGAACGGGTACTCGTACGGCTCGCCGCGGCTGGCGGCGATCGTCGCCTGTATGACCAGCACCAGCACGACCAGCAGCACGATCGCGATGAGCGGGAAGATGATGATGAAGGCGACGCCGAACGTGACGATGATGATGACGAACGCGATCAGGCCCCCGACGAGGCTGTAGATCAGCATCGAGATCTGGAAGTTGAGCGACTCGACCGCGTGGCGGCGTACGAACGGGGAGTCGCTCTTGATCAGCATCACGAGCAGCGGTGCGATGAAGCCGAACGCGATCCAGGCCGTCACCAGGCTGCCGATGTGGGAGGTCAACGCCCACGTCTTCTCGTCCTGGCTGACGCCCTCGCTCGGATCCTGTGCGGACGGCGGGCCGTAAGGATCGCTCATGGGCTCGATGGTAGTCGCGTCACGACGTGACGAAGTCGATCAGCTCCTCCACCCGCCCCAGCAGGGCCGGGTCGAGGTCGGCGTACGACGTGACCCGGGCCAGGACGTGCTGCCAGGCGCGGGCGATGTCGGCCTGGTCGCGGTGGGGCCAGCCGAGGCGCTGGCAGGTGCCGCGCTTCCAGTCCTCCTGGCGCGGGACGTCGGGCCAACGGTCGATCCCGAGTCGCTCGGGCTTGACTGCCTGCCAGATGTCGATGAACGGGTGACCGGTGACGAGCACATGGGGGCCGACGGGGGAGCGGGCGATGGCACTGGCGATCCGGCTCTCCTTCGAGCCCGAGACGAGGTGGTCGACGAGGACGCCGACCCGTCGTTCGGGGCCGGGACGGAAGTCGCGGAGGTGGTCGGCGAGGTCGTCGACGCCACCGAGGTACTCCACCACGACGCCCTCGATCCGCAGGTCGTCGCCCCAGACCTTCTCGACCAGCTCCGCGTCGTGGCGGCCCTCGACGTAGATCCGGCTCTGCCGGGCGACCCGCGCCGCGGCACCGTGGACGGCGACCGAGCCTGAGGCGGTGCGGGTCGGCTTCCGGGGCGCGGCGACACGTACGGGCGGGGTGAGGATGACCGGTTTGCCGTCCAGCAGGAACCCCGCGCCGAGCGGGAACGTACGCCGTCGCTGCCGCCGGTCCTCGAGGGTGACCGTGTGGAGGTCGCGATCGACCTGGACGATCTCGCCGCAGAAGTCGGTCGTCACCTCCTCCACGACCTCCCCCTTCACCGCGGGGGTCTCGACCGCGCGGCCCCGCTTCGGGGCGCGCCAGTCGGTCGCGAGGATGTCGGTGCCGTACCGGTCGCGCGAGGTCACCTGCTCACGCTAGGTGGCCCGGGTCAGGCGTCGTCGTCCGACTCGCCGTCGCCGCCCTGGTCGGCCTGCCGCTCGTCCTGGTCGCTGCTCTCCTCGGGGTGCTTGCCACCGAGCATGTCGAGCTCGTCGGTGTCGACGTCCTCGGGCAGCGGCTCGGCCAGTGGATTGTCCTCGCTCGGCTGCAGGTCCTCCGGGACCAGCTCGACGTCGTCGCTGTCCTGGCGCTCGCTGTCGGATTCGCTCATGCGGCGAACGGTAGCCCAGGTCAGAGGAGGGGCAGGCGCTTCTGGCTGCGGGGCAGGTGCTCGTAGCCACGGCGTACGGCGGCGGCGAGCCGGTCCTTCTCCCACGGCCACTCGGCGGAGTCGAGGGCGTCCGCGACGGGGACCCCGCGACCGGCGAGGTCGCGGATCGTCTCGGCGACGACGCCGAGGTCGTCGCGCTGCCGCTCCACGAAGCCGCGGTCGACAGGAGCGCCGTGGCCCGGGACGACGACGGTCGCGGGCGTCAGGAGGTTGAGGACCAGGTCGAGGGTGAGCGGCCACTCCATCGGCCACGAGTCCTCGCCCATCCCCGGCGGCGCCGACTCCTCGACCAGGTCGCCTGCCAGCAGGATGTCGACATCGGTGACGCCGACCACGAGGTCGCCGGCGGTGTGGCCGCGGCCCGGGTGGACCAGCTCGACGGCACGGTCACCGAGGTCGAGCAGGCGTGCCGAGGAGAACGTCTGGTCGGCCGGCACGATCTCGGTCTCCAGCACCTCGTCGCGATGCGGGTCGTCGGGATCGTCGTCGTAGAGGCGCTTGATCCGCTCCCCGGCAGGGATGGTCCGCGCCGCGGCCTCCTCGTGTGCGTGGATCGGCAGCTCGCCGTACGCCGCGCGGAGCTCGCCGTTGCCGAAGGTGTGGTCGAAGTGCTCGTGGGTGTTCACGACGGCGACCACGTCGCCGGCACCGAGCCGCCGCACGTCGGCCACGACCTCGCGGGCGGCGGCCGACGAGGCATGGGTGTCGACGACCAGGAGTCCACGCTCCCCGCCGACGACGGTCACGTTCACGTCGAACCAGGGGTAGCGCGCGACCCAGACCCGGTCGGCGAGCTCGGTGAAGTCGGCCACGGGTACGACCCTAGTAGGCTTGGCACTCCGGGCACGGGAGTGCCAGAGCAGGATCGGACCAGGCGAGGAGGTGGCAGTCGTGCAGGACGATCGCAGGCTCGCCGTCCTCCGGGCGATCGTGGAGGACTACGTCGCCACCGAGGAGCCGGTCGGGTCCAAGGCCCTGGTGGAGCGCCACGGGCTCGGGGTTTCCCCGGCCACGGTCCGCAACGACATGGCCGCGCTGGAGGAGGAGGGGTTCATCACCCAACCCCACACCAGCGCGGGCAGGGTCCCGACCGACAAGGGCTACCGGCTCTTCGTCGACAAGCTGACGACCATCAAGCCGATGAGCGCTGCCGAGCGCCGCGCCATCACCACCATCCTCGACGGCGCGGTCGACCTCGACGACGTGGTCCACCGGTCCGTGCGGCTGCTCGCGCAGCTGACCCGTCAGGTCGCCGTCGTGCAGTACCCCACCCTGAGCCGCAGCACGGTGCGCCACATCGAGCTGGTCTCGCTCGCGCCGACGCGGGTTCTCGCCGTCCTGATCCTGAGCACGGGCCGGGTCGAGCAGCGCGTCGTCGAGCTGGCGACGGAGCTCGACGAGCAAGGCCTGGCCGCGCTGCGCACCCGGACCAACCAGGCCGCCACCGGGGAGGTCATCGCCGACGCGGTCAGCCGGTTGCGCACGCTCGCCGCCGAGGAGCCGACCGCCGCGGCCGTGGCCGAGGCGCTCGCCGAGGCGATGTCCGACCAGCGCGTCGACGAACGCGTCGCGGTCGGTGGCACCGCCAACCTGGCTCACTTCGGCACCAGCTTCGAGGCCGACGTGCGCCCCCTGCTCGAGGCGATCGAGGAGCACGTGGTGCTGCTCAAGCTCATCGGTGAGTCGACCTCCGGCGACACGCTCATGGTGCGGATCGGCCATGAGGGCCCCTACCAGGAGCTGTCCTCGACGTCCGTGGTCGCGACCGGCTACGGCCCCGGCAACGAGGCCCTGGCGACACTCGGCATCGTCGGCCCGACCCGCATGGACTATCCCGGCTCGATGGCGGCGGTGCGCGCCGTCGCCCGCTACGTGTCCCGGATCCTCGACGAGGCCTGACACCACCGACCACACCGACCCGACTTCCCACCGACCGAGACTACGAAGGACGACGTTGAGCCAGGACCTGTACGACCTCCTGGGTGTCACCCGCGACGCCGACGGCGAGGCCATCAAGAAGGCCTACCGCAAGCTGGCGCGGCAGTACCACCCGGACGTCAACCCCGACGCGGCTACCCAGGAGATGTTCAAGGAGGTCTCCCGCGCCTACGAGGTGCTGTCCGACCCGCAGAAGCGCGCGGCGTACGACCGCGGCGGAGACCCGTTCGGCGGGAGCGGCGGCTTCGGGCAGGGTGCCGGGTTCTCGTTCACGGACATCATGGACGCCTTCTTCGGCGGCGGGGGCGCGGCCGCCCAGGGGCGCGGTCCGCGGTCGCGGGTCCGCCGGGGCCAGGACGCCCTGATCCGCGTCGAGATCGACCTCGCCGAGGCGGCGTTCGGCGTCACGCGTGAGCTCAAGGTCGACACCGCCGTCGTGTGCGGGACGTGCTCGGGAAGCGGCGCCTCGCCGGGGACACAGCCGGTCTCCTGCGAGACCTGCCACGGCGTGGGTGAGGTCGCCCACGTGCAGCGCTCGTTCCTGGGCGAGGTACGGACCCTGCGGCCGTGTGCGGCGTGCCGCGGCTTCGGCTCGATCATCCCCGAGCCCTGCCGCGAGTGCTCCGGCGACGGCCGGGTCCGCTCTCGCCGGACCCTGACGGTGAAGATCCCGGCGGGCGTCGACTCCGGCACCCGCGTCCAGCTCGCCGAGCAGGGCGAGGTCGGCCCGGGCGGTGGACCGGCCGGAGACCTCTACGTCGAGATCAGCGTCGCCCAGCACCCGACCTTCACCCGCCACGGCGACGACCTCCACTGCACGGTGACCGTGCCGATGACGGCGGCCGCGCTCGGCACCACGCTGACATTGCCGACCCTGGAGTCCGACGTCGCGTCGGGCACCGATCCGGGGCTCGAGACCGAGTTCGAGCTCGAGGTCCGGCCCGGCACGCAGTCGGGCGCCGAGCAGGTGCAGCGCGGACGCGGCGTACCCGGCCTCCGTGGAGGACGGGGTGACCTCGTGGTCCACCTCGTCGTGGAGACGCCGACGCGGCTCGACGAGCGGCAGGAGGAGCTGCTGCGGGAGATGGCTGCCCTCCGCAACGAGGAGCAGCCGAGCGGACAGGTGCGAGCCGCGCAGAAGTCGATGTTCGGCCGGCTGCGCGACGCGTTCAACCAGCACTGATGAGCCTGCCGGTCCACCTGGTCCCGCGGCTGGCCGATGTCGCGGCCGGCTCGCTGGTCGAGGTGACCGGTGACGAGGCCCACCACGCCGTCGCCGTACGCCGGCTGCGGGTGGGTGAGCCGGTGATGCTCACCGACGGTCGTGGCTGTGCGGTCACCGGCGACGTGGAGTCGACGGGCAAGCGCATCTTCGCGGTGCGTGTTGCTGAGGTCTTCCACACCCCGCGACCCGAGCCCGAGATCGTGGTCGTGCAGGCACTGCCGAAGGGCGAGCGCGGCGAGCTCGCGGTGGAGATGCTGACCGAGATCGGGGTCGCGCGGATCGTGCCGTGGGCCGCGTCGCGCAGCGTTGCGGTCTGGAAGGGGGAGCGGGCCACGAAATCACTCGCCCGCTGGCGCTCGACCGCGCGGGAGGCCGGCAAGCAGGCGCGGCGGCCGTGGGCGGTCTCGGTCGACCCGCTCGCCTCGACCTCCGACGTGGTGTCGCTGGTTTCTGATGCGGATCTGGCGGTGGTCCTTCACGAGGCCGCTTCGTCGCCGCTGGCGTCCGTGGCGGTGCCGGACGTGGGCACGGTCGTCGTGGTGGTCGGGCCCGAGGGTGGGTTGACCGAGGACGAGGTCGCCGCCCTCACCGAAGCCGGCGGCGTCGCCGTACGGCTGGGGTCGGAGGTGCTGCGGACGTCGACGGCGGGGGTGGCGGCGGTGTCGGCGCTGCTGTCGCGGACATCTCGTGGGGCTGAGCCGCGACCTGGGGGTCTCGACTTCGCAGCCGGTTCCCCGTCGGGCCTGCACCTCTACCCGACCGTGAAGTCCTTGTCGTCGGTCATCGCACCGATGCCCTCGGTGCCGCCGGTGGGGTCGTCGGTGGTGGCCCAGAGGGTGTAGTCGCCGGGCGGGAGGTCGGAGATGTCGGCGGTGGTCTCGAAGGGGAAGAGCCTGGGCTCCATCCAGCCCGCCATCGTGGCGAATCCGTCCATGACGACCTCGTCGCCCTGCCGGATCTCCCAGCCGATGTTCGCCTCGAAGCTGTTGCCGACCCCGGAGATCTCCAGCGTGCCGTCGTCGTCGACCGACCCCTGTTCGGGCGTGGTGAGGCTGAGGTGGGAGAGGACGTCGAGCGGCGGCGCGGCGGTCAGGCCGTCGGTGGTGTCGATGCCGAACAACGGCACGGGAGAGCTCGCCGAGCTGCACCACCACGGGCACCCGCTCCTGCTGGACGCCCTGCAGCGTGTAGACGAGCTGCTGCACGGCCAGCTTCGCCTCCGCCGCCGACATCCCCGGGGCGCGGGTGTTCCAACCGTCGTCGGGCACCGTCGCGATGATCGCGCCCGCGTCGGCGGAGTACTCGACGCTCTCGAACGACCCGCCCGGGAACAGGGTCCGGTAGTCGGGGTCGAGCGGCGATCCGGAGGTCAGCAGCGCAGCGGCGGCCTCGAGCGGGTCGCCGTCGACGCGCTGGAACTCCCGGTACAGCCGCAGGCCCGCACGGTCGGTGTCGCCGACGAAGTACGCCGGGACGGTCGCTCCGCCGCCGCTCCCCGCCGAGGTCGAGGAGTCTGCCGGGCTGTCGGACGGCTCGCTGGGCGTCTCGGTGTCGCGGTCGGCGCGCACGCGTCGGGGCCGTCGTCGGCGACCGGGGTCTGGTCGGAGCAGGCGCCGAGCAGGAACACCACTGCGGCCGCGGGTGCCAGGAGTCTGATGCGCATGGCGGTGCCTCTCACTCGATGACGAAGGTGCGGGTGTCGGAGAACGGGCCGATGCCCTCGGCGCCGCCCGACAGATCGTCGGTCTCCACCGTGAGGGTGTAGGTCCCGGGATCGAGGGAGGACACGTCGACCTTGCCCGAGAACGGGAACAGCCGCGTTCCCATGTACCCCTCGGCGGTGAAGTAGGAACCGTCCCCGGACGAGCCGTCCTCGCTCTCGATGGTCCAGAGGACGTTCGCCTCGTTCGAGTTGGCCACGCCGTTGACGCGCAACGTGTCGCCGGAGACGACCTGGCCCTCGAACGGGTCGGAGAGGTTCACGTGGGACAGCACGTCGAGCTGCGGCTCGGCCGCGATCACTTCGAGCAGGGCATCGCCGTTGGTGAGTTCCACCGTCACCGGCTCCTGGAAGCCCGCGCTCACCGTGTAGACCACCTGCTGGAGCGCCAGCGCGGACGGCTCGGCAGGGGCTCCGTCGCCGAGCTGGACGGTCACGAGGCCATCCTCGGGGCCGGACACGCTCTCGAACGAACCGGCCGGCCACAGCGACGTGTAGTCGGGGTCGTCCGGACCGGACTCCAGCAGCTCCAGCCCCGCCAGCCCGGGAGTCGGGTCGACGACCTGCTGGAACTCCCGGTAGAGCCGCGGCCCGCGCGGGGTGTCGCCCACGAAGTACGCCGCGACGGCCCTGGGATCTGCCGGCGGGGCGGCCGGGGGAGGGTCGACCGCGGTCGGAGGATCGGTGCCGACGACCGCGATCGCGGTGACGACCGCGGCGGTGGCGAGAGCGGCGCCGCCGGCGCCGATCCACCAGCGACGCGAGGTGGTCGAGGACGCCGTACGTGCGCGCAGCTCGCTGAGCCGTTCGGACGGCTCGACGTCCGCGACCGCGTCGTGGAGCAGCTCGGAGAGCTGGTCGTCCATCTCGTGGCGGGTCATGACCGCTCCTCCAGGTAGTCGGCGAGCGCCGTCCGCAGCGCGGCGGCGCCTCGGGACGCGTGGCTCTTCACGGCGCCGCGGCTGATGCCCATCGCGTCGGCGATCTCGGCCTCGGACAGCTCGGCGTAGTAGCGCAGCGCCATCACCTCGCGCTGCCGGTCGGGCAGCGACCGCATGGCAGCGAGCACGGCGTCGCGGCGTTCGGCCACCAGGGCGCCGTCGTCGCTGCCGGGTGCGTCGACGTCGCGGGTGCCGCGGGCGACGTGGCGGGCGACGACCGCCCGGTGCCGCAGCGCCGAGCGAGCCCGGTTGACGACTGTCTGACGCAGGTAGGCGAGCGCCCGGTCGGTGTCACGCAGCCGCCGCCAGCGATCGTGCACCGCGACGAACGCGTCCTGCACGATCTCCTCGGCGAGCCCGTTGTCGTGGACGAGCAGCACGGCCAGCCGTACCAGGGAGCGCCAGTGGGCGGCGTACAGCTGCTCCAGGGCCGTGTCGGCGTCCCACGTCCGGGCCTCGCCGGTCACGGCGGGCACGGGGACGGAGGTCGCATGAGTGAGCACGCTAGTGGGACGCGCGGAATCGGGGAGCGGTTGACACGACCGGCTCGCTGATTCCGGGGACGCAGGCTGCCCGTCCGCCCTACGGTTGCGCCTAGAGCCCGCCCGGATACCCCCCGTCCGGAAGGAGAGACCCCCTTGACGTCATGGCTACGGCTCCTCGCTGCGCCTGTCCTCCTCGTGGTGGCCGCCGGCGGGGTCCTTGCTGCCGACCTGCTCGGCAACCCGGTCGAGCTCGCACTGTCGGTCGCGGCGCTGCTGATCGCGATCGCCGCGGGCCTGGCGGTCATGAACTCGCGGTCGCTGGCCGCGGACCTCGACGACGCCCAGGACGACGCCGACGTGAACGCCGGGCTGCTGAGCGAGATCTTCGCGGCCCGGACCGTCACGGTCCTCATCACGACCGACCTCGACGGAGCGATCACGCGGTTCAACCCGGGCGCGGCAGCGGTCGTGGGCGTCAGTGAGGGCACCGCGCTGGGCCGCACGCCCTCGTTCTTCCTCGACGAGGCCGTGATCGCGTCGTGGGCCCTCGCCTTGCGCACGGACCAGACGTTCGCAGCGGTCGCGGCCGGTCTGGTCGCCGGTGACCAACGGCAACCGCTCGCGTGGCCGTTCAAGCGCCCCGACGGCGAGCGGCGGATGCTGTCGATGACGCTCGCCCCGATCCGGACGTCGAGCGGCGACACCACCGGCTACCTCTTCGCCGGTCGTGACGTCACCGACGAGAACCAGGCGGAGAGCGGCACCGAACAGTTCCTCGCCACCATGAGTCTCGAGCTGCGGGCACCGATGGCGAGCATCCTCGGGTATGCCGAGATGCTCCAGGAGGAGCTCGACGACCCGACCGCCGATGCCGGCGCCCGTACCTTCGTCGACCGCATCGAGCGCAACGGTCAGCGGATGCTGCTGCTGATCCAGGACCTGCTGACCCTGACCCGGGTCGAGGACCCCGACCTGGAGCTGCAGCAGAAGGAGATCGACCTGCGCACGCTGGTCTCGTCGGCGTACGACGACCTCCGGCTGCGGATCGACGGCCGGAGGCTGGACCTGTCGTTGCGGCTGCCGCCCGACCCGATCCACCACGAGTGCGACCCGAAGCTGGTCGAGCAGGCCGTCAGCCAGCTGCTGCTCAACGCCGCCAAGTTCACACCCGACGGTGGCCGGATCATGGTGTCGCTGAAGTCGAACGGCGCGGTCAGCCGGATCGTGGTCGGCGACACCGGGCTCGGCATCTCCCAGACCGACCGCGACCGCCTGTTCACCCGCTTCTTCCGCAGCCACCAGCCGGAGGTCCAGCAGGTCCAGGGCTCCGGCCTCGGCCTCGCGATCGTGCAGGCCGTGGTGGCCGCCCACGGTGGCGTCGTGACCGTCGACAGCGAGCTCGGCCGGGGCTCGACGTTCGTGGTCGAGCTGCCGTGCCGGACCGCCAGCGCGGCATCTCCCGGGCCGCGGAGGCGGAGTCGTCTCCTAGCATGAGTGCATGACCGCGTCCGACGACTGCCTCTTCTGCAAGATCATCGCGGGCGACATCCCGGGCGACATCGTCCTGATCACCGACGACGTGGTCGCGTTCCGTGACGTCAACCCGGTCGCACCCACCCACGTCCTCGTCGTACCCCGCGACCACGCCGCAGACGCAGCCGAGACCGCGGCCGCCGACCCGGCGCTGGTCGGGGCACTGGTCGGTGCGGCAGCCGAGGTCGCCTCGCGCGAAGGCCTCGAGGACTACCGGATGGTGTTCAACACCGGCGCCGGAGTCGGCCAGAGCGTGTTCCACACCCACCTCCACGTCCTGGGCGGCCGGGCGATGACCTGGCCCCCGGGCTGACGGGACGCCTGATGCTCCGCCGCCGCACGTCCGCAGCCCTCGCGCTGAGCCTGGTCGCCGTCCTCGCCCTGGTCGGGTGCGGACCCGACGAGTCACCCGATGCCACGCCCGAACCGGTCAGCGCCGGCGCCACCGACGGTTCAGAGGCGGACGAGGAACCGGCCCACAAGCACTCCGGCAAGAACCCGAAGCCGATCCCCCTGCGGGAGGGTGAGCGCAGGTTGACGCTCTCGATGGCCGAGCCCTACACGCCCAGCCCGCCGACCGGCGTCGGCACCGACGACTATCGCTGCTTCCTGCTCGACCCGCGCCTCGAGAGCGACTCCTTCCTCACCGGCACGCACGTGCTGCCGGGCAACAGTGACGTCGTCCATCACGTGATCCTGTTCCGGGTGCCGCCGCGACCAGGTGGCCCAGGCCGAGGCGGTCGACGCGGAAGAGGAAGGACCCGGCTGGACCTGCTTCGGTGGCAGCGGCGTCGACGACTTCGCCGACGTCGACGACGCCCAGTGGCTGGGGGCGTGGGCTCCGGGTGGTCGCGAGTCGGTGCTGCGCCCCGGGCTCGGCGTCGAGCTCGACGAGGGCAGCCAGATCGTGATGCAGGTCCACTACAACCTGCAGGCGGGCGACGACGCCGACGTGTCGGCGGCGCAGCTTCGGATGGCGCCGGAGGGGGCGCAGATCACCCCGCTCGAGACGATGCTGCTCCCTGCTCCGGTCGAGCTGCCCTGCCGCCCGGGCCACGACGCGTCCCCGTTGTGCGACCGCGACGCCGCCCTCGCCGACGTCAAGCAGCGCTTCGGCCAGGGCCCCGGGTCCACGGCCGAGGTCCTGTACCTCCTCTGCGGCGGCTCACCGGACGCCGGTCGGACCCAGTCCTGCACGCGCACGGTCCCTGGGCCGATGACGATCCAGGGCGTCGCCGGTCACATGCACCTGCTCGGGCGCTCGATCAAGGTCGAGGTCAACCCCGGCACCGACCAGGCACGGACGGTGCTCGACATCCCCGTGTGGAACTTCGACGACCAGGGGGCGGAGGCGATCCAGCCGGTGCGGCTGGACGCCTCCGACACGGTGCGCGTGACCTGCACCCACGCCCAGTGGCTGCGCGACGAGCTGCCGGCGTTCGAGGGCCAGGAGGAGCGCTACGTCGTCTGGGGCGAGGGGACCACCGACGAGATGTGCCTGGGCATCCTGCAGGTCACCCGCGCCCATATGGAGTGGGAGTCCCTGCTTGTCGCCTGCGTAGCATGGAATCTCCATGACTGACACCCAGAACACTCCAGGCACCCGCCACACGGTGGTCGTGCCCAACAGCATCGACATGGTGAGCCTGCTCGGTCCCGGCGACGAGCACCTCGCCATGCTCGAGCGCGCCTTCGACGCCGAGCTCCACGTCCGCGGCAACCGGATCACGCTCCAGGGCGACCCGGGCGAGGTCGCCCTGGCCGAGCGGCTGCTCGACGAGCTCGTGACCATCATCCGCACCGGGCAGGGCATCTCGACCGAGACCGTCGAGCGGGCGCTGGGGATGCTGCGCGCCGAGACGACTGAGCGACCGGCCGACGTCCTCTCGCTCAACATCCTGTCCAACCGCGGCCGCTCGATCAGGCCGAAGACGCTGAACCAGAAGCGCTACGTCGACTCGATCGACAAGCACACCATCACGTTCGGCATCGGGCCCGCGGGCACCGGCAAGACCTATCTGGCCGTCGCGAAGGCCGTCCAGTCGCTGCAGGCCAAGAACGTCAACCGGATCATCCTGACCCGGCCGGCGGTGGAGGCGGGGGAGCGGCTCGGGTTCCTGCCCGGCACGCTGAGCGAGAAGATCGACCCCTACCTGCGGCCGCTCTACGACGCGCTCCACGACATGATCGACCCCGAGTCGATCCCCAAGCTGCTGGCCGCCGGCACCATCGAGGTCGCACCGCTGGCGTACATGCGGGGTCGGTCGCTGAACGACTCCTTCATCATTCTCGACGAGGCCCAGAACACCACGCCCGAGCAGATGAAGATGTTCCTGACGCGGCTCGGGTTCGGCTCCAAGATGGTCGTCACCGGCGACGTCACCCAGATCGACCTGCCCGGCGGGACCCGCTCCGGCCTCAAGGTCGTCGAGGACATCCTCACCGGCGTCGAGGACGTCGGCTTCAACCGGCTCACCAGCCACGACGTCGTACGCCACAAGCTGGTCGGACGGATCGTCGCCGCCTACGAGGAGTACGACGTGCGCGGTCCGGCCGCATCGGGGCCGGAGGGCCGGCAGCGACCATGAGCATCGAGATCCTCAACGAGTCCGGACACGACCTCGACGTCTCGCGGCTGGCCGGTCTCTCCCGGTTCGTGATGGACCGGATGAGGGTCCACCCCCAGGCCGAGCTGTGCCTCAAGGCGGTCGACGAGGCGACCATCGCCGAGCTCAACCAGCAGTGGATGGAGAAGGACGGGCCGACCGACGTGCTCGCGTTCCCCATGGACGAGCTGCGGCCGGGACTGCTCGACGAGGAACCGGTCGAGGGCGTGCTCGGCGACCTGGTGCTCTGCCCCGCGGTCGCGGAGCGGCAGGGCGCCACGGCCGGACACGGCACGCTCGCCGAGGTCGAGCTGCTGACCGTCCACGGCATCCTCCACCTGCTCGGCTACGACCACGCCGAGCCGGACGAGCACCGGGAGATGTTCGGGCTCCAGGACGAGCTGCTCGCCGAGTGGCGCGCGTCCGGCGCGGGGTCCGACTAGCGGTGAACGCGGGTGACGTGTGGCTGCTGACGGCGGCCGCCACGCTGGTGGTCCTCGCCGGACTCTTCTCGGCGGCCGACGCCGCCCTCTCGTCGTACTCCCGTGCCCGAGCCGCCGAGCTCGTCAACGAGGGCAGAGCCGGCGCGAAGCGGCTGGTGGCGCTGCTCGACGACGCGCCCCGCTACCTCAACACAGCGCTGCTGCTGCGGCTGCTCTGCGAGATCGCCGCGATCGTGCTGGTCGCCGGGCTGGTGCGCGACGCCTACGACGGCGACTTCTGGCGCTCGGCCGGCACGACGATCGCTGTGATGCTGGTGGTCTCGTTCGTCGTGATCGGTGTCGCCCCCCGGACGCTCGGACGCCAGCACGACGAACGCGTCGCGCTGCTCACCGCCGCGCCGCTGTCCGCCGTCACGAGGATCCTCGGCCCGATCCCGCGACTGCTGATCCTGGTCGGAAACGCGATCACCCCCGGCCGCGGCTTCCGCGAGGGTCCCTTCTCGACCGAGACCGAGCTGCGCGAGCTGGTCGACCTGGCGGAGGCCTCAGCGGTGATCGAGTCGGGCGAGCGGCGGATGATCCACTCGGTGTTCGAGCTCGGCGACACCACCGCCCGTGAGGTGATGGTGCCCCGCAACGACGTGGTCTACATCGAGCGCCACAAGAACCTGCGCCAGACGATGTCGCTCTTCTTGCGGAGCGGGTTCTCGCGCGTCCCGGTGATCGGCGAGAACCTCGACGAGGTCCTCGGCTTCGTCTACCTCAAGGATGTCGTCCGCCGCGACTTCGAGGCCCCGGACGTGGAGTTCACGCAGCGCGTCGAGGAGGTCATGCGGCCGGCCATCTACGTCCCCGACTCCAAGCCGGTCGATGCCCTGCTCACCGAGATGCAGGCGATGCGCCAGCACATCGCGGTCGTCGTCGACGAGTACGGCGGCACCGCCGGACTGGTCACCATCGAGGACGTGCTCGAGGAGATCGTCGGCGAGATCACCGACGAGTACGACGAGGACGAGATCGAGGTCGAGGTGCTGGAGGACGGCGCGACCCGCGTCTCGTCCCGCTACCCCATCGACGACCTCGACGAGCTGTTCGGCTTCGACGTCGACGACGAGGACGTCGACAGCGTCGGCGGCCTCATGGCCAAGCACCTGGGCCGGGTGCCCGATCCCGGGATCGAGCGTCGAGGCCCACGGGCTGCGGTTCGAGGCCGAGGACACGGCGGGTCGCCGCAACAAGGTCGGCACGGTGCTGATCAGGCGCACCACGGCGGCCCAGGAGCGCGACCCGGATGAGTGAGTCACATGAGTGACGCGGCCGCCCCGTTGTCCGCCGAGGACGCCAAGCTGGTGACGCTCGCGCGCGCCACCCGGGCGCGGGTCGGGGCCGCCGAGGGCGCCGCGGTCCGCGACGAGAACGGACGCACCTACGCCGCCGCGACGGTCGAGCTTCCCTCGCTGCGCCTGGCCGCGCTGGAGGTGTGCGTCGCGATGGCGGTCGCGTCCGGCTCGCGAGGCCTGGAGGCGGTCGTCGTGCTGACTGGTTCAGACCAGTTCGCCGGACTTGACGCCGTGCGCGACCTCGCCGGCGCCGGAGTCGTGGTGCATCGCGGCGATGCACGCGGCACGATCGTCGAATCCTCCAGGATCTGACGAGCCCGCTTCCGGCCGCGGAATGGGGGCTGGAAGGCAACTTCCCCGTAAATAAACGTCACGCGTGCATCTCCGGACGCACGCGTGACGCCCGGTCCCCCCGGGCACTTCCAAGCGTAGACCGAGCGAGCCGTCTCCACCACGGATGCAGACGACTTGTCGGATTACTTGACCAGAATGTGCCTGCGTCAGTCACAATCGGGTCATGGATACCGCCGACGCGATGCTGTTGCAGGAGATCGACCCCCACGTCCTCGGGTGACCGGCTGCGTGCCGCCAGGCTGGCGCGGGACTGGACCCAGACCGATCTGGCAGGAGATCTGCGTCTCGGTCGGCTACATCTCCCGCCTCGAGTCGGGCCAGCGCCGGCCCAACACCGCGGTGCTCGAGCAGCTGGCATCCCGGCTCGACATCGCGATCGACGAGCTGCTGCGCGGTCCGACCGCCCGCGAGCAGGACGCGATCAAGCTGAGCCTCGACTACGCCGAGCTGTCGCTCGAGACCGGTGACGTCGTCGAGGCGGAGGCGCGCGCGCGCGACGCGCGCGACCGTGCCCGCGCCTTGGCCCACCACGAAATGGCCGGGCCGCGCCGCAGTTCCTCGTCGCCCGAGCGCTGGAGGGGCAGGGCAACCTGGACGACGCGATCCTGGAGCTCGAGCCGCTGGTGGCGGCGCCGCTGGCAGCTCGATCCTGCGACTCAGGGCCGCGATCGCGCTCAGCCGGTGCTACCGCGAGTCCGGTGACCTCAGCCTCGCCATCGACGTGGGCGAGCGGGTGCTCACCGAGCTGAGCGGCAACCCGCTCGACAGCACCGACGAGGCCGTGCAGCTCGCGGTGACCATCGCCGCCGCCTACTACGAGCGCGGCGACACGGGCCAGGCGGTCCGGACCTGCCGCAAGGCGATCGACAAGGCCGAGCAGCTCGACTCGCCCGAAGGCCCGCGCGTCGGCCTACTGGAACGCCAGCATGATGGAGTCCCGCCAGGGCTCGGTCCGCCACGCCATCCCGCTTGCGGAGCGGGCGCTGGCCTGCTGACCGAGGGGCAGGACGGGCGCAACCTCGCCCGACTGCGGCTGGAACTGGCCGACATGCAGCTGCGCATGGACCCGCCCGAGTTCGTGCGATGCCTAGGTCGAGCTGGACCGGGCCGAGCTGGAACTGCGCGAGCTCGAGCGCCAGTGCCATCGACCTGGCCCGCAACGACGTGTATCGCGCCCGCGCCCTGCTGCTGTCCGGCGATCACCGGCGAGCGCGCGAGGTGAGCGTGCAGCGTTTACGCACGGCCTGCGACGTGCGCGCCCGAAATCGCAGCCGAGGCCAAGACCGTGGAGGGCCAGGCTGCGGCTGCGTGTGGGCTCGTCGCAGAGGCGTCGGACGCCTACCGCGAGGCCGTGATGTTGCTCACTGGGATCGGCGCCGACCGCAATGCGGCTCAGCTGTGGTTCGAGCTGGCAGGCCTGCTCGAAGGCGTCGGTGACTTTGAGACGCGCGCTACCGCAGTGCGCCGCACCATGGATCGCAGCGCCGACGTGGCGTCAGCCGGATTGCGCAGATCGCGATCCCGACGGGTGGCATCGACCGACTGGATGCTGGCCGGTCGAGCCGGCAGCCGGTCGAGCTCGACGGTGGGAACGCCGGTCGGATCAGCAGCACCAGCTGCCGTCGTCTTGTTCTGGGGCTTGCCGGCGTCGAGCGTTGCGATCGACGGCGGTGGCGCCGACGGTGCCGAGCGTGGCGAGCACAGCGGTGGCGAGAGCGGCGATCTTGATCCTGCATGACGAGACATGGCTGTTTCTCCCTCTGAGGAAACAAGTTGAACGCGGTCGCGCCCAGCATGGATGCATGGCGAGGCAAATCGGGAAGAGGGCGCCGCTGCTATTTCTTTACCGGCTGGTACGTTCGCACGCCTGAACGGCGTTCGTGGAGTGCCGGAGGAGACAGAAGTGATTGTCCCGTTTTCCCTCCTGAGGCGGCATGCGGGTGTAAAGTTAGGTCACACGAGGCAGGCAAACCACCTCTTCGCTGGCCACCTCGTTGGCTCGCAGGACGTCCGTCCCCCCGGACCCCGACGAGCGCGTGCTCGGCCCACGGGCACGCTGGCTCCCCGCACCAAGGTGCGGGGAGCCGCTTCCGTAGCCGGCCCCCGCGGACCCCCCGCCCCGGGGGCCGGCGTCGGAGCGCGCGAGTACGGTGTCACCTGTGGGCGGCACGATGACCGAGGGTCTCCACCAAGCCGCGGTGGCGCGGCTGACTGAGTCGTACGCCAGGCTGCCACCGGACGCACCGATCCGGCTGGCCAAGTCCACGACCAACCTCTTTCGATCCCGGTCGGCGACCTCGGCGCCGGGTCTCGACGTCTCCGGCCTCACCGGCGTGCTGTCGGTCGACCCGGTCGGCCTCACCGCCGAGGTGCAGGGGATGTGCACCTACGAGGACCTCGTGGCGGCCACCCTGCCCCACGGTGTGATCCCGCTCGTGGTTCCCCAGCTCCGCACCATCACCCTCGGCGGGGCAGTGAGTGGGCTCGGCATCGAGGCGACCAGCTTCCGGCACGGGCTGCCCCACGAGTCGGTGCTCGAGATGGACGTGTTCACCGGCGCCGGCTCGGTCCTCACCGTCCGTCCGGGCGACGAGCTCTTCGACGCCTTCCCGAACTCCTACGGCTCGCTCGGCTACGCGACCCGGTTGGTCATCCGGCTCGAGACGGTGCCGCCGTACGTGTCACTGCGTCACCTGCACGTCGAGCGACGACCTGCTCTCGACGGTCGTGGAGGAGATCGTGACCACCGGCGAGCTCGACGGCGAGCGGGTCGACGGTCTCGACGGCGTGGCGTTCGCACCCGGGGAGCGCTACCTGACCTTGGCCCGCTGGACCGACGAAGCCGGGCCGACCAGCGACTACACCGGGGCGAACGTCTACTACCGCTCGATCCAGCACCGATCCACCGACCGGCTGACCATGCACGACTACCTGTGGCGCTGGGACACCGACTGGTTCTGGTGTTCCCGGGCGTTCGGCGCCCAGCATCCCGTGGTGCGCCGGCTGTGGCCGCGCCGTTGGCGTCGCTCGGACGTGTACATGCGGCTGCTCGGCCTCGACCGTCGTTTCGCGATCGCCGACCGCCTCGACCGTCGCGCGGGACGGCCACTGCGCGAGCGCGTCGTGCAGGACGTCGAGGTGCCAGTCGAACGGCTGGCGGAGTTCCTCGCCTGGTTCGACGCCGAGGTCGGGATGCGTCCGGTGTGGCTGTGCCCGGTCGTCGCGCAGCGGTCCTGGCCGACGTATCCGCTCGAGCCCGGCCGGTGCTACGTCAACGTCGGCTTCTGGGGCACCGTCCACGTCGGGCCCGACGCGGCCGACGCCCCTCGCAACCGCGCGATCGAACGCGTCGTCCACGAGCTCGGCGGCCACAAGAGCCTCTACTCTGAGTCGTTCTACGACCGAGCCACCTTCGACGCCCTCTACGACGGCCCGCACCTCGCCCGGGTGAAGGCCACCCACGACCCGGACGGCCGACTGACCTCGCTCTACGACAAGGCGGTGAGACGACGATGACCACCCTCACGATCGCGGCAGCGGTCGACTCGCTCATGCGCGACGGCGTGCCGGTGCGCTTCACGGCGTACGACGGCAGCGCGGCCGGGCCGAGCGATGCCGTGATCGGCCTCGAGCTGACCAGTCCCCGCGGCCTTGCCTACCTGCTGACCGCCCCTGGCGACCTCGGCATGGCTCGCGCGTACGTCACCGGCGACCTGGTGATCCACGGCGTCCACCCCGGCGACCCCTACGACGCGCTGGTGCATCTCCAGAACCGCCTGGGATTCCGGACACCGACCCCCGCCGAGGCACTTGCGGTGGTCCGCTCGCTGGGTCTCGGCAAGCTCCGCCCGCCACCACCGCCGCCGATGGAGGCGCCGCCACGCTGGCGCCGGACCGTCGAGGGGCTGCGCCACACCAGGGGTCGCGATGCCGAGGCGATCTCCCACCACTACGACGTGTCGAACCGGTTCTACGAGCTGGTGCTCGGCCCGTCGATGACCTACACCTGCGCGGTCTACCCCACGGCCGACGCCACGCTGGAGCAGGCCCAGGCCGAGAAGTACGACCTGATCTGCCGCAAGCTCGGCCTCCAGCCGGGTCAACGCCTGCTCGACGTCGGCTGCGGCTGGGGCGGCATGGTCCGGCACGCCGCCCGGGAGTACGGCGTCCGGGTACTGGGCGTCACGCTCTCGCGGCAGCAGGCGTCGTGGGCCAAGGAGGCGATCGACCGTGAACGGCTCGGCGACCTGGCCGAGGTGCGCCACCTCGACTACCGCGACGTGCTCGAGACCGGGTTCGACGCCGTCAGCTCCATCGGCCTGACCGAGCACATCGGGGTGCGCAACTACCCGGCGTACTTCGCGCACCTCCGCGACCGGCTCGTCCCCGGCGGCCGGCTGCTCAACCACTGCATCACCCGGTCCCACAACCGGCGTCAGGTCATCGGTTCGTTCCTCGACCGCTACGTGTTCCCGGACGGGGAGCTGACCGGGTCGGGCCGGATCATCACGGCAGCCCAGGACGCCGGGCTCGAGGTCATGCACGAGGAGAACCTGCGCCGCCACTACGCCCTGACCCTCGCCGGCTGGTGCCGCAACCTGCGAGACCACTGGGACGAGGCCGTCGCGGAGGTCGGCGAGGGCATGGCGCGCGTCTGGGGCCTCTACATGGCCGGCTCACGGCTGGCCTTCGAGCGCAACGAGATCCAGCTCCACCACGTGCTCGCGGCCCGCACCACTGACGACGGCGACGACGGATTCCCGCTCCGCCCGACGTGGTGACTACCCTCGGGAAGTGACCACGCGAGCCCGGGCGTACGACGCCACCGTCGGCGCTCGCGAACAGCTCTCCCCCCACCTGGTCCGGCTGACCCTGGACGGTCTCGACGGGTTCACCTCGACCGGTGTCCCGGACGAGTGGGTCGGGCTGGTGGTGCCGGGGCAGTTCCAGTCGCGCTACTACACCGTGCGCGCGTGGGAAGAGCGCTCGCTGGTCCTCGACGTGGTCGTGCATGACGTCGGACTGGTCACCGAGTGGGCCTCACGCGACTGCGCGGGCGACACCGTGGTCGTCACCGAGCCCAAGGGCTCGTTCACGCTGCCGCCGGATGCCGGCTGGTTGCTGCTCGTGGGCGACCTCACCGCCATGCCGGCGATGGCCAGGATCGTCGAGACCCATCCCGACCTGCCGACCCGGGTCTGGGCCGAGGTGCCCGACGACCTCGGCGGCTACCTCGCCTCGACCGCGGACGTGACCTGGCTCGAACCGCCCGGCGTCGCCTCGAGCCGGCTCGCGGAGGTCGTCGAGGGCATCGAGTGGCCGGAGGGTGAGGGCTACTTCTGGATGGCGGGGGAGTCGTCGCAGATGCGGGCCATCCGCAAGCACCTGATGCGCGAGCGCCGGCTCGCCCCCGCGGCGTACGACGTCATGGGCTACTGGCGCGGTGGGGCGGAGCGGCAGCCCCGGGCGGTCGATCCCGGTCCCATCTGGCGGGCCGGCAAGGCAGCGGGCAAGACTGACGACGAGATCTGGGCCGACTACGACAGGGCGCGTGACGAGTGACGATGACCGAACCAGAGTTCAGGAGCGGATTTGCCTGCTTCGTGGGCCGGCCGAACGCCGGCAAGTCGACCCTGACCAATGCGGTGATCGGCCAGAAGATCGTGATCACCTCCGACAAGCCGCAGACCACGCGTACGGTCGTGCGCGGCATCCTGCACCGCCCCGACGCCCAGCTGATCCTGGTCGACACCCCCGGGCTGCACCGGCCGCGCACGCTGCTCGGGGAACGCCTCAACGACCTGGTCCGCACGACGTGGGCCGAGGTCGACGTCGTCGGAGTCTGCTTCCCGGCCAACGAGAAGATCGGTCCGGGCGACCGGTTCATCGTGAGCGAGCTGGCCAGGGTGCGCCGTACGCCGAAGGTCGCGATCGTCACCAAGACCGACCTCGCGACTCCGCAGCGGATCGCCGAGCACCTCACGGACATCGTCGAGCTCGGTCGCGAGACCGGCACGGAGTGGGCGGAGATCGTGCCGGTCTCGGCGGTGGCGGGCGACCAGGTCGGGCTGCTGGCCGACCTGCTCGTCGGGCTGATGCCGGAGGGTCCGCAGCTCTATCCCGACGGTGACCTCACCGACGCGCCGGAGGAGCAGCTGGTCGCCGAGCTGATCCGCGAGGCGGCGCTGGAGGGCGTGCGTGACGAGCTGCCCCACTCGATCGCGGTCGTCGTCGACGAGATGGGCCTGCGCGAGGACCGGCCCGACGACAAGCCACTGCTCGACATCCACGCCAACCTCTTCGTCGAGCGGTCCTCGCAGAAGGGGATCGTGATCGGCCACAAGGGCGCCCGCCTGCGCGACGTCGGCAGCCGCGCGCGGCAGCAGATCGAGTCCCTCCTCGGCACCCCCGTCTACCTCGACCTGCACGTCAAGATCGCCAAGGACTGGCAGCGCGATCCCCGCCAGCTCCGCAAGCTCGGCTTCTGAGCGGAGGACTCAGGCAGGCGCCCAGCAGATGCCGTAGGTCTGGCCGGATCTCCACTGCTCTGCGGTCGGCCACTCGTAGCCCCACTGGAAGTCGAGCGGGTCGGGCGCGACCGCCCTGGCCGCACCGCGACACGGTTCCTCGCCGGCCTGCTGGGCGGCGTTCTCGCCCGGGTAGTCCGGCCCGGGGAGGGTGACGGTGCGCAGCGCCCGCCACGTGTGGGTCTCGGAGCAGGCGACCCGCGCGAATCCCTGAGTTCCCGGCTCGGCCGTGCCGCACATGCCGAAGCGGGCTCGCCCCTCCTCGGTGTCGAGTACGCCGGACAGCGACCCCGTGACCTCCAGGAGCTCGGAGTCGCGGCTCAGCACGATCGCGTCGCAGCGGAACCAGTCGGCACCGGCATCCGACTGGGCCAGGGTGGGCGTGAACCACACCGCCCGGACCATGCTGAGCCGGCGTTGCTCCTCTGATCCGCCGACGTGCTCGGGCAGCAACCGCGGGCAGGTCGTCGCGACCTGGTCCTGCAGCCGCCGGGAGTCGACGGCGAGCAGCCGCCCGGCGACGACGCGCTCGAGCCGGCCGACGTGGAACGTCTCGGCCGTGTGGGTGTCGCGGCAGGGAACGGCTGGAGCGCGCGAGCTCGTGGCCACTGCCTGGTCGTAGCCGAGGCGGTAGCACGCGCCCGCGGGAGGGGCGGGCGGCGGGTTCGGCGCGCGCGTCGGACCCTCGCTTGCGGTCGCGGAGGAGGAAGGCGGCACCGACTCCGGCTGCTCGCCCGTCGTACCGCTGCAACCGGCGGCCAGGGAGAGTGCCAGCAGGCTGCCCGCCAGTCGCCAGGCGATCGCGCGGGTCACCGGTCGGTCTTCGCCCAGCAGATCGAGCGCCGGTTGCCGACCTCCCACTCCGCCTCGTGGAACCAGGTGTAGGCGAAGTCGTAGGAGACGGGGTAGCCCAGCAGGGCGCCGACCGACTTGTCGCAGAAGTCACGGGTCTCGACCTCGACGAGGCGGTCGCCCGGGTAGTCGTCCTCGGGCTCGCCGAGCTTGATGGTGCTCACGGCCCGCCAGACGTGGGGCTCGGAGCACGGCACCCGGGCCGAGCCGGACACGGTCGGTCCCTCGGAACACACCATCCACTCGTCACCGACCCGGCCGGTCAGCAGCCCCTTGGCGTCGTCCGGCAGGTCGACGTAGGACTCGCTCTCCTCGCCGCCGCCGACGATGTCGCAGCGGTACCACCGCGCACCCTCGTCCCAGGCGGTCTCGGACGGGCGGAACCACGCCCAGCTCGCGACGGTGCGCATCACCAGGCTCTCGTCGCCTCCGACGAACGCCTGGAACTTCTCGCTGCAGGTGCGATAGGCGAACTCGCCGAGCACCTGGTCGTCGTAGGCGACGTCGGACGAGCTCGTCCGGCAGCGTCCCGACGGCGTAGGTCTGGGCGGTGTGGGGCTGGGTGCACTCGACGGTGCGGGTGGCGTTGCTGGCCTCGGCGACGTCGGCCGGCGTGAGCACACGGCAGGCGCCCAGCTCGGGGGTCTCGACGGAGTCGACCTGGGCCGGATCGGTGTTGGTGCCCTGCTCCGACGAGCCGGAGCAGCCGCCGAGCAGGACCACCGTGGTCAGGAGGAGCGCCCAGCCGCGCACGGCGTCCTCCTCCGATCGGTGTGGTGCTGTCGGCGGTCACGGGCTCGACAGTGCCGCGATGGTACCGCCCGACTCGTGCGCTGGTGCGCGGGCGGAGCACTCCACGAAGCCCACAAGAGTGGTTGCACAAGAACTCTTGTGCATCTAGGGTGACGCTGTGACCGAATCAGACCCGTACCCCGCCCGGCAGCGCGAGGGAATCCGCACGCTGACCACAGCCAAGGCGCTGTCTGCGCTCGCGCATCCCTACCGGGCGCGGATCCTCGACGCGCTGCGAGTCGACGGACCGAGCACGGCCAGCATGTTGGCGGCTCGCACCGGGCAGGCGGTGGGCAGTGCGAGCCACCACCTCAAGGTGCTCCACGAGGCCGGGCTGGTGGAGGAGGCGCCCGAGCTCGCCAAGGACCGCCGCGAGCGGTGGTGGCGGATGGTCGGCCGGGGCACCCGCTGGTCGCGCGACGAGTTCCGCGAGGATCCTGCGGCCCTCGCAGCCGCAGAGGAGGCGGAGGCCCTGGCGTGGTACCGGCAGATCGAGCGGGTGACTGCGTGGCTCACCAACGTGGGGAGCGACGACGCCTGGTCCTCGACTGCTTACGCCACGCAGTCGTGGGCACGGTTGACGCCCGCCGAGCTGCGGCAGGTGGCGGAGGAGGTCATGGACGTCTTCATGCGGTGGAGCAACCGACCGCTGCCTGACGACGGCGCCGACCGTGAGCCGGTCTACCTGTTCTCCCGGGGCTTCCCGTGCCAGCCGTGACGGAGGCCGAGGCGCCCGAGGTCGCGTTCGCGAGGCTGCGACACAACCGCGGCTTCCAGCTGCTGTGGTTCGGCGAGGCGATCAGCGTCCTCGGGTCCATGACCACGATCGTGGTCCTGCCGCTCATCGCCGTCATCGCGTTCGACGCATCCGCACTGTGGATGGGGTTCCTGACCGCCGCCACCTGGCTGCCGTGGCTCGTGCTCGGACTGCCCGCCGGGGCCTGGATCGACGAGAGCGACCACCGGCGGGTGATGATCGCGGCCGACCTGTTCGCCGCCGTCGCATTCCTGACGATCCCGCTGGCGTGGGTGCTCGACCTGCTGACGCTGCCCCACCTGGTCTGCGTCGCGCTCGCGGGCGGCGTGAAGGAGGTCTTCTTCCGCACGTCGTACCCCGGTCTCATCTCACGGCTCGTGGCCGACGACGACCTGGAGGACGCCAACGGCCGGCTCTACGGCACGGAGGCCGCGATGCAGATCGCCGGCCCCGGCATCGGCGGCCTGATGGTGCAGGTGATGTCCGCGGCGTATGCCCTGGTCCTCGACGTCGTCAGCTTCGTGGTCTCCGCGATCTGCCTGTGGCGGATCGAGCCGGAGTCGCTCAGGCCGCTACCACCCCGGCCGCCCGCCGAGCCGCTCGGCCGCCGCATCGCCGAGGGGATGCGGGTCACCGTCCACGACCGCTACCTCGCGTGGTTCATGGTCCAGGGTGGGCTCAGCAACTTCGCTCTGACCGGGTACGGCGCCCTGCTCGTGCTGTTCATGGTCAGCGAGCTCGGGGTGTCCTCGGGACAGGTCGGTCTGCTGATGGCGGCCGGCAGCGCGGGAGGACTGATCGGCGCCTCGGTCGCGAACCGGTGTGCCCGCCGCTTCGGCAACGCCCGCGCGATGCTGGGCCTGATGCTGCTCGGCGGACCGCCCGCCCTGCTGATCGGCCTGGCCCGACCCGGACCGCTGGTCTGGCTGATCCCCCTCGGCGCTCTCCTCGTGGGCATCGGGGTCGTCGGCGCCAACGTGATCCGCGCGGCCTTCCGTCAGCGCTACGTCCCCACCCACCTGATGGCGCGCACGATCGGCGCCAGCGCGGTGGTCAACTTCGGCACCATGCCGGTGGCTGCGCTGCTGGCCGGCGTGATGGGGGAGACGGTCGGCCTGCGGCCCACGATCCTGATGATGGCCGCGATCCACGCCGCGACCTGCCTGGCGTCCTTGTGGTCGCCGTGGGCGCACCGCCGTGACCTGCCGAGCGGGGGCCTGGTCGTCGCACCGGCCTCGCCGGACGGATACCCTCAGGTGCTCGCACCACCAACGGAGGGAAGCCCATGAAGATCCGCACCCTAGGCGCCACAGCTGTGCTCGTCCTGACCCTCGGCGCCTGCGGCGGTGGCGACGACGACGAGGCCAGCAAGGCGATCGCCGACTCCATCATGGACAGCAACAGCGACACGTTCGAGGTCACCCAGGACCAGGCAGACTGCGTCGGCGACGGCCTCGTGGACGAGATCGGCACCGACCAGATCGTGGAGTACGGCATCCTCACCGAGGACAACAAGGCGGCCGACGGCATCGAGCAGGTGGAGATGTCCGACGACGACGCCGAGTCCGCAGCCGACGTCATGCAGGAGTGTGCGGACATCAAGGAGATCTTCACCAGCGCGATGGGGGAGCTGCCCGAGGAGGCGCAGACCTGCATCGACGAGAAGCTCACCGACGACGTGCTCCACGACTTCCTGGTCGCGGTCTTCAAGAACGACCAGGAGGGCGGCACCCAGAACCTGATGACCGCCCTCACCGAGTGCATGGCGGCCGGCGGCTGAGCCGTTCCACCCTCTGATCACCCGACGGCTGCGGCTCGTCAGGACGCGGGAGTGCGTTACGCTCCTGACGTCATGACGAGCCGCAGCCTGCTTCTTCGCTGCCGCCGCGAGGGCTGACCCAGCCGGACCCCTCGCTGCGGAGAGTTCGCGTTGCCGGCGCACCGTCCAGCCAGCGAAGGCCACGACCATGACCCAGCAGCACCCCGGCTTCACCCGTTCCCAGCGCTCCTCCGGCATGCCGATCCACCGCTACCGCCCGTTCGAGCCGATCGACCTCCCCGACCGCACCTGGCCGTCGCGCACCGTCACCGAGGCTCCGCGGTGGCTCTCCACCGACCTGCGCGACGGCAACCAGGCCCTCATCGACCCGATGACCCCGGCACGCAAGATGAAGATGTTCGAGCTGCTGGTGTCGATGGGCTACAAGGAGATCGAGGTCGGCTTCCCCGCCGCCAGCCAGACCGACTTCGACTTCGTCCGCCAGCTCATCGAGCAGGAGCGGGTGCCGGAGGACGTCACGATCTCGGTGCTGACGCAGGCCCGCGAGGACCTCATCGAGCGATCGGTCCAGAGCCTGGTCGGCATCCACCACGCCAACATCCACCTCTACAACGCCCTCGCACCCCTGTTCCGTCGCGTCGTCTTCCGCGCCAGCAACGACGAGATCAAGGACATCGCGGTCCGCGGGACCCAGCTCGTGATGAAGCACACCGAGAACATCCTGGGCACCACCGTCATCGGCTACGAGTACAGCCCGGAGATCTTCACCGGCACCGAGCTGCCGTTCAGTGTCGAGGTCTGCGAGGCGGTCTCGGACGTCTGGCAGCCCGACGACGACCGCGAGATCATCCTCAACCTGCCGGCGACCGTCGAGATGTCGACGCCCAACGTCTACGCCGACCAGATCGAGTGGTTCTCGCGCCAGCTCACGCGCCGCGACCACACCGTCATCAGCCTGCACCCCCACAACGACCGCGGTACGGCGGTCGCGGCCACCGAGCTGGCGATGATGGCCGGCGCCGACCGGGTCGAGGGTTGCCTGTTCGGCCACGGCGAGCGCACCGGCAACGTCTGCCTGGTCACCCTCGGTATGAACCTCTTCAGCCAGGGCATCGACCCGCAGGTCGACTTCTCCGACATCGACGAGATCCGGCGCACGGTCGAGTACTGCACCCAGCTCCCGGTACACCCGCGCCATCCCTATGCCGGCGACCTGGTCTACACGGCGTTCTCCGGGTCCCACCAGGACGCGATCAAGAAGGGCCTCGAGGACCTCGAGCGGCAGGCCAGCGCGCAGGGCATCCCCGTGGACCAGGTCATGTGGGAGGCTCCCTACCTCCCGATCGACCCCAAGGACGTCGGTCGCTCCTACGAGGCCGTGATCCGCGTCAACAGCCAGTCCGGCAAGGGCGGCGTCGCCTACATCCTCAAGGCCGAGCACAAGCTCGACCTGCCGCGCCGGGCCCAGATCGAGTTCAGCCGGGTCGTCCAGGACCGCACCGACGCCGACGGCGGAGAGATGACCGCCGACGCGATCTGGGAGGTCTTCTCCTCCGAGTACCTCGATCGCGAGGCGCCGCTCAAGCTCAACTCGGTCCACACCTCCAGCGCCGCCGGTGAACGCGACGCCCTCACCGTCAACGTCTACGTGGACGGCGAGCTGCGGACCCTCGAGGGCACCGGTAACGGGCCCATCGCGGCGTTCGTGGACGCGCTCAACGGGCTGCCACAGGACTACGACGTACGCGTGCTCGACTACGCCGAGCACGCCCTGTCATCAGGAGGCGACGCGGTCGCCGCGGCGTACGTCGAGTGCCTGGTCGGTGACGAGGTGCTGTGGGGGGTCGGGGTCGACGCCAACATCGTCACGGCGAGCCTCAAGGCGGTCATCAGCGCCGTCAACCGCGCGGACACGTAGTCGTCCGGGGAGTTTCGAGGCTCAGGCCGCCAGGCGGCCTTCGCACCTCAACCACCGGACGTAGCTTCCGGCGGTTGAGGTGGGTCCGACAAGCTCGACCCGCGACCCGAAAACGCCCGGAGCGACAGGTCAGTGCGCGGGCAGGTGGTAGACGCGGTCGGTGCTGTGGGAGGTGACCCAGACCTCGCCGGCGACGACGTCCGCGTCGAGGTTGGCGCTGTCGTTCAGGGGTGCGAGCTCTGCCAGGACGCGCTCCTCGAGCACCTCGCCGCTCGCGGGGTCGATGGCGACCACCGCCGGTCCCTGCTCCGGTACGGCGAGCAGGGTGCCCTCGGGCGTCACCGTCAGCGGGTCGGGGAAACCGGCGACCGCCACGTCGGTGGTCACCTCGAGCGTCTGCGGGTCCAGGCCGAGCACCTGGTCGGAGAACGTGCAGGCCGTCCACACCTGTCCGGCGACCACCGCCAGGCCCTGCGGCCCGTCGCAGAGCTCGGCGGAGGCGGTGACCTCGCCGGACTCGGGATCGATGCGCAGCACGGTGTTGTCGGCGAAGTGGGACACCCAGACGGCACCGCCCCCGCTCGTCACGAGGCGCGCGCCGACGCCGATGTCGATCCGGTCCACCACGCGCCGGGACGCAGGATCGATCCGGAGCAGCTCGCCTGCGTCCTGGGCGACCAGCCAGATCGAGCCGAAGCCGTCGGTCACGCCCTCGGGTCCCGCCCCAGTGGGGATGCGGTCCGTGATCTTCCCGGTGCGCTCGTCGATCCGGACCAGTTCCTCGCCGTGGAACGACGTGACCCAGGCTGCGCCGTACGCCACCGCGACCCGCAGTGGTACGCCGGGGACGTCGACGACCAGGTCGGGCTTGCGGGCGTCGAGCGGGATGCGTGACACGGTCTCGGCCTCGGAGCTCACCACCCACACGGCGTCCGACCCGGCCGCGATGCCGACCGGGCCCGCCCCGACGTCGACGAAGTCGGCCTCGACCGGCGTGACGGACTCGGACGGTGAGGGCGAGGCGGAGGTCGCGGAGTCGGGCCGGGAGTCCTGTTGCTCAGCAGCACCACAACCCGCGAGAGCCAGGGCCAGCGCGAGCGCGACGAGCGGCGTCCTCATGGCCGGAGACTAGAGTGCGGCTGGTCCGAGTGTCGAGATTTTTCGACACCGTTACCGAGTTGTGAACGCGCGAGCTGCTGTCGCCAGGGTCTCGAAGCCGCCGGGGGAGAGGAAGTAGACGTTGGGCTCCGAGCCTGCCCGGACGCCGAGCTCCACGAGACCGGCGGCGCGCAACAGGGCGAGATGGTGCAGCAACGTGGTGCGGGGCGCGTCGAGCGCCGCGCAGAGCTCGGGCAGGGTCCGCTCCGCCGTGTGCAGCTGCCGGAGCACCCGGATCCGGGTGTCGTCGCCGAGCGCGCGCCCGATCTCGCGCAGCTGGGCTCCGGCATCGGTGGTGCCACCCTCCACCAAGGGCGGGTGCAAGATCACGGTCTGGTCGATCTCGTCGACGGCGACCAGGATCGGGGCGGTCCGCACGCTCGTCACGAGGACCACACGCCCCAGCACGTCCGGGCCGTAGTGGATGCCGGGGGCGACCCGCTCGAGCAACTTCTCGGGGCCGAGCTCGGCGAGCGCCCGTGCCGTCGCTGCGGCAGCCGGAGCCCGCGGGTCCAGCACGGGAAGGGCGTTCAGCACGCGCAGACACGTCTCGCGGACCTCGTCGCCTGGGGTGCGCAGCAGCCAGGGGGTCACCTGGATCAGAGTTTCCGCGGTCGCGGTTCGCAACCGCGTGAGCGCCGCACGGTCACCTGCGAGCGCCGCGCGTACGACGTCGTCTGCGACCCGGCTCCGCAGCTGCCGACGGCGGCCGCCGACCATGATCCAGCGCAGCTCCTCGGGGTCGGTGCGCTCAACGAGCTGCGCGAGCCTGCTCCGCGTCGCGGCGGCCCTGGTGGCTGCCAGCGGCCCGGCGAGGTTGATCCAGCCGTACCGTCCGAACCGGCGCGTGTCGGTGACAAGTCCGGGATCCGCGCGCCGTACCGCTGCGTGCGCTGCAGGTCCGTGCGTGAAGACCTTCCGCCAGTCGGCGTCGGCCACCGACGCCGCGGCGACCAGGAGCTCGAAGCCGGTGCCCGATCGCGTCTGAACCTGCAGGACCATGAGCTCAGTCTGCTGCGCGCAACGGCAGCCGCACGGTGAAGGTGGAGCCCTCGCCCGGGACCGACTCGACGCCGATCCGGCCACCGTGGGCGGCGACGATCCCGGCAACGATCGACAACCCGAGACCGGTGCCCTGGATCGCCATGGCCTGCGCGGTCGAGGCCCGGAAGAACTTCTGGAAGAGCGCGTCCTGCTCCTCGCCGGGGATCCCGATGCCGGTGTCGGACACGACCAGCCACGCCTCGCCGGCCTCGGTCCAGATCCGGGCTGTCACGCTGCCGTAGTCGGGCGTGAACTTCACGGAGTTGCTCAGCAGGTTCAGCATGACCCGTTCGAGCTGCACGGCGTCCCCGAGGACCGGCACGGCGTGGTCGGGCAGGTCGAAGTCCACCGTGAGCGACCGGTCACGGACCAGGGGACGGATCGACTCCTCCGTGTGACGTGCCAGCACGCAGAGGTCGACGATGTTGCGGTCCCACACGGTGCCGCCGGTATCGAGACCGGCCAACGCGAGCAGGTCGTTGCAGAGGGTGATCAGACGGGCGCCGTTGCGGGCGATGGTGTCCAGCAGCGGCACCTGGGCGGGGTCGGGTTTGACCGGCGCCCCCTCGGCGAGCATCTCGGTGTATCCGACGATGCTCGTGACGGGCGTGCGCAGCTCGTGGCTGACAGTGGAGACGAACTCGTTCTTCGCCGTGTCCAGCTGCCGCAACCGGTCGGCCGCCATCCGCTCCTTCTCGAGCGCCGCCATGAGCATCATCTGCCCCTGGCGCTCCTCGGTGACGTCGCGACCCAGGACCAGGTACCCCGCCTGCGGACCGAACTGGCTGCCGCCTCCGCACACCGTCATCTCGACCGTACGGCGCCGCCCCTGCGCGGACAGCCAGGTCCAGTCCCGCGCCTGGGACTCGGTGCCGCCGTCGAGGTTGGCCGTCAGGGCCGACCAGCCGGAGAGCGAGGAGCCGCCGGTGCGCTCCAGCACCTCAGCGGGATCGAGCAGGTCGGTGAACGGCCGGCCTCGCAGGTCATCGGACCGGTAGCCCAGCAGCGACTCCGCCCCGGAGTTGAGCACCCGCACGCACCCCTGGGCATCGATGCCGATGATGGCGGTCGAGATGCCGGCCTGGAACAGGTTGGTCATCAGGCCCGCGCTGGCGCGTTCGGCGGTCACGTCGACGCCGGTCATGACGACGTAGCGCGGCGTGCCGTCCTCGTCGCGCACGAGGTCGGTGTTCCACACGACCCGGAGCGGGACGCCGGTGCTGGTGCGGACGTCGGTCTCCCGGGTGCCCGGGAGGTCGGCACCGTCACCGCTGGCGAACATCTCGCGCACCGTCTCGACCCGATGGTCCACGACGATCGCCGCCCAGAACGGGAGGCCCACGATCTGATCCTCCGGAAAGCCGGTGAGGAGGGTGGTCGCCTGGTTGGCCCGGATCACCGTCCCGGCCATGTCGGTCATCAACATGATGCAGCGAGCGGTGTCGAGCAGGCTGCTGGTCAGCTGCTCGGCGGACACCGTGCGGGCGAGCGCTTGGTGCAGCGCGGTCACGTCGAGCAGCTGCGCCGAGAAGGTCGCCTCGGAGTCGGTGGAGATCTGCGAGATCGCAAGGTCGACGTGGCTGCCGGGGCGGTGGCTGATCCCGACGTGGCCCCGCCAGCCGTCGAGATCCCCCTCGAGCATGGTCTGGGTGGCCCCGCGCAGCGCGGTCGAATGCGTCAGCACCCGGTCGAGGTAGCGACCCACGACGGAGTGCCCCGGCTCGTCCAGCAGCTCCCGCGCGGTGTCGTTGGCGTCGACGATCTCCAGTCGGTCGCCACGCTCGGCGAGCAGCAGCATGCCGGTGAGCGACTCGGTGAAGTTGCGCCGGAAGACCGCCTCGCGCTCGGCCAGGGCGGCGAGCGCCCGGCTGCGCTGCGTGATCGCCAGGGTGAGGGGCAGCGCGATGATGGCGGTGGTGAGGATGTAGCCGAGCACGAGCGGCTGGGCCAGCTCGAGCGGGATGATGCCGCCCTCGCCGGTGTCGCCGAAGGGTCCGCGTCCGCTGGACGTCAGCAGGACCGTCGCCACGGCGCTGGCCAGCACCTCGAGCGTCACGGTGCGGGGGTCGAGCCGCAGCGCCGCCCACACCAGGAACGGCAGGGTCACGAAGACCACGGGGTAGGGGTGCTCCGGCCCGAAGGAGGCCAGGGTCACCAGCGCCATGAGCGAGATCTGCGCGACGTACTCCCGCCGCTCCGCGACGCCGGTCCGGAACCGCCAGGTCATCGCCACCGGGACGATCACCAGCACGGCGGCCGCGTGCGAGGTGAGCAGGTTGCGGAAGGTGCCGCGGAAGGGGCCGAGGTCGGCCAGGACGACGGTGATGGTCGCCAGCAGCGCGAGCACGGTCGCGCCCGCCACGGCGGCGCGCACCAGGCGGAGGAAGTCCTTGAGCTCCACGAGCTGGATCAACCGGCCACCGGCCCCCTTGAGCAGCAGACCGGCAACCACGGCCTCGGCGGCGTTCGCGATGCCGAACGCCGCGGAGACCGGCACCGTCCGGCCGCCGCTCAGGTTGGCCAGGAACGACGCCAGTGCGATGCCGCATGCGAGGAACGGCCACCACGAGCGCTGCGCCATGGCGATGAGGGCGACGGAGACGCCGGCGGCGGGCCACCAGAATGCGATCGAGCCCGACTGGGGGGTGAACCAGAACGACCAAGCTCCGAGCAGGTAGACGCCCAGCAGCGCCGCTGCGGTCGCCGCGGGCGCTGACCAGCGCGCTCCCGAGCTCATGGGAACAGTGTGGTGGATGGGGCGTCCGGATGTGGCCTTTCGAGGCCGATGGGCGCGCTAGTCTGCGCGGATGTTGGTCTCCGAGCGCATCGGCCAGTTCTTCCTCGAGAGCGAGTCCGGACGCGACCGCCTCGAGTACACCGAGTACGGGGCCGGCGACTCCTGGGTCGTGCTGCTCCACGGCCAGCTCATGCCGCGACGGATGCACGAGCCGCTGGCGCGGGCACTGGCCGCCGAGGGGCTCCACGTCGTGACTCTGGACCTGCTCGGTCACGGGCGCTCCGACCGCCCGGAGGACCCGCTCGTCTACTCCATGAGCGCCTTCGCCGAGCAGGTCGTCGCCCTGCTCGACCACCTCGGCGCCGCCCAGGCCGTCATCGGCGGGACCTCGCTGGGCGCCAACGTGTCGCTCGAGGTCGCCGTGCTCGCCCCGGAGCGGGTGCGTGGCCTGATCCTGGAGATGCCGGTCCTCGACAACGCCCTGGAGGCGGGGATCCTCGCGTTCGGGCCACTCCTGTTCGCCGCCCGGTTCCTGCCGCTGACGATCCACGCGCTGCGCTGGGTCACTCGTCCCGTCCCTCGCGGAGTGGTGCCGTTCTGGGTCGGCATCGGCCTCGACACGTGCGACCAGCGCCCTGGCTCGGTGGCGGCCGCGGTCCACGGGATCTTCTTCGGCCGGATCGCACCCAGCACCCGGCAACGGCGCCAGATCGCGGCTCCGGCCCTGGTGGTGGGCCACCCCTCCGACCCGATCCATCCCGCGGCCGATGCCGCCATGCTGGCCGACGAGATGCCGAACGCCGAGTTCGTGCAGGCCGCCAGCATCCTGGAGTGGCGGTCACGACCCGAGCGGCTGACCCGCATCGCCGTCGGCTTCGCACTCGGCTGCTGGCAGACAGGCGCCGGCCAGCGGCGATCGGGAGCCTGAATCCGACAACCGTGTCATGCTCCAGTGTGACGACACGACTTCTCCGGCTGCGTGCTACCTGTGTCGTGGCCGTGACCGGGGTGGTCCTGACCCTCGTCCCCGCGGCTGCGTCGGCTCCGGCACCCGACCTCTCGCGAGTGTCGTTAGGCCCGGCCGGTGAGCAGGTCCAGGGTCCCAGCCGGCTCGCCGACACCCGCGCGGTGACTGCGCACGGGGAGCGGGTGGTGTTCCAGACCCCTGCCTCGCTGGTGCCCGCGGACCTCAACGACGACACAGACGTCTACCTCCGTGACGAGGTGGCCGGGACGACCACGCTGGTGAGTGTGGACATGACGGGCGCCGCCGCCGGGGGGAGCAGCGCCAGCACGAGCACGGACGGCAACCGGGTCGCGTTCTTGTCCCGCGCGTCGCTGGTGCCGGCGGACACCGACGACGACCTGGACGCATACGTCCGCACCATGGACTCGCAGACGACCGTCCTGGTCTCCGCTCCCACGGCCGGTCTCGCCGCCGGTCGGGGAGAGCCCTATGCGGTCGAGCTCTCAGGCGACGGCAGCACGGCGGTGCTCGTGACGCCGCAACGCCTGCTTCGGAAGGACACCGACCCGCGCGGCGTCGAGAGCTGGCGCAGGTTTGACATCTACGCGGTCAACGTAGACGACAGGCGGAAGCGGCTGGTCACCGTGGATCGGGGCGGGCGCAGCTTCACGGGCTGGGTCGGGCTCGGTGGGGTGTCCTACGACGCCAACGTGATCGGCTTCCACACCACGACCGCCGGGCTGCGGCGCGTGCCCCGCGGCTCCTGGGTGTCCTACGCGGGCAAGCCGCGCACGAGGCTGGTGTGGCGCGAGGACATGACTGGGCGCAGCTTCGCACTGGAGGGCACCCCGGCCGTGTCCGGCAACGGTCGCTTCCTCGCGCTGCCCACTGCGCGGCCCGGCGTGGACGATGAAGGAGAACCACAGCTTCTGGACCTGGTCCGCCTCGACCTCCGCACCGGTCGCCGGGTGCTGGTCTGCTGCGCGGAGGGCTCTCGCTACGAGGACGCCTACAACCCGCTCGACCCGACCCTGAGCCACCGCGGCGGTCGGCTGGCCTTCACCATCGAGATAGGTGGGTCCGCATCGGACGTCAACGACTGGGACGACGTCTACCTGGCTGACATCCCGAGCGGCCGTCAGCCGCGGCTGATCTCACGCACCACGTCGGGTGCCGGCAACGGCGCCAGCGGGTCGTACGGCGTCGGCATCAGCGCCGACGGCCGCCACGTCGTCTTCTCCAGCTTTGCCACCGATCTGGTTCCCGACGACACCAACGAGGCGTACGACGTCTTCCTCTGGTCCGACGCGTCCTGACGTCCGTCGCCCCCCGGTCGGGGCACAATGGGCCGGTGCCCCTCTACCGCGACGAGGCGGTCGTCCTCCGCACCCACAAGCTGGGTGAGGCCGACCGGATCATCACCCTGCTGACCCGCCACCACGGGCTGGTGCGGGCGGTGGCCAAGGGGGTACGCAAGACCACGTCGCGCTGGGGATCCCGGCTCGAGCCGTTCACCCACGTCGACCTCCAGCTGGCCGAGGGCCGCAGCCTCGACGTCGTCACCCAGGCCGAGACGCTGTCCCCCTTCGGCGGCGACCTCGGCGGCGACTACGAGCGCTACACCGCGGGCAGCGTGATGCTCGAGACCGCCGAGCGGCTGGTCACCGAGGAGCGGCAGCCCTCCCTGCAGCAGTTCCTGCTGCTCGTCGGAGGCCTGCGCGCGATGACTGCGGGGGAGCACCGGCCCGGGCAGGTCCTCGACTCCTACCTGCTGCGCTCGCTGGCGGTCTCCGGCTACGCACCGTCGTTCGACACCTGTGCCCGCTGCGGCGACCCCGGCCCCCACCGCTGGTTCAACCCCAGCGCCGGCGGGGTGCTCTGCGGCACGTGCAAGCTGCCCGGCTCTGCCGGCCCCCCGGCCGAGACGCTGGTCATCCTCGGCGCCCTGCTCGCCGGCGACTGGCCGGTCGTGCATGCCGCCGAGCCGCGTCACCTGCGGGAGGCCAGCGGCATGGTCGCCGCCTACCTCGCCTGGCACCTCGAGCGCGGGCTGCGGTCGCTCCAGTACGTAGAGAGATAGGAGCCTTGGCAGCGCCAGTCACGTGCCTCGGCTGCGCGGTTCGCTCGACCACCATCAGCGTCCGTTGGCGCGGCTCCACTCAGGCACCCCCGTACCTCCGGTATCGGCTCGCTAGGCCCTGTGGCGACCCGGCTGGACGTCGGGGCCGGAGCCCAGCGACCGTAGGTCGACGAACTCGGAGCAGGCGTCCCGGATGTCGAGCGGGATCGCCGGCGGGCCGACGACGACGACCTCAAGGCCTCGCTCCCGGAGCCGCTGGAGGAGCGGCAGGGTGGATCCGACGTCGCCGACCAGGACCACTCCGTCGAGGCGGGCGGCGGTGGTGAGCTCGATCGCATCCATCGTGAGCGCAACCAGCGCCGGGTCCTGGGTGGTCCGGGCCCGGAACTGGTGGCGGAGCTGGATCCCGTGTCGGCGCAGCACCGGCAGCCACCGAGCGACATTCGGGGAGGACCAGTCCGCGTACGCGTGTACGACCACTGCCTCGCCGCGCTCGGTGAGGAGCCCTGCCAACGGCGCCCACGACTCCGGCGCAACTGTTTCGGCATGGATCAGTACTCCTAGGCGCACCTTGCGGCCCCCTCCAGGCTCGGCAAGTCTCGCCGCAGCCTAGGCGGCCCCGCCGCCTCCCGCCGGACATTGCTCGGTGCGTCGCGGGGATCGGCTCGGCCGATCCGGAGCACGCCTGCCGCCTGCCGAATGCCCCACGCATGGAGCGCGAGCCGAGTTCGCGTATCAGGAACCGGCCCCGACCCTCCCTATCGGAAACGGGAGGGACTGACATGCTGGACAACACGACGTGCCTCGAGTGCGGGGAGGTGGCTCGGGTGGAGTGGCGGTGCGTGCTGGAGAGCACCGATGGTCCGATCGAGCACTGCAAGGTCAGGTGTGGGCAGGGGCACTGGTTCCTGCTCCCGGTGGAGGTGCTCAGCCGACGGCTGACAGCACTGGACACGGGGCAGCGCCTGACCATTCGCTGACCATGGCCGTCCTGCTCTGTCCGGCTCAGGCCCCGCCGTACCTTCGGTCGCGGCTGGCGTAGGTCTCGATCGCCTGCCACAGGTGGGTCCGGTCGACGTCGGGCCAGAGCACGTCGGTGAACACCAGCTCGGCGTACGCCGCCTGCCACAGCAGGAAGTTCGACAACCGCTGCTCACCCGAGGTCCGCCACACCATGTCGGCGTCGGACACCTCGGGCACGTAGAGGTGGCGGGCGAAGGTGCGCTCGTCGACCTTGTCGGGGTTGAGCCGCCCGGCGGCGGCCTCCCGCGCGATCGACCGCGCGGTGTCGGCCAGCTCGGCTCGGCCGCCGTAGTTGACGCACATCGTCAGCGTCAGTACGTCGTTGTCGCGGGTGAGCTCCTCGGCGACCTGGAGCTCGCGGATGACCGACTTCCACAGCCGCGGCGCGCGTCCCGCCCAACGCACCCGTACGCCGAGCTCGTGCATCTCGTCGCGACGGCGCCGGATGACGTCGCGGTTGAAGCCCATCAGGAACTTCACCTCGTCAGCGGAGCGCGACCAGTTCTCCGTCGAGAAGGCATAGGCCGAGATCGCGCCGACCCCGATCTCGATGGCGCCCTCGACCACGTCGAAGAGCGAGTGCTCGCCCTGCTCGTGTCCGGCGGTGCGCGGCAGGCCGCGCTCCTTGGCCCACCGGCCGTTGCCGTCCATCACGATCGCCACGTGGCGCGGCACCAGGTCTCGCGGCACCTTCGGCGGTGTGGCACCCGACGGGTGCGGCGTCGGGGGACGGACCGGGCGCTTCACCCCCGTGAGGATGTCAGATCGGCGACGCACTGTGTTGAGTTGGGCCTCGCTCAGTGTCCAGTTGGGCCTCCCTCAGGGAGGGGCGCCCAACTCAACGGTGAGGCACGCCCAACTCAACGGCAGCGGGGGCAGAGACCGAAGATCTCCAGCGTGTGGCTGACCTCGTCGTACCCGTGCTCGGCGGCGATCGCGCGGGTCCACCGTTCCACGGCCGGACCCTCCACCTCGACCGTCGCGCCGCAGGAGCGGCACACCAGGTGGTGGTGATGGGTGTCGGAGCACCGGCGGTAGCCGGCCTCGCCCTCGGTCGACCGGATCACGTCGACCTCGTCGTGCTCGGCGAGCAGCTGGAGAGTCCGGTAGACGGTGGCGAGCCCGATCGTGTTGCCGCGCTCGCGGAGCACCGCGTGGATCTCCTTCGCCGACCGGAACTCGTCGAACGACTCCAGCACGTCGGCGACGGCCTGGCGCTGCCGGGTGAGGCGCAGCGGCTGCTCAACCACGGGCCACCTCCCGGCTGCGCAGCCACGCGCCGACCGGCCAGGTGAGCGCGAATCCGGCCAGCGCCAGCAGCACGATGCTCGGTCCGGGGGCGACGTTGGCGTCGAAGTCGAGGGAGAGGTACGCCGCCAGCAGCAGCCCGCCGAGCGCGGCGCCCAGGCCGAGCGCCATCGCCAGCGCCAGCGTGCCGCGGAACGAACGGGTCAGCTGCTGTGCGGTCGCGACCGGCACCACCATCAGGGCGGAGACCAGCAGCAGGCCGACCGTGCGCATCGCCACGGTGACCGTCACCGCAGCCAGCACGGCGACCAGCAGGTTGTAGGCGCGGACCTTCACGCCGGCGACGCGCGCGAACTCCGCGTCCTGGGCGATGGCGGAGAGCTGGGGGGCGAGGCCGACGCACAACGCCACGACCACGACCGCGAGCACCAGCGTCGTGAGCACGTCGGCGGGCGAGACGCTCGTGACCGACCCGAACAGGTAGGTCTGCAGCGTCGAGGCGCTCTGGCCGGCCAGTCCGGTGATGAGCACGCCGCCCGCGAGTCCGCCGTAGAACAGCAGCGCCAGCGCGACGTCGCCGTTGGTGTGGCCGCGCTCGCGGATGACCTCGATCGCGACGGCGCCGAGGACGGCCACCACCACCGCGACCCACGTCGGCGAGGTGCCGGTGAGCAGCCCGATCGCGACGCCCGTGACGGCGACGTGGCCGAGCCCGTCACCGAGCAGCGCCAGTCGGCGCTGGACGAGGTAGGTGCCGATGGTGGGCGCGGCCAGGCCGGTCACCGCCGCGGCGACCAGGGCGCGGACCATGAAGGGGTTGCTCAGCAGGTCGATCACGGTCGCTCCTGCAGCGAGTCGAGGGGTGACTCGACGTGCGGGGTGTGGTCGTGCCGGTGGAGTCGCGGGTGGTGGTCGTGCAGGGTCACCTCGTCGGTCGGCTCACCGTCGTAGCTGATCCTGCCGTGCGCCATCACGACCGCGCGGTCGACGAGCGTCGCCATCGGTCCCAGCTCGTGGGCCACGAGCACCACGGTCGCGCCGCGTTCCTTCAGCACGCCGAGCGACGTCGCCAGCGCGCGCTGGTTGGGCAGGTCGACACCGGCGGTCGGCTCGTCGAGGAAGAAGAGCTCGGGCTCCCCGGCCAGCGCCCGGGCGATGAGCACCCGCTGCTGCTGGCCGCCCGACAGCGTGGCCACGCTGTCGCTGGAGCGGTCGGCCAGGCCGACGACGTCGAGCGCGTCGGCCACCGCCCGCCGGTCGACCTTCGACAGCGGCCGGAGCAACCGGCGCCGGCCGAGCCGGCCCGCGGTCACGACCTCACGGACCGAGGTGGGTACGCCGGACGCGGCACCGGCCCGCTGGGGGACGAACCCGATCCGGTGCCAGTCCCTGAAGTCGGCCAGCGGCGTACCGAACAGCGCGACCGAGCCCCCGGAGACCGGTCGCAGGCCGGTCGCGGCGCGCACGACGGTCGACTTGCCGGAACCGTTCGCACCCATCAGGGCGACGAACTCGCCGGCGTCGACCGCGAGGTCGATGCCGTGCAGCACCGGACGTCCGCCCAGCGAAAGCCGGACGTCGTGGAGGGCGAGGACCTCGGTCAACAGCCGTTCGCCTCCTGGATTGCCGACAGGTTGTCCTGCATCAGGGAAAGGTAGTCCTGGCCCTCCGTCTCGTCGGTGAGCCCCTCGATCGGGTCGAGCACCGCGGTCTCGATGCCGAGGTCGGTGGCCAGCGTCTCGGCGAGGGCGGGGCTGGCCAGCCGCTCCGAGAAGACGGTGGTCAGTCCTTCCTCCTCGATCAGGTCGGACAGCGCCGCGAGCGTGGCCGGGGTCGGCTCGGCGTCGGGGGAGAGGCCGGCGATCGGTTCGAGGTGGAGCCCGTAGCGGGCCAGGTAGCCGAACGCGTCGTGGCTCACGACGACCAGGTCGCGCTGGCAGTTGGCCAGCCCCTCGACGTACTCCGCGTCCATCTCCTCGAGGTCGGCGACCAGGTCCTGGGCGCGGACGCGGTAGTCGTCGGCGTTCTCCGGGTCGAGCTCGGCCAGCTCGTCCGCGACGGCGTCGGTCAGGTCGGCCATCAGCAGCGGGTCGAGCCAGAAGTGGAGGTCCAGGTCGCCGTGGTCGTGACCCTCCTCGTGGGCGTGGCCCTCGCCCGAGTGGTCCGCCAGCGGCCGCAGCTCGACGACGTCGGCTGCGTCGAGCACGGCCCCCTGCACATTGGTCTCGACCGCGTCGTCGACGGCGGGCTGGAAACCGTCGAGGTAGACGACCAGCGCGGCCTGGGACAGGTCAGCGGTGGCCGAGATCGAGAGCTCGAGGTCATGGGGCTCACCGCCGGGCGTCGTGAGGTTGGTGACGTTCCAGTCGTCGCCCGCCACCCGCTCGGTCACCCACGCCAGGGGATAGAAGGAGGCGACGACCTCACGCTCCTTGGTCTCCGTGGCCCCGGTGAGCGCACCACACCCGGACAGCAGCGCCACGGCGGAGAGAGCGGCGCAGACGCGGGCAGAGCGGGTGGCGGGCGACAACATGAGAATGATTCTCATCAGAGTGAGAATCATTGTCAACTGGGTTCCGGCATACTGACGCCGTGCTGGTCGTCAACAGGTTCCGCGTGCCCGGACCCGAGGCCGACGGTTTCCGGGTCGATCTCGAGCGGGCGCGGCAGGCATTGGCCGAGCGGCCCGGTCACGTCGAGAGCCGGATCGGCCGCAACGTCGACGACCCGACGCTGTGGGTGCTGACCAGCACGTGGGAGCACGTCGGTGCCTACCGTCGTGCCCTGTCGGCGTACGACGTGAAGCTCCACGCCGTGCCGGTGCTGAGCCGCGCCCTGGACGAGCCCAGCGCCTACGAGTGGGCCGAACCTGGCAGGGACCTCAACGACGCCGGATCGCGGTCGTTAGGCTGACGCCTTCCCGATGGACCACCAGTGCGGACCGGCAGCCAGCCGGCCCGATGCGTCGAAAGTGAGCTGTTCCCCGTGGCCAAGCCGCCTCCCTCGACCCTCGACCACGTCGTCTCCCTCTGCAAGCGCCGCGGTTTCGTCTACCCCTGCGGCGAGATCTACGGCGGCACCCGCTCCGCGTGGGACTACGGCCCGCTGGGCGTCGAGCTCAAGGAGAACATCAAGCGCCAGTGGTGGAAGTCGATGGTCACCGCGCGCGAGGACGTGGTCGGTCTCGACTCGAGCGTCATCCTCCCGACACGGACGTGGGAGGCCAGCGGCCACCTCAGCACGTTCAGCGACCCGCTGACCGAGTGCCAGTCCTGCCACAAGCGGTTCCGCGAGGACCACCTCCAGGAGGAGTACGCCGGCAAGAAGGGGATCGACGACCCGGACTCGGTCGACATCAACGAGTCCGTCCCCTGCCCCAACTGCGGCACGCGAGCGGCCTGGACGCCACCGCGCGCGTTCAACATGATGCTCAAGACCTACCTCGGCGTGATCGAGGACGAGTCCGGGCTGCACTACCTGCGCCCCGAGACGGCGCAGGGCATCTTCCTCAACTTCGCCAACGTGGTGACCTCCAGCCGCAAGAAGCCGCCGTTCGGCATCGCCCAGATGGGCAAGAGCTTCCGCAACGAGATCACGCCCGGCAACTTCATCTTCCGCACCCGCGAGTTCGAGCAGATGGAGATGGAGTACTTCGTCAAGCCCGGTGAGGACGAGGAGCTCCACCAGTACTGGATCGACACCCGGACCCAGTGGTACACCGACCTCGGGATCGACCCCGACAACCTGCGCCACTACGAGCACCCCAAGGAGAAGCTCTCCCACTACTCCAAGCGGACTGTGGACATCGAGTACCGCTTCGGCTTCTCCGGCCGCGACTTCGAGGAGCTCGAGGGCATCGCCAACCGCACCGACTTCGACCTCACCCAGCACAGCGAGTTCTCGGGCCAGGACCTCTCCTACTTCGACCAGGCCAGCAACGAGCGCTACGTCCCCTACGTCATCGAGCCGGCCGCGGGCCTCACGCGCAGCCTGATGGCGTTCCTCGTCGACGCCTACACCGAGGACGAAGCGCCCAACACCAAGGGTGGCGTCGACAAGCGGACCGTGCTCCGGCTCGACCCGCGCCTCGCGCCGGTCAAGGTCGCCGTGCTGCCCCTCTCGCGCAACGCCGACCTGTCGCCCAAGGCGCGCGACCTCGCCGCCGAGCTGCGCCGCCACTGGAACGTCGAGTTCGACGACTCCGGTGCGATCGGTCGTCGCTACCGCCGCCAGGACGAGATCGGTACGCCGTACTGCGTCACGGTCGACTTCGAGAGCCTCGACGACCACGCGGTGACCGTCCGCGAGCGCGACTCCATGCAGCAGGAGCGGGTCGGTCTCGACTCGATCACCAGCTGGTTCGCCCAGCGTTTCGTCGGCTGCTGATTGAGTGCTCATGCACAATGACCAGATGCGTCTGCCCGCTCGTCTGCTTGCCCTGACCCTTGCCGCAGCCCTGCTCCTGGCCGGGTGCGGAGACAACGGTGAGGATCCGGACGCCGACGGCACCGGCAGCCCCACGGGGACGCCCACGACCGAGCCCTACCTGCCGGTCCCCGACGGCGTGGAGCTGACCGCACAGGGCAGCACCCTGGCGGTCGGTGACACCGCGACCGTCGCCTACGAGCCGCGCCAGGACTTCGTCGGCGCCCTGGAGATGAAGGTGACCTCGCTCGAGGAGGCGAAGTTCGACCAGTTCGTCGGCTGGGACCTCACGAAGGAGATCAAGTCGACGGCGCCCTACTTCGTGCGGGCGACCGTGACCAACGTCGGTGAGACCGACCTCGGGAGTGGCAAGGGCCTCCAGCCGGTGCCGCTCTATGCGGTCGACGGCGAGAACCGGCTGATCGAGTCCTCGCTCTTCCGGGGATCGTTCAAGCCGTGCGAGAGCGCGTTCTTCCCGAAGAAGTTCAAGACCGGCGACACGATGAAGGCGTGCATGGTCTACCTCGCCCCCGGGAAGGGCGACCTCGCCGCGGTCAGCTTCCGGCCGAGCCAGGAGTTCAACCCGATCATCTGGGAGGGCGACGTGGTCCCCGCCGAGGGCACCGGCGGCGGCAAGGGCGACAAGAAGGGCGACGACAAGAAGTCGGGCGACAAGCAGAACAACTGATCCCGACGCCACCACACGGCGCGCGAGACGTTGCTGCCCGCCGTCACCACACGGCGGTCGAGCTTGTCGAGACCTCGACGGACTGCGCGGTAGGTCTCGACAGGCTCGACCGGCGGGGGAACCTTCCCGTACGGTCTCCAAGATTTCGTTGGTCCGGCCGCGGCATCGGACAATGGGTCCATGTCCCTGACCCTCGGCAGCCTGACGGTGCCGACCCCCGTGGTGCTGGCGCCGATGGCCGGCATCACCAACGCCGCCTACCGGCGGCTGTGTGCCGAGCAGGGGGCCGGGCTGTACGTCTGCGAGATGATCACCTCCCGCGGGCTGGTCGAGGGTGACCAGACCACGCTGAACATGCTGGTCTTCGACGACGTGGAGCAGGTCCGCTCGGTCCAGCTCTACGGCACCGACCCCCAGTACGTGGGCAAGGCGGTCGAGATCCTCTGTGCCGAGTACGGCGTCGCCCACGTCGACCTCAACTTCGGCTGCCCGGTGCCCAAGGTGACCCGCAAGGGCGGCGGCGGTGCCCTGCCATGGAAGCGCGGGCTGCTCGCCGAGATCCTCGAGCACGCCGTCGCGGCCGCCTCGCCGTACGACGTCCCGGTGACGATGAAGACGCGCAAGGGTCTCGACGACGACCACCTCACCTACCTCGACGCCGGCCGGATCGCGCAGGAGTCCGGCTGCGCCGCGATCGCCCTGCACGGGAGGACCGTGGCGCAGTCCTACTCCGGGCGCGCTGACTGGGAGGCGATCGCGACGCTGGTCGACCACGTCGACATCCCGGTGCTCGGCAACGGCGACATCTGGGAGGCCGCCGACGCGTTGCGGATGGTCGAGCAGACCGGCGCCGCGGGCGTCGTGGTCGGGCGCGGCTGCCTCGGTCGGCCGTGGCTGTTCCGCGACCTCGCCGACGCGTTCGCCGGGCGCCGTACCCGCGTGCTGCCGTCGCTGGGCGAGGTGCGCACCATGATGCGCCGCCACGCCGAGCTGCTGAGCGAGCACATGGGGGAGGAGCGCGGCTGCAAGGAGTTCCGCAAGCACGTCTCGTGGTACCTGAAGGGATTCGCTGCCGGTGGCACGCTGCGTCACTCCCTGGCCCTCGTGGACTCGCTCGCCGCGCTCGACACCTTGCTGGCCGAGCTCGACCCGGACGAGCCTTATCCCGTCTCCGCTCTCGGCGCTCCGCGCGGCCGGCAGGGCTCGCCGCGAGCCCGCGTCGTACTGCCTGAGGGATGGCTGGACGACACCGACGGCTCCGGGTGTACGGTGCGTGAGGACGCTTCGGAGGTCACGGGGGGATAACGGCAAGGTGACGCTGTGATCACGGTCTCGTGACCCGAAACACCCGCCGAAACCCGGTCGGAGATTGGAACACGGATGCGGGGCTGTGCTTCACTCGGACCTTCTCGGCGCGTTCACCCCTCGGGGTGAGCGCCGTACCCCCGTCAGCAACAGCAAAGGATCAGCGCTGTGGCAGATCATCGCCACAAGCGGGAAACCACTGCCCGCCGTCTTCCCAAGGCCACCCTCGTGGCCGGACCGATCGCCCTCGTGGCGACCCTGTCGACCGTTGGAGCCGGAGTCATGGCCGCCAGTCCCGAGACCCGGGACATCCTGATGGCCAACGGCTCCAGTTCGGTCTCCAGCTCCGTCTCCAGCTCCGTCGACCTCTCCGACCGGCCCCAGATCGTCTCCCGCTCGGACTCGCGGATCGAGCCGCTGAGCGAGGTCGACCGGATGCTCACCGCCGATGCCACGGCCGCGGCCATCCGGAAGGCCGACACCCAGCTCTGGACGACCGCACCGCTCAACCTCTGGACCACGCCCGACGACTCCGCCACCAAGGTCGGGGTCGTGCAGGACGGCAAGAAGATCCTCGTCACCGGCCGCAAGGCCGCCGAGCGCGTCGAGATCGTGATCGACGGCGAGTCTCGCTGGGTCACGGCCGGCTACCTCTCCGAGGAGAAGCCCGACCCCGACCCGGCCGACATCGGCCTCGGTGGTGAGTGCACCAACGGGAGCTCGGTCTCCGGGACGGCCAACATCCTGCTCGTGCACGAGGCCGTGTGCGCCGCGTTCCCCGAGATCACGTCGTACGGCACCTACCGTGGCGACGGCGAGCACGCCCAGGGCATCGCGATCGACATCATGGTCAGCGGTGAGCGCGGCTGGGAGGTCGCGGAGTTCCTGCGGGCCAACTACTCGGCCCTCGGCATCAGCTACATCATCTACAGCCAGAACATCTGGTCGGTCGACCGTGCTGGCGAGGGCTGGCGTGGCATGTCGGACCGTGGCTCGACCACGGCCAACCACTACGACCACGTCCACGTGACGACCTACTGATTTCGTCCGAAGTCCACAGCAGAACCAGTAGGTGTGGGTCCAGCCCGGTCACAGCGCACGCTGTCGGCGGCTGATGCGTGCGCACTAGAACGGTGGCGGTCCCACGATCTCGATGCCGCCGTTCTCCTGGGCGCTCTGCGCGATCCGGGCGAAGTCGACGATGCAGGCCGATCCTTCGAAGGGCTCGCTGGCGCCGCGGTAGAAGGGTTCGCACTCGCAGGTCGGCTGGATGCCGAGCACCTTGGCCGTGGGACTCTTGACGATGAAGGCGTGGGGTACGCCTGCGGGCACCATGACGAAGTCGCCGGCACCGAGTTCGTGTTCGTCGTCGTTGACGCGGTACAGGATCTGCCCCTCGAGCACCCACATGGACTCCGAGACCGGGTGGGTGTGGATCGGGGTCCACTTGCCCTCGACCATGTCGACCTCCCACAGGTGGATGTCCTCGTTGGCACTGCTGAGCTTCCAGGTGAAGACGCCACCGCCGAAGAACCACCGCTTCTCGCCCTCGCCGGCCCGTCGGATCACTGGCGCGAGCGTCGTTGTCTCAGTCATCTGACACTCCGATCATTCATGAGACTTGAGTCTCGTAATGAGAGTGGCATATCATGAAGACCATGTCAACGGACTACGTCAAGTCGGGTCGTACCCGGCAGAAGCAACGCACCCGCGACCAACTGATCGCGTCGGCGCGCGAGCTGATCACCGCGGGCGACACGCCGCGTGTCGAGGAGGTCGCCGAGGCTGCCGGGATCTCTCGCCCCACCGCCTACCGCTACTTCGCGTCACAGGCCGAACTTCTCGCCGCGGCATTCCCGGAGACAGGAGCCGCGTCGGTCCTTCCCGACCCGCCGCCGGAAGCCCTGGACGAACGCGTGGCCGCCGTTGCCGGTTTCGTCATCGGCCTCGTGCAGGAGAATGAGCCGCAGCAGCGTGCGATGCTGCGCCTCTCGCTGGGCGACGTGCCGCACGAGCTGCCGCTGCGCCAGGGCCGCGTCATTCCGTGGTTCGTCGAGGCGCTCGCGCCCATCGCCGACACGATCGGCGACGAGAGTGTTCACCGGCTCGCCCTGGCACTCCGCGCCGCGTGTGGCATCGAGACCCGCGTTTGGCTAAGCGACGTCGCCGGGCTCGCGCCCGCAGAAGTCAATGCCCTCCAGCAATGGATGGTCGACGCCCTCGTCAAGCAGGCCCTCGAGACACCGCCGACCTGACAGACCCGTGCCCTGATGTCGGGTGAGCGTGCACCGGGTCGCCTCAGGTCGGACGTCATACGGTTCGGTGGCCATAGCGCGCGGACCGTATGACGTCCCGGCTCCGGCTAGGGTCGCCTCGATGCACACCAGCGAGGGGTACGACGACGCCGACCGTGAGCGGTTCGTCGCCGAGCCGCCGAAGCGGGTCGATGCCCCCGAGCGCACGGCGTTCGAGCGTGATCGTGCCCGCGTGGTCCATGCGGCCGCCTCGCGCCGGCTGGCGGCCAAGACCCAGGTCGTGGGGCCGCAGAGCGACGACTTCGTCCGCAACCGGCTGACCCACAGCCTCGAGGTGGCCCAGGTCGCGCGCGACCTGGCCCGGGCGCTCGGCTGCGACCCCGACCTCGCCGAGACCGCCGCACTCGCCCACGACCTCGGTCACCCGCCCTTCGGCCACAACGGCGAACGCGTCCTGGCCGCCCTCTCGGAGGAGTGCGGCGGCTTCGAGGGCAACGCCCAGACGCTGCGCATCCTCACCCGGCTCGAGGCGAAGACGATCGCGGCCGACGGGAGCAGTGTGGGGCTCAACCTCACGAGAGCCACCCTCGACGCCTGCACGAAGTACCCCTGGCCGCGCTCGGCGGCGACGCCGCCGCAGGGCGTCCACGCCGACGGCTCCCCGCGCGTGGTCGTGAAGTTCGGCGTCTACGACGACGACCAGCCGGTCTTCGACTGGATGCGGTCGACCGACGCGGGCACGCGCCAGTGCGTGGAGGCCCAGGTCATGGACCTCGCCGACGACGTCGCCTACTCCGTCCACGACATCGAGGACGGCGTGGTGGCCGGCCGGATCGACCTGAGCCGGATCGACCGCCCGGCGGTGTGGGCGACGGTGCGCGGCTGGTACCTCCCCGATGCCACGGACGACCTCCTCGACGCGGTCCTCGACGGGCTGGTCGCGATCGACGGCTGGCCCGACGCGCCGTACGACGGGAGCCGGGCCGCTCTGGCCGCCCTCAAGAACCTCACCAGCGACGTCATCGGCCGGTTCTGCGGCGCGGTGCAGGCAGCGACCTTCGCCGCCGGCACCGGACCGTTCGTGCGCTACCAGTCCGACCTGGCCGTCCCGGCCGGCACCCGGCTCGAGATGGGCGTCCTCAAGGGGATCGCCGCCCACTACGTCATGCAGGCAGACGACCGGGTCCAGGCGATGGTGCGCCAGCGCGAGCTGATGGCCGACCTCGTCGAGGCCGTGGCCCGACGCGGCCCGGACGCACTGGAGCGGGCGTTTGCCGACGACTGGCAGGCGGCCGCCGACGACGCCGCGCGTCGACGCGTCGTGATCGACCAGGTGGCGTCACTGACCGACGCCAGCGCCCTCACGTGGCACGAGCGCCTGGTCTCTCAGGGCAGGTCCCCCTTGGGGTAGGGGTCCTTCTGGTTGACGAGGCTCTCGTCCGGGAGGTCGCCGGCCGCACCGTCGTCGCCGGTGACCTTGGACTTGGCCGCCTCCGCAGCGCCGGCGAGCTTGTCCTTGACGACCGGTGCCTGCGACTTGGCGGTGTCGACCGCCTGCTGCGTCTTCTCCTGGACGGTCGGGTTGTCCTTCACCTTGCCCGCCATGCCCTTGATCTGCTCGTAGCGCTCCCGGCCCGCCCGCGAGCCGAGGACGTAGCCCACGGCGCCCGACAGCAGGATTGTCAGCTTCTTCATCGTGCTCTCCTTCTCGTTGTCGTCTGGTCAGCGGTGGCGGCGACGCCACCACCACGCGGCCACGGCCATCGCCACCAGGGACGCCGCGGCGCCCATCACCGCTGGTCGGTCCTTGAGCTGGTTCGCCTTGTGGCGCGCGTGTGACTTCACGTCGAGCTTCGCAGTCAGCTGGTCGACGGTCGCGGCGAGCTGTTCTCGCTGTGCCTCGATCTCAGCCTCGATCTGCTCCGGTGTCTGGTTGCTCACGCGTGGTGCCCCTTCACGGTCTCGACGTCCTCCTTGATACCGGCCACGGCACGTTCCGGCACCACCGGTGTCGCCTCGGCCACCTGAGCCTTGCCACGGAGCGCGGCAACGCCGGCAGCTGCGAGCAGCACGACTCCGACGATGAGAGCGGCCGCCCAGGCCGGCAGCACGAGCGCCAGCGCGAGCACCGCCGTCGCGATGAGGGTGGCAGCGGCGAAGAACGCCAGCAGCCCGGCCGCGCCGAAGAGCCCGGCGCCGATCCCGGCCCGCTTCCCCTTCTGGGCGAGCTCGCTCTGGGCGAGACGCAGCTCGGAACGCACCAGCTCGGGGATCTGGACGGACAGGTCGTGGACCAGCTCCCCCAGCGGGGGTTCCTTCTGGTCGAGACCAGGAGGTGTGTGTGACTCACTCATCCCTCCACCGTTGCGGGTGTGGCCGCGTCTGCCAACCCCCGAGCGGGTGAGGCCTGTGGACCGCCGGTATCGGCATACCTCCGCTGCGTAGACTCCCAGCGTGCCCGGACGGATTCGCGACGACGACATCGCCGAGGTGCGCGAGAAGGCCCGGATCGACGAGATCGTCGCCGACTACGTCACGCTCCGCAACGCCGGCGGTGGGTCGCTCAAGGGCCTCTGCCCCTTCCACGACGAGAAGTCGCCGTCGTTCCACGTCACGCCGAGTCGCGGGTTCTTCCATTGCTTCGGTTGTCAGGAAGGCGGCGACGTCCTCAGCTTCCTGATGAAGATCGACGGACTCTCGTTCACCGAGGCCGTCGAACGGCTCGCCGACAAGTACGGCGTCCAGCTGCGCCGTGAGGAGGGCGACGGGCGCGACGAGCGACCCAAGGGGCCGCAGCGCAGCCGCCTGGTCGAGGCCAACCGGATCGCTCAGGAGTTCTACGCCGAGCAGCTCCGGTCGCCCGAGGCCCAGGTCGCCCGTCAGTTCCTGCTCGAGCGGGGCTTCGACGGCACCTCCGCCGAACGCTTCGGCAACGGCTACGCCCCCCGCGACGGCGAGGCGTTGCTGACGGTGCTGCGCCAGAAGGGGTTCCGCGACGAGGAGAGCGTCGCGTCCGGGCTGGTCGCGATCGGACGCTCGGCGTACGACCGGTTCCGCGGCCGGCTGCTGTGGCCGATCCGCGACGCCTCCGGCGACACCATCGGGTTCGGCGCGCGCCGGATCCACGACGACGACAAGATCGACGCGAAGTACCTCAACACTCCCGAGACCGCGCTCTACAAGAAGAGCCAGGTGCTCTACGGCATCGACCTCGCGCGCCGCGAGATGGCCCGCAGCTCGCAGGCGGTGGTGGTCGAGGGCTACACCGACGTGATGGCGTGTCACCTGGCTGGCGTGGGTACCGCCGTCGCGACCTGCGGCACCGCCTTCGGTGACGATCACGCCCGGGTCCTGCGGCGGTTCCTCCACGACCACGAGGAGTTCCGCGGCGAGGTCATCTTCACCTTCGACGGCGACGCCGCCGGCCAGAAGGCCGCGCTCAAGGCGTTCGGCGGTGACCAGAACTTCGTCTCACAGACCTATGTCGCGGTCGAGCCGACGGGGCTCGACCCCTGCGACCTGCGGATCAAGGAGGGCGACGCGGCGGTCCGCGAGCTGGTGGCGCGCCGGGTGCCGCTCTACCGGTTCGTGCTCGACAACATCGTCACCAAGTACGACCTCGACCGCGCCGACGGCCGTGTCGACGCGGTCCGCGAGGGAGCCCGGCTGGTCTCGAGCATCCGCGACAAGTCGAAGGTCGACGCGTTCTCCCGCGAGCTGGCCGGGATGATCGGCGTCGACGTCGAGCAGGCACGTGAAGAAGTACGCCGAGCGGCCAACCGCGCCTCCCGGCCCGCCACGCAGCAGCAACCCCGCCACGCCACCGGTCAGCAGCCCGTCGAGGCCGCGGAGCAGCCGCGCCGCCAGCTGCCCGACCCGCGCGATCCCCGGTTCGCGATCGAGCGCGAGACGCTCAAGCTGGTGATCCAGCATCCCGCAGCCATCGGCAACGCCGCCCGGGACGTCGACGGCTCGGACTTCATCCATCCCACCTACCGCGCGGTCTGGGAGCTCGTCGCCGCGTCCGGCGGAGCGGCTGCCGGCGCCCACGACGACGCCTGGGCGGGACGACTGCGCGACGCCGCCGCCGACCCGATCGTGTCGTCGGCGGTCAGCGAGCTCGGCGTCGAGCCGCTGCTCAGGGCCACGGACCCTGACCCGGCCTTCGTCGCCGCGCACGTCTACCGGCTCCAGGAGCTGACCACCCTGCGCCGCATCGCCGACCTGAAGTCCAAGCTCCAGCGCACCAACCCGGTCGAGCAGGCGACCGACTACAACCGGATGTTCGGCGAGCTGGTCGCACTCGAGCAGCATCGCCGCACTCTCCACGACCGCGCGGTCGGGACCGCGTGAAGCGCTCGTTGCGGCGCCGGCCCGCGATCGACGTACGCGCGGGGGAGTCGGTGCTGGCCTGGGCCGAGGCCACCGACGGCACCGTCGTCGCGGGCACGCGCGACGCGGTCTACATCGGCACCGCCCGGCTGCCGTGGGAGCAGGTCGAGGCCGCCGACTGGGACCGCGACACCGACCTGCTGCGACTCAGCGAGGTCGGCACCTGGGGCGAGCGTCGCGTCGAGCACGCATTCTCCTTCGACGACCCAGGCCGGCTGCTGCAGCTGGTCAGGGAGCGGGTCACCGCCAGCATCGTCCTCCAGCGTCACGTCCCGGTCGACGGACGTCGCGGTGTCCGCGTGATCGCTCGCCGCGCCCCCCATCGCGACCGGCCGATCGCCTGGTTCTACGAGTACGACGAGGGCGTCGACCCCGCAGATCCGGCCGTCCTCGAGGTGGCCGAATCGGCCCTTCAGCTGGCCCGTGAAGAGCTCGGTGAGCACTGACACCCGGATTTCGGTCGCGCCCCATCGCCTTGCTAACCTGTGCGGCGCACCTCCAGCACGATCCCCTGTAGCTCAACTGGCAGAGCATTCGGCTGTTAACCGGAGGGTTGTTGGTTCGAGTCCAACCGGGGGAGCCAGTGTGATGTCCCGAGACGCCGTGCCAGGTGTCTCGGGACATCGTCTTTCCTGAGAGCACGCGGTTCCTCACCCACCCCTGCCGTGAAGGCGGGTCAGCGCGGCAACTTTCGTCGCGTACGCGGTGTCCCAAGACCATGGAGCACCCGTGCCGGCCCCCCGTCCTGCAGTGGTGCTTCGCGCCGTGAGCAGTCCGGGTTCGACTCGTCTCGACGTCCAGGGCCTCCGCGCCGTCGCGGTCCTGCTCGTGATGCTGGCGCACGTCGGCGTGCCCCTGCTGCCGGGCGGCTTCGTCGGCGTCGACGTGTTCTTCGTCGTCTCCGGCTTCCTGATCACCGGGCTGCTGCTGCGCGAGCGGGACACGACCGGCCGGATCCGGCTCGGCGCCTTCTTCGCCCGTCGCGCGCGACGGATCCTCCCGGCGGCGACCGTGGTCCTGCTGGCGACCGTCGCGTACGCCGCCGCCACCCTCCCGGCATCCCGGGTCGCCGAGGTGGTCACCGATGCCAAGTGGTCGGCCCTCTTCCTCGCCAACGTCCACTTCGCCCAGGTCGACGGCGACTACTTCGAGCAGGACCGGGAGACCTCACCGCTCCAGCACTTCTGGTCCCTCGGCGTCGAGGAGCAGTTCTATCTCGTGTGGCCGGCTCTGCTCGTCGTGCTGCTCGTCGGCCTCGCTCGACGTCGCTCCTCACGTCCGTCGGCGAGGGTGATGGTCGTCGCCGTCCTGGGCGTCGTCTGGTGCGCGTCGTACGCGTGGTGCCTGATCGAGGCGGGGGAGCCGTCGGCCTACTACGGTGCGCTGCCGCGAGCCTGGGAGCTGGCCACCGGTGCGCTCCTGGCCGCCGGGGTGCCGTTGTTGTGGCGGCTCCCGGGGTGGGCACGCGCCGTGCTCGCGACGGCGGGTCTGCTCGCGGTCGGTGCCGCGTCAGCCCGGTACGGCGCCAGCGTCGCCGGCCCCGAGCTCATCCTGCCGGTCGCCGGGACCGCCGCCCTGCTCGCCGCGGGGACGATGCCGAGAGGGGCTGCGCTCCCGGTGGTCCTCAAGCCGCTGACGTGGGCGCCGATGGTGTGGGTAGGAGATCGCTCCTACTCGCTCTACCTGTGGCACTGGCCGGTCCTCGTGCTGGTCGCCCCCGATCTCGGGCTTGGGGGTCGTGGCCGGCGGAGTGGCCGTCCTGGCGATCACCGTGGTGCTCGCGGAGGTCGGGTTCCGCCTGGTCGAGACCCCGTTCCGCAGGTCCCGGGTCCCGGGGTTCCGGGGCCGGTCGGCCCTCGTGCTGTGGCCGGTGACCGTGTTCGCCGTGGTCTTCGGCGGGTCGCTCGCGACCGCGTGGGCCGATGCCGGCCTCGAGGAACGGCGCGCGGAGGCGCGGCAGTACTACGCCGACCATCCGGCGGCGATGCCGGCACCCGGCGAGCAGATCGTCCCGGCACCGGTGCGGAAGTCGCTCACGGAGGCGATTCGGCTCGCCGATGCGGGGGCCCCGATCCCGGACGACCTGGCGAACGACCAGGACCTGCACGACGACCACTGGCAGACCTGGTTCGACTGCTACGCGGAGTGGGAGGGGACCACGGTCCCGCTGTGCCCGCTCGGCGACCGCCGCGCCTCGCGCACGGTGGTGGTGTTCGGCGACTCCCAGGCGGGGATGCTGCTCCCGGCTCTCGACCTGGTGGGCTCCCGCGAGGGATTCCGGGTCGTCGGCCTGGTCAAGCTCGGCTGCGCTCCGTACGCCGTGGAGCAGTGGAACTCCGGTCAGCCGTATCAGGCCTGTGCCGAGTTCCGGGACTGGGCCCGAGCCCAGATCCGGGAGCTCGAGCCCGACGTGCTCGTGCTCGCCGCGCGCGGGATGTGGGCGGTCCGCGACCAGGACGGCGTGCCAGCTGGGCAGGTGTGGTCGGCCGGCGTCGACACCACCCTCGGCCAGGTCGTGGCCGAGGCTGGCGAGGTCGTCGTGGTCTCCGGCCTCGGCGCGCTCGAGTTCCGGCCACCGGACTGCCTGAGCGACCCCGGGTCCGACCTCGCCACCTGCACCAGCCCGGAGGACGTACGGATCCTGGAGGCCAACGAGCTGACCCGCGCCGCGGCGGCCGACCACGGCCTCACCTATGCCGACCTGACCAGCCTGGCGTGCCTGCGGCACCGCTGTCCGCTGGTCGCCGAACGGACCGTGCTCTACCGCGACCCCGCCCACCTGAGCAAGACCTGGATGCTGCGGGTGTCCGATGAGCTCGCCACGATGATGGAGGTGTCATGAGAGGGAAACGAGTGACCGGGGCGCTTCAAGCCGTCCTGCTGCTGGCGTGCGCGCCAGCCCTGCTCGGCCTGGTGCCCGCGGCAGCGGCGGCGCGCGTAGCGGCGGGGGAGGACCCGCCGCCGGTGGCCAAGCAGATCCGGGCGGCGCTCGCCGCCGGCGACGATGAGGAACCCCTGGAGAGGCCGCTCGTCAACGAGAAGCGCCTTCAGAAGGATGTCTGGCAGAAGTGGTGGACCTGCGCCATCGAGTGGGACGACCACCGGGGACCGATCTGCCCGCTCGGCGACGTGGACGCCGAGCGCAAGGTCGTGGTGTACGGCGACTCGCACGCCGGCGTCTGGCTGCCCCCGTTGCATCGGATGGGACTCCAGGCCGGGTTCCGGGTGGTTCCGCTGATCAAGTTCGGCTGTGTCCCGTTCGACGTGGTGCAGCGGAACGACGGCGGCCCCTACCCCTCGTGCCCCAAGTTCCGCCGGTGGTCGGAACGGAAGATCAAGGGCGTCGACCCCGCGCTGGTCATCCTCGGCTACCGCGGTTTCTGGGCGGTGGACCCAGACCCCGGAGAGACTGTGGCCGAGTCCTGGAAGGACGGCACCCGGTCGGCGGTGCGCCGCCTCAACAAGCACACGCCGCGGCTGGTGGTTCTCGGTGACGTCCCGAGCAAGGGGCTACGACCGGTCGAGTGCCTGGACGCGGACGCCCACATGGGTACCTGCACCACCCGGGTGGAGAACAAGGTGCTGCGGGCCAACCAGGTCACTCGTCAGGCGACGCGGGCTGCCCACGCTCGCTATGTAATCACCCAGAACCTGGTGTGCGCCGACGGTCGCTGTCCGCTGGTGGTGGAGCGCATCGTCACCTATCGCGACGCGTCCCACCTCAGCAAGACCTGGACCCACCGGATCAGCGACGAGCTGCGCGCCCGGATCCGGCCGGCGGTCGACGGATGACCGACACGGCCGAGCCCGGTCGCCGCTGATGACTACTCGCCCCAGCCCATCGGGAAGACCTCGAACGGCGCGGCGAATCCGCAGCCGAGCCGCTGCCCGGTCTGCCGCGCCATCCCCTCGAGGAACTCGCGGGGGTCGAAGTGCTCCCAACCGAGGCCGTCGATGTAGGCCCGGTGAGCCTCCAGTGAGGCGACCCCGGCGTCGAAGGTCGCGGTGGTGTCGACCGCGTGACCCGACGTCGGTGAGCCGAAGGCCCACACCTGCTTCACCCCGCCCCACGGCTCCAGGTCGTGACCCAGCTGCTCGTTGAAGATCCAGCGGTTGCCGGCGTCGCGCACTGCGTCGACCACCGCCTTGCCGACCGCGATGTGGTCGGCCTGGTTGAGGTTCTTGCCACCCCAGGTGTCCTGGAAGTTCCCGGTGATGACGATGTCGGGCCGGTGGCGTCGCACGACCTCGGCGATCGCGCGACGGAGGGGAACGCCGTACTCCAGGATGCCGTCGGGCAGGCGCATGAAGTCACACGTCTCCACGCCGACCGCTTGGCAGGCCGCGAGCTGCTCCCGCTCGCGGAGCGGACCGGCCTCGTCGGGTGTCATGCCGTCGATGCCCGCCTCGCCGCTGGTCACCATGCAGTAGACGACGTCCTTGCCCTGTCCGGTCCAGCGCGCGACGGCCGCTGCCGCTCCGAACTCCATGTCGTCGGGGTGGGCCACCACGCAGAGCGCGCGCTCCCAGTCCTCGTTCAGCGGTTCGAGCGGCGGAGGTGCGGTGTCGTCGGTCATGCCCCGAGCATGCCGCATTTCGGTTGCCACACGTCGACCCGTGGGCTTGGGTGGCCGACATGGCCGCGTGGGGGAGTGCTGCATTCCGGGCCGAGCTGCGGTCCTGGGTCGAAGGGGTCGCCGGCCCGGTCGACGGGATGGAGCAGGCCAAGCTCCGGCCGTGGGCGACGGTGTGGCGGATACGCGCCGGTGGCACGACCTACTACGCCAAGCAGAACTGCCCGGGACAGCTGTTCGAGGCTGCCCTGGTCTCGCTGCTCGCCGAGGTCGCGCCGTCGTACGTCGTCCCGGTGGCAGCTGTGGATGCCGACCGCGGCCTGCTGCTCACGCCCGACCAGGGCCAGGTCTTCGGCGAGTCCGTTGCCGAGGACGACCTCGACGCCTGGTGTCGGCTGGTGGTGCGGGCCATGGAGCTGGCCCGAGCCACGACCTCCTACGTCGATGCTCTGGCCGGTGTCGGGCTCACGTCGTGCCGCGTGCCGACCGAGGTCGAGCCCCTCGTGCGGCGGTACCGCGAGGAACTCGCAGTGGCGGGCCTCGCCGACACGCTCGTTCACAACGACCTGCACGAGCACAACGCCTTCGACCGTCCCGACGGACTGATCTTCTTCGACTTCGCGGATGCCGTGCTCGCCCACCCGCTCTCCGGGCTGCTGGTGCCGCTCGACGTGCTCGCCGACCGGCTCGACAACCCTGGCCCCGAGGATCGACGGCTCCGGCGCGTCGCGGACGCCGGCCTGGAGGTCTGGACTGATCTCGCCCCGGTCCGCGAGCTCCGCGCCGTTCTGCCGGCCGCCTTGCGCCTGGGCCGTCTCTGCCGGGCTGAGTCGTGGGCCCGGATCATGCCCGACCTCAGCGGGCAGGACGCCGACGAGCTCGGCGGGTATGCCGCCGCGTGGCTCGCCCGCCTCCCCGATCCGGCTCCGGTCAGCTTCCACTAGGTGCGCGCCGTCCAGCACGAGTCCCCGGCAGGCTGGCGCTTCGTCCGTTTGACGTGCACGATGCCCCCTGTGACTCGTCTCTCGATTCTCGTCCTCCTGCTGGCGATGACGACCATGGAGTCGGTCTCCGGCCACGTGGGCGCCTCAGCGGCTGTCGGTGGCTCGACCTGCGACGGCGTACCGGCCACCATCGTCGGGACCAACGAGGCGGATGTCCTGCGCGGCACCCCCGGCCCTGACGTGATCGTGGCGCTGCGCGGTGACGACGAGGTCGCTGCCCTGGACGGCGACGACCTGGTCTGCGGCGGACCGGGCATCGATCTCATCGAGCTCGGGCGTGGCGAGGACACGGCTTGGGGAGGTGCCGACAGGCCGTCGCCCGGCCAGGAGGGCGACCAGATCAGGCCGGGGCCCGGCGACGACGTCGTGCACGGCGGGATCGCGCCCGACGAGGCGCCCGGCACGGAGCGGCGCGCGGACTGGGTGCTCTACAGCTCCGCTGAACGCGCGGTCACCGTGACCCTGCCCGGCTCCGGCGTCGCCGGCACCGCCCGCGGACAGGGTGACGACGTGCTCGAGGGCATCTTCTCGGTCGTCGGTACCAAGCACGACGACACGATCGTCGCGGGCGCTGAGTCCCACGTGGTGAGTGGACAGGCGGGCAAGGACGTCCTGACTGTCGACTCCGACGAGGGCGCCGTCCGCGGAGGCCTCGGCGACGACGTCATCCGTGGCGGTGAATTCGTCTACGGCGGGTACGGGGATGACCGGATCATCCGCGCCCGCAACGACGCTTTCGGCGGCTACGGGGACGACGTGTTCATCGGCAGCCACCTCCGCAACGAGTTCTACGGGTACAAGGGCAATGACCGGGTGCGGGGCCGTGGCGGCCGCGACTACCTCATGGGCCACGACGGCGACGATCTCCTCATCGGCGGGAAGGGTCGCGACCAGGCCGACGGCGGCCGCGGCCGGGACACGTGCGTGGCCGAGGTGCGCGAGGCCTGCGAGGCCTGAGCCGCGCTGGCCCTACGCTGTCCCGCGAGGGGCGGTAGCTCAGTCGGTCAGAGCAGAGGACTCATAATCCTTGGGTCGCGGGTTCGAGCCCCGCCCGCCCCACAGCGTCTGTTGTGTGCTTTCGCCTGAGGGCGACGTTTTCAGGGGCCTGTCCATGGCGTCCTTCACCTGGTCATCCGTCACGACGTGACCGTAGGTGTCCATCGTGATCCCGATCCAGGAGTGACCCAGGATCCGGGACGCCACGGAGATTGGAATGCCGGCCCGGCCCGTTGAACGCCGGGCGCACCGATGAAGAGCGCGTCGCGCTTGTCACGGCGCTGCTCGACGAGGCTGGTATCACCGCACCGCTTGCACGCGAGCCGCTCGCCGAGGTCGAGATCCACGAGGTTCGCCTCGTCGCTTGGATGGCCGTCAGGGCCCGTGGGGTCGCGGCATGGTCCCGATCAAGGGCTTTCATGAGGTCGATGTCGGCCGAATAGGTCCGCAGTCTGGGCCTTCACGACCGTTGATCTCAGTTAGGCTGACCGGGTCCGTGCGTGGCGCGGAACACAGGACGACATTGGGGTAACCATGGCTGTGAGGCGCGCCAACTGGTTCACTCGTTTGGCTCTGATCCATGGACTGGCTGTGGCCATGATCGTGGCATCCCTGGTGCTTGTGTCACCGGCGCAAGGCATGAAGGTCCGGCCGGACTTCTTCGGCATGCACGACGAGCGGATCGCAAGCGGGTTGGTGCCGACTGTCGGGCTTGGTTCCATCCGATTGGGGGCCGCGGGGTTGAACTGGCGGCTGATCGAGACGGAGCCTTCTATCTACGACTGGTCCAGGGTCGACACGGCAGTGGAGACGGCGCGTAGCGCTGGACTCCGGCCGATGCTCATTCTGGGGAGGACTCCTTCCTTCTGGGCACAGGACGAGACGGCGCCCGATGATGGCGTCACCAGCATGCCAAATATCGGTGCGTGGAAGCGGTACGTCCGCGCCGCCGCCCGGCGTTATGGCGCCACGATCGACTATCAGCTCTGGAACGAACCGAATGTCGTCAACTTCTGGACCGGCTCCGTGGGCCAGATGGCAAAGTTGACCGCAACTGGAAGCCATGCCATCAGGTCGACTGCCCCGAAGGCCACCGTCGTGGCTCCGTCCTTTCCGCTTCGACTGAAAAGCCAACGGAAGTGGTTCACGCAGTACTGGGCCGCCAAGGTCGACGGCAAGGGCATAGCCAGCTACGTCGACGTGGTCGCCGTCCATCCCTACCCCTTGCCAGGCCAAGGACCGGAAGCCTCAACGAAGCTCGTCGGCTTTGCGAAGCGTGCCCTGCCGAGGGCCGCTCGTGGCAAGCCGATGTGGAGCACTGAGATCAACTATGGGTTGCCCACCGGGGACGGGGATACGGCCAAGGAAATCCCGGAGGCACGACAGGCCGCGTTTGTAGCACGCACGCTCGTGCTCAACGCTGCAAGCTCGATCAGCCGCGTCTATTGGTTCTCCTGGGGCGTCGGTCCTGTCGCCAACACCCACCTCGCCGAGGACGACGGCACGACCCTGACTCGGGCTGGGCGCGCGTGGCAGGTGGCCCACGGGTGGCTGGCAGGCACCAATGTCAAGGGCTGCAAGAAGGCCTCGGAGGGCCGGCTTGAGGGTCTCTACACCTGTACGGCGCGCAAGAGCCGACGTGAGGTGCGTCGCTTCTACTGGATTCCGTATGGGACTGCGGTCAGGATCACCACACCTCGCACGACCACGAGCTGGACAGATCTGAACGGGGACACGACCACGCGGGGGGGTCGCTTCAGGATCAAGGTCGGCAAGTCCCCGATCATGGTCTCTTCCCGCCGCTGAAGCGGCCCTCTCAAGGCAGACCCTGGGTCCGAGACCGACCACAGATTCCAGTCCAATTCCAGTGCACCCACCTCGCATGAAGTGTCGTCCTGCCGTCGAGGTCCCGGCTCATGCCGGCGGACGCCCTTGGGGTCACAACCACCTTCCATGCCCTGGGCAGGTGTTCGGGGCGCCGGACGGTTCGACGCCGAGGACTTCGGCGGCCGGTCGCCCTCGCCCGCCCGGTGCCCATGGTCAGGAGCCAGGACGTTGACAGGAAGGTTCCGCCACTGTGGTCACCAAGGGTGACGGAAGGTGCCTGTGAGCCTCCTTGACGGAGTGGCTCGGGCTCCTGGCTGGTGTTCCGCCTACGGTGACGCCTCATCACGGGCCAGCCTCACCCCATGCGGATGACGCACGTGACCGCGCTCACTCCCTATGGTGGCCCAATGTCATGGCAGCCCGCCGACCTGGCTCACTCCGGGACCGGGTCTGGCGGTACGCCCTCGACGATGCCGCGCTCGGTCATCGTCCTGCTCGGCATCCTGGGCGTCGTCGCTCTGGGGATCGGCACGAAAGCGGCCGCCGGGATCGTCGCGCCGGCGATGCTCGCTCTCGTACTCACCATCGCGGTGCTGCCGATCAACCGGTGGGCGCGCGGCCGTGGCTGGCCGGGCTGGCTGGCGACGCTGACCGCGCTGGCGGCGTCCTACCTGATCCTGCTGGTGATGGTCGTCGGGACCGTCGTGTGCCTGATCAAGTTCGTGGACTTGCTCCCGTCGTACGCGGACGAGGCCCAGGACCTCACGAAGAACGCTGAGGACGGCCTCGCCCAGCTCGGCCTGAGCACCGGCACGACCACCGACGCCCTCTCGAAGCTGAACCCCGCAGAGCTCGCAGGCTGGCTGGGTGAGCTGATCTCGGGGATCCTCGGAGCCCTCGGCTTCCTGTTCTTCCTGGTGACGTTGATGTTCTTCTTCGTCGTCGCCGTGCCGGGCTTCGCACCGCGCGTCGCCGCTCTGCAGCGCACCAAACCCGAGCTGGCCGTCGCCATGCGGGACTGGGTGTCGCGATGCCAGACCTACCTGCTGATGACCGCGCTCTTCGGTGCCATCGTCGGTGTGCTCGATGCCGGCGCCTTGTGGCTGCTGGGCGTCCCACTGCCGCTGGTCTGGGGGTTCTTCTCCTTCATCACGAACTTCATCCCCAACATCGGCTTCATCGTCGGCATCATCCCGCCCGCGTTCCTGGCGTTGCTGGACCAAGGGTGGAGGGGACTGCTGCTCGTGGTCCTCGTCTACAGCGTGCTCAACGTCACGATCCAGACGTTCATCCAGCCGCGCATCGTCGGGAACTCGGTCGGGCTCAGCGGCGAGGTCACCTTCCTGTCGCTGGTGGTGTGGACGTTCCTCCTCGGTGCGCTCGGTGCGCTCCTGGCCGTTCCGATGACCCTGCTCCTCCGCGCGATCTTCATCGATGCCGACCCTCGGGCGTCCTGGGTGGCTCCGCTGATCGACGCCAAGGTCGAAGAGCCACCACCGCCTACAGAGAACGCACCCGCCTCCTAGCTGCGCAGGGATCGATCGACGGCATGGGAGTGACCGGCTCCTCTGATCTCAGAACAAGAGCCGCAGCAGACCGTCCACGACCAGTGCGCCTCCGACCACGAGGGAGAGCCACGTGCGGAGCCCCGCCGCGTGGTCACTCACCCAGGACTGCCCTCGGTCGAAGATCGCGGCGCTGCGCTCCCCGGCGATGACCACGATGCCGACCGGGACCGAGACCAGGGCGGTTGACACGGCGATGTACACCCCGACCAGGGCAACGTCGACGACGTCGCGCAGACCCGCGCCCGTAACTGAAGACATGGCGATGAACGTGAGCACGAGTCGTTTGGGCCCTCCGAAACCGAGGAGTCCTGCCATCGAGAACGACGCCGCGGGGCCTACGTTGCGGAGCCCGTCGACGATCGCCGCCGCGCGACTGCTCCGTGCCTCCGGTGCAGCCGGCGCCGTGTGCCCGATCCCGCTCCCGACTGCCAGCAGCGCCAGGCCCAGGGCGAGCGTGGCCACCGCCTTGAAGGTCTCGTGTGAGTCGAACCGGGAGACGCTGGCCTGACCGAGGGCCAGGCCGAGGCCGCAGGCGATCACAGTTCCGAACACGAAGCCGCTCAGGAACGCGATCCCGTTCGTGCGCGGCCGCTCGCTGCGGATGACGGCGAAGGTCGCGGCCAGGACGAGGGCGCTGGCGGCTGCAGCGAGAGCGTAGAAGAGGACCTCACCCACCGCGTACATCACGCGTCTCCGTCTCGTGACCGACGCGCAACCGGGGGCGTCGTCTGGCCCTCCGAGGTGATTTCCGAACGATGGATCGCGGTGGCGATCAGGGGGAAGAACAACACTGACATCACACCCGCCCCGACGAGTGCCGCCGCGTTCTCGGGCAGCATCGTCCCGGTCGAGAGGCCGATCTGGGCCAGCGCGACGAGCAACGGGAGCGTGGTGGCGCTGAGCAGCATCAGCTGGACTCGCTGGCGCGGGGGGAGAGCCCGGCGGTAGACCGCCAGGACCGGCAGGCCACGAACGGCGAGCAGGAGGACGAAGAAGACGAGAAGACGACCGGGCGACTCACGGATCGACTGGAGGTCGATGCCCATGCCCGCGGTGACGAAGAAGACCGGGATGAAGAATCCGTAACCGATCGCGTCCAGCTTCGCCTCCAGCTCATGCCTGTCACCCGGAGCCCACCGACGGAGTACCGCACCGGCGAGGAAGGCTCCCAGGACGACGTCGAGGCCGAACTCGCCGGCCAGGACCAGCAGGCCGAGGAGCAGTGCGAGGGTCAACCTCAAAGTGGTCTGACTGGTCGCGTCCGCCCCCGCGCGGGCGATGTGCATCACCCGGCTGTCGTGAGCGAAGTGGGCGAAGCCGGCCATCGCCGCCGCCACGAGTGCGATCGCGCCCAACGAGAACAGGGCAGAGAACCTGCTGTTGACACTGAGGAAGATCGTGATGGCCAGGATCGGGAAGAGCTCGCCGATGGCCCCGGATGCGAGGAAGTACCTCCCCAGCGCACCTCCGAGCATGCCCTTCTCCCGCAGGATGGGGAGCACAGTCCCGAGTGCTGTCGTGGTCAGTGCGAGGCCGACGGCGGTGAACGCGTCGACATACCCCACCGCGGTCAGACCACCGACGACCGCGGCAGCGACCACGGCGGACGCGACCCACGCGATCACGGCCAGCCGACCCGGTCGCTCGAAGAGCATCGCTGGGTCGATCTCGAACCCCGCCAGGAGGAACACCATGCCCAGGCCGACGTTCGCGATGAGCTCGATCTGGGCATTGACCTCCAGGCCGAGGACCTCCGGCCCGATCAGAACCCCGCCGAGGATCAGCAGGATGAGCTGCGGGATCCGCTGGCCGGGCAGGAGCACGGCGAGGATAGGCGCTGTTGCCGACACTGCGACCACCACGAACAGCGTCTCCAGGTCGGAGAGAAGGTCCATGTCCGGTCAGCCCAGTCCGAGATGGTCGGGACTGCGGGCGGAACGCGCCTGCCCCACGGTGACGTGCTGCCGCACCTGCTGGTGTGCCCAGCGTGACCCGTCAGCCAACGCCTGCATGGGGCCATGCTGGCCCGGATCGCGACCCTCGCCAAGCGATTCACCGACCATGCTGAACAGTGTGGCGTGAAGGTTGTTCGCGCGGGGCTCGATCCTCGGTGAATTCACCCGTGCCGGACTAGGCGGCGGGGCACGCCGTGGGAGTAACCTGCGCGCGCACCCAAGCCCGCTGTGCACTGTCCGGAGGTAGTGATGTCCCCAGTCCAGAGGCCGGGCGACGTCGAGTCAACGGGTGCTCCGGCTCGGGCTCCCCTGGTGCTCGGGACGTTGATCCTCGTCTCCGGGGTAGCCAACCTCAACCTGTCGGTGGCCAACGTCGCCCTGCCGTCGATCGGCGATGCGTTCGACTCCTCGCAGACCAGCCTCAACCTGGTCGCGGTCGGCTACTCCTTGGGCCTCGCAGCGTCCGTCCTCTACCTGGGAGCGGTGGGTGACCGTCACGGCCGCAAGCTGCTGATGATGCTCGGCATCGCGCTGTCGGTGCCCGCCTGTCTGCTCGCTGCCTTCGCCTGGACCGACAGCGTGCTGGTGGTGGCCCGCATCTTCGGAGGCCTCGCCGCCGGCATGGCCTATCCCACGACGTTGGCACTGATCACCGCTCTGTGGGCGGGACCCGCGCGCACCAGGTCGATCGCCCTGTGGTCGGCCCTCGGCGGGGCCGTCGCGTCGCTCGGCCCCCTGGTCGCCGGCTGGCTGCTGGAGAACTTCTGGTGGGGCTCGGTCTTTCTTGTCACCTTGCCGTTGGCGGTCATCGCGCTCGTGATGGCATGGGCGTTCGTCCCCGCGCACGTCAACGAGTCCACCGAGCCCGTCGACAACCTCGGGGGCATCCTCTCGGTCATGCTGGTGGCCGGCCTGGTGCTCTCGATCAACTTCGCGCCTGTGCCGGGCAAGGGCACCCTGGTACTCGGCCTGGCCATGGTCGCGCTCGCGGCTGCGGTGGCCTTCGTGTGGCAGCAGCGTCGTGCCGCGAACCCCCTCTTCGACCTCGGGGTGGCGGGCAGGCGGATCTTCTGGGTCGCCGCCTGCGCCGGGATCATCGTGTTCGGGTCGCTGATGGGCGCGGCATTCGTCAGCCAGCAGTTCCTCCAGAACGTGCTCGGCTACAGCACCGTGGAGGCCGGCGCCGCCTTCTTGCCCACGATCGTCTTCATGGTCCTCGTCGCGCCGCGCTCGGCCGTGCTCGTGGAGACACATGGCGCGCGGACGACCCTTCTCCTCGGCTACGTGTCCCTGCTGCTCGCCTTCGTGTGGATGCTTCTGCTCTGGAAGGAGGACAGCAGCTACTGGAAGATCGGAGTGGCCTACGCCTTCATCGGCATCGGAGTCGGGCTGGCCGGAACGCCCGCATCACACTCGTTGACGGGTTCGGTCCCGGTCCGCCGGGCCGGCATGGCCTCGGGGACGGCCGACCTGCAACGCGACCTCGGGGGGGCGATCATGCAGTCCGTCTTCGGCGCGCTGTTGACCGCTGGTTACGCCAGCGCCTTCGCGTCGGCGATCGGCAGCTCCTCCAAGGCCGGCCAGGTCTCCACCGAGGTGCAGTCCGAGCTCACGAAGTCGTTCGCAGGAGCCGAGCAGGTCGCGCAGCAACACCCCAAGTACGCCGATCAGATCAGCGCCGCAGCCAAGTCGTCGTTCCTTCAGGGCGACGACTGGGCCTACAGCGCGGGCGTGGTCGCCATCCTGCTGGGCGCCGTACTCGTCTTCTGGTTCTTCCCGCGCAAGGAGGCCGAACAAGAACTGCTGCGCGACTACGCAGAACAGGACGCACGCGCCAGCCGGCCTCCCGAGGATTCCCCCAGCCGTGACGCAGTGCCGATCGGGATCGCGATGCCCTGACGCGTGCTACGTTCCGCAGACCAGCGCCGACGGGGGAGCGAGCCATGGACATCCACGTGCGACGCCGCGGCACGACCGTGGCCCTCTCTCTGCTGCTGCTCGCCAGCGGTGCGACGTTCGCGCCGCAGGCCGCAGCGATGGTCGAGTGGAGCGAACCGGCCTACGCCATCGAGCCGGGCGACGGTGGACGCGGAGTCTCCGTGGTCACCGACAGCGCAGGTGACGCCTGGGTGCTGGTGGACAGCTACGACGCCATGGCCCTGGTCGAGCATCCGGCCGATGGGGGCGAGCCCCTGGTGCAGACACTTCCCGGGAGGTACGGCGGTTTCCCGACGCTCGTCATCGACGCCGACGACCGATTGACGCTCGTCTACAACACGTACGCAGACGGGGGCGCAACCGTGACCGCCCGGGCGGTTTCTCCGGTCGGCACCATCGGTCCGCCGCAGGTCGTGTCGAGCTCCGAGTACTTCCCGGACGCGCCACACGCCGCGGTTGCGCCGGACGGGGTGGTGACGGTGGTCTGGAGCGAGGTCGCCGATTCCGACGCCACGACGAGCCGGGTGAGGATGGCTCGCCTTGCGCCCACCACGGCCGAGGTCCTCGATCCGCCGGTCTCGTTGGACGAGCCCGGCACGCAGGTCGGCTTCTCGCCGCAGGTCGCGGGTGACGACGACGGTGAGATGACGGTCGCCTGGATCCGCCGCGACCTCCGCTTCACGACACCCACCAAGCCACCAGGAATCTTTGCGGCACGGATCGATGACGCCGGCGTCCCCGGTCAGCTACGCCGGGTGTCACCACGCGGCATGGGCATCGTGGGCGAGGTGGGAGACGTCGTGGTCGGCCCGCGGGACGGCGCGACGATCGTGTGGACGGCCGACACCGGACCGCGCTCGACCCGGGCGGCCGAGACTGCCGGCGGACGGCGGCGCGGTCACCGGACGGGTTCGGGTCTCGGAACCCGACGAGCCCAGTGTCGGCGCACCGGCGGCGACGGTCGATCCGCGAGGACGCGTCACGGTGGTGTGGGCACGTCGCTCGACCCCGCCGGGTGTGGGGGTCCGGTACGTCGAGAGCCGGCGGCTTTCTGCCTCCGGGCAACCTCAGCGGGTGCGACCGGCGCTCGGAGCGCTCGACCGCGACGGTCCCTCCGAGACCCTCGGTCGTCGTGGCCGACGCCGACGGGTTCGTCACGGTTGTCTGGCCGGCGCGCGACGCGCAGACCTACAGCTCCTACGTCTCCCGCATCCACTCCGTCCGGTTGGACCCACGTGGCCGGCCGAGCAGTGAGCGTCGGTTGGACCGGGACCTGGGCGAGCACTTCCACGTGCTCGACCTGGCACTCGCTCCCGACAGCTCGGTGGTGGCGACGTGGCTCAACTACGGCGGAACCCGGATCGCCCGTTCCGCGCCGTCGTCCGCCCGCCTCGTCCCCGCCGAGACCGGGTTCCTGAAGCCGCTGGCCGACACCACGGACCGTCGCCCGTTGGTGGTCCTCTACTCCTCGGTCGTGGCCGCGACGTTCGAGTGCCGGTTGGACCGTGGCGCGTGGAGGCCCTGCGCCTGGCGCGGTCGACTGCCGCGGCTGACCTACGGCGACCACCGGCTGGCGGTGCGATCGACCGACCCCGACGGCACCGGCCCAGATCCCACCCCGGCCGTCACCACGTTCGAGGTCGTCCGCGGCTGACGCGGTCGGCCGTCAGCCGTCGGTCGCGCCCGACGATGTCGGGCGCGACCGTGTGCTCAGAGGACCAGGAGCAGTACGACCACGACTGCGATCACGAGGGCAAGAATGGCGATGGTGCGAGTGTTCATCTGTGAGCTCCTTGTCCGGCCGGCGGCCGATGTCCGCCAGTCTCTCAGAGCACCCTACGTAACCTCGGTCGACGGCGATTCGCCTGGGTCCTGACCGGGCGTGACACGACGCGTGGCCGACTCAGCTGTCGAGCAGCGCGTCCACGTTCGGCAGGTCCTGGAACCCGGTGAACGTGCCTGCCTCGGCGATCTCCTTCGCCACCTCGAGGAAGCCGCCCCACGCCGTACGCGCCAAGGTGCCCCCGACGCTGATCCGTCGTACGCCGAGCTCGGCGGCCTCCGCGACCGTGATGAAGGGGGCGTTGATGAGCAGGTTCACCGGCTTGGGTGCCACCGCGGAGACGATCGTGGTGACGTGGTCGACCGAGTCGATCCGTGGCGCGTAGAGGCAGTCGGCCCCGGCCTCGGCGTACGCGCTGAGCCTGCGGACCGTCTCGTCGATGTCGGGCCGTCCGCACACGAACCCCTCGGAGCGACCGGTCAGGACGACCCGTGAGCCACTCGCGTCGATGGCCTCTCGTGCGGCGCGGACCCGCTCCACCGCCAGGTCGAAGTCGAACAACGGATTGTCCTGGTCGCCCGAGGAGTCCTCGATCGAGAGCCCGGCGATGCCGGTCGCGGCAGCCAGCGTGACGTTCTCCGCGACGCCGGCGGGATCCACGGCGTAGCCACCCTCGAAGTCGGCGTTGATCGGGACGTTGACGGCCTCCACGATGGAGCGCAGGTGGGCGAGGACCCGGTCGAGCGGGACCTGGTTGTCCGCGAGCCCCATCGTCCATGCCATCCCGCTGCTGGTCGTCGCCAGTGCTGGGAACCCCATCTGCTCGAGGACTCGCGCGGTGCCGGCGTCCCACGGATTGGGCATGACGAAACAGCCCTCGGAGTGCAAACGGTGGAACTCGGCGACCCGGTCTGCTGGCGCGTCCATGCGCCCAATCTATCTCCGGGGACGGCGGGTGACGTAGAGCCCGAACAGGAAGAACGCGAACAGCCCGCAGGCCACCAGTCGGGCGGTGTAGCTCCATGGCCAGAGCTGGGTCTCGTAGTCGACGCTGCCGGCGACCAGGTTGTCGGAGGCGATGGCGAGCGTGTCGGTGCTGACCCAGTTCTCACCGGGCGAGGGCAGCGTCGTCAGGTCGGTGGCCGAACGGCCGTCGAGCGGGATGTCGAGGATCCGCTCGATGCTGCCCGACTCCAGCAGGTAGGCCACGACGGCGACGGTGCGATCGCCCGAGAACCCGATGAGGCGGTCGAGCGCGATGCCGTCCGTGGACACCTGCTCGCCCTCCGAGATCGTCTCGCGCTGCCCCACCCTCGACACGAAGAGTCGCTGCGCGCCGTCCACCTCACGCAAGCTGGCCAGCTGATCGCCCGCTGGTGACCAGGCAAGGGACGCGTCCTCGGGTATGTCGGTCGGCTGCGCGGTCACTTCGTCCTGCGTCACGTCCAGGGTCGTCAGCTCGTCGCCCGACACGAAGTCGACACCGCTGTTGTCCGGCCGCCAGGCCGCCCGAAGAATCGTCTCCGGCGGTGCGTCCGCGGTGGCGACCACCTCGCCGGTCTGGACGTCGACGGCGCTGAGCTGCTCGCCGTGCGTGAGCACCATGCGTGAATCCGGCGAGAACGCTCCGACGTGGTCGACGCCGCCGACCTCCAGCTCGCGCACCTCACCCGAGACCGTGTCGTAGACGACGACTCCGGACCCGTCGGGCCAGGCCAGCAGCGTGCCGTCGTGGCTCACGGCCATCACCCCCGCGCCTGCCGGGGGGAGGCTGGTCGCGTCGAGGGCGCGGTAGGCGCCTCCGTTGGAGGCAACCGTGATCCACGGGTTGGCCAGGGTCCCCGTCAGCCCGTCGCGGACGTCGTTCCCGGCGAAGACCAACGAGACCGCGCCGGGTGGGCCGTACTCGTCGGTCGTCGGGACCGACGGCGGTGCGTTCTCGACGACGGTGGGCAGCGCGCCGACGCCCGACTGCGGCGCCGAGCGCGAGCTGTTCCAGGCCGCGAGCCCGGCTGTGGCGGCCAGGTAGAGCAGTGCGGTGAGCACGACGGCCACGATCAGTGCCGGAATCAGCCCCCGCTTCTGGATCCGGATCCGCACTCAGTTCTCCCTGTCGATCAAGTACTCGCCGCTCTCGGTGAACACCAGTCCTAGCACGACATTGCCGGAGGCCTCCGAGCCGTCGGTTCGTACGTAGTCGACGGAGTACGACACGGTCAGAGCCTCGGGGTCCGCGTTGATCTCACCCGGTGTCGCGGTCTCGATGGTGTTCCAGTAGCCGCTGTAGCTGTCGAAACCACCGCTGGCCTCCTGGAACCGAGGGGTGAGCATCTCGTACGTCGTCTCGGGCGACGACGGGGCGGTGGCGAGGTAGTCGGTGATGAACGCTTCCATGCCCTCGGCCGTCGGCTCGGCGGGTGGCGACTCGGTCTCCTGGGTCTCCTCGGTCTGCGACGGGGTGCGGCCATCGGGCGTGGCCGTTTCCGGCTCTTCTCCGCTGTTCCACAGCGACCACGCCAGGAGCAGGAGCACGACCAGGGCGACGAGTCCGATGCCGATCAGGATCGTCGAGGTGTGGGGTCGACGGCGGGCCGGGCCCGCCGCAGCCACCGGCGGCACGGCCGGCGTGTCGACCGGGGTGTCGACCGGCGCGTTCGGGGGTGGCGCGACAGGTTCGACCGGCGGTGCCGCCAGCACCTGGGTCGACTCGGCTGTCGCGGCCGGGGCCGGGTGGATCGTGGTGCCGCTGGGCCCGGCCACCAGGTAGTCGCGCACCTGGGCCATCGACCAGCGGTCGGCCGGCTCGCGCGTCATGGTCGCCTCGAGCAGCGGGCCGAGCCAACCACTGTCGCGCAACCGTGGCGGCTCCTCGTGGACGATCCGGTAGAGCGCCCCCATCAGGTTGTCCCCGACCTCGTACGGCGGACGTCCGCTCAGGGCGTGGAACAGGGTCGCCCCGAGCGACCAGACGTCGCTCGCGTCGGTCGCCGACTGCCCCGACGCGACCTCCGGAGCCAGGTAGGCCGGGGATCCGGTCACCAGGCCGGTCTGTGTCAGCGAGGCGTCTGCCTCGGCCCGTGCGATCCCGAAGTCGGAGAGCTTCACGTTGCCGTCCCGGGTGACCAGGATGTTGGAGGGCTTGACGTCGCGGTGGACGATCCCGGCCTGGTGGGCCGCGGCGAGCGCATCGGCCGCCTGCTCCAGCAGCGGGGAGACCTGATCGGGGGCGAGCGCGCCGTCGCGTTGCACGAGACCGGCGAGGGTCACCCCCTCGACGTACTCCATGACGAGCCACTGGCCATCCGCGTCGGTGACCAGGTCGAAGACCGCGACGACGTGAGGGTGGTTGAGGCGTGCGGCCAGCCGGGCCTCGCGCTCGGCGCGCTCGAGGTCGGGGGTGGCACCGCCGGGGATCATGCCGACGCGCTTGATCGCCACCTGCCGACCGAGCACCTCGTCGCGCGCCAGCCACACGGCTCCCATGCCGCCCCGACCGACTTCGCGCTCGAACTCGTACCTGCCTGCGATCACCGGGGCATGCTATCCGTCGACCACGGTCACCCTGACGGGTGAAACCGGCTGTGCGCGCCCGCCGGGCATGGGGCAGGCTGACCCCAGACGTTCCCCTCATGGAAGGCAGACAGGTGTCCCTCGATCCGACCCTCCTCGACGACCTCGAGTGGCGCGGTCTCCTCGCCCACTCGACGGACCGCGACGCGCTGCGCAGCGCGTTGAGCCAGGGGAGTGTGAAGTTCTACGTCGGGTTCGACCCCACCGCTCCCAGCCTCCACATGGGGCACCTGGTCCAGGTCCTGACCGCCCGCCGGCTCCAGCAGGCGGGCCACCTGCCGTTCGCGCTCGTCGGGGGGGCGACCGGGATGATCGGCGACCCCCGGGACTCCGGCGAGCGCACCCTCAACTCCCTCGACGTCGTGAAGGACTGGGTGCAGCGCGTGCGCGCGCAGATCGAGCCCTTCCTCGCGTTCGACGGACCCAACCCCGCGACGATGGTCAACAACTACGACTGGACAGCCAGTCTGTCGACCATCGACTTCCTCCGCGAGGTGGGCAAGCACTTCCCGGTGAACCGGATGCTGGCGCGCGACGTCGTGAGTCGGCGGCTCGAGCAGGGGATCAGCTACACCGAGTTCAGCTACGTCCTGCTCCAGTCGTGGGACTTCCTCAACCTCTACCGCGACCACGGGGTGACACTCCAGTTCGGCGGGTCCGACCAGTGGGGCAATCTCACCGCCGGCGTCGAGCTCATCCGTCGTTCCGACGGCGGGCGTGCTCACGCCTTCGCGACTCCCCTCCTCACCAAGTCCGACGGCACCAAGTACGGCAAGTCCGAGGGTGGTGCCCTGTGGCTCGATCCGGAGATGCTGCCGCCCTACGCCTTCCACCAGTTCTGGCTCAACGCCGAGGACGAGCAGGTGGGGGAGCTGCTGCGTGTCTTCACCTTCCTCGACCGGGAGCAGATCGAGGCGCTGGAGGCCGAGACCCGCGAGAAGCCGTGGGTGCGTGCCGCCCAGAAGGTGCTGGCCGACGAGGTCACGACCCTCGTCCACGGCGAGCGCGAGACGGAACAGGCCAAGGCCGCCGCCGCGGCACTGTTCGGCGGCGGAGACCTGCGCGCGCTCAGTACGGCGACGCTGGCCGCCGCGCTCCGTGAAGCCGGCGCCAGCCGGATCACGGGAGGACTGCCCTCGGTCGTGGACCTGCTGGTGGAGTCCGGCCTGTCGAAGAGCAAGGGGGACGCGCGCCGCACCATCGACGAGGGCGGCGCCTACCTCAACAACGTCCGCATCGAGGACCCCGCGCTGGTCCCCGGCGCGGACGACCTGATCGACGGGGAGTGGCTGGTGCTGCGACGCGGCAAGAAGAGCTTCGCGGGCGTCCAGGTCGCGCCCTGACCTGCGCAAACGCGGTTGTGAGCCAGACCACAGGCAGATGGATTTGGTGGACGTCGCGCGGTCGCCTAGTGTTCTCCGGGTCGCCAGGGAGCGGCGGGCAGCAAGATCCGTCAGGATCGGGCAGCCGGCCCCGGGTCGACCATCCTTCACTTTCCAACGGTGGACGAGCGCGCGCCGCAAGGCAGCTCTCTCAGGCCGGCTGGATCGTGCTGTGCACCTTCGGGTGCGCGTCTGATGTTTGAGAACTCAACAGTGTGTTTATGTCGATGGAAATTGGTTTGTGTGCCCTGATCGATTTTTTGGTTTGGGTTTGTTTTTGATGACATGATTCTGGCTTTTTGTCAGGGTTTGTTTGTTGTCAGGATGTTTTTCTGTAGGTTTTTCTATGGAGAGTTTGATCCTGGCTCAGGACGAACGCTGGCGGCGTGCTTAACACATGCAAGTCGAGCGGAAAGGCTCCTTCGGGGGTACTCGAGCGGCGAACGGGTGAGTAACACGTGAGTAATCTGCCCTTCACTCTGGGATAGCCCTCCGAAAGGGGGATTAATACCGGATACGACACGCGCCTGCATGGGCTGTGTGTGGAAACTTTTTTGGGTGGGGGATGTGCTCGCGGCCTATCAGCTTGTTGGTGGGGTAATGGCCTACCAAGGCTTCGACGGGTAGCCGGCCTGAGAGGGTGACCGGCCACACTGGGACTGAGACACGGCCCAGACTCCTACGGGAGGCAGCAGTGGGGAATATTGGACAATGGGCGGAAGCCTGATCCAGCAACGCCGCGTGAGGGATGACGGCCTTCGGGTTGTAAACCTCTTTCAGCTCCGGCGAAGCTGCCCTTTTTTGGGGGTGGTGACGGTAGGGGCAGAAGAAGGACCGGCCAACTACGTGCCAGCAGCCGCGGTAATACGTAGGGTCCGAGCGTTGTCCGGAATTATTGGGCGTAAAGGGCTCGTAGGCGGTTTGTCGCGTCGGGAGTGAAAACACCGGGCTTAACTCGGTGCTTGCTTTCGATACGGGCAGACTGGAGGTATGCAGGGGAGAACGGAATTCCTGGTGTAGCGGTGAAATGCGCAGATATCAGGAGGAACACCGGTGGCGAAGGCGGTTCTCTGGGCATTACCTGACGCTGAGGAGCGAAAGTGTGGGGAGCGAACAGGATTAGATACCCTGGTAGTCCACACCGTAAACGTTGGGCGCTAGGTGTGGGATCCATTCCACGGGTTCCGTGCCGTAGCTAACGCATTAAGCGCCCCGCCTGGGGAGTACGGCCGCAAGGCTAAAACTCAAAGGAATTGACGGGGGCCCGCACAAGCGGCGGAGCATGCGGATTAATTCGATGCAACGCGAAGAACCTTACCTGGGTTTGACATACACCGGAAAGCTGCAGAGATGTGGCCCCTTTTGTCGGTGTACAGGTGGTGCATGGCTGTCGTCAGCTCGTGTCGTGAGATGTTGGGTTAAGTCCCGCAACGAGCGCAACCCTCGTCCTATGTTGCCAGCACGCCCTTCGGGGTGGTGGGGACTCATGGGAGACTGCCGGGGTCAACTCGGAGGAAGGTGGGGATGACGTCAAGTCATCATGCCCCTTATGTCCAGGGCTTCACGCATGCTACAATGGCCGGTACAGAGGGCTGCGATCCCGTGAGGGGGAGCGAATCCCTAAAAGCCGGTCTCAGTTCGGATTGGGGTCTGCAACTCGACCCCATGAAGTCGGAGTCGCTAGTAATCGCAGATCAGCAACGCTGCGGTGAATACGTTCCCGGGCCTTGTACACACCGCCCGTCACGTCACGAAAGTCGGCAACACCCGAAGCCGGTGGCCCAACCCCCTTGTGGGGAGGGAGCCGTCGAAGGTGGGGCTGGCGATTGGGACGAAGTCGTAACAAGGTAGCCGTACCGGAAGGTGCGGCTGGATCACCTCCTTTCTAAGGAGCACACACCCCGCGAGGGTGGGCCGGCCGTCTGGCTGGTCTCGATGGTGGTGTTCACTAGTGGAATCCATCGACTATACCCCGCCTGTTCAGTGTCTGGTCCGGTGCGCGCTGCGGCGTCGTGGTCTGGGGATGTGGTGGTGGGGGCACACTGTTGGGGTTCTGAAGCATCAGACCCTCGCGTGCCCGGCTGGTCCCTGTGGGGGTGGTGGTCGTGGGGGTGTGGTGTCTGTTTCCTGGCCGCTCGGCCGTGCCCGTGGGGGTGCGGCTGGGTGGTGTGGGGTTGTTGTTTGAGATCTGGATAGTGGACGCGAGCATCTTTGTAGTGTGCTGCCGTCAATCACCGTGTACACCGTGAGCATCTGTGTTCTGGCCCGTTGCCCCTGTTTGTGGGGTGGGTTGGGGCTGTGGGTGTGGTGTGGTGTTGGTGGTGGCAAGCTGTGAAGGGCACATGGTGGATGCCTTGGCATCGAGAGCCGATGAAGGACGTAGGAGCCTGCGATAAGCCCTGGGGAGTTGGCAACCGAGCTGTGATCCGGGGATGTCCGAATGGGGAAACCCAGCTGGAGTCATGTCCAGTTACCCGCGCCTGAATGTATAGGGCGTGTGGAGGGAACGCCGGGAAGTGAAACATCTCAGTACCGGTAGGAAGAGAAAACAATAGTGATTCCGAGAGTAGTGGCGAGCGAAATCGGAGGAGGCTAAACCTCATGCATGTGATACCCGGCAGGGGTTGTGTGTGGGGGGTTGTGGGAAGTGTCTGTGTCTGGTCTGCCGGCCGGGTGCGCAGTGAGAAAGTGTGTGTGAAGTTGAAGTCCCTTGGAAGGGGGCGCCGTAGAGGGTGAGAGCCCCGTAAGTGTAAGCACACGCCTGCGTTGGACGTTTTCCCAAGTAACACGGAACCCCTGAAATTCCGTGTGAATCTGGCGGGACCACCCGTTAAGCCTAAATACTCCTCGATGACCGATAGCGGACAAGTACCGTGAGGGAAAGGTGAAAAGTACCCCTGGCGGGGAGTGAAATAGTACCTGAAACCGTGTGCCTACAATCCGTCAGAGCCTGGCATCTCCTTGTGGGGGTGGGTGGGTGATGGCGTGCCTTTTGAAGAATGAGCCTGCGAGTTTGCGGTGTGTTGCGAGGTTAACCCGTGTGGGGTAGCCGTAGCGAAAGCGAGTCTGAACAGGGCGCTTTAGTAGCACGCTCAAGACCCGAAGCGAAGTGATCTATCCATGGGCAGGTTGAAGCGTCGGTAAGACGACGTGGAGGACCGAACCCACTTAGGTTGAAAACTGAGGGGATGACCTGTGGATAGGGGTGAAAGGCCAATCAAACTTCGTGATAGCTGGTTCTCCCCGAAATGCATTTAGGTGCAGCGTTGCGTGTTTCTTGCCGGAGGTAGAGCACTGGATAGCCGATGGGCCCGACCAGGTTACTGACGTTAGCCAAACTCCGAATGCCGGTAAGTGAGAGCGCAGCAGTGAGACGGCGGGGGATAAGCTCCGTCGTCGAGAGGGAAACAGCCCAGACCATCAGCTAAGGCCCCTAAGCGGTGACTAAGTGGAAAAGGATGTGGAGTCGCAGTGACAACCAGGAGGTTGGCTTGGAAGCAGCCACCCTTGAAAGAGTGCGTAATAGCTCACTGGTCAAGTGATTCCGCGCCGACAATGTAGCGGGGCTCAAGTCATCCGCCGAAGCTATGGCATTCGCACGTTAGCCAAGCCGCCCCTTCGTGGGGTTGGTTCAGGTGTGTGGATGGGTAGGGGAGCGTCGTGTCGCGTGTGAAGCTGCCGAGTGATCGAGTGGTGGATGCGACACGAGTGAGAATGCAGGCATGAGTAGCGAATCACGGGTGAGAAACCCGTGCGCCGAATGATCAAGGGTTCCAGGGTCAAGCTAATCTGCCCTGGGTAAGTCGGGACCTAAGGCGAGGCCGACAGGCGTAGTCGATGGACAACGGGTTGATATTCCCGTACCGGCAAAGTAGCGCCCATGACGAGTCCGGTGATGCTAACCACCCGAAACACGTACCTAGCGCCCCCTTTGGGGGTTGCGGGTGTGTGCGGAGCGTGGGACCCGAACCGGTAGTAGTCAAGCGATGGGGTGACGCAGGAAGGTAGCCCAACCACGGCGATGGTTGTCCGTGGCCAAGCATGTAGGACGAGGCCTAGGCAAATCCGGGTCTCTCACTTTGATGTGGAGTCTGAGATGTGATGGGGAGCCACTATAGGCGTAGTGGGTGATCCTATGCTGTCGAGAAAAACCTCTAGCGAGCTACGCGCCGCCCGTACCCCAAACCGACTCAGGTGATCAGGTAGAGAATACCAAGGCGATCGAGAGAACCATGGTTAAGGAACTCGGCAAAATGCCCCCGTAACTTCGGGAGAAGGGGGACCCGAACCGTCAACCCACTAGCTGGGGGCAGCGGTGAGGGTCGCAGAGACCAGGCCCAAGCGACTGTTTACTAAAAACACAGGTCCGTGCGAAGTTGTAAGACGATGTATACGGACTGACTCCTGCCCGGTGCTGGAAGGTTAAGAGGACGGGTCAACCCACCCTACGGGTGAGGTGAAGCCCAGAATTTAAGCCCCAGTAAACGGCGGTGGTAACTATAACCATCCTAAGGTAGCGAAATTCCTTGTCGGGTAAGTTCCGACCTGCACGAATGGAGTAACGACTTGGGCGCTGTCTCAACCATGGACTCGGCGAAATTGCACTACGAGTAAAGATGCTCGTTACGCGCGGCAGGACGGAAAGACCCCGGGACCTTTACTATAGTTTGGTATTGGTGTTTGGTTCGGCTTGTGTAGGATAGGTGGGAGACTGTGAACCCCTCACGCCAGTGAGGGGGGAGTCAACGTTGAAATACCACTCTGGTCGTACTAGATATCTAACCTAGGACCATGATCTGGTTCAGGAACAGTGCCTGATGGGTAGTTTAACTGGGGCGGTTGCCTCCTAAAGAGTAACGGAGGCGCTCAAAGGTTCCCTCAGCCTGGTTGGCAATCAGGTGGCGAGTGTAAGTGCACAAGGGAGCTTGACTGTGAGACAGACATGTCGAGCAGGGACGAAAGTCGGAACTAGTGATCCGGCGCCAGCATGTGGAAGCGGCGTCGCTCAACGGATAAAAGGTACCCCGGGGATAACAGGCTGATCTTCCCCAAGAGTCCATATCGACGGGATGGTTTGGCACCTCGATGTCGGCTCGTCGCATCCTGGGGCTGGAGTAGGTCCCAAGGGTTGGGCTGTTCGCCCATTAAAGCGGCACGCGAGCTGGGTTTAGAACGTCGTGAGACAGTTCGGTCCCTATCCGCCGCGCGCGCAGGAAACTTGAGAAAGGCTGTCCCTAGTACGAGAGGACCGGGATGGACGAACCTCTGGTGTGCCAGTTGTCCCGCCAGGGGCACCGCTGGTTAGCTACGTTCGGAAGTGATAACCGCTGAATGCATCTAAGCGGGAAGCACGTTTCAAGATGAGGTTTCCCACCCCCTCAGAGGGGGTAAGGCCCCCACCAGAACAGTGGGTTGATAGGCCGGAGGTGTACAGCAGCAATGCCCAGCCGACCGGTACTAATAGGCCGAGGGCTTGCCCCACCCACACCACACCACACCACCCCCACCACGGGGCCAATGTGAGTGACAGGTGAAAGGTGACCAGCACACCAACAAAGACCTGCCACCAGCAGAAAAACTCGCGTCCACTAACCAGATCCCAACCAACACACCCACCCCCACACACACACGATGTATGCGGGGGCAGGGAAACGGTTGACAGAGTTACGGCGGCCATAGCGAACGGGAAACACCCGGACCCATACCGAACCCGGAAGTTAAGCCGATCAGCGCCGATGGTACTGCACCCGAGAGGCTGTGGGAGAGTAGGACGCCGCCGGACCTACCCTTACGTGAAGGCCATCCGCAAGGATGGCCTTCACGACATTTACGAGGAGCAAAGCAGTGGCCGAGGAGCGTGGGCGCCAGCGCCCGACCGGACGCAAGGAGGGCCGCCCTCAGGGCGGCCGGCCCCGCGGTGAGAGCACCCGTGGCGGTCGGGCAAGCGCCGCGCCCCGCCAGGGCGACTGGAAGCGCCCGGTCGACAAGCAGGTGCCGCGCAGCGATGAACAGGCGCGCTACGACGGCCCGCCGATCCCCGAGGAGATCACGGGCAAGGAGCTCGACCGGGCTGTGGCCGGACAGCTCAAGGGGCTGCCCGAGAAGCTGGCGTCGCGGGTTGCGCGACACCTGGCCGCGGCCGGTCTGCTGATCGACGAGGACCCGGAGACCGCCTACCAGCACACGCTGGCGGCGCGCGCCCGAGCGTCCCGGCTGGCCGTGGTGCGAGAGGCGACCGGGGAGGCTGCCTACGCCGCCGGTCACTACGCGGAGGCGCTGAGCGAGCTCGGGCCGCCAAGCGCATGAACGGCGCCACCGCCTACCTGCCGATCATGGCTGACTGCCATCGGGCCCTGGGCCAGCCCGACCGGGCCCTCAAGCTCGCCCGCAGCCCGGGCGTCGCGAACTTCTCGCCGGAGGCCAAGGCCGAGATGACGATCGTCGAGGCCGGGGCACGCAGAGACCTCGGCCAGCTCGACGCCGCGCTGCGCACGCTCGAGCTCGCTCCCGCTGAACTCCAACACCCGGGCCCCGTGGGTGGTGCGGCTGCGCTACGCCTATGCCGACACGCTGCAGATGGCCGGGCGGTCGACGGACGCCCTGGAGTGGTTCCACCGGACCCACGCCATCGACTCTGACGACCTCACCGATGCCGAGGAGCGCGCGGAGCAGCTGGAGCGGTCCCTCGATTCCTGAGCTGCGCTGCCGGACTGCTTGACCGGCCGGCTGCGGCGAGGTTCACTCGTGCGCACGCAAGGAGGCACATGATGCTGCGATTCTCGGGAGCAGGCGTCAGTGAGGTCGGGCTCAGGCGCGAGCACAACGAGGACTCCGGCCTTCGTCGGGCCCTACGTCGCCCTCGTCGCGGACGGCGTCGGTGGAGCGGCTGCGGGCGAGGTCGCCTCGGCCACGGCGACGTTCGCCCTGACCGCCACCGCCCTCGCGCGGTTCGGCGACCCGGTCGACTCGGTGTTGCGCAGCGGAGTGGCTGCGGCCCGCCAGAACGTCCGCCGGGGCGTCGACCTCGACCCCGCCCGGGTCGGTATGGCCACCACGCTCACGGCCGTCGCCACCGACGGCCATCGGATCGTGCTCGCCCACCTCGGGGACTCGCGGGCCTACACCTTCCGGCGCGGTCGGCTGCGTCGGGTCTCCCGCGACCACACCGCCGTACAGGACCTGATCGACAGGGGCAGATCGAGCCGGCCGATGCGAGCAGCCACCCGTGGCGCAACGTCGTGCTGCGCTCGATCGGTGCCGACACAGGGGTCGCCGTCGACGACGCCGATCTCACCGAGCTGTCACTCGACCCCGGGGACCGGATCCTGCTCTGCAGCGACGGGCTCACCGACCTGGTGCCTGAGGCCCGGATCGGGGAGGTCCTCCGGCTGCGCGACCCCCACTCCGCGGCCGCCGTCCTCACGCACGCGGCCCTCGATGCGGGCGGCACCGACAACGTCACCTGCGTCGTCCTCGACGTCGTCGCCGGGCCGCTGGTCGTGGGCGACGGCCAGCTGCTCGGCGCGGTCCGCGACGTGGCGAACCTGGTCGACCCGGGGTTCGTCAGCCGAGCCTGAGCCGTGCTGCCAGACTCACCCGCATGACCCGCACAGCGTCGAACGGCCCGCACTCGAGGGGACGGTCGCCGTCCGCGACGGCCGGCGGCTGAGCTTCGCCGAGTACGGCTCGACGCACGGACCAGCCCTGGTCTGGATGCACGGCACGCCCGGGTGCCCGCCGCCAGATCCCGCTCGAGGCCCGCGCCTATGTCCGCGACCACGGCATCCGGCTGATCGGGATCGATCGCCCCGGCATCGGCTCCTCGACGCCGCACCTCTACCCGAACGTGAGGGACTGGACTGCCGACCTCGAGATCCTGCTCGACACGCTGGGGATCGACACGCTCCGACTCGTCGGGCTCTCGGGCGGCGGCCCCTACGTCCTGGCCGCCGGCGCGGCACTCCCGGCCGAGTGCTCGGGCTCGGCGTTCTCGGCGGTGTGGCACCCACCCGCGGCGACGACGCGATCGCCGGGGCCCGATGCAGCTCGCCGTCCAGCTCGCGCCGCTGATCGCGGCGGGCCGGGTGCCCGCTCGGGGTGGCCCTCACCGGCGTGATCCGGATCGTGAGGCCCCTGGCCGGGCCGATCATCGACCTCTACGCCGCCTGCCAGCCACCCGGAGACAAGCATCTGCTGGCGCGACCCGAGTTCCGGGCGATGTTCCTCGACGACCTGCTGCACGGGAGCCGGTTCCAGACGTCCGCGCCGCTCACCGACCTGGTGCTCTTCACGCGGGACTGGGGCTTCACCGTCGACGACGTGCGCGTCCCGGTGCGGTGGTGGCACGGCGACGACGACCACATCGTGCCGCTGGCGCACGGCCAGCACGTCGTACGACGCCTGCCGGACGCCCGGCTCCGCATCATCGGCGGCGAGAGCCACCTCGGCGGTCTCGGCATCGCCCGAGACGTGATCGGCACCGTGATGGACCTGCCGGCCCGGCGGCAGGCGAGCGCCACGCGCTGAGGCGCCGCGCAGACTGCCCGATTCGCTGGCGCACACGCGCCTCATGGGTCACAATGGCTCCACAACTACACACGTGTGACTCACTCACACCTCCGAGATCCGACGAGCCCGCTGGGGAAGGCGTAGCTCGCGCCTGATCGAAGGAGGGGTCGCAGTGACCGCACGCACCAGCACCGCAACGAGGGGCGTCCTCTACGTCCACTCCGCGCCGTCCGCACTGTGCCCGCACGTCGAGTGGGCCGTGGGCGGCGTGCTCGGCGTTCCCGTGAACGTCGACTGGACGCCGCAGCCCGCCCAGCCCGGCACCTACCGTGCCGAGCTCTCCTGGTCCGGGTCCACCGGATCCGGTTCCGCCATCGCTTCCGCCCTCCGCGGCTGGAACCACCTGCGCTTCGAGGTGACCGAGGAGCCGACCACGGGCACCGAGGGCTCGCGCTACTCCTACACCCCGGACCTGGGCGTCTTCCACGCCGTGACGGGGCTCCACGGCGACATCATGATCCCCGAGGACCGGCTCAAGGCCGCGGTCGTGAAGTCCGCGCTCGGCGACACCACGCTGGTGGTCGAGGTCGACAAGCTGCTCGGCAAGCCCTGGGACGACGAGCTGGAGACCTTCCGGCACGCCGGCGAGGGTGCGCCGGTGCGCTGGCTACACCAGGTCGTCTGACAGCCGACCGCGAGGAACGAGCGGTCGGCGTTGTCAGAGGAGGTTGAGCAAACCCCGCGGCTGAGGAACGAAGCCGCGACGGGTGCGTCGAAACCTGAGTAGGGGAGCGAAACGACAGACCTGCGACCAGCGCAGCGTCAGGGCCGACGCAGCCGGAAGTAGCCCGGCTTGATCCAGACCTCGTCGACGAGGTCGTAGCCGTCGTAGACCGAGAGCTTGCCGCGGATCTTGAAGCGTCCGGGGACGGTCGAGGGCCTGCAGATCGTGAACGCCCCGGTCCCGCGCTTGGGGTCGATCTCGGAGTCCTTGACGATGTTGGCGATGCCCTCGCGGCGCTTGTCCAGCAAGAACATCTCCAAGGCCCAGTCGTTGCCGGGGTGCACGTTGCCGGGCTTCGCGACGTAACGGAACCGGTAGTCGTGGCAGCCCCCTCGCAGCACGCCGTCCTTGCGCCAGGTGCGGCCGTACTCGGAACTGCCGGCCACCGCGGCGGCGGGCAGCGTGGTCACCAGCAGCCCGAACGCGAGTCCGAGTGCCAGCAGCAGTCTTCTCAGTGGCATCCGTCAACCTCCACCTCGTCCAACGGTGAGGTGTGACCGACGTTACGGACGGAATCGCGCCCGGCGGTCAGAGGGGGATGTTGCCGTGGGCGCCCTGGCGTACGCCGACGGTCTGGATCTCCTCGTTCATCGCCAGCGCGATCGCGGAGCGGGTCCGGGTCGGCTCGACCACCTCGTCGACGACGCCGATCTCGACGGCCTTGTCGACGCCCCCGGCGATCCGCTCGTGCTCGGCGGCCAGCTCGGCCTCGACCTGCGGTCGGATGTCGGGCGAGACCTCGGCCAGCTTGCGGCGGTGGAGGATCCGGATCGCGGCGACGGCCCCCATCACGGCGACCTCGGCACCGGGCCACGCCAGCACCCGGGTCGCGCCCAGTGAGCGAGCGTTCATGGCGATGTAGGCGCCGCCGTAGGTCTTCCGGGTGACGAGTGTGACGCGGGGGACCACGCACTCGCCGAAGGCGTGGAGCAGCTTCGCGCCGCGCCGCACCACGCCGTCCCACTCCTGGCCGACGCCGGGGAGGTAACCGGGCACGTCGACGAGCACGATCAGGGGGACGCCGAACGCGTCGCACATCCGCACGAACCGCGACGCCTTCTCCGCCGACAGCGAGTCGAGGCAGCCGCCGAGCCGGAGCGGGTTGTTGGCGACCACGCCGACGGTGCGGCCACCGAAGCGACCGAGGGCGGTGACGATGTTGGGGGCCCAGCGCGCGTGGAGCTCCTGCATGGTGCCCTCGTCGAGCACCGAGTCCACCAGCGGGTGGACGTCGTAGGCGCGCTTCTTGGACTCGGGGAGCAGCTCCGCCAGGTCGCGGTCGTCGACGCTGTCGACGTCGAGGCTGCCCTGGGAGCCGAGCAGGGAGGCGACCGTGCGCGCCCGGCCGAGGGCCTCGTCCTCCGACTCGGTGAGGATGTGGACGACGCCGGAGCGGCGGCCGTGGGGCTCGGGGCCGCCGAGCCGCAGCATGTCGACGTCCTCGCCGGTCACGGACCGGACGACGTCCGGCCCGGTCACGAAGATCCGGCCCTCCGGGCCGAGGATGACGACGTCGGTCAACGCCGGGCCGTACGCCGCGCCGCCGGCGGCCGGACCCAGGACGACGGAGATCTGCGGAATCCGCCCGGAGGCCTGGGTCATCACGTGGAAGATCCGGCCGACGGCGTGGAGGGAGAGCACGCCCTCGGCGAGCCGGGCTCCGCCGGAGTGCCAGAGACCGATGATCGGCACGCCGTCGGTCATTGCGCGGTGGTAGGCGTCGACGACCACCCGGCAGCCGACGTCGCCCATGGCGCCGCCCATGACGGTCGCGTCGGAGCAGAAGGCGACCACGCGGGTGCCGTCGACGCTGCCGACCGCCGCCAGCATCCCCGAGTCGTCGTCGGGGGTGAGCAGCTCCATGGTGTCGTCGTCGAGGAGGGCGCGCAGCCGCGTGACCGGGTTGCGCGGGTCCTGGTCGCGGGGCAGCTTCGCCGGCTTGGCCGGCGCCGCGGCGGTGGCAGTCACGACGTGCTCCCGAAGGCGACCGCGACATTGGCGCCGCCGAATCCGAAGGAGTTGTTCAGCGCCGCGATGTCGCCGGCCGGCAGGTCGCGGGGCTTGGTGGCGATGTCGAGCTCGACCTGCGGGTCCTGGTCGTCGAGGTTGATCGTCGGGGGCGCCACCCGGTGGTGCACCGCCAGGATCGTGGCGATGGCCTCCAGGGCTCCGGCGCCGCCGAGGAGGTGCCCGGTCATCGACTTGGTGCTGGTGACCACGACCTGGGAGACGTGGGACCCCAGGGTCGCGTGAAGCATCAGGCCCTCCGCGATGTCGCCCTGCGGGGTCGAGGTGGCGTGGGCGTTGACGTGGACGATCGACGACGGGTCGATCTGGGACTCCTCCAGGGCCCGCACGATCGCGCGGGATCCGCCGCGACCGGCCGGGTCGGGCTGGGCGATGTCGTGGGCGTCAGCGGTGATCCCCGCGCCCAGGACCTCGGCGTAGATGCGGGCGCCCCGGGCGCGGGCGTGCTCCTCGGACTCCAGCACCAGGACGCCGGCACCCTCACCGAGCACGAAACCGTCACGACCGGTGTCCCACGGGCGGGACACGGTGGCGGGGTCGCCGGCGTTCTTCGACAGCGCCATCATGTTGGCGAAGGCGGCCATCGGCAGCGGGTGGATCGCCGCCTCGGTGCCGCCCGCGAGGACGACATCGGCCCGGCCGAGCCGGATCTGGTCGACGGCCAACGCGATCGCCTCGTTGCCGGAGGCGCAGGCGGACACCGGCGTGTTGACCGCGGCCCGGGCTCCGACGTAGAGGCTGACCTGCGCGGCCGGAGCGTTGGGCATGAGCATGGGTACGGCGAGCGGGGAGACCCGTCGCGGACCCTTCTCCTTGAGCACGTCGTAGTTGTCGAGCAGCGTGTTCACGCCGCCGATGCCCGAGGCCATCGCGACGCCGAGCCGCTCGTGGTCGACGTCGCTGCCCTCGAGGCCGCAGTCACCCCACGCCTCCATCGCCGCGACCATCGCGAACTGCGAGGAGCGGTCGAGACGGCGGGCCTTGACCCGCTCGAGCACCTCCGTGGGCTCGACGGCGACCCGCCCGGCGATCTTCACCGGCAGCTCCTCGGCCCACTCCTCGGTGAGGGGACGGACCCCGGAGCGGCCGGCGAGCATGCCCTCCCAGGTGCTCGCGACATCACCGCCGAGGGGGCTGGTGGTGCCCATGCCGGTGACCACGACTCGGGTGCGACTCATCTGCAGACTCGATCCTTCGTACGACGATGGGTGGGGTGGGCGTCAGCCCTGGGCGCGCTCGATGAACGCGACGGCGTCACCGACGGTCTTGAGGTTCTTGACCTCGTCGTCGGGGATGGACACGCCGAACTTCTCCTCGGCGGCCACGACGACCTCGACCATGGACAGCGAGTCGACGTCGAGGTCGTCCACGAAGGACTTGTCGAGCTGGACGTCGTCGGTGTCGATTCCGGCGACCTCGTTGACGATCTCGGCGAGGTCGGCGCGGATCTCTTCGGTGGTGGGCATGTGAACCTCTCTCACTTCTTCGGTGGGTACAGTTATGGGTACAGATTCTTGGGTACGTCGGGGTCGGCTGCGGTCAGGGGACGGTGACGACCTGGGCGGCGTACGCCAGGCCGGCGCCGAAGGCGATGAGCAGCGCGACGTCGCCGCTGCGGGCATCGCCCTCCTCGATCATCCGGTGGAGGGCGAGCGGGATGGACGCCGCCGAGGTGTTGCCCTGGTCGGCGATGTCGCGGGCGATACGGACCCGCTCGGGCAGCTTCATGGAGCGCGCCATGGCGTCGATGATGCGCATGTTGGCCTGGTGGGGCACGAAGACGTCGAGGTCGTCGGTCGTGAGCCCGGCGCGATCGAGCGCCTGCTGCCCGATCTTCGCCATCGCAAAGCTGGCCCAGCGGAAGACCGGATTGCCCTGCATGACGAGGTGGGGCATCACACCGCTGCCGGGCACCGCGGGAGTGCCGACCACGTCGCGCCAGTCCTCCTTCTGCCGGATCAGGTCGTACTGCTCGCCGTCGGAGCCCCAGACGACCGGGCCGATGCCGGCGGTGTCGCTGGGACCGATCACGGCCGCGCCGGCACCGTCGGCGAAGATGAACGCGGTGCCGCGGTCGTGGAGGTCGGTGATGTCGCTCAGCCGCTCCACGCCGATCACCAGCACGTGACCGGCGCTGCCGCCGCGGACCATGTCGGCGCCGAGCGAGACGCCGTGGCAGAAGCCGGCGCAGGCGGCGGAGATGTCGAAGGCGGCGGCGTTGTTGGTGCCGAGCTCGTGGGCGATGGCGGTGGCGATCGCGGGCGTCTGGAGGAGGTGGGTGACGGTGGCGACGATGACGCAGTCGATCTGCTCCGGTGAGATGCCGGCCCGCTCGATGGCCTCCTTGGCAGCGCCGACCGACATGACCTGGATCGACTCGTCGGGGGCCGCCCAGCGGCGCTGCTTGATCCCGGAGCGCTGCTGGATCCACTCGTCGCTGGACTCGATCGCCTCGACGACGGCGGCGTTCGGGACCTCACGGGAGGGGCGGTAGGCGCCGAGTCCGAGGATGGCGGCGTGCGAAGCGCCGCTCACCGAGCCGATGCCGGCCATCAGGCTGCCCCCTCCGGGTGGAGGCGGAGCAACGGCTGGCCGGGCGAGACCAGGTCGCCGTCCTCGACGAGCCACTCGACGACCTGACCTCCGTGGGCGGCCACCACGTGGTGGCGGTCGCGGAGGCTGGCGACGTCGCCGATCGGCGTACCGGGGGCGAGCACCGCCACGTCGGCCGCCTGCTCGGCGCGGTGGAAGGTGCCCTTGGCGGGCGAGACGACCATGCGCCACGTCGGCGTGGTGTCGATGAGGGAGCCCTCGCCGTGGTGCTGGACGAAGGCCCGGGCCTCGTCGAGCTGGTCGGGGGTCTTGAGGGCCAGCGTCTCGACGCCCTTGAGTGCACGCTTGGCGATGCCGGTGAGGGTGCCGGCCGGCGGCATCTCGAGGATGCCGGTGACACCGAGGTCGGACATCGTCTCGAGGCAGAGGTCCCAGCGGACCGGGCTGGCGATCTGGCCGACCATCCGGGTGAGCACCTCGACGCCGTCGTGGATGACGTTGCCGTCCTTGTTGGAGATGACGGGGATCCGGGCGTCGTGGACCGAGACGGAGCGGGCGAGGTGGCCGAGGTGACCGACGGCGGGGGACATGTGGTCGGTGTGGAAGGCGCCGGCGACGCTGAGCGGCATCAGCCGAGCCTTGGCGGGTGGCGCGGAGGCGAAGGCCTCCAGCTGCTCGAGGGTGCCCGCGGCGACGATCTGGCCGGGACCGTTGTCGTTGGCGGCCGTGAGGCCGTGCTCGCTCGAGTGAGGCCAGGACCTCGTCCCGGTCACCGCCCAGGACGGCGGTCATGCCGGTCGGCGTGACGGCGGCGGCCTCGGCCATCGCCTTGCCCCGCTCCCGGACCAGGACCATGGCCTGCTCGGCCGTGATGACCCGGGCACCGGTGGCTGCGGTCAGCTCGCCGACGCTGTGGCCGGCGACGGCGCCGATCTTGTCGAACGCGTCGGCCGGGTGCGGGAAGAGCTCCAGCGCGGCCACCAGCCCGGTCGCGACCAGCAGCGGCTGCGCGATCTGGGTGTCACGGATGGCGTCGGCGTCCGCCTCGGTGCCGTAGTGGATCAGGTCGACGCCGGAGACGGTCGCGAGCCACTCCATGCGCGAGGCGAACGTCCGGTCCTCGAGCCACGGGGTCAGGAAGCCGGGGGTCTGGGCGCCCTGGCCGGGCGCGACGATGACGAGCACACGCCTACTCTGCCCGGACCGGGGAGCCGGGCGCGCCTCCGCCGCTCACGAAACCGCGTCGCGAATCTTTGTAGGGTTTCTACAAAGAATCGCCGCGTCCGGACTGGCGCCCCAGCACCAGTGCGATCCGCAGCGCGAAGGCCTCCCGCGCGTCGCTGGGGGAGAACCCGGTGAGGTCGGCGACCTGCTTGAGGCGGTAGCGGACGGTGTTCGGGTGCACGAACAACGCGCGACCGGTGGCCTCGATCGAGCCGCCCGTCCCGAAGTACGCCGCGAGCGTCTCGATCAGGGTCCCCCGGGCGTGGAGCAGCGGCAGGTAGACCTCGTCGACCAGGTGCCGGCGGGCGTGACCGTCGCCGGCCAGGACGCGCTCCGGCAGCAGCTCCGCACTGGTCGAGGGCCGGGGCGCCTCGGGCCACCCGCTGGCTGCGCGGTAGGCCGACATCGCCGCCCGGGCCGAGACGTGGGCGTGGTCGAGCCCGTCGGTGACCGGCCCCACGACGACCGGACCCTCGCCGAAGAGGTCCGAGACCGAGCCGGCCGCCTTGCCGGCGTCGCCGACCGCGCCCAGCACGACCACGAGCCGCTCACCCTGGGTGGCGCAGAGGGCGTCCATGCCGGCCTCGCGCGCCACGCGCCGTACCTCGGCGAAGACGTCGGTCTCGGTCCGCCGCGCCGGGACGCTGCCCAGCACCACCGCGACGTCGCCCCGGGCCGACCAGCCCAGGGCGCTGGCGCGGGACATCACGGCCTCGTCGGCCTCGGCGCGCAGCACGGAGTCGACGACCAGTGCCTCGAGTCGTGCGTCCCAGGCTCCCCGGACCTCGGCGGCCCGGGCATAGACCTCGGCGGTGGCGAACGCGACCTCGCGGGCGTAGCGCAGGACCGCCGCCTGGACGTCGACGACGTCCTCGGGATCGATGATGTCGTCGATGCTGCCCTCGACCACCTCGAGCGACAGCTTCACCAGGTCGACGGTCTGCTGGAGGTTGATCACGCCGGTCAGTGCCCGAGGGGCGGCGCCGAAGACCGCAGCGGCGAGGGCGCTGCCGGCCGGGACCGGTTCGCTGTCGTGGGAGTACCAGTCGACGAAGCCCTTCACGCCGGCCTGCACGATCAGCCCCACCCAGGACCGGTCGTCGGCGCTGAGCTCCTGGAACCAGGGCAGCTCGGTCTCCATCCGAGACGTCGCCGTCGTGCTCAGCCGCCCCGTCGAGCGCAGCAGGGCCGCTGCCGCGCGGTCGCGGTTCACGGCCGGGTCAAGAGGCGCCGGTCTCGGGTTGGTCACGATCCGACACTAGTGGACTTGTGAACCAGGTGAAATCGTCGAAAGTCCCATGAAATAAGGGTTTCCGGCTTCTGAACTGGAACAAGTTCTGGTTGAATCCCGCAGAACCCCACGAGAGGCGGCTCCCTGTGGTCGAGTCCCGGTACGAGGTCCAGTACCTCACCATCCATGGTCACCGGCGAGCGTTCGTGAAGACCGGGCAGGGGCCGGTCGTGCTGCTGCTCCACGGCCTGGGCTGCGACCACACCACGTGGGAGTCGGTCATCGACTCGCTCGCCCGCCGCTACACCGTGATCGCGCCGGACCTGCTCGGCCACGGTCTCTCCGACAAGCCGCGCGCCGACTACAGCGTGGGCGGCTACGCCAACGGGATGCGCGACCTGCTGACCTGTCTGGGGATCGATCGCGTGACCGTCGTCGGCCACAGCTTCGGCGGTGGCGTCGCGATGCAGTTCGCCTACCAGTTCCCCGAGCGGACGGAGCGGCTGATCCTGGTCGCCTCGGGCGGCCTCGGCCCGGACGTGAGCCCACTCATCCGCGCGATCACGACGCCGGGGTTCCACCCGGCCATGGCCATGCTCACGCTGCCCGGCGTACGCCACGTGGGCAAGGCCGGCCTGCGTGGCCTCGCCAAGCTGCCGTCGCGCCATACCCGCGACCTCGACGAGGTCGCCGAGATCTACGACTCCTTCAAGGATCCCGCCGCCCGGCACGCGATCCGCCACGTCGTGCGCGCGGTGGTCGACTGGCGGGGCCAGATCGTGACCATGGAGGACCGTGCCTACCTCACGCAGGTCATGCCGATGGCCGTGATCTGGGGCCGCGACGACCAGGTGATCCCGGTCGGTCACGCCTCCCACGCGGCCCGGCTGGCGCCTGATGCCCGGGTGGAGGTGATCCCGAACGCGGGGCACTTCCCGCACAAGGACCACCCGCAGCGTTTCGCGAAGATCGTCCACGAGTTCATCCGCTCGACCCAGCCGGCGACCTACTCCCGAGCGAAGTTCCGGGCGCTGCTGCGGGCCGGCCGGCAGATCGAGCAGGACGCGACGGTCACCAGGATCAAGCCCGCCTGATCAGTTCGCGGTGACCCTCAGACTGGTCCTCATCGAGGTGGGGTGCGGGTCGCAGAGGATCGTGTAGGAGCCGGCGCGCAGCCGCACCCGCCAGACCCACCGGCCGGTGGCGAGGACCGTCGTGCGCTTGTTGACGCCGGTCCCGTTGATGTGCCAGTTGTGCTCGGAGGACAGGTCCCTGACCACCAGGCGGTAGCGACCGGCGGGGACGCGATCGCGGCTGATCGTGATCGTCCGCCCCGGACCCACCTCTCCCTTCAGCCGCGGCAGGGCGCCGGCTCGCGCCGCGCCACCCCGGTCGCGGACCGGCGTCGAGGACGCGGGCTCCTCGACTGGGGCTGTCGTGTGGTGGCTGTGCGCGCCGGAAGGTTCAGCCGGGGCGACGGTCGGTGTCTGCGCGCAGGAAGCGAGGAGGACGAGGCTCGCCGAAGACGGCGCCGATGAGGCCGTGCTGGTGCTGGAGGCCCATGAGGACATTCTCCACCTGCACCGGGGTTTCGGCTCTGGGTGCGCACGTCACCTGGTTTCGACGCGGCCATCGCGTCCTCGCGGGCTCGGACGCGGGCCTTGCTCTACCTGCCATCGCCCACGCGTCGCGCTCGTCCCTCGCGCACCGCTGCTCAGGCACCCCCGGCGACGCGAGATCGCTTCGCGATCACGCGTCGCCACCCTCCTGCTCGACGTCCTTGACGGCGGTGGGGTCGTCGATCCGGTAGCGGGTGAACGCCTCGGCGACCTTCTCCCGTGGGTAGTCGCCGGCGTCGGCGAGCGCCTGCAGGGTCTGCACGACCACCGACTCGGCGTCGATCCGGAAGAACCGGCGCGCCGCGGGGCGGGTGTCGGCGAAGCCGAAACCGTCGGCACCGAGCACGCGGTAGTCGCCCGGCACCCACCGCGCGATCTGCATGGGCACGGCGGTCATGTAGTCGGACACCGCCACCACCGGACCGGATGCTTCACGGAGCGTCCGGGCGACGTACGACGTGCGCGGCTCCTGGTCGGGGTGCATCAGGTTCCAGTCCTCGGCGGCGATGGCGTCGCGCGCCAGCTCGTTCCAGGACGTGACCGACCAGGTGTCAGCCACGACACCCCAGTCGTCGCGCAGCATCTGCGCGGCCCGCTCGACCCACGGGTAGCCGACGCCCGAGGCGAGCAGCTGGACGCGCGGGCCCTCGCCCTCGCCGGTCGAGACCCGGTAGAGGCCCTTGAGGATCCCGTCGACGTCGACGTCCTCCGGCTCGGCGGGGTGGGAGACCGGCTCGTTGTAGACGGTGAGGTAGAAGATCACGTTCTCGGCGTCGGCGCCGTACATCCGCTCGAGGCCCGACTGCATGATGTGGGCGACCTCGTAGGCGAATGCCGGGTCGTAGTGGACGACCGCCGGGTTGGTGACCGCGAGCAGCGGTGAGTGCCCGTCGGCGTGCTGGAGCCCCTCGCCGGTCAGCGTGGTGCGCCCGGCGGTGGCGCCGATGAGGAAGCCCCGCGAGAGCTGGTCGGCCATCGCCCAGATCGAGTCGGCGGTGCGCTGGAAGCCGAACATCGAGTAGAAGATGTAGAAGGGGATCATCGGCTCGCCGTGGGTGGCGTACGACGATCCCGCGGCCACCGCGGATGCCACCGAGCCGGCCTCCGAGATGCCCTCGTGGAGCATCTGCCCCTGCGCCGACTCCTTGTAGGAGAGCAACAACTTGCGGTCGACCGACTCGTACTGCTGTCCGCCGGGGTTGTAGACCTTGGCGCTGGGGAACATCGAGTCCATGCCGAAGGTGCGATACTCGTCGGGCGCGATCGGGACGATGCGGTCGCCGATCTCGGGGTCCTTCATCCAGTCCTTGAGCAGCCGGACCAGCGCCATCGTGGTGGCGATCTTGTTCTTGCCCGATCCCTGCTTGAGCTCGGCGTAGACGGCGTCGCCCGGCAGCTTCAGCGGGCTGGACCGGTCGACCCGGCGCGGCAGCGAGCCGCCGAGCTGCTTGCGGCGCTCCATCATGTACTCCATTTCGGGCGAGTCATTGCCCGGATGGAAGAACGGCGCGCTGCCGTCGCGCTCGTAGGCCTCCTCGAGCTGTGCGTCGCTCAGCGGCAGGTAGAGCCGGTCACGGAACTTCTTGAGATCGGCCGTGGTCAGCTTCTTCATCTGATGGGTGGCGTTCTTGCCCTCGAGGGCGTCGATCGTCCAGCCCTTGATGGTCTTGGCCAAGATCACCGTCGGCTGGCCGGCGTGCTTGCTGGCGGCGTCGAACGCGGCGTACACCTTGCGGTAGTCGTGGCCGCCGCGCGGCAACTTCTCGATCTGCGAGTCGCTCATGTGCTCGACCATCTTGCGCAGTCGCGGGTCGCTGCCGAAGAAGTGGTCGCGGATGTAGGCGCCGTCCTCGGTCGAATACGTCTGGTACTGGCCGTCCGGCGTGGTGTTCATCCGGTTGACGAGGACACCGTCGACGTCACGCGCGAGCAGGTCGTCCCACTCCCGGCCCCAGACGACCTTGATGACGTTCCAGCCGGCGCCCCGGAAGAAGGACTCGAGCTCCTGGATGATCTTGCCGTTGCCACGGACCGGCCCGTCGAGCTGCTGGAGGTTGCAGTTCACGACGAAGACCAGGTTGTCGAGCTCCTCGCGGGCCGCGAGCCCGATCGCACCGAGCGACTCGGGCTCACCCATCTCGCCGTCGCCGAGGAACGCCCACACCTGCTGGTCGGAGGTGTCCTTGATGCTGCGGTTGTGGAGGTAGCGGTTGAAGCGTGCCTGGTAGATCGCATTCAGGGCGGTGAGGCCCATCGACACCGTCGGGAACTCCCAGAAGTCGGGCATCAGCCGGGGGTGTGGGTACGACGGCAGGCCGTTGCCCGGGCCGTGCTGGACCTCCTGCCGGAACCGGTAGAGCTGGTCCTCGGTGAGCCGGCCCTCGAGGAAGGCGCGGGCGTAGATGCCCGGCGAGCCGTGCCCCTGGATGTAGATCTGGTCGCCGCCGCCGGGGTGGTCCTTGCCGCGGAAGAAGTGGTTGAAGCCGACCTCGTAGAGGCTGGCTGCCGACTGGTAGGTGGCGATGTGGCCGCCGACCTCGAGACCCTTGCGGTTGGCGCTGGAGACCATCACCGCGGCGTTCCACCGGATGAACGCGCGGATCCGGCGCTCCACCTCCTCGTCGCCCGGGAACCACGGCTCCCGCTCGGGCGGGATGGAGTTGATGTAGTCGGTGCTGCGGAGAGCGGGGACGCCGACCTGCTTCTCGCGGGCCCGCTCGAGCAGCCGCAGCATGACGTAGCGAGCGCGGTCGCGACCGCGCTCCTCGAGCATGCCGTCGAAGGAGTCGAGCCAGTCCGCGGTCTCGTCCGGGTCGATGTCCGGTAGCTGGGTCGGCAGCCCCTCGTGGATCACGGAAGGAACGGAGGGCTGGCTCGACGAGGCTGCCTCGGACGGGGTCGTGGTGTCGTCGCTCACCCGTCCATCGTTGCACGCAGCGACACGCCGCGGAATTTACCCAGCGGTAGCAGGAATCCACCGAATCAGGTGCTCGGGTTGCGCACCTGCGTCAACTCCGCTGGACTACTCCACACCTGAGCGTGCGACGCCCGTCGTGCCGAACCTGGAGATGAGTGGAGGAGCAGTGAGCTCGACCGCTGGCAGCGATGCCACGCACACGGAGGGTGAGACCTCCGGGCCGGCGGCACGCCTCGGCTTCGCCAAGGGGATGGTGGTGCAGGAGCTCGGCTGGGACTCCGACACCGACGACGAGCTGCGCGTCGCGATCGAGGACGCGATCGACGCCGACATGGTCGACGGCGACTTCGGCAACGTGGTCGACGCCGTCGTCCTGTGGTGGCGCGACGACGACGGCGACCTCGTCGACGGGCTGCTCGGCTCGCTGACCGACCTGGTCGGCGGCGGCGTGATCTGGCTGCTCACCCCCAAGGTCGGCCGCCCCAACGCGGTCGACGCCTCCGACATCGCCGAGGCGGCGCCCATCGCCGGCCTCTCGCAGACCACCACCGTCGCCGTCAGCAAGGACTGGGCCGCGACCCGCCTTGTGACACCGAAGACACCTGCGTAACCCCGCGGGGAGTCACCCGTTCGACAGGACACCATGGACAAGATCTCGAACGCTGCCGTCACCCTGCGTGTGCTGGGCGGTGCGGGTGTCATCCGTCCGCTCAGTCCTCGCAAGCTGGCTGGGCTCGCCCGCATCCTGAAGCAGTGGGGCACCGGCCCGGCGGGAGGCTTCGCCACCCTGGCCCTGACCGACCCCAACCGGATGGCTCTCGTCGACGAGCTCGGCGAGCTCACGTTCGGCGAGATCCACCGTCGCAGCAACGCGCTCTCGCGCGGGCTGGCCGAGCTCGGCGTCGGCGAGGGCGACTCGGTCGCCGTGATGTGCCGCAACCACCGGGGGTTCGTCGACGCCACGATCGCGATCGCCAAGCTCGGCGCCGACATCCTCTACCTCAACACCGCCTTCGCAGGTCCCCAGCTGGTCGACGTCCTCGAGCGCGAGTCGCCCAGCGCGGTCATCCACGACGAGGAGTTCACCGAGCTCCTGGAGAAGGCCGACCTCGAGCAGCGGGTGCTCGCCTGGACTGATTCGGACGACCACGACGTCACCCTCGAGTCCCTCATCGCGGCCCACGACGACGGCGACGTCGACCCGCCCGACCGCCACGCCCGGATCGTGATCCTCACCTCCGGCACGACCGGTACGCCGAAGGGCGCTCCGCGCAACGAGGCCGGCATCGATGCCGCGGTCTCGTTGATGTCCCGGCTGCCGCTGCGCCACGGCTGGCGCACCCACATCGCCGCGCCCCTGTTCCACACCTGGGGCTTCGCCCACCTCGCCCTCGGCATGCTGCTCGGCTCGACCGTGGTGCTGCGCCGCAAGTTCGACCCCGAGGACGCGCTGCGGACCACCGAGGACCAACGGTGCGACTCGCTCGTGGTCATTCCGGTCATGCTGCAGCGGATGCTTGCCCTGCCCGAGGAGACGCTCTCGTCGTACGACCTGTCGCGGGTGAAGGTGGTCGCAGCGTCGGGCTCGGCACTCCCGGGCAACCTCGCCCTGAGCTGGATGGACCACTTCGGCGACAACCTCTACAACATCTACGGCTCGACCGAGGTCGCCTACGCGAGCATCGCCACGCCCACCGACCTCCGCGAGGCGCCCTCGTCGGCGGGCAAGCCGCCCCACGCGACGGTCGTCAAGGTGTTCGACGAGGACGGGAAGCCGGTCGCTGACGGCACCACCGGCCGGATCTTCGTCGGCAACTCCATGCTGTTCGAGGGCTACACCGGCGGTGGCAGCAAGGACATGATCGACGGCCTGATGGCCACGGGCGACGTCGGGAAGTTCGGCGACGACGGTCGTCTCTACGTCGAGGGTCGCGACGACGAGATGATCGTCTCCGGCGGCGAGAACGTCTTCCCCAAGGAGGTCGAGGACTGCATCGTCGGCCATGACGACGTGGCCGAGGTCGCAGCGATCGGCGTCGACGACGACGACTACGGCAAGCGGCTGCGGGCCTTCGTGGTCCTGCGCGAGGGCAGCGGCGACCTGAGCGAGGACGACGTCAAGGCGCACGTCAAGGCCAACCTGGCGCGCTACAAGGTGCCGCGCGACGTCGTCTTCCTCGACGAGCTGCCGCGCAACTCGACCGGCAAGATCGTCAAGCGCGATCTGGTCGACCATGACGACGCCGAATCGGGCGACGACACCGCCTGATGCGAGGATGGGACCACCATGACCGGTCTCTCTCTCGGTGGCCCCGCGCCCGACTTCACGCTGCGCGACCAGTTCGGCCAGGACGTCACCCTCTCCTCCTATCGCGGCCAGAAGGCGGTGGCCCTGGTCTTCTACCCGTACGCGTTCTCGGGCGTGTGCACCGGCGAGATGGCCGGCATCCGCGAGCGCCTGGCCGAGTTCATGACGTTCGACTCCGAGGTCCTGGCGATCTCGTGCGACCCGGTCTACTCCCTCCGCGCGTTCGCCGACGCCGACGGCCTCAACTTCCCGCTGCTGTCCGACTTCTGGCCGCACGGCGAGGTGTCGCGCGCCTACGAGGTGTTCGACGAGGAGAAGGGGTCGCCGATGCGGTCGTCGTACGTCGTCGACCGGGACGGAAATCTCCGCTGGGCCGTCCACAACGCGAGGCCCGAGGGCCGCGATCTGGACGAGCACCTGAAGCAGCTTCAGGCGCTGGTCTAGGCCAGATGCGAAAGTTTTCAAAGAAATTCGCCCGAAGTGGCGACAAGACTTGGGCCGTATGCCTATTCTCGAACTCGTTGAGCCGCTGGTGACCCGAGACGCCAGCGGCTCGACTCATTTCACGGGCCCGCTTCGCGCGGAGCGCGAAGCGGCGTAGGCCGGCAGATCGAGCCGGGCTCGGCGGAGGCCCGAGCGCAGCGAGGGGCAACCGCGACCCGCGTCGAGATCCACGTCCGCCCCGGCTAGAGTCGGCCCGCGTCCGGGCGTATAGCTCAGCGGTAGAGCGCTTCCCTTACAAGGAAGATGTCGGGGGTTCGATCCCCTCTGCGCCCACGTGTCGAGTCAGCCGTGAGTCACGGCATACCGGAGCAGCGCCACGCCGGAACGCAACGCCCGCGACTCGAGCAGCTCGAGGCCGGGAACCGAGGTGCCCTCGGCAACCAGGCCCTTCCCACGCCCCTGGATGGCGGGGTAGACGAGCAGCCGGATCTCGTCGACGAGCCCGGCCGCGAGCACCGCGTGCGCCAAGGTGATGCTCCCGGACAGCGTGATGTCGCCGCCCTCGGAGTTCTTGAGCCGACGCACCTCCTCGACCGGGTCGCCGGACAGGATCGTCGAGTTGCGCCACTGCGGATCGGTCATCGTCGAGGAGACGACGTACTTCTGCACCTGGTCGAGGTACGCGCCCGCCGGCTCGTCGGTGTGCTGAGGCCAGTGACCGCGGAAGTCCTCGAAGGTCTGCCGGCCCAGCACCACCGCGTCGGAGGAAGCGCCCCGGCGCTCCGTCGCGTCCAGCCAGTCCTGGATGTCCCCGTCAGGCGACGGGTCGAACCACTCGTCGAGCATCTCGATCCGCCCGTCGGCGGTCATGTTCTCGGTGACGTGCAAGCGACGCATGGCACCGGTCTATCACTCGCGTTTCGGGACCCGCGGATGCCCCCTTGCGATCCCCGGTGTTGAATCGCTTGGGTGGAACCCCGATCGGGAGGAGTGCACCGTATGGGCGACGGCGCGAGCATCGCAGCCCGGCTCGACGGGCAGCGGGTGCTGCTGACCGGCGCGACCGGCTTCGTCGGTGAGGCGCTGCTGCACCTGGTGCTGACCGAGGTTCCCGGTTGCCAGGTGACCCTGCTGGTGCGGGGAAAGGGGTCGACGAGCGCGGAGGCACGGGTTCGGGCCCTGCTCGGCAAGCCGATCTTCGAAGCCGCCGTCTCGGCCGACGGTGGCATCGACCAGCTGATGGCGCGGCGGGTACGCGTCGTCGCGGGCGACCTCGCGAACGTGCCCGCGCTTCCCGACGATCTCGACGCGGTCGTGCACTGCGCCGGCGACGTGTCCTTCGACCCGCCCGTCGACGAGGGCTTCCGGACCAACGTGCTCGGCACGCGCGAGCTGCTCGAGCGGGTCCGGGAGATCGGCCCCGACCTGCACTACGTCCACGTCTCCACGGCGTACGTCGCCGGGCGACGGCGCGGCAGCATCCCGGAGGTGTCGGTGCTGCACGACGTCGACCTCGAGGCGGAGCTCGCCTGGGGGCTGGGCCAGCGCCAGTCGGTCGAGCACCGCTCGCGCAGTGCCGGCGTGCTGGCGGGCGAGCGGAAGAAGGCCGAACGGGCCCATGGCCGCGCCGGGCTGCTCACCGCTGCCGGCGCCACCGAGGAGGCGCGGCGGCAGTGGGTCAAGGACGAGCTGGTGCGGCTCGGCACCGAACGTGCCCGCAGCCTCGGCTGGACCGACTGCTACACCTTCACGAAGGCGCTGGGGGAGCGGGTGGTCGAGGACCACGCCCGCGAGCACCGCGTCACCATCGTCCGGCCGACGATCATCGAGTCGGCGCTCGAGCGGCCCCACGTCGGCTGGATCGAGGGCTTCAAGATGGCCGAGCCGCTGATCCTGGCCTACGGGCGCGGCGAGCTGCCCGAGTTCCCCGCGGCCGCCGACACCATCGTCGACATCGTGCCGGTCGACCACGTCGTCGCCGCGATCGTCGCGGTGCTCGCCCATCCGCCCGACGCCGGCGAGGCGTCGTACTTCCAGGTCTCGTCGGGGCACCGCAACCCGCTCACGTTCCGCCGGCTCTACGACCACGTCCGCGCCTACTTCGACGAGCACCCGTTCACCGCGGGAGACCGTGGCGCGTCCCGGCTGCCCGACTGGCGGTTCCCGGGAGCACAGTCCGTGGAACGGCTGCTGACGACGAGCGAGCGGGCTCACCAGGTCGCCGACAAGGCGGTCCGGCTGGCCCCGCGGAGCGACCGGGTCCGCGACCTCGCGCGCAAGCTCGACCAGCAGGGCCGCCGGCTCGAGTTCCTGCGGCGCTACCTCGACCTCTACCGGGAGTACGCGCAGGCCGAGCTGCGCTTCTCCGACGACCGCACCCTGGCGCTCTACCGCTCGCTGTCCGAGGCCGACCGCGCGACCTTTGCGTTCGACACGGCCGTGATCGACTGGGCCCACTACCTCCGCGAGGTGCACTGCCCGGCGGTCACCGCCCCGATCCGGTCCCTCGACGAGCTGCGCGCGGCGCGGAAGCGCGGACGCACCGCGGGGCTCAAGCCCGTGGGCGCGAGCGCGGAGGCCGGCGGAGGTGTCGCCGCGTTCTTCGACATGGACGGCACCCTGCTGTCGTCGAACGTGATCGAGACCTACCTGTGGATGCGGCTGCGCGAGCTCTCCGACGTGGAGCGCTTCACCGAGCTCGGCCGGATCGCTGCCCGCGTGCCGAGCCTGGTCCGGGCCGAGCGGGTCGAGCGCAGTGCGTTCCTGCGGTCTGTCTACCGCGAGTACGCCGGCGCGCGGCTCTCCGACCTCGACGCGGTAGCCGACGAGGAGCTGTCCGACCACGTGCTGGCCCGCCTCGCGCCCGCCGCCTCCCGCCGGATCCGCGAGCACCGCGCCGCCGGCCACACGACCGTGCTGATCACCGGCGCGATCAGACCGCTCACCCGGCCGCTGCTGCCGCTGTTCGACCATGTCGAGGCCGCCGAGCTCGCCGTCGACGAGCGGGGCGTGTGCACCGGCCACCTCGAGTCGTCGCCGCTGGTGGGCGAGTCGCGCGCCGCCTGGATGCGCGCATGGGCCGCCGATCACGGCATCGACCTCGCCACGTCCTACGGCTACGCCGACTCGCACTCCGACCTGCCGCTGCTCGAGGCGGTCGGCCACCCGGTCGCCGTCCGCCCCGACGTGTCGCTGTTCCGCCACGCCCGACGGCATCACTGGCCCACGGTGGACTGGGCGAGTCCCGACGCCACCGCGCGTGCCCTCAACCCCGCGGCGGCCCGCCGATGATGCTCGCGCTGGAGATGTTCCGCTCCCTGCCGCGAGCCGCGGCCGGCCGGGTCGTCGGCGGGCGGATGCCGATGCTGCTGTCCGGCTTCGCCGCGCCGCTGCGGCTGGTCACCATCGAGGAGCCCCGCGTCCGCAAGCCCGGCTGGGCCCGGCTGCGCACCAGGCTCTCCGGCATCTGCGGCTCCGACCTCGGGGCCCTGTCAGGTCGCACCAGCCTCTACTTCTCGGCCGTGGTGTCGCTGCCGTTCGTGCCCGGTCACGAGGTCGTCGCCGAGCTGGTCGACGACTGCGAGGACCTTCCGGCCGGCACCCGCGTCGTCGTCGACCCGGTCCTCACCTGCGCCGCCCGCGGCGTCGATCCCTGCGACGCGTGCGCCGCCGGCGCCACGAACCGCTGCGGCCGGATCACCGTCGGCCACCTCGCGCCCGGACTGCAGACCGGCTTCTGCCGCGACACCGGCGGCGGATGGGGCCAGGTGCTGACCGCCCACCGCAGCCAGCTCCACGTCGTCCCCGAGGGGCACAGCGACGAGCAGGCGCTCCTGATCGAGCCGCTCGCCTGCGCGGTCCACACCGCGCTGAGTGCCCGGGTCCGGGAGAACGACCGGGTGCTGGTCAGCGGCGCCGGCTCGGTGGGCCTGTTCGCCACGCTCGCGCTGCGCAGCCTCACCCCGGCCGGCGAGATCATCGTGGTCGCCAAGCACGGCCACCAGCGCGAGCTGGCGCTCGAGCTCGGCGCGACCGAGGTGGTGGCACCCGGCGAGGTGCTGCGACGGGTGCGCCGCAACACCGGGGCGTTCCAGCTCAAGCCCGAGTTCGGCTCGCCGTACCTCCTCGGCGGCGTGGACGTCGCCGTGGACGCCGTCGGCTCCAGGCAGTCGCTGGAGACCGCGCTGCACGCGACCCGCGCCGGCGGCCGCGTCGTCCTCTCCGGCATGCCGGCCGGCGCTGACCTGTCCGCCGCGTGGTTCCGCGAGCTCGAGGTCGTCGGCACCTACGCCTCGGCGCAGCGCGAACCGGCGGCCGGTGACCGGTCCGCCTTCGACCTCGCCGCCGAGCTGGTGGCCGGCGACGCCGTGCAGTCGCATCGCCAAGTACGTCGTGTCCTACCCCTTGCACCGCTGGCGAGAAGCACTCGACCACGCCCACTCGGCCGGCCGCCTCGGCACCGTGAAAGTCGCCTTTGACCCCAGGAGGACCGACTGATGAGCAGACCCGGATTCGTGCTGGAGGTCGACGACCGCACCCCGCCGCTGGTCGTGCACGAGGGACAGGGCTTCCGGCTCGAGGAGTTCCCCCACGGCACCCGGGTGGTCTACCCGCCGGAGTCGCTGCCGACCGTGCCCGACGTCGAGCAGGCGATCCGCGACGCGCTGCTCCACCCGCTCGACTCCGAGCCGCTGCCGGAGCTGCTGTTCCCCGGGATGCGGCTGACGATCGCCTTCGACGACCTGTCGCTGCCGCTGCCGACCATGCGGGCGCCCGACGTCCGGCAGCGGATCATCGAGCAGGTGCTGACGATGGCCGCCGAGGCCGGGGTCGACGACGTCGAGCTGATCGCGGCCAACGCGCTGCACCGCCGGATGACGCCGGCCGAGCTGCAAGCACATCGTGGGGGAGCGGGTCTTCCGGTCCTTCCACCCGCAGGGCGCCCTCTACAACTTCGACGCCGAGGACCGCGACAACCTCGCCCACCTCGGCACCACCGACAAGGGCGAGGACATCGAGATCAGCAAGCGGGCGGCCGAGTCCGACCTGCTCGTCTACGTCAACGTCAACCTGGTGGCGATGGACGGCGGCCACAAGTCGGTCGGCATCGGGCTGGCGTCGTACAACTGCCTGCGCCACCACCACAACGCCCAGACGATGGTGCGCTCCCACTCGTTCATGGACCACAAGAGCAGCCACCTGCACCACTCCGCCTGGCGGATGGGTCGGCGTGATCAAGGACACCGTCAAGGTCTTCCAGATCGAGACCACGCTCGACAACAACGTGTTTCCCGCGCCCTACGACTTCCTGATGAAGCGTGAGTGGGAGTGGTCGGTCCGTGACCAGGCCACGATGCTCGGCGTCCGACGCGGGCTCTCGGTGGCCCCGCGGCGGCTGCGGCACAAGATGTTCCACGACATGCGCGCGCCCTACGGGCTGACCGGCGTCCATGCCGGCGAGGTCGAGGCGGTCCACGAGCAGACCATCGCGACCGTCCACCGCCAGCAGCTGGTCGAGGTGCAGGGCCAGTCCGACGTGCTGGTGATGGGCGTGCCCTACCTCGGGCCCCTACAACGTGAACTCGACGATGAACCCGATCCTCGCGACCTGCATGGGGCTGGGCTACTACTTCAACTCCTACCGCGGCGCGCCGGTCGTGCGCCGCGGCGGCGCGGTGATCCTCTACCACCCGCTCGAACGAGGGCTTCAACCAGCTGCACCACCCGTCCTACGTCGACTTCTACGAGGAGGTGCTGGCCGAGTCGACCGACCCGGCGGTGATCGGGGAGAAGTACGAGCAGCAGTTCGCGACCGACCCCTGGTACATCCACCTCTACCGCACCTCGCACGCCTACCACGGCGTCCACCCGTTCTACATGTGGTACTGGGCGGCGCACGCGATGGACCACGTCGACGACGTGATCTGGGTGGGCGCGAACCGGCGGGCCGCGGCGCGGCTCGGCTTCCGCGCGGCGACCACGCTCGCCGACGCGCTCGAGATGGCGTCCGACACCGTCGGTACGTCGCCGTCGATCACCTACCTGCACAACCCGCCGCACCTGCTCGCGGACGGATCAGCGCCATGAGCTTCCTCCAGGACGACTGTCGACGACGTCCGGCAGGTCGCCCGCGGCTGGCGCTGGGGACGACGCGGCCCAGGTGCCGCGCTCGGCCGAGCCGTGGGTGCTGCCGGCGGAGTCGATCGGTGTTCCGCACCGAGTGGGCGCGCCGCACGCCGGGCCGTGCGGCCCGCGAGGTGGCCCAGAAGGCGGGCCTCGAGCCGGTCTTCCGCTCCCAGGTGCGCACCCAGGTCGAGGGCCTCGACGTGCTGGAGCGGGTCGAGGGGCCGGTCATCTTCGTGGCCAACCACGCCTCCCACCTCGACACGCCCGCTGGTGCTGCTCTCGCTGCCCGACGAGTGGCGGCGACGTACGGCGGTGGCTGCGGCGGCCGACTACTTCTTCGACACCTGGTGGCGGGCCGTCGGGCTCGGCGCTGCTGTTCAACACCTTCCCGATCGAGCGGCGCAGCGGCTCGATGTCCGACACCCCGGGCGACGTGCTGGCCGACGGCTGGAGCCTGCTGATCTTCCCCGAGGGCACCCGCTCCACCGACGGCTGGATGGGCCGGTTCCGGATGGGCGCGGCCTACCTCGCGTGCGAGCACGGCGTGCCGGTCGTCCCGGTCGCCCACCGCGGCACCTTCGCCGCGATGCCGCGTGGCCAGGGCTGGCCCGAGTCCCGGGCGTCGGCAGCTGACGATCCGCTTCGGCGAGCCGCTGGTGCCGGGTCCGGACGAGACGCCGCGCAGCCTCGCGCCCCGGATCAGGGACGCCGTGGCCGGGCTGCTCGACGAGGACTCCTCGACCTGGTGGGAGGCCCGGCAGCGCGCCGCCGCCGGGACGACCCCGGACCCGTCGGCCCGGACGTCGCGCCGTGGCGGCGGGTGTGGGAGCAGACCGCCTCGCCCGACCCCGACCCCGCTCGGTCCCGGCTCGTCGCCTGGCGCCGCTGACCCGCCCTCGGCACGCCTCGTGCTCAGGATCCGCGTCGGAGAACCGGGCCGATACCGCGCCTAAGAGCCGTCTCATCCGTCGCTCATGGAGGCCTCACCGCGGGGCGGCAAGGTTCCTCTCACGACGCACGATCCCCACGAGAGGAACTCCTCATGTACACCAAGCTCAACATCCCCGCCGCCGCGTTCGCCGGCCTGGTGACCACCGGCCTGCTGGCGCTGCCCATCTCGTCGGCCTTCGCCGGTGACGACGTGGCCATGAAGCGACAGGACGGCGCACCAGACCTGGTCCTCGCCGCCGACGACGACGCCGACGACGACCTCGCCAGCAACACCGGCAAGAGCGGCGGCGACACCAACTCCAGGTCGCGGGACACCAGTGGCGTCAACAGCAACGACGGGACCGGCAGCGGCCACTCCGCCGTCAGCCGCGACCGCGACAAGAGCCGCGGCGACAAGACCAGGGACTGGACCAAGGACGGCAAGGGCGACAAGACCCGCGACCACTCCGCCAACAAGACCAACGACCGCTCGCGCAACGACACCCGTCGCTGATCGGACCTAGGCTGCAACCGTGAGCGACTCGCGACAGCTGGCGCCTGGCCGAGGGCGACCTGATCACCCCCGAGCTGACCGTTCTGCGGCGGCTCGGGGGTGGGTTCGCCTACGAGGTCTTCCTGGCCTTTGACGAGGTGACCTACGTCCCGGTCGTGGTCAAGGTGGTCCGCCCCGACCAGGTGACCGACGAGAGCACCCTGCGCGGCCTGCGCCGCGAGGTCGAGGCGCTGGCCCTGGTCAACCACCCGGTCGTGGCCCGCGGGCTGCGCTACGACCTGGACGCCGAGCGCCCCCACGTCGTGCTCCAGCACATCGAGGGCCCGCGGCTCTCGACGCTGATCCGGCGCCACGGCCGGCTCCAGGAGCAGCAGTACCTGCCGCTGGCGATCGAGGTCGCCGCCGCACTTCACTACTTCCGGGGCGTCGACCTGCTCCACCTCGACGTCAAGCCCAGCAACGTCATCATGAGCGCGCCGGCGCGGCTGATCGACCTCTCGATCGCCCGCACGCCCGAGTACGCCGCTCGCAGCAAGCGGCTCGGCACCGACTACTACATGTCGCCCGAGCAGGCCGACCCCGACACCCACGGCGCACCCCGGCCTCGCCGCCGACGTCTGGGGCCTCGGCGCCACCCTCTTCCACGCGGTCGCCGGCTATCGCGCCTTCGACAAGGGCACCAGCGACGCCCCGGACCTGCCGGGCCGTTTCCCGCAGCTGGTCGACGCGCCGTACGACCTGCCCGACCAGGTGCCCGACGTCGTGCGCGAGGTCATCGGCGCGTCGCTCGACCGCGACCCGGACAAGCGGCCACTGCCGTCTGAGGTCGTCGACGCCCTGGAGCCGGTGCTCGCGGGCCCAACCGGCGCCGCGGCTGACCTTCAAGGTCAGGGGCTGAACCGGTAGCCCATGCCGCGCACCGTGGCGATCGCGCTCGGCGCCGAACTTCTTGCGCAGGTAGCCGACGTAGACGTCGACGACGTTGGACCCGGGGTCGAAGTCGAGGCCCCACACGTGGTCGAGCAGCTGCTCGCGAGACAGCACCTGCCCGGCGTTCAGCATGAAGATCTCGGCGAGGGTGAACTCGCGCGCGGACAGGTCGTGGTCCTTGCCGGCCACGTGGGCCCGGCGGGTGCGGAGGTCCAGGCGTACGCCGCCGGCCTCCAGCACGTCGCGGACCCCGCTCCCGTCGCCCTCGCTGGTCTGACGCAGCCGCAGCCGCACCCGGGCCAGCAGCTCGGCGAACCGGAACGGCTTGGGCATGTAGTCGTCGGCGCCGCCCTCCAGCGCACTCACGGTGTCGGTGACCGAGTCGCGGGCGGTCAGCACGATGACCGGCATGCGCGACCCCTGGGCGCGCAGCTGGTCGAGGACGTCGAAGCCGTCGAGCCGGGGGAGCCCGATGTCGAGGACCATCAGGTCGAAGTCGCCGCTCAGGGCGTGGTCGAGCCCGTCGACGCCGTCGGGCACGACGGTGGTGGCGTGGCCCTCGGCCCGCAGGCCCTTGGACACGAAGGAGGCGATCCGCTTCTCGTCCTCCACGATCAGGATGCGGGCCATGGGACCTCCGGTCGGGCGGGCAGGGTGATCACGAACCGGGCACCGGACGGCGCCTCGTCGACGACGGTGACCTCGCCGTTGTGGGCCTGGACGATCGCGGCGACGATCGAGAGGCCGAGCCCGAACCCCTCGTCGTCGGCCCGGACGACGCTGCGGCCGAATCGCTCGAAGATGTGGGCACGGTCGGACTCGGGCACGCCGGGACCGGTGTCGCGGACCCACAGCCGCACCGACGGCCGTCGATCTCCGACCCGATCGCGATCGTGTCGCCGGTCTCGGTGTGCTTGACGGCGTTGTCGGCGAGCTGCAGGACCGCCTGGGTGATCCGCTGCTCGTCCATCACCACGATCCCCTCGGCAGCGCCGTCGAGCTGCCAGTCCCGGTCGGCCAGGCCGCGGGCCTTGGACAGCAGGGTGTGGGTCAGCCGCTCCACGCTGACGGGCGAGGGGGCGAGGAAGTCGGGGCGGTCGGTCTTGGCGAGCAGGATCAGGTCGCCGACGAGCCGCGCCATCCGGTCGATCTCGTCGAGCAGCAGCGCGCGGGTCTCGGCGACCTCGTCGGGGTCGTCGGGGTCGAGCAGCTCGAGGTGGCCGCGCAGCACGGTGAGCGGCGTCTTGAGCTCGTGGCCGGCGTCGTCGAGGAACTGCCGCTGGCCGACGAACGCGAGCTCGAGCCGGGCCAGCATGTCGTTGAGCGTGCGGGTCAGCGCGGTGATGTCGTCGTTCCCGCGCTCCGGGATCCGGAGGCTCAGGTCCGTCTCGCGGATCGTCTCCGCGGTGGTGCGCAGGGTGCGTCAGCGGCGCCAGCAGCTGGCCGGCCCGCCAGATCGCGAGCAGCGTGATCAGGCCGAGGAAGCCGACCGTGACCACGGCGTACGTCTGGATGGTGCGGTCGAGCTCGCTGCGCTCGTCGTCGGCGAAGTTGATGATCGTGAGCGCGCCGGTGTTGGTGGGATCGAGCTCGTTCTCGACCGGCACGACGGTGACCCACACCTCGTCGTAGCTCGGGGCTGTCGATCACCTCGGTGCCGCCCTCGGTCGAACAGCTTGGCGACGGTGTCCTGATAGCCCTCCTCGCTCAGGATCGCCTCCCCGAACTGGTTGGGCGTGGCCTCCAGGAACTCGCCGTCGACGTAGGTCACCAGCATCTCGTCGTCGTCGGTGACGTTGCGGTCGAGGTAGAGCTTCAGCAGTCGCTGCACGCTGTCGAACGGCTCCGTGGTGCGCGGATCGGTGCCTCCCTGCAGTGCGCGGAGCTCGGCGATCTCCTGGTCGATCTGCTGGTGGAGGTCGTTGTCGATCTGGGCGCTCTCGAGCACGTAGACCAGCAGCCCGGCCGCGGCCATCGCTGCCGCGGTGACCAGCGCGATCGTGGCCGCGATCTTGATCCGGACCGGGATCGGGGCGAGACCCCGCCGCCGGCCCGGGGGTGAACCGGCGGCGGGGCCGTCTGGACGGGCTCAGTCGTCCCGGGATCCCTTGCTGCCGCCGTCGAAGCTGTCGTCATTGCTGTCATCGTCCCCGCCGTCGTCGTCGTCGTCCACATCGCGAGGCGGCGGAGGAGCCGCCGGGGCCGGTCGGTCGTCGGTGGTGTCGCCGTTTCCGCGGCTGCCGCCACTGCCGCCATCGCCTCCGCGGCTTGCGTCGCGCGAGTGACCACCGGGCTGGCGAGTCCCGCCGTCGGGGTCTTCATCGGTGGGGGTCGGGGCCGGGGCGTCGTCCGAGGTGTCGTCGTCCATCCGACCGATGATGACCGGGCGGCTGCGGTCGGGGTCGGGATCGTCGGGCGCGGCGAGCACGCCTCCCACGAACGCGACCAGCGGCAGCGTCAGTGCGGAGGCCAGCAGGCCCTTCGTCGATCGGCGACATGACGCCATCATCGGGCGCGGTCGTGGGCCGGGGATGAGGCGTGGATGAGAGGCCTCTCATCTTCGGCCGACGACGCGTCCAACGGCGCGGTGCCTAGGGTGGTGGGAGCCACGTGCGAGGAGGAACCATGATCGTCCCGTTCAGCATCTCCGACTTCCTCGACCGCGCCGTCACGGTCTACGGCGAGCGCATCGGGGTCGTCGACGAGCCCGACCAGCCGGCGCCGTCCCTCGGCGAGCTGACGTACGCCGAGCTGGCGCCCTGGCCGCGCCGGCAGGCGGCCCACCTCGACGCAGCTCGGGCTCGAGGTCGGTGACCGGGTCGCGGTGGTGTCCCACAACAGCGCCCGGCTGCTGGCCTCGTTCTTCGGCGTCGCCGGCTCCGGCCGGGTGCTGGTGCCGGTCAACTTCCGGCTCCGGCCCGACGAGGTCCGCTACATCGTCGAGCACTCCGGCGCGAAGGTGCTCTACGTCGACCCCGAGCTCGACGAGGCGCTGGCGACGTCGAGGCCGAGCACCGGTTCGTGCTCGGGCAGGACGACGACCTGTTCGCGCCCGAGGGCGCCGGAGCCGCAGCCCTGGGAGCCGGACGAGAACGCCACGGCGTGCATCAACTACACCTCCGGCACGACCGCCCGGCCCAAGGGCGTGCAGATCACCCACCGCAACATCTGGGTCAACGCCGTCACCTTCGGGCTGCACGCCGGCGTCACCGACCGCGACGTCTACCTCCACACGCTCCCGATGTTCCACGCCAACGGCTGGGGCCTGCCCTTCACGATGACCGGCCTCGGCGTGCCCGCAGATCGTGCTGCGCAAGGTCGACGGCGCCGAGATCCTGCGCCGGGTCGAGCAGCACGGCGTCACCGTGATGTGCGCGGCACCCGCCGTCGCCGCGGCGGTGCTCGAGGCCGCGCAGACCTGGGAGGGCGAGATCCCCGGCCGCGACCGGGTGCGGATCATCATGGCCGGCGCCCCGCCGCCGACGAAGACCGTGGTCCGGGTCGAGGAGGAGCTCGGCTGGGAGTTCGTCCAGATCTACGGCCTCACCGAGACCTCGCCGCTGCTGACGATCAACCGCACGCCGCGCAGGAGTGGGACGACCTGGCCGGCGAGGAGCGCGCGCCAGAAGCTGGTCCGGGCCGGCGCGCCCGCGCTCGGCGTACGGCTCAAGGTCGACGAGTCCGAGGAGGGCGCCGGCGAGCTGCTGGCCCGCTCCAACGTCGTGCTCGAGGGCTACTGGGAGCAGCCGGAGGAGTCGGCGACGGCGCTGCGCGACGGCTGGTTCCACACCGGCGACGGCGCGGTCGATCGGCGAGGACGGCTACGTCACGATCCAGGACCGCAAGAAGGACGTGATCATCACCGGTGGCGAGAACGTCTCGCTCGATCGAGGTCGAGGACGTGCTGTTCTCCCACCCGGCGGTCGCCGAGGTCGCGGTGATCGGCGTCCCGAGCGAGAAGTGGGGCGAGACGATCAAGGCGCTGGTCGTGCTCGCCGAGGGCGAGCAGGCGACCGAGGACGAGCTGATCGCCTGGTGCAAGGACAAGGCGGCCGGCTACAAGGCGCCGACGTCGATCGAGTTCCGCGACGAGCTGGCCCGCACCGCGACCGGCAAGCTCCAGAAGTTCAAGCTGCGGGCGCCGTACTGGGAGGGCTACGACCGCCAGGTCAACTGAGGTCTCGGTCCTAGCCGGCGCTAGGGTCGGCGCATGCCGCGCCTCGCTGACGTCGTCGACCTGCTGCACGGCTGGTACCCGCCGGCGACCGCCGACTCGTGGGACGCCGTCGGGCTGGTGGCGGGCGACCCGGACGCCGAGGTCCGCAAGGTGATGTTCGCGGTCGATCCCGACGCTCGAGGTGGCGCGAGGAGGCGGCCGAGTGGGGCGCGGACCTGCTGGTCGTGCACCACCCGCTCTTCCTGACGCCGGTCCACGGCGTCGCGGCGACCACGCCGAAGGGCCGCACGCTCCACACGCTGCAGTCGGCCGGGTGCGCGCTGCTGACCGCCCACACCAACGCCGACCAGGCGCGTCGGCGGGGTGTCGGAGGCGATGGCGGCAGCGCTCGGACTGCACCGACGTCGCACGCCGCTCGCTGCCCGCGCCGCACGAGCCCGATGGACAAGCTGACGGTCTTCGTGCCGGCCGCCGACGCAGCGACGCGTGCGGACGGCGCTGGCCGAGGCGGGCGCCGGGCGGATCGGCGACTACGACCACGCCTCGTTCTCGACGCCGGGGAGGGACGGTTCCGGCCGCTCGAGGGTGCTGCACCCACGCTCGGCTCGGTCGGCGAGATCGAGCGGTGTCGAGGAGGTGCGGATCGAGGTCGTGCTGGCGCGCCGCGCTGCCGTCGCGCCGGTGGTCGCGGGCGCTGCTCGCCGCGCATCCCTACGAGGAGCCGGCGTACGACGTGGTGGAGCTCGGCGACCCGGGCCTCGGCGCCACCGGCACCGGCCGGATCGGGTCGGTCGAGCCGACGACGCTGCGCGACTTCGCCGACGCCGTGGCCGCGGCGCTGCCCGACGACCGCCCACGGCGTGCGGGTCGCGGGCGATCCCGACCGCGTCGTACGACGGGTGGCGCTGTGCGGGGGAGCGGGCGACTTCCTGCTCGACACCGTGCGCCGGCACCGACGCCGACGTCTACGTCACCAGCGACCTGCGCCACCACCGGGCCGGCGAGTTCCTCGAGGAGGACGGGTCCGGCGCTGGTCGACGTCGCGCACTGGGCGGCGGAGTGGACCTGGCTGCCGGTGGTCTCGGCGCGGGTGGCCGAGGCGCTGGGGGATACGGTGGGAACTCGTGTGAGCACGACCAACACCGACCCCTGGCAGTTCCGCATCTGAGGAGCCGACGCTGAAAGCCGACCCGTTCGCCCAACTGAGGTTGCTCGACCTGCAGGAGCTCGACGCGAAGGCGGCCCAGCTGCGCCACCAGCGCAGCCACCTGCCCGGAGCTCGCCGAGATCGAGGAGCTGCAGACGACCCGGACCGACCTGGACAACCGGGCGCGGGACGCCCGGATCGTGGTCGACGACCTCACCGAGGAGCAGGCCAAGATCGACGCCGACGTCGAGCAGGCGCGCACCCGGCGGACCCGCGACCAGGATCGCGTCGACCAGGGCGCGATCTCCAACCCCAAGGACCTGCAGCACATGCTGTCGGAGCTGGAGTCGCTCCAGCGCCGGATCAACGCGCTCGAGGACCAGGAGCTCGAGGTGATGGAGCAGGTCGAGAACGCCCAGCGGGAGCTCGACTCCCTCACCGCGCAGGTCACGGCGGCCGACGAGCGGCTCGCGGCGCTCTCGGCGTCGCGGGACGAGAAGACCGGCGGCGCTCGACCGGGAGCTCGACGCGGTGGCCAAGGAGCGGGCGCCGATCGTGGCCGGGCTGCCGGCGGACCTGATCGCGCTCTACGACCGGCTGCGCGAGCAGAAGGGCGGCGTCGGCGCGGCGCCGCTGCGCGCCCGCACCTGCGGCGGCTGCCGGCTCTCCCTCGACGCGGCGGAGCTGGCCGACATCAAGGCCGCGGGCGACGACGAGGTGATCCGCTGCGAGGAGTGCCAGAGGATCCTGGTCCGGACCGCCGAGAGCGGGTTGTGACCGCACCCACGACGCTCGTGCTGGTGCGTCACGGCGTCACCGCCCACACCACCGAGAAGCGCTTCTCCGGCGGTCTCGCGAGCACCAACCCCGGCCTGTCCGACGAGGGTCGCGCCCAGATCGGCGCGGTCGCCGAGTGGTTGCAGCCGATCGCCGACCGGATCGACGGCGTCGTGGCGTCACCCGTCCGACGTACGCGGGAGTCGGCCGACCTGCTGGCGGCGGCGCTCGGCCACGAGGTGACGGAGGAGGCCGGCTTCGCCGAGATGGAGTTCGGCGCCTGGGACGGGCTCACCTTCGTCGAGGTCGCCGAGCAGCACCGTGACGCGCTCGACGCCTGGGTGGGCTCGCTCGATGTCGCACCGGGAGGCACGGGCGAGTCGTTCCAGGCCGTCCAGGAGCGCGTCCTGGCCGCGCTCGGCCGGGTGCTCGAGCACCACGCCGGCCGAACCGTGGTCGTGGTCAGCCACGTCACGCCGATCAAGACCCTCGTCGCCCACACCCTCGACGCCCCGCTGCTGTCGGTGTTCCGGATGGAGCTGGCGCCGGCGTCGGTCACCGTGCTCTCGTTCTTCTCCGAGGACACCGGGCCCCGCTCGACGTTGCGTCTCTACAACGCGTCGCCTCCGGGGCACCCGCCCTTCGGAGATCCGACGCGGTGGTGACGGGTCCGCGTGCTTGCTCGACGCCGATCTTCGGTCGGGGATTTCGTTCATGGGGGCGTCGATTGGGCGGAAACGACAGGTTTCTGGCCGATTTCCTGCAGTTCGTGACCACTAGATCGATCCAACAATCTGGGTCACCCCGAATCCGGTCGACCGCACGCCGGACGACGACAGCCCACATCCCCCTCAGACGTCGCCCACCACCACGTCGAGCTGGGTGCCGCGCGGGCCAGGGGGTGCCTCCTCGACGTGCCAGCCGAGGTCGCGCAGGGCGTGGGCGAGGGCGGCGGGCGTGCGGGGGTTGCGGCCGTCCTCGAGCAGCGCGCGGACCAGCCGTCCCTTCGTGGCCTTGTTGAAGTGACTGACCACGGTGCGCCGGCCGTCGCTCTCGTGGAGTACCCGCACCGTCGCGACCCGCCGAGCGAGGTCGGCCGGCGGTCGCCAGAACGCGGCGTAGGTCCCGGACCGGAGATCGACGAGCAGGCCGTCTCCCACCGATGCGCGCACCGCGGCGCCCAGCACCGTCGCGCCAGGCCCCGGCCACCGAGCCCAGGTCGGGGAGGGAGGCGTCACCCGAGAGGCGGTACGCCGGGATCCGGTCGGTCGGGCGGACCAGCCCGAACACCGACGAGGTGATCGCGACCCGGTGGGCCGAGCGGCGACGGGCGGCAGGGGAGAGCGAATCGAAGCCCAGTGCCTCGTAGAGGACGCCGGTGTAGACCCGGTCGGCTCGCGCTGTCGGCGCCGACTCGAGGACCCGGTTGAGCTGGATCAGGTCGAGCTGGGTGTGGCCGATCCCGAGGATCGCGGCGGCGTCGGGCCGCTGGCTCGTCCTGACGAGCGCCTCGACCACGCGCCGCCGTACGCCGGTGAGGGAGGAATGGGCCAGGGCGGAGAGCTCGAGCGGCTTGCCCCGAGTGGGGGCCGTCTTTCCCTCGCTCGGGGGCAGCAGGATGAGCACCGGCCAAAGGTTAGGGTCAGTGGATGGCGAGCAGTCGAGTGGTCCGGGTCAAGGCGCTGGGCGAGGGCGGTGTGACGGCCCAGCTCCGCGACGGTGTCACGGCGATCCAGCAGGAGCTGGGGGTGACGCCGGAGTTCCCGGCCGAGGTCGAGGCGACCGCGTCGCGGGCGGCGGCCGAGCCGCGGCTGCCGGAGCTGGACCGCACCGACCTGGAGCTCGTCACGATCGACCCGCCGTCGGCCATGGACCTCGACCAGGCACTCCACGTCGAGCGGTCCGGCGACGGCTACGTCGTCCACTACGCCATCGCCGACGTGGCCGCGTTCGTGTCGCCGGGGGACGCGGTCGACGAGGAGGCGAACCGTCGTGGCGAGACGCTCTACGGTGCCGACTCCAAGATCCCGCTCCACCCGAAGTCGATCTCCGAGGCGGCCGGCTCGCTGCTGCCCGGCCAGGAGCGTCCCGCCCTGCTCTGGACGATCCAGGTCGACGCCACCGGGGAGGGAACCGACGTCACAGTCGAGCGAGCACGCGTCCGCTCCCGGGAGAAGCTCGACTACGACGAGGCGCAGCGACGCATCGACGACGGGAGCGCCTCCGAGTCGTTGATGCTGCTCAAGGAAGTCGGCACGCTCCGGCTCGAGCGCGAGGCTGCCCGGGGCGGGGTGTCGCTCCCGCTGCCCGAGCAGGAGGTCGAGACCGACGGTGACTCCCTCGAGCTCCACTTCCGTTCGATGCTTCCCGTCGAGCAGTGGAACGCCCAGATCTCGCTGCTCACCGGCTTCGCGGCCGCGTCCCTCATGGTCTACGCGCGGGTCGGCCTCCTCCGGACGCTGCCACCGCCGGACCCGCACGACGTGACCCGGCTCCACCGCACCGCCCGGGCACTCGGCATCGACTGGCCGGCCGAGCAGCTCTACCCCGACTTCATCCGCACCCTCGACCCCGGCAAGCCCGAGCACGCCGCCATGGTCGTGGCCTGCACGCGACTGCTGCGGGGGAGCGGGTACGTCGGCTTCGACGGCGAGACCCCGGCCGAGCCGCAGCACTCCGCGCTCGCCTCCGAGTACGCCCACGTCACGGCACCGCTCCGCCGCCTCGGCGACCGCTACGCCGGCGAGATCTGTCTCGCGCTGTGCGCCGGCGACGAGGTGCCCGGTTGGGTCCTCGAGCGGCTGCACGCGCCTGCCCGACACCCTGCGCGAGTCGGCTCAGAAGGCCAACAGGTACGAGTCGGCCGTGCTCGACCTGGTCGAGGCCGCCCTGCTCCAGCACCGTGTCGGCGAGAAGTTTCCAGGCGTCATCGTCGACGTCGAGCGCAAGGACCACTCCCGCGGCACGGTCACCGTCCAGGACCCCGCGGTCGAGGCGCGCGTGACCGGCTCGGATGACCTGCCGCTGGGCGATGACGTGACGGTCAGGCTCGCCGCCGCCGATCCGGCGAGGCGCGCGGTCGAGTTCCGGCTCGTGGGGGCGGACTAGCGCACCCCACCCTCGTAGGGGTGGGTTTTCCACAGAAATTCCACAATTCGGGAACAAACAATCTAGTCTTGCCCCAAGTCCCCCCGACTTGTTGGAGCCCCCGATGAATGCACGCCTGCCCAAGCGCGCCGCACTGTTCCTGCTGGCCACCGCTGTGAGCCTGTCCCTGATCGCCGCTCCGGGCGCCTCGAGCACGATGAGCGCCGGCGCTTCGCTGCGCGTCTCGCCGGGAGACCGACTACGTCGGCGGCCAAGCGGTGACCTTCTCGGGCAACATCGGCCTCGGCGGCGTACGGACCATCCGGCTCCAGTCGCACATGGACCGGCCGGGTGACTCGTGGGAGTCGATCGACGGGTTCAGCGCGAAGACCCAGTCGAATGGTGACTTCAGCTTCGTCCACCCGCGCTCCGGCGATGTTCGGCATCCGCTACCGGGTGGTGTCCGGCAAGGCCGCGACCCCCGGTTGGACCTTCGAGGCGCTGTCGCAGGACCTCACGCTCGAGGCGGCTGACCCAGCCCGTGACCGGAGTGCCGTTCGTGCTCGAGGTCGACACCACCCCGACACTGCGGCGTCGGCCCGACACCATCGGTCTCAAGCCGATCCCCGGCCGCGGCGTGACCCTCCAGCGTCGCGTGGACGGGGACACCTGGGAGCAGGTCGCGCGCACCGAGGTGAGCCAGTACGGCACGGCGAAGTTCCACGTCACCGAGCCCGACCCGGGCATGGTCGTCTACCGCGCGGTGCAGGAGAACTGGCACGAGGGCGGCAACAGGATCGGCTGGTTCCCCTCCTTCCCGCTCTACGTCAGGGTCCAGGACCTGAGCGGAAAGGCCGCCGGCAGTACCTCGGCCGCCCTTTCCAGCACCAGTCGCACCATGGCCTGTCACCAGCCCGTCGTCGGCGACGCGGCGACCAACACCGCGGCCGGCGTCCGGGGTTGGGCCCCGTCCCTCTTCGACTTCGCCTGGGTCGCGGGTGAGTCGCTGACCAGCCCGCCGTACCGCGGTACCAGGAAGCAGGGCCGCTGGGTCGACTACACCGACGGCGGTGGCCGTGTGAACAAGCACAACGGCGGCCTCATGCTCGACAGCAAGCGTGAGAACGACTGCGGCAACGGCGACTTCGGCACCACTCGCGCCACGCTGCAGGGCAACCCGATGACCTACGGCCGCTGGGAGGTCCGGCTCCGGCTGAAGTCGGACGAGACCCGCGACCGTGACTACCGCACCATGGTGCAGCTCGTCCCCGAGCGGGAGAGCGACTACGCGTGCGGCACCCGCAACATCACGATCGCGGAGATGCGGCCCCACAGCTCGCGGGTCTCCTTCGGCGCGAACGCGATGGTCGAAGCGGTGGAAGGGCGTCAAGAGCGTGGGCGGTGCCGTCAACAACCGCTCGCTGGTCTTTGCGGTCGAGGTCACCAAGAAGCGCGTCTCCTGGTTCCTCGGCGGCAAGGTCATCGGCTCGGTCAAGAGCCGGGCGGCCAGCTCGGACGTTCCGATGACGCTGCGGCTGAGCATGGTCGGCGACGGCAACCACGAGATGAACCACACCGAGCTGATCTCCGACTGGCAGCGCGCCTTCCCCCTCGGCCGCGGCAAGGTGGTCACCAGCGGCAAGAAGCTGAAGCAGAGCACGCTCAAGTCCTCCTGCTGACGCCCGGACGTCGAGAGGTCACCCTCGGCGGGTGATGTCGGGGGCCCGCCGAGAGTGGAACGTGGGGCACGTGAACGTGACCGGTGGCCTCAGTCAGGTCGCGAATGCCATGTCGGACGGGACCGGACGGCGGCACGACGAGATCCGACTGCTGACCGCGGCAGCCGCCACTGCGGTGGCTGCTGCCACGGCCGTGCGAGGTGTCGTCTGGCTGGTCGAGGCGACCACGGACGTGGACCTGTGGCCCACCCCGCCGGATCGGACCTAGCCCAGGTCGCGGAGCGTGGTCTGGGCCGGCGAGTTCTCGGTGACGCAGAAGACCTGGCCTGAGGGGTCTCGCAGGGTGTGCCAGCCACGGCCGCGGCCGACATCGGCGGCACCGAGGTCGCGCAACCGGCGTACCTCCCTCGGGAGATCATCGGTGCCGTGGTCGAGATGGGCCCGCACCGGCCCGCTCGGCTCGCCCAGACGCTGGAAGAGCAGCTGGAGGGGTGACCCGGCGTCGTCGTGCCACTTGCCCGCGAACTCGGGCGCTGGTGAGTCGACCCACCTCCCGGGCAGCAGCCCACGCCAGAACGCCACCTCCGGGTCGTGGACGTCCTGCGGCGCGTCGATGCAGACCTGGACCAGGCGGCTGCGGTGCCCACCAGGCCAGGTCGTCGGCTCGGGGGCGGTGTGACTGCCAGACGCCACCACGCAGAAGGGCAGCCCGCCGGGGGACAGGAGGGTCCGCCAGCGGTCGTGCTCACCGACGAGCCGCGCGCCCAGCCCGACGGCATGGGCCACGGTCGCGGCGGGCTCGTCGCTCTCGAAGTCGATGTGGACCCGCGACGGACCGTCGATCTGCTGGAGGTGCACGTACGCCCCGCCGCGTGGCGGCTCAAGGCTGCGCAGCTCCGGATGGCCGCGCCAGGGCGCACCGAGCTGCCAGTCCAGCACGCGTCCCCAGAAGTCGGCCACGGCGGCGTGCTGGTCGGCGGGGACGTCGATCACCGCGTGGACCCAGGGCATGGGAGCAGACGACCGGGCTACTACCGCGACGACTCGTTGGACGGCTCCGGCCGCCCGTGACGAGGTGGCGCATCGGGGCCGGCCGTGCCCTCCTGCGGAGCGTCCGACTCCGAATCCGGGTAGCCGGCGGTGGCATCGCTCGGCTCGATCGGCTGACTTGCCTGGTCGGACGCCAGGGACTCCACCTCGGACACCTCACCAGTCTCACTGCCGTCACGGCCGTGGGTCATCGCTCTTCCTCCTCGTTCGGCGGTACCAGCGCCGTACCCACCCACGTGCATCGCACTCGACGCCCGCTCGCCCGTGTGACTGGGTGTGCGCGAATGGGCTGGCCTGTAGGCCGGGTTCTGTACGCCGAAGCGTGGCGACCATCCATCTACGACGACCGTTGCCGGTCGCCTCCAGCGATCTACCCGTGCACTCGGGCGGGCAGCCCTCGAACGTGCACGCGCCCCGCGCCCGTAGGCGCGAAGCTTCTTGATCTTGCTCCAGGTGGGGTTTACCGAGCCGTTCCGGTCGCCCGGAACGCTGGTGGTCTCTTGCACCACCGTTTCACCCTTACCGCCCCGTGTCCGGGGCGGCGGTCTGTTTTCTGTGGCACTGTCCCGCGGGTTGCCCCGGGTGGCTGTTAGCCACCACCTCGCCCTGTGGAGCCCGGACCTTCCTCGGCGCACTCCCGTGAGGGGGTGCGACGCGGTCGCCCGGCCAGCCCATCCGCTTGCACATCGTAGTGGGTCTACGGGTGCGTGAGCACCTCGGCGCCGGTGGGCGTCACGAGCAGGGTGTGCTCGAACTGGGCGCTGCGACGCCGGTCGAGGGTCACGACCGTCCACTGGTCGTCCCACATCTCCCATTCGTGGGTGCCGAGGTTGAGCATCGGCTCGATCGTGAACGTCATCCCGACCTCCATCACGTCGTCGAACCGCGGCTCGTCGTAGTGGGGGATGATCAGCCCGCTGTGGAACGCGCTGCCGATGCCGTGGCCGGTGAAGTCGCGCACCACGCCGTAGCCGAAGCGTCGGGCGTAGCTCTCGATCACCCGCCCGATCACGTTGACCCGGCGGCCGGGGCGGACGGCCTTGATGCCACGCTCGAGGGCCTCCTTGGTGCGCTCGACCAGGAGGCGCGACTCCTCGTCGACCTCGCCGGCGAAGAAGGTGGCGTTGGTGTCGCCGTGGACCCCGTCGAGGAAGGCGGTGATGTCGATGTTGACCAGGTCGCCGTCCTCGATGACGCGGTCGTCCGGTATGCCGTGGCAGACCACCTCGTTGACGCTCGAGCACAGGCTCTTGGGGAAGCCGCGGTAGCCGAGCGTCGACGGGTAGGCCCCGTGGTCGCAGAGGAACTCGTGGCCGATCCGGTCCAGCTCGTCGGTCGTGGTGCCCGGCACCACGTGGGAACCGACCAGCTCGCGCGCCTGGGCGGCCAACCGGCCGGCCACGCGCATCTTCGCGATGGTCTCGGCGTCCTTGACCTCGCTGCCGGTGAAGCGCTCGGGCTGGGGACGGTCGACGTACTCCGGCCGGGCGATGTGGGCAGGGACGGGACGCCGTGCGGAGATCAGGCCGGGAGCGATGGGGGCTGCGACTGGCATGGCCCGAGTGTAGTTTCCGGGGCATGAGTGAATCCGGGTCGTACTGGTTCTGCGTGAAGCACCATCGGGTGGAGTCGGGCGGGGACCTCTGCCCGCCGATCGATCGGCTGGGTCCGTTCGACACCCAGGAAGCCGCCTCACGGGCCCTGGAGAAGGCCGCGGAGCGCAACGAGGAGTGGGACAACGACCCGAACTGGAACGACGAGCAGCTCGAGGACTGAGCCGGCCGATGACCGAGCTGCCGCCGCCGCCCCACCGGGCGAAGGCCTCGCCCTGGCCGTTCGTCGGGATGATCGGGATGGCGTGCGTGCTGTTCCTGATCGGCGCCAGCGTGCTGGCCACGCCCTGGTTCGTGGTGCTCGGCCTCACGATCCTCTGGTTCGTCGTCCTGCTCGTCGCCGTCGTGTGGTGGTCGCTCCACCCGACCTGGCTGCCCTGGCTCCCGGTCGGGCTGACCGTCGTGTGGATCGGGGCGGTCGTGGGCGGTGCCGCGATGTTCGGCTGGACGGGTGAGTTCTGAGGTCGCCTGCGCCTACCTGGCGCTGACCCGCAGGACCGCGTCGGTGCCGCCGTCGTTGTCCGTCGTCAGCAGCAGGTCGTGGTTGGGGGTGAGCGTGACCGAGCGCAGCCGCCCGAGCTGGCGCAGCTTCTTCGGAGTCTTGGTCCACTTGAGCCGGCCCTGGCCGTCGAACTTCATGAACACCACCCGGTTCGCTGCGAGCGCGGCGACTGCGAGGGTGCCGTTGAGCTTGCCCCACTCCTTGCCGTAGACCCAGGCGCCGCCCGAGGTGGCGATGGTCGGGTTGCCCGAGCGCCAGCGTGCGGAGACCTGCTTCCCGGGCAGCGAGTGATCGGTCATCGGGACCTGCTCGTTGTAGCCCGGGACGGGGTGCCAGCCGTAGTCGCCGCCGGCGCGGAGCCGGTTGACCTCGTCATCGCGGAAGGATCCGTGCTCCACCGACCACAGCGTGCCGTCGCGGCGCTGGGAGAGTCCCTGGACGTTGCGGTGACCGTAGGTGAAGACGTAGCGCTTGCGCTTGTTGTCCGCCCGGACGAAGGGGTTGCCGTCCCACGGGTCGCCGGTCATCGGGTCGAGTCGCAGCGTCTTGCCGCCCAGCGAGGTGAGGTCGCGAGGGTTGGTGCCGACCGCCGCGTCACCGGTGCCGACGAGCAGCGCGCCGTTGTTCGCGATCAGGAGTCGACACCCGCCGTGTCGGCCACTCGTGGTCGGGAACCCGGAGACCAGGGTCTCGATCTGCGTCGCCTCGGTGACCTCGGCGTTGAGCTCCCACGCCACGACGCGGACGTCGTGGCCGCTGCCCTTCTCCCAGCCCGAGCACGTGTAGAAGCGGTTGTTGTCCGCGAAGTCCGGGTCGACCTCGAGCGACATCAGGCCGGTCTCGCCGGAGACCCAGATCTTCTCCTCGGGGAACTCCACGGTGCGGCGTTCGCCGTCGGAGTACGCCGAGAGCCGGGCCCGGTCGCGCTCGGTGACCAGCAGCGTGCCGTTCGGGAGCCGCTTCACGTCCCACGGGTTGTCCAGCTCCGTCACGACGCGTCGTACCCGCAGCTTGGGCATCGCGGGGGGGCGCGGTGCGACCGAAGGCGTCGCCTCCGTGGTGGCGGTGTCCTCGGCCGTGGGGGATGAGCCCGACTCGGACTGCCCGGCTCCGGACGTGGGGGCGGCGGCCGACGATGAGCCCGGGTCATCGCTCGCGCAGGCCGGCGCGGCGGTGACGACGAGGACCAGGCTGAGGGCGACGAAGCTGGCGCGCATGCCTGTCACGTTATCCCGAGCGGGTCGAGCCCTACCGCCAGCCCGCACGTCGGGCCAGCGCCACGGCTTCCAGCTGGGACGTGACTCCGAGCTTGGTCAGCACCGCCCTGACCTGGCTGCGCACGGTGGTCTCAGAGACGCCGTACCCGACGGCTATGACTCGGACCGACAGTCCGTCGGCGAGGGAGCGGAGCACCGCGGCCTCGCGTTCGCTGAGCCGGTTGAACGGGGCGAGCACAACAGCACGCTGTGCCCGACGTTGACGAGCGGCCTCGACCAGGCGGCTCCGGTCGGCAGGCAGGGTCACCTCCTGCCCGCGGGCCGCGGCCACGGCGACGCCGACGAGGTGGTCGACCGGTAGCCGCTTGTCGATGATGCCCGCAGCACCGTCGTCGAGAGTCCGGGCCAGCACGTCGGGATCGGTGGAGGCGGTCACCACGATCACGCGGGTGCCGAGCCTCACCAACGGCAGCACCAGCACGCTCCCGTCACCGATCTCCCCGCCGAGGTCGAGGTCGAGGAGCGCGAGCTCAGGTCGCAACGTCGCCACCTCGTCGATCAGGACCTCGGCGCTCGAGAGCCTGGGGACGTGACACTCCACGCCCTCCAGCTCCAGGGTGAGGGCGAGAGCATGGGCCAGCAGCTGATGGTCGTCGATGATCACGGCGCGCGTGGGCCCGGTCCGCTCGGCCGCGGCGGCATCGCTCATGCGTTGACCGGGGGCCGCACGTCGTCCGGGCGCTCCTGCGACGACGCGCCTGAGGCGACTTCGGGGGCAGCCTTGAGCACGAGTCCGAACCGACCGTCGGGGAGCCGGTGGAGCTCGCCGCCCTGGCGGCGCATCAGGTGGCGCGCCGCCCGGAGCCCGGGCTCGGCGGTCAGCGTGGGTACGGCGGACAGCGCACGGTCGTCATGGAGGTCGATCACGATCACGCCCGGCGGCGGCGCACCATGGCCCCGGCCCACCGTGAGGGTCACCACGCTGCCGGGGTCGGCCGAGAACGAGCGGATGAGCAGCTCGCGCACGACCAGCACGACGTCGTCGGGTCGTCCCAGCCCTACCGCCGGCTCGCCCGTGACTCGGATGGTGGCGCCGAGGGCCACCATCGGGTCGATCGCGCGCTCGAGGGCGCCGGAGACGTCGAAGGCCTGGAAGGACGAAGCGACGGGGACGAGCATCTCCTCGAGCTGGGTCAGCTCGACGACGGCGGCATCGCGCAGCTGGTCCGCGACCTCCGGGCGAATCCCGGTGCGTTCGTCACCGAAGAGGGCCATCGCGGCCTTGAGGCCGGCGAAGGTGTTGCGGGCGCCGTGGCAGAGGTCCTCGTGCCACACCCCGAAGTCCTCGACCTCGTTGGTGACCGCGCCCAGCTGTTCGTAGAGATGGTTCTGCACAGCGCGGGTCGCGGCGTGCGCGCGGTCGAGGTCGGCCATGGCGGACCTGGTCGCGAGTGCCGCCATCGCCGCGGCGACCATGGTGCCGGCGATGGTCCAGACGTTGGCCGCTTCCTGCCCGATCACGCGCAGTACTCCGGCGGCGGCCATGCCGGCCAGCAGCGGCGCAACGCGACCGGCCCACGCGACCGTCGTCGAGGCGCGCGCCATCACCACCGCGAGGAGGGCCCAGCACGACGTGGTCAGCATGGGCGGCAGCAGCATCGCCAGCGTGCCGGGCGTCGCCGGGTAGACGAGGGCGATCTCCACAGCCACCGCCACGACGAGGACCCCGGCACTGACCACCAGCATCGACGGCAGCAGCCGGTCCGGTCGCTCGACGCCACGCAGCCGTGGAGTCTGGAGTGCGCGGACCAGCAGCCCCATCGCGATGAGCGAGACCGCACCGCGAACCGCCGCGGCGGAGAACGCGCCCTCGGCCTCGCTCGCCAGGAGTGCGATCCAGGGGCGGGAGGGGATGGCCACCAGTCCCAGCAGGACCAGCGCGCATCCCGCCAGCCCGCTGTGGGGATCGCGCACGATCCGCCACTTGGCGAGGCGGTAGACGCCTGCCGTGACGAACAGGGCGGACCCGATCGCGGAGGTCAGCAACAGCCAGCGCTCGGGGGGGAGCCAGGGCGTGGCCACGACCGCGTGGGCCAGGGCGACCGAGGTGGCGACTGAGCCCACGACAAGCCACGCGGTGGCACCGAGATGGGGTCGGATCAGGTCCACGGCTGCAGTTCTCCCACTAGGCCGACGTTCCTCCCCGGGCCCATGGTGTGCCCGGGACACCCCGGCTGTCCACTTCGCCGCCTACGGCCCGACCCCCGGGCCGACCATCGTGGCAGGGAATCGCGGCCGGCGGACCCGATTGACGAACGCGGTAACCCCGCCCGCCCGCCGTCGTTGATCCCACGTCCGACCCCGAACTCGGAGGCTCACCCATGACGTCGTCGCTGCCCATCCGGCTCAGTGCCGTCCCCCTCCTGCTGGGGACCCTCCTGGTGGCGCTCTGTGCCCTCGGTTCCCCGGCGCAGGCCCACGGTGACGGCGACGTCGCCACCAACACCCGAGGCGCGCAGGTCGAGACCGAGGGGGAGGGGAAGCGGATGCGCTTCGTCGCCAACCTCCAGTACAACCGCTCGGGCGAGAACCAGAGCGGCTCGGACATCGAGTTCATGCGGCTCGGCGGCAAGGAGTACGCGCTCGCCGGGACACTGCGCGGTGGGCTGCAGATCATCGACATCACCCACCCGCGCAAGCCGCGCAAGGTGGCGACGTACGACTGTGACATCAGCCAGGGCGACATCCAGGTCTGGAAGACCTCGTCCAAGGTGCTCGCGAGCTACACGGCCGACGGCACCGTCGGCGCAGCCGGCGCCCGCTCGCAGTGCGGCCGCGACCTCAAGCTCCAGGCCGGGGACGCCGGTACCGTCCTGGTCGACCTCACGTCACCTCGCACCCCGCGATCGGTGAGCTTCCTTCCGGTGCCGCAGGGCTCGCACAACATGACCCTCCACCCGAGCGGCGACTACCTCTACAACTCCAATTCCGACCTCTACGGCGCCGACACCACCCCCAACGTCACGATCTACGACGTCCGCAAGCCGATGGCGCCGAAGGAGGTCCAGGAGTACGAGATCCCGTTCACGCCTGGCTCGCTCGGCACCGAGTCGCACGACATCACGTTCAACAAGTTGGGGACGCAGGGCCTACGTCGCGGCACTTTCGCAGACCCTGGTGCTGGACACGAGCGACCCGCGGCACCCCGAGCTCATCAGCAAGATCGTCGACCCGACGATCAACGTGGTCCACCAGTCCGACCCGTTCCGGGTGAGGACCCCCGCCGGCACCCTCCGCGAGCTGCTCGTGATCACCGACGAGCGCGCCGGTGCCGCGGCCAGCGTCGAGTGCCCGGGCGGCGGCCTGCACGTCTACGACGTGACCGGCGCCAAGGAGAAGAGCCCGGAGAAGATCGGCGCCTGGTTCATCCCCACCACCCAGCCGCAGGACGGCGCGACCTGCACCTCCCACGTGCTGCGGATCTACCCGCGCCAGCAGATGATGACCATCTCGTGGTACTCCCAGGGCGTCCGGGTGCTCGACATCTCGGGGCTGGCGACCTACGAAGGGTCCCCGACAGACACTGCGTTCGGTGACGGCATCGGGATGAAGGAGGTCGGCCACTTCGTCTTCCCCGACTCCGACTCCTGGTCGTTCAAGACCAACCGGATCAAGCGCGACGGCTCCTTCTTCGGCTACTCCAACGACCTGGTCCGCGGCTTCGACGTCTTCAAGTTCAAGGGGCTGAAGGACCGCAGGGTCGCGCCGCTGCGCCCGAAGGACGTGGCCCCACGCGGCTCCAGCAACGGCTCGCAGATGCTGGTTCCGTTGGCGGTGCTGCTGCCCGCCGTGCTCATGGCCGGGCTGATCCGGCGCCGCAGCCGGAGCCGGGCCGCGATCGACTAGAACGTGTGGTCGGGGCCGGGGAAGGTGCCGGCCCGGACGTCGTCGGCGTAGGCACGGGCGGCGTCGAGCAGGACGCCGTGCACGTCGGCGTACTGCTTGACGAAGCGGGCCATCCGGCCGGTGCGGAGGCCGAACGCGTCCTGCCACACCAGCACCTGGCCGTCGCAGTCCTTCCCGGCGCCGATGCCGATGGTGGGGATCAGCAGCTCCTTGGTCACCTGGGCCGCGACGTCGCCGGGGACCATCTCCATGACCACGGCGAAGGCGCCGGCCTCCTGGACCGCCTGGGCGTCACGCAGCACCCGTTCGGCGGTGTCGCCCCGGCCCTGCACGCGGTAGCCGCCCAGGGCGTGCTCACTCTGGGGGGTGAAGCCGATGTGGGCCATCACCGGGATGCCGCCGCGGGTGAGACGCTCGATCTGCGGCACCATCTCGACACCGCCCTCGAGCTTCACGCAGTGGGCGCCGCCCTCCTTCATGAAGCGTGCCGCGGTGAGGTAGGCCTGTTCCGGTGAGGCCTGGTAGGAACCGAACGGCAGGTCGCCGACGACCAGGGCACGTCGGACGGAGCGCGAGACGGCCCGGGTCAGCGGCAGCAGCTCGTCGACGGTGACGGGCAGGGACGTCTCGTTGCCGAACACGTTGTTGCTGGCGCTGTCGCCCACGAGCAGCACCTCGATGCCCGCCTCGTCGAAGGTCGCCGCGGCGTACTGCTCGTAGGCCGTGAGCATCGCGAACTTCTCACCGCGCTCCTTCAGCTCGCGCAGGTGGTGGGTTCGGACCCGTTTCACGGGTGTGGCCGAGGGTGCCGCGGGGCCGCTGCCGTACGGCGCGGGCTGCTCGTCGCTCATGAGAGTCACGCTACGCCGGTGCCGCTGACCCGTCGCTGTGGCGCCGATCACCCCCTCACACGAGACTCGGGTCGTGCGCCGGGCGAACTCTTGCAAGAATCAGCCCATGGACCACGCCTCCGACCCCCCGAGAGGTCACGTCGCTGCCGCCCTGGAGCAGGCGCAACGGATCGCCGACGAGCTGTTGCGCGACACCCGCGCGGAGGCCGACCGGCTGCTCGGGCAGGCGCAGGAGAACGAGCAGCGCACCGCGGCGGCGCGGGCCGAGGCCGAGCAGGCGCTGGCCGAGGCCGAGCGCGCCAAGGAACAGGCCACCACCCGGCTGGCGCGCGCCTCCGAACGGGGGCAGGAGCTGATCCGCGACGCCGGCGAGCAGGCCCTCCTGATCATGCAGGCCGCGGGCCGTGACCGTGACCAGCTCCTGGCCGACGTACGCGCAGCAGCCGCCGCCGAGACCGAGACCGCCCACCGTGAGCGCGCGTCGGTCGAGGCCGAGACCGCGCGCATCCGCACCGAGGCCGAGCAGCGGGTGACCGCCCTCCTGGCCTCGGCGGAGGAGCAGGTCGCCGCGCGGTTCGCCGAGGTCGAACGGCACGAGCAGGCCCGGCGGGCCGAGGTGGCGCGCGTGGTGCAGGGACTGGAGGCCGATGCGACCGCGTCGGCCAACGAGGTTCGCGAGGCAGCCGATGCCGAGGCCGGCGCCATCCGTGAGGCCGCGCTGAGCGAGGCGGCCACGCTCAAGGGGCAGGCACAGGAGCAGCACGATGCGCTCGTCGCCCAGGCCGAGCAGCACCTGCTGCAGGCACGTGAGGAGGCCGACCAGCGACTGGCCGAGGCCGCCGAGCAGTCAGCATGGGCGGACAAGACCGTCGCCGACGTGATGGCGAGCGCCGAGCACGAAGCCGAGCGACAGCGGGCCGAGGCCCACCAGGCCCTCGACCAGGAGCTGGCGGAGCGGCGCGCAGAGCAGGAGCAGGCCGACGCGCAGCACGCCGGCGAGCTCGCAGAGCAGGCCGACCGGGCGCGCGAGGAGCGGGAAGCGCTCGCCGCCGAGGCGGTGGCGGCGCTCGAGAGCGCCCGCGGCGAGGCCGAGCAGGTCGTCGCCGAAGCGCAGCGAGATGCCGACGCGCGCCGCCAGGAGGCCGCGCGAACCCTGGCCGACGCCGAGGAGCAGGCGGACGGCCGGCTCGCCGAGGCCGAGGCCGGTGCCCGGACCCTGCGTGAGCAGGTGGCCGAGGAGTTCGCCCGGTCCCGCAGCCAGGCGCAACAGGCGCTGAGCGAGGCTCGCGACGAGGCGGAGGCGACCCAACGCGAGGCACGCAAGGAGCACGACCGGCTGGTGCGTGAGGCCGAGGACCGACGAGCCCAGGCTCTGGACGAGGTGGCGGAGCTCACCCGGCAGCGCGACGCTATCGTCGAGGAGCTCGGCGGGCTGTCCGGCGTCATCCAGGCCCTCGCCGTACCTGAACCCAACGCGACCGACGCCGTTTCGGAGACGTCGACCCAGGAACCGTCCACCCCCCACCCATCCGAGAGCGAGAAGTAGATGTCAGACAAGAGCAGCCAGCCGTCGTTCCGGATCGTCCGGCGCGGCTACGAACCCACCGATGTCAACCGACACGTCTCCGACCTCCTCAAGGAGTCGGGCGAGCACCAGCAGCGCATCGCCGAGCTCACGGCCAAGGTGCGTGAGCTCGAGGCCTCCCGCGCGCAGGTGCAGGAGCAGGCGTCGGAGACTGCGAGCTTCGCCGACTTCGGCAAGCGGGTCGGTGACATCCTCACTCTCGCGGAGGAGGAAGCCGCCGACATCCGCAGCAGCGCCCAGGGCGAGGCGGACATGCTCCTGCGTGAGGCGCAGACGTCGGCCGCTCGGGTGCGCACCGAGGCGCAGGAGTACGCCGCGGCCCGGCGTGCCGAGGCCGACGAGGAGGCCGAGTCGGCCGTCGCCGCGGCCCACCGCCGGGCCGACGAGCTGGCGGAGGAGGGTGCGCGGGAGGCAGCGGCGCGACGGGCCGAGGCGGATGCGCTCTACGAGGCGCAGCAGGCCGACGCGGCGCAGGCGGCTGCCGACTTCGAGACGACCCTCGCCGCGCGACGCGACAACGCCGAGCGGGAGTTCGCCGACCAGTTCGAGACCGCGAAGGGCCAGCTCGTCGAGGCGCAGACCCACCTGGACCGCACGCGCGGAGACGCCCAGCGGATTCGGACCGAGGCCGAGACCGGGGCACGACGGCTGGTCGAGGACGCCCAGAAGGAGGTCGAGGCCATGGTCTCCCAGGCGCGCGCCCATGCCGACCGGATCCGGGAGGAGTCCGACCGCGAGCTGGTCGCCGCCACCCAGCGGCGCGACAGCATCAACGCCCAGCTCACCAACGTCCGGCAGATGCTCGCCACCCTCACCAGCGCCGTCCCCGCGGGGCTGCTCGCCGACCAGTCGGTGCCGGTCACCGAGGACGAGTCCGAGGCCGTCCAGGCCGACGATGTGGAGGACGGCGACGCCCTCGAGTCCCAGGACGAGGCGGGTGACGAGCTCGCAGTCGCCGAGGACGGGACCGAGCCGGAGGCGGAGGTCGCCCTCGACGCGGACGAGGAGCCGGACGAGGACGAGTCGGAGCTCGAGGACGAGCCCCGGGGCTGAGCAGCTGCCGGTCAGCCGAGGGCTGGTCGGGTGAGCTCGTGGCGGAGCCCGTCGAGGGCGATCCGCTCGTCAGCGCTGTCCCGGTGGTAGCCCTCGAACCAGTCGGCGTACTGCGACACCTCGTCGAGGCGCCACTCCAGGTCGAACATCGTGACGAGTGAGTCGTCCGCATCCCCGCTGAGGCCGTGGGGGACGAGGTAGCGCAGGTCGCGCTCCTGCGGCGCGAGCCGCAGCGACTCCCAGTCGACCAGGTAGGTGCGATCCCCGGACACCAGCAGGTTGCGGGTGTGCGGTTCGCCGTGAGTGGCGACCCACGCCTCCGGATCGGTCGACGCCGCGAGCCGGAGGTAGTCGGCCGTCCAGTGCCCGATCTCGTCGAGCCGCTCGCGGAGAGCCAGGCGTGCGGTCTCGCCGTGGGGGCCAGAGGTCCACGGCGAGAGCGTGCGGGCGGCGAGCAGGTCCGGGAAGTCCGGACCGACCAGCGGGTGCCAGCGGGGGATTCCGGTCGGCGGGGCCTGGGCGTGGATCGCGGCGAGCATCCCGCTGGTGCGTTCCGCCTCGGCGTGGTCCGGGAAGGGGCCGTCGCCGCTGCTTCCCTCGTGCCACACCGACGCACTCAGCGCGTAGGGCCCCAGGCCGGCGGTGAACCGGTCGTCAGGTCCGGGCAGCGGCGGTACGACGAAGTCGAGGCCGCGCCAGGCCAGCTCCGCCGCTCCGGCGTACGCCGCTTCGAGGGTGTCACCGGAGTGGTGGACGCCGAGCCGGTCGAGGGTCAGGAACAGGACCGGTCGCCCGGCGGCGAGCGCCTGCCAGTGCCAGGCTCCGAAGCCGACGGGCAGGTGCACGACCCGGTCCGCCTCGCGCCACCATCGATCGCGCACCACGGCGAGCACGGCCGCGTCGGACACGTCTGCGGGAGCGTGGCGCACCAGACAACCTTTCCGGGTGGGGAGGCACCGGTCTATCACGTGCGAGGATCGACGCCATGGCCTCCTACGACGCTGATCTCCAGGCATCCGTCGACGCGACGTCCGTCGCCCACGACGCGGGCACGGAGGACGACCTGGTGCAGTACCTGCGCGACCAGCTGGCCGAGCGCGAGATCGAGACCGCCGACGACGCCTGGCTCGAGCGGATGGTCGAAGGCATCAAGGGCGACCGCAACTACCTGATCGAGAGCGAGCCGGACGACTTCACGCCCCGCCGAGACCGCTGACTCAGGACCTGACCACGGCGTCTGCGGCCGCTTCGAGGTCGGCCACCACGATCCGCTGCATCGAGAGCATCGCGCCGACCGCCGCCTGGGCGCGGGCCCGGTCGGGATCGCTGACCAGCTCGTAGAGCCGCGCGGGGACGATCTGCCAGGACAGCCCGAACCGGTCCCTGAGCCAGCCACACATCGACTCCTCACCTCCGTCGGCGGTCAACGCCTCCCAGTAGCGGTCCACCTCCGCCTGGTCGGCGCAGTCGACCGAGAACGAGATGGTCTCGGTGAACCCGGCGTGCGCGGGTCCGCCGTTGATCCCCTTGAAACGTTGGCCGTTCGCCGTCCACTCGGCTGCCATCACGGTCCCCGGTTCCCCAGGCCCGGCCTCGCCGTACCGGCTGACGTGCACGACCTCCGAGTCGGGGAACACGGAGGTGTAGAAGGCCACCGCTTCCTCGAGTTCGTCGTCGAACCACAGGCACGGGCTGATCGGGGGCATGGGGCTCCTTCGATGGGGTGTCATCGATGCAGACCTACGCCGACATCCGAAGTCATCGAAGTACGCGCGAACCATTCGAACCGATGAGAGCGTTCACTGAGCGAGGGGGTGGGCATGGACGAGGCGGAGTTCACCGAGTGGGCGAGCGCGCACGAACGCCGGTTGTTGCGCACGGCGTACCTGCTCACCGGCGACCTGCACCTGGCTGAGGACATGCTGCAGGAAGCCCTCGTCAAGGTGGCGCTTCGCTGGGGGCGCCTGCGCACGGGCAACCCGGGCGCCTACGCCCGGACCATCCTGGTCAACGACAACATCTCGAGGTGGCGCCGTCGACGGGAGTACCCCACCGACGAGACATCGACGTCATCGGCGATCACCTCGGACCCGGACGCTGCGCTGGTCGTGCGCCGCGCTCTCGGTCGCCTCACCGCCAGGCAGCGTGCGGTGGTGGTGCTACGCCACTTCGATGACCTCACCGAGCGGGAGTCGGCCCAGATCCTCGGCATCACCGTCGGCGCGGTGAAGAGCCAGAACGCCGCTGCACTGGCTCGCCTGCGTCACGGGGCTCCCGAGCTCCACGACCTGATCGGAGGAACCCGATGACCGACCTCCACGACCTGCTCGACCGGGCCACGGACCGGATCGAGGCCCCGCTGCTGGCTGCTCCCGCCCTGGTCGCCGCCCGGCGACGGCGCACCCGCGTGCGTGGAGCGGCGGTGTCCGTGGCCGTGGCGGGGGCCGTAGCCGCGGCGATCCTGGTGCCGCAGCGGACGACGGACGTCGCGCCGTCCCCCGCGCCAGCTCCCACGCCCACTCCCGCGCCCTCCTATGAGCCGCCGGCCCTGGATGCTGTGACCGATGGCATGGTCCGGGACGCGCTGGACGTCGAGGCCGACTACCCCGATGACGAGCGCCTTCCGCTCCCGGAGTCGCTCGCGCCGTCCGGGAACGACGTCGGGCTCACCGGTCCCGCCGTCGCCGTCGTGCAGACGGTCGATGGCAAGGTCAGCGCCCTGTCCCCGGACGGCACCTGGCGCTCTCCCGCGAACATGCCGGACGGTCGCCTGTTCCCCGAGTCACTGGCGTCGGACGGCGGCGCCCTGGCCCTGCGGTCAGAGAGCGCGATGGAGGTGTACTCCCTCTTCGCAGGGAGGGCGTTCAGCTACGACGTGGCACCCGTCGCCACCACGGGCCTCTGGGCGAACGACTCGGTCGGGTTGTTCTACGACGTCCCGGGGCGGGGCGGGGAGACGCGCGAGCACGAGGGCGCCCGCTCCATCGACTCGGTCGCATTCCCGAAGGGCGAGGGCCTGGGCGACATCACCATGGACCCCCGGGGTAACACGCTGTTCGAGTTCGTCGACGACGACCTGGTCGTGTGGTCCGACTTCCAGGACGTCGGCATCCGGCGCGACGCTCGCCAACTCGGTGACCTGCATCGGCCCGTCGCACAGGACGGCAAGGTGGCGGTGATCCGGTCGGGGCTCGCCGGCAACGACCCCGCTGCCGCGGACGGTGTCGTGGTGATCGGCGCAGACCTGAGCCCGGTCGCGTTGCTGCCGGTGGTCGGGGTCGACGTCGGCGAGGTGGTGATCCACGACTTCGTGGATGTCGACACGCTGCTGATCGAGGTCGGGGATCGGCTGGTCACGTGGAACCACCGCACGGGCGAGCTGCTCGACGTCGCCACCCTGCCCACGGGTGCCGCGGCCTCCTTCGCCTACTGGAACCTCCAGGGTTACTAGCCGGGGTGCGGAAGCCGCTCGTGTCGCTCACGTCCGTCTGGTGAAGGTGACCTTTCCGTTGGGACCGGCTTTGAGCTGGTAGCGGCGGTCGTGGGCGAGCGTGTGGTGTCTTGCGCAGAGGAGGCGGCCGGTCTTGACGTCGGTGTTGCCGTCCCGGCTCCAGGGTTCGTCGTGGTGGGCGTGGCACATTGCTGGGGGCCGGTCGCAGCCGTCGGCGGTGCAGCCGCCGTCGCGGACGCCCATCGCGATCCGCTGGGCACGGGTGTGGAAGCGACGTTTCCGGCCGACGTCGAGGGGTTCGGACTTCCCGCCGAGCACGACCGGGATGACGCCGGCCAGGCACGCCATCCGCCGCGCCTCGCCGGCGGAGATGCGGGTGCCGTCGCACAGGCCAGCGGCCTTCAACCCACCCATCAAGGTGTCGAGGTCGAGGGTGACCACCACGGTGGCCGCACACCCTCCCGCGGTCGGCACCGTCGACTCGGGGCGGGTCTCGATGTACTCCATGAACGCGAGCCCGAGCTTGTGCTTGGTCAGCAGGTCGGCGGGCCGGTCGGGGTGACGGGCCGGGGCCGCGATCGCCATCAGCGCCTTGCGGAGCATCGCCCCGTGCAGCGAGGAGATGGTGAACCGGCCGTGGCACTTCCCGTGCCCGTCATCCGACATGGTGAACGAGGCCGCCGCCCGGGCGGCGGCTTCCTCGTCCTCGAGCCGTCGGGCCTCCTCGGCATCAGCCTTCGTCGGGGGCGGCCACCTCGAGCAGCCGTCGTCCCATGATCCGCAGCGCCTTCGCATCGTGGTCACGCGCCTCGCGGAGCAAGAACGCCTCCGCCTCGTCGCGGGTCTCCGCATCGACGAAATCCGCGGGGAGGGCGTCGACGGCGTCGACGATCACGTGCGCCTGCTCGACATTGATCCGCGCCGCGGCCAACGCCTCGTCCACGGCCGCGTGGGCGTCCTCCAGCCGCGAGGCCAACCGGGCCGCACGATGCACGGCCGGCCGCGTCGTACGCGTGGTGTGGGCCAGCCAGTTCGCCGCCGACGTCGCCCCTACCGACACCCCGACGTCGACCCGCTCCGCGTGGTTCAGCAGTCGCAGCTGCAGCTGCGCGACCTGTGTCGCCAGCGCAGCGACCTCGACCAGACCGGCCTCGGTGTCAGCCGTCGACATCCCCCACACCGGCGAACCGGCCAAGGAGGACAGCTCGGAGCGCAGCCCGACGACACTTGCCACCACCGGGTGGACCGAGTCGTCGTACTGCGCTGTCATGAGCTCACTCAACCACCCACCACCGACACCGATTCGGCTCCTGTGGACAACCACCAGCGCCCTGAAATGTGGACGGAAAGTGGTCCCAAACGAGGGCAGGTTGCCCCGGGGGTTTCGAGGCTCGTCGCTGGCGCTCCTCGCACCTCAACCACCCGGGCGTCCCACACAGGCGAGGGGCGGGCCGGCGCCCTAGACTCGAGGCGTGGACTTCTACTCCGCGTACGACCAGGGCTTTGCCCGGGTGGCGGCGTGCACGGTGCCGGTGGCCATCGCCGACCCGGCGGTCAACGCGCGCACGATCCTCGAGCAGGCGGAAGCCTGCCACGAGGACGGCGCGGTGCTGGCCGTCTTCCCGGAGCTGTCGCTGTGCGGATACGCCATCGACGACCTGCTGATGCAGGACACGCTGCTCGAGGGCGTGACGGAGGCGATCGCGACGATCGCGGACGGCTCGGTGGACCTGACGCCGATGATCGTGGTCGGGGCACCGCTGGTGCACGGCACGCGGGTCCTCAACTGCGCGGTGGTCATCCACGGCGGCCGGGTGCTCGGCGTGGCGCCGAAGTCCTACCTGCCGACCTACCGCGAGTTCTACGAACGCCGGTGGTTCGCACCCGGGGACGACCGTCGCGGCTCCTCGATCCTGCTGCTGGGCGAGGAGGTGCCGTTCGGACCCGACCTCGTCTTCACGGCGCCCGACCTGCCGGGCTTCGCGGTGCACGTGGAGATCTGCGAGGACATGTGGGTGCCCGTGCCACCCAGTGCCGAGGCAGCACTCGCCGGCGCCACGGTGCTGTGCAACCTGTCCGGCAGTCCGATCACGATCGCCCGCGCCGAGGACCGGCGGCTGCTGGTCCGCTCGGCGAGCGCGCGCTGCAGCGCGGCGTACCTCTTCGCCGCCGCGGGCCAGGGCGAGTCGACGACCGACCTGTCGTGGGACGGCCAGACCATGGTCTACGAGTGCGGCGACCTGCTCGCCGAGAGCGAGCGTTTCCCCGAGGGGCCGCGTCGCAGCGTGGTCGACGTCGACCTCGACCGGATCCGCCAGGAGCGGATCCGGCAGGGCACGTTCGACGACAACCGACGGGGGGTCTCGACAAGCTCGACCGCCGTGCGGTTCCGGGAGATTCCCGTCGAGCTGCGGCCGCCGAGAGGCGACATCGGGCTGCGACGCAAGGTCGACCGGTTTCCGTTCGTGCCCGACGACGCCGAGCGCCTGGCGCAGGACTGCTACGAGGCCTACAACATCCAGGTCTCGGGTCTCGAGCAGCGACTTCACGCGATCGGCCAGCCGAGGATCATGATCGGCGTCAGCGGCGGCCTCGACTCGACTCATGCCCTGATCGTCGCGGCCAAGGCGATGGACCGGCTGGGCCGACCGCGCTCCGACATCCATGCGTTCTCGATGCCCGGGTTCGCCACCGGTGATGCCACTCGTTCGCTCGCGACCCGGTTGACGAAGAGCCTGGGCGTCACGTTCGAGGAGCTGGACATCACGGCGGCAGCGCGCCAGATGCTGGCCGATCTCGACCATCCCTTCGCGGACGGTGAGGAGGTCTACGACGTCACCTTCGAGAACGTGCAGGCCGGGTTGCGGACCGACTACCTCTTCCGGCTCGCCAACCACCGCGGCGGGATCGTGCTCGGCACGGGCGACCTGTCCGAGCTCGCCCTCGGCTGGTGCACCTACGGCGTGGGCGACCAGATGTCCCACTACGGCGTCAACGCCGGCGTGCCGAAGACCCTGATCCAGCACCTGATCCGCTGGGTGATCGAGTCGGGGCAGTTCGAGGGCGACACCGACGACGTGCTCGCCGAGATCCTCGACCAGGAGATCACGCCCGAGCTGATTCCCGGCGGCAGCCAGTCGACCGAGGAGTCGGTCGGCCCCTACGCGCTGCAGGACTTCACGCTCTACCACGTGATCCGGCGCGGCTACCGTCCCCGCAAGATCGCGTTCCTGGCCACGCACGCCTGGGCCGACGCCACGGTCGGCGACTGGCCGCCGGGCTACCCGGACAGCGGTCGCCCGGCGTACGACCTCGTCGCGGTGAAGCACTGGCTCGAGGTCTTCGTACGCCGCTTCTTCGGCAACCAGTTCAAGCGCTCCGCGCTGCCCAACGGGCCCAAGGTCACCCCCGGCGGGACGATGAGCCCGCGCGGCGACTGGCGGATGCCCTCGGACGCCAGTGCGGCGGCCTGGCTGGCCGAGATCGAGCGCGACGTCCCGTGAGCGCGCGACGGGCTTGACCCGCTCTTGATGCGCCCATCTCCCGCGCTTAGCGCCGCGGGCCGCACGCTGGGGAACCACCCACCCCAGGAGGAACCATGAGGAAGAGCCTGCTCGCCACCGTCGCCCTGTCGGCGGTCACCGCCACCCTGCCCGCCCTCGCCCTGACCGCGGTCCCGGCCCACGCCGGCGACGGCGACGTCGAGAAGGCCCGCAGCTGCGGAGGCTTCCGGATCGAGCTCAAGGTCGGGCCGGAGGACGGCGGCTGGGAGGTCGAGTCCGACGTCGACGACGCGAGTGCGGGCAGTGAGTGGCGGATCGTCATTCGCCAGGACGGCCGCAAGGTCTTCAATCGGGTCCGCACCGCCGGACCTGGCGGGGACGTCGAGGTCGACCTGCGCCGTCCCGACACGCCGGGAGCCGACACGTTCCGGTTCCGCGCGCACCCCGTCGGCAATCCGGACCGCGCCTGCTCCCTGAGGATCACCCGGTCCTGAGGCCGGCCGGCAGCCGGCCGGCGGTCACCGCCGGTCGGCAGGAGTGTGCGCGAAGAGGTCGCGCAGCAGCGACACCTCGGCCAGGTGGTGGATCGCTTCACGGTGGATGTGGAGCACGAGCGTGGAGTAGGGCGACTCGGCGAACGCACCCTCGGCCTCGCCCACCGGTCGGTGCAGTCCTTGCTCCCCCAGGCCGGCAACGCCTTCCTGCCAGCGGGCGTACTCCTCGTCCAGCTGGGCCAGCGCGAGAGCCGCGGAGCCGGCGTAGTCGAATGACTCGTAGTCGGTCGGAGACCGTCCGAAGTGGGACGCGTTGCGCACGGCGAAGACGCCGACGATGACATGGGCCAGCCGCCACGCGATCGTGGTGAAGGGCGGCGGATCGGGCGCGGGGAACGCGAAGTCGATCGTGAAGTCGCCCGACCCGGCCTGGACCGGGGCGCTGCCGGTGCCGCGGGGGCGCACGCTCCAGCAATCGGGCACCGGCTCCCAGAAGTACTCCTCGTCGCTGAGCCCGTCCAGCCGGGGACGCAGCTGGGTCCGCCAGTGGAAGGACAGCTGTTCGCGAAGCTCCGGGTTCCAGTGCGTGTCGGCCATCGCTTCACTCTCTCAGGTGACTGCCATGATGGGCACATGGGCAAGCAGGAAGACTTCGTGCTGCGGGCACTCGAGGAGCGAGACGTCCGCTTCGTGCGGCTGTGGTTCACCGACGTGCTGGGCTACCTCAAGTCGGTGTCGGTGGCGCCGGCCGAGCTCGAGGGGGCCTTCGAGGAGGGCATCGGCTTCGACGGCTCGTCGGTCGAGGGATTCGCCCGGGTCTACGAGTCCGACATGCTCGCCAAACCCGATCCGACGACGTTCCAGATCCTGCCGTGGCGGGGCGACGGCCCGTCCACCGCGCGGATGTTCTGCGACATCGTGATGCCCGACGGCGCCCCGTCGTACGCCGATCCGCGTCACGTGCTCAAGCGCAACCTCTCCGCCGCGGGTGAGCGGGGCTTCACCTTCTACACCCACCCCGAGATCGAGTTCTACCTGTTCAAGGACACGCCGTCGCCGGGCGTCGAGCCGGTGCCGGTCGACCGGAGCGGGTTCTTCGACCACACCCCCCAGTCGAGCGCCACCGACTTCCGCCGCGAGGCGATCACGATGCTGGAGTCGATGGGGATCTCGGTCGAGTTCAGCCACCACGAGGGCGGTCCGGGTCAGCAGGAGATCGACCTGCGCTACGCCGACGCGCTGTCGACGGCCGACAACGTGATGACCTTCCGCACCGTCGTGCGCGAGGTCGCGCTGTCGCAGGGGATCTGGGCCAGCTTCATGCCGAAGCCGTTCACCACCCACCCCGGCTCCGGCATGCACACCCACGTCAGTCTCTTCGAGGGCGACCAGAACGCGTTCTTCGAGGCCGGCGCCGAGTACCAGCTCTCGAAGACCGGTCGGCAGTTCATCGCCGGCGTCCTCCACCACGCCAGCGAGATCTCGGTCGTCACCAACCAGTGGGTCAACAGCTACAAGCGGCTGCTCGCCGGCGACGAGGCGCCGCCCTACATCTGCTGGGGCCACAACAACCGCTCGGCGATGGTGCGGGTGCCGATGTACAAGCCCAACAAGGGCCCCTCGACCCGGATCGAGATCCGCACCGTCGACGCGGCCTGCAACCCCTATCTCGCGTTCGCGGTCATCCTGGCCGCCGGCATGAAGGGCATCGACGAGGGCTACGACCTGCCGCGCGAGGCCGAGGACGACATGTGGACGCTGTCCGAGAGGGAGCGGAAGAGCCTCGGCATCGAGCCGCTGCCCAAGAGCCTCTACGACGCGATCGGGATCGCCGAGAGCTCCGAGCTCCTCGCCGAGGCCCTGGGCGAGCACGTCTTCGACTTCTTCCTCCGCAACAAGCGCAAGGAGTGGGAGGAGTACCGGATCCAGGTCTCGCCGTTCGAGCGCGACCGGATGCTCCCGGTCATCTGAGCGACGAGCCATGGCGCGGATCCCCCTTCGTGTGGCAGTGGTCGAGCACGAGTCGGGGTGCCCGCCGGCGCATGTCGGGTCCTGGCTGACCGACGCCGGAGCCGAGATCGAGGTGTGCCGCCCGTGGGCCGGCGACGAGCTGCCGCCGGCCTCGGCGTACGACGCGCTGGTGGTGCTCGGGGGCTCGATGGGGGCCAACGACGACGCGCTCCACCACTGGCTGGCACCGCTGAAGCAGATCCTGCGCGAGTGCGTCGCCGCCCGCACGCCGGTGCTGGGAATCTGCCTCGGCCACCAGCTGATCGCGGCCGCTCTCGGCGGAACCGCCGAGCGGAACCCGCTCGGCCAGCAGGTCGGCGTCTTCGACGTGGGCTGGCTGCCCGAGGCCGGCCAGGACGAGCTGGTGTCGGGCCTGGGGCCGGTGCGCGGCATCCAGTGGAACCACGACCTCGTGACGGCGCTGCCCGACGGAGCGGTCGCACTGGCGCGGACACCGCAGGACGAGCTGCAGGTGGCGCGGTTCGCGCCTCGAGCGTGGGGCGTGCAGCTCCACCCCGAGGCCGACGAGCACATCGTGGTCGCGTGGGCCGAGGGCGACCGTCAGGAACACCTCGACCGCGGGATCGACCAGGACGCCCTGATCAGCGAGATCGAGCAGGCCCGGCCGGAGCTCGACGAGGCGTGGCGGCCGATGGCGGCCAGGTTCGTGGAGCTCGCCCGCACGGGTGACCCGTGAGCCGCGCGGCCCTGGCCCGGGCCGGGTTCGCCGACCCGGAGACGGCGAGCGACGTCTTCGCCGCCCTCGGGGAGCACGGCGACCCGTTGCTCGCGGGGCTGAGCCGCACCGCCGACCCCGACCTGGCCCTGGCCGGCCTGGCGCGCCTGGCCGACCAGTGCGAGGACCGGGACGGGCTGCTGGCTGCCCTCGCCGACGACGAGGGCACCGCGATGCGGCTGTTGAACGTCCTCGGGGCGAGTGCAGCGCTCGCCGACCACCTCGCCCGCCACCCCCATCAGTGGCGTGAGCTGATCGATCCGACACTCGGGTCGACCCGGGCCCCGGCGTACGCCGTGCGGGCAGGTCTGCTGGAGGCGGTGGGCGCCGACGCGGCCGATGCCGAGCCGGTCGCGACGGTGCCCGACGCCGAAGCGCTCGACGCGCTGCGCGTGGAGTACCGGCGGGTGCTGCTGCGGCTCGCCGCCCGCGACCTCGCCCACGGCCAGGGGGTCGACGACACCGCCGCGGAGCTCTCGGACCTGGCCGCGGGCACCCTCGAGGCCGCGCTCGCCGTGGCCCGCGCGCGGGTCGGCGAGGACAGCACGCTGGCGAGGCTGGCGGTCATCGCGATGGGCAAGTGCGGCGGCCACGAGCTCAACTACGTCTCCGACGTCGACGTGATCTTCGTCTACGAGCCCGCCGACGGCGTCGCGGACGCCGCCGCCGCACGCGTCGCGACCCAGCTGGCGGGCCACCTGATGAAGGTGTGCTCCGACCACACCCCCGAGGGCACGATCTGGCCGGTCGACGCCAACCTGCGGCCCGAGGGCAAGTCCGGCATCCTCGTCCGCACCGTGGCCAGCCATCGCGGCTACTACGAGCGCTGGGCCAAGACCTGGGAGTTCCAGGCCCTGCTCAAGGCACGTCCGGTGGCGGGTGACCTCGCGGTCGGGCGCGAATACGCCGAGATGGTGGAACCGCTCGTGTGGCAGGCCGCCGAGCGCGACGGATTCGTCGACGACGTACGGGCCATGCGCCGTCGCGTCATCGAGAACATCCCTGCGCATCACGCCGACCGCCAGCTCAAGCTCGGGTCCGGTGGCCTGCGCGACGTGGAGTTCGCCGTACAGCTGCTGCAGCTCGTGCACGGCCGCGCGGATCGTCGGCTCCGTGCCTCGACCACCCTCAGCGCACTCGCAGAGCTGACCGAGGGCGGCTACGTCGGTCGTCCCGACGGCGAGGCGATGCACGACGCCTACGCCTTCCTGCGGACCCTCGAGCACCGGATCCAGCTCCACCAGCTGCGCCGCACCCACGTCGTCCCCGAAGACGAGCCGAGTCTTCGGCGGCTGGCGCGCAGCATGGGCTTCACGAGGGAGCCGGTCACCGAGCTGGACCAGGCCTGGCAGCACCACCGCCGCGAGGTGCGGCGACTGCACGAGAAGCTCTTCTACCGACCGCTGCTGGCCGCCGTCGCCCGGATCCCCGGCGACGGTGCCCGACTCTCCCCGGAGGCGGCCACCGAGCGGATGTCGGCGCTGGGCTATCGCGACCCCGCCTCGGCGCTGCGCCACCTCGAGGCCCTGACGACGGGTGTCTCGCGCACCGCGTCGATCCAGCGGACGCTGCTGCCGGTGATGCTCGAGTGGTTCGGCGACGCGCCCGACCCTGATGCCGGGCTGTTCGGCTTCCGCCGGATCAGCGAGGCGCTCGGCACGACTCCGTGGTACCTCTCCACGCTGCGCGACGAGGGTGAGGTCGCTCAGCGACTCGCGAAGCTCCTCGCCAGCTCCCGCTACGCCACCGACCTGCTCGAGCGCGAGCCGCAGGGCGTGAAGATGCTGGGGGAGGAGCTCACCCCGCTGTCGGCGGAGGCACTCACCGAGGAGATGTCCTCCATCGCCGGTCGGCGCGACCAGGCCGAGGACGCGATCGGCTCGATCCGCGCCGTACGCCGTCGGGAGCTGCTGCGGATCGCCGCCGGCGAGCTGACCGGCGTCACCGACGTCGCCGAGGTCGGTGCCGCACTCGCGCGGTTGACCGACGCCACCCTCGAGGCCGCGCTGGCGATCGCCGGCCGGGCGGTGCGTGAGTCACGCGGCCTCGACCGGGCACCGACCGTGATGGCGATCGTCGCGATGGGCCGCTACGGAGGTTTCGAGCTCTCCTACGGGTCCGACGCGGACGTGTTGTTCGTGCACGACCCGCTTGAGGACGCAGATCCGCAACAGGCCAGCGGCTATGCGATGGCCGTGGCCAACGAGGTGCGGCGGCTGCTGGCGATGCCCGGGCCCGACCCGGCGCTCGAGGTCGACGCGGGCCTGCGGCCGGAGGGCAAGCAGGGGCCTCTCGTGCGCACGCTGGGCTCCTACCGCGCCTACTACGCGAAGTGGTCCCGGGTCTGGGAGGCGCAGGCGCTGCTGCGCGCCGACGCGGTCGTGGGCGACGAGGACCTCCGCCGCCGCTTCACCGAGATGATCGACCCGCTGCGCTATCCCGGAGGGCGGGCTGGCACACGACGACATCGTCGAGATCCGCCGGATCAAGGCGCGCGTCGACACCGAGCGGCTGCCCCGCGGCGCGGACCGCAACACCCACCTCAAGCTCGGCCGCGGCGGGCTCTCCGACATCGAGTGGACGGTCCAGCTGCTGCAGATGCGGTACGGCGCCGAGCACCCGGGGCTGCGCACGCCGCAGACCCTCGCCGCCCTCGAGGGGGCACGCGAGGCCGGCCTGATCGAGTCTCGCGATGCCTCGGTCCTCGACGAGGGCTGGCGCACGGTGAGCCGGGTCCGCAACGCCATCACCCTGGTCCGGGGCAAGCCGGGCGACCAGCTGCCGCGCGACACCCGCGAGCGGGCGGCGGTGGCGATCACCGTCGGCTATCCGCCGGGTGGCACCGACCAGATGGTCAACGACTACCTGCGCCGGACCCGCCGCACCCATGCCGTCGTGGAGCGGATCTTCTGGGAGTGATGTGGACTCGGTCTAGACCAGCCTCCGCCCGTGACCGGGACGCCATTGACAGCCCCACACGGGCGGAGGAGGTTGGGGATCGAGCCAGGACGGCGTCAGCTGCTGCTCACGCCGACATCACCACGTGGCCGGCCGCTTCGGGGAGGGAACCCGTGGCCAATCGGGGGACCGACCTGCCGCGCGTCAGCCTCTTCGAACCAGGTTGAACACCCAGCTTGCGTCGGAGGTACACGCTGCAGTTCCGCTGACCCACTCGGCGTGTATGTCACGCGTCCCCCCGCGGCGTACCCACCATCTCGCGTCAGCAACGGCTGAAGATGGACCCTAGCGACGGCTGAAAAGGACCCTTGGCGACGGCTGAGAATGAATACCGCAGTGCCCCGAGACGCTCTCGACGGTCGGACGACCGCGCTCGCACTCACTGGTGGGTTCCGTCTCGTCGTGGACGACGAGCCGGTCAGGGTCGGCCAGACCGGCGCCCGGCTGCTGGCCTACCTGGCACTCGCCGGCCGTGGCGTGCTGCGCAGCCGGGTCGCCGCCGACCTGTGGCAGGACAGCAGCCCGTCGAGAGCAGCCAAGAACCTACGAACCACCCTGTGGCGGATCCCGGAGTCGTCCCGGCGGCTGGTGAACCGTCGCGGCCAGGACTTGGCGATCGACCCGAGTCTGCGGATCGACGTCGCGGAGCTGCTGGCTACCGCGTCCCGGACTGCCGACGAGCCGGTCGACGTGGCGGCCGCCCGCCGACTGATCCGGCTCACCGAGCTGCTGCCGGGCTGGAGCGACGCGTGGGTGATCATCGAGCGGGAGCGGCTCCGGCTGGTCTGCCTGGAGGCTCTGGAGGCCGCGTCGGCGGCGTGCGCTCGAGGTGACCGGCCGGGTCAGTCGCTCGAGTTCGCCACGGCGGCCCTGCACCACGAGCCGCTCCGGGAGACCGCCTGGCGACTGGTGGTCCAGGCGCATCGGGACCAAGGCAACCTGGCGGCCGCGGTGACGGCCTACGACACCTACCGCCGACTGCTGGACACCGAGCTCGGGATCGGACCCTCCCGCTTGATGGAGCGGTTGATCGAGGAGTGCGGGGTGCGCCGCGGCGCCACGCGACGGTGACGGCGAGGTGACGCGGCGGGGCGAGGATCCCGCTCGTGGCCAGTTCCGACGTTCTGGTGGCGGTCTCCGAGACGCTCCAGAACCGCTTGACGGCCGGTTTGAGCAGCCTTGGGCCGCCGGTGCCGGTCGCGGAGGTGCACGACCTGGCCACCTCGCCGTCGAGCACGCCACCTCGCGCCACCCTGTTCCTCTACGACGTGGTCGAGGAGCCGACCGTGCGCAACCGGCCCAAGTCGCGCCGGCTGGTGGGTGGCGACGTGGTGGTCCGCAAGCAGCCGCTGGGGGTGTGCCTGCACTACCTCGTGACTGCCTGGGGCGGTGACCGAGCCACCGAGCAGCAGATCCTGGGCCGAGTCATGCAGCTGATGTACGACGACGCGGTCATCGACGGCCCTGAGCTGGCGGGCTCGTTGGCCGGCACCCCGACCCAGCTGCGGGTCTGCCTGTCGCCGATGCAGATCGAGGACCGGGCCCGGGTCTGGTGGGCCATCGGTCAGCCCTACCGGCTCTCGATCAACTACGAGGTACGCGTGGTCGACATCGACCCGGTCGCCGAGACGACCACCACCCCGGTGCTGAGCCGCCGCGTCGACACGGGAGTGCCCTCGTGATCGCCCGGGCCGGCCTGCGCCTCGAGTCGCGGGTGGCGGCCAGCCCGGTGTGGCTGCGGCTCATCGACGTCTTCGTCAGCGCGCCTCCTGCAGGCCCGCTCAGCGTCACGCTGGAGAAGCGCGACGGATCCGTGTGGATCCCGCTGACGGTTCCATACCAGGTCTCCACCGGCGGCGATCTCGGCTTCCTCGGACTCGGCCGGGGGCGTCGGGGAGACACCGGCACCTTCGACGTACGGACCACCATCGCCTCGCCCCGCACGCTCACCGACACGCCAGCCGGCGCCCCTTTCGTGCAGACCACCGTCCCCGTCTGGTCCGACGACTCGCCGCCCACGCCGACCCCGCAGGACGTGTTCTTCCTGCCCGGACCGGACTACCGATACGGCCCCGGTGTGCCGCTGCTCGCCGGCCGGGTCGTCGACCCGGCAGGCGGGGACGTCGACCGCACCCGGGTCAGCGCCACCGAGACGGTGCGTGGCCAACCCAAGGTCGAGCAGGCCATGACCAATGCGGACGGGTGGTTCCGGCTCCCACTGCGCTGGTCGGTCGGCGCGACCCAGATCGATGCCGAGCCGCGGCTCGCTCACCGCCACGGCAACCGTCACGGTCCCGGACGACCTGCGGACGATGCTCACCCTGAACCTCACCTGATCCCTCATCCGACGAAGGAGCACGGCATGCCCGAGTACCTCAGCCCAGGTGTCTACGTCGAAGAGGTCGACGCCGGCCCCAAGCCGATCGCCCCCGTCGCCACCAGCACCGCAGGCGCCGTCGGCGTCACCCGCCGCGGGCCGATCACGCCGCTGCTGGTCACCAGCTACGGCGACTTCCTGCGTCAGTACGGCGGTCCGCTGCCGCTCCCCGACGAGGCGACCCAGGCGGTGTGGGACGACCGTGGCCGGTGGTGGCACGCGGCGGAGTCGGTGAAGGCGTTCTTCGACGAGGGCGGGGCTCGGCTCTACTTCCAGCGCGTCCAGCCCGGCGGCGCGGCGGAGTCCGGCCGCGGCTTCAACGGAGGGCTCTTCGCGCTGCTGGAGAGCGACCTGGCGCCGACGTCGACGACGATGCGCCTCTCCCACGTCGTGGGCATCGCGACCGGGGCCGCCCTGGACGTCGTCAGCGAGGACGGCTCGGTCATCGGCGACGGTCACCGTCGGCGCCATCGACTACCCGACCCGGACCCTGACGCTGTCGGCGGCGGCCGGGTTCTCGGCACGTCGTGGCCAGGACCTCGTGACCATCCTGACCGTCGACACGTCGCTGGCCGTGCTCAGGGTGGAGGCGGCGAGCGCCGGCGTGTGGGGGGACGACCTCAGCGTGCGGCTCCTGCCGATCGTCGGAGCCCGGCTGGACCTGGGCGCGAGCGCGACCAGTGGCGCGCCGATCAGCACGGCGACCACCGCTGACGCCGCGGCGGGTGCCACGGGGCTCACGGTCGCCCCGGTCGCCGGCGACCTGGACGGCACCACGCCCACCCCGTTCGCGATCAAGGTCGGTGGCGTGATCATCACCGTCACCGGCGTCGCCGCGGCAGGTGCCGGCGCTGTGGCGTTGACGGTGCCGGCCCTGGCGCGTGCGGTCCCCTCGGGCAGCACCGTGCAGAAGCTCCGGACCGCCGCCAACGGCGCCGTCGTGTCCGTCACCGGCGCCGCGCGGCTCTACCCGGACGCCGTCGTCCAGCTCGAGGGCGCGGCCGGTGCCGAGGTGCTCACCGTGGTGACGGTCGGCGACGGCACCGTCACGCTGAGCGCGGCGCCCGCCAACGGATACGTCGAGGGTGAGGCCATCAGCCTCCTCGAGGGCGAGCTCACGGTGCGTTACCGTCCGGTCGGCGGCGACGAGGAGATCGAGCGGATCTCCGGGCTACGGCTCACCGATGACGTGCACCCCGACTCCTTCGCCCGGCGAGTCAACGCCCGGTCCCGGCTGGTGCGGGTGACGAGCGGGCGCCGACTTCGACGGCACCGAACCTCCAGGCGTTCCCAGCGGTGGCGACAGGTGCCTGGGCGGCGCTGGGCGGCGGCGACGACGCGATCGCCAGCCTGGGTGTGGGCGACTTCGTCGGCGAGAACCTCGGCCCGGGACAACGCACCGGAATCCAGGCGCTGGAGGACATCGACCAGGTGGCGATCTGCCTGGTGCCCGGCATGTGGTCGGTCGACGTCCGGGCCGCACTGATCGTGCACTGCGAGACCCTGGCCGAGCGGTTCGCGATCCTCGACCCGCCACCCGGACTCGGTGTGCAGGAGGTGGAGGCGTTCCGGAGCCCGATCGACACCAAGTTCGCCGCCCTCTACTACCCGTGGGTGACGATCCGCGATCCACGGCCCGGTGGACAGGAGATGGTCGCGCCGCCGTCGGGCTTCATGGCCGGCATCTACGCGCGCACCGACGTCGCCCGCGGGGTGCACAAGGCGCCCGCCAACGAGGTGATCCGCTCCATCCGCGGCTTCGAGCAGGCGATCACCAAGCGCGAGCAGGACATCCTCAACCCCCAGAACATCAACGTGCTGCGGGCCTTCCCCGGCCGCGGCAACCGGGTGTGGGGCGCACGGGTCGCTCACCTCCGACCCGGCCTGGCGCTACGTCAGCGTGCGCCGGCTGTTCCTCATGATCGAGGAGTCGATCGACGAGGCCACCCAGTGGGTGGTGTTCGAGCCCAACGACGAGCCGCTGTGGGCCCGGGTCCGGCAGTCGGTCAGCCGGTTCCTGCTCACCCAGTGGCGGATCGGCGCGCTCCAGGGAGCCACCGCGGACGAGGCGTTCTTCGTCGCCTGCGACCGCTCCACGATGACCCAGGACGACATCGACAACGGCCGGCTCATCTGCGAGATCGGCATCGCCCCGGTCAAGCCGGCCGAGTTCGTGATCTTCCGGATCCAGCAGAAGACCCTCGAGACCGTGACCGGCCTGACCCGTCAGCAAGGAGACCCTCATGCCAACCGTGATCCGCAACGACCCCTACCCGGGGCACAACTTCCAGGTCGTCGTCACCGGCGTCAGCGACGACGGCAGCGCCGTCAGCGGCGCGTTCAGCGAGGTCAGCGGGCTCGAGGTCGCAGATCGAGGCCATCGAGTACCGCAACGGCAACGAGGACATCACCGCCCGCAAGATCCCCGGCCTGAAGACCTACACCAACCTCACCTGCAAGCGCGGCGCGACCGGCCACGTCGAGTTCTGGAACTGGATCAAGAGCGCCCTCGACGGACAGGTCCAGCGCGCCGACGGCTCGATCATCCTCCAGGACGAGAACCAGACCGAGGTGATGCGCTGGAACTTCTCGCGCGGCTGGCCGTGCAAGTACACCGGCCCGACGTTCAACGCCTCCAACAACGAGATCGCCATGGAGTCCCTCGAGATCTGCGTCGAAGAGCTGGCCCTGGACGCCTGACATGACCGCGTCGGCGACCCTTCCCGGCTACCGCGTCGTCGACGCGGCGCCGTCGGTCGCCCGAGGACGGGGCTGCGCAACGACGTCGCGCCTTCGTCGGCCCGACCGACCGCGGCCCGCTGGGCGTCGCCGGTGCGGGTCGACGGGCGGCAGTGCGTACGCCGCGCATCTTCGGCGGCGGGCGCTCGGGCACCGTGCCGCGGGCCGTGGCGGCGTACTTCGCCAACGGCGGCCAGGTCGCCTGGGTGGTGCGCGCCGGCCGCGGCGGGCTGCCGGCAGCGGCTCAGGCGACGCTGGTCGAGCCGGACGCGACCGGACACCGACGGGCCCGGCCCGCAGCGACCTGCCCGGTCACGGTGCTGCGGCTCGCGGCGACCAGCCCCGGGACGTGGGCCGACGGCACGGCGGTGACGCTGACGCTACCGCGCGTTCGGCGCTGCGCGGCGCGGCCGGAGCTCGACGTGGCGGTCGAGGTGCCGGGCAGCCCACGGTGCGCCGGGCCGGGCTGGCCGCCGACGAGCTCGCCGGCGCCGTCGCCGGCGACCGGACCTGGTCGCGGCCGCCTTCACCGGCCCGCCCGGCGCCGCGGCGTCCGGACCGGCAACCCCGGACCCGCGTCGCTGACCTGGCGGCTGACGCTGCGCGGCGGGGCGGACCCGACCGTGGACGCCGGCGCGCTGCGGACGCGGCGATCGCCGCCCAGGCCGAGGTCGAGGAGGTCGCGCTGGTCTGCGTGCCCGGCCTCGCCGACCTGCTCGACGCGAGGCGGACACGACGAGCTGCTCGCGGCCCTCGCCGCCACGCTGCGCCGCAGGCCCAGGACCGGCTGGGCGTCGTGTCGGCTGCCGCCGCGGACGCGGCCGCGCCTCGCCGAGCTGGTCGACACGGATCGACGCGGCCGTCGCCGACCCGGCCCGCCGGCGCGCCGTGGCCGCCTACGCCCCGTGGCTGCGGGCCGCCGACCTCGCCGGCGACTGGACTCGACCGCTACCCGCCGACCGACCCGGTCGGCCACGTCTGCGGCGTCATCGCGCGGCTCGACCGGGAGCGCGGCTCGGGCTGGAGCCCGGCCAACGCCCTGGTCGCCGACGCCGTCGACACGGCCGACCCGCTGCCCGACCGCGCTGCAGGCGCTCGCCCTCGGCCGGCGGCGTCAACCTGGTCCGCGGCAGGGTCGGCGGCGGGCTGGAGATCTGGGGCGCGCGCACCCTCGACCCCGGCGACGGCACGCTACCTCGCCCACCGCCGGCTGGTGCACCGCATCGTCCGCGCCGTCCGCCGGGTCGCCGAGCCGCTGGTCTTCGACACCAACGACCGGCTGCTCTGGTTCGCGCGTCGCGCGGGCCGTGAGCGGGGTGCTGATGGAGGCGTTCCGCAGCGGGCGCTGCGGGGCGAGACGCCCGACCAGGCCTACCGGGTGCGCTGCGACGAGACCACCAACCCGCCCGAGGACCGTCGACGCCGGCCGGGTGGTGTGCGAGGTCGAGGTCGCGCCCGGCGACGCCGATGGAGTTCATCACGCTCCGGCTGACGCTCGGCGCCGAGGGGCTGCTGGAGGTGGTGGAGCAGTGAGCATCGACCGCCCGATCCGCTCGAGGACCCGCTGCCGGCGTACCGGTTCCTGGTCTCCCTCGACCCCACCGACGCCTACCTGCCGTTCGCGCAGTCGGCGCTCATCACCGCTGATCGCCGCCGGCCAGTTCAGCGAGGTCACCGGGCTCGGCGCCGACCTCGAGGTGCTCGCCCACCCCGAGGGCGGCCGCAACGACTACGTCCACCAGCTGCCGGTGCGGCACTCCTACCCCCGCATCGTGCTGAGCCGCGGCGTGGTCCGCGACCCGGGCCTGTTCTTCTGGTACCAGGCCGGGCTGACCGCAGTCGATCGGCGCCCGCCGCGACGGCGCGATCATCCTGCTCACCGCCGAGCGGGCTGCCCGCCGTCGGCTGGATCTTCCGCGGCGGGCCTGGCCGCCGGCTGGAAGGGGCCCGCAGCTCAAGGGCGGCGACAACGCGGTCGCCGTCGAGTCGATCGAGATCGCCCACGAGGGCCTGCGTCCAGGTGCCGCTCACCCCGCCGAGGGTCGGCTGATGATCACCATCGAGCACCTCGAGATCCTCTTCGACGCCGAGCGGCAGCGCGACGAGGCCGTCTTCGCGCGGCTGTTCGTCGCAGCACATGGCCCGCCACGAAGCGGCCGCGCGGAGCGAGCACGCGAGGACGCCGCGCAGGCCGCCGCCGACCGGTCCCTGCGACAGCGGAGGTCCTGGTGAGCCTGCCGATCAACTTCCTGGGCCGCGAGTTCGCCGAGGCGCGGCTCGAGATCGTCGAGCCCGCCGAGGACAAGGCCGACGATCCCGCTGCACTTCAACCCGTCCGAGTACAAGCTGTCCAAGGAGAACACCTTCGCCGAGATCCCGATCCCCGGCCTGGAGTCGCCGCCGCTCCAGTACGTCCGCGGCGGCGCCGCAGCTGCTGACGATGGACGTGCTGGTCGACACCTCCGACGAGCTGAACGAGCGTCCGGAAGAAGTACGTCGACGCAGATCGAGCAGGCGATGCTCAAGAACGCGAAGCTGCACGCGCCGCCGATCCTCGAGCTTCGTCTGGGGCCGCAGCCAGGCTTCCGCGGCGTCCTGCAGTCCCTCGACGTCACCTACCTGCTGTTCCACACCGACGGCACCCCGCTGCGGGCCAAGCTGGCGTCAAGCTCAAGGAGTACCGCGCCGGTCGAGAGTGCAAGCTGAACGCGACGAGGAGCAGACCTCGCCCGACGTCGAGAAGCGGTACGTCGTGCGTACCGGCGAGACCCTCAGCTCGATCGCCGGCAGCGGTCTACCGCGACCCCGCTCGGTGGCGCGAGATCGCCCGGGCCAACGGGATCACCGACCCCCGCACGGCTCGCGCCCGGCACGGTGCTGACCGTGCCCCGGCTCGACGGAGGCGCGGCGATGACCGTCGTGGCACCGCCGACGCCGGCACCCGGACTGCCCGAGCGCTACTACGCGCCGGACTTCGTCGTCGAGATCGGCGGCGTGGCCCTCGACCAGGAGTCGAAGGGCGACGTGCTCGAGCTCAAGGTCGAGATGGCCATGAAGGAGATGACCAGCGTCGACCTCAAGCTCAACAACTACGACGACCGGACCTTCGACCTCAAGTGGTCCGACTCGCCGACGAGTTCCGGCTCGGCAGCCGGTCGCACGTCCAGCTGGGCTACGCCGAGCAGATGCTGTCGATGATGCGCGGCTACATCACCACGCTCACGCCGGACTTCCCCTCCGACGGTCCGCCGACGCTGACCGTGCGCGCGCTGGACGGCTGGTCCGGCTCAAGGGCTCCAAGCCGCCGCGAGGACGAGGTCACCTACCGAACAAGGCCGACTGGCAGATCGCCCAGCAGATCGCGCGGCGGCACGAGCTGCGGGTCGAGGTCGACCGAGACCGGCCCGGTGCACACCACTGGTGGTGCAGCAGAACCCGACGACGCGGCGTTCCTCAAGGAGCGCGCGGCAGCGCATCGACTTCGAGCGTCTTCGTGCGCACCGACCCGAAGACCGGCGAGGACGTGCTGCACTTCGTCACGCCGCCGGACGGCCGCGGCGTCCGAGCCGATCCGCACGTTCGTCCTCGCCTGGGGCACCCTGCGGTCAACACCGACGTCGCGCCCAGCCTGCTCGAGTTCAAGCCGACCATGGCCGGCGGCGACCAGGTGCAGAGGTGACCGTGCGCGGGCTGGGACCCGGTCGACCAAGAAGCGGATCAGCCAGACCGCGACCGCCGGACAACACGCCCGGCGTCGCCGCGGTCGACCAGGCGACGCGGCCCGCCGCGGCCAAGACCCTCGGCGGCCAGCGAAGCGGCGAAGGAGGTCGTCGTCGACGCGGCCGGTCATCTCCGACGAGGAGGCGCTGCGGCTGGCCCAGGCCATGCTGGCCGAGCGGGCGTACCGGTTCCTCACCGCGCACGGCAAGGCTGATCGGGCTGCCCGACCTGCGGCCCGGCGACAACGTCGAGATCCACGGGGTGGGCCGGCGGTTCAGCGGCCTCTACCACGTCGACAAGGTCACCCACACGCTCAACCAGCAGGGCTACCTGACCGAGTTCGACGCGAGCGGGAGGCCTGACGGCGATGGGCGACTTCCGGCTGCTCGAGGCCGACGACCTCGCGGCTGCCGGGCGCCGCGATCGGGCTCGTCACCGACGTCGAACGACCCGGACGGGCTCGGCCGGGTCGAGGTCGAGCTGCCGTGGTACGCCGACGGCTACCGCGAGTGGGCCCGGGTCGCCCAGCTTCTACGCCGGCGACACGGTCGGGCAGCACGTGGGTCCCCGAGAAGGGCGGCGAGGTGCTGGTGCGTCTTCGAGCACGGCGACCTGCGCTGCCCCTACGTCCTCGGCTGCCTCTACAACAACGTCGACCGGCCGCCCGAGTCGCGCACGTCGTCCAGCGACATCCGCACCCTGCGAACGCCGTCGGGCTCGGAGATCACCTTCGACGAGACCGAACGGGCGGTCGAGCTCGAAGACCAAGCCGGGCGCCTCGGTGCTGCTGGCGGAGCAGAGCGGCGAGCTCACGCTCAAGGCCACGTCGAAGATCACGCTCAAGGCCGCCGAGATCGCCATCGAGGCGACGGCTCGAAGGTCACCGTCAAGGGATCGAGCATCGCGCTCAACTGAGCCGGAAGGGAGGGAGACGCATGGGACGCAGCAGCGGCACGACTGACCGACGCGGTCGCCGGCACGGACACGCACATCGTGCATCGTGCCCTCGCCCTCCGGCACCGTGCCGACGCCCGCTCCCCGGGCACCCGTTCTCCGGCACGCTCACCTCCGGGGCCTCGACCGACGTGACGATCGACGGCCTGGCGGCGGCCGTCGTCGGCACCGCGGCCACCAACTCGCCCCCGCACCTTCCGTTGCCGCCCGGGACGTCGTTCGTCAACCCGCCCAGCAACAGGGGAAGGTCAGCCAGGGCTCCGCGACCGTCACGATCAACGGCAAGGCCGCGGCACGGCTCGGCGACGCGGTGCGCACCTGCAACGACCCGACGGACGCCGACACCAGCGCGATCACCTCCGGCTCGGGGACGGTGACGATCGGATGAGCGACTTCCTCGGCCGCGGCTGGGCCTTCCCGATCCTCCCGGACGCGGGCGGGTCCCTGCGCTACGTCGCGGAGGACGACAACGTCGCACCAGTCGCTCCGGCTGCTGCTCTCCACCGGCCGTCGGTGAGCGGGTGATGCGCCCGACGTTCGGCACCGAGGCCCCCCGCCTGGTGTTCGCGCCCGGGCTCGCGCCGTCAACCTGCGAGCTGCTCGAGGAGCCGGTCCGCGACGCCGTCGCGCGACTTCGAGCCGCGGGTGCGGCTCGACGACGTCGTGGTCACCGAGGACCCGCTCGCGCCCGAGCGGGTCGACATCGAGGTCACCTACACGGTCCGGCGCACCAACACCCGCGCGCTCGGTCGTCTTCCCCTACTACCTCGACGCGCCCGGGAGGTCTGCCGTGACCGCGCTGCCTCCCGAGCTGACCATCGACGACCTCGCCTTCGCCGACCTGCTGAAGATCGCGCTCGACGACCTGCCCGGCGCCTCCGGCGGCGCGCTGGACCCTGCACGGCGCCGTCGATCCCGGGCGTCACCCTGCTGGAGCTGTTCGCGTACCTGGCTGCGAGCAGCGGCTGTTCGCGGCCGAGCAGGTCACCGAACCGCAGTGCGCGCCGGGCTGCGGCTGCTCGGCCTGGGTGATCTCCGGCCCGCACGGGCGGCGGTCACCGTGCTCTCTCTCCGCAACGGCGGCGAGGTCCGGTCCCTGCCGGCCGGCGCTGTCATGAACCTGCAGGACGACGCGGACGGGCGCCGGTTCGCCAGCGTCCACGACGGTCGACGTGCTCCCGGTGCACGGCGTCACCACGGACGGCACCGCCCGGGCCGCGGGGGACCGGCTCGAGATCGTGCTGGACCGTGACGGCCCGATCCTGCGGGACGTGACGCTCTCCCTCCTCGTCGACGTCGTGGCGCACGGTGCCGTGGTGCCGGCCTGGTCCGAGGCCGCGGCGGACGTGCCACCACCGGCCGAGCTGGCGTGGACGGCCGTCGGACCCGATGGCACGCAGCAGCCGGTCGTCCCGGAGGACAGCACCGGCGGCCTGCGTCGCCCCGGCCTGCTCCGGATCGCGTGGCCCGGCGGTGTGGAACCGCGTCGGTGGCCGGGGTTGTCGGCTGCGTGGCAACCGTGCGAGCGGGGTTCTTCACCGAGCCGGTGCGGTTCCGCGCCGTGCACGCGAACGCCGTCGTCGCACGGCACCTGGTCCCGGCGCACACCGAGGTGACCGACCAGCTGGCGGGATTGTTGCCGCTGCCCGGACAACGACTTCGCCTACCTGACGCGAGGGGTCTCCTGCACGACGGGCCGGACGCGGTGACCCTGCACCTCACCGAGCTCGACGGTCACGAGCACGACTGGGTGAGTGTGACCAGCCTGGGTCGGGGTCGGCCCGGACGAACGGGTCGTGGTCGTCGACCGCGCGCGGGGAGAGCTGGTGTTCGGCGACGGACGCGCCGGGCGGGTGCCGCGCCCGGCGCCGGCCGGCCGGGCCACCGTCGACCACCTGCTCGGCGGCGGGCCTGCCGGCAACCTCGGCCCCGGGGGGACGTGGTCCGAGGAAGCAGGCCCCGTCGTCGGCGTGAACCCGGTCCCGGCCGTCGGGGGGACCCCTGCAGAAGACCTCGCCGGCTCCCGCCAGCGCGCGGCCGACGAGCTCGCGCGCGCTGACCGCACCGTGACCCGGGCCGACGTCGAGACGCTCGCCCTGTCGACCCCGGGGGTCGACGTGGCGCGAGTGCACGTGAGCGCGGGTCACCACCCGGAGTTCCCCTGCGTGGACGTGCCGGGCGCCGTGACGGTGACGGTGGTTCCCGGCGCCGACCGCTCCGCCGACCAGGCGATGTGGACGCTCGCCCCGGCACCCGACCCCGGTCTGGTCGAAGCGGTACGCCGTCCGCCTGGAGCGGGCCCGGCTGCTCGGCCAGGAGGTCTTCGTGGTGCCGCCCACCTACCGCCGGGTGCGGGTCCGGGTGACGGTCACCCGGTCGGCGGGCGACGACACGGTGGCCGGTCGGGTGACTTCAGAGATCCGGCGCCACCTCGACCCGCTCGTGGGCGGACCCGACGCGGACGGCTGGCCGTTCGGTGGCGCCGTCCGCCCGTCCGACCTGATCGGCGTGGCCGCCCGGGCCGCGGGCGCCGAGGCGACCGTGACCCGGCTGGCGGTCGCCCTCGACGACGGCCCCGAGACCGACTGCGGCGAGGTCGTCATCGGTCCCCGGGACCTGGTCTGGCTGGCTGGGGCGCAGGTCGACACGCACCGCCGCCGTGCCATCCGGGGGAGGTCTGGCATGAGATTCGGCCGAGACGTCCGCGAACCGCGACCTGACGATGGTCCCCGCACCGGTGGCCGGTGGCCTCGAGCCGCGGCTGTTCCCGCCGACCCGTGAGGAGATCCGCGCCTCCGTGGCCGCGCGGGCGCCGGCGTACGTCCCGGAGTGGACCGACCGCAGCGCCGCCGACGCCGGTGTCGCGCTGCGTGCGCGCGCACGGCACCCTCGGCGCGGCCGTCACCGGGCGGCTGAACCGGATGCCTCGTCGGCTGGCGCTGGCCCAGCTCGACCTCGCCGGCGTCCGCGCCCGGCCCGGCGCCTCCGCCGCCGCCGTGCTCGGCCTCGTCGTGGCCGACCGCGCCACCGGGCCGGTGGAGGTGGCCGCCGAGTCCGTCCTGGTCACGCCGGCCGGCGCGACGGGGCCGGCCCTCGAGACCGAGCACGGGTGCACGGCGCTGCCGGGCCGGGTCGCCGCGGTAGCGGTCATGAGCGACGGCTGCTGCTGGTCGACCGGGTCGACGACCTCGGCGGGCTGGCCCCGTTCGGGGCCCGACGTCGACCGCCGGCCCAGCTGTGGTTCGGCATCGCGACCGGGGTCGAGCCGGCCGGCCTGCTCACGTCTCGCGGTCCGGCTCGCGCCCCGTCCCGGCCGACCGACGGCCGTTCGCTCCACGGCGCTGCCCGCTCGCGCCGCCTCCGGCGCTGCGCTGGGAGGCGATGACCGCGTCAGGCCCCGTGGAGCTCGCCGTCGAGCGCGACGGCACCGCCGGACTCACCCGCAGACGGCGTCGTCGTGCTGCGCGCCGACACCCGATCGCCGTGGCCGCCGACCACGCTGCCCGGCCGGGACGGCGACCCCCCGCTGCGCTGGCTGCGGGCCCGGCTCACCACCAGCACGTTCCCGCCCGAACCTCTCCTGAGCAGCGTCACCCTCAACGGCGTGACCGCCCAGGCCCGGCGCACCATCCGGGGCGAGGTCGCCGAGCCGATCGAGCGGCTCCCTTCCGGCCGGTCGCGCTACCGCCTCTCCCAGGTGCCGGTCCTCCCGGGCACCGTCGTGCTCGACATCGCCGACACCGCGGCCGACCCGTTCGGGACCGGAGGCGGACACGACCACGAGCTGGAGCGAGGTGGCCACGCTCGCCACGGCCGACCCCGACGACCGCGTGTTCACCCTCGACCCGGCGACCGGGATCCTCACCTTCGGCGACGGGCTGGCCGGGCGGTCCGTGCCCGCCGGCTACCGCAACGTCGTCGCCCGTCCTACGCCACCGGCGGCGGCACGGGCGGCGTCCCGAGCCCCGGCGACGAGGTCACCGCCGAGCGCAGCCTCCCGGGACTCACCGGCGCGACGGTGCTCTCGATCACCACCGGGTCCGACGCCGAGACGCCGGCCAGCCTGCTGCGCGCGAGGCGGCGCCACCGTCCGGTCCCGGCGCCGGGCGGTCGCCCCAGCGACTACGCGACCTCCGCGCTCGACACGCCCGCGCGTCGGTGTCGCCCGTGCGCACTGCCTGCCCGCGCGTGACGCCAGGCTCGGACCCGCCACGTGCCGGGCACGGTCACCGTGGTCGTGCTGCCCACGACGACGGACCCCACGACGCCGCCGGCGGCGGATCCCGAGCTCCTCGGCGCGGTCGCCGACGACCTCGCGCGGCGCACCGGCGTGCTGGGCGCCACCGTCGTGGCGGTGTCGCCCGCCTACCGCGAGGTCGCCGTCACTGCGCTTGCTCGTGGGCGCGGAGGCTGCCGACCTGGCACTTCTCGAGAGGCGCCGCGCGGGCGCGGATCGACGAATGGCTCAGCCCGACCCGCGGTGGAGACGGCACCGGCTGGCCGTTCGGCGGCACGGTGCGCTGGGACGCCCTGGTCCGGGTCTTGCTCGCCGACGTGCCCGGGCTGCCGCGGTGGCCCGGCTGTCGTTCCGGGTCGGACGGACGGCGCTTGCCGCCGTGCAGCGACGTGCCGCTCGACCCCGACGAGCTGGTCTGGCCGGGCACGCACGTGCTGGAGACGGTCCGAGGAGGTGGCGACCGGTGATCGCACGCACCTTCCGGCTCCTCGACGCCCGCACCGGCTGGGACCCGCGCCCCGGCGACGGTCTCGGACGGCGTCACCCTGGTCGACGGCGTGCTCGGCTGGCGCCGGCCGCGCCCGGCGCCACCGGGGACGGTCCGGACGGCTGCCCGACCTGCTGGCGTGGTCGCGCCGACGGCGCCTGGTGGCTCGGCGGACGGTTCGGCCTGCGGCGCCTCGGTCCCTGCGACGAGGCATTCGTCCCGGCCCGGTGCGGCGCCCGGTGCGGGCGGTGACGGCGGGGGACGGGCTCGTGGTCGCGCTGCTGGACAACGGCCGAGGTACGGTGCTGGTCCTCGAGGCCGTCACCGGCCACCTGCTCGGCGAGGCACAGGTCCACGGAGCCGTGGGCGTCGGGATCGTCGGCGGTCAGGTGCTCGTCACCGATCGCCTCGGCCGGGTCACCCAACTCGATCCGAGCGGGCTGGTCTGCGGCAGCGAGGACACCTGCCGGCCAGCTGACCTGGCGCTGCCCCGCCCCGTCGTCCCCGGTGTGACGTCGGGCGATTCCGGGTTCTGCCTGGCCGCCAGGGGATGTTTCGACTGGACCGGCCGACCCGCTCCTGGATCCGGGGTGGACCCGGAGTCGACGCTGCTGACCGAGGGCGTGTATCGCAGCGTCGCCCTCGACTCCGGTCTTCCCGGCTGCCGCTGGCACCGGCTCCGCCTCGACGCCGACGTGCCGCCCGGCACGACGCTTCGGTCGCCGTGGCCACGACCGACGCCGGACCCGAGCACGAACCCCACCAGTCGGACTGGTTCGACCGCCGACGGGCTCCGACGTCCTGCTCCGCACGCCCCCGGGCCGGTGGGCCTACCTCAGGGTGCGGATGACCGGCGACGGGCAGCGCGGCCCGACGGTTCACCAGGTGCGGCTGGACCTGCCGCGCCGAACCGGACTCGACGACCTACCGGCGGTGTACGCCGAGGACCCCCGTGCCCGTGACTTCACCGAGCGGTTCGTCGGGCTGTTCGACGCGTGGCTCGAGGAGGTCGACGACGTCCTCGACCGGCGCGCGGCCCTGCTCGACGCGGCCGCCCTGCCCGACGACGCGCTCGGCTGGCTGGCCGGCCTGATCGGCCTCGGCTTCGAGGCGGAGATGCCGGTCGAGCGCCGCCGTCGGCTGGTCGCGGCCGCCCCCGATCTGTACCGCCGCCGAGGCACCCCGGCCGGCCTGCTGGACACGCTCCGCATCGCCCTGGGGGTCCGGGCCACCGTCGACGAGCTCGGCGGCGACCGGCCTTGGGGCGCGGTCGGCACCGCCCGGCTCGGTGGCGTCCGTCTGTTCGGCAGGTCCACCGCTCGGGTACGGCTCGGCACGTCCCGGCTCGGTGAGGCCCGGCTCGTCGGAGGGGGCGACCCGGACCTCGACGCGGTGCGCGCCGGCGCGCACCGGATCCGGGTGCACCTGCCGCCATTGACCGAGGACGGGCGACCGGTGGACGTCGCTCTCACCGAGCGGGTGGTCCGCAGCCAGACCCCCGCCCCGTTGGCGATCTCACTGTCCCGGCCGCGGCTCGGCTACCTCACCGGTCTGGTCCGGCTCGGCATCGACACCGTGGTGACCTCGCCCGCCCCGGCGGTGATCGGCGCGACAGGTCCGGGTCGCCCGGTGCTCGGCCGCTCCAGCGTCGTCGCTCGCGGCCCGCGACGGCGTCTCCCACCCGCGGTGGGTCGCCTCGTTGTCACCACCTCGCACGCCACCGACCATCGAACGGAGTGTCCACGATGAGCCAGGCACCCACGAAGACGGACGAGCCGGCCGACCGGCAGCACCACCGTCCCGCCCACGGCTGCGGTTGCGGCTGCGGGGGCTCGGGCGGCTGCGGTGATCTCCCCGAGCTGGCCCGGCTGCGCTACTTCCACGGCCAGCCGCTCAGCGCGCTCGACCTGCGCCGCGAGCAGACCTACCACCGCGATCGGGCCCGGCTGCACAACCGGCTGCTGCACGGCTGGGGCGTCGTGTGCGGGCTGGAGGTGCGGGTCGCACCGCGCCGGAACAAGGACGACTGCGACCCTGACCCGACCGTCGCGGAGGTCGTCGTGCATGCCGGGCGCCGCACTGGACTGCCGCGGCAACGAGATCGTGGTGCGCCACCCGCGACCGGTGTACGTCGACACGCTCCTCGACGACCGCGACCTCGAAGCAGCTCACCAGGCAGCCCGGCGACGGTCTACCTGACGCTGTGCTACCACGAGACGCCGATCGACCCGACCCGGCCGATGCTGCAGCACGGGTGCGAGCCCACACCGGCGTGCGAGCACGCGCGGATCCTCGACTCCTACCGGATCTGCGCCACCCTGGAGCGACCGGACGTCGGCCCCGACCTGCGAGCCGTGCTGCGGCGCCTGCGGCGACGTCTGCCTCGAGCTGGCGGCGATCCGCGACTTCACGCCCGGGCAGGCCGCTCGACGCAGGACCAGGTCGACATCTCGGGCCGGCGCGCGCTGGCGCTGCGCGAGCTCACCGAGATCGTCGGCATCAACTGGGTGCACGGCGCCACCTACACCCGCGACGACGCCAACGCGCTCCTCGACGCGGGTCTGCGGGTGTGGTTCTCCCGCGGCGTCCAGGTTGCCTCGCTGACGCCGGGCGTGTTCGAGCTCACCGGCATCGAGTCCGGCGGCGGGCGCTCGGCGTCGTCGTACACGATCGAGGGCGAGTTCGTCGACCTGCCGAACGAGAAGCTGACGACCGGGGCGACCTACCGGCGGACCACCGGCGAGACCCTGCAGTACGGCGACCGGCTGCTCGTCACCGTCCGCGGCGACTTCATCCTCGACGAGTGCTGCCGAGCCCTCGATGCCGACCACCTCGGCGGCGGCGTGCCCCTCGCCGGCGAGCCCGAGTACCACCCCGTCGAGGGGTCGCACGAGCCGGTCTGCCCACCCCGGACCTCCGGCGACGGCGTCGAGGGCGGCGAGTTCGTGTCGTGGATCTATGTGGAGGAGCGAGGTGGGAAGGGATGACCCTCACCAGTGCACATGCGGCCACCGCCGCCCCGGGGAAGCAGCCCGCAGCCCGCGGGGGTTGCGGTTGCGGCGGGTGGTTGCGGGGGCGGTTGCGGCGGCGGCGCCGGTGCGGGCGCGCCCGCCCGCGGCTCGGCCTTCGTGCGCCCGCAGTTCTTCGGCGGGATGCTGCTGACCGAGGACGACCTGCAGGCCATCACCGACTACGTCGTCGGCAAGCGCCGGCTCACCAACCGTTACGTGTTCGGGACCGGGGTGGTCTGCGGGCTCGACGTGTCCTGCGACCCCTGCGAGACCGGCTCGGTTGTCGTCGGCCCGGGCTACGCGATCGACTGCTGCGGCAACGACATCGTCGTGGACTGCCCGACTCAGGTCGACGTGGTCGCGCTGGTGCGCGAGCTGCGTCAGCGGTCCGGCGTGGACTGCGGTGAGCCCTGCGAGGAGCACCCATGCCACGAGTACGTCCTCAACATCGTGTACGCCGAGCAGCCCACCGACCCGGTCGCGCCGTACGCCGACGACGACTGCGCGGTCGGGGACTGCGAGTTCTCCCGGGTGCGCGAGGGCTATCGCTTCGAGCTCAGCTGCGACCCGCCGGAAGCCGAGCCGTCGATCGTCGACATCGTCACGGCGTGCCTGGACGTCGACGACGACCGGGTCAAGGAGGACGCGAGGACGATGGCCCAGGTCGTGCGGACCGGCATGGCCCAGGAGGCACGCCGGTCCGAGCCTGCTGTGGTGCCGGACGCCGGGAAGCTGGTCATCCCGCGCAGTCAGGACTTCGACGCCCACGACCGCGACGACGCCAGGCTCAGCCCGGCCGTCGAGCTCGTCGAGAGGGCCGTCACTGCACTGGCCCGTGATGAAGCCTTCCGCGCAGACAAGGGGCCGTCGATCGGCCTCAACACCACCCGGCGCAGCCTGATCAGCCGGCGCACCCGCAGCTTGGCGCGACGCCTGCTGGCCTCCGACGAGCTCGCCGCGCGTCCGGAGCCGGAACGGATCCGGATCACCCGTCTGCTCGAGAGTGCCGACCGGCAGAAGGACCTGCTCTCGATGGCCGCGGTCGCGGAGGACTCGTCGAAGGACGATGAGCTGGACGAGGAGACCTACGTCCGCGAGGCGCCGCGGATGCAGTCCCGGGTGCTCCGCGAGCTGGCCGACTCGGGGCGGTCGGGGTGTCGGGAGTACCGGGAGGTCGCGGCGTTGAAGTTCGCCTCCCTGGACGAGAACGCGCCTCGGGAGGTGCGAGTCCTCGGGCGGAACTTCGTGTCCGTGCTCGTCCGCTGCGTCTGCGCCGCTGCCAACCCTCCGTGCCCGACCTGCACCGACGACCGGGTCCCGCTGGCCCGGCTGCGCGTCGAGGGGTGCGACGTCACCTCCGTGTGCGACCTGGAGCGGCGATGGGTGCACAGCCCGAGAGCGCTCGCCTACTGGTTCCCGGTCGTCGAGGCGCTGCGGGGGCTGCTCGAGCGACGGTGCTGCCCGGACGACTGTGACGAACGCAGTCCCTACGACCGCTTGCGGAAGCCCGAGAGCTCGAGCCCGTACGACGCCGCGTCCCGCTCTGCCGTCGCCGCGGACGGCTCCGTGGCCTCCCGGGTCCGCGAGCGCGAGGTCGACCTGCTCCGCGACGAGGCGGTGTCGGCGCTGCGACGGGTGCGACCCATTGAGGACGTCCCAGAGCTGCGCGAGGTGCTCGAGGCCCTCGGCGACCAGTTCCTCGACCGGACGCCGCCCGACCGGGGGAAGAAGTGACCACCGCGCGGCCGGTGTTCGTGGACGGGGCGATCCTCGCCGCCGCCGACCTGTCGGGCCTCGAGTCCACGGCACGCGATCGGGATGCCCGGCATGCCCGCCACCTGCACACGCCCGGCGTCTGCGCCGGCCTGGAGCTGGTCACCGAGGATCGGCAGACCACGGCGGGGGCGGAGTACGTCGACGTCACGCTGACTGCCGGGTACGCCGTGGACGGCACCGGTCGCGAGCTCGTGCTCGACGCCGACCAGCAGCTCTCACCGGACCGCTTCCTCGCGGACAACCCCAACCCGGCCGCGGAGGCCGGCGAGACCTTCTCGGTCTGGCACCCGGTCTTCGTGCGGGGCCTGGACTCCTCGGTGCCGGGCGCGCCCCAACCCACCGTGTGCGCGACCGGCGGGCGCGCGGGCGTCGAGGAGATCGTCGAGGTGGAGTTCGGTCGGCCCGGAGACACCGACCTCGACCAACCGGTCCCGGCACCCGACGCCGGGCCCGGCGACGGGGCCTGGCGAGTGCTGGTGGGCTTCGTCCGGCTCGACACCGCGATCACCCGTTTCCACGAGGTCGGCACCAGCGTGGACGGGCTCACCGTGTCCGGGGCCGGCGCCAAGGCGTCCCTGGTGGCCGGCACCGGCGGGCCGACTGGAGCTGCGCGCGGGCAGCGCGCCCGCCGCCAGCGTGCCGGCGATGGTCCTCGACTCCGACGCTGGCGGGTCGCTCACCTTCGGCACGCATGACGGCGCTGGGGGAGTCGCGCCACTGCTCCAGGTCGACTCGTCAGGCAACCTCACCGCCAAAGGCGTGCTGAAGGGTGTGCAGACCGCCGGTTCGGTGTCCGTCGGCGCCGGGACGGCCTCGGACGGCACCGTCATCCCGCTTCCCGCCGGGGTCGACCCGGCCACGGTCGACTCCGGCGGGCTCGAGGTGTCGGTGCTGGTCACGCCCCGGCTGCCGGACCCGACCGCCACGCAGGTGTTCCTCCCGGTGCGGTGCCGGGTGGACGGCGACCGCCGGGTGTCGTGCACGGGCCGGTGGATCACGGTGGCGACGGGCGCCCTCGAGCGCTGAGGAGCCGGCCAGCTGCGACTTCCTGGTGCTCGTCGGCGCACCGGCCGGGGGCGGGCCATGACGAGACCCCAGATGGCGGTGCTGCACCTGTCGACCGGACACGTCGTCGGCGTCGTCTCAGCAGGTGCGCGCGCGCCCTCGGTCGCCGACGCGACGGCGGGCTCGCATGTCTCGGTCCGGATCGCGGACGGCACCAGGGTGCGCGTCCCCGCTGAGCTGCTCACCGCCGAGGCCACCTCGGTCGACTCCGACGTGCTGTCCCGCCCGACCCACTACCGGGTCACCGACGCCACCCCGCCGTTGGCGTGGGTCGGGGCGCCGATCTCGCTGGACGTCGTGCCGTCCAAGCCCGGTCAGGAGGCGGTCTCGATCTGGGACGGCGGCTCGGAGCCCGAGGTCGCTCGGGACACGTTGGACAAGGACGGCAAGGCCCCCACTACCGCCCCGCCGGACGCCGTGCGCCGGCTGGTGGCCGTGCCGGGCGAGCCGCTGATGTACGAGCCGTGACCGAGATCCGGGTCCGCCAGTGCACCGCGCGGGTCCGCCGCCGCGGGGGGTGGGGCTGGGGTGACCCGGCGGCGTACGTCGACGGTGTCGCGGCTGCGATCGAGGCGGCGCTCGACCGCGCGGTGGCAGAAGCCGACCTTCCCCCGGGTGCGGACCTGACGCTGGGCGGGTCGGTGACGATGGCGGTGGGATCCGGCGGGCTGGTCACGGCGGCTTCCCACCGCACCCTTGTCGAGCAGCTGCGCGCCGCGGCAGCGCGGACGCCGAACCCGATCCGGGCATCGGCCGACGCATCCCCGCGAAGGGATCCGAGGACGCGGGTGGAGGCAGACTCACCCGCTGCCGCCGAGGCGGTGCCGCCGGTGATCGCGCTGGTCGCTGCCCTCGCCGGCTGGTCACGCTCCGGCCGGCTGGAGGCGGTCCTTCGGTCCTGGCCGTCTGCAGCCGTCTCAGCCTGGACCTCCGTGCTGTTCGCAGGAGCGGACGATCAGGCCGCCGCTCCGACGGGGATGCTTCCGGAGGGGATCGACGCCCTCGCTCGCGCGCTGGATGAGCACGCCGCCGACTCCGATGACCGGCGCCCGGGAACGGACTTCCTGCTCCTCGCCGGCGCGGTCGCGGCGGCCCTGGGGGACCGGGTGCCGGACCGCGCCACCGTGGAAGCGCTTGCCCGCCGCGCCGGGCTTCACCCGCTGCCTTCCGCTGCGTGGCACCGTGATCCGGCGACATCCGCATCTCCGACGCAGACCGAGACCCCGGCACCGTCCCCTCGTGAGCTCGCGTCGCAGTCACGGCCGGCTGGACCCCCTGTGGTTCCTGCCCTGCCGTTCCTGGTGCTCGTACAGCTGCACCGGCTCGGGTTCCTCGCCCCGGCCACGTCGGCACTCGCGGCCGCGGGAGTCACACCGGCCGGAGCAGCGCTGGCCGCCGCGGTCGCGGGCAAGGCGCTCTCCCCGCCCCGGCACGGGTGGCAGCGGACCCCGGCCGAGCGCCGCGCCGTCGAGCTGGCCTCAGGACTGACGGCCGAGGAGATCGACGCGACCGCCGGGTTGTGGGCGGAGAACGCGGACGTGGTGTGCGGTCCGCTGCGCGCCGTTCTGGCCGGTCTCTACGCCGAGGGTCGGAGCCGCTACGACGAGCTCGCGGTCACCCGTGTCGACGACGACGTGCTCTGGGGCGAGGAGGCCGGCCTCCTTCCGATCAGCTGGGCGGCGGGGGAGGACGACCTGTCCTCCGTGGCCGCCGTGCTCGGCGACCCGCCGCACCGCGACAGCCAGGTCCTCGCCCCGCTGGTGGACGCACTGGCCCCGCGCCGCGGGCTGCCTGGACGGAACGCTACCGAGATCGAGCGCGTCCTCGGCGCGGTGACGGGCACCGCCCTCGGCAGTCTCGCCCAGGAGCTGTGGGGCCGCGAGGCCGACACCCTGCTCGCCCTGGAGCGGCTCGGTGACCTCGAGGCGTTGATCCGGGTGGGCGAGCGGACGACCATCGGCGTGCCCCGCGGCCAACGCTGGCTGGATCTGCGCCGGGTCGGCCTGCTCGACGCGTGGCCGGCGCCCTGGGCGCCGGGCGGGCTGTGGGAGCTGGTGACGTGGTGACCGCCCGGCGACCCGAGAGCGCGGTCACGCGCGCCGACCTCGCCCGGTCCGACCTCCGGTTGCGGCTGGCGCCACTGGTCAGGGCCGTCGGCGCGGAGATCGACCGCTGGGCTGCGGTTCAGGCGGGGCTGGTGGCCGGTCGCCGTGCTCCTGCAGCACTCACCGAACGCCACGCGCGGCTGCTGCTCGACCGCATCAACGCCCACGCAACCGGCCCGGACCAGTACGGTCGCGGGCTCCGTCCGAGCCGCGGCGAAGCGGACACGCTCGACCGGGTGGCTGACCATGCCCGGGACGCCGGCATCACCCTGCCCCTGGCGGAGCTCGCCGCCCGCGGCCTCGACGACACGGACCTCGACGTGCTCCTCGTGGTGGCGGCCCCGGCGTTCGACACGGCCTACGCCGGCCTCTTCGCCTACCTCCAGGACTCGTTCGAGGCGACTGCGGCCGGCCCGGGGCTGGCCGTGCGACTGCTCGCCACGTCGCCGGACTCCGAGCGCCGCGTGTCGGAGGCAGCCGGGGCGTTCGGGCGGTTGCGCGCCTGGGGTCTGGTCTGCGCGACGTCCGCCGACCGGAACTTCGGGCCGCTGCTACGCCCGGCGGCCGGGGTGCTGGAGCTGCTGCGCGGAAGCAGCGTCGACCTGACGCTGCTCGGCCTTCCCGCCGCACCGGTCATCCCGGGACGCCTTCCCGGCGGCATCCCGGCGGACGACGTGGCGGCCCTGTCCGAGGCCTTGCGGACGGGGCGGGTCGACCTGGTCGGCATCTGGGGGGCGGGCCGGTCGGGTGCCGCCGCGGCCGTGGCCGCCCTGTGCGGCGACCGGGAACCGGTGCGGGTCGGTGCCCCGGCGGTGGATCGCGGTCTCCAGCAGGCGGCGCTCGCCGGGACGATCTGCCTGGTCGAGGTGGCCCCGGGGACGACTGACGACGCGGTGGAGTCCGTCGTGGAGGTGCTCGCCCACGCAGCCACCCCCGCGATCCTCGTGGCGGAAGAGCCGCTGCGGCTGACCCGGCTCGCCACGTCGCGACGGGTCGCCGAGCTGCGGGTGCCCGAACCGGCCCGGGCCGACCTGCGGGCGGTCTGGACCGAGGCCTTCCCCGGACTGCACCCGGAGCGCGTCGACGACCTGGCCCGCCGCTTCGTATTGGCCCGCGACGACGTCGAGGCGGTGGCGGCCCTGGACCGGGCCGCCGCCGCGTGGGACAGCAATGGGTGGCGCCCGACCCTCGACGAGCTCGCGACGCGGGTGTCCCGGCCGCGTTCCGCCGAGCTCGCCGCGATCCGCACGCCCCGTCGGAGCCGCGACCTGCTGGTGCTCCCGGATGCCGAATGGCGTCGCGTCCTCCAGATCGCCGACGACTTCCGCGCGTGGCCCCACGTGGCCGAGGCCTGGCGCCTGGACCGGTTCGGCAGCGCGGGGATCACCGCCCTGTTCGCCGGGCCCCCCGGGACCGGCAAGACGTTGGCAGCCGAGGTGATCGCTGGAGAGGTCGGACTCGACCTGATGGTCGTCGACCTGTCGTTGCTGGTCTCCAAGTGGGTCGGTGAGACGGAGAAGAACCTCGACGCCGTGTTCACCGAGGCCGGCGCATCACACTGCGTGTTGTTCTTCGACGAGGCGGACACGCTGTTCGGGCGTCGCGGCGAGGTGAGCAGGGGTGCCGACCGCTACGCCAACCTCGAGGTGGGCTACCTGCTGCAGCGACTGGACCGGTACGACGGTCTGGTGGTGCTCGCCACCAACCTCCGCGACCAGCTCGACGAGGCGTTCACGCGGCGGTTCCAGCACCTGGTGCACTTCCCACGGCCAGGCCCCGTGGAACGGCGCAGGCTGTGGGACCTGGTCCTCGGCCCGCCGGTCGTGCTCGCCGAACCGGTGGACCTCGACGTCCTCACCGAGGTCGACCTGACAGGCGCCGGCATCGCGGCGGTCGTCCGTTCGGCGGCGCTGGCGGCGTACCACGACGACCGAGACGCCCTCGGGATGGCAGATCTCGTGCGTGCGGTGTCGCGGCAGTTCCAGCGGGAGGGCCGGCTGGTGCCGCGCGAGCTGCTCGGGTCGCACGCCGAGGCGCTGTCGTGACCGTCGCCGGGCCCGAGCGGCGTTCTGCCCCCGACCGGCCCGCCGGCGGGCCTGACGAGGACGTCAGTGGGTCGACCCCTGCGCCCAGGGCGCCGGTGGTGCCGCCGATGGTGCTGGCCTTGGCCGACGAGGAACGCTTCCCGGCCGACGAGCTCCTCTGGGACTGGACGCGCTGGGCACACCCGGCGCCGACCGCCCTGCTCGCCGAGCCCTTCGGGCCTGACGTCGACCGCGAGGAATGGTGGGATCCTGACGCATCCGGTCCCGAGCCCGCCGACGTCGTCGACAGCGAGGTCGAGGCCGAGCCGGTCGTGGACCTCGCGGAGGCGGTGGCTCCGCCAGGCGGGTCGGAGCCTCCCGCAGACCAGCCGGCCGCGACGCCGGAACCGGAGCGCCCGTCCGCTCTGGAGCCAGCCGGGCCGCCCGCGGAGGCGACGCTGCTCGAGCAGTCGAAGGCGGAGCAACCCGCCGCCGCCGACGACACCCCGCTGGCCGGTCCGAGCGGCCTGCAGGCGTGGAGCGTTCAGGTGCGCCGCGCGATCGGCACCCGCATCAAGGCACCGACACCAGCCGACCCCGAAGGGGTCGAGATGCCGCTCCGGGCGTCTGTGGCCGGTGTCCGCAAGCGGGAGACATCGCGTCGTGCGGGCGCGGTGGCGGCGGTGAAGAAGGCCCTTCCCAAGGACCCTGCCCTCCCCGTGGAGCTCCCTGCGCCACCGACCATCCCGGTGGAGGAGGCCGAGACCGCCGTCGCTGCCGCCGTCGCGCTGAAGCTCGAGGAGCAGGTGCTGCCCAAGCTGCAGGACTACACACACGTGCCGGTCGAGGGACCCAAGGCCGGGAAGCCACAGGTGTTCCACCCCCGCATCGGTCTGCGCCTGCCCCCCGGTACCGGAGCAGTCCTCACGCCGATCCCCCCGCCGAAGCCACAGAAGCAGGGCCGGAAGAAGCTGGCCGCGGTCAAGGCTGCCGGGGGCGACGTCAAGCAGGGCGTGGTGGTCGACGGGGCGTTCACCCTGGGCACCGTCCCCGCCCCGGGCACTCCGGGCGCCCGCCCCGGCCCCCCGGTGTCGAAGGCTGACATCACCGGGGTCCTGGTCCGCCTGCGCAACTCGATCCCGGCCGACGCGGAGACGATGCTGACCGAGGTCCGCACCGGGCTGTACCCGAAGGGGTCGCTCCACTGGGAGTTCCGGACCCTCGGCGCCGACGAGCTGCTGCCCGAGCTGCGTACCTCGATCACCGAGGGCATCGACCAGCTCGCGACACAGGCCGGGATCGACCTGGCTGAGCTGCACACCGCCACGCTGGCCGCGGACGGCAAGCTCGTGCTCCAGCGCCAGCAGGAGCACGAGGCGATCGGCAAGGCCGGCGCGAAGGCGCGCCGGGAGACCGAGGAGGAGGTCAAGAAGTCAGCGGACACCGATGCCGGCGCGCGGGCGGCGGCGGAGGACGCGATCTTCGAGAAGCTGCGGCTCGCCGAGGGTGGGGCCAGCCCGGAGCAGATCCGCGACCAGCGCGACAAGCTCGTTCAGCGCGTGCACCGCCGGCTCGCGCCGGCAGACCTGCGCTACGAGCGTGAGGGAGACGAGCGGATCCGCGCGCTCGGCACGATGGCGGTCGCCTACGAGGCGGCGTACACCGATGTGGCCCGGCAGGTGGCCGCACGCATCGAGAAGGACGCCAAGGCCTTGGCGCCGGCTGCCGCCAAGGCGTCGGCTGTCACGCCGACCCCGACCCCGACGCCGACCCCCCGCGCCGACCGTCGCGCCGGGCGCGCCGCCACGACCGTCCGACGCTCCGGCGACCCCAGCGGAGAGGTGGAGCATCGAGCGGAATCGCGAGGTGCGCCAACGGTTCGAGGAGCTGCGCCAGGAGGTGCAGGCAACCACCAAGGCCCACCGCGACGCGGTCGTCCGGGCCCGCGTCACCGCCAGCCGGCTCCTGCACGAGTGGGCCGACCGGGAGATCGGGGACCGCGTCGGTGCCTGGGACCGGATGTGGGACCGGGTCCGCAGCTGGGGCAAGGAGGCCCGGGACGCGGCGGCGGCCTGGGAGGAGGCTCGGTCGGCCGCGCTCTACGCTGACCTCCAGGGCGATCTCGGGTTCGTGGCCGAGCTCGAGTCCGGCGCTCGTTCGAAGGCCGAGATGCAGGCCCTGGCCGGCATCGGCAGCCTGTCGGCGGCCCAGCAGGCCGTCGTCACGGCGTACTTCAAGGAGCCACAGGACAAGCTCGCCGCGGTCGCGGCCGGGATGCGGGTGCGGATCGCCGAGATCCGCGCGCCGCGGCTGCGCCAGCGGTTGGACGAGATGCTCTACGCGATGCCGCCGAGCGAGTGGCCGCAGGTGGCCGCGGTCGCGGAGTCCGAGGGCGGCGGCGTCAGCATCGTCAAGCGTGGCACCGACTTCCACGCCGCGGTGGACCAGTGGGGCACCGACGAGAGCAAGGTGTATGCCTCGATCGGCGGTCTCACCAAGCTGCAACGCCACGCACTGGACTTGTGGTACCGGGCCGAGCACAACTCGACGATCAACGCCGAGCTCGAGGACGAGATGGAGGACGCCGAGCTCGACCGCGCCCAGGCGCTGATGCGGGGCGACGAGCTCGCCGCGGACGCCGCGGCCATCCGGGACGCCATCGAGGGCGCCGGCACCGACGAGCAGGAGATCTACCGTGCTCTGCGGAAGCGGTCGGGCGAGGACCGGGCTCGCCTCGAGGCGATCTACCTCGAGCGGTACGGCGTGTCGCTGACCGACGACCTGAAGAGCGACCTGTCCGGCGAGGAGCTCAAGCGTGCCCAGGCCCTGCAGCAGGGCGACATCGAGCGGGCCGACGCCATCGGTCTCCAGTACGCGCAGACCGGGAAATGGCACGGAGGACCCGACTCGGACGAGATCCAGGCCATCTATGCCCAGAACCGCGCCGAGCTCGAGCAGGACGCCGCCAAGCGCGGCTGGACCAGCGAGCAGCTCCACCAGAAGGTGCTGGACCGCAACCGGTCCATCGATGAGGCACACCGCGGTGAGTACCGCTCGGCATCCGGGGAGAAGGGGGAGGGGCTGCGAGCCAGCTTCGACAAGAACCTCCGTGGCCCGGCCCGCGACCTGGCCCTCGGCCTCCACGACCAGGACTGGGCGCGCGCCGACGCCGCCCGGCTGGAGCTGGAGCGGCGCTCCTTCATCACCGACGACAAGACCGTCAACCAGATCCTCGAGTCGCAGTACGGCCGCGCCAAGAAGGAGGCGACCCTCGACGCCGAGCACGACCTCGCGTTCCGTCGGGACCTGGCCGCCGTCCGCGGCGAGCGCTGGAACGAGGCCGAGCAGCGCAAGACGATGCAGAAGGCCATCCATGAGGACGCCACGAAGCGCTCCGCCGGCTACATGGAGGACCTGAAGTCGACCTACGACACGGCGTACAAGTACGACCCGCTCTACGCTGCCCACGGCCGTGGCGGCTTCGACAACCTCATCGACGACCACCTGATGGGCAGCGACAAGGACCGCGCCAAGGCCCTGGTCAAGGGCGGCGGGTACCTCAACCCCGCCGAGGAGATCAAGTACGCCGTCCAGGGGGCCGGCACCGACCTGGACGTCGTCAAGCGAATGCTCCAGGGCAAGTCCCCGACCGAGATCGCCGAGATCGAGCAGCAGTGGAACGTGCTGTACCCGAAGGGGCCGAGCCTCAAGTCACGGGTGATGGAGGAGGTCAGCGGCCGCGATGCCTTCGACGTCCGTGTGCTCCTCGAGGGTGAGCCGCAGACCGTCGAGGACAAGCTGAAGTTGGCCAGGCGCAAGCGCGACTACGAGAAGGACGCCTACCTGCTGGGCAACACGTTCAGCAAGGGGGAGGCCGCCCGGCTGGACGAGGAGGTGCAACGCCTCGAGGAGACCGTCACCCGCCTGGACAACCTCAAGGGTCTCGGCGTCCTGTCGGAATCCCAGTCGAAGGAGGCGGCCTACCTCGACTGGAAGGTCGACCAGGGAGTGAAGGCCGTCGACGCCCGGGTCGAGGAGCACCGCAGGTCGGTCGACTGGCTGGCGGACACGATGGCGATGGCGGCGGCGATCGCCGCTGGTCTGCTGGTCACGGCGCTGACCTTCGGCACCGCCGGGCCGGTGGTCGCCGGGGTGCTGGGAGCCCTGGCCGCGGCGGAGGCGACCATCCTGACGAAGCTGGCCGTCAAGGGCGGCGCGCTGACGGACGAGGAGATCCTCGTCGACGTCGTCACCGGCGCCGTCGACGTGGTCCTCGCCTTCGCCACGGCGGGGGTCGGCAACGCGCTGCTCCGGGTCGCCAAGGGGGTGCCGATCGGGCCGCTGGCCAAGCTCGCAACCAGTGCGTCCAGGACCAAGCGGATGGTGGCCCACGGGCTGGCCAACAGCGTCGAGGGATTCCTGGGCGGCATGCCGTCCGGCGTCGCGGGAGCCCTGGCCGACGAGAAGACGTGGTCCAACGGCAACGTGCTGACAACCGTCGCCACCGCCGGCGGGATGGGCGGACTGATGGGCGCGGGAATGGGCGGGGTCATGGGATCCGGTGGCGGCATCGCCAAGGCCGGCGCTCCGGCGGGGCCGCACCTGGACCCAGGTCGGCCGGCCGACCTCGACGCCGCGGCCAAGGCGTTCGACCAGGCGACCACGCCGACGCCGGCCGGCGACCCGACGGCTCTGGCCGCGCGGGCCGGGCAGTGGCACGCGCACCAGACCCAGCACCCGACGGCGTCGTACGCCGACTTCCTCGCCGACCTCGACGCCGGCCGGATCGCACCCGACCCGGCGGCTGCCACGACCTTCGCCAAGGCCGCTCAGGACGCGCTGGCCTCGGGCCTGCCGACGTCGGACCGGGCGGTGCTCGCCGGCGTCGCGGTGCAGGTGCTCACGGACGCGGAGTTCGCGAAGCTCACCCGCTCCGGCAGCGGCCTGGCCGTCACCGTGGTCAGGGACGGCCGGCCGGTGATCCTGATGCGGGAGGGTGCCCCGCTCGCCGTGCTGCGCGAGGAGGGCATCCACGCCGCGCAGGTGCTCGACCCCCGGCTGGCAGCCGACGTGCGGCTGCTCGACGAGGCACAGATGGCGCGTTGGGCCACGCTCGACCTCGGCACCAAGATGGAGATGTATCGGGCCAAGCTCGACCTCGAGCTCGACGCTCATGCGCGACTGCTCGCCGGCTGCTCGAGCAGGTCGACGAGCTGCCGACCGGGAACCGCCCGCGCCGCGCTGCTTCGACCAGGCAGACGCCGCCCGCCGCAACCTGGCCAACCTCTCGGACCGGCGGATCGAGCTGGACTCCTTCGGGCCACTGGATCGGCTGGCCGCTCGCTTCGGGCGAGGCACCCTCGCGCGGCGCCTCGACCAGCCCCCGCGGCTGTTCGCCAAGGCATCGAAACCAGCCACCGGCGGCAAGAAGAAGACCAAGAAGAAGAGGCCTCCACCCCCGCCGATCGATCCGAATGCACCGTATCCGGGGGCGCGGCCGGAGCTGATCGATCGCCCAACCGCCGCACCCGAGGCCGGCTCACCGCACCCTGACGGCGGAGTGTGGCGCGAGACGTTGGTGCGGGTCGAGGACCTCACGCGGGCGGCTGACCCTGAGGGCACCTTCTGGACCTTCCCCGATCTCCACGAAGGGGAGGTACTCGTTCTTCCGTCCGGGACGCGGGTTTGGCGAGATCCCCCGACGCGCGCGATCGTCGAGGAGCACCCTGTCGGCCGCAGCGTCAGCCCGCAACGTTCCCACACCAGGGGTGAGGACGTGCTGTTCCTCCCCGAGGACGTCGGCCCGCAGGCGGCCGGGATGCAGCGGCTCCACGGTGCCGCGTCGCCTGGGCTCGGATTCGACAGCCCCTACTCCATTGCGCGTGGGTCGCCCGAGGTGAACCTCGCGATCGAGAACTCCGGGATCGAGCTCTGGGTTCGTCGGCTCCGCTCGAATGCACCGCAGGGCGTGCAGTACGTGTTCACCACTGCGACGGGTCGAACCCCGCGCGGTGACCTGACCGGGAGGACGTACAAGGTCAGCGCGATCGTCGACGGCAGCCTCGTCGACCTGGCGTCGTTCCGGTTGGATCTCGGGCCGCCACCCCTCGTGCGCCTGGAGTCGGCGCCGAGCCTGGCCTTGGCCGAGCTGGGCTTCCCCCCGCTCCACCAGCAGCCGCCGCTGCTCTCCGGCGGGCAGCCGCGACGGGTCGACATGCCAGCCGGGATCCGCGAGCGGCTGGGATTCAAGGTGCGCAGGGACCCGAGGCTCACGCCGCCGCCGGAGGTCAGCAGACCGCTGGATCTGAGCCAGCGCGTGCGTGAGGCTCTCGAGCGGATCTCGGACCGTCGGGTGATGGGCGGGCATCCGACCGACGCGCTGGATGATCTCCAGGCGCTGCTTCAGCGGCTGGACGACTGGCTGGGCCATGCCGCACCCTCCGACCCGCGGGTGCGCGTTGTGACGGAGGCCCTGGAGGATCTGCAGCGTGCCGTGCATGGCCGTCGCTCCAAGATTCCGGATGAGCGTCGGGTGGTCCGCGAGTTCACCGACGCAGTCAGCGAGGTTCTGGCCGATGAGAGCTGATGTCATGCCTGCCCCGGCTTGCGTGGTCCTGGCACCGGGTGTCGCCTTTGCCGACGTGGCCCGGGCGATGACCGACTGGGACGGCGGACCGACCGACCTCGTTCCGCTCCTGGACGAAGAGCCGGTGTCGGCGCGTTGGTCGAAGAACGGTGCCGAGGTCTCCTACTCGGCCAACCCGGCGCTCGGGCTGCGGGTGCTGGAGGGTGACGGGCTGACGCGGGTCTCCGACTTGCCGGACGGCCATGACCGGAGAGCAGGCGTTGCGGCTGGCCAGGTACGGCGACGCAGCCGAGTCCCTCCTGGGGGTCACCGCGCTCGGCTTGCTGGGTGACGCGTCCGCCCTGCCGCACCTGGACCGGCTGGCCAGTCAGCCCGGGGTGGACCCGACGCTGGCCGGCGCCGCTGCCTTGTCCGTCCGGCGGATCGGAGCCGCTGGGCTGCTCGCCGGCGTCGAGCGGCTGACGACCCGCCGAACCAGACGGCCGTCGCACGATCCGGTCGTCGGGCTGCTGCGCCCGGTTTCGGTTCGCCGGCAGGTGCTGCGCACCTTCCTGGCCGAACCGCCCGACGACCGCGCCCGGGTGCTGGAAGTGGTCCGGGCCGGCCTGGTCGACGAGGACTGGGAGGTCCGCTGGACCGCCCTGCTGGCTGCGCACGACTGCGACCTCCACGAGACTCTCCCGGAGATCCGCCGGTGCACGGCGCCGGCTGATCGCGACCTCCGGCCGCTGCTCGACGGGCTGCGCGACGTCGTCGGCCACCGCCTGGCCGGAACCGGCGCCGCCTTCCCGGGCGCTGCCCACATCGAGGCGGTCCTCGACGGCACGACGGGCATCGGCGACCGGGACGCGCTGTTCTTGCTGGTGGCGTCGCTGCGCGACCCTCTGCCGGATGCCGACGAGCCTAAGGGAGCTCCCGTGTTCTGCCGGGTGTCCGTGGTGCCTCACTGGCTCGGCACCGCTGGCACCGGCATCCGCCGGGTGACCCCGACGGTCCCGTTGGAGGTCGCCGTCACGGCGCGACCGGACGTTCCCCGGCAGCAGGTAGACAGCGCCCTCCGTGAGCTGTCTCACGACTGCGGCCGCGCCCTCCGGCTGCCGACCCCCGACGAGCTGGAGATGGCCTCCCGGGGACCGGACGGCCGGAGGTTCCCGTGGGGCAACGCCCGCGAGCCCGGCTGGCGGCGCGCCTGCTCGCCGTGGGGCCTGGTCGCGCCGCTGCGCACGGCCGAGTGGGTCGACGCCGACGGCGTGCTCGTGGCGCTGCCTCCCGCTCGTCGCGGCTGCGGGTCGGCCGCCGCGCCCGCCGAGGTGGCAGCCGTCCGGGGCGTCCTAGCCTGAGCGTCAGGACGACGCGGGGGAGTCGCCGACAGCGTGGAGCCCCTCGCTGACCAGCGAGAGGACGGCGTCGATCCCGGCCGCGACGCCGATCTCCTGCAACTCGGCCTGGGTGCCGCGCACCACCAGGACCCGCGCCCGGACGTCCTCGGCCTCGTCCCCGGCCTCGATCCATGCCCGCACGACCACGGTTCCGAGCAAGCCGCTGGTCGGAGTCACCTGAGCATGCTCACGCAGGCACAGTCACAGCGTCGTCACCGAGCGCCGCGACTCGACCAACGCGGTCAGCCGTGGGCTCGGGTCCACCCCGAGCTCGTGCCTGGCCAGCCGCTGATAGCCCTTGAACTGGCGGAGCGCCTCGACGTAGTTGCACTCGGCCAGATGAGCCTCGATCAACGTCTGCTGGGCACTCTCACGCAGCGGCTCGACCCGGACGGCGTTCATGGCGGCCTCGACGGCATCGCCGGTGCGGCCGACGGCCACCAGGGCGCGGCTGACTGCCTCGAGGCCGTGGAGGAGCCGTTGCCGGATCCGCTCGCGCTCGCAGATCACCCAGTCGTCGTACCAGCCCGGCAGGATGTCTGCGGCTTCCTGGTCCCACGTGAGTGCACGCAGGTCGGCGGGTGTGGCGCGGCCCTCGACCACACGGGCCGCCCACTCGCAGAGCTCCCCGACGTCCGTGGCGGTGCCGTGGCGCAGCGCGAGCACGAACTTGTCCGACTCGAGCATGTGAATGCCGGCGCCCTTGAGACGCCACAGCGCAGAGCGCAGGTTGCCCGCGGCCCGCTCGTCGGCGCCCCGGGGCCAGAGTGTGCCCGCCGCCTGGCGGCGGTCGACCCGACCACCGTGCAGTGCGACGAACGCCAGGAGCCGCTTGCTGCCCTCCGGGACGCTGCACCGGCGTCCCGAGCGCATCACGTAGGGGCCTCCGAGCAGGCACAGCACCTCCGGCTCAGCCGGTGGGTCGACAGCGAGGGCTGGTGAGGACAACGCGACGGCCACGGCGCCTCCCCTCCGGCGGAACAGACGCCCGCACGCTAGCGGGGCGAGTGTCACGCCGGCGTCACGCTTCCGTCACAGCTGGCGCGACGCCTCCGTGACAGGGGTTGACGAGGCTGGGCGTTGGCCGCGGTGAGAGGAGCCGTCATGAGCGCAGACCCCAAGGGCACGACCCCGGAGCCGACAGAGCCCGCCGACCCCGGCGACTCCGACGACAAGGACTGTGGGTGCGGGTCCTGTGACCTGGAGGAGTTCGACGGGCTGGCCTGTCGGGCGAAGCGGTACGCGAAGCAAGCCGAGATCATGACCCAGGTCGCCACCGACCTGGCGACGTACAAGACCCAGTACGGCGAGGCCCGCTCCGCCTTCGCCGACGCCTGGGAAGCGATCGCCGCCGAGCGCGAGCAGGTCCAGACACAGCTGGACGAGATCTACGAGCTGCTGAAGTGCCGGTTGACGGACGACCAGCAGGAGTGCCTGGACAAGGCCGCGGAGGACGTCTTCGAGGGCGTCGACGAGTGCCTGCCAGACCCGGGTTGCTGCGTGGGGGAGTGCGAGTTCGACGACGAGGTGGCCGAGGACGACGATGTCACGACGCTTGCGGCGCGGATCGAGAAGTACCGCAGGTGGACGGAGGCCAACACCGCGTGCTTCACCTCCCTGGTCGGGGAAGCGGCCACCATCACCGCACAGGTGGCCACCCTCAAGGCAGAGGTGACGGCGCTGGCCGCGGACATCGCTGCCAGCTCGGACAAGGCCAAGCTGCCACGGTGGTATGCCCGCTGGCTCATCGCGACCCGCGGCCTCGAGCTGACCCGGCTCGGGCACGGGTTCACCAGCGTGTCGGCGTTCTCCGAGTGCCTGTGCAAGGCACTTCAGTGCATCGCCGCCGGGTGGGCCGCGATCGCCGTGCTCGAAGGCGCACGCGCCGAGCTGGCCTGCCTGGAGGAGTCCCGGAAGGCCGAGTGCGAGCGCAAGGCCGGCGCGGTCCTGCAGTCGATTCTCGAGGCCTACGAGTGCTGCATGGAAGACCGCGACGAGCCGGAAGAGTCGGAGGAGACCGACAACCCGGCGCAGCAGGGGGGAACCTCGACCGCGGGGTGACAGCTATTCCCTTCTTGTCAACCACAATGAAGCATAATGCTAAGGTTGACTCGAGGTGAAGACATATGCTCATGGCCACGGTGATCGGCGACCTGGTGCAGTCGCGCGGATCACGCGAACGGGCGGTGCTCCACGAGAGCCTCGCAGCGGTGCTGGCCGAGGTCAACGCGGTCTTCGAGCCCGTGACGCCGTTGCGGATCACGCTCGGTGACGAGTACCAGGGCGGCTTCGCCGGCATCCGCGACGCCGTGCGTGCGACGCTCCGGCTGCGGCTCGCCCTGGCGCCGCTGACCGAGGTACGGCACGGCATCGGCTGGGGCGAGGTGAACCTGCTCCAGGAGGAGCCGCGCGTCGAGGACGGGCCGGGCTGGTGGGCGGCGCGCGACGCGATCCAGGTGGTCGAACGCGCCGAGCAACGGGCCGGGACCCGGCTGCGGCGTACCGCCTTCCGGCGCGCCGGGGACGTCGACAGCCCCGACCCTGCCACGCTGGAGGCCATGCTCATCCTCCGCGACCAGATGGTCGGAGACCTCTCGGAGCGCTCGCTCGTCGTGCTGCGCGGGCTGCTCGAGGGCACCAGCCAGCGTGACCTGGCGACCCGGCTGGGCGTGACCGCGTCCGCGGTGTCGCAGCGGGTCCGGGCCGACGGACTGGCTGCGCTGGTGGCGGCCGACCGGGCGCTGGCGGTGTCGCCATGACCTGGATCGGCCTGCTGCTGGTCGGCTTCGCAGTGACCGACCTGGTCTTCTCCGTCCGGCCGATGCCGTGGGTCCCCGAGGCCGTGGGCGCCACGACCGTGGTGGTGCTCGGCCTCCTCGCCGACCTGACCGACCCGCTCGACCTGGTGGCGCTGCTGGTCCTGGCGGCGCTCGCGCTCGCCTGGGGCCAGGCGGTCACGCGCGGCTTCGCGTCCGGGCGGGAGTGGCTGCCCCTGGGGGTGTTCGGCGGCGCGCTGCTGCTCGCGATCGCGCTCTCACCGTTCGCGGGATACGCCGACGGCGCTGCTGGGCCACTGGCTCGCCGAGACCCCGATCGGGGTGCTCGCCGACCTCGACGGCGACGAGGCCCTGCTTCTCGCTGGGCGTCATGCTCGCCCAGCTCTCGACCGGCAACGTCCTGGTCCGGCTGGTGCTCGCCGCCACGGGGACGATCAACCCGGTCCGCGGCCACGGTCGCGCCGTTCCGACCTACCGCCTCAAGGGCGGCCGGTTGCTGGGACCGATGGAGCGGGTCGCCATCGTGGGCCTCGGGCTGGCCGGCGAGCTCACCGCGGCCTCGATCGTGGTGGCGGCGAAGGGGCTGCTGCGCTGGCCCGAGCTCCAGGCGGCGCGCGACGAGGGTCCGGGGATCCACCAGGTGACCGAGTACTTCCTCGTCGGCAGCTTCGTGAGCTGGATGATCGCCCTCGGCAGCCTGGTGCTGCTGAGCGGCTAGCGGCGCCGGGCCCCACCCGGGTGGGTGGTGCGGTTGGCCGCGCGACCTTCCTAGCGTGGGGGCATGACGCGCTTCGGCTTCACCCTCATGACCGAACAGTCCGGCCCGCGCGACCTGGTGCCCAGGCCCGCCAGGCCGAGGAGGTCGGCTTCGACTTCGAGGTGATGAGCGACCACTACTTCCCGTGGCTGAGCGCCCAGGGTCACGCGCCGTACGCCTGGAGCGTGCTGGGTGCGGTCGCGCAGGCCACCGAGCGGGTGGACCTGATGACCTACGTGACCTGCCCGATCCTGCGTTACCACCCGGCCGTCGTGGCCCAGAAGGCCGCGACGATGGGCGTGCTGAGCGAGGGTCGCTTCACGCTCGGGCTGGGCTCGGGGGAGAACCTCAACGAGCACGTCGTCGGGCAGGGCTGGCCCAGCGTGGACGTGCGTCACGACATGCTGATCGAGGCGCTGCACATCATCCGGGAGCTGTTCACCGGTGAGCTGGTGAGCTGGGGCGGCGACCACTTCCGTGTCGACTCGGCGCGGCTGTGGGACCTTCCCGACACGCCGGTCGGGATCGGCACGGCGGTGAGCGGGGAGAAGTCGATCGCGTCGGTCGGTCCGCTGTCCGACCACCTGGTCGCGGTCGAGCCGAAGGCCGACCTGGTCGAAGCCTGGAACGACACCGACGGAGCGCCCAGGATCGAGCCCGGCGGCGCCCGCGCGGTCGGGCAGATCCCGATCTGCTGGGACCGAGACCGGGACGCGGCCATCGCCCGGGCCCACGAGCAGTTCCGGTGGTTTGCCGGGGGCTGGGCGGTCAACAGCGACCTGCCGACGACGGCCGGATTCGCCGGTGCCACCCAGTTCGTCCGCCCCGAGGATGTCGCCGACAGCATCCCGTGCGGCCCCGACCTCGATGCTGTGGTCGAGGAGGTCTCGGCGTACTGGGATGCGGGCTTCACCGACGTCGCCCTGGTCCAGGTCGGCGGTGACTCGGTACCGGGATTCCTGGAGGAGGCCGCAGGACCGCTCCTGACGATGCTGCGCGACGCGGCGCCGGCGACCTGACACCATCACCCCATGCCCCCCACTCCGCGTGTACTCGCGATCATCCAGGCCGGCGGCGCGGGGAGCCGGATGGACGTGCTCACCCGCGAGCGCGCCAAGCCGGCGCTGCCCGTCGCCGGGGTCTACCAGCTCGTCGACTTCCCCCTGTCCAGCCTGTCCAACAGCGGCATCACCGACGTGTGGCTCTCGGTGCAGTACCACGGCGCCTCGCTCGAGGAGCAGGTCGCCAACGGCCGGCCGTGGGACCTCGACCGCACCCACGGCGGCCTGCGGCTGCTGATGCCGGAGCAGGGCACCGGCACGGCTGACGAGGACGGGTTCGCCACCGGCAACGCCGATGGCCTGTTCCGCATCCGCGACCAGATCGCGGAGCACGGCCCTGACGTGGTGGTGGTGATGAGCGCCGACCACGTCTACCGGCTCGACTTCGCCGAGCTGGTCACGACTCACCTCGAGCGGGACGACGAGTGCACCGTCGTCACGACCGAGGTGGATCCGGCGGAGGCGGGGGACCACGCCGTCATCTCGGTGGACGACGACCGGGTCGTGGAGATCGACTACAAGCCCGAGCAACCTGAGTCCGGGACGGTGGCTGCGGAGATCATCGCCTACCGTCCCGACGGCCTGATCGCTGTTCTGGAGGAGCTGCACCGGAGCTCTCGGAGGACTCCGAGCCGGGGGACTCCGGGCTCGGCGACTTCGGTGAGCACCTGCTCCCGCGCTTCATCGAGCGCGGACGGACGGGGCGCGTTCGCGCTGCCGGGCTACTGGCGCGACCTCGGCCAGCCCCACTACTACCTGCGCGCCCACCGCGAGCTGCTGCTCGACGACGTGGGGCTGCTCAACGACCCGGAGTGGCCGGTCTTCACCCGCCACACCCAGCGCGGACCGGCGCGCCTGCTCGACGGCGCCGAGGTGAGCGACAGCCTGGTCAGCTCGGGCTGCGTCGTGTCGGGCCGCGTCGAGCGCAGTGTGCTCGGGCCCGGGGTCCGGGTCGAGCCGGGAGCGAGGGTCAGCGACGCAGTCGTCTTCGCCGACTGCACCATCGAGGAGGGTGCCGTCGTCTCGCGCGCCATCCTCGACAAGCACTGCCGCATCGGCGCCGGCGCCCGCGTGGGCTCCGACGAGGCCGACCTCGACGACAGCGAGGCGATCGCGCTCCTCGGGCTGGACAGCGTCGTCGATCCGGGGGAGCGGGTGCCGGCAGGCGCCCGGCTGGAGCCCGGCACCACCTCCGGCTGACCTCCGTTCGACCGGGGCCGCATGCGCTTCGCCTGAGGCGCGTGACGCTGGATGACTGAATGGGGACATGACATCGACCCAGAACCTCGCCCGACCGTTGGCCGAGCTCTCGCGGCGAGATCAGCACGAAGTCGGAGCGAGCCGCTCGAGGCAAAGGCGGTACGCGCACAGGTCCCTCGTTCCGCACACGGCGAATGGGCGCCCGAGGGGAGCCGACCGGACCCGGTATCGCTGCTCGAGGACCAGGCGACCAGCCGAATCCCCGAGCTGGTCCCGCTGCGCTACGCCCGCATGCTGGTCTCCCCGTTCACCTTCTACCGGGGGGCCGCATCGCTGATGGCCTCGGACCTGGCGGGGGCGCCCCGTTCCGGGCTCACGTCGCAGCTGTGCGGGGACGCTCACCTGTCGAACTTCGGAACCTACGCGGCGCCGGATCGGCGGCTCGTCTTCAGTCTGAGCGACTTCGACGAGACGCTGCCGGGCCCGTTCGAGTGGGACGTCAAGCGGTTGGCGGCCAGCTTCGCCGTGGCAGGCAGGGGTCGCGGCTTCGACGACGCGGAGCGCGAACGTGCCACCCGGGCCGTCGGTGAGTCCTACCGCCGGTCGATGGGGGAGCTGGCCGGCATGAGGAAGCTGGACGTCTGGTACTCCCGGCTCGACGTCGACGAGATCGAGACGGTCCTGAAGGCGAAGCTGACGTCGGAGCAGCTCAAGCGCTTCCAGAAGAACGTCAAGCAAGGCGAGGTCGAAGGACAGCCTCAAGGCGTTCAAGAAGCTGGTCCGGATGGTCGACGGCCGTCCCCGGCTTGTCGGTGACCCCCCACTGATCGTTCCGCTGGTGGAGCTCTTCCCCGACCTCGAGGTGCATCACCTCGAAGATGCGCTGCGCGAGATCCTGCGCTCGTATCGCCGGAGCCTGCGCGGTGACCACCGCCACCTCATCGAGGGGTTCCGCTTCGCGGGTGCCGCCCGCAAGGTCGTCGGCGTCGGCAGCGTCGGTACCCGTGCCTGGATCGTGTTGATGCTCGGCAACGCGACAGCGACCCGCTCCGCTCCAGGCCAAGGAGGCCGAGGCCTCGGTGCTGGAGCCCTATCTCGGGAAGAGCAGGCACGCGAACCACGGGCAACGGGTGGTCGAGGGACAGCGGCTCATGCAGTCGGCGAGCGACGTCCTGCTCGGCTGGATCAGGTCCAGCGGCCCCGACGGAGTCTCCCGCGACTACTACGTCCGACAGCTCTGGGACGGCAAGGGGTCCGCCCTCGTCGAGGCGATGGAGCCCTCCGCCCTGGCCGGCTACGCGCAGCTCTGCGGCTGGACCCTGGCCCGTGCCCACGCCAGGTCGGGGGACGCGGTCGCCATCGCGAGCTACCTCGGCACCAAGGATTCCTTCGATCGCGCTCTCTCACGGTTTGCAGAGGCCTACGCCGACCAGAACGAACGGGACTACGCAGCACTCCAGGCGGCCGTCGCATCGGGACGCGTCACGGCCGAGTCCCGAGGGCCTCGGCCGTGGCGTCGTGACGGCGCCGGTCATTCCTGGTAGTCGGCGTACTCGGCGGCAGCTTGCCTCGATGGCGACCCCGATCGCGACCACGATGCGGCCGGTGGCCCCGGCGACTCGTGACGTGCCGACGATGGGAGCGATCGCCGCCAGGACCCCCCGGACGTCCTCGGCGTCCAGGCCGACCTCGCCGGCGACCGCGAGGTTCAGGGCGTAGGAGACGGCAGGGGCGTCGCTGGCCACGAGGGCGGCGATGCGGACCAGCGCGATCGTCTGCGCGTCGAGGCTCGACGTCTCGACGGAGTCGGCTGTCATGCGTGCCAGCAGGTCGAGGACAGGTGTTTCGGATTCGGCGGTGATCTCGGACATGGCTCTTCCTTCGGGTTGGGTCGGGTCGACGGGTTCGAACCGGTGGGGCGGTGGTGCAGGGACGGAGATCTGGCCGGGTCAGCCGACCGGTTCGAGCTCGCCGGCCGCCAGGTCTTGTCGAAGAAGGACTGGAGCGGGCTGTAGAGGCGCAGGACGACGAACCAGCCCTTCGTCGGGTCGGTCTGGATCCAGTTGCCCGTCGGCGACGCCGTCGGGCTGGGTGGGCGAGAAGTAGACGACGGTGGAGCCGTCCGGCTCGGGCTCGGCGGCGGGGGAGGGGAAGCTCTGGCTGCCGGCGCGTGGGTAGCGCTGGTCGGTCTGGAGCATGGAGCGGGTCTGGTTGTCGTAGACGGTGAACGACCAGAACCGGGCGGCGGGGATGTCCTTGGGCAGTCGGACCCGGTAGGTCTTGGCGCCGTCGACCTGGTCGCCGTTCGCGTCCACGTTGGCCATCAGGTACTGCGAGCCGACGTTGGTCAGCCGCATGCACATGGCCGGGGTGATGCCGGTGGCGGTGTAGAAGAACGAGGTGCGGGAGTGCAGTTGGCGCGCGCCCTTGTTCGGGTAACGGCCGGAGCCCGTCGGCGGTGATCACCGGGGGCGGGTTGGTGAAGTCGAACCCGCCGACGAACAGCATGTTCCACCAGGCACTGTCGTCGTAGTAGCGGATAGTCGTCGGTCGGGGTGGGCGCCCATGCCGAGGGTGCGGGAGGCGGCGTTGCCGACCGCGACCGCCTGGTCGAGGATCCGGCGCATCCGGTCGTCGGGGGCGAACTTCTCGTCCTTGACGATCCCGATCGCGGCGAACTGGCCGGCCAGCTCGACGTCGAGCGCCTCGGCGGGCTCCATCTGCACCAGCGCGTCGAGGAGCTCGTAGTGGCCGAAGTCGTTGGGCGGGACGGTCTGCATCGGCAGGCCGGTGCCCTCGACGAACCGGGGCGAGGCGGGCTGCGCCAGCTGCCCCGAGCGGGCCGCGGCCGGTCATGTAGGCGCCGATGCTGCTGCCGAGCCCGCCCGGCGCGTAGGGGTAGACCTTCAGCTGCTCCTTGATCCGGTCGGCGGTCGGGGCGGGGTCGTTGCCGGGGTTCTGGTTGATGAACGCGCGGCCGAGCATCGATCACGTGGTTGGTGCGCGAGTGCCGGACGTAGTGGCCACCCTCGGGCAGCGGCCCGTCGTAGCCGGGGCCGACCAGCAGGTAGCTGCCGCCCTGGCCGCGGTCGGCGCCGGGGAGCCCGAAGTCGGTGACCCAGCGGAACCACATGTCGTCGACGATGCCCAGGGTGTCTGCGGGGGTCTCCAGCACCAGCGGGCCCGCGGAGAGGTCGAAGAACGCCAGAAGTAGACGGTGTCGGCGTTCGCGGTCAGGAACAGCGACCGGGAGTCCATCAGCTCGGAGCAGATCAGCACGTCGCCGTCCATGATCCCGGCGCTCGAGGAACCCCTCGCCGCAGGGCGTAGGTCGAGACCCCCTGGATCGAGTTCATGAACGCCTCGACGCCGTGCAGGTAGTCCAGGTGGTCACGCAGCTTCTGCCGCGGTCTCCGCGGTCGGGTACCCGTCGGTGAACTCCAGCGACTCCGATCGGCGTCTCGATGCTCGAGGGAGTGGTGACGGCGGCGGGGACGGCGGTTCGCTCGGCGGTGGTGGACATGGGCCTCTCCTCCGGTGGTGCGGGGTCATCGTGAAGGTAGGTGTGCCGCGCGTCGGGACTCATCACTCGGTCTGTGTGAAGTCGGGACCCTCTGGATGCGCTTCCCGAGCTTTCCGCTGTCCGTCGCGATCACCTGGCCCACGAGCGCGGTTGCCAGGAAGCAGAAGGACGCGACGTAGAGCCAGGTCAGGTACGTGAACGCGACGCCGATGGACCCGTACCGCTCGGCGCTCGCCTCCAGGGCCCCGGGGAGCCACGCCTCGGTCGCGGGACGGACCGTGATCATCAACAGAGCGAAGAGAAACGCACCCGGCACCAGCATCCGTGCTCGGACGGCGCCGGCAAGAAGCGCCCACGGGACGAATGCTGCGACCGTCACGTCCCAGAGGAACGACACCACGTGCGGCCACAGCTCCCGGGGCGGCACGGCGTCCAGGGGCTCACTGGCAGTGCGGACGATGACGAGGGAGAGCGCAAATACGAGCACCACGGCCAGCCAGCGCCACGCCGAGCCCAGATTGGTCGGGGGTTGCGGAAGCCCCCAGATGCTGGCGAAGGCGCGGGCCAGCGCGCGGGAGAGGCTGGTTGCGGAGACGAGCACGAAGATGGCACCGACGATGCCGAACGCCGCGCCCCACCCTCGACAGCGCCTTCGAGCACCTGCCGGGACTCCTCGGGCATGTCGATCGCGGCGGCCACCCGGTCACTGTTCGAACCCAGGGTTGCCAGCAGGATGAGAACCGGGAGCACGGACGTGAAGAACTGCGCCGCGATCGTCATCGACCGGTCGAACACCTCGATCCGGGAGAGCCCGGCGGCTCCCTGCAGCACGATCCGTCCGGGCCATCGGTCGAGCAGCCAGCGCAGCGGGCCGCTGCACCCCGGCCGGCAGCCGACCCACGGCGACGTCGGCTCGCGCCCGCGCCGGATCGTCGGCCGGCCCGGCGACAGGGACTGTCAGGCTCTCCGGAGCGGGAGCCCCTCGTTCGGGTCCATCGGGACCTCATCCCGGCGTTCCCTCGGGCTGGAGCGCGGCCGGGGCCGCCTCTCCGGCGCCGGCGGCGGCTCGGACTCGGGCTTCCCCGAGATCAGGGGCAGGGCCCAGCGTCCGCGTGGGTCGGCCTCGACCAAGAGTGCCTTGGTCAGCAGGCTGAACGGCACGGCGAGCAGTGCGCCCACCGGTCCGACCACCCACGTCCAGAACACCAGGGACAGGAACGTCAACGTCGGGGAGAGACCGACCGAGTCACCGACGACTCGCGGCTGGATGATGGACTGGATCACGAAGTTGATGACGCTGTAGACGACGATCACCGTGACCATCAGACCGGGGCCGCTGTCGAGCAGAGCGATCAGTCGCCGGCGGGATGACTCCGATGATGAAGCCGATGTTGGGAATGAAGTTGGTGACGAACGCGAGCACCGCCCACACGAATGCTCCGGGCACGTCCAGGAAGTAGAGCACCAGGCCGTCGATCACGGCGACGACCAGCCCGAAGCTTGCGGAGACGCCCATGTAGCTGCGGGTGCCGCGCGCGAAGTTGCCCAGGGCGGAGACCGGGTCCGGGAATCGGTCGCCCAACGTCTTCAGGCTGCGGCGGGTGGAGTCGGTGTCAAAGGCCATGAACAGCAGCACCGTGATGAGGAAGAAGAGATCGGTCATCAGCCCCAGGGTGCTGGACAGCACCGACATCGCCACGTCGACCAGCTGCCCCGGGTCGAGCGCGTTCACGACCGCGTCGATCTGCGCCTGTTCCACTCCCGCGTCCCTCAGCGCGTTCCCCGCGCTCGCGACACCGTCCTTGACCTGGTCTGCGTACTCGGGCACCAGCGCGGCGAGCTGGGCGACCGAGACCATCAGCGCCACCGCGAAGACGAAGAGCAGCAGCACGGCAGCGGCCAGCATGACGACGGACGCTGCCCACTCGGGAAGCCGACCCCGTTCCAGACGCACGCGAATCGGGTGCAACGTGATCGTGATGACCAGCGCCATGAAGACGGGGCCGACGATGTCCGAGACGGCACGCACGCCGGCCAGGGACAGAGTCAGAGCGGCGACCCCCAGCAGCAGCGTCGCACCGAAGGTCCGGGTCCGCGGGCTGCTCCCCGCGGTCGTGGCGGCATGCTTCATGGGGGTTCTCCTCAGGACAGGTGGGTCACCGGGTGATGTCGCGACCGTGGGCAGTCAGTGCCCAGATGACGAAGACGTCCACCGCGACGATGGTGATGGACCAGAACGGGTAGTACGGGATGAACGCGAAGTTCACCAAGGCGCTCAGGACGGCCAGGATGACGCCGATGGTGCGACCCCACACCTTGCCGTTGAGGACGGCGAACCCCGCGAAGATCACGAGCAGGCCCATCAAGAGGTGGAGCCAGCCCCAGCCGGTCGTGTCGAACTCGAGCAGGTAGTTGGGCGTGGTGACGTAGAAGTCGTCCTTCAACAGTGCTGCCAGCCCGGCCAGCGACTGGAACCCGCCGGCCACGATCATCATGACGCTGGCGAACATGATGAACCCGGTGGCCAAGCTGCTGGGTGGCGCTTGCTGGTGCTGGCCGGCGTCGCCGTGGTTCGAAGTCGTCTGCTCGGACATGGTCGAGCCTCCTGGGAGTGCGTTGAGCCGCACCGGACGGGCGGCTGGGAACGGTTCATCCCACCGCGCGATCGCCCGCTGGCGAATCACTCTCATCGTGTGAAAGTGCGGCCTCGACGGGCTGGCCGGAGGAACCGGCCACCGGCAGACGCTCAGTCGTCCGGTTCGTCCGGGCTCGCCTTGCCCCGCTTCACAGCCCCGAGGAACACCTGGAGTCCCAGCCCCAGGACCACGAGGTCGAGCAGCATCTGCACGGTGACGAACAGGCGGGCGCTCTCGGTCTGCGCCGAGATGTCACCGAAGCCCACCGTCGCGAAGATCGTCACGGTCAGGTACAGGGCGTCGGAGCGGCTCAGGCTCTCGGTGAACGTCGCCGCGTCGTCGGCGCTGAGGATGTAGTAGTTGGCCGCGAAGATGAGCAGGAACAGGGGCGTCGTCACCGCGAGGGACTGCGTGGCCCGAATGGCGGGGTACCTCGCGCGTTCGATGGCCCCGATCTGCCAGATGATCACCCCGGCCAGGAGCCCCACGCCCGACGGAGAGCTCCACGGCGAGCGGGAGGTCGGACAAAGCCCCCGAGCGGCAGCGTGTAGTACAGGACGACCATCAGGACCAGTGAGGCGACCGCACGCAGCAAACCGCGTGCGAGGTGCCATCGTCGCCGCCTGGGGGTCAGTGAGTCCGCGGTAGCCATCCGGAGCGGACCTCCTCGATCGCTCGACGAGCCTGATGGCCTGATTGCACAGACGTCCGAGCCGGGGGACATCACGCAATGCGCGTGAAAGGACGGGTCAGCCCACGGGCGTCATCCGGTCCGGGTGAGGCGTCCCCGCGCTGGCGGCTCCTACGCTGCCCCGTGTGACCGAGTCTCGTCCCATGCGGGCACGACCGGCGGCCGGGCTTGACGAAGTGTTGCTCGATGTCAAGCTGTCGGTGCCGCAGATACGTCCCGGGATGGTCAGTCGCGCCCCGCTGATCGAGGCGGCGCAGGCCAGCCCGGCACGGGCGGCTGGGATCACGGCGCCCGCCGGGTACGGGAAGTCGACGCTGCTGTGCGAGTGGGCTGAGGCCGAGGACCGGGTCGTGGGATGGGTCTCGCTCGATCGTCTCGACGACGATCCCGGCATCCTGCTGGCCGTCCTGGCATCGGCATTTGTGCGGATGTTCCCGGCCGGGGCAGGACTGGTGGCCGACGTCAGCGGGCTGGGAGTATCGGCCCTCGGCCGGGCCGCCCCAGTGGTCGCGTCCGCCTTCCGGAGAAGCCCCCATCCGTTCGTCCTGATGCTCGATGACCTGCACGAGCTCCACTCCCCGGACTGCCACGACGTCCTGGGCGTCGTGATCTCCGGCATCCCGCCCGGTTCGCAGCTGGTCACCGCCAGCCGCTATGAACAGCCCCATCTTCCCCGGATGCGGGCCTCCGGCGACGCGCTGGAGCTGTTCGCCGGTGACCTCGCCCTGGATCCCGGGGGCGCCGAGCACATCTTCTCCATGTCGCACGTCCCACTCACGGAGGAGCAGGCCTCACTCGTCATCGAACGGACCGAGGGCTGGCCGGCCGGCCTGCAGCTGGCCGCCATGATCGCCCGTGACACCGACCGGGACGGCTGGACCGTCTCCGGGAACGACCGCTACGTGGCCGACTACCTCTACCGCGAGTCGCTGAGCCAGCAGGACCAGACGACCCAGCAGTTCCTGCGCCGAACGGCCGTCCTCGACCGGCTGCATGCCCCGCTCTGCGACGCGCTGCTCGGGGACACGACCAGCCAGGATCAGCTGCAGACACTCGAGGCGTCGAACTCGTTCCTCATCCCCCTCGACCGCCAGCGGGAGTGGTACCGGTACCACCCCCTCTTCCGGGAGTTCCTGCTCAGCGAGCTCCGCCGCGTCGAGCCCGAGACCGTCATGAAGCTGCACCTGGCGGCCGCGGACTGGTACGAGGCGAACGGCTCTCCGGCCATGGCCCTCGAGCACCTGCTCAACACCGACGAGCGGGACCGGTGTGTGCAGCTGGTGACGCAGCTGGTGCTGCCGACGTACAGCGCTGGGCAGCTGTCGACCGTACGACGGTGGCTGACGGCGCTCGGCGATGCCACGATCTCCTACGTACCCACCGCTGATGGTGCTGGCCGGTTGGGTCGCCGTGCTGGCGGGCGACCCCCTGGAGGCCGAACGGTGGGCTGCACAAGCAGACGACGCCGTCTACGACGGGGTGCCCGTGGACGGGACTGCGTCGTTCGACTCCGCGCGAGCCATGCTGCGAGCCGTGATGTGCGCCGGTGGGGTGGCGCAGATGATGCACGACGCCGACGTCGCGACGGCCCAGGAACCAGCGTGGAGTCCGTGGCGCGACACCGCCCTCATCCTGGCGGGGGAGGCGCACCTGCTCGCCGGGGATCGGGACCGTGCGGCCGCCCTGTTTGAAGAGAGCTCCCGGGTCGGGCAGGAGCTCGGCAACACCGACAGCGTCGTCTTCGACGAGTCCGAGCTCGCGCTGCTGGCGATGGACCGCGGGCGGTGGGACGAGGCGGCCGATCGGGTCGCCCGAGCCCTCGCCGTCGTCGAGGAGTACCGGATGTACGACTACGCGCCCAGCGTGCTCGCGTTCGCGGCGCCGCACGGCTCGCTCTCCACCGCGGCGCAGATCGAGGAGCTGGACCGACAGCTGACCCGGGCCATGCGGGCTCGGCCCTCCTGCACGTATGCCTTTCCCTTCCTGGCGGTGCGGAGCCGACTCCACCTGGCCAAGGTCTACCTGGCGCGGGGCGACCACGCGACGGCGCGGCACCTGCTCCGCGAGATCGACGACGTCCTCGGCCATCGGCCGGACCTCGGCTCCCTGGTCGACGAGGTACGCGACTTCCGTGCTCTCGTCGCGTCCGGCGCTGGAGCCCGGCCGCCGGGGGACCGCCACTCACGCCTGCCGAGCTACGTCTGCTGCCCTACCTGCAGACCCACCTGACGATCGCCGAGATCGGGGAGCGGCTGTTCGTCTCCCGCAACACGGTGAGCTCGGAGGTCGCCTCGATCTACCGGAAGCTCGGAGTCTCCTCACGCAACGATGCCGTTCAGCGGGCGACCGCATCGGACTGCTCGGCGGGTAGCGAGGGTCAGCCGGCCGACTCCTGGTCCAGGGCGTCGGCGTCGTATCCGAGCGCCATGGCCAGCTTGGGGGCCGCGGCCACCACCCGCGCCGTCCCGACGACCGCAAGGATGCCGACCAGTACGTCGACCACCTCGGCTGCGCTCGCACCGGCATCCACGGCCGCATCCGACGCGGCCCCGTAGGAGGGAACCTCACCCCCGACAGCCACGAGCGCAGCGAGCCTGACCAGGGCCAAGGTCCGTGGGATCCAGCTCGGGCTCGAGCCACGCCGCGTCCGCGGGGTGGGCCGGCGTCCGCCGCCCAGTCCGGCCAGGTTGATGAGCCAAGCGATGCAGTCGATCGACGTAGTGCACTCCGGACGTCCTTCCGGCTCGCGTGACTGATCACGAACACCCACGCGCCGTACTCGTCGATTGACGGATCCGGGAGGGAATCGCTCGCGTGCTGATTCACGCGCACCCGCGGCACGCCGCGCATCACGCAGATGTGGTGAACATCGATCCTCGTGCCCGTACCTTCACGTCTTCTGTGTGACGACCGCGGTCCGCACCCCTGCGCAAGATGGGCCAGTCGCCCGGTGTCAGAGGCGGCCCCAGACCACACCACCCGCCTGCGACGGGGCCCGAGGCAGGACCGTAGGAGCCATCATGCAGCTCATCCCCACCATCGTCGCCACCCTGGCCTTGAGTGCTTCCCTGGCCGCCTGCAGCGAAGAGCAACCGGCCGTCTGCGGCTCGGTCGACAACCTCGAGGCGTCGGTCGACGACGTCCAGCAGATCGACGTCGCCGCTGCCGCCGACCTCACCGAGCTGCAGAGCGGGCTGGCGGCCATCGAGAGCGACCTGGCCGACGTCAAGGCCGACGCCGCGGCCGAGTTCGCCTCACAGATCGACTCCGTCGAGGCGAGCTACGACGCCCTGGTCAGCAGCATCGAGTCGGCAACGACCAGCGTTTCTGCCGACAGCCTGACCGCGGCACAGCAATGCGCTGGTCACGTTCGGTACCGACGTGCAGACGCTCGTCAGCGACGTCCAGACGACCTGCTGAGCCCGCTGCGATCTCCCGTGCGGCCCACAGTCGACGCGACCGGTCACTGCAAGGCAGCGGTCAGCCGCATGACGTTGTCGGCGTAGGCCGAGCCGCGGGATCGCGTGAGCCACTCCTCGAGGGTCAGCTCCCGGGACAGGCCGCGGTAGGTGTCCTCGACCTCGCGCACGCGGGCGACGACCTCCGGGTCCGGGATCATGAGGGAGACCTCGTAGTTCAGGCCGAACGACCGCATGTCCAGGTTGCTCGAGCCCAGGACGGCGACGTCGTCGTCGACGGTGAAGAACTTCGAGTGCAGGACGTACGGCGCCGGGTACAGGAAGATCCGGACCCCGGCGCGCAGCAGCGCCTCGTAGTAGGAGCGCTGCGCGTGGTAGACCATGAACTGGTCGCCGGCCTCGCTGACGAAGAGCTCGACATCGACGCCACGCTGCGCGGCGGTGGTCACGGCGTACAGCAGTGACTCGTCCGGCACGAAGTACGGACTGGTGATCGAGAGCCTGCGCTGCGCCGAGTACAGCAGCGTGGTGAAGGCGCGCAGGTTGTTCTCCGTCGCGAAGCCCGGGCCGCTGGGGATCACCTGCGCCGGGACCGACCCGGCGACGGGCGTGGGCGCCTGGATCTCGTCGGTGAGCTTGGTGCCGGTCTCGCTGTACCAGTCGGTCGCGAACAGCACGTTGAGTGCGCTGACCACCGGACCCTCCACCCGAGCCACCAGCTCCACCCACTCGCGCCCGGCCTGGTGGTTCTTGGGCTTGTCGTAGCCCGGCTCGATGAGGTTCAGGGAGCCGGTGAAGGCGACCCTCCCGTCGACGACGAGGATCTTGCGGTGGTTGCGGAGGTCGGGGCGGCGCCACTCGCCCTTGAGCGGGTGGATCGACAGCATCGGGTGCCAGTCGATGCCCGTGCCGTCCAGTCGCGTGCAGAACTCCTTGTAGCCGGGGATGCCACGGGACCCGAGGTGGTCGAACAGGAGCCGCACCTCGACGCCGCGCTGCACGGCGCGGACGAGTGCCTCGTAGAACGGGCCGGTGACGTCGTCCCAGGCGGTGATGTAGAACTCCACGTGCACCCACGTGGTGGCGCGGTCGACCTCGGCGGTCATCGCGTGATCGCCTCGCCCGTAGTCGGGGAACAGGTCGACCCGGTTGCCCGGGAGCATGGGCAGCGCGCCCAGGTTGCGGTTCAGGGTGGCCACCGACGCGACGTACTCGGGGCCGGTGAAGTCGGCCTCGAGCGTGGAGACGTCCGTGGTGCGCTCAGCAATGATCGCGTTGACCTCCGCCTGCTGCTCGTGGCGCCGTTGTCCGAGCCGCGTCCTGCCCAGCACCAGGAAGATGATGATCCCCACGAACGGGATCATGAAGATCAGCAGCAGCCAGGCCATGCCGCTCGACGGGACGACGGTTCTTCGGAACGAGACCCAGGGCGACGATCTTGATCGTCAGGTCGAGCAGGAAGAGAGCGGCGGCGATCCATCCGGGCATGCCGCCACCCTGCTCCACGAGGGGGCCCGAGATCGTCACTCAGGGTGGGTGAGGCGGTTACGCTCCGTCACGCGGAGAGTGGTCGGCGTGGCTGACGGCGAGCAGGTCCCCGAGGTGTCTGCCCAGACCCGGAGCTGGGTTGCGCGGGTCGGGATCTCCGCCTGGAGCTTCGTGGGCTTCGTCATCGCGATGGGCATCGTCGCCACCGCGCTCGCCGCTGTGAACGAGATCGTGCTCCCGCTGACGTTCGCGGGCGTGCTGGCCGTGATCTTCAAGCCGGCAGTCGGAGCCCTCGAGCGGCGGGGCCTGCGCCCCGGTCTCGGTGCGGGTGTCGTGGTGCTCGGGCTCATCGCCGGGATGGTCCTGGTCGTGGTTGCGACGGTCCGGGGTGTGGTCGCACAGGCAGACCAGGTCGGCCAGTCCGTCACCGCCGCCATCGACACCGCGGTCGCCGAGCTGGACCTCGAGCAGGGGTCGTTGGACGACGTACGGGCCGCGGTCGAGGGCGGTGAGCCGGGCATCGGTGCCGGGTTCCTCACGCGCTGGTGGCCGGCATCGACACCCTGGTCGGCCTCGCGAGCGGCGTGATCCTCGGCTCCCTGATCATGTACTACCTGCTCAAGGACGGGACCCGCCTCCGCCGGTCCCTGGTCGAGCAGTTCGGCGATTCAGCCCGGTCGGAGGTGGACGACTTCATCGGCACCACCTGTCGCATCCTCCGCGACTACGGGCGCGGCCGCTCCGTCATGTCGGCGATCGTGGCCGTGGTCATCGGACTGGCAAGCCTGCTGCTCGGACTCCCACTCGTGTTCACCATCTTTGTCGCCAACTTCATCGGTGGCTACATCCCCTACATCGGCGCCTTCCTCGGGGGTGGACTGGCCGTGATCGTCGCACTCGGCGACGGAGGGCTCGGCACGGCGGCGATCATGCTCGTGGTGGTCGTGGCCGCGAACCTGCTCCTGGAGAACTTCGTCGAGCCCAAGGTCATGGGGCGCACGCTCGACGTACATCCCTTGGTCGTGCTGGTCGTCACGGCACTGGGAGGCTTGCTCGGCGGAATCGTCGGGCTCATCCTCGCCGTCCCGTTCTTCGTGATCGCGCGAGAGGCAGTGTCCCGTCTCCGGGCTGCCGGCTTCTTCGGCGAGATGGCCTCGCGGGCCGAGCCCAAGGTGCGTCGGATGTTGAGCTGAGAGAGCGCCTCAGTTCTGCGGGTGGGCCATCGTGTCGACCGCGACCGTCACGGCGAGCACGAGGGCAGCGTTCTCGCCGGGCACGACATCGACGCCGTAGGTGTCCCGGACCCGGAACCACTTCTTGGACACCTCGGCGATCTTGCGTCCGTCGGCCTCGATCTCGTACTCGTGGTCGGCGATGCTGCCCTGCATCGTCCAGTCGTCACCCTGCGTGCGGTCGACCTTCCAACGCTCGCGCAGCGGCGAGACGAGGGCCTTGTGCACGAGCGCCAGTCGTTCGCCGTCCGCGTCCTCGATCGCCATCGAGTCCCGGATGTGCATGACCCTGGTCTGGATCCGGCAGAGCTGGGTGCCCTCGGTGTCCTCGAGATCAAGGGTGTTGCGCAACCGCATGGCCTTGCCGTTCACGCGGAAGACGCGGTCTCCGGCGTCGTTCTCGATCCAGTAGTCGTCTCCGATGGAGATCATCTTCTGCCGCATCTGGAAGCAGTTGGCATTGCCACCGCGTCCGAAGGTCTCACGTTCGTCCTGGCGCTTGTCGCGCCGGTCTCGCAGTCCCATGGTCATCTCCATCTCGTCGGACAGTCCGAGGATCGGCCGGATGGAGGTCGGATGCCTCATGCACACTGAGTGAAGTCGAGTCGGTACTTCACCCACCAGTGACGAGTCGGCGGGGCACGGGTGTGCGCGAGGATTCGTCTGCCGCTGTCACCAGGAAGGTGGACGCCATGCAGACCACGGACCGTGCGGTCGGTGCCTCCGGGATCGTGCTGCTGACGCTGGCGTCCGGTCAGTTCCTGATGACGCTCGACAGCTCGGTGATGAACGTGTCGATCGCGACCGTCGCCGCGGACCTGGACACCACGGTGACCGGGATCCAGACGGCCATCACCCTCTACACCCTGGTGATGGCGTCGTTGATGATCACCGGCGGCAAGATCGGCCAGATCATCGGGCGCAAACGCGCCTTTGGGATCGGCTGCGTGATCTACGGCTGCGGGTCCCTGGTCACGTCCCTCGCCCCCAACCTCACCGTGCTGATGATCGGCTGGTCCCTCCTCGAGGGTGTCGGCGCCGCCCTGATCATGCCCGCCATCGTCGCGCTGGTCGCGTCCAACTTCGCCCGCGCCGAGAGACCTCGCGCCTATGGGCTCGTGGCTTCGGCCGGCGCGATCGCGGTGGCGGCGGGGCCCCTCATCGGAGGTCTCTTCACGACCTACCTGTCCTGGCGATTGGTGTTCGCCGGGGAGGTCGTGGTGGTCGTGGCGATCCTCGCGATGACGCGGCGGATCGCCGACGCGACCCCCGAGAGTCGAGTACGGCTCGACCTCGTCGGAACGGTCCTGTCGGCGCTCGGGCTCGGGCTCATCGTCTACGGAATCCTCCGGTCGGGCGAGTGGGGACTCATCCAGGCCAAGCCCTCCGCCCCGGAATGGCTGGGTCTGTCCCCGGCGGTCTGGCTGCTGCTGGGCGGTGGGTTCGTCCTCTGGCTCTTCATGGGATGGGAGAGCCGGCAGATCGGCCGAGGCGCTGAGCCCTTGGTCAACCCCGCGATCCTCAGGAATCCGGTGCTGCGCGGCGGCCTCACCGCCTTCTTCTTCCAGTACCTGCTGCAAGCGGGACTCTTCTTCGCGGTGCCCCTCTTCCTCTCCGTGGCTCTGGGGCTGTCGGCGATCGAGACCGGTGTCCGGCTGCTACCCCTGTCGATCACGCTCCTGCTGGCCGCGGCCGGGATCCCCAAGGTCTTTCCCGACGCATCGCCACGGCGCGTGGTGCGGTTCGGAGTCCTGGCGATGTTCGGCAGCATCGCGCTCATGGTGGGGGCACTCGAGGCAGGTGCGGGTCCCGAGATCGTGACCTGGCCCATGCTGCTTGCCGGCCTCGGCATCGGAGCGCTCGCGTCCCAGCTGGGCAGCGTCACCGTGTCCTCGGTCCCCGATGAGCAGGCCGGTGACGTGGGCGGGCTCCAGAACACGGTCACCAACCTCGGCGCTTCGATCGGGACCGCCCTGGCGGGCGCCGTACTGATCTCCACGCTGACGACGTCCTTCCTGGTCGGGATCGAGCAGAACCCTGACGTGCCGCCCGCCGTCACGTCCGCCGCCACCGTGGAGCTCGCGGCGGGAGTCCCCTTCGTGTCCGACGCGCAGCTGGAAACGGCGCTCGATGATGCAGGTGTGCCGGCGGCCACGGCCGACGCGGTCGTGGAGGAGAACGAAGCAGCGCGCCTCGAGGGACTGCGAACCGCGCTCGCAGTCCTGGCTCTCATCGCGCTGATCGCCCTCTTCTTCACCCGCAGGATCCCCACGCGACAGCCAGCATCGCTCGAGGCCCCCACGCCAGAAGCGGCGTGAGGCGGGAAGCTGTCGAGGCTCAGATGTCGAAGTACAGCTCGAACTCGTGCGGGTGCGGGCGGAGCGCGACCGGCTGGATCTCCTGGGTGCGCTTGAAGTCGATCCACGTCTCGATCAGGTCGGGGGTGAAGACGCCGCCCTCGAGCAGGAAGTCGTGGTCACCCTCGAGCGAGTCGAGCACCGCGTTGAGCGACCCGGGCACGGTCGGGATGTCGGCGTGCTCGTCCGGCGGGAGTTCGTAGAGGTCCTTGTCGACCGGCTCGTGCGGCTCGATCTTGTTCTTGATGCCGTCGACACCGGCCAGCAGCATCGCGGAGAACGCCAGGTACGGGTTCGACGACGGGTCGGGGCAGCGGAACTCGATCCGCTTCGCCTTCGGGTTCGCGCCGGTGATCGGGATCCGGACGCAGGCCGACCGGTTGCGCTGGCTGTAGACCAGGTTGACCGGAGCCTCGAAGCCGGGCACCAGGCGGTGGTAGGAGTTCACGGTCGGGTTCGTGAAGGCGAGCAGCGACGGCGCGTGCTTGAGGATGCCGCCGATGTAGTAGCGCGCCATGTCCGAGAGCCCGGCGTACCCGGTCTCGTCGTAGAACAGCGGCTCGCCGTCGTTCCAGATCGACTGGTGGCAGTGCATGCCCGAGCCGTTGTCGCCGAAGATCGGCTTGGGCATGAACGTCGCGGTCTTGCCGTTGCGCCAGGCGACGTTCTTGACGAGGTACTTGAACTTCATGACGTCGTCGGCGCTCTTGAGGAGCTCGTCGAAGCGCCAGTTGATCTCCGCCTGGCCGGCGGTTCCGACCTCGTGGTGGGCGCGCTCGACGACGAGGCCGGCCTTCTCCATCTCGATGACGATCTCGTCGCGCAGGTCGCCGAAGTGGTCGTACGGCGCGACGGGGAAGTAGCCGCCCTTGTACTTGACCTTGTAGCCGCGGTTGTTGTCCTCGGAACCGGAGTTCCACGCGCCGGCCTCGGAGTCGATGTGGTAGTACCCGGCGTTCTGCTTGGTCTCGAAGCGGACCGAGTCGAAGACGTAGAACTCGGCCTCGGGGGCGAAGTACGCCGTGTCGCCGATGCCGGTCGACTTGAGGTACTGCTGGGCCTTCTTGGCGATGTTGCGCGGGTCGCGTGAATAGGCCTCGCCGGTCAGCGGGTCGTGGACGAAGAAGTTGACGACCAGTGTCTTGGCAGCCCGGAACGGGTCGAGGTAGGCGGTGGTCGGGTCGGGGAACAGCGCCATGTCCGACTCATGGATCGCCTGGAATCCACGGACCGAGGAGCCGTCGAAGTTCAGCCCGTCGTCGAAGACGGACTGGTCGAAGGACGAGACCGGCACGGTGAAGTGCTGCATCACACCGGGCAGGTCGCAGAACCGGACGTCGACCATCTCGACACCCTCGTCCTTGACGTACTTCAGCAGCTCGTCGCTGTTTGCGAACATGCGTCCTCCTTGGCCGGCTCTGCCGGCCGCAAGATCTGTGGCGAAATTGAAGATCCGGTGCGGCGCTGCACCGGTCTCCCCGAACCTAGGCACGGGCAGTTTCTCGACCGTATCCCGATTGTTTCGTGCATGTAACAGATGGTCGGCCCGCTCGGGTGGTTGAACGTGCGAACGCCGCTTCCGGTTGAGGTGCGAGGGCGCGCGCCCGTTGGTTGAGGTGCGAGGAGCGCCAGCGACGAGCCTCGAAACCCCCGGGCGCCACAGGCCAACGGAGCCCATCCCAACCATCGTTCACATTTCGACTCCAGGACGACGCGCGGTCGGCCGACTTGCCAGCTCTGGCAGGTCCTCCCATCGCTCCTCGATCAGTGCGATCCTCTTGGCGCGGCTCCACCCCTGGACCTGCTTCTCGAACCAGAAGGCATCGTCGATCCGGTCGAAGTGACCCGCCCAGGCCAACCGGACGGGCAGCCGGTCGCGCCGAGCCGTGTAGCGCGAGCCTCCTCCTGCCTGGTGCTCGGCCAGTCGACGTTCGAGATCCGTGGTGCTGCCGGCGTAGAAGGATCCGTCGGCACACTCCAAGAGGTAGGTCCATGGCATGCGAAGAGTCTGTCGCTCTCGGACTCCGCGCAGGGCCTCTCCCGAGACGCCTGTGGATCGTCACCGAAGGCTCCGGGGGTTTCGAGGCTCGCTTCGCTCGCACCTCAACCACCGGAGCCGTGCGCGACGCTCGCACCTCAACCACCGGAGCCGTGCGCGACGCTCGCAACTCAACCACCGACGCGTGCTCGTCGCACCTCAACCACCGGACGCGCTCATGCGCGACCACCTCTAGGGTGATCCGCGTGATCGAGACCGCCTCCTGGGGCCGCCGAGTGCTCGCCCTGATCATCGACTGGTTCGCCTCGACCCTGGTCGTGGTGCTGGTCCTCGGGCCGGCGGGGTGGAGCGAAAACCGGTTGGCCAGCCTCTACACGCTGGGCGTCTTCGCCCTGGAGTCGACGGTGCTCACGGCACTGGTGGGTGGGTCCTTCGGCAAGCTGGCCACCCGGTTGCGGGTGGTGCGAGATGACGGTGGACGGATGCCACCAGACCTGATGCGAAGCCTCGCGCGGGCCGTCCTGGTGTGCCTGGTCATCCCCCCGCTGGTGTTCCGGCCCGACCGCCGCGGGCTGCACGACATGGTCGCCGGGACCCGGACGGTCCGGCTGGAGGACCTGCTGAGGTCGTCCTAGACGTCCCGCATCTCCGCGCCGTGCACGATGAGGGCCCAGATCACGAGGATGTCGACCGCGATCATGATCGCCGACCAGATCGGGTAGGCGGCCAGGAAGCCCAGGTTGACGACCGCACTCACGAGGGCGACCACGACGGCGACGGCACGCGCCCAGGTCCGCCCGGACAGCAGCCCGATGGCGGCCGCCGCCATGACAGCGCCGCCGAGGAGGTGGATCCAGCCCCACGCCGTGTAGTCGATGTTCACCACCAGGCCGTTCCTGCCGACGAGGAAGTACTCGTCCCGGAAGAGTGCGACCAGCCCCGCCATGGCGTGGAACAGCCCCAGCAGGAACATCATGAACGCGGCAAAGAACACCCAGCCGACCCACGCGGTGGCGGTCGTGGGCTGTACGCCCTGGTGCTCCTGCTGCGCGGGAACCGCGTCCTCTGCGGGCATCGCGTGCGACATGGTGGCTGCCTTTCTGTGAGGCCTGGACCCCAGATTCGGCCCGGACGACGGGCCGGCGCCTCATCCCGGGCGGGTGAGACGGCCGCTTCAGGAGCTGGGGATGCCCCCTTGGAGCTTTTCCAGCACCCGGTTGATGCTGAAGCTGGGCGGCTCCTGTCGGGCGGGGAACTCGGCCAGCGACGAGATCATCCGCGAGACGTACACCTGGGCCGGGATGGGCAGCCATGCGTGGTCGAGTACCCAGTCGTAGTAGGTGTTCGACGTGATGTCCGCACGTTCGTACGGATCCGTGCGCAGGTTGAAGATCTTCGGCACCCTCAGCTCGGTGAAGGGCTCGGCCCACACCCGCAGCGTCCCGGTGGCACGCTGCTCGAGGAAGACCAGCTTCCAGTTGTCGTACCGCAACGCCGTCAGGTCGCCGTCGTCGGACACGTAGAAGAAGTGCTTGCGCGGGCTCTCGTCCGCGGCCCCGGTGATGTAGTCCAGCTGGTTGTGCCCGTCCAGGTGCACCTTGTACGTCGTCCCGCCGAGGTCGCCGCCCTGCTTCAGCCGCTCCGCGACGTCGGTGTCGCCCGCTGCCGCGAGGAGGGTCACGAACCAGTCGTTGTGACTGACGATCCCGTTGAGCACCGTGCCGGCCGGGATCCGCCCGGGCCACCGCACCACCGCCGGCACCCGGTAGGCACCCTCCCAGTTCGAGTTCTTCTCGCTGCGGAACGGCGTCATGCCGGCGTCGGGCCAGGAGTTCATGTGCGGCCCGTTGTCCGTGGAGTACATGACGATCGTGTTCTCGGCCAGCCCGTTGTCGTCGAGGAACGCCAGCACGTCACCGACCAGGTCGTCGTGGTCGCACATGGTGTCGTGGTACTCCGACTGCCACCGGCCGGCCCGGCCGCGGCTGCCGTCCTTGACATGGGTGCGGAAGTGCATGTGGGTGGTGTTGAGCCACACGAAGAACGGGGTGTCGGCGGCGCTGGCGTCCGACATGAACCGCAGCGCCTCAGGGACGACCTCGTCGTCGATGGTCTTCATCCGCTCCTTCGTCAGCGGGCCGGTGTCCTCGATGCGCTGGGTGCCGTCGCCGTTCGCCCACGAGTGGATGACCCCCCGCGGGCCGAAGTTCTTGCGGAAGTCCGGGAACTCCTCCGCGGACGGGTAGTCGTCGAGCTCGGGCTCCTCCTCGGCGTTGAGGTGGTAGAGGTTCCCGAAGAACTCGTCGAAGCCGTGCATCGTGGGCAGGAACTCGTCACGGTCGCCGAAGTGGTTCTTGCCGAACTGGCCGGTCGCGTAGCCGAGGGCCTTCAGAGCCGTCGCGATCGTGGGGTCCTCGGCCCTCAGACCGACGTCCATGCCGGGCATGCCGACCTTGGTCAGGCCGGTCCGGTAGGGGTTCTGGCCGGTGATGAACGCCGCCCGGCCAGCGGTGCAGCTCTGCTCGCCGTAGTAGTCGGTGAACCGCACCCCTTCCTCGGCGATCCGATCGATGTTCGGGGTGCGGTACCCCATCAGGCCCTCGCTGTAGCAGCTCAGGTTGCTGATCCCGATGTCATCGCCCCAGATGATCAGGATGTTCGGCTGGTCGGACATCGGAGCCTCCCTGGATCTGACGCGTCATCACGAAACTAGGAGCGCCCGGAAGGCCGCACATCACCCGTTGCGTGGGAGGTCGGAGAGCGGCTCCGAGCGGTTCCATGAGGGGGTGGACCCGGCACTGCGACGTGCTGGACACCCGAGGGACCCCGGAGGCCGGGGACAAAGGAGCGGAACCATGACCGAACAACGGACGACGGACTCGCGCGGGAACAGGATGGCCACCGGATTCATCACGTTCGCCGGGGTCATGATGATCATGACGGGCGGGTTTCAGACACTCACTGGGCTCGTGGGGGTGGTCGAGGACGAGTTCTACGTCTCGACGCGCAACTACATCTTCGAGCTGGATGCCACCACGTGGGGCTGGATCCACCTGCTGCTGGGCCTCGTGATCGTGGCCGCCGGGTTCGCGGTGCTCTCAGGACAGACCTGGGGACGGGTCGTCGGGATCCTGCTGGCACTGGGCAGCGCGCTGACCAACTTCGCCTTCCTGCCGTACTACCCCTTCTGGTCCATGCTGATCATCGCCCTGGACGTCTTCGTCATCTGGGCGCTGGCCGTGCACGGCCGGGAGTTCGAGCTCGAGGCCACCTACTGAGCCGAGCGCAGGGCGGCGTGTGATCGGACCCGGACGTGGAAGCCGAAGCCGTCGCCCTCGCGCTGGTCACGATCATCGGCTGGTGCGTCCTGGCCGGTCGGCTCGAGCCGTCCGGGCTGACGTCCCCGATGGTGTTCGTCGCCGCGGGGTGCCTGTTCGCCACCGTCTTCGAGTTCCGGGAGCATCCCCCCGAGCCGGAGCTGGTCAAGGTCATCGCGGAGGTGACGCTGGTCTGGGTGCTCTTCGCTGACGCCTCGAAGGTGCGGCTGCTCGAGTTCCGGCGGGACCTCGGCACCTACGGACGCCTGCTCGGCGTCGGCCTCCCGCTGACCGTGGCGCTCGGCACGGTGACCGCTGTGCTCGTCCTGGGGGTCGACCCGTGGGCCGCGCTCCTGCTCGGCGCGGCACTCGCACCGACCGACGCCGCTCTGGGCGCGAGTGTCATGTCCAACCCGTCCGTCCCGAACCGGATCCGACGGGCCCTCAACGTCGAGAGCGGCCTCAACGACGGCATCGTCACCCCGATCGTCCTCGTCGCCATCGCCGGCGTGGCGGCGAGCGAGGGGATCGAGGGGGTCGAGAACCCGGGTCGAGCCTTGCTGTCGCTCCTGGTGGGCGTGATCGCCGGGGTGGCGTTCGGCGGTGTCGGGGGACTGGTCACGAGGGCGGCCAGGCGGCGGGACTGGCTGACCGAGGAGCTGGGCGGTCCCGCCGTGCTGGCCCTGGCGCTGCTCTCCTACGCGGGAGCCCTCGTCGTCGACGGCAACGGCTTCGTCGCCGCCTTCGTGGGCGGCATCGTCTTCGGGAGCCTCGCCGGACGCGGCGGCGCCAAGGAGGTCTACTTCGTCGAGCAGACGGGATCGCTGGCAGCCATGGTCTGTTGGCTGGTGTTCGGCGCCCTGGCGGTGCCGGTCATCGTCGACTGGATCACCTGGACGGCGGTCCTGTACGCCGTGCTGAGCCTGACACTCCTGCGGATGGTGCCGGTCGCACTCGCCCTCCTCGGGGCCGGCTTCGACCGCCACGACGTCCTGTTCATCGGCTGGTTCGGTCCGCGCGGTCTCGCGTCGGTGGTCTTTGCGCTGCTGACCCTGGAAGGACTCGAGGCGTCGGGCCGGGAGCTCGTGGCAGTCATCGCCCTGACGGTGACGCTGAGTGTCGTGCTGCACGGCATCAGCGCTCGCCCCCTCGCCGCCCGCTTCAGCACGACCGGGGGCGCCTCCGCGGCACTGCACCGCGAGAGTGAACCAGAGCCATGAGCGAGGAACAGGAACGCAGTGGGCCACTCGAGGCGGCGCTCTCGCCCGAGCGGATCGAAGCGGCGCTGGAACGGCTGCCTCCCCAGCTAGGCCGCCTGGCGAGGGCGATCCTCACGCGCTGGTTGGGGCGCACCCTGATCCGTAGCCTCGCGGCCACCATGCGCATCGAGATCTTCGACCGCTCGATGACGATCGCGGCTCAGTTCTTCACGTCGGTGCTGCCGATCCTGATCCTGACGGCGACGTGGGCGCAGGCGGGGGACGCCGACGACGGTCGCCGATCTCGCGAGCGTCCCGGACTCCTCGCGCTCGATCATCAACGAGGCGGTGGAGGGCGCGGACACGGGTGCGTTCGGGATCGCCGGTGTCCTCCTGGTGCTCGCTTCGGCGACCAGTCTGTCGCGGGCTCTGACGCGAGCGTTCGCGGCCATCTGGCGGGTGCCGCGGCCCAGGACCGGGTTGACGTCCGCGTGGCGCTGGTTGGCCGTGGTGGTGGTGCTGACCTTGGCCGTGGTCGCCGGGAACTCGCTGAGCGAGCGCACCAGCTTCCTACCGCCACGGGAGGTCTGGCCGGTGGCGTTCTCGTACGCGACCGACGTGGCGGTGGCCGTCTTCGTCCCGTGGGTGTTGCTCTCCGGGGGCGTTGCGGCTCGCCTGCTGGTCCCCGGTGCCATGGTGTTCGCGACGCTCATGCTGGCGGTCCGACCCGCCGCGGACCTCTGGCTTCCGTGGGCGCTGGAGGTGAGCGCGGACCGTTACGGCGCGATCGGGCTGGCCTTCACCTACCTGGCGTGGCTGTACGTCGTGTCCTTCGTCTTCGTCGGCGCCGCGGTCCTCGGGCAGGTGGTGGCGAGCGACGACGGGCGACTGGGTGGATTCATCCGGGGCGCACCGGATCCGTCGGTAGACCCGGCCTAGCGGCCTTCGTGGTCCGCAATCCCGCGTCGGTGCCCGCAGTGGCGCAGGATGGTCCGCAGTGCGACGTGCATCGCATCCGCCCCGATCACCCGCTCGGTGGGGAACGGGACGTCGGTGGGCACGACCGCGCACGCACGGTCCTGCCACCCGCCGAGGCCCCCGTGACAGCCGACCAGGTCCTCGAACGCCGACACCTCCTCGGTGCCGGGATCGACCGTGCTGTTGACGTAGATGTCGGGCGCCTCCGGGCGGTGGGCGACGCGCGCGACGAACGCCGGGGCGTCCGGGCCGAAGGGAAGCAACGGGTCCTCGCCCTCCACGTGCCCGTCGTCGAGGCGGTGCGAGCCCCTGCTGCCCAGGACAACCGGACCGTCGTCGTCCATCACCACCACGAAGCCGATGCCGGGATGCGTGGACAGACCCGTCACCAGGCTCGGGAACCGCCGGTGCAGCTCACGGCGGTCGAGGCGCTGCTTCTCGCCGCGTACATAGACCAGCCCGAGGTTCCCCGACCCGAACACGTGGAACGTCTCGTCGCCGACGACGTCCGTCGAGCCGGGGCCGGGCGTCGACGGCCGGTTGGGGTCGCGCTTGTCCATGGCTGCGGCGGCGCTGGTCATGCTCCGCCCGGTCACACCGCTTCCGGACGACAGCTCTCCGACGAGGCCCCTGGTCCTGCCCCAGCCCTCGACATCGTCGTCCGAGGACGACACCTGACTGCGTGAGAGCCTGGCCACCACGGTGGCCAGGTCTTCGCCGTAGCGCTCCGCGAACGGGGTTCCCTGTGCCTGGCCGTGGTCCGAGAGGATCACGAACCGGTAGCGCCTGGGTGCGGCGGCGGCCACCATCTCCAGCTGGTGGAGCACACCGTCGACGGCCTCGAGGGCCTCGAGGGACTCGGGCCGCAGGACCCCGGCGTGGTGCGCGATCTCGTCGTAGTCGACGTAGTCGACATAGATCGACCGGGTTCCCTGCAGCATGTGCTGGGCCACGAGGATGGTGTTCAGGTCACGCAGCGCACCGTTGGTCACGGACCGCAGCAGGGCGGTCTCCCACGTCCGGGTGCACCGGGGCTGGACGTCGCGGCGGATGGCCCGGCGCGTCTGGAAGCGGTCTCGCGCCAGCTCTGAGATCGATCGGGACAACGCCCTCGTCAGGCCCGCCGGGTGCATCACGAACTGGGCCACCGCGCGTCGCGCGATCTCCCCGCCGGTGGCCCGGCGACTCATGGTCAGGACGGCGGTGGGGGCATCGCCGGTGAAGAGGTTGCTGATGCTGACGCCGTCGTCGACGAGGAGCCCCCTGCCGGTCGTCAGCTCGGTCTCGATCACCGCCGCGTCCTTGGGACGGTTCGCGACCAGGATCCGGTCCCCGGCCCGGTCGTACCAGCGGAAGGCCGGGATGCCGTCGATCACGCCGTGCAGGATGCCCATCTGGCTGGCGGGTGTGGTCGCCGGCAGCTTGGGTGTCCATTCGTGCAGCGCGTGGGTGCCGGACCGGACCCACCGGGTGAGGGTCGGCACGGTGCCGGCCGTGATGGCCATCTGGAGGACCGGGAACGGCACCCCGTCGAGCTGGACGAAGACCACGCCGTCGACGTCCGGATCCGCCAGGTGTGGCGGTGTGCGTCGGGCCGAGGCCACGAGCCTGCTGACGAGCGCTTGAGAGGTGCCCGCGCTGCCGAACCAGCCCAGCACGGTGCTGACGAGGCCGACGATGAGAGCGACGAGAATCGCGGTCCAGAAGTCCGCGAGCGAGACGTCGGGCAGGATCCACGAGGTCAGGATGACGAGCAGCGCCTGCCCCAGGAAGGCGAGGAGCAGGACGGCCAGCCAGCCGAGTCGGACGGCTGCGCCCACCAGGAGTGGCTGGCTCACGACGGCGAGCAGCGACAGCAGGGCGGCGAAGGCGAACGGGACCACCCGGTTCCGTCGCGTGAAAGCCGGGCAACACCCAGTCGCAGAGCCAGATCGCCGGCACGATCAGCAACACCGAGACGACGTACGAGGCGACGTGGGCGTACCAGGGCCTTCGCCACGACTCGCGGACCAGGTCGCCCGCCACTCCGGAACGCCCGGATTCGGGCGCGGGGTCCCGTTCCACTGGTCCGGGGTCCACGTCCTGCATCCGCGCCTCCTCCGCACATCTTCGTCGACACACCATGCTCCTGACCTCGTCTCCGTGGCGCGTCACGCGCGCAGGGTGGTTCTTGGAGCTGCCTGACTCCGCACGGACGGAGACGGTGGACCGTTCTCATCCAGACCGTGTGATGCGTGGTCGCGCCGTCCTCCGGAGAATCACCACCGCGGACACACGTTCCGCGTCGACGGAGTGGCATGCCCCCGTGCCCCGAAGGAGCGTCTCCGATGGACGATGACACCCGGAACGACGAGGCCCCATCGGCGGATGCCGCCGTCACCACCGACCGCCCTTCCCGGGGGCGGGCCGTGGCCGCCGTCATCTGCCTGGTGCTCGCCGGCTTGCTCACGACGCCCGCCGCCGTTGCCTACTGGGGGCAGCGCACGCTCAACGACACCCAGCGCTACGTGGAGACCGTGGGGCCCTTGGTGGAGTCACCCGAGGTCCAGGACGTGCTCGCCACCACCGTCACGGACGCGATCCAGCAGCAGGTCGACGTCGAGCAGGTCCTCAGCGACGTGTTCGCCGGCGTCATCACGGAGGCACCACGCCTGGAGGCTCTGGTGGGCCCCCTGGCGGCGGCGATCAACAGCGCCGTGGAACGCCAGGTGCGAGAGTTCCTCGCCTCCGATGCCTTTGCCGAGATCTGGACGCGCGTGAACACGCGGGCGCAGCAGGCACTCCAGCGGATCCTCCAGGGCGACACCACCGGAGCCGTCTCCCTCCAGGGCGACGAGGTCGTGCTCGACGTCTCCGAGGTCATCGATGAGGTCAAGCTCCGCCTCGCCGATCGCGGGCTGACCTTCATCGAGAACGCTCCCATCCCGGAGACCGACCGGCAGATCGTGCTGCTGACTGCACCGCAGCTCGAGCAGCTGCGCACGATCTACGCGTTCGGCAACCCGCTGGCGCGGTGGCTGCTCCCGCTCGTGGGCGTCCTCTACGTCGCAGCGTTCTTCCTCGCCCGGCGCAAGCCACGGATGACGGTCGCCATCGGGGCGGTGATCGCCGGGAACGCCCTGCTGCTCGCGCTCGCGCTCTCGGTGGGACGGCAGCTGTTCACCAACGAGCTCTCCGGCACCACGTTCGGGCCGGCCAGCCGGGCCTTCTACGAGACCATGCTCACCTACCTCCAGCGGGGTCAGGAGGTGGTCCTCTGGCTGGGTCTCGCCCTGGTGGTGGCCGGCTGGTTCGCCGGTGCGAACCGGTACGGGACCGCCGTGCGCACGACGACCTCGGGCGGTCTGGAGAAGCTGGGCGCTGCCCTGCCGGAGGAGCAGGTCGGCGCCGGCGGACGTTGGGTGGCCGCCAACGTCGGTTGGCTCAGGGTCGCCGTGGTCGCACTGGGCAGCGTGGTCCTGCTCTGGGGGAACGACGTCTCGCTGTCGCGGTGGTGGTGGTCCCTGGCCCTCGTGGTGCTGTTGCTGGTCGTGCTCCAGGTCCTCGTCGGTGCCGGCAGACGGGCGATGTCGTCGGAGGCACCACAGGAATACCCCACGTCGGATGAGGTCACGGCGACCGGTCGTCCCTAGCGTCGTGTCACCAACCACTGCCGCCCTGCGTGCGGCCCTGCGGGGAGGAACGACATGAGCTTCTGGGACATCCTGTGGTTCATCATCATCTCGTACGTCTTCATCGCCTACCTGATGCTCCTGTTCCACATCCTCGCCGACGTGTTCCGCGATGACGGGTTGTCGGGTTTCGGCAAGGCCGGCTGGACCATCTTCCTGGTCCTGGTGCCGTTGCTCGCGGCTCTCGTGTACCTGATCTCTCGGGGAGCCGGAATGGCGGCGCGGCAGAACTCACACATTCAACGACAGGTCGCGGAGCAGGATGACTACATCCGGTCCGTGGCGGGCACGCAGAGCGGGACCTCGCAGGTCGCGGAGGCCAAGGCGCTCCTGGACTCCGGGGCCATCACCCAGAGCGAGTTCGAGGCGCTGAAGGCGAAGGCCCTCGCCTAGCTCCACGCGACCCGCCCGTCCGGCGGGCACCGGCTGACAGGGGGCAAGCGTGAACGTGCTCGTGGCGCTGGTCGTGATGCTGGTCGTCACCGCGATCACGGTCTCGGCCATGCTCGTGGTGCGGCGACGCGCCCCCGAAGGGAGCTACTTCACCGACGGCGACCGGGCCTCGGGCGTCTTCGGAGTCCTGGCCACCGGCTTCTCCGTCCTCCTCGGATTCCTCATCTTCCTCGCCTTCTCCTCGTACGACGCGTCGCGGCAGGGGGCCGAGACCGAGGCGACGATCGTGGCGCAGCAGGTCCAGACCGCACAGTTCCTTCCCGAGGACTCCTCGGCCGAGCTGACCGGCGAGCTGATCTGCTATGCCCGATCGGTGGCCGGCACCGAGTGGGATGCGCTGGACGACGGCACGCTCGGCGACGCCATCAACCCGTGGGGTGCTGAGCTGTTCCGCACGATCTCGGACGTCGATCCGGCGACGGCATCGGAGCAGTCGGCGTACGACCGGTGGATGGACCAGACCATGGACCGCGAGCAGGCCCGCATCGCGCGTGTGCACGGCGCCGAAGGCATCGTCCCCCTGCCGGTCTGGCTGGCGCTCATCGTGATCTCCGCGGTCATCTTCGGCTACCTGCTCTTCTTCGCGGACCCTGCCGAGGGCTTGTTCACCCAAGCCATGCTCATGGGAAGCGTCACCGTCGTGGTGGCGCTCCTGATGATGCTGCTCGTCTTCTTCGACCATCCACACGGTGGCGGACTGGGTCGCCTGGAACCGGTGGCATGGAGCGGACCCTGCGGGTGCTGGACGCGCAGCTGGAGATCGTGGGGGTCTCCGTGACCCCTCCGTGTGACGAGCAGGGCAATGCCCGCTGACGCCGAGGAGACATCAGGACGGAACTGGCAGGAGCTGCTGGCCACCGTGCTGCTCGTCGCAGCCGCCGTGGCGACGTCGTGGAGCAGCTACCAGGCGACGCGGTGGAACGGGGAGCAGGCGGCCGCCGCGGGACGCACGACCGCGATCCGGCTCGAGGCCACGCGGGCGCAGGGCCTGGCCGAGGCCCAGTCCCAGATCGACGTCGCGACCTTCATCGCCTGGGCCGACGCCGACCAGCGCGGCGAGCAGGACCTCGCCGACTTCTACGTCGACCGGTTCCGCGAGGAGTTCGTGGTCGCCTTCGAGGCATGGCAGGCGACCGACCCGTTGACCGATGCCGAGGCCCCGCCGACGCCCTTCGCGATGGATGAGTACCAGGTCGCGGCACAGACCGAGGCAGGGGAGCTCGACGCCGCCGCCGAGGCGTCCGCGCCGAGGTGCGTGCGAACATCCAGCGCGCCAGCAACTACGTGCTGACCGTCGTCCTCTATGCCGTGGTCCTGTTCTTCGCCGGCATGAGCACCCGGGTCTCGAGGCTACGGCTGCGCTGGGTGCTCACGGGAGCCGGATGCCTGGTGTTCCTGGGTGCGATCCTCTGGATCGCGACCTTCCCCGTGAGCCTGGCGGTCTAGCAAAGCAACCGCGGGTCCGAGGCTCAGTCACCGGCTCCCGAGTCCTGGGTCCGGTCGGCAACGCCACGCTGAGCCGCCATGATGAAGAGCCTGACCACCACCCCGAGCACCACCAGGTCCAGCAGCATCTGCACCGTGACCAGGAGCCGCATCGGGTTGGATCGACGCCACGATGTCGCCGAAACCGACGGTGGCGAAGCAGGTGACCGCGAAGTAAGAGCGCCCGGTCTTGTCGAGGACCTCCGTGAACGACGAAGGGTCGCTCAGCGACGCCGGAGAGATAGCTGCGGGCGAAGATCAGGAGGAACACCGGCACGGCCAGTGCCAAGCGTCTCCACTGCCCGGACGATCGGATGCCTCGACCTGGCAATGACGCGCAGCTGGACGCCCACGACGACGCCGAAGGCGACCAGTGCCAGGGCGAGCCAGGGCAGTCGGAGCCGCCTGGAGGATCCCGCGCCGGAATCAGGTAGTACGCGCCGAACAGTGCGGTCAGCGACAGCACGATCCGGAGTACGGTCAGCAGCCCCATCCTCACGGCCCCGTGGTGCGCGGGGAGTGGGGTTCCCTGCTGGTCGCCATGAGCTCGCCCCGCCCTCAGCTCACTGGCGCGCCATGGCGACCCGGAGCAGCTCGTCGGGGGAGAGGAAGTGATCGGCGTCCTGGGCGTCGTCCCCGACGTCGATCTGGACCCAGTGCACCTCACCGGTGAAGTGGTTGGGGCTCGGGTAGTCGTCGGCGACAAGGGCGCCGTCCTCCTTGCCCACGTCACAGGTGTCGTCGGCGGAGAAGATCATCGCCGCGGTCGCGTCCACCGTTCCCTCGCCGATCTTGTCGCCGCCCACGAACAGGCTCACGGTGCCGCCCTTGCCGAGGCCGGGACCGTCGTACGCGAACTCCATCCGAACCTGCTGGAGCCCCTCCGCCAGGACGCGGTCGGCCCCCACGAAGAACCGCTGGATGCCGAAGAGGTTGTAGCAGTAGCGGAGTCGTCCCTCCTTGACGTAGAGGCTCCACCCGCCGATGCTGCCGCCCTGGGCGATGATCACGCCCTGGGCGTTCTCCGCCGGGACCGTGATCTCCGCCGTGACCGCGTGGGAGACGTTCTTGATGCTCACCACGGAGTGCTCGGACAGCCGGCCCATGCCGGCGTAGAGCCGCTGCCGCGTGCCGGTGATCAGCTGCGGGCGGCCACTGACGGTGGCGGAGAGCCGCTCCACCGCGCGGTCGTCGAGGGGCAGCACGTTGTTCCGGGCTGCCTCGATCAGGAACAGCCGCTGCAGATGGTGGAGCTTCTCCGGATGCTTCGCCGACAGGTCCTCGCTCTGGGACCAGTCCACGTTGGTGTCGTAGAGCTCCCAGACGTCGTCGTCGAAGGCGGGGGTTTCCTCGCCCATCAGCAACCACGGGGTCTTGTGCCGGGTGACCGCCGTCCAGCCCTTGTGGTAGATGCCGCGGTTCCCGAACATCTCGAAGTACTGGGTCTCGTGCCGGTCCGCCGCCTGCTCGTCGTCGAAGCAGTACCGCATGCTGACGCCCTGCATCGGTGTCTGCATCACGCCGTGGACGAACGTGGGCTCGGGAAGACCAGCGGCCTCGAGGATCGTGGGGGCGACGTCGATCACGTGGGCGAACTGCGACCGGATCCCGCCCTGGGACTCCAGGCCGCTCGGCCAGTGCACGATGGCACCGTTCCGCGTCCCCCCGAAGTGCGAGGCGACCTGCTTGGTCCACTGGTAGGGCGTGTCCATGGCGTGCGCCCACCCCACGGAGTAGTGGTTGTAGGAGTCCGGGCCACCGAGGCCCGGGAGGGTGGCGAGCAGGAACTCGGGCGTCTCGATCTCGGCGGCCCCGTTGAAGTTGATCATCTCGTTGTAGGTGCCGTTCATGGTTCCCTCGGCCGAGGCTCCGTTGTCGCCGATGATGTAGTAGACGAGCGTGTCGTCCATGACGCCGAGGTCCTCGATGGCGTCGAACAGCCGACCGACGTGGTGGTCGGTGAACTCCAGGAACGCCGCGTACACCTCCATCTGTCGCCGGAGGACCGGCTTGAGCTCCTCCGGCATGTCGGCCCAGGCCGGGATCTCGGCGGGCCGCGGCGTCAGCTCCGCGTCCGTCGGGATCACGCCGGTCTCCTTCTGCCGGACGATGATCTCCTCCCGCAGCGCGTCCCAGCCCTCGTCGAACCGGCCGGCGTACTTGTCGATCCACTCGGGCGGGACGTGGTGGGGAGCGTGCGTCGCACCCGGGGCGAAGTAGGCGAAGAACGGCTTGTCCGCCATGAGCGACTTCTGCCGTCGGATCCAGCCGATCGCCTTGTCCGTCATGTCGCCCATCAGGTGGTAGCCCTCCTCGGGCGTCCGGTCGGGCTCGACGGGGGTGGTGCCCTCGTAGAGGGCCGGGTAGTACTGGTGGGCCTCCCCGCCGATGAAGCCGTAGAAGTACTCGAAGCCGCTGCCCGTGGGCCAGTTGTCGAACGGGCCGAGAGGACTGGTCTCCCACACCGGCACCTCGTGGCACTTGCCGAACTGTGCCGTCGAGTAGCCGTTGAGCTTCAGGATCTCCGCGAGCGGCGCGCAGCTGTTGGGACGCCTGGAGTCGTAGCCGGGAGCCGACGTGGCGATCTCGGTGATGCCACCCATGCCGACGGTGTGGTGGTTGCGCCCGCTCAGCAGGGCGGCGCGGGTCGGCGAGCACAACGCAGTCGTGTGGAACCGGTTGAACTTCAGTCCCGCGGACGCCAGTCGCTCGGCGTTCGGGGTGTCGATGACGCCACCGAACGCACTCGACGCCCCGAAGCCCACGTCATCGAGCAGCACCACCAGCACGTTCGGCGCCGATCGCGGAGGCCGCAGCGGCTCGATGGGCGCGAAAGCCGTGTCCGGATCCTTGGCGTCGTAGGTGACCAGGCCGGCCGGGGGTCGGTCCGGAACGGGCAACACGTCGCGGCGGGCGCTCTTCGGTTGGGTGACCATCGGTCCGATCCCTTCGGCTGTGCGGCCTCGAGGTGGTCGATGGCCGATCCCGCCATCCTTGGCGCTCTGCCTGCCAGGATCGTCGTCCATGGCGGATGAGCCGTAGGGCGACTGCCCCGACGACGTCACATCTGACCGAGGATCCGCGCCTTCTGCGCAGCGAACTCTTCGTCCGTGAGCGTGCCCGCGTCGTGGAGTCGGCCCAGGTCCGACAACAGCTGGATGGGATCAGGTTCTGCGGCCGCCGGCGGGGGAGGCGGGGGAGGCGGAGCCGTGGTGGGGGGTGCCTGGGCCGCTTCCTGTTCAGCCCACCTGTTGCCTTGCCGCCTCGACACCCGGTTGGAGACGGCCGTCGCGGTTCCGGCGATCGCCGCGGTGCGGGCGACTCCTCTGATCAGACCTGGCATGGTCCCGTTCCCTTCTGGTCGTGTCCGGCGACGGATGTCAGCCGGCTGCTGCGTCTGCGAGATCGAGCGCCTCGGCGAGATCTCCCAGGGGGACGTATCCGGCGGCGACGAGCTCGGCACCGCCGCGGCGCAGAGCGTCCGCCAGGCCAGCTGCCCATGTGTTCTCGAAGAGCAGGACGGCGGCAGCGCTGTTCGAGGCGATCGCTCCGCCAGCCTCTTCGAGGTCATCGGCGCCGAGGAGGTCGGACGACGCGCCCTCGAACACCGCCAGGTCCAGCTCTCCGTCACCGTCGAGGTCCGTGATCTCGACGGCTGTCACGACCCCGTCGGCGTCCTTCATGACGAACACGAGGTCGAGGACTCGGATGATGCCGAGCTCCGTGAGACGGACCAGCTCGCCCATGCCTTCCCCGGTCAGTCTGGCCTCAGGGAACTCGACCACCAGATAGCTGATTGGTCCCAGAGTGACTTCGTCTCCATCGTTCATGACGACCGATCCTCTCCCGCGGCGGCCCGGTGACCGCCTGCTCCGCGTCCGACCACGCTAGAGGGACGTGGACCCGGAATCCCTCACCCGCTACGGACGAGCATGCGGCCACGGGGGAAAGAATCACGACGTGCGGGATTCACCTGTGCGTGACGATGACCGCGGGTTCGGGAGGGACAAGACTCTGTCGGAACGGCCTACGATCTGCCCGCGACGAGGAATGGCTGATGATGGAGCAAGACTCGCCCCAAGCGCCGGTGACCGGCGACCGCGGTCCCGCGGACCAGGTGTTCGAGGTGCGCATCACCGGGGCCGTCTCGGACGACGTCCTGGAGCAGCTCGGCCACGTCGACGTCACGACGCGGGAGCTGAGGACCTCGCTGCGCGGGCATTTCCAGGACCAGGCCGAGCTCCACGGGTTCCTGGCACGACTACGGGCCTTCGGACTTGACGTGGTCGAGGTCCGCCGGCTCGCGGCCGGCACCACGACCGACTCCGAGGGTGCAGACACGTGACTCGACACGATCGGCAGGTCGCTGCGGACTACGAGCTCACCATCGAGGGGGCACTCGGCCCGGTCCTCCGCTGGGCCTTGAGGCCGCACCAGGTGGTCGACTCCCACACGTGTACGACGATCCGAGCCGCCTCTGAGAGCGACCTGACAGGTCTGGTGGAGGTGATCGACCGGACCGGACTGAGGATCGAGAGCATCTGTGTGCTCCCTAGTCCGGGTGGGTCATCGCGTCCAGGGCGACCGCGACAGTAAGCAGGAGGGGCGTGTCGGCGCCCGGGGTGATCTGGATCGCGTAGGTGTCGCGCATCCGGAACCAGCGCTTGGAGATCTCGGCGACCTGGCGACCCTCCCGCTCCACGGTGTACTCGTGGTCGACGATGTTGCCCTGCACCGACAGGTCCTCGCCACCCTCCACGTCCACCTTCCACCGGTGTCGGAGCGGGGAGACCAGGGCCTTGTGCACGACGGCGATCCGGTCTCCGTCGGGGCCTTCGATCGCCATCGTGTCCCGCACGTGGAGCACCCGGGTCTGGACCCGGCACAGGCGTTGCCCTGCGACATCGAGGAGGTCGAACGTCTTGCGGAGCCGCAGCGCCTTGCCGTCGACACGGTAGACACGTTCCCCGTCCGCGTCCTCGATCCAGTAGTCGTCACCCAGCGAGACCAGCTTCTCCCGCAACCGGTACGTGACGGCCGTCCCGCCACGCTTTCCGCCTGGCGCCATGGTGCACCTCGCTGTCGGTCGGTCCCGCTTTCCGCCACGCTGTCATTCCGGTCGGGGCGGCGACTCACCTGCGCAGGGTGAAAGGACGCCCCCGAGCCGTGATTGGTTACGATCACGGCATGACCGTTGGCCAGGGAGGGCCCTCGGCTGATGTGAGACTCGAAGAACAACTGCTCGACACCAGGCTCCGCGTCCCGGACCCCGCCGTAGGACTGGTGAGCCGTCTCGAGATCATTCAAGCCGCCCGCACGAGTTCGTGCCGGATCGTTGCGGTGACGGCGCCGCCCGGATACGGGAAGTCGACCCTTCTCTCCCAGTGGGCCGGGATCGAGGACCGCCAGGTCGCGTGGGTCTCGCTCAATCGGCTGGACGACGACCCGGCGACCCTGCTGAGCGTGCTCGCTGCTTCCTTCGTGCGCGCCACGGAGTCCCACGACCACGTGGTGGGGCACATGACGGGCCTGGCGGCGCTGGGCCGCGCCGCGCCGCGGCTGGCAGCGGCGCTCAACGCCAGCCCCCGCCCGTTCGTGTTCTTCCTCGACGACCTGCACGAGCTGCGGTCGCCGGCCTGCCACGACGTGCTGAGCGTGCTGGTCTCCGCGATCCCTGCGGGCTCGCAGCTCGTCGCGGCCAGTCGGGTCGCGCAGCCTCACCTGCCCCGCCTGCGCGCCGCCCGAGACGCCTTGGAGCTCACCAGTCGGGACTTGGCACTCGACGCGGCTGGGGCGAAGCAGATCTTCGCCGAGGCACACGTCGACCTGACCGGAGACGCAGCGCAGCACCTGACAGCTGCCACCGAGGGGTGGCCGGTCGGCCTCTACCTCGCGGCGCTCATGGCGCGCGACAGCCCGGAGCCGATCGTCAAGGTGTCCGGTGACGACCACTACATCGCCGACTACCTGTACGGGGAGACGCTCGCGCAGCTGGGGAGTGACGTCCAGGAGTTCCTGCGGCGGTCCGCCGTGCTCGACCTGGTGAGCGGCGAGCTCTGCGACGCTGTCCTCGAGCGGCAGGACTCACTGTCGTGCCTGCGAGATCTCGAGGCCTCCAGCCTGTTCGTGTTCTCCGTTGATCGACGACGTCGCTGGTACCGCTACCACCCGCTCTTCCGTGAGTTCCTCCGCGGAGAGCTGGAGCGAGTAGAGCCGGAAGTCGTCGGCAACCTCCACCTCCGTGCCGCTGCCTGGTACGAGGAACACGGGTCGCCGGCCCTGGCGGTGGAGCACCTGCTCGAGACAGAGGACCGCCGAGGTTGTGCCGAGCTGGTGACGAGAGTCGCCCTCGCCACGTACCAGAGCGGCCAGGTGGCGACGGTGTATCGATGGCTGGGCCGGCTGGGGGACCAGCAGCTGGTGGAGTATCCACCACTCGCGGTCCAGCAGGGATGGCTCGCGGCGCTGACGGGTGAGACGACGGAGGCCCTCCGCTGGGCGGCGTTCCTCGCCCAGGCATCCTTCGATGCCGAACCCGCCGACGGGACGGCATCGTTCGAGTCGGCGCGGGCGATGCTGCGCGCCGCCATGTGTGCCGAGGGACCGGAACAGGCGATGAGTGATGCGCAGCTGGCGCTGGAGCAGGAGGAGCCGTGGAGCCTCTGGCGTGACCTGGCGCTGTACCTCTACGGCGAAGCCCATCTCCTGACGGGCGACACGGATCGCGGCGTGACCCTGCTCAAGGAGGTGGCGGCCCTCGCCGGCCGGAACGGCAACGCCGACCGGGTCGTGCTGACGGCGGCGGAGCTGGCCTGGATCGCCATGGACCGCGAGAACTGGCAGGAGGCTGAAGGGCACGTGGATCGCGGCCTCGCGGCCATCGAGGAGCACCGGCTCCAGGACTACGTGGTGAGCGTCCTGGCCTACAGCGCCGCCGCGAGGCTGTACTTGCACCGCGGTGACCGGGAGGAGGCCGACCGCCTGCACGGCAGGGCAATGCGTGGGCGAGCGATCAGCACCCACGCCCTGCCCTTCCTCGCCGTCCGAGGTCGTCTCCAGCTCGCGAAGGTCTCCTGGGCCATGGGTGACCAGAGCGCGACCCAGCACCTCCTGGAGGAGATCGACGACATCCTTCGGCACCGGCCGTACCTGGGCGTGCTCGTCGGCGAGGTCGAGGCGCTCAGGTCGTCGGTGGACGCCGCAACCCACCTGGGGGAGGGCAAGGATTCCGCGCCGCTCTCGCCGGCCGAGCTGCGGGTGCTGCCGTACCTCCAGACGCACCTGACCGTCGCGGAGATCGGGGAGCGGCTCTTCGTCTCGCGCAACACGGCGAGCTCGCAGATCACCTCCATCTACCGGAAGCTGGGCGTCTCCTCGCGGAGCGACGCGGTGCGGGAGGCGACGACGGTCGGCCTCCTCGGAGGATGATCGGATCCGGGCCGAGGCCGAAGGACCCGCGCACAGACTTTCGCTTTCACACGATTTCAGTGATTCCTCTGACGCTGGGTTCGTTTACCGTGAGAGGTCCTGGGGAGGGAACGTGGAACCGCAGATGAGTGCGCGCGCTTCGTCGGAGGACGGTCCGCGACAAGAGAATCCCGCCGGGACGGCGGGATGGTCCGGCGTACCCGAGAGGCCTCGACAGTTCCTCGCCCGACCCCGCCTCCTGGACCTGCTGGAGCCTGACGAGCGGTGCCCCCTGGTGCTCGTCAGCGCTCCCGCGGGGACGGGAAAGACCGCACTCGTGGTCGACTGGGTCACGACCCGCACGGCGGCGCGTACCGAGTGGATCACCTTCGAGGCGGACGAACCCTTCTGGCCCGGGTTCGTCGGATGTCTGGAGCGACTGGGGGTGCCCGTCTCCGCGACGTCCCTTCCCGCGGGAAGGGCAGCCCTCGACGGCGGCGTGCGCCGTGGGATTGCGTCGTCGATCGCATCCGAGGCGACCCCGATCACGGTCGTCGTCGACGGTTACGAGGTCGACTCCGCCGCTGTGGCCGGTGACCTCGACTTCCTGCTGAGGCACACCGGACACCGGTTGCGCCTGGTGCTCCTCACGCGCGCCGACCCCGTGATGCCGCTGTACCGCTACCGCCTCGAGGAGACGGTGACCGAGGTCCGCATGGCGGACCTGGCGTTCACCGACGAGGAGGCCGGAGCCCTGCTCGACAAGATGGGTGTCCGACTGGCACCCGAGTCCGTGCACAGCCTGAACGCCCGGACCAAGGGATGGGTGACGGGCCTCCGGTTTGCCGGGAAGATGCTCGTCGATCGCGACGATCCCGACGAGGGCGTCGAGCAGGTGGTCGGAGACAGCGGGAGCATCGCGGAGTACCTCATGGGCGAGGTGCTGGCAGCCCATCCGCCACTGGTGCGCGAGCAACTGATGGCCATGAGCATCCCTGACACCATCCAGCCCGGTCTCGCCGAGGCGCTGGCGGGCCGCTCGGCGGCCAGGACGCTCGCCTTCCTCGTGAGAGTCAACGTGTTCATCGAGAACGTGCCGGGTCATGCCGGGCACTACCGCTACCACCCGTTCTTCCGCGAGCTGCTGCGCGCGGAGCTCGCGTACGGCTCACCGGAGACCATGGTCACCCTGCAGCGACGGGCGGCCGACTGGTTCGCGGAGCAGGGTCTCCTCACCTCGTCCGTCCGCCACTACGCGTCCGTCGGTGCCTGGGAGGAAGCCGCGGACCAGGTCGTCGACAACGCCGCGGTGGGACAGCTGGTGCTGGACGACGGCTCCAGCGCGCTGGCGGAGACCTTGAAGGGGCTTCCCGACGACCTCGAGACGCCGGCAGCGGCGGTGGTGAGGGCCACGCTGGCCCTGACCGATGGCGACACCGACGTGTTCCAGGAACAGCTCGGCCGAGTCCGGAGCCACGGCGGTGAACAGAGCCCGCACGACCAGGCGCTCACCCTCGCTGTGGCGGTGCTGGTCGCCATCCGGGCCCGGTTCTCCGACGATCCGGGAGAGGCGGAGGTCCTGGCGCAGGCGGCCCAGGAGGCACTGGCGCAGGAAGCCACGCGCAGCAAGGTGCGGGACCACCCGGAGCTGGCTGCCCTGGTCCTCGCCACCAAGGGCATCGCGACGATTCGGCAGGGACACCTCGACGAGGCCGACGAGATCTTCCGGGCGGGCGCGGGCGCCGCGGTCGAGGCCGGAGCCGACCCGCTCCTTGTGGAGTGCCTCGGCTATCTCGCTCTCCTCGCCTGCTGCGCTGGCGACCTGACCCGGGGCGAGGCGCTCGCGGCCCGCGCCATCCGGGCTGCGACCGACGCCGGGATCCCCGTAGGCGACCGATCGGCCGCTGCCCGGGTGGCGCTCGCGTGGGTCGCCGTCGAGCGCTACGAGCTGCGCGCCGCGCTCGATCACGTGCGTTCGGCCGAGCGGTCCGACTTCATCCTGGGTGACCCCGTGCCTCGTGCCCTCCTCACGGTGGTCAAGGCGCGGCTCCAGGTCGCTCAGGGGGACCGGGCCGGTGCACTGTCGCGCGTGTCCGACGCCGTGGGGGAGTTTGCCGACCCCGGGAGCTGGCTGGTCCGCCGGATGCGGATCGAGGCCGCTCAGCTGAAGGTCGTGAGCGGCGAGCCCGAGGCGGCCCTGGCAGAGATCGAGGGACTGGGCGTCGAGGGTGCTGGCGCGGAGCCCGCACTGGTCGTCAGCCAGGCCTGGTTGCGGCTCGGTGACGATGCGGCCGCCGCCGACTCCCTCGCGGTGGCACTCGGGCAGAAGGCGCCACAGCCGGTCCGGGTGTCGGGATGGCTGGTGGAGAGCGCCCGACAGCTGCACAACGGCTCGACGATGAAGGCGCGCCAGGCACTCGACTCGGCCCTGCAGCTGGCTGTCACGCCGAGGCTGCGACGCCCCTTCCACGAGGCGCCGACCCCGGTGCGCCAGCTGTTGCTCCAGGACCCGCAGCTGGTGGCGTCGCATGCGTGGCTCTTCGAGGTGGCGGGCACCGCCCTGCCCCGACCCCGACAGGGAAGGCAGCCCGTCGAGTCGCAGACGCGGTCGGCTCCGGTCGAACGACTCACGGAGAAGGAGCTCGAGGTCCTCGGACACCTCGCCGAGCTGCTGACGACCGAGGAGATCGCGGCTGTCATGTACATCTCGGTCAACACGGTGCGGACGCACGTGCGGAACATCCTCCGGAAGTTCGGGGTCTCACGCCGGAACGCGGCGGTGCGGATGGCGCGCGAGCTCGAGATGCTCCCCGGCTGACCGTCCGTGTTGGACGGCGACCCCCACTGGACGTGCTAGCGCCCCCGCATCTGGCCGCGCATGCCCTTCATGCTGGTCGGCATCGGACCCTTGGGGATCGGCAGGTTGGGCCGGTTGGCGTCGATCGCCCGGAGCCGACTGAGCAGATCGGTGAGCTCGGCGCCCTTCACGGACTTGCCCAGCTTGGTGACGTGGCGGACCAGCTTGGTCAGCGGCACCTGGCCCTCGCCGTCGCCGACGACGACCTGGTGGATCGGGACATCGGACGCGACCCGGGCGTGACGGCGCTCCTCGTTGGCCAGCAGCGTCTTCACCGGCTGGGGATTGCCCTCGCCGACCAGCACGATGCCCGGCGGGCCGACGACGCGGTGGACCATGTCCTGCTGCTTGTTGAACGCCACCATCTGGTCGGTCTTCCAGCCGCGGCGCAGCGTCGACAGCGCTCGGGCACCGGCGCCCGGCGTACCTGCCATCTGGGAGTACGCCGACTTCTGGGCCCGGCGGCCGAAGAGGATGACCGTGGCGAGCAGGCCGAGGAGCAACCCGCCGACGATCGCGAGGATCAGGCTGAGGCATTCCGAGCCCGGCATCACGAAGTAGAAGAGGGCGAAGCCCAGGCCGCCGGCGACGAGGAACGTGCCGAGCAGAAGCAGACCGAGGCGGCGGTCGGTCCGCTTGGCCATCCGGTAGGTGGCCACCATCTGCTGGCGGCGGTTCATGTCGGACGGATCGAGGTTGGACATCCGGGTGCTTTCTGGAGGAGCGAGTGGCTAGGCGGTGCGGGCGGCTCGGTGCGTCCGAGGCCTGACGGTACAACCGACCGGCCCGGTAGGACGAACGGACCAGCGGCCCCGACATGACGCCGGAGAAACCGATCTCGTCGGCCTCGTCCTTGAGCTCGACGAACTCCTCCGGCTTCACCCACCGCTCGACGGGGTGGTGGCGCACCGAGGGCCGGAGGTACTGGGTGATGGTGATCAGCTCGCAGCCGGCGTCGTGGAGGTCGCGCAGCGCCTGGCTGACCTCCTCGCGGGTCTCGCCCATGCCGAGGATCAGGTTGGACTTGGTGACCAGGCCGAAGTCGCGGGCCTGGGTGATCACGTCGAGCGAGCGGTCGTAGCGGAAGGCCGGGCGGATCCGCTTGAAGATCCGCGGCACCGTCTCGACGTTGTGGGCGAGCACCTCGGGCCGCGACTCGAAGACCTCCGTCAGGAGGTCGGGCTTGCCGTTGAAGTCGGGGATCAGGTTCTCGACGCCGGTGTCGGGGTTGAGCTCGTGGATCGCGCGCACCGTCTCGGCGTAGAGCCAGGCGCCGCCGTCGGGCAGGTCGTCGCGGGCGACGCCGGTGATGGTGGCGTAGCGCAGCTGCATCTTCTGCACCGACTCGGCGACCCGGCGCGGCTCGTCGCGGTCGAGCGGCTCCGGCTTGCCGGTGTCGATCTGGCAGAAGTCGCAGCGGCGGGTGCACTGGTCGCCGCCGATGAGGAACGTCGCCTCGCGGTCCTCCCAGCACTCGAAGATGTTGGGGCAGCCGGCCTCCTGGCACACCGTGTGGAGGCCCTCGCCCTTCACGAGGTTCTGCAGCTCGGTGTAGGCCGGGCCCATCTTCGCGCGGGTCTTGATCCACTCCGGCTTGCGCTCGATCGGGGTCTCGGCGTTGCGGACCTCGAGGCGCAGCAGCTTGCGGCCTTCGGGTGCGGGGGCGGTGGTCACGTCCGCCAACTCTACGCTGGGCACGTCCCAGCTCGACCGAATGCCGGGCATCAGGGACGTCGCGGCGGCGGAACGACCACACCGAGACGCCACGCGAGGCCAGCGCACGCCGAGGTAGCGCACGCCCGTCACCAGCGTCGAGCGTCTCGAACTGCCGGCAGTCGACGCCGGCCGGTGGTCGTCGCGGCCGCTGGAAACAGACGTCGGGCGGCTCGACGTAGTAGCGCGTGCCGTCCCAGATCACCGCGGCGAGGTTCTTGTTGGGGAACCACGCGCTCGCTGACGCCGATCAGCGCCAGGATCACAGGTCGCGCCCACGACGACGCGCGAACATGCGCGCCGAGGGTGAAGACGGTGCTGCGGAACGAGCATGGTGACGGCGTACGCCCCGAGCGCCGCCGCGCCGATCAGCAGCACCGCGCGCACCGAGCTGCTCTCGACGATCCACGCCCGCGAGCCCGATGGCGACGTCGAGCTCGCGCGACTGGGCCAGCAGGCCAGCCCGCCCCAGAATGCCGGCGAGCAGCGACGGCCGAGGTGATCACGGCCAGCCACCAACACCGCGACGGCCCTTGGCGAGCCAGATCCGTGACCGGCGTGGCTCGAAGAGCAGCTGGTTGCTCATCGAGCCGGAGTTCCAGTCGGCGCCGGCGAAGGTGGTGCCGACCAGCATCAGCAGGCCCATCAGGATCGTGATGACGCCCAGCCCGGAGGTCCGCGAGCGCCTCGCCCACCCGGAGCGGCTCGCGGGAGACGAACCACTCGACCTGGGGACCCACCCGGTCCGCGCACTGCGTCGGTGTCCTGGACGCCGTAGCGGTCGGGGTTGCTTCTCGCAGCGCTCGATCTGCCGCTGCATGTAGGGCTGCTCGAGCTCGCGGTCGACCTGGGCCTGGGCCTGCGCAGCTCGGCGTCGGAGACCGGGCGGGTGCTCCACGCCGTGCCCGCGAAGATCACGACGGTGACCAGGACGCAGCCGGCGAGCAGGAGGACGACCGCGCGACGCCAGCGCAGCCGGGTCAGCTCCACGCCGAGCAACCGGATCATCGGGCGCTCTCCCCGGTTGCCGGTGCCTCGCCGAGAGCTTCACCGGAGGTGAGGTCGAGGAACACCGTCTCGAGGTCGGGCCGGACCGGCGTCAGCTCGCTGAGCCAGACCTCGTGACTCGCCGAGGAGGCGGGTGATGTCGGAGGTGGCCGGTCGGTCTCCACCCGGAAGCTCGTCCCCGTCGGGATGGACCGTGAAGCCGGCCTCCTGCGAGACGGTCGTACGGCGTCGGCCTGGTCGGTCACCCGCACCCGGTAGGAGGTGCTGGCGCCCATGAGGTCGTCGACCTTGCCGGAGGCGAGCATCCGGCCGTTGCCGATGATCGTCACCGACGAGCACACCTGCTGCACCTCGGCGAGGATGTGGGAGCTGAGCAGGACCGTCACGCCGGACTCGCCGAGGGTGCGGATCGTGTCGCGGATCTCGCGGATGCCGGCCGGGTCGAGTCCGTTGGTGGGCTCGTCGAGGATCAGCAGCTGCGGGTCCTTGAGCAGCGTTGCGGCGATCGCCAGTCGCTGCTTCATGCCGAGCGAGTAGGACTTGTAGCGGTCCTTGTCGCGCTCGCCGAGGCTGACCGTGGCGAGCGCTGCCTCGATCCGGTCCTGGCCGATGCCTCGGGTGCGGGCCAGCAGCTGCAGGTTCTGCCGGCCGGTGAAGTTGGGGGAGAACTTCGGCGACTCGACGACCGCGCCGACGCGGTCGATGACGGCGGGCAGCCCGTGGGGGACCGTGGTGCCGAACAGCGCCATCGAGCCCTTGGTCGCGCGGGCGAGCCCGAGCAACATCCGGATGGTGGTGGTCTTCCCGGACCCGTTGGGTCCGAGGAAGCCGTGCACACCTCCCGCCGGCACCGCCAGGTCCAGCGACTGCACGGCGACCCGCAGCCCGCCTCGTCGCGTCCGGAACTCCTTGCGCAGCCCGGCTGTCTCGATGACCAAGTCCCCCGTCATAGATACGGAGTATGCACTACGGGGTGACGAGCTCGATCCTCGACACGCGGGCCGGCTCGGGAGTGTGGTCGACCGGTTTCAGGGGGTGGCCGCTTCTTGGACCGATCCATTGGTCACGAACTGCAGGAAAATCGGCCAGATACCTGTCGTTTTCGCCCAATCGACGCCACTCCAACGAGAGCCCCGACGGGAGGAAGTCGGCCACCCTGCAACTCAGTACTCAGCCTCAAACCAGGTCAACGGGAGGGCGAGATCAGCTGGATCCGGGCCGGCTCGGGGCGCGGCTCGTAGTCCGGCGTGGCGTCGTACTGCTGCCAGGTGAGGTACGACGACAGGTGCCGCTCGACCAGCGGGACGACCTCGCGGACGGTCACCTCGCGGTCCAGCTCCCTGGACAGCGAGGTCACGCCGGCGTCGGCGATGCCGCAGGGCACGAACCGGTCGTACCAGCTCATGTCGACGTCACAGTTGATCGCGAAGCCGTGCATCGTCACCCCGCGGCTGACCCGGATCCCGATGGCGGCGACCTTCCGCTCCGGCCCGCGCTCGTCGGCCCGCAGCCACACGCCGCTGCGACCGGGGATGCGAGCGGTGACGACGCCGAGGTCGCGGCAGGTCGCGATCAGCGCCTCCTCGACGCGTCGCACGTAGTCGACGACCTTGACGTGGTCGGGGAGCGTGACGATCGGGTAGCCGACCAGCTGGCCGGGCCCGTGGAAGGTGATCTTGCCGCCGCGGTCGACGTCGATGACCGGGGCGCCGCCCGGGTCGAGGGGGCGCTCGTGGGGGTCGGTGCGCTTGCCGCAGGTGAACACCGGCGGGTGCTCGAGCAGCAGCACCGTGTCGGGGGCGGCGCCGGCCACCACCGACGCGTGGACGTCGCGCTGCAGGTCCCACGCGGCGACGTAGTCGACGGCGTCGTCCCCGAGGCCGGCGATCCGGAAGTCAAGACCCACGCTCGCAGCGTACCCCTGTGGATGACGCACGCGCGGACCAGCCGGAGTGGGTAGAAGCAGGGTGTGAACCTCTTCCAGCTGCTCCTGCCCCTGTTCCTGGCGCTCCACCCGCCGACGGTCGACGCGCTGGCCGTGCTCCACGCCTGGGACGAGCGACGCGCGACCGCGTGGGCCCGGGGGCAACCAGCGGCCCTCTCCGAGCTCTACGTCGAGGGCTCCCGCACCGGCCGCGCGGACCGGCGCCTGCTCGCGTCGTACGCCGACCGCGGACTGCGCGTCACCGGCATGCGGGTGCAGGTGCTGGCGGCCTCCCTCGTGAGCATGACCCCGACCACACTCACCCTGACGGTCACCGACCGGCTGGTGGGTGCCGTGGCGATGGCGGGGGACCGGCGCGTCGTGCTCCCGCGGGACGACCCCTCCACACGCGTCATCGTGCTGCGGAGGGTGGCGGGCGAGTGGCTGGTGGCCGAGGTGGCCGATCAGCGCAGCCCGGCCGCGAGCACGGCGTCGACGTCGCGGTCCTGGAACTGGTAGCCGGCCGCCTCGAGGACGGCGGGGGCGGCGTTGACCGAACCCAGGAGCTCGGGCGCCGCGGGACCGGCGCCCAGCGACAACAGCGGGGACGGGACGAACGCGAACGCCGGACGGTGCACTGCCTGCGCGAGCGCCTTCGTGAACTCGGCGTTGGTCGGGGTGATCGGCGCGCAGATGTTCACGGGCCCGGAGATGCTCGTGTCCTCGGCGATCCGGGCGACCGCGCCGAGCCAGTCGCGGAGCGAGACCATCGGCATGTGCTGCTCGCCGTCGCCCAGGCGCGCGCCGAGCGCGAGCCGGAAGAGCTGCCGGAGCTGCCGCAGCGGTGGCGCCTGCCGGTCCATCACCGGGGCGGTCCGGAGCACGCACACCCGCGCACCCGCGCGTTCGGCGGGGGAGGCGGCCTCCTGCCAGTCCCGGCAGACGCCCGACATCAGCGAGTCGCCGCTCGGCGCGGTCGCCTCGGTGACCAGCTCGGCGCCGTGGTCGCCGTAGTAGCCCACGGCGTTGTTGGCCAGGAAGGCCGGCTTCGACGCGGCACCCGCGATCGTCTCGGCGAGGAGCGCGGTCGTCGACACCCGGCTCTCGCGCAGCTCGCGGGCCCACCGCTTCGAGTGCGGATTGCCCACGGTGGGGGACCCCGCGACGTTGACGACGACGTCTGCCCGCTCGATCAGTCCCTGCTCCACCTCGCCGGCGTACGGGTCCCACCGCGACTCGTCCGGCGCGCGAGCGGCGCGCCGAACCAGCCGGACCACGTCGTGCCCGCCCTCGCGGAAGCGGGCGGTCAGGTGGGTCCCGAGGAATCCCGAGGAGCCGGCGATCACGATCCGCATGACCCCATCCTGCCCCGTGCCTCAAGCCGGAGCGGGCAGCCTGCCCCCGGAGGCTGGGTGGCCGACCTCCCAGTCGTCGCGCGGCGTCTGCCAGACGTGGAGGGCCAACGCGCCGAACGCGATCGCGAGGCTCAGCACGGCGGCGTACGTCGCGAAGTCGCTGAGGGCCGTACCGACGAACTCGATCACCAGGAACGCCCAGAGCAGGGCCGGGATCCAGCGAGGGACCACCCGTGACCGGAAGAGTCCGATGCTGAGCAGCAGGAGGCCCAGGACCGTGCCGAGCAGCCCGCAGGCAGCGAAGATCATCATCGGCGAGGACTCGAAGTCCTCGATGAGGCCGGCATAGAGCTCGCGGTGGGCGGCGTCCCCGGCCATGGTCACGGTCATCAGCATGCTGCCGGCGAACACCGCGTGCCCGAGGACCCCGATCACCGAGAGCGTGGCGCCGAGGTTGGAGAGGAGCGGCGCGCGATCGCGGATCAGGTGGGCGATGCCCAGGACTGCGGCCAGCATGAACAGCTGCGAGACGGCGAACAGGACCGCCGAGGCCGTCGCGCCGGCGCCTCCGGCGTCAATGGCCGCCAGGCGTTCGCCGTAGTCCGCCGGGAAGGGCGGTTCCAGGAGTGTCCAGGCGGTCGAGGTGATCACGGCCCCGGCCAGGCCGACGGCGGCGGCGGTACGACGGAATGTGGCGGCGTCCTTCATGGTGTGCTCCTCGGTGAGTGAGTGGGACACCAGCGAACGCCAGCGCCTGGTCGTCGGTCATCGGCGCCCGGACCCCATCGCGGTCACCCGGAGTTGACCGTCGTGACATCTTCGGGATGACGCAGCGACTGCTCCCGTGGCCGTATCTTGAACGGGTGCCGGCCCTGCGTGAGCGCCTCTTCGACCTCGCACTGGCCGCGGCGGTGACCGCGGTCGGGCTGGCGGAGATCTGGGTGCCGTTCTCGTCGCGCCAGGCGGAGGGGTCGCCCCTTCCGAGCACGGTGGTGACCGTCGTCGCCGGGCTGGCGCTGACGCAGCGCCGTACCTACCCCTTGCCCGCGGGCCTCTTCGTGCTGTGGTCGTGGCCCGTGGCCTTCACGCTCGAGCCGATGTACGTCCTGTTCTGGGGGCAGTTCGTCCCGATGGCCGTGGCGGTGTTCTCGATGGCCCGGCACGGGCGTGGCCGGGTGCCGCTCTACGGCGCGATCGCCGGAGCCCTCACGCTCCTGTACTTCGACCTCTTCGTGGCCTACCTGCAGGAGCCCGGGGAGATCGTCTTCCACTGGGGCGTGTTCGCGGTCGTGTGGGGGTTCGGGTTCGGGCTGCGGCGGTTGGAGGTGCGGGCCGAGGACTCGACCCGCCGGGCGGTCGAAGCCGAGGTGGCGGCTGCCGAACAGGCGATGGCCGCCGTCGTCGAGGAACGCACCCGCATCGCGCGCGAGCTGCACGACATCGTGGCCCACGCGGTCAGCATGATGGTCGTCCAGGCCGGTGCCGCCGAGCAGGTCGTCGACGACGACCCGGACTTCACGCGCCGAGCGCTCGGGACGATCCGGACCACGGGCACGAGTGCGCTCTCGGAGATGCGGAGGGTGGTGGCCATGCTCCGGACCACCGACGAGCCGGGTGCCCTCGAGCCGCAGCCGGGTCTGGACGCGGTGCCGGCCCTGATGGACGACGTACGGTCGGCCGGGCTGTCCGCGCGGCTGGACGTGGTCGGTGATCCCCGTGACCTTCCCGCCGGCGTCGACCTGGCGGCGTACCGGATCGTCCAGGAGGCCCTCACCAACGTCCGACGCCATGCCTCCGCCTCGGCCGTCGAAGTGTCGCTCACCTACGGGCCGGACGACGTCCGGATCGAGGTCACCGACGACGGCGTGGGCGCCGCGGACCCGGCCGGCGGTCACGGGTTGGTCGGGATGCGGGAGCGAGCCGCGTTGTACGGCGGCACGGTCGAGGCGGCCTCCGTCAACGGCACCGGATTCGCCGTGCGGGCCGTCCTGCCGTCGGGTTCGCCGTGACGGGCATCCGAGTCGTCGTCGTCGACGACCAGGAGCTGGTCCGATCGGGGTTCGCCCTGATCCTGGAACGGGCTGAGATGTCGGTGGTCGGTCAGGCTGGCGACGGCGTGGAGGCACTCGAGGTGGCGCGCGACACCCGCCCGGACGTCGTCCTCATGGACGTGCGGATGCCGCGGCTCGATGGCATCGAGGCGACCCGACAGCTGGTCGCCGAGCAGCCGGAGTGCAAGGTGCTCGCACTGACCACCTTCGACCTGGACGAGTACGTCTACGCTGCCGTCCGCGCCGGAGCGAGCGGCTTCATGCTCAAGGACGTGTCACCGGACAACCTCGTGCACGCGGTGCGGGCGGTCGCTCGCGGCGACACGATGCTGGCTCCCGCTGCCACCCGGCGGTTGCTGGAACGCTTCGCGACCGCTCCCGTTCCCGGAGTCGTCCCGGCCGTCCTGTCCGCGCTCACCGACCGCGAGCTCGACGTCCTGCGGCTGGTGGCCCGCGGACTCCCGAACTCCGCCATCGGCGCCGAGCTGTTTCTCAGCGAGGCCACCGTGAAGACGTACGTGTCGCGCCTGCTTGCCAAGCTCGAACGGCGCGACCGGGTCCAGCTCGCCGTGCTCGCGTACGAGACCGGTCTGGTGTCTGCGGGGGATCCTGAAGCCTGACCGGATCATCGGGTTTCGAGACGCCCGGTGAGATGTCCCGAGCACGCTCGGGACATCTCCGGGCTCCTCAACCTCTTCGCCCGACGCCGACGCGGCTTCGCCGCGTCGACTGGGCTCAGACATCGAATTGACCGGCCTCCAGGCGTGCCTTGACGTCCTGCAGGAACCGGGCGGCGTCGGCGCCGTCCACGATCCGGTGGTCGTAGGTCAGCGACAGGTAGGCCATCTGGCGCACGGCGATGGTCTCGCCGAGGTTGGGGTCGTCGATGACGACCGGCCGCTTGACGACCGTGCCGGTGCCGAGGATCGCCACCTGCGGCTGGTTGATGATCGGGGTGTCGAAGAGGGCGCCCACGCTGCCGGTGTTGGTCAGCGTGAAGGTGCCTCCCGACAGCTCGTCCGGCTTGATCTTGTTGGTGCGGGTCCGCTCCGCCACGTCGGCGATCTTGCGTGCCAGACCCGCGACGTTGAGGTCGCCGGCGTTGTGGATGACGGGGCTGAGCAGGCCGCGCTCGGTGTCGACCGCGATCGCCAGGTGCTCGGCGTCGAAGTAGGTGATCTCGCCCTTCTCCTCGTCGACCTGGGAGTTGAGGGCAGGGTGTGCCTTCAGCGCGTCGATCGTGGCCTTGGCGAAGAACGGGAAGAACGACAGCTTCACGCCCTCGCGTGCGTGGAAGTCGGCCTTGATCGAGTCGCGCAGCCGACTGACGTTGGTGACGTCGACCTCGACCACCTGCGTCAGCTGGGCCGAGGTCTGCAGCGACTCGATCATCCGCTTCGCGATGACCTTGCGCAGCCGCGACATCGGCTCGGTCTTGCCCCGCAGCGGGGACGGCGCCGTCGACGGCGCCGGCGCGCCACCCGACGCAGCCGGTGCCTCGGCGGCCGCAGGCGCCTGCTTCGCCTTGGCGGCGTCGAGGACGTCCTGCTTGCGGATCCGACCGCCGACGCCGGTGCCGCTCACCGTGGACAGGTCCACGTCGTGCTGGGCGGCCATCTTGCGCACCAACGGCGTGACGTACGTCGAGGGCTCCTCCCGGTCCTTGGCCGGGGCGGCCTCCTGCTGCGGGGCCTCCTTCGCCTCGGGCTCAGGCTCTTCCTTGGCCTCGGGCTCGGGCTCGGGCTCCGGCTCCTCCTCGGACGCGGGACTCGTCCTCGGCCTCCGGCTCCGGCTCCGCCTCCTGCTCCGGCTCGGGCTCCTTCTCCTCGTCGCCGCTGCTGTCGTCACTGCTGTCATCGCCGGACGAGGCCTCGCCCGAGCCGACCACGGCCAGCTCGGCGCCCACCTCGACGGTCTCGTCCTCCTCGACCTTGATCTCGAGCAGCTTCCCGGCGACCGGGGAGGGGATCTCGGTGTCGACCTTGTCGGTCGAGACCTCGAGCAGCGGCTCGTCGACGGCCACGTCGTCGCCGACCTGCTTGAGCCAGCGCGTGACGGTGCCCTCGGTGACCGACTCGCCGAGCGCCGGCAGCGTCACCGACGTACCACCACCACCGCCGCCACCGGAGGACTCACCCGAGTCGTCGGAGTCGTCGCTGGACGACTCGGCGGCCGGCTCCTGCTCCGACGGCGCCTCGCCGTCAGAGTCCTTCTCCTCCGCCTCCTGCTCGGCACGCTCCTGTTCCACGTCCTCGCCGCCGCCGGCGGAGTCCTCCTGCTGTCCCTCGTCCGAGCCGGAGTCGTCCGAGCCAGAGTCGTCCGAGCCAGAGTCGTCCGAGCCGGAGTCGTCCGAGCCCGAGTCCTCGGAGCCGGAGTCCTCGGAGCCGGAGTCGCCCTCGCCCTCCTCGCCGACCAGCGCCAGCACGGCGCCGACCTCGACGGTGTCGTCCTCGTTGGCCTTGATCTCGACCAGCGTCCCGGCGACGGGGGAGGGGATCTCGGTGTCGACCTTGTCGGTGGACACCTCGAGCAGCGGCTCGTCGACGGCCACCTGGTCGCCGACCTGCTTGAGCCAGCGGGTGACGGTGCCTTCGGTGACGGACTCGCCGAGCGCGGGGAGGGTGACTTCGGTGGCCAATGGTCTTCCTTCGGTCGCGGTGCGGTCGGGGATCAGGAGTGGGCGTGCAAGGCCTTGCCGGCGAGCGCCAGGTGGGCCTCGCCGAGAGCCTCGTTCTGGGTGGGGTGGGCGTGGACGAGCGGCGCCACGTCGTCGGCGTGGGCCTCCCAGTTGTAGATGAGCTGGGCCTCGCCGATGAGCTCGCCGACGCGGTCGCCGACGAGGTGGACACCGACGACCGGCCCGTCCTTGCGGCGGACCAGCTTCACGAACCCCTGGGTGGCCAGGATCTGGCTCTTGCCGTTGCCGCCCAGGTCGTAGGTCAGCGACTCGACCTCGTCGGCGCCGTACTGCTCGACCGCCGCGGCCTCGTCGAGGCCGACCGAGGCGACCTCGGGGTGGGAGTAGGTCACGCGCGGGATGCCGGCCTCGTCGATCGGCGCGGGGTCGAGCCCGGCGATGTCCTCGGCGACGAAGATGCCCTGCTGGAAGCCGCGGTGGGCGAGCTGGAGCCCCGGCACGATGTCGCCGACGGCGTAGACGCCCTCGACGTTGGTACGGCAGCGCTCATCGGCGAGCACGAACCCGCGGTCCATCGTGACGCCCTGCTCGTCGTAGCCGAGGCCGTCGGTCACGGGGCCGCGTCCGACGGCGACCAGCAACAGCTCGGCCTCGATCACGTCGCCGCCCTCGACGGTCACTGCCACCCCGTCGTCGGTGACCTTGGCGCTCTGGAACGGGGTGCCGGTGCGGAAGGCGATGCCCCGCTTGCGGAACGCGCGCTCGAGCGCCTTCGACGACGCCTCGTCCTCGGCCGCGACCAGCCGGGGGAGGGCCTCGATGATCGTGACGTCGGCGCCGAAGCTCTTCCAGACGCTCGCGAACTCGCAGCCGATCACGCCACCGCCGAGCACGACGACGGACGCCGGCACGCGGTCGAGCCGCAGCGCGTGCTCGGAGGAGAGGATGCGCTCGCCGTCGAGGTCGAGGCCGGGGAGCGACTTGCTGTAGGAGCCGGAGGCCAGCACGACGTGCCGTCCGGCGTACGCCGTGCCGTCGACGGTCACCTCGTGGGGACCGGTGAGCCGACCCTCGCCCTCGATGACGGTGATGCCGCGGCCCTTGATGAGACCGGTCAGGCCCTTGAAGAGGCGGCCGACCACGCCGTCCTTGTAGCTGTTGACGCCCGCCATGTCGATGCCGTCGAGCGACGCCACGACGCCGAACTTCGCAGAGTCGCGGGCGGAGTCGGCGATCTCCGCCGCGTGGAGGAGCGCCTTGGTGGGGATGCAGCCGACGTGGAGGCAGGTGCCGCCGAGGTTGCCCTTCTCGACCAGGCCCACCGACAGCCCGAGCTGGGCCGCCCGGAGGGCACAGGCGTAGCCGCCCGACCCTGCCCCGAGAATGAGTACGTCGAATTCGGCCTCGGCCACCGTGGTCCCTTCTCTCAGTCGGGCTCCCGTGGCCCGAGCCCATCTTTGCACTCTTTGTCAGCCTGTCGACACCACCCCGTGGGCCGACCCGGCACACTGGTACCCATGGGATTGTTCGACCGGTTCCGCGGCCACGGGAAGAGCCGACCGAAGGTGCGCCGTCCCGCGCGTGACGCCACCCGCACGGGCTCCACCACCGTCCGCGCGTCCGACAAGGCCGACGAGCAGCACCTGCTCGACTTCGTCCGCGGCCGCCGTGGCGTCGAGGGTTTCGTGGAGCCACGCACCGCCGTCAGCGACGTGACCCTGCTGCTGGTCGCACACGACGGCGAGTGGACGCGGCGCCGCGTCCCGTCCGTGCAGTGGGCCCACCAGTTCTGCAACAAGCACCAGGTGCCGTCGTACGACGCGGCGGTGGTCGGCGTGCCGCAGCGGATGCGCGACTACAACCGACGCAAGAAGAGCGGCGGGATCTGAGGGGTCACGTCCGAAGTCTGAGGGGTGTTCCCCGATGGCAGGTGGGGCTGAACTGGCGACGGTGGAGGGGCAAGCAACCACCAAGCCGGAAGGGGCTCGATCATGAACCACCACACCACCACCACAATCCGCAGGATCCTGGCCGCCGCTGCCGCGGCGGGCGTGGTCTCCCTCGCCACCGCCGTCCCCGCCGTTGCCGAGCCGGACTCGGGCGGCTCCAGCGGAGGTGGCGAGACCGTCAGCACAACTACCTCTGACGGGGGAACGCAGACCGTGATCCGCGAGGTCTTCGTCGACGACAACGCCTTCGAGTACCTGCAGGTCGGTCTGGGCGCTCTGGCGGGCGTCGCCCTCACCGGAGCCGCCGTGGTCGGCATCCGGCGCGCCGGGAGGCACGCCCCACACCCGGCGTGACCACGGCAATAGATGGGCCGGACCCGACCGCGGGCCGGCCCATCGTCGCGCGTCAGGGCGCGGCGGCGGTGCGCCGGGCGAGCTCGGCGACCTCGACGCGACTGCTCGTGCCGGTCTTTCGGAGCAGGTTCGAGACGTGCGCGCTCACCGTCTTCTCGCTGATGAACAAGGCCTGCGCGATCTCGGCGTAGGTGCGACCGGCAACCAGGTGTGACAGCACCTCGCGCTCCCGGGGCGTCAGCGTGGACAACGGAGTGCTCGGCGTCGGACGAGTGCGCAGCGGCAGCAGGTTCCGCCAGCGAGATGTGCGCCTGGCGGGCCACTTCCTCGACGTCAGCGAGGATCGGAGCGGCCCCGAGCTCGGTCGCGATCCGTGCAGCGTGGCGCAGCGCCGAGGCGGCCTCACTGCGGGAGCCGCCGCGCTGTGAGCAGGGATCTCGCCAGGTGGTACGACGCCAGCGCCTCGTCCCACACCAGGCCGGCCTCCGCGCACGCCGCTACGGCCGACGTCCACAGCGCGGCTGTCTCGGAGCCTCCACGGCAGCGGCCGCGGTCGGCCGCGTAGAGCCGACCCAAGGCGGGGTGGAACAGATCAGCGGGCGCCGCCGGCGCAAACGGGGCGGGGCCGCGCAAGCTGATCGATGTCGTTCCAGGAGGTCCATTGCCTCGCCTCGCCTGCCCGGCAGTTCGGCGAGATCCGCCGGCGACTCGTGCGGCCACGGCCATGAGCTCGTCCGCGCCGCCAGAGTCAATCGGAGCCAGATCAGCCATCAGCTTGGCTGCGCTCGCAAGCGCTTCGCGCAGCTGTCCGCAGGCCCAGGGCCCTTCCACCTCGAGGAAGCCGAGCGGCGAGCCAGGGCCCCACGGGCCCGGCACCAGTTCCCTGGCCCGGGCCAGATGGATGCGGCCGGCCTCCATGGCCCCGGTCCTGAAGGCGAGCAATGCCGCGACACCACGAATCTCGGCTCCTTGCTCACGGTTGTGAGCGCCTGCTGAGCAGCTCGCGGAGTACGTCGCGAGCTTCGTCCCAGCGGCCAAGGTCGATGAACATGGCGACGGCAACCTCGGGCTGTGCCCACATCGCGTCCGTGAACCGAGCCTGTGGCGAGCAGATGACGGAACGTTGTGAGCAACAGATCCGCTGCATCGGCTCTGCGACCCAGGCGCCCGAGACAGTTGGATCCCGCGATCGCGGTTACTCCCAGGAGCTCCGGGTCACGGACCTCCTGGGCCAGCTCGATAGCTTGCAGGTACGTCCGCGAGACCGGTCCTGGCGTCGACCTGGGCCTGGGACCGCATGACCAGGGCCCAGGCCAAGGCCTCGGACGAACCGATCCGGCGCGCGATGAGCACCCCGGTGGTTGCGTGCCGCAGCGCGGCCTCCGCCTGGCCGTCCCACGCCTCCGCAAAGGCCAGTCGCGCGAGGGCTTGGACGTGCTGGGACGTGCCCGGGCAGAGGTCGGCAGCGAACGTAGCGACCGACTGGGCGGCCTCCAAGTCGCCAAAGGGCTCGATTCCGCACAGCGCTCGCCAATGGAACAACGGGAGCCGAAGCCGCAGGCAACGGACCGGGTCGACCTCGGCGTCGAGTGCCGCGATCGCCTCCTCGCGGAGCCGAACGGCGAGGAGCCACTCGCCGGCACTCCAGGCGCTCTCGCTGGTGCGGCGCCACAGCTCGACGCGGTCCCCGGCCGCGACGCGCACGTCGGCATCGACCTCCGGCCAGAGCCGGCAGGCGCGGTGCAGGTGGTCGCACACCTCGGCGTACCCGCGCACGGCCGCCGCCTCGTCCGCGGCCCGCAACGACCACGAGAAGGCGCGGTCGAAGTCTCCGGCGCCGTGGTGGTGGAGGGCGAGGTGGGCGGCGCGCGAGGCAGGTGTGAGGTCCTCGGAGGCTGTGAGGACCTCGACGTACTCCCGGTGGACCTGTTTCCGGGCGGCCGGCGCGAGCGTCGAGGCGACGACCTCGGCGATCAGTGGGTGGTGGAACCAGGCGTCGCCGTCTGGACTCACGGTTCACCAGCCCCGCAGCGGCCGCCTGCTCGAGGTCCGCTGACGCCTCTTCGGGCACCCGATCGCGGGCAGCGGCCAACCGCTCCAGAACTTCGACGGCCACGGGGCGACCACCCACGGCGAGGACCTGGAGCAGCTCGCGGGCGTGACCATCGAGGCGGTGCCAGGAGCTGAGCAGGGCCTCACGCAGGTCGCCGTCACGCTCCGAGCCAAGAGTGGAACCACGCACCAGCAGCTCGGTGTAGTAGGGGTTGCCTCCCGCCTTGTCGAAGACCTCGGCGGCCAGCTGCCCCGACTCGTCTCCGCCCCGGAGCCCGAGCACGAGCTCCTCGGTGTCGGCGAAGCCGAGGCGGTCCAGCCGCAGCCTTGAGACCGAGGGCAGCCGGGCGGCGTCGGCCAGCCAGCCGTGCAGCCGGTGCCCCTCGCCGAGGTCGGTGTCGCGGTAGGTGACCAGCAGACTCAGCCGCTGGGCCTCGTGTCGAGAGCTCGCGATCAGGTACGCCAGCAGATCCAGGGAGGAGCCATCGGCCCACTGCACGTCGTCGACGACGAGCACGAGCGGGGCGGCCTGGGCGATCCGCTCGAGGACGGCGGCGACTAGTGGAACCAACCGAGCGGTGTCAACGCCGCCGGATGCGTCGCACAGAGCATGGCGCGATCGTGCCCAGGTGCTCGGCGCCGGCGAGCACGCGCGCGCGTTCGGACTCGTCGGCCTGCCGGTGCCACTGGGTCAGCATCTGGCCGATCGGCAGGTACGGCGAGGAGTCGGCCCCGAACCGGAGGCAGCGTCCCCACAACACCAGGTGCCCCGAGGCGGCCGGTCCGGAGGTGACCTCCGCGACCAGGCTGGTCTTGCCGATGCCGGCCTCGCCGGCGATCAGGACCGCGCCGGGGTGCCCCGACGCCGATTCGCGCAGCACCGAGGCCAGCAGCTCCCGTTCGGAGTCGCGACCGATCTGGAGGCCCCCCGCTCCCATGATCGGCATTGTGCACCCGATCGGCCTCACGGGCCTCGTCGACGGCTAGGGGCTCTGCTCGACCAGCGACCGCGCGTACTCCACGACCGTGGTGACCGCGAAGCCGGTGCCGCCGTGGGTGACGTGGCCGTAGGCCGAGCCGGAGTGGTAGGAGGGTCCGGCGATGTCGAGGTGGGCCCACGCCACGCCGCTGGTGAACTCCTGGAGGAACGCCCCGGCGTAGAGGCCGCCGCCCATCCGGTTCCAGTCGTGCTGGAGCAGGTCGGCGATCTTGCTGGCCTTGACCCGCTCGACGATCGTGTCCGGCAGCGGCATCGGCCAATGGGCCTCGCCGGCCGTCTCGCCGGCCGACACCACACCGTCGACGATCTCCTCGGCTCCCATGACCCCGCCGACGCGGTCGCCGAGGGCGAGCACCATGTGGCCGGTGAGGGTGGCGACGTCGAGGATGACGTCGGGCTTCGACTCGGTGGCCCGGACGATGGCGTCGGCCAGGATCAGCCGGCCCTCCGCGTCGGTGTTGAGCACCTCGACGGTCTTGCCGCCGTACATCGTCAGGACGTCACCGGGGCGCGTGGCCGAGCCGGACACCATGTTCTCGGCCATCGGCACGAAGGTGCTGACCTTGATCGGCAGGCCCAGCTGGGCGATCGCCATCGTCGCCTGCGCGACCGCCGCGGCGCCGGCCATGTCGCACTTCATCTCGTGCATGCTCTGCGCCGGCTTGATGGAGAGCCCTCCGGAGTCGAAGGTGATGCCCTTGCCGACCAGGGCGAGATGGGTCTTGGCGCCGCGCGGCGCGTAGGTCAGCTCGACCAGCCGCGGTGGTGCGTCCGAGCCGGCGCCGACACCGAGGATTCCGCCGAAGCCGAGGTCCGCGAGCGACTTCTCGTCGTGGACGACTGCCTTCACCTTGGTCCGGCCGCGGCCCTTGCCCGTGGCACCTGCTGCGTCGACGACGGCATCGGCGAACTCGGCCGGGCGGAGGTCGCCCGGAGGCATGTTGACCCAGTCGCGGGTGGTGGCGACCGCGGTGGCGAGCACCTGGGCGGTCTCGAAGGCGTCGCTGATCTCGGCCTTGCGGGCGGCCGGGCTGAGCACGGTGACGGTGCCCGGCGGGGTCGCGTCCTCGGTCGACTTCTTCTTGTAGGTCGTGAAGGTGTAGGCGCCGAGGTGGTAGCCCTCGGTGACGGCTCGCACCAGCGACGCCGAGTCGGCAGGCAGCGCCAGGGCGACGGAGGCGGCGTTGGTGACCGAGCGGGCGGCGGCACCGGCTGCCCGTCGTACGGCGACCTGGTCGCTGTCCGGGCCGAGGCCGACGAGCAGCAGGACGGGGGAGGAGAGGGTGCCGCCGGTGGGGATGCGGTGGACCTCACCGGCCTTCCCGGTCACGCCGAGACTGGCCAGCAGCGGGCGGAACTTGCGCCCGTAGGCCTTCGCCACGGCTTCGCCGCCCGCCGCGACCTGCGGTCCCTTCGAGGAACCCTTGGTCGTGCCCTGCGGAGGCTGGACCACCCCGACCACGACGGCATCGGCGCGGGTCTTGGCAGGGTTGGCGGAACGCAGCTGATAAGTCGTCACCGGGGCAGGATACGGGCCTGCGCTCCTGCGTCGCGCCCGGCTAGGGTCGGCACATGACCCCGCCGGACCTTCGCCAGTCGCCGCTCCACGAGCGTCATGCAGCGCTCGGGGCGAGCTTCGCGGAGTTCGGCGGATGGTCGATGCCGTTGAAGTATCCGGCCGGCACCGTCGCCGAGCACACCGCGGTCCGGAACTCGGTCGGCCTTTTCGACGTGAGCCATCTCGGCAAGGCGCTGGTCACCGGCCGAGGCGCCGCGGCGTACGTCAACGAGACGCTCAGCAACGACCTCGACAAGATCCGGCCGGGCAAGGCCCAGTACACCCTCTGCGTCGACGACGAGACCGGCGGCATCGTTGACGACCTCATCGTCTACCACCACGACGACGAGCACGTCCTGCTCGTCCCGAACGCCGCCAACACCGCCGAGGTCGTACGCCGGCTGCGGGCCGAGGCCCCGGCCGGCATCGAGGTCGTCGACCACCACGCCGACTACGCCGTCCTGGCGCTGCAGGGCTCGCGCTCCGACGAGGTGCTGACCTCGGTCGGGCTGCCGGCCGGCCACGAGTACATGTCGTTCGTGGAGGCCGACCACGACGGCGCCGGAGTCGTCGTGTGCCGCACCGGCTACACCGGTGAGCGCGGTTACGAGCTGATCGTGCAGAACGACGCGGCCGGCTCGCTCTGGGACCGGCTGGTCGAGGCGGGGGAGCCGCACGGCCTCGAGCCGTGTGGCCTCGGGGCACGCGACACGCTGCGCACCGAGATGGGCTACCCGCTCCACGGTCAGGACATCACCCTCGACACCAACCCCCTCGAGGCCCGGCTGGGCTGGGCGGTCGGCTGGAAGAAGGAACGCTTCTGGGGGAGCCGGCGGCTGCGCGAGGAGAAGGAGGCCGGTCCCAAGCGGCTGCTGCGTGGTCTGGTCGCGACCGGCCGCGGCATCCCCCGCCCGGGGATGACGGTCTCGCTGGTCTCGGACGTCCCGCTGTGCCAGATCACCTCCGGCACCTTCAGCCCGACTCTCCGCAAGGGGATCGGTCTGGCGCTGGTGCCGACGATGGTCAACCCCGAGGCCGAGCTGGGCGTGGACATTCGTGGGCGCCGGGAGGTCTTCGCGCTCACGCAACCGCCCTTCGTCGACACGAGCGTCCGGGAGTCCTGACATGAACCTGCCCGACCAGCCCGCCACGTTCCGCCAGCCCACCCCGGCCGAGCGGCCCTGGTGGTGGCGGATGGAGGACGCGGCGGGGGCCGAGGTCGCCGTCTCCGACGACTACGCCGGGCAGCGCTTCACCAGCCAGGCCGACGCCGAGTCGTGGGTCGGCGAGATCTGGTCCGACCTGGCCGGCGAGGGCGTCGACCAGGTGACCCTGCTGGAGCACGAGCGGGTCGTCTACGGCCCGATGTCGCTCCACGCGTGACCGCCGGGGCCAATCGAGCAGGGCGCCCGCTCCGAACACCGAGCGACATGGGCACAGCGACATGAACCGGGACGACAGCGAGTTCACCGCCTATCTGGCGGCCCGCTGGCCCGCGCTGGTCCGCACCCTCGTCCTCCTCGGCCACCCCGACCACGACGCCCACGCGATCGCGCTCGACGGGCTGGTCCGGATCTATCCCGACTGGCACCGGCTCAGCCGCGAGGAGGACGTCGACGTCGCGGTCTACCGCGAGGTGCTCGAGGCCCGCGACCGCCACCTGCGAAGCACGACGGGCGAGGACGCATCAGATCCGGCACCGGTGACCCGCGACGTACCTCCCGGACTGGCGGAGCAGGCCGAGCGCCGGGAGCAGCTCGAGGCCGCCCTGGAAGCGATGACGCCGGGGGAGCGGATGGTGGTGGTGCTCGAGTACGTCGCGGAGCTGTCCGAGGACCAGATCGCCGACGTCCTCGACTCCCACGTGGGCGTCGGACCCCGGCTCGCCGACTCCGACGTACGCCTCGCCCTCGAGGCGGTGCCGGTCGACCCGCTCCGCGTCGCGGACGTCGCGGAGCGTTCGCGGGCCCGGCGTCGGAAGGTGTGGACTCGCGCCGCTGCCGGCGCCGCGGCGCTCGTGGTCCTCGTCCTGGCCGGGAACTGGGTCTCCAACCGGATCGACACGGTCGGCGACATCGAGCGGGCCGCGAACCCGCTCCCCGTCGCGTGGTACGCGAACGGGAAGCTCCACCTGACCGACGTCACCGTCGGCGTCCAGCCGGTGCTCCAGCTGGTCTCGGTCTCCGACGGGGTCGTGCTGAGCAACGACGAGGGGCAAGTGCTCTACATCCAGGAGAACGGCGAGCAGGAGCAGATCGGCGACACCGTGACAGGTACGCCCCTAGTGGTGGAACCGGACAACGGCTGGGTGGCGTGGGCCGATCCGGGGACCGGCGATCCCGAGCTGGTCGTGTTCGACACGGAGCTGGATGACGAGGTCGGCCGCCGCTCCCTGGCGGCGCTCGGCACCGGGGGTGGTCAGCCGGTCGGCGGGAGCGGACCGGTCGCGATCGACGAGGAGCGGGTCCACTACCGCATCCAGGACACGGACTTCGCCTGGGAACCGCTGCCGGGCGATGCGTTCTCCCTTGCCGGCGAGCTGGTCGACATGGCCGAGGGCGCCTCGATCAGCCGCGCCGACGGGCCGGAGGACCTGCTCGTGCAGGCGCAGCCCTTCGACTCGCCTCGACCGGTGGTGGGTACAGAGGCGCGGTTGACCAGTGACGGCCGCTACGTCATGGCCGTCGTGGACGACGACCTCACGGTCTACGACACCTCGACGGCGCAGGAGGTGCCGCGGATGCACTCGCCCAGCGACCAGGCCGTGTCGTGGGCGTATGCCGGCGATGACACGTTCCTGGTGACCGTGCTCCACAAGCTGCAGGACAAGCTCTACCAGGACACCCTGCAGATGCCGGACCAGGGCGACTACCGGGTCTACGAGTGCGTGCCCGACCGCGCCGACGTCTGCGTCGAGGTCGCCCGGATTCCGCGGGAGTCGCCGGTGGCTCCGGTGCTGGCTCGCTGAGGGCTAGCGTGGCGGGATGAACGAGTTCCGCCAGGTCGACGTCTTCTCGTCCACCCCGCTGCGGGGCAACCCGGTCGCGGTGGTCCACGCCGCCGACGGCGTCACCGACGACGAGATGCGCGCGTTCGCCCGGTGGACCAACCTGAGCGAGACCACGTTCCTGCTCACGCCCAGCGACCCTGGAGCCGACTACCGGTTGCGGATCTTCACGCCGAGCTCCGAGCTCCCGTTCGCCGGCCACCCGACGATCGGCTCCGCCCACGCGTGGCTGGAGGCGGGTGGTGAGCCGACCACGCCCGGGCGGCTGGTGCAGGAGTGCGGTGCCGGTCTGGTCACCTTGCGACGTTCCGCCGATCACGGCGGACGACTGGCCTTCGCCGCCCCGCCCCTGACGCGTTCGGGGCCGGTCGCTTCCGGGGACCTCGAGGCGGTCGTGGCGGCGCTCGGGCTCACGGCGAGCGACGTGGTCGACGCGGCCTGGATCGACAACGGCCCGGGCTGGATGGGGGTCCTGCTGGCCGACGCCGAGCAGGTGCTGGCCGTGCGACCCGACTTCTCCGCCCTCCAGCAGGACGTGGGCGTGGTCGGCCCGCGCCTCGATGCCGAGACTGCGTGCGAGGTGCGGGCGTTCTGCCCGGCGTGGTCCGGGATCACCGAGGACCCGGTCACCGGCAGCCTCAACGCCGGGATCGCCCAGTGGCTCTCCGGCACGGTGCTGCCGACGTCGTACGTCGCCGCCCAGGGGACCGCGATCGGGCGGGCCGGGCGGGTCCACGTCGAGCAGGACAGGGACACGATCTGGGTCGGCGGCGACGCGCAGACGGTCATCCACGGGACGGTCTCGGTCCCGTAGTCTCGGGCCATGCGGGCCTACCTCGACCTCCTCCAGCGGATCCTCGACGAGGGTGCGGAGAAGGGCGATCGCACCGGCACCGGCACGCTCTCGGTCTTCGGCCACCAGATGCGCTTCGACCTCGCCGAGGGCTTCCCGCTGGTCACCACCAAGAAGGTGCACACCCGCTCGGTGTTCGCCGAGCTGCTGTGGTTCCTGCGTGGCGACACCAACGTGAAGTGGCTGCAGGACCGTGGCGTGACGATCTGGGACGAGTGGGCCGACGCGGACGGTGACCTCGGGCCCGTCTACGGCTACCAGTGGCGGTCGTGGCCGACACCCGACGGGCGCCACGTCGACCAGGTCGCCCAGCTCGTCGACAACCTGCGCCGCGACCCCGACAGCCGCCGCCACATCGTCAGCGCGTGGAACGTCGCCGACATCCCTCAGATGGCGCTGGCGCCGTGCCACGCGTTCTTCCAGTTCTACGTCGCCCCGTCCGACTCAGGGGCTGGTCGGCTGTCGTGCCAGCTCTACCAGCGCTCCGGAGACGCATTCCTCGGCGTCCCGTTCAACATCGCGTCCTACGCACTGCTCACCCACATGGTTGCGCAGGTCACCGGGCTCGAGGTCGGCGACTTCGTCCACACCCTCGGCGACGCCCACCTCTACTCCAACCACCTCGACCAGGCCCGGCTCCAGCTCACGCGCGAGCCGCGACCCCTGCCGCGGCTCCGGCTCGACCCCTCCGTGACGTCGCTCGACGAGTTCGACCTCGAGCACATCTCGATCGAGGGCTACGACCCCCACCCCGGCATCAAGGCCCCGATTGCGGTCTGAGCGGCGGATCGTCGCGGTCGCGGCGTACGCCGACAACCGCGTCATCGGCGACCGGGGCCGGATCCCGTGGCACATCCCCGACGACTTCGCCCACTTCAAGGCCGAGACGCTCGGCCACACGCTGGTGATGGGACGGCTCACCTTCGACTCGATCGGTCGGCCACTCCCGGGGCGCCACACGATCGTCGTCACCCGCAACCCCGCGTGGACCCACGAGGACGTCGAGGTCGTCCACTCGCTGGACGACGCGCTCGCCCGCGCCGACACCCGCGACGGGGACACCGTGATCGCCGGTGGGACCCAGATCTACGAGCAGGCGATGCCCCGACTCACCCACCAGGTGCTGACCGAGGTCCACCTCAGCGTGGAGGGTGACGCCTACTACCCGTCGTTCCTTGCCGCCGAGTGGCGCGAGACGCGGCGGATCTCCCGACCCGACCTCGACTGGGTCTGGTGGGAGCGAGCCTGAGCGAGCCATGCCAGCAGCGCCTGTTGGGGCGGGGTGAGCACGGTCGATCCTCAGCGAGCCCAGACGCTGACGTGGCGCCGACTGTCGCCCGTGAACGGCTCGTGCAGCCAGCCGCCCCACCGCTCGACCAGCCGCAGCCCGGCCAGCTGGGCCATCAGGTCGAGCTCGGCCGGAGTGGTCAGCCGCTGCGCGATCGGACCCATCCGGACGCCGTCGGCCGAGATCGTGACGTGGTTCTCCGACAGCAGCTGGGTCGAGGCGTCGAACCGGTTCACGTCGAGGACCACCGAGTCGTTGCCGACGTACTCCGCCTCGACGAACTGGGTCCGGCTGAACGTCTGCCACGGCGTCGCGCTCTCGATCACGAAGACGCCGTCGTCGAGCAGGCGGGATGCGGCATTGCGGAAGACCGCGACCTGACCCTCCTGGGTCAGCACGTTCCCGATCGTGTTGAAGACGAGGAAGACCAGGCCGAAGCTGCCGTCGGGGGCATCGGTCGTCATGTCACCCCGCATCACCCGGATGTCGGCGTTCCGCTCGCGCAGCCGGTCGAGCATGGCCTGCGACTGGTCGATGCCGCAGACGTCGACACCGCGCGCGGCCAGGGGTACGGCGATCCGGCCGGTGCCGATCGCGAACTCGCAGACCGGCCGCCCCTCGGCTGCCTCGACGAGGAACTTGACGGTCTGTTGCTCGTCACCGCGTGGCTCGTCGTCGTAGCGCGCGGCCACGTCGGGGCCGAAGCTCTGCAGCGGGTCGAATCCGTCCATCGCCGACCAGCAAACCCGGCCGGGCGCCGGTGGACAACCGGATATCAGGGGCGAGTGCGCGACACGGTGCGGCACTCGCCGCCACCGACAGGACAGAGCACGGGTCCTGCGGCGCGAGCCAGCCAGCGACCGTGCGCCACGTCGGAACCGCGGACCACGCTGCGGCGCCAGACGCCCTGACCTCCGAGCTCGTTGCAGGTCGCTCGACCCTCGACGACCCGGCAGAAGGCGACCCGGCGCTCGGTGGTGACGAACGCCCGCGACAGCGGGTCGCCCGGTCGAGCGTCCTGCGCCCGGCGCGGCGCGCGCCAGCCGGAGTCGGTCACGACCGAACAGGTGGCTCGGTCGGCGACCATGCCGCAGCGGGCAGGCCCGGTGCGCGTGACCAGCCAGCTGGCATCGACGAGCGCTGCGCGGACCTGGTCGATCCGGTCGAAGCCCCAGATGCGCGACGCGGGGTCGAACGGCAGGCAGGCCTGCGCGCCGCCGCGCGCGTCGAGGGAACGACAGAACCAGACCCGGTCATCAGGCCCGGCGAGGAACACCTGGCTCTGCGCCGAGCCCCACGGCACCTCGCGGCCGGTGCGTACGACGACCGGACCACCCGGTGTACGGAGCCGGCAGCCGACGCGCTGGTGGCCGATCGTGCCGAGCCGACCGCAGACCATCTCCCGGTGTTCGACGTTCACGATCCGGGCCGAGCCGGGCAGGAAGTCGCCCTCCTGGCCGGCCGGTGCGACCACGCCCTGCCGGAGTGGGGCCGAGGCGGGGTCCGAGACGTTGCCCGCAGCGTCGAAGGCCTCGACGGAGTAGGTGTAGGCCTGACCGGGCGAGGCCTGTCGGTCCACGAAGGTCGGAGTGGACGTGGTGGCGAGGGGCCGGCCGTTGCGCAGGACGCGGTATCCGGTGACGCCCAGGTCGTCGGCGGGCTGCTCCCAGCTGACCGCCACGCCGCGCTCGACCGGGTTGGCGGCCAGTGCCGGCGGGGCGTCGGGCGCCGTGTAGTCGACCGGTTCGACGTCCGCGAGGTGGATGAACCGGTCGGGCCAGCCTGCACCGCCGGGCGTCACCGTCACCAGGTGGAATCCGTTGTGGCCGTCGGTGTTCATCTCGGAGATCACGATGCTGCCGTCGGCGTTGACTGCCTCGACGTAGGAGACGTGACCGCGGGCGTACCAGCCCACGCTGCCGACGGCCGGCACCTTGTTGGGCTTGATGCCGACCGACTTGGCGGCCTTGGCCCAGTCGGCCGCGTCACCCCAGTGGACGCCGTCGTACCAGTTGGTGAACGTGAAGCCGTTCCTCTGCCCGAGCCGGTGCGCGACCCACGACGTGCACTGACCCTGGAAGAAGCCCAACCCGTCGTTCACGCAGCCGCCGGTCCCGGCCGTGGACTCGTCACAGTCGGGCGCGGCCGGCCAGGGGTAGCCGTAGGAGGCGTGCGCCTCGTTGGTGCCGGGGTAGCCGGCCCACACCGGCGTCTCCGGCTCCCCGGGGTTGGGGACGCCGGCTCCGGGAGGGTTCTTCGGAGGTGCACTGCCCGGTGCGGCGAACGAGGCACCCGTGGGGATGAGCACGAGCACCGCGAGCAGGGCGACGACGAGCCGGCCGCGCGGGCGCCGCGCGGGCAGCTCGAGCCGGTGACGGGGGGCTGACGGGCTCACTTTCCCTCCACAACGTGATGTGCGCCCCGGGGGTGGGCGCAACGCCATGGTGATCGCCTCACGGGGCAGCACGGAGCAAAACCGGCAAACCCGCCCGCCGCCGCCCGGATCGGGGTAAAGGAGCCGATATCCTGACCACATGACCCCCGCCACCGCTCCCGAGGCGCCCTTCGGCCGGATGATGACGGCGATGGCGACCGCTTTCGCCGCCGACGGATCGGTCGACCTGGACCAGACCGGTGCCATCGCCGCACACCTGGTCGACAACGGTCACGACGGAGTCGTGGTGAGCGGGACGACGGGGGAGTCGCCCACCACCACCGTCGCGGAGGACGGCGAGATCCTGCGCGTCGTCATGGATGCCGTGGGCCAGCGCGCCAAGGTCGTGGCGGGTGTCGGCACCAACGCCACCGCCCACTCCGTCGAGCTCGCCCGACAGGCCGAGAAGCTCGGCGCCGACGGCCTGCTGCTGGTGACGCCCTACTACAGCAAGCCGAGCCAGCCCGGCGTGCTCCATCACTTCACCGAGGTGGCCCAGGCAACCGACGTCCCCGTGATGCTCTACGACGTGCCCGGCCGAACCGGCACCGCGATCTCGCTGGAGACCTACGCCGCGGCCAAGGAGCTCGACTCCGTGGTCGCCGTCAAGGACGCCGTCGGCGACTTCGCGCGTGGTCTGCGGATCATCGACCTGGGCTACAGCATCTACTCCGGCGACGACCACGCCAACCTCGGGTGGCTGGCTCACGGCGCCTGTGGCTTCGTGTCGGTCGTCGGCCACGCCGGCGGCCAGATGCTCGCCGCGATGGCCGGAGCCTTCTTCCACGGCGACCACGTCGGCGCCCTCGCCCTCTACCACCGGCTGCTGCCGGCCATGGACGCGATCATGGCGGTGCCGAACTACGGCGCCACGAGTGCCAAGGCAGCCCTCGAGCTGCTCGGGGTCATCGACAACCGGCGCGTCCGCGCGCCCCTGGTGCCCCTCACCGACCAGGAGGTCGCCGACCTGCGCGCCGGTCTGGCGGAGTCCGGCCTGATCTGACCGCCAGGCCTTCAACCTGCGCGGATCCACCACACGAAAGAGACCAGATGTCCCACCCCCACCCGGAACTGTCCGCGCCCGACGAGCTCGCCGAGGGAGGACTCCGGATCATCCCCCTCGGGGGCCTGGGCGAGGTCGGCCGCAACATGACCGTCTTCGAGTACGACGGCCGGTTGCTGATCGTGGACTGCGGCGTGCTCTTCCCCGAGGAGAACCACCCGGGCGTCGACCTGATCCTCCCCGACTTCGACCCGATCCGCGGTCGGCTCGACGACGTGGAGGCGCTGGTCCTCACCCACGGGCACGAGGACCACATCGGGGCCACCCCGTTCCTGCTGCGGGAGCGGGGTGACATTCCCCTGGTCGGCTCGGAGCTCACCTTGGCGCTGCTCGACAGCAAGCTGCGCGAGCACCGGCTGAAGGAGACCGTCCACCACAAGGTCCGTGAGGGCGATCGGCTCAGCTTCGGCCCCTTCGACCTCGAGTTCGTCGCGGTCAACCACTCGATCCCCGACGCGCTCGCGGTCGCGATCCGCACCGGCGCCGGGCTGGTGCTCCACACCGGCGACTTCAAGATGGACCAGCTGCCGCTCGACGGCCGGATCACCGACCTCCGAGCCTTCGCACGGCTCGGCCAGGAAGGCGTCGACCTCTTCATGGTCGACTCGACCAACGCCGAGGTGCCCGGGTTCACCACCTCCGAGCAGGAGATCGCCCCGGTCCTGGAGCGCGTCTTCCACGAGAGCAAGCAGCGGCATCATCGTGGCCTGCTTCGCCTCCCACGTCCACCGGGTCCAGCAGATCCTCGACTGCGCCGTCGAGCACGACCGGAAGGTGGCGTACGTCGGTCGCTCGATGGTGCGCAACATGGCGATCGCCCGCGACCTCGGCTACCTCACGGTGCCACCGGACGTGCTGGTCGACCCCAAGGAGCTCACCGGACCTCGCCCCCGAGCGGCAGGTGCTGGTCTCCACCGGCAGTCAGGGCGAGCCGTTGAGCGCGCTCAGCCGGATCGCCCAGGGCAGCCATCACTTCGTCCACCTGGAGGCCGCAGACACGGTCGTCCTGGCGTCCAGCCTGATCCCGGGCAACGAGAACGCCGTCTTCCGGGTGATCAACGGGCTCGCCCGCTCGGGCGCCAACGTGGTCCACAAGGGCAACGCGCTGGTCCACGTCAGCGGCCACGCCAGCGCGGGTGAGCTCCTCTACTGCTACAACATCGTCCGCCCCCGCAACGTGCTGCCGGTCCACGGCGAGATCCGTCACCTGCTGGCCAACGGTGAGCTGGCCCGTCGTACCGGTGTCCCGCACGACAACGTGGTGATCGCGGAGGACGGCGTCGTCGTCGACCTGGTCGACGGTGTCGCCACGATTGCCGGCAAGGTCGAGTGCGGCTACGTCTTCGTCGACGGATCGTCCGTGGGCGACATCACCGAGTCCGACCTCAAGGACCGGCGAATCCTCGGCGAAGAGGGCTTCATCTCTGTCATCGTGGTCGTGGACTCCGTGACCGGCAAGGTGTCGGGGGGTCCGGAGATCCACGCACGTGGTTTCGCCGAGGACGACTCGACCTTCGACGAGATCAAGCAACCGATCATCGACGCCCTCCACCGCGCCGCCGGTGAAGGTGTGGGAGACGCCTACCAGCGGCAGCAGACAGTACGGAGAGTGGTGGGACGGTGGGTCAACAGCACCCATCGACGCCGCCCGATGATCATCCCGGTGGTCATCGAGGCCTGACCGCAGAACTCGGGGAGGATCGATGGCCCGGTTCGACACATTCCGCGCGGACGGTGTCCGGCGCCTCTACGAGGTGACCCGGCGCGTCAGCTCCTCCGCCGACCTTGCCGAGGTCCTCGAGGAGATCGCGCAGGGCGTGTGCGAGGGCCTGGGCTACGGAGTGGCCGCGATCTCGCGCCTCGAGGGTGACACGCTGGTGATGGCGGCCGTCGGTGGTGACGACGCGGTGCGTGAGGAGATCGTCGGACGCCGTACGCCGGCTGAGAACGTGCTCGGTCGCGAGTTCTCGATCGCCGACCACTGGGGAATCCTCCGCTTCGTCCCCCACGACCGCCTGCCACCGGAGCAGATCGAGAGCCTGTGGGTGCCCAACATCGAGGTGTCGGACGACCCCGAGGCGTGGCACCCCCTCGATGCGCTCTATGCGCCGCTCTACTCCGCGACCGGCAAGCTGTTGGGGAACATGGCGGTCGACCTCCCGCCGGACAACAAGATCCCGAACCAGCAGCAGCGCGAGCTGCTCGAGATGTTCGTGGTGCAGGCAGGTCTGGCCCTCGAGAACGCGCAGCGACGGGAGCAGCTCAGCCGGCAGGTGCGGCTGGGCGAGGCGCTGAAGAAGCTGGCGCTGCTTTCGGGCCACGTGGAGCTCCAGCCCGCCCTGGAGGAGGCGGCCGAAGCCCTCTACGCGGCCTTCCCCGTCGCCCAGGTCTCGTTGCGGTGCTTCGCGGACAACCTCGAGGACCCCGAGAACCACGCCGCAGGCTGGCCACACCCGGCCCGCGGCAGCGAGGAGCTGGCGCTGGCGTTGCGCGACGACCTCGTCAAGCACGCCGCCGGCGGGGTGCAACGCGTCCACCTCTACTCACGGCGCGACGACGACTTCGGGGACCTCGAGTCGGCGCCGTTGATCCGGAGCCAGCTGGAGCAGTTCGACTGGTCGCACGGTGCGCTGGTTGCGATGGGGGTGGACCGTGAAGTGCTGGGGTACGTCGCCGTGCTCCGGGACGACTCGCACGACGACTTCGACGCCGACGAGGTCGACGCACTCCAGGAAGCGGGCCGGGAGCTCGGCCGACTGGTGCGCGACGTCCGGTTGCGGCGGACCGAACGCCGGCTGCTCGTCGAGCTGCGCGAACTGGACCGCTACAAGGGCGAGCTGATCGCGACCATCTCCCACGAGCTGAAGACCCCGCTGACCTCGATCATCGGTCACACCGAGCTCCTAGAGGAGTCCGGCGTGCAGCCGACATCCGTCAGTGCCATCAGTCGCAACGCGGCCAGGCTCGACCGGCTGGTCACCAACCTCCTCAACTACTCACGCATCCAGGGCGGGCACGAGCTCCACCGGGTGCCGCTCGACCTGGTCGACCTGTGCACCGGTTCGCTCGAGACGCTGCGCCTCCAGGTGAAGTCCGCCGGCGTCGCCCTGGAGCTGACCGAGCCTGAGGTGCCCGTGATCGTCGTGGGGGACGCCGAAGAGCTGCCGCGGGTCGTCGACAACCTCTGCAGCAACGCGGTGAAGTACACCCCGCCGGGTGGCCGGATCGAGGTCGTCGTGCGGGAGCGCGACGGCTTCGGGGAGGTCGTCGTGAGCGACACCGGCCTCGGCATCTCGCTGTCGGACCAGGTCCACCTGTTCTCCGCGTTCCACCGGTCCACCAACCCCGAGGCGCTCACCATCCCCGGCACCGGCCTGGGGCTGGCGATCTCCCGCACCATCGCCGAGCTCCACGGCGGCGACATCGGCGTGCGTTCCGAGCTCGGCTCCGGCAGCGAGTTCACCCTCCGGATCCCGCTCGCCACCGGCTGACAGCTCAGCCGGCCGGTTGGCACCACGAAGCGGGTCGAGCAGCGAGCGCAGCCCATGCAGTTGGTCGAGCAGCGAGCGCAGCCCTGAGGGTCGAGCGGCGAGCGCAGCCCTGCAGTTGGTCGAGCAGCGAGCGCAGCCCATGCAGTTGGTCGAGCAGCGAGCGCAGCGAGCGGCTGTCGAGACCACTCACCGCACCACGAAAGGTGGTCTCGACTCGCCCTCGCCTAGCGGCTCGGGCGGCTCGACCGACTACCCACTCGGCCCTTCCCCCACAGTGGGTCGAGCAGCGAGCGCAGCCCATGCAGTTGGTCGAGCAGCGAGCGCAGCGAGCGGCTGTCGAGACCATCCGCCGCGCCACGAAAGGTGGTCTCGACTCGCCCTCGCCTAGCGGCTCGGGCGGCTCGACCAACTACCCACCGCGCCACGGCGCAACTACCCACCGCATCACGAAGTGGGTCGAGCAGCGACACGCAACGTGTGATCCCTGTGACTGGTGTGACTGTGGCCTAGCCTTCGAACATGGCGACCCGTACGTCTTCCCCGCCGGGGTCGCGGAGCAAGAGCACGTCCTCGTCACGGTCCTCGGCCTCCAGGTCGAAGGCCAAGCCGAAGAAGCGCTCGACCTCCCGATCACGGAGTACCCGGTCCAGCAGGAGCCGGCGTCCAGCACCGCGTGCCGTCCGCAGCGGCCGCGGTCCGGTCTCGCGCGCCTTCGGCGCGGTCGGCCGCGGCGTCGGCGCGACCTGGATGGCCACCGCTCACGGCGTCGGTGCCGGTGCCCGCAAGGTCGGCGGCGCGGCCCGTGACCTCGAGCCCGAGCAACGCCGCGACGGTGTGGGGCTCTTCCTGATCGCCCTGGCGGTCGTGGCGGCCGCCGCCGTCTGGTGGCAGCTCCCCGGTGGGGTCATGGAGTTCGGCCGCACGGTCGTGTCCGGCTCGGTCGGCAAGGTCGGCTGGCTCGTGCCGGTCATGCTGGTGCTGATCGGGTGGCGCAACATGCGCGACCCCGAGCACAACGGTCCGGCCGGACGGCAGGTGATCGGCTGGCTCGCGCTCGGCTTCGGCGCCCTCGGCATCGTCCAGATCGCGAGCGGCAACCCGCAGCCCCAGGTCGGCGATGCCAGCGACCTTCAATTCGGAGGCGGCGCCATCGGGTTCGTCGTGGCGAGCCTGTTGCTCGACCTGCTGCGCTCGGTCTACGTCGTGGTGCCGGTGCTGGTGCTGCTGTCGCTGTTCGGCGCGCTGGTGATCACCGCGACGCCGGTCTACCAGATCCCCGCACGGCTCGGCGCCCTGCGCGACCGGCTGCTGGGCCGCACCCCGGAGCCGGAGGTGGACGAGGGAGACCTGACCCAGCCGATCCAGATGCGCGACGTCGACCCCGACATGGGCGACCCCGCCTACGACTCACCGGTCCTGACCGAGCGCCAGCTGAGGAAGCTGCGTCGCCAGCGTGAGCACGCGCTCGACGACGACGAGCCGACCGACCCCACGCCCGTGGTGGAGGAGAAGGTGGATCTCGAGCCTCCTCCCCACACGCCGATCCCGCCGCGGGTGGAGCAGCTCGCCCTGTCCGGCGACATCACCTACACCCTGCCCGACAACGGCGCCCTCAAGCCGGGCTCGCCCCACAAGGCTCGCTCGAAGGCCAGCGACGGCGTCGTCGGCCGGCTCACCCAGGTGCTCGAGGAGTTCGGCATCGACGCCCAGGTCACCGGCTACACCCGGGGACCGACCGTCACCCGCTACGAGGTCGAGCTCGGACAGGCCGTCAAGGTCGAAAAGGTCACCGCCCTCTCCAAGAACATCGCGTACGCCGTGGCCTCGGCCGACGTCCGGATCCTCAGCCCGATCCCCGGCAAGTCCGCGATCGGCATCGAGATCCCCAACGTCGACAAGGAGATCGTGTCGCTCGGCGACGTGCTCCGGTCGGGCAACGCCCGCTCCGACCACCACCCGATGGTCGCCGGGCTGGGCAAGGACGTCGAGGGCGGTTTCGTGGTCGCCAACCTCGCCAAGATGCCGCACCTGCTGGTGGCGGGTGCCACCGGCTCCGGCAAGTCGTCCTTCATCAACTCCATGGTCACCTCGGTGCTGATGCGGGCCACGCCCGACGAGGTGCGGATGATCATGATCGACCCCAAGCGGGTCGAGCTGAACGCCTACGAGGGCGTCCCGCACCTGATCACGCCGATCATCACCAATCCGAAGAAGGCGTCCGAGGCCCTGGCCTGGGTCGTGCGCGAGATGGACCTGCGCTACGACGACCTGGCCAACTTCGGTTTCCGCCACATCGACGACTTCAACAAGGCGGTGCGCGCCGGCAAGGTCGAGGTGCCGCCGGGGAGCGAGCGCGAGCTGGCGCCCTACCCCTACCTGCTCGTGATCGTCGACGAGCTGGCCGACCTGATGATGGTCGCCCCGCGCGACGTCGAGGACGCCGTCGTCCGGATCACCCAGCTCGCGCGAGCGGCCGGTATCCACCTGGTGCTGGCGACGCAGCGCCCGAGCGTCGACGTCGTGACCGGCCTGATCAAGGCGAACGTCCCGTCCCGGCTCGCCTTCGCGACCTCCTCGCTCGCCGACAGCCGGGTCATCCTCGACCAGCCGGGTGCGGAGAAGCTGGTCGGCCAGGGAGACGGACTCTTCCTGCCGATGGGAGCGTCCAAGCCGGTCCGCGTCCAGGGCTCGTGGGTGACCGAGGCCGAGGTCCACCAGGTCGTCGCCCACTGCAAGAAGCAGCTCCAGCCGACGTACGTCGAGGACGTGACCGCGCCGCAGCAGGCCAAGCGCGACCTGGACGACGACATCGGGGACGACCTCGACCTGGTGATCCAGGCCATCGAGCTGGTCGTCTCGACGCAGTTCGGCTCCACCTCGATGCTGCAGCGCAAGCTCCGGGTCGGCTTCGCCAAGGCGGGTCGGCTGATGGACATCCTCGAGAGCCGTGGTGTGGTCGGCCCCAGTGAGGGGTCGAAGGCACGCGACGTGCTCGTCAAGCCCGACGAGATCGACAGCGTCATCGCCACTGTGCAGGGGGAGGCAGTATGAGCAGCCTGGAGTCACCGCCCGACTACGAGACCGACGACCTCGACGACGATCCGGGCACGCCGACCGGCTTGGCGCTGGCACCCGAGAGCGTGATCATCCGCCGGAACGCGGGACTGGCCGCGCTGGTCGGCGGCCTCGCCTCTGCCGTCGCGATCGCCTACCTGGCGCGCGCGTCGGCCTCCGGCGCCGTCCTCGACTGGACCATGGCGGGCGTCCTCGGCGTCCTCGGCATCGGCTACCTCGCCGCTCTGGTCGACGCGCGGACACCGCTGCTCGTGGCCGACACCCAGGGCGTGCGGATCCGGCTCGGCCGGGCTTGGCGCGGGCTGCCGTGGGGAGCGCTCCACCGGGTCGAGCACACCCCGCGCCGCGGGCTGCTCCGTGACGGCCGGCTGGTGATGGTCGTGCACAACCCGGCCCGTCTCCTGGAGGAGCTCGACGGCAGTGCGCGTCGACAGTCACAGCTCAGCCAGAAGCTGTACGGCGGTCCGTTCGCCCTGCCCCTGGGTCTGTCGACCCGCGTGAACGCGAGCGACCTGACCGGGGCACTGACAGCCCTGGCCGGCCCCACCAGCCGGGTCGTGGAGGTGGAGGCCACCGCGCCCGAGCCGGATCCCACGGCGGTCGAGGCTGTCGAGATCCACGAGGTTGCGGGCGAGTCCACGGAGGTCACGCCCCGCCGCCGGGTCCCCGCGCTCCGCCCGCTCGTCGCGCACGCCATCTACCGGGTCGCCGGTCTCTTCCAGCGGGAGTCCGCACCCGACGTGGTCGAGACGACACCTGAGATCGCACCGAGTGAGACACCGAGCCCCCTGCGCGAGCCCGCCACCGCATCCAGGATCGAGGTGCGCGTCGAGGTCGAGGACGACCTCGAGCTGCCCGACGGCGGTCGGGAGCTGCGTCGTCCGGGCAGCGTCAGCCTGGTCGAGGACACGCAGGTCTGGAGCGAGCGCGTCGCGCCGATCGCTCGCGAGGGCAGCGCCGTCGAGCCGCTCCTGGTCGACGAGTTCGCCGTCGAGCCCGCAGCCGACCCCGTCATCGGACCCGACGTGGCCGCCGCCCGGACCCGGTTGGGCCTCACCGTCGACCAGCTGGCCGACCGCACCCGGATCCGGCCCCACGTCATCGAGTCGATCGAGGTCGACGACTTCACCCCGTGCGGCGGCGACTTCTACGCCCGCGGCCACCTCCGCACCCTCGCCCGCGTCCTGGGCATCGAGGCCGGACCGCTCCTCACGGCGTACGACGAGCGCTACTCGGACGCCCCCATCAACCCGCGCCGGGTCTTCGAGGCCGAGCTCGCGACCGGCTCCCACGGCTCGATCCGTGGCACCCGCGGTGGCCCGAACTGGTCGGTGCTCGTGGCGGCCGTGATGGCACTCGTGCTCGCGTGGTCGGTGGCCCGCCTGGTGATGGACAGCCCGGTCGACCTGCGGGGCGCGACGCCGGTCCTCAACGGCTCCGCCGGCGTCGGCAACGGGGGCGGCAAGGCTGCGCCCGAGGTGCCGGTCGTGCTGACCGCGGCAGGCGGTGGCGCGCAGGTCATCGTGCGCGACGGGGCGGGCAACGTCGTGTTCAAGGGCGGTCTGGCCTTTGGTGAGAGCCGCACGCTGCAGGTGTCGCCGCCGGTGCGGGTCGGCTCGTCCGACGGCTCGCTGACGGTCCGGGTCGACGGTCAGGACCACGACGCGCTCGGTGCGACCGGCCGGCACGCCGAGGACATCTTCACCGTCACTCCCTGATCGACCGACCCGTGATCCGGGTCACCGCCCTCACGTGACGAATCTGGTGACCCGGGTCGGACCCGGCATACTCGTGCGGACATGACTACGTCCGCCCCCGCCCCGCTCTCGGTCGCCCTGGTGACCCTGGGCTGCGCGCGCAACGAGGTCGACTCCGAGGAGCTGGCGGGACGACTCGAGGCCGACGGGTTCCTGCTGGTCGACGAGGCCGAGGACGCCGACACGGTCGTGGTCAACACGTGCGGGTTCGTCGAGGCCGCCAAGAAGGACAGCGTCGACACCCTGCTCGAGGCCGCCGACCTCAAGGCGACCGGCCGCCCCCAGGCCGTGGTCGCGGTCGGCTGCCTCGCCGAGCGCTACGGCAAGGACCTCGCGACCTCGCTGCCGGAGGCCGACGCCGTGCTCGGGTTCGACGACTACCCCGACATCGCCGCGCGGCTGCGGTCGATCGTGGCCGGCGAGGCCCACCAGGCCCACACCCCGCACGACCGCCGCAGGCTGCTCCCGATCACCCCGGTCGAACGCGGTGCTTCGGTCGACGACATCAGCGTCCCCGGGCTGGGCGGTCCCCGCGCCGTACGCCGCCGGCTCGAGGGCGGCCCGATGGCGCCGCTCAAGCTGGCCAGCGGCTGTGACCGGCGCTGCTCGTTCTGCGCGATCCCCAGCTTCCGCGGCTCCTTCGTCAGCCGCCGACCCGGCGACGTCCTGGGTGAGGCGGTCTGGCTGGCGGGACAGGGCGTCAAGGAGGTGTTCCTCGTCAGCGAGAACTCGACCTCCTACGGCAAGGACCTCGGCGACCTGCGCCTGCTGGAGACACTGCTGCCCGAGCTGGCCGCCGTCGACGGCATCGAGCGGGTGCGCGTCTCCTACCTGCAGCCGGCCGAGACCCGGCCCGGCCTGGTCGAGGCGATCGCCACGACGCCGGGCGTCGCGCCGTACTTCGACCTGTCCTTCCAGCACGCCAGCGCCTCCGTGCTGCGCCGGATGCGCCGCTTCGGCGACCCGGTGTCGTTCCTGACGCTGCTGTCCGGCATCCGCGACCTCGCGCCGGCGGCAGGCGTCCGGTCCAACGTCATCGTCGGGTTCCCGGGGGAGACCGAGTCCGACCTGGAGACGCTCTGCGACTTCCTGGTCGAGGCCCGGATGGACGTCACCGGGGTGTTCGGCTACTCCGACGAGGACGGTACGGAGGCGGCGACGTACGACGGCAAGCTGGACGACGACGAGGTCCGCGCCCGCGCGGCCCACGTGGTGGCTCTGGTCGAGGAGCTCAACGCGCAACGGGCCGAGGAGCGGGTCGGTGAGACGGTCGAGGTGCTGGTCGAGTCGGTCGGCGACGACGAGCTCGTCGGCCGCGCCGCCCACCAGGGCCCCGAGGTCGATGGCGCGACCTACCTCGTCGACAGCCGTGCCGCGGTCGGCGACCTGGTGCGGGCCCAGGTGGTCGCCACCGAGGGCGTCGACCTCTACGCGAAGGAGATCCCGTGACTGGGACCGAACCGCGCACGAGCAACCTCAACGTGCCCAACGCGCTGACCACCTTGCGGATCGTGATGGTGCCGTTCTTCGGCTGGGCGCTGCTCCACGACGGGGGCGACTCGATCACGTGGCGACTCGTGGCCTTCGCCCTGTTCGTGGGGGCGATGATCACCGACAAGATCGACGGCGACCTCGCCCGCAAGCACAACCTGATCACCAACTTCGGCAAGATCGCCGACCCCATCGCCGACAAGGCGATCACCGGCATGGCCTTCATCGGGCTCTCGGTCGTCGGCGACATCTGGTGGTGGGTCACCATCGTCGTGCTGGTCCGCGAGTGGAGCGTCACGCTGCTGCGGCTCTCGGTCCTCAAGCAGGTCGTGATCGCTGCTTCTGCCAGCGGCAAGCTCAAGACCACACTTCAGGCGGTCGCGCTCAGCGGGCTGATCCTGCCGCTGCCCCACGGGGACGCCCACGGCGGCGCGTTCGACCAGTTCGGCACGATCGGCGAGGTGCTGTTCTACGTCAGCCAGGTGGCGCTCGCCGGTGCCGTGGCGATGACGCTGTGGTCGGGCTACGAGTTCTACCGCGACGTCTGGCGGCAGCGCCACGCGCTCCGGACGCCCTCCGGCAACTGACGACAGTTTCGTCGCCGGAAGTTCATCAAGTCCTGTCGGAGCAGGACCGGGGCACCGGGTTAGGGTGACGGCGATCAGCGACCCCCTCACCTCACCACACCCACTCGGAGACTCGCGCATGCCTCGCTCTCGCACCCTCTCGGCCCTTACCGGAATCGCCCTCGTCGCCGGCGGTCTCTCCGCCCTCACCGCGGCACCTGCCGCCGCCGTCCCCGGCGGCGGAGTCCACGGTGTTCATCAACGAGATCCACTACGACAACGACGGCACCGACGCCGGTGAGTTCGTCGAGGTCGCCAGCACCGGCCGGCACGGATCTGCTCCGGCTGGAGCCTGGTGCTCTACAACGGCAACGGCGGCGCGTCCTACGACACCGAGACCACTGACCGGCACGGTCCCGGTCCCGAGCGGCGGCTATGGAACCGTCAACGTGCGAACCGTGGGCATCCAGAACGGCGCACCGGACGGGATCGCGCTCGTGAACGGCACGACGCTCGTGCAGTTCCTCAGCTACGAGGGCTCGTTCGCCGCGTCCGGAGGCCCTGCCGCGGGCAGACCAGTACCGACATCGGGGTGCTGCAGAATGGCTCGGACCGCCGCCGGCCAGACTCTCCAGCTCACGTGCACGCGGCGTCGACGCACGGCGACTTCACCTGGACCGGGCCGACCGACGACGCGCCGGGAGAGGTCAACACCGGCCAGACGTTCACCGGTGGCGGTCCGGCGCAGCCGGTCGCCGACTGCGGTGACGGGCCCCTCGCCGTCGACACCGACGAGAGCGGCTCCCGCGACGTCTCGGCGGTCGACGCCGACAGCCAGATCGTCAGCGCTGAGATCACCTCCGCCAGCGTCGCGGGCATCACCCTCGACGACTTCACGGCGTCCACCGCCGTCGGCGAGCCGGGCACCGCGACCCTGAACGTCACCGACACCACGGCCGACGGCACCTACGAGGTGGAGATCGAGTTCGCCACCGACGACGACCCGGCCGAGACCGACAGCTGCACCGTCACCGTCGTGGTCAGCGACCAGGACGCTGTCACCCCCATCAGCGTCATCCAGGGTGACGGCGACGCCTCCGACCTGGTCGGCCAGCTGGTGAACGTCGAGGCGGTCGTGACCTCCGTGATCACTGACAGTGACGTCACCGACGGCTTCTTCGTCCAGGAGGAGGACGCGGACGCGGACGACGACCCGGCCACCTCCGAGGGCATCTACGTCTTCTGCCGCAACGACTGCCCCGAGGACCTCGCCGCGGGTGACCGCTACCGGGTCTCGGGTGAGGTCGACGAGTTCAACACCACGACCCAGATCGCCGCGGCCTTCGGCGACGGTAGCTTCGAGCTGCTCGAGTCGGGTGCGACCCTGCCGACCGCCGCCGTCGTCGAGCTCCCGGCGGACGCCTCGACCGAGGACGACACCACGTTCGAGGCTGTCGAGGGCATGCGCACGACGATCTCGACGACGCTGGCGGTCAGCGAGTACTTCAACCAGGCGCGGTTCGGCGAGATCGTGCTGACCGCGGAGGAGCGGCCCTACCAGTTCACGCAGACCGACGAGCCGACCGTCGAGGGCTACTCCGCCCACCTCGCTGACCTGGCGACCCGCCAGATCATCCTGGACGACGACAGCAACAGCCAGAACGCGGCGACCTCCGGCCCCGAGGACAACGAGCCGTACTACTACCCGACCCCGGGCCTGAGCACCGGCAACTACTTCCGGGGCGGCGACACCATCGACGACCTGACCGGTGTCTTCGAGTACTCGTTCGGCGCCTGGAAGCTGCGTCCGGTCTCCGGCGCGGACTACACGTTCGACGCCGCCAACCCGCGGCCCGCCTCCCCCTCGGACGTGGGCGGCAGGCTCACGGTCGCGTCGTTCAACGTGCTGAACTACTTCGCGACGATCGACGAGACCTCCTCCAACAACGCCGGGCCCTGCGGTCCCGACGGGACCCAGGACTGCCGCGGCGCCGACTCCGAGGCTGAGCGGCAGCGTCAGCTCGACAAGATCGTGGCCGCGCTGGAGGAGATCGACGCCGACGTGTTCGGCCTCATCGAGATCCAGAACGACGAGGGCGAGGCCACCGAGCAGATCGTCGACGCGCTCAACGCGGCGACCGCGCCCGGCACCTACGACTACATCGACACCGGCTTCATCGGCACCGACGCGATCAAGCAGGCGTTCGTCTACAAGACGGGCACGGTCACGCCGGTCGGCGACTTCGACCTGCTGACCTCCGAGGACGACCCGCGCTTCGATGACGACGGCAACCGGCCGGCGCTGATCCAGACCTTCGAGGAGGTCTCCACCGGCGAGCGGGTCACGGTCGCGGTCAACCACCTGAAGAGCAAGGGTTCGGCCTGCGGCGCGGGGGACGACTCTCCGTTGGACGGGTCGGGCAACTGCGACGCCACCCGCACCTCGGCTGCCGAGGCACTCGCCGACCACCTGGCGACCGACCCCACCGGCAGCGGTGACTCGGACGCCCTCATCATCGGTGACCTGAACTCCTACGCCATGGAGCGACCGATCGCGGCGCTGCTCGACGCCGGTTACACCGACCTGCTCCAGCAGTTCGAGGGGCCGGACGCCTACACCTACCTCTTCGACGGCCAGCTCGGGACGCTCGACTACGGCCTGGCCAACGCGTCGCTCGCCGAGCAGGTCACCGGTGCCAGTGGCTGGGCGATCAACGCGGACGAGAACCCACTGTTCGACTACAACGACACCGTCCTCGACGCCGGCGAAGCCTCCTTCGAGCGCGAGTCCACGGCGCTGCCGCTCTACGAGGCGACGCCCTACCGGGCCAGCGACCACGACCCGGTGATCGTCGGACTCGCCCTCGGTGATCCGCGGAGAAGGTCACGCCGCGGATGCGAATCGAGCGGACGCCGAAGAAGGTCTTCGTCAACCGGACCCGGCCGCGCTGTAGGTCTCGGTGAAGTTCCAGGGCGACCGCCGCCACGATGTGTCCGCGTGCGGTGTCAGGTGCCACGGCTACGACGAGGTGCGGACCGAGACGCTGCGACGTGCGAGGCAGCTTCCGGCTGGCGAAGTTCAAGAAGCCGGGCATGAAGACCTTCACCGTCGTCTACAAGGGCAGCGACACGTTCAAGCGCGTGATCAAGAGTTCACGTTCCGGGTGCGCCCGCAACGCTGACGCTCACCGACGCTGGTGCAGGCGCGTCTCCCTCAGCCGGAGCGCCGCCTGCACCAGCGCGAGGTGGCTGAACGCCTGCGGAAAGTTGCCGACCATCCGGTCGCCGCGGACGTCGTACTCCTCGGAGAGCAGGCCGACGTCGTTGGTGAGCCCGCAGAGGCGGTCGAAGAGTGCCTCCGCGTCCTCGTGCCGGCCGGCCTCGGCGTACGCCGACACCAGCCAGTACGAGCACGCGAGGAACGGGTGCTCCCCGCCGGGGAGTCCGTCAACCCCGGTGTCGGTGCGGTAGCGCATCACGAGGCCTTTGCGCATCAGGTCGTGCTCGATCGCCTCGATGGTGCCGAGCATGCGCGGGTCGTCGCCCTCGATGAACCCGATCAGCGGCAGCACCAGGAGCGAGGCGTCGACCTCGCGGGTGTCGTAGTGCTGGACGAAGGTGTTGCGACCGGTGTCGAACCCGCGGTCCAGCACCTCGTCGCGGACCTCGTCACGCAGCCGGCGCCAGGCATCGACCGGCCCGTCGAGTCCGTGCTTCTCCACCGCGTGCACCGCGCGGTCGAACGCCGCCCACACCATGACGCGGGAGTGGGTGAACTGCTGGACGGGTCCGCGGATCTCCCACAGTCCGTGATCGGGTTCCTGCCAGGTCTCGGCCAGCCGTTCCATCAGCTTGCGCTGGAGCGACCAGGCGTTCGGGTCGCCGGGAACGCCCGCGTCGCGGGCGTCGGCCAGTGCGATCATCACCTCACCCAGGACGTCGGTCTGTCGCTGCTCGACAGCGGCGTTGCCGATCCGCACCGGGCGCGAGTCGGCGTAGCCGGGCAGGTGGTCGAGCGTGATCTCGGGCAACCGACGGGACCCGTCGACCTGGTACATGATCTGGAGGTCCTCGGGGTCGCCGGCCGCGGCGCGGAGCAGCCACGCGCGCCAGGCCCTCGCCTCCGTTGTCGCACCCGCCGCGATCAGCGACTCAAGGGTCAGGGCCGCGTCGCGGAGCCAGCAGTAGCGGTAGTCCCAGTTGCGCTCACCGCCGAAGTCCTCCGGCAGCGACGTGGTCGGGGCGGCGACGATGCCTCCGGTCCGTTCGTGCGTGAGCAGCCGCAACGTCAGCAGGGACCGGGCGACCGCGTCGCGATGCGGCACTCCCTCCAGGTCGCAGCTCGCGAGCCAGTCCCGCTCCTCGCGGATCGTGGCCCTGATGCGGCGCCGCATCCGGTCGCGCTTCGGCAGTGGGTCCGACGACGCGACCCACGTGGTCGAGAACGTCAGCTTCTCTCCCTCGACCACGTCGAACTCGTCGAGGTGGCGGCCATCGGCCGCGCGGGGCAGCCTGGGGCCGCGGAGGACCAGCTGGTCGGGGCCGCCGACAGCCGTGATGACCTGGTCCTGGCCGACGGTCTGGCGGGTGACCCACGGGCGCACCTGGCCGTAGTCGAGACGCACGACCCACTCGTGGCGCATCCGCACGGTCCCCTCGATGCCGGTGATCCGCCGGACGACGTCGGCGCGGTCGTCGCCGGCCGGCATCAGGTCGACCAGTCGCACCACCCCGGTCGCGGTGGTGAAGGTCGTCTCCAGGACGGTCGAGTCGTCGACGTACCTCCGCGTCGGCGTGTAGTCGTCAACGGGCTCGAGCTGCCAGTGCCCGTGGTCGTCGGTCCCGAGCAGCCCCGCGAAGCAGGCAGGTGAGTCGAAGCGCGGCAGGCACAACCAGTCGATGGAGCCGTTGCGGCCGACCAGGGCGGCGGTGTGACGATCGCCGATGAGGGCGTAGTCCTCGATCGGCAGCGCCATAGGCCCATCATGTCGCACCGTCCCCATGTCCTACCGTCAGGAGTGTGGAAGCCGCCGCCGTCCTGGATCTCCTGGTGGGTCGCGGCGCGACCCTCGCCACCGCCGAGTCGCTGACCGGAGGGATGCTCGCGGGGCGGGTCACGGCCGTCCCCGGAGCTTCACGGGTCTACGTCGGGGGAGTGGTCGGCTACGCCACCGAGGTGAAGCAGGACCTGCTCGGCGTGCCGGAGGCACTCGTGGAGCGCCACGGCGTGGTGTCACCGGAGTGTGCGCGCGCCATGGCCGAGGGCGTACGCCGTCTGCTCGGTGCGACGTATGCGCTGAGCACGACGGGCGTCGCCGGGCCCGACTCGCAGGAGGGTCAGCCCGTCGGGACCGCGTTCGTCGGCGTGGCCGGTCCCGACGTGCTCACCGTGGTCTCGCTGGAGCTGAGCGGCACCCGTGGGCAGATCCGGGAGCGCACCTGCGACGAGGCACTTGCGGCTCTCGGGGGGATTCTGCGCAGGGAAGAACCCGGGCTCCGGTAGCGTTGGGCAACACAGACAGGAGGTGGCCCGTGGCGTTGTTCCGTCGCACACTCGGTGACGTGCTCCGCGGCAAGCGGCTGCAACGGGGGATGACGCTGCGCGAGGTCTCCGCCGAGGCCCGGGTCTCGCTCGGTTACATCTCCGAGATCGAGCGGGGCCAGAAGGAAGCCTCCTCCGAGCTGCTGGCCTCCTTGTGCGGCGCGCTCGACGTCCCGCTCTCCGAGGTCCTCCACGACGTGTCCTCGCTGGTCGCGATCGAAGAAGCCACCGCCGCGCCCGGACCCGAGGTCGTCGCCTCGGCTGCGTGACGAGTGTGGATCCGCACGGCCTGATCCCGCAGCGCAGCGGTTGAGTACGCGTGCACAAGCGGATGGGGGTGCCCGGCTCGACACTCGATCCATGAGCGTCCGCTACGTCGTTGGCCTGGTCTTGCTCTCATTCGCGATCGGTGTCTGTTTCGTGTTCGGCACCTTGGGGTGGTTCTCGATCGGGTTCGGGATGATGACCGACTGCACGAACAACTACAGCTGCACGACAACGGGATGCGAGCCCTGCGCTGACACCGGACGGTGGATCAACGCAGGAGGTTTCGCCCAGTGGGTGCTTGCGGTACTCGGCATCGTCGTGCTGGTTCGGGGGGTGCGCGCGAAGCGGTGGAACCAACTGATGATCGGCGGAGCCGCCATTCTGACGGTCTCGGTGCTGACACTTCTGGGGACCACGTGGCAGGCGAACGAGTCTTTCTGCCAACCCGGAACTCCGGGGTACCACTCCAGCTACTGCTCCACGGACGCGTGAGGATCAGTGTCGCCGCAGCATCCGTCGCGCTATCTGCGGCATGGTCGTGCGGAGCGCGCCCGCCACGCCGGCATGGCCGTTGGCTGTCGAGGGATGCTCTGCGGTCCATTCGATGGCAGACTCGCACCCTGCCAACAGCCAGGGAGGCTCCGTGCCTGTCAACGTAGAACTCTCTTGCGCATCCTGGCGAATGAGGCGAGCGCGGTGATCTTCCTCATCATCGGTCTCGTCCTCCTGATCGTCGTGCTGGTCATCGAGAACGTTCGTCACGGTGACCCCAGGGCCAGGAGGACCGGTGGCCAGGCCAACGGCGGCGGCGGCGGAGGAGACGGCGGCGGAGGATCTGGGTGACTGGTCCGCGCCCCGCACGGTCGCGCCCGTAACTCGGCAGCTGAGTGCGCTTCCGCCTGAGAAAGACTCACGTCACGGCTCCGGCTGGCAGCGCGGGCACCAGTACGCCGGCCGTTCCCGCCCCGGGGGCCCGGTCTTCGCCATCCGGATCGGCGTGCCACAGCGTGGGCAGGGCATCCGGCGTCGCTCGAAGACCCACGTGGTCGGGCGACGGCGCTCGACAGCCGCCTCGAGCAGCTCCTGGCCCTTGACGACGAGCGCCCGCAGGTCGGGCACGTCCGCCACCCGCGTCTGCGGGTGGACGCGGAGCGCGAACAACATCTCGGCGGCCCACATCGTCCCGATGCCGGCCAGGTTCCGCTGGTCGAGCAGCGCGTCGCGGATCGGCAGCTCGGGATGCTCGCCGAGTCGGCGGCACGCCTCGTCGGGGTCCCAGTCGCGGCCGAGGGTGTCCGGGCCGAGGTGGCCGACGACGCTCTCCTCACGGTCGCGAGGGAGCAGCTCGACGATGCCCAGCGAGAACCCGACGGCGACGCGGTCGGCCGTCGACAGCACCACGCGCGCGGTGTGGCCTGGTCGGCCCCACCGCTGCCCCGGGGCGTAGTCACGCCAGCTGCCCTCCATCTTGAGGTGGGTGTGGAGGGTCCACTGCCGCTGTTCCTGGTCGATTCGGGTGAGGAGGTGCTTGCCGCGGGTGTGGGTGCCGGTGACGGTGGCACCCGACAGGTCGGCGACCGCGAAGCGGGGCACCCGGAAGTCGGTGGCGGTGAGGACCTTGCCGGCGAGTGTCCGGTCGAGCCGGCGGGCGGTGCGGACGACGGCGTCACCCTCAGGCACGGAGCCGCAGACCCTTCGGCGTCGCGACGAAGCCGGCCGCGGCCAGCGCCTCGCGCAACGGGGTCTGTCCGCCGCCCAGCATCTGCGCGCCGTCGGCCCGCTCGACGGTGAGTCGGCCGAGGTGACCGCGGCGGGCGGAGGTGGCGAGCGCCTCGGCCGCCGGCGTGAGCAGATCGGCGTCCTCGGACCACGTCAGCAGCGTGCGTCCGCCGCGCTCGACGTAGAGGGTGAGCTCGCCGTCGACCATCACCACCAGGGCCCCGGCCTTGCGGCCGGGCCGGTGGCCGCCGTCGCCGCCAGGCCACGGCAGCGCGGCGCCGTAGGGGTTGGCCGGATCGGTGGCGGCGAGTGCCGTCGCCACCGGCTTGTCGTCCGGACGCGGCTCGGTGAAGGTGCGGAGCCGGTCGACGGCGCCCGCGGTGCCGAACTGGGCGGCTCCCAGGCCGTCCACGAAGTAGCCGCGGCGGCACCGGCCGGAGTCCTCGAACGCCGAGAGCACCTTGTAGACGGCGGCGAACCCCCCCGGCGTCCGTTCGCTCTGGACCGCGCCGCGGGTGACCACGCCGTGCCGGTCGAGCAGCCGCTCGGCCGCGGCGTGGGCGCGCCGGGTCGGGTCGGTGTCGAGCCCCGGCAGCACCGCCCACCGGCCGGCCGTGTGGGGTGGTCCGCTGCGCAGGACGCGCGGTCCGGGACGGCGGGTGCGGTGGGTCCCCTTCCCGCCACCCACGAGGGAGCGGAGCGGGGCGAGCGTGTCGTTGCCGATCCGCCCGGCCCAGACGAGGTCCCAGAGGACACCGGCCAGCGCGTCGTCGCCCACGGTCTGGTCCAGGGTGTGGCCGACCGCCTGGCCGAGCTGGCGGAAGAACCAGGCGCCGCCGGGAGACAGTGCGTCGAGCACCGCCTCGTGCAGTTCGGAGTGCTCGAACGGCGTCGGCTCGGGGAGCGTGAGGTGGGCCTGGTCGGCGAGGTGGAGCGAGACCCACCCGTCCTGTCCGGGCAGCGCGCCGTGGCCGGCCCACACCAGGTCGCCCGCGCTGGTCAGCTCGTCGAGCAGCGCGGGCTCGTAGTCGCGGACCCGAGCGGCGAGCACCAGCGGCTCGAGCGCACTCGCCGGGACCGGGCAGCCTGCGAGCTGGCCGACGACGGTGAGGACGCCGTCGACTCCACGCAGCCGGCCGTCGACGTGCTGCCAGGCGGAGAGGAAGCGGCCCAGGGCCGGCGGCTCGACCGGTTCGATCTCCTGGCGGAGTCGCGCCAGCGACCGGCGCCGGAGCCGGCGCAGCACGTCGGCGTCGCACCACTCCGTCCCCGAGCCCGACGGGCGAAACTCGCCGTCGAGCACCCGGCCCTGCGACGCGAGCCGCTGGAGCGTCTGGCGGGCGACGGCGTCACCGAGGCCGAGCCGCCCGGCCACGTCGTGGCTCGTGAACGGACCATGCGTGCGCGCGTAGCGGGAGACCAGGTCCGCCAGCGGATCGTCGACGGGGTCGGCGAAGACGTCGGGGGTGCCGGGCGGTACGGGGACGCCGAGGCCGTCGCGCAGCCGGCCGACGTCCTCGATGGCGGTCCAGCGCTCCTCGCCGGCGATCCGGACCTCGACCACGCGGCGGGCGTCGGCCAGCGCAGCCAGCCAGCCCGTGACGTCGGCGTCCTCGACCGCCCGTGCCCGGACCTCGTCGGTGGTGAGCGGGCCGAGCAGCCGCAGCAGGTCGGCCGCCCCCTCGGCGTCGCGGGCCCGGCGGTCGGGAGCGAGGCGCTGCAGCTCGGCCTCGACCTCCGCCAGCACCTCGGGGTCGAGCAGCTCGCGCAGCTCGGCGCGGCCGAGCAGCTCGGCGAGCAGCCCCTGGTCGAGGCTCAGCGCGGCCGCGCGGCGCTCGGCGAGCGGCGAGTCACCCTCGTAGACGAACTGGGCGACGTAGCCGAACAGCAGGCTGCGTGCGTACGGCGACGGCTGGGTCGTGGCGACGTCGACGATCGTGACCTCGCGCCGGTCGACCCGACGCATCAGGGAGACCAGCCCGGGCAGGTCGTAGACGTCCTGGAGGCACTCGCGCACGGCCTCGAGCACGATCGGGAACGAGGGGTAGCGGGCGGCGACCTCGAGCAGCGCCGCCGAGCGCTGGCGCTGCTGCCAGAGCGGGCTGCGACGGCCGGGGTCGCGGCGGGGGAGCAGCAGCGCCCGCGCCGCGCACTCGCGGAACCGGCTGGCGAACAGCGCACTGCCGCCGACCTCGGTGGTGACGATCTCCTCGATCTCGTCGGGCTCGAACGCGACGATCTCACCGGTGGGCGGCTCGGCCTCGGTGTCGGGGACCCGCACCACGATGCCGTCGTCGGACGCGACCGCCTGGCCGTCGAAGCCGAAGCGTTCTCGCAGCCGGGCGTTGATCGCCAGCGCCCACGGGGCGTGGACCGGGGTGCCGTAGGGGGAGTGGACCACCAGACGCCAGTCGCCGAGCTCGTCACGGAAGCGCTCGACGAGGACCGACACGTCGCTCGGCAGGGTGCGCGTGGCCTCGACCTGCTCGCCGAGGTAGCCGACGAGGTTGCCGGCGGCGTACTCGTCGAGGCCGTGGGCGCGCGCCTCGGACACCGCCTTCGCCGCAGGAAGCGCCGCCAGCTCGCGGGTGAACGCACCGATCGCCTCGCCCAGCTCGGCGGGCCGGCCCAGCGCGTCGCCCTTCCAGAACGGCAACCGCCCGGGTATGCCGGGGGCGGGGCTGACGATGACCCGGTCATGCGTGATGTCCTCGATCCGCCAGCTGGTCGCGCCGAGTGCGAACACGTCGCCGACGCGCGACTCGTAGACCATCTCCTCGTCGAGCTCACCCACGCGCCGACCCGTCCCCTCGCCGACGAGGTAGACGCCGAACAGGCCGCGGTCGGGAATGGTGCCGCCGCTGGTCACCGCGAGGCGTTGCGCGCCCGGGCGGCCGGTGAGGGTGCCGGTGACGCGGTCCCAGACGAGTCGCGGCCGCAGCTCGGCGAACTCGTCGGAGGGATAGCGGCCCGCGAGCAGGTCGAGGGTGGCGTCGTAGGCGCTGCGGGGGAGCGTGGTGAACGAGGCGCTGCGACGCACGAGCGCATAGAGCTCGTCGACGTCCCAGGCGTCGAGAGCACAGGCGGCGACGACCTGCTGGGCGAGGACGTCGAGCGGGTTGGTCGGGATCCGCGTGGACTCGATCGCACCCTCGCGCATCCGGCGTACGGCGACGGCGGTCTGGGCGAGGTCGCCGCGATGCTTGGGGAACAGCACGCCGCGGCTGACCTCGCCGACCTGGTGGCCGGCGCGGCCGACCCGCTGCAGCGCGCTCGCCACGCTCGGCGGCGACTCGATCTGGATGACCAGGTCGACCGCACCCATGTCGATGCCGAGCTCGAGGCTGCTGGTCGCGACCACGGCGGGCAGCCGGCCGCGCTTGAGGTCGTCCTCGATGAGGGCCCGCTGCTCCTTGGAGACCGACCCGTGGTGGGCCTTGGCGAGGATCGACGGGGCGCCGTGGGAGGCGCCCGACTGGGCCATGATCTGGGCCGGAGGGTCATGCTCGTCGGCGACCCGGTCGGCGGCGATCTCGTTGAGCCGCGCCGTGAGCCGCTCGGCGAGCCGACGGCTGTTGGCGAAGACGATCGTGGAGCGGTGTTGGCCGATCAGGTCGGCGACGTGCTCCTCGACGTGGGGCCAGATCGACTGGCTGCGTTGGGGATCCCCATCCTCCTCGTCGTAGTCCTCCGGGGCCGTCATGTCCTCCACGGGGACGACGACGCGGAGGTCCCACGCCTTCTCGCTCGGTGGGGCAACGACCTCCACTGCGGCGTGACCGCCGAGGTAGCGGGCGACCTCCTCGGTGGGTCGGACCGTGGCCGACAGCCCGATCCGCTGCGCCGGGCGAGGCAGCAGCGCGTCGAGCCGCTCCAGGCTGATCCCGAGGTGGGCACCGCGCTTGGTGCCGGCCACGGCGTGGACCTCGTCCACGATGACGGTCTCGACGCTGCGCAGACTCTCGCGGGCCTGGCTGGTCAGCATGAGGAACAGCGACTCGGGCGTGGTGATCAGGATGTCGGGCGGGGCGGTGGTGAGCCGGCGTCGGTCGGCCGCACTGGTGTCACCGGTCCGCAGCCCCACGGTCACGTCGGACAGGCTGGTCCCGAGCCGCTCGGCGGTGTGGCGGATCCCGGCCAGGGGGGCACGCAGGTTGCGCTCGACGTCGACCGCCAGCGCCTTGAGGGGGGACACGTAGAGGACCCGGCAGCGCTCCTTCTTGGGCGGCACGTCACCGGTCGCGAGCCGGTCGAGCGACCAGAGGAAGGCGCTCAGCGTCTTGCCGGAGCCCGTGGGCGCCACCACCAGCGCGTGGCGGCCGTGGCTGATCGCCTCCCAGGCACCGACCTGGGCCGGCGTCGGCTCGGCGAAGGCAGCCGCGAACCACTCCCGTGTGGGAGCGCTGAAGCGGTCGAGGGCGGGCACTCCTCAATCCTGCCCCACGCCACTGACAGGGTGCGTCAGCCGAAGTATTCAAACAGGGACACGACGATCCCGTCCGGTCCACGCACGTACGCCATGCGCACGGTGTCCTGGTACTCACCGATGCCCGCCACGAGCCCGTACCCGGCTGCAGCCGCCGCGTCGACGGCTGCCTGGAGGTCGCCGACCTCGAAGGACACGTTGCGCAGCCCCAGCTCGTTGGCCATCGCCGTGGGCGACCCGGGTGCGTGGCCAGGCGTGACGAAGCTCGCGAGCTCCAGCTTGGTCCCACCCCCGGGTGTCTGCAGCATCGCGATCTCGCACTGCGCGCCGGGGATGCCGCAGACGGTCTCGACGAACTCGCCCTCCACGGTTCCGGTGCCCTCGACCTCGAGACCCAGCTCGACGAAGAACGCCGTGGCCGCGCTGAGGTCGGAGACGGTGATGCCGATGTGGTCGAAGCGCACGATGTGTGTCATCTGGTCCATCCTCCAAGGGTGATCTGAACGATTCGACACGGGGACGGAGCCGATGCCGGCATTTCGACACGTCTCCGTAGCCCAGTCCACGCTCAGAAGCGGGCGCGCGCCTGCTGCACGGCCAGCGCGGCGCACAGTGCGGCCACCACGGCCAGCACCACCGAGATGTCGACCACGAGGGCGCCGCGGGCCATCAGCAGCGGCATCCCGAACCCGACGTACGCGACGCCGTAGAAAGCCGCCGAGACGGTGCCCAACCGGCCCGGCGACGCGATGACCGGCAGCCGGGCGAGGCTGCTCGCCAGGGCCAGCCCGCCGCCGGCGCCGAGCAGTACGGCGGCCGGCACCGACACCAGCAGCAGCGCGGGGACGGCCGCACCCAGCGCCGTCAGTGCGAACCCGACCGCGCCCGCGCTCGCGGCCGCGGCTGCCGAGCGGTGGCCGAAGCGCGCCTGGAGCGGCGCCGCGAGAGCCCCGGCGCCGAGGGTGGCTCCTGCGAGCAGGCCGGTCAGGGCGATCGGCGCGACCGGGAACCCGACCAGCAGCGGCACACCGCCCAAGGCGCCGGCCGGGAACGCGTAGACGCACACCGCCAGGGGTGCCACCACGAGCAGGGCACGGCCCGCCTGGCCCGGTCTGAACACGGTGGTGGTCGAGCCGTCCCGCTGCCGGCCGCTCCTGGGACCACCGGTGTCGTGCACCGCTCGCGCGGCGATGATCGCCGCGATCAGCGCCACCCCGTGCAGGAGGTAGGGCAGCACCAGCGGCTGCGGTCCCCACTCGCCGATCAGCCCGGCGACGGTCGGTCCGATCGCGAACCCACCGGTCATGGTGACCGCCGCCCGGCGCGCGCCAGTGGTCCGGCCCGCCGCGAGCGACGTCTCGACGAGCCACGCGCTGCCGATGCTGAACAGCGCCCCGGCGCCGGCACCCTGGACGAAGCGGATGGCGAACAGGGCGAGCTCGCTGTCCTGCGCCGCGACGAAGGCCAGCGAGGCCACCGCCGAGAGCAGCGCGGCGGGGAGCACGACCGGCCGGCGACCCCATCGGTCCGCCGCCGGCCCGGCCAGCACCAGCGCGGGCACCATGCCGACGGCATACACACCGAAGAGTGCAGTCAGCTCGGTGTCCGACATGTCCAGCGTGACCTGGTAGACCAGCAGCAGGACGCTCGGAATGTTGGTCCCGGCCGCAGTCGCGAGGAGCAGGAGCCCGAGCCGTCGTTCGGCGCGCAGGTCCGTGATCGTGGCCCCCGTCATCCGGACCCGTGGCCCACCACCGCGTCCAGCTCCACCTCCACCAGCCACCGTGGATCGAGCAGGCCGACCACGACCATGGTGCTGGCGGGTCGCACGTCGCCGAAGACCTCGGCGTGCACGGCACCGACACCCTCGGCCAGGTCTGCGGAGACGACGTACTGCCGCGTCCGGACGACGTCGGCCACGTCACCCCCCAGCTCGCGGAGCGCGGCGAGGGCGATCTCCCAGCAGCGGCGTGCCTGCACGACCGGATCGGGGTCGACGGACCCGTCTGGCCAGATGGGTCCCGTGCCCGACACCGCCACGACATCCCCGGCACGAGCGGCCCGACTGAACCCGATGCTGTCCTCGTACGGCGAACCTGAGCGCGCGCGTCGTCTCATGGCAGCCACGCTAGTGCCGGCCGATATCGGGTCGCGGACCTGTGGCAGGCCGGTGAGACTGTCCCGGTGCGATTCCCCGACGACGTCCCGACCCTGACCGACGGCGTGGTGACCCTGCGGGCACACGGGCCGGCCGACGTGCCACGCATCGTGGAGCAGTGCCGCGACCCCGAGTCGCTGGCGTGGACGACGGTGCCGTCGCCCTACGACGAGAGCGACGCCGAGGAGTGGCTCGGGACGACGATCCCGTCGGGCTGGGACGACGACTCGACGTACTGCTTCGCGATCGAGCACGCCGGGCGGTTCGCCGGGTCCGTCGACCTGCGGATGCGTGGGGGTGGTGAGGGCGAGCTCGGGTTCGGGCTCCACCCCGATGCACGGGGCGACGGTCTCATGCGGCGCGCCCTCGACCTGCTGCTGGACTGGGGGTTCGACGACCGCGAGCTCGCCGTCGTGCAGTGGCGGGCCTTCGTCGGCAACTGGGCGTCGCGTCGCACCGTCTGGGCACTCGGGTTCTCCTTCGGCCCGACGATCCCGCGGCTGCTGCCCCACCGCGGGGAGCGTCGCGATGCGTGGACCGCCTGGATCGGCGCCGGCGACCCTCGGCAGCCGGTCGCGCCCTGGCTGACGCCACCCGTGCTCGACGCGGGTGAGGTGCGACTCCGGCCGTGGCAGCCCTCCGACGCCGACCGGCTGGTGGAGGCGGCCAACGATCCGGTGCTGCGCGAGTGGATCCCCGACTCGCCGCTGCCGCGCTCACTCGACGACGTGCCCGACTATCTCGAGCGGGTCCACCTCGGTGCCGCGACCAACGGCCGGGTCGCCTGGTGCGTCGCCGACCGGGCGAGCGACCTGGCCCTGGGCAACGTGGCGCTGTTCGACTTCGAGGACGAGGGCGACACCCTGACCGCTCAGCTGGGCTACTGGTCGCACCCGGCCGGCCGCGGCGGCGGGGTCATGACCACCGCGCTGCGGACGGCCGTCGAGTGGGCGATGACTCCGGTGGCCGACGGGGGCCTCGGCGTACGGCGGACGTACCTGCTCACGGCTGAGAGCAACGCCGCTTCCCGACGCCTCGCCGAACGGGTCGGGTTCGTCCACGTCGGCACCGAGCGACGGTCGGCTCCTTCGGCCGGCGGCGGGTTCGAGGACAACGCGCTCTACGACCTGCTGCGCGAGGAGGCGTGACGCCGAGCCGCTGAGCGCTTCCCGGGTTCAGGCCCCCGGTGCCTGCATGATGACTCCGTGGGCACGTGGCGGCTGGTCGACGGGGACGTGACGATCGAGGGCGAGCTCGTGCTGCGGCCGGCGCGGCCGTGGTCGGCGACGGTCCATGCGCTGCTCGCCCACCTCCGCGCACGAGGCCTCGACTGCGTCCCCGAACCGGTCGACATCCGCGGGGACATCGAGGGAGTCACCTACATCCCCGGCGACTGCGGACCGGACGCCTGGCAGCACCAGGTCTCCGAGGCCGGCCTGGCCTCGGCGGCCGCGCTGCTGCGGCGGGTCCACGAGGCGTCGGTGGGCTTCGACCCGGGCGTCGACGCCCTCTGGGCCTTTCCTCCGGTGCCGGGCGCGGACGTCGTCTGCCACGGCGACCCCGGACCGTGGAACTTCGTGTGGCGCGACGGCGTCGCGATCGCCCTCGTCGACTGGGAGCACGCCTCGCCGGCACCCGCCCTCGACGACGTCGCCGCCGCTCTCGACTCGTTCACCCCGTTCCGACCCGACGACGTGGCACAACGCCACGGCTTTGCGGAGCCGCCCGACCGGCGTGCCCGGATCCGGGCCTTCGCGGCGGCGTACGAGACCGGCGGGACGTCGGGACTCGTCGACCGGGTCATCGACCGGCAGCAGGCGACCGTGAGCCGCGTCCTCGACCTCGCCGAGCGCGGTTTCGAGCCGTGGGCGTCGTGGGTGCAGTCGGGCGGGCTCGACGACCTCAAGTCGCGGACGCGCTGGACCCGCGAGCACCGCCACCTCCTCGAGTAGGAAACCCGGTGGGGTCTGTCAGTGAATATTTGTAGGCTCGTCGATCGTGACCTCATCGATGATCTCGGCCGTCGGCCTCCACAAGTCCTTCGGTGACTTCGAGGCCGTCAAGGGCATCGACGTCGACGTACGCCGCGGCGAGGCGTTCGGCTTCCTGGGTCCCAACGGGGCCGGCAAGTCCTCCACGATGCGGATGATCGCCGCGGTGTCGCCGGTGAGCGCGGGCGAGCTGCGGATCTTCGGCCTCGACCCGGCCGTCGACGGGCCCACGATCCGCGGCCGGCTGGGCGTGTGCCCCCAGGAGGACACCCTCGACAACGAGCTCAACGTCTTCGACAACCTCTACATCTACGGCCGCTACTTCGGCATCGACAAGACAGTGGTGCGCGAGCGCAGCGAGGAGCTGCTCGAGTTCGTCGCGCTGACCGAGAAGCGCAAGTCGCGGGTCGAGGACCTCTCGGGTGGCATGAAGCGGCGGCTGACCATCGCCCGCAGCCTGGTCAACAGCCCCGAGCTCCTGCTGCTCGACGAGCCCACCACCGGTCTCGACCCGCAGGCGCGTCACGTGCTGTGGGACCAGCTGTTCCGGCTCAAGCAGGCCGGGGTGACGCTGGTGATCACGACCCACTACATGGACGAGGCAGAGCAGCTGTGCGACCGTCTGGTCGTCATGGACAAGGGCCTGATCGTGGCCGAGGGCAGCCCGCGCCAGCTGATCGAGACCCACTCGACGCGCGAGGTGGCCGAGCTCCGGTTCGGCGTCGACCAGAGTCACGAGGCGCTCGCCGAGAAGCTCGCCGACCTCGGCAACCGCATCGAGGTCCTGCCCGACCGGCTGCTGGTCTACAGCCAGGACGGCGAGGAGGTCATCGCCAAGACCCACGAGCGTGGCCTCCAGCCGGTCGCGGTCCTGGTCCGACGCTCCACGCTCGAGGACGTCTTCCTCCGCCTCACCGGCCGGACGCTGGTGGACTGATGACCACACTCTCGATCGCCGCGGGGACGAACCGCCAGTTCGACTACTGGTGGACCGTCTACAAGCGCACCTGGAAGTCGTCGGTCGTCAGCAGCTTCCTGAGCCCGATCTTCTACGTCGTCGCCATGGGCGTGCTGCTGGGCGGCTTCATCAGCGGCGACCCCAGTGAGCTCGAGGGAGCGACCAGCTACCTCGCGTTCGTCGTCCCCGGCCTGGTCGCGGCCCACGCGATGCAGACCGCGGTCGGAGAGGTCACCTGGCCCGTGATGGGCGCGATCAAGTGGCACAAGACCTACTACGCGCAGATCGCGACCCCGCTCGACCCGGCCCACCTGGTCGCGGGTCACCTCATGTTCGTGCTGTTCCGGCTGGCGACGACCTGCGCGGTGTTCATGCTGGTGCTGGCGCCGTTCGGGGTGTTCGCGACCTGGTGGGGTCCGTTCCTGGCCTTCGGCGCGCAGATCCTGGTCGGCATGACCTTCGCCGCGCTGATCTTCGGTTGGAGCGCGCGACTCCGCGACGAGGCCGGCTTCGGGGTGCTGTTCCGGCTCGGGATCTTCCCGCTGTTCCTGTTCTCCGGGGCGTTCTTCCCGGTCGACAACCTCGGCGCCGTCGGCGAGTTCGTGGCCCGGTTGACGCCGCTGTGGCACGGCGTCAACCTGTCGCGGATGTTCTGCGTCGGGGTGGTCGACTGGCCGATCGCGGCCATCAACGTCGCGGTCCTGGTCACGCTGCTCGTGGTCGGCTGGTTCTGGTCGGTCTCGGGTCTCACGAAGCGGCTGGTGACGTGATGGCTCTCGACGAGCTCGACCGCCGCGTGGTCCCGGCCGACGGCCGCGTGGTCCCGCTGACCCCGGCCGGGGCGCTGAAGGTCCTGGTGCTGCGCAACTACATCACCTACAAGCACGCCTGGAAGCTCTTCCTCACCGGCTTCCTGGAGCCCGTCTTCTACCTGTTCTCCATCGGCATCGGCGTCGGCGCCCTGGTGGAGGGCTTCGAGTTCAACGGCGAGCCCATCGACTACGCCGCCTTCGTGGCGCCCGGGATGCTCGCGGTCTCGGCGTTCAACGGCGCGCTGATGGACTCGACGTTCAACGTGTTCTTCAAGCTCAAGTACGAAAAGGTCTACGACCAGATGCTGGCGACGCCGCTGACGACCGGCGACATCGCCCGCGGCGAGATCACCTGGGGCCAGCTGCGCGGCGGCACCTACTCCGCCGCCTTCCTGCTCGTGATGGCCGCGATGGGGCTGGTGAGCTCGTGGTGGGCCGTGCTCGCGCTGCCCGCGGCGCTGCTCATCGGCTTCGCGTTCAGCGCCGTCTGCATGGCGCTGACGACGTGGATGAAGTCCTGGCAGGACTTCGACAAGATCACGCTCGCCCAGCTGCCGATGTTCCTGTTCTCGGCGACCTTCTTCCCGCTGACGGTCTTCCCGACCTGGCTCCAGTGGGTCGTCGAGGCCACCCCGCTCTACCGCGGTGTGGTGCTGTGCCGCGAGCTCACCACCGGCTCGATCACCTGGGCGTCGGGCGTCTCGGTCGTCTACCTGCTGGTGATGTGCCTGGTCGGCCTGGCTGTCGTACGCCGTCGACTGGATGCGCTGCTCCTGACGTGAGCAGCTCACCTCACCACGTTCACCCGAACGGAGCCTGACAGGATTGCCGCCATGACGATCGAGCCCGACACCAAGGACTGGACCTGGGTCCTCGCGGAGCCCTGCCCGGAGTGCGGCTTCGACGCCCCCGACCTCGACCGGGACCGGATCCCGCAGGCAATCCGCGACAACGCGACCCTGTGGGAGGTCGTGCTCGACACCGACGACGCGGCCGTGCGGCCGTCGGGCCACGTCTGGTCGCCCCTGGAGTACGCCTGCCACGTCCGCGACGTCAACGCGCTGTTCGAGCGGCGGCTCGCGCTGATGCTCGCCGAGGACGACCCGGCCTTCGACAGCTGGGACCAGGACGAGACCGCGGTCGAGGACGACTACGGCAGCCAGGACCCGGAGACCGTCGCCGGTGAGGTGACGAAGGCTGCCGCTGCCGTGGCCGCAGCCTACGAGGGCGTCACCGGCGACCAGTGGGAGCGCACCGGCCGTCGCAGCGACGGCGCGAGCTTCACCATCGACACCTTCGCCCGCTACCACCTCCACGACCTCGTCCACCACGCCCATGACGTCTCCCACATCACCAAGCGGGTGACGGTGGCGTCCTACGACGCCGACGCGGAGGCGTACGCGGCGGGCCAGCCGCCGGTCTCCGACGACGTCGTCGCGGCGCTCGACGGCTTCGCGGGCCTGCTCGAGAACGGCGCGCGGGTGCTGGAGGTCGGCAGCGGCTCTGGTCGCGACGCGACCCTGCTGGAGGAGCGGGGGCTGTCGGTCCGCCGGACCGACATCACCCCGGCGTTCGTGCGGATGCTGCGCGCCGACGGCCACGACGCGACGGTGCTCGACCCGCTGGTCGACGACCTCGCCGACCCCGACCGCGAGGCACCCTACGACGGCGTCTGGGCGTCCGCGAGCCTGCTCCACGTACGGCGCGAGGACCTGCCGGCGGTGCTGCGGAAGCTGGCCGGCGCCACCCGCGAGGGAGGCGTGCTCCACCTCGCGGTCAAGGAGGGCGACGGAGCCCGGTTCTCCGTCCACGGCAACATCCCCGGGCCGCGCCACTTCACGTACTGGCGCGAGGAGGGGCTGCGCGCGGTCCTCGCCGACGCCGGCTGGGAGGTGCGCTCGCTCGCACGCGGCGTCGGCCTCCGCGACGAGACCTGGCTCGACGTGACCGCGTTGCGCCGGTGACGCCATGAGACACACCGAGCTCTGGGCACGCCTCGAGGGGGCGCTGGGCTCGGCGTACGCCCACACCTGGGCCGACCGCCAGGTCATCGGCTCGCTGGGCAGCCGCACGGTGGTCGAGGCCCTCGACGACGGCGTCCCTCCCAAGGAGGTGTGGCGCGAGGTGTGGCGCGTCCTCGAGCTGCCCGCGTCGCAGCGATGAAGCAGCCAGCGGAGGCCGCGACCGCCACGACGTACGACGCCGCCCGGGTCCACCGGCGGGCGGTGCTCACCCTCGTCGTGGCCCAGGCGGTCGGCGCCATCGGCATCACCATCGGCATCGCGACGGCGTCGCTGCTGGCCCGTGAGGTGAGCGGCTCGGAGGGCCAGGCCGGCCTCGCCCAGACCGCACAGGTGCTGGGCGCGGCCGTGGCTGCCTACTGGCTGGCGCGGGTGATGGCCGTCCGGGGACGCCGGTTCGGCCAGGTCACCGGCCTGCTGCTCGGCGCCACCGGCGCCGCGCTGGCCGTCGTGGCCGGCGTGATCGGGTCGATGGTGTTGCTGCTCGTGGGCTGCACGCTTCTCGGGTTCACCTCGGCCGCGAACGCAGCCGCCCGCTACGCCGCGACCGATCTCGCCCCGATCGCGACCCGCGCGCGCTCCCTGTCCCTCGTCGTGTGGGCCACCACCGTCGGTGCCGTCGTGGGACCGAACCTCTCCGGGGTGTCCGTCTCACTGGCCGGGGTCCTCGGCGTCCCGGACCTGACCGGTCCGTTTGCTCTCGCGGCGATCGGGATGCTGCTGGCGGCGTCGATCATCGCGGTCTTCATGAGGCCCGACCCACTCCTGGTGGCCCGCGCGCTCGCCGGCGCCGACCAGACTCCGCCGGAGGGGACGTCGTGGGGGAGGGCGGTCGCCGCCGTGCGGGGGAGCCCGCCCCTCGCGGCCGCGGTGCTCGGGCTGGCGAGCGCCCACACGGTGATGGTGTCGGTGATGATCATGACGCCGCTCCACATGGAGCACGGCGGTGCCGAGCTCCGGGTCATCGGCTTCGTGATCTCCGGCCACGTGCTGGGCATGTTCGCCTTCGCGCCGGTCATGGGCTGGCTCGCCGATCGCTGGGGGAGGCCCGCGATGCTCTTCGTCGGCGCCGGACTGCAGCTGCTCTCCCTGCTCCTGTCGGGCAGCTCGCCCGAGGGGACGTCGTGGCAGATCTCGGTCGGCCTGTTCCTGCTCGGCCTCGGCTGGTCGAGCGCGACCGTGGCCGCGTCGGCCACGATCGCCGACCTCGCCCCGCTCGAGTCGCGCACCGATGTCCAGGGCGTCGCCGACATGGGGATGTGGTTGGCCGCTGCCGGCGGCGGTGCCCTGTCGGGGCTGATCGTGGCGCAGTGGGGCTACCCCGCGCTCAATGGGTTCGCCGCGGTGCTGGCCGGCGGGGTGGTGCTCGCCGCGGTCGTCACGGCTGCCGCCGGACGACCCGCGGAACCTGACAGGCTGGACGCGTGACGGGTGTGAGCAGGGCCGACGTCGCGGTCATCGGAGGGACCGGCTTCTACTCCTTCCTCGAGGACGCCGTGCACCAGACCGTCGAGACGCCGTACGGCGATCCCTCGGGCCCGATCTCGATCGGCACCGTCGCCGGCCGGCAGGTGGCGTTCCTTCCGCGCCACGGTGAGCGCCACGAGCTCCCGCCCCACCTCATCAACTACCGCGCCAACGCGTGGGCGCTCCGGTCGCTCGGGGTGCGGCAGGTGCTCGCGCCCTGCGCCGTCGGCTCGCTGAGCCCCGACCTGGAGCCCGGCGAGGTCGTCATCCCCGACCAGCTCGTCGACCGCACCCTGAGCCGGACCCAGTCGTTCGTGGAGACCGGCGCCTGTCACGTCCCGTTCGCGGATCCCTACTGCGCCCGGACCAGCGAGGCCGTCGCGTCGGCCGAGCCGGGCGTGCGGGTCGGCGGCACGATGGTCGTCGTGGAGGGGCCGCGCTTCTCCACCCGTGCGGAGTCGCGGCACTACGCCGCGCAGGGCTGGTCGCTGATCAACATGACCGGCCACCCCGAGGCCGTGCTCGCCCGCGAGATGACCCAGTGCTACGCGGCGATCGCCCTGGTCACCGACCTCGACGCGGGACTCGAAGCGGGCTCCGGCGTCGGCCAGGAGGAGGTCTTCCGCCGGTTCGCGGAGAACCTCGACCGACTCCGCGGCCTCCTGACCCGCTCCATCGAGGCGCTGCCCGACCCCGCCGGCTGCTCGTGTGCGACCTGGGCGGACGACGTCGACCTCACCTACGACATCCCGTGAGGGTCCTGGTCACCGGCTCGGCCGGGTTCATCGGGTCCGCCGTCAGCGAGGCGCTTGCTGCGCGTGGCGACGAGGTGGTCAGGGTCGACCTGATGCTGGCGCAGGCCCACGGCGAGAGTGAGCCGCCGCCGGAAACCCACCAGCTCGACGTCCGCGACGCGGAGGTGTGGGGCGACCTGCTCACCGGCGTCGACGCCGTCTGCCACCAGGCCGCCCTGGTCGGGGCCGGCGTCACCGTCGGCGACCTGCCCCGCTACGCGGCGTTCAACGACCTGGGCACGGCCGCCCTGCTCGCGGCGATGCACGCGTCCGGCGTACGACGCCTCGTGCTGGCGTCGTCGATGGTGGTCTACGGCGAGGGCCGCTACGCCTGCCCCGACCACGGCCCCCGGACACCTCCCGCACGAGACCCGGCGGCACTGGACGCCGGCGACTTCGACAACCACTGCGACCGGTGCGGGGCCGCGCTCGCATGGGAGCTGGTCGACGAGTCGGCGCGCCTCGACCCGCGCAGCGCCTACGCCGCGAGCAAGGTCGCCCAGGAGCACTACGCGTCCGCCTGGGCGCGGCAGGCCGCGGGTGCCGTGGTCGCGTTGCGCTACCACAACGTCTACGGGCCGGGGATGCCCCGGGACACGCCGTACTCCGGGGTGGCGGCGCTGTTCCGGTCGTCCCTCGAGCGCGGCGAGCCGCCCCAGGTCTTCGAGGACGGCGGCCAGATGCGCGACTTCGTCCACGTGGCCGACGTCGCCCGCGCCAACCTCGCCGCCCTCGACGCGGTGGTGGATCGCGACACCGGCCAGCTCGCCGCCTTCAACGTCTGCTCCGGGACGCCGGTCTCGATCGGCGAGGTGGCACGGCTGGTCGCGCAAGGCAGTGGCCGAGACCTCGATCCGGTGGTCACGGGCGACTACCGACCGGGCGACGTACGGCACGTGGTCGCCTCGCCGGAGCGGGCCAGCGCCGAGCTCGGCTTCACAGCCGAGGTCAGACCCGAGCAGGGGCTCCCGGAGTTCGCCACCGCGCCGCTGCGCGGCTGACTCACCAGGTCAGGTAGAGCAGGTGCTCGAGCACCAGCGCGAGCGCGACCTGGAGCGCGAGCGCGGGGGTGCGCCAGCGCGGCGGCAGCAGCGCGGTCGAGACCAGCAGCCACGGCACGAACGGCAACCAGATCCGCTCGACCTCGGCCCGGCTCATCTGGGACAGGGTCGCCAGGAGCACGGCGGTCGCAGCGGCTCCGGACAGCAGCAGCACCGCCCGGTCCACCCCGCGCCGCAGCTGGGCCAGCCCCGCGCCGAGGACCGGGCCGGCGCAGAGCGTCAGCGCGGCGAGGTTGGCCCACGTCCAGTAGAGCCCCGGCCGATCCTTCGCCAGGCCGCGCCAGTAGCGCTCGCGCAGCTCCCAGAACCCGTCCCACCACGCGAAGCCGGCGGCGGCGAACGCCAGCACGACGACCACTGCCGTCCCGGCGACCACGGCGAACGGTCGCCACGACCGGGCGATCACGAGGACGGCGAGGGCCAGCGGACCGAGCAGCAGCAGGCCGTAGGACATCATCACCGCGGCACCCAGCAGCAGACCCGCGACCACCGACCAACCCAGCATCCTCGTGCGGTCCGGGCGGGTGGCGGCCACCGCGAGCGACGCCAGCCCCCACGCCGCGACGGCCGCATACAGCGCGTCCGCCGAGACGCACATGAAGAGCGCTGCCGGGCCGAGGACGAGGAACGGGGCCGCCCGCCGGGCCTGCTCCTCCGCACCCAGCACACGCAGCGTCGTCATCACCGCCAGCGCCGTCGTGGCCGCGAGCAGCGTGACGACGATGCCGGCGCCGTACGACTCGAGCCCGAGGCGTACCAGCCCGACGAAGAACAGCAGAGCCAGCGGCGGGTGACCGGCCACGTGGACGGTCCAGTTCTGGGGATGATCGGCGTCGATCCGGGCGGCGTAGTCGTCGAGCAGGACACCGATGTCGGTCACCGCAGCGGCCGTCGTCAGGTAGTCGTAGGGGTGCGCCAGGACGTGGGCGACGCCGTTGGTGCCCCGCCGCACGTGCGCGAGCGAGAGCATCCACGCGAGCCCGCCGACGTACGACGCCGCCAGCAGCGGTCGCCAGGCCAGCCGTTCAGCCAGCCCACCGGCGTAGCGGACCCCCAGCAGCGCCAGGACCACCGCCGGGATCGTCCCGGGACCGAACCACTCCGGCGCCCAGGTGGCGTGGAGCGGCGGCACCGAGATGCCCCCGGCCGCGTCCGACCGCGCGCGTACCTCCCAGCCCGACAACCACGGCACGGCCGCCGCGACGGCCACGAGCGCCACCGCGACGGCGAGACCGAGACGTGCTCGCGCGGTCGACGACATGCCCGGAGGCTAGGCCAATCACCGTGGCCGAGCGGGCGGCCGTCACGGCACCGTAAGGATTCTCAGGACTTCGAAGCGCGCGGTCTGTCCTAGCGTGAAATGTGTGGAGCCCGACTGCGATCTGATCCTCCCGTGCCGCGACGAGGGCGCCGCGTTGCGGACGTTGCTGCCGCGCGTCCCGGACCGGTTCCACGTCATCGTGGTGGACAACGGGTCGAGCGACGACACCGCGTCCGTGGCACGCGCTGCCGGCGCCGAGGTGGTGGGGGAGTCGCGACCCGGGTACGGCGCTGCCGTGCATGCGGGGGTCGTGGCGGCCCGTCGCGACCATGTCGCGGTCATGGACGGCGACGGCTCCTTCGACCCCGACGACCTCGGGCCGCTGCTGGAGGACGTCCGGTCCGGCCGCGCGGACCTCGCGGTCGGGCGACGGCGGCCCACCTCGAGGGGCGTCTGGCCCTGGCACGCCCGGCTCGGCAACCGCGCGGTCGTGTGGTTGCTGCGGCGGCGGGGGTTCGTGGCGCATGACATCGCTCCCATCCGGGTGGCGCGCCGCGCTGAAGTCCTGGCGCTGGACGTCCAGGACCGGAGGTTCGGCTATCCCGTGGAGCTGATGCAGAGAGCCACCGCTGCCGGGTGGCGGATCTCCGAGCACGACGTGCCCTACCACCCGCGCGCCGAGGGCACGCGGTCGAAGGTGTCCGGATCCGTGGTCGGCACGGTCCGGGCCGCACGCGACTTCTGGAACGTGCTCCGATGAACCCGGTCCAGTGCCTGGTGATGAGCAAGGCACCGGTTCCAGGTGAGGCGAAGACGAGGCTAGCGGCCGATGTGGGCGACCATGCCGCAGCAGAGCTCGCCGCGGCCGCGCTGCTCGACACGCTGGACGCCTGCGGCTCCGTGTTCGGGCCGGGTCACCGCCACCTGGCGATCACCGGCGACCTGTCCGCCGCCGCGCGCCGGGCCGAGCTGGTCACTGCCCTCGACGGGTGGCGGGTGTTCGAGCAACGTGGCAGCACGTTCGCCGAACGGCTCGCCCACGCGCACGCAGACCTCGGCCCCGGCCCCGTCGTGCAGATCGGGATGGACACCCCGCAGGTGACCACCGACCAGCTCGCGTCAGCGTGCGCGCTGCTCCAGCGCCACGACGCGGTGCTCGGCCCGGCCGAGGACGGCGGCTGGTGGTTGCTGGCGCTCCGCGACCCGAACTGGGCCCGGGTCCTCCGTGGCGTGCCCACCTCCACGCCCGAGACCGGCGCCCACACCCGCGCGGCACTCGAGGCGCTCGGGCTCGACGTGGCCGAGGCCGCGATGCTGCGCGACGTCGACGAGGTCGAAGACGCCCGGGTGGTGGCGGCCGGCGCCGCGCACACCCGGTTCGCCAGCGCCTGGTTCGAGACCGTGGGAGCGCCGCGATGACCGACCTGACCGGCCGACCGGTCCACCACCTGCTCTCCGCCGCGCTCCGCGGCCACCGGTGCGACGTCGTCGGCATGGACGAGGACGCCCGGCCGTTGCCGGTGCACGCGTGGGTCGGCACCGCGGACGAGTCGGACGAGGTCGTGCTGCGCCAGTGCGTCGGCAGCACGGTCGACGTGGGTTGCGGCCCGGGCCGGATGGCCGAGGCCCTGGTGCGGGCCGGCCACGAGGTGCTCGCGATCGATGTGGCGGCCGAGGCGGTCATGCAGACGCGCGCGCGAGGTGTCACCGCCCAGCGGCAGAACGTCTTCGCTCCCGTCGCTGGTGAGGGAACCTGGCAGACCATCCTGCTGGCGGACGGCAACATCGGCATCGGCGGCGACCCGGTGGCGCTGTTGCGCCGCCTCCGGGAGATGCTCGCTCCGGGCGGCCGCGTGGTGGTCGACCTCGACCCGCCGGGTGCGGGCGTGGTGACCAGCTGGTCACGGCTCCGCATCGCGTCCGGGGTGAGCCGCCCGTTCCTGTGGACCGTCGTGGCCGCCGACGAGCTGGACCAGATCGCTGATGCCGCGGGATTCGACGTGGGGAAGGTCGCGGAGCACGAAGGTCGCTGGTTCGCCGTCCTGGAGTCCCGGTCATGACGGTTCGGGCCCCCACCGAGGCCGACTTCACCTCACGGCTCCGCAGCCCGGCCGTGGCGGCCCGCGTCGGGGCGTGGCTCGGCGTCAGCTTCGGGCTCTGCTTCGTCACCGGACTGATCAGCCACTACGCCCAGGCGGGCTCGCAGCCCGTGCCCTTCCCCACCAGTCCCGCGTGGGGCTACCGGGTCACCCAGGGCCTCCACGTCATCTCCGGGACCGCTGCGGTCCCGCTGCTGCTCGTGAAGCTGTGGAGCGTCTACCCGAAGCTGTTCCGGCCGCTGCCTCGGCAGGCGCGAGCGCTGGCGCTCGACGTCGCCGAGAAGGGTTCGATCGCGCTGCTGGTGAGCTCGGCGTTCTTCATGCTGGCGACCGGTCTGGCCAACTCCACGCAGTGGTACCCGTGGGAGTTCTCCTTCCGCTCGACCCACTACGCCGTGGCCTGGGTCGCGATCGGCGCGCTCGTCCTCCACATCGCGGTGAAGCTCCCGATCATCCGGGACGCGCTCGGGGCCGACATCGAGTCCACCGGGCACGACCGGCCGTCGGCCACCACGGAGGGGGCGCTCACCCGGCGCGGGGTGGTGCGGACGGCGCTCCTGGGATCAGCGGTGGCCGTGCTCGCGACCGCCGGCGGCACCGTGCCGTGGCTGCGCCGGGTCTCCGTGCTGGCCGTGACGACCGGAGACGGTCCCAACGGGTTGCCCGTCAACCGGACCCTCGTCGAGGCGGGCATCGATCCCGCCCTGGTCGGTGACTCGTTCCTGCTCACGGTGACCTACGGCGACCGCGAGGTGTCACTGTCGCGCGACGACCTGGCGGCGATGACGCAGCGCGTCGTCGAGCTGCCGATCGCCTGCGTCGAGGGCTGGAGCGCGTCAGGGAGCTGGACCGGTGTCCGGATGCGCGACCTGCTCGCGCTGGTCGGGGCACCCGAGGGCCGTGACGTCCAGGTGCGGTCGCTGCAGACCCGGTACGCCTTCGGCACGTCGCGGTTGTGGTCGAACTTCGCTGACGACGACCGGACGCTGCTGGCCCTGGAGCTGAACGGCTCGCCGCTGTCGCTCGACCACGGTTTCCCCTGCCGCGTCATCGCGCCCAACCGTCCGGGCGTGCGCCAGACCAAGTGGGTCGACCAGCTGGAGGTGCTGTGAGGTCGCGGCTCGCGCTCGGCGCACTGGGCGTCGCGGCAGCGGCGTACGGTGCGCTCATGCTGTTGGACGACCCGTGGTCCGATCTGGTCTCGGTCGCGATCTGGCTGGTCGCGGGTGTGCTGCTGCACGACCTCGTGCTGGCGCCGTCGTCGATCGTCGCCGGCCGCGCCGTGCCGCGACTGCCGGCACCGGCCCGTGCCCCGGTCGTGGTCGGGGTGGTCGTGCTGGTCGCCGTCACGCTGCTCGCGATCCCGGTCCTGGGACGGTTCGGCGCGTCGCCCGGCAACTCCACGCTGCTCGACCGGAACTACTGGGCCGGCTGGGCCGGCATCGCCGTGCTGATCGCCCTGGGGGTCGTCAGCGCTTCGTTGGTGCGCAGGAACGGAGGACGTCGTGACCTGCGTCCTGGTCGTTGACGACGACCCGACCGTGCGGGAGGTCGTGGTCTCCTACCTGCAGGCGGCCGGCCACGACGTGATGGAGGCCGACGACGGGGAGTCCGCGCTGCGGCTGTTCGAGCAACGGCCGGCCGACCTGGTGGTGCTGGACCTGATGCTGCCCGACCTCGACGGGCTCGAGGTCTGCCGGCGGATCCGGGCGCGCCAGGACGTGCCCGTGATCATGCTGACCGCCCTCGGTGGCGAGGCGGACCGCGTGGTGGGGCTCGAGCGTGGTGCCGACGACTACGTCACCAAGCCCTTCAGTCCGCGCGAGCTCGTGCTGCGGGTCGAGTCGGTGCTGCGCCGTACCGGCACCGTCGGCGACGTCCGCACCGGGCGCTGGACCGACGGTGACCTCGTCGTCGACATCGAGCGGCACGAGGTCACCCTCCGCGGCGACGAGCTCTCGCTCACCGGCCGCGAGTTCGACCTGCTGTGCTTCCTGGTTGCTCACGCGGGGCGCGCGTTCACACGGGAGGAGCTGCTGGCCCAGGTCTGGGGCTGGACCTTCGGCGATCACTCCACCGTGACGGTGCACGTACGCCGGTTGCGCGAGAAGGTGGAGGCAGACCCCACGCGGCCCGCACGACTGGTGACGGTCTGGGGCGTGGGCTACCGGTGGGACGCCGCGGGATGATTCACCCCATTCGAATGCTCACTACGTTCCGCTTCGAACGGGGACCCCGAAAATGAGCGACGAGGTCGAGATCGTCCTGATCGCGCTGGCCTGGTCCGGCGGCGCGGGGGTGGCCGGACTCCTGCTGGCCTGGGCTCTGCGGCACAGCTCGCTCCGGTGGCAGACGGCGCTGGTCGCGCTGGTCGCCGTCGTGGCCGTCGTCGCGGGGATGCTGGGAACCGCCCGCGCCATGTTCCTGTCGGAGCACGACTTCGGTGTCGTCCTCCTCGTGGGCGTCGTGGCCGGCGTCGTCGCGCTGACCGTGGCCGTGGTCGTGGGCGGTGCCTTCGCCCGGTGGTCGGCGCAGCTCCGGGAGGACGCACGTCGGGTGGGCGACCGAGCCCACCCGGGCTCCGAGCCGGGAGGCCCGGCCGAGCTGCGGGAGCTCTCCCGCGAGCTGGCCCGCACCAGTGAGCGACTGGCCGAGTCGCGCCGGCGCGAGGATGAGCTCGAGGGAGCCCGCCGCGACCTGGTGTCATGGGTCTCGCACGACCTGCGGACGCCGCTCGCCGGGATGCGGGCGATGACCGAGGCGCTGGAGGACGGGCTGGCTGCGGATCCCGCGCGCTACCACCGCCAGATCCGGGCCGAGGTCGACCGCATGGTGACGATGGTGGACGACCTCTTCGAGCTCTCCCAGCTCCACTCCGGGGTACTCCGGTTGTCGCCCGAGCCGGTGCTGCTGGGCGACCTCGTCAGCGAGGCGATCGCGGCCGCCGACCCCCTCGCCCGACGGCGCGGGGTGCGCCTCGACGGGTCGGTGACCGAGGGCCTGAGGGTCACCGCCGATCCCGACGGGCTCTCCCGGATCGTGGCCAACCTGGTGATGAACGCGATCCGCCACACCCCCTCCGACGGCGTCGTCGAGATCCACGGGGCGGCGGTCGCCGACGAGGTCGAGCTGACCGTCACCGACGGCTGCGGCGGACTGTCCGAGGAGGTCCGGGGGCGGGTGTTCGAGGTCGGATTCCAGGGCGAGTCCGCGCGGACGCCTCGACACGACGCCGAGGTGGGATGGGGAGCGGGGTCCGGCGCCGGTCTCGGGCTGGCGATCGTCAAGGGCCTGGTCGAGGCACACCAGGGGCGCGTCGAGGTCGAGAACCAGCCACCCGGGTGCCGGTTCCGGGTGCTGCTCCCGGTCGGCCCGGGCTGACTGCTTCCGGGCTGACGCTTCCGGCTGACTGCGACGCGACACGCCGCGTCGGCGTACGTCGGATCGAACGTCTGTTCGGCTAGCGTGTCATCCACAGGTGCGACGCGAAGCGAGTTCTCCACAGCCCCGGCTCCGGCCGGTCCGTGTTGTCGGTGGCTCCTCCTAGCGTCGAAGGCGCACCTGAACCGACACGAACAGGAAGGCCCGCAGATGGCTGGTGGAGACCGCGAGAAGGCACTGGACGTTGCCCTCGCCAACATCGAGAAGCAGTTCGGCAAGGGCTCGGTCATGCGACTGGGCGACGAGACGCGGGCCCCGCTGGAGGTGATCCCGACCGGAGCGATCGCCCTCGACGTCGCCCTCGGCATCGGCGGCCTGCCGCGCGGCCGGGTCGTGGAGATCTACGGCCCCGAGTCCAGCGGCAAGACGACGGTCGCGCTCCATGCCGTGGCCAGCGCCCAGCGTGCCGGCGGGATCGTGGCCTTCATCGACGCCGAGCACGCGCTCGACCCCGACTACGCGAAGGCGCTCGGCGTCGACACCGACGCGCTGCTGGTGAGCCAGCCCGACAGTGGTGAGCAGGCGCTCGAGATCGCCGACATGCTGATCCGCTCCGGCGCGCTGACCCTCATCGTCATCGACTCCGTCGCGGCCCTGGTGCCCCGCGCCGAGATCGAGGGCGAGATGGGCGACAGCCACGTCGGCCTCCAGGCGCGGTTGATGAGCCAGGCGCTGCGCAAGATGACCGGTGCCCTCAACGGCTCCAACACGACGATGATCTTCATCAACCAGCTGCGCGAGAAGATCGGCGTGATGTTCGGCAGCCCGGAGACCACCACCGGTGGCCGGGCGTTGAAGTTCTACTCCTCGGTGCGGCTCGACGTCCGCCGGATCGAGACCCTCAAGGACGGCACCGACATGGTCGGCAACCGGACCCGGATCAAGGTCGTCAAGAACAAGGTCGCGCCGCCGTTCAAGCAGGCCGAGTTCGACATCATGTACGGCAAGGGCATCTCCCGCGAGGGCGGCCTGATCGACGTCGGCGTGGAGGCGGGACTGGTCCGCAAGGCCGGCGCCTGGTTCACCTACGAGGGCGACCAGCTCGGCCAGGGCAAGGAGAACGCGCGCAGCTTCCTGCGCGACAACCCCGACCTGGCCAACGAGCTCGAGAAGCGCATCCTCGAGAAGCTCGGGGTCGGCCCCACGGTCGACACCCCGGCCGAGGAGCTGTCCGACGAACCCATCGGCATCAATGACTTCTGACGACGGGTCTCGACAAGCTCGACCACCGGGGGCGAGCCGTGAGATGGGCGTCGGCAGGTCGAGCAAGCGCCCGACCGAGCCCGCGAGGTCGAGACCGCGTGTCGAGACCCACGATCCAGGTTCGCAGTCCGAGTCGCCACAGTCCGAGTCGCCGCAGGTCCGGTTCGCCGTGGCAAGGCGACGTCCGGCTGGGGGTGGAGGCGTGGGGGGCGTCTCCACCCCCGGCCGGCCGGCCACCGGTCGACCCGCCGGTCGACGAGCAGGCGACCGGCCCCGATGCCGATCCCGAGTCGGTCGCGCGCACGATCCTGCTCAACCAGCTGACCGGTCGGGCGCGGTCGCGACGTGAGCTGGCCGACAAGCTGGCCCAGAAGAACGTGCCCGAGGACCTGGCGACCCGGTTGCTCGACCGGTTCGAGGAGGTCGGGCTCGTCGACGACGCCGCCTTCGCCCGCACCTGGGTCGAGGACCGCCACACCAGCCGCGGGCTGGCGCCGCGGGCCCTGGCCCAGGAGCTGCGGCGGAAGGGCGTCGACGACAACATCGCCCGCGAGGCACTCGACCGGATCGACGGGGACGAGCAGGAGGCGACCGCGCGCGCCCTGGTCCGCAAGAAGCTGCGGAGCCTCGAGAGGTTCGACGAGCAGACCAGGACGCGTCGGCTGGTCGGGCTGCTGGCGCGCAAGGGCTACGCCCCGGGCCTGGCCTACACCATCGTGCGCGACGAGCTCGGAGCTCAGGCGGAGGAGACCGCTTCCCCCTAGGCTCGCCCTCATGACGGTTCACCTCACCGTCTCCGACCGGGGCCACGAGATGAGCGGTGTGGTCCGCCCGGGGGAGTCCTGGGCGGCTGCCGCTCGGCGTACCTGCGCGAGCCACCACGCCGAACCGGTTCCGCTCGACCTCTCCGGTGAGGTGAAGCGATTCCACGTCGAGCACGACCGGCGGGTCGCGCTGCGGGCGATGACCCGCGGCGACCTTCCCGACATGCTCCGGTGGCGCGCGTCCGAGCACGTCCGGCGCTGGTGGCACGGTATGGAGGAACCGACCCTGGAGGCGGTCACCGACCGCTACGGAGCGCGCATCGACGGCATGGAGCCGACACGGATGTGGATCGTGGAAGCCAACGGCCGCAGTGTCGGCTTCGTTCAGGACTACCGGCTGCGCGACCACCCGGACTTCGCCGCTCTGGCGCCTGATCCGGACGCGGTCGGGGTTGACTACGCCGTGGGGGAGCCGGCGATGGCCGGTCAGGGCATCGGGACCGCGATGCTCTGGGCGTGGCTGGTCACCGCCCACAAGCGCTACCGCGACGTAGCCACCTACTTCGCGGCTCCGGACCACCGCAACGAGGCCAGCCTCCGGGTGCTGGACAAGGTGGGGTTCGAGCGGGGCACCTGGTTCGACGAGCCGCAGCGCGACGGCTCGGTCGCCACCATGGTCGGCTGCTCGCTCGACGTACGGCAGGTCGTGGGGTGAGCCGATGCGGCTGACCATCCTCGGCGGAGACGGAGGCTGGCCACGGCCCGGGGGAGCCTGCAGCGGCTACCTCGTCGAGCACGACGGCTGCTCGTTGCTGCTCGACCCTGGACCGGGCACGTTTCCGCGTCTGGTCGAGCTGCTGCCCGCGGACACGCTCGACGGAGTGCTGGTGAGTCACGGACACCCCGACCACTGCCTCGACCTCAACCCGCTGCTGCGGGCCCGGGCGTTCGTCGGGAAGGGCGTGCCGCCGCTCCGGGTCCACGCGCCGGCCGGGGCACTGGATGCCGTGCTGGCGCTCGACCATCCGGGCGTCCTCGACGAGGCGGTCGAGGTGTGTGACCTCAGCGACGGTGACGACGTGCGCCTCGGCCCGTTCACGGTGCTCGCCGGAGAGCTCCCGCACACCTGGCCGAACCTCGCGACCCGGATCTCGGCCGGGGACGCGACCCTCGTCTACACCGGCGACGGCGGTCCCAGCCCGCGGCTGGTCGAGCTGGCGCGCGGGGCGGACGTGCTGCTCGCCGAGGCCACCAGTGTCGATGAGGTCGACGACGACATGGCAGGCCTGCTGTCCACGGCCGGTCAGCGGGGGGACGACGCGCGTGAGGCAGGCGTCGGGATGCTGGTGCTGACCCACCTGCTGCCCGACGAGGACAGCGTCGCGGCCCGCGATCGGGCGGCGACGCGGTTCTCGGGGCCGATCGAGGTGGCGCGTCCGGGACTGGTGATCGAGGTCGGCCGCGGCCGTCCGACATGATGGCGGCATGAGTCTGCTGCGACTGCCTCCCGGACCGGTCGACCTCCGCACCATCGACCCGGCTTCGACGCCCGGTTTCACCGGTGACAAGGCCGCAGGCAAGGCCGAGCTCGCCGCGCTGGGCGACGAGCTGTCCGACCTGCAGGAGCGGCTCTTCGCCGAGGGCACCACCGGTTCCCGGCGCCGGGTCCTGCTCGTGCTCCAGGGCATGGACACCTCCGGCAAGGGCGGGACGCTGCGCCACACCGTGGGCCTGATCGACCCGCAGGGGGTGCGGATCACCAGCTTCAAGGCGCCGACCGACGAGGAGAAGCAGCACCACTTCCTGTGGCGTATCAAGCGCGCGCTCCCGCAGCCGGGCCATGTCGGGGTCTTCGACCGCTCGCACTACGAGGACGTGCTCATCGTGAAGGTCCACGAGTGGGCCGACGCGCGGACGATCGAGAGCCGCTACGACCAGATCAACGAGTTCGAGGCCGAGCTGGCCGTGGACGGTGTGGTGCTGGTCAAGTGCATGCTGCACATCTCCGCCGACGCGCAACGGGAGCGGCTCATGGCACGGCTCGAGAAACCCGAGAAGCACTGGAAGTACAACCCCGGAGACCTCGACGAGCGTGCCCGCTGGGGCGAGTACCAAGCGGCGTACGAAGCGGCCCTGGAGCGCACCAACATGGAGGTCGCGCCCTGGCACGTGATCCCGGCCGACCGCAAGTGGTTCCGCAACCTGGCCGTCGGACAGCTGCTGCTCGAGGCGCTGCGACGCATGAACCCGCAGTGGCCGCCCGCCGACTTCGACGTCGAGAGGGAGAAGCGGCGGCTCGCCGAGGCGGAGCAGGTCGCGTGATCCCGACCGTCGCCGTCACCCGCTACGTCACGCCACTGCGTGAGGGCGGGTCGCTGCCAGGCATCGTCGAGGCCGACGACCTGGGCACCTACGTCTGCAAGTTCCGCGGGGCCGGTCAGGGCGTCCGCGTCCTGGTCGCCGAGGTCGATCGTCGGCGAGCTCGCCCGCCGCCTCGGCCTCGACACCCCGCGCCTCGTCGTGCTCGACCTCGATCCCGAGATCGCCCGCTACGAAGCCGACGAGGAGGTCCAGGACCTGCTCAAGGCCAGCGCGGGGCCGAACCTCGGCGTCGACTTCCTGCCGGGCGCCTTCGGTTACGACGGCCAGCACCCGCCGGCTCCCGGGCGAGCGGCGCAGGTCATGTGGCTCGACGCGTTGTGCGCCAACGTCGACCGCAGCTGGCGCAACCCCAACCTGCTGATCTGGCACGGCGGCCTGTGGCTGATCGACCACGGCGCCTCGCTCTACTTCCACCACGGCTGGGGCGCGGGGGTCGGTGACCCGGAGCGCTTCGCCGCCCAGCCCTGGGACGGAGCCGATCACGTGCTGCGCGAGCATGTCGATCAGGGTGCCGGTGACCTGGCGGCCGCCGACCGCGCGCTGCGAGGCCTCCTCGACGAGTCGGTGCTGACCGAGGTCGTGGCGCAGGTCCCGGACGTCTGGCTGGAGCCGGTGCCCGGCGCAGCGACGCCGGACGAGCTCAGGTCGGCGTACGTCGCGTTCCTGACCGCCCGGCTGCGTTCGCGCGCCTGGCTGCCGGGCGGTGCAGGATGACCGGCGTCGCCTACCAGTACGTCGTGCTGCGCTGTGTCCCGCGGCCGGACCGCGAGGAGTTCGTCAACGTCGGGGTCGTGCTGTTCTGCGAGGAGCGACGGTTCCTCGACGTGGCCTGCCACGTCGACGAGCAGCGACTGGCGGCGCTCGACTCGCGGCTCGACCTCGCCCAGGTCCGCGCCGGCCTGGACTTCGCCTCGGCGGTCTGCGCGGGTGACGAGCGCGCGGGAGACGCCGCCCGCGCCCCGCTGGGTCAGCGGTTCGGTTTCCTCAAGGCGCCGCGCAGCACCGTGATCCAGCCCGGACCGGTGCACGGCGGGCTGACCACCGACCCCGCCCGCCAGCTCGAGCACCTGCTGGAGCGTCTGGTGGGATGAACACCCCCGGATGAGCACGCCCGACACCGCTCTGCTCACCGCGATCAGGGGAGCGCTGGCCGAGGTCGGCAATCCCGAGCGTGCCGCGGCTCAGCAGGCGTACATGAAGTCCGCCCTGCCCTACCGGGGACTCTCCGCTCCCGAGCTCCGCGCGCTGCTCCGTCCGATCCTCGCCGAGCACCAGATCAGCGACCGCGCGACCTGGGAGGCGACCGCCCGCGCGCTCTGGGACGGCGCCCGCCACCGGGAGGAGTGGTACGCGACGCTGGGGCTGCTCCGCCACCGTCACTACCGGGCCTGGCTCGACCCCGACCTGTTGCCGCTGTGTCGGTACCTGGTGCGCACGGGTGCCTGGTGGGACGTGGTCGACGAGACCGCGAGCCATCTCGTGGGCGGGGTGCTGGCCGGTCACCGCCGAGCGGCGACACCGGTCATGCGGGCCTGGGCGGTCGAGGACCACCTCTGGGTCCGGCGCACGGCGATCCTCAGCCAGCTCCGCCACCGGGGCGACACCGACGCCACGTTGCTCGCCGACGTGCTCGACCAGAACCTCCAGGACTCGCCGTACGGCGACCAGTTCTTCATCCGCAAGGCGGTCGGGTGGGCGCTGCGCGAGTACGCCCGCACCGACCCCGGCTTCGTGCGGACGTACGTCGAGCGGCGAGGCGAGCGGCTCAGCGGCCTCTCACGACGTGAGGCGCTGAAGCACCTGTCCTGACCCGGTGTGGGTCAGACCGGGACCAGCTCGACCGCGCCCACGGCATAGCGCGCGAGCACGGTGCGGGCGAGCTCCGGGTGGGCGCCGAGGGGCTCGGACACCGCCACCGCACCGGCCTCCAGCGCCAGCTCCTTGGCGCGGTCCGGCAGGAGGCCGGGCGCGAGGAACAGCGACGCGACCGCGATGTGGCGTCGGCCCTCGCCGCGGAAGGCGCGCACGGCCTCGCCGGTGGTCGGGGGCGCGGCGGAGGCGAACGCCGCGGTGACCGGCAGCTTGTGGCGCGTCCCCCAGACCCGGGCCAGCCGCGCGACGGACTGGTTGGCCATCGGGTCCGAGGATCCCGCGCCGGCGAGCACCAGTGCGTCGAGCTCGCGCACCCGCGACTCCCGGAGCGCCTCGCGCATCCGGATGTCGAGGACCTCGAGGAACTGCGCCTCCAGGCCGAGGATCCCGGACGTGGTGACCTTCAGCCCGGGGTGGCGCTCGGTCGCCTCCGCGACGGCCCGGGGGACGTCGACGCGCGCGTGGTAGGCCTCGGTGAGGAGCAGCGGGACGACCACGATCTCCTCGTGTCCCTTGCGGGCGAGCCGGTCGACGACCGTCTGGAAGGACGGGCGCGACCGTTCGAGGAACGCACGCTCGATCGTGAGGTCAGGGCGGATCGCCTTGACCTCGCCGACGAGTGCCTTGATGGTCGCAGCGGACCGTGGGTCACGGCTTCCGTGAGCCAGGGCCACGAGGGCTGGAGCAGCCATGGTTTCTTCCTTCTCTCCTCAGTGGATCCCGCACTCGGTCTTGGTGGTGCCGGCCCAGCGCCCGCTGCGCGGGTCGTCGCCGGGGGCAACCCGACGCGTGCAGGGCCAGCAGCCGATCGACGGGTAGCCGTCGTAGACCAGCGGGTTGACGAGGACGCCGTTGTCCGCGATGTAACGCTCCACCTGGTCGTCGCTCCAGCGCGCCAGGGGAGACACCTTGACCTTGCCCTTGCGGGCGTCCCAGCCCACGACCGGCGCGATGACCCGGTTGTGGGTCTCGGCGCGGCGCAACCCGGTCGCCCAGGCGTCGTACGACGCGAGCGACTCGGTGAGGGGCGCGACCTTGCGCAGCTGGCAGCACAGGTCGGGGTCGGTCTTGTAGAGATCCTTGCCGTGGGCCGCGTCCTGCTCGGCCACGGTCTGCTCCGGGGCAGCGGTCACCAGGGTGACGGGCAGTGTCGCCTGCACGGCGTCACGGGTGCCGATGGTCTCGGCGAAGTGGTAGCCGGTGTCGAGGAAGACCACGTCGATGCCGGGAGCGACCGTCGAGGCGAGGTGGGCCAGCACCGCGTCGCCCATCGACGAGGTGATGCAGAACCGGTCACCGAAGGTCGCCACCGCCCACTCGATGATGTGCTCGGCCGGGGCCAGCTCGAGCTCGGCGCCGACGTGCGACACCAGCTCGCGCAGCTCCTCGGGGGAGCGGCCCTCGGTGTGGGTCCCGCGGTTGGCGTGGGCCTCGCGGGTGGTCGCGGCGGTCACGGCTTTCCCCCTGGCGGTCCCGTGGGCCGCACCAGCCCGAGCATGCTGAGCTTGAACGCACGCAGGCAGCCCCGGCACTCCCAGGCGCCGTGGCCCGCCCCCTCGTCCGGTTGGTGAGGCCACAGGTCGGTCTCGCCGCAGTAGGGGCAGTGGAAGGGAACCGCGCGTTCGCTCATGTCGCCACCTCCAGGGTCCGCTCGCCCCGGAGGAGCTCCTCGTCGGCGCGCTGCACCCAGTCGGCGAACGACTCGCCGTCGCTCCGGTCGGCCAGGAAGTTGGTGACCACGACCGTGATGTAGTCGTCGAGGCCGGCGCTGGTGACCTTGTGGGCGCGGAGCTTGCGGCCGAAGTTGGCGCCGAGGCCGGTCGCGCCGCCCAGGTGCACCTGGAACCCCTCGACCTGCTCGCCGTCGGCCATCACCAGCTGGCCCTTCAGCCCGATGTCGGCCACCTGGGTGCGGGCGCAGGCGTTGGGGCAGCCGTTGACGTTCACGGTGATCCCCCCGGGGACCACAGTGTCGAGGTCGGGGAAGCGCCGTTCGAGCTCGGCGACGAGGTCGCGGGCTCGGTTCTTGGTGTCGACGATCGCCAGCTTGCAGAACTCGATGCCGGTGCAGGCCATCGTGTTGCGGCGCCAGTTGGACGGCCGCCCCGAGAGACCGATCTGGTCGAGCCGCTCGAGCAGCGCCTCGACCGTCTCCGGGTCGACGCCGATCAGCACGATCTTCTGGTACGGCGTCAGGCGTGCCCCGTCGACGCAGAACTCCTCCAGCACGTCGGCCAGCTGGACCAGCAGCGTGCCGGACACGCGACCCGCGGTCGGCGCGACGCCGACGTACAGCCGGCCGTCCTGCTGCTCGTGGACGCCGATGTGGTCGCGGTGGCCGACCGGTGACGCGGGCGACTCGCAGCTGACCAGCTCGCGGCCGAGGTACTCGTGCTCGAGCACCTCGCGGAACTTCTCCACGCCCCAGTCGGCGACGAGGAACTTGAGCCGGGCCCGGGAGCGGAGCCGGCGGTAGCCGTAGTCGCGGAAGATCGCGGCGACACCTTCCCAGGCGTCGGCGACCTCCTCGAGCGGGATCCAGACGCCCATCTTCTGGGCGAGCATCGGGTTGGTCGACAGCCCGCCGCCGACCCAGAGGTCGAAGCCGGGGCCGAAGTCAGGGTGGACGGTGCCGACGAAGGCGATGTCGTTGACCTCGGGCGCGACGTCGTGGCTCGGGTGGCCGGTCAGCGCGGTCTTGAACTTGCGCGGCAGGTTGGAGTACTCCGGATTGCCGAGCACGCGCCGCTTGATCTCGTCGAGCGCGGAGGTGCCGTCGATGATCTCGTCCGCGGCGACCCCGGCGACGGGGGAGCCCAGGAACGGCCGCGGCGAGTCGCCGCAGGCCTCCATGGTCGAGAGCCCGACCGCGCCGAGCCGGTCCCAGATCGCGGGAACGTCCTCGATCCGGATCCAGTGGAACTGGATGTTCTCGCGGTCGGTGACGTCGGCGGTGTCGCGGGCGAACTCCTGGCCGACCGTGCCGAGGGCCCGCACGGCCGCAGGGGAGAGGAGCGCACCGTCGGAGCGCACCCGCATCATGAAGAACTCGTCGTCGAGCTCCTCCTCCTCGAGCATCGCGGTCTTGCCGCCGTCAAAGCCGGGCGCGCGCTGGGTGTAGAGGCCGAGCCACCGGAAGCGGCCGCGCAGGTCGGCGGGGTCGATGGAGGCGAAGCCGCGCTTGGAGTAGATGTGCTGGATCCGGGCCTGGACGTTGAGCGGGTCGTCGTCCTTCTTCGACTGCTCGTTCTTGTTCAGCGGCTCGGAGTAGCCGAGCGCCCACTGGCCCTCGCCGCGCTTGGGGCGCGGGATCTCGGTGCGGGCCGCGGGCTTCGCGGTGTAGCGCAGATCTGACATGGGTGGTGTCCTTCGAGCTGAGGCGGGCTGTAAGCGACGGTGCTTCAGCGAGGACGACAGATCATGCTGCGCGTGCGCCCGAGGTCCACGTGGCGTCGAACCACGAGGTACGCGTGCGTCGCAGCGCTGATCATGGTCACGAGTCTCAGGGGGTGGACCCCCCTTCCACAACATGAAATCCCATGATGTGGGACGCGATGCCACATGTTGAGACAGGCGGCTCCGGCCCACGCCCGGGGCGTGGCCCGCCTCACACCGAAGCCGGTTCACTAGGCTGTCGGAATGACCGACGCGACCGTCAGCAGCGCCTACTCCCAGATCCTCGACGTGATCGGCTCGGTGGAGCCGCGGATCGCCGAGGCGACCCGGCAGGAGCTGGCCGACCAGCGTGGGTCGCTCAAGCTGATCGCCAGCGAGAACTACGCCTCGCCCGCGGTGCTGCTCACCATGGGCACCTGGTTCAGCGACAAGTACGCCGAGGGCACCATCGGCCACCGGTTCTACGCGGGCTGCCAGAACGTCGACACCGTCGAGTCGGTCGCCGCCGAGCATGCGCGCGAGCTGTTCGGTGCGCCGTACGCCTATGTCCAGCCGCACTCCGGCATCGATGCCAACCTGGTCGCCTTCTGGTCGATCCTGGCCCACCACGTCGAGGGGCCGTGGCTGCAGAAGTTCGGCGCCAAGAACGTCAACGAGCTGTCCGAGGACGAGTGGGAGACCCTGCGCGCCGAGTTCGGCCACCAGCGGCTGCTCGGCATGAGCCTCGACGCGGGCGGGCACCTCACCCACGGCTTCCGGCCCAACATCAGCGGCAAGATGTTCCACCAGCAGCAGTACGGCACCGATCCCGAGACCGGGCTGCTCGACTACGACGTCGTGCGCGCGAAGGCCCGTGAGTTCCAGCCGTTGATCCTGGTCGCCGGCTACTCGGCGTACCCCCGTCGGGTCGACTTCGCCAAGATGCGCGAGATCGCCGACGAGGTCGGCGCGGTGCTGATGGTCGACATGGCCCACTTCGCCGGTCTGGTCGCCGGCAAGGTCTTCACCGGCGACGAGGACCCGGTGCCCCACGCCCACATCACCACGACGACGACCCACAAGTCGTTGCGCGGTCCGCGCGGGGGAATGGTGCTCGCCCAGGAGGACTACGCGGGGGACGTCGACCGCGGCTGCCCGATGGTGCTGGGCGGTCCGCTCTCGCACATGATGGCCGCGAAGGCTGTCGCCCTCGCCGAGGCCCGTACCGCGGAGTTCCGGTCGTACTCGCAGGACGTCGCCGACAACGCCAAGACGCTCGCAGACGGGTTCCTGCGCCGCGATGCCCGGCTCGTCACGGGCGGCACCGACAACCACATCGTCCTGCTCGACGTGTCCGGCTTCGGTCTGACCGGCCGGCAGGCCGAGTCGGCGCTGCTCGACGCAGGGGTCGTCACCAACCGCAACTCGATCCCGGCCGACCCCAACGGTGCCTGGTACACCTCGGGCATCCGGCTCGGCACCCCCGCACTGACCACGCGCGGTTTCGGCGCCGACGAGTTCGATCAGGTCGCCGAGCTGATCGTCGACGTGCTCCGCAACACCGAAGCCGGCACGACGAAGGCCGGTGGGCCGTCGAAGGCGTCGTACGTCCTGGCCGACGGGGTCGCCGACCGCATCAAGTCGGCGTCGGCCGAGATGCTCGACAAGCACCCGCTCTACCCAGGTCTCGAGCTGACCTGACCCCCGATTTGTGGATGAAATGTTGACGAGTTGACCCAAATTCACCCCATTTGGTCGACGCTCCGGGTTCTCGCGGCCGCGTAGCATTCGAAGTGCTCACTGGCTGCGGCTGGGTCGGTCAACCATCCCCATGGAGCCGCCCGTCCCTCAGCTGTGGCGCGAAGGTGGGCTGCGTGCTCCCGGCTGCGTCCTCCACGGCCCACGGTGTTGAGGACGCACCGGGGGCGCGCTCTACACGCGCACGCTGAGCTACGCGGGAGTCGCGCGCTCGACGAGCGCCCGGAGGTCGCCGCCCGCCAGTGCGCCGTACGTGCCGTCGTGCCCGGTGCCGAGCCGCGACGCGCAGAACACGTCGGCGACTTCCGGAGGGCCGAATCGCACCAGCAGCGAACCCTGCAGGCACGCCGCCATCCGACCGGCCAGCCGACGCGCGGAGACCTCGAGGCCCGCGGCGTCGCCGAGCAGGGCGAGGGTGTCCTCGACCGCGCGGTCGAGGCGGGCATCTCCACCGCGGGCCAGACCCACCTCGGTCAGCCAGGCGTCGAGCACCTCCGGCTCGCGTGACAGCGCGCGCAGGACGTCGAGCGCGTTGACGTTGCCGGAGCCCTCCCACACCGAGTTGAGCGGGGCCTCGCGATACAGCAGGGGCAGCCCGGACTCCTCGACGTAACCGTTGCCACCGAGGCACTCCAGCGCCTCCGCGACCATGCCGGGCGTGCGCTTGCAGACCCAGAACTTCGCCAGCGGCAGGGCGAGCCGGCGCAGTGCCTGCTCGTGCGGATCGGTGGCCTGGTCGACGGCCGCGGCGAGCCGGACCGCGAGCACGGTGGCGGCCTCGGCCTCGACGGCGAGGTCGGCGATCACGTTCTGCATGAGGGGCTTGTCGGCCAGCAACGAACCGAACGCGGAGCGGTGGGCGACGTGCCAGGCGGCCTCGTTGAGGGCGCGCCGCATCAGGGAGGTCGAGCCGAGGACGCAGTCCAGACGGGTCGCGGCGACCATCTCGATGATGGTGCGGACGCCGCGCCCCTCGTCGCCGAGCCGGCGGGCCACGGTTCCGTTGAGCTCGAGCTCGCTGGAGGCGTTCGACCGGTTGCCGAGCTTGTCCTTGAGGCGTACGACGTCGAGCCGGTTGCGGCTGCCGTCGGGCAGCACCCGTGGGACCACGAAGCAGGTCACCCCCGACTGTCCCGAGTCCTGGGGTGCCTGCGCGAGCACCAGGAACATGTCGTTCATCGGCGCCGAGGTGAACCACTTGTGGCCGTGGAGCTCGTACTCGCCGTCCACGGAGGTCGGGACGGCGCGCGTGACGTTGGCCCGGACGTCGGAGCCGCCCTGCTTCTCCGTCATCCCCATCCCGGCCAGGGCTCCCCGCTTCTCCGAGGCCGGCCGCAGCCCGGGGTCGTAGGTCGTCGAGGCGAGCAGCGGGGTCCACTCCTTGGCGACCGCGTCGTCCACGCGGAGCGCCGGCACCGCGGCGTACGTCATCGAGACCGGGCAGCCGTGACCGGGCTCGGTGTGCGACCAGGCCATGAAGCCGGCGGCCCGCCGGACGTGGGCATGTGGTGAGTCCGACTCCCAGGGGGTCGCAGCAAGGCCGTGGCCGATCGCGCGCTCCATCAGCCAGTGCCACGACGGGTGGAACTCGACCTCGTCGATCCGGTTGCCGTAGCGGTCGTACGGCGTGAGCCGGGGCGGGTTCTGGTTGGCGAGCATGCCGTGGGCGCGAGCCTCCTCGGTGCCGGCGGCGGCGCCGATGACGGCCAGGTCGTCGACGACCTCGGCGGACGCGTGCCGGGTGACCGCCTCGACCAGCGCGCGGTCGGAGGTGACGACGTTGTGGCCCACGAGGGGAGGGGCCTGATTCGCGCTGGCACGCAGCTCTTCCGGAGCGGAGCCACCTGCCGGGTTTCGGCTGCTCATGTGGCTACCGTAGGCGCATGCGGGAGACGTTGTGGCGCTTGGTCGTCACGACGGTCGGCTCCTGCATGAGATACCGCGTGACCGGGCTGGCGGGCGAGGCGGCGTTCTTCGCGATCCTGTCCGTGCCGCCGCTGCTCTTCGCGCTCGCCGGGGCCATCGGCTACGTCAGTGAGCAGTTCCCGGCAGCCGAGGTGGCCGAGGTCCGGCAGGGCATCATCGACTTCACGTCGCGCGGCCTCACCGACTCCGCCGTGAACAAGATCGTCGTGCCCACCCTCGACGAAGTGCTGTCGCCGGGTCGCTTCGACGTGATCTCGGTGGGCTTCATCCTGTCGCTGTGGTCGGGCTCGCGCGCGCTCAACGTCTTCGTCGACACCATCACGATCATGCACGGGCTCGGCGGGCACCGCGGGATCGTGAAGACCCGGGCGCTCTCGTTCTTCCTCTACATCCTCGCGATCGTCACCGGGGTGTTCGCGCTGCCGCTGGTGGTGGTGGGCCCGTCACTGGTGGGTCGGATCCTTCCCGAGAGCGCCGACTTCGTGACGGAGTTCTACTGGCCGGCGGTGATCGTGCTGTCCATCTGCTTCCTCGCCACGCTCTACCACGTGTCGGTGCCGGTCCGGACCAACTGGAGCTTCAACCTGCCGGGCGCGACGTTCGCCCTGGCGGCGTGGATCTTCGGCTCGTTCATGCTGCGGTGGGTGCTCACGATCACCGCGGCCGACTCGAACTCGATCTTCGGCCCGCTCGCCGCCCCGATCGCCGTCCTGCTGTGGTTGTACCTGCTCTCGATCGCCGTCCTCATCGGCGCCGCGGTCAACGCCGCCTTCGACTCGGTGTTCCCGCAGAAGGCGACGACGCGGGCGCGGACCGAGCTCGTGCAACGCCTGCGGGAGCGGATGACGCCCGGCACCCGCCCGAGCGACTAGATTCACTGCCGTGGCCGACGACCTGCTCAACCAGGGCGAGGGACGCTCGCGGGGGAGGGTCTCCCTCCCCGATCGCAGCCGGTCCCCGTGGTGGGAGCTCTCGCGGCGGCTGCTGATCGCCCTGGGGATCCTGGTCGGCACCGTGCTGCTCGTCTGGTTCGACAGCGACGGCTACGTCGACAACAACGACCTGCCCGACCGGGAGGTGTCGTTCACGGACGCGATCTACTACACGACCGTCACCTTGAGCACGACCGGGTACGGCGACATCGCGCCGGTCACGACGCCGGCCCGCATGGTCAACGCATTCATCATCACCCCGGCCCGCATCGCGTTCCTGGTGCTGCTGATCGGCACCACCCTCGAGGTGCTCGCCTCGCAGGGGCGCGAGATGATCCGGGTCTCCCGGTGGAGGAAGAACATGGGACAACACGTCGTCGTCATCGGCTACGGCACCAAGGGCCGCAGCGCCGTGGAGACGCTCATCAACAACGGTCAGGACCGCGAGGGGATCGTCATCGTCGACACCGGCCAGGCGGCGATCGACGACGCCAACGCAGACGACCTCGTCGTCGTGGTGGGGGACGCCACCCGGCGCGACATCCTGCGACGCGCGGGCGTCGCCCGCGCCGAGCAGGTCATCATCACCACCGACCGCGACGACTCCAACGTCCTTGCCACGCTGACGGTGCGACAGCTCAACCCGGACGCCTGGATCGTCTCGGCGGTGCGCGAGCAGGAGAACGCGCCGTTGATGAAGCAGTCGGGCGCCAACTCGGTCATCACCTCCTCGGACGCCGTCGGCCGACTGCTCGGCCTCTCGTCGCTCTCGCCGACCCTCGGGTCGGTCATGGAAGACCTGCTCACGTACGGCGAGGGGCTGGAGGTGGCCGAGCGCGAGCTGCTCGTGACGGAGGTCGGCCAGCAGCCGCAGGCCTTGCCCGACCAGGTCATCGCGGTGGTCCGCGACGAGAAGGTCTACCGCTACTTCGACCCGGTGGTGACCCAGCTGGCGCGCGGTGACCGGCTGGTCGTCGTACGTCCGGCGAAGGAGCTGCCGTGGGCGCCGCGGCCCGGCACCCACGACGAGGAGTTCGCGACCGACGAGGCCTGACGTCGGGCTGGTCAGCCCAGCACGTTGCGGGGCGCGTCCTCGGCCACCTGCCGTCGCCGCGACCACGCCGACAGGTCCACCTCGAGCCCGGTCCGCGGCAGGGTGAGCCGGACCGGGTCGGCGTCGTGGTCGTGGCCGGCCTCGACGGCGTCGATCAGCGTGCGCATCACGGTGCCGACCACCGGGGCGTTCTTGAACTGGTTGCCGCTGGTGCCGATGGCGACGTAGAACCCGGGACGGTCGGTGTGGTCGTAGACGGGGGACCAGTCGGGGGTGACGTCGTAGACCCCGGCGATGCCCAGCGGCCGGTTCGGGACGGCGAGCTGGGGGAACCGGCGCGCGGCGCGCAGCACCTGCGCCTCGAAGACACTCGGCGTCGGGTGTGCGTGGGCGGCATCGGGGTCGTCGAGCCACTCCGGCGGGTCGCACTCCGGCTCCATGCCCCCGACCAGCAGCCGGCCGGGGCCGGCCGGGCGCGTGTAGATGCCGAGGTCGGGGTCGGCGACGATGATCCGGTCGCGGTCCGACCCGACCGGGGCGGCGAGCTCGTGGACCTCCTGCCGCATCGGCCGGGTGGTCACGGTGAAGTCGGTGCCGACTCCGGCGAGTGCGTTGATCCGCGCCGACCAGGGGCCGGCCGCGTTGACGACGATGTCGGCCTCGATGGCCTCGCGGTCGGCGAGAGTGAGGCGCCAGCGACGCGGTCCGCCGGGGTCGATCGCGACCACCTCCCGGTGCACCAGGACGCTCGCGCCCTGGGCGCTGGCGGCCACGGCGAGGTTCTGGGCGGCGAGCGCCGGGTCGGCGACGTACCCCGCGTCGGGGGTGAACGTGCCGGTCAGCGTGCCGTGGGCGTCGGCGAAGAACGCGTCCGACCGCACCGGGGCAGGAGGGCCGAACGCACCGGGATCGAGGTGGGGCATCCGGGCGGCGAGCTCGTCGGCTCCCCACGCCTCCCACGGCACGCCCACCTGGTCGAAGAGGGCGGTGATGGGGGCCGAGGCTCCGGGGGTGCGGTCGAGGACCAGCATGCCGGTCTGCTCGATCCGGGCGAGGCCGGCCGGGTCGACGTGACCGAGGTGGCCGGCCCAGTCACGCCAGCCGTGGAGCGCCTCCCACGCGAGCGCCACCCCGGCGTACGTCGAGTAGTGGAACCTCACGATGCCGCTGGACGCGCTGGTCGAGCCGTGGCCGGCGCCGCCGGCCTTGTCCAGCACCGCGACCTGTCGGCCGCTGCGGGCCAGCTCGAGGGCGATGGAGGATCCGAGGACGCCGGCGCCGATCACCACGACGTCGGTCGTCCGGTCCACCACGTCTCCCTTCGCTCCGGAGCCAGCCATCCTCGCACGGCTCTCCGTTGCCACCCGGGCGTCGTGACCCAATGATGGGGCGCATGACGCGAGCCAGCTCCCTGCGCCGGCGTGGCATCGGCGCGGTGCTCGGAGCGGCCCTGGTGGTCACCCTGCTCGGCACGGCCCCGTCCGCAACCGCCCGGCCGATCCCGCACCTCGAGCCGCGGCCGGGTCCTGCGCCCACACCGGTGCGAGTCGATCGGACTGCCCCACCCGTGCAGGTCGGTGACCTCGAGCTGAAGCCGTGCGACGTGGTCGCCCGCGCCCTCTGCGGCTCGATCTGGAGACGCTGGGAGCCCGGAAACCCGGACGCCGGCCGGGTGAAGGTCGGCTTCGCCTTCGTCCCGGCGCGCGACGACACGCGCCCCGTGCTCGGCACGGTGGTGCCGCACGAGGGCGGCCCCGGCTACTCCACGACCGGGTCGGCCGGCGGTTACCGCGGCATGTACGGCCCCTTGCTCGGACGGCGGAACATGCTGCTCGTCGACCAGCGCGGCACCGGCCTTTCGAAGCCGATCCGGTGCGACGACCTGCAGAACCTGAAGATCGCCTACGCCGTGGCGGCCGGCCGGTGCGGTCGCCAGCTGGGGGACCGGTCCGACGACTACACGACGGCCCTGTCGGCCGACGACACCGCGGCCGTGATCCGCAGGCTCGACCTGTCCGTCGTCGACGTCTACGGAGACTCCTACGGCACGTTCTTCCAGCAGGTGTTCGTCGGCCGCCACCCCGACCTGGTGCGCAGCGTGGTGCTCGACAGTGCCTACCCGACGTACGGCGAGAGCGGGTGGTACCCGACCCAGGGCCCGGCGATGCGGCGAGCCTTCACCGCGGCGTGCGAGCGATCACGCGCCTGCCGTGAGGGCGGCAGGCCGTTCCTGGCCGAGCTGAACCGCGTCCTCGACCAGGTCCGGAAGCACCCGTGGGCCGGTGTCGGCTACGACGCCGACGGTCGCCGGATGAGGGCCCGGGTCAACCCGCGAAACCTCGTCACCGTGGCGTACGGCGCGACGTACGCGCCGGTGTTCTACCGCGAGCTGACCGCGGCGCTGCGATCGGGGCTCGACGGCGATCACGCGCCGCTGCTCCGGTTGGTGGCCGAGGCCACCGGCGGCGGCACCTACGCCGGACCCGTGGTCGCGTACAGCGAGGGACTCGACGCGGCCGTCGCCTGCCACGACTACCCGCAGCTCTACGACATGACCGCCCCGCCGGGCCGGGTGCGCGAGGAGCAGTACGCGGCCGCGATCGACCGCCGACAGCGCCGACACCCGCACACCTACGGCCCGTTCAGCGTGCACGAGTACGCACGCTCCGACTGGGAGCTCCTCAGCTGGTGCACCCGCTGGCCCACGGCGCCGCCCGAGCAACCCGGCCGCCCCGCCACGCCCGCCCGGCGGCTACCCGGACGTGCCGGTGCTGGTGATCAGCGGCGAGTTCGACTCCATCACGACCGCGGCCGAGGGAGACATCGTCGTCTCGCAGTTCCCGGACGCGCAGCACGTCGTGCTCGCCAACAGCTTCCACGTCAACGCTTCCTACGACTACGAGGGTTGCGGCGAGACGCTGGTCCGGCAGTTCACCCGGGACCCGGAGAGCACGCTGACGACCTGCGGTGAGGACCTGGCCCCGGTGCGGAGCCTCGGAGCCTTCCCGACATCGCTGTCCGACGTCCGCCCGGGGAAGACCTCGGAGCCCCTGGACCGGCGGGCCCGTCGGGTCGCACCCGCCGCCGCCCTGACGGTGGCCGACGTGCAGGACCGCTGGTGGAACAACTACTCCGGCGACGGCGTCGGTCTCCACGGGGGTACCTGGTCCTACACCGGCTACGCGACCGTCCGCTTCCGGCTCCGCGACGTCGAGCTGATCCCGGGCCAGCGCGTCAGTGGCACCGCCACCTGGGACCGGGCCGCGCAGCGGATGATCGTCGACCTCACCGTGCGCGGCACCGGTCCGGACGCGCGCCTCCGGGGGCGCTGGCACACCCGTGAGGCCGGCGCCGACGGCGTACTGCGAGGCGCCATCGCCGGCCATGCGGCCGAGGTGACCTTCCCTGCTCCCTGACCGTGTCCTCCCGGATACCCGGGGCTGGGAGCCCTACATTGCAGGTATGGCTGACATCCTTCTGGGCCTCCTCGCGATTCTCGCCGGAGGCGCCATGCTGTTCGCGGGACAGTTCGTGCTTCGGCTCGTCATTCCCGTCTGGGGTTTCTTCGCCGGGTTCGCCTTCGGTGCCGGACTCGTCGCAGGCTTTGCCGATGAGCGGTTCCTCGGGACGGTGCTGGGCTGGGTCCTGGGGCTGGTCTTCGCCGTGATCTTCTCTGTCTTCGCCTACCTCTACTTCTACGTCGCCGTCATTCTCGCGATGGGCGCCTTCGGCTTCGCGATCGGCTCCGGCCTGGTGGTCGCCCTCGGGATCGACTGGAACTGGGTCGCCGTGCTGGTGGGTCTGGCCGTCGGTCTGGTCGTCGGCGTCGTGTCGGTCCTCGGCAACATGCCGATGATCGTGCTGGTCATCTTCAGCTCGCTGGCGGGCGCCGTCGGCGTCGTGGGCGGCCTCATGCTGCTGGTGGGCTCGCTGGACTCCGCGGACTTCACCCGTGGCGACTTCGTCAACTCCGTCGAGAACGCCTGGGGCTGGTCCTTGCTCCTGCTGGTCCTCGCCCTCGCCGGAATCCTCGTCCAGGCCATGCAGCGGGCCGTGATGCGCCAGACCGTCCAGGAAGTCTGGTACGCCGAGAGCAGCTGACCGGGGCCGCACTTCTAGGCTGCATCCATGGCATCGGTCAAGCAGTTCCAGGTCACTTTCGACTGTGCGGAGCCGGAGCGCGTTGCTCGGTTCTGGTGCGAGGTGTTGGGGTACGTCGTACCGCCACCACCGGAGGGGTTTGCCAGCTGGGACGACTTCGATCGCTCGCTGCCGCCGGAGAGTCGAGGTTCTGCCTTCGCCTGCATCGATCCCTCCGGCGTGGGCCCGCGGTTGTTCTTCCAACGCGTCCCCGAGGGCAAGGTCGTCAAGAATCGCGTCCACCTCGACGTGCGCGTCGGCACCGGGCTCGTGGGTGAGGAGCGGCTCGCCGCCCTCGAGGCCGAGTGCGAACGACTGATCCCGCTCGGTGCCTCACGCGTGCGCCTGCTGCGTGCCGACGGCGTCAACGAGTCGTGCCTGGTGATGCAGGACGTCGAGGGCAACGAGTTCTGCCTGGACTGAGTGGCGCAAGCTCCTGACGAAGCGACGGCTCCACACGTCGTTGACAGGTCGGTCGCCGAGGGGTGAAGTGGGGCCTGTCTGGTGCTACGACGTAAGTCGTGTGGTGAGGGGGATTCATCATGGCTGACGTGTTGTTCGACGCTGTACGAGACCGCCTGCAGCAGCTGGTCCGTCGCCTGCGTCATTCCGAGGGGCTGGTGGCGCTTGTGGCGGTCGCCGCCGTGCTAGGACTCGTGCTGGGGCTCGGGTTGGCCCGGTGGTGGGTTCCGGACGAATCCGGAGGAACGGCCGAACCCGAGCGAGCACGGCTGGCCGAGGCACCGGTTCGGCCAGAGGAGCATCTTGCGCACGGGGGTGTGCAGTCCCACGGCGACGACCGGCTCGACCGCTGCGAGGAGGTCTACACCGCGCAGGTCGCGCCCCTAGGGGCGGTCATGCCAGCCATGAGGCAGTGGGAGCTGCACATCGGGGCGATGAACAAGCTGGTCTCCGGTGCGATCACTCTCGCGCAGGCCAAGGAGTTCTGGGACAAGTCCCGGGAAGCGGCCACCAGCAACCTCGCTGAGTTCGGCGACGCACAGCATGTTTTCGATCAGAGGACGGCGCGATGCCCCGAGCCGGGTCGACGGGCGTCCGACGAGCTCCGCGGGTGTGTCGCGGTGGTCGCGGCCCGGCAACGTGAGCTGAATCGTGCAGCGGTGGCGCTGAGCACCTGGCGAACTCATGTCCGTCACCTGGAGTTGCTGCGACACGGAGAGCTGAGTCCCGAGGACGCGACACAGATGTGGCTGCAGAACTGGCGCAAGGGAAGTCATCAGGTCGACGCCTACCGCCGGGCCGCACTCGTGCCCAGCGGGCTCGGTTGGTCCAGACCGGCCAGGACTGACAGACGCTGCGCTGGCTGAGCCGCGTCACGCACCGCAAGATTTGTTGCTTTCCATAGGTCAACGGCCGTAACGCCCCGGCCCGGACCCCCGTTGTCCAGGCAGGCTGCATTGGCGCAGCCGGGGGATCGGCATTGGGGGTCGCCATGGCTCGAGCGCGGGCTGGGGCAAGGGCTGCCGTGGCGTGCACGCTGTTCGCAGCACTGTGCCTCGCACCGGAGCCGGCACACGCGGGCGTCGGAGATATCGTCGACGATCCCGTAGGAAGTGCTGGCGCAGTCGGCGGAGCGTCCGACTCCTCTGAGGCGGTTCTCGAGGACACTGTGCGGGAGGTGACCTCCGCGGGCAGTCCGTCTCCTCAGGAGCCGCCCCCAGGTCCCGGCCACCACGCGTCCGAGCTGAGCGAGGCAGCCGCCGAGCTTGTGCGGGACGTTCCCGGAGTCCTCGACCTGGAACCGCAGAACGACGGCGCGACGCCAGCTTCCGACACCTCCTCGAGCCCCTCCCCGAGCACTGCCCCGGACACCTCCTCCAGTGGTGGGCGGCAGCGAGAGAAGGCGCACGGCGACCGGGTCCTCCGGGAACGGACGTCAGCCGTGAAGGGGAACCCGCGCACATCGGCGAACGAGGGCCAGACAAACCAGCCCCGGCTCGCGGCTCGCGGCTCGCGACACGGGGCTGCCGCGCCGGCGCGACGCGTTGCCCCATGCGCATCCGGGAGCCTGGCCCCTCAGGACCTGCTCCGATGTGCGCGTGCCGGGATTTCCCTCCCCGGGCTGGGCGGCCTACCGAAGATCCTCCCGCCGGCCGGTCTCGTCATGATCGGCCTCGGTCTCATCCTGGTTGCCTGCGGACGGCTTCGCGGCACCCGCGTCGGGCCAGCCACCTGATCAAGCTCGGCGGTCAGCAGCGATGGGTGTGGAGAGCGAGCGAAGTCCTGCGGCGAGCCGTCGGATCCGCCGGCGCCGCACGCTGACGCGAGTCGGCTGCGCGCTGATCGTCGCCGGCGCCGCGGTGCTGGGGTACGTGGGCTGGGAGCTCTACGGCACCACCTGGCTCGCCCAGCGGGAACAGGACCGCACCGTCAAGGCGACGGAACTTCTCTGGTCCACCGACGGGCGCCAGTCCTCCTCGAAGGACAACCGCGAGCTGGCGAAGGACGTGGTCGCCCTGATTCGAATCCCTGCCCTGGGCGAGGAGTACGTGATCCCGGCCTACCAAGGCACGGACGACGACACCCTCGAGCGCGGTTTCGGGATCTTCGACGACTCACCCCGACCAGGTGCCGAGGGCAACTTTGCGCTCGGAGGCCACCGGATCACTCACGGTGAGCCGCTGCGAGACATGCCGTCGCTCGAAGCCGGGGACGAGATCGTCGTGGAAACCGAGGACGCGACCTACCGGTACGTCCTCGACACTGACGGCGACTCCCGTACGGTCGGCACCGACGCCACCTGGGTCACCGAGGCCAGCCCGGTCGACCCCGAGACCCGCCAGCCGGTGTCTGACGTCGTCGGCTCGACCAGGCTGCTCACTCTGGTCACCTGCGCCGAGATCTTCCACACCGATGACCGCCTCGTCGCATTCGGACATCTGGTCAGACGGGACCCCTAGGAGCGCATGAGGATCCCGTGATCGGCGGGGCAGAACTGTGCGATCGTCAGGGGATGACCGTCATGCAGCACCGGCTCGGCGCTCGCGCGGCTCTGACTGCCGCTCTCTTCGCACTGGTGGCCGCGCCGGCCGCGGTCGCCGTCGACGACAACGAGTACCCCGTGCTGTCCAACTTCTCCGCGACGCCCAACAGCCTGGGCCCGGACGGGGGGACCGTGACCATCTCGGTCGACGCCACCGACGACGGGGGCGTGAGCGGTGTGGGGGCAACGGTCTACCTCTTCGACGGCGGGGTGACGGGCGTCGAGTTGGAGGCCACCGACCCGGAGGTGCCGGACACCTACTCAGGCACGGTCGAGATCCCGGCCAACAACTCGAACGAGCCGGTCAGCCACACCATCGAGGTCAGCGCGACGGACACCGCTGGTGAGACGACCCTCGAGCTGCTGGGGTCGATCGAGGTCGAGGGCCAGCCTGTCTTCGACCAGGCGCCGTACGTCTCCGACCCCTCACTCGATCCCACGAACCTGCCGAGCGACGGTGGGAGCGTGACGATCGGCGTCACCGCGACCGACGACCGCTCCATCTCTGAGGTGTACGCCGACGTGACTGATCCGGTGGGCGAACAGACCCGGGTGCAGCTCGATCCCATCAGCGGTAGTCGCTTCGAGTCCGCCTGGACGGCACCAGCCAACCTCGGGACGGATCCGGAGCCTTACACCGTGACGATCACGGCGCTCGACGACATCGGTCAGCCGGGCGACGTCGACGCCGGGCAGGTCACCGTCGCCGGGGCGCAACCGATCGCGGATCTCCAGGTCTCCCATGAGGAGCTCACCTTCGGACCGCAGGCACGTGGGGCCAGGTCATTCCGCACCGTCACCCTGTCCAACGCCGACACGCACACCTCGGTCGCCGGAACACTGATGCTGCGCGCCCGCAGGTTCGTCATCAGCGATCCGCGCGGGCCGAGCTTCAACCTGCAGCCGGGCGAGACGCTCGAGGTCACGGTGCGCTACCGCTCCTGGCTCCCGGGCCTCCACAGCCGGTGGCTCCGGGTTTCCACGGAAGGAGAGATGCAGCCGGACCTCAGGGTGCGGCTCGCGGGACACACGAAGCGCCGCGTCTAGTCCGGTGAACTCCCGATCGCGAGATCGAGGGCCTTGATGGTGGGCGATACTGGGTTTGAACCAGTGACCTCTTCCGTGTCAAGGAAGCGCGCTACCACTGCGCCAATCGCCCTAGATCTTGAGTTGTGTGGGGTGGAGGTGGGTACGGGATTTGAACCCGTGTACACGGATTTGCAGTCCGTTGCCTCGCCTCTCGGCCAACCCACCACGGAGGCACTTCCCCAAAGGAAGCTGGGCCGGGAAGACCTCTCCGAGCGGACGACGAGGCTCGAACTCGCGACCTCAACCTTGGCAAGGTTGCGCTCTACCAACTGAGCTACGTCCGCCTGCGACCAAGCCAGGGGCTCGGTGCGCACAGAACAGTAGCCCATGGCCAGACCCCGACAAAATCCACCCTGGGCTCGCGTGTTCGGCTCCTAGAGTGGTCCCATGCGAGCGTGGTTGAACGGTGAAATCCTGTCCGATCCGACCGGCCCCGCGGTGGGTGTCACTGACCACGGACTGACCGTCGGAGACGGGGTGTTCGAGGCGATCAAGGTGGTCGACGGCCAGCCGTTCGCACTCACGCGACACCTCGAACGGCTCGCTCGCAGCGCGGCGGGGCTCGGGCTGCCGGCGGTCGACGACGACGCCGTACGCCGTGGCGTCGCGGCCGTGCTGGGCGGCGAATCCCTGGGGCTCGGCCGGATCCGGATCACCTACACCGGAGGCCCGGCACCACTGGGCTCCGGTCGCGGCGACGCCGCGCCGACCCTGGTCGTGGTCGCGGACGAGATGGCGCCGGCGAAGGAGACGACCGGGGTCGTCACCGTGGAGTGGCCGCGCAACGAGCGCGGAGCGCTGGCCGGCCTCAAGACCACGTCGTACGCCGAGAACGTGATGGCTCTGGCGCGCGCCGCCGAGGCCGGGGCGACCGAGGCGGTCTTCGCCAACCTCGCCGGGAACCTCTGCGAGGGAACCGGCTCCAACGTCTTCTACGTCGTCGACGGCGAGCTCCGGACGCCGACCCTGGACAGCGGCTGCCTGGCGGGCGTGACGCGCAGGCTGCTCCTCGAGTGGTTCGGCGGCGTCGAGGTCGACGAGCCGATCGAGGTCGTCGACAGCGCCAGCGAAGTCTTCCTGGCGTCGACCACCCGCGACGTGCAGGGCGTGCACCGGTGGAACGACCGAGAGCTGCCTGCACCGGGGCCGGTCACCGCCGAGGCGATGGCGTGCTGGCGGGACCGGGAACCGGAGCTACTGGGCGCCTGACGCCAACAGCTGGGCGACCACCGCGTCCACGTCGAGTCGCTCACTCTCGGTCCCGAGCGGCACCAGCGCCAGGGTGCGCGTGATGAAGCGGTAGAGCTGGTTGGTGCGGACCTCGCCGACCACCTCTCCGTGCGGCGCGGTCAGGCTGAGCACCACGACGGCCCGCCCCTCCGCGTTCAGGCCCGGCCACAGACAGACGTCACCCGTACCCGCGGGGTCGGTCATTCCCTGCACGAGCAGCGACCGGGACAGCTCCCACCGCAGGTAGGTGTCGTCACCGACGTGGAAGGTGAGCCCGACGGCGAACGGGTCGTGGACCTCGTACCGGAGCTCCACCTGGATCTCGCGCGTCGGCCCGGGTGCGATGCAATGCATCGCCAACTCCTGGACCACGACCCCCCGTGCGTTCATGGGGAAGAGACGGGTGCGACGCGCTCTCGTGACGCGGCTCCGGGCTTCGACTCCCGAGTAGGCTCGCCCACGTGACGCGCGACGGGGACCGCCGGTGAAGGGGACTGCCAAGCGGGTGGTGCTGGAGTCGGCGGGGTGGCTGCTGCTGGTCCTCGGCATCGCCGCCCTGGTCCTGCCCGGGCCGGGCCTGCTCGGCGTCTTTGCCGGGCTCCTGCTGCTCTCGCAGCAGTACGAGTGGGCCGAGCGCCGCACCGAGCCGATCAAGCTGCGCGCCTTCAAGGCGGCCGCCGAAGGTGTCGAGACCTGGCCGCGGATCATGGTTTCGCTGCTCGGCGTGGCGATCCTCGTGGCGTGCGGAATCTTCTGGATCATCAAGCCCCCCGCACCTGACTGGTGGCCGCTCTCGGACTTCTGGTGGCTCCCCGGGGGCCTCGGCACGGGGATCACCCAGATCGTTTCGGCGGGCATCGCGGTGGCACTGATCATCTACAGCTACCGCCGCTTCCACGGCCACCCGGAGGCGGTCCGCGAGCTCGGCGCAGCCATCAAGGAAGCCGATCGCGCCGCCAAACAGCCCTCGTGACGCCGGTTTCGTCCACCCGCCGCACGACCTGTATTGTCTGACCGGCTCGAGGGCGATTGGCGCAGTGGTAGCGCGCTTCGTTCACACCGAAGAGGTCACTGGTTCGAACCCAGTATCGCCCACCTCCCACCAGCAGGTCATACTCCATCTCCCCCATTTGGGGGATGTTGCCAGTATCGACCGCGTATGGCGGTGCGCGCCGCGGTTATCGTCCACCTATGAGCCAGCCGCCACGATGGAAGGTCTGGGCCTTCTACCTCGCCATGGCGCTCGGGATGGCCGTGATCATCCAGGGCGACCTGCTTCCTGCGTTGTTGCCCGCAAAGGTCGCCGCTCAGGTCGGCAACGCGGGCGAGGGCCTGCTTTTCGCCGCGCTGGTGGCAGCAACGATTCAGTTCATCCGCCCCTGGGCCGCCACGAAACCGAATCCGTACCTTGCAGTCACTCCGTGGGCAGTGTTCTGCGTCGCCTTCGGGACCTACCTGCTCTATTCCGGGCTCCCGGGTAGGTACGCCACCTTCAGCGAGCCCTTGATCGCCGCCGGCCTGCTCACCTACTTCGTGCTGGTGCCGCGGCCATTCCGCCAGGCGCTCTGGCTCAGCGCGGTGATGCTGGTGGTCATTGTGGTCGGGTTTCAGATCGAGTTCGTCTTCAAGCAGTCCGAGAGCTTGGTGGCCCTGATGCTCGCACCTCTTGCGTTCGACGTCTTCGACCGCACGATCCTCGATCCCGACGCGGAGGTGCGCCCGAGGCTGCGCCTCGCGTGGTGCGTTCTGCTCGCGGTGCTGTGGCTGCCGGCCTGGCAGGCGGCCAGCGCCGTCCGACCGGAGCTGAGCAACCCCTTCGATCACGCCATCGACTACACCCACCGCGCCAGCGAGGCCTACTGGGGACTGCTCTTCGTGACGCTCTACTTCTCCTACTGGCTCGGAAAGGACTGGTCGGGGCGCGTACGCGCCCGGCGCCGCGGCAACGGGCTCGTGCCCGAGCGCGTCAGCTGAGCCGCGGGAACCTCGACATCGAAACATGTGGGCGCACCGGCGAGGTGAGAATCATGCTCGCGAGGTGGTGGGTGGGCCATCGGTCACCCGTGGGGCGGGTCGGGAAACTGAGTCGGGGCACGGCAGTCTCCGCCATGTCCTCCTCTGCTGGTCCGCGACTTGCTTTGTACTCTTCGGCGTACTGGCGATGTTGGTCAGCCGCAACCGGACTACGCTGGCCGGCTTCGACAACGTGGGTAAGGCCGCGGAGAACTGGGCCGATGATCACGACTGGCTCGTGGGTGCCCTCCACTGGGTGGAGATCCTCACCGCGGGGCGGCGGCTGTTGGTCCTGATCCTGCTGGTCGCGGCGTGGCTGCTGTGGCGGCGTCAACCGCGCGCGGCCCTGTATGCGTTCGTCGTGATGCTGTCGGCGATGGTTGCGTCCACGGCGCTGAAAATGTTGTTCGCCAGGGCTCGTCCAGAGTGGCAGGCAACGGCAGTGCACCCCCTGAGCACTGACTCGTTCCCGTCCGGGCACGTAACGTCGATGTCCGCGTTCGCAGGTGCCGCTGCGAGCCTGACCTGGCTGTTCGTACGTCGAGGCACGTTGCGGCGGATGGTGCTGGTGCTCGTTGTCGCGATGTGGGCAGTCGTCTGCCTGGACCGCGTGCTCCTCGGCCGCCACTATCCCTCCGACGTGATCGGGGGGACGTTGCTCGGTGTCGGCATGGCAGTGCTCTGGCTGGCCATTGTGGATCCGAAGCCGCGCGGCTCTCTCCAACGAGCCGCTCCTCGAACGACCACGCGGGGCACGCCGCAGCGTCAGTGAAACGATCGGAACGTCCGCATCCGTGTAGGGCAATACGCGGAGATGGCGCAGGCTCTCCTCGCATTGGGCTCCGGTCCGGCATCAGGCCCGCTGCTCGTCCTCTGGCATGGACGCCGCACACAAGGCCGTCACGCTCCAGGCGGCCCATCGAGCACCGTCGGCACGTATTCGAGCAGCTGCAGCCGGCCGTCGAAGGTGCGGGTCTCGACCAGGTCGAGGGCGATGTCGGGATAGTCCTCGAAGAGTCGCTGCATGCCGGTGGCGCCGGTGATGACGGGAAAGATGACGACACGCAGGCGATCGACCAGGCCGGCCTCGATCAGTGCCCGGCTCAGGCGCACGCTGCCGACCGTACGCAGGGGCCGCTCGTCGCGGTCCTTCAGGTCGCGCACCGCTGACACCGCGTCGCCGTCGACCAGTTCGGTGTTCGCCCACGTGAGTGGCGCCTGCAGCGACGAGGAGAACACCACCTTCGGCGTCGCAGTCAGTTCCGCGAGACCGGGCTCGTCGGGCATCTCGGCGGCGTAGCCGGCCATCTCCCGGTACGTCGTCGCGCCCATCAGGACGGTGTAGTCCTGCTGGCCATCCTCCTCCAGCCACGCCAGGTACTCAGGCCCCTCCATGCCCCAGTACCCCGGCCACTGGTCCGCGGTCCCGTAGCTGTCCAGTGAGGTGATGAAGTCCACCATCAGGCCTGACATCGAGATCTCCTTCGTCCGAGGGCTTTGGTTCCATGAGAACTGACCAGTGGGGCCGGCTGGACTCATCGTTTCGCCGCCTTCGGACGGGCCGCTGGGCGTCACGTCCGCCTGGTGAAGATGACCTTCCCGTTCGGACCGGCTTTGAGCTGGTAGCGGCGGTCGTGGGCCAGCGTGTGGTGGCGTTGGCAGAGGAGGCGGCCGGTCTTGACGTCGGTGTTGCCGTCCCGGCTCCAGGGTTCGTCGTGGTGGGCGTGGCACATCGACGGGGGCCGGTCGCAGCCGTCGGCGGTGCAGCCGCCGTCCCGCACGCCCATCGCGATCCGCTGGGCACGGGTGTGGAAGCGGCGCTTGCGGCCGACGTCGAGGGGTTCGGACTTCCCGCCGAGCACGACCGGGATGACTCCGGCCAGGCACGCCATCCGCCGCGCCTCGCCCGCGGAGATGCGGGTGCCGTCGCACAGTCCGGCGGCCTTCAGGCCACCCATCAGGGTGTCCAGGTCGATGGTGACCACCACGGTGGCGGCACACCCGCCGGCGGTGGGCACCGTCGACTTCGGGGCGGGTCTCGATGTACTCGATGAACGCGAGCCCGAGCTTGTGCTTGGTCAGCAGGTCGGCGGGGCGGTCGGGGTGACGGGCCGGGGCCGCGATCGCCAGCAGCGCCTTGCGGAGCATCGCCCCGTGCAGCGAGGAGATGGTGAACCGGCCGTGGCACTTGCCGTGCCCGTCATCGGACATGGTGAACGAGGCCGCCGCCCGGGCGGCGGCTTCCTCGTCCTCGAGGCGACGGGCCTCCTCGGCATCAGCCTTCTCGGGGGCGGCCACCTCGAGCAGCCGGCGTCCCATGATCCGCAGCGCCTTCGCATCGTGGTCACGCGCCTCGCGGAGCAGGAACGCCTCCGCCTCCTCGACCGTGTCGGCGTCCACCAGGTCGGCCGGGAGGGCGTCGACGGCGTCGACGATCACGTGCGCCTGCTCGACATTGATCTCCGCCGCGGCCAACGCGGCGTCGACGGCCGCGTGCGCGGCCTCCAGCCGGTCAGCCAGCCGAGCCGCACGATGCACGGCCGGTCGCGTCGTACGCGTGGTGTGGGCCAGCCAGTTCGCCGCCGACGTCGCCCCCACCGACGTACCCACCTCGACCCGCTCCGCATGCGACAGCAGCTTCAGCTGCAGCTGCGCGACCTGTGTCGCGAGCGCGGCGACCTCGACCAGGCCGGCCTCGGTGTCAGCGGTCGACATCCCCCACACCGGCGAACCGGCCAACGAGGAGAGCTCGGAGCGCAGCCCGACGACACCCGCCACCACCGGGTGCATCGAGTCGTCGTACTGCGCTGTCATGGCCTCACTCAACCACCCACCACTGACACCGATTCGGCTCCTGTGGACAGGTCCCAAGACCCACGAACTGTGGACAGAAAGTGGTCCCAAACGCGGTGCCGCCAGGCCGCGCTGGAGGTCACGGTTCGAACGCGGAACGGCTCACTCGCAGGCATCCAGTGATAGACCATCCTCATGGAGTGGGTCTTGCTCGTGATCGCTGCCGGCGGCGGCGGCACCTACCTCGGGCGCAAGCTGATCGCAGCGCGCGCGGACCGGCAGGAGCGAGCCGTGGAGCTCGAGGCCGTCCGGCGGCTCGCGGACGAGGACGTCACCGTCTTCGGCGAGCAGCTGCAACACCTGGGCGACGACGTGGCGGATCGCGAGCTCGACACCGACACCCGTCGCGACTACCAGTCCGCTCTCGACGCCTACGAGCGCGCCAAGTGGGACGCGCCGCGACTGCGCGACATCGAGGAGATCAGCAGCCTGGTCGACACGCTGGCCACCGGCCGCTACGCGATGGCCTGCGTCCAGGCCCGGGTCGCGGGGGAGCCGGTCCCGGAGATGCGCGTGCCCTGCTTCTTCAACCCGCAACACGGCCCGTCGGCCCAGGAGGTCATGTGGACCTCGCCGCGCCACGGCACCCGGCGCGTCCCGGCCTGCCGGATGTGCGCGGCCCGCGTGGCTGCGCACGAGAAGCCCGAGGTCCGCACCGTGAAGATCGGCTCGCGCACCGTCCCGTACTGGGAGGCAGGCGCGGCGTTCCACCCCTACAGCCGTGGCTACTTCCCGTCCGAGAGCGTCGCCGTGGCCAGCTTGGGGTGGGTCTGGCTCCCCACCGAGCTCGGCGGCACCAACCATGGCGGGGGAGGCGGTTACGAGCACGGTGGGGGTGGCCACGACTACGGCGGGGCCAGTGGCTTCGACGGAGGCGGCGGTGGCGACGGCGGCGGCGGCGGTGGGTTGTGAGCCGCGTACGACCGGGCGATATCCGCGTGCTGCCGTCCCGAGGCGGCCGTTAGGCTCGACGGGTCCCTGAACCCGACGGAGGAGCCTCCCCGTGCCCGAGATCAAGATCGCCCTGCTCGCCGCCGATGCGCGCGAGGAGCGGACGGTCACGGTCGGGACCAAGGCGTGGGAGCTCTTCAAGGAGGAGCCGGACGTGGTCGCGGCGCGGGTCGAAGGCGACCTGAAGGACCTGTCCTACGTCCTCGAGGACGGTGACGACGTCGAGCCGGTCGCCATCGACAGCGCCGACGGCCGCGACATCCTGCGCCACTCGACCGCCCACGTGCTCGCCCAGGCGGTGCAGCAGCTCTGGCCCGACGCCAGGCTCGGGATCGGCCCGCCGATCGAGAACGGCTTCTACTACGACTTCGACGTCGAGACCCCCTTCCACCCGGACGACCTCGACAAGCTCGAGACCGCGATGCGCAAGATCATCAAGGAGAACCAGCGGTTCGAGCGGCGCGTCACCACCGACGCCGAGGCGCTCGACGAGCTCAAGGACGAGCCCTACAAGATCGAGCTGATCGGCCTCAAGGGTGGGCTCGACAAGCTCGACCGCCGTGAGGGCGAGATCGCCGAGGGCGCGGACGTCGAGGTCGGCGCCGGCGAGCTCACCATCTACGACAACATCCGGCGCAACGGGGAGGTCGCCTGGTCCGACCTGTGCCGCGGCCCGCACCTGCCGACCACCAAGCGGATCCCGGCGTTCAAGCTGATGCGCACCGCGGCGGCGTACTGGCGCGGCGACGAGAAGAACCAGCAGCTGCAGCGGATCTACGGCACCGCCTGGGAGTCCAAGGAGGCGCTCGCCGAGCACCTCCACCGGCTCGAGGAGGCCGAGAAGCGCGATCACCGCAAGCTGGGGCGCGACCTCGACCTCTACTCCTTCCCCGACGAGCTCGGGTCGGGTCTCGCGGTCTTCCACCCCAAGGGTGGCGTCATCAAGCGGGAGATGGAGGACTACGTCCGCCGTCGGCACATCGAGGAGGGGTTCGAGTACGTCGGCACCCCGCACATCTCGAAGGACGGGCTTTTCCACACCTCCGGTCACCTGCCCTACTACGCCGACACCATGTATCCGCCGATCAAGCTCGAGGGCGCCGAGTACCGCCTCAAGGCGATGAACTGCCCGATGCACAACCTCATCTACCGTTCGCGGGGCCGCTCCTACCGTGAGCTGCCGCTGCGGTTGTTCGAGTTCGGCGGCGTCTACCGCTTCGAGAAGTCCGGGGTCGTCCACGGCCTGACCCGGGTCCGCGGGATGACCCAGGACGACTCACACTCCTACGTCACCCCTGAGCAGGCGTCCGACGAGATCAAGCACCTGCTCAACTTCTGCCTCAGCCTGTTCCGCGACTTCGGGCTCGACGACTTCTACCTCGAGCTGTCGACCCGGGACGACTCGAAGCCCGACAAGTTCGTCGGCGACGACGAGGAGTGGGCGGTCGCGACCCAGGTCCTCGAGGACGCCGCCACGGAGTCCGGCCTGGAGCTGGTGCCCGACCCCGGCGGCGCGGCGTACTACGGCCCGAAGATCTCGGTGCAGGCCCGCGACGCGATCGGTCGGACCTGGCAGCTGTCGACGATCCAGTACGACTTCAACCAGCCCCGCGGCTTCGAGCTCGAGTACCAGGCGGCCGACGGCTCCCGGCAGCGCCCGGTGATGATCCACTCGGCGAAGTTCGGCTCGATCGAGCGGTTCATCGGCGTCCTCGTCGAGCACTACGCCGGTGCGTTCCCGCCGTGGCTCGCGCCGGTCCAGGTCCAGGGCATCCCGATCGCCGAGCGCCACCACGACTACCTGCGGGACGTGGCGGAGCAGATGCGGCTGCTGGGGCTGCGGGTCGAGGTCGACGACTCCGACGACCGGATGCAGAAGAAGATCCGCAACGCCCAGGTCCAGAAGGTTCCCTTCATGGTCATCGCCGGTGACGACGACATGGCTGCGCACGCCGTGTCGTTCCGCTACCGCGACGGTCACCAGGAGAACGGCGTACCCGTGGACGAGGCGATCCAGCGGGTCCTCAACGCGGTCGCGACCCGCGGTCAGGTCTGAGCCCAGCGGGACAGCGTCGCTACGCTGCTGTGCGTGCCCGTTGACCAGCCTGCCACCACGAGACGCCGTCCCGACGGTCGTCAGCACCGCTGGGACCATCACAAGGCCGAGCGCCGCCGCGTCGTGCTCGAGGCTGCGCTGCAGGTCATCGAGGAGGCCGGTCCCGGCCAGGAGGTCCACGCGCATCAGATCGCCGAGCGGGCCGGCCTGAGCCGCACCGTCCTCTACCGGCACTTCATCGACCGGGCCGATCTCGATCGCGCCGCCCAGGCCGAGATCCTCGACCGGCTCGGCCGCGAGATCCTGCCCGTCATGTCGCTCGACGGCACTCCGGCGGAGGTGGTCCGGCGGATCGTGGCGGCGTACGTCGGCTGGGCCGCCGCCCACCCCGCACTCCACCGCTTCGCGGCGCTCGACGTGCCGGGGGAGGGGCCGAGCCCGCTGGCCCGGACCGTGGGCCAGCTCGCCCACCAGATCGAGACCCTGATCACGCTGGCCGCCCAGCTGCTCGAAGTGCCGATGGACGACGACCTCCGCTCCGGCCTCGACCCGCTGGTCTTCGGCATCGTCGGGTCCGGCATGGCCGCCTGCCGCCGCTGGCTGGGGCGCCCCGAGCGGGTCCCCGAGCAGGAGGTGTTCATCGACCTGGTCGCCCAGTCCATCTGGTTCCAGCTCGCCGGGATGGCGGCCGCCCGCGGGGTGGTCATCGATCCGGACACCCCGCTGCAGGACGTCTTCGGGGGAGTGGTCCAGGACGTCGCTCCGTGACCCACCACGACGCCGGCGTGGGTCGGCCCGATGAGCTGGAGCGGCTCTGGACCCCCTACCGGATGGCCTACATCAAGGGCGAGAACCGACCAGGCGACGAGGGTGCCGAGGAGTGCCCCTTCTGCCGGATCCCCGGACTCGACGACGGCGAGGGTCTGGTCGTCCATCGCGGCGACACGGCGTACGTCGTGCTCAACCTCTACCCCTACACGTCGGGCCACCTGATGGTCTGCCCCTACCGCCACGTCGCCGACTACACCGAGACCACCGTCGAGGAGGCAGCCGAGATCGCGGCGCTGACCAAGCAGGCGATGACGGCGATCCGCGCGGTGTCGGGAGCTGCGGGGTTCAACCTCGGCATGAACCAGGGCTCGGCGGGCGGGGCCGGCATCCGCGCCCACCTCCACCAGCACGTCGTGCCGCGCTGGATCGGCGACTCCAACTTCATGCCCATCATCGGCCGGACCAAGACCATGCCGCAGCTGCTCGGTGAGACCCGCGACCTGCTGGCCCGGGCCTGGGGCTGACGTGCCGCCCTGGCTCGGATGGACCGTGCTCACCTTGGTGTTCGTCGACGAGGTGGCGGCCGTCGTCGCCCTCGGCTACGTCGGATCGAGGCTCGGGGGTTGGCCGGTCGCCGTCCTGCTCGCCGCTGTCGCCGTCGGCACGTGGTGGGGGTTCGCCTCACCCAAGGCCCCGTGGGGCGGACCGATCACCCGACCCGTGGCGAAGGTCGTGGTCTTCGGCGCAGCCTGTGGCGGCCTCGCGTGGGCCGGCCAGGAGGCGGTCGCGATCGTGCTCCTGGTCTTCTCCGTGGTCATCAACGCCCTCGCCCAGCTCCCGGCAGTCCGGTCGCTGGTCCCGGACGCCGCCCCCTAGGTCGATCTCAGCCCACCGGGTGCGGGTGCTCGGCCGCACGTCCCTGGAAGGCGAGGATGTCCGGGTTGACGATGTGCCCGTCCCGGATCTCGATCGCGCGGCTGAGCGTCTCGTCGGCGTCCCACGACTGGGGGCCCTCGAGCATCGGCCGCACGAAGGGGATCAGCGCCAGGCTGTTCTCCCACGTCGCCGACTCCCAGAGGTACGACGGGCTGTGGTCGACCCCGTAGTAGTCGATGTTGCCCACCGCGAACATCGGGTCGTCGAACCCGGTCGGCCGCGCCCACTCGAAGCCCATCCCCTCGTCGCACGACACGTCGACGATCAGGCTGCGAGGCCGGAAAGCGGCGACGTCCTCGGTGGTCAGGTAGGTCTGCGGGGCCGAGGTGTCCTGGAAGGTGCAGTTGACGACGATGTCGCGCTCGGCCAGGAACGGCGCGATCGGGACCCGGCCGCGCTCGGTGATCACGTGGCTGAGCTGCTGCCCGTCGGGATCCTGGTCGAACTGGAGGATCCGCACCGAGTGGATGGGTGAGCCGACGGCCGCGACTCCGCGGCTGGTGAGCACGCAGACGTCGTGGATGCCGTGGGCGTTGAGGGCGGTGACGGCGCCGCGCGCCGTGGCGCCGAACCCGATGACGACTGCGCGGAGCCGGCGGCCGTAGTCGCCGGTGCGGCCCGTCAGCTGGAGCGCCTGCAGCACAGAGCAGTAGCCGGCCAGCTCGTTGTTCTTGTGGAACACGTGCAGACCGACGCTGCCGTCCCGGGCCCAGTGGTTCATCACCTCGAAGGCGATCAGGGTGAGCCGCCGGTCGATCGCGATCTGCGTCAAGCCGGGATCCTGGACGCAGTGGGGCCAGCCCCACAGGGTGGCGCCCTCCCGCAGGAGGGCAAGGTCGGAGTGCTGCGGCTTCGGCAGCAGGACGACGTCGGAGCCGGCGAGGATCTCCTCCCGCGACGCGAAGCCGGCGACTACGTCGGCCAGGTCGGCGTCGGCGATGCCGAAGCGCGCGGCGTACCCGTGCTCGAGCGTGATCTGCCCACGGATGTCGGCGTCCAGCCCGGGGATGTGTTCGGGGTGGAGCGGCAGGCGGTACTCGTTCTCCTTGGCGGAGGTCCCGATGATGCCGAGTCCGAGCAACGTCACTTCTTCTTGCTGTGTCGAGCTTGTCGGAGAACGTCTCCTCGTGGCCCTTGGCGCGCTTGGCGGCGCGCTTCTCCTTGATGGACTTGCCGGATCTTCTTCGTCATGTGTTGCCGCGGCGACTTGTCGCTCATGTGGGCTCTCCTGCTCGGAAGCCTGAATGGCTCCGTCCCGCCACAGTACGCCCACCGGCACCCGGTAGCGTCACGGCCGTGCTCGACCGATTCAAGGCCTTCTGGCAGGGCGTCATGCTCGCGCCCTTCGTCAACCTGTTCCTCCGCCTGGGGATCAGCGCGGACGCCGTCACGCTCGTCGGCACCCTCGGCGTGGCGGCGGGTGCGCTGGTCTTCTTCCCGCAGGGGCTGCTGTGGCAGGGCGTGCTGGTCATCACCGCCTTCGTCTTCAGCGACCTGATCGACGGCCAGATGGCGCGGCAGTCGGGCCGGACGTCGAAGTTCGGGGCGTTCTGGGACTCCACGCTCGACCGGATCGGCGACGCCGCCATCTTCGGCGGGCTGCTGCTCTACTTCGCGGGACCCGGGGACGACTTCCTCTACCTCTGCCTGACGCTCTACTGCCTGGTGATGGGCTCGGTGACCTCCTACGCGCGGGCCCGCGCCGAGTCCCTCGGGATGGACGCCAAGGGCGGGATCGCGGAGCGTGCCGACCGGCTGGTGGCGATCCTCGTGATGACGTTCTTCGGCGACCTGCTCGACCTGCCGATCCTCTACGAGGTCACGCTGTGGGTGCTGGCGGCTGCGAGCACCTACACGGTGGTCTTCCGGATCCTGAAGGTACGCCGCCAGGCGGTCGCCGAGGCGGGCCTCCCGGAATGAGCCCGGCGGCGTCCCCGCCGTACGATGGGGACATGAACGACAGCACCCCCGCAACCAGCCAGCAGACGGGCACCTCGCGCGTGAAGCGCGGCATGGCCGAGATGCTCAAGGGCGGCGTGATCATGGACGTGGTCACCCCCGAACAGGCCAAGATCGCCGAGGACGCCGGCGCGGTCGCGGTGATGGCGCTGGAGCGGGTGCCGGCCGACATCCGGGCCCAGGGCGGCGTGTCCCGCATGAGCGACCCGGACATGATCGACGGCATCATCGAGCAGGTCTCGATCCCCGTGATGGCCAAGGCGCGGATCGGTCACTTCGCAGAGGCCCAGGTGCTGCAGAGCCTCGGTGTCGACTACGTCGACGAGTCCGAGGTGCTCACTCCTGCCGACTACGCCCACCACATCGACAAGTGGGCGTTCACCGTCCCCTTCGTGTGCGGCGCGACCAACCTGGGCGAGGCGCTGCGCCGGATCACCGAGGGCGCCGCGATGATCCGTTCCAAGGGCGAGGCGGGCACCGGTGACGTCTCCAACGCCGTCACCCACATGCGCACCATCCGCGCCGAGCTGCGCCGCCTCCACGGCCTGTCCGAGGAGGAGCTCTACGTCGCGGCCAAGGAGCTGCAGGCGCCCTACGAGCTGGTCAAGGAGGTCGCCGAGGCCGGCAAGCTGCCGGTCGTGCTGTTCACTGCCGGTGGCATCGCGACCCCTGCCGACGCGGCGATGATGATGCAGCTCGGCGCCGAGGGCGTCTTCGTCGGCTCCGGCATCTTCAAGTCCGGCAATCCGGCCGAGCGCGCCGAGGCGATCGTCAAGGCCACCACGTTCTACGACGACCCCGACGTGGTCGCCAAGGTCAGCCGCGGCCTGGGCGAGGCCATGGTCGGGATCAACGTCGACGACATCCCGGCGCCCCACCGGCTCGCTGAGCGGGGCTGGTGAACCGGGTCGAGCTGGTCCGCTCCGACGCACTGCATCCAGGGGCGCCGTACGCCTACGCGGCCGTCGTCGGGCCGGGCAGCCTGGTGTTCACCGCAGGCGCCTGCCCGCTCGACGAGGCCGGTGCGGTCGTCCACGCCGGTGACGTCGCCGGCCAGGCGAGGCAGGTGATGGCCAACCTGGTCGTCGCGCTGCGGGCCTCCGGCTGCGAGCTGACCGACGTCGCCAAGACGACAGTCTTCGTCGCCTCCGCACGGCGCGAGGACCTGGTGGCCGCCTGGGAGGTGGTGTCCGACGCGTTCGGCGACCACGACGCCCCGAGCACGCTCCTCGGCGTGGCCGCCCTCGGCTACGCCGACCAGCTGGTCGAGGTCGAGGCCGTCGCGGTGCGTGCGGCGTGAACACCCCCACGGTCGGCGTCTTCGCGCTGCAGGGTGACGTCCGCGAGCACCTCCAGGTCCTGGCCGGGCTGGGCGTCCGCGCCCTCGGCGTACGTCGTCCGAGCGAGCTCGACCAGTGTGACGCGCTCGTGCTGCCGGGCGGCGAGTCGACGACGATGGCCAAGCTCGCGCGGACCTTCGAGCTCTTCGAACCGATCCGCAAGCGGCTGGCCGACGGGATGCCGACGCTCGGGACCTGCGCCGGGATGATCCTCCTCGCCGACGACATCGAGGACGGGATCCCCGGCCAGGAGACCTTCGGCGGCCTCGACGTGACCGTACGGCGCAACGCCTTCGGGCGGCAGGTCGACTCGTTCGAGGGCGACCTGGCCTTCGCCGGGTTCGACGATCCGGTGCACGCCATCTTCATCCGGGCACCCTGGGTCGAGCGGACCGGACCCGGGGTGGAGGTGCTCGCCCGCGTCGTCGACGGCGAGGCCGCCGGTAGGATCGTCGCCGTTCGACAGGGTCACCTGCTGGCGACGTCGTTCCACCCCGAGGTGGGCGGCGACGAGCGGGTGCACCGGCTGCTCGTGGACCTGATCCACCCAGCGACCTAGACGAGACCACCACAGAGAAGGACGGGCATGTCCGGCCACTCCAAATGGGCGACCACCAAGCACAAGAAGGCCGCCATCGATGCCAAGCGCGGCAAGCTGTTCGCCAAGCTGATCAAGAACGTCGAGGTCGCCGCCCGGATGGGTGGCGGTGACCCGGCTGGCAACCCGACCCTCTACGACGCGATCCAGAAGGCCAAGAAGTCGTCGGTCCCCAACGACAACATCGACCGCGCGGTCAAGCGCGGCTCCGGTGCCGAGGCGGGCGGCGCCGACTACCAGACGATCATGTACGAGGGCTACGGACCGTCGGGCGTCGCGATGCTGATCGAGTGCCTCACCGACAACCGCAACCGGGCCGCGATGGAGGTCCGCACCGCGATGTCCCGCAACGGCGGCTCACTGGCCGACCCGGGCTCGGTCTCGTTCCTCTTCAACCGCAAGGGGGTCGTCCTCGTGCCGACCGACCAGGAGGGGCGCACCGTGTCCGAGGACGACGTCCTCGAGGCTGCCCTCGACGCCGGCGCCGAGGAGGTCAACGACCTGGGGGAGTCGTTCGAGGTGATCTCCGAGGCGAGCGACCTGGTCGGCGTACGGACGGCGCTGCAGGCAGCCGGCGTCGACTACGACTCCGCCGAGGCCCAGTTCGTCCCCGACCTGCAGGTCGAGCTCGACGCAGACGCGGCTGCCAAGGTCTTCCGCCTCATCGACGTCCTCGAGGACCTCGACGACGTGCAGAACATCTTCGCCAACTTCGACGTCTCCGACGAGGTGCTGGCCGCGCTCGACGCCTGACCGGCGCCGAGCGCGGCCGGGCTCACTTCTCGTAGACGACCACCACCGAGGGGCGCGGAAAGCCGTTCCGGTCGGGCCAGGTGCTCGTCTGGTTCTCGAAGGTGGCGCCGGCCGTCTCGCCGGGGTGCTGGGGAGCGATGAAGACCGACCTGCCGTCCGGGTGGATGAACGGGCCGCACGCCTCCGCGCCGAACGGCATCGTGGCGAACTGCTCGACCTTGCCCCGACGCGGACCGGCGACCGGAACCCGGAAGAGGCCGTCGTTGGAGCCCAGCACGTTGCCGTCGGTCGAGATCCAGAGGTTGCCCTCCGAGTCGAAGGCGACGTTGTCCGGGCAGCTGATCGGGCTGACCTTCTCCTTGGGGTAGCCCGCGAAGTACGTCTCGGGCGCTCGCGGGTCGCCGCACACCAGCATGAGCCGCCAGAAGAACCCCCGGCCGGCGTGGTCGTCGTTGGCCGGCTCCATCTCCAGGACGTAGCCGTTGCGGTTGCCGTTCTGGGTCACCAGGGGCGCACCGAGCTCCGGCCGCGTCTGGGACTGCCAGAGCGGGTTGGGCTCGTCGGTCTCGGCCGACGTGTCCCGGTTCGAGTTGTTGGTCAGGGCGCAGTAGACGCGGCCGTTGACCGGGTTGACCTCGATGTCCTCGGGCCGGTCCATCTTGGTCGGCGCCACGGTGTCGGCCGCCAGCCGGGTGTCGATGAGCACGTCGGCGACCGACATGCCCTCGACGTACGACTCGGTGTCGCTGGTCAGCGGGATCCAGGTGCCGGAGCCGTCGAACGCCTCGTCCTCGAGCCCGTCACCGCGGAACCGGGCCACGGAGAGGGTGCCGGTGGTCAGCAGGCGCAGGTTGCTGCGCCGCGCCCGCGGACCCTTGCCCGGGTCGAAGGTCCCCGCAGAGACGAACCTGTAGATGTAGTCGAACCGCTCGTCGTCGCCCATGTAGGCCACGACCTTTCCCGACTCGGCGATCGTGACGTTGGCGCCCTCGTGCTTGAACCGGCCGAGCATCGTGTGCTTGCGCGGCGTGGAGGCCGGGTCGTACGGGTCGACCTCGACGATCCAGCCGAACCGGAAGGGCTCGTGCGGCTCCTGGGTCAGGTCGAACCTCGGGTCCACCTCGTCCCATCGTCGCTCGGAGACGCCGTTGACGCCGTAGCGGTCGTAGGAGGCGACGTAGCGCGGATCGCGGTCGCCGGCGGTGGGCGCGTAGAAGTACTGGTTGAAGTTCTCCTCGCCCGAGAGGACCGTGCCCCACGGGGTGAGCCCGCCGGCGCAGTTGTTGAGTGTGCCCTTGACCTCGCGGCCGGTCGGGTCCGCGGAGGTCGTGAGCCGGTCGTGTCCGGCGGCGGGTCCGACGAGCCGGAAGTCGGACTCCACGTGCAGGCGTCGGTTGAGCGGGGAACGGGCGACCGGACGTCGCTTCCACGAGCCCCGCGCGGCGCCGCGCCGCAGCTCGACGACCGACATGCCGTGGGAGGCCATGGCGATCCGCTTGACGTCCTCGGGGCTGTAGCGATCGGTGGGGAACATGAGGTTCTCGTCGGTGTACTCGTGGTTGGTCACCAGCACGCCGAACTTGTCACCCCGTGGGTGGGACAGCACGCCCACGTAGTCGTTGTTGTAGCCGAACTGCTGCTGCGCCGCCTCGGGTGTCTGCTGCTCGACGTCGAAGGACGGGGCACCGGCTTCGACCCGGTCGCCCCACCTGATCACCACATCGGCCCGGAAGCCGCTGGGGACGGTCACGTCGTCGAAGTTGTTGGGCTCCACGGGGCGGAACCGCCAGGTGCCGGCGGTGTTGCCGGCCACGGCGGCCGCTGCGAGCGATCCGCCGGTCGCCACCCCCGTGACGGTGAGGGCTCCGGCGCCCGCGGCGATCTTGAGAAGCGAACGGCGGGCCAGGGCCTGCTCGGCGACCTCGTGGAAGGTCGGGTGATCGGTGGGGTTCGGTACCGGCTGGTCGCACGCGTTCCCGCAGCGGTAGAGGCAGGTCAGGTGGCTGCGGGACCCGTGCCGCGTGTCGGGTAGCAGCGGGAGCGGGCGGCGCGTGGGAGAGATGGTCATGTGTCCTCCAGGGTCGGGGCGTTCCCGCGCACTCTCGCCACGACGGAGGAGAATGGGATGACTCCCGGGTGAACGACACGCGAAGCGTGGAGGGCACTGCGGTGCACGACGCCGCGCCGCGTGTCGTACGCCGATCCGCCGGTCTTCCCGTCTAGCGTGGAGACGAACACCTGTTCGGACGGCTCGCCCGGAGGAGGCATCGTGCGCGTGCTCGGGATCGACCCCGGCCTGACCCGCTGTGGCCTCGGCGTGGTCGACGGCACCGTCGGCCGACCGCTGGCGCTGATCGACGTCAACGTGATCCGGACCTCCGCCGACCTCCCGGTCGCCGAGCGGCTGGTGTCGATCGAGCGCGGCATCGACGCGTGGCTCGACGAGTACGCACCCGACGCGGTGGCAGTCGAGCGGGTCTTCGCCCGGTCCGACTCCAGCACCATCATGGGCACCGCCCAGGCGAGCGGGATCGCGCTGGTGGCCGCGGCCCGGCGCGGGCTGCCCGTCACGACGTACACCCCGAGCGAGGTCAAGGCAGCCGTCTCCGGAAGCGGCCGCGCCGACAAGGGCCAGGTCGGCGCGATGGTCACCCGGATCCTGCGGCTCGACAGTCCGCCCCGGCCCGCGGACGCGGCCGACGCCCTCGCGCTCGCCATCACCCACGTCTGGCGCGGCAGCGCCCAGTCCCGGATCGACGCGGCGCTCGCCGCTGGGAGCCAGACCACGAAAGGATTGGCATGATTGCCTTCGTCCGCGGCCAGGTGGCCGCCGTCGGACTCACCTCCGCCGTCGTCGAGGTCGGCGGCGTCGGGCTCGAGCTGGTCTGCACGCCGGGAACGCTCGCGACGCTGCGGCCGGGGCAGGCGGCGACCCTGCCGACCAGCATGGTCGTGCGCGAGGACTCCCTCACCCTCTTCGGTTTCCTCGACGAGGACGAGCGCACCACCTTCGAGCTCGTGCAGACGGCGTCCGGCGTCGGGCCCAAGCTGGCGCAGGCGATGCTGGCCGTCCTCAGCCCCGACGACCTCCGCAGCGCGGTCGCTCACGAGGACGTCAAGACCCTCACCCGCGTGCCCGGGATCGGCCAGAAGGGCGCGCAGCGGATCATCCTCGAGCTGCGCGACCGGATCGGCGCTCCCACCGCCGCCGTCATCGGTGCGACCGTCCAGGCCGGCGGACCCGCGTGGCGCGGTCAGGTGCAGCAGGGACTGGTCGGCCTCGGCTGGTCGGTCAAGGAGGCCGACCAGGCTGTCGAGGCGGTCGCGGATGAGGCCGGCGACACCCCTGATGTCGGTGCGCTGCTCCGCGCCGCCCTCCGAACGCTGAGTCGGACATGAGCGACCAGGGCTGGCCCGGCACCAACCAGGCCGGCGTGGGGGACGACCTCACCGCCGCAGAGGCGGACCACCTGCGGTCGCTCACGGCCGCGGAGGCCGAGGGCGACGAGCGCGCGGTCGAGGCAGCCCTGCGGCCGCGCACCCTCGACGAGGTCATCGGTCAGGGCCGGGTGCGTGCCCAGCTCGGCCTGGTCCTCGAAGCGGCGCGCAAGCGGGAGCGCGCACCCGACCACGTGCTGCTGTCCGGCCCGCCCGGCCTCGGCAAGACCACGCTCGCGATGATCATCGCCGCCGAGATGTCGTCACCGCTGCGCCTGACCAGCGGCCCCGCGGTCACCCACGCCGGCGACCTGGCCGCCATCCTCTCCGGCATGAACGAGGGCGACGTCCTGTTCGTCGACGAGATCCACCGGATGGCGCGCCCGGCCGAGGAGATGCTCTACCTCGCGATGGAGGACTTCCGGGTCGACGTGGTCATCGGCAAGGGACCCGGCGCCACCGCCATCCCGCTCGAGATCCCGCCCTTCACCCTGGTCGGCGCGACGACCCGGGCCGGACTGCTCCCCGGCCCGCTCCGTGACCGGTTCGGCTTCACCGGTCACCTCGAGTTCTACGAGCCCGACGAGCTCGAGCTGATCGTGCGCCGCTCCTCGGGCCTGCTCGGCGTCGAGCTGACCGACGACGGCGCCGCCGAGATCGCGTCCCGCTCGCGCGGCACGCCGCGCATCGCCAACCGGCTGCTGCGCCGGGTCCGTGACTACGCCCAGGTCCGCGCCGACGGGGTCGTGACCCTCGAGATCGCCCGGCTGGCCCTCGAGCTCTACGAGGTCGACGAGTCCGGCCTCGACCGGCTCGACCGCGGCGTCCTCGACGCGCTCTGCCGACGGTTCGGCGGTGGCCCGGTCGGGATCTCCACGCTGGCCGTCGCCGTGGGCGAGGAGCGCGAGACGGTCGAGGAGGTGGCCGAGCCCTTCCTCGTGCGCAGCGGCCTGCTCGCACGTACGCCGAGGGGGCGGGTCGCCACGTCCGCCGCGTGGACCCACCTCGGACTCACCGCGCCCGTCCCGACCGATCCGGTGCTCTTCGACGAGTGAACCGGCCTCGTGAGGGCACCGTTCTGGTGGCCGTTACACTTCACCGTTGGTCGGCCGGACCGTGCCGCCACACACTCCCAACATCTGCGAGGTTCTGTCGTGGAAGGGCTCGTCTCCATCCTGCCGATCATCGGCATCGCGCTGCTGTTCTGGCTGCTGATCATCCGTCCCCAGTCGCGGCGTCAGAAGGCCGTGGTCGCGATGCAGTCAGCCCTCGAGCCCGGCACCGAGGTGATGTTGTCCTCGGGCGTCTACGGCAGGCTCCAGCAGGTCGAGGACGACCACGTGCTGCTGAGCGTCGCCGACGGCGTGATCCTCAAGGTCGCCAAGGGGGCGGTGGCCAACGTGGTCGAGCCCCAGGCGACTGAGCCGGCACCGGGCGAGCAGCCCGAGGAATCCTGAGGAGATGGCTTCGCGCCAGCGTCCCACGCGCACGCTGCTCGGATTCTTCATCGGCCTCGCCATCGCCTACGGCCTGGTCGCCCTCGCCGGGACGTGGACACCGACGCTGGGCCTCGACCTGCAGGGCGGCACCCGGATCACCCTCATCGCCGAGGGCGATCCCTCCGAGGACAACCTCGTCGAGGCGTCGCAGATCATCGACCAGCGCGTGAACGGCTCGGGTGTCTCCGAGGCCGAGGTCACCACGCAGGGCGACCGGTTCGTGGTGGTCGAGATTCCCGGCGAGAGCCAGCGTGACCTCGTCGACACGGTGAAGCGGCAGGCCCAGCTGCGGTTCCGGGTCGTGGCCTGCTCGTCCCTGGACGGTCGGTGCGGCGCCGGCGACGCCCGCCGAGCCCACGGACCCCACCGACCAGCCGGCCGATCCGCCTGGCGCGGGCGTGACGGTCGAGCCGTCCCCCACCGACTCGGCGAGCGGGTCCGAGACACCCGCCAACCGCGCATCACTCGGTTTTGCGAACCGGAGCGGGGACAAGCAGGGCGGCAAGAACGACGGCAAGAACGGCAGCAAGAACGACGAGCCCTCGCAGGAACCGACCGCGGAGCCGACCGACGAGCCGGCTGAGCCGGAGCAGCCGGCCACCGGCGACTACGGCGACCCCCTGGTCTGGATGGACAACCCCGACCCGGCCTCGATCCAGGCCTTCCAGGAGTACGAGTGCCCGCCCGCGGGAGAGACCGCTCTGGTCGAGGACGACCCGGACAAGCCGCTCGTCACGTGTGACGCGGAGGGCGTGAAGTACCTGCTCTCCGTGGCGATGATCGAGGGGACCCAGCTGTCCTCCGCCAGCGCCGGCATCCCGCAGCAGTCGGTCGAATGGGTCGTCAGCCTCGACTTCGACAGCGAGGGCACCGACGTCTTCACCACCATCTCCCGGGCGCTGTACGGGACCGAGAAGCAGTTCGCGATCGTCCTCGACGGCCAGGTGCTCTCGGCGCCGACCATGGACGCGGTCATCACCAACGGCCAGGCCGAGATCAGCGGCGAGTTCACCGAGGCCTCGGCGACCAGCCTCGCCACCAGCCTGAAGTTCGGTGCACTGCCGATCGCCTTCGAGCCGAACCCACCCGTCGAGACCGTCGGACCGTCCCTGGCCGGAAACCAGTTGTCGGCGGGTCTCCTGGCCGGTGCGCGTGGGACTGCTGCTGGTGATGCTCTACTGCCTCGTCTACTACCGCGGCCTCGGGCTCGTGGTGCTGGCGTCCCTGGTGATCGCGGCTGCCTCGACGTACGCGCTCGTGCTGTTGCTGAGCGAGACGCGCCAACTTCACGCTCTCGTTGCCGGGCATCGCGGGCCTGATCGTGGCCGTCGGCATCACCGCCGACTCGTTCATCGTCTACTTCGAACGCATTCGCGACGAGATGCGCGACGGGAAGTCGATGCCCGTGGCCGTGGAGTCGGGGTGGGCGCGCGCCCGCAACACCTGCCTCGCCGCCGACGCCGTGTCGCTGCTCGCGGCCCTGGTGCTGTACATCTTCGCCGCGGGCGTCGTGAAGGGCTTCGCGTTCGCGCTGGGCCTCTCGACGCTGATCGACCTGGTGGTCTTCTTCTGGTTCACCCACCCGATGGTGTCGTGGCTGGCGAAGTACTCGTTCTTCAACCAGGGCCACCGCTTCTCCGGGCTCAGCGCCGAGACGCTCGGGATCGACTCGATCTCCGTCCACACCGCGGGGGCGAGGGCCTGATGGGACGCTTCTCGAGACTCGGCAACGATCTCTACACGCGGAAAGAAGTCGGTCGACTTCGTCGGTCGTCGCTGGCTCTGGTACGGCGTCTCGGCCGTCATCGTGATCATCGCGATCGCCGCGCTGGCGACCAAGGGCCTCAACTACGGCATCGAGTTCACCGGTGGCGCCGAGTACAAGGTGACGCTCCCTTCCGAGCAGGTCACCCAGGACACGGCCGACGAGCTGCGCGAGGCCGTCGCAGGGACGGGGATCGACAACGCCTCGTCCCCGGTCGTCACCACGTCGGGCGACGAGCAGATCCTGGTCCAGACCGAGCCTCTGACCGGCGAGGAGAGCCGCAGCCGTCGTCGACGTCATCCTCGAGACCACCGGCGCCAGCGGACGACGACCTCTCGCAGACCGAGCTCGGCGCGAGCTGGGGCGAGCAGATCGCGCAGCGCGTCGCTGATCGGTCTCGCGGTCTTCCTGGTGCTGGTCGTGCTGTTCATCTGGGCCTACTTCCGCGAGTGGAAGATGTCGGTGGCCGCCCTCGTGGCGCTGGCCCACGACGTCCTGATCACGATCGGCGTCTACGCCCTCTCCGGCTTCGAGGTGACGCCGGCGACGGTCACCGGCGTGCTGACCATCCTCGGCTTCTCGCTCTACGACACCGTCGTGGTCTTCGACAAGGTGCGAGAGAACACCAAGAACCTCCGCGAGATGCGGATGGGGTACGCCCAGGCCGCCAACCTCGCCGTCAACCAGACCCTGGTGCGCTCCATCAACACCTCGATCGTGGCGCTGCTCCCCGTCGGCGCGATCCTCTACGTCGGCGCGTTCCAGCTCGGTGCCGGGCAGCCTGAAGGACCTGGCGCTGGCGCTCTTCGTCGGCATGGCCGCCGGGCGTCTACTCCTCGGTCTTCATCGCCACCCCGCTGCTGGCCCACATGAAGGCGGGCGAGACCGAGGTCCAGCAGGCGGAGCGACGGGCGAAGGCGCGGCGGAAGTCGACGGCTGCCGACCCTTACGCCGGTGTCCCGGCCCGGGTGGGCGGTCAGGCGGTGACGACGGCCGGCACGCCCGCGCCGCCCGGCGTCACGAGCGGTCCCACACCGACCCGGAAGAGCGACCGGAGCGACGAGGCGACCGGACGTGGTCGCACCGCGCCGAGCGCACCGCGACCTGTCTCGCGGAGCAACGCCTCCGGGCGGAACCAGCCCAGCCGCAAGACCAGGTCGAAGCGGGGCAAGCGGTGAACGACGCGGCAGCGGCTCGCGAGGCCCTCGACCGGCTCGTGGTCGACGTCCCCGACTTCCCCGAGCCCGGGGTGGTCTTCAAGGACATCACTCCGTTGCTGGCCGACCACGACGCCTTCACCGCGCGTGATCCAGGCGCTGGCAGCGGCCGGCCGCGACGAGACCGGGCGCGGTCGTGGTGGACAAGGTCGTCGGCATGGAGGCGCGCGGGTTCATCCTCGCCGCGCCCGTGGCCCTCGCCCTGGGCTGCGGATTCGTGCCCGTCCGCAAGGCCGGCAAGCTGCCGCGGGGGACCCACGCCGTCTCCTACGCGCTGGAGTACGGCGAGGCGACGCTGGAGATCCACCAGGACGCCATCGACGCGGGGGAGCGGGTGCTGCTCGTCGATGACGTGCTCGCCACGGGAGGCACCGTCGCAGCGACGGCCGAGCTGATCGAGCAGTGCGGCGGCGTACCCCACGCCGTCACGGTGCTGATGGAGCTCGGCTTCCTCGACGGCCGGGCCAAGGCCGGGGACCTGCCGGTCGCCAGTCTCGTCACGATCTGACGGGATCCTCCCCGCCCGTAGACTGGGGCCATGGCGGAGGAGCAGACCGAGACGGCCACCGAGCCGGTCCAGTCTGCCCGGAGCATGCGGTCGCGGCTGGCCCGGATGGGCACGCGCAGCCAGCCCGGCAACCCCGTCCTGGAGCCGCTGTTCCGCGCCGTCCGCAGCAATCACCCCAAGGCCGACCTGGCGCTGCTCGAGCGCGCCTACATCACCGCCGAGACCGCGCACGGCACGCAGATGCGCAAGAGCGGTGACCCCTACATCACCCACCCGCTCGCCGTGACCACGATCCTCGCCGACATGGGCATGACCGAGCCGACCCTGGTCGCCGCGCTGCTCCACGACACGGTCGAGGACACGCCGTACACCCTCGACGAGCTGACGCGTGACTTCGGCGAGGAGGTGGCACTGCTCGTCGACGGCGTGACCAAGCTCGACAAGGTCAAGTACGGCGACTCCGCGCAGGCCGAGACGATCCGCAAGATGATCGTCGCGATGTCACGCGACATCCGGGTGCTCGTCATCAAGCTCGCCGACCGTCTCCACAACATGCGCACGCTGCGCTACGTCAAGCGCGAGGCGCAGGAGCGCACCGCACGCGAGACGCTGGACATCTACGCCCCGCTGGCACACCGGCTCGGCATGAACACCATCAAGTGGGAGCTCGAGGACCTCGCCTTCGCGACCCTCCACCCCAAGATCTACGACGAGATCGTGCGGCTGGTCGCCGAGCGCGCCCCGTCGCGCGGACAGTTCCTCGGCGAGGTCATCGCCCAGGTCGAGAAGGACCTCAAGGAAGCCAAGATCAAGGCCAAGGTCACCGGCCGACCGAAGCACTACTACTCGATCTACCAGAAGATGATCGTGGGCGGCCGGGAGTTCTCCGACATCTACGACCTGGTCGGGGTGCGGATCCTGGTCGAGACCGACCGCGACTGCTACTCCGCCCTCGGCATCCTGCACTCGCGCTGGAACCCGGTCCTGGGCCGGTTCAAGGACTACGTCGCGATGCCGAAGTTCAACATGTACCAGTCGCTCCACACGACCGTGATCGGGCCGGCCGGCAAGCCGGTCGAGCTCCAGATCCGGACCTTCGGCCAGCACCGGCGCGCCGAGTACGGCGTCGCGGCCCACTGGAAGTACAAGGAAGACGGCCGCAACGGCGTCGACACCGACCGGCAGGGCGACGTCGACGACATGGCCTGGATGCGACAGCTGCTCGACTGGCAGAGCGACGTCGAGGACCCGGGCGAGTTCCTGGAGTCGCTGCGGTTCGAGATCAACCGCGCCGAGGTCTACGTCTTCACCCCTCGCGGCGACGTCATCCCGCTGCCGACCGGCGCCACCCCGGTCGACTTCGCCTACGCCGTCCACACCGAGGTGGGTCACCACACGATCGGTGCCCGGGTGAACGGGCGGCTGGTGCCGCTGGAGTCGACGCTCGAGAACAGCGACGTGGTCGAGGTCTTCACCTCCAAGTCGCCCAACGCCGCGCCGTCGCGCGACTGGCTCACGTTCGTGAAGTCGCCCCGGGCGCGCAACAAGATCCGCCAGTGGTTCACCAAGGAGCGGCGCGAGGAGGCGATCGAGAACGGCAAGGACCAGATCGCCAAGCACATGCGCAAGGAGGGACTGCCGCTCCAGCGGCTGCTCTCGCACGAGACGCTCACCCTGGTCGCCGTCCACTTCAAGCTCGCCGACGTGTCCGCCCTCTACGCCGCGGTCGGCGAGGGCCACCTGAGCGCGCAGGCCGTCGTACGCCGCGTCATCGACCTCCACGGCGGCGACGACGGTGCCGCGGAGGACCTGTCCGAAGCCGTCACCATCACCGGCCGGACCGCCACCCGCACCCCGGCCGGCGGCGACACCGGCGTCATCGTCAAGGGCGCCCCGGAGGTCTGGGTCAAGCTCGCCAAGTGCTGCACCCCGGTCCCGCCCGACGACATCCTCGGCTTCGTCACCAAGGGCGGAGGGGTCTCGGTGCACCGCAAGACTGTACCAACGCCTCCAGCCTGCTCAGCCAGCCCGAGCGGCTGCAGGAGGTCGAGTGGGCGCCCACCGGCCAGTCGATGTTCCTGGTCAACATCCAGGTCGAGGCGCTCGACCGGGCGCGGCTGCTCTCCGACATCACCATGGCGCTCTCCGACGCCCACGTGAACATCCTGAGTGCCACCCTCTCCACCACCCGCGACCGGGTCGCCAAGAGCCGCTTCACCTTCGAGATGGCCGAGTCCAAGCACCTCGACAACGTGCTCCGCGCCGTCCGCGCCGTCCCGGGGGTCTTCGACGCCTACCGCGTCACCAGCTGAGCTCGATCCGGTCATCGGCATGGGACTCGAGTCGCTCGCCGCCAGGTCGTGGATCTCGACGGACGCCCCGACGGTCGGGCTCGCGCACGACTCGCGCGCGACCGCCGGAGCCGCTCGATCTCAGTTCGCCGACGCACCCACGACTCACCTCGTCGGCGGCAGCTCGACGGGCTCAGCCGGAGTAGTCGGCGGAGACCTGCTTGGCCATGTCGAGGAACGACTGCCGGGAGGCGAGGTTGTCCTCGAGCTCCTTGACCATCTTCTCGTTGCCGGACGCCTTGGCGGCCTCGAGGTCACGCTGGATGTCGGCGATCGCGTTCTCCAGCTTGGTGACCATGTCGTCTGCGCGCGCCGTCTTCTCCGGGTCGGTACGGCGCCACTGGTCCTCCTCGACCGACCGGATCGCCTGCTCGACCTGGCGCAGCCGGCCCTCGAGCTCCTTCATCCGGTCGCGGGGGACCTTGCCGGCCGCCTCCCAGCGGTCGGCGATCTCGCGGATCGACTTCTTGGCTGCGTCGAGGTCAGTCACCGGGACCAGGGCCTCGGCCTCGACCAGCAGCGCCTCCTTCACCTCGGCGTTGGCGGCGAACTCCTGGTCCTGCTCGGCCTGGGCGGCGTCGCGGGCACCGAAGAAGGTGTCCTGGGCGCCGCGGAAGCGCTGCCACAGCTTTTCGTCCACGTCGCGCGGGGCCGGGCCGGCAGCCTTCCACTGACGCATCAGCTCGCGGAACGCCCCCGACGTCGGGCCCCAGTCCTTCGAGGACGCGAGCGCCTCGGCCTCCTTGGCCAGCCGTTCCTTCACGCCGCGGGCGCCCTCGCGCTTCTCGTGCTGCTCGGCGAAGTGGGTCTTGCGACGGCGGGTGTACGTCGTCCGCGCGGACGAGAACCGGCGCCACAGCGCGTCGTCGGAGGCGCGGTCGATGCGGGGCAGCGCCTTCCACTCCTCGAGGAGGTCGCGCAGCCGGTTGGCCCCGCTGCGCCAGTCGTTGCTGTCGGCGAGCTTCTCGGCCTCGGCGACGATGGCCTCCTTGGCGGTCTTCGCCTCGGCCGACTTCTTGGCCCGCTCCTCCTTGCGCGCCTTGCGCTGCGTGGCCAGCACCGGTGACAGCGCGTCGAGCCGGCCGGCCAGGGAGGCCAGGTCACCGACGGCGTTGGCCTCGACGACCTGGGACCGCACGGACTTGATCGCCTCGGCGGCCTCGTCGGGGGAGAGGACACCGGAGTTGACCCGCTGCTCCAGCAGGTGCACCTCGAGCGCCAGGGCGTCGTACCGCTTGGTGTAGAAGCCCAGCGCCTGCTCCGGCGTGCCTTCGGGGTACTGGCCCACGACGCGCTCACCGTCGGAGGTCCTGACGAAGACGGTGCCATCCTCGGCGACCCGTCCCCACTCTTCGCTCGTCACCCGGGTCATGCTAGATGAGTGCCCGACGCCGATGCGCGGGCGCGTCCCCCTGCTCGGTAGTGTGCGGGGCGTGTTCATCGCCGGATTTCCCGCGGGTCCGTGGGGTACCAACTGCTACGTCGCAGCCACAGCGGCCGGCACGGAGTGCGTCGTCATCGACCCCGGCAAGGACGCCGCCGAGGGCGTGGCCGAGGTGGTGCGCGAGCACCGGCTGAAGCCGGTCGCCGTGCTGGTCACCCACGGCCACGTCGACCACATGTGGTGCGTCGCGCCGGTGGCCGGAACCTACGACGCCACCGCCTGGATCCACCCCAGCGACCGTCACCTGCTGACCGACCCGATGGCCGGGATGTCGCACGAGATGACCCAGATGCTCCTCGGCGGCAACTACGAGTGGGCCGAGCCCGACGACGTCCAGGAGCTCGGCGACGCGCAGGAGCTGGAGCTGGCCGGACTGCGCTTCGCCGTCGACCACACGCCCGGTCACACGCAGGGGTCGGTCACGTTCCGCTCGCCGTACGACGGCGAAGGCGTGTCCGAGCTGATGTTCTCGGGCGACCTGCTGTTCGCGGGCTCGATCGGGCGCACCGACCTGCCCGGCGGCGACCACCCGACGATGCTGCGCAGCCTGCGCGACAAGGTGCTGACGCTGCCCGACGACGTGGTCGTGCTGCCCGGGCACGGCGAGCAGACCTCGATCGGCCGTGAGCGCGCCAGCAACCCGTTCCTGCTCGACCTGCAGACCGACGGCCCCGAGAGTGCCGTCGGCCGCGTGACCCGGGGGCTCTAGGAATGGCCCGGCCCACCCCGCTCAGCGGGTTCCCCGAGCTGCTGCCCGAACAGCGCTCCGTCGAGCAGCACGTCATCGACACGCTGCGCCGGACCTTCGAGCTGCACGGCTTCGCAGGCATCGAGACCAGGTCCGTGGAACCCCTCGACCAGCTGCTCCGCAAGGGCGACACCTCCCACGAGGTCTACCTGCTGCGGCGCCTGCACGAGGAGTCGGTCGACGGCCACTCCGGCCTCGGCCTGCACTTCGACCTGACCGTGCCCTTCGCGCGCTACGTGCTGGAGAACGCCGGGAAGCTCGAGTTCCCCTTCCGGCGCTACCAGGTCCAGCGGGCGTGGCGGGGAGAGCGCCCCCAGGTGGGCCGGTACCGGGAGTTCACGCAGGCCGACGTCGACATCGTCGGTCGGGACGAGCTCGCGCTTCCACCACGACGTCGAGGTGATGCGGGTGATGGTCGAGGCGCTGGCGGGGCTGCCGATCCCGCCGGTGTCCTTCCAGTTCAACAACCGCAAGCTGATCCAGGGCTTCTACCGCGGCCTCGGCATCGAGGACGTCACCGAGCGCGATCCGGATCATCGACAAGCTCGACAAGCTCCCGGCCGACGAGGTCGCGGCCCAGCTCGTCTCGCAGGCGGGCGCCACCCCGGAGCAGGCCGAGCGGTGCCTCGAGCTCGCGACCATCCGGGTCTCCGACACCTCCTTCGTCGACGAGGTCCGGGCGCTCGGCGTCGAGGACGAGCTCCTCGAGACCGGCCTGTCCGAGCTCGCCGCGGTCGTCGAAGGGTGCTCGGGCGCCGGAGGCGAGCGGGTGGGCGTGGAGGCCAACCTGCGCATCGCCCGTGGCCTCGACTACTACACCGGCACCGTGGTCGAGATCTACATGGCCGGCTACGAGCAGCTGAAGTCCGTCGGCGGGGGCGGGCGGTACGACGCGCTGGCCGACGACGGCCGGACGACGTATCCGGGTGTCGGCGTCTCCTTCGGCGTCTCCCGGACCATCCTGCCGCTGATCGCCGACGGGAAGCTCGGCGCGCAGCCGGGCCGTCCCGAGCGCGGTCCTGGTCGCGGTCAACGAGGAGGACTCGCGCTCGGTCAGCAGCGAGGTCGCCGCGCGGCTGCGCGCCCGTGGCGTGCCGTGCGAGGTCGCCGCCAATCCGCAGAAGTTCGGCAAGCAGATCCGGTTTGCGGAGCGGCGCGGCATCCCGTACGTCTGGTTCGTCAACGACAGCGGTCACGAGGTCAAGGACATCCGCAGCGGCGAGCAGACGCCTGCCGATCCGGACACCTGGGCCCCACCCGCCGAAGACCTTCACCCCCAGATCGCCATCACCGAGGAGCTTGAGTGATCCGCACGCACGACGCCGGCACCCTGACCGCCGCCCATGTCGGAGAGACCGTCACCCTCGCCGGGTGGGTCGCGCGCCGGCGCGATCACGGCGGCGTGACATTCCTGGACCTGCGTGAGGCGAGCGGGGTCGTGCAGGTCGTCGTGCGCGACGAGGCGGTCGCCCACAGCCTGCGCAGCGAGTTCTGCCTCAAGGTGACCGGCGAGGTCGGCCAGCGGCCGGAGGGCAACGCCAACCCCAACATCCCGACCGGCGAGATCGAGGTCGTCGCGACCGAGGTCGAGGTGCTCAGCGCGGCCGCGGCGCTGCCCTTCCCGATCGACGAGCACGTGGAAGTGGGGGAGGAAGCGCGCCTCAGGCACCGCTACCTCGACCTGCGCCGGCCCGGCCCGGCCGCCGCGATGAGGCTCCGCAGCAAGGTCAACAAGGCCGCGCGCGACGTCCTCGACCGACACGACTTCGTCGAGATCGAGACCCCGACGCTCACCCGGTCGACCCCCGAGGGTGCTCGCGACTTCCTGGTCCCCGCCCGACTCCAGCCCGGCAGCTGGTACGCCCTCCCGCAGAGTCCCCAGCTCTTCAAGCAGCTGCTCATGGTGGCCGGCATGGAGCGCTACTACCAGATCGCGCGCTGCTACCGGGACGAGGACTTCCGCGCCGACCGGCAACCCGAGTTCACCCAGCTCGACGTGGAGATGAGCTTCGTCGAGCAGGACGACGTGATCGCTCTGACCGAGGAGATCCTGGTCGCGCTGTGGGCGCTGGTCGGCCACGACGTCGCCACCCCGATCCCGCGGCTGACCTACGCCGAGTCGATGGCCCGTTTCGGCACCGACAAGCCGGACCTGCGGATGGGCCAGGAGCTCGTCGAGTGCACCGACTACTTCAAGGACACGCCGTTCCGCGTCTTCCAGGCGGAGTACGTCGGAGCGGTGGTCATGCCGGGCGGGGCCTCCCAGCCCCGCAAGCAGCTCGACGCCTGGCAGGAGTGGGCCAAGCAGCGGGGCGCCCGTGGCCTGGCCTACGTGCTGGTGCAGGAGGACGGCGAGCTCGGCGGACCCGTCGCGAAGAACCTCAGTGACGAGGAGCGGGCCGGCATCGCGGCGCACGTCGGGGCCGCACCCGGCGACTGCATCTTCTTCGGGGCCGGCGCCACGAAGTCGAGCCGGGCGCTGCTCGGCGCGGCCCGGCTCGAGATCGGCCGGCGGTGCGGCCTGATCGACGAGTCGACGTACGCCTTCACCTGGGTGGTCGACGCCCCGCTGTTCGAGCCCAGCGCCGAGGCCGTCGCGAGCGGCGACGTCGCCGTCGGCGCCGGCTCGTGGACCGCCGTGCACCACGCCTTCACGAGCCCCAAGCACGAGTACCTCGACACCTTCGACACCGACCCCGGCTCGGCGCTGGCCTACGCCTACGACATCGTCTGCAACGGCAACGAGATCGGCGGCGGGTCGATCCGTATCCACCGCGAGGACGTCCAGAAGCGGGTGTTCGAGGTGATGGGGCTCGGTGAGGACGAGGCGCAGGAGAAGTTCGGCTTCCTGCTCGACGCCTTCAAGTACGGCGCCCCGCCCCACGGCGGGATCGCCCTCGGCTGGGACCGGATCGTCGCCCTGCTCGCCGGGCTCGACTCGATCCGCGAGGTGATCGCGTTCCCGAAGTCCGGTGGCGGATTCGACCCGCTCACCGCGGCGCCCGCCCCGATCACCCCGGAGCAGCGCAAGGAGGCCGGCGTCGACGCCCGCCCGCAGCCCGTGGACGCGCCGGAGACGCCGACCGAGCCGTGAGCGACGATGGCGGCTTGTTCGACGTCCCGGGCGGTCCTGCGCCCGGATCCGGCTCGCTGGCCGCCAACACCCATGCCTCCGCGCCGCTGCCGGTCCGGATGCGACCGCGCACCCTCGACGAGCTGGTCGGGCAGGAGCAGCTGCGCGCACCCGGCTCGCCGCTGCGACAGCTGATCGAGGGGGACCAGGCGACGTCGCTGCTGCTGTGGGGCCCGCCGGGCACCGGGAAGACGACCATCGCCGCGATCGTCAGCCAGCAGACCGACCGCCGCTTCGTCGAGGTCTCGGCGGTCTCCGCCGGGGTGAAGGAGGTCCGCGCCGCGATCGACAGCGCGCGGGCCCAGCTCAACGGCGGCGGCCGCGAGACGGTGCTGTTCGTCGACGAGGTCCACCGCTTCAGCAAGGCGCAGCAGGACGCGTTGCTGCCGGGCGTGGAGAACCGCTGGGTGACGCTGGTGGCGGCGACGACGGAGAACCCGTTCTTCTCCGTCATCTCGCCGTTGCTGTCGCGCAGCCTGTTGCTGCGGCTCCAGCCCCTCACCGACGACGACGTCCGCGCCGTGATGGAGGCGGCGCTGGCCGACGAGCGTGGCCTGGCGGGGGAGTACGAGCTGGCCGAGGACGCCCGGGAGCACCTGGTCCGGCTGGCCGGCGGCGACGCCCGCCGCTCTCTCACCTACCTGGAGGCCGCCGCCCGTGCTGCCACCGCGCGCGACAGCACCACCATCGACCTCGAGGCGGCCGAGGCGGCCGTCGACCAGGCCGCGGTTCGCTACGACCGGCAGGGCGACCAGCACTACGACGTCATCAGCGCCTTCATCAAGTCGATCCGCGGCTCCGACGCCGACGCGGCGCTGCACTACCTGGCACGGATGTTCGAGGCGGGGGAGGACCCCCGGTTCATCGCCCGGCGGCTGGTGATCCTGGCGAGCGAGGACGTGGGCCTCGCCGATCCGACCGCCCTCACCACCGCGGTCGCCGCGGCCCAGGCGGTGCAGCTGATCGGGATGCCGGAGGCCAGGCTCAACCTCGCGCAGGCCACGATCGCGCTGGCCGTCGCCCCGAAGTCGAACGCGGTCACCACCGCCATCGACGCCGCCCAGGCCGACGTCCGCGACGGCAAGATCGGCAACGTCCCGCCGCACCTGCGCGATGCCCACTACGGCGGCGCGGGAGAGCTCGGCCACGGCCGGGGCTACGTCTACAGCCACGATGCGCCGTACGGCGTCGCCGAGCAGCAGTACGCGCCGGACGTGATCATGGACGCGGCCTACTACCGCCCGACGTCGCTCGGGGCCGAGGCCGCGGTCGCCGAGCGCTGGGAGCGGATCCGCAAGATCGTGCGGGGCGAGTGATCGGGGCCGACAGCAGCGGGCGTGCCTGCCGGAATCACTCGGCACACAGGACTAGCGTCGGACCGGTGAAGCGACGATGAGCAAGATGGATGCCCAACGGGCCATGCGCGAGGCGCGCTACGAGCAGGCGGTGGCTCGCGGTAGGAAAGGCGCCTCCACACCGAGAGTCGAGTCGCCTGCCGCGGTCACGAGCCCGCCGCCGACAACCGAGTCGTGCGGTCACCGCTCGATGAACGGACGGACCTGCACCCGCGAACAGGGGCACACGGCCAAGAGTCACCGCTACTCCTGAGCAGTACGCCGATGCCGAGCAGGTTCAGTCGACGACGCGGACCGTCCGCACCATCTTCTCGCGATTGAAGCGGATCTTCAGCGTCACCCGCTCCACCCCCTCGCGGACCGAGTCGCGGCGCACCGGGATGGACAGACTTGCCGTCTGCTCACCGGGCCGCAGCCGCTCGAAGAGGAAGACACCGGCCTTGTGGAGGGGCTTCGCGGGGTCGCCGGACCCGACGAAGTGGGACTCGAGCCAGCGCTCGGGGACGTCGCCGACCGCCAGCCTCCGCCCGGGGCCCTTGCCCTTCACCACCTGCACCACCACGCCGGAGTCGTACCCGGCCGGGTCCGAGAGCTCCACACGCACCGTGATGTCCCGACCCTCCGCAGTCCTGTCGGGAGTCCGCACTCGCAGCCGCGGATCCGGGTCGTCGTCGAGCAGGGTGACCCGCCCGTCGTACCGATCGGTCATCGCACCGCGGACCGGGTACATCGCGAACTCCGTCACTCGCCGCGGGTAGTCGTCGACGGTGTTGCCCGTGTATTCGTAGCGGATCGTGCCCTCGGTCTGGCCGGGGGCCAGGTCGAGCCGGAACTGGTTCCGCCCGCGCCGCGAGAACTGGTCGAACTGGCCCACGACGAGGTGGGCGGGTCGGGTCAGCTCGCCGGTCACCGTGAACGGGAGCCGGGCGACGGAGGTACCACGCCGGTCGCCCTCGGTGACCGTGAGCGAGCCCAGGCTGACGGTGGGCATCCGGCGCTCGGGCACCGCGGCCAGGGCGTCGGGCGCGGCCGCGACGTCGAGGATCCACAGTCGCCCGTCGGAGCTGTCGCCGATCACGTCGATCCGCTCCACCTGCTCGAGGTCGATGCCGGCGGCTGCGCCGGGATCGGCGATCACGGACTGGGCCCACCTCTTGCCGACCCTCCGGTCGACCGGCAGCGCCGGCACGATCCCGTCTCCCGCGGGGGTGATGACGGCACTGGCGCCGGTGGCGTCGGTCAGCCGGAGCCGGATCCGGACGTCGCCCAGCTCGGGGTCGACGATGGAGCGAAGCTCGAGTCGTCCGTCCGAGAGGTCGAGCGACTCGTCGAAGACCAGCCCACCGGTGTCTCCGGTCTCGCTCCACGTCATCTCCAGGGCACGCCGGGTGGGAGCGAGCTCACCGGAGTCGTACCAGTGCGGCACCTGCCCGTAGAGATCGCGCTCACGACCGCACATGCCGGCAGCGCCGGGCTTGAGGGTGCCCTGGCAGAACGAGGTGTCGGCGCCTGACGCGAGCGACAGCCCGCTGTCGACAGCCGGACGGCGCAGCTCACGCCCTCCGCCGATCGCGTGGGACCGCACGTCGGCGGCCCCGATCGACGACGGGTGGACCACCGATCCGTCGTACAGCGGGAGGAACTCCTGGGCGTCGTTGGCGAACAGCTGCGCAGCTCCCGCGACGTACGCGACGCCGACCCGGCGCTGGTCCTCGGCGCTCAGGCGCGTCGGTGAGCTCTTGCCACAGATCCCGCGCCGGCCGAACCAGTCGTCCCAGGCGGGTGCCTGCGCGATGCCGGGCGTCCACTCGGTGTTGAAGAAGTTGTGGTTCGCGCCCAGGACCATCACCGAGCTCTTCAGCGAGGTGTCGTCGTCGGTGAGGTCGCGGGCGCTGTCGGTGAAGCGCTGACCCTGGAGGTCGAACACGTCGCCGTCGCAGTAGGGCAGCATCGTCACCGTCGGGACGTACGGCGCGGTCTGGGTGCCGAAGTCGGTGGGCGCGAGCAGCACCTGTCCGACGATCCGGTAGGGCGCGTCGAGCGGGATCTGGATCGAGGCGCGGTTGACGCCCTCGCCGCCACGGCTGTGCCCGACGAGCACCACCCGGGAGAGGTCCGCAGGGTGGTCGGCGGCCAGCGAAGTACGTCCAGAGCTCGAGGTGTTCGCTGCACGATCTGGGCGCGCGCGTCCGCACCGCCGTCGGCGAGGCGGAAGTCCTGCGCGTTGATGCCGTTGACGCGGATCGAGACCGTCGCGAAGCCTTGGGATGCGAGCACCTGCTGGATGTAGTCATAGCCGAGATGACTGGGGATCTCCTCCAGCGGGGGTTCGCAGGGCCAGTCGAAGCCCTCGCCCTGCCCGGTGGGGTCGTAGCAGTAGGAGTGGCGGCCGTGGAGGAACACGACCAGCGGCCGAGGTCCGGTGTCGGCGGACGCGACCGGCTCCACGATGTGGCCGACCATCTCGATCGGCTGGCGCATCCGGGGCAGCTTCACACCACCCTCGACCTCGTACTCGGTGCTGACCACGTCGTACGGTCCGGGCTCGGCCGGGTCGTCGGCCAGCTCCGGTCCGGCTCGGAGGTCGGCAGGTGCCGTGCTGTCGTCGGTCTGGTCGAGGCCGGGGGAGTCGAGCCGGTCGCCCGACAGCAGGACGTCGAGGTCGGCCGGGACAGGTCGCTCCGACGCGGTGACCGTCGTGACCACGGTACGGCCGTCGTCGCGGAGCGTCGGGACTCCGAGCTGCACCCCGTCGGAGACGATGGTGGCCCGGTCGGAGGTCACCGGCAGCCGGCGAGGGGAGCGCCAGGTCACCTGGTAGGTGTCCGGTCCGGTCTTGCTGACCTTCCAGGTGCCGACCGTGCCGACCCGGGCCGGCTCACGGTCCGCTCCCGGTGGGGCGGGGCTGGCGCCCGAGCTGCCGGGGGCGAGTCCGAGGCCGAGCGACCCCACGAGCGCGGCGGCGAGCAAGGTGCGGAACGTGGCGGGTCCGGGACGTGGCGACATGGCTGATCTCCCCCTCGAGTGTTGGCTCACCTTCTCAGACGCGATCCCCCGTGTCTTGGTTGCCCGAACCGGTGTGTCGGCTGTCGGCGGTGGGTGGGAGGCAGCCATGGGCTGCGGATAGGGTCGACCACCATGATGTGGGACTGGCTCGCGCTCGCGGGACTGGCGCTGGTGGCGCTCGTGCTGGTGGTCGCGCTCGCGCGGCTCCGGGCTCGCACCGAGCGCGAGATCGCGAGCGCCCACGACGAGGCGGCGGCGCTCCGTGATCGGCTCGACCGGCTGGAGCAGGAGCGCGCGCGGCCGGAGCCGCCGCCGGTGGCCGTCGACCACGAGTACCGCATCACCCGCGTGGGCGACCCGGACACGGAGACCGCGGATGCGGGGGAGCCGGTGCGGCTCGAACGCGCGGTGTTCGCCGACGTGCTGCTGCGGGAGAGCGTGATCCGGCTGGGCTCGCTCGGCCACGGCGTACGGCGAGCGATGTCGGCCGAGTCCCGCAACCGGATCCGGTTCGAGATGAAGCGCGAGCTCAAGCGCGCCCGCAAGCACCGTCGCGCCGAGCAGCGCGAGGCCTACCGGGACTGGCAGGCCCGGCAGCGCGACAACCTTCGGGAAACAGCATGACCACCCCACGAAACTGCGGGCTTCCCCCGCTCCGCTCCTCCAGCCCACACTTCCGCGGGGACCCCGGATGAGCCGCACGCTGTGGTTCGTGGCCGGCGCGGGTGCCGGCATCTACGGGATGGTCCGCGGCCGGCGTGCCGCCGAGGTGTTCACCGCCGACGGCCTGCGCGACCGGGTCGAGGCGCTGACCCTCGGGGCCCGGCTCTTCCGCGACGAGGTGGCCCAGGGCACGGTCGAGCGGGAAACCGAGTTGCGCGAACGGTTCGGCGTGCTGCCTCATGGCCACCAGGAGCTCGAGGTCTCGACAGGCTCGACCGCCGTCGGGTCCAGTTCTCGTGACACGAAGGAAGGCACCCCCTAGATGGACACCGCGGAGATCCGCCGCAGGTTCGTGGCGCACTTCGAGCGCGCCGGCCACACGCCGGTGCCCTCGGCGTCGCTGCTGCTCGACGATCCCAACCTGCTGTTCGTCAACGCCGGCATGGTGCCGTTCAAGCCCTACTTCCTGGGGCAGGAGGCGCCGCCGTACGACAGGGCCGTCAGCGTCCAGAAGTGTGTGCGCACCCCGGACATCGAGGACGTCGGCAAGACCACGCGACACGGCACGTTCTTCGAGATGTGCGGCAACTTCTCCTTCGGCGACTACTTCAAGGAAGGTGCGATCGAGCTCGGCTGGGACCTCGTGACCCGGTCGCTCGACGACGGCGGGTTCGGCTTCGCCGAGGACAAGCTGTGGCCCACCGTCTACGACGACGACGCCGAGGCGGTCGAGCTGTGGCGCAAGGTGACCGGCCTGCCCGACGAGCGCATCGTGCGCCTCGGGAAGGCCGAGAACTACTGGTCGATGGGCGTGCCCGGTCCCGGCGGCCCGTGCTCGGAGATCCTGATCGACCGCGGCCCCGAGTACGGCGCCGAGGGCGACTTCTCGGCCGAGGACCGTTACCTCGAGTTCTGGAACCTGGTGTTCATGCAGGACGAGCTGTCGGCCGTCCGGTCGAAGGAGGACTTCGACATCGCCGGCTCGCTGCCGAAGAAGAACATCGACACCGGCATGGGGCTCGAGCGGGTCGCGTTCCTGCTCCAGGGCACGCAGAACATGTACGAGATCGACGTCATGTTCCCCGTGATCGAGAAGGCGATGGAGCTGTCGGGCCGGCGCTACGGAGCCGACCACGCCGACGACGTGAGGTTCCGGGTGGTCGCCGACCACGTCCGTTCCTCGATGATGCTGATCAGTGACGGCGTCACGCCCGGCAACGAGTCGCGCGGATACGTGCTACGCCGGCTGTTGCGCCGCGCGGTCCGCTCGATGCGGCTGCTCGGCTTCGAGGACCGGTCGCTGCCCGAGCTGATGCCGATCTCGCGCGACAAGATGGGGGAGACCTACACCGAGCTCCACCGTGACTGGGAGCGGATCTCGGCCGTGGCGTACGCCGAGGAGGACGCGTTCCGCCAGACGCTGCGCGCGGGCACGGCGATCTTCGACCTCGCCACCACCGAGGTGAAGCAGGGCGGCAGCTCGCAGCTGTCCGGCTCGAAGGCGTTCGCCCTCCACGACACCTACGGCTTCCCGATCGACCTGACCCTCGAGATGGCGGCCGAGCAGGGCCTCTCCGTCGACGAGGACGGGTTCCGCCGTCTCATGGCGGAGCAGCGCGATCGCGCCAAGGCCGACGCCCGCTCCAAGAAGGGCCAGCACCGCGACGCCTCGGCCTACCGCGCCGTCGCCGACACGCTCGACCGCGGCGTCGAGTTCACCGGCTACAGCGAGATCGTCACGGAGGGTTCGGTGCGCGGCATCGTCACCAGCGGCGGTGTCGTCGACTCCGCACGCGAGGGTGACGAGATCGAGCTGGTGCTCGACCGCACCCCGTTCTACGCCGAGGGCGGTGGCCAGCTCGCCGACCAGGGTGTGATCGAGCTGGTCAACGGCGCCCGGCTCGAGGTGCGCGACGTCCAGTCGCCGATCACCGGCCTGATCGTGCACCAGGCGAAGGTGCTCAGCGGCGAGGTCACCGTCGGCGTCGGCGCCCAGGCGCTGGTCGACATCGAGCGTCGTCGTTCGATCTCGCGGTCCCACACCGCGACGCACATGGTGCACAAGGCGTTCCGGGAGGCGCTCGGCGACACCGCGACCCAGGCCGGGTCGGAGAACTCGCCCGGCCGGTTCCGCTTCGACTTCTCCGCCACCGGATCGGTACCCACGTCCGTGATGGCCGACGTCGAGGCCCGGGTCAACGACCTCGTGCTCGCCGACCTGTCCGTGCACGCCGAGATCATGACCCAGGACGAGGCCGTCAAGTCGGGCGCGATGGCGCTGTTCGGCGAGAAGTACGGCGACGAGGTGCGGGTGATCTCCGTCGGTGACTGGGCCCGCGAGCTCTGCGGCGGCACCCACGCGGTCCGTTCCGGCCAGCTCGGCGTCATCAAGCTGCTCGGCGAGTCCTCCATCGGGTCCGGCGTACGCCGTGTCGAGGCGCTCGTCGGCGGGGACGCCTACCGGTTCCTGGCCCGCGAGCACGTCCTGGTCGCACAGCTCTCCGAGGCGCTCAAGGTGCGGCCGGAGCAGCTGCCCGAGCGGGTCAACGACATCGTCGAGAAGCTGCGGGCCGCGGAGAAGGAGATCGAGAAGGTCCGCGTGCAGCAGCTGCTCGACGCGGGAGGTGACCTCGCCGACTCCGCGCACCAGATCGGGCCCGGCGAAGGTCGTCGCCCACCGTGCGACCGGTGCCGCAGGCGGCGACGTGCGCCAGCTCGCCCTCGATGTCCGAGGGCGTCTTCCTGCGGGTGAGCCGGGAGTGGTGGTGGTGATCGGAGACGCGGACGGGAAGGTCGCGGTCGTGGCGGCCGTGAACGACGCAGCCCGTGAGCGTGGCCTCAGCGCGAACGCGCTGGTCGGGGCGATCAGCCCGCTGGTCGGCGGACGTGGCGGCGGCAAGGACGACGTCGCCCAGGGCGGCGGCAGCGACACTTCCCGCATCGACGAGGCGCTCGCGCTGGTCGCGACCGAGGTCGGCCGCGTGGTCGGGTCGTGAGGCCACGCGCCTGATGCGCCCCGGCGTACGCCTCGGGCTGGACCCCGGTGACGCCCGGGTCGGCGTCGCGCGAAGCGACCCGTCCGGATTCCTGGCGACCCCCGTGGAGACGGTACGGCGGGGCAAGGGCGACGTGAGGCGGATCGCCGCTCTCGTCGCCGAGGAGGACGCCGTCGAGGTCGTCGTGGGGCTGCCCCGGTCCCTGTCCGGCGGCGAGGGGCCGGCGGCGGTCAAGGTCCGCGAGTTCGCGACGCGGCTGGCCGAGCGGATCGCCCCGGTCCCGGTGCGGCTGGTCGACGAGCGTCTCTCCACGGTTTCGGCGGAGGCTATGCTGCGCGACCGGGGGAAGAAGGGTCAGGATCGGCGCGCCGTCGTGGACATGGCCGCCGCCGTCACGATCCTGCAGCACGCACTGGACAGCGAACGCGCTACGGGTGCGCCCCCGGGCGAGCCCCTCGAGAGGGATGAATGACTGAGTACGACCAGCCTGCGGAGCCCGTCGAGGGCACCCGGAGCGAGGGCGGACGCCGGAAGAAGGGCAGATCGGTCCCCGGCTGCATCGCCGTCATCGTCGCCCTGGCCGTCGTGGTCGGTGGTTTCTACTTCGCGGTGACCAAGGGCGTCGACTTCGTCCGCGACCAGTTCGCCGACCCGGCCGACTACGCCGGCCCCGGCCAGGGGAAGGTCACCTTCCAGGTCGAGTCCGGCGACACCGTCGCCGAGATGGGCCGCGGACTGAAGGACGCCGGAGTGGTCGCGTCCGTCCAGGCGTTCATCAACGCCGCCGCGGCCGAGCCCGGCGCGTCCGGCATCCAGGTCGGCTTCTACCAGTTCAAGAAGGAGATGGCGGCCGCCGACGCGGTCGACATCCTGCTCGACCCCGACAACATCCTGCGCGACACCGTGACGATCCCCGAGGGGCTCCGGGTCGACGACATCCTCGACGTCCTCGCGAAGAACACCGACTTCAGCCGCGAGCAGTACCAGAGGGTCCTGGAGGACCCCGAGCGAATCGGCCTGCCCGACTACGCGGAGGGCAACCCCGAGGGCTACCTCTTCCCCTCGACCTACGACCTCGGCCCCGACGCCACCCCCGAGTCGATCCTGACGGCGATGGTCGACCGGTGGGAGCAGGCCGCCGAGGACGCCGACCTCGAGGGGCGGGCCGCCGAGCTCGGGTATACGCCCCACGAGCTGATGACGGTCGCGAGCCTGATCGAGGCCGAGGCCAGCCGGGACGAGGATCGGGGCAAGGTCGCCCGCGTGATCTACAACCGGATCGAGAACCCAGGAACGGCCGGCACCGTCGGTCTGCTCCAGATCGACGCCACGATCAACTACGCCCTCGGGCGCGATCTCGGATTCGCGATCTCGGAGGAGGACCGCAACTTCGACTCGCCCTACAACACCTATGTGAGCGAGGGCCTCCCGCCGGGACCGATCGAGGCACCGGGTGAGGCCGCGATCGCGGCGGCGGGCAACCCGACCGAGGGCGACTGGTACTACTACGTGACCGTCAACCTGCGGACCGGCGAGACCAAGTTCGCCGAGACCTACGACGAGTTCCTCATCTACGACGCCGAGTTCGACACCTACTGCGAGACATCCGACGCGTGCTGAGCTGACCGATGTCCGTGAAGCACTGCGCCGTCCTCGGCGACCCGATCGCCCACTCGTTGTCGCCCGCGCTTCACCGGGCGGCGTACGCCCACCTGGGGCTCGACTGGACCTACGACGCCCACCGCGTGCCGGCCGGGGGGCTGGCCGGCCACCTCGGCGGGCTCGGGCCCGACTGGCGCGGGCTGTCGCTGACGATGCCACTGAAGCGCGAGGCCCTGGCGCTGGCCGACGACGTCACCGGCTGGGCGAGACTCGCCGGAGCCGCCAACACGCTGGTGCTCGACGACGGACGTCGACTGGCCGACAACACCGACATCACCGGGGCGATCGCCGCGCTGCGCGAGCGCACGGGCGAGCCACCGGTGGTCGCGACGATCCTGGGCGGGGGAGCGACCGCCGCGTCGACCGCCCTCGCGCTCTGCGAGCTGGGGGCGGGCTCGCTCACGCTGCTCGTGCGGTCACCGGACCGCGCCCTCGAGACATTGGCGGCGATCGACGCGCACCCCGCCCGCCCCGCGGTGCGGGTGGGGGCGATCGACGCCGACCCGGTGGTCGGGGACGTGGTGGTGTCGACCATCCCCGCGGCGGCCCAGACCGCCGACCTGGTGGCGCGCTGCACCGACGTCCCGGTCGTCTTCGAGGTCGTCTACGACCCGTGGCCGACCCCGCTGGCCGCCTCGGCGTCCGACCGGACCCTGGTCAGCGGGCTCGACCTGCTCGTCCACCAGGCCGCGCTCCAGTTCGAGCTGTTCACGGGACAGGCCGCACCCCTGGCCGCGATGCGGTCGGCGGGCGAGGCTGCGCTGGAGCAGCGGCGGGACGAGCGGTCGTGAACCTCGAGGTGGTCGCCGTCTGCGCCGTCGTGGGCGCTCTCGGTGGACTGCTGGTGCCGCGCGTGGTCCGGGCGCTGCCCGAGCCGGAGACGAGCGAGGCCGCGCCGGGGGAGGACCCGAAGCCGCTCTACGCCGACGTCGGCTCGCGTCCGGGTCTCGCCTGGCGTGCGGCCCTCGCCTCCGGCGTGCTGGCGGCCGTGGTCGGCGCGATCCTGGGACGGGACTGGTGGCTGGTCGCGCTCGTCCCGATCGTCCCCACCTGTGTCGCACTCTCCGTCGTCGACTGGCACACCCGGCTGCTGCCGACGCGCATCGTGCTGCCGGCGACGGCGTACGTCGTGGTGGTCGCGCTCGCTGGGTGGGCGATCACCGGTGATCCGGACGACCTGATCCGGGCCGCCATCGGGCTGGTGGTGGCGCGGTCGGTCTACTGGCTGCTGTGGTTCATCCACTCCGCGGGCATGGGCTTCGGCGACGTCCGTCTCGCGGCCCTGTTGGGGTTCGCGCTGGGCCACGTCGGGTGGGGCGAGTTCGCCGTCGGGATGTACGCCGGCTTCCTGGTGTTCGGGCTGCCCGGACTGCTCCTGGCCCTGGTGAGGTGGGACCGCGCCCTGCTGCGGGTGGCCTACCCCTTCGGCCCGTTCATGCTGGTCGGGGCGCTGATCGGCCTCGCCGTCGGGCCGTGGGTGTCCGACTACTTCATGCGCAGCTGACCAGTGAGAGGTGGGACCCCGACCGCCTCAGCTGGTGGGTTTCGAGACGTCCGGTGGGCGGTCCCTCGCTTCGCTCAGGACCGCCCCGGACCCTCAACCTCCTCGCCCGACGCCGCCGCTCGCTGCGCTCGCATCGGCTGGACTCGGACGTGAAACACTTGACCCATGTTGCGCTGGCTGACCGCGGGTGAGTCCCACGGCCCCTCCCTGGTCGCGATCCTGGAGGGGCTGCCGTCCCACGTGCGGGTCACCTCCGACGACATCGTCGACGCCCTCGCGCGCCGCCGCCTCGGCTACGGCCGCGGCGCCCGCATGAAGTTCGAGCAGGACGAGGTGACGCTCGTCGGAGGCGTCCGCCACGGCCTCACCCAAGGGGGGCCGGTCGCGATCCAGGTCGGCAACACCGAGTGGCCCAAGTGGGAGAAGGTGATGTCGGCCGACCCGGTCGACCCGGTCGAGCTGGAGGCGCTGGCACGCAATGCCGCCCTCACCCGACCGCGACCCGGCCACGCCGACCTCGTCGGCATGCAGAAGTACGGCTTCGACGAGGCTCGCCCCATCCTCGAGCGCGCGAGCGCCCGTGAGACGGCCGCCCGCGTCGCCCTCGGCCGGGTCGCCTCCCACTTCCTCGACCAGGCCGTCGGCGCCCGCATCGTCTCCCACGTCATCGAGCTCGGTGGTGTGCGCGCGCCGGCGGGCGTGCTGCCAGAACCGGACGACGTGGACCGGCTTGATGCCGACCCCGTCCGCTGCCTCGACCCCGACACCGCGAAGCAGATGGTCGCGACGATCGACCAGGCGCACCAGGACGGCGACACCCTCGGCGGAGTCGTCGAGGTCGTCGTCCACGGCCTGCCGCCCGGGCTCGGCTCCCACGTCCACTGGGACCGCCGGCTCGACTCCCGGCTGGCCGGGGCACTGATGGGCATCCAGGCCATCAAGGGTGTCGAGGTCGGTGACGGGTTCGAGCTGGCCGCGACGCCGGGGTCGCTCGCCCACGACGAGATCGTGCCGACCGACGACGGCCTGCGACGTACGTCGGGACGGTCGGGCGGCACGGAGGGCGGCATGTCCACCGGGGAGCTGCTGCGGGTGCGTGCCGCGATGAAGCCGATCGCCACCGTGCCGCGCGCGCTGAAGACCGTCGACGTCGCCACCGGCGAGGCCACCACCGCCCACCACCAGCGCTCCGACGTGTGTGCCGTCCCCGCTGCGGGGATCGTCGCCGAGGCGATGGTGGCGCTGGTGCTGGCCGACGCGGTGCTCGAGAAGTTCGGCGGCGACTCCGTGATCGAGACGCGCCGCAACGCCGAGTCCTACCGCGACACCCTGCGCTTCCGATGATTCACCCCACGAAGTCGCTCCGCTGGCGCTCCACGACTCCGCGGGGACCCCGATGACTCCGAGAGTCGTCCTCGTCGGGCCGATGGGCGCCGGCAAGACCACGGTGGCCCACCTGCTCGCCGAGGCGTGGGGAGTCCCGGTGCGTGACACCGACGACGACATCGAAGCCGCCGAAGGGCGCAGCATCTCCGACATCTTCATCGACGACGGCGAAGACCACTTCCGGGTCCTCGAGGCGAAGGCGGTGGCCGAGGCCCTCTCCGGGCACGACGGCGTGCTGGCACTGGGCGGCGGCGCCGTCCTCGACGAGGAGACGCGCGCGCGCCTCGCCGAGCACCCGGTCGTCTTCCTGCGGGTCGGCCTCACCGACGCCGTCCAGCGGGTCGGGCTGGGCGTGGGCCGGCCGCTGCTCCTCGGCAACGTCCGGGGCCGGATCAAGAACCTGCTCGACGAGCGGACCCCGCTCTACGAGTCGGTCGCGACCCACGTCGTCGAGACCGACGGCCGCACCCCTGAGGAGATCGCCGACGAGATCCGGGGAGCTCCTCGATGGCTGAGACCGTGCTGCACGTCGGCGGCGCATCGCCGTACGACGTGGTCGTCGGCCGTGACCTCCTCGACCGGCTCCCGGCCCTCCTCGGCCCCGACGTGAGCCGGGTGGCTGTGCTGTACGCCGACCGGCTGGCCGAGGCCGCGCAGCCGGTGGTCGACGCGCTGGTGGCGGACCACGACGTCCTCGCCCTCGGCCTCCCCGACGGTGAGGCCGCCAAGAACGCCTCGGTGGCCAACGACTGCTGGGAGGCGCTCGGCGAGCGCGGGTTCACCCGCTCCGACGCGGTCGTCTCGTTCGGCGGGGGAGCGGTCACCGACCTGGCCGGCTTCGTGGCCGCGACCTGGCTGCGCGGGGTGCGGGTCGTCCACGTCCCGACGACCCTCCTTGGCATGGTCGACGCCGCGGTGGGCGGCAAGACGGGCATCAACACCGCCGCCGGCAAGAACCTGGTGGGTGCCTTCCACGAGCCGGCCGGCGTGCTCTGCGACCTCGCCACGCTCGCGACGCTGCCACGCGAGGACCTCGTCGCCGGCCTGGGCGAGGTCGTCAAGTGCGGTTTCATCGCCGATCCGCGGATCCTCGAGCTGGTCGAGGAGCACGACCCCGCGTCGCTGACCTCCGACTCCGCGGCGATGCGCGAGCTGGTCGAGCGCGCGATCCAGGTCAAGATCGACGTCGTGGTGGCTGACCTCAAGGAGACCGGCGGCGCCGGCGGACATCCGGGACGCGAGGTCCTCAACTACGGCCACACGCTGGCCCACGCGATCGAGCGCGCCGAGGACTACTCCGTTCGCCATGGCGACGCGGTGGCCATCGGCTGCGTCTACGCGGCCGAGCTGGCCGGCCTCGCGGGCGTCCTCGACGACGCGACCGTCGCCCGCCATCACGATGCCTTCGCCCGGGTCGGCCTTCCCACGACCTACGCCGGGGCCTCCTTCGACGACCTCCACGCGACGATGAAGGTCGACAAGAAGTCCCGCGGCTCGCTGCTGCGGTTCATCGTGCTGCGCGACGTCGCAGATCCGGTGGTGCTGGAGGGGCCTTCGGAGGACGACCTGCGCGCGGCGTACGAGCGGATCGGAGGCTCCCGATGACCAAGGTGCTGGTGCTCAACGGGCCCAACCTGGGACGGCTCGGTCGACGGCAGCCGGAGATCTACGGCGACACGACGTACGCCGAGCCTGGTCGAGCTGTGCGCCGGGTGGGGCCGCGACCTCGGTCTCGACGTCGAGACCCGGCAGACCAACCACGAGGGCGAGCTGCTCGACTGGCTCAACGCCGCCGCCGACGACGGCGACGCCGGTGGTCCTCAACGCCGGCGCCTGGACCCACTACTCGCTGGCGCTCTACGACGCCTGCGCCCAGCTGACGGCGCCGCTGGTCGAGGTGCACATCTCCGACCCGAAGCAGCGTCCCGAGGAGTTCCGCCACACCTCCCTCGTCGAGCCGTACGCCGCCGCCACCATCGCCGGCGAGGGCATCGACGGCTACCGGCAGGCCTTGGAACGCATCGCAGCGTCCTGAGGGGTGCCCGGGGGTTTCGTGGCTCGCGAAGATGTGGGTTGAGGAGCGAGCGAAGCCGAGACGTCTCGAAACCTCGCAGCTCAACCTCCAGCACGAGCTGAGTCCGGTGGTGAGGTGCGAGGAGCGCTAGCGACGAGCCTCGAAACCCACCGGACCCGGAGGCGGGGTCGGCCAGTGCGGCGAGCCGCCGCAGCTCGGCGACATGGGCCGCGAAGGCCTCGCGACCGCGCGGGCGTGAGCTCCGCCCAGGTCCGGGGCCTTCACGCCAGGCGGCTGGCGCTTCGTCAGGCGCGTAGCCGGGCGTCTCGAGGACCTTGAGATGCTTGCTCGTCACCGAGCTGCGGCGAGCTCGAGCGTCGTCCGGATCGTGCCGAAGCTCGCGCCTGTCGCTGCGGCCAGGATGCCGCAGATCTGGAGCCGGGTCGGCTCGTCCACCACCGGATCGAAGGTCGGGTCCGTCACCGCTCGTCCCGCAGCCGTGCGGCCAGTCGGCTCGTCGAGGATCGAGCCCCACACGGTCGCGACCGACGCGGCTCCGACGACTACCGGCCAACGGGAGGTGAACACCTCTGAGAGGGCGATCAGGACCGCAGCAGCGCTGACGCCCCCGACGAAGTAGATGGTCGTTCTCACCAGCACGAGCTCCGCGGGCGCCGCCGCACCCCCTGCGCCCGCGTTCGGGCACGAAACGTCCGACGCTGGCGAGCACTGTGCAGGCGTGACCAAGAAGACCCGAACGCTGTCACCCGGAGGACCTTCCGAGGAGGAAGCTGCGCCACCAGATAACACCCCTGCGACGCTGGTGCCACCACGGCAGCCAGTCGCGTCGATCTGCTCCCCGTCGCTGCTGGAGCGCGTCCAGCTGATCGCTGCGGGAGGGATCACTTTCCATGGCGGAAACTGACTGGTTTTCCGTTGCGAGTGACCGCACAGTGGAACCGGCCACGGCCGTCGCCGTCCGAGCCACAGGAGACCGACGGAAGGCACGGACGATGGAGCGCACGGTGACGGTGAGTGTGAAGGGACTGCTGGTGGCGGCGCTGGTGCTGCTGGCACTGGTGACGGCGTACCTGCTGGGGGGTGCCGGCGGCACGGGCGGGACACCAGCGGAGGCAGCGCCCCAGGAGACACCCACGGCGACCCACACCGGTGGTCAGCCCGACGAACGGACGCTGCGGATGGTCGGGACGGGCGAGGCCACCGTGGTCCCCGACCAGCTCACGTTCACCCTGTCGGTGACCAACAAGCAGGTCGACCTCGACGACGCGTTGGCCGGCTCGAGCGCCACCATGGACCGGGTGCTGGCGCGCCTCAGCGGACTTCGGCATCAAGGAGGGCGACGTGCAGACCACCGGTCTGCAGATGCACCCCACCTACGAGTACCACGACTACAGCCCGCCGGTGCTGACCGGCTACCGGGTGACCCAGCGGGCGCAGGTCACCGTGCGTGAGCTCGCCGAGGGCGGCAAGGCCGTGAGTGCGGCGATCGAGTCAGGTGGCAACGGCGTCCGCGCCACCGACCTCCGGCTCGGCATCTCCGACCCTGAGGCCGCGCTGGCCAAGGCGCGCGACGCGGCCGTCGAGGCGGCGACCGCCAAGGCCGAGCAGTACGCCGCGGCGACCGGACAGTCGCTGGGCGACGTGCTCGGGCTGCGCGAGGTCACCAGCTCCAGTGGTGGATCGCGCGACCTGGCAGCTGAGCAGCATGCGCGCGGCGTACGACGCGGCGGAGGCGGTGCTGCCCATCAGCGCGGGCAAGGACGACCTGAGCGGTCAAGGTCGAGGTGCTCTGGGCCTTCGCCGAATAGGAGGGGCATGGTGGCCGCCGATATCCTCGCGGCCATGGCGACGACGAACGACCTGAAGAACGGCATGGTGCTCAAGCTGGACGGCCAGCTCTGGCAGGTCATGTGGTTCCAGCACCACAAGCCCGGCAAGGGCGGCGCGGTGGTCCGCACCAAGCTGCGGGCCGTCGAGTCCGGCAAGACCGTCGACAAGACGTTCAACGCCGACGTGAAGGTCGAGGTCGCGAGCGTCGACAAGCGGACGATGCAGTACCTCTACAACGACGGCACGTCCTACGTCTTCATGGACACCGCGACCTTCGACCAGCTCGAGATCGACCCCGCGATCGTGGGCGACGCCAAGAACTTCCTGCTCGAGAACGGCGAGGCGGTCGTCGCCACCAACGAGGGTCGCGTCCTCTACATCGAGATGCCCGCCTCGGTGGAGCTCGAGATCACCTACACCGAGCCCGGCGTGGTCGGCGACAGTGCCACCGGCCGCACCAAGCCCGCCACCGTCGAGACCGGCCACCAGATCCAGGTCCCGCTGTTCATCAACCAGGGCGAGCGCGTCAAGGTCGACACCCGCGACTCGTCCTACCTCGGTCGCGTGAAGGGCTGATGGGAGCCAGGAGCAAGGCCCGCAAGCGCGCGCTGGACGTCCTCTTCGCCTCCGAGCTCCGGGGCGACGACCCCGTCGCCGCGCTCGACGGCGCGATCGAGGCCGGCGAGGGCCCGACCAACGACTACACGTCCCGCCTGGTCCGCGGCGTCTCCGAGCACCGCGCGCGGCTCGACGAGCTCCTCTCGACGTACTCCACCGGCTGGACGCTCGACCGGATGCCGGCCGTCGACCGCAACGTCCTGCGGATCGGGCTCTTCGAGATGCTGTACGTCGAGGACGTGCCCGACCCGGTCGCGGTGACCGAGGCGATGACGCTGGTCCGCGAGCTGTCCACCGACGAGTCGCCGCAGTTCGTCAACGGGGTGCTCGGCGCGCTGTTGCGCGAGAAGGACAGCCTCGACGGGTGAGGTGGCGTCGCCCGCGACCTCGTAGGGTCGACGCATGACCGACATGCAGCGCGCCGCAGGCAAGGCGGAGAACAGTGATGCCCTCGACCACGTGATCCGGGGCGGACTGGTCGCCTACGGGGTGATCCACATCCTCATCGGCTGGCTGGCGGTCCAGATCGCCTTCGGCGAGCAGTCGAAGCAGGCGTCGGGCACCGGCGCCCTCGAGTACCTCGCCAAGCAACCGCTCGGTGGGTTCCTGATCTGGGTGGTGGCCATCGGGATGGCCGCCCTGGTGATCTGGCGGCTGCTCGAGGCCTGGCAGATCTACCGTGACGGAGGACGGCACCGACCGGGTCAAGGGCATGGTGGGCCAGCTGTTCAAGGGCGTCCTCTACGCCGTGCTCGCGTTCACCGCCTTCCAGGTCGCCCTCGGGCAGTCCGGCGGCGGGAGCGGTACCGACAGCATGACCGCCGACCTGATGAAGATGACCGCGGGTCAGTTCCTGGTGGGTGCGGTCGGCCTCGGCGTGCTCGCCTATGGCGCCTACTACGTCTACCAGGGCTGGACCGAGAAGTTCCTCGAGAAGCTCGACGGCCGCCCGCAGAACGCGGAGACGGGCGAGGCCTACCGCTGGCTGGGCAAGGTGGGCTTCATCGCCAAGGGGATCGCGATCGCCGTGATCGGCGTCCTCTTCATCTACGCCGCCGCCACCCACGACCCGCAGAAGTCCGCCGGTCTCGACCAGGCATTGCAGGAGATCGCCCAGCAGCCCTTCGGCCAGCTGCTGCTGACGCTCGTCGGGGCCGGGATCGCCTGCTACGGGCTGTTCGCGTTCGCCCGTGCCCGGCACCTCTCGCGCTGAGGCCTACACGAGCGCGGCTGTGGCCTCCACGGCGGCGGCGACCTCGTCGGGCGAGGTGACGATGCTCGGCCCGAACCGCAGGTAGGACTGCCGGTAAGGGGTGGCGCTGGCGACGATGCCGGCCTCGCGCAGCGACATGACCGCGTTCGCCGGCAACAGGCCGCGGACGTCCACGCACACGATGCCGGCCGAGACCTCGGGGTCAGCGGGGGTCACCACCGTGATCCCGTCGATGCCGGCCAGGCCGTCCTTGAGGGCCGACGCCTGCTCGACGGTCCGGGCGACCACGCGGTCGCGGCCGATCCGCTCGTGGAAGGCGAACGCCTCCGCGAGCGCCCAGCGGTGCTCGAAGTCGTGGTAGCCGCCTGGCGTGAGCCGCTGGGCCTCGCCCGGGCCGGAGAAGGTGGGGATCAGCTCGGTCAACGGCGCCCAGTCACGCGCCCACAGGATCCCGGTGCCGCGGGGGCCGAAGAGCCACTTGTGGGTGCCGGTGGCCAGGAAGTCGCACCCGAGGTCCGGCAGGGCGACGTCCACCGCGCCGAACCCGTGCACGCCGTCGACGCAGAGCAAGATCCGGTCGTCGTCGCCCCGGTCGCGGTTGAGGTCGGCGATCGCCGCCCCGATCTCGGGGATCGGGAGCCTCACCCCGGTGCTCGAGTGCACCCAGGTCACCGCCACCACGCGAGTTCGGGGGCCGATCGCGCTCACCAGCCGACTCGTCAGCTCGTCCACCGTCGCCGCAGCGGGGTCGTCGTACAGGTCCGTCCTCCGGACGCTGGCGCCGGTCCGCCGCTCGAGAAGCTGCAGGGACGCCTCGGTCGAGTAGAAGTCGTGACTGGTGGTCAGCACCTCGTCGCCCGGCTGCAGGTCGAGGCCGCCGTACATCATCGCGATGCCCATCGTGGTGCTGTCGGTGAGGGCGAACTGGTCGGCACCCCCACCGGCGTACGCCGCCGCCGCGGCCCGGACTTCCTGCTCGGCGGTTGAGCCCTCATGGAGAGCCAGCTCGGTGTCGAGGTTCAACCTGGCCCGGTGGTGGGCGATCGCGGCCTCGACCTGGGCTGTGTGGGGCGAGAGCACGTACGCCGCGAACTGAGCCAGGGTGGGATCGAGCGGAAACTGTTCGCGCACCGACTCCCAGTCCGCGGGATCGAAGTCCGGGATGGAGAGGTCTCCCGGAGCGGGGAGCGCGGTCGGGGCGCCGGACGTCGGCGCAGCGGGGGCGGACGTGGGAGTGGGGCTTTCACTCGCGGTGCAGCCGGCGAGCAGGCCGGCACCACCGGCGAGTCCCGCGCCGAGGACGCTGCGTCGTGTGGAGGTGTTCACTCACACATCGTCGGGCATGCTGGGCGACATGGCGACGTATGACGTGGACGTGGTGGTGGTGGGACTCGGCCCGGGAGGGGAGTACGCCGCGCAGAAGCTCGCCGAGGCGGGGCTCGCCGTGGTCGGGGTCGACCGCGACCTGGTCGGTGGCGAGTGCCCGTTCTACGGCTGCGTGCCGTCGAAGATGATGATCCGCGCCGCCAACGCGCTCGGCGAGGCCCGTCGGGTCGACCATCTCGCCGGCAAGGCCACCGTCGAGGCCGACTGGGGCCGGGTGGCCGAGCGCCTCGACAAGCAGGCGACCAACCACTGGCGCGACGACTCCCACGTCGAGCGGCTCGAAGCGGCCGGGGTCCGCATCGTGCGCGGCACCGGACGCCTTGACGGACCGGGGCGGGTGCGGGTCGGGGACGACACGTACGTCGGTGCCCGCGGCGTGGTCCTGGGCGTGGGGACGTCGCCGGCAACCCCGCCGATCGACGGCCTCGCCGCCACGCCGTACTGGACCAACCGCGAGATCGTGAAGGTCACCGAGCTCCCGCGCTCCCTCGCGGTGATCGGTGGCGGCGCCATCGGCTGCGAGCTCGCCCAGGCCTTCTCACGCTTCGGCTCCGAGGTGACCATCCTGGAGACGGCCGACCGGATCCTGTCGGCGGAGGAGCCGGAGTCGAGCGAGCTGCTGACCCGGGTGCTGCGCGACGAGGGGCTCCGGGTGGAGCTCGGATTGACAGTCGAGCGGGTCGACCACGACGGCGGCTTCCGGATCTCGACCGACCGCGGCGAGGTCGTGGCCGACCAGCTGCTCGTCGCAGCCGGCCGCTCGCCCAACCTGCGGGGCATCGGGCTCGACACCGTCGGCCTCGACCCCGATGGCACCACGGTCGACACCGATGAGCGGATGCGCGCCGGCGAGCGGCTCTGGGCGGTCGGTGACATCACCGGCCACGGAGCCTTCACCCACGTGTCGATGTACCAGGGCGAGATCGCGGTCCGCGACCTGCTCGACCTCGACGGCTTCACCGCCGACTACCGCGCCGTGACCCGGGTGACGTTCACCGACCCCGAGGTCGGATCGGTCGGGATGACCGAGCAGCAGGCGCGCGACGCCGGCGTCGAGGTCCGGGTCGGCCACGCCGACCTGGCCGAGTCCAGCCGCGGCTGGATCCATGACGTCGGCAACGACGGGCTGCTCAAGCTCGTCGCCGATGCCGACCGTGGCGTCCTGGTCGGGGCCACCTCCGCCGGACCGTCGGGGGGCGAGGTGCTCGCGATGCTGGCGCTCGCCGTCCACGCGGAGATCCCTCTGGAGCAGCTCGCGTCGATGCACTACGCCTATCCGACGTTCCACCGCGCGGTCGACGTCGCCGTCACGTCGTTGCTGTGAGGGTGCCGCTCCCTCGTGATGTTTGAGGAGGTCGTGCGCCGGTTAGAGTGCCGACGCAGGCGATCGCTTCTCGGACCTTGGAGGACCCCCCATGTCGGACGACCACCCCCGCGACGAGCACGCCCGCGAGGAGCAGCCTGCCCACCGGGCGGAGGAGCCTGCGGCGGAGGAACCGGTCGGCTGGCAGGGCCTCGAGCCCGACACGAGCGAGCGGCTGTTCGCGGTCGACGAGCTCGCGGCGTACGAGCAGTCGCGGATGGACACTCCGACGCCCTCCCGCCGCCCCACGGTGACCCGCTGTCCGGGCCGATGCCCGGTGAGCCCGCGCCGACACCGCCCCCTCCCGCTGCCTCTCCCTACCCCGCCCCGCCGGCGGCTCCTCCTCCGCCGCCCCCAGCACCGTCGGGCCTGCCACCGTCAGGCCCGCCGCCGTCAGGCCCCCCTCCGGGCTGGGTGCCGCCCTCGTCGCCCGGGGCTCCGGTGCCTCCCCCTGCCACCACCCCCGGGCCGAGCTGGCCGGCCCAGCCGCCGGCACCAGCCGCAGCGCCGGCGCCGGCCGTGCCTCCGGCACCGCCCGTCGCACCACCTGCCGCGCCACCCGCAACGCCCCCAGCGCCGCCGGCCCCGGAGGCGGTGCAACCGGAGGCCGACGCCTCTGTGCCCCGCTTCATGTCGGCCACCGACTTCCTGGACCGGCGCTCCGACCAGGTCGAGCTCGGCCCCGCCACGTGGGGCTGGCGCGGCAAGGTGCGCAAGTGGAGCGGCGGTGCGATCGCGCCCAAGATGGGGCCGGCCGAAACCCAGTACGAGCACCACCGCCGGGCCATCCAGCGCGACTTCGAGGGACCGCGGACCATCGCGTTCCTCAACCCCAAGGGAGGCGCCGCCAAGACCACGGGTGTGCTGGCGGCCGGCTACACCTTCGGCACCGTGCGCGGCGGCGGCGTGGTGGCCTGGGACAACAACGAGACCCGCGGCACGCTCGGCATCCGGGGTCACCGCAGCACCCATCGCAACACCACGCGTGAGCTGCTCGAGGACCTCGAGCGCTTCAACGACGTCTACCAGGCGCGGATCGGCGACCTGGGGGCGTTCGTCCGCTCGCAGGGAGACGCCCACTTCGACATCCTCGCGTCCGACGAGCGGCCCGACGTGACCGGGATGATCCGGGCCAAGGACTTCACGGCCGTCCACCAGCTGCTGGAGCGGTTCTACCGGCTGATCCTGGTCGACACCGGTAACAACATGCGGGCCGAGAACTGGCTCGCCGCGGCCCAGACCGCCGACCTGCTGGTGGTGACCTCGACGATCCGCGAGGACACGGGCTACTCCGGGCTGTGGATGCTCGACGCGCTCCAGGACGCCGGCTACGAGAACCTCAAGCACAAGACGATCACCGTGCTCTCCGACCCGTCATCCCACGTCGACGAGCAGCTGGCGCACGACCTGGTGCAGGTCTACGAGCAGCGCACGAAGGCCGTCTACCGCGTCCCCTACGACCCGGTGCTGGTCTCGGGTTCGGTGGTTCCCTACGCGATGCTCAGCGAGGGCACGCGGTCGGCGTGGCTCCGGGCCTGCGCCGGGATGTCCGAGCTGCTCTGACTACGAGCAGCGGCGCGTGAGGCACGAACGCGCCGCGTGGGCTTGGCCAGCGTCGAGCAAGCGACGCCACGGAGCGCACGAAGTAGCGCGACCGCGTCGACGACCCACGTCGCGGACGTCGCGCCGACGGCCGGTCGACAGCGCGTGGTCAGGCTAGCTGCCCGATCGACATCCTTTAACGAGCCGTCCCGTGAGGCGGAGAAGGAGGTCCGGCACGCTGATGCCCGAACCGGTTGCACCACTCTCGCCCGACGCCGACCGAGCGGGTCGTCCTCGACGCCCGTGACGTCTCCCGGGCCCTCACCCGCATCTCCCACGAGATCCTCGAGCGCAACAAGGGTCCGCGCGACCTGGTGCTGCTCGGCATCCCGACCCGCGGGGTCCCGCTCGCGGAGCGGATCGGCGCCAAGATCGCGGCCGTGGAGGGGCCGAGGTCCCGATCGGTTCGCTCGACGTCACCATGTACCGCGACGACCTGCGGCTCAAGCCGGCCCGCACCCTGCTCCACACCGAGATCCCGCCCGGCGGCATCGACGGCGCGACCGTCGTCCTGGTCGACGACGTGCTGTTCTCCGGCCGCACCATCCGGGCCGCGCTCGACGCACTGACCGAGATCGGTCGGCCCGCCGCCGTCCGGCTCGCCGTGCTCGTCGACCGCGGTCACCGGGAGCTGCCGATCCGGGCCGACTTCGTCGGCAAGAACCTCCCGACCTCACTGGTCGAACGGGTCCGGGTCACGGTCGCGGAGATCGACGGCGACGATGCCGTGACCATCGAGGGCACGCCCGGAGGGAGCGACTCATGAAGCGTCACCTGCTGTCAGCCGCCGACCTGAGCCGCGACGACGCCGAGCTGGTGCTCGACACCGCTGCGGAGATGCGGGCGCTGGCCGACCGGCCGATCAAGAAGCTGCCCGCGCTGCGGGGCCGGACGGTGGTCAACCTGTTCTTCGAGGACTCCACCCGCACCCGGATCTCGTTCGAGGCCGCGGCCAAGCGACTCTCGGCGGACGTCATCAACTTCGCGGCGAAGGGCTCGTCGCTGTCGAAGGGCGAGTCGCTCAAGGACACCGCCCTGACGCTCGAGGCGATGGGCGCCGACGCGGTCGTCGTGCGCCACGGCGCCTCCGGCGCGCCCTACCGGCTCGCCCACTCGGGCTGGGTCCACTCCAGCGTCGTCAACGCCGGCGACGGCACCCACGAGCACCCCACCCAGGCGCTGCTCGACGCGTTCACCATGTGGCGCCACCTCGGCTCGCTCGACGGTCGCCGGGTGGCGGTCGTCGGCGACGTGCTCCACTCCCGGGTCGCCCGCTCCAACGCGCTGCTGCTGCAGACGCTGGGCGCCGAGGTCACCCTGGTCGCGCCGCCGACGCTGTTCCCGGTCGGCGTCGAGACGTGGGGCGTGGAGACGTCGTACGACCTCGACGCCGTGCTGCCCAAGGCGGACGTGGTGATGATGCTGCGGGTCCAGGCCGAGCGGATGAACGGCGGCTTCTTCCCGACCGCCCGCGAGTACTCCCGCCGCTACGGCCTCGACGGGCGACGGATGGCGACGCTCCAGGACCACACGATCGTGATGCACCCCGGGCCGATGGTCCGCGGCATGGAGATCACCGCCGAGGTCGCCGACTCCGACCGCTCGGTCATCGTCGAGCAGGTCACCAACGGCGTGGCCGTGCGGATGGCCGTCCTCTACCTGCTGCTCAGCGGCGCCGAGACCGACAGCGACGACCCGGCCGTCGAGCCTGGCGAGACCGAGGAGACGCCCGCGTGACCACCTACCTGATCAAGGGCGCCTCGATCCTCGGTGGCGACCCCACCGACCTGCTGCTGCGCGACGGGTCATCGCCGCGATCGGCGAGCGGCCTCAGCCGACGACGGTGCCGAGGTCGTCGACGCGCACCGGCCTGATCGCGCTGCCCGGCCTGGTCGACCTCCACACCCACCTGCGCGAGCCCGGTCGCGAGGACGCCGAGACGGTGCTCACCGGGACCCAGGCGGCCGCCGCGGGCGGCTTCACCGCCGTCCACGCCATGGCCAACACCGAACCGGTGGCCGACACCGCAGGAGTCGTCGAGCAGGTCTGGCGACTCGGCCGCGAGGCCGGCTACTGCGACGTCTACCCGGTCGGCGCGGTCACGGTCGGCCTGGCCGGCCAGCAGCTCGCCGAGCTCGGTGCGATGGCCGACTCCGCCGCGCGGGTGCGGGTCTTCTCCGACGACGGCAAGTGCGTGAACGACGCGGTGCTGATGCGCCGGGCGCTGGAGTACGTCAAGGCCTTCGACGGCGTCGTGGCCCAGCACGCCCAGGAGCCGCGGCTCACCGAGGACGCCCAGATGAACGAGGGGGAGCTCTCGGGCCGGCTCGGACTGGCCGGCTGGCCGGCCGTGGCGGAGGAGGCGATCATCGCCCGCGACTGCCTGCTGGCCGCGCACGTCGGCTCGCGCCTCCACGTCTGCCACGTCTCGACCGCCGGGTCGGTGGAGATCGTGCGGCAGGCCAAGGAGAAGGGCTGGAACGTCACGGCCGAGGCCTGCCCCCACCACCTGCTGCTGACCGACGACCTCGCCTCGACGTACGACCCGATCTACAAGGTGAACCCGCCGCTGCGCACCGCCACCGACGTCGAGGCGCTGCGCGCCGGGCTGGCCGACGGCACCATCGACATCGTCGCCACCGACCACGCCCCGCACCCGCACGAGGACAAGGACTGCGAGTGGGCCGCGGCCGCGTTCGGCATGCTCGGCCTCGAGACCGCGCTGTCGGTCGTGCAGGAGACGATGGTCGATCCGGGCCTGCTCGACTGGGCGGGCGTCGCCGACCGGATGTCGGCCACGCCCGCCCGGATCGGCCGGGTGACCGACCACGGCCAGCCGATCGCCGAGGGCGCACCGGCGCACGTCGTGCTCTACGACCCCTCCGTGCGTCGCGTCGTCGAAGCCACCGACTCCGCGTCGCTCTCGCGGAACACGCCGTACGCCGGCCGCGAGCTGCCCGGTCGCGTGGTCGCCACCTTCCTGCGCGGCCGCGCTACGGTGCTCGACGGGAAGCTCTGCTGAGCGCCCGGACCGTCAGAGCCGGGCCTCGTAGACCAGGTTGAACGGCGTCTCCGCCACCCGCCGGAAGCGGGTGAAGCCGGCATCGGTGCAGACCTGGTGGATCGCCTGCTCGCCCGCCTGCGCGCCGAGGGCGTAGCCGCCCGGCTGTGACATCGCGTTGGGCACGCAGAGCAGGGTCGAGAAGTTGTAGTAGACCCGACCCACGGGGTTGAGGTTCTCGGCGACGCTGTCACCGGCGGCGGGCTCGACGATCAGCCAGCTGCCGTCGGGTGCCAGCGTGCTGCGCACGTGCTTGGCCGCGCCCAGCGGGTCGCCCATGTCGTGCAGGCAGTCGAAGCTCGCCACGAGCGCGTAGTCGCTCCCGGAGAAGGACTGGGCGCCGGCGACCTCGAAGGTCACCCGGTCGGTCACGCCGGCCTCGGCGGCGTGCCGGTTCGCCTCGTCGATCGAGCCGGCGTGGTAGTCCGAGCCGACGACGGTCGAGCCGGGGAACGCCTCGGCCAGCAGGATCGTGCTGGCGCCGTGGCCGCAGCCGATGTCGGCGACCCGCGCGCCGGCCTCGAGCTGCTGCTGGATGCCGTCCAGGGCCGGGATCCACTCCGGGACCAGGTGGGCGAGGTAGCCCGGCCGGAAGAACTTCTCGCAGCCGGAGAACACCTGCGGGTCGTGCTCGTGCCAGCCCAACCCGCCCCCGGTGGTGAACGCCTCCTCCATCCGCGGGACGGCCGCGATGGCGCCGAGGGCGAGCTCGAACGCGCCGGGCAGGTAGAGCACGCCCTGCGGGTCGGTCAGCGCGAACGCCTGCTCGGGGGTCATGGAGTAGGAGTCGGTGTCCGCGTCGTACTCGATGTAGCCGCCCGCGGCCTGGCCGCGCAGCCACTCGGTGACGTACCGGGCGTGGGTGTCCGTGCGGGCGGCGAGCTCGGCACCGGTGGCCGGACCCTCGGCGAGAGCGCGGTACAGCCCCAGCCGGTCGCCCAGGACGACGTTGCCGGCGGCGACGGTCGCCCCGAGGTCGCCCGCGAACTGCCCGACGAACTCCATGAGCCGGTCCATGTCGACCGGTGCGGTGGGTGCGGTGGTGGTCATTGTCGTGTCCTTCCCTGAGGTGGATGCTGGAACGGAGCATCCGCGGCGGCGGTTGCAACCTGATTGCAACCGCAGGGAGCCACCGTCGGAGCACGTCGATCGAGGGTCGGTCGACCGGGGAGGCGACATGCGAGCGCGAGAGCCTGATCGGGCGGGGTACGTCGAGCGGGACGGCGTGCGCGTCCACTACGAGACCTTCGGGGCGGAAGGCCCGTGGGTCGTCTTCCCGCCCGCGGACGTGCTCGTCAACTCCGCGATGTGGAAGGCCCAGGTGCCCTACCTCGCACGCCGGCACCGGGTGGTCGTGATCGACCCGCGCGGGAACGGCCGGTCCGACAAGCCGACCGACCCCGCGGCGTACTCGGACCGGCAGTTCGACGCCGACCTGATGGCGGTCATGGACGAGCTCGGCGTCGACCGCGCGGTGCTGGTCGGTCTCTGCATGAGCGCCTACTACTCGCTCGCGGCGGCATCCTGGCACCCGGACCGGGTCGCCGGGGTCGTCACGATCGCGACCTGGGCCGCCGAGGGCACACCGCGGTGGGACCGCGGCGGGGACTACGCCGCGGCGGTGGAGCGGTGGGACGGTCCCTACACGGGCGGTGCCGGCTGGTGGACCTACAACCGGGAGCTGTGGCTCCGGGACTGGCCACGCTGGCCGGAGTTCTGGTTCTCCGAGATGGTGAACGACCCGCACAGCACCAAGCTCCGCGAGGACCTGGTCGGCTGGGCATGTGAGTCCACGGGTCCGGCTCAGGTGGCGGCCCAGCTGACAACCTGTGTCGCGGAGACGCCGGAGGCGGTGGCTGCCCTCTTCGGGGACATCCGGTGTCCGGTCCTGGCGATCCACGGCACCCACGACTACTGCCAGCCGTTCGCTCGCGGCGCCCACGTCGCGCGGATGACCGGCGGGGAGCTGCTGGCGCTGGGCGGCGCCGGACACATTCCAGTGGGACGTGACCCGGTCGCCGTCAACCACGCGATTGCGGACTTCGTACGCCGCGTCGGCGCCGGCGCGGTGCGGCAGGAGCTCGACGGCCCTGCTCGCGTGCGAGCGCACGTGTCCACCCGGCGCGACCCGGCACCGGACGCCGTGGCCGACGCCGACGACGCCGGGCCTATCTCGGTCGTGGTGCTGCCGGCCCGCGGCGCCGCCGCCACGGCTTGGGACCGGCAGCTGCCGGCGCTCGCACGCCACGTCACCCATGTCGTCGCCGACGACGTGGCCGCCGTGCTTGCGGACCAGGCCGAGCGGGTCGTGGTCGTGGTGCCTCCGGGTCGCTCCGGAGACGTCGCAAGCGTGATGGGTGACACCGAGCGGGTCGCGGCCGTGCTGCTGGTCGAGGCCCCGGAGGCCCTGGCCGAGCAGCCGGGGCTGCTCGAGTTCTTCTTCGACCGGCTGACCGGCACCATGGCGCCGGCGGCCATCGTCTGCGGTCTGGTCGACGCCGAGGAGATACGCGCCGGGGGACGGGTGCCGGTGGTGGCCGTGGTGGACGATCGCGCCCACGACCTGCCGCTGCCGGTCGACGCCGTGGTCACGGTCGAGGGTGGCGTCCCGGCCGAGGTGCCGCCGTCACGTCGCCGGCGCCGTGAGCCCCGGGTGCTCTTCCTCTCCTCGCCGATCGGTCTCGGCCACGTGCGGCGCGACCTGGCGATCGCGGACTCCCTGCGCCGGCAGGTGCCCGGCCTCCAGGTCGACTGGCTCTCCCAGTCGCCGGTCACGGAGTTCCTGGCCCAGCGGGGGGAGTGCGTCCACCCCGCGTCTGCCTGGTTGGCCACCGAGTCGGGGCACATCGAGTCCGAGGCGGGGGAGCACGACCTCCACGCCTTCCAGGCGATCCGGCGGATGGACGAGATCCTGGTGAACAACTTCCACGTCTTCGACGACCTCGTGGCCGAGCGTGAGTACGACGCCTGGGTCGGCGACGAGGCGTGGGACCTCGACCACTTCCTGCACGAGAACCCACGGCTCAAGCGGGCCCCGTTCGTGTGGCTGACCGACTTCGTCGGCTGGCTGCCGATGCCCGACGGTGGTGAGCAGGAGGCAGCGCTGGCGGCCGACTACAACGCGGAGATGGTGGAGCACGTCGCGCGATTCCCCGGGCTCCGCGACCGCTCGGTGTTCGTCGGCGACCCGGACGACGTGGTGCCGGAGTCGCTCGGTCCGGGGCTCCCCGGTATCCGTGAGTGGACCGAGAAGAACTTCGAGTTCAGCGGCTACGTGATGGGTGACCGGCCCTCGCCGGAGGAACGACTCCGGTTGCGGAACCGGCTCGGCTACCGGCCGACGAGACGGTCTGCGTGGTCTCCGTCGGCGGGTCCGGCGTGGGCGGCCCGCTGCTCGAGCGGGTCGTGGCGGCGTACGACGCCTCGCGGTCGCGAGTGCCGTCGCTGCGGATGCTCGTGGTGACCGGTCCCCGCATCGACCCGGCCTCGATCCCGTCACGCGACGGGGTCACCGTCGAGGGGTTCGTGCCCGATCTCGACCTCCACCACGCTGCCTGCGACATCGCCGTGGTGCAGGGCGGGCTCTCGACCACGATGGAGCTGACCGCGGCCTCCCGACCCTTCCTGTACTTCCCGCTGCGTCACCACTTCGAGCAGCAGTACCACGTCCGGCACCGGCTCGAGCGCCATGGCGCGGGCCGGGCGATGGACTACGAGACCGCAGGCCCCGAGCTGATCGCCGACGCGCTGGTCGACGAGCTCGAGCACCCCCGGCCCTATGCCGAGGTGCCGTCCGACGGCGCCGAGCGCGCCGCGGCGCTGGTGGCCGGCGTCCTCTGACGCGCTCGCTCGTGAAGCACCTGCCACGACTCGCGGGTGGCCGTCAGCAGTGGTGCCGTGACCTGGGCGGCACGGTCCGTCTCCCCGGCGTTCAGCCACGCGGTCGCCAGCGCCTCGTAGACGTCCGAGCCACTGACCCAGGCTCCGCCCGGAGGCGCGTCGACCCCTGCCAGCAGTCGATCTGCCTCCTCCAGCCCCTCGCCGGTCACCGCGGCGCGGGGTGCCAGGCACCTCAGGCGGTAGGCGGCGCCGGCCTCAGGTCCCAGCGCATGCAGGCCGTCGGAGCACAGCGCCGCGACGTCGTCGGTGCGGCCGAGCTCCAGCAGGGTCGTGGCGAGGTTGCCGACCGCCGTCGCGTACCACCAGGGATGGGCCGACGGTGACAGCTCGGCCACCGCGCGCCGGCCGTCGTCCCACGCCGCGTCGAGGTCGCCCTCGAGCCGCGCCAGCCACCCGCGCTGGGCCAGGAAGTACGCCGCGTAGGCGGCGTACCCCGTCGCCCGGTTGACCTCGAAGGCCTCGTCGACGCGGCGCCGGGCTCCGGACCAGTCGCCCTCGGCGGCAGGCACGAGCGCGGACTCGAGCAACGCCCACTGACGCAACCAGGGCAGCCCGAGGTCGTCCAGCAGCGGCAGCAGCTCGTCCAGCGCGGCCGCGAGCGCCCCGGCGTCCCCGCTGTAGGCGTGGACGGCCTTGAGCCCGTCGAGCGACCTGGCCAGCGCCTCCGGCAGACCGCTCGCGCGCGAGCGGGCCACGCCGTCGGTCGCGATCTCCAGGGCCTGCGCCAGCCGGAGCCGGCTGCACTCGAGGACCGCGATCCGGCTGCGGAACATGGCCGCCGACACCGCGTCCCCGAGCTCGGTCGCCCGCGCCAGCCCGGTGCGGTTGTGCTCGACGACCTGGTCCAGCGGGAGCCGTCGGCCGACGGAGAGGTCGCCCCCGAGCAGCCGCAGCCGTCGCATGTCGAGCCGCGGGTCGCGAGCGTCCGCGACCGGGACACGTGCAGCCTCGACGTCGCCGTGCGCGGCCACGAAGTCGGCCCGGGCCTCCTGCACCCGGGCCCGTTCGAGGAGCACGGTGGCCGTGAGCCCGGGGTCGGCCGCCGCCGTGGCGTCGGCCTCGGCGAGGTCCAGCAGGGCCAGGGCGTCGTCGAGGGCGGCCATCCGCCGCGCGGTGCGTCCGGCGACCAGGTAGCCGTGCGCGGCACGCGTCACGTCGCCGGCTGCGTGCGCGTGGCCGGCCATCTCCTCCGGCCGCCCGGCCAGCAGGTCGGCGGCGCGCCGGTGGTAGGCCACGGCCAGCGGTGGCGGCAGGGTGGCCAGCACTGCGTCCTTCACCAGGTCGTTGACGAAGTCGTAGTGGGTGCCGGCGGCCGCCATCAGTCCGGCACCGACCGCTCGCTCGCACGCCAGCACCACGTCGACCTCGGTCTGCTGCACGAGACCGGCCACCTGGACGGGGTCGACGCGGGTCCCGAGCACCGACGCGGCGGCCACCAGGGTGGCCACCTCGGTGTCGAGCCGCTCGAGCTGCCCGGCCACCGCCGTGGCCACGGAGCGGGGTACGCCGCCGGTGCCGGACGCGAGCGCCTGGAGGCTCGCGACGACGCTCAGCGGGTGTCCCTGGCTGCGCTCGAGGACCTCGGCGCTGCGGCTCGTGAACCCGGCGGCCGCCGCCAGGGCGGCCACCGCCGAGGGTGGGAGGGGCTCCAGCAGCAGCGGGGCGCTGCGCTCGGTCAGGCTCGACAAGGACCGCAAGCCCTCGGTGCGGGTGGCACCGACCAGCAGCACCGACGCCGGGCCCAGCTGGGTCGCGAGGTGGGCCAGGAGGGCCGCGGTGACGTCCGCGCCGTACTGCAGGTCGTCCACGCTGAGCAGCACCGGCTGGCGGGTGGCGAGTCCGGAGACGGCGGCGACCACCGCGTCGAAGGCGCGGCGTCGCGCGAGGTCCCCGGAGACGCCGGGCTCAGGGCTCACGTCGAGGAGCTCGCCCAGGTCGGGGAGCAGTCCGGCCCAGGCCGGGAGATGACCGCCGAGGATGACGCGCAGCGTGTCCTCGGGCAGCGACAGCAGGACCGGCCGCAGTACCTCGAGGTAGGGCTGGAGGAACAGCGACCGCTCACCGGGCCGGCAGCGGGTGGCGAGCACCAGGCCACCGGTCCGACGCGCCAGGTCGGCCGCCTCGTCGAGCAACCGGGTCTTGCCGATTCCCGGTACGCCGGCCACGACGACCAGCTCGGCTCCGGTCGCCGCGGCTGCCGCCCAGGCACGATCGAGCGTCGCCAGCTCCGTGTCGCGGCCCACCAGCAACGGGCGGACCTCAGCCGGGGCGTCCTGTCCGGAGCGCGGCGGCTTCTCGTGGCGCAGCACCCGTACGTGCAGCGCCTGGGTGTCGGCGTCCGGATCGGCGCCGAGCTCGTCCGCGAGCCGCGCCGCCAGCCCGGCGTACACCTCGAGGGCCGCGACCGCCTGGCCGTCGACGGCGAGCGCGGTCATGAGGTCGCGGTGTGCTCGTTCGTCGTAGGGGTCGGCGCCGACCGCGTCACGCGCACTCTGCTCGGCGAGGTCGGCCCGACCGCTCTCGACCGCTGCGCCGACCAGCAGGTGTCGCGCCTCGCGTGCCAGGGCTGCCGCCTCACGCCGCAGAGGTTCTGCCCAGGGGTCCTCGAACTCCTCGGCGAGCGAGCCGTCGCCGCCGAGGAGACTCAGCGCGCGCTGTGCTGCGGCGACGGCGAGTGTCGGTTCCCTGCGGCGCAGCCGGGCGTCCGCCGCGGCGTGGAGCTCCGCCGCGGCGTCGAGGTCGAGGTCGACGCCCGGGGCGAGGCCGTAGCCGGCCCCGGCCTGCACGACCAGGTCGTCGCCCGCCGTCCGTCGCAGTCGACTGGCGAGGGTGGCGAGGTTGCCCTGCGGGTCCCGTGGTGGGGTCGTGCCCCACACCGCCTCGACGAGCCGGTCGACCGAGACCGGCGCTCCGCGCGCAGCGGCCAGCGCCGCGGTCAGGACCCGCGCCTTCCTGGTTCCGAGCCGTGGTCCCGACAGCGACTCCCCGTCGCGGTTCACGGTCAGCCTGCCGCACACGGCCACCCGGACCGTCACGGTGCGAGTATCGCACTCACCACGCGGTCGGGGGACCTTCCTCACGCGGCACGGGCGGCGATCGACGTGCCGCAACGCGGGCAGTGGTGGCGGCGGCAGGAGTCGAGCTCCTGGCCGCAGGCGCAGGTCTCGCTGCGCGCCGGGCGGGCGGTCTCCAGCGGGTGGAGACTGGCCCAGGCTTGGCGTTCGGTGGTCATCGTCGTCACCTCCCTCGGTGTTGATGTCCTGAAGGAGTAGACCCAGGCCGTGCCTGATACTCATCGCCGACGGGTCAGAGCACCAGCCGCATCGCACGGAGCCGTTCGTAGGCCGGGCGGCAGGCGAGCGCGACCGCGGCGTCGTGCTCGTCGAGGTCGATCTCGCGCGGTCGGTAGGGCGCGAAGCCGGTCGACGCCCGGACGGCGTCGTACCAGTGGGGGGCCCAGACGCCGTCGGAGTCGCGCGGGCCGGCCGGCCACGTGAGCATCGCGTCGGTGAACGGGATCCCGAGCCAGTCGCACAGCCAGCGCAGATGGGTCTCGGGCCGTGCAGGAAGTCGGCCGCGTCGATGACCGGCGGCTGCTCGTCGAGCTGGTCGAGGAGGTCGACCTGCTGCCGGAGCCCGATGTCGTCGGGCTCGCAGGACTCGCGGGACTTCACGTACGACGCGACGACCTCGGCCGGGTCCCGGATCAGCAGCACGTTGCGGAAGTCGCGCGCCCAGGTGAGGTCCTGCCCGGGCGCGAGGTGGTGGGTCATGTGCTTGGCGTAGTGGACGCTGACGCCGTCGGGGAGTGGGGTCAGCAGTCCCGCGACCACCTGGTCGACGTCGGTCGGCTGCGAGGCGATGACCTCGTCGCGGGCGGGGTGGTCGAGGCCGGTCCGGGCCAGGAACGCGGCGTAGAACGGCTCGTCGACGACGACCGTGTCGGGCCGGTTCTCCCAGGCGCGCATCATCGCAGTCGAGATGTTGCGGGGGCCCGACCACATGGCCACCCGGACCGTCATGGCGCGGTCCGTCCGGCGACGTCGGCGGCCACGTGCTCGGCGTACAGCGACTGGAGGCGTTCGACGACCGGGCCGCGGGCGCCGGTGCCGATGGTGCGACCGTCGACGGTGCGGACCGGGACCACCCCCGCGAAGGTGCCGGTCACGAACGCCTCGCTGGCGGAGTAGACGTCGGTGAGGCTGAAGGTGGTCTCGCGGGCGGGGATGTCGTGGTGGCGGCAGACCTCGAGGACGTTGCCGCGGGTGATCCCGCCGAGGCAGAACCTGCCGTCGGACGTCCACACCTCGCCCTCGGGCGTGACGATGAAGAAGTGGGTGGAGTTGCAGGTCGCGACGAAGCCGTGGGGATCCAGCATCAGCGCCTCGTCGGCACCGGCGGTGTAGGCCTGGATGCAGGCCGTGATGTCGTTCAGCTTGCTGTGGGCGTTGAGCTTGGGGTCGAGCGTGTCGGGAGTCGCGCGACGTACGTGCGTGGTGAAGAGGGTGATGCCCTCCGTGACCGTGGCCGGCATCGGCTCCTTGTGCTCGGCGATGATGACCACGGTCGCGGGGCCGACGGTCACGCGCGGGTCCTGGTACGGCGTCGACTTCACGCCCCGGGTCACCATCAGCCGGATGTGGACGCCGTCGCGCATGTCGTTGGCGGCGAGGGTCTCGTAGAGCGCCCGGGTCAGCTCCTCGCGGGTCATGCCGATGTCGAGCATGAGCGCGTGCGCACCCTGCCAGAGCCGGTCGAGGTGGGTCTCGAGGAACGCGGGGTGGCCGTCGTGGACCCGCAACCCCTCCCAGACGCCGTCGCCGAGCACGAAGCCGGAGTCGAAGACCGACACCACCGCCTCGGCCCGCGGCTTCAGCTCACCGTTGACCCAGATCAGGATCTCGTCGTTGCGGGGGTCGTCGCCGTGGTCGTGGGTGCCGTGCGCCATCCGGCCACCCTAGGAGGCTCAGGCTGCTCGGGGGCGAGTCGATCCCGACTCGGGCAGACTCGTCGCCGGACCACCGGAGCGTGGGCCGACGCCCTGTTGTCGTCGATGTGCAGCGCTGTCGAGCGCGTGCGCGACGCAGTCTCACGTGGACGCTGCGGTCGTCGGCGGGCGTCCGCCGTGCAGACGCGGCGCCACGTCGCTGGCGCCGGGTGGGAGCTCGCCTGCCCGTCGCGATCGCCGTGTTCCAAGGCAGGACGACGCTTCGCAGACTGATCTGGAGGGCTGCGCGGGACCGGGGCGTGCCGACTGCTGATCGGATCCGTCCGGTTGCGGCACCGGTGCCAGGCGACTTCCGGTACCCGCGACGGCCACACGACGTCGACGTCCCGGCCAGGACGTGCGCTGCTCCGGCAGCCCGCGGGTCGCCATGGCCTCGGCGGAGGTCGCGGTCGGCTCGGGAGGTCCGGCGGCAGGTCGCCCCACGCGCGTACCGACCGACGTGCAATGCCGCTCGAGCCGTAGCCAGCTCACGCTCACAGTGTTCTGCGCGGGAGGGCTTGCACGTTCGTCGGTACGCCCTCAGCCCGGCGGTTGACCCGGACGCGGTTGTCGGAGCCGGAGTTGCGGACCTCGGTGGCGCCGCGCTTCACGGTCACGGTGTTGCGGTCGCCGGTGAGGACCACCCGGTCGAGCTTGCGGAAGTTGGCGTCGATGCCGTGGCCGGCCAACCGTACGTCGTACCCGCGACGTGCCTCGACGTCGTGGCCGCGGCCCTCGGCCCGGAGGTCGTTGATCTGGCGCGCGGTCAGTGCCAGTCCGCGCTCCGCGACCCGGGCGTCCTCGAGGAGTCCCTCGACCCGGACCTTCGAGCCGGGGGAGGCGGCCCGCATCTTCCGCACCGACGTGGCCTCGATCGTCTGGTCGTGGCCGCGGACGACGAGCGTGTCGACCGGCTTGGCGTGGATCGTGTTGCCGTGGCCGCGCACGACCAGCCTCTGGGAGGCGGGCACCGTGACGTCGGCGTCGTCGGCCGTGACCACGACGACGCCGCAGGTGCCGTAGAGGTCGTAGGTGACGCCGTCGCCCGTCGAGCACGACCTTGTCCACCGAGCACTCGATCGGGACGGGAAGTGGCCCGGCCTGCGCCGGGGTGGGCAACGCGGTGGCGGCCACGAGCAGGCCAGTGGTCAGGGCGAGGCGAACAGGAGGAACGCATACCGGCAGTATGCCAACAACGACCGGGCACCACGCCGTGGGACGCCGTGAGTTCGGGCACACCGCCGCTGATAAGGTCGGGGCCGATCGAACATCCTTTAACGATCCGTCCCGTGAGGCGGAGAAGGAGGTACGACGCAGGTGAATCCTGCTCCCGCGATGCTCGTCCTCGAGGACGGCCGCACCTTCCACGGCGACTCCTACGGGGCCGAGGGCGAGACCTTCGGCGAGGCCGTGTTCTCCACCGGCATGACCGGCTACCAGGAGACCTTGACCGATCCCAGCTATCACCGCCAGGTGGTCGTGATGACCGCCCCCCACGTCGGCAACACCGGCATGAACGACGAGGACCCCGAGTCCCGCCGGATCTGGGTCAGTGGGTACGTCGTGCGCGACCCCGCCCGGATCCCGTCCAGCTGGCGCTCCCGCCGCAGCCTCGACGACGCGCTGCGCGAGCAGGGTGTGGTCGGCATCAGCGGCGTCGACACCCGCGCACTCACCCGCCACCTCCGCGAGCGCGGTGCGATGCGGGTCGGCATCTCCACCAGCGAGACCGACACCGATGCGCTGCTCGCACGGGTACGGCAGCAGCCCGCGATGACCGGCGCCGACCTGGCCGGGGAGGTCACCACCCCCGAGGCCTACGTCGTGCCTGCGGTCGGTGAGAAGCGATGGACGGTGGCGGCCGTCGACCTCGGCATCAAGGGGATGACCCCGGTGCGGATGGCCGAGCGGGGGATCGAGGTCCACGTGCTGCCCAGCACCGCCACGATCGACGACGTGCTCGCCACCGGGGCCGACGGCGTCTTCTTCTCCAACGGCCCGGGCGACCCGGCCACGCCGACCTCACCACGCTCACCGCCGTCCTCGAGCGCGGCATCCCCTACTTCGGCATCTGCTTCGGCAACCAGCTGTTCGGCCGGGCCCTCGGCTTCGGCACCTACAAGCTGACCTACGGCCACCGCGGCATCAACCAGCCGGTCATGGACCGCACCACGGGCAAGGTCGAGGTGACCGCCCACAACCACGGCTTCGCGGTCGACGCCCCGCTCGACCGCCCCACCACCACGCCCTTCGGCGAGGCGACGGTGTCCCACGTCTGCCTCAACGACGACGTGGTCGAAGGCCTCGAGCTGCGCGACGGCGACGGCAACCTGACGTCGTTCAGCGTGCAGTACCACCCGGAGGCCGCGGCCGGCCCCCATGACGCCGAGTACCTCTTCGACCGCTTCTGCGACCTGATGACCGAGCGGGGGGATCGCTGATGCCCAAGCGCACCGACCTGCAGAGTGTCCTGGTGATCGGGTCCGGCCCGATCGTCATCGGGCAGGCGTGCGAGTTCGACTACTCCGGCACCCAGGCGTGCCGGGTGCTGCGGGCCGAGGGCCTGCGCGTGATCCTGGTGAACTCCAACCCGGCCACGATCATGACCGACCCCGAGTTCGCGGACGCGACGTACGTCGAGCCGATCACCCCGGAGTTCGTCGAGAAGGTGATCGAGAAGGAGCGTCCCGACGCGCTGCTCGCGACGCTCGGCGGTCAGACCGCGCTCAACACCGCCGTCGCGCTCGACGAGCGCGGCGTCCTCGAGAAGTACGGCGTCGAGCTGATCGGCGCCAGCATCGAGGCGATCGACCGCGGCGAGAACCGCGAGTCGTTCAAGAAGATCGTCGAGGAGCTCGGCGGCGAGGTCGCCCGCTCGGTCATCTGCCACACGGTCGACGAGCTGATGGACGGCGCCGGGGAGCTCGGCTACCCGGTCGTCGTACGTCCTTCCTTCACGATGGGCGGGTCCGGCTCGGGGATGGCCTACGACGAGAAGGACCTGCGCCGCATCGGCGGCGGTGGGCTCGCGGCGTCGCCGACCAGCGAGGTGCTCCTCGAGGAGTCGATCCTCGGCTGGAAGGAGTACGAGCTGGAGGTGATGCGCGACCCGGCCGACAACGTCGTCATCGTGTGCAGCATCGAGAACCTCGACCCGATGGGGGTCCACACCGGCGACTCGATCACCGTCGCGCCGGCGATGACGCTGACCGACCGCGAGTACCAGGCGCTGCGCAACCTCTCGATCGGCATCATCCGCTCCGTCGGTGTCGACACCGGCGGCTGCAACATCCAGTTCGCGGTCAACCCGGACGACGGACGGATCGTGGTCATCGAGATGAACCCGCGGGTCTCGCGGTCGAGCGCGCTGGCCTCGAAGGCGACCGGCTTCCCGATCGCCAAGATCGCGGCCAAGGTCGCGATCGGCTACACCCTCGACGAGATCCCGAACGACATCACGACCCGCGACAACGGGCAGAGCACGCCGGCCGCCTTCGAGCCGACGCTCGACTACGTCGTGGTGAAGGTGCCGCGGTTCGCGTTCGAGAAGTTCCCCGGTGCCGACCCGGTGCTGACGACCCACATGAAGTCGGTCGGCGAGGCGATGGCGATCGGGCGCAACTTCACCGAGGCGCTGCAGAAGGCGCTGCGCTCCCTGGAGAGCCCGGACGCCGTCTTCGACTGGAGCCACCGCCATGTCGACCTCGACCGGGACCGGCTGCTCGCCGACGCCGCGATCCCGCACGACGGCCGGCTGCGCGTGGTGATGGACGCGATCCGCGCCGGCGCGACGCCCGACGACGTGCACGCCGCGACCGGCATCGATCCGTGGTTCGTCGACCAGCTCTGCCTGATCAACGAGGTGGCGCGGGACCTGATCGGTGCCGCCGAGCTGACCCCGGAGCTGCTGCGGCGCGCGAAGCGGCACGGCTTCTCCGACGTCCAGGTCGGCCGGATGCGCAACCTCGCCGAACCGGTCGTCCGGGGCGTCCGGCACGCGCTCGGGATCCGGCCCGTCTACAAGACCGTCGACACCTGCGCGGCCGAGTTCGCCGCGGCGACGCCCTACCACTACTCGTCGTACGACGAGGAGACCGAGGTGCAGCCGCGGCCTGACGGCAAGGCGGCGGTGATCATCCTCGGCTCCGGGCCCAACCGGATCGGGCAGGGCATCGAGTTCGACTACTCGTGCGTCCACGCCAGCCTCGCGCTGGCCGAGGCCGGCTACGAGACGATCATGGTCAACTGCAACCCCGAGACCGTGTCGACCGACTACGACACCTCCGACCGGCTCTACTTCGAGCCGCTGACGCTGGAGGACGTGCTCGAGATCGTCCACGCCGAGCAGCAGGCCGGGCCGGTCGCCGGTGTCATCTGCCAGCTCGGAGGCCAGACGCCGCTGGGTCTCGCCCAGGGGCTCGCCGACGCCGGCGTGCCGATCGTCGGCACCACACCCGAGGCGATCCATCTCGCCGAGGAACGCGGCGCGTTCGGCCGGGTGCTGGCCGAGGCCGGGCTGCCCGCGCCCAAGCACGGGATGGCGTCGTCGTTCGACGAGGCCCAGGCGATCGCCCACACCATCGGCTACCCGGTGCTGGTGCGCCCGTCGTACGTCCTCGGCGGCCGCGGCATGGAGATCGTCTACGACGACGAGACGCTCGAGGGCTACATCGCCCGGGCGACCGCGATCAGCCCCGAGCACCCGGTGCTGGTCGACCGGTTCATCGACGACGCGGTCGAGATCGACGTCGATGCGTTGTACGACGGCGAACAGCTCTACCTCGGCGGCGTGATGGAGCACATCGAGGAGGCCGGGATCCACTCCGGGGACTCGTCGTGCGCGCTGCCGCCGATCACCCTCGGCGACTCCGAGATCCGCCGGATCCGGGAGGCCACCGAGGCGATCGCGCGGGGCGTCGGGGTGCGCGGCCTGATCAACATCCAGTTCGCGCTCGGCTCCGACGTGCTCTACGTCCTGGAGGCCAACCCGCGCGCGTCGAGGACGGTGCCGTTCGTCTCGAAGGCGACCGCGGTCCCGCTCGCGAAGGCGGCGGCGCGGGTGATGCTGGGGGAGTCGATCGCGTCGCTGCGCCGCGCCGGGGTGCTGGCCGCCGAGGGCGACGGCGGCGACCTGCCGCCGGACGCTCCGATCGCGGTCAAGGAGGCGGTGATGCCGTTCAACCGCTTCAAGACCCCCGACGGGCAGACGGTCGACACGGTGCTCGGGCCCGAGATGCGCTCCACCGGCGAGGTCATGGGCTTCGACGCCGACTTCGGCCGCGCGTTCGCCAAGTCCCAGGCCGCGGCCTACGGTCCACTGCCCACCACGGGCCGGGTCTTCGCGAGCATGGCCAACCGCGACAAGCGCCACATGATCTTCCCGATCAAGCGGCTGGCCGACCTCGGGTTCGAGATCCTGGCGACGCAGGGCACCGCCGAGGTGCTGCGGCGCAACGGGATCGACGCCCGCATCGTCCGCAAGCACTACGAGGGCACCGGCCCCGCCGGTGAGCCCACCACCGTGCAGCTGATCGCCGACGGCGAGATCGACCTGATCATCAACACGCCCCACGGCGCCGGGGGCGGCTCGGCGCGCACCGACGGCTACGAGATCCGCACCGCCGCGGTCCTCGCCAACGTCCCGTGCATCACCACCGTGCAGGGACTCGGCGCGGCGGTGCACGGGATCGAGGCCATGCGCGCCGGTGAGATCGAGGTCTGCTCCCTCCAGGAGTGGGCCACGCGGTGACGGCGTACGACGTCCTGTTCAGACGCGGGCTCACCCGGATCGACCCGGAACGCGCCCACCACCTCGGCTTCCGCGCCGTCCGCGCCGCCGCCCCGGCGATGCGCCGGCTGCGCCGGCCGGGCGACCCGGTCGAGGCGATGGGGCTGACGTTTCCCAACGTGCTCGGCCTCGCCGCCGGGTTCGACAAGAACGCGGTCGGCATCGACGGCCTGGCCGCCCTCGGGTTCGGCCACGTCGAGGTCGGCACGGTCACGGGGCAGCCGCAGCCGGGCAACCCGCAGCCGCGACTGTTCCGGCTTCCCGCCGACCGCGCGGTCGTGAACCGGATGGGATTCAACAACGACGGCGCCGCGGCGGTCGCCGAGCGGCTGGCAGCGTGGCGGACGAACGGAACCCAACGGCGGTCGAGCCTGTCGAGACCCCGCCCGATCCTGGGGATCAACATCGGCAAGACCAAGGTCGTGCCCGAGGACGACCAGGCAGCCGTCGAGGCCGACTACGTGCTGAGCACGCGGCTGCTCGCGCCGTACGCCGACTACCTGGTCGTCAACGTCTCGTCGCCCAACACACCCGGGCTGCGTTCGCTCCAGTCGGTCGAGCGGCTCGGGCCGCTGCTGTCAGCGGTGCGCGCGCACGCCCATCAGGTGCCGCTGCTGGTGAAGATCGCGCCCGACCTCGCCGACGAGGACGTCCTCGCCGTGGCCGACCTCGCGGTCGACCTCGGCCTCGACGGGATCATCGCGACCAACACGACGATCTCCCGCGACGGGCTCGTGAGCAGCGCCGCCGAGATCGCGGCCGTCGGCGCCGGTGGCCTCTCCGGGCGGCCGCTGGCCGCGCGGGCCGAGGCGGTGATGCGGCTGCTGCGCGGCCGGGTCGGTCCGGACCTGACCCTCATCGGCGTCGGGGGCATCACCACCGTCGAGGATGCCCGGGCCCGGCTCGCCGCCGGCGCCACCCTGCTGCAGGCCTACAGCGCGTTCGTCTACGAGGGGCCGCTCTGGCCCCGGCGGATCGTGGGCGGCCTGGCATGAACACCCGCATGAGCACCGCCGACCGCGGACCGCTCCACGTCACGGGCGAGGTGCTGGCGTCACGCCGCATCGGCGCCCACCACCACCTGACGCTGGTCGCCCCGGGCATCCCCGAGCGGTTCCGTCCCGGCACCTTCGTCGCGATCTCCACCGGCGCGGAGCGGCTCGCCCGCCGGTCCTTCTGGATCCACCGGGTCAAGCCGACCGGCGGGTACGGCGCGACCCTCGAGCTGGTCGTCGAGGAGCGCGGACCGGGCACGGCCTGGCTGGTCGGCAGGCCACCCGGCACGCGCCTCGAGATCACCGGCCCGCTCGGTCGCGCCTTCTCGCTCCCTCAGGAGCCGGTCAGCTGCGTGCTGGTCGGTGAGGGGTATGCCGCGGCTCCCATGTTCCCGCTCGCCGAGCGGCTCCGCGAGCGCGGCTGCTCGATCACGCTCGTCGTGGCCGGCGCCGACGAGGCCCACCTGGTCTCCGCGCTGGAGGCACGTCGCTCGGCCCGAGCGGTCACCGTCGTGACCGGCGACGGCTCGGTCGGCCAGAAGGGCACCGTGGCCGATGTCGTCGACGACGTCCTGTCCCGCGCCCAGGCCGCCGTCGTCTACGCCGCCGGGCCGGCGCCGACGCTGCAGGCGGTCGCGGCCGCCGCCAGACGCGGCGGGCGCGTGGAGCCAGGTCGCGCTCGAGCGCCCCCTCACCTGCGCCACCGGACTGTGCCAGGGATGCGCCGTACCTGTGGCGGGGGAGGCCGGCCACACCCGGCTGGTGCGCGCCTGCTGCGACGGCCCCGTCTTCCGCGGCGACCGCGTCGTCTGGGACCAGCTGGCGGACCCCGCATGAGCCTCGAGCTGACCTCGCCCGTCATGGTGGCCGCCGGCTGTGGCGGCACCGGTCCCGAGCTGGCCGCCTTACACCGATCTTGCTGCTCTCGGTGGCTTCGTGACCCGCTCCATCACTCTCGCCCCGCGGGCCGGCGGCGAGCAGCCACGGATCCTCGAGACGCCCTCGGGACTGGTCCATGCCGTCGACCTCCAGAACCCCGGCGTCGACCAGTTCCTCGCCCTCGAGCTGCCCTGGCTGGTCCAGCAGGGCGCGCGCGTGTTCGTCTCGATGGTGGGGCGGACGCTGGGGGAGTACGCCGAGCTGGCGCGCCGGCTCGGCCGCACGCCCGGCATCGCCGGGATCGAGGTCAACCTCTCCGCGCCCGACGGGGCAGCCAGCGGCGTCTTCGACGTCCGCGAGCCGTTCCATGCGGCCTCGGTGGTCTCCACCGTCCACCGCGACCTGCCCCGCGGCGTCCCGGTGCTGGCCAAGCTTCGCTCCGACCTGCTCCGCGTCGCCGAGCACGCTCGCGCCGTCCTCGATGCGGGTGCGGACGCGGTGGTGGTCGGCAACGCGCTGCCCGCCGCCATGCCCGACGGCCGCCCGGCCGGTCTGAGCGGCCCTGCGATTCGCCCGCTGGCGCTGCGTTGCCTCACCGAGGTGCTCGCCGCCGCCCCGGAGGCGAGCGTCATCGCCAGTGGCGGCATCGCGACCGCCGCCGACGCGCGCGCCGTCCTCGACCTCGGCGCGACCGCCGTCCAGGTCGGCACCGCGCTGCTGCACGACCCGACCACCGCCAGCCGGCTCGTCGCCGAGCTGGGCTCGATCGGAGAGGATCAGCCATGACCTTCGGCAAGCCGCGTGCACGCCGCCCTCGCCGAGCGCGGCCAGTTCTGCGTGGGCATCGACCCCCACGCCCACCTGCTCGACCGACTGGGGCCTCGGCGACGACCCGGCCGGGCTCGAGACGTTCGCGCTCGGCGTGGTCGAGGCCGTGGCGCCGTACGTCTCGGTCGTCAAGCCGCAGTCGGCGTTCTACGAGCGGTTCGGCAGCCGTGGCGTCGCCGTCCTCGAGCGGGTCATCGCCGAGTCGCGTGCCGCGGGCGCGCTCGTGCTGCTCGACGTCAAGCGCGGCGACATCGGCTCCACGTCCCAGGCCTACGCCGACGCCTACCTCGACCCCGCCTCGCCCCTGGCTGCCGACGCGATCACGGCGAGCCCGTTCCTCGGGTTCGGCTCGCTCGACCCGATGGTCGAGACCGCCCGCCGCCACGACGCCGGCGTGTTCGTGCTGGCGCTCACCTCCAACAAGGAGGGCCCGGAGGTCCAGCACGCGACGACCGCGGACGGCCGGACCGTCGCCGCAGGCGTGCTCGGCCGGCTGCGCGAGCTCAATGCCGGCGCCGACCCGCTCGGTTCCTTCGGCGCCGTCGTCGGCGCCACCATCGGCGAGACCGGTGAGGACCTCGGGTTCAACGGTCCGATCCTGGCGCCGGGCTACGGCGAGCAGGGAGGCGGCGCGGCCGACATCCGGCGGATCTTCGGCGCCGCGGCTCCTCACGTCCTCGCCAGCTCCTCCCGAGGGGTGCTGCGACTCGGGCCTGACCCGGCCGCCATGACCGAGGCCTGCCACCGCGCCAACGACGACCTCGCCCAGGCACTCGCATGACGCGACTCCTGGTGGGTCTGCTGCTGGTCGGCGTACTGGCCGGCTGCGGCGACAGCCCGGAGGACGTGCGCGCCGACTACTGCGAGCGGGTCGAGGACAACCAGGTGGCGCTGACCGAGGCGCTCGCCGAGGACGACCCGGACGCCCTGCTGGGGGCGCTCCCGATCTTCCGCGAGCTCGCCGAGGACGCTCCGCGCGACATCGAGGACGACTGGAACGCCTTCATCGACGCACTCGAAGGACTCGCGGAGGCGTTGGAGGGGGCCGGCGTCGATGCGGCGTCGTACGACGCGGACCAGCCGCCCGCGGACGTGACCGAGGAGGAGCAGGACGCCATCGCGGCGGCCGCGGACGAGCTCTTCGGGGTGTCCGACGCCTTCGAGGGCGTGAAGCAGCAGGCCAAGGACGTGTGCAAGACACCGCTCTACCAGTGACGTTCCAACCGCCCACCGGTGCCCCGGGTGGATTGCAGCCGCGGAACCGACGTGGCTAGATTGGCCGCTGACCTGCACGTTGCCTTGCTGAGGAAGGAAACCCGCACTCGTGGCCCTGCCTCCTCTCACCCCTGAACAACGCGCGGCGGCGCTCGAGAAGGCCGCCGCGTCCCGACGGGAGCGGGCCGAGGTGAAGAACCGCCTCAAGCACGCCGGCGCCTCGATCACCGACGTGCTGCACGAGGGCGAGACCAACGAGGTCATCGGGAAGATGCGCGTCGTCGACCTGCTCCAGGCCATGCCCGGCCTCGGGAAGATCCGCGCGCGGCAGGTCATGGAGCGACTCGGAATCGCCGAGAGCCGTCGGGTGCGAGGCCTGGGGATCAAGCAGGTGGCCGCCCTCCAACGTGAGTTCGGCCCGCAGGACTCCGGCGCGTGACCTGGCTCGATGGCTGAGACCGGCACACGTCGGTCTCGGCTGGTCGTCCTGGCCGGACCCACCGCGGTCGGCAAGGGCACGGTCGCAGCAGACATCCGCGAGCACCATCCGGAGGTCTGGATCTCGGTCTCGGCCACCACGCGCTCGCCTCGTCCGGGCGAGCAGAACGGCGTCCACTACTGGTTCGTCTCCGACGAGGAGTTCGACCGGATGATCGGAGCCGGCGAGCTGCTGGAGTGGGCCGTGGTCCACGGGGCCGCGCGCTACGGCACCCCGCGCGGCGCCGTCGAGACGATGCTGGCCGACGGACGCGGGGCGCTCCTCGAGATCGACCTCCAGGGCGCCCGACAGGTCCGGGAGACCATGCCCGAGGCGTTGTTCGTCTTCCTGAAGCCGCCGTCGTGGGAGGAGCTGGTGCGCCGACTGACCGGTCGCGGCACGGAATCGGAGGAGGAGCAGGCCCGTCGACTGGAGACCGCGCTGGACGAGCTGGCGGCCGAGGAGGAGTTCGACGTGACGATCGTCAATCGCGAAGTTCACGCTGCGGCGGAGGAGTTGGTAGCCTTGATGACAGACCAGGTCACTGGTCAGCAGGAGTCGCTCGACTCCTGAACCCCATTCCAACTGTGAGGCTTCACGCGTGTCTGGACCCAACATCGCCGCCGAGGGTGTCACCAACCCCCCGATCGACGAGCTGCTCACCAAGACCGACAGCAAGTACAAGCTGGTGCTCTACAGCGCCAAGCGGGCGCGCCAGATCAACGCCTACTACTCCCAGCTGGGCGAGGGCCTGCTCGAGTACGTGGGCCCGCTCGTGGACACCCACGTGCAGGAGAAGCCCCTGTCGATCTCGCTGCGCGAGATCAACCAAGACCTGCTCACCTGTGAGGACGTCGACCCGGCCGAGCTGGCCGCGGAGGAGGAGGCCCGCAAGCAGGCTTCCCTCGAGGCGTCCTTCACGGCGGGCGAGTGACCTGACGGGTCGACGATGACCCACGTCGTACTCGGGGTCTCCGGCGGCATCGCGGCCTACAAGGCCTGCGAGCTGCTGCGCCGCTTCACCGAGTCCGGCCACGAGGTCACCGTCGTCCCCACCGCCGCCGCGCTGTCGTTCGTCGGCGAGGCGACCTGGGCCGCCCTGTCCGGGCAACCGGTCCACACGAGCGTGTGGGACGACGTCCACCAGGTGCCCCACGTGCGGATCGGCCAGTCGGCCGACCTCGTGGTGGTCGCACCGGCGACCGCCGACCTGATGGCCAAGGCCGCCCATGGTCTGGCCGACGACCTGCTCACCAACACCCTGCTCACCGCGCGCTGCCCCGTGGTGTTCGCACCCGCGATGCACACCGAGATGTGGGAGCACCCCGCGACCGTCGCCAACGTGGCCACGCTGCGCGAGCGTGGCGCCATCGTGGTCGAGCCCGCCGAGGGACGGCTCACCGGAGCCGACTCCGGCAAGGGCCGGCTGCCCGAGCCGGGCGAGATCTTCGACGTGTGCGTCGAGGTGCTCGAGCGGGTCTCGACCGGCTCGACCGCCGTCGCCGACCTCGCGGGCAGGCGCGTCGTGGTCTCGGCCGGCGGCACCCGCGAGCCCCTCGACCCCGTCCGGTTCCTCGGCAACCGCTCGTCCGGCCTCCAGGGCTACGCGTTGGCGCGGGCCGCGGCCGCCCGCGGCGCCGACGTCACGCTCGTCAGTGCCAACGTGACGCTCCCCGACCCGGCAGGTGTCAAGGTCGAGCGGGTCGAGACCACCGGTCAGCTCCGTGACGCGGTCGTGCTGGCCGCGGCCGACGCCGATGCCGTCGTGATGGCGGCCGCGCCTGCCGACTTCCGGCCGGTCGCCTTCAGCGACGCCAAGATCAAGAAGGCCGACGACGGCTCCGCGCCGACGATCGAGCTCTCCCAGAACCCCGACATCCTCGCCGAGATCTCGCACGACCGGCCACGCCCCGACGCGGTGATCGTGGGGTTCGCCGCCGAGACCGGCGACGCCTCCGGCTCGGTGCTCGACCTGGCCCGCGCCAAGCTCGCCCGCAAGGGCTGCGACCTGCTCGTGGTCAACGACGTCAGCGGGGGAGCGGTGTTCGGCAGCCCCGACAACCAGGCCGTGATCCTGGCCGCCGACGGTGCCCAGGTCGACGTACCGCACGGGTCGAAGGCTGCCCTCGCCCACGTGGTCTGGGACGAGGTCCTACGTCGATTCGACCGCTGAGACCGGCGTATCGCATGCTGGTCGCCTTGTAGGCTGCATCGACATCCCTGGGACCAGAGAGTGAGCTCGAACGTGGCTGGACGCCTCTTCACGTCGGAGTCGGTGACCGAGGGTCACCCCGACAAGATCGCCGACCGGATCAGCGACACCGTCCTCGACTACCTGATGGAGCACGACTCCGACAAGGAGAACCTCCGGACGGCCGTCGAGACGCTGCTGACCACCGGTCTGGTCGTCGTCGCCGGCGAGGTGCGGACCAACGCCTACGCGCCGGTCGCAGAGCTGGTCCGCAAGACGATCCTCGACATCGGCTACGACTCCTCGCTCAAGGGCTTCGACGGCGCCTCCTGCGGAGTCCAGGTCGCCATCGGCGGCCAGTCCCTCGACATCGCCCAGGGCGTCGACGACGGGCACGAGTCACGCGTCGGCTACTCTGACGACGACCTCGACAAGCGCGGCGCCGGCGACCAGGGCCTGATGTTCGGCTACGCCTGCGACGACACCCCCGAGCTGATGCCGCTGCCGATCATGATCGCCCAGCGCCTCGCGCAGCGGCTGACCGAGGTGCGCAAGGACGGCACCCTCGACTACCTGCGGCCCGACGGCAAGACCCAGGTCACCATCGAGTACGACGCCGAGGACCGCCCGGTCCGCGTCGACACCGTGGTCCTCTCGACCCAGCACGCCGAGGAGATCGACCACCCCACGCTCGAGGGCGACATCAAGAAGCACGTCATCGACAGCGTGCTGGACGGCTTCGACATCCCGTCCGAGGACTACCGGCTGCTGGTGAACCCGACCGGCACGTTCGTCGTCGGCGGGCCGATGGGCGACGCCGGCCTGACCGGCCGCAAGATCATCGTCGACACCTACGGCGGCATGGCCCGCCACGGCGGCGGCGCCTTCTCCGGCAAGGACCCCTCGAAGGTCGACCGCTCCGCCGCCTACGCCATGCGCTGGGTCGCGAAGAACGTCGTCGCCGCGGGCCTGGCCCGCCGCTGCGAGGCGCAGGTCGCCTACGCCATCGGCAAGGCGCACCCGGTCGGTGTCTTCATCCAGACCTTCGGCACCGGTGTGATCCCGGACGAGGACATCCAGCAGGCCGTGCTGAAGTGCTTCGACCTCCGACCGGCCGCGATCATCCGCGACCTCGACCTGCTGCGCCCGATCTACGCCGAGACCTCGGCGTACGGCCACTTCGGCCGCGAGCTCCCCGACTTCACCTGGGAGCGGATCGACCGCGCCGCCGACCTCAAGGCCGCCGCGAGGCACCTGTAGGGGTGGCCGCGCGTGTTGCCCCAGCAGGTCCGACCGTCACCCCTCGCTGGTAGACAACAGCCATGCCCGACGAGTCCGACATGCTGCCCGGCCTCCGGGCAGCCGTCGCCGACTCCAAGGCCAAGGCCCGCGCGACTCGCGCCCGCAAGGCCGCCGAGGTCGAGCCGGCGCCGACCGACCCGGTCGCGCGCGTGCTCGTCGACCTGCCGCTCGCCCACCTCGACCGTCCCTTCGACTACCTCGTCCCGGTCAAGGACGCCGACGCGGCCGTCCCGGGAGCACGGGTGAAGGTGCGGTTCGCGGGCCAGGACGTCGACGGCTACGTCGTGGCCCGCGCCGCGGAGTCCGACCACCCCGGCCGCCTCGCACCGCTGCGACGTGTCGTCAGCCCCGAGCCGGTCCTCCAGCCCGAGGTCGCCGACCTTGCCGCCGCCGTCGCCGAGCGCTACGCCGGCAGCCGGGCCGACGTGCTCCGGCTGGCCGTGCCACCGCGCCACGCCACCACCGAGGCCAAGCCGTCCCCCGAGGCCGACCACCAGGTCGCGGCCGATCCCCGGGCCGCAGCCGGCGTCTGGGCCGGCCACGAGCCCGCCACCGCCTTCCTCGCCCACCTGGCCGACGGCGGCTCCCCCCGCGCGGTCTGGTCCGCCGCCCCGGCCACCGACTGGCCGCTCGCCCTGGCCCATGCCGCGGCTCACACCCACGCCTCCGGCCGCGGCACGCTGATCGTCGTCCCCGACCACCGCGACCTGGCCCGCGTCGACGCGGCCTTGCTCGACGTCCTCGGCGACGGGCACCACGTGACGCTCCGGGCCGAGGCCGGACCGGCTGCCCGCTACCGCGACTTCCTCTCCGTCTCCCGCGGCCGCCGCCGGGTCGTGCTCGGCACCCGCGCGGCCGCCTTCGCACCGGTCCACGACCTCGGCCTGGTCGCGATCTGGGACGACGGGGACGACCTCCACGCCGAGCCCCGCGCGCCCTACCCCCACACCCGCGAGGTGCTGCTGATGCGCGCCGAGCGGCAGCAGACAGCGGTCCTCGTCGGTGGCTTCGCCCGCTCCGTCGAGGCACACCAGCTGGTCAGCTCCGGCTGGGCCCACGAGATCACTCCGCGACGCGACCTGCTGCGTGACCGCGTCACCGTCACCATCGCCGAGTCCGGCGAACGCGAGCACGGTGCCCGCCTGCCACGCGCGGCGTACGACGCCATCCGCGCCGGGCTGGCCGAGGGACCCGTGCTCGTGCAGACCCCGCGCTCCGGCTACGCCCCCAGCCTGGCCTGCGAGCGGTGCCGTACGCCGGCCAGGTGCGACCGGTGCACCGGACCGCTCCAGCTCGCCGGTGCGGCCGATCCGCCGTCCTGCCGATGGTGCGGAGACCCAGCGCCCGGGTGGGCGTGCGGTGAGTGCGGCCACCGTGGCCTGCGGGCCCCGGTGGTGGGGGAGTCCCGCACCGCCGAGGAGCTCGGCCGCACGTTCCCGGGCGTCCCGGTCCTCACCTCCGGAGGGGCCCACGTCCGCGCCGACGTGCCGGCGTCGCCCGCGATGGTGGTCGCGACCCCCGGCGCGGAACCGGTCGCCGACGGCACCGGCTACGCGGCCGTCGTGCTGCTCGACACCTGGCTCCCGCTCGGTCGTGCCGACCTGCGGGCGGAGGAGGAGGCGCTGCGGCGGTGGCTCAACACGGCCGGGCTGGCGCGACCCGGCGCTCGGGTGGTCGCCGTCGGAGAGCCCGACCACCCCGCCCTGCAGGCGCTGGTCCGCTGGGATCCCGCCGGCTTCGCCGAGCGTGAGACCGCTCAGCGGGCCGAGGCCCACCTGCCGCCGTCCTCGCGGCTGGCGACGATCAGCGGCGACCCCGGTGCGGTCGACGACGCCCTCACCCTGCTCGACCTCCCGGACGGCGCCGAGGTCCTGGGCCCGGTGCCCGCCGGCGACCAGTCCCGCGTCGTCATCCGGGTGCCTCGGGCGGCGGGTGCCGCGCTGTCCCGTGCACTCGGCGAGGTCCAGCGGGTCCGGTCCGCCCGCAAGCTCGACGCCGTCCGGGTCCAGGTCGACCCGGCCACGCTCTGAACGTCAGGACGACAGGCGCTGGTACTTCCGGATCGCCAGCGGCAGGAACGCCAGCGGTGATGAGCAATGGCCACACCAGCGCCATCTCCATGGCGTGCTGCTCGATCCAGCTGTCGCCGGTGCGGGACCGGGTTGCCGAACAGCTCGCGAATCGCGTTGGCGGTCGACGAGACCGGGTTCCACATCGCGATGAAGCCCAGCCATGCGGGCATCAACGAGGGCGGGGTGAACACGCTGGACAGCATTCCGAACGGAAACGCGATCGCGAACAGGTTGCCCGCCTGCTCCTGGCCGGGTACGAACATGGCCAGGTAGACCCCGATCCAGATCAGCGCGAAGCGCAACCACAGCAGCAGGACGAACGCGTACGCCGTCTCCACCGACGCTGCCGTCGGACCGCCACCCCACGGCCAACGCGATGAGGGCCAGCACCGCGAGGTCGATGGCCGCGCCGATCAGGTCGCCCACGCCCGCGCCCGCTCACCACGGCCGAGCGCGCCATCGGCATCGACCGGAAACGGTCGGTGACGCCCTTCTCCTTGTCGACGACCATGGCGTAGGCGGTGTTCATGAACCCGAAGGCCATCGTCATCGCAAACATGCCCGGCATCGCGTACGCCTTGTAGTCGGCGCCCTCTCCCACGTCCATCGCTGACCCGAAGACATAGACGAACAGGAGCACGGACACGATCGGGAAGCCGAGCTGCCACAAGATGATGGTCGGCTGGCGCCGGTAGTACAGGAGCCCGCGCCACACCATCGCGGTGCAGTCGGAACGGTCCACCACCAGCCAGGGCGTTGGGTCGGCTCGAGCTGGGGACCAGGGCTGATCGTCACGCGGACCGCCTCCTGTCTCCTCGGAGGGCGTCCACGTCCTCGGCACCGATGGCCGGTGAGCCGCAGGAACACGTCGTCGAGTGATGGGGCGGCGCAACGTGATGTCCTCGACGGCGAGCCCTGCTGCGTGCAACCGGCCGGCGATGGTGCCGAGGGCCTGCACCCGATCCGGCGACGGGGGCGGTGACCCGCCGCCGTTCGGCGTCGACCTCCGGGCTCCGCGCTCGTGACGCCGGCGAACGCAGCGGCCACGCCGGCCAGATCGGTGCCCGGTGCTGCGAGCGACCTCGATCTGATCGCCGCCGACCGTGGCCTTCAGATCGGGCAGGAGAGCCGGTCGGCCACCGTGCGCGCCGCGGTCGATGACCGTGATCTGGTCGGAGAGCTGATCGGCCTCGTCGAGGTACTGGGTGGTGAGCAGCACCGTGGTGCCACCCGCGACCAGATCCCGGATCGCCGCCCACACCTCGTTGCGCCCTCGCGGGTCGAGCCCGGTGGTCGGCTCATCGAGGAACAGCACCTCCGGGGCCAAGATCATGCTGGCCGCGACGTCGAGCCGGCGTCGCATGCCGCCGCTGTAGGTCTTCACGCCCTTGTCGGCCGCCGCCGTCAGGTCGAACTGCTGCCAGCAGTTCCGCCGCCCGCACGGCGGCCTGGCGCCGGCTGAGGTGGTAGAGCCGACCGAAGAGGGACAGGTTCTGACGGCCGGTGAGGATCTCGTCGACGGCGGCGTACTGGCCGGCCAACCCGATCCTGCGCCGCACCTCCTGCGGGTCCTGCCGCCACGTCGACGCCCGCGACGCGTGGCGTTGCCGCTGTCGGCGTCGAGCAAGGTGGCGAGGACGCGCACCGCGGTGGTCTTGCCGGCCCCGTTCGGGCCGAGCAGTCCGTGCACGCTGCCGTGGGCGACCGCGAGGTCGAGGCCGTCGAGAGCGACGACGTCCTTGAACCGCTTGGTCAGGGCCGTGGTCTCGACGGCCAACTCGGACGCCATGGTGCCTCCCCGTCGCGCGAGCCGTTAAACTGAGTACGGCGTACGCGGCGAGCGTACACCCGACGCAGTATCCTCCGCGAGGGGGTTTCCAGCCGCTGAGGAGGAGCCGGGATGGCCCAGGAGCACAGTGGCCGTGGCGACATCAGTCGCAGCCTCGCGCTGATGTGGCACTTCGAGCTCGGCGAGCCTCAGCGCGGCCCCAAGCCGCGGCTGAGCCTGGATGCGATCGTCGGGGCGGCGGTGGACGTGGCCGATGCCGAGGGCCTCGATGCGGTCTCGATGCGACGCATCGCCCAGGAGCTCGGCGTCGGCGCGATGTCCCTCTACCGCTACGTGCCCAGCAAGGAGGAGCTGCTCGACCTGATGCTCGAACGGGTCAACGCTCCGGAGGATGACGCGACCCTCGGGACGGACTGGCGCGGCGCGATGGAGACGCTCGGGAACTCCCTGTGGGAGCTCCACACGCGCCACCCGTGGCTGCCGCTGGTCGACCAGACCCGCCCGCTCCTCGGTCCGAACGCCCTGCGCGGGCTCGACGTCGCTCTGGCCGCGCTCACCGGCACCGGGCTGACGTCGCAGGAGCAGGTGGCGATGATCGTCGCCATCGAGGCGGTGGTCGTCAGCGCCGCCCGCAACCACAACGGCGCCACCCTGGCCGAGAGGTCGACGGGGATCAGCCACGAGGAGTTCTGGGCTGCCCAGGAGCCGGTCCTGGCTGCTGCCATGGAGTCAGGGCTCTACCCCCACGTCGCCGGGCTGGACGAGGACGCGTTCTCGATGGCCGGCGAGGAGTTCATGCGGTTCGCCCTGGCCACCTTGCTCGACGGGTTCGCGGTCCTGGTGGAGAGCCGCGCGACGGGCGCTCTCAGACTCGCCGCCGTGGCGATCCAACCCATCCGGCTCTTCGGCGACCCGGTGCTCCGGCAGCGCGCTCACGAGGTCGTCGACTTCGACGTCGAGCTCCGCACGCTGGTCTCCGACCTCACCGACACCATGCTCGCCGCGCCCGGCGCCGGCCTCGCCGCGCCACAGATCGGCGTCGGCCTCCGCGTCTTCACCTGGCACGTCGACGGCGAGCTCGGCCACCTGGTCAATCCGACGCTCGAGCTCTCCGAGGAGCAGCAGGACGGTGCCGAGGGCTGCCTGTCGCTGCCCGAGCTGACCTTCGACTGCCTGCGCGCCCTGTCGGTCGTCGCCAACGGCTTCGACATGTACGGCGAGCCGGTGACCATCCACGGCAGCGACCTGCTCGCCCGGGCCATCCAGCACGAGACCGACCACCTCGACGGCGTCCTCTTCATCGATCGGCTCGGCACCGACGCCCGCAAGGCCGCGATGCGCGAGATCCGCGAGTCCGACTGGTTCGGCCTCGAGAAGCCGACCGTCAAGGTCAGCCCCCACGCCACGAACGGACTCCAGCTCTGATGCGCCTCGTCTTCGCCGGCACCCCCGAGGTCGCCATCCCCTCGCTCGACGCGATCGCCGCCAGCGGCCACGATCTCGCCGGCGTCGTGACCCGACCCGACGCCCCGGCCGGACGCGGTCGCACGCTGGTCGCCAGCCCGATCGCCCAGCGTGCCGAGGAGCTCGGGCTGCCGGTGCTCAAGCCGGACCACCCGCGTGACCCCGACTTCCAGGCCGCACTGCGCGACCTGGCCCCCGACTGCTGCCCCGTCGTCGCCTACGGCGCCCTCCTCCCGCAGAGCGCCCTCGACATCCCACCCCACGGCTGGGTCAACCTCCACTTCTCGGTGCTCCCGTCCTGGCGCGGCGCGGCACCCGTGCAGCACGCCATCTGGGCCGGCGACGAGGTCACCGGAGCCACCACGTTCCGGATCGTCAAGGCGATGGACGCCGGCCCCACGTTCGGCGTGATGACCGAGGCCGTACGTCCGACCGACACCGCGGGTGACCTCCTCGGCCGGCTCGCCGAGGGCGGGGCCGGCCTGCTCCTCGCGACGCTCGACGGCATCGACGACGGCACCTCGAGGCCCGCGAGCAGCCCGACCGACGGCATCAGCCTGGCCCCCAAGATCACCGTCGACGACGCCCGGGTCGACTGGACCGAGCCGGCCGCCGCGGTCGACCGCCGGATCCGGGCCTGCACGCCCGGCCCGGGCGCCTGGTCGACCCTCGACGGCGAGCGGATCAAGCTCGGCCCGGTCACGCCCTCGGCGAACACGCGCCACTCCCGCCGGGTCGGCTCGCGGTCTCGAAGAACGCCGTCCACGTCGGCACCGGCACCACACCCGGTACGGCTCGGCCAGGTCAAGGCGTTCGGCAAGAGGGAGATGGAGGCAGCCGACTGGGCGCGCGGTGTCACGTTCGCCGCGGAGGCCGGCTTCGCCTGAGGGGGTGAGGCGTGGCCCCCCTCACGGCGCACTAGGGTGGACGACGGCTCGTTGAACGTTGGTCTATCTCGGGAGGACCTGCATGACCGTGCTGAGCGTGCTCGACCGTGAGCACACCGTGGCGCCCCATCGCTACAACCGCTGGCTGATCCCGCCAGCCGCCCTCGCGATCCACCTCTGCATCGGGCAGGCCTACGCCACCAGCGTCTACAAGAACTCGATGGTCGCCCACTTCGACACCTCCCAGACCGCGATCGGCATCGTGTTCTCGATCGCGATCGTCATGCTGGGCCTCTCGGCGGCCGTGTTCGGCACCTGGGTCGACCGGGTCGGCCCGCGCAAGGCGATGTTCACCGCAGCCTGCTGCTGGGCCGCCGGCTTCCTGGTCGGCGCGCTCGGCATCGCGACCGGGCAGCTGTGGCTGCTCTACCTCGGCTACGGCGTCATCGGCGGCATCGGGCTCGGCATCGGCTACATCTCGCCGGTCTCCACGCTGATCAAGTGGTTCCCCGACCGGCCCGGCCTGGCCACCGGCATGGCGATCATGGGCTTCGGCGGCGGCGCGATGGTCGCGTCGCCCGCCTCGCGGCAGCTGATGTCGTTCTTCGACTCCGGCTACGACCCGTCCGAGCGCCGACTCACTCGCCGACGGCGGCATGCCCTCACCGGGCTGTTCATCACCCTCGGTGTCGTCTACTTCCTGATCATGATGATCGGCGTCGCCAACATCCGGGTGCCCCCGCCGGCTGGAAGCCCGAGGGCTTCGACCCGGCCGAGGTCGAGAAGAAGGCCGATGGTCACCGACAACGACGTCTCGGCGGCCAACGCCATCAAGACGCCGCAGTTCTGGCTGCTCTGGACCGTGCTGTTCTGCAACGTGACCGCGGGGATCGGCATCCTCGAGCAGGCCGCCCCCATGATCCAGGACTTCTTCCGCGACGACCCCGGCGGCCCCTCGACGGTCTCCGTCGCGGCCGCGGGTGGCTTCGTCGGCGTGCTGTCCCTGTTCAACATGGCCGGCCGGTTCGTGTGGTCGAGCACGTCGGACTACATCGGCCGCAAACCGATCTACATGCTCTACCTCGGCGTCGGCATCGTGCTCTACGTGCTGCTCGCCCTCACCGGGTCGACCACCACCGCGGTGTTCGTGCTGCTCGCGGCGATCATCATCTCGTTCTACGGCGGCGGTTTCGCCACCGTGCCGGCCTACCTGCGCGACCTGTTCGGGGTGTTCCAGGTCGGGGCGATCCACGGTCGACTGCTGACCGCCTGGGCGGCGGCCGGGGTCGCCGGGCCCACTGATCATCAACGCCTTCCTCGACCGCGCCGGCGGCGCCGGCACGCTGACCGCCGACGCCTATCGACCCGCGCTGTTCACGATGGTGGGCGATCTTGGCGGTCGGGCTTCGTGGCGAACCTGCTGATCCGGCCGGTCGCGGATCGGTTCCACGAGGATCGCAGCGAGGCCACCACGCGAGGTGGAGTCCGAACGGCAGGAAGGGCTCGAGGCGGAGCAGGACGATGCCCACGTGTCCACCCAGGCGAGGCTGGTGCTCTCCTGGGCCGTGGTGGCCTGCTGCTCGGCTACGGGGTCTACCAGACCCTGGTCGCCGCCGCTGAACCTGTTCTGAGGGAGCGCGCCGTTAGCCTGATCCGCATGGGCAGGCCGGCGACTCCCGAGGACATCGACGCGATCTGCGGGTCGCTGCCCGAGACCGAGCTCGGCATCTCGTGGGGTGACCGGCCGACCTGGAAGGTCCCCCGCGGCGAGAAGGGCAAGGGGTTCGTCCTCTACCGGATGCCCCACAAGACGGCGGTCGATCCCGAGACCGGTGAGATGTACGACGACCTGGTCGTCATCGTCACCCCGACAGCGGTCGAGAAGCAGGCCCTGGTCGACGATCCCGAGCCTGCCGTTCTTCACGATCGACCACTTCCGCAACTTCGACGCCGTGCTCGTCCAGCAGTCGCGCCTCGACGAGATCGACGTCGAGGAGCTGCGCGAGATCCTCACCGACGCGTGGTCACGTCGGGCCCCCAAGCGACTGGTCAATGCCTATCTGGAGGGACAGGGCTTCGGCGATGGCTGACCCGGCCCGGCTGGCGGCGTACGACGTCGTGCGGGCGGTCCGGACCCAGGACGCCTACGCCAACCTGGTCCTGCCGCAGGCACTCCGGGAGCACCGGTTGTCCGGGCGTGACGCCGGCTTCGCGACCGAGCTCGCGGCGGGGACCCTGCGCCGGCAGGGCACCTACGACGCGGTCATCGACTCCTGCCTCGACCCGCGGCACGGTGAAGCCGCGGATCCGCGACGTGCTGCGCCTGGGCACCCACCAGCTGCTGGGGATGCGCGTCGGCGCGCACGCCGCAGTCTCGACGACGCGTCGACCTCGCCCGGGCGCGGGCGGGACCCGGGTCGATCGGCCTCGTCAACGCGGTGCTGCGCCGGGTGTCGGAGCACGACCTCGAGACCTGGATCGAGCGGGTCGCCCCCGATGCGGTCGCCGATCCTGTCGGCCACCTCGCCGTGGCCCACAGCCACCCGCGCTGGGTCATCGAGGAGCTGGCCCGGGCGCTCGGTCCCAGGGACGGCGAGCTCCCGGAACTGCTCGCCGCCGACAACCAGGCACCCGAGGTCGTCCTGGTCGCCCGCCCCGGTCGGTCCACGCGGGAGGAGCTGCCGGGCGAACCGACCACGCTCTCGCCGTACGGCGTCCGGCTGGCCGGCGGCGACCCGGGCGCCGTGCCGGCGGTGGCCGAAGGTCGTGCCGGGCGTCCAGGACGAGGGCTCCCAGCTGGTCGCCCTGGCACTGGCAGCGGCTCCGGTCGAGGGGACCGACACCCGCTGGCTCGACCTGTGCGCGGGACCTGGCGGCAAGGCCGCGCTGCTGGCGGCGATCGCGGGGGAGCGGGGTGCCCACCTGGTCGCCAACGAGCCGCAGGCCCACCGCGCCGAGCTGGTGCGTCGGGCGCTGATGGGTGCGGACGACGTGGAGGTCACGACGGCGGACGGGCGGGAGCCGCCATGGCCGGCTGGCTCGTTCGACCGCGTCCTGGTCGACGCCCCCTGCTCGGGGCTCGGGGCACTCCGACGGCGGCCCGAGGCCCGGTGGCGCAAGCAGCCGGCCGACATCGAGGGGCTGGTGCCGCTGCAGCGATGCGTTGCTCGGCGCTGCCGCTGGACCTGGTGCGACCCGGGGGAGTCGTGGTCTACGCGACCTGCTCCCCGGTGCTTGCCGAGACCGCCGGCGTCGTCGAGCGGGTGCTCGCCGAGCGGGGAGACGTCACCGTCGAACCGGTCGCGCTCGACCTGCCCGACGCCGCCGGGCCGGTGCCGGAGACCGCGCAGCTGTGGCCGCATCGCCACCGCAGCGACGCGATGTTTCTGGCCGTTCTCAGGCGTCGGTGACCGAACCGAGGGTGAATCGTTGCGAACTAGCGCGGGCGAATCATTGGCTTATCGCGCGATGGTGAGGTCCAATAGGGCCTACGACCCATGCGTGGGTCACAGGGGGAGGGGTTCAACCATGCGTCGCCTAGCGATCGCCGCCACGTTGGCAGCCGGGTCCGTGCTCGGTCTGCCGCTGGCTGCCCACGCCGACGACACGGTCGTGGTGCCCGGAACCGCCTTCCCGAGCTCCAGCACCTACCTCACCTACTTCGGCTGCGTCGACCTCTACCACGCCGACACCCGTGGCCCGGAGATGCGGGTCACCCGCGACCCCGGTGCCCCGCTCGGCCGGCGCGCGGCGGACCTCCAGCTGCCCGGTGCCGGAACGGCGGCCGGCTCCGTGAGCGTGGTCAGCTCGATCGCCGACGCCACCAGCTCGATGGCGGTGCGTGCATCCGCCGGCAGCCGGGGCGTTGCCTACGTCTGGTACCTCGCCCCCGACATGGTGCCCGGCGAGGTGTGGTCGGGCCGCGCCGACCTCACCGCCGCGGCCGACGGCTGGCAGCAGCTCGATGCCGCGTCCGCGACCTACCGCTGGAGCCGCGTCACCGCCGCCACCGGCGCGGTGAGCGAGCAGGGCGGCGCCGCCACCATCGACGACTTCGCGGCCGACCACGGCGACGGGCCCGGCTACCTGCTGGCCGGGCTGGGCTGCGACGGTCGCGCGTTCGGTGTCGACGCGATCAAGGTGGGCGCGCCGGGCTCGATCACGACGTACGACCTCGAGGGCTGGGCCGTCTCGACCTCCATCACGGCGTCGAGCCAGCGCGTCAAGCCAGGCCAGGAGGTCACCCTCAGGGCCACCTCCGTCGACGCCGCCTCCGAGGCGATGGGCTCGGCGCTGGTGCTCGAGGCTCGACCCCAGGGCGCTGACGTGTTCCGGCCCGTCACCGATCCCGTGCTCGCCACCCCCGACGGCCAGGTGACCACCACGGTCGCCCCGGAGGTCACGACCGACTACCGCTGGTTCTTCGCCGAGCGGGCCTACGCCGATGCCCACTGGTCGCCCACCGTGCGGGTCGTGGTGGAGCAGCCGAAGAAGCGCTGATCTCTCGACTACCCTCGACTACGGTGGGCGCCATGGCGTCGCCGTTCACCGAGATCGAGGTGGATGACCGCGTCGTCAAGGTGACGAACCCGGACCGGGTCTACTTTCCCGAGCTCGGGTGCCACCAAGCTCGACCTGGTCGAGTACTACCTCTCCGTGGGCGACGGCATCGTGAACGCCCTGTTCGAGCGGCCGTGCATGCTGCACCGGTTCCCCAAGGGGCTCGCCGGCGACAAGGTCCACCAGAAGCGGCTGCCCGGCTGGCGCCCCGCCGTGGATCGAGACGGTCCGGCTCCACTTCCCCCGCTGGGACCGCACCGCCGACGAGCTCTGCGTGACCGAGCTCGGCGCGGTCATCTGGGCGGTGCAGATGTCGACGGTCGAGTTCCACCCCTGGAACAGCCGCCGCGACGACCCGGAGTCGCCCGACGAGTGGCGCATCGACCTCGACCCCGGCCCGCTCTCGGACTTCGCGCAGGTCCAGCGCGTGGCGGCCGTCGTCCACGAGGTGCTCGACGAGCTCGGCGCGGTCGGCTACCCGAAGACCAGCGGCGGCAAGGGCCTCCACGTCTACGTGCGGATCCGGCCCGACCACGGCCACAAGCAGGTACGCCGCGCCGCGCTCGCCTTCGCCCGCGAGATCGAGCGGCGCGCCCCCGACGACGTGACGACCACGTGGTGGCGCAAGGATCGCGACCCCCACCACCTCTTCGTCGACTACAACCAGAACGCCCGCGACCACACCATTGCCGCGGCGTACTCGGTCCGTGGCCTTCCCGATGCCCGCGTCAGCGCCCCGATCCGCTGGGACGAGGTCGACTCCTGCGATCCGCGCGACTTCACGATCTTCACCGTCCCGCAGCGCTACGCCGACCTCGGCGACCTCCACGCCACCATCGACCGCGATGTCTTCGACATCGGCCCGTTGCTGGCCTGGGCCGACCGGGACGAAGCCGCGGGTGCCGCCCCACCAGCCGATCCGGACTCCTAGGATCGAGCCGTGGCCCTCCCCGTGACATCTCAGATCACACCGAGCATCCTCAACGCCGACTTCGCCGCCCTCGGCGCGGAGGTGGCGCGGATCCCGAGTGCCGACTGGATCCACGTCGACGTCATGGACAACCACTTCGTCCCGAACCTGACGTTCGGGCCGACCATGGTCGAGGCGCTGGCCCGGGCCACCGACGTACCCCTTGACGCGCACCTGATGATCGAGAACCCCGATCGCGAGGCGCTCGCCTACGTGGAGGCCGGCTGCGGGTCGGTGACGTTCCACGTCGAGGCGGCGTCGGCTCCGGTGCGGCTCGCCCGCGAGCTGCGCGCCCACGGTGCCCGCGCCAGCATGGCGCTCAAGCCGGCGACGCCGATCGACCCCTACGAGGACCTGCTGCCCGACCTCGACATGGTGCTGCTGATGACCGTCGAGCCGGGTTTCGGCGGCCAGAAGTTCCTCGACCTCGTGCTCCCCAAGATCCGGCGAGCGCGCGAGCTGGTGGAGAAGCACGGTGTCGAGACCTGGCTGCAGGTCGACGGCGGCGTCTCCCTCGAGACGATCGGGCGGTGCGCCGAGGCCGGCGCCGACGTGTTCGTGGCCGGTTCGGCCGTGTTCGCCGCCGACGACCCCGACGCGATGGTCACCGCCCTGCGCGACGCCGCCACGCCGGCCGGCTGAGGGCTACGCCTCCGGCGGCACCTGCAGCGCCCGCACCTCGACCCGGGTCCGCAGCGCGGTCGCGGCCCGCTCGGTCCACTCGACGGCGCGTTCGTCGGAGTCGGCCTCGATGATCCAGAAGCCGCCGAGATACTCCTCGGCGGTGGTGAAGGGGCCAGGTGTCCGCACCGGCTGCTCGCCGGAGCCGTCGACGGTGACCGCGGACGACGGCGGCATCAGACCGCCCGCCGTGACGAACGCACCCGCCTCCACCAGTGCGGTGTTGAACGCGCCGACGTCGGCCATCACGGCCTCCAGCTCGGCAGGGTCCATCGTCGCCATGGTCGGCTCCTCGGCGGAGTCGTGCGGGAGGCTGAGGAAGTACTGGGACATGATCTGCTCCTGTGTGGATGGTGGCTGCCCGGTCGGCCGCCTCTCATCCTCTCCACGAACGGTTTTCGGCGAATACGACACCCCCACCCAAAGAAGATGTTGAGTTGGTCAGGCCTCCGCGTTCAGTTGGGCACAGCTCCTCGTCGAGTTGGGCATGCCTCCGGACCCCGGGCGGAGCGAGGCCCCACTCAATCGTGAGCGAGGCCCAACTCGACCGTGAGCGAGGCCCAACTCAACCTTGAGGAATGCTGTGGGACACCTCACGGCCACGGGATGGCGTTCAGGAGTAGGCTCAGCGGCGCAAGAGCTACTGACATCAGTGCTCGCGTGCTCTGGGGGCGGTGAAAGTCCGCACCGGCGGTGACTGAGTTCGCTCAGAAGTCCGCGACCCGACCGCAGCCAGCGGCCGGTTGACCAGGTGAAGATCCTGGACCGACGGTCAAAGTCCGGATGGAAAGCAGCACGCAGCGACGTCGCACCCTCTCCGGTGCGCCCGTCGCCGACGCCCCGGATCCCGCGGACACCCGGACCCGGGAGCAGGCGTTGCCCTTCACCCCCGCCGAACGCACCGCCATGCAGCGCGCGCTCGAGCTGGCGGCGACCCCCGGCGTCCCGACCGGCCCCAACCCGCGGGTCGGCTGCGTGATCCTGGCCGACGACGGCACCGAGGTGGCCGAGGGCTTCCACCGGGGGAGCGGTACGCCGCACGCCGAGGCCGACGCGCTGTCGAAGGCCGGCGACGACGCCCGCGGCGCCACCGCGGTGGTCACGCTCGAGCCCTGCAGCCACTCCGGTCGCACCGGTCCCTGCGCCGAGGCGCTGATCGCGGCCGGCGTACGCCGGGTCGTCTTCGCCCAGTCGGACACCAACCCCGTCGCCCGGGGTGGTGGAGCGAGCCTGCGCGCCGCGGGGATCGAGGTCGAGGCAGGCCTGCTGCTCGACGAGGCTCGCGCCCTCAACCACGCCTGGACGTTCGCGGTCGAGCACGGCCGTCCGTTCGTGACGTGGAAGTTCGCGACCACGCTCGACGGCCGCAGCGCCGCTGCCGACGGCACGAGTCGCTGGGTCTCCAGCCTTGCCGCGCGACGCGACACCCACCGGCTCCGGGCCGAGTGCGACGCGGTGCTGGTCGGCTCCCACACCGTCGAGGTCGACGACCCCGAGCTGACCGTCCGCGACGAGCTCGACCAGCCAGTCGCCCGGCAGCCGCTGCGCGTCGTCGTGGGTGAGCGCAGCCTCGCGGCGGACCGCCGGATCTTCAACGATCGTGCCGAGACGCTCCAGCTGCGCACCCGCGACCCGCACGAGGTGCTCGCGGCCCTGTTCGCCCGCGACTGTCAGCACGTCGTTCCTCGAGGGCGGACCGACCCTGGCGGCCGGCTTCCTCGAGGCCGGCCTGGTCGACCGGGTCGTCGCGTACGTCGCGCCGATGCTGCTCGGGTCCGGGGCCACCGCCGTCGCCGACCTCGGCATCGACACCATCGCCGGCGCCCTCCATCTCCATGTCGACGACGTCCGGGTGCTCCAAGGCTCTGCCTTAGGCGGCGGGGATGCCGAGGACACCAACATCCGGCTGACCATGACTCCCACCAGGAGGACCGGCTGATGTTCACCGGGATCGTGGAGGAGCTCGGCACCGTCGCCGCGCTCGAAGACCAGGGTGACGCGGCGCGGCTCTCCATCCGCGCGGGACGGGTGCTCGAGGACGTGACGCTCGGCGACTCGATCGCCGTCAACGGCTGCTGCCTCACCGTGACGGCGGTCGCCGACGGCGTCTGGACCGCCGACGTGATGCAGGAGACGCTCGACAAGACCTCTCTGCGCGGTGCCGCGGTCGGCGACCGGGTCAACCTCGAGCGAGCCGCCACGCTCGCGACCCGACTGGGCGGCCACCTGGTCCAGGGCCACGTCGACGGGGTCGGCGAGATCCTGTCGCGGTCTGCGAGCGACCACTCAGTCATTCGCTGGGAGGTCGTCACGATCTCGCTGCCGACCCACCTCGCGCCGTACGTCGTCGACAAGGGCTCGATCGCCGTCGACGGCGTCAGCCTGACCGTCGTCGAGGCGGCCGAGGACCACTTCACCGTCAGCCTCATCCCCGAGACGCTCTCCCGGACCACGCTCGGGAGCCGGGCGCCGGGGGACCGCGTCAACCTCGAGGTCGACGTCATCGCCAAGCACGTGGCCAAGCTGGTCCGTGCCTACACCGGAGGAGAAGGATGATCGACTGGCTGCTGCACGGCACCATCCCCGTCGCGGGTGGCGAGCTGCTGGCGCGAGAGGTGGTCGGCAACCTCTTCGGCCTCGCCAGCGCGCTCCTCGGCATGCGACGCATCGTCTGGGCCTGGCCGGTGGGCATCGTCGGCAACGTGCTGCTGTTCACGGTGTTCGTCACCGGCACGCTCAGCGGCGCCAGCGAGGATCCCCTCTGGGGCCAGGCCGGTCGCCAGGTCTTCTTCATCGCAGTGTCGCTCTACGGCTGGTGGAAGTGGGGCCGGTCCCGGGCGGCCGGCGGTGCCGCCGACGGCGGGGCGATCACAGTGCGGTGGGCGACGGCCCGCGAGCGCGTGATGCTCGTGGTGCTCGCAGTCGTCGGCTACGGCGCGGCGTACGCCCTGCTGCTGCAGATCGGCTCGTGGGGCCCGCAGACCGAGGCCTGGATCCTGGCCGGGTCCATGCTCGCGACCTACGGCATGGCCCGCGGCTGGGTGGAGTTCTGGCTGGTGTGGATCCTGGTCGACATCGTCGGCGTCACCACGCTCATCAACGCCGGCTTCTACCCGACCGCGGGGATGTATGTCTTCTACGGCGCCTTCTGCATCGTCGGCTTCATCACCTGGATGCGTGCCGAGCGCGCAGCGAGCGACGACCAGACCTCGCGACGCGACACGAAGGGCGTCCCGGCATGAGCGTCGCCCTCGACACCGTCGAGCGGGCTGTCGCCGACATCGCCGCCGGCAGGGCCGTGGTGGTCGTCGACGACGCGGACCGGGAGAACGAGGGCGACCTGATCTTCGCGGCCAGCCGGGCGACACCGGAGCTGATGGCGTTCACGATCCGTCACTCCAGTGGCGTGATCTGCGTGCCGATGCCGGCCGAGATGCTCGACCGGCTCGAGATCCCGCTCATGACCCCGCACAACAAGGACAAGCTCCGTACGGCGTACACGATCTCGGTCGACGCCCGCGACGGCGTGACCACCGGCATCTCGGCCGCAGACCGGGCTCACACGGCGCGGGTGCTCGCGGACTCCGCGACCGAGCCGTGGGAGGTCACGCGCCCCGGTCACGTCTTCCCGCTGCGTTACCAGGAGGGTGGGGTGCTGGTGCGCCGAGGCCACACCGAGGCCGCCGTCGACCTCGCCCGGATGGCCGGGCTGACCCCGGCCGGCGTGCTGGTCGAGGTCGTCAACGACGACGGCACCATGAAGCGCGGACCCGAGCTCCGCGCCTTCGCCGACGAGCACGGCCTCGCGATGATCTCGATCGACGACCTGGTCCGTCACCGGCACCGCACCGAGATGCTCGTCGAGCGGGTCGGCGGTGACCACGCTGCCGACGCGGTACGGCGCGTTCACGGCCCACGGCTACCGCAACACGGTCGACGGCGGCGAGCACCTGGCCCTGGTCCACGGCGACCTCGCGGCGGCGAGCGCGGCGGGGGAGCCGGTCCTGGTCCGGGTCCACTCCGAGTGCCTCACCGGCGATGTCTTCGGCAGCCACCGCTGCGACTGCGGCCCCCAGCTCGACGAGGCCCTCGAGCGGGTCGTCGACGAGGGGCGCGGGATCGTGGTCTACCTGCGCGGCCACGAGGGGCGCGGCATCGGCCTGGTCGCCAAGCTGCAGGCCTACGCGCTGCAGGACGGCGGCCGCGACACCGTCGACGCCAACCTCGACCTGGGCCTTCCGGCCGACGCCCGCCACTACGGCGCCGCGACCCAGATCCTGCGCGACCTCGGCGTACGGTCCGTCCGGCTGCTGACCAACAACCCCGACAAGACCGCCAGCCTCGAGCCGACTACGGTGTGCCCGTGGCGGAGCGGGTCCCGCTGACGCCGCGACCGAACGACCACAACCTGGCCTACCTGCGCACCAAGCGCGACCGGATGGGCCACGCACTACCTGATTTGAAGGGGCCCGACCTGACGGGGCCTGACCTGAAGGGGGCACGGTGAGCGGAGCCGGAGCACCGCACCAGCAGCCCGTCGACTGCCACGACCTGCGGGTGGCGATCATCGCCGCCAGCTGGCACGAGACGGTGATGGACGGCCTGGTCGCGGGCGCCCAGCGCGCGTGCCGCGACCACCAGGTCGAGGCGCCCCAGCTGGTCCGCGTGCCCGGGACCTTCGAGCTGCCGGTCGTCGCCGACGCCGTCGCCGCCCAGGGGTACGACGCGGTGGTCGCGCTCGGCGTCGTCATCCGCGGCGGCACCCCCCACTTCGACTACGTCTGCTCCGCCGCCACCGACGGGCTCAACCGGGTCGCCCTCGACCGGCAGACCGCGGTCGGCTTCGGCGTGCTGACCTGCGACACCGAGGAGCAGGCGCTCGACCGGGCCGGTCTCAGCGGCTCCCGCGAGGACAAGGGCTACGAGGCGGCCGCGGCGGCACTGACCACCGCCCAGACACTGCGCTCGATCCGCCGGGGCTACGTCTAGCCTTGACGGTGTGAAGACGTTCGACGAGCTCTGGTCCGAGCTGAGCGACAAGGCCACCACGCGGCCTCGCCGGCTCGGGCACCGTGCAGCAGCTCGACGCCGGCGTCCATGCCATCGGCAAGAAGCTGGTCGAGGAGGCCGCCGAGTCCTGGATGGCCGCCGAGCACGAGTCGAAGGAGCGCGCGGCCGAGGAGATCAGCCAGCTGCTCTACCACGCGCAGGTGCTCATGCTCGCCTGCGACCTGACCCTCGACGACGTCTACACCCACCTCTGAGGACCGATGACCACCCAGAAGCTGCTCCGCGTCGCCGTCCCCAACAAGGGCGCGCTGTCCCAGTCGGCGCAGGAGATCCTGCGCGAGTCCGGCTACCGGCAGCGCCACGACGCCAAGGAGCTGCGGCTCCTCGACGAGGAGAACGGCGTCGAGTTCTTCTACCTGCGCCCGCGTGACATCGCGCTCTACGTCGGCGAGGGCACGCTCGACGTCGGCATCACCGGCCGCGACCTCCTGCTCGACTCCGGCGCCAAGGCCGAGGAGGTGATGGGCCTCGGCTTCGGCGGCAGCCGGTTCCGGTTCGCCGGCCCCGCCGGCCAGTTCTCCGAGCTGACCGACCTGGCCGGCCAGCGGATCGCCACGTCGTACGTCGGGATCGTGACCGGCTTCCTGGAGCGCGAGGGGATCGAGGCCTCGGTGACCCGTCTCGACGGTGCCGTCGAGACCAGCATCCAGCTCGGCGTCGCCGACGTGATCGCCGACGTCGTCGAGACCGGCAGCACGCTCCAGGCGGCCGGGCTCGAGACCTTCGGGGAGACGATCCTGCAGTCGGAGGCGGTGCTCGTGACCCGCGGCGGCGAGACGCCGGCCGGCTTCGAGGTCTTCCGGCGCCGGCTCGACGGAGTCCTGGTCGCGCGGAGCTACGTGATGATGGACTACGACATCCCCTCCGAGCACGTGGCCGAGGCCGTCGCCCTCACGCCCGGCATCGAGAGCCCCACCGTGCTGCCCCTGCATCGCGAGGGCTGGGTCGCGGTGCGCGCCATGGTTCCGCGGCTGGGCGCGCAGCGGCTGATGGACGAGCTCTTCGACATCGGCGCCCGCGGCATCCTGCTCACCGACATCCATGCCTGCCGTCTCTGAGCCACAGCTGCCCCACACCTGGCGACCGTTCGGCGTCCGGATGGCAGGGGCGCTGTTCGGCGGAGCGCTGCTGGTGGTGTGCGCGTTCGCGTGGTTCTCCTTCGACGCGGAGACCCGCGCCCGCTTCACGCCGTTCCAGCGCGGCACCGTGGTGTTCCTCGGGCTGCTCTTCTTCTCGGCGGGGTTCGCCATGGCCAGGTCGCGGGTCGTGGCCGAGACCGACCGACTGGTGGTCGTCAACGGCTTCCGCACCCGCGCCTACGAGTGGGCGGAGGTGCTGGCGGTCCACCTGCCGCCGGGCGCCCCCTGGGCGGTGCTCGACCTCGCCGACGGCACCAGCCAGCCGGCGATGGGGATCCAGGGCTCCGACGGCGGACGTGCGCGCCGGGCCGTGGCCGAGCTACGGCTCCTGCTCGCCCGGTCCGGCTGATCGCGGGCGCCACCGTCCTTGGCCGTCGACCAGGACGTCGGCGCGGTCCCGGGTGCGATGGCGCGCGAAGTGCTCGGCCTCGGCCGTGGCCCAGGCCTCCCAGTACGGCGCGAACGCCTCGCCGTCGCGGTCCAGGCCGCGGCGCATCCGCACGTCGTGGGGCGCCTCCACCCACGCCAGAACGGTGACCAGCCCGAAGACCTGCTCCGATCCCGACCCGACTCCTTCCAGCACCAGCAGTCCGGTCGGCTCGACGGTGACCTCCTCGGCCCACGCGTCGGCGAGCCAGTCCCAGCGCCGGTAGCTCCCCGCCCTGCCCTCGGCCAGCGGGAGCAGCACCCTGTCCAGCTGCGAGGTCACCGTCGGGAGGCCGCCCCAGCCCTCGAAGAGATCGTCCATGTGCACGACCGTCGCCTCGGGCTCGAGCTCGAGGAGCCGGTCCGCGAGCGTCGTCTTGCCGGACCCGGCCGGGCCGTCGATGCAGACGAGTCTTCCGCCGCCGAGGGTCGGCGGCCGGGACCTGGCCAGGGTCAGGACGGTGACCGCCGGCTGGGAACGTGGGTCGCTCACCCGCGAAACGATAGGGACCTCGTGAGGCCGCGTCGTCCCGCGGGCGCAATCGGATGAAAGTGGGTTTGGGCACGGCCGGTCTAGGGCAGGGTTGTCCTCAGTTGGCTTCAGCTTCGATCCCCAGGAGGGAAATCACCACATGTTCGCCACTCGTACGCGTCTCGCCATTGCCACCGTGGCCCTGGCCGTCGCCACCCCGATCGTCGCCGTCTCGGGCACCGCCTCGGCCGAGGAGTCCGCAGCGGCGCCCCAGACCGTGGAGGTCGCCAAGAAGAAGCGCACCATCTACCTCAAGGGCAAGGAGGCCCGGGAGGGCGTGTTCATCGCCTTCGGTCGCACCACGCCTGACTACGAGAAGCGACAGGTGATCGTCCAGCGCAAGCTGAAGAGCGAGAAGACGTGGGACAACTCCAAGAAGTTCAAGACCAACAGCAAGAGCAAGTACCGCAAGCGCATCGCCGCGCTGAAGCGTCCCGGCATCGTGTGCTACCGGATCAAGATCAACGGCAACGCCGCCTTCAAGACGTCCTACTCGACGAAGATCGTGAACGGCGCAGGCCAGCAGGTGTCGTTCCCGAAGGTGTGCATCCGCACCTCCCGCGGCTGACCTCACTCCGCTCGACGGGCCCTCGCCAGCACGGCGGGGGCCCGTCGTCGTGCCCGGGTGTCAGAAGGCGAGGCCGAGGCCGCGGTAGGTCTCCACGGTGCTCGACGAACGTCTCGCCGGCGAGCAGCCGGACGTCGTTGGTGTGCTCGAACAGCTCGCCTGACTTGGCATGGCGGAACCACACCAGGTCGCCCACCCGGAGGCGCGCCGCTGCCGGCCCGGTGAGCGGCGTCTGCACCTCGCCGGCTCCCTCGAGCGCGGTCAGGTGGAGTCCCTCGGGGATCCAGGGCACCGGCAGCCGGTCACGTCCGGCTGCGCCCGAGGCAACCAGCCCGCCACCATGGACCGTGGCGATGCCGGCCGACGGGCGGCGGACGACGGGCAGCGCGAACAGCGCGGCCGGCACCGGTTCGAACGACTGGTAGTGGTCGAACAGGGTCGGGACGAGCAGACCGGAGCCCGCCGCCACCTCGGTGACGACCGGATCCTGCGCGGTCGACTCGACCGAGCCCGAGCCACCCGCGTTCCAGAACTCCAGCTCGACGATCCCTGCCAGCGCGTCGGCCACCTGCTGGCGGCGTACCTCCAGCTGGGTCTGCGACGCCTGCTTGAGCCCACGCACGATCAGGGACCGTGCCCGCTGGGTCGGGACCACGTCGGGTACCCCGGCGACCTGACCCTCGTAGGTCATCACGCCCACCAGCCGGAACCCCCGGCGCTCCACCGATGGCGCGGGCGAGGACGACCACCGACGCCGGGTCGTGGAGCGGCGAGCGCTTCGGGCCGACGTGCTGTCCACCGATCCGCAGGCCGGCGTCGACGTCGATCGCCACCCTGATCGGGACGGCCAAGGAGTGGCGTACGGAGTCGACCACGTCGAGGTGGGCGACGTCGTCGACCATCAACGTGATCGCGGAGGCGGCCCCGGGCGAGGCCACCAGCCTGCCCAGCGCGGTGCGGTCGACGGTGGGATAGGCGACGACGATGTCGTCGCTGACGCCCCGCTCGTAGAGCCACAGCGCCTCGCGGAGCGTGAAGGCGAGGACGCCGGCGATGCCGTCGACGCGGAGCGCACGCTCGAGCAGGGCGGGGACCCGCACCGACTTCGAGGCGACGCGGATCGGCTTGCCCCGGCCCGGCGCACCAGGTCGGCAGCGTTGTGGTCGAAGGCGTCGAGGTCCACGACCATGAGCGGGGGTCGGCAGTGGCTCACCGGAGCGCATGCATCGTCGCCACGGCCGCGGCAAGCCGGCGGGCGAGCTCACGCCGCCCGCCCGAGGTTGGCGCCATCAGGTGATCCCGCGGCGCTTGAGGATGGCTTCGATGTCGGCGAGGTCGTCGTCGATGGCGGGCTCTGCCCGACCCGACGACGGTGGGAGGGCGTCCCGGTCGGCGCCCGCGCCGACCTGCTTGGGCTCGCCGGGAGCGCCACCCCGGCCGCGCTCGCGCAGGTACGCCGAGGAGCCGAGGAGCACGACCGACAGACCGGCCATCACGATCCCGGCCCAGACCATCGGGCTGAAGACCACGCTCGTGGCCCAGTCGATGACCGAACCGCCGATCTCGGAGAACATCTCGAGGGTGCCGGTGAGGAAGGCGGCGGGCGGCAGCAGCGTCAGCCCGGCGCCCCGCAGCCCGGAGGCCAGGCCCCGGTTGCGGAAGGCGTACCAGGTCCAGGCCGCGCCGAGGCCGTCAGCACCGTCGTCAGCGCCGCCCAGGTCACCTCGTCCACGCCTCCAACTCTGGCACACCCGCCACAGCGACCCCTGCCGGGTGCGAGGAGCTGGGCTGTCAGGATGGGCGAGTGTCGAGATCGATCCCCGACCCCGGGTTCCCCGACGACGACGGTGCCGCCGACCCCGCGGTGACGGCAGCCCTCGCGGCGTACGCCTCGGGCGACGGGGGAGTACGTCGAGGCGTTGGCCGCGCTGTCGGGCGTCACGACTGCTGGTGCCGGTGGTGGCGATCGCCGGCGAGGTGGAGGTGGATGCCGACGGGCTGGCTCACGACAAGACCAGCGACATGGCCGCGGTGCTGCTCACCCGGCCCGACGGCCGGCGCGGGATGCTCGCGTTCACGGGGACGGCGTCGCTGGCGGCGTGGAACGGCGAGGCCCGCCCGGTCCCGGTCTCCGCATCCACCGCCGCCCGGTCGGCGCTGCAGGAGCAGGCCGTGGCCCTGGTGGTCGACGTCGCCGGCCCGGTCCGCTTCCCCATCGAGGGCGAGGACCTCCGTGCGTTGGCGGCCGGCTGGCAGCTCACCCGCGTGGGCGAGCGCATTCGATACTGGGCCTGGATTCGACCGGCCACGGAATGAACCGGTAAGGTGCGGCGTTGACCGATCAGTTCCGTCACCCTGTGACAGGACCGATCCCACAAGCGGGGACCAGCAGCTTCACGTCTCCCACCCGCATCGACCGACACAGGTCGTCGGGTCCGGTCACGGTGACGACGTACCCAAGCGTCGTGACCGGCGGCACGCGTCACGGATTTCCGGGCGACGTGGCGCGACTGGCTTCCGCTTGTGACCAGCGGGAGCCTCTTTTCGATTTCGGCGCCGGTACCGGCCGAGACGCGGGGAGTCTCCCGGCCGCGAAACCACTGGAGGACACATCAGCACCGAGCTGCGTATCAACGAGCGGATCCGGGTACCCGAGGTCCGGCTCGTGGGACCCAACGGCGAGACCGTGGGCATCGTCCCGACCGACCAGGCCCTCAAGCTGGCCCAGGAGGCCGACCTCGACCTCGTCGAGGTCGCCCCGATGGCCCGCCCGCCGGTCTGCAAGCTCATGGACTACGGGAAGTTCAAGTACGAGAACGCCCAGAAGGCCCGTGAGGCCCGTCGGAACCAGACCAACGTCATCATCAAGGAGATGAAGCTCCGCCCGAAGATCGACGCGCACGACTACGAGACCAAGAAGGGTCACGTCGTGCGGTTCCTCAAGGCGGGCGACAAGGTCAAGATCACGATCATGTTCCGCGGTCGCGAGCAGCACCGCCCCGAGCTCGGGTTCCGGCTGCTGCAGCGGCTGGCCGAGGACGTCGAGGAGCTGGGCTTCGTCGAGTCCTCGCCCAAGCAGGACGGCCGCAACATGATCATGGTCCTGGGTCCCCACCGCAAGAAGGCCGAGGCCAGGGCCGACCACGAGGCCCAGAAGGAGTCGCGGGCCGCCGAGCGGGCCGCAGTCCAGGCCGAGGAGCAGGCCGAGCGCGACGCCGCCCACGCCGCGGGCCCCGTCGCCCAGAAGAAGGAGCGTGGCCGCTCCGAGAACCTCGATCCCGAGATCGAGGCGTGACGAAGTCACGGCTCGATCGAACCTGACCGGCCCACAGACACACGAGCAACCCGAAGGAAGACCACGATGCCGAAGAACAAGACGCACTCCGGTGCCAGCAAGCGCTTCCGGGTGACCGGGACCGGGCAAGATCCGCCGCCAGAAGACGGGCCTGCGCCACAACCTGGAGAAGAAGCCCTCGAAGGTGACCCGCCGGATGTCCGGCACCACCGAGGTCGCCAAGGCCGACGTCAAGCGCGCCAAGAAGCTGCTGGGTCGCTGACCCGCCCACCCCACCGGTGGTCGAGTGCGGCCACGACGAAGCACTGAGCAAGGAGTAAAGACATGGCACGCGTCAAGCGCGCAGTGAACGCCCACAAGAAGCGCAGGACCACCCTCGAGCGGGCCTCGGGTTACCGCGGCCAGCGCTCGCGCCTCTACCGCAAGGCCAAGGAGCAGGTCACCCACTCGCTGGTCTACAGCTACAACGACCGCCGCAAGAACAAGGGCAACTTCCGCCGGCTGTGGATCCAGCGGATCAACGCCGCGGCGCGCGCGCAGGGGATGACCTACAACCGCTTCATCCAGGGCCTCAACCTGGCCGGCGTCGAGGTGGACCGCAAGATCCTGGCCGATCTCGCCGTCAACGACGCGCCCGCGTTCACCGCGCTCGTCGAGACCGCCAAGGCTGCCCTCCCCGAGGACGTCAACGCGCCGAAGGCGTCCTGACCTCTGTGGCCGAGCCCCTGAGCGCGAGCAATGGTCGCGTCAAGGAGGCACGCAAGCTCAGCCGCCGCCCGGTTCGCGCCGAGCGGCGGCTGTTCCTTGCCGACGGCCCGAACGCGGTCGAGGGCGCGCTCTCGTCACCCGGCTGTGCGGTCGAGGTGTTCGCCACGCCTGCCGCGACCAGCACGTACGCCGCCCTGGTCGACGCGGCCGGCCGCGCCGGCGTCCCATGGACCCCGGTCGACGACCGGGCGCTGACGTCCCTGAGCGACAGTGTCACCCCGGCCGGCGTGGTCGCGGTGTGCCGCTTCCTCGACGTCCCGCTCACCGAGTCCTCGGCCCGCGGTGGTCGAGCCCGACACGACCACGACCTGCCCGAACGGCGGTCGAGCCTGTCGAGACCCATCCCCGGCTGCTGGTCATCTGCGCCGACGTCCGCGATCCCGGCAACGCCGGCACCGTGATCCGCACCGCCGATGCCGTCGCCGCCGACGGAGTGGTGGTGGCCGGCCACTCGGTCGACCCCTACAACCCCAAGACGGTGCGTGCCACCGTCGGCAGCCTCTTCCGTGTGCCGGTGGTCGTCGCGCCCGACACCGAGGGCGCGGTCGCCGCCGCCCGAGACGCAGGACACGTCGTCCTGGCTGCCGACGGCACGGGCGACGTCGACCTGTTCGAGGCCGACGACCTGATGCGCGGCCCGGTCGCGTGGATGTTCGGCAACGAGGCCTGGGGCCTCCCGGCCGAGACCGCTGCCCTGGCCGACCACCGGGTCCGGATCCCGATTCCGGGACGTGCTGAGAGCCTCAACCTCGCCACCGCCGCCGCGGTCTGTCTCTACGCCACCGCGCGCGCTCGCCGCTGAGGACGCCAGCATGGGTCAGGATGTCACCGTGGGCGAGCCGTTTACACCTCAGTCGCTGGCCAATGTGCTGCCCGACGGGGTGGTCGTGGCCGGCGCCGACGGGCTGGTCGAGCTGGTCTCGGCCCGGGCGGCACGGATGCTGGGCATCGATGCCGGCAGTGCCGTGGGGCAGCCGCTCGGTGACGTCCTGACGCTGACCGACAACGCGGGGCGGGACTGGTGCCGCGAGAACGTGCCCTACGAAGGGCTGGCGATCCGCACCGGTGTCCCCGAGCAGTCCTGGCTGCTCCCGAGCGGCCTCGAGGTCCTCACCACGGCCCGGATCAGCCGCCCGCGCAGCGGCGCCGCTGTCAACCGGGTCGCTGTGGTGCTGCGCAGCGGCCGCGGCCGCGCCCGCCTCGACCGCGAGCGCTCCGACCTCGTCGCGACCGTCGCCCACGAGCTCCGCTCGCCGCTCACCGGTGTCAAGGGGTTCGTGCGCGTGATGCTGAACCGCTGGGACCAGCTGAGCGAGGAGCAGAAGAAGCTGATGCTCAACACGGTCCACGCGGACTCCGACCGGCTCAGCCGGCTGATCGCCGAGCTGCTCGACGTCGCCCGGATCGACACCGGCCGGCTCTCGCTCCACCCGCGTCCCTGCGACGCAGCGGTCCTGATCGGTCGGGTCGTCGACTCGGTCGTCGCGGGGACCGCCCGCCACGTGGAGTTCGAGGCGGACGACGACCTGCCCCGGATCGCGGCCGACCCCGACAAGTTCACCCAGGTCGTGACCAACCTGGTCGAGAACGCCGTACGCCACGGCTCCGGTGAGGTGCGGATCAGCCTGCACCGGCTCCACCCGGACGCCGAGCACGACGGCATCCGGATGTTCGTCGAGGATGACGGCTCCGGCATCCCGGAGGAGATGCGGCGCCGGGTGTTCACCAAGTTCTGGACCGGGGGCGCTCGCGGCGGCTCCGGACTCGGCCTCTACCTCGTCAACGGCCTCACCCACGCCCACGGCGGCACCGTGTCCATCGGCGAGGCGGAGGGCGGCGGAGCCCGGATCTGCGTCGACTGGCCGGCCGCAGCCGACCAGCCCCAGTCCTAGCTCAGTCGTCCCGCTGCACCCGGATGGTCGGGCTCTCGTCGGCCTTGCAGTTCGGGGTGGCCTTGACCCGGGCGTAGAAGCGTCCCTCGGTGCCGAGCTGACCGGTCTCCCAGACCCACTGGCCGCCCTGCAGGTCGGTGGTGTCGTTGGCGAAGTGGGAGTCGTCGCCGCCCCCGCGTGAGCCCTTCTGCTTGATCAGTCGGACCTCGCGCTCGGCCTTGCACGCGCGGCGCGGACTCTTGAGCGTCCCGAAGATGTCGGTCTGCTCGTTGTCGATGGTGACGGTGACGTTCGCCTTGGCGACGGGTGCCGCGGCCTGGGTGAGAGGCGGGGCGGCGAGGGTGAGGGCAGCCGTGGCCACGACGGCCACGGGTACGGCGAGACGCTTGGCAGTCATGGACGGTTCCTCTCGGCGGGTCGTGCGACCCGGACTTCGTCAGGCTACTGCTGCGTGGACGTTTCCGATACGGCCCGGAGATGGCGGTCAGGAACCGGTTCGCGGGCCCGGAGCCAGACTTCCTAGACTCACCCCATGTCCGGACCCAACAGCGACTACGACCCGGTGCAGGTCACGCCGCTCGACGCCGCCCAGGTGACCGCGATGCGCGACGCCGCCCTGGCCGCGATCGAGTCCGCCGACGACCTCGCCGAGCTCAAGCAGGTCCGGCTCGAGCACGCGGGCGACCGGTCACCGCTGGCGCTGGCCAACCGCGAGATCGGCGCGTTGCCGCCGCAGGCGCGCAAGGAGGCTGGCCAGCGCGTCGGGCAGGCGCGTGGCGCGGTCAACCAGGCGCTCGCCGCCCGCGCCGTGACGCTCGAGGCCGAGCACGAGGAGCGGATGCTGGCCGAGGAGACCGTCGACGTCACGCTGCCGGTCGACCGGACACCGCGTGGGAGCCGGCACCCGCTCACCACGGGTGGGGAGCTGATCGAGGACATCTTCGTCGCGATGGGTTGGGAGGTCGCGGAGGGCCCGATCGTCGAGGCCGAGTGGCTGAACTTCGACGCCCTCAACCTCGGCGAGGACCACCCGGCCCGCACGATGCAGGACACCTTCTGGGCCGAGCCGGCCGACCACCACCTGGTGCTGCGCACCCACACCTCGCCGGTCCAGGCCCGCACCATGCTGACCCGCACCCCACCGATCTACGTCGTGTGCCCGGGCCGGGTCTTCCGCACCGACGAGTACGACGCGACCCACAGCCCGATGTTCCACCAGGTCGAGGGGCTGGTGGTCGACGAGGGCATCACGCTCGCCCACCTCAAGGGCTCGCTCGACCACTTCGCCGCCCGCATGTTCGGCGACGGCATCGCGACCCGGTTCCGGCCGTCGTACTTCCCGTTCACGGAGCCGTCGGCCGAGGTCGACCTGCGCTGCTTCGTCTGCCGGGGGGTCGACTCCGACGCCTGTCGCACCTGTCGCGGCGAGGGCTGGATCGAGTGGGGCGGCTGCGGTGTGGTCAACCCCCGGGTACTGACGGCGTGCGGCATCGACAGCGAGCGCTACACCGGCTTCGCGTTCGGCATGGGGATCGACCGGACCTTGATGTTCGCGACCGGTGCTGCCGACCTGCGCGACTTCTTCGAGGGCGACGTCCGCTTCTCGTCCTCCTTCGGAACGGAGCTCTGACCCCGTGCGTGCCCCACTGTCCTGGATCCGTGAGTACGTCGACCTGCCGGACGACCTCGACACCGAGAAGTTCGCCGACTCACTGACCGACCTGGGCCTCCGGGTCGAGGCGCTCCACCGTCCGGGAGACGACATCACCGGCCCGCTGGTCATCGGGCGCGTGCTCACGATGGAGCCCGAGCCGCAGAAGAACGGCAAGACCATCAACTGGTCCACCGTCGACGTCGGCGACGCCAACGGGACCGGCGAGCCCCAGGGAATCGTCTGCGGCGCCCACAACTACGCCCCCGGCGACCTCGTCGTCGTGGTGCTGCCCGGGGCGGTGCTGCCGGGGCCCCACATCGGCGTCGAGATCTCCGCGCGCAAGACCTACGGCCACGTCTCCGCCGGGATGATCTGCTCGGCCGCGGAGCTCGGGCTGGGCGAGGACCACGAGGGGATCATCGTGCTGCCCGACGGCGCCGGTGAGCCCGGACAGGACGCCCGGTCCGTCCTGGGACTGGACGACGTCGTCGTCGAGTTCGAGATCAACCCCGACCGCGCCTACGCCCTCTCCCTGCGTGGCATCGCCCGCGAAGCCGCCCTGGCGTACGACGCGCGCTTCCTCGACCCGGTCGAGCGGGACGTGCCGCCGGCCGACGACCGGGGCTACCCCGTCGTGGTCGACGACGCCGAGGGGTGCCCGGTCTTCGTCGCCCGGACGGTCGTTGGGTTCGACCCGGCTGCGCCGACGCCCGACTGGCTCGCCCGGCGCATCCAGCAGGCCGGCATGCGGCCGATCTCGCTGGCCGTCGACGTCACCAACTACGTGATGCTCGAGACCGGTCGCCCCATCCACGGCTACGACGCCGACAAGGTGCAGGGCGCGATCCGGGTGCGCCGCGCCCGCGAGGGTGAGCGACTGACCACGCTCGACGGCACCGACCGGGCGCTCTCGCCCGACGACCTCGTCGTCACCGACGACTCCGGCATCATCGGGCTCGGCGGCGTGATGGGCGGCGAGGACACCGAGATGTCGGAGACCACCACCCACGTCCTGGTCGAGGCCGCCCACTGGGACGCGGTCGCGATGTTCCGGACGGGGCGCCGGCACCGGATCACCTCCGAGGCCGGCAAGCGCAACGAGCGGGGCGCCGACCCGACCATCTGCGAGGCCGCGGCCGACCGTGTGGTCGAGCTGCTCACGACGTACGGCGGCGGGAGCATCGAGCCCGGCGTCACGGTGGTCGGCCGACCGCCCGCCCCGGGCACGATCACCATGCCGGTGCACCTGCCGGCGCGGATCACGGGCATGGAGATCGACGAACCCACGGTCGTCCGCAACCTGACCGCCGTCGGCTGCGAGGTGTCCGTCTCCGGGGACGAGCTGACCGCCACCGTCCCGCCGTGGCGGCCTGACCTCACTGATCCCTACGACCTGGTCGAGGAGGTCGCCCGGATCGTCGGCTACGCCAACGTGCCGTCGGTGCTGCCGCCGGCCCCCTCGGGCCGCGGCCTCACCCCGCGCCAACGGCTGCGCCGCCGGATCGGCCGCACCCTGGCCGGCGCCGGGTTCGTGGAGGTCATCAGCTTTCCCTTCATCGGCCAGAAGGACCTCGACGCGCTGGGCCTCCCGGCCGACGACGAACGCCGTCAGCTGCTCTCGCTGGCCAACCCGCTGTCGGCCGAGGAGCCGTCGATGACCACCACCGTGCTGCCGGGGCTGCTGAAGGCAGTCGCCCGCAACACCGGTCGTGGCACGGCCGACCTCGCGCTCTTCGAGCTCGCCACCGTCACCCGCCCGGACGCCGGAGGCGGGACCACGATCCTGCCGGTCGACCGGCGCCCGACCGAGGGCGAGTTCGACGACCTCACCAAGGCCGTACCGGACCAGCCGCTCCACCTGGGCGTGATCGCGACCGGCGAGCGCAGCCGCCCGGGGTGGTGGGGCGACGCGACCCCCTACGACTGGACCGACGCGCTGGCCGCCGTCCGCGAGGTCGCGCACGCCGTCGGCGTCGAGATCACTGTCCGGTCGGCCGCGAAGCCACCCTGGCACCCCGGCCGCTGTGCCGAGGTCGTCGCCGGTGAGACCGTGCTCGGCTGGGCCGGGGAGCTGCACCCGCGGGTGTGCACGGCGTACGGCGTACCGCCCCGCACCGTGGCCGCCGAGATCGACCTCGACGCGCTGCTGGCGCTCGCGCCCGACTCGACCCGCGCCCCCAGCTTCTCCAACTACCCGGTCGCCAAGGAGGACGTCGCCCTGGTGGTCGACGCGTCCGTGACGGTCGCCGAGGTCGAGGCCGCGCTGCGCGAGGGTGCCGGCGACCTGCTCGAGTCGATCCGCCTCTTCGACGTCTACACCGGAGACCAGATCGGCGAGGGCAAGAAGTCGCTGGCCTTCGCGCTGCGGTTCCGGGCCCCCGACCGCACCCTGGTGGAGGGAGAGGTCGCCGCCGCCCGCGACGCCGCGGTCGCCGCGGCAGCCGCCCGCTGCGGGGCCGTCCAGCGCACCTAGAGCGGCTGGTGGATGACCTGTCGGAAGCGGTCGACGATGGCGAGGTCGCCGGCCAGGTGGATCTCGGCCCCGTCGCCACGTCGCCACAGTCGCGTCAGCAGCGGCGCCGCCTCACCGCTGATGACCGCGTCGGGCTCGACGCCCGGGTCGCTGACGACGTGAAGACCGTCGTCGTCGTGGTGCGTGTCGTCGGGGTCGGTGCCGACGACCCGGCCGAGCTGCACCCAGACCGACGCGTCGGCGTCGGTGATGTCGAGGCGCAGGTGGTGGGGGAGCGGGCTGAAGCTGGCCCAGTCCGGAGCCGTGCCGACCATGACGTCGAGGACCTCGTCGACGCCGTCGGCGGCCAGTCGGACGTCGAGGGGCGAGGTCGTGCCGGCCGTCTGCTCCGCGTCGATCCGGTGCACCAAGCGCCTCGAGTGCCTGCCGTCGCAGCACGAAGCCCACCGACTGGTCCTCGGCCCACGTCCACGCCTCGTCGCCCGGATCGGCGTCGGCGAGCGCGGCCTGCAGCGCGGCGGAGTGCTGGTCGAACGCCGTCAGCACGTCGTCGTACGCGACGGGTCGCTCGGGGGCGGCCCGGCCCGAGGGCGGCTCCGGCCGGTGGTCGACGATCCACGCCCAGGACGACTGGACCCGGGTGAGGTGCCACGCAAGATCGGCGGCCTCCCATCCGGGGCAGCTCGGCACGGGCGCGTGCTGGTCGCACTCGGCGAGCACCTCACGGAAGCGGTGCGACTCCGAGGCCAGGTGGTGGCGGTAGGCGTCGGGGGTCAGTCGCTCCATGGAGCGAACCTAGTCACGCGGCCCGACCCCTGAAACCCCTCGTCGGGGAACATTCCGGGACATGTATAGTCATGCACATGACGTTCAGCGTGGCGGTCGCCGGAGCCAGCGGGTACGCCGGAGGAGAGGTGCTGCGGCTGCTGCTGGCCCACCCCGACGCCGAGATCGGTGCCCTGACCGGCGGCTCCAACGCGGGGGAGACCCTCGGCACCCTGCAGCCTCACCTGGTGCCGCTGGCCGACCGGGTGCTCGAGCCCACGACGCCCGAGACCCTGGCCGGCCACGACGTGGTCGTGCTCGGGCTGCCGCACGGGCAGTCCGGTCCGCTCGCGGCCGCCCTCGGCGACGACACCGTCGTCATCGACTGCGGTGCCGACTTCCGGCTGGAGGACGCCGCGCTGTGGGAGCAGTTCTACGGCGGCGACCACGCCGGCTCCTGGCCCTACGGGCTGCCGGAGCTCCCCGGCCAGCGCGAGCTGCTCGCCGGCGCGCGCCGCGTCGCCGTCCCCGGCTGCTACCCCACGGTCTCCACCCTCGCGCTCGTACCCGCGCTGGCCGCCGGCCTGGTCGAGCCCGACGTGGTCGTGGTCGCCGCGTCCGGCACCAGCGGCGCCGGCAAGGCGCCGAAACCCCACCTGCTCGGCAGCGAGGTCATGGGCAACGCCAGTGCCTACGGCGTCGGCGGCGTCCACCGCCACACCCCCGAGATCGTGCAGAACCTGACCCGCGTCGCCGGCGGCGACGTCCGGGTCAGCTTCACCCCGACCCTGGTGCCGATGTCGCGCGGCATCCTCGCGACCTGCTCGGCCCCCCTGGCCGGCGACGTCTCCACCGACGAGGCCCACGCCACCTACGCCAAGGCGTACGCCGACGAGCCGTTCGTCCACGTCCTCCCACCGGGCAGCTGGCCGCAGACCCAGTCGGTCCTCGGCTCCAACGCCGTGCAGCTCCAGGTCACCGTCGACGAAGCTGCCCGGCGGCTGGTCGCCGTGGGCGTCGTCGACAACCTCGCCAAGGGCACCGGCGGTGCCGCGGTGCAGTGCCTCAACCTCGCCCTCGGGCTCGACGAGGCCACCGGCCTCACCGCGGTGGGGCTCGCTCCGTGAGCGTCACTGCCCCCCGCGGCTTCCGCGCCGCCGGGGTCGCCGCCGGGCTCAAGTCCACCGGCGCCAAGGACGTCGCGCTGGTCGTCAACGACGGCCCTCGCCACGACTCCGCCAGCGTCTTCACCGCCAACCGCTGCAAGGCCAACCCGGTGCTGTGGAGCGAGCAGGTCGTCCAGGACGGCGTCGTCCGCGCGGTCGTCCTCAACTCCGGCGGCGCCAACTGCTACACCGGCCCCGACGGCTTCCTGACGACCCACGCCGTCGCCGAGCGCGTCGCCGACCACCTCGGCATCGGCGCCCTCGACGTCGTCGTCTGCTCCACCGGCCTGATCGGGCTCGTCAACGACCGCGACCAGGTCCTCGCCGGCGTCGACGCGGCGTACGACGCCCTCGACCCGGCCGGAGGCGACGACGCGGCCGCCGCGATCATGACCACCGACTCGGTCAGCAAGCAGGTCGAGGTCGAGGAGGCCGGCTGGAGCGTCGCGGGCATGGCCAAGGGCGCCGGCATGCTCGCTCCCCAGCTCGCCACGATGCTGGTCGTGCTCACCACCGACGCCGTCGTCCCCGCCGCCGACCTCGACACCGCGCTCCGCGCCGCGACCCGGGTCAGCTTCGACCGGCTCGACTCCGACGGCTGCATGTCGACCAACGACACGGTCACCGTCCTCGCGAGCGGCGCCAGCGGCATCACCCCGTCCGCCGAGGACTTCACCGCGGCGCTGACCCGCGCCTGCACCGACCTGGCGATGCAGCTGCTCGCCGATGCCGAGGGCGCCGACCACGAGATCGCGATCACCACGCTGAATGCCGCGACCGAGGACGACGCCGTCGCGGTCGGCCGCAGCGTCGCGCGCAGCAACCTCTTCAAGGCCGCCGTGTTCGGCAACGACCCCAACTGGGGCCGGGTGCTCGCCTCGATCGGCACGACCGATGCGACCTTCGACCCCGCCGACCTCGACGTCGCCATGAACGGCGTCTGGGTCTGCCGTGGCTCGACCCCGGCCGAGGATCCGGCCACCGTCGACCTCGACCGGCCGCGAGGTGACCGTGACCATCGACCTCAAGTCCGGCGACGGCCCGGGCCACCGTCTGGACCAACGACCTCACCCATGCCTACGTCCACGAGAACAGCGCCTACTGCTCATGAGCACCCCGATGAACACCCAGACCCCGACGCCGCCGCCCACTACGCCACCGCCGCCGCCAAGGCCCGCGTCCTCGCGGGCGCACTGCCCTGGCTGAAGCGCTACCACGGCAAGGTCGTGGTGGTGAAGTACGGCGGCAACGCGATGACCGACGACACCCTCAAGCAGGCCTTCGCCGAGGACATCGCCTTCCTGCGGTTCGCCGGCTTCAACCCGGTCGTCGTCCACGGCGGCGGCCCCCAGATCTCCACGATGCTCGACCGGCTCGGCATCGAGTCGGAGTTCCGCGGCGGCCTGCGGGTCACCACCCCCGAGGCGATGGACGTGGTCCGGATGGTGCTGGTCGGCCAGGTGCAGCGCGAGCTGGTCGGGCTGATCAACGACCACGGCCCGCTGGCGGTCGGGCTCTCCGGCGAGGACGCCGGCCTGTTCACCGCCAAGCCGGCCAACACGATCGTCGACGGCGAGGAGGTCGACCTCGGCCTGGTCGGCGAGGTCGCCTCGGTCCGCCCGGAGTCGGTGCTCGACCTGGTCGAGGCCGGCCGGATCCCGGTCATCTCCAGCGTCGCGCCCGACGCCGACGGCCCCGTCCACAACGTCAACGCCGACACCGCCGCCGCCGCGCTGGCGATCGCGCTCGGCGCCGAGAAGCTGCTGGTCCTGACCGACGTCGAGGGTCTCTACCGCGACTGGCCCGACAGTGACGACGTGATCCAGGAGATCAGCCCGGAGGCGCTGGCCGAGCTGATGCCGACGCCTGGCCAGCGGCATGGTGCCCAAGATGCAGGCGTGCCTGCAGGCCGTCACCGGCGGCGTCGCCAAGGCGACCGTCGTCGACGGCCGCGAGCCGCACGCCGTGCTGCTCGAGCTGTTCACCGACGAGGGCATCGGCACCCAGGTGCTGCCCGGCGTCGCCACCAAGACTAGGAAGGCCCTCGGATGAATCACCCCACGAAATCGCTCGCTCCGCTCCCGATTCCGCGGGGACCCCGAAAAGCAGCGACCCGACCGACTGGAAGCAGCGCTACGCCGCGCCGCTGATGAACACCTTCGGCCCGCCGCAGCTGGTCCTCGTCCGCGGCGAGGGCGCCCACGTCTGGGACGAGGACGGCAGCGAGTACGTCGACCTGTTCGGCGGGATCGCCGTCAACGCGCTCGGCCACGGCCACCCGGCGCTGGTCGAGGCCGTCACCACCCAGCTGCGGACCCTCGGCCACGTCTCCAACTTCTTCACCACCGGGCCCCAGGTCGGCTCGCCCAGCGGCTGCTGGCCCTGGTCCCCGGCGACGGCCAGGTCTTCTTCGCCAACTCCGGCACCGAGGCCAACGAGGCCGCCTTCAAGCTCACCCGCCGCACCGGCCGCACCCACCTGGTCGCCGCCGAGGGCGCCTTCCACGGCCGGACGATGGGCGCGCTGGCGCTCACCCACAAGGCCGCCGACCGCGAGCCGTTCGAGCCGCTGCCCGGCGACGTCACCTGGGTGCCCTACGGCGACGCCGACGCGCTGGCGCCGCGGTCGACCGACGAGACCGCGGCCGTCGTGCTCGAGCCGATCCAGGGCGAGGCCGGCGTCGTCGTCCCGCCCGACGGCTACCTCGCCGACGCCCGCGGATCACCCGCGACCACGGCGCGCTGCTGTGGCTCGACGAGGTGCAGACCGGCATCGGCCGGACCGGCCGCTGGTTCGCCCACGACCCCGCCCTCGGCGCCGACGTCGTCACCCTCGCCAAGGGCCTCGGCGGCGGCATCCCGATCGGCGCCTGCGTCGGCCTCGGCGAGGCCGGCAGACCTGCTCCAGCCCGGCAGCCACGGCACCACCTTCGGCGGCAACCCGGTCGCCTGCGCCGCCGCGCTGGCCGTGCTCGACACCATCGAGGCCGAGGGGCTGCTCGACGCCGCGACGGCGCGCGGCGCCGAGCTGCGCCGACGGCGCTGGCCGCCGTCGCCGCAGGTCACCGCCGTCGAGGGCGCGGGACTGCTGCTCGGCGCCCAGCTGGCCGACGAGACGGCCGCCGACGTCGTCACCCGCGCCCAGGAGCGCGGCTTCCTGCTCAACAACACCGGCCCCGCCCGGCTCCGGTTCGCGCCGCCGCTGACCGTGACCGAGGCCGACCTGGCCGGCGTTCGCCGGCCTGGCCCGGCATCGCGTCGACGACCGCCCTGGGAGGCACGTCGATGACCCGCCACTTCCTGCGCGACGACGACCTCGCCCCGGCCGAGCAGGCCGACGGTCCTCGCGCTGGCCGCCGACGATGAAGCGGGCGCCGTACGACCACCGGCCGCTGGCCGGGCCGCTCACCGTGGCGACGATCTACGACAAGCCGACGCTGCGCACGCAGGCGTCGTTCTCCTCCGGCATCGCCGAGCTCGGCGGCCACTCGATGCTGGTCGACGGCCGGCTGGCCGGCATCGGCGACGCGCGAGTCGGTCGCCGACGTCGCCCGGGTCCTCGGCCGGCAGGCCTCGGCGATCGTGTGGCGCACCTTCGCCCAGTACCGCGATCGACGAGATGGCCGCGCACGCCGGCGTGCCGGTCGTCAACGCGCTCACCGACGACTTCCACCCCTGCCAGCTGCTGGCCGACCTGCTGACGGTGCGCGAGCACCGCGGCGACCCTGGCCGGGCAGCGCGGTCGCGTTCGTCGGCGACGGCGCCTGCAACATGGGCAACTCGTGGGTGCTGGCCGGCGCCACCGCCGGCATGCACGTCCGGATCGGCGCGCCCGAGGGCTACCTGCCCGACGCGGCCGTGGTCGAGCGTGCGCCGCAGGTCGCCGCCGACGACCGGCGGCTCGGTCGCCCTCACCCACGACCCCCGCGAGGCCGTCGCCGGAGCCGACGCGGTCGTCACCGACACCTGGGTCTCGATGGGCAAGGAGGGCGAGTCCGGAGGCCCGGACGGCCACCTTCGCGCCGTACGCCGTCACGGCCGAGCTGTTCGCCGAGGCCGGCGCCCGACGCGCTGCTGCTCCACTGCCTGCCCGCCTACCGCGGCAAGGAGGTCGCCGCCGAGGTGATCGACGGCCCGCGCAGCGTGGTCTGGGACGAGGCCGAGAACCGCCGCCACGCCCAGAAGGCGGTCCTCGCCTGGCTGCTCGGAGCGAAGGAGGAGCGCGCGATGACCGACGGTCGGACACGGCGCTGCGCCCCACCACCAAGAACGCCCGCCACCAGCGGATCGTCGAGCTGGTCACGAGCCGGGAGGTCCGCTCCCAGACCGAGCTCGCCGACCTGCTCGCCGCCAGCGGCCTCCACGTCACCCAGGCCACGCTGAGCCGCGACCTGGTCGAGCTGCAGGCCGTCAAGGTCCGCGGCGCTCTCCGGCGCGCTCGTCTACGCCGTCCCCGGCGAGGGCGGCGACCGACGACCCGCGGCGCCCGGCATGAGCGCCGCCACCGCCCAGCGGCTGGCCCGGCTGTGCAACGAGCTGCTCGTGAGCGCCGAGGCCACCGCCAACCTGGTGGTGCTGCGGACCCCGCCGGGTGCCGCCCAGTTCCTGGCCAGCGCCTTCGACAAGTCCGCGCTCCCCGACGTGCTCGGCACGATCGCGGGCGACGACACCGTCCTGGTGATCGGGCGCGACCCCGGCGGCGGCGACGCCCTGGCGCGTCGCTTCCTGGCGCTGGCCGACGACCACCCGCCCGCCGGCTGAGCCGCGGGCACCCCGAACCAGTGAGGAACCCCCACCCGTGAGCAAGGTCCTGACCTCCCTCCCCACCGGCCAGCGGGTCGGCATCGCCTTCTCCGGCGGCCTCGACACCTCCGTCGCCGTCGCCTGGATGCGCGAGAAGGGCGCCGTCCCTGCACCTACACCGCCGACATCGGGCAGTACGACGAGCCCGACATCTCCGGCGTCCCCGGCCGCGCCCTCGACTACGGCGCCGAGCTCGCCCGCTCCGTCGACTGCCGGCGCACCCTCGTCGAGGAGGGCCTGGCCGCGATGGCCTGCGGCGCCTTCCACATCCGCTCCGGCGGCCGCGCCTACTTCAACACCACCCCGCTCGGCCGCGCCGTCACCGGCACCCTGCTGGTGCGGGCGATGCACGAGGACGGCGTCGACATCTGGGGCGACGGCTCGACCTTCAAGGGCAACGACATCGAGCGGTTCTACCGCTACGGCCTGCTGGCCAACCCCGAGCTGCTGATCTACAAGCCGTGGCTCGACGCCGACTTCGTCCACGAGCTCGGCGGGCGCCACGAGATGAGCGCCTGGCTCACCGAGCGCGACCTGCCCTACCGCGACTCCCAGGAGAAGGCGTACTCCACCGACGCCAACATCTGGGGCGCCACCCACGAGGCCAAGACCCTCGAGCACCTCGACGTCTCGCTCGAGACCGTCGAGCCGATCATGGGCGTGCGGTTCTGGGACCCGGCGGTCGCCATCGAGACCGAGGACGTCTCCATCGGCTTCCGGGGCGGTCGCCCGGTCTCGGTCAACGGCGACGACCTACGACGACCCGGTCGCGCTGGTCCACGAGGTCAACGCCATCGGCGGCCGGCACGGCCTCGGCATGTCCGACCAGATCGAGAACCGGGTCATCGAGGCCAAGTCGCGCGGCATCTACGAGGCGCCCGGGATGGCGCTGCTCTGGATCGCGTACGAGCGGCTGCTCAACGCGATCCACAACGAGGACACCCTCGCCAACTACGCGCTCGAGGGGCGCCGGCTCGGCCGGCTGCTCTACGAGGGCCGCTGGCTGGACCCGCAGGCGCTGATGCTCCGCGAGGGCGATCCAGCGCTGGATCGGCTCGCTGGTCACCGGCGAGGTCACGCTGCGGCTGCGGCGCGGCGAGGACTGGACGATCCTGCGCACCGACGGCCCGGCGTTCTCCTACCACCCCGACCGGCTGTCGATGGAGCGCACCGAGAACGCCGCGTTCGGCCCGGTCGACCGGATCGGCCAGCTGACGATGCGCAACCTCGACATCGCCGACTCGCGGTTCAAGCTCGAGCAGTACGCCGCCCAGCCGCTCGACGAGGGCCAGGTGCTGGTCGAGAACGGCGCCCTGCTCGGGGAGATCGAGCGCGGCGGCGGCGACCGGATCGCGCGCAACCCGGCCGCCGAGGGTGACGAGAGCGACCTGGCGCTGGACCATGCCGCCATGGAGTACGGGACCGACTGATGAGCCGAGCGACAGGACGACCAACGAGGGCGCGCTCTGGGGCGGCCGGTTCGCCGGCGGACCGTCGCCGGAGCTCGAGGCGCTGTCCCGCTCGACCCACTTCGACTGGCGGCTGGCGCTCTACGACATCGCCGGCTCCCACGCCCACGCGAAGGCGCTGGCGGCCGGCGGCTACCTGACCGCGGACGACGAGGCCGAGATCCACCGCGGCCTCGACGTGCTGGCCCAGCGGTACACCGACGGCGAGCTGCGGCCCGCGCCCTCCGACGAGGACGTGCACGGCGCGCTGGAGCGGCTGCTGCTCGAGGAGGTCGGCCCCGAGGTCGGCGGCCGGCTGCGGGCCGGCCGGAGCCGCAACGACCAGATCGCCACGCTGTTCCGCTGCTACCTGCTCGACCACTCGCTCACCATCCAGCGGCTGGTGCTCGACCTGGTCGACGCGCTCGCCGAGCAGGCGCGCGGCCACCTCGACGTGATCATGCCGGGGCGCACCCACCTGCAGCACGCGCAGCCGGTGCTGCTGGCCCACCACCTGCTGGCCCACGCGTGGCCGCTGGTGCGCGACGTGCAGCGGCTGGAGGACTGGCGGCGCCGTACCGAGGCCGAGTCGCCGTACGGCTCCGGGGCGCTGGCCGGCTCCAGCCTCGACCTCGACCCGGAGCTGGTCGCCGCCGAGCTCGGCTTCGCCGGGTCGGCCGCCAACTCGATCGACGGCACCGCCGTCCCGCGACTTCGTCGCCGAGCTCGCCTTCGTCGCCGCGATGGTCGGCGTCGACCTGAGCCGGCTCGCCGAGGAGGTCATCCTCTGGTCGACGCGGGAGTTCGACTTCGTCGAGCTCCACGACTCGTGGTCGACCGGGTCGAGCATCATGCCGCAGAAGAAGAACCCCGACATCGCCGAGCTGGCCCGCGGCAAGTCCGGGCGCCTGGTCGGCAACCTCACCGGCCTGCTCGCCACGCTCAAGGGGCTGCCGCTGGCGTACAACCGCGACCTCCAGGAGGACAAGGAGCCGGTCTTCGACAGCGTCGACACCCTCGAGGTGCTGCTGCCGGCCGTCACCGGGCTGGTCGCGACGCTGCGCTTCAACACCGCCCGGATGGCCGAGCTCGCGCCCCAGGGCTTCTCGCTGGCCACCGACGTCGCCGAGTGGCTGGTGCGCCAGGGCGTCCCGTTCCGGGTCGCCCACGAGGTGGCCGGGCGCGTGCGTACGCCGGTGCGAGGAGCTCGGCGTCGAGCTGGCCGACCTCACCGACGAGCAGCTGGCCGAGATCGTCGCCCGACCTCACGCCGGAGGTCCGCAGCGTGCTCACGGTCGAGGGCTCGGTCGCGTCGCGGCGCGGGCGGGGCGGGACCGCACCCGACCGGGTGCGCGACCAGCTCGCCGAGCTCGCCTCGGTCGCTCGACCAGCACCGTGCCCGGCGTCGCGCTGACCTGCTCACCCTGCTCGGCGGGCCGGTGCTCGAGGTCGCCCCGCGGCTGCTCGGCGCGGTGCTCCGACACGGCGAGGTCGCGGTGCGGCTGACCGAGGTGGAGGCGTACGACGGCGCCGACGACCCCGGGTCGCACGCCTACCGCGGCCGCGACCCCGCGCAACGCGGTGATGTTCGGCCCGCCCGGCCACCTCTACGTCTACTTCACCTACGGGATGCACCACTGCTGCAACGTCGTGACCGGGCCGGAGGGCCGCGCCGGCGCGGTGCTGCTGCGCGGCGGGCGAGGTCGTCGACGGCCTCGACGCTCGCCCGGTCCCGGCGCCGGCGCGCTCGAGCGACCGCGACCTCGCGCGCGGGCCGGCACGGCTGTGCCAGGCCCTCGCGCTCGACCGGCGACCACGACGGGGCCGACCTCGCCCGTCCCGCCGCTCACCCTCGAGCCGGGGGAGCCCGTCACGTCGTACGAGACCGGGCCCGGGGTCGGGCTGCGGGGGGCTCCCGACCGGCCCTGGCGGTTCTGGATC
>CAVQLE010000001.1:0-250000 GCA_963713305.1 uncultured Actinomycetota bacterium | reverse complement strand
GGGTGTGTGGAGGGAACGTGGGGAAGTGAAACATCTCAGTACCCATAGGAAGAGAAAACAATAGTGATTCCGAGAGTAGTGGCGAGCGAAATCGGATGAGGCTAAACCTCATGCATGTGATACCCGGCAGGGGTTGTGTGTGGGGGGTTGTGGGAGCGCTTGGTTGGGTCTGCCGGCCTGGCGCGCAGTAAGAAAACGCGTGTGAAGCTGAAGTCCCTTGGAATGGGGCGCCGGAGAGGGTGAGAGTCCCGTAGGTGTAAGTGCGTGTCTGTGGAGCGTTTTCCCAAGTAGCACGGAACCCCTGAAATTCCGTGTGAATCTGGCGGGACCACCCGTTAAGCCTAAATACTCCTCGATGACCGATAGCGGACAAGTACCGTGAGGGAAAGGTGAAAAGTACCCCTGGCGGGGAGTGAAATAGTACCTGAAACCGTGCGCCTACAATCCGTCAGAGCCTGTGCATCCCCTTGTGGGGTGGTGGGTGATGGCGTGCCTTTTGAAGAATGAGCCTGCGAGTTTGCGGTGTGTTGCGAGGTTAACCCGTGTGGGGAAGCCGTAGCGAAAGCGAGTCCGAACAGGGCGGTTGAGTAGCACGCTCAAGACCCGAAGCGAAGTGATCTATCCATGGGCAGGTTGAAGCGTCGGTAAGACGACGTGGAGGACCGAACCCACTTAGGTTGAAAACTGAGGGGATGACCTGTGGATAGGGGTGAAAGGCCAATCAAACTTCGTGATAGCTGGTTCTCCCCGAAATGCATTTAGGTGCAGCGTTGCGTGTTTCTTGCCGGAGGTAGAGCACTGGATAGCCGATGGGCCCGACCAGGTTACTGACGTTAGCCAAACTCCGAATGCCGGTAAGTGAGAGCGCAGCAGTGAGACGGCGGGGGATAAGCTTCGTCGTCGAGAGGGAAACAGCCCAGACCATCAGCTAAGGCCCCTAAGCGGTGACTAAGTGGAAAAGGATGTGGAGTCGCAGTGACAACCAGGAGGTTGGCTTGGAAGCAGCCACCCTTGAAAGAGTGCGTAATAGCTCACTGGTCAAGTGATTCCGCGCCGACAATGTAGCGGGGCTCAAGTCATCCGCCGAAGCTATGGCATTCACACGTGTACCCAGCCGTCCGCCTACGGGCGGGCGGTTCAGGGGTGTGGATGGGTAGGGGAGCGTCGTGCCGGCAGTGAAGCCACGGGGTGACCCAGTGGTGGAGGCGGCACGAGTGAGAATGCAGGCATGAGTAGCGAATCACGGGTGAGAAACCCGTGCGCCGAATGATCAAGGGTTCCAGGGTCAAGCTAATCTGCCCTGGGTAAGTCGGGACCTAAGGCGAGGCCGACAGGCGTAGTCGATGGACAACGGGTTGATATTCCCGTACCGGCAACGTAGCGCCCATGACGAGCCCGGTGATGCTAACCACCCAAAGCCTTCCGTGACCGCACCCTTCGGGGTGTAGGGCGGGGGCGTGGAGCGTGGGACCCGATCCGGTAGTAGTCAAGCGATGGGGTGACGCAGGAAGGTAGCCCAACCACGGCGATGGTTGTCCGTGGCCAAGCATGTAGGACGAGTCCTAGGCAAATCCGGGGCTCTCACTTGAATGTGGAGTCTGAGATGTGATGGGGAGCCACTTTTGGTGAAGTGGGTGATCCTATGCTGTCGAGAAAAACCTCTAGCGAGCTATGCGCCGCCCGTACCCCAAACCGACTCAGGTGATCAGGTAGAGAATACCAAGGCGATCGAGCGAACCATGGTTAAGGAACTCGGCAAAATGCCCCCGTAACTTCGGGAGAAGGGGGACCCGAACCGTCAACCCACTTGCTGGGGGAAGCGGGGAGGGTCGCAGAGACCAGGCCCAAGCGACTGTTTACTAAAAACACAGGTCCGTGCGAAGTTGTAAGACGATGTATACGGACTGACTCCTGCCCGGTGCTGGAAGGTTAAGAGGACGAGTCAACCACGCTAAGGTGGTGAAGCTCAGAATTTAAGCCCCAGTAAACGGCGGTGGTAACTATAACCATCCTAAGGTAGCGAAATTCCTTGTCGGGTAAGTTCCGACCTGCACGAATGGAGTAACGACTTGGGCGCTGTCTCAACCATGGACTCGGCGAAATTGCACTACGAGTAAAGATGCTCGTTACGCGCGGCAGGACGGAAAGACCCCGGGACCTTTACTATAGTTTGGTATTGGTGTTTGGTTCGGCTTGTGTAGGATAGGTGGGAGACTGTGAAGCGCTCGACGCCAGTGGGCGTGGAGTCAACGTTGAAATACCACTCTGGTCGTACTAGATGTCTAACCTCGGGCCATGATCTGGTCCAGGGACAGTGCCTGATGGGTAGTTTAACTGGGGCGGTTGCCTCCTAAAGAGTAACGGAGGCGCTCAAAGGTTCCCTCAGCCTGGTTGGCAATCAGGTGGCGAGTGTAAGTGCACAAGGGAGCTTGACTGTGAGACAGACATGTCGAGCAGGGACGAAAGTCGGAACTAGTGATCCGGCGACGGCATGTGGAAGCGGGGTCGCTCAACGGATAAAAGGTACCCCGGGGATAACAGGCTGATCTTCCCCAAGAGTCCATATCGACGGGATGGTTTGGCACCTCGATGTCGGCTCGTCGCATCCTGGGGCTGGAGTAGGTCCCAAGGGTTGGGCTGTTCGCCCATTAAAGCGGCACGCGAGCTGGGTTTAGAACGTCGTGAGACAGTTCGGTCCCTATCCGCCGCGCGCGCAGGAAACTTGAGAAAGGCTGTCCCTAGTACGAGAGGACCGGGATGGACGAACCTCTGGTGTGCCAGTTGTCCCGCCAGGGGCACCGCTGGTTAGCTACGTTCGGAAGTGATAACCGCTGAATGCATCTAAGCGGGAAGCACGTTTCAAGATGAGGTTTCCCACCCCCTCGAGGGGGTAAGGCCCCCACCAGAACAGTGGGTTGATAGGCCGGAGGTGTACAGCAGCAATGCCCAGCCGACCGGTACTAATAGGCCGAGGGCTTGCCCCACCCACACCACACCACACCACCCACCACGGGGCCACGTGAGTGAGTGCAAGGTGACAAGCACACCAACAAAGAACTGCCACGCGTCCACTAACCAGATCCCAACCAACAAACCCACCACCCGACACACCAACACGTGTATGCAGGGGCAGGTGAATCGGTTGACAGAGTTACGGCGGCCATAGCGAACGGGAAACACCCGGACCCATACCGAACCCGGAAGTTAAGCCGTTCAGCGCCGATGGTACTGCACCCGAGAGGCTGTGGGAGAGTAGGACGCCGCCGGACATCCTTTGGTCGAGGGCCACCCGCAAGGGTGGCCCTCGATTCATTTCCGGGCCGTTCCGTGCCGTCACCGGGACCGGTGTCGTCCACAGGTCGGCCGGCGCCGCGGCCTGTCCACAGCCGGTGCCGGACCGCGCCGCGGTTGTCGGCGCCCGCCTCGATGCTCGGGCGCGAGGTGATGAGAGATGACGACGAAGAACGAGGACGAGCGGGGCCCTGCCCGCCAACGAGGTGCGGCTGGTCGGCCGGGTGTCGGGAGACCCCGAGGAGCGGGTGCTCCCGAGCGGCGACCGGCTGTGGTCCTTCCGGGTGGTGGTGGCGCGGGACCAGCCCCGGGGCCGTCAGACGGTCGACGCGCTCGAGTGCGTCGGCCTGGTCGGCCCGGACGCCGGCGCAGCGGTCTCGCGCTGGGCGACGGCGACGTGGTCGAGCTGTCCGGGGCGCTGCGCCGGCGCTTCTACCGCAGCCGGCGCCGCGACGGTGTCGCGGGTGGAGGTGGAGACGACCCGTGCCCGGATCATCCGTCGAGCAGCGACCGCATGAGCACGCCGATGCTGGGCTTGGGCTGGAACGACGTGGCCTTCTCGGGCAGCAGCCGGTGGCCCGAGACGATCCGGTCGACGAGGTCGAAGTCGGGGGCCGGCATCAGCACCGCCACCCGGCGCCGCTCGGCCGACGCCGGTCGAGGGTGTCCTCGACGGAGTGGTGGTAGCCGAGCGGCCGCGGCTTCCCCGGGATGCGCGGGATGCAGCTCCTCGTGCAGCACCTCCACGGCGGCGCGGTGCCCGGACGAGGTGCAGCTCGAGGCGTGCCCAGGCCCGGCCGTCGGTGACGACCAGCGTGGTCGGCCCCAGGGCCGCCATCGCGGCCTGCTCGCTGGCCGGGGCGAACTCGCGCCAGGCCCTCGGCGGCCGTCTCGACGTCGGCGAGGCGGGTCTGCGGCGAGCGTGCGGTGGATGGCGCCGAGGAACAGGGGAGTGTCGTCCTGGTCGACCAGCATCGCCAGCCCGGTGTCCGCGCTGGTGCCCGGTCGCTGCTCCTGCAGACCGCAGGTAGGCCGCGTAGCGGTGGTGGCCGTCGGCGATCAGCGGTCGGGAGTCGGCGAGGTGCTCGCCGAGCTCGGCCAGCAGCCGGGCATCGCGGATCGCCCAGAGCCGGTTGTGGCGCTCGGCGTGGTCGACGAACTCGTGGTCCGGCGCGCGCGGCCATCACGTCGTGGACGAGGGCGCGCACGCGCGACGGGCCGCGGTGCACCAGCAGGATCGGAGCCGGGTTCAGCTCCATCTCGGCCATCCGGCTCGCGCGAGCTCCTTGGCCTGCGCCCCGTGGACGCCCTCGTGGGGCAGCACGACCCGGTCGTGGGGATCCGCGGATCGCCGGGAGACGTCGAGCGCGCCGACGAGTCCCGCGGACGGTCAGACCGCCCGAGGTGTACTCGTGGAGGTAGAGCGCCGGGCCGGCGTCGCGGGTGAGGTGCCCCTGCCGCTCCCACCGGGCCAGCCGCTTCGCGACGTCGCGGTAGGGGCGGGCGAAGGCCCGGGCCGAAGCGGGGTCCCCGACCCGGTGGGGCGAGAGCGACGATGCCGCGGAAGGGGTGCGAGCCGGAAGGGTCCGGCCGCGGCGGTGGGGGTGCCCGCGGCGCCGGAGTGCATCGGATCATCGTAGGGTGCCGTGCCACGGACCCGATGCGGAGGTGACCCGTGCTCGGCAGCGTCAGCACGACCCCTGGTCGAGGCCTACGACCTGGCGATGTTCGACCTCGACGGCGTCGTCTACGTCGGCGACGACGCCGTGCCCGGAGCGCCCGACCACCTGGCCCGGGCCCGCGCCTCGGGGGTCCACCTGGCGTTCATCACCAACAACGCCTCGCGCCCGCCGGAAGCCGTCGCGCAGAAGCTCACCGGCCTGGGCGTCGAGGCCTCGAGCGGACGACGTGGTGACCTCCGCGCAGGCGGCGGCGCACGTGCTGGTGGAGCGGTTCGGCCCCGGTGCGGTGGTCGGCGGTGCTGGGCGCCGCCGGCCTGGAGCCGCGCTGCTCGGAGGCGGGACTGGTCCCGGCGGCGTGGACGACGACGACGTCGTCGCGCTGGTCAGCGGCTACGGGCCCGACGTGCCGTGGCGCGACATCATGCGGGCCGCCGTCCGGATCCGCGACGGGCTGCCGTGGGTGGCCAGCAACACCGACCTGACGCTCCCCACCCCGGACGGGATCGGCACCCGGGCCACGGCGTGCTGGTGCGACATGCTGTCCCGCTTCGCCGGCGTCGACCCCGATGGTGGCGGGCAAGCCGCGACGGCCCCTGCTCGACGAGACCGTGCGGCGGGTGGGCGGCGAGCGGCCGCTGATGGTGGGCGACCGGCTCGACACCGACATCGAGGGCGGGCACGAGGCCGGGTGTCGACTCGCTGCTGGTGCTGACCGGGGTCACCGGGCTGGCCGAGCTGGTGGCGGCGCGACCCGTGGAGCGGCCGACGTACCTCGTCTCCGGACCTGGGTGGGCTGTTCGAGGCCCACGCCGCGCCGGCGGTCCGACGGCGACGGCAGGTGGGAGCTGGGCGGGTGGTCGGCGTGGGTCGACGGCGTCCGCTCCGGGTGACGGCGGCGGCGAGACGCCAGCCGACTGGTGGCGGGTCGTCGCCGCGGCCGCGTGGGAACACCTCGACCGCGCCGGAGACGCGCTCGACACCGCGGGGCTGGTGCCGCCGGAGCGGCGTCCGGACGGGTAGCCTGCGGCCATGACCGAGGCGCCCGACGTCCGCGCCCGATCCCGAGCCCGGTCCGGACCGGGGTCCCTGAGGTCGACGCCGTGCTGGAGTCCGTCGAGGCGCTCGACGCCACCGACGTCGCCGAGCACCCCGCGGTCTTCGAGAGCGCCCACGAGCAGCTGCGCCGGGCGCTCGACGGCCAGCTCGTGATCGCGCCGACCGACGTGCCACCGCGCCGCCTCCGGCTGGACGCCGAGCTGGTCCGACGTGGCCTGGCCCGCTCCCGCGAGCACGCCAGCGAGCTGATTGCCGCCGGCCGGGTGACGGTGTCCGGCGCCCGGGCCACCAAGCCCGCGACCGGGGTCACCACCGACGTCGCGATCGTCGTCACCGACGGACCCGGACCGTCCCGACTACGTCTCGCGGGGCGGCCACAAGCTGGCGGGAGCCCTGGCCGCCTTCGGCGCCGAGGGACTGGCGGTGGACGGGCCGGCGGTGCCTCGACGCGGGCGCCTCGACCGGCGGGTTCACCGACGTGCTGCTGCGCGCCGGGGCGCGCGAGGTGGTGGCCGTCGACGTGGGCTACGGCCAGCTGGCCTGGTCGCTGCAGAGCGACGACCGGGTGGTCGTCCACGACCGCACCAACATCCGTGACCTGACCCTCGACCTGGTCGGGGAGCCGGTCGACCTGGTCGTGGGTGACCTGTCCTTCATCTCGCTCACGCTGGTGCTCGACGCGCTGATCGGGCGTCACCGCCGCCGACGGCGACCTCGCGCTGATGGTGAAGCCGCAGTTCGAGGTCGGCAAGGACCGGGTCGGCAAGGGCGGCGTGGTGCGCGACCCGGAGCTGTGGGTCGAGGCGGTCGCCACCGTCGCCGACGCCGCCGCCGCACGCGGCTGGGGTGCGCGGCGGGTGACGCCGAGCCCGCTGCCGGGTCCGTCCGGCAACGTCGAGTTCTTCCTGTGGCTGCGGCGGGGCCCGGCGACGCTCGACGCAGGCCGATCGCGACGCCGTGGTCCGAGCCGGTGTGCGGTCGGGCACCGTCGGCGGTGGTGCCGAGGTGAGAGGCGTGACTCACGCCGTGACCGGGACCGACGGCACGCGCCGGGTGCTGCTGCTCGCCCACACGGGCCGCAGCGAGGCGCGCGACGTGGCGCGCGAGTTCGTGCACGCGCTGAGCGGCCACGGGCTCGTGGTGCGGCTGCTGGCCGAGGAGGCGGCCGACCTCGACCTGGCCGAGGACGAGTGCGACCTCAGGCTGGAGCTCGCCGAGGGCGAGCCCGACGCCGGGCACGGCTGCGAGCTCGCCGTCGTCATCGGCGGCGACGGCTCGATCCTGCGCGCGGCCGAGATCACCCACGCCAGCGGGACGCCGGTGCTCGGGGTCAACCTCGGGCACGTCGGCTTCCTCGCCGAGGCCGAGATCGACGACGTCGACACCACGATCCAGGCGATCGTCGACCGCCGCTACACCACCGACGACCGGCTCACCCTCGACGTCACGCGTCCACCACGACGGCGAGCTCGTGGTCAGCACGTTCGCCCTCAACGAGGCCAGCGTCGAGAAGGCCGCCCGCGAGCGGATGCTCGAGGTCGTCCTCGAGATCGACGACCGGCCGCTGTCGCGCTGGGGCTGCGACGGGGTCGTGTGTCGCGACGCCCACCGGCTCGACCGCCTACAGCTTCAGTGCCGGCGGCCCGGTCGTGTGGCCGGGCGTCGAGGCGCTGTGCGTCGTGCCGCTGAGCGCCCACGCCCTGTTCGCCCGGCCCGCTGGTGGTCGCGCCGACCTCGGTGGTCGCCGTCGAGGTGCTCACCCGCAGCGACGGCGCCGGGGTGCTGTGGTGCGACGGCCGCCGCACGGTGGACCTGCCGCCGGGCGCCCGGATCGAGGTGCGCAGCGGCGCGCGGCCGGTGCGGCTGGTGCGGCTCCACGAGGCGCCGTTCACGGACCGGCTGGTCGCCAAGTTCGACCTGCCCGTCGAGGGCTGGCGCGGCGCCGGCGCGCGTCGCCGACGAGCCGGGGCCGCTGATGCTTGAGGAGATCCGGATCGGCTCGCTGGGCGTCATCGACTCCTCGGTGCTCGAGCTCGGCCCGGGGCTGACCGTCATCACCGGAGAGACCGGCGCCGGCAAGACCATGATCGTGACCGCGCTCGGGCTGCTGCTGGGTGGGCGGGCCGACAGCGGCGCCGTGCGCACCGGCGCCCGCACCGCGCGGGTCGAGGGCACCGTCGCGGTCGGCGACCTGCCCGACTTCGCGGCGGCGGTCGACGAGGCCGGGGGAGAGGTCGAGGACGCACGGGTCGTGCTCGGTCGCACGGTCAGCGCCGAGGGCCGCTCCCGGGCGTTCGTCGGCGGGTGCCTCGGTCCCGGTCAGCCGGCTCGCCGACCTCGCCGCGCCGCTGGTGGCGGTGCACGGCCAGTCCGACCAGCACCGCCTGCTCCAGCCGCGAGCGCAGCGCGAGGCCCTCGACAGGTTCGGGGGCGAGCCCGTGGCCCGGCCGCTGGCGCGCTACCGCGCACTCCACGACGCGCTGCGGTCGACCGAGCGCGAGCTCGACGACGTCACCACCCACGCCCGCGACCGTGCCCGCGAGGCCGACCTGCTCCGGTTCGGCGTCGGGGAGATCGAGGCGGTCACCCCCGCGCCGGGTGAGGACACCGAGCTGGCGGCCGAGGAGGCCCGGCTCGGACACGCCGACACGCTCCGGCTCGCGGCCGAGACCGCCCGGATCGGCGCTCTCCGGCGACGGTGACCAGCCCGACGCCCTGGGAGCGGTCGCGGCGCGCCCGCACCGCACTCGAGAGCGTCCGCGACCACGACCCGGAGGCGGCCGAGCTCGCCGACCGGGTCGCAGAGCTCAGCTACGTGCTGGCCGACCTGGCGGCCGACGTCGCGTCCTACGCCTCCTCGGTGGAGACCGACCCGCCACCGGCTGGCGGCCGTGTCCGAGCGGCGGGCGGCGCTGACCGCCCTGACCCGCAAGTACGGCGAGACCATCGACGAGGTGCTGGCGTGGCAGGAGCGCTCGGCCGCCCGGCTGCTCGAACTCGACGGCACCGACGAGCGGATCGAGACGCTGCGCGCCGAGCGTGAGCGGCTCCGGGCCGAGCTCACGGACGTCGCAGCAGGGCTGTCCGCGGCCCGTAGCGAGGCAGCCGGCCGACTGGCTGAGGCCGTCACCGGTGAGCTCGCGGCCCTGGCCATGCCTCACGCCCGGCTGGAGGTGGCGTGCAGGAGCGCGAGCAGTTCGGCGCCTCCGGCCGCGACGACGTCGAGCTGAGACTGTCGGCCAACGTCGGCGCCGAGGCTCGACCACTCCACAAGGGCGCCTCCGGTGGCGAGCTGTCACGCGTGATGCTGGCGCTGGAGGTCACTCTCGCCGCCACCGGCACCGTCCCCACCTTCGTCTTCGACGAGGTCGACGCCGGGGTCGGTGGTGCGGCGGCGGTCGAGGTGGGGAGGCGGCTGGCCCGGCTCGCCCGCAGCGCCCAGGTCCTGGTGGTGACCCACCTGCCCCAGGTCGCGGCGTACGCGGACCGCCACGTCGTCATCACCAAGTCCCACGACGGAACCGTGACCAGTGCTGGCCTGACGGTGCTCGACGACGAGGCGCGGGAGCGCGAGCTGTCGCGGATGATGGCCGGCCTGAGCGCGTCGGACAACGCGCTCGCACACGCTCGCGAGCTGCTCGCCGCCGCCCAGCCGGCGCGGGCCGGACGCTGACGCGCCGACCGGCCCCGGATACCGTCCACGGCCCGGCTCGGCTGACACCATGAGGCGGTGCCAGTCCGCAACAAGTCCTCCTTCCTGCCCGGCCTGACGGGGACGGCCCGGGTCGAGCGCCGCACCAAGGTCCTGCTGCCCCGGCTGCGCCCCGGTGACATTGCCGTGCTCGACCACCTCGACCTCGACCGGGCCACGGCCCAGGCGCTCGTCGATGCCCGCGTCAGCGCCGTCCTCAACCTCTCGCCGTTCCTGTCCGGCCGCTATCCCGCCCTGGGCCCGGCGCTCCTCGCCGAGGCCGGCGTCCTGCTGCTCGACCGGATCGAGGGTGCGGGCCGGATCGGCGACGGAGTCCGCGTCCGGGTCCACGACGAGGTCGTCTACATCGACGACGAACCGATCGCCATGGGACGAGAAGTCGGTCCCGAGCTGCTCGACGACGAGATGGACCACGCCCGCATCGGGCTCGGGACGCAGCTCGAGACCTTCACCCACAACAGCACCGAGTTCCTGCGGCGCGAGGCAGACCTGCTGCTCCACGGACAGGGCCTGCCGACCCTGGGCACGCGCATCGCCGGCCGCCCGGTGGTCGTCGTGACGGACGGCCACGACGTCCGCTCCGGGCTGCGCGCCATCCGATCCTTCCTCAAGGAGCGACGCCCCGTCCTGGTGGCCGTCGGCGGAGGTGCCGACGTCCTGCTCGGCGCGGGGCTGAAGCCGGACGTGGTCGTGATCGACGCCGGGCCTGACGACGGGGACTTCCCGTCGGCAGCCGGCACTGCGGGCCGCCCACGACGTGGTGGTGCGCGTCGACCGGGGCAACCGACGACCGATCGACCACCTCGAGCGGCTCGGCGTCCGCTCGACACGGGTCGAGACGACGGTCACCACCGAGGACGTCGGGCTGCTGCTGGCCCACGCCGCCGACGCATCCGTCATCGTGGGCGTCGGCATGCACGCCACGCTCGACCAGTTCCTCGACCGGCAGCGGTCGGGCCTCGCCAGCACCTTCCTGACCCGGCTCGTGGTCGGACAGCGGCTGGTCGACGCCGCGTCCGTGCCGACCCTCTACTCGGGACGACTGCGACCGCGCCACCTGTTCCTCGCGCTCATCCTCGGGCTCGCTGCGCTGGTCGCGGCGATCGCCACCACCCCGGTCGGGGAGGAGTGGGCGACCGAGGCCTGGACCTGGCTGCGCTCCCTCACCGTCGAGGCGGGGTGGCGTCCGTGACGCTCGTACGACGCCACCTGGTGGGTGCCGTCGCGCTGGTCCTGGCGCTCGCCGTCGGGATCGCGCTCGGCAGCGGACCGCTCAGCCACGAGTCGCTGATCCCCGCCGCCGCCGAGCCGGCCACCGCACAGCCGGACGCCGACGTCGGCCCGACCGCCGACGACCTGGCCGCGGCCGCCGCGCCGAGCCTCTACGGCGCCCGACTCGAGGGCCGGAGCGTCGCACTGCTCTCGACGCCCGGCGTCGACGACAGCACCATCGAGGCGCTCAGCGACGGAGTCGAAGCCTCGAACGGTTCGATCGCGGCCCGCTGGACCGCGGGCCGCTCCCTGGTCGGCGCCAACGACATGGCGCTGGTCGAGACACTCGGGAGCCAGCTGGTCGACCAGCTCGACGGCGGAGGTGCCGACGCCGACGCCGGGGCGTACGAACGAATGGGCCAGCTGGTCGGAACGGCGATCGCCTCACGCCGACCCGAGGGCGCGGTCCCCGGGCCGGACGTGCTCACCATCCGGCAGAGCATCGATGCCGCCAGCCTGCTCAGCCACGAAGGGGGACAACCCCGGCAGGCGCCACTCGTGCTGCTCGTCCTCGGCGAGGACCTCGACGACGACGTGCTCGAGGGCCTGGTCACCGGCCTCGCCGCGCGAGCGTCCGGGGTGGTCGTGGCGGCCCCGCGCCGAGACAGCGGCCTCACGGTGCTCGACGAGCTGGGAGTGGTCACGACCGTCGACGGCGTCGACGGCGCGGCCGGTCAGCTGGCCGCCGTGCTGGCCCTGAGCCGGGCCGAAGAAGATCCGGGCGGTTCCTACGGTGCGTCGGGATCTGACGGCATGCTCCCGCTCGGGTAGGCTAGAACTCCGTGAAGCATGCGACGCCGGTCAAGCACGTGTTCGTCACCGGAGGCGTCGCCTCCTCCCTCGGAAAGGGGCTCACGGCCTCCAGCCTCGGCAGCCTGTTGAAGGCACGCGGTCTGCGCGTGACCATGCAGAAGCTGGACCCCTATCTCAACGTCGATCCAGGGACGATGAACCCGTTCCAGCACGGCGAGGTGTTCGTCACTGACGACGGCGCGGAGACCGACCTCGACATCGGCCACTACGAGCGCTTCCTCGACACCGATCTCGGGCAGATCGCCAACGTGACGACCGGGCAGGTCTACTCGACGGTGATCGCCAAGGAGCGCCGGGGCGACTACCTCGGCGACACCGTCCAGGTGATTCCCCACATCACCAACGAGATCAAGGACCGCATCCTCGCCATGGGCCAGCTCCGCGACGGCGAGCGGGTCGACGTCGTGATCACCGAGATCGGCGGCACCGTCGGCGACATCGAGTCGCTGCCGTTCCTCGAGGCCGCCCGGCAGACCCGGCACGAGATCGGGCGCGACAACTGCTTCTTCATCCACGTCTCCCTGGTGCCCTACATCGGGCCGTCCGGTGAGCTGAAGACCAAGCCAACCCAGCACTCGGTCGCCGCCCTGCGCTCGATCGGCATCCAGCCCGACGCCATCGTGTGCCGCTCCGACCGCGAGCTGCCCGACAACATCAAGCGCAAGATCTCGCTGATGTGCGACGTCGACGAGGAGGCGGTGGTGACCGCCGCCGACGCGCCGTCGATCTACGACATCCCCAAGGTGCTCCACCGCGAAGGGCTCGACGCCTACCTCGTACGCCGGCTCGACCTGCCCTTCCGCGACGTCGACTGGACCATGTGGGACGACCTGCTGCGCCGGGTGCACCACCCCACCGAGGAGGTCACGGTCGGTCTGGTCGGCAAGTACATCGACCTCCCCGACGCCTACCTCTCCGTGGTCGAGGCGCTGCGAGCCGGTGGCTTCGCCCACGAGGCGAAGGTGCACCTGCGCTGGATCCCGTCCGACGCGTGCGAGACGGCTGCGGGGGCGGCCAAGCACCTCAGCGACGTCGACGCCGTGTGCGTCCCCGGTGGGTTCGGCATCCGCGGCATCGAGGGCAAGGTCGGCGCGCTCCACTACGCCCGCACCCACGGCATCCCGACCCTCGGCCTGTGCCTCGGGCTGCAGTGCATGGTCATCGAGTACGCCCGCAGCGTCGCCGGCCTCGAGAAGGCGGGATCGAGCGAGTTCGACCCGGACGGCCCCGAGCCGGTCATCGCGACCATGGAGGAGCAGAAGTCGTTCGTGGAGGGTGCCGGTGACCTCGGTGGCACCATGCGGCTCGGCCTCTACCCGGCCACGCTCGCCGACGGCACGCTGGTCCGCGAGGCGTACGGCGAGGCGACCGTGCACGAGCGCCACCGTCACCGCTACGAGGTCAACAACGACTACCGCGACCAGCTCGCCGAGTCGGGACTGGTCTTCTCCGGCACCAACCCCGACCTCGGCCTGGTCGAGTTCGTGGAGCTGCCGCGCGACGTCCACCCCTACTACGTCGCGACCCAGGCCCACCCCGAGCTGCGGTCGCGCCCGACCCGGCCGCACCCGCTGTTCAGCGGGCTGATCGGCGCCGCGATCGAGCGGCAGAAGGCCGAGAGGTTCCCGATCGACGAGTCCGGCCTGAGGCGGACCGTCGTCGATGCGGACTAGCCTCGCGCCCTGAGCATCCTGGCCAGGGTGTCGTTGCCGGTGAGCAGCGTGCCGCGCACGGTCGGGTCGAGGTCGGGGTCGTCGGCCACCTGGCGTGACCGCTCGAGGAACGACTCGTCGGCGAACAGCGGGTACATCGACCGCACCAGCGACATCATGGAGAGCAGGCCACCGCGGACCTCCTGCATCTCGTCGAGGTAGCGATCGGCCCACGGCCGCACCAGCTCGGCCTGGCCGGGTCGCCAGAACGCCCTGGCGACCTGGAAGGTCGGGTAGCCGGCCTGGACCGAGCGGACGTCGAACATCTCGCGCCACGCCTCCGCCTTGGCGGCCTCCTCGGGACGCGCCGCGGTGACCGCGACCGCCCGGGACGCGCAGTCGGGGTCAGGGTCACGCGCGAGCAGATCGGCCACGACCTGCTCGTCGAAGCGGCCGAGCTCGGCCCGGCGTACGGCGATCCGCCATCCCAGGTCGACGTCGTCGGCCGCAGCGGCATCGAGGACGGCGTCGTGCTCGGGGGTGCTGGCGGAGCCGGCGAGCACCTGGAGAGCGGGGCGGCGCAGGTCGGCGTCTCCCGCGAGCGCCAGGGCCTGGTCGGCCACCCGTGCCCGTGCGGCCTCGACCTGGTCGAGCGGGGTCCACATCTCCGCGGCGTCGCGTGCCTGGATCAGGAACGGCTCGATCAGGGCGGGATTCTTCTCGACGGCCACCACGCCGAGCACGCAGTCGAGCATGTCGGCCGTCGGCAGCTCGCCCTTGCGGAGCATGTCGAGGGCGGTCGACACCGCGACCGCTCGGGCGGTGGAGTCGGGCAGCCCCCCGGCGGACCCCAGCAGCCGCCGCAGTGAGTGATCGGCGGTGCGGACTGCGGCGAAGGTGAGGTCGGTGTCGTTGGGAAGGTGGAGCGCGCCGGCCGGCAGGCCGTCCAGCGGCGTACGGCGTCCCGAGGTCTCCACGGCTGTGCGCTCGAGCAGCGCTCCCGTCTCGGAGTAGGAGCCGACGTCGATGCGGTGGGGCCGCGGCTCGCCACCGTCGGGAGCCTCGGCGAGGATCGCGTCACCCTCGCTGTCGCTGTGAATGGTGAGCGTGTCGGTGCCGGCCCGGTCGAGCCACTCGACGGTCCAGGCGTCGAGGTCGCGGCCCGAGGCCCGGGAGAACGCGGCCATCAGGTCGGCCAGACGGGTGTTTCCCCAGGCGTGCCGGGCGAAGTAGTCCTGGAGCCCGCGAACGAGGGCGTCCTCGCCGACGTAGGCCATGAGCTGGTGGAGGACCGACTGGCCCTTGGCGTAGGTGATCGCGTCGAAGTTGGCCAGGGCGGCGTCGACGTCCACGACGTCGTTGCGGATCGGGTGGGTGGCCGGCCCCATGTCGGTGCGGTAGGCCTCGAGCTTGCGGCCGACGAGGAACTCGGCCCACGCGTCGGTGAACTCGGTGGCCTCCGCGGCGGCCCACGTCGAGGCCCAGGAGGCGAACGCCTCGTTGAGCCAGAGGTCGTCCCACCAGGTCATCGTGACCAGGTCGCCGAACCACATGTGGGCCATCTCGTGGAGCAGCGTGATCGCGGTCTGGGAGCGCTGTGCGTGGGTCGGGGGCGTGCGGAAGAGGTAGCCGTCGCCCCACGTGACGCAGCCCCAGTTCTCCATCGCGCCACCCATGTTGGGGACGAAGACCTGGTCGTAGTGGGCCTCCGGGAAGGGCTGGCCGAACCGGTCCCCGAAGAACGTGAGGCCGCGCCTGGTGAGGTCGAACAGCCAGCCGGCGTCGCGGTCGAGGGAGTCGCGCAGCGACTGCCGGCAGTAGAGGCCGAGGTCGTGGTCGCCGTGCTGCTCGCGGACCTCGTGGAAGGGACCTGCGTTGACGACGACGACGTACGGCGAGAGTGGTGGCGTGTCCGGGAAGCTCCAGAGCCGCGCGCCGCTCTCGGGCTCACCGACCGTCTCGGGGCGCATGTTGCTCAGCACGGTCCAGTGCTCGGGGGACGTCACGCTGAACCGGTGGCGGGCCTTGAGGTCCGGCTGGTCGAAGCAGGCCCACAGCCGGCGGGCGTCGTCGCACTCGAGCGAGGTCCAGACGTAGACCTCGTCGTCGGTGGGGTCGACCGTGCGCAGGATGCCGGCGGAGCTGGTCACGTCGGTCTGGCGGGTGGTCACGACCAGGGTGTTGTCGTCTCGGAGGTCGGCGATCGGGAGCCGGCCGTGGGCGGCGGTGGAGGGGTCGAGATCGACGTCGTTGAGCGTCGCGCGACACGATCTCGGCCGCCGCGTCGACGAAGGTCGAGGCGCCGGGCTCGGAGCAGGTGAACCGCACCGTCGCGGTCGACTCCCACACCTCCCCGTCGAGGAGGCCGCGCAGGTCGACGGCGATGTCGTAGTGGTCGACGGCGAGGATCGCGGCGCGCTCCTCGGCCTCGGTACGGGTCAGGCTGGCGACGGTCCATGCCGCCACCGTAGCGTCCTGCCACATGAACGCATCGCCGCCGCTGACCGACGTCGAGGAGAGCTGGCCGGTCGCGTCCAGCGCAGATCTGCACCGCGACGACTGGGTCGTGGCGCTGCGCGCCGATCGCGATCCGCCGCCCAGGAACCGACGGGCCCGACTTCCGGCGGCTGGTGCTGGAGCACCCCGGTGCCGTGATCGTGCTCGCCCTCGACGACGAGGAACGGGTCTGCCTGCTGGCGCAGTACCGCCACGCCGGCCGGCCGACGGTTCATCGAGCTGCCCGCCGGGCTGTGCGACGAGCCGGGGGAGGAGCCGCTCGCCGTCGCCCAGCGGGAGCTGCTCGAGGAGGCCGGGCTCCGGGCCGGTCGGTGGACCCACCTGACCACGACGTACTCCTCGCCGGGGATCAGCGAGCGAGGTCATGCACTTCTACCTCGCCCGTGACCTGACGCGGGCCGACCGCGAGGGTTTCGACCTCGAGCACGAGGAGGCCGACATGACGCTGTTCTGGGCCCCGTTCGCCGACCTCTACGACGCCGTGCTGGCCGGCCGCGTGAGCGACGCGCCGCTGGTGCTGGCGGTGCTGCTCGCGCACGCCCGGGGTGAGGCGCGCGCAGGGGGCCGTGAGCGGTAGTTTGGCCACGGCCCACGACGGTGTGAGGCCGATCACCGCTGAGGAGTGTGCACGTGAAGGTCGGCGTTCCGAAGGAAGTCAAGAACCACGAGTACCGAGTCGCCCTCACCCCGGTGGGTGCGCACGAGCTCACCCAGCACGGTCACGAGGTGTTCGTGCAGACCGGCGCGGGCCTGGGCTCCCAGATCCCCGACGAGGAGTACGTCGCCGCCGGCGCGAAGCTGCTCGACGACGCCGACGACGTGTGGGGCAGCGTCGAGATGGTGCTCAAGGTCAAGGAGCCGATCGCGGAGGAGTACCACCGGCTGCGGGACGGCCTGACCCTCTTCACCTACCTCCACCTGGCCGCCGACAAGCCCCTGACCGAGGAGCTGGTCGGGAGCGGGACGACCGCGATCGCCTACGAGACGGTGCAGCTGCCCTCGGGCGGGCTGCCGCTGCTCTACCCGATGTCGGAGGTGGCGGGCTGCCTGGCGCCCCAGGTCGGTGCCCACGCGCTGATGAAGGCACAGGGCGGACGCGGGGTGCTGATGGGCGGCGTCGGCGGGGTGGCCAACGCCAAGGTCGTGATCATCGGGGCCGGCGTCTCGGGCCAGAACGCCGCCAACATCGCGCTCGGGATGGGCGCCGACGTCACGCTGCTCGACACCGACCTCGACAAGCTGCGGATGTCGTTCTGGCGCTACAACAACCGGGTCCACGGCCTCGCGTCGTCCAAGCTGGCGATCGAGCAGCAGGTGATGGAGGCCGACATGGTGATCGGCGCCGTGCTGATCCCTGGCGCGGCGGCCCCCAAGCTGGTCAGCAACGACCTGGTCTCGCGGATGAAGCCCGGCTCGGTGCTGGTCGACATCGCGGTCGACCAGGGCGGCTGCTTCGAGGACACCCACGCGACCACGCACGCCGACCCGACCTACGACGTCCACAACTCGGTGTTCTACTGCGTGGCGAACATGCCGGGGGCAGTCCCCAACACCTCGACCTACGCGCTCACCAACGCCACGCTGCCCTACACGGTCGCGCTCGCCGACAAGGGCTGGCAGCAGGCCTGCCGCGACGACCTGAGCCTGGCGCTCGGCCTCAACACCCATGCCGGGCAGCTGACCAACGCTCCGGTCGGTGAAGCGGTCGGGATCGAGGCGGTGTCCGTGGACAGCGCCCTTGCCTGACGTCGTGGCCGGGGGGCCGGACGAGCTGGTGCGCGCGGTGCGCACCTACCTCGACCACCTGTCGGTCGAGCGTGGCCTCGCGGCCAACACCCTCACGTCGTACCGCCGTGACCTGCGCCGCTACCTCGACCACCTCGCGGCCCACGACATCACGACGCTCGACGCGGTCAGCGAGTCGACCGTCTCCGGATTCCTGGTCCGGCTGCGCGAGGGCGATGCCGACCACCCGGCCCTCTCCGCGACGTCGGCGGCCCGCACCCTCGTCGCGGTGCGGGGGTTCCACAAGTTCTGCCTGAGCGACGGGCTTGCCGGCCAGGATCCGGCCGCCGCCGTGAAGCCGCCCGCGGCGGCCAAGCGGTTGCCGAAGGCGCTGCCGCTCGGCGACGTCGAGGCGATCCTGGAGGCCGCCGGTGCCGACGGGACGGTGCTGGCGATGCGTGACCGGGCGCTGCTGGAGGTGCTCTACGGCACCGGCGCCCGGATCTCGGAGGGGACCGGCCTCGACGTCGACGACGTCGACCTGGTCGACCGGACGGTGCTGCTGCGCGGCAAGGGGTCCAAGGAGCGGCTCGTGCCGTTCGGATCGTACGCCGCGCAGGCGATCGAGGATTACCTCGTCCGGGCCCGGCCCGAGCTGGTGTCCGCCAAGACCCCGGGCGGGGCGCTCTTCCTCAACGCGCGAGGGGGCCGGTTGTCGCGCCAGAGTGCCTGGTCGGTGCTGGCCAAGGCCGCCGACCGGGCCGGCGTGACCCGCGACGTCTCGCCCCACACGCTGCGCCACTCCTTCGCCACCCATCTGCTCGACGGCGGCGCCGACGTCCGGGTCGTGCAGGAGCTGCTCGGCCACGCCTCGGTGACGACGACGCAGGTCTACACACTCGTGACGGTCGACAACCTGCGCGAGGTCTTCGCGACGGCGCACCCGCGGGCCCGCGGATGACGCCGGACGACGTCTACGACCGGGTCCTCGCCCACGCCGCCGACCAGGGGCTGGAGCTCTACCCCCACCAGGACGAGGCGGTCATCGAGCTGCTCGCCGGCAGCAACGTCGTCCTCGCGACACCCACGGGCTCGGGCAAGTCGCTCGTGGCGGTGGCCGCCCACATGGCGGCCATGGCCGATGACCGGGTCAGCTTCTACACCGCGCCGATCAAGGCGCTGGTCAGCGAGAAGTTCTTCGCGCTCTGCGAGGTGTTCGGCGCCGACGACGTCGGGCTGCTCACCGGCGACGCCTCGGTCAACCCGGATGCCCCCATCATCTGCTGCACCGCCGAGGTGCTCGCCAACATCGCGCTCCGTGAGGGTCAGGCCGCCGACGTCGGGCTCGTGATCATGGACGAGTTCCACTTCTACGCCGAGCCCGACCGCGGCTGGGCGTGGCAGGTGCCGCTGCTCACCCTGCCGCACGCCCAGTTCCTGCTGATGTCGGCCACGCTCGGCGACGTCACCGCGCTCGCCGAGGACATCTCGCGACGCAACGGCCGCGAGACCGCGGTGGTCGACCTGGCCGAGCGGCCGGTGCCGCTGAGCTTCACCTGGTCCACCGAGACCCTCGACGACACGCTCGACGAGCTGGTGGAGACCGAGCAGGCGCCGGTGTACGTCGTTCACTTCACGCAAGCGGCGGCGGTGGAGCACGCCACGTCGCTGCTGCGCGGCACCAAGGCACGGTTCACCGGCACCGGTGCGCAGATCGACAAGGAGGGGATCGCCGCCCGGATGGCGACGGTCCGGTTCGGTGCGGGCTTCGGCAAGACTCTCTCGAAGCTGCTGCGCGCGGGGATCGGCGTCCACCACGCCGGGATGCTGCCGAAGTATCGCCGGGTCGTGGAACAGCTGGCACAGGCCGGTCTGCTGACGGTCATCTGCGGCACCGACACGCTGGGCGTCGGCATCAACGTCCCGATCCGGACCGTGCTGTTCAGCGGCCTCGCCAAGTACGACGGCAACCGGTCGCGGGTGCTGCGGGTGCGCGAGTTCCGCCAGATCGCCGGCCGAGCGGGGCGGGCCGGCTTCGACACCGCCGGCTATGTCGTCGTCCAGGCGCCCGAGCACGTCATCGCGAACGAGAAGGCCAAGAAGAAGGCCGCGGCCAGCACCAACAAGAGGTCGAAGGCACAGCTCCGGAAGCCGCCGCCGGGCACGATCGTGTGGACCGAGCAGACCTTCGACAAGCTGGTGTCCGGCGAGCCGGAGCCGATGACCTCGCGGATGAAGGTCGACAACTCGATGCTCATCAACGTGGTGTCCCGCGAGGAGGACGCCTTCCCCGTGCTGCGGCAGCTGCTCACCGACAACCACGAGGACCAGCGCCAGCAGGTCCGGCTCGTGCGGCGGGCACTGCGCCTGGCCAGGTCCCTGGTCACCTCGGGGACGCTGACCCGGCTCGACGAGCGCGACGAGTTCGGCCGCCAGTACGTGATGACCGTCGACCTGCCCCCGGACTTCGCGCTCAACCAGCCGTTGGCCCACTTCGCGCTGGCAGCGCTCGACGTGCTCGACCCGGAGGCGCCGACCTACACCCTGGACGTGGTGTCGGTCGTCGAGGCCGTGCTCGAGGGTCCTCGGCAGATCCTGTTCGCGCAGCAGCACGCCGCGCGGGGGGAGGCGATCGGCGAGATGAAGGCCGACGGGGTGGAGTACGAGGAGCGGATGGCCCTGCTCGAGGAGGTGACGTGGCCGCAGCCGCTGGGTGAGTGGCTGGAGCCGCTCTTCGAGACCTACCGGCAGACGCACGGCTGGCTGTCACCCGACGCCCTCCAGCCGAAGTCGGTGCTGCGCGAGATGTGGGAGCAGGCGATGGGGTTCACCGACTTCGTGGGCCGTTACCAGCTCGCCAGGTCGGAGGGGCTGGTGCTGCGCTACCTCACCGACGCCTACCGGACGATCCGCCAGACGGTGCCCGATCGGCACCGCACACCTGAGCTCGACGACATCGTGGAGTGGCTGGGGGAGACGATCCGGCAGACCGACTCCTCGCTGCTCGACGAGTGGGAGGCGCTCAACGACCCGGAGCACGTCCGCCCCGATGTCGCACACCACGAGCCGCCGCCCCCGCCACGACCCATCTCGCGACAGGACCGGGCCTTCACGGTGATGATCCGCAACGCGCTGTTCGCGCGGGTCCAGTGCTGCGCGCGCGACGACCTCGACGGGTTGATGCGGCTCGAGCGCGAGGCCGCCGACCGGGTCGAGCCGCCGCGCGAGGTCGTCATGGGTCGCTCGCTGTGGGATGCCGCCCTGGAGGAGTACTACGCCGAGCACGCCTCGATCGGCACCGACGGAGCGGCCCGCGGACCGGCGTACCTCCACCTGGGCGCGGAGGAGCGGGGCGAGCCCGCGGGCGCACCCGAGGGGACGGTCGCCCGGATCCGCCGGGTCGCGCAGACGCTGGCCGACCCCGCCGACCACCGTGACTGGCTGCTCGAGGCCATCGTCGACTGTGACGCCTCCGACGAGGCCGGAGAGCTGGTCATGGCCGCGACGTCGCTGCGGCGGTTGTGAGAAATCCGTGCACAGACTTGTGCACAGGCACCCGCCTCGCTGTGCACCTGGGCGCGGGGTTCTCAACAGATTTCAGAAACTCCCTGTGGGTTCGGTGAGTCGGTTGAGCCTGGGCTCCGCGCAGGTCTAACGTCGCGCACAACTCGGCCAGATGTCGCCGAGTCGACAATTGACGAGGAGCGTCAGATGAGCGGTGAAGGGTCCTTCTCAGGACTGTTCGGCAGGAAGGGCGGCAGCACTGCCCCGGAGATGCCACCGCTGGTCACACCGCCCGTTCCGTCCCAGACCGACCCTTCCCCCGGAGCAGACGAGCCCGTGCGCCAGCCGATTCCCTTCGAACGTCCGGCAGAGCCGGCGCCCCAGGCGCTGGCCGAGCCCGAGCCCGCGCCCGAGCCGGTTCTCGGGCCCACTGGCCGGCCGATGCCCGACCTGCCCGACCCGAGGCCGGTGACGACCCACGGGCCGGCGCGCGTGATCTCGATGTGCAACCAGAAGGGTGGCGTCGGCAAGACCACGACGACCATCAACCTGGGGGCGTCCCTCGCCGAGTACGGCCGCAAGGTGCTGCTGGTCGACTTCGACCCGCAGGGCTCGCTGTCGGTCGGCCTGGGGCTCAACCCCCACGAGATGGAGCTGACGGTCTACAACCTGCTGATGCAGCGCGACGTCGACATCGACGAGGTCGTGGTGCCCTCGGGCGTGCCCGGCATGGACCTGCTGCCCTCCAACATCGACCTCTCCGCCGCCGAGGTGCAGCTGGTCCACGAGGTGGCCCGCGAGCAGACGCTGGCCCGGATCCTGGCGCCGGCGATCGAGCACTACGACGTGATCCTGATCGACTGCCAGCCCTCCCTGGGCCTGCTGACCGTCAACGCGCTCACCGCCTCCGACGGGGTGATCGTGCCGCTGGAGTGCGAGTACTTCGCGCTGCGCGGCGTCGCGCTGCTCAAGACGACGATCGACAAGGTGCGCGAGCGACTCAACCCCAAGCTGGAGATCGACGGCGTGCTCGGCACCATGTTCGACGGCCGTACGCTCCACGGTCGCGAGGTCCTGGAGCGGCTGGTGCAGGCGTGGGGCGACAAGGTCTTCCACACCGTCATCCGGCGGACCATCAAGTTCTCCGACTCGACGGTCGCCGGTGAGCCGATCACGACCTACGCGACGACCTCGCCCGGGGCCGACTCCTACCGCCAGCTGGCCAAGGAGGTGGCACTCCGGTGCCTCGACGGGTGACCCTTCCCGCCGCCGACGACCTGTTCCGCACCACCGGCGACCAGTCGCGCGTCCGCGCCGTACCCGACGCCCCCGAGCAGGACGACGCGCCGGCGAGCGACGACACGGCGGACGCGGCGGCTCGCAAGCCGAGCGGGCGGGTCCGACACGACGAGAAGATGACGGTCTACGTCACCTCCGACGAGCTGCTCGACCTCGAGCACGCCCGGCTGACGCTGCGCCGCGACCAGGGCCTGGCGATCGACCGGGGCCGGCTGGTGCGCGAGGCGGTCGCGATGGTGCTCGCCGACTACGGCGTCCGCGGTGACGAGAGCGCCCTCGTGCAGCGCCTGCTCGAGGACTGATTCGCGACCATGACCGACGTGATGGACCCGCCGGTGCCCGTCGAGGGCGCGGTGGAGGCCCCGGCCGAGGCGGGCGGGTTCGCGGTCCACCTCGACAACTTCGAGGGGCCGTTCGACCTGCTGCTGAGCCTGATCAGCAAGCACAAGCTCGACATCACCGAGGTTGCCCTGTCGCGGGTCACCGACGAGTTCATCGCCCACGTCAAGGCGATCGGCAAGGTCTGGGACCTCGAGCAGACCACGTCCTTCCTGGTCGTGGCCTCGACGCTCCTGGACCTCAAGGCGGCCCGGCTGCTGCCGCAGGGTGACGTGGAGGACGAGGAGGATCTCGCGCTGCTCGAGGCGCGCGACCTGCTGTTCGCGCGGCTGCTCCAGTACAAGGCGTTCAAGCAGGTCGCCGGGGTGCTCGAGCGACGACTGGCGGGGGAGTCGAGACGACACCCGCGCGCGGTCGGGCTGGAGGAGCGGTTCGCCGGACTGCTGCCGGAGGTGCTGATCGGGATCGGTCTCGACCAGTTCGCGGCGTTGGCGGCACGGGCGTTGGAACCCAAGCCCGAGCTCGAGGTGTCGCTCCACCACATCCATGCGCCCCAGGTCTCGGTGCGCGAGCAGGCCACCCTGATGCTCGACCGGCTGCAGCGCCACGGCACGATGACCTTCCGGGCCCTGTGCGGCGACGCTCCGGACACCCTGACCAGAGTGGCGAGGTTCCTGGCACTGTTGGAGCTGTTCCGGGAGGGGCCGATCGCGTTCGACCAGGTGTCGCCGCTCGGCGAGCTGACGGTGCGGTGGACCGGTGGTGTCGACATCGCGGAGACCGAGTTCGAGATCGACGAGTTCGAGGGCGCGCCGGCCGAGCCGTCCGGCCACCCCGCCCGAGGAGGAGAGCCCCGATGACTGAGACCCAGGCGCTCGAGGGCCCCGACACGCTCGACGTGGCCGTGGCCGAGCTGCGTCCGGCGCTGGAGGCGCTGCTGATGGTGGCCGACCAGCCACTCGACGTGGCGACCCTGGCCTCCGCGGCGGGCCACCCGTCGGCCGCGGTCGAGGATGCCCTCGCCGCCCTCGCCCAGGAGTACGACGAGCAGGGGCGCGGCTTCGAGCTGCGCAATGTCGCAGGGGGCTGGCGCTACTACACGCGCGAGGAGTTCGCTCCCGTGGTGGAGGGCTTCGTGCTCGACGGCCAGCAGGCCCGCCTCACCCAGGCGGCGCTCGAGACGCTGGCCGTGGTCGCCTACAAGCAGCCGGTGTCGCGGGCGCGCGTGTCGGCGATCCGGGGCGTCAACGTCGATGGCGTGATGCGGACGCTGCTGACCCGCGGGCTGGTCGAGGAGGCCGGCCACGACGGCGAGCACGGGGCGACTCTCTACCGGACGAGCGGCTACTTCCTCGAGCGGATCGGCGTGACCAGCCTCGACGAGCTGCCCGAGCTGGCGCCGTACCTGCCCGACATGGACGACCTGGAGGACGAGCTGGCCGAGGCGGTCCGCCGCCCCGTGGAGGAACCTGCTCCGTGACCGGCCTGTCCCTCGACGACGACGGGCTGATCCGGCTGCAGAAGCTGCTGGCACAGTCGGGCGTCGCCTCCCGCCGCAAGTGCGAGCAGCTGATGCTCGCCGGCGAGGTCGAGGTCGACGGCGAGGTGGTGACCCGGCTCGGCACCAAGGTCGACCCCCGCACGGCCGTGGTCCGGGTGTCGGGTCGACGCCTGCCGCCGGTCTCACCGCACGTCTACCTCGTGCTCAACAAGCCGCGTGGTGTGGTCTCGACGATGTCGGACCCGCAGGGTCGCCGCACCATCTCCGACGTCGTCGCCGATCGCCCCGAGCGGCTGTTCCACGTCGGTCGCCTCGACACCGACACCTCGGGGCTGCTGCTCCTCACCAACGACGGTGACTTCGCGCAGCGGATGTCCCACCCGTCCTACGAGGTGGACAAGACCTACGTCGCCGAGGTCGACGGCGAGGTCACGCGCGCCACCGTTCGGCAGCTGCGCGAAGGCGTCACCCTCGACGACGGTCCGGTCGAGGTGTCGGAGTTCCGGGTGCTCACCCACGGCTCCGGGCGGTCGATCGTCGAGCTGGTCATCCACGAGGGTCGCAACCGGATCGTGCGGCGGCTCCTCGACCACGTCGGCCACCCCGTCCGCCGCCTCACCCGCACCGCGATCGGCCCGGTCGCGATCGGTCGGCTCAGGTCCGGCGACCTGCGCGACCTCACGCTCGACGAGCTGGGAGTCCTGCTGGACCGCGCCGAGATGTGAGGAGTGGGGCACTAGCCTTGCGAGATGCCAGTCCGGGCCGTGCGCGGCGCCACCCAGCTCGAGCGCGACGAGCGCGAGCACATGCTCGACCGGGTCGCCGAGATGGTGCTCGACGTGATGCGCGCCAACGGGCTCGAGGTCGACGACTTCATCTCGGTCATCTTCACCGCCACCTCCGACCTGGTCTCCGAGTTCCCGGCGTACGCCGCCCGCCAGCTCGGCTTCGGCGAGGTGCCGCTGATCTGCGCACGCGAGCTCGAGATCGCCGACTCGATGCCGCGGGTGGTGCGGATGATGGCCCACGTCGAGTCCGACCTGTCGCGCGCCGAGCTGACCCACTGCTACCTCCACGGCGCCGCCGCGCTGCGCAAGGACCTGACCCGCACCCGCGAGGTCCCCGACGATGAGTGACCTGCTGACCGGCCCGGTCGAGATCGTCGGTGCCGGGCTGCTGGGCACCTCGATCGGCCTGGCCTGCCGCCGGGCGGGGATCGAGGCGCTGCTCAGCGACGTCTCCGACGAGCACGTCCGTACCGCGTCCGGGCTGGGCGCCGGCCGCCCCCGGCGCGACGACGACCGCCCGCAGCTGGTCGTCGTGGCGGTCCCGCCCGACCACCTCGGCGCCGAGATCGTCGCGGCGCTCCGGCGTACGGACGCCGTGGTCACCGACGTCGGCAGCATCAAGTCCGAGCCCGAGCGGGTCGTCAAGGAACAGGCGCCCGACCTCGCGGAGCGCTACGTCGGCGGCCACCCGATGGCCGGCAGCGAGCGCTCCGGCCCCCTCGCCGCCAGTGCGGCGCTGTTCGACGGCCGACCGTGGGCGATCACCCCCCACCCCGGGCTCACCGGCCGGCGCGGTGGCGCTGGTCGAGGAGCTGGCACGCGGTCTGCGGCGCGGTGTCGCTGCGGATGACCCCGGTCGAGCACGATCAGGCAGTCGCCCGGACGTCCCACCTGCCCGCACCTGCTGGCCGTCCTGGTCGCGGGCAGGCTCGCCGGAGCGCCCGCCTCCCACCTCGCGCTGTCGGGTCAGGGCGTCCGCGACGTCACCCGGGTGGCGGCGGCGATCCGGCGCTGTGGCAGCAGATCGTCACCCTCAACGCGGGTGCGCTCCACGGCCTGCTCGCGGAGGTGCGCGAGGAGCTCGACGTCCTGCAGCGAGCGGTGACCGACGGCGACCGCGACCGTGCTGGGCGAGCTGCTCGCCCGCGGCGTCGCCGGCACGGACGCGATCCCGGGCAAGCACGGCGGACCGGCGCGCGCGACCCGCTCGGTCTTCGTCTCCGTGCCCGGACCATCCCGGCGAGCTGGCGCGGTTGTTCGCCGACGCCGGCGAGCCGGCGTCAACATCGAGGACGTCCACATCGACCACGACCCCGGACGACCGGTCGGCCTGGTCGAGCTGGTGGTCGAGGAGGCGCGGGCCGAGCACCTGCTGGGTTCTCTCGAGTCCCAGGGCTGGGTCACCCACCGCTAGGTCCGCAGCAGGTCAGGAGACCTCGAAGACGCATGCCCCGACCGTCCTTCGTCACGATGAGGAGGTGGTCGCGGAGCTCGGCGTGGTCGGCCGGACCGTCGAGGAGCGCGAGCATGGCCCGCTCGGTCTTGCCAGCCGCACCTTCACACGCCCCCTGGGTGACCCTGGTGTTGGCGAACGAGAGCGTGGACCCGTCGATCCTGACCGTCGTGCGTCCGCTGTTGCAGCCCGTGAACACCCGTGACAGTCCGTCGGCCCTGACGCTGAGCGTGGGCCGGCGGGTCTGGACCGGAAGCCGCGACGTGGTGCCCTCGGAGATGGTGCCGATCGCCGTCCAGCTGCTCCCCAGAACGCCGTCGAGCGTCACCGCGGCGGTGCTCGCCAGCAGGATGGCGACCCCGTCGCCCTCCAGCGCCAGGATCTCACCCTCCGAGGTGGCGTCGACCCCCGTGGTGAAGAGCTCGCCCAGCCAGATGTCCTGGTCGGCGAGCTCCGGCTCACAACCCATCATCGACGAGGCCGGCTCGGTGACCCAGGCGAGCGTGGTCCCGGTCATCTCGTAGGCGCCGAACATCGTGTTGCAGCCCGCCGAGACCGACATGAGGTCGTCCTCGAACAGCAGCTGGATCTCCGACCCCGGGACGAGCTCGCGGCCCTCCACCCGGGTCGAGACGTACGCCGTGCCGTCGAGGCTCGCGAGGTCGACGGGCGTGGCCGACGCCTCGCCCGTCGACGTCGGCTCGGCGGTGCCGCCCCCGGAGTCGTCCGAGCATGCCGTGAGCATGCCGGCGAGGAGGAGCAGCAGGGTTCCGAGCACGGCGATCGGCATGGCCGTCTCCTTCTCGCGAGGCGTCCGACGAGCGTCAGACTAGGGGAGCAGGGCCGGGGCCGCGGCTCGCCCGTATCGGGTGAACGCTCGCCGGGTTCCGCGCATCAGGATCTGAGCATGGGCGAAGGCGTGCCGACGGCCGAGACCACACAGGCCAGCGCGGTCCAGAAGATGACGCTGCCGACGCTGACCGCCATGGTCATCGGCGGCATGGTCGGCGCGGGAGTCTTCTCGCTGCCGGCCCGGTTCGGCGTCGCCACCGGGATCCTGGGCTCCCTGATCGCGTGGGCCATCGCGGGCGCGGGCATGCTGATGCTGGCGTTGGTCTTCCAGAACCTCGCGCTGCGCAAGCCCGACCTCGACTCCGGGGTGTTCATCTACGCCAAAGCGGGATTCGGCGACTACGCGGGATTCAACTCCGCGATCGGGTTCTGGGCCAGCTCGGTGGCGGGCAACGCGTTCTACTGGGTGTTCATCACCGCGACGCTGGGCGCGTTCTTCGACGGCTTCGGCGACGGGGACACGGTGCTGGCACTGGTCCTGTCCACCGTCGGCGTGTGGTCCTTCCACATCCTGATCGCCCGCGGCGTACGCGACGCGGCGGTCATCAACCGGATCGTCACGATCTTCAAGGTCCTGCCGATCCTCGTGTTCATCGTCGTCCTCCTCGTCTCGATCGACGCCGGTGTCTTCGCCGACAACTGGACCGCCTACGGGTACGGCGACCTCGGCTCGCTCGACGAGCAGGTGCGCAACACGATGATCATCACCACGTTCGTGTTCCTGGGAATCGAGGGTGCCAGCGTCTACTCCCGCTACGCCAAGAAGCGCGAGGACGTCGGGAAGGCCACCGTCATGGGCCTGCTCACCGTGCTGTCGATCTTCTCGCTGGTGACACTGTCGAGCTACGCCGTGATGCCCCAACCGGAGATCGCCGACACTCGCCAGCCCTCGATGGTCGGCGTGTTCGCCTACGTCGTCGGTGACTGGGGCGAGACCTTCATCAGCATCGCGGTGATCGTGTCGGTGCTGGGCGCCTACCTCGCCTGGACGCTGATGGCCGCCGAGGTGATGTACATCCCGGCCCGCAACCAGGACTTCCCCGCGTTCCTCGGCCGGGAGAACGAGAACGGCACGCCGATCACCGCGCTCGTGGTCACCTCGATCGCGGTCCAGTCGGTGTTGCTGCTGACCCTCGTGGTCTCCGACTCGCTGAACTTCCTGCTCGATCTCTGCACCAGCCTCGCCCTCGTGCCGTACTTCCTGGCCGCCGCGTACTCCCTGAAGCTCGCCCTGACGGGGGAGACCTACGAGGACGAACGGCGAGGAGTGCAACGCAAGGAAGGGATCATCGCCGGTGTCGCGACGGTGTACACGTTGTTCCTCTTCGATGCCGCAGGCCTGGAGTTCCTGCTGCTCTCCGCGGTCCTTCTCGCGCCTGCCTCGCTGCTCTACGTCAAGGCGCGGAGTGAATCCGGTCTGCGACTATTCACTCCCGCGGAGATCGGCCTCTTCGTGATCATCGTGACCGCCGGGGTCATCGGGGTCGTCGGTCTCTGGACGGGCCGGATCGCCCTCTGACACCCCAACGGAAGGACCCACCCATGGTCAGTCACCAGATGCCTCAGCCGGCGGCGTCCGGCGCGGCAGCGTCGTACGGCGTGCACTCGGAGGTCGGCCGGTTGCGGAAGGTGCTCGTGTGCGCGCCCGGGCTGGCGCACTCCCGTCTCACGCCGACCAACTCCGACGGGCTGCTGTTCGACGACGTCATGTGGGTCCAGAACGCACAGCGCGACCACGCCGACTTCGTCAACAAGCTGCAGGCACGCGGGGTGGAGGTCGTGGAGCTGCACGACGTCCTCGCCCAGACGCTCGCGGTGCCGGGGGCCAAGGACTGGCTGCTCGAGCGGAAGATCACCGCGAACCAGGTCGGCTTCGGGCTCGTGGACGAGACGCTCGGGTTCCTCCGGTCACTGGACGACCGTCGGCTCGCGGAGCTGCTCATCGGCGGCATGGCGACCAACGACCTCCCCGATGACTTCAGGTCCGGGTTCGTGGCGCTGGCCCGGGAGGCCTCGGGGGCGCGTGAGTACCTCATGCAACCGCTTCCCAACACCCTCTACACCCGGGACACGACCTGCTGGCTCTACGGCGGGCTCACCATGAACCCGCTGTACTGGCCGGCCCGGCACGACGAGACGCTGCTCTACAAGGCGATCTACCAGTTCCACCCGGACTTCGTCGGATCACAGGTGTGGTGGGGCGATCCGGAGGTCGACTGGGGGCCGTCCACGATCGAGGGTGGCGACGTCATGCCGATCGGCAACGCGACAGTCCTGATCGGGATGAGCGAGCGTACGTCGCGCCAGGCGATCAGCCAGGTGGCGCGGGCGCTCTTCGAGCAGGGCGCCGCCGAGCGGGTCGTCGTGGCCGGGATGCCGAAGCTGCGGGCTGCGATGCACCTCGACACGGTGTTCACCTTCGCCGACCGTGACCTCGTCACCTACTTCCCGGGCATCGTGGACGGCATCCACGCCTTCTCGCTGCGTCCCAGCGACGGCGCCCACGGCATCGAGGTCACCGACGAGGGCGACCGTCGGTTCGTCGACGTCGTCGCGGAGTCGCTGGGTCTCGAGCAGCTGCGGGCGGTCGAGACGGGAGGCGACGTCTACGCCTCCGAGCGTCAGCAGTGGGACAGCGGCAACAACGCCGTCGCGGTCGAGCCGGGCGTGGTGTTCACCTACGACCGGAACACCTACACCAACACCTTGCTGCGCGGCGCCGGGGTCGAGGTGATCACGATCGTCGGCGCCGAGCTCGGACGGGGGCGCGGGGGCGGCCACTGCATGACCTGTCCACTCATCCGGGACGCCGTCGACTACTAGTGCGTCCGCGGGGCTCTGGCGAAGCACGGACCCGGGTGACCCAGCGGTAGTCTTACGCTCCGTGTCCGCCACCGCTCCCGACGTCCGCACGAACCTGGTGATCGCCGTCGACGGCACGTCCGGCGCCGGCAAGTCGAGCACCTCGCGCGCCGTGGCCGCCCGGCTCGGGCTGCGCTACCTCGACACCGGTGCCCAGTTCCGGGCGATGACGTGGTGGCTGCTGCGACAGGGCGTCGACGTCCACGACCCGGCCGCGGTGGCCGAGCGCTGCGACGAGCCCGAGATCCTGTCCGGCACCGACCCGCTCGGCCCCTCGATCCTGGTCGACGGCGTCGACGTCGGGATCGCGATCCGCTCCGACGAGGTGAACGCCGCGGTGTCTCCGGTGAGCGTCGTCCCCGAGGTCCGGGCACGGCTGCTCGAGATCCAGCGCGCCGCGATCGGTGACGGCGGGATCGTCGTCGAGGGCCGCGACATCGGGTCCGTCGTGTGGCCGCAGGCCGAGGTCAAGGTCTACCTGACCGCCGACCCGGGAGCCCGGGCCGCGCGCCGCGCCGCCGAGACCGGCTCGATCGACGTGCCCGGAACCCAGGAGTCGCTGCTCGCTCGGGACCTGATCGACTCAGGCCGTCCCACGGCCCCGCTGATGATGCCCGACGGCGCCGTGCACATCGACACCACGTCGTACTCCCTCGACGAGGTGGTCGCCGAGGTCGTCTCGCTCGCCGCGGCGTCCGAGGAGCGGGAGTGACCCACCACGAGCCACCCAGCAGCGCCCACGTCGCCCACCCGCCGACGCTGATGATGCGCCGGCTGCGGCCGGGGGCGCGGCGGCTGCTGCGCCGGCGGTACGACGTGCGGGTGCACGGCCCGGAGCGGGTCCCGGACACGGGACCGGTGATCTTCGCGGCCAACCACATCGGCGTCCTCGACGGCCCGCTGCTGGCGGTCTTCGCCCCACGACCGGTCCACGCGTGGACCAAGCACGAGATGTTCCGCGGTCGGATGGGGCGGTTCCTGCGTCGTGCCGGGCAGATCCCGCTCAACCGGTTCACGGCCGACCCTCGGGCCGTGCGCACGGCGCTGCGCGTGCTGCGCGACGGGGGAGCGGTCGGCGTGTTCCCCGAGGGCACCCGCGGTGACGGCGAGCTCCACCGGTTCCACCACGGAGCGGCGTACCTCGCCCTGGTGAGCGGGGCCCCCGTCGTCCCCGTCATCCTGCTCGGCAGTCGTGAGCCGGGCGGCGGGCTCGACTCGACACCTGCCCGAGGTGGTCGGATCGACGTGGTGTTCGGCACCGCTGTGACCATCGACTCACACCCCTGGCCACGCTCGAGGGGAATGGTCAGCGACGCCTCGATGCTGCTCCGGGAGCGGCTTCTGGAGACACTGGACGAAGCGCGGGCGAGCACCGGCCGCGACCTGCCCGGGCCGCTGCCCGCAGGACAGCAAGAGGACGACCCCGAGACCGGGCTCGTCGACGAGGAACCCAGGTGAGCCACGACATGACCGACGACACGGATGCCGACCTCGGCGAGCCGACCGGACCCGTGCCGGTACTGGCCGTGGTCGGGCGACCCAACGTCGGCAAGTCGACGCTGGTCAACCGGATCATCGGCCGCCGCGAGGCGGTCGTCGAGGACGTCCCCGGCGTGACCCGCGACCGGGTGTCCTACGACGCGAACTGGGCCGGCCGGGCGTTCACCGTCGTCGACACCGGCGGCTGGGACCCCGATGCCCGTGGTCTCGCCGAGCGGATCGCCGGCCAGGCCGAGATCGCCGTCTCGCTCGCCGACGCGGTGCTGTTCGTGGTGGACGCGACCGTCGGCATCACCGACGCCGACGAGGCCGTGGTGAAGATCCTGCGCACGTCGAAGAAGCCGGTGGTGCTGGCCGCCAACAAGGTCGACGACGCGCGCACCGAGGCCGAGGCCTACGGCCTGTGGAACCTGGGGCTGGGGGAGCCGTGGCCGGTCTCCGCCCTGCACGGTCGAGGGTCGGGCGACATGCTCGACGCCGTACTGGCGGCGCTGCCCGAGCCGCCGCCCGAGCGCGAGGTCGAGGTCGGCGGACCGCGCCGGATCGCCATTGTCGGCAAGCCGAACGTCGGCAAGTCGTCGCTGCTCAACAGGCTGGCCGGATCCGAGCGTGTCGTCGTCGACAACGTGGCCGGCACCACGGTCGACCCGGTCGACGAGCTGGTCGAGCTCGGCGGGCGCACGTGGCGGTTCATCGACACCGCGGGCATCCGCAAACGGGTGAAGGAGGCCTCCGGACACGAGTACTACGCGTCCCTGCGCACGTCGACCGCGATCGACCGCGCCGAGTGCGCGGTCCTCGTGCTCGACGCCGAGCAGTCGATCTCCGAGCAGGACGTCCGCATCCTCCAGACGGTCCGCGAGGCCGGTCGCGCGCTGGTCATCGCCTTCAACAAGTGGGACCTGGTCGACGAGGAGCGGCGCCACTACCTCCAGCGCGAGATCGAGCGCGAGCTGGTGCAGGTCCAGTGGGCGCCGCGGATCAACGTCACCGCCCGTACCGGCTGGCACGTCGACCGGATCGTTCCCGCCCTCGACAAGGCCATCGCCGGCTGGGAGACGCGGATCTCGACCGGCGCACTCAACTCCTTCCTCGGTCGGTTGGTGGCGGAGCACCCCCACCCGGTCCGCAGCGGCAAGCAGCCGAAGATCCTCTTCGCGACCCAGCCGGGCACCGCGCCCCCGACCTTCGTGCTCTTCACCAGCGGCAAGCTCGACGCGGGGTACGAGCGCTACATCGAGCGTCGGTTGCGTGAGGAGTTCGGCTTCGCCGGCACGCCCATCGTGCTCACCCAGCGTCCGCGAGAGAAGCGCAAGCGGTGACTACTACGGGCTGACTCGCCGCCGAGCTTCGCGCTAGCGTCGTCGGATGCGCACCCTGCTCGGGACCCTGCTGACGCTGCTGCTGGCCGGTTGCGGGACGGCCACCACACCTGTCGCAGACACCGCGGAAGGCAGCGCGCGCGACACCGTGCCGTGCCAGATCTTCCCGGACGACAACTACTGGCACGCGGACATCTCGGACCTGCCGCGACACCGGCGCAGCAAGCAGTGGACGAAGCGGATGTCCCCGGAGTCGATGCTGCACCCCGACTTCGGTCCGTCGTACGGCGACGGCCCGAACTACGGGATGCCGGTCACCGTCGTCGGCCACAAACACCAGCGGGTCCGGGTGCGGTTCGGGTACGCCGACGAGAGCGACCGGGTCCGCTACCCGTTCGGCCGGGACACCGCCATCGAGGGCGGCCGGAACTCGCCCGGCGACAAGCACGCGATCGTCGTCGATCGCGGCACCTGTCGGCTCTACGAGACGTGGAATACCACCGTGCGCAACGGCCGGTGGCGCGCCGGGTCAGGGGCGACCTGGTTCCTGGACAGCAATGACCTGCGGCCGGACGGGTGGACGTCCGCCGACGCGGCCGGTCTCCCGATCCTGCCCGGCCTGCTGGGGTGGCGCGAGGTCCGTCAACGCCAGGTCGACCACGCGATCCGGTTCACCACCGATGTGACGTCGCGCTGGCACGTCTGGCCCGCCCGCCACGACGCGGGCTCCCGCGACAGCCACAAGTTCCCGCCGATGGGTGCCCGGTTCCGGCTGAAGGCGGGCTACGACCCCGAAGGACTGGGTGCCGACGCCCGGGAGGTGGTCCGGGCGATGAAGACCTACGGCCTGGTGCTGGCAGACAACGGGAGCCCGTGGTTCTTCCAGGGCGAGCGCAACCGGCGCTGGCCGGACCGACTGATCGCCGACCTCAAGCTCATCCCCGCCTCCGCCTTCGTGGCCGTCGACACCTCGTCGCTGAAGGTCGACCCGGACAGTGCCGAAGCGCAGTGACCCCGGATTCGAAGCCGGGTCACGCGCTCGGGTAGGGTTCTCGACGCTCGACCGGCGATCCCGGAAGAGCGTTCGGGCTGTGGCGCAGCTTGGTAGCGCACTTGACTGGGGGTCAAGGGGTCGCAGGTTCAAATCCTGTCAGCCCGACCGAGTAAAACCGCAGCTCAGGGGCTGTTTTCGTCAGAACGACACTGAAGAAACTTCAGCCTCTGAGCCGCTGGTCACCTTATCGGTTGCCTGATGAGCGTCCCCTGCACGCAGCTCGTCGGGAGTGCTCCATGGGGCCGCCACTCACCCGGCTCGGGTGAGCCGACGTCGGTGTGCTCGCGGCAATGTTCCTCCCGTGTGGGGACTACTCACGGTGCGATCCGTAGTGGGCGGCGTCTGCGCGTGCCTGCTCCTGGTCGGATGCGGTGACGAGGGCGACAACGACGTGCAGCGGGCGCAGGCCCGGGTGGCGTCGCAGCAGGACAACCTCGCGGACGCGCAGGCCGCGGCGGAGGCGGCGGCAGGCGCGTTCTGCGACCAGGCCAAGGGCTACATCACCGCGCTCGACCGGTACGGCGATGTGCTGACCTCCTCGACGCCGACGGTCGGGGACGTGCGGGATGCCGGGACGGACCTGGCCGAGCCCGGGGACGACGTGGCGTCCGCCGCGGAGGATGCGGTCACCGCCCGCGAGGACGTGGTGACGGCCGAGCAGGATCTGGCGGAAGCCAAGACGGCCCTCGCCGAGCTGACGGGCAAGGCACCGAAGCCGACCCCGACCAGCACCGCGACGGAGCTCGTGCCCGAGGTTCCGCCCGCCTCGGCCGACCGGGTGCAGCGGGCACAGGCCGACCTCGATGCCGCGGTGGAGGGGATCAGCGACCAGACGCCCCTGGAGCAGGCCGGGCAGCAGTTCAACGCGGCCGCCGTGGCGCTGGAGATGTCATGGCTGCGGCTCTTCTCGGAGGCGGGCTGCCTCACGGACGAGCAGGAGGAGCGGGCCGCGGTCGCGGTCCATGACTTCACCGCGACGCTCCAGCAGTCTCTCGCGCTCGTCGGTTACTACACCGCCGAGGTGGACGGCGTCTACGGCCCGGAGACCGTCTCGGCGGTCCAGGCCCTCCAGGAAGCACACGGGCTGCCGGTGACGGGCGCGGTCGACCATGCGACCGCGGCCGCACTGCAGTCCGACCTTGCCGCCCAGGGCGGCGCCGAAGAACAGCAGTCGGTCGCCAGCACCGCGGCGGTGCAGCAGACCCTGAGCCTGGCCGGCTTCTGGACCGGGGCGGTCGACGGCGAGTGGACCCCCGCACTCACCGAGGCGCTGAAGGAGTTCCAGACCGAGCTGGGCGTGCAGCCGACCGGAACGGTCGACGCCGCCACGATCTCCGCACTCGAACGTGCGATCGCGGAAGCGGACGAGTCCACGCCGACCGCAACGCCACCCGAGGAGGAGTCGGACGACACCGAGAGCCCTTCGCCGGCGGACTGAGCATGGTGAGGCGCCGTACTCGACTCAGTCCCGTGCTCCCTGCTCATCGCGCGCAGCGCGCATGCGTGCCCAGAGCAGGTCGAGGCCCACCGCGAGGACGAGGATCCCCATGATGGCGATGAACGTCTCGGGCTCGTTGCGCAGCGTCTGCACCGCGAACACCAGCAGGACCACCACGGTCAGGACGATCGCCGCCACCAGGATTGACGTCCTGGAGCCCGTCTCCCGGCGCAGCTTGAAGGCCGCCACGGACACCACAAGGAAAATCGCCAGAGCAACCGCGCTGCCCAGGGAGGCGATGGCGGTGAGGTCGACGAGAGCTGCCAGCAGCAGCACCAGGACGACAGAGATGGTGAGCCCGCGGGTGCCCCCGACCAGGGCGGCCTGCCCGAACACAGGCGGGAAGGTGCCGGTTTCCGCCAGCTTGGCCGTCGACCCGGCGGCCGCGTAGATATTCGCGTTCACCGACGACGACGTGGCGAGGAGTGCTGCCACGGCCATCATCGCGAAGCCTGCCTCGCCCAGGGCGGGCTTGGCCGCCTCGGCCAGAGCCGTCTCACCGTTGGCCACGACCTCGTCCACGGTCAGGGTGCCGAAGACGCCCAGAGCTATGAGCACGTAGAGCAAGGTGGTGATGCCGAGGGCCAGGTACATGGCTCGGGGCAGGTTCCGGCTCGGGTCGGGCAGGTCGTCGCCGGTGAAGCTGATGACGGTGAACCCCAGGTAGGCGAAGAACGTCAAGGCCACGCTCGAGACAATGTCCGTCGTCGGCGGGTAGGTGGCAGGTGCCAGCAGCTCGAAGTCGATCTGCGCCAAGGTCACCACGATGAACACCGCGAACACAGCCAGAAGCACGATGACGATCAGGCTCTGCACCCTGTCGATGAATTTCGCGCCGGCGATGTTGACCGCCGCCACCAGCAGCACCACGGCGATCGTCAGGAGCTTGCTCCACGTGTCGGAGTCGTCGAAGAACAGCGCAGACCCGTAGCTGCCGAACGAGACCGAGACCATTGCGGTCACGATGATCGCGGCGAAGTAGAGCAACCAGGATGTGACAGCGGACACGTGACCTCGACCGAAGCCCTGGATGAGGAAGGTGACGATGCCGCCCGAGGAGGGGTAGGTGGCCCCCAGCTTGGCCACCGCGTAGCCCTGGAGGGCCGCAACGGTGCCGGCGACCAGGAAGGAGATCCACACGGCCGACCCGGCGACCGCGCCCGCTTCCCCCAGGAGAGCGAAGATCCCGGCGCCGACCATCGAACCCACGCCGAGGAAGGCGGCACCCCGCACGGTCATGCCACGGTCGGCGGCCGACTCGGTGCCCTGCGCAGATGCCACGTGGACCTCCATCCACTTGCCGCTGCACGCTACGCAGCCCTCTGGAAGCTGACCTCATCTGCGGGGGATGAGCCACTTCAGCCAGCGTCCCTGCTGGCGGGCAGCGACACCTGCCCGGAAGCCACCCTCAGGGCGAGGTACCCGCCGCCCAACCCTTGGCCCCCTCGAGCTCCGTCAGAGGAAATGCGCGGGCTTGTCCGGGCCACAGCATGCTGAAGACCTTGATCGCGGGGCCTACCCACCGAGCGTTGCTGACCACGGCGATCCGCTCGAACGCCGTCGGGTGGCTCGCGCCGAGCTTCAGGTCCTCCCAGACGGCCTCACCCTCGTACTCGTCGAACTCCGGACCCAGGACGTAGACGATCCGCACCTTCCCGTGTTCGGCGATCGCGGCATTGACGGCGGGGAGGAGGACGTCCTCGTAGTCCTCCTTCTCCACGTCGTCCACGGCCTCGAGACCGACGACGCCAGCAGGCATCCCGTCGAGAAGTCGAATCATGTCGAACACTCTCCTCGCGCGCTTCACGCACTGTCAACGCCTGCTGCCCACGCATGGCGAAGCTGCGGCTATGTCGCCGAATGAGCCCCCGCGCGGTCTGGCACGCGCAAGGCGAAACCGATGAGGGTCAAGACGATTCCGAGCACGAACGCCATGCCGGCAACACCGAAGGCGACGACCGAGGTGAACAGCGAGGCCTGCAGGAAGGCAGAGTCCATCGCAGTGGCACGGTTCGGGTCCTCCCGGTCGAGCTCGGCATAGGTCAGTCCGCCCGTGATGTCCTTCGTGTGCTGGTCGATGATGTCCGCCTGGCAGTACGCCGACATGGGGCCGTTCACGTCGTCGCCGGCCGCGCAGTTGGCGTCTTCGGCGACAGTGATCTTTTGGTCGCCGAGCGTGGTGGAGACGACCACCCAGGTGATGACCCCCGCGATCGACATGATGATGCCGACAACGATGGTCGTGATGGACGCTATCGTGCGCATTCTGGCGCTCCGTCCTGCCGGCCGCCGCTGGTCGGCGCTACGTGCTTCATCGGATACGACCCCTGCATCATCCGGAGGTCACACGCCCAGCGGTTCCCCCACAGCGGGTGAACGGGTTAGCACGGGCGCGCTCAGTTGTCGTCCTGCTGGGCTTCCTTGGCGGCTGCCTTGATGTCGTCCGCCTCGACCTTGTCGATGGCGGACGCGACGATGGCGTCGGCCCGCTCGAGCGCCTTCCGGATCCTGACCTCACCCGGATCGGAGACCAGGGCGAGAAGTCCGGAGTGCCCGGGTGGGATGGCATTCTCGAGCTGCTCCTCGAGCTCGCCGTGGTGGTGGCGCTGACGCAGCTTGCCGGCGAGGGCGCCGGCGGAGCCGGCCACGGCCGCGCTGCCGAGGATCGACGGTGGGAAGATCACGCCGAGCGCGATGCCTCCGACCACGCCCCACTTGAGCCCGGACTTCGTGCTGTGGTCGGTGGCCTTCTGGACTTCCAGCTTTCCTTCGGCCGAGCGGCTGACCACGATGACGCCCTCGATCTCCACGGTCTGGCCGTCCTCGACGGACTTGAGGGCCTCATAGGCCTCCCACGCCGTGGTCGTGTCGCTGAAGTCCGCGACGAGGAGGGTGTAGGCACCGTCGGAGACGGCGGCCGCGTTCATCTCGAGGTCCGGTGTGTTGCTGTCGTCTGACATGGCAGAAGCTCCTTGATGACGGTAGGTATCCACTCTTGGGCGATGCGGACGTGATGGGATCACCCGGTACGGGTGGATCCGCCCGTACCGAACGCCGCGTGCGATGTCTCAGGCGAGTGCCTTGGCCTTCAGGGCGTCGAACTCGCTCTGGTCGATGGCTCCGGAGTCGAGCAGCGCCTTGGCGCTGGCGATCTGGTCCGCCGGCGAGGTCCCGCCTCCGGCGACCTGCTTGATGTAGTCGGCTTGCGCGGCTTCCATCTCTGATGCCTTGGCAATCTGCCGCTCGGTCATGCTGCGGCCGCGGGCGATCAGGTAGATCAGGGCGCCCAACCACGGCACGAAGATGAGGAGCAGCGACCAGCCGGCCTTGGCCCAACCGCTGAGGGTGTGGTCACCGAACATGTCGAACAGGCACCGGAACCACACCATGAGTGCGGCGATCCAGATGAAGAACCAGAAGGACCACAGCAGCACTTCGCCGAAGTCGTTGGTCATGGCGTCCATGGCAAGCCTCTTTCGTTGATCCGGTTCCTGGTCGACCGGTCACGTGGAGTGTGGCGCGCGTACGCGCGCTCGGCTTCACCCGTGGCGGGTGAGGCCGCCTGGGCGGACGGGTTGACGCTTCCCGATGGACAGGGGTCGCTAGCCTGACTGTCGTGCAGCAGAACCCGACACGACACGGCCTGGCCGCGCGGCTGGCAGTCACCGACACCTCGGGTCTGCTGTACGGCGCGATCGTCACCGCGGCCGTGCTGGTCACGGTGGGCAACCAGGACATCTCGGTGGGGCGGGTCGTGGCGACGTGGGCCTTCGTGTTGTCCATCTACTGGCTCACGCACGTCTACGTCCATGCCGCCGAGGGCCAGTTCCAGGGCGACACCCGTCACCTCGTCTCGCGGTCCGTGACGGCGGCCAGGGCCGAGGTCGCCGTGCTGGCCGGAGGGGTCCCGGCGATGGTGGTGTTCGTCCTGCTCGCCTCGACGGACGTCGAGCTGATCGAAGCCGCCAGGAGTGCGCTCATCTTCACGGCGATGCTGCTGGCTGTCTTCGGCTACCTGGGAGCACGCCACGCGGGGCGCAGCACCGCCGCGTCGTGGGTTGAGGCGTTCGGCGCCAGCCTGCTCGGACTTCTCATGGTGCTCGCCAAGACGCTGCTGCACTGACAGGCGCGGCGGACCCACGGGCCCGCTCCTCGACGCCGTCAGGGACGCGTGCTGCCGTAGCGCTCGAGGAAGACGGCCTCGGTCAGGGCCATGCGCTCGATCTCGCTCGGGTCCACGCTCTCGTTGGGCGCGTGGATCAGGGCCAGCGGTTCCTCGACGCCCATCAGGACCAGCTCGGCGTCGGGGTAGGTGTCCGCGAAGACGTTGCACAGGGGGATCGAGCCGCCCTGGCCCAGGAGCACGAGGTCCTGCCCGTAGGCCTCCTTCATCGCGGTGCGCATGGCCTCGTACGCCGGGCCGTCGGTGCGCGCCCGGAACGGCGAACCGGTTGCCTCAGTCGTGATGTCGACGGAGACGCCCCACGGAGCGGCCGCGCGCAGGTGCTCGGTCAGTGCGCGTTCGGCCTCGTGCGGCTCGGTGCCGGGCGGGATCCGCAGGTTGAGCCGGGCGCTCGCCTCCGGCACGATCGCCGCACTCGACCCCACCACGGGCGGGCAGTCGATGCCGAGGATGGTGACCGCGGGCCTGGCCCACAACATGTCGGAGACGCTCCCGGAGCCCAGCAGCGACTCGTCCTCACCGATGCCGATGTCGGCGCGGAACGCTTCAGTCGGATAGGGAGCCCCCTCCCACGTTGCCGTGTGGTCCAGGCCCTGGATCGTGGTGTCTCCGGCGTCGTTGCGCATCGAGGCCAGCATGGCGACCAGGGCGGCGAGCGCGTCAGGAGCGGCTCCGCCGAACATCCCGGAGTGCAGCTCCGTCGGCAGCGCGCTCACGCGCACCACGACGTTCACCATGCCGCGCAAGCTGGCCGTCAGGGCCGGTTGACCCACGGCCGCGTTGCCCGTGTCGCACACGAGGATGACGTCCGCCCGCAGCAGGTCGGCGTTGGGCGGCACGAAGCGTTCGAGGCCGCCCGTGCCCTGCTCCTCCGAACCCTCGACGACCAGCTTCAGGTTGACCGGTAGGTCGTCGCCGAGCGCACGCAGTGCCGCCAGGTGCATGACGATGTTGCCCTTGCAGTCCGCCGCGCCGCGGCCGAACCAGCGCCCGTCGACCTCGGTCAGCTCGAACGGTGGGGTGCGCCACGCGTCGTCATCGAGAGGTGGCTGCACGTCGTAGTGGGCGTACAACAGGACGGTCGGAGCATCGGGGGAGGAGCTGGGACGCGACCCCACCACCGCCATGCTCCCGTCGGGCGTCTCCGCGAGCCTCGCGTCCTCGAACCCGACCCCGACGAACGCGTCGACCACCCATTGCGCTGCCCGGGCACATTCTTCGGGCGGGAACTGCCGCGGGTCGGCCACCGACGGGATCGCGACCAGGGCCGCGAGCTCCTCGCGCGCCTGGGGCATCAGCTCGGCGACGCGAGTCCTCAGGTCCATGTCTCAGTCACTCGCCACGTCGTCGGTCTTCAGGTCCTCGACGTACGACTTGAAGTCGTCCAGCTCGTCGGGGCAGTAGATCTCGATGATCAGCAGCTGGCCCTGGAAGACGCGGCTGTCGACGATGACGGGCCTCGTCCCCGGGCCGGTGGCCCCGTTCGTCAGTTGCGACAGCAGGATGGTGCGGCTCAGGGCGTCGTTCGGGTCGGCGCAGGTCGCGCCCCCGTCGTCACCGAGGACGCGGACGATCTGGTCCCGATCAGGTGTCCGCGCGCCGGCGTCCTCGAGCGCCGCGATCAGCTGGTCGGCCTTGTCCTCGGCCTCCGCGGTCGTCCTGACGGAGCGGAAGGCGAGCAGGCCTCCGACCACGAGGGCAGCGAGGATGACCCACGCGGTGATGTACACCCACGATCGCTCGCGCTTGTTCTGGGTCTCCGACACGGTGCTCATGACGGGGTCACCTCCTCCGGCTCCGGCTGCCTCCACGAGGGCTTGCGCATCTTGTAGAACAGGAACGGCACCAGGAGGCCGAGCCCGAGCGCACCCCCGGCGACGATCAGGACGTACAGACCGCCACCGCCACCCGCGAACTGCGACGGGGGGATGAAACCGATGAGCAAGGCGGAGATGGACGCGGCGAACCCGACGCCGCACAGACCGATGAGCATGGGCGCCCGGAAGCCGCGCGGGTGGTCCGGATGCTTGCGGCGTAGCTGGACGGCGGCCACGAACATCAGCAGGTACATGATCAGGTAGACCTGCGTGGTGATCACGGAGAAGACCCAGTAGACGCTGGAGACGTCGGGGATCAAGGCATACGCGAGTCCGATCACGGTGGTGAGCAGACCCTGCACGACCAGGATGTTCTGCTGGACGCCGTTCTTGTTGAGACGCTGCAGGTACGGGGGCAGGTACCCCTCCTGGCGGGAGATGAGCAGCAGGCCCTTGGAGGGGCCGGCCAGCCAGGTGAGCATGCCTCCGAGCGAGGCGGCGACCAGCATGATGCCCACGATCGGGGTCAACCACTGGGTACCGAAGTTCGCGAAGACCGCATCGAAGGCCTGCATCACACCGGCGGTCAGCGACAGCTCCTCAGCCGGCACGACCCAGCTGATGGCCAGTGCCGGGAGGATGAAGATGGCGAGGACCAACCCCATCGCGAGGAACATCGACTTCGGGAATTCCTTGCCGGGGTTCTTCAGGGACGACACGTGCACCGCGTTCATCTCCATACCCGAGTAGGAGAGGAAGTTGTTGACGATCAGCACGAGGCTGGCGAGGCCCGCCCAGGCGGGCAGCAGGTGGTCGGAGTCCATCGGCGCAGCAGACGGGTTGCCCTGCCCCAGGAAGACCATGCCGAGAAGGACCAGGAGCACGCCCGGGATCAGGGTCCCGATGATCAGGCCACCGCTGGCCAGGCCCGCCACACCCTTGGTCCCGCGCGAGGAGACCCACACCCCGGACCAGTAGACGACGATGATCACGCAGGCAGTCCACACCCCACTGGAGGCCAGCTCGGGATTGAACACATAGGCCAGCGTGCTCGCCACGAATCCCAGCAAGGTCGGGTAGTAGAAGATCGTCATCGCGAACTGGCACCACACCGCCAGGAAGCCCATCGGCTTGGAGATGCCCTCCGAGACCCACTTGTAGACGCCCCCTTCCCACCCGGACGCGAGCTCCGCGGAGACGAGGGAGGTGGGCAGGAGGAACACGATCGCCGGGATCACGTACAGGAACACGCACGCGAGGCCGTAGACCGCCATGGTCGGCGCGGCGCGGAGGCTGGCCACCGAGCTCGTCGTCATCATCGCCAGGGCGATCCAGGAGATGTAGTTGTACACGGGTGCCCGGGTGCGGTCGACCGCCTCCCGGATCGGCTCGCTCGCCGGCATGTCCATGGCACTCATGAGAGTGCGGCCGATCCGTTGCCCTGCAAGGTCACACGTCGGGTCATGGTGAGCCTCTTCCGCCGCCGGTACTTGTTCTCAAGATGACCCTTCGCGACAACGTCGGCCTCACCCCTAACGGGTGATCAATCGACAGGTCATTCCACGAGGCGCAGGTGGCGATCGGTGTCGTTGAACCGGCGGGACCCGTCCTCCGTGACCGTCACGATGTCCTCGATCCGCACGCCGAACCGGCCGGCCAGGTAGATGCCCGGCTCGACCGAGAAGCACATCCCGGGCACCAGCGGCTGCTCCTCGCCCTCGATCATGTACGGCGGTTCGTGCGTCGTCGTGCCGATGCCGTGGCCGGTGCGGTGGATGAACTGCTCCCCGTAGCCCGCGTCGGTGATGACCTTGCGGGCCGCCCGGTCGATGTCCTGGCAGGCAACCCCCGGCCGGACCGCGTCCACGCCCGCCTGCTGCGCCTGACGCACGATCTCGTGCACCTCACGCACCTCGGCGGACGGCTCGCCGACGCACACGGTGCGGCTGGTGTCGGAGCCGTAGCCATTCATCAGGCCGCCGAAGTCGAGGACGACGGCGTCGCCGACCTCGATGACGCGGTCGCCGGCCTCGTGGTGGGGGTTGGCACCGTTGGGTCCGGAGCCGACCACCGTGAAGTCGACCTGCTCGTGCCCGAACTCCCTCAGGAGCCGCGCCAGGTCGGCGGCGACATCGGTCTCCTTGCGGCCGGCGAACCGGACACCCAGGATCTGCTCGTACGTGGCGTCGGCGGCGGCGCCTGCCGCGGCCAGCCGGCCGAGCTCATTGGCGTCCTTGACCGCGCGGAGCATGGGCAGCGACTGCGTCAGCGAGCGGTGCGAGGTCCCCGGCAACGCGTCCTGCAGTCCGAGCAGGTGCATCGCCCACGCGGAGTCCGAGATGCCCATCGTCGCGTCCTCTCGGATGAAGGCGCTCGCTGCCGCGAACGGATCGTCGCCGTCGGCCCACTCGACGATCGAAAGACCGCTCGAGCCCACTGCCGCCTCGGCGTCCGGTCTTTCCAGTGCCGGCACCACGAGCGTCGGATCCTGGTCGGGGGACAGGACGAGCACCGTCAGCCTCTCGGTGATCGCTGTGGGCCGGTAGCCGGTGAACCAGACCAGCTCAGGCCCGGGGGTGATCAGGAGCCCGTCGAGCCCTGCGTGCTCGGCGTCGGAGGCAGCACGGCGCATCCGCGCGGCGAAGTCCTCGGTCGTGAACGGCTCCGGGTCCGTCTGCTCGGTGGTGGCCATCAGCTCCTCCGACCAGCCGGCTCGGGGTCGGCTCGTCCAGCCGTCGCCGAGGTGGGCAACGTGTGGATGTGGGCGGCAGCCGCAGCGGCAGCGTCGTTCACGGTGCCTGTTGCCATGCGGTGCCGGGCGATGACGAGGGCCATCAGGACGCCCAGGAAGCTGAAGATCGCCATCATCCATGCTGCCGCGGCCAGGCCGGACGCCAGAGCGCTGGCCTGCGACGCGCCGTCGGCGGTCTGGTTGCCGATCACCGTGCCGTAGACGGTGGCGGCCAGGGCGGTGGCCACGGCGGCGCCGACGTACCGGGCCATGTTGGAGACACCGGACGCCCCGCCGACCTGGCTCTCAGGTACGGCGGCCGTGGCTGCCGACGACGCTGGGCCGTTGGACATGCCCATCCCGACGGCGATGGCCACGAGCGGCAGCAGGAACGCGGTGTACTTCCATCCGTCGTCGACGAAGCCCACGATGACGAAGCCAGCAGTGGTGAGGGCGAATCCGACGCCGATCGTCTGCCGGCCGCCGAACTTCGCCGCCAGCCGCGGCACCAGTGGTGCCACCACCACCAGCCCGACGGTAGCCGGCAGGGTAGCCAGCCCCGCCTGGAGCGGGCTGAAGTCCAGGGTCGACGGATCCTGGAAGTAGAGGCTGAGCAGGTACATCAGTCCGTTGATGGTGCCGGCACCGATCAGGATGGCAATGGTCGATCCGACCAGGATCCGGTTGCGCAACAGCGCGAGGTCCAGCAGCGGCACGGCGACGCGCTTCTCCACGGCGATGAACGCGAACCCCGCAGCGATCGAGATGCCGAAGCAGCCCAGGGTGGCCACCGAGATCCATCCCCAGTCGCTGCTCTCGGTCACCGCGAGGATGAGCGGCGTCAGCGTCAGCGCGATGAGCACCGTCCCGGCGTAGTCGATCGATCTCGGCCGGTCCGGGTCCCGCGACTCGCTGACCGTGGCGAAGGTCAGCACCATGCAGAGGACGGCCACACCGGCGTCGATCCAGAACAGCCCCTGCCACCCGGTCACGCCGACCAGCACGCCGCCCAGCAGTGGGCCTGCGGCGGCGCCTACCGCCGCGGCGGCCCCCCACAGGGACACGGCACGGAGCTGGGCGTCGCCCTTGTTGGCGACCGACAGCAGGCTCAGACCGCACGCCAGGATGGTCGCCCCCGCCGCACCCTGGATCAGCCGACCCGCGATCACCATGCCGCCGGACTCCGCCAGCGCGATCATCACGCACGACACCACGAACAGCAGCAGTCCGAGCTGGAAGATCCTCCTGCGGCCGAAGACATCACCCAGCGAGCCCGACGTCACGATCACCGCCGCGCCGACGAGTGAATAGCCGGTCACCGCCCACTGCAGCGTTTGACAGAGGTGCCGGTGTCCTCGGAGATCGCAGGCAGGAGGATGCTCACGGCCGACGTGTTGGCGTTCACCACGAGGGTCGAGATGCAGGTGGCTGCGAGCACCCCGCCCGTTCGGGTGCCGGTTTTCGTGACATCGCTCATCAGGCTTTCCCTTCCCGTGACCGCCTGAACCGAGGTCACCGGCCCCGACAGTAGAACTGTGGCAGGCGCCCTTCCTTCACCCGTAAGGGATGATTGAGAGGGGAGCGGGTCGCGACACTCTGACTGGGTGGCTGAAGGGCGAGCAGCTCCCGGGCGGTTGCACACCGCACGGCACCGGATGTGGGCGCGGGTGGGTGAGGCGGCGTCCAAACGGCTCCCGCCCGCGGTGCCGGAGCCCGAACTGATCCCGGAGCAGGCGCCGGAGGCGGTGCTGGACTTCCTGCGTCTCCTCGGTGTGGCGATGTGCCGTGCCGGGGACGCGGCGGACCGGGTAACGCTGATCCTCGAGGACGTCGCCACCGCCTACTCCGCCCGCGGGGTCAGCTTCTTCGTGCTGCCGACCGGGGTGTTCGTACGGATCGACACCGGGGCGTCGAGCCGGGTCGACTTTGCCCCAGGTAGCAACCGGCCGCTTCGCCTGGACCAGGTCGACGAGCTCTACCGGCTGATCGACGACATCCGGCTGGGCAGGGTGGAAGTGCTGGCCGCCACCGACCAGCTCGGCGCGATTCTTCGCGCACGCCCGCGGTTCGGTGCGCTCGGTCGGGTGCTCGGGACCGGCGTCCTCACGGTCGGCCTCGGGCTGATGCTCAACCCGACCCCGACGGCGCTGCCGGTCTACCTGGTGCTCGGTGCCGTCATCGGCGTGCTGGAGCTGTGGGCCGAACGCGTCCTCGTGCTGTCCCTGATCCTGCCGGTGGTTGCGGCCTTCGTGATCACCTGGGCGGCGTTCGAGCTCGCCGACTCGCTCCTCGACGCGTGGCCGCTCGACATCGTGATCCCGTGCCTCGTCACGATGCTGCCCGGCGCTGCACTCACGATGGCGACCGTGGAGCTGGCGGCCGGCTCGATGATCTCGGGGTCCGCGCGGCTGGTCTATGCGCTCGAGCGGTTGCTCCTGCTGACCTTCGGCATCGCCATGGGCGTCGAGGTCGCCGGCCTCCCGCCGGGGTCCGACCAGGGCAGCGTGACTCTCGGGCCGTGGGCGCCCTGGCTCGGGGTGCTGGTGTTCGGTATCGGCCAGTACTTCGCCTCGTCGGCACCCCGGCGCACACTGTTCTGGCTGCTGTTCGTCCTCTACGTCGCGTACGCCGCCCAGGCGGGCTCGAGCCTGTTCCTGGGGCCGCTCGGCGCCAGCTTCGTGGCCGGCGCCGTCGTGCTCCCGGTGGCCTATTCCGTGCAGACCCGTCGGAGCGGCCCCCCGGTGCCGGTGACATTCCTGCCGGCGTTCTGGCTGCTGGTCCCGGGCGCGCTGGGCCTCGAGGGCGTGGCCAAGCTGGTCGCGGCCGATGACGCCGGCGGTCTCGGCGATTTCCTCAACGCTCTCCTTACGATCGTCGCCATCGCAGTCGGCGTCCTCGTCGGCACCGGACTGTCCGAACGGTTGGGTCGCGTGACGTCCACCTGGCGCGGTCTCTAGACCTGCCGGACCGGAGATCCTTGACCTCGTTCCCGGACCCGACGATCAACGACGGTCGACGAACAGGACCTCGATGGCGTTGTTCCCGTAGCCGAGCCGGTTCCACGGTGGCACCTCTGGCTGCTCGTTGCCGGCGGCGTCGGTCGCCCGCGCGCGCAGGGTGTGTCGTCCGACGCCGTCGTCGACCCCGTCCCAGACGAACGACCAGTCCTGCCACATGTAGGGGCCCTGCGGCGGGTCAAGCTGGGCGGGGTGCCAGTCACCCTCCCCGGTCAGGCTGACGTCGACCTGGGTCACGGGTCCGGTGCCCGACCAGGCCTTGCCCCTCACCGTGTAGGGCCCGGGGGGGAGGACGGCACCGGGAGCGGGGTCGGTGATGCGGGCGCGCACGCGCATCCGGGTCACGGCCTCGTGAGGGCGATCGGGCCACTGGTAGATGTAGTGGCCGGTCTGGAACTCGCCGGTGAACTGTTCGGTGAGGACGTCGATCCGCTTGAGCCACTTCACCGAGGCGACGGCGTACCAGTGCGGCACGATGAGCCGGAACGGCGCCCCGTGATCGGGGATCAACGGTGCGTCGTTCATCGCGTAGGCGACGAGGATGTCCGCGGCGGGGTCGGCCGCCTCGGCGAGGGGTAGCGCACGGACGAAGGTGAGGTCGTCCTGGTTGGTCTCAGGGAGGATCGCGGCGAGGTGGTAGGGCCCGTGATCGGCACCCTCGAACCGCACGTCGATCCCGTCGGCGGAGGGGTGGGCGAGGGCGAGCACGTCGCTGAGCCGGGCTCCGGTCCACCGTGCGGTCGAGACCGCGTAGTCCCCCCACGGCTCCCCGGTCGGCAGGGGTCGCATGTCCAGGCGTCCGTTGCCGGCACATTCCAGCGTGACTGCCTGTTCGCAGGCCGGCAACGCGCGCAAGTCGTCGAGGGTGAGGGTCGTGGGTGTGCCCACGGCACCGCCGATCTCCAGGGTTCCGTCATGCTGCGGCAGCGCGAAGTTGCTGCGGACGTAGTGCAGCGCGGTGGGGGTGACGTCTCCTTCCAGCGCGCGGGGCGGAGCCTCGGCGTTGTAGGGAGCGGGATTGATCATCTGCAGTGCGGCGCGTGCCGCCTCGAGGTCGTCCACAGCGGTCATGGGCTCGTCTTCCTCTCGGTTGGTCGTGGCGGCGTGCTCGCCCGCATCAGAAGTCGGCATCGTCGAAGGTCGGCTCGCGGCCGTCGTTGAAGGCGCCGATTCCTTCGACGCGATCAGGGTGGACGGCGGAGCGCCAGTGGGCGTCCATCATGATCGCGATCGCCTGCTCGACCGGCTGCCCTTCCCGAGCTGAACGGCGCGCTTCACCGACTGCACCGCCGTCGGTGAGTTGCTGGCGATCTTGTCCGCGATGGCCCGGGCGGCGGGCATCAGTTCGTCGGGAGGATGGAGCTCGTTGAGCATGCCGAGCCGGTGCAGCTCCCGGGCCGGAACCGGATCCCCGGTCATCAGCATCTGCAGTGCCTTGCCGCGAGGTAGCAGGCGCGGAAGCAACGCCGGCGAGCCGCCGCCTGCCGCGAGGCCGAGCATGGCTTCGGGTTGACCGAATGTCGCCGTCTCCGACGCAACGATGAAGTCGGTGCTCTGCGCCAGCTCGCAGCCGCCGCCGTACGCGATGCCGTTGACGGAGGCGAAGATCGGCTTGCGCAGCTGACGCACGGTGTAGAGGGTGCGGTCGAAGGCCTGGCGCTGCCGCAGCCAGTCCTCCTTGGTCATGCTCTTGCGTTGCCGCAGGTCGCTGCCGACGGAGAAGGCCCGGTCCCCGGCCCCGGTCAGGATCACGACGCGCACGGCGGTCCGCACCCCGATCGTCTCCATGACGTCGGTCAACCGCTCTCCCATCTCGGTGTTGATCGCGTTGTCGGCGTGGGGCCGGTTGAGGGTGACCACTGCAATGCGGTCACCCGAGTGGTACTCGAGGAGTACGGGGGTGTCGGGTTCGGCGGCGTCGGCGGCCGGTGGCGTGAAGTCGAGTGCCTTCCACCGGTCGGTGCCGGGTGTGGTGGATGCCACGGGGTCCCTCCTGTCTGGATCGGTGTTGCGTCAGGTATCGAGCTCTGCCAGCCAGCGCATCGCGCGCAGTCCGGGTGCGAAGCAGTATTCGCCGCCTCGGGTGATGACGAAGGGCGGCAGGTCCTCCAGACGACGCCGGATCGGGCGGTGCGGGATGGTGAAGGAACCGTCTCCGTCGCGTTGTCCCACGATCGGGTCCTTCTCCAGCGGGGCGCCGATGAAGATGCCGTCGTTGAGCCACTGCGTCTTGACGAACTCGAACTGCCGCTTCAGGTGCGCACCGGCGAAGACGAAGATGATGCCGCGGTCGGCACCGTCGTCCTCGAGCACGCCGTCGGGCAGCATCGGTCCGTAGCTCGTGCCGCGCCGGATCATCCGGTGCAGCCGGACGTCAACCCCGCCGTCGGCGTCGAGCGCGTCGCGTGGGTTCGCGCGTCGAGCATGGGCGCCGACGGGACACTTGAATCCGCGGGGGTCGTCGGCGTAGAGGAATGCGTTGTTCCGCTGGGGGTCGCCGCCGAGGTCAGGGTCGTCGGCGTCCGGGGCGAGGGACAGTGGGGCGCCGCTCTGCCAGCGCCCGACCATCTTGGCGCCGAGCAACTCCTCCTCCTGCCGGTTCGCTGCCTTGGCGCGCAGGTACTGCCGGTAGGCCGCCACCCTCGTGTGCAGCTTGCGGAAGACGATGTAGGTGCCGTTGCGCCCGAGCACGTCCGGCGTCGGCATCGGCGGCAGTTCTCCCGTCTCGTCCGGGTAGCCGAGGATGATCTCGCCGGCCTTCAACGGCTTCTCCCGGGGGTTGGAGGATGCCCGGCCACTGCCTTCGACCGTCGGTTGACCGATACCGTCCTTGAAGCCGAAGGAGGTGCGTCCCGTCTCCAGCTGGTAGCAGTCCTGGCGCCAGACGACGTCAACTCCCGGAATCTGCTCGTGTGCCCGGCGGGCCTGCTGTGCCACGGTCTCGAGGCGGGTGCTGTCCTCGGCGAGCACCGAGATGGCGACATGTACCTCCGGGGTGCCGAGCGGCTTCTCCCAGTGTTCGGGGCTGCTGTCCCCGACATCCCCGAGGTCCGCCGCCCGCGCCGCCATTCCGACGCGGAACTCAGGGACGAAGCTGTCCAGCGACTCCTGTGGTACGCCGAGCGCCTCCAGGCCGCGATAGGTGAAGGCCACCGTGATCCAGGCGTCCTGGGGGGCTTGCGAAGCGTCTCGTCCCGACTCCAAGATCCGGTGCAGCCGCCTGACGAGCTCGCGGCCGTCGGCCCGGTCATCGATCCGCAGCAGCAAGTACGTCCCGACGTACGGCGAGGGTCGCTCGTGCAGCGCCCCGGGCTGGATGTCGTCCAGCTCGAGGCTGTTGCCCGTCGTCGTGGTCACGTTGCCCGCATCTCTCGTGTCGTCAGTGGTGCTCGGGTGGTTCCGGCGGTGACGGGTTCGGCGGCGCCAGGTACGGGAAGGTGGGTTCGCCCGGCTGGGTGGCCCCATCGACTCCGTCGCTAATGGGTGGTCCGTTCCCGGCGTTGACCAGCTGCGTGAAGATCGTGTCCATCACGTCGTCGTTGGGACTCCGTCCTCCACAGGTGGCGTACGCCTCGGCGTGCAGGCCGGCCAGCTCGATCTCGAGGAAGGAGCCACGCTCGAGGTAGGGCTTGGTCGGGTCGACGACCAGGAAGTCCTGGAGGATCAGCTCCGTCAAGGGATGGGTGCCGTGCTCGTCCAGGGGCCAGTCGACGGATCCGTCCAGGCCGTCCCAGAAGGCAAGGTTGGCGTTGAGCCTGGCCCGGTAGGCGCCCAGGTAGCTGTCGCCGAGGTGGAAGGCGTCCTCCATGTTGTACAGATCGCGGATCTCGAGGTCCCGGTTCAGCGGATCGAACTGCTTCGGCGCCAGCATCATGTTCTTCACCTCGGGGCGCCCGACGCGTTCGATCCGGACGTTGAACGTCCCGCGGGTCAGCGTCTCGGCGACCGCTCCCCACAGTGCCGCACCCCCGAGCAGGCCGGGGTCGATCTCGATGACCAGCCCGAGCACGTTCTTGCCGTCGAGGTAGATCGCGCCAGGGTCGGTGAACGCCAGCTTCCCGGCGGCGATCGTCTTCAGCGCTGCAGGCGCATCCATGAAGAAGGGGTCCCAGCGAGGTCCGGCGAACACGCGCACGCCGTGATGTGTGCCCTGCACGTCGTTCACCCGGAACGGGACCGATTCCCCCGCGGGAGTGGTGCAGATGCCATCCTGCGCCACCGACCCGTCGCCCTCGCCGCCGGCCGGCTCCGTGAACACGCAGTCGAAGACGAGCTCCTGCGCGTCGACGGTGAATGCCGCTGCGCCGTCGCCGGGGGAGAGCGGTCGGAGCCGAAAGCGATACAGCAGTCCGTCCGAGAACGGATCCGTGGGCTTCGCGAACGGCAGCGTGTTCATCACCAGCACCAGTGCGCCCGGGTGCTCCGGACTCGGGAAGGCGTAGAAGTCGGTGATGTCGGCGATCGGGTCCGCAAGCGCCCGGGGTCCCGAGATGTGATCCGACATCTACTCTTCTCGCCTCCGTGGCTGCGCCACTGGCGGCTAGTCGGCGGCCTCGTCCAGCAGCGGCTTCAACGCCGGGTGCTGGAGGGCGGCTGCGGCCTCGGGGTGGTCGAGCACCTGCTGGAAGGCGAGGTTCACGCGCTGCGCCTTGCGGATCTCTTTCACCGTGCCGGGGTAGTTGCGTGCGTAGGCGGCTGCGGTCTGCTCGGCGCCGAGGATGAACCCCTTGACGGCGGCGAGGTCCGGCAGGCCCTCATAGCCCTCAACGTGCTGGAAGATCGCGTTGAACAGGGCCAGGGTCGGACCGGAATGGAAGAAGTCCTCCATGTACGCGTCCCACGGGCCGTCGAAGCTGGTGATGAACGCGAGCCGGGTGTCGTCGTCGAACAGCACGAAGCGGGCGTCGTGAATCGTGGAGATGGTGATGCCGTACTCGCCCGGCCGGTACCCCGGAGTCTCCTGCAGCGCGTCGAGCGCGATACGCAATGTCGGCCCGGCGCCGGGTTTCACGTGGAAGAACAAGCTGAACTCGCTGGTCGGGCCCACGGTCTTCCCGGGGCGCGAGGTTCCAGTCTCCGATACCGCCATCTGTGCCTCCGATCAGGCCAGGGGCACGCGCCTGGCGACCTCGTTCACGCTAGGCGCAGCGAGGGGAGGGACGCTTCATCCGGCAAGGATGATGCCCGGACGCTCGCTGCGCTGGGGTGGAGCCCGGATGGCGCTCACCCGTCCGGCAGACTGGCGCCATGCTGACTCTCGACGAAGCCACCAGCTTGTGCTCCGCCGCGCGTGGGGCCGCCTCCGATCTGGGGGTGCCGATGTCGATCGCCGTCATGGATCCGGCCGGCCATCTGGTGTGCCTGGTGCGGATGGACGGCGCCCCGTGGATCTCCGCTGACGTCGCGCAGGGCAAGGCGTGGACGTCCGCGGCGTACGGGATGCCGAGTGCCGGCCAGAAGGACAAGATGGAGCCGATGCCGAACTTCGCAGGAGCCCTGACTGCGATGACGCACGGCCGATTCACGCCGCAGACCGGGGCCGTCCCTGTCTACCGCGACGGCGATCTGCTCGGTGCCCTCGGTGCCAGCGGTGGAACCGGCGACCAGGACGAGGCCGTCTGCAGCAGCGCCATCAGCACCGCGGGGTTCACGACGTCGCCCTGACCGGCTGATCGGTTCACCACGCGGCGGCCAGCACCTCCGGGAGCTCGACCGTGGAGGTGACCTCGTGGGTGGGGCGCGGACCGTCGGGATCGACCTTGTGCCCGGGGCGCTGGAGGCGAACGGTCGGGATCCCGGCCTCGAGTGCCCCGCGTACGTCGCGAGCCGAGGCCGCCACGTGCACCAGCGGCCCGTGCTCGTCCACCGCCCTCCGGTAGATCGCAGCGTGTGGCTTGTAGACGCCGAGTCGCTCGGAGGTGAGCGCCACGTCGAGGTCGACCAGGGGTGCGGCGGCCGTGCTGGCGAAGAGGTCATCATCGACGTTGGACAGCAGGCCGACCCGCCACGCGTTGCGCAGGGCGGCCAGCCCGGCGGGTACGTCGGGCCAGAGCGGCCAGTCGGGCAACGACTCGACGAGTGCCTCGACCCCCTCGGCCGGTTCGCCGGACAGCCCGAGGTCGGCGTACGCCGCGGCGAGGGCGCGGCGGGCCGGACCGCGCCACGGCTCCCACGCTGCTGCAGTCACGCTGGGCGGCCTTGTTGCGGGGATCCCACGCGTCGTACAGCTCGAGCCCCGAGACCTGCCAGTCGTGGGCACGCGCCAGGGCGTCGAGGGCAGCCGAGCCGCCCGACCGCGAGTCGATCAGGGCCGAGAAGAGGTCGAAGGTCACCACCCGCCGCCGACCGTTCACCGCTGGCTCACCGCAGGGCGCTGCGCACCAGCTCGACCGGGTGCATCGCCCGGCGCTCGGTGCCGTGCTGGATCTGCTGGCGGCACGACACCCCGGTCGCGGCCACGACGGTGTCCTCGGGTTCGGCACGGACGGCCGGGAAGAGCCGGTCCTCGCCGACCTCGAGCGACACGTCGTAGTGCTCGGCCTCGAACCCGAAGGAGCCGGCCATGCCGCAGCAGCCGGCGTCCACCTCCACCACCTCGACCCCGGGGATCCGGGAGAGCAGTGCGACCGTCGCCCCCGTCCCGACCTCGGCCTTCTGGTGACAGTGTCCGTGGTAGAGCACCTTGCGGCCGGCCAGCCAGGAGCTCTCGTCGAGCTGCAGCCGACCCTCGTCGATCGCCTCGGTGAGCAGCTCCTCCACCTGCCGGACGCGGCCACCGACGTCCTTGACGTGCGGGTCGTCGGGGAGCAGGGCCCGGTGCTCGTCGCGCAGGGTGAACAGGCAGGAGGGCTCGCAGCCGACGATCGCCGAGCCCGGCTCGGAGCCGTCGGCGAGCCGCTTGGCGAGTCGGCCGGCCTGCTTCTTCGCATCCTCCACCAGCCCCTTGGACAGGCTGGCCCGGCCGCAGCAACCGCCGCTCTCGAGCCGTACGGCGTGTCCGGCCGCCTCGAGCAGCTCGATCGCGGCCCGGCCGACACCGGGCTCGGTGAAGCTGGTGAAGGAGTCGGCCAGGAACGTGACGGGACCGGCGGTCACGGTCCCGGTCTGCGACCGGCCCCGGAACCACCGGGGGAGCGTCTCGCGTTCGAAGACCGGCAACGGCCGCTGTGGCGCGATCCCGACCACACGGCCCAGGGCGCGCCGCATCCAGCCGGTCCTCCCGGGCAGGTTCGACAGGGGCGCGGTCGCCGACCCGAGCCGGTTGAGCGTCCGGATCGCTCCGAAGACCCGCGAGCGCAGCGGTGTGCCGTGCACGGCGTACCGGTGGGCGAGGGTCTCGCTCTTCAGCGAGGAGATGTCCACGCCGAGCGGGCACTCACTCTTGCAGGCCTTGCACATCAGGCACAGGTCGAGGACCTCGTGCAGCCGGTCGTCGGCCAGCGCCGTGGCGGGGTCTGGGTCGCTGAGCGCCTTGACCAGCGCGTTGGCGCGGCCACGGGTGGAGTGCTCCTCCAGCCGGGTGGCGATGTAGGACGGGCACATCACCCCCGCGGTGGTCTTGCGACAGGCGCCGATGTTCATGCAGCGGTCCGCGGCGCCACGCATGCCGCCGACCACGTCGAAGTCGAGGGTGGTCCGCAGCGGTCCGGGCTTCGGCAGCGTGGCGTCACGGAGGTTGTCGGTCATGGCCGGCGCATCGACGATCTTGCCGGGATTCATCACGTTGTCGGGGTCGAAGAGTGCCTTGACCTCGCGCATCGCCTCGTACAGGTCGTCGCCGAAGATCTCGCGGTTGAACTCGCTGCGCGCCAGGCCGTCGCCGTGCTCGCTGGAGTTGACCCCGCCGTACTCGCGGACCAGGTCCTTGACCTCCACCGCGACCGCCCGCATCGTCTCCAGCTGCGCCGGGTCGGCGAGGTCCACGAACGGCCGCACGTGCAGGCAACCCACCGAAGCGTGTCCGTAGAACCCTGCCTCGAGGCCGTGCCGGTCCAGCACCTCCTTGAAGCGCTGGGTGTAGACGCTCAGGTGGACCGGGTCGACCGCCGTGTCCTCCACGAACGCGAGCGGGCGCCGGGTGCCAACGGAGTTGGCCATCAGCAGGCCGAGCCCCGCCTTGCGAACCTTGAGCAGCGCCTGTTGCTGGGCGGAGGTGACCGCGCGCAGGGTGTGGTAACCGTGTCCGTTGCTCTCCCAGAGGGCGATCAGCCGGTCGAGACGGTCGGTCAGCTCGTCGACGTCGTCGCCGGTGAACGACACGAACAACAAGGCCCGCGGGTCGCCCTCGAGGATCTTGCCGAGATCGGCGAACTCGATCTTGCTCCGCGACAGGTCGAGGATCGCCTTGTCCATCAGCTCGACCTGGGCCGGGTCCAGGGACAGGGCATCGGCGGTGGCGTCGATCGCCGACGGGATCGTCGTGAAGTGCCCGACGGCGAAGACCGCGTGCTTCGGCTTGGGGACCAGGTCGACCTCGGCTCGCGTGGTCACCGCGAGGGTCCCTTCGGAGCCGACCACGAACTTCGCGAGGTCGAAGGGGGTGTCGTCGGCGAGGCGGTCGAGTCGATAGCCACAGGCGCGCCGCCAGAACGCCGGGAAGTCCTCGGCGATCGAGCGGGCGTGCCTGGCCATGATGTCCGGGAGGCCGGCGTAGAGCCGCCCCTCGAGCGTGTCCGCCTGTGCGCGTCGCGCGCGCTCGGCCTCGTCGACGGGCGCGAGGTGCGCGGTCGACCCGTCGGACAGGACGACGTCGAGGGCGCGCACGTGGTCGATGGTCATGCCGTAGCGCAGGCTGCCGCTGCCGGCCGAGTTGTTGCCGGTCATGCCGCCGATGGTGGCCCGGTTGCTGGTGGAGGTGTCCGGGCCGAACAGCAGCCCGTGCGGTGCCGCGGCCTGGTTGAGCTGGTCCTGCACGACGCCGACGTCGACGACGGCGGTGCGTGACTCCGGGTCGAGCTCGTGGATCCGGTCGAGGTGGCGGGAGGTGTCGAGCACCAGGCCGGCACCGACCGTCTGGCCGGCCAGGCTGGTCCCCGCGCCGCGCGGTGTGATCGGGACACCGAGCTCGGCGGCCGCGACGACCGCGGCGGCGATGTCGTCGGCATGACGGGGATAGGCGACGCCCAGGGGCCGGATGGAGTACATGCTCGCATCGCGGGAGAACAGGTGCCGGCTGTAGTCGTCGAAGGCCACCTCGCCGTCGAGGTCGCGTTCGAGCCTTCGCTGAAGGTCGACCGACACGTCCTCGCGTGCGCTGACGGTCACGGGGTGCTCATGGCTGCTCGAGCCGGGCCAGAGCGGCGTTGACGCCGTCGGGCTCGATCGGTACGCCGGCCAGGTGCAGGCCCATCTGGACGCCGGAGAGGGTGCCGGCGAGGGTCAGGTCGTTGAAGTGGCCGAGGTGCCCGATCCGGAACACCTTCCCCGCCACCTTGCCGAGCCCCGCGCCGAGCGACATGTCGAAGCGCTCGAGGATCACCCGACGTACCTCGTCGGCGTCGTGCTCGTCCGGGAGCAGGATCGCGGTCAGCACGGGGGAGTGCTCGCGCTCGTCGGTGCACAGGATCTCCAGACCCCAGGCGCGGACCGCGGCGCGGGTCGCCTCGGCGTGACGCTGGTGCCGGGCGAACACCTCCGGCAGTCCCTCGTCGTACAGCATCTGCAGGGCGACCCGGAGGCCGTAGAGCAGGTTGGTCGCCGGCGTGTACGGCCAGAACCCGCGCTGGTTGGCCTCGATGATCGGCTCCCAGTCCCAGTAGGTGCCGGGCAGCTGGGCGGTACGGGACGCGTTCAGCGCCTTCTCGCTGACCGCGTTGAAGCCGAGGCCCGGCGGGAGCATGAGCCCCTTCTGCGAACCGCTGACCGTCACGTCGACACCCCACTCGTCGTGTCGGTAGTCGACGGAACCGAGCGAGGAGATGGTGTCGACCAGGAGCAGCGCGGGGTGGCCGGCGCGGTCGATGGCCTCGCGCACCTCGGCGACCCGGCTGGTGACGCCGGTGGAGGTCTCGTTGTGGACGACGCAGACCGCCTTGATCTCGTGGCCGGTGTCCGCGGTGAGTCGCTCCTCGACGACAGCGGGGTCGACGCCCCGCCGCCAGTCACCGGGTACGAAGTCGACCTTGAGCCCCAGGGAGCTGGCCATCGACTGCCAGAGCACCGCGAAGTGGCCGGTCTCGAAGGCGAGTACGGCGTCTCCCGGCGACAGGGTGTTCACCAGGGCGGCCTCCCACGCCCCCGTCCCCGAGCTCGGGTAGACGATCACCGGACCGGTGGTGCCGAAGACCGGACCCAGCGCCTCGAGCACCTCCCGGCCCAGCTCGCCGAACTCGGGTCCACGGTGGTCGATGGTGGGCGCCGAGATGGCGCGCAGCACCTCATCAGGCACGTTGGTCGGGCCGGGGATCTGCAGGAAGTGGCGGCCGGTGCTCCGGGACATGCCGGGTCCTCTCGTGCGTCAGGAGGAGTGAATAGTTCGGGATGTGAAATCTAACCGCTGGGTCCGATCACTGCAACGGGGTGTTGACGAGCGTGTTCCTGCGTGCTTGCATGCTCGGTGATCGGCGTCACAGTTCCACATGACGGAATGTGCGGAGGGGCGCCGACCCGGCCATCACCCACCGGAAGGTTCATCCGTTGTCCCTCGAAGCCATCGCCATACTCTCGCTCGTCGTCCTGGCCGTGATCTTCCTGATCGCCACCCTGCTCCCGATTCACATGGGCGCGCTCGCCGTCTCGGCCGCTTTCGTCCTGGGCATCCTTCTGTTGCCGGGTGGGTTCAGTCCGGAAGCGCTCGACGAGAAGTCCGGAGCGATCGCGGACGGTTTCCCAGGTGACCTGTTCATCACACTGGCCGGTGTCACGTTCCTCTTCGGCATCGCCAAGAACAACGGCACGGTGGACTGGCTGGTCCACGCTGCCGTGCGCTCCGTCGGCGGCCGCGTGGCCCTGATCCCGTGGGTGTTCTTCGGTGTCACAGCGGTCCTGACCGGCATCGGAGCCGTGGTGCCGGCCGCCGTCGCGATCATCGCTCCGATCGGCATGACCTTCGCGCGCAAGTACGACATCAAGCAGCTGTTGATGGGCCTCATGGTGATCAACGGCGCCACCGCGGGCGGTTTCTCCCCGCTGAGCATCTTCGGTTCGATCACCAACGACGTGGTGGCCGGGGCCGGCCTGGACGGCAGCCCGCTGTTCCTCTTCCTCGCCTCGCTCGTCTTCAACGTCGTCCTCGGAATCATCACCTTCGTGCTCTTCGGGGGGCGGCAGCTCCTCGGCGTGCGCGACGTCGGCGAAGGTGAGCTGGTCGCGGCAGACGGTTCCAAGATGAGCGGGGTCGAAGGTTCCAGGACGAGAGCGTTCCGCGAGGGGCCGGCTGAGCAGACCGGCCTGAAGGGGCCCTCGGGTTCCAGCGCATCTCCGCATGCGGAGCCGGGCGCCGAGCCGGTCACGACGCTCGACATCCACCGCACCCTGACTCTCGCCGGGATGGTCATCCTCACCCTGGGGGCGTTCTTCCTGCAGCTCGACGTGGGCTTCTTCTCCTTCCTCATCGGGTCGCTGCTCTGCCTGCTGAACCCGAAGATCACCAAGGGCGCGGTGGGCGAGATCGCCTGGCCGACGATCCTGCTGGTCTGCGGCATCGTGACCTACGTCAGCCTGCTGCAGAATCCTGCGCTGGACCCGAGCGGTGAACGCGACGTGATCACGTGGCTCGGAGACTGGGCCGCTTCACTCGGCGCGGTCACCATCGCTGCCCTCCTGGTCCTGTACGTCGGTGGCGTGGTCTCCGCGTTCGCCTCGACCACGGGCATCCTGGGCGCGCTGATTCCGCTCGCGGTTCCGTTCCTGGATGGCCCGGACGCTGTGCTCGGCGTGGTCGCCCTGGTCACCGCGCTGGCGATCTCCTCCTCGGTGGTCGACTCCTCGCCGTACTCCACGTCCGGTGCGCTGGTGGTGGCGAATGCCAACGAGGCCGACCGTGAGGCCGTCTACAAGAGCCTGCTCAAGTGGGGCTTCTCCATGGTGGCGATCGCTCCGCTCGTCACCTGGTTGCTGCTGATCGTGCTGGGCAACCAGGTGCTCGACCTTCCAGTCCTGCAATGACGGGAGGTGGCGGTGCCGCGCGGCTGGTCACCTACGACGGCCAGTCACCCGACGTCGACCCCGAGGCCTTCGTGGCTGAGGGCTCGACTCTGGTGGGGGCCGTGCGGCTCGGCCGCGAGGCCAGTGTCTGGTACGGCGCGGTGATCCGAGCCGACGGCTCACCGATCCGGGTGGGTGCTGGCACCAACGTGCAGGACGGCTGCGTGCTCCACTCCGACCCCGACTTCCCGGTCACCGTCGGTGACCGGGTCACCGTCGGGCATCGGGCGGTGGTGCACGGCTGCACGGTCGAGGACGACTCGCTCGTCGGCATGGGCGCCGTGCTGCTCAACGGTGTCGTGCTCGGCGCGGGCTCGCTGCGTGGCAGCCGGGGCCGTGCTGCTCGAGGGGACCGTCGTACCGCCGGGCTCCCTCGTGGCAGGGGTGCCCGGCAAGGTCAAGCGCCCGGTCAGCGACGCCGAGCGGGAGCGGATCCGGTCCGGCACCGAGTCCTACGTGACCCGGGCCCGCCACTACCGGGACGGGGGCGCGTCGTGACGACCCCGCCGCTGGCCGGAGTCCGAGTGCTCGAGGTCGGGGTGTTCATGGCCGCCCCGTTCGCCGCGATGCAGCTCGCCGATCTCGGCGCCGAGGTCGTCAAGGTCGAGAACCCCGACGGCGGTGAGCCCGTACGCACGACGGGCCCCTTCGTCGCCGGCCACAGCTCGCCCTACCTGCGTCTCAACCGCTCCAAGCGGTCTGTCGCCCTCGACCTGAAGGCCGACGAGGGTCGGGCGGCGTTCCTCAGACTGGTGTCGACCTGCGACGTCGTCGTGGAGAACCTGCGTCCGGGGGCGATGCGACGACTGGGTCTCGGCTATGACGACGTCCGCGCGGCCAACCCGGGCATCGTCTATGCGTCGGCCTCCGGCTTCGGCCAGGACGGCCCGCTCGCGGACCGCCCGGGTCTCGACATCATGGCCCAGGCCCGCGGCGGCCTGATGAGCATCACCGGCACCGCCGACGGGGCGCCGGTCAAGGTCGGCGTGCCGGTGTGCGACCTGGTCTGTGGGCTCTACACGGCGCTCGCGGTCACCGCGGCATTGCGCGAGCGGGACAGCTCGGGCGAGGGCCAGTACGTCGACATCTCGCTGCTGGAGTCCGCCGTGTCCCTCGCCGTGTGGGAGGCAGGCCGCTACTTCGCCACCGGCGAGGTCGGCGGCCCGCTCGGCTCGGCGCACCAGTCGCAGGCGCCGTACCAGGCCTTCCGGACCGCCGACGGCTGGGCGACCCTCGGCGCGATCACCCATCGGACCTGGACCGGCGTGTGCGACGCACTCGGTCTGGAGGGCGTGCGTGACGACGAACGGTTCGTCGACTCGACCGCCCGGCACTCCCGGCGCGAGGAGCTCGCGGGGATCATCGAGGAGCGCACCACCACGCTGACGACCGCCGAGCTGATCGCGCGGCTCGAGGCGGTCGGTGTGCCGTGCGCGCCGATCGCCGACTACGGGCAGGTGTTCACAGACGAGCACCTCGAGGCGCGCGACTTCTTCTGGGACGCCCCGCACCCCGTCGCCGGGGCGGTGCGCCAGGTGGGCTCGCCGATGCGGTTCTCACGCACCCCCGTCGAACGTGCAGGTGCCGGTCCGTTGCTCGGTGCAGACACCCGCGCTGCCCTGCGGGAGTCCGGCTACGGTGACGCCGAGATCGACGCCCTGGTCGCGTCCGGGACGGCAGGGGAGACGTGATGACGGGGCGACGTCGTGGTGGTGCGCACGGACGCGGTCCTCACGGTCACGTTCGACCGTCCGACCCACCACAACGCGCTGACCTTCGCCATGTACGACGCCCTCCACGACGCCTGTGAACGGGCCGACGCGGACGCCGGGATCCGGGCGCTCGTGGTACGGGGCGCGGGCGGCCGGGCGTTTGCCTCGGGCACCGACATCGCCGCGTTCCGTGAGTTCGCCGACGGCGCCGACGGAGTGGCCTACGAGGAGCGGATCACCCGGGTCGTCAACCGGCTCGAGGAGGTCGCCGTCCCCACGGTGGCGGTCGTCGACGGCTACTGCCTGGGGGGCGGGCTGGCCCTCGCGGCGGTCTGCGACCTGCGGATCGCCAGCCGAGCCTCTCGCTTCGGCGTCCCGATCGCCCGCACGCTCGGCAACTGCCTGTCGATGAACTCGATCTCCGTCGTCGTGGCCAGGCTCGGCGCGTCCCGGACCCTCGACCTCCTGCTGCGGGCCCGGCTGCTGGACGCCGAGCAGGCGGCCGCGGCGGGGTTCGTGTCCGAGATCTGCGACAGCGAGGAGCTCGATGCGGTCGTGCAGGAGGTCCTCGAACCCCTCCTGGCCCACGCGCCGCTGACGATGTGGGCCAGCAAGGTCGCGGTGGCCCGGCTCCGACGGCAGTCGCTGCCCGACGGCGACGACCTCGTGTCTGCTGCGTTCGGGAGCGAGGACTTCCAGCGGGCGGTGGCGACGTTCGGATCGGGCGAGCCTGCGACATGGAACGGGTCATGAACGCCCCGGAGCCGGAGGCCGCCAGCGCGGCGGCCCGCCCGACCTCGGCGGGCGGCGTCCAGTCACTGGAGCGGGCCTTCGATGTACTCGAGCTGATGGCCGCGGCGGGCGGCGAGGTCGCGCTGAGCCGGCTGGCCGCGGAGTCGGGGCTGCCCGTGCCGACCATCCATCGGCTCGTCCGCACGCTGGTGTCCCGCGGCTACGTGTTGCAGATGCCGTCGCGCCGCTACACGCTCGGGCCGCGCCTGATCGGGCTCGGGGCCAACGCCTCGGACACCGTCGAGGCGTGGGCGAGCCCCCACCTGCAGTCGCTCGCCGAGGCGACCGGCGAGACGGCCAACCTGGCGATGCTCGACGTCGACCGAGTGGTCTACGTCGCGCAGGCCGCCTCGACGCGGCACACGATGCGCATGTTCACCGAGGTCGGTCGCCGGGTCTACGCCCACAGCACGGGCGTCGGCAAGGCGCTGCTCGCCTCGCTGCCCGAGGACGAGGTGCGTGAGCTGGTGGCGTCGGCCGGCATGCCGGCGACGACCGAGCACACGATCACCGACGTCGCCGGCCTGCTCGTGGAGCTGGACCGCGTGCGCGAACGCGGCTACGCGATCGACGACGGCGAGCAGGAGCTCGGCGTCCGCTGCGTCGCGGTGGCCGTCCCCGGACGCCTCAGCTCGGCGGTGTCCGTCTCCGGGCCGGCGAGTCGGGTGACGCACGAGGCAGTGCCTGGCCTGGCCGAGGTGCTGCAGCAGGCTGCCCGCGCGCTGGGCGGTCGCGCCAGATGACTCATACGGGTGCTGTGGACAACCAACGAACATCTCAGGAAGTGAGGCAGCGGACATGAACACCCCCGAAGGCATCGAGGTCACCGGACCGATCCACGACCGGTTCGAGGAGATCCTCTCCGCGCAGGCGCTGGAGCTGATCGGGCTCCTCCATCGCGAGCTGGGCGGCCGCCGACAGGAGCTCCTCGCACGCCGCGGCGAGCGGTTCAAGGTGCTCGCCGAGGGCGGCTCGCTCGACTTCCTGGAGGAGACCAGGTCGGTGCGGGAGGACGATTCGTGGCGTGTGGCCGAGCACGCGCCCGGCCTCGTGGACCGCCGGGTCGAGATGACCGGGCCGACCGACCGCAAGATGACGATCAACGCGCTCAACTCCGGTGCCAAGGTCTGGCTCGCCGACCAGGAGGACGCCAACACGCCCCTGTGGGAGAACGTCGTCAACGGCCCGCTCAACCTGCTCGACTCCTTGACCGGCAACCTCGACTTCACCAGCGCGGAGGGGAAGGAGTACCGGCTCAAGTCCGACGACGTCGACGACCTGCCCGCGATCCTCGTGCGCCCCCGCGGCTGGCACCTGCCCGAGAAGCACATCCTCGTCGACGGCAACGAGACGGGGGGCGGGCTCGTCGACTTCGCGCTGTACCTGACCGCCTGCGGCCAGAAGCAGATCGACCGTGGCCGGGGCCCGTACTTCTATCTCGCGAAGATGGAGTCGCACCTCGAGGCACGGCTCTGGAACGACGCGTTCAACCTCGCTCAGGACTTCCTCGGCATCCCGCGCGGGACGATCCGGGCCACGGTGCTGATCGAGACCTACCCCGCGGCGTTCGAGATGGAGGAGATCCTCTACGAGCTGCGCGACCACTCTGCCGGTCTCAACGCCGGCCGCTGGGACTACATGTTCAGCGTCATCAAGAGCTTCCGCAGCCGCGGGCGCGACTTCCTGCTGCCCGACCGGAACTCGGTCACGATGACGGTGCCCTTCATGCGCGCCTACACCGAGCTGCTGGTCCGGACCTGCCACAAGCGCGGCGCCCACGCGATCGGCGGGATGGCGGCCTTCATCCCCAGCAAGGACCCGGACGTCAACGAGACGGCGTTCCGGAAGCTCGCCGAGGACAAGTCTCGTGAGGCCAACGACGGCTTCGACGGTTCCTGGGTCGCCCACCCCGGCATGGTCGAGGCCTGCCGGGAGGAGTTCGACAAGGTCCTCGGTGACCGGCCGAACCAGGTCGACAGGCTGCGTGAGGACGTGCACGTGACCGCCGAGATGCTGCTCGACGTGAAGTCCACGCCAGGCGAGATCACCGAGGAGGGACTGCGCAGCAACATCAGCGTCGGAATCCAGTACCTCGAGTCCTGGCTGCGTGGGTCGGGTGCCGTCGGCATCAACAACCTGATGGAGGATGCTGCCACCGCCGAGATCTCACGCAGCCAGGTCTGGCAGTGGCTGCACAACGACGTCGAGCTCTCGAACGGCGACCGGGTGACGCGTGAGCTCGTCGAGCGGATGGTCGACGAGGAGATGGCCAAGATCCGGGAGCGGGTCGGTGACGACGCGTTCGCCGGCGGACGGTGGGACGACGCACGCGAGACGTTCACCCAGACCGCCCTCGCCGACACGTACGTCGACTTCCTCACCCTGCCGGCCTACGAGCGCATGCCGTAGGCCATCATTCTTGACTGATTCAAGTTTGTGCGGCAGGGTCGGGACGTGCCCACGACCGCCGAGCTCGAGGAGATGCTGCGCGGTGCGACGTTGCGCGTGACTCGCCCCCGGCTCGCCGTCCTGGAGGCCGTCCACGCCCATCCCCACGCCGACACCGACGCGATCCTCGCGGCGTCACGCGACGGGCTGGGGCGGTGTCGCACCAGGCTGTCTACGACGTGCTGCGGGCGCTGACCGACGCGGGACTCGTCCGCCGGATCCAGCCGCCAGGCTCGGTGGCACGCTACGAGTCACGGGTGGGGGACAACCACCATCACGTCGTGTGCCGCTCCTGCGGCGCCATCGCGGACGTCGACTGTGCCGTCGGCGACACGCCGTGCCTGACCGCTTCCGACGACCACGGTTTTGCCATCGACGAGGCCGAGGTCGTCTATCGGGGCCTCTGTCCCGACTGCACCAACCCACGCTCCTGACAGTGATCTCCAGATCGGAAGGAAACAGATGACCGAGAGCCAGGACACGGGCGGATGCCCGGTCGACCACGGCAGTGGCACCGCTGACGGCAGCGAGAGCGAGAACCCTGCGATCGATGCGCCGACGCCCAAGTCGCACCGCCCGCGAAGCAACCGGGACTGGTGGCCCAACCAGCTCGACCTCGCGTTGCTGCACCAGCACCACCCGGCAGGCAACCCGTTCGGCGACGGCTTCAACTACCGCGACGAGTTCGCGAAGCTCGACGTCGAGGCGCTGAAGCGCGACATCACCGAGGTGCTGACCACGCCGCAGGAGTGGTGGCCGGCCGACTTCGGCCACTACGGCGGCCTGATGATCCGGATGAGCTGGCACGCCGCCGGCACCTACCGGGTGCACGACGGACGTGGTGGCGCCGGCGACGGCGGCCAGCGCTTCGCACCGCTCAACAGCTGGCCCGACAACGCCAACCTCGACAAGGCGCGCCGGCTGCTCTGGCCGGTGAAGCAGAAGTATGGCCAGAAGATCTCGTGGGCAGACCTGTTGGTCCTGGCGGGCAACGTGGCGCTGGAGTCGATGGGCTTCAAGACCTTCGGCTTCGCCTTCGGGCGCGCCGATGTCTGGGAGCCCGAGGACATCATCTGGGGTCCCGAGGACGACTGGCTGGGTGAGGACCGCTACGTCGGCGATGCCGAGATGGCCGCCGACGTCGGTGCCACCGAGATGGGGCTCATCTACGTCAACCCCGAGGGTCCGATGGGCAACCCGGACCCGCTGAAGGCGGCCGCGTTCATCCGCGAGACGTTCAAGCGGATGGCGATGAACGACGAGGAGACGGTCGCGCTGATCGCCGGGGGCCACACCTTCGGCAAGACCCACGGCGCGGGTGACGCGGACGCCCACGTCGGTCCCGAGCCGGAGGCGGCCCCCCTGGAGTCGCAGGGTCTCGGTTGGCTCAGCACCCACGGCAGTGGCAAGGGCGCCGACACCATCACGTCGGGCCTGGAGGTCACCTGGACCGATCGGCCGACCGAGTGGAGCAACCGCTTCTTCGAGATCCTCTTCGGTCACGAGTGGGAGCTCACCGAGAGCCCTGGCGGCGCGAAGCAGTGGGTGGCCAAGGACGGCGACGAGATCATCCCGGACGCCTTCGACCCTGCGAAGAAGCACCGCCCCACGATGCTGACCACCGACCTGTCCCTGCGCTTCGACCCGGTCTACGAGCCGATCTCCCGGCGGTTCCTGGAGAACCCCGACGAGTTCGCGCTGGCCTTCGCGAAGGCCTGGTACAAGCTGCTGCACCGCGACATGGGTCCGGTCGGCCCGCTCCTGTTGGGCCCGTGGGTGCCTGAGGCCCAGCTCTGGCAGGACCCGGTCCCGGACCGTGACCACGAGCTGATCGACGAGCGGGACATCGCCGCCCTGAAGGAGCAGCTCCTCGACGCGGGGCTGTCGGTCTCCCAGCTGGTCAGCACCGCCTGGGCCTCGGCTGCGACCTTCCGTCGTACCGACAAGCGTGGTGGTGCCAACGGCGGACGGCTCAGGCTCGAACCCCAGCGCAGCTGGGAGGTCAACCAGCCCGACCAGCTGGACACCGCGCTGACGGCGATCGAGCAGGTCCAGCAGCGGTTCAACTCCGAGCAGGAGGGGGGCAAGCAGGTCTCGCTGGCCGACCTGATCGTGCTCGGCGGCTGCGCCGCGGTCGAGAAGGCAGCGCGGGACGCCGGTGTCGACGTGACCGTTCCCTTCTCCCCGGGGCGGACGGACGCGTCCCAGGAGGAGACGGACGTGGAGTCGTTCGGCTACCTCGAGCCGCGGGCGGACGGGTTCCGCAACTACGTGCGACCGGGCGAGAAGCTGCAGCCGGAGGACCTCCTGGTCGACCGCGCCTACCTGCTCGGCCTGTCAGCGCCGGAGGTCACCGCGCTCGTGGGCGGGATGCGGGTTCTCGGTGCCAACGTCGGCGGCGCCCAGCACGGGGTTCTCACCGATCGGCCGCAGGTGCTGACCAACGACTTCTTCGTCAACCTGCTGTCCCCGGGAACGGAGTGGAAGGCGTCCCGGGACCAGGAGCACGTCTACGAGATTCGCGACCTGGCGAGCGGCGACGTGCGGTGGACCGCGACGGCGGTCGACCTCGTCTTCGGCTCCAACTCGCAGCTCCGGGCGCTCGCGGAGGTCTACGCGAGCGACGACGGTGGCGACAAGTTCGTCGCGGACTTCGTCGCGGCGTGGGACAAGGTCATGAACCTCGACCGGTTCGACCTGGCCTGACCACCTGGGACCTGGCCGGGGGCCATCGATTCCGACACTCGCGTGACGGCTTCGGTGGCCCCCGTCCCGCGATTTTGCAACCGTCCTGATTCCGGACGGCTCACCCGAAAGGGTGGACAGGCTTGACGGTCGGGTACTCATGGTCCAGCGTCGGGGCAGCAACCGACTGGGAGGTCGCCATGAAGATCGGCTCGATCGTCGTCGTCGTGTGGCTGGTGATCGGGGCGCTCGCGGCGTTCCAGCGCGGCTACTTCTCCGACGATTCCAAGACCAGCTGTGCCGAGGCCTCGACGATCTTCGTGACGATCGTCGCCGGCCCACTCAACTACGTGGGCATCAACCCCAAGATCGACGACTGCGAGGTTCCCGAACCCTCCCAGTAGTCCCCAGGGCAGGTCAGTCGTCCGTGGTGTGGCCCTCGGGCCCGCCCGGCTCGTGCGGCTTGTCGTGCCCATGGGCCTTGCCGTGACCGCGCGTCCCCGGCGGCGGCGCCGCGTCGTCCTCCGCGTCGTCCTCCCTCGTCGTCGTCCTCTCTCGCCGCCGGGAGGCGGGGGAGGGGGCGTGGACCTCTCCTCTGGATCCGGTGCCGGCTTCCGGTCGCCCGGGGCGGGTGACGCGGCGGCGAGCAACGCCTCGGCCGCGGCCCGGATCTCGTCGGCCCGGGCCGGGTCGAGCTCGCCAGCTGCCTCGGCGTCGTCGACCGCGCGCAGCAGCGCTGCGAGTGCGGACTCGAGGGCCTCGGGATCGTCGGCGACGGCGGCCTGGTCCACGCGTTCGAGTGGTGCTTCCAGGAGCGAGGATCCGTTGCCGGTCGACGAACCGCATCCCGACGCCACCACCAGCGCGAGAACGAGACCGGCGACGAGGCGCATCAGCCGTCGACCGCGTCGTGGAGGTCCTGCAGCGGACCTCGCAGCTCGGCCGGGACGTCTGCCGGAGGGCCGTCCGGTGGCGTTGGCTCGTCGCCGCCGGAGGCCAGCGCCATCACCACGATGAGCAGCACGAGCGCCGCCACGGCACCCGCGACCCCCCGCGTGTGGGGCGGCACTGCCTTGGCCCGACGTAGGAGCTCGGTCGAGCGGTGCGCGATCGCGTCGCCGGCACGGTCGGCGAGGGGCGGCTGTGCGGCGGCCGCGGGTGGCGACGGTGGGGTCGGCATCACCGCGGTCGTCGTGGGGCCGGGCGCTACGGCCGGGACCGTCAGTTGCGAGGCGACGTCAGCCGGGCCGGGGCGGGCGGCGGGATCGCGGTCGGTCATCGCGACCAGCAGGTCGTGGTGGGCCAGGTCGTCCGGCACGTCGGGATCGCGATGCAACCGCGCGAGGGCCGCCTCGGTGGGCGTACCGGGGAAGGCACGCACACCTGTCAGTGCTTCGACGAGCACCAGTCCGAGCGCGTAGACGTCGGCGGCGCCCGTCACGTCGTGCCCCTGTACCTGCTCGGGGGAGAGGTACGCCGCAGTTCCGATCGTCGTGCCGGTCTGGGTGTGGCGGACGGTGTCGCCGACCAGTCGCGCGATTCCGAAGTCGGCCAGCTTGGCGCGGCCCCGATCGCCGAGCAGCACGTTTCCCGGCTTCACGTCGCGGTGGACGACGCCAGCCTGATGGGCGTAGGCGAGCGCCTCGGCGAGCTGGCGGCCGGTGCGGGTGACGACCTCGGCGTCGACCGGCCCGTCGGCGATCAGCGTGGCCAGCGTCGGACCCTCGACCAGCTCCATGACGAGGAAGGGACGGTCGTCGCTGGTGCCGACGTCGAGCAGCATCACCAGGCTCTGGTGGGAGAGCTGCGCGAGGGTGCGGGCCTCACTGGTGAAACGGTCGCGGTCACGCTGGTCGGTCGTGGTCTCGCGCAGCAGCTTGACGGCGACGTCGCGGTGGAGGACCCGGTCGTGCGCGCGGTGCACGTCGGCCATGCCGCCCCGGCCGAGCACCTCGCCGAGCTCGAAACGGCCCGCAAGCAGGCGATCCTCGGTCACGTGTCCTCCGGTCGGCGTTCGTGCGCACACAAGCGTCAGGGGCCGAGGTTACGTGGTCCGCATCAGCCCCAGCATGCTCGGCTGGAACTGGGGGAACACGCTGGCCGTGCTGACCCCGAAGCGGGTCGAGACGACCTCCGCCAGGACCGAACGGTAGTCGGTGGTGACGAGGAGGTCCGAGTCCAGGTCATTGGTCAGCCCCGGCCAGGTCCCGTAGTACTGCCCGCCCTTGACCCCGGCGCCGAGCAGGAACATCACGTTGCCGTAACCGTGGTCGAGACCGTAGTTGGCGTTCTCCTGCACCCGTCGGCCGAACTCGCTGAGAACGACGACCGTCACCCGGTCGCCGAGGGCGCCGAGATCGGTGAAGAAGCCGGCCAGGGCGTTGGCGAGCTCGGTGGTGAGACGGTCCATCCGCCCCCAGGCGAGCGTGCCGAGGTCGGTGTGCATGTCCCAGTCGCCGTGGTCGAGCGTGATCACCTCGACTCCGACGTCCCCCTTGATGACCCGGGCCGCGGTCTGCAGCGCCTTGCCGAGGTCGGAGCTGCCGTAGTCCGCACCGTTGCCCGGGTTGGCCGGTGTGTCTCGCACCGGCTGGAAGTCTGAGTTGGCGCGGAAGGTCGACGCCATCGCCCCGGTGAGCACCGAGGGTGCGTGGTCCCACAGCGTGTGGAGCGACCGGAGCCGGCGGCCCTCGGGGTCCCACTTGTCGTCGCCGGCGATCTCCATGTCGTCGACGCTGCCGGCGGAGAGGAAGGGCTCGGGGCCGGTCAGTGAGGTCGGGGCGACGCCGCCGCCGACGCTGAACGCCTGCAGGGGCGACGCGTCGCCGTCGATGCCGATGAGCCGGTTCAGCCAGCCCACCCGCGCCGAGGAACCGGGGTCGGCGTCCTCGACCTCCTCCATGGCCGCGAAGTGGGAGCGGTTGGGAGCGGGGAGTCCGGTGGCCTGGACGGCCGCCAGCTTCCCTGCGTTCCACAAGGGGACGAGGGGCGCCAGGTTGGGGTGGAGCCCGAACGTGCTGTCCTTGGCGAGCAGCGTGCCGGCGGGGATCGCGATCCGCGGGCGGGCCTGGTAGTACAGGGGATCCGCGTGCGGTACGACGAGCGACAACCCGTCGGCGGCGCCACGCAGCGACAACACCACCATCGTGGACCGGGCGGGCACCGCGGCGCTCGCCGAGACGGTCAGCAGCGTGGAGCCGAAGAGGGTGCTGGTGCCGACCAGGGCGGCGGTGCCGGTCAGGAAGCCGCGGCGCGACAGCGCGGCGAACTCGGAGCAGCAGGTGTCGGTCATGGCGGTCACCGGGTGTAGTGGGCGGGCGAGTCGAGGAACGTGGACAGCAGCCGGGCCATCTCCCACTTGAGAACGCCGTGGTCGCGCGTGATCTTCTCGTTCGCCGGCACCCCCAGCGCTTCGCAGCAGGCGCGCACCAGCGTCGGCGTCGCCTTGCGGTGGAGGGTGACCTGCGAGATGTGGTCGACGAGCTGGTCGAACCTGATCGGCAGCCGGGGCGCCCACGCCGTGGGCTTGCGGTACGTGATGTCCTTGTTGGGCCACCACCCGCCCGACAGTCCGAAGTGGACCTGCATCGAGGCCATCATCCGGGACGGGGTAGCCCATGCCTGGTTGACCTGCGGCATGCCGTCGGGTCGCGGCCAGCCCAACGGGTAGGCGCCCAGGGTGCCGCACTGCCAGAGGACGGCGTTGGCGGCGCTGCTGTCGGACCGCGGCTTGCTCATCGTGATGCCGAGGGCGCGGTAGGTCGCGACCACGTCCTCGACCGGCGTCCGGACCTTGAGCCCGTCGGACGCCTGGAACTCGGCCGAGGAGACGAGTGCGCGGAGCACCGGCCGGATCGCCGACCCGTGGTCGAGATAGACCTGCGCGAGCCGGTCGACGAGTGCCTGAGGCGGGTCGTCGCGCACGAACTTCACCGCGAGCTTGCGCGCGATCCGCTGTGCCGTGGCGGGGTGCAGGGCGAGGTAGCTGAGCATCTCCCGGGAGACGGCCCGGCCGTCGGCGTCGGCGTTCTGGTCGTGGAACCCGAGGACGGTGACGGCCCCGGTCCAGTGGTCGTCGCGTTCGTACCACGCGCGCCAGGTGTCCCACATGTCCACCCGCCACCCGGTGAGGATGCGGGCACAGTTCTTGACGTCGTCCTCGGTGTGGTTGCCACGGCCGACCGTGTGGAGCTCGAGCAGCTCGCGGCCGAGGTTCTCGTTGGGGTGGCGCTTCGTGGACACCGCGTTGTTGAGGAAGATCAGCATCGCCGGGTGCAGGGTCGTGGCCTGGAGCAACCCCTCGAACGTGCCCAGCGCGTTGGCCCGGATCGCGTCGCCGTAGCTCTTGCGGTAGACGAACGACGGCTCGCCGTTGGCCGGGACGTGGAGGTGGTGCTCCCAGAACTCGGTCATCACCTCGTGGAGCTGGCGGCGCGTGCGCATCCGGCGCTGCAGCAACCACCGCTGGTAGTTGGCCGTGAGGACCCAGCCCGGCTCCACCTCGGACTCGTGGCGCTGCCACGTCTTGAGCCCGGAGTAGGCCAGCCCCGGCCACCACTGGTCCAGCCCGACCAGGTCAGGGTCGGGGATCCGGCCGGGGGAGAGCTGCCACTCGAACCACTTCCGGGCCCCACCGCGCGCGGTGACCTGGCGAGCCAGCGCGGGCGTCACCCCGTAGGAGAACCTGCTCACGAGCAGGCGCGCAGAGGCGCTGAGCAGGGGCCGGACCCGCGCCGAGGTCGGGGTCTCGGCGGGCGCGGTGGCTCGTCGGTGCTCGGGGGCCAGAGGCATGGAAATCTCCTCGTTCCCACGACCGGGGGGAGGACGTGGTCGGATCAGACTAGAACGCCGCGTACCGCCGCAGGGCGGATTCGCCGAAGTCAGTAGAGTGGGTGGGGACCGACCCCGAGCGAAGGACCGACGACACTTCATGGACGGCTCCCGAAGTCGCCACCTGCCCTCTCCTTCCCGCCCGGAGCGCCACTCATGACCGAATGGCTGCTCCTCGCGGTCTCCCTGCTCCTGGTTCTCGCCTGCGGCATGTTCGTCGCCGCCGAGTTCGCCTTCGTCACCGTCGACCGCAACCAGGTCGACCGCGCCGCCGCGTCCGGTGACACCGGAGCCCAGGGTGTCCAGAAGGCGCTGCGCAGCCTCTCCACCCAGCTGTCGGGAGCGCAGGTCGGGATCACCATCACCAACCTCGCCATCGGTTTCCTCGCCGAACCGGCGATCTCACGCCTCATCGACGGCCCGCTTGGAGGCCATCGGCATACCGGACGGCGCGGTGCGACCGATCGCGATCACCATCGCGCTGGCCCTCAGCACCGCGATGACGATGTTGTTCGGTGAGCTGGTGCCGAAGAACTTCGCGATCGCGCGCCCGATGGAGACCGCCCGCGCCACGCAAGGCTTCCAGCGCGGCTTCACCGCTGCGAACGGCTGGTTGATCCGGCTGCTCAACGGCTCCGCCAACGCGCTCGTACGCCGCCTCGGCGTCGAGCCGCAGGAGGAGCTTCGCTCCGCCCGCAGCTCGACCGAGCTCGCCTCGCTCGTCCAGCGCTCCGCCGACCAGGGCACCCTGGACGCCGAGACCGCCGAGCTGATGGAGCGGTCGGTCGAGTTCGGCACCCGCACCGCCGGCGAGATCATGACGCCGCGCGTGCGGACCGAGACCCTCGAGGACGGCGACCGTGCCGCCGCCGTGATCGAGCTGGCCCGGGCGAGCGGCCACTCGCGGTTCCCGGTCCTCGACGGGGAGGACACCGTGGTCGGCACCGTTCACGTCAAGCACGCGGTCGCTCTCCCGGTGCCCGAGCGCTCCACGACCCGGATCAAGCACATCATGGTCAAGCCGATCGTGGTCCCCGACTCGATCCGTCTCGACCCGCTGCTCGCGCTGCTCCGGCAGGACGGCTTCCAGATGGCCGTCGTCCTCGACGAGTACGGCGGCCACGCCGGCATCGTGACGCTCGAGGACGTGATCGAGGAGATCGTCGGCGACATCAGCGACGAGCACGACCGTCTCGGCGCGAGGGGCCGCCAGCGGCACGACGGCAGCTGGATCCTCTCCGGCCTGCTGCGCCCCGACGAGGTCGAGGACCTCACCGGCATCGAGCTGCCCGAGGACGAGAACTACGACACGATCGCGGGTCTCGTCCTCCAGGTACTCGGCCGGGTCCCGGCCAGCGGTGACGTCGCCGAGGTGGCGGTGCCGGACCGCAGCGATCCCGAGGAGCCGCGCCAGCGGCTGGCCACCCTGACCGTCCTCCACATGGACGGCCTGCGCATCGACCGGCTGTCGTTGCGGCTCCACGAGGGGGCCGCGGCTGACTCAGCCGCGCCCGCCAAGGACCAGGCATGAACACCCCACGACGTTCTTCGCCTCCTCCGCTGCGCTCCTCCGTCGAACAACGTCGCGGGGACCCCGCATGAGCACCGGCACGGCCATCGCGATCGCGGTCTTCCTGCTGCTCGCCAACGCGTTCTTCGTGGGCGCCGAGTTCGCCCTGATCTCGGCGCGCCGCAGCCAGATCGAGCCACGCGCCCGGGCGGGCTCCCGGATGGCGCGCACCACGCTGCGCGCGATGGAGAACGTGAGCCTGGTCATGGCCGGCGCCCAGCTCGGCATCACCATCTGCTCGCTGGGTCTCGGTGCCGTCGGCGAACCGGCCGTCGCGCACCTCATCGAGCCGCTGCTCGACGACCTCGGCGTCTCCGAGCAGCTGCTCCACCCGATCGCCTTCGCGATCGCGCTGATGGTGGTGGTCTACCTGCACGTCGTGCTCGGCGAGATGGTGCCCAAGAACATCGCCATCGCCGGCCCCGAGCAGGCGGCGATCGTGCTCGGCCCGCCGATGATGGCCATCGTCACCCTGCTGCAGCCCCGTCATCCGTCGGCCTGAACTGGATCGCCAACCGCACCCTGCGCTCGATCGGGGTCGAGCCCAGGGACGAGGTCAGCTCGGCGTACACGCGCGAGGAGGTCGCGGCGCTCGTCGAGGAGTCACGCGGCGAGGGCCTGCTCGCCGACGACGAGTACGGCCGACTGACCGGCGCGCTCGGGTTCACCGAGAAGACGATCGCCGAGGTGCTGATGCCGGCGGGAGACCTCGAGACCGTACGCCGTGGGTCGACCGCGGCCGACGTCGAGGCCCTGTGCGCCGCGACCGGCTACAGCCGGTTCCCGGTCGTGTCCGAGAGCGACGACCTGCTCGGATACCTGCACATCAAGGATGTGCTCGAGACCGACGAGGAGCGTCGAAACCGGGTGGTCGACGACAAGTGGATCCGGCCCTTCGCACCGGTGAGCGTCTCGGACCAGCTGCACGACGCCCTGACCCAGCTCCAGCAGCGCGGAGCCCACATGGCCCTCGTGGTCGACCCCGCGGGCGCGGTGCTCGGGGTGGCCACCCTGGAGGACGTCATCGAGGAGCTGGTGGGCGAGATCCGCGACGCGGCCCACGCCGACGAGCCGGCCTGACGGCCGCTGCCGTCGCGGCGGATAGGGTGGCGTCGGCATCGGCTCTCACCCAGGGAATTGCAGGCAGAACGTTGGCGGACGACTCGACGCGCATCGAGCGCGTGTGGACCGTGCCGAACCTGCTCAGCATGGCTCGGCTCGCCGGCGTCCCGGTGTTCCTGTGGCTGGTCCTCGGCCCCGAGGCCGACGGTTGGGCCCTGCTGCTGCTCATGGTCGTCGGGCATCACCGACTACCTCGACGGCTACCTCGCGCGGCGGCTCGACCAGATGTCGCGGCTGGGGCAGGTCCTCGACCCGGTCGCCGACCGGCTCTACATCCTCGCGGTCGTGGTCGGGCTCGCGTTCCGCGACATCATCCCGTGGTGGGTCGCGCTGATCCTGCCGCTGCGGGACGCGCTGCTGTGGATCCTGGTGCCGATCCTGCGCACCCGCGGCTACAGCGCGCTGCCGGTCCACTTCCTCGGCAAGGCCGCGACGTTCAACCTGCTCTATGCGTTCCCGCTGCTGCTGCTGGGCGACGGCGAGGGAACGGTCGCCACGCTGGCCGACGTCTTCGGCTGGGCCTTCGCCGGCTGGGGGATCGGGCTCTACTGGTGGGCCGGCATCCTCTACGCCTACCAGGTCTACCGGTTCGTGCAGACGACTCCACGACGCGCGGTGGCTCCCGATGGCTGAGCCTCCGGACCGCAATCTCCCCGAGCACGTCACGACCCCGTTGCTGTCGCTGATCACCGAGCAGGCGCTCGAGGAGGACTACCGCTCCGTGGCCGAGCGCCGGTCGCAGGGGGAGACCGCCGTCGGAGCAGCCCCGGACCCGCATCGTCGCGGCCGCGGTGATCGCGGTGTTCGGCATCCTGATCAGCGTGGCGGCGGTGCAGACCTCCCGCAACGAGGCGGTCGAGGACGCCGGACGCGCCACGCTCATCGCCAGGATCGGGGAGGCGCGCAGCGACCTCGAGGACCGGCAGGCCCTGATCGCCGACCTGACGCGCGAGAACCGCGCCCTCGGCCGAGCCGCTCGCCGACCTCAGCGCGGACCGTCAGCAGGCCGAGAGCCAGCTCCGGCGGCTCCTGATGTCCACCGGCTACCTGCCGGCGACGGGGGAGGGGGTGCGCATCGTGGTCGACGACAACCCGATCGGCGACGCCAGCCAGCAGGTCACCGACGCCGACCTCGCGATCCTCGTCGACGGCCTCTGGGAGGCCGGAGCCGAGGCGATCGCCATCAACGACCAGCGGCTCAACCCGCTGGGCTCGATCCGCAACGTCGGGTCCGCCATCCACGTCAACACGGTCCCGCTGACCCCGCCGTACGTCGTGCGCGCGATCGGCGACCGGCGGACCCTCGAGGCCAACCTGCTCAACACCTCCCACGGCGCGCAGTTCTTCTCGCTGGCCGACCAGCTGGGATTCACCTTCAGCATGGACGATGAGGCAGAGTTGGAGCTGCCGGCTGCCCGGCAGCGGTCGCTCAGCCACGTCGAGCCGGGGACCGCGGACCAGCGTGGTGGCGGCGGAGTAGAGGAGGGTCAACCATGATCGCAGCACTCGGGCTGCTGGTCGGGATCCTGCTCGGGCTGATCTTCCAGCCCGACGTCCCGCTCGGCACTGGAGCCCTACCTCCCCATCGCCGTCGTCGCGGCCCTCGACGCCGTCTTCGGCGGGCTGCGCGCCTACCTCGACGGGATCTTCGACGACAAGGTGTTCGTCGTCTCGTTCCTGAGCAACGTCGTCATCGCGGCCGCGATCGTCTGGCTCGGTGACCAGCTCGGCGTCGGCGGCCAGCTGACCACCGGCGTCATCGTCGTCCTCGGGATCCGGATCTTCTCCAACGTCGCGGCCATCCGCCGCCACCTGTTCCATGCCTGAGCCCGAGAGCACGACCCCAGACCCGCCGCACCGCCCGGGGCCGGCTGCGCACCGCGCTGCGCGAGCCGTCCCGCCGGCAGATCGTCGTCGGCCTGCTGCTCGCCGTCCTGGGATTCGGCGCGGTCACCCAGGTGCGCTCCACCGAGGTGAACGACACCTACGCCGGCTATCGGCAGGAGGCGCTCATCAGCGTCCTGAACGGACTGGCCGGCACCACCCAGCGCGCCGAGACCGAGGTGGCGCGGCTCGAGGAGACCCGGGAGCAGCTCCAGACCGACACCAGCGCGGAGCAGGCCGCGATCGAGCAGGCCCGCACCGAGATCGACACCCTCGAGGTCCTCGCCGGCACCGTACCGGTGACCGGGCCGGGCATCCGGATCACCATCACCGAGGAGACCGGCCCGGTCGACATCAACTCGCTCCTCGACACGGTCCAGGAGATGCGCACCGCCTTCGCGGAGGCGATGCAGATCAACGGCCAGGTGCGGATCGTCGCCTCCACCTCGTTCGAGGACGGCACCGGTGGCATCTACGTGGACGGCACGCTGCTCGAGCCGCCGTACGTCATCGACGTGATCGGTGACCCGGCGACCCTCAACGGCGGGATGGTCTTCCCCGAGGGCCCGATCGAGCAGCTCGAGGCCGACGGTGCCGACGTCGAGGTCGTCGAGCTCCAGTCCCTCGACATCGAGTCGGTCGCCGCACTCGAACGCAACGAGTACGCCCAGCCGCAGGCCAGTCCCTGACCGGCGCTCGATAGCCTGCCCACGTCCGACCCCGTCCCAGCCAGGAGGCGCCCCGTGTACCCCGACGACCTGAAGTACACCGCCGAGCACGAGTGGGTCCGAGTCCCCGGCGAGAGCGAGGGCTCCGTGCGGGTGGGGATCACCCACTTCGCGCAGGACGCCCTCGGCGACATCGTCTACGTCTCGTTGCCGGAGGTCGGTGACTCCGTCGAGGCGGGGTCCGCGTGCGGCGAGCTCGAGTCGACCAAGTCGGTCAGCGACATCTTCGCGCCCGTCTCCGGTGAGGTGGTCGCCCGCAACGACTCCCTCGACGCAACGCCCGAGCTCGTCAACAACGACCCCTACGGCGGCGGCTGGCTCTTCGAGCTGTCTCCGGGCGACGCCGGCGCCGTCGAGGCACTCATGGACGCCGCCACCTACCAGGGCACCCTCGACTCCTAGGGCGTCCCTCGCCGTTCGGGTTGCTCGCCTGCACCGGGCTGATAGGTTCGGATCAACCGTCAACCTCAACTCCGAGGTGAGGGTTTGCGCCCCTACCGGAGAGGACCCGAGATGCCGTACTGCACATCCTGTGGCCGGCAGAACCCGGACGACGCGCGCTTCTGCTCGCAGTGCGGGACGCCGATCGTCTCTCCGGATGCCAGCACTGAAGGGGAGCCCTCCGGTGAGTCGACGGCGACCATCACCTTCGGCGTCTCCAAGGACAAGACCGACACCTCCGACCGCCAGCTGAGCCCGGTCGACGCGGCTGCGGTCGACGCGCTCCCGCCCGGCCACGCGCTCCTCGTCGTGCAGCGGGGTCCGGGGGCAGGCAGCCGGTTCCTGCTCGACACCGACACCGTCAACGCCGGGCGCCACCCGGAGAGCGAGATCTTCCTCGACGACGTCACCGTCTCGCGGCGCCACGCCGAGTTCCGTCGCGACGGCGAGTCGTTCACGGTGAGCGACGCCGGCAGTCTCAACGGCACCTACGTCAACCGCGACCGGATCGACAAGGTCCAGCTCAACGACGGCGACGAGGTGCAGATCGGCAAGTACCGACTGGTGTTCTTCTCGGGCCACACGGGCGAGTGATGTCGCAGGTCGCGTCCAGCTCCTCCGGAGCGCGCATGAACATCGGAGAGGTGCTCGACCGGCTCCGCCCCGACTTCCCGGGGGTGACCATCCCGAAGATCCGGTTCCTCGAGGACAAGGGCCTGATCAAGCCCGAGCGCACACCGGCGGGTTACCGGAAGTTCACGGCCACCGACGTCGACCGGCTCCGTTACATCCTGACGATGCAGCGCGACCACTACCTGCCGCTGAGGATCATCGGCGAACACCTCGAGGCGATCGATCGGGGCCTGGAGCCCCCGCCGATCGACTCGGTCGTGCCGACGGTCCCGAAGGTCGCGTTGGCCCCCGACGGGCTGCCGAGCGCCGAGTCCTTCATGCGCTCCGACCACCTGCGCCTCTCGCGCAAGGAGCTGCTCAAGATCGCCGAGGTCGACGAGGAGCTGCTCGACCAGCTCGAGCAGTACGGCTTGATCGTCCCCCGTACCGGCACCGGCCACTACGACACCGATGCCCTGGTGATCGCGCAGACCGCCAAGGAGCTGGCCGAGTTCGGGTTCGAACCGCGACACCTGCGGGCGTTCAAGACCGCCGCCGACCGCGAGGTCGGGCTCGTGGAGCAGGTCGTCGCTCCCCACAAGCGCGGCCGCGACGCGGCGGCCAAGGCGCGGGCCGAGGACACCGTCAGCGAGATCGCAGCGCTGTCGGTCCGGCTGCACGCGACCCTGGTCAAGACCGGTCTGCGGTCGGTGTGACCCGACCACGGGCCTGTGGGCCCGGGAGTAGGGTGAAGGCGTGCGCGAAGTCGACGTGATGGGTGTCCGGGTCGAGATGCCCTCCAACCAGCCGATCGTGCTGCTGCGCGAGGTCTCGGGCGACCGTTACCTCCCGATCTGGATCGGAGCCGTCGAGGCCACCGCCATCGCGTTCGCCCAGCAGGGCGTCGTGCCGCCGCGCCCGCTGACCCACGACCTCCTCAAGGACGTGCTGGCCGCCACCGGCAACGAGCTCAGCGAGGTCCAGATCACCGACGTCAAGGACGGCGTCTACTTCGCGACCCTGGTCCTGGCCTCGGGCGCCGAGGTGAGCGCTCGCCCCTCCGACTCGATCGCGCTCGCGTTGCGCACCGGCTCACGGATCGTGTGCAGCGAGGACGTCCTCGACGAGGTGGGTCTCGCCGTACCGGCCGAGCAGGAGGACGAGGTCGAGAAGTTCCGCGAGTTCCTCGACCAGGTCTCGCCCGACGACTTCGAGTCACGCTGAGCGCACGTGACCCGTGACGAGCGCCGCGTCAGCCCTTACCCTCAAGCAGAGGTTGAGGGTTGCGACACGCCGCCGCCGTCGTTGACCACCCTCGGCCTGCGCCTTACCTTGAACTGTCTCTGTTGTAACTCCACCGTTGTGGTCAGCTGACCCGATCGGTTTCCCCGGGCGTTACGCACAACGGAGTACCGGAAGGCAGGACAGCGTGGCCGGAAACGAGTTCGAGCAGGACCCCGCCCGGGGCGACGCTGCCCGCGAGGCCACCGAGACGGCCGAGGAGCAGGGGCTGCTGTTCACCGACGACGTCTCACCGCTCCCGAGCGACACCGGCTACCGCGGTCCGACCGCCTGCAACGCCGCCGGCATCACCTACCGCCAGCTCGACTACTGGGCCCGCACCGGCCTGATCGAGCCGAGCGTGCGTGGCGCGACCGGTTCCGGCTCGCAGCGCCTCTACTCCTTCCGCGACATCTTGATCCTCAAGGTCATCAAGCGCCTGCTCGACGCCGGGATCTCGCTCCAGCAGATCCGCACCGCCGTCCAGCACCTGCGCACCCGCGGCACCGACGACCTGACCCGCGTCACCTTGATGAGTGACGGGGTGTCGGTCTACGAGTGCACCAGCAACGACGAGGTCATCGACCTCCTCCAGGGCGGCCAGGGCGTCTTCGGCATCGCGATCGGCGGCGTCTGGCGAGAGATCGAGGGCACCCTCGCCGAGCTGCCCAGTGAGCGGACCGCGGGCGATCTCGACGAGGCCGCCGCCGGCGACGAGCTGGCCGCGCGTCGCGCCGCGCGGCAGACCGGCTGAGCCTGGACGCACCCCAGGCGGGTGATAGGTTGGGCCCGCCGACAACCCGCACGGGAGAGTCTTCGCACCTCAGGCCCCCGGGCCCGGTGAACGGAGCGCCGAAGGGGCAACCCCTCCCCGGAACCTCTCAGGCGCCAGGACCGTGCGGACCAGGCAACTCTGGAGCACCCGTTCACGCGGAGTGACAGAGGGGGAGGCTTATCGATCGCAGGCGATCAGAGGAGCCACCCGTGTCTGACCACCCCACGCTCGAGGGACTCGAGGCCGCCACCACCTTCGTCGACCGCCACGTCGGCCCAGGTCCCGACGACGTCGCCACCATGCTCGACCGGCTCGGCTTCGCCTCCCTCGACGCCCTGATGCAGGACGCGGTGCCGGAGTCGATCCACAGCACCGCCGAGCTCGACCTCCCGGACGCCGCGGACGAGGCGACGGTCGCGCGCGAGCTACGTGACCTGGCCGCCCGCAACCGGCCCGCCGAGGCACTGATCGGGCTCGGCTACCACCCGACGCGGACCCCGGCCGTGATCCGTCGCAACGTCCTCGAGGACCCCAGCTGGTACACCGCCTACACGCCGTACCAGCCCGAGATCTCGCAGGGCCGGCTCGAGGCTCTCATCAACTTCCAGACCGTGATCGGTGACCTGACCGGTCTCCCGACCGCCAACGCGTCGCTGCTCGACGAGGGCACCGCGGCCGCCGAGGCGATGACCCTCGTCCGCCGCGCACTCCCTCGCTCCAGGGCGGGCAACGCCGCAGGACCCTTCGTGGTCGACGCCGACGCCCTGCCACAGACCATCGACGTGGTGCGCACCCGCGCCGAGGCGATGGGCATCGAGGTGTTGGTCGCCGACCTCGCCGACGGCCTCCCGGACGGGCGAGCTGAGCGGCGTCCTCGTGCAGTACCCCGGTGCCAGCGGCCGGGTGCTCGACCCGCGCCCCGTCATCGACGCGGTCCACGAGCGGGGCGGGCTGGCGGTCGTCGCAGCCGACCTGCTCGCGCTGACGCTCCTCGAGGCGCCGGGCGAGCTCGGTGCCGACGTGGTGGTCGGCTCCTCGCAGCGCTTCGGGGTGCCGCTGTTCTACGGCGGTCCCCACGCCGGTTACATCGCGGTCTCGTCCGGGCTCGAGCGCCATCTGCCCGGCCGGCTGGTGGGCGTCTCCGTCGACGCCGAGGGCCGACCGGCGTACCGGCTGGCGCTCCAGACCCGCGAGCAGCACATCCGCCGCGACAAGGCGACCTCCAACATCTGCACTGCCCAGGTCCTGCTCGCAGTCGTCGCGTCGATGTACGCCGTCCACCACGGGCCGGAGGGGCTGCGCACGATTGCGACCCGCACCCATCGCTACGCCGCGGTGCTGGCGGCGGCGCTCCAGCAGGCAGGCTTCGGGTTGGAGCACCCCGAGTTCTTCGACACGGTGGTCATCCTCACCGAGGGCCGGGCCGAGGAGGTGGTCGCGGCCGCGCGCGAGTCGGGGTTCCACCTGCGGCTGATCGACGCCGACCGGGTGGGCCTCTCGACCTCGGAGTGCACCAACCGCCACACCGTGGCCGGCGTCCTCGCCGCCTTCGGCGTCGAGGGGGCCGACATCGACAGCCTCGACCAGGCCACCGGCGACGCGCTGCCCGACGACCTGCGGCGCACCACGCCCTTCCTCACCCACGAGGTCTTCTCGAGCCACCACAGCGAGACCGCGATGCTGCGCTACCTGCGGCGGCTGTCCGCGCGCGACTACGCGCTCGACCGTGGCATGATCCCGCTCGGCTCCTGCACCATGAAGCTCAACGCGACGACCGAGATGGAGCCGGTCTCGCTGCCGGGCTTCGCCGACCTGCACCCCTTCGCGCCCGCCGAGGACGCGGTCGGCTACCGGACGCTGGTCGCGCAGCTCGAGGACTGGCTGGCCGTCGTCACCGGCTACGACCAGGTGTCGATCCAGCCCAATGCCGGCTCACAGGGCGAGCTCGCCGGACTCCTGGCGATCCGCGGATACCACCGCGCGAACGGCGACGAGCAGCGCAATGTCTGCCTGATCCCGTCCTCGGCCCACGGCACCAACGCCGCGTCCGCGGTCATGGCCGGCATGAAGGTCGTGGTCGTCAAGGCGGCCGACGACGGCTCGGTCGATCCCGACGACCTCCGCGCGCAGTGTGAGGCACACGCCGACGACCTCGCCGCGATCATGGTGACCTACCCGTCGACCCACGGCGCGTACGAGGACGGGATCCGAGCGCTGTGCGAGCTCGTCCACGAGCACGGAGGCCAGGTCTACGTCGACGGCGCCAACCTCAACGCACTGCTCGGTCACGCCCGCCCCGGCGAGTTCGGCGGCGACGTCTCCCACCTCAACCTCCACAAGACGTTCTGCATCCCGCACGGCGGCGGCGGGCCCGGCGTCGGCCCGGTCGCGGTGCGCGAGCACCTGGCGCCGTACCTGCCCTCCCACCCGATGCATCCCGAGGCCGGCAAGCGCGACGGCATCGGCCCGATCAGCGCAGCGCCGTACGGCTCGGCAGGCGTGCTGCCGATCTCGTGGGCCTACGTGCGGCTGATGGGCGCCGCCGGCCTCACCACCGCGACGTCGGTGGCGGTGCTGGCCGCCAACTACGTCGCGAGCCGGCTCGACGAGCACTTCCCGGTCCTCTACCGCGGCCACAACGGGCTGGTCGCCCACGAGTGCATCCTCGACCTACGACCGCTCACCAAGCAGACGGGTGTCACCGTCGACGACGTCGCGAAGCGGCTCATCGACTACGGGTTCCACGCCCCGACCATGTCCTTCCCCGTCGCCGGGACCCTGATGGTCGAGCCGACCGAGTCCGAGGACCTCGCCGAGCTCGACCGGTTCGTCGACGCCATGATCGCGATCCGGGCCGAGATCGACCGGGTGGGCGCGGGGGAGTGGAGCGCCGACGCGTCGCCCCTCCGCCACGCCCCCCACACGGCGCGCGCGCTGGTGGCCGAGTGGGACCGTGACTACCCGCGCGAGCTCGCCGTCTTCCCGACCGGGGTCGACCCCGACAAGTACTGGCCACCGGTCGCCCGGGTCGACCAGGCGTACGGCGACCGCAACCTGGTGTGTGCGTGCCCTCCGCCGGAGGCTTTCGCCTAGGGTCGACGCGTGAGGGAGGAACCGGTGCGCGAGCGCAGACAGGTCTGCCTCGACGTCGCCCAGGCCCGGGGGCGGTTGACATCGGTCGCCGGAGCGGTCTTCCACCGCTACGGCGTGGTGTGGGCAGGATCGTCCGGCGTCGGCGCGGGCGTGACGGGCCAGTACCGGATCGGCTCGATCACCAAGACGCTCACCGCCGTCCTGGTGATGCAGGCGCGCGATGCCGGCATCCTCACCCTCGACGACCCGATCGGGCGCCACCTGGGCGACGTGGGGTACGCCGAGGCCACGATCCGCCAGCTGCTGAGCCATACCTCGGGTGCGCAGAGCGAGCCGGCCGGGCCGTGGTGGGAACGGTCCCGCGGAGGCGACTTCGCCTCGCTCGCGGCCGCCAACGACGGCCGCGGCAGGGTGGCGAGGGCGGGGGAGTTCTACCACTACTCCAACCTGGGTTACGGCCTGCTGGGCGAGATGCTCGCCCGGTTGACCGGCCGGCCGTGGCGCCAGCTCGTGCACGAGGTGCTGCTCACGCCGCTCGGCATGGCGCAGACGTCGTACCTGCCTCGTCCCCACGCCCAGCCCGGCTGGAGCGTCGACCACTTCACCGGCATCCGGACCCTCGAACCGCTGACCAACACCGGCGCGATGGCCCCGGCCGGGCAGCTGTGGTCGACCATCCCCGACCTGGTGACGTGGGGGCAGTTCCTGGCCGGTGCGAGACCGGACCTGCTCGATCCCTCGACACTGCATGAGATGTCGTCGCCGGTGACCGCGGACTACGGACTCGGGCTGCGCCTCTCGGCCAATGCCGGCGGACTGCTCGTGGGGCACACCGGGACGATGCCCGGCTTCATGGCGTCGCTCTTCGTCGACCCGGGCTCGGGAATCGGCGCTGCCGTGCTCACCAACGCGACGACCGGAATCGACACCCACCAGCTCGCCATCGACCTGATCGACGGCGACTTCATCGACGAGGTCCCGGACCCCTGGGTCCCGACCGTGTCCCTGCCGGCAGCGGTCGAGGGTGTCCCCGGGCTGTGGTTCTGGGGCAACAGCGCGGTCGAGGCGCGCTGGCACAACCACGGCCTCGACCTGCTGCCGCTCGCGCGCTTCGGTGATGGTGGGGACCGGTTCGAGCTGGACGGCGACCGGCTGGTCGGCGTCTCCGGCTACCACCGCGGCGAGACCCTCGTGCTGCACCGTCGCGACGACGGCTCCGTGGGGCACCTCGAGTGCGCGACCTGGATCTATACGCGGACGCCGTACGACCCCGACGCACCGATCCCGGGCGGCCACCCGCCTCGCTGAGGCGTCCGATCACATGGCCTGCGAGACGCTCGACATGTTGAAGTCGGGCACCCGGAGCGCCGGGGTGGCGGTGCGCGAGAAGTAGTCGTCGCCCCACTCGCGGCTGAAGCTCGGGACGGTCTCGCTGGCGTGGGTGAAGCGGTTGAGGAGGTCGACCGGGCTCTCGTTCCAGCGGAAGTTGTTGACCGCCCCGGTGATCTCGCCGTTCTCGACCAGGTAGACGCCGTCGCGAGTCAGCCCGGTGAGGAGCAGCGACTGCGGGTCGACCTCGCGGATGTACCACATGCACGTCAGCAGCAGACCGCGCTCGGTGCCGGCGACGAGGTCGTCGACGCTGCCGGTGGCGCCGTCGACCGTGAGCACCAGGTTGTCGACGTACGGCGTGACCGGCTGGCCGGTGAGCGCGGCCGAGTGCCGGGTCTGGATCAGCGAGGAGAGGGTGCCGTCGGCGATCCAGTCGGTGCGGCCGAGCGGGAGCCCGTTGTCGAAGACCGACTGCTCGTTGTCGGACGTGCCGGCGGTGACGAACGGCGCGCACTCGAGACCCGGGTGGGCCGGGTCGGAGAAGAGGGTGACCCCGTCGCGGGCGATCGGCTCTCCGATCCGGGTACCGCCGCCGCGCTTGCTGTAGACGGACTGCCCCTCGTGGGCGGTGCGCGCGCCGGCGTACCAGTAGGCGTCGATCATGAGGTCCGCCACGGCCGTCGGCGGCAGGATGGTGTCGTAACGACCTGCCGGCAGGTCGACCCGGCGCTCCGCCCAGGCGAGGCGCTGCGCCACCGTCTGGTCCATGACGAGGGCGTCGACGTCGGTGAAGTCGCGGGTGGCGCCACCGACCCAGGCGCTGCGGGTCAGAGACGTGTCCTTGCCGGTGCAGCCGTAGTGGCCGGTCGGCTGGACGTGACGCAGCCGCAGCCCGGTCGAGGTGCCGAGGTAGGTCGTCGTGTGGTCGTGGCTGACGAAGCCGTAGAGGACGCGCCCTGCGTCGTCCGCCCGTCCGAAGGCCTCGCCCAGCGCCGGCGCGAACGCGTCGAAGACGTGGATGTCGGTGGGGACGGGGGCGTCGTCCCAATCGGGCGAGGCGTCTCCCGTCGCGAGCTCCTGGGCGTCCTCGGCGGCGGAACCGGCGCGTGCGGCGGCATCGGCCGCCTCCACCAGCGCGGTGACCTGGGCCTGGGTGGTGGCGCTGCCACTGACCGAGCCGGAGGCCACTCCGTCGCCACTGCGGACGAAGCTGATCACGGTCACCGCGAGCCGGTGCATCACGCCGTTGGTGGTGAGGGTGTTGTTGGCCCAGCGCAGGTTGGCGCTCGTGGAGTCGCGGACGATCGTGACGCAGCCGTCGGCGATCGAGGTCGCCAGCGCGTGCTCGACGAGCGACTGGGGGGTCCAGGTGTTGGTGGTCATCGCTGGCCTGCCTCGTCGGTCGTGTTGAGGATGCGGACATCGCGGAACAGCGCGGTCGGACAGCCGTGGCTGACGGCGGCGACCTGTCCCGGTTGGGCCTTGCCGCAGTTGAATGCTCCACCCAGGATCCAGGTGTCCTCGCCTCCGACCGCCTCCATGGAGTTCCAGAAGTCGGTCGTGGTGGCCTGGTACGCCGCGTCGCGGACCTGTCCCGCCAGCCGGCCGTCCTCGATCAGGAAGAAGCGCTGACCGGTGAACTGGAAGTTGAAGCGCTGCATGTCGATGGACCAGGACTTGTCACCGACGACGTAGAGACCGCGCTCGACGCGGCCGATCAGGTCGTCGGTGGAGAGGTCGTCGGGGGAGGGCTGGAGGGACACGTTGGCCATGCGCTGGATCGGGATGTGGCCGGAGGAGTCGGCGTAGGCGCAGCCGTTGGATCGACCCCCGTTCAGCTCCGCCTTCATGTGGCCCATCGCACGGTCGAGCTGGTAGCCGACGAGGACGCCGTCGCGCACGATGTCCCAGGCCTGCGTCTCGACGCCTTCGTCGTCGTACCCGACGGAGGCGAGCCCGTGGCGCACGGTCCGGTCGCCGGTGACGTTCATGACGTCCGAGCCGTACTGGAGCGTGTTGAGCTTGTCGTACGTCGCGAACGAGGTGCCGGCGTAGTTGGCCTCGTATCCGAGTGCGCGGTCGAGCTCGGTGGCGTGCCCGATCGACTCGTGGATGGTCAGCCAGAGGTTGGAGGGGTGGATGACCAGGTCATAGGTCCCGGCCTCGACGGACGGCGCGGCGAGCTTCTCCGCGAGCAGCTCGGGTACGGCGCCGAGCTCGGCGTCCCAGTCGTAGCCTCCGTCGGTGAGGTACTCCCAGCCCCGGCCGACCGGCGGGGCGATCGAGGCCATCGAGTCGAACACGCCGGTGTGCTGGTCGGTTCCCATCGCCTCGAAGGCGGGCTGGAGACGGATCCGTTGCTGGGTGGTCCGGGTGCCGGCCAGGTCGGCGTAGTACTTGTTCTCCTGCACCTGCTCGAGCGACGCGGTCGCATGCTCGACGGCCGCATGGTCGCGCAGCCGGTTGGTCCAGCCGATCAGGAGGTCCGCCTTCTCGGCGGTCGGGACCGAGAGCGGGTTGACGTCGTACGCCGACACCCAGGTGACGTCGTCGTGGACCGGCTCGGCGGCGATCTCGACCGGGCTGGTCGTCATCTCGGCAGCCACGCCGGCGACCGCGATCGCGCGCTCCGCCACCGCGGCGGCTTCCTCGGGCGTGAGCACCACCCCGGCGGCGAACCCCCACGCCCCGCGGTGGATGACGCGCACCGCGAACCCGAGGTCCTCGGCGTCTGCCGCTCCCTGGAGCACTCCGTCGCGTACCCCGAGGTGCTGGTAGCGCACGCGCTCGAAGCGGAAGTCGGCATGGCTGGCTCCCAGCTCGCGCGCCCGGGCCAGCGCGACGTCGCCGAGGTCGCGGAAGGGGAGCGCCAGGAAGGTCGGGTCGAGCTCGGCTCCGGTCATATCACGACCCTAGCCGGGCGAGGCGCAGCCGAGCCCGGCGTGGGTCGGGAGGTCGAGCTCGCCCCGCGACCGAGTCCGCGAGGTCGCGACGGGCGTGTCGAGACCCAGTCGACCTAGCGGTCAGCTGGTGGCCTGGTGGACCGTGGAGCCGCTGCGCTGCTTGCGCACGTGGAGCTGGGTCGGGATCCGGTCGCGGAGCTCGGCGACGTGGCTGACAACGCCGACGACGCGGCCGCCGTCGCGCAGCGAGTCGAGGGTGTCCATGACGTCATCCAGGGTGTCGGCGTCGAGGGTCCCGAAGCCTTCGTCGACGAAGAGGGTGTCGAGCTCGGAGCCGCCGGCCTCGTGGGCGATCACGTCCGCCAGGCCGAGCGCCAGCGCCAGGGACACCACGAACGTCTCGCCTCCCGAGAGGGTGACCGGGTCGCGCGACTCACCGGACCAGTCGTCGCGCACCAGCAGGCTCAGGCCGCCCCGGGACTCGCCGGCGCCGCGGTCGCCGGTGTGCTCGAGCCGGTAGCGCCCGTCGGTCATGGCGACCAACCGCTCGTTGGCCGCAGCGACCACCTGACGCAGCCGGAACGCCAGGACGTAGCCGGACAGACGCATCTTCAGCCGGTTGTCAGGAGAGCTGCCGTCGGTCATCGACGCCATCCGGTCGGCGAGGTCGAGCTGGTCACGCACGGGGACCCACGCGTCGAGGGCGCCCACGAGGTCGTCACCGAGCCGGTCGAGCCGGTCGCTGCGCCGTCTCGTGTCGGTGGCGTCGGCGCGGGCCGTGTTGAGCTCGGTGTCACGGGCAGAACGGGCGGCTTCGAGCGCCGGGACGTCGGGCGCGTCGGCCTCGCCCGCGGCGACCAGGTCAGGGTCGGCCAGGGCCGTGGTGACCGCGGTGTGGCGGGCTGCCCAGGCGCTGACCTGCTGGTCGAGCTCGACCAGCTCGTCGGCCGTGAGGCTCGTCGCCCGGGCCTCGGTGAGGTCGGTGAAGCCCCGCTCGACCGCCTCGGCCCGGGCGCGTTGCCGGGCCTCGTCGGTGGCACGGCTCAACCGGTCGCGTTCGCGGACTGCCGCTCGGGCTCCTGCGCACGCGTCGGCCACATCGTCGAGGTGGGCGGCCAGCGCACCGACCGCGGTGTGGCCGGTGTCGGCCAACAGGGTCGCGATGTCGGCCTCGATGGCGGCCACCCGGTCGCGTCGCTCGAGCAGGCCGGCGTCGAGGGCCGCCCGCTCCGCCTCGAGCGCGGTGTGACGGGTGGTGAGGTCGCCGAGCTCGCGCTCGGTCCCCTCGCGGGCCTCCCTGGCCGCGGGCAGGGTGTCGGCCTGGCCGGCGAGCCGCTCGACGCGGGCCTCGTGGACGCCGAGCTCGCGCTCGAGGTCGGTCAGGGCGAGGTGTCCGGCGCGTTCCCGGGCGTGGCCGATCCGGACCTCGAGGTCGGTCACCGCGCCCTCGCGCGCCTGGCGCACGATCTCTGCGTCGTCGACGACCTTGCGGGCCGCGCGGATCGCGTCGGCATCGGGGGCGCCCGGTCGTGGCTCGGCCAGGTGTGGGTGTTCGGCGGAGCCGCAGACCGGGCAGGAGGCGCCCACCGCCATGGCTCCGGCGATCTCGGCAGCCATGCCGGTCAGCCGTAGCTCCTGGAGGTGGAGCCACTCCTGGGTCACGACCTGGGTGTGGTCGACGGCCTGGCGCAACAGGTCCTGCAGCTCGGCTCGCTGGCCGACCAGCTCGGCGACCTGACGTCCGGCGTCGCGTCGATCGCGAGCGGTGACCAGCTCGAGTCGCGCGGCTACGAGTCGGTCGGCGGCGCGCACCGCCTCGGCCTCGGTCGTACGCCGAGCAGCGAGCGCGGCGGGCAGCCCGGCAAGCCGCTCGCCGGTCTCGCTGAGGGCCGCCGCGACCTCGAGCAGCCGGGTCTCGCTGGTCTCGATCTGGGTGGCGAGCCGATCGCGCTCGGCGACCCTGGGGACGTAGGCCCGCGCGCGTCCGGCTGCGTCCGTCGCTTCCCGTTGGCGCACCTGCAGCTCGTCGGGCGGGAGCTCGTGCCCGAGCAGCTCGGCGACCAGCCCGCAGGCCGTGGCCGCATCGGACACGGCCGTCGCATGGTCGGCCGCCGTGCGATCGGCGAGCTCGGCGAGAGGCAGCACCGCTTCGGCACGGCGCCCGGCGTGGAGCCGCTGCAGGCGGACGCGGTGGTCTGCCTCCTCGTCGGCCAGCGCCCTCGACTCGGCCACGGCGCGCGTGAGCCGCAGCTGCCGCTCGGCCATCACGCGACCGGCGTCGAGCCGGTCGCGGGCGCCGCGCGCCGCCGCGACGGCGTTCTTGACGCGCTCGAACGCGGCGTCGGCCGCGTGCTCGGCGGCGGCCGCCATCGACTCCGCCCAGGTCGTGAGGTGGGCGACCACCGGGTTGAGGTCGTGGAGGTCCCAGGCCTCGGGGAGCGGCCGGTCGGCTGCCTCGCTGAGGCGGCTGACGAGATCGGCGACGATCTCGTGGTGGCGCACCGACTCACGCCGCAGCTCCCGGCGACGGTCGCGCAGCCAGGTCTCGACGCCTTCGAAGCGGGAGGTCCGGAAGAGCTGCTGGAGCAGCTCGTGGCGCTGGTGGGAGTCGGCACGCAGGAACGCCTGGAAACGGCCCTGCGGCAGCAGCTGGACCTGGCAGAACTGGGTGAGGGTCATGCCGAGCAACCCACTCACCAGGTGGCCTGCCTCGTCGAGCCGGGTCGCCAGCGCCCGCCACTCACCGTCGACCCGCTCGCGGACCAGCACCGAGGCCTGCTCCTTGGTGAGGCCCGACCCCCGCTTCTTGGGACGCTCCCACGCCGGGGACCGGTCGATCAGGAACCGCCGGCCCTGGACCGTGAACTCCAGGGTCACCGAGGGCACGAGTCCCTCGGCGGCCTGGTCGGAGCGGAGCCGCTTGGCCGCCTGACGGTCGCCCGGAACCGCGCCGTAGAGGGCGAAGCAGATGGCGTCGAGCACGCTGGTCTTGCCGGCACCGGTGGCCCCGGTGAGCAGGAACAGCCCGGCGTCGCTGAGGGAGTCGAGGTCGACCGTGACCTCGGTGGCGAACGGGCCGAAGGCCTCGATGCGCAGGTGGTGGATCCTCATGACGCAGCGGTCCCGGTGAGCAGGACGTCGGCGTCGGGATCGGCGCAGCAGGCGTCGACCGCGTCGCGGAGCAGGGCCGCCTCGTCGTCGGTGGCGGCCACTCCGCGCAGCTCGGCCACGAAGTCGAGGGTGATGTCGTGGTCGCTGCGGCCGTGGCTGCGCGCGGCAGGGGCGGCGTGGGACGACGCCGCGGTCGGCTCGAGGGTGAGGGTCAGGGCGTGCGGGAATCGCTCGCGCAGCCGCTCCATGGCCCGCATCGGCCTGAGGCCGTCCGTGAGCGTCGCTGCGACCCAGGCGTGCTCGTGGCGGGCGAGGGCGGGATCGGAGAGCAGCGTCTCGAGATCGCCGCGGAGCACGGCCAGGGGCCGCGGCACCGGCGCGTCGACGAACTCAGCGCCGGCGTAGCCACCGTTGTCGAGGTCGACCAGCCACGACCCCTTCCGCTGCCCGGCCTCGGAGAAGGAGTAGGCGAGGGGCGATCCGCTGTATCGGACGCCGTCACTCAGGACGTGTGGACCGTGGAGGTGGCCCAGCGCGGTGTAGTCGACGCCCTCGAAGACCGACGCCGAGACCATCGAGACGCCGCCGACGCTGATGTCGCGCTCGGAGTCGCTCGGCGCGCAGCCGGCGACGAACGCGTGGGCCAGCACGACCGAGCGGGTCACGGACGGCGCGCCGGTCGAGGTCCGCGCGCACCCGGCGCATGGCCTCGCTGAGCGCGGCCTCGTGGGACCGCGCCGGCAGCTGCCACGGCTCCCTCAGCAGCTGGGGGTCGAGATAGGGGATTCCGTAGACGGCGACCGGCCCGTGCCGGTCCTCGAGCAGGATCGGCCGGTCGAGCGAGCCGGCGTCGGTGCGGACGTGGATGCCCGCGGCGTCCATCAGCCTCGAACCGAACCCGAGCCGCTGGGCACTGTCGTGGTTGCCGCTGGTCAGGACGACGCGCGCCGGCGACGCGGCCAGTCGGGCGAACGCCTCGTCAGCGAGCCGGACCGCGTCGACCTGGGGCAGCGCCCGGTCGTAGATGTCGCCGGACACCACCACCAGGTCGACGCGCTCGCTCTCGACCACCTCGAGCAGGTGGTCGACGAAGTCGGCCTGGGCAGCCAGCAGTCCTTCACGGTGGAACGACCGCCCGAGGTGCCAGTCGGAGGTGTGAAGGATCCGCACGGGAACGACGGTAGGTGGGGGGACCGACAGTCCCCGGTACCCACGCCGTTCGGCGTGCGATCAGCTCTGCTGGGCGAGCCCGAACTCGACGCGGCCCTCGTCGTCGACTGCTGCGTCGAGCACCTTGTCGTCCAGGAGCAGTGAGGCGTTCTGGTCGAGGTAGACGGTCGCGCCGTCCTGCTCGACCACGGCGTCGCCCGGCTCTGCGGCTGCCGCGGGGGAGACCTCGAGGGCAGGCTCTTCGGCGGGCCCACCGGTGATGCGCAGGCCCTCGGCCTCCGGGATCTGCTCGGCGAAGCCCTTGACCACGGTCGTGGCGTTGTCGGTGAGGATGAGCATGGCTTGTCCTTCCGATCGAGTGCAGTTCACCTCCACCGTGTCGCATCCGGCCACGAGACTCCAATCGGGCCCTACGCGTACCGGACGGTGCGCTCCTCACGGGTGAACCCGTAGAGGGAGAGGCCGGCCTCGGTCGCCAGCGCGACTGACAGCGAGGTCGGGGCACCGACGGCCGCCAGCGCGCCGATCCCGGCGGCGACCGCCTTCTGCACGAGCTCGAACCCGGCCCTGCCGCTCACGACGAGCGCGGCCTCGGCGGGGGAGACGCCGGCCAGGACCCGTGCCCCGGTGACCTTGTCGACCGCGTTGTGCCGCCCGACGTCCTCCCGTACGACGAGCAGCTCGCCGGTCGCGTCGGCCAGCCCGGCGGCGTGGACGCCGCCGGTGGCACCGAAGACCTGCTGCTGCTCGCGGAGCCGGCCGGGCAGGCTCCGGACGGCGTCAGGGCCGATCGCGGCACCGGACCAGGTCTGTGCACGAGGGGTGGACAGCACCGCCTCGATGCTGTCCTTGCCGCAGACCCCGCATGCCGACGACCCGGTCGCGTGGCTGTGGGCGCGGTGGCCGGGGTCGTGGTCGGGAGCGGAGTCGAGCGTGACCGTGACGACGTTGAACTCCTGCTGCGGCGTGAGGTCCTCGTCGGTGCAGTAGGCCACCGAGCGGACCGCCGACGGCGCGGCCACGCCCTCGTGGACCAGCCAGCCCGCCGCGAGCTCGAAGTCGTGCCCGGGGGTGCGCATCGTGACCCAGACCCGGTGCGGGGGACTGCCCGGCCAGCCGAGCCTCAGCTCGAGCGGCTCTTCAGCCGCGACCCGGTCCTCGTGCCGGCGGACGTCGGTGCCGGCGTGCTCGTGGACGTCCACACGGACGGTCGGCCCGGGCCTGCTCACGGTCGTCACAGCACGAGCCTAGGTCGACACCCCGACCGAGGCTTCCCGCCGGTCGTCGCCGGCCGCCTCGAGCAGACCCCTCTCGTCCAGCTGTGCTGCGCCGACGCCGCCGAAGTACATGTGCGGCTCCGGGTACTCGTGCCCCGGGAGGCCGCTGGCCGCCACCGCATCCTCGAGCGCGGGGTCGCGCTCGAACTCGCAGGAGAACCCGTCCGGGCCGAGTCGCAGGTGCAGCCGCGGCCGGGAGATGGCGTGCTGGATGTCGGCACCGTGGAGTGCCTCCTGGCCCAGCACCAGCATCAGGGCGGTCGTGATCCGGTCGGCGCCGGGGGAGCCGATGGCCAGCACCTGGCCTTCGGCGCCGCGGGCGGTCGTCGGCGCCATGTTGGAGGCGAGCCGGGTGCCCGGCTTGACGGCGTGCAGCCCGTGAGGATTCAGCTCGGTCTCGCCGAGGCAGTTGTTGAGGAGGATGCCGGTCCCGGGAATGGCCAGCCCGGCGCCGTACCCGCTGCTCATGGTGATCGCACAGGCCGTCCCGTCCTCGTCCACGGCCGAGATGTGGGCGGTCGAGCCCGAGCCGCGCACCGCGTCGAGCCCCTCGCGTGCCACCCGGTCGAGGAGGGACCGTCCGTCCGCCTCCAGGTCCCACGACTGGTTGTGGACCGACGCGCGGTAGCCGAGGACCGCGCGCTGGATCTCGATCGCATCGGCCCAGTCCCACTGCCCGCGACGCGCAAGCTCGCCGAGCATCACGGCCAGCAGCGGCCCGCCGATCGACGGTGGCGGGCTGATCGCGACGTCCCAGTCGCCGACAGGCTGCCGGTGGGCCGGCCGCTCGACCGGGCGGTACGACACGAGGTCCTCGGCCGTCACCAGGCCACTCTGGGCGGCCATCTGGTCGACCAGCGCGCGGCCGACCTCGCCGGTCGTGAAGAGCGCGGAGCCGTCGCGACGCAGCTGTTCGAGGACGTCGGCCAGTGGCCGGTTGGTCGTGATCTCGCCGCCCGCGAGGAGCTCGCCGTCGTCGCCGGTGAGGATGCCGTAGGCCTCGGGGTCGGGCGCGAACAGTGCGTCGGCCGTGATCTGGAGGTAGCGGGCGCCGGCGTGGCTGGCCGGGTAGCCGTCCCGCGCGGCTCGCTCGGCCGGAACCAGCAACTGGTCCCACTCCAGCCGGGCGTAGCGGTCATGGACCAGCTCGCAGGCCTGCGCCGTGCCCGGCGTCGCCACCGATCCAGCGCCCGCGTGCATGGTCACCCCGCCGCCGTACGTCGTCACCACCTCGCGGACGCCGCCACCCAACCGGCCCGGCGCCAGGCCCCGGCCCGGCATCTCCACGTTGCCGTCGACCACGACCGGCGCTCCGTCCGCCGGCCAGACGTTGATGTAGCACCCGCCCGCCCAGCTGACGATCCCCGGCTCGGTCGACATCGAGACGAACGCCGCCGCCAGCGCCGCGTCGACGGCGTTCCCGCCCTCCCGCGCCACCTCGAGACCGGCAGCCAGCGACTGGCGGCCGGTGGCGGCGACGGCGACTCGGACGGCCAATGCGACTCCTCGTGATCGTGACCCGATCGAAACCGATGTTGGGTATCCATCCTCAGGCGGAACGGGCCGATCGGGACGACAATCCAACAGCCGGTACGGCGCGGGCAACCATTTGTCCGCAAGTGACGTCCTACCGAGCGAGACAACGGGGGCATTCCGGCCTCATCTCGGAGAGGGAGACAACGAATGAACATCAACTTTGCACGCGGCCGCGGAGCCGCCGCGTTCGTGGTGAGCGTCGCGCTCGTGGGTGCCGGCGCCTCGCTGGCCGCGCCGGCGAGCTCGGCGCTGGTCGAGGGTGACTGCACCGCACCGTTCCCGGTCGCCGAGGTGGCCGACGGCGATGACGTCGAGGGCCTGACGGTCAGTGAAGGCACCACGCCCGAGCCGTTCGAGGGTGAGGTCCTCGGCGTGATCAACGACGGGATCGCCCCCGGGCTCGACATGGTGATGGCGCGCCTCGCGTCGGACGAGATCAACCGGGTCGGGATCTGGCAGGGCATGTCCGGCTCGCCGGTCTACGCCGATGACGGTCGTCTGATCGGCGCCGTCGCCTACGGCCTCGCCTGGGGCCCGTCGACAGTCGCTGGCATCACGCCGTTCGAGGACATGGACGACTACCTCGACGCGGACGTGCCGGTGAACGTCAAGGTCAGTGACAAGGCTGCCAGGGCGATCGCGGCAGACTCGGACGTCACCGCTGCCCAGGCGCGCCAGGGCTTCGAGCAGCTGCCGATGCCGCTGGGCATGTCCGGACTGACCCAGAAGCGGCTCCAGCAGATGAAGAAGAAGGGTCCCGACTACCTGCAGACGCGAGGCATGGTGGCCACGGGCGCCGCCTCGGCCGCGGCAGACGCCGGCCCGGAGACCCTGGAGGCAGGTGGCAACCTCGGCGCTGCGATCTCCTACGGTGACATCACCGCGGGTGGCGTCGGCACCGTCACGAGTGTCTGCGACGACCGCCTGGTCGGCTTCGGACACCCGATGACGTTCGGCGGCAGCACGACGCTCGGCATGATGCCGGCCGACGCTGTCTACGTGCAGGAGGACCCGGTCGGTCCCGGCTTCAAGGTCGCCAACATGGGCGTCCCGGCCGGCACCATCGACCAGGACCGGTTGACCGGCATCAGCGGCTCCCTCGGCGTACTGCCGCCGGAGACCGACGTGACGTCCACCGTGACTTACGGTGACCGGAACCGCACCGGCACGTCCCACTCGTTGGACCAGCGGTACAACGCCGACGTCACGTTCTCGCAGATCCTGGCCAACCACGACCGCGTCGTCGACGCGATCCAGCCGGGCAGCGAGGTGGCGACGTACAACATCACCGGTACCGACGGTGGCGGCGCTGCCTTCGACATCGCGTTCACCGAGCGCTACACGTCCCGCTTCGACATCGCGTTCGAGTCGATCTTCGAGATCGCCGACATCGTCTACTCGCTCTCGCGGATGCGGGGCGTGACGATCGACGACGTGACCGCGGACGCCGAGGTCACCGACGACACCGCGGCGTACCGGCTCAAGCGAGGTCGAGCAGAAGCGCGGCGGCCAGTGGGTCGAGATCGGCCGGCGCCACCCCGTGGTCGTGAAGCCTGGTGGCACGCTCCAGCTGCGCGCGACCCTCGCGGGTGACGGCAGCAGCTACACCGTGCCGCTGGCCGTGGACGTACCGAAGAAGGGCGTCCGTCGCGGCTACCTCGAGGTGCTCGGGGGCTCGTCGAGCTGGGACAACGAGATCTACCGGGCCAAGACGCCCGCGCAGATGGAGGAGGCCGTGGAGAACATGGTCCGCAACGACGAGGTCGTCGCGAACCTGATCTTCTTCAAGCGCGGTCAGGACAAGGTGTCCACCGACACCTCCGCCGCCCAGGACCTCGTGGTCCGGGGCCGTGAGTTCGCCGAGGTGAAGGTGCGCCGCTGACCACCTGGCAGCACCTGCGACGGACGGGTCGGGGGCCTCACGGTTCCCGGCCCGTCCGTGCGTGCGGGGTGGGCGACGTCACGTCCTCGTGAATGCGGCGCCTGCCAGTGGCGTACCGCTAGAATGTAAGAGTCGCGAAACCGTGACTAGCCATTACATTCTGACCGGCCGAAATCCGGCCGAAAGGGGAAGAGCCACCATGACGACGCAGTTCCTGTCCTACGGGATCGTCGACGGACGGACTCACACGGACGAGGAGATCGCCCTGCTGCGTACCGTGGAGCTCGACCGGGAGCACCGCCGCCGCGGGCGGCGCACGCGCCGCTTCTTCTCCCGCTGACCCGGGGCCGGGGGATGGGAGAGTAGGCCCATGACCCAGGACACCTTCCGTTCCGTCGAGATGACCAAGATCGGCGTCAACCGCTTCAAGGCCACCAACGCCCGTGGCGGCGAGACCTATTTCGGGAGCGGGGGAGAGGACCCCGACTTCACGCCCATCGAGATGCTGCTGGCCGCCATCGCCGGCTGCGGGGCGATCGAGGTCGACCTGGTGACCGGGAAGCGAGCGACCGCCGAGAGGTTCCACGTCACGGCATCCGGCGACAAGGTCCGGGACGAGCAGGGCAACCACCTGGTCAACCTCCGGGTCACCTTCGACGTGGCCTTCCCCGAAGGGGAGGACGGCGATGCTGCACGCGGGGTCATGCCGCGCATCCTCGAGCAGACCCGCGACCGGCTCTGCTCGGTGAGCCGGACCGTCGCGCTCGGCGAACCCGTCGAGTACTTCCTGGCGTGAGGGGCTCACGCCCGCCTCGTCCCCACTGGACCGGTGAGACGTTGCCCGACCAGTCCGGTCGCCACGTCGTCGTCACGGGTGCCGGGGGAGGGCTCGGCCTCGAGCTCACCCGTCGGCTGTCCGGAGCCGGTGCCCGGGTCACGATGGCGGTGCGGGACGTCGCGCGGCTTCCGGCCGACGTACGCCGTTGGCCCGGTGTCGCTCCGGCGCTGCTCGACCTCGCCGACCTGTCGTCCGTACGCCGTTTCGCCGACCAGGTGGCTGACCTCGACGTCCTGGTCGCCAATGCGGGCGTGATGGGGGTGCCGCCCACGCGCACGGTCGACGGCTTCGAGCTGCAGTTCGCGACGAACCACCTGGGCCACTTCGCGCTGGCCAACCTGCTGCTCCCACGACTGTCGGATCGAGTCGTGGTGGTGGGCTCCCGGTCTCACGCAGCCGGCCAGCTGCCGCTCGACGACCTCAACTGGGAGCATCGGCCCTACCGCCGCTACGCGGCGTACGCCCAGTCGAAGCTCGCGAACCTGCTGTTCACCAGTGAGCTCCAGCGCCGGCTCACCGCTGCCGGGTCGTCGCTGCGCGCGGTCGCCGCGCACCCCGGCTACACCTCCACGGGCATCCAGGGGCGCACCGGCGTCCGGGCCTTCACCGCCGTCTCCGACCTGGGCAACCGGCTGGTGGGCATGCCGGTCGAGCAGGGAGTGCTGCCGTTGCTGTTCGCGACCACGTGCGACGTGCCGGGCAACAGCTACCTCGGCCCGCACCGGCCGTTCCAGCTGCACGGCTGGCCGGTGCAGGTCGGTCGCAGTGCGCTCGCCAGCGACCCCGAGCTCGCCAAGGCGCTCTGGGATGCTTCGGAGGAGCTGACCGGCGTCAGGTTCCCGCTCTAGTCACTCGACGGACGCGGACTCGATCGTGATCTCGGTGAGCGGCGCCCCGTCTCCCGGGCCGTAGGCGTCGTCGGTCCCGGCCTCGGCGGCCGCGGCGACCGCCTCCACGGTGGCGTCGTCGACGCTGCCGAACACGGTGTAGGCGGGATTGAGAGCCGCGTCGCCGTACACGATGAAGAACTGGGACCCGTTGGTGTCAGCACCGCTGTTGGCCATGGCGAGCGTGCCCGCCGTGTAGGTCTCCTCGCTGGTCAGCTCGTCGGCGAAGGAGTAGCCCGGGCCGCCACTTCCGGTGGCCGTGGGGTCACCGCACTGGAGGATCGAGATGCTGGTGGCGATGCGGTGGCACCGGGTGTCGTCGAACCAGCCCTGCTCCGCGAGCGAGACGAACGAGTGGACGGTGCACGGGGCTGCCGCCGCGTCCAGCGTCAGCCCGAACTCGCCGATGCTGGTGGTCATGGTGGCGGCGATCTCGCCCTCGGCGACCGCCTCGGAGGAGGGCAGCTCGACCTCCTTCGCGGGCTCCATGCCGTCCTCGGTGTAGGTGCAGTCGGTCGTCTCCAGGTCGCTGTTCGCGTTGGGGTCCTCCGCGGTGGTGGGAGAGTCGTCGCTGCACGCCGTCAGAGGGAGCGCGAGGAGGAGAGCGGCGGGCAGGATCAGCAGGCGGGCACGCATGGCCCCGATCGTAGGGGAGGGCCTCGAGCCGCCCGGTCAGTCGTCCGGCAGCAGGTTGTCCTCGATCTCCAGGACGGGGCTGCCGAGGTTGCAGTAGACCTCCAGCTCCTGCGAGCGGCGGCCGTTGGAGAAGACTGCATCGACGTCGTCGTCGGGGCCCTGCTCGTAGCTGATCGTGCGCCAGCCGGCCGCCCGGTCGGGGCGTACGGCGATGCCGAGCGCGAACTTGCCCCGGCAGGCGACGTCGAACTCGCCGAAGTCGTCGGCGAAGGTCTCCTCGACCAGGGGTTCGCTGGTGTCGACGGTCACGGGAGCGGTCTGCAGGGCCGGCGCTGCGGACCAGCTCGTTGTTGGCCAACGGGCCGCGATCGCGGATCCGCTCGCCGACGCCACTCACCGCCGCGATACCGACGGTGATCGCCACCACGGCGGCCATGGTCCAGGCGACCGCGAAGCCCACGCGCTGGCGCAGGTCCAGCCGGTCGTCGTCGTCGGGTCGTTCACCGTGGCCATCGTCGCAGCGGCCTGCCGGCTGTCGACGCTAGGGCTGGGTTAAGGCGCGGCTAAGGTTCGTTCCACGCGGCCGCCGCGACCGATGTCGAACAGTAGGTTGAGCGCGTGGCGCACGTGCTGATCGTCGAGGACGACCCGCGGATCCGCACGCTGCTGATGAGGTCGCTGGGGGAGCGGGGCCATGCGGTCGCGTCCGCCGCGACCGGGATGCAGGGTCTGAACCTCGCGCTCGAGACCCGGCCCGAGCTGGTCGTGCTCGATCTCGGGCTGCCCGACGTGGACGGCGCCCAGGTGCTCTCCATGCTGCGGGCGGTGAGCCAGGTCCCGGTGATCGTGGCCACCGCCCGAGACGACGACCCTTCGTTGGTCGCCTGCCTCGATGCCGGGGCCGACGACTACGTCGTCAAGCCCTACACGGCCGCTCAGATCGAGGCCCGGATCCGGGCCGTGCTCCGGCGCACGGGGGAGGGGAGTGGCGACCGACGTCGCCCGTTGGAGGTCGGCGGGATCGCGATCGACGTCCCCGCCCGGCAGACCCGGCTCGACGGCGAGCTCCTCGACCTCAGCCCGCGCGAGTTCGAGCTGTTGCGACACCTGGCCGAGCGGGTGGGTGAGGTGGTGACGAAGAAGGAGCTGCTGACCGAGGTCTGGCAGCAGGCGTGGGGCGGGTCGGACAAGACCGTCGACGTGCACCTGTCGTGGCTGCGGCGCAAGCTCGGAGAGACCGCGAGCGAGCCGCGCTACCTCCACACCGTCCGCGGGGTCGGCGTACGCCTGTCGGCGCCGGAGGACTGACGGGTGCGGCGGAGACTGATCGGGACCGTCGCGGCCGCGGTCAGCATGGTGCTCCTGGCGATGCTGGTCCCGATGGCGGTGCTGATCCAGGACTACGCCCTGGAGGACCGGCTCTCTCGTGCGGCCTGGAGCTGCAGGCGACCGAGACGGTCGTGTCCGCTGCCGGCGACGACAACGGCGACATCGCGTTCTACCTGCGACTCGATCAACGAGGACCCTGCGATCCAGACCACGCGTGCTGCTGCCCGATGCCGCTGACCTGGGGCCCGGACCCGGGTGAGGACGTCCGCGTCGCGGAGGCACGGCTGACCGGTGCGGCCCGCGTCGACGACATCGAGGGAGGCGCGGAGATCCTGGTCCCGGTCTCGCTCGGCGGGTCGAGCGGTCTGCCCGAGCAGACGCCGGTCATCCGGGTCATCGTCAACGAGCCCGGGCTGGGATCGGGCATCTTCCGCGCCTGGCTCGTGCTGGCAGCCCTCGGACTGGCCCTGTTCGTCGGGGCCCTGCTTCTCGCCGACCGGCTGGGCCGCTCCTTCGTGCAGCCGATCCAGGCACTGGCCGCCTTCACCCGTCGGCTCGGCGACGTCCGGCGCCCCGAGCCGGTCGAGATCCGCGGCCCCTCGGAGATCAAGCAGCTGGGCCACGCGCTCAACCGCCTCGTGGGGCGGGTGGACGTGCTGCTGGCACGCGAGCGCGAGAGCGTCTCCGACCTGTCCCACCGGCTCCGCACGCCGGTGACCGCCCTGCAGCTGCGCATCGACTCGCTCCCGCCGTCGACCGACCGGGACCGGCTGGCCGCCGACCTGGGCGAGCTGCGCGCCATGATCGACCGGATCGTGCGCGAGGCTCGCCGCTCCGAGCGCGAGGGGCTGGTCCCCGAGTCGCGATGCCGGGGCGGTGCTGGCGGAGCGGGCCCGGTTCTGGGAGCCGCTGGCCGAGGACCAGGGGAGGGACTTCACCCTCGTCTCCTCACTGGTCGGTCCGGCCGCCGTCCGGGCGGTCGAGGAGGACCTCGCCGCGGTCCTCGACGTCCTCCTGGACAACGTCTTCACCCACACTCCCGAGAGTGCGGCGGTCCGGGTCGACCTGGCCCCGCGGGCAGGCGGAGGCGTGGTGCTGACGGTGGAGGACGACGGGCCGGGGTTCTCGGCCGATGCCGTGGCACGGGGGACCAGTGCCGCCGGCTCCAGCGGCCTCGGACTGTCGATCGCCGACAAGACCGCCCGGGCATCCGGTGGCGGGCTGACCGTCACGCGCGGATCGTCGGGAGGAGCGCGGGTCGTGGTGGAGCTGGGGCCGCCGGCCTGAGGTCGGACACGGCATGACGAAAGGGCCGCCACCCCGTGGGGTGACGGCCCTCCGTCGTACTGCCTGGATCAGCTGACAGTGATGGCCCGGCCACACTTCGCCGAACCGTCGGCGCGGACGGCGCGGAACTTGAAGGTGTCCTGGCCGGACTTGTTGGAGCGCCAGCGGTCGACATCGAGCTCGCCCTCGTGGTCGGCGGTCAGCGTCCGCTTGAAGAAGCGCTTGCCGTCATGGCGCAGGGCCACCTTCCAGCGAGTACCGGGCTCGACGTTGTCGAGGTCTGCGGAGATCTCGTAGCCGCCGTTCTCGCGGTCGACCGAGAACTCGTACTGGCCGCCACCGCAGGTGCCGTAGCGGTCGACATCGGCGTGGGCGGGCGCCGCGACCAGAGCGACGGGGACGGCGAGCAGGGCGCCGGTGGCGGTGATGGCGGTGAAGCGGGTGAAGCCGTTCATGGCGTTTCTCCTTGAGTGATGTGGTGCGTGGGTGGGTGGTGTCGTGCGATCAGCCGTGGGTGATGCGGGCGACGCACGCGTCGCCGTCCTCCGGGGTGGCGGTGACCGTGAACGCGTCGTCGCCGGTCGCGCGCGGTTCGAGGTCGAGGTCGAGCTCGGCCTCCTCGTCCGTCATGCGCTCGGTCTCGAGCAGGACCTCGCCGTTGTGCTCGACGGTCACCTGCCAGCGCTCGCCGGGAGCGCTGGACAGCAGGTCGAAGTCGACCTCGAGGGCGCCGTCGTCCTGCTCGGTGGTGAGCTCGTAGTACGCCGCGTCGCAGCTTCCGGCGGTCTCGGCTGCGGCCGGACGGAGCCCGAGCCACGCTGCTGCGGCGATGGCCGCGATCAGCGCGACCGCGCCGCCCGCGATCAGCAGGGTCCGTAGCTTCATGTCGATCCTCCTTCGTCGTACGTCGCCGGGAATCGGCTGACAGGAAGGAGGTTGCCGCCGAGGCGGCTAAGGCCGAACCATTGCTCGGCTAAGGCGGCACTAACGTCCTGGCAGCCTCCGTTGGAGGCCGGTCGTACCGTCGACGGGGTGAGGACGGGCGCGCTCATCGCGATCGCTGCCGTGGTCGTGCTGCCGGCGTGCGCGACTGACGCCGCCCCCAGGACCCGCGTACCCACAGACTCGACCGCCTCGTCGTCGCCGACTCTGCCCAGTCCCACCCGGACACCTCGCGGGCCGGGGGAGGAACGCGAGCCCGAGCGTGGCCCGGAGAGCGACGGCAGGCCGGCCCCGGCCCGGCTCACCATCCCGGACCTCGGCCTGCGGGACTTCCGGGTCGTGCCCTACCGCGGTCGGACTGACGACGCGCGCGGTACCGAGATCCAGAACGGCGGCGCTCTCGCCAGCCCCCACGGACCTGCGGGCGGCACCGGCCCCGGAGGTGTCGGGAACTACCAGGTCACCGGCCACCGGCTGTCGTCGACGATGCCGTTCCGCTACCTGCCCCGGCTGAGCCGTGGCGACGAGGTGTACGTCGAGAGCGGGGGCACACGTTATGTCTACCGGATCGTGACGACGCGGGAGACGTCGTTCCGGTCGCCCCGGTCGTTGCGCGAGCAGCGCGCCGCCGTACCGGGTCGTCCTGGCGCCGAGCCGACCCGCGCGATGCTGACGCTGTCGACGTGCGCGACGCTCGAGGACCACGCCGCAGGGAACTTCTGGGCCGACCGGTTCGACAATCCCGAGCACCGCATCGACAAGATCGGCGTCCTGGTGCGCTCGGCGTCGCTCTGACGGAGGTAACGGGTCTTTCGTGGCGCTCCCGGTGCGTTACAACGGGGCAGGAGCGCCATCAAAGACCCGTTAGCCGAAGAGGAGTGAGGGGAGGGCGGTGCCGGGGCTACTCCTACACATATTGACATAATGTCGCTTATCGGCGTTACGTCGGGACTCGGGCCATCAGGAGAGAGTCGCCGTGAGCGGGGTCGACCTCGACCTGGCCAGTCTCCTGGAACCCGAGCTTCTCCAGAACCCGGCGAGAAGCGACGTTCCACGCCCGGACCGTTGCCCACAGGCGCATGTAGCCCGACTGGGCCGCCCACGAGACGACGGCTCCACCTGCCTCCGTGGCATAGCCGCAGCCGTGAGCGTGACGCAGCAGCTCGAACGCCAGCTCGGGCTCGTCGGCCGCTCCGTTCCCGTGGAAGACGAGGCCGCAGTAGCCGATGACGTCGCCCGTGGTCTTGCGTTCCACCGCCAGGAGGCCAGGCCTCGGCTCCTCGCGCTCCCTGCGGATCTCGGCCGCGATGTCCTCGACGTCGGCCGCCCCTCGGCGTCGAGCCGTCGGTGCGCTGGCACCCTGGGGTCCCGTTCCGACCAGAGCTGTCGGTACACGCCGGCCTCGTCCACGCTCCGACGCCGAAGGATCAGGCGATCGGTCTCCATCTCTCCTCCGGCATGCCTACCGATCAGCTCCCGACGTACGCCGCAAGGTGCTCGCCGGTCAACGTGGAGCGATCGGCGACCAGATCGGCAGGTGTGCCCTCGAAGACGACCCGCCCGCCGTCGTGGCCGGCACCCGGGCCGAGGTCGATGATCCAGTCCGCGTGCGCCATGACGGCCTGGTGGTGCTCGATGACGATGACCGACAGGCCCGAGTCGACCAGCCGGTCCAACAGACCGAGCAAGTTCTCGACGTCGGCGAGGTGCAGCCCGGTCGTCGGCTCGTCGAGCACGTAGATCTCACCCTTGTCCGCCATCTGCGTGGCCAGCTTGAGCCGCTGCCGCTCACCGCCGGAGAGGGTCGTCAGGGGCTGGCCCAGGCTCAGGTAGCCGAGCCCGACGTCGGCGAGGCGGTCCAGGACCTTGTGGGCGGCCGGGGTCTTGGCCTCGCCGTCGGCGAAGAACTCCTCGGCCTCGTCCACAGACATCGCCAGCACCTCGGCGATGTTGCGCCCACCGAAGGTGTACTCCAGCACCGACGCCTGGAAGCGTCGGCCCTCGCACTCCTCGCACGGTGACTCCACCGTGGCCATCACGCCGAGCTCGGTGAAGATCACCCCGGCGCCCTTGCACGCCGGGCAGGCGCCCTCGGAGTTGGAGCTGAACAGTGCCGGCTTCACCCCGTTGGCCTTGGCGAACGCCTTGCGGATCGGCTCCAGCAGGCCGGTGTACGTCGCCGGGTTGCTGCGGCGCGAGCCGCGGATCGCACCCTGGTCGATCACGACCACGCCGTCCCGACCCTCCAGCGACCCGTGGATCAGCGAGCTCTTGCCGGACCCGGCGACGCCGGTGACGACGCAGAGCACGCCGAGCGGCACGTCCACGTCGACGTCCTGCAGGTTGTGGGTCGAGGCGCCGCGGATGTCCAGCGACCCGGTCGACTCCCGCACCGTCTCCTTGAGGTGGGCGCGGTCGTCGAGGTGACGACCGGTGACCGTGTCGCTCGCGCGGAGGTCCTCGACGCTGCCCTCGAAGCAGATGGTGCCGCCGGCCGTACCCGCACCCGGTCCGAGGTCGACGGCGTGGTCGGCGATCGCGATGGTCTCGGGCTTGTGCTCGACGACGAGCACGGTGTTGCCCTTGTCGCGCAGCTGGAGCAGCAGGTTGTTCATCCGCTCGATGTCGTGCGGGTGCAGCCCGATCGTGGGCTCGTCGAAGACGTAGGTGACGTCGGTCAGGGAGGAGCCCAGGTGGCGGATCATCTTGGTCCGCTGCGCCTCTCCCCCGGACAGCGTGCCGGCCGGACGATCGAGCGACAGGTAGCCCAGCCCGATCTCGGCGAACGAGTCGAGCAGGTGCTGGAGCCCGGCGACCAGCGGTGCGACTCCCGGTTCGTCAAGATCGCGCATCCACTCGGCGAGGTCGCTGATCTGCATCTGGCACAGCTCGGCGATGTTCTTGCCCTGGATCTTCGACGACAGGGCCTCCTGAGTGAGCCGGGTGCCCTCACAGTCGGGGCAGGTCTGAAAGGTGATGGCACGTTCCACGAACCGGCGTACGTGCGGCTGCATCGCCTCGACGTCCTTGGAGAGCATCGACTTCTGGATCTTGGGGATCAGGCCTTCGTAGGTGAGGTTGATGCCCTCGACCTTGATCTTCGTCGGCTCGGAGTACAGGAGGTTCTGCAGCTCCTTCTTCGTGAACTTCGCGATCGGCTTGTCCATGGGGAGGCCGGCGCCGCTGAAGATCCGGCCGTACCAGCCGTCCATGCTGTAGCCGGGCACGGTCAGCGCACCCTCGGCCAGGCTCTTGGAGTCGTCGTAGAGCGCGGTGAGGTCGAAGTCGCTGACGTTTCCCATGCCCTCGCAGCGTGGGCACATCCCGCCCTGGTAGACCGCGTTGCGGACGACGGACTTCTCCTCCTTGCCGCCCTTCTCGGTCTTCATCACGCCGCTCGCGGTCCGGGTCGGGACGTTGAAGGCGAACGCGGTCGGTGGGCCGATGTGAGGCTGGCCCACCCTGCTGAAGAGGATCCGCAGCATCGCGTTGGCGTCGGTGGCGGTGCCGACCGTGGAGCGCGGGTTGGCACCCATCCGCTCCTGGTCGACGATGATCGCCGTCGTCAGGCCGTCCAGTACGTCGACCTCGGGTCGCGCCAGGGTCGGCATGAAGCCCTGCACGAACGCGCTGTAGGTCTCGTTGATCATCCGCTGCGACTCGGCGGCGATGGTCGCGAACACCAGCGAGCTCTTGCCCGACCCGGAGATGCCCGTGAAGACGGTCAGCCGGCGTTTCGGCAGCTCGACGCTGATGTCCTTGAGGTTGTTCTCCCGAGCGCCCTGGACGCGGATCAGGTCGTGGGTGTCGGCGGCGTGCCGGGCAGGCGCCGACGCCCCCTTGCTGGTGGCCATGGTCAGAGACTCTCCCACGCGATCTCAGCCGACCTCGAAGATGCGGACCATGTTGCCGGCGGGATCGCGCACCGCGCAGTCGCGGACGCCCCACGGCTGCTCGGTCGGCTCCTGGACGACGTCGGCGTCGCTGGCCTGCAGCTGCTCGAACGTGCCGTCGAGGTCGGGGGTGGCCAGGTTGATGCCGGCATAGGTGCCCTTGGCCATCATCTCGGTGATGGTGCGGCGCTCGTCGTCGGTGATGCCCGGGTCGGCGCCGGGAGGGTGCAGCACGATGGCGGTGTCGGACTGGCCGGCAGGCCCCATGGTGAGCCAGTGCATGCCCTGGTACTCGACGTCGTTGCGGACCTCGAAACCGAGGACGTCGCGGTAGAACGCCAGCGAGGCCTCGTGGTCGGTGTGCGGGAGGTAGCTCTGGTGAATGGTGATGTCCATGGCGGTCAGGCTAGGCGGGGCTCGGCGACCGGCGCTTCTCGATTCCTGATCGATCGTTCCCGGATCGGTCGCGAGACCTGCTTCGCGACGCACGGCGACATGCCGGCCATCGCCGCCGTCTCCTGCTCCCGGTAGACGCTCGGCGGCACCCCGACCAGCTCGGCGAAGCGCGTGCTGAAGGTGCCCAGGGATGAGCAGCCGACCTCGAAGCAGACCTCCGTGACGCTGAGGTCGCCACGCCGCAGCAGCGCCATCGCCCGCTCGATGCGCCGCGTCATGAGGTAGGAGTACGGCGACTCGCCGTACGCCGCCCGGAACTGACGGCTGAGGTGTCCCGCGGACATGTGCACGCCGCGGGCGAGCGCCTCGACGTCGAGCGGCTGCGCGTACTCCCGGTCCATCCGGTCACGGACCCGGCGGAGGAGCACGAGATCGCGCAGGTGGGGGTCGTCGGCCGGCCCGTTGGTCATGTGAGAAATGGTGCCACGTCCCACCGGCGGGATGCTACGAAGGCTCCATGGCGTACGACGTGGCAGCGGTCCGGTCCCACTACCCGGCCCTGGCCGGTGGCGAGGCGTTCTTCGACGGCCCGGGCGGGACGCAGGTGCCGACGCCGGTCGTCGACGCGATCGCGGCCACGCTGGCCAGCCCGGTGTCCAACCGCGGGCCACTCTCGAGACCACAACGAGCCGCCGACGAGATCGTGGCCGGCTGCCGCGCGGCGCTCGCGGACCTGCTCGGCGCCGACCCGGCGGGCGTGGTGTTCGGGCGCAGCATGACCGACCTGACCTACGACGTGTCGCGCGCCCTGGCGCGGACCTGGCGAGCCGGGGACGAGGTCGTGGTGTCCCGGCTCGACCACGACGCCAACGTCCGGCCGTGGATCCAGGCGGCCGACGCCGCGGGTGCCGTGGTCCGCTGGGTCGACTTCGATCCTGCGACCGCCGAGCTGCGCGCCCGAGCACCTGGCTGCCGTGATGTCCGAGCGGACCCGGCTGGTGGCGCTCACGGCGGCGTCCAACGTGCTCGGCACCCGGCCCGACGTCCCGGCGCTGGCCGGGTTGGTCCACGCGGCCGGTGCCCTGCTCTACGTCGACGGTGTCCACCACGCCGCTCACGTGCTCCCCGACCTGACCGGCCTCGGCGCCGACTTCTACGCCTGCTCGCCGTACAAGTTCGGCGGCCCCCACTGCGGCGTCGTCGCCGCCGCGCCGGCGCTGCTGGAGGAGCTGCGGCCCGACAAGCTGCTCCCCTCGACCGACGTGGTGCCGGAGCGGTTCGAGCTGGGCACGCTCCCCTACGAGCTGATGGCCGGCACCACGGCCGCCGTCGACTTCCTCGCCTCGCTCGATCCCGACCGGGCGACGTCCCGGCGCCAGCGCCTCGCCGGCGCCTACGCCGCGATCGAGGCCCACGAGTCCGGCTGCGCGGCCGCGTCGAGCAGGCCCTGGCCGCCCGCGGTGACGCGACGCTCTGGTCACGCGCGACCGCGCGCACCTCGACACTCTTCTTCACCCTCGACGGCGTGGCGCCGACCGACGCGCACGCGGCGCTCGGCGAGCGGCACGTCTCCATCACGTCCGGACACTGCTACGCCTGGGAGCCGTGCCAGCGGCTCGGGCTGGGTGCGGCCGGAGCCATCCGGGTCGGGTTGGCGCCCTACAACGACGACGAGGACGTCGACCGGCTGCTCGAGGGCCTGGCCGACCTCGGCCGCGGCTGAGTCAGCCGAGCGGCTTCTGGAACCAGCGCACGTCACACCAGCTCCCCCGCTTGAACCCGACCTCGCGGAAGGTCCCCACGACCTCGAAGCCGAGGGCGTGATGGAGCCTCTCGCTCGCCTCGTTCGGCACCGTCGCGCCGGCCACGGCCAGCCTCATCCCGGCCACCCGCATCCGGTCGAGCAGCGCGGCGTACAGCGCCCGGCCCACGCCGGACCCCCGCTCCCCCGCCTCGACGTACACGCTCACCTCGCACGTGTGCCGGTAGGCCGCCCGGGACCGGAAGGCCCCGGCGTACGCGAAACCGACGACCCGGCCGCCGCGTTCGGCGACCAGCCACGCGTGGCGCTCCTGTGCCGCGCTGATCCGCCGTCCCATCTCCGACGGGTCCGGGGGCTCCTCCTCGAAGCTGACCGTCGTGTCGACGACGTACGGCGCGTAGATCGCCGCACACGCGGCGGCGTCATGGTCGGCGGAGGCGTCGCGGACGAGGACCGGATCGGGCGTGGATGCCACGACGAGAGGCTACGACGTGCCCTCCGTCCTCCGTTCAACGCTGGGTTTCCCCGGCTGGGCTACGTGGGACTAGTCAAGTCGAGTCAACTTCTCCCGGGTCTGCCACGCGCGGCCGCCCACCGCTCCTAACGTGGTCGACGTCACCCCTCGGGACACGTTCAACAACGAGGTATGAGGCCATGTGGGACACCGTCGAGACCAGCTCAGGTCATCTGTCGCACGACTTGCCGTGCACGCGCTGCGGGCACGCGCTCCACACCTACCTGGCGTGCTCCGACACGTGCGCGTGCGAGCCGGCCGTCATGCCGGGCTCGGTCCCGGCCCTGGCCGGCTGACCGGCACGGCGACCTCCGCGACCACCTTCAGCGTCGGGTCGTCGGTGGCCCGCCCCTCGATGTCCCCCGCGAACCACGTCATCGTCAGGCCGCCGTCCGTGCTGGACCTCCAGCACCGCGAGGTTGTTGTCGTACCAGGGCCCGCGGTCGATCTGCCAGTCCAGCGGCGACACCGGCACCTTCGCCGCCTTGGCCAGCTTCCGCACCGATCCGTCCCACCGACCTCCGCGTGCCGGCACCGACCACCCGCTCGCATGGACGTGGCAGCGGGTTGCGGATCGGCGAGCACACGGCCTGCAGGATGCGGCTCTGGATCGTCACGTCGGTGACCGCGGGGTCCGGCCACGCCGTACTGACATAGCTGTGGTGCACGTCCCCCGACAGGAACAGCACGCGTGTGGGGCGCCGGCCCCGCGGCGCCGGACGCCGACCTCGAGCGTCATGCCCGGCGACCTGACGGAAACCCTGCTGGAACGCCGCCCAGTGCTCCAGGTCCATGGCCTGGCGCAGCCGCTCGCCGATCCGCGCGCCCAGCTTCCCCCACGCGCCGCTGGACAGTCCCTCGCTGAACGCCTCCGCCATGGTGCAGCCCGGGCGCCATCAGGAACGGCAGCGAGGTGCCGACGATGACGTGGTCGAAGCCGCCGCGCATCTGGTCGTCGAGCCACTCCATCTCGGCCGGGTCGAGGATCGAGCGCTCGCTCGGCTTGCAGGACGCGCGCGGCGCGGGAGTCGACCACGACCAGGCGGGCCTGCGTGCCGAAGTCGCGGGCGAAGCTCCACCGGTAGCAGTCGGGTCTCTGGTCGGCGTTGATCGGCGAGGTCGTCGAGGACCGCGGTGATGTCGAGCTCGTCGGGACCGTCGTAGCGGCAGATCTGCTGCCACAGGGCGTCCTCGGCCCGGTCGTCGCGACTCATGTTGCCGAGGTGCTGGTAGACCCAGTACGACGCCAGCCCGCCGACGATCCGGTCGTGCCACCACGGGGTCGACTCCATCTCCTGGCGCCAGGACCAGCTGGTGTTCCAGTCGTCGCGGATGTCGTGGTCGTCGAAGATCATCGCGCTGGGCAGCGTCGACAGCAGCCACCGGTTCGCCGGGTCGGACCAGGCGATGTCGTAGAGGTGGGCGTACTCCTCGTAGTCCTTGATCTCCTCCCCCGGCGGCTCGTCGAGGCTGCGGCGGGAGGCGATGAACTCCCGCATCTCGTCGCTGGTCTCGTCGGCGTAGACCTGGTCACCGAGGAAGAGCACCAGGTCGGGCCACTTCTCGGCGTCGTCGCCGGCCATGTGCAGCGCATAGGCGCGGAGCGCGTCCACGCCGAACTCCTCGGTCCCGGCCTCGTCGTGCGGGACGCTCACCCGGCACGAGCCGAACGCCATCCGCAGCGGCTTGTCGCGCAGTGTCGGGATCACCGACGGCGGGTACGGCGAATCGGGCTCCGGCCAGACCTGCTCGTCGTCGACCAGCACGGTGTAGGGCGTGTGGGTACCCGGCGCGAGTCCCTCGATCTCGACCAGCGCGTAGTGGTGGTCGTGGCAGGCGAAGGTGCGGGCCGAGGCGCGACGGTCGCCCGCGACGACGGTGACGGTCCCCGCTTGCCTGGTCTCGACCCAGATCGTGGCCGAGACGTCGTCGACGTGCCGCATCAGCGGTCCGCAGAGCTCTGAGAGTGGTCACGGGGTCAGCAATACCTTGATCGAGCGTCGTTCGTCCATGGCCCGGTAGCCTTCCGCGACCTCGTCGAGGGGCAGGGTCCGGTCGAAGACCAGCCCCGGTTCGATCGCCCCTGACGTGACCAGCTCGAGCAGGTCGGGCAGGTAGCGGCGTACGGGCGCGACGCCGCCGGCGAGGCCGACGTTCTTCTGGAACATCCGGCGCACCGGCAGCTCCACGCCGTGGGGTACGCCGACGAAGCCGACCGTGGATCCGGGCCGGGCCAGGCCGAACGCGGTCTGCATCGCCTCGTCGGTCCCGACGCACTCGAGCACCGCGTCTGCGCCGATCCCGTCGGTGAGCTCCTTGACGATCGCACCGCCCTCCTTGCCGCGCTCGGCGACGATGTCGGTCGCGCCGAACTTCCGGGCGATCGCCTGGCGGGACTCGTGCCGCGACATCGCGATGACGCGCTCGGCGCCGAGCTGTCGCGCGGCGATCACGCCGCAGAGCCCGACCGCGCCGTCACCGACGACCACGGCGGTCCCGCCCTCGCGCACGCCGGCCGACACGGCGGCGTGCCAGCCGGTCGCCATGACGTCCGAGAGCGCCAGCAGCGACGGGAGCAGGGACTCGTCGGGCATCCCGTCGGTCTTCACGAGGCTGCCGTCAGCGTGTGTGACGCGGGAGAACTCGGCCTGACCGCTCTCGGTCCACCCCTGCTCGAGGCACGCCGACTGGGCGCCGTGGCGGCAGTGGGCGCAGGTGTTGTCGCAGTGGACGAACGGGACGATCACGAAGTCGCCCTCCCGGAAGCGCTTCACCTCGCTCCCCACCTCCGAGATGACTCCGACGCACTCGTGGCCGATCGTCGAGCCCGGGTCGATGTCGTTCTCGCCCCGGTAGGGCCACAGGTCGGAGCCGCAGATGCAACCCGCCACCACCTGGACGATCGCGTCGGTGGGGGCGGTCAGGGTCGGCTCCGGGACGTCGGAGAGACGGATGTCGCCGGGCGCGTGAATGGTGGTCGCTCGCATGCATGTCATCCTTGCAGGGCCCCTCCCATCCCACCCGAAGGGGCGTGTTGCGCTATCTCATATCTGAGATACCGTGGACGCATGACTGAGGATTACAAGGGCCGCATCGGCAACCTCATCCGCGACGCACGCAAGCACCGCGGGATGACCCAGCAGCAGCTGGCCGAGCGACTGTCCACCAGCCAGAGCGCTGTCAACCGCATCGAGAAGGGCCACCAGAACCTGTCCCTGGAGATGCTGGCGCGCATCGGTTCCGCGCTCGACTCCGAGATCGTCGCCCTCGGGGCCGGTCCGACCCACCTCCGCGTCACCGGACCGACCACCCTCTCCGGCAGCATCGCGGTGAAGACGTCGAAGAACGCCGGTGTCGCCCTGCTCTGCGCGTCGCTGCTCAACCGGGGGCGTACGACGCTGCGCAAGGTCGCCCGGATCGAGGAGGTCAACCGGCTGCTCGAGGTGTTGAACAGCCTCGGGGTGCAGACCCGGTGGCTCAACGACGACAACGACCTCGAGATCGTGCCGCCCGCTCAGCTCGACCTCGACAACATCGACGAGGCCGCAGCCCGGCGTACCCGTTCGGTCATCATGTTCCTCGGCCCTCTGCTCCACCGGGCCGAGACGTTCGAGCTGCCCTATGCGGGGGGCTGCAACCTGGGCACCCGCACCGTCGAGCCCCACATGACCGCGCTGCGACCCTTCGGCCTCGAGGTCAAGGCCACCGAGGGCAGCTACCACGCCCAGGTCGACCAGCGGATCTCGCCGGGCCGTCCGATCGTGCTCACCGAACGCGGCGACACCGTCACCGAGAACGCGCTGATGGCGGCGGCCCTCCACCCCGGCACGACCATCATCCGCAACGCCTCGTCCAACTACATGGTCCAGGACCTCTGCTTCTTCCTGCAGCGCCTCGGTGTCGACGTGCAGGGCGTCGGTACCACCACCCTGACGATCACCGGCCGCACCCAGATCGACCTCGACGTCGACTACGCGCCGAGCGAGGACCCGATCGAGGCGATGTCCCTGCTCGCGGCCGCCATCGTCACCGGCTCGTCGATCACCATCGAGCGGGTCCCGATCGAGTTCCTCGAGATCGAGCTCGCGCTCCTCGAGGAGATGGGCTTCCAGTACACCCAGTCCGAGGAGTACGTCGCGCGCAACGGCCACACCCGGCTGGTCGACCTGACCACGCATGCGAGCGTGCTGCACGCACCGCTCGACAAGATCCACCCGATGCCGTTCCCCGGCCTCAACATCGACAACCTGCCGTTCTTCGCGGTGATCGCGGCGGTGGCCCACGGCCAGACGCTGCTGCACGACTGGGTCTACGAGAACCGCGCGATCTACCTGACCGACCTCAACAAGCTCGGGGGCAAGGTCACCCTCCTCGATCCCCACCGGGTCATGATCGAGGGCCCCAGCAGCTTCACCGGCACCGAGATGATGTGTCCCCCGGCGCTCCGCCCGGCCGTCGTGCTGCTGCTCACGATGCTGGCGGCCAAGGGCACGTCCGTGCTGCGGTCCACCTACGTCATCCACCGCGGCTACGAGGACCTCGCCGAGCGCCTCAACCAGCTCGGCGCCAACATCGAGACCTTCCGCGATATTTGAGCCGGGCAGCCCGCGAGCGAAGCTCGCGGCGTCGCCCGGCCAGGTCGAGCTCGCCCCGCGACCGAGGGACGAGGTCGCGTCAGGGCGTGTCGAGACCAGCCGGGTGGCGTTGGCGGAAGGGCCGCCCGGGTCCGGGGGTTTCGAGGCTCGTCGCTTGCGCTCCTCGCACCTCAACCTCCGGACTAACGCCCCGGCGGAAGGGCCGCCCGGGTCAGCGGAAGAGCGTCTCCACCCACGCCCGCGCCGGCACCTTGGACGCCGGCGGTGCGGTCATGTCGGGGGTGATCCGCGGCAGCGGGGCGGTGTGGTGGCTCGCGTTGCGGTGCCAGTCGGTCTCCGCCTCGACCAGGTTGCCGAGCTCGGCCCGGTCGAGGAACACGCCGTGGCCGTCCGGGCACTGGCTCACCTGTCCGGATCCCAGGGTCCGGCTCACCATCTCGGCGTCGCAACGGGGGCAGGTCAACGCGTCCATGCCGTGACGGTACTCCCCTGCCCTGAGCCGACGTCGGTGCCTCGCTGGTGGATACTGCCGACGTGACGGAGGCCACGGGATACCCCTACCTCGACGACTCGGCCGCACCCCTGGCGTTCGCCCACCGTGGTGGCGCCGAGCACCCCGACCTGATCGGGCTGGAGAACACGCTCACCGCCTTCCGGCACGCGGTCGAGCTGGGTTACGACTACCTCGAGACCGACGTCCACGCGACCAGCGACGGCGTGCTGCTGGCCTTCCACGACACCGTGCTGGACCGGGTGACCGACCACCGTGGCCCGGTCGAGCACCTCACCCTGGCGGACGTACGCCGTGCGCGGATCGGCGCCGAGGAGCGGGTCCCGACGCTGGGCGAGCTCTTCGACGAGCTACCGCGCGCACGCTTCAACATCGACCTGAAGGCCGACGCAGCGGTGCCGCTGCTGGCGTCGTTCGTCGAGGAGCGGGACGCCCGCGACCGGATCCTGGTCGGCTCCTTCTCGCGCCGCCGGATCGCGGAGTTCCGCCGCCTGACGGGTGGTCGGGTCGCGACCTCGGCCTGTCCGGTCGAGGTGGCGGCCTACCTCACCCTCCCCTGGCGGGTCGCGGATCGACTCACCGGAGGCAGCTTCGCGGCCTTCCAGATCCCCCACACCCGTGGCCGGTTGACGGTGACCAGCACTCGCTTCGTGCGTCGGGCCCACGCCGCCGGTAAGCACGTCCACTCATGGACCATCGACGATCCCGCCGAGATGATCGAGCTGCTGGACCGTGGTGTCGACGGCCTGATGACCGACCGCACCGACATACTCAAGGACGTGCTCGTCGCTCGAGATCAGTGGGCGACGGGACGCGGGAGGGATCGACCATGACTGGTACCACCGGCGTCGCCGACCTCGGACCCCTGAACCGCTCCCGCGAGCAGAAGGCCTGGTACTGGTACGACTGGGCCAACAGCGCGTTCGCCACCACCGTGGCCGGCGTCCTCTTCGGTCCCTACCTGATCGCGATCGCCGAGGAAGCGGCGGTCGACGACCGGGTGTCCGTGCTCGGCCTCCAGGTCGATCCCGGCGCCCTCCCGGCGTTCGTCATCACGACCTCGACGCTCATCTCGGCGGTGCTGCTGCCTCTCCTCGGCGCCGTGGCCGACCGGACCGAGCGCAAGAAGGACCTGCTGGCCGGCTTCGCCTGGACCGGCGCCTTCTTCGCGGCACTGCTCTTCTTCATGAGCGGCGACAACTGGCAGCTCGGCGCGCTCACCTTCATCGCCGCCAACCTCTGCTTCGCCGCGTCCACGGTCTTCAACGACGCGATCCTGCCGCTGATCTCCACCGAGGCCGAGCGCGACCGCGTCTCGTCCCGCGGGTGGGCCTACGGCTACGCCGGCGGTGGCCTGCTGCTGGCACTCAACTTCGTGGTCGTGAGCTTCCACGAGACCTTCGGGCTGACCGAGGGCATGGCAGTACGGCTGAGCCTCCTGTCCGCGGCCGTGTGGTGGGCCGGCTTCACGCTGATCCCGTTCCGCGGCCTCCGGAACCATCCGCCGGCGCAGGTCGAGCAGGTCGAGGGCGGCGTCCTCGCGCGCAGCTTCGGTCAGCTGTGGGCCACGCTCAAGGAGCTGCGCAACTACCCGGTGGCGCTCACGTTCCTGCTGGCCTACCTGTTCTTCAACGACGGCATCCAGACTGTCATCAGCCAGGCCTCCGTGTACGGCGTCGAGGAGCTCAAGTTCGACACCGGCACCGTGCTGGCGACCTACCTCCTCGTCCAGTTCGTCGCGGTCGGGGGCGCTCTCGCGTTCGGGCGGGCCGCCGGGCGGTACGGCGCCAAGAACACCATCCTGTTCGGGCTGGTCGTGTGGATGGCGATCGTGACCGCTGCGCTGTGGGTGCCCGAGAAGGCGCTGGTGCCGTTCCTGCTGCTGGGCGTCGCGATCGGCATCGTCCTGGGCGGGACCCAGGCGCTGGCGCGCTCGTACTTCTCGCTCTTCATCCCCCGCGGGAAGGAAGCCGAGTTCTTCAGCTTCTACCACGCGCTCGACCGAGGCACGTCCTGGTTCGGTACGCTGACGTTCGGTGTCGTCTACACGATCACCGACTCCTACCGGCCGGCGATCTTCGCGCTCATCGTGTTCTTCGTCGTCGGCGGCCTTCTGTTGCTACGCGTCGACACGGAGCGCGGCATCCGGGAGGCCGGCAATGTTCCGAGCGCGGTGTAAGGGGCAGGCAACGCGTCTCCCCCTTTCGGGTGACCGTGCGAACCGGGAATTCGGGGAATCTTGGAGGGGTCCGTACCGTTGGAGCAAGTGGGATGTTCCATTGTTTGCGCAACCACGTCATGACTTTCCGCGTCTCACGTCTCATCAGCGGAACAACGGGGGCGTTTTAGTTTAGGAGGTGGCTCATGGCAGAGCGCACACTGCGTGGAGCCCGACTCGGTGGGCAGAGTTTCGAGGACGAGCGCGGCATCGAGTTCGCCGCTCGCCAGCAGGTCGGCTACCGCTGCGACCACGGACACGAGTTCGAGATCACGATGTCGGTCGAGGCCGACATTCCGGCCAACTGGGAGTGCCCGCGCTGCGGCGCCCAGTCGCTGAGCATCGCCGGCATCCTGCCGGAGGCCAAGGCCGAGAAGCCGGTCCGCACCCACTGGGACATGCTGCTCGAGCGCCGTTCGGAGAAGGAGCTCGAGGACATCCTCAAGGAGCGGCTGGAGCTGCTGCGCGGTGGCGAGATCGGCCCTGCCCACCTCCACCGGGCCCGCGGCCGCAAGAAGAAGGTCAGCTGAGCGGCCTACTCGTCGATCACCTCGCCCCGGACCACGGGACCGCCCGTGGGACCGGGGCGACGTGCATTTCCAGGGGTGGCCATGGGTGAGAGCAGCCGCCGCGCAGCCAGCGTGGTGAGCAGCCGGCGGGCCACCGGCCGGGTCACCGGCAGGATCAGCAGGACGCCGACCGCGTCCGTGACGAAGCCGGGCGCCAGCATCAGGGTTCCGCCGATCAGGATGAGCGCCCCGTCGGCCAGCTCTCTCGCCGGCATCCGACCGGTCTGCAACGCCTCGGTGAGAGCCTGCCACGCCCGGCCGCCCTCGCGTCGGATCAGCCAGGTGCCGAGCACGCTGGCCAGGATGAGGAGCAGGATCGTCCACCACGGGCCGATCACCTGCCCCACCTGCACCAGCACGTAGATCTCCAGCAGGGGGACGCCGATGAACGCGACGACCATGGCCAGGCGCAGCATCCGGCGCTTGCCGGTCATCCTCGACGCTCCAGCACCCGTCGTACCTGACGGCCTCGCTCCCGCAGCCCCCAGGCCGTGATCCGGCGCAACGACTCGACCGCGATCGCGCCGCTCATCTTCGAGTCACCGCGGGTCCTCTCGACGAACTCGATCGGTACCTCCCGGACCGTCAGCCCGCTGCGCCAGGTGCGGGTCGCGAGATCGGTCTGGAAGACGTAGCCCGTCGACGTCACCGTGTCGAGGTCGATCTTCTCCAGGGTCTGCCGACGGAACAGGCGGTAGCCGGCGGTCGCGTCGCGGACGGGGATGCCGAGCAGCAGCCGTACGTAGAGGTTGCCGCCGCGCGAGAGGGCCTCGCGGGGCCACGGCCAGTTCACGACAGACCCGCCGGGAACCCAGCGCGAACCGATCACCAGGTCGGCGTCGGCCAGGGCCTCGAGGAGCCGGTGGAGCTGCTCGGGCTGGTGGGAGCCGTCGGCGTCCATCTCGCCGATCACGTCGTAGCCGGCGTCGAGTGCCCAGCGGAAGCCATGCAGGTACGCCGCGCCGAGCCCGCCCTTGGCGGTGCGGTGCAGGACGTGGATGCGGGGGTCGGCGGCCGCCAGCTCGTCGGCGAGCTGACCGGTGCCGTCAGGGGACGAGTCGTCGACCACCAGGACGTCGACCTCGGGCTCGGCGGCGTGGAGGCGGCCCAGGATCCAGGCGAGGTTGTCGCGCTCGTCGTAGGTCGGCACGACCATCACGACGCGGCCGAGGTCGCTCATGGTGTCGCCTCCTTCCCGGTCCGACGGCGTCGGTCTCGACGATACGTGAGCACCGTCAGCGCGAGCCCGAGCAGCGTGAGCGCCACGGCGATGCGACCGGGCCACAGCCCCATCCTGACCGCCGGCGTCAGCTCGTCCACGAGCGACACCTGCTCCTGCAGCACCTCGCGGGTGCGGGTGTCGGCGCGGGAGAGGACCGTGCCGTCGGGGGCGATGATCCCGGAGACACCGTTGGTGGCGGCCACGAGCACGAACCGACCGGTCTCCTGGGCCCGCAGCCTGCTGATCTCGAACTGCTGCTCGATCTGGTTGGTGTGGATGAACATCGCGTTGCTGGTCTGCACCGTCACCAGCTGTCCACCGGCCGCGACCTGGGCGTGGAGGCCGTCGTCGTAGGCCACGTCGAAGCAGATCGCGGCGGCGACCAGTGAGTCCGCGATCGGCAGCGGCTCCTCGCGGCTGCCACTGAGCATGTCGCGCGGGATCAGGCCGGAGCTGGCCGATGGTGCCGAGTCCCAGGTCGCGCCAGGGGATGTACTCACCGAACGGCACCGGGTGCCACTTCGTGTAGCGGTCGGCCGCGCCGGTTCCGGGCTGCCAGACGATCCCCTGGTTGAGGACGTGCTCGGGTCCGGCGTCGACCATGGCGCCGACCAGGATCGGCACCTGCACCGCCTCGCTGGCCTCGCGGATCCCGGCGTTGATGTCGTCGGCCAGGAACGGGTCCACTGCCGTGGAGTTCTCCGGCCACACGACGAAGTCGGGCGCCGGCTGCTCACCGGACTCGACCCGGTCAGCGAGCTCCACCGTCGCCTCGACATGGTTGCGCGTGACCTGGCGGTGGTCGAGCAGGATGTCGCTGCCGTCGCCCGGGACGTCGCCCTGGACCACGGCCACGCTGCGCGTGCCGACGGGGTCCACGTCGTACGGCGCGAGCACCGGAAGCAGCGAGACGATCGCTACGGCGCCGATCCCGCCGACGGCCATGACGCGCGCCCGCGCCCCCTTCGGACACCGCGGTCGCCAGCAGTGCCCCGAGCAGGGCCAGCACGAACGACACGCCGGCCATGCCGACGTAGGGCAGTCCGTCGGCCCAGGGCGTGCCCGCCACTCCGAAGGACAGCCGGCCCCAGGGCATGCCCGAGAACGGCCAGCTGGAGCGGATCGTCTCCATCGCGACCCACGCGGCCGCGAACCACACGGGCCCCCCGCGCAGGCGCAGCAGCAGCACAGCAGCCGAGCCCAGCGGGGCGTAGAAGGCGGCCTCGAGACCGGCCAGGGCCAGCCAGGGGTCGACACCGACGGCGCGCATCCAGTAGAGCAGGACGAACTGGAAGCCGATCCCGAAGGCCAGGCCGGGGACCCAGGCGCGACGCGCAGGCAGACCGCGGACGGCAAGCACGAATCCGGCGACCCCGATCGGCAGCAGCAGATGCGAGGCCGACCGGCTCGAACGCCTGGGCCATCACGACGCCCGCGCAGGCAGCGCGAGACCGGTCCGCAGCGAGCACGGGGGCAAAGGTACCGGGGCCGCGAAGGCGGGCCGACGAACCCTGCAGGCGCGGAGGGGTCGGCTGGAGTCCTTCGGGCCAACCCGAGTCCGACTGGCTGCCGAGATCGGGAAGTTGTCTAGGGCGCCAGCCGGACCCCTCCGCGTCCGTCCTCGCGGCGCCGGACCGGCCTGCGCGAATCGCCTCCGACGGTGCTGGGTGACTCACCTCGGACGCGACCACTCGGACGCCGGTCCGCCGACCGCGAACTGCAGGGACGGACAAGGCGGCACTTTTCTTCCCGGACGGGCTTCCTGTCAACCGCCCTCCGACCTGCGAAAACGCGCGTATCCGCAGGTCAGGGCGCCGTCCGAGCCGGGCAACGGTTCGTACAATTCTGGGTTGCGACGGCGTGTCGCGCACGACACACCGAGGCGGTCCGGACGGTCGGTCAGCCCGGGACGACGACGGTGCCGGTCGCGGTGGTCGCCAGCAGCGGCTCGGCCAGCACCTCCGCGGCACCGGGTCGCTCCGTCGTGGCCGCCCCGCGCGCCACCACGTGGACCGCGAAGGAGAGCTCGCGCGAGCGGGTGCCGACCCGGGTCACCTCGCAGCTGATCTCGAGCACGTCGCCGGCCCGGACGGGCTCGAGGAACTGCACGTCGTCGTACGAGGCGAAGAGTCCCTCGTCGCCGTCGGTGACGATGCACATCTCGGTCGCGACGTCGCCGAACAGGCCGAGGCTGTAGGCGCCGTCGACGAGGTTGCCGGCGTAGTGGGCGTGGCTGTAGGGGACGTAGCGGCGGTGGACGACGCGCTGCCCGACCTCGGCCCGGCTGTCGGCCATCAGGACGCCTTCCTCGTGGGCGGTCGGTCGGTCATCCGGTGGACGATGAACGAGGCCACCTCGCCGGGCGTGGTGCCGCGGCTGAAGACCCGGTCGACGCCGAGGTCGCCGGCCATCGCCTCGTCGAAGCGCAGGTCCGCCGACGACGAGCAGCGGTCGCTTCCGGGCCGGGATAGGCCTCGCGGAACGCGGCGGACATCTCGCGGGTGTTGAGCAGGTGGGCGTCGCGCTGGGTCACGACCTGGGAGACCAGCACCGCGTCGGCCGTTCGGCCAGCGACCGCTCGACGAGCTGCGGCACCGAGACCTGCGCGCCGAGGTTCACGACCTTCACCTCGCGGTAGTACTCCAGGCCCTTCTCCCCGGCGAAGCCCTTGATGTTGAGGATCGCGTCGATGCCCACGGTGTGGGCGTCGGTGCCGATGCAGGCACCCACGACGACCAGCCGGCGGCGCAGCGACCGCTTGATGGCGGCGTTGGCCTCCTTGGGCGTGAGCAGCGGGTAGTCGCGCTCGACGATCGTGCACCGTGCTCGGGTCGACGAGGTGGTTGACCCTGCCGTAGACCACGAAGAAGCGTGAAGTCCGGCCCCATCGGCTTGCCGTGGACGACGAGCGCGGGGTCCATGCCCATCTTGTTGGCCAGCTGGAGTGCTGCCCCGTCGGCGACCTTCGAGTGGGGCATCGGCAGGGTGAAGGACAGCTGCACCATGCCGTCGCCGGTGGTGTCGCCGTAGGGGCGGATGGGGCTGCTCATCGGTCCGCCTCCAGGAGCTCGTTGGCAGGGTTGTAGTAGTCGCGGGCCTTGCGAGCGACGCCGTCGAGGCCACGGCCGCCGTCGGCGGGACGCTTCATCAGGCCGAAGGTGCCGTCGGCGATGGCGTCGAGCAGGCCGTTGTCGTGTCCGCGGATGTCGTCGAGCAGCTCGATGCTGTCGTCGAGCACCTGCTGGCCGCGCTGCTCGATGAAGCCGCCCGGGGCCGGCCGGAAGTCCTCGTGGAGGTTGCCGGCGGCGTTCATGACGTAGCGGACGTTCTGGAGGGCGAGGTCGCGGTCGGAGAGCCAGGGCGTCACCACGGCCTCGGTCATCATGCCGACCAGCAGGATCCCCTGGTCGGTGAGCGCTCCGACCAGGTTGAAGAAGCCGTCGAGCAGGTAGCCGCGGAAGACGTCACCGGTCATGTGGCGCGTCGGTGGCATCCACTTCAGCGGCGCCTTCGGGAACAGGTCGCGGGCGAGCATCGCGTGGGCGAGCTCCATCCGGAACGAGTCGGGGACGTCGGGGTCGATCTCGAAGGCGTGGCCGAGGCCGAGCTGCCAGTCCTCGAGGCCGGCCTCCTTGGCGAAGTACTCGTTGAGCAGCTGGCTGGTCGTGACCGTGTGGGCGGCCTCGACCGCGTCCGCCGTCGTGAGGTAGTTGTCCTCGCCGGTGTTGATGATGATCCCGGCGCGGGCGTGGACCTGGCGGCTGAATCGCTGGTCGACGAAGGTGCGGATCGGGTTGATGTCGCGGAAGAGGATCCCGTACATCGAGTCGTTGAGCATCATGTCGAGCCGCTCGAGGCCGGCGAGGGCGGCGATCTCGGGCATGCAGAGGCCCGACGCGTAGTTGGTCAGCCGGATGTAGCGCCCGAGCTCCCGCGACGTCTCGTCGAGCGCGGCGCGCATCAGCCTGAAGTTCTCCTGGGTGGCGTAGGTGCCGGCGAAGCCCTCCCTGGTCGCGCCTTCCGGGACGAAGTCGAGCAGCGACTGGCCGGTGGAGCGGATCACCGCGATGACGTCGGCGCCCTCGCGCGCGGCCGCCTGTGCCTGCGGGATGTCCTCGTAGATGTCGCCGGTGGCGACGATGAGGTAGATCCAGGGCGTGCGCGGGGCGTCGCCGACCTTGGCAATGAGGCGCTCGCGCTCCGTACGGCGCCTGTCGATGCGCCGGATGCCGGCTCCGACCGCCTTGCGGGACGCGCTGGTGGCGCGGGTGGCCTCGCGGCCCTCGGGGAGCGTGAACCGGACCGAGCCGGCCCCGGCCTTCTGGGCGAGGGTGAGGAGGTCCTCGCGCCTCGCCGCGGCGCAGCGCGTCCCAGACCGGCAGGGCGACCCCGTGCTCCAGCCCGACGTCGGCGCGCACCGCGTCGACGAGCCGGTTGACCCAGGGCGTGCCGTCGGGGTCGGCGCCGGCGAGGCCGGCGAGGCGGAGCGTCGCGCGCTCGACCGACACGGTGGTGTGCTTCTTCGCCAGCGTGACGACCGGGCGCCCGACCGTGCGGGCCAGCGCGCGGGCCTCCTTCACGCGGGCCGGCGTCGAGCTCGAGGCGACCGACGGTCCTGGCGCTCATCGCTGCTCTCCTGCGACTCGGTCCTCGAACAGCCGGCGTACGCCGTCGTGGCCGCGCAGCAGCTCGAGGGCGTACGCCGCGTGGCCGGGGACGTAGCCGTTGCCGACCAGCATGGTGACGTCGGCGGCGAGGCCCTCGGCGCCCAGCGCAGCCGCGGAGAAGGAGGTGGCCATGGAGAAGAACACCACAGTGCCCCCCTCGGCGGTGGTGAGCAGCGCGCCGCCCTCGCAGCCCGGGACGTCGACGCAGACGACGGTGACGTCGGCCGGCCCGCCGGTCGCGGCGACTGCGTCGCGCAGCGCGATCGGGTCGCGCGCGTCGGCGACCACCACCGCGTCAGCGAGCCCGGCAGCCGTCAGGAGGTCGGCCTCGCCCTGGTGGGGCACGACTCCGACGACACGACCGGCCCCGGCGTCGCGGGCGGCCGCCAGGCTCAGCGAGCCGCTCTTGCCGGCCCCGCCGATCACGGCCACCGTCGGACGGTCGTACTGCCGCACGACGCGGGCGGTCAGGGCAGGGGCTCCGCAGACGTCCATCACCGCGAGGCTCAGCTCGGGTGCGAGGTCGTCGGGCAGCACGGCCGCGATGGAGCGGCCGAACAGGACGGCGTAGCCGTCGCAGGGCACCTGCTCGCTGGTGCCGTCCCAGCGGGCGAGCCCGTCCTCGATGACCAGCGGGGTGAGGCGTCAGTGAGACCAGGGTGGCCACGCGGTCGCCGACCTCCAGCCCGAGCGGGGACTCCTCCCCCACCTCCTCGACGGTACCGACGAGCATGCCGCCCGAGCCGGTCTCGGGATTCTGCATCTTGCCGCGGGCGGCGACGATCTCGGCGACCTCGGCCCGGATCGCGTCCCCCGTCGCCGGCGTGCTTGCGCTCGAGCTGGCGGAACGAGGCGGCGTCGAGGTTGAGCCGTTCGACCCGCACCCGCACCTCGTCGGGCCACAGCTCCCGCCGTACGTCGAGCCGCTGCGCGGCCTGTGGCAGCACCGCTGGTCGTCGAGCACCCGGTGGAGCCCGGTCGGGTCGGAGAGGAGATCGGCACGCACGCGTCCAGCCTAACGACAAATCTTGCGGCGCGTCATTCGACAGGCCGGAGAATCGCCGCGTACGCTTGCCTGGTGAGCATCGAGACCGCCATCGACCTCGAGTCGTCGCAGCCCTATCCCTACGCCCGCGCCGAGCTCGTCGAGCCCGACTGGACCCGGTTCCCGGGCTGGCGCGACGTGACCGCCGAGGAGTGGGCGTCCGTGCAGTGGCAGCGCGCCCACTGCGTCAAGAACGTCAAGCAGCTGCGCGAGCTGATGGGCGACCTGCGTCGACGAGCGGTTCTACGCCGACCTCGAGCGCGACCAGGCCGAGCGCGCCACGATGTCGATGCTGGTGCCGCCGCAGATGATGAACACCATGGCGCCGGCCGTCGAGCCGCGCGGTGCGGGGTCGCTGACCGACGCGTTCTACGCCGACCCGATCCGGCACTACATGATCCCGGTCTTCTCCGACCGCCGCACCGACTGGTCGTCGCACCCGCACGCCACCCGCGACTCGCTCCACGAGCACGACATGTGGGCGACCGAGGGGCTGACCCACCGCTACCCCACCAAGGTGCTCGCCGAGCTGCTGCCCACCTGCCCGCAGTACTGCGGCCACTGCACCCGGATGGACCTGGTCGGCAACTCCACGCCGACGATCGAGAAGCTGAAGTTCGGTGGCAAGCCGAACGACCGGATCGGCGACATGCTCGACTACCTCCGGCGTACGCCGTCGGTGCGCGACGTCGTGGTCTCCGGCGGCGACGTGGCGAACATGCCGTGGCCGCGGCTCGAGGACTTCCTCACGCGGGTGCTCGAGGTCGAGAACATCCGCGACATCCGGCTCGCCACCAAGGCGCTGATCGGGCTGCCGCAGCACTGGCTGCAGGACGACGTCCGTGCCGGCATGGAACGGGTCGCCACGATCGCCCGCGAGCGTGGCGTCTCGATCGCGATCCACACCCACACCAACCACGCCAACTCGGTGACGCCGCTGGTGGCCGAGGCGACGCGCGCGATGCTCGACACCGGCATCCGCGACGTCCGCAACCAGGGCGTGCTCCTCAACGGCGTCAACGCCGATCCGCACGCGCTGCTCGACCTGTGCTTCCGGCTGCTCGACGGCGCGCAGATCATGCCCTACTACTTCTACATGTGCGACATGATCCCCTACTCCGAGCACTGGCGGGTCTCGGTCGCCGACGCGCAGCGGCTGCAGCACCACATCATGGGCTACCTCCCCGGCTTCGCGACGCCGCGGATCGTGTGCGACGTGCCGTTCGTCGGCAAGCGCTGGGTCCACCAGCTCGCCGACTACGACACCGAGCGCGGCATCTCCTACTGGACCAAGAACTACCGCACCTCCATCGAGGCCGCCGCCCCCGACGCGCTCACCCGGACCTACGAGTACTACGACCCGATCCACACCCTCCCCCCCGCCGGCCAGGCCTGGTGGGAGGAGCACGGCCGCCTCGACGAGTCCGCGTTGAAGGCCGCCGAGGTCGCCGAGGCGTCCCGCCGTACCGCCGCCCTCCAGGCCCACTGAGGGTTTTGCTGGTTCCCCGGATATCCGGGGAACCAGCAAGATGAGGGCGCTGGATCGCTCAGGAACTTCATGACTCGCCCGAGAAGTCGGGCTGCGCCGGTTGCTGTCCACAGTTGGCTCGGCACGTGTTTCATCCACAGCCCGCGGCGACGCCGGTTCCGGGTCAGGTGCCGTCGCGAGGACATTGCTCTCCATGGCGAGCGAGCGCCGACATCCTCAACAACGCCGTGGTGCTGCGGCGAGAGCTCTTGGCCCAGGGAGCTCACTGACAACCAGATTCGGACGCTGGTGCGTCGCGGTGAGCTGGAGCGTGTCAGGCATGGCAGCTACGTAGCCGAGAGCCCTGTGGGACAGCCTGTGCCGCCGAGGACCGTCACCGGGTGCTGGTGAGGGCGGTGCTGAAGCGTGCGCACGCATCCACGGTCGCCACCCATATCTCGTCTGCCATCGAACGAGGCGCGTCGGCGTGGGGCGTCTCCCTGGACGAGGTGCACGTGACCCGCGCCGACGGTCACGCCGGTCGGCACGAGGCCGGAGTGGTGCACCACTCCGGCGTACTGATGCCCGCGGATGTGGAGGTCGTCAACGGCATCCCGCTGAGCACTGCCCCGAGAACTGCCGTGGAGGTGACCACCTTGTACGGCGTTGAGGAAGCGCTCGTACTGGTCAACGGACTCATGGCCGCGGGCCAGCTCGACAAGCGTCAGTTCCACGAAACCGCGCTCGATTGCAAGCACTGGCCGAACACCCTGACCACCACGCTCGTTGACCGACTCTGCGATCCACGACTGACCTCCGTGGCCGAGTCCCGGACCTGGTACATGTGCTGGACCCAGCACCTTCCACGCCCAGAGCCTCAGGTGCCGGTGGAGAACGAGCACGGCGTCGTGGTGGCGTACGCGGACTTCGGCTGGCGCGGGGCCGGCGTCTTCCTCGAGTTCGACGGACGTATCAAGTACGAGCGGTACCGGCGCAAGGACGAGACCCTCGAGGAGTACCTGATGCGGGAGAAACGGCGGGAGGAACTCATCTGTCTGCTGACCGGATGGGTCTGCATCCGCGATCCAGTGGGTGGACCTTGCCTATCCCGAACGCACCGCGGCCCGCATCAGGCGGATCCTGGACTCCCGTCGGCGACCGCTGCCAGCCTGAACCTCTTGAGCGAGTCGTGAACTCCGCGGGGGATCCAGCGCTGCTGAAACGCTGGTTCCCCGGATATCCGGGGAACCAGCACTCCCCTACGTCACCGGGCGGTTCTCGTACGGGGTGGAGAGGACGATGGTGGTGCGGGTGGAGACGTTGGCGGCGGATCGGATCCGGGCGAGGAGGTCCTCGAGGACGACGGGCGTGGCGACCCGGACCTTGAGGATGTAGGACTCGTCGCCGGCGACCGACCAGCACGACTCGATCTCCTCGATGTCGCGGACCCGGTCGGGGTAGTCGTCGGGCTGCGCGGGGTCGATGGGGGTGATGGAGATGAACGCCGTGAGGGGCAGCCCGATCCCGTCGTGGTTGACGGTCGCGCCGTACCCGGTGATCAGTCCCCGCTGCTCCAGCCGCTTCACCCGCTGGTGGACCGCGGAGGTGGACAGGCCGGTGGCCTTGCCGAGGTCGGTGTAGGACATCCGTCCGTCGACGGCCAGCAGCTCCAGGATGGCGCGGTCGGTCGCTTCGAGGTCGGTGCCGTTCACGGCCGCCACCCTAGGGCACCCCGTGGCAGGATGCCGTGCGTGACGAACCGGCTGATGCTGTTGGACACCGCGAGCATGTACTTCCGCGCCTTCTTCGGGGTGCCCGAGATCAAGGCCGACAACGGCACGCCGGTCAACGCGGTGCGCGGCCTGGTCGACTTCATCAACCGCCTGGTCGGTGAGTACCAGCCGACCCATCTCGTGTGCTGCTGGGACAACGACTGGCGCCCGCAGTGGCGGGTCGACCTGATCCCCTCCTACAAGTCCCACCGCGTCGTGGCGACCCGGCCCGGTGACCAGCCGGACATCGAGGAGGTGCCCGACCCGCTCGAGATCCAGGTGCCGGTCATCCGCGCCGTCATGGACGCCTTCGGCATCGCGGTCGTCGGCGCCGACGGTTACGAGGCCGACGACGTGATCGGCACGCTCGCCACCGGCGCCGGCATGCCGGTCGACGTCGTCACCGGCGACCGCGACCTGTTCCAGCTCGTCGACGACGCGGCGGAGGTGCGCGTCCTCTACATCGCCCGCGGTGTGGGGAAGCACGAGCGCGTCACCGAGGGCGTCGTCCGGGAGAAGTACGCCGTGGAGGCCTCCCAGTACGCCGACTTCGCCACCCTGCGCGGAGACGCGTCCGACGGGTTGCCGGGCGTCACGGGCGTGGGAGACAAGACGGCTGCGACGCTGCTCCAGCGGTTCGGCAGCATGAGCGGGATCCTGGCGGCGGTCGACGATCCCGACTCGGACCTCGGCCCGAACCCGCGCTCCAAGCTCCGCAACGCGGTCGAGTACCTCGCCGTGGCGCCGCAGGTGGTGGCCGTGGCGCGCGACATCGACCTCGGGCCGCTCGACGCCACCCTCCCCCGCGAGCCGGCCGACCCCGAGCTGGTCGCGGCCCTCGCCGAGGAGTTCAACCTCGGCGGGCCGGTGGATCGGTTGACCAAGACCCTCGCGACACGGTGATCGGCGCCGTACGGTGAGGACATGAGCCGGGTCGCCGTCGTGGGAGGAAACGGCCAGATCGCACGCCTGCTCCACCCGATCCTGATCGACGCCGGCCACCAGCCGGTCGCCCTGGTCCGTCGGCAGGAGCAGGCCGACGCACTGCGGGGCGAAGGCGTGGAGGCCCGACTCCTCGACATCGAGAACAGCGGCGAGAAGGACTTCGCGGCCGCGTTCGAGGGCTGCGACGCGGTCGTGTTCGCCGCCGGCGGCGGTCCCGACGGCAACGTCGAGCGCAAGCGCACGGTCGATCTCGAGGGCTCCCTCAAGTCGATCGCCGGTGCCGGACTGGCCGGGATCAGCCGCTTCGTCCAGATCTCCGCGATCAACGTCGACGAGCCGGTCGCCGCCGACGCCAGCGAGGTCTGGAAGGCATACGTCGAGGCCAAGCGGGACGCCGACGCGGCGCTCCGCGCCAGCGACCTCGGCTGGACCATCCTGCGGCCCGGCAGACTGACCAACGCGGCAGCCACCGGCCTCGTCGCTCTCGGGCCGGACATCTCACGGGGAGAGATCCCTCGCGCAGACGTGGCCGCGGTGGTGGCGGCGTGCCTCGACGACACCCGCACCGTCGGCCAGCAGTGGAACCTCGTCGGCGGCGACCAACCGATCGACGACGCGATCGCGGCGGCTACGTCGTGATCCTGATCTCTGCCCTGCTGGCGGGTGCGGTGGCGATCGCCCCCGTCGAGCCCGCCGACCCGCCCGAGCTGGTCGAGCCGGGCAGTGCGTGCATCGCGCCGGCCGTGCCCTCGCTCTACCTCGGCGGTCCGCTGCGGGGATGTGCGGAAGCGCCCGAGCCCCTCGAGCCCAGGTTCGTGCCGCTCGACCGTCAGTCGTTCATCGACGAGTAGGCGACGACGCCCCGCTTGAGACGTCGTACGGCGGCCCGTGCCGTCTCGCGCAGCTCGCCGGGACCGGCTGCGTCGGCCACCTGACCGGTGAGGTCGAGCAGCTGCTTCGTCCACCGCACGAAGTCGCCGGCCGCCAGGTCGGTCACGGTCAGCACGTCGTCGAGATCGTCGCCCTCCGCCCAGCGGTAGGCCGCCCAGGCGAATCCGAGGTCCGGCTGGCGGAGGAAGTCGAGCTTGTGGTCGCGCTCGAGCTGGTCGAGCTCGCCCCACACCCGGACCATGCCCGCGACGACCTCGCGCACCGGGCTGCCGGGGATCCGCGGGGACGAGGCATCGTCGGGCCGCCGGGCCTCGAAGACCAGCACGGACAGCACGCTCGCGAGCTCGGAGGGGCCGAGCCCGTCCCAGAGACCCTGCCGCAACGACTCGGCCGCCACCAGGTCCATGTCGGTGTAGAGCCGCCTCAGGTGTGCCCCTCGGTCGGTCACGGAGTCGCCGTCGAGGTAGTCGAGCGCGGTCAGGACGTCGCAGACCCGGTCGAACTGCCGGGCCACCGTGTTGGTGCGCCGCTCGATCCGGCTCCGGAGGGTCGTGGCGTCACGCTCGAGCTTGAACCACCGCTCGGCCCACCGGGCGTGGTCCTCGCGGTCGGGGCACTGGTGGCAGGGGTGGTCCTTCATCTGGCGACGCAGCCGCTCGACCTGGTCGTCCTCCGTCGCCCGGACGGACGTACGCCGCTTCGGCGGCGGGGTCAGGTCATGGGTGCGGGACCGCAGCGCCGAGACCAGGTCGCGCCGCATCTGGGGATTGCGTCCGTTGAACGACTTGGGGACCTTCAGCTTCGCCAGCGCCTCGACGGGGGTCGGGAAGTCGGGCGGCGCGAGCCGGCGTGCCTGGCGCTCCGCCGTGACGACGTAGGGCCGGGGCTCCTCGCCGCCGCCGGTTCCCGGGTCGATCACGACGGCGTACCCCGAGAACTTGCCGGCCGGCACCATGATCACGTCGCCGGGACGTAGCCGCCGCAGCGACTCCACGCGCTTCGTCCCGCCGGTCGGCGCGGCGCTGCCGCGACGCGCCCTTCTCCAGGTCGGAGATCTGGCGGCGCAGCCGCGCGTACTCCATGAAGTCGCCGAGGTGGCACGTCGCGGCCTCGGCGTAGCCCGCCAGGGCGTCGTCGCTCTTGCGGAGCTGGCGGGCCAGCCCGACCACCGCCTTGTCGGCCTGGAACTGCGCAAAGGACTGCTCGAGCAGCTCCCGGGAGCGCTCCCTGCCGAACTGGTGGACCAGGTTGACGGCCATGTTGTACGACGGGCGGAAGCTCGAACGGAGCGGGTAGGTGCGGGTCGAGGCGAGGCCGGCGAGCTCACGCGGGTTCAGCCCCGGCTGCCAGAGCACGACACCGTGTCCCTCGACGTCGAGCCCTCGCCGCCCCGCCCGGCCGGTGAGCTGGGTGTACTCCCCCGGCGTGATGTCCGCATGGGTCTCGCCGTTCCACTTCGACAGCTTCTCGATGACCACCGTGCGGGCCGGCATGTTGATGCCGAGTGCCAGCGTCTCCGTGGCGAACACGACCTTGCAGAGACCGCGGACGAACAGCTTCTCGACGACCTCCTTGAAGGCGGGGAGCATGCCGGCGTGGTGGGCGGCGACACCGCGGGTCAGGCCGTCGAGGAAGTCGTGGTAGCCGAGGACGTGGCGATCCTCCTCGGGCAGGTGGCGACAGCTGGTCTCGACGTACTCGTAGATCGCATCGCGCTCCTCCGGGCTGGTGAGCCTGACGTTGGCCGACAGGCACTGCGTGACCGCGGCATCGCAGCCGACGCGGCTGAAGATGAACACGATCGCCGGCAGCAGCCCCTCGCGGTCGAGCCGTTCGATGACATCGGGACGGCTCGGGATCCAGACCCGGCGGCCGTTGCCGACCTGCCGCGGGTTCTTCGACGATCCAGGCCTGCCCTTGCGAGGCGACCGGCGGTCGCGCATCAACCGGGAGCTCGCGAAGTCGTCACGCGCGATGCGTTCGAGCTCGCGATTGACCGGCGCTCCTTCGGACACGAAGCCGGCCGCGGCGTCGACGTCGGAGACCGCGAACAGGTCGAGCAACCGCTTGCCGACCATGACGTGCTGGTAGAGCGGCACCGGACGCCGTTCCTCGACGATGGTCGTGACCTCGCCCCGGACGGTCGCGAGCCACTCGCCGAACTCCTCGGCGTTGGAGACGGTCGCCGAGAGCGAGATCAGCGACACCGACTCCGGCAGGTGGATGATGATCTCCTCCCACACGGCCCCGCGGTCGCGGTCGGCGAGGTAGTGGACCTCGTCCATGACCACGAAACCCAGTCCGAGCAGCGTGCGCGAGCCGGCGTAGAGCATGTTGCGGAGCACCTCGGTCGTCATCACGACGATCGGCGCCTCGCCGTTGACCGTGTTGTCGCCGGTCAGCAGGCCGACCTGGTCCTCGCCGTACCGCTGGACGAGGTCGTGGAACTTCTGGTTGGAGAGCGCCTTGATGGGCGTCGTGTAGAAGGCCTTGCGGCCGGACGTGAGCGCCAGGTGGACGGCGTACTCGCCGACGATCGTCTTCCCGGAGCCGGTCGGTGCTGCGACCAGGACGCCGCGGCCGGCGTCGATCTCACGGCAGGCCCGGACCTGGAAGTCGTCGAGCTCGAAGTCGAAGAGGGCGGTGAAGTCACGCAAGGATGCTCAGCGCCCCCGGGTCGCACTCGATGGTGAGCGGGAGCGCGCCGAACCGTTCGCCATCGGCGTACGTCACGATGCCGGGTGCCGCGACGGTGACCGAGCTGACCCGGTGGTGCTCGTACTGGGGGTGGCTCACGTGGGTGCCCTTGAAGAGCTTCGGGTAGGTGCGGACCAGGTTGGCCTTGCTCATCGGCTTGATGACGACCACGTCGAGAAGACCGTCGTCGAGCAGCGCCCCTTCGGTGATCCGGAGGCCACCACCGAAGGAGGGACCGTTGCCGACGGCGACCAGCATGGCGTCGAGTCGCATCGTGGTCCCGTCGAGCTCGATGACGTACGGGATCGGCTCGAACGTGCGGAGCTCGGCGAGGGTGGCCAGGTTGTAGCGCATCTGACCCTTCGGCCACCGCATCAGGTTGGCTCGCTCGTTGACCACCGCGTCGAAACCGGCTGCCAGCACGGTGACGAACCAGCGCGAGCCCGCGCGGGCGAGGTCGATCCGCCGGGGCGTCGAGGCGATCACGCGGTCGGCCGCCGCTCCGGGGTCCTTCCGCGGGAGGTCGAGGTAGCGAGCCACGTCGTTGCCGGTGCCGGCGGGGATGAGCCCGAGGTGGGTACCGGTGCCGGCGACTGCCTGCACGCCCAGGTGCACCATGCCGTCTCCGCCGCACACGACGACGGCCCAGACGCCGTCCGCGACGGCCGCGCGCGCCAGGTCGAGTGCCTCGTCGGCGTCGGAGCCGGCCAGGTCGCGTACGGCGAAGCCGGCTTCGCGCAGCCGGGGCAGGGCCGCCGCCCGCGCCTTGGCTCCCCTGCCCTTGCCCGCGGTCGGGTTGGTCAACAGGGCGATCTCGCGGGGCACGCCGCGAGCCTAGACGACTAGCGTCGGGCGGAGCCGATGCGGAGCAGGACCCCCCACTCCTCCGGGGAGGCGCCGACCGCCCTGGCCAGCCGCACCAGCGCCTCCATCACCAGGTCGGCGTCGAAGCGGCGCCCGGGCACGGCCAGCGTGAGCGTCCGTTCCCGGTCGACGAGCAGCACCTGACCGTCGTGCCAGGCCTGGTGGGCGCGGCTGCGGACGTCGTCCGGTACGACGGGGGCGGGATAGGCCTCGTCGGTGGCCAGCAAGGTGCAGGCCAGGCGGTCCTGCGCGCCACCGAGGAGGACTCCCGTCACGAGGTGGCTGGTGCGCAGTCCGGTGGCGGACTCCCAGACCACGTCGGCGCCGCCCAGCCAGTCCGGGAGGTCGAACGGATCGACGTCCGTCACGTTCACAGCGGCGACATCTCGTCGTCGCTGAGCCCGGCCACCGGGTCGGCCTCGGCACGACGCCGGTCGAGGACGCGCGCGATGACCTCGGAGATGCCGAAGAGGAGCACCATCGGGATCGCCAGGAACAGCATCGTGAACGGGTCGGTCGACGGGGTGGCGATGGCCGCGAACAAGAAGGTACCGATCACGATCCACGGCCGATGGGCGCCCAGCGCCGCACCACTCAGGACGCCGGCAGCGTTGAGCAGGATCACGAACACCGGGATCTCGAACGCGATCCCGAAGACCAGCAGGGTCCGGATCAGGAAGGTCAGGTAGTCGCCGAACTCGACCAGGTTGGTGAGGTCGGACTGCGTCAGGCCGATCAGCAGCTCCAGGCCCTTCGGGAGCGTCAGGTAGCCGACGCGTGACGCCGAGGAGGAAGAGCGGGCCCGCGATCGCGGCGAAGACCCGGGTCCACTTGCGCTCCTTGTCATGGAGCCCGGGCAGGATGAACGCCCAGATCTGGTAGAGCCAGAACGGGCTGGTGAGGATCAGCGCGGTGGTGCCGCAGAGCTTGAGGTAGAGCATGAGTGGGCCGCCGACGCCCCCGATGGTCGCCACGCTGTCGATGTCGTCCGGCAACCCGGCGACGGCGTCCTCGTACGGCCCCAGGACGAGCTCGAAGATCGGGTCGAAGAAGAACAGCGAGACGACCAGCCCGACCAGCAGGATCGTGAGGATCTTGAGGATCCGGCCGCGCAGCTCACGCAGGTGGTCGGAGAGCGCCATCCGCCCGTCGGGTCCGACGGGGTGCTGGGGCCGGCCGGCGTAGAGGCCGACCAGGCCGGAGATCCGCACTGACGGGGTCAGCTGGTGGTGCCGTCGCGCTGCTCACGCACGACCGGATCGCTGGTGGTGGGATCGGGTGAGGTGTTGCCTGCCTCGATCGCCTTCTGCTCCGGCGTCTTCTGGTCGTCGTCGACGTCGTCGTCGTCGTCGATCAGGCCCTTGGTCTCCGACTTGAAGATCCGCAGGGCGCGGCCACTGCCGCGGGCGAGCTCGGGAAGCTTCTTGGCACCGAACAGCAGCAGGATCACGAGAACGATCAGCACGAGCTCCCAGCCGCCGGGGACACCCACCATTGCAGTCATCAGAGTTCCTCACATTGCCCAGTCCGGTCAGTGTCCATGGTACTTCGTCACCCTTGGTACAACCGGATGGCCTCGTCGGCGCGCGCGGTGACCGCGTCGGCCCAGTCCGCCGGCCGCACCACGGTCGCCTGCGGCGCGAGCCGCAGCACCAGCCGCTCGAGCCAGCGTCGGTCCGCCACCAGCAGGTCGACCTCGAGACCGCCGTCGGGCAGCGTCCGGGTCTCCTCGACCTGGTAGTACTCCACGACCCAGCTGGCCGAGGGCGCGAGCCGCAGCGTCACCCGCTCGGCCTGCTCGTCGAAGCCGAAGAGGTCGCCGCTGAGGTCCGTCGGCGGTGGCTCTGCGTGGGTGACCGGTCGATCGAGCACCAGCGCGCCGTGGATGCGGTCGAGGCGGAAGAGGCGGTCGTCCTCGGCGCTGTGGCACCAGGCGGCGAGGTAGGCGGAGCCGCGCGACGTGACCACGCCTCGGGGATCGACCACCCGGACGGTCTCCTCGTCGCGCGCCGGCACCCAATAGGTCAGCCGCACCTGGCGACCGTCGCGGACGGCCTGCTCCAGGTCTGACCGCAACCGGTTCAGGTCGGTCGGCTCGGGCTCGACACCGGGATCGATCGGGACGGCCCCGGCGTCGGCGGTGGCGGCCTGCAGCTTGCCGAGCGCCCGGTCCACGATCTCGCGGGTCTCGGGCTGCGCGCCGTTGCGCAACGCCAGGAGCGCCACCATCACGGCCGTCGCCTCGGTCGCGGTCAGCCGCAACGGACGGGCGAGGTAGTCGGCGTTGGAGACCCTGATGACCCCGTCGCTCTCGAGGGCGTCGAGGTCGACGTCGATCAGGTCGTCCGGGTAGCCGCCGGGAAGGCCGCACATGAACAGCACCTTGAGGTCGCTGCGGACCTGCTCCGGCGTCGTGCCGAGCGCCCGGCTGCCTCGTCGACGCGCACCTGGCCCCGGCTGTGCAGGTACGGCACCAGCGTGAGCAGCCGGGCGACCTGCTCGCGGGCGCCGCCCGGGCCCCCGCCGCTCACCCGTGGCTCCCGTCGACCAGCGCGGTCAGCCGCGTGACGACCTGCTCGCGCAGGCTGTCCGGCGACTCCACCACCACGTCGGCGCCGTGCGCCAGCACCTCCGAGGCGAGGTCCGGACCGCCCCGCGCGAGCACGATGCGGTCCCACGCGGTCGTGTCGTCGGGGCCGGGCACGCCGGTCTCGACCCGCTCGGACGCGCGACGGAGCGCATGCCCGGTGCCGGAGCGTGCCAGCAGCGTGGCGGGCTCGGCGATCCGGGCGGGAGCGAGCCGCCGCGCGATCTCGCGGATGTCGACGCCGTCCGGCACGTCGTACGCCGCCGGGCTGCCCCACCATCCGGGCGCTCCCCTGGACGCGGGAGAGCCGGAAGATCCGTTCCTCACCGCGGTCGCGGTCGTGGCCGACGGCGTACCAACGTCCCGAGTAGCGGACCACGCCCCACGGCTCGAGGTCCGGCCGGTGACTTCGGCCCCCGGTCGCTGGTAGTCGAACTCCACGACGCACCGGTCGCGGGCGGCCTCCCAGAACACGTCGAACGCCGGCTCGTCGGCGCCGAGCCTCGGCTCGACCAGGTCGAGCGCCCCGACGTCGACCGGGACACCGGCGGCGGTGAGCTTGCGTACGGCGCCGCTGGTCGCCTCGGCCAGGCGGGCGTGCTCCCAGACCTTGGTGGCCAGGCCGACGACCTGCGCCTCGTCGGCCGTCAGCTCGACCTGGGGCAGCTGCAGCTCGTCGGGACGGATCCGGTATCCGGGCTCGTCGTCGAAGTAGGCGTCGAGCTGGCCCACCTCGATCGGCACCCCGAGCGCGCGCAGGTCGTCCTTGTCGCGCTCGAACATCCGCTCGAACGCCTCGTCCGTGGAGTCCGGGTAGAGGAGCGCCCGGACCCGGTCCTTGGCGATGTAGCGCCGCTGCATGAGCAGCATGATGAGGAGGTTGAGCAGTCGCTCGCTCTTCTCCGCCGCCATGCTGAGACCGTACTGGGGTCGGTCAGGCCGCGCCGAGGATGTCGACGACGAAGTAGAGCGTGTCGGTCGCCTTGATGCCGGCCTGCGGGTTGCCCTCCTTGCCGTAGCCGAGGTCCGGCGGGATCGCGAGGACGACGCGGCTGCCGACGGTCTGTCCGACCAGCGCCTGGTCCCAACCCTCGACGACCTCGCCGACGCCGATCGGGAAGTTGGCGGGCTGTGTGGAGTAGCTCTCGTCGAAGGGCTTCTTGCCGTCGTAGACCTGGCCGAGGTAGTTGACGGCCATGGTCTGGCCCTTCTCCACGGCCGGTCCCTCACCCTTGATCAGCACGGCGGTCTGCAGCTCGTCGGTCGGCTTCGGCGTACCGGCGAAGTCGAAGCCGGTCGGTGCGTCCTCCGGCCCTCGAGGCCGGGCACCCATGCCGGGGCCTTCTGCTCCTCGCCCTCGGGGCCGTCCTCGATCGATGCTGATGACGTCGATGACCGTGAGGACGGTGTCCTTGTTGCCGATGTTGATCTGGGGGTTGCCGGCCTCGCCGAACGCGGTCTCCGCGGACGCGGCGATGGCGATGCGCGAACCGACCTTCTGGCCCTCGAGCCCGGCCAGGAACAGCGGGCTCAGCTGCGCCTCGTCGACCGTGAGCAGCTGCGGCTCCGGAGCGTCGTAGGTGCTGAAGGCCTTCTCCTGGGTGAACCCGTTGCCGATCCAGATGTGGGCGAACACCTGGTCGCCGGTCTCGATCTCCTCGCCGTCGCCCTCGATGATGACCTCGGTCTCGATCTCGTCGGCCTCGAGCTCACCGTCCCAGGTGACCTCGGGGTCGCTGCCGACCTCACCGGCGATCTCCACGGACTCCAGGCCGGAGCCGCCGGAGCTCTCCTCCTCGTCGGAGAACCCCCCGGAGTCGTCACCGCAGGCGACGAGGACGGCGCCGAGGAGCAGCGCCAGGAACAGGGCAAGGAAACGACGGATCACGGACACACCTTCGTTGAGGGGCACAACAGCAGCGGTCACCCTAACCCGGCAGGGCAAGAGGAACCTGAGAGGTCCGCTACATGCCGTCGATCAGCCGCTGCACCCGCTCGTCGTACGCCCGGAACGGGTCCTTGCAGAGCACGGTGCGCTGCGCCTGGTCGTTCAGCTTGAGGTGGACCCAGTCGACGGTGAAGTCGCGGCGGCGCTCCTGGGCCTTGCGGATGAACTCGCCGCGGAGCCGGGCCCGGGTCGTCTGCGGCGGCACCGACTTGGCCTCGAAGATCTTCAGGTCGGTGGTCACCCGCGCCACGGCACCGCGCTTCTCGAGCAGGTAGTAGAGCCCGCGGCTGCGGTGGATGTCGTGGTAGGCGAGGTCGAGCTGGGCGATGCGGGGGTGGCCGAGCGGCAGCCCGTGCTTGGCCCGGTAGCGCTCCATCAGCTTCCACTTGATGACCCAGTCGATCTCGCGGTCGACGAGCCCGAGGTCGTCCGAGTCGACCGCCTTGAGGGTGCGCTCCCACAGGTCGAGGGCACGGTCGATGACCGGCGTCCGCAGCTCACGCCGGTCGACGAAGTCGCGTGCCTTGGCGAGGTACTCGCCCTGGATGTCGAGCGCGCTCGCCTCGCGCCCGTTGGCGAGCCGGACCTTGCGTCTCCCGCTGACGTCGTGGGAGATCTCGCGGATGGCTCGGATCGGGTTCTCCATCGTGAGGTCGCGCATCACCACGCCCTCCTCGATCATCCGCAGCACGAGGTCGCAGCTGGCGACCTTGAGCAGCGTGGTCGTCTCGCTCATGTTGGAGTCACCGACGATGACGTGGAGGCGGCGGTACTTCTCCGCGTCGGCGTGCGGCTCGTCGCGGGTGTTGATGATCGGGCGGCTCCTGGTCGTGGCGCTGCTGACGCCCTCCCAGATGTGCTCCGCGCGCTGGCTGACGGAGTAGGTCGCGCCGCGGGGTGTCTGGGTGACCTTCCCGGCCCCCACCATGATCTGGCGGGTCACGAGGAAGGGGATCAGCACGTCGGCAAGTCGGCTGAACTCCCCCGCCCGGCTCACGAGGTAGTTCTCGTGGCAGCCGTAGGAGTTGCCGGCGGAGTCGGTGTTGTTCTTGAACAGGTAGATCTCGCCGGCGATGCCCTCGTCGTGCAGCCGCTGCTCGGCATCGAGCAGCAGTCCCTCCAGGACCCGCTCCCCCGCCTTGTCGTGGGCGACCAGCTCGGTGATGTCGTCGCACTCGGGCGTCGCGTACTCCGGGTGGCTCCCGACGTCGAGGTAGAGCCGGGCCCCGTTGCGCAGGAAGACGTTGCTCGACCGGCCCCAGCTGACGACCTTGCGGAAGAGGTAGCGAGCGACCTCGTCCGGACTCAGCCGGCGCTGCCCCCGGAACGTGCACGTGACGCCGTACTCGTTCTCGATGCCGAAGATCCGCCGGTCCACGGGTCACAGCCTAGGCGGGTCGTGTCTGGCGCGGGCGCCGCCGAGCCGCCCCTCCGGGTCGCTGATTGGTCCCCAACGGCACAAATTCGAGCCGAAATCATGCCGTTCGCGACCAATCGACGATCCCCATCTGTCGTTTCCACCGGTTCATCACTCGGCGTCGACCCGGCCGGCCGTACAGCGAGTTGTCCACCAATCTCCGCCAGCGGCGGAGCCGTTCGACTCGATGCGGGCGCTTCAGGTCGCGATCGATCTCATGCATGAGCACCGCTGGGTGGTTGAGCAGGTCGTCGAGCGTGTAGCCGCGTCGGTCGTACGCCGTCTGCGAGAGCCCACGAGTGCGGCGCAGGTCGATGCGCTGCTGGACGCCCTCCCGGTGGTGCGCGCCGTCGTACTCGTGAAGGATTCGGGTGCCGATGACGGCAAGATCGGCGTTGCCGACGTGATTGCCTGCCTCGTCGTACAGGGGCGCCTGCGGCTCGACCTCGACATCCATGCACTGGTCGAACATGCGGAGCACCGACTCGCCGGCGGACTCCGCCCGGGCCGTGGACAGCGTCCAGGCCTCCCGTAGCACCCGGACTCCCGGGCGTCTCGACTTCAGGAGCTCGTCCATCGCCTGCTCGTCCACATGCCCGAGATGGCGGGCTGAATCGACGAGGATCACCATGTCGAGCACCCCGAGGTCGCGTGCCGCCCGCAGCAGGATCTCCTCAGCCGGCTCCACGGGAAGGCCGGCCACGGCTTCCGGCTTGATGGACCGTTCCAGCCTGGAGCACACCAGGCCGTGGCGTCGAGGCCGGTTGTCCTGACGGGCGACGGCAGCGAAGACGGGCACCTGCTCAGGCAAGTTCGGGAGCTGCCAGCCTCGTAGCCGAGCCCCTGTCACGTGGGTATAGGCAGCCCCGTCCGGCAGTACCAGCAGCCACGCCTCGAGGTCGCGGCGGAAGACGAGCTCCGGGATGGGTTCCTCCTCCTCGGTCTGGTCAGGTCGGAAGAGCCCATGCGAGACCCGAAGGAATCCGACCTGCCGGACGTTGCCACGAAAGGGGCCACTCCGGTCACCGTCAACGTTCATGACACGAGGATTGCCCCGCGTGAGCCTCCGACACGGGGTCGACGGCAATCTGTGGAGAACCCACCCCGCCCATTGGTCATGAACGGCAGCCGAGCGGCCCGATTTGCTGCCGCTGGGGACCAATCGGCAGTCCCGGATGGCGCCCGGGCCGGGACGCAGGGTCAGCGCAGCGGGTCGCTGGGGTCGATCGGCGGCGAGTCCGGCGGGGTCGGGCCTGGTTCGACCGGTGGCTCTTCGGGGGCCACCGGGTCTGAGGGTGGCGGCGTCGGCTCACCGGTGCGTGGATCCTCGAGCGGTGGTACGGCGCCGCTCGTCTGGTCGGTCGGGTCGGTCGGGTCGTCGGGCACCGGCTCGGCGGGGGTGTGCCGGGTGCGCCGTCCTCAGGACCAGACGGACCGGGGGTGGTCGGGCCACGGTCGGCGAGCAGCGACTCGAGCCGTGAGGGTCGCAGCCGGCTGAACTTGCGAGGCTGGTTGCGGGTGCGGTCGAGCACAGCCACTTCGAGGTCGTCGACAGGGATCACCCGGTCGTCGCTGTCGGAGTGCCCCAGGGCGGCGACGGCCAGGTGGAGCGCATCGTCGAGCGACGCACCCTCGGTGTAGTGGGCCTCGAGGTACTCCCCGACGACGTCGGCCGCGCCGCCCATCACGGCGTACCCGTGGACGTCGGCGACCTGACCGTCGAAGGTGAGGCGGTAGATCTGGTCGTCCGCCGCTGCTTCGCCGACCTCGCCGACGAAGATCTCCACCTCGTACGGCTTCTCGCTGCCGCTGGAGAAGATGGTGCCGAGGGTCTGTGCGTACGCGGTGGCCAGGCCGCGGGCCGTGACGTCGCGACGGTCGTAGGCGTAGCCGCGCATGTCGGCCAGCCGCACCCCGGCGATCCGCAGGTTCTCGAACTCGTTGGAACGCCCCACCGCGGCGAAGGCGATCCGGTCGTAGATCTCGGAGACCTTGTGCAGCGCCCGGGAGCGGTTCTCGGAGACGAACAGGATGCCGTCGGCGTACTGGACCGCCACGACCGAGCGGCCGCGAGCGATGCCCTTGCGAGCGAAGTCGGCCCGGTCCTTCATGACCTGCTCGGGCGAGACGTAGAACGGCATGCTCATCGGTCCTCGCCCCCTGTCAGGCTGGGCGCGGCGGGGCCGTCGGGCCTCAGCATCCGCCCGGCGATCATCCGGTCGGCCAGGGCGGCCACCTCGTCGTCGGCCATCCGGCGACCGCCGTCGGCGGTGATGAGCTGGACGACGGGGAAGATCCGCCGCGTCAGGTCGGGCCCGCCGGTCGCGGAGTCGTCGTCGGCGGCGTCGTACAGCGCCTGGACGACCACGGTCACCGCATCGGTCTCTGAGAGATCGTCGCGGTAGAGCTTCTTGAGGGAGCCACGCGCGAACAGCGACCCGGAGCCGACCGAGTGGAACGCGGTCTCCTCGTAGCGGCCGCCGGTCAGGTCGTAGCTGAAGATCCGGCCCTGCTCGGCGATCAGGTCGAACCCGGAGAAGAGGGGTACGACGGCGAGCCCCTGCATCGCCATGCCGAGGTTGGCGCGGATCAGCGCGGCGAGCCGGTTGGCCTTGCCGTCCATGGAGAGCGTGGTGCCCTCGATCTTCTCGTAGTGCTCGAGCTCGGTCTGGAACAGCCGCACCATCTCGACCGCGAGGCCGGCGGTGCCGGCAATCCCGACGGCGGAGTACTCGTCGGCCGGGAAGACCTTCTCGATGTCGCGCTGGGCGATGATGTTGCCCATCGTGGCCCGGCGGTCGCCGGCCATGACCACGCCACCGGGGTAGGTGGCGGCGACGATCGTCGTGGCGTGGGGTGCGAGGTCGCCGGCGTGCCCCTGGGGCACCGCACGCCGGGAGGGCAGCAGGTCGGGAGCGGCGTCGGCCAGGAAGTCGCTGAAGGAGGAGGTGCCGGGCATGAGGTACGCCGCCGGCAGCCGCGGGCCGTCCGGCAAGGTCACTCTCCGCCCTTCTGGATGAACGACTTCACGAAGTCCTCGGCGTTGCTCTCGAGCACGTCGTCGATCTCGTCCAGGATCGCGTCGACGTCGTCGTCGAGGGCCCCCTTGCGCTCGCTGACGTCGCTCTCGACCGCGGCCTCGGGCGCCTCGTCGGACTCCGTGGACTTGCGTGGCTGCTTCTGCTCCTGTGCCATGGCTCGACCCTAGCGCCGTCACCCAGCCTTCACGGCCAGACACCCATCGCCGATTGGTCACCAACGGCAAGGAATCCGGGCTGATTTCTGCCGTTGGGGACCAATCAGCAGTACTCCGAACCACCCACGCAGGAGGGTCAGCGGGTGAGAGCGGTGAACAACGCCTCGGCCGTGTCGCAGCGGTCGATCAGCTCGCCCACGCTCGCCTTGCTGCCGCGCAGCGGGTCGATGGTCGGGACGCGCTGCAGCGACTCGCGTCCGGGGAGGTCGAAGATGACCGAGTCCCAGGACGCGGCGGCGACGTGCTCGGCGTACTTCTCCAGGCAGCGGCCGCGGAAGTAGGCGCGGGTGTCCTCGGGCGGGTCGTGCATCGCGACCTCGATCGCGGCGTCGTCGAGCAGCCGCTCGATCCGGCCCATGCCGACCAGCTTGTGGTAGAGCCCCTTCTCGGGGCGGATGTCGGAGTACTGGACGTCGATCAGCTGGAGCTTGGCATCGTCCCAGCCCAGCCCGTCGCGGTCGCGGTAGTGCTCGAGGAGCTTCAGCTTGGCCACCCAGTCGAGCTCGGTGGCGCACAGCATCGGGTCGCGCTCGAGCCGGTCGAGCACGGACTCCCACCGGGTCAGCACGTCGCGTGTCTGCGGGTCGGCATCGGACCCGAACCGGTCCTCGACGTACTTCTTCGCGAGGTCGAGGTACTCCAGCTGCAGCTGCACGGCCGTCAGGGTGCGGCCGTCGGTCAGCGTGATCTGCTGCTGGAGCGTCGTGTCGTGCGAGACGGCCCGCAACGCCCCGACCGCGCCCTCCACGGTCAGGTCACGGTCGAGGAAGCGGTCCTCGATCATCGAGAGGACGAGCGCCGTGGTGCCGACCTTGAGGTACGTCGAGACCTCGGCGATGTTGGCGTCACCGAGGATCACGTGGAGTCGGCGGTACTTCTCCGGGTCGGCGTGCGGCTCGTCACGGGTGTTGATGATCGGCCGCTTCAGGGTCGTCTCGAGCCCGACCTCGACCTCGAAGAAGTCGGCGCGCTGGCTGATCTGGAAGCCGTGCTCGCGACCGTCCTGGCCGATGCCGACCCGCCCGGCGCCGCAGACGATCTGCCGGGAGACGAAGAACGGCGTCAGGTGCTTGACGATCTCGCCGAAGGGCGTGCTGCGGCGCATGAGGTAGTTCTCGTGGGCGCCGTACGACGCGCCCTTGTTGTCCGTGTTGTTCTTGTAGAGGTTGATCGGCCCGCCGCCGGGGAGCTGACCGGCACGGCGGGAGGCGTCGAGCATGACCTGCTCCCCCGCCTTGTCCCAGCGCACGACGTCGAGTGGGCTGGTCACCTCGGGCGTCGAGTACTCCGGGTGGGCGTGGTCGACGTAGAGCCGCGCGCCGTTGGTGAGGATGACGTTGGCCAGGCCGAGGTCCTCGTCAGTGAGCTGGGACGGGTCGGCGACCTGCCGCGACATGTCGAAGCCGCGGGCGTCCCGCAACGGCGACTCCTCCTCGAAGTCCCAGCGTGCTCGCCGGGCGGGGACGGTCGCCGAGGCGTAGGCGTTGACGATCTGCGAGGACGCCACCATCGGGTTCGCCAAGGGGTGTCCCGGCACCGAGATGCCGTACTCCACCTCGGTCCCCATCACGCGCCTGACGCTCATGGTGGGAGCCTACGGCGTCGGGGTGAGTCAGCTCTTGCGCAGCCTGGGAATCACGAACAGCAGGACGACGACGACGACCACGACGATCAAGATCACCTTCATGCCCGCGACAGTACCGGCCGGCGAGCAGGGCCTAGGCTCACCCGTATGGGTGTCTGGGGGGACCAGGTCGTGCCGCGGCTTGCCGATCGGTCACTGCGTGGTCACGAGATCGGTGACCTGCGCGGAGAGGCGTGCGCCCCGCTGCGCGGCCGGGTGCTGGAGCTCGGGTTCGGCGGCGGGCTGAACGTCCGCTGGTACCCACCCGCGGTGACCTCCGTCGCGGCCGTCGAGCCCTCGGACGTCGGCTGGCGGCTCTCCGAGCGCCGCCGCAACCGGACCGAACTCCCGATCGAGCGGCGCGGCCTCGACGGGCAGCGGCTCGACGAGCCGGACTCGGCCTATGACGCTGTGCTGTCCACGTTCACCCTCTGCACGATCCCGGACGTCGACGCAGCACTCGCCGAGGTACGCCGGGTGCTGCGGTCCGACGGTGTCCTGTGCGTGCTCGAGCACGGACTGGCGCCGGATGATCGCGTCGCCGCATGGCAGCACCGGCTCGACGGGGTGCAACAGCGTGTCGCGGGGGGCTGCCACCTGACTCGGGACGTGGCGCAGCTGGTGCGTGACGCGGGGTTCGAGCTGACCCGGCTGGAGACGTCCTACCTGGAGGGTCCTGCGTTCTCGCGACCGTGGACCTACGGCTACCTGCTGGCCGCCCGCCCGCGCGCTTGAAGCGCGTGCGCAAAGTTGACGGCCGACGAGGCCGCCCCACCCGACCACGAGGCTGCCGAGGTTGACCGCGGCGTTCTCCGGAACTGCCAGGCTGAGCGCGGTCACGGGGATGCCGGCGACCGACGAGACGATGCCGAGGGCGAGCTGGCGCGGGCCCGCCGAGGCCCGGTCGCCGGCCTCACGGTTGCGGACCGACACCTCCTGTGCGGTCCGGGCGATGACGGCGGCCTCGATGCGCTCGGCGAAGGACTCCACCAGCGCGGCGTCGTAGGACGGGCCGAGCTCGCGGCGCGCCTCCAGCACCGCCTCGAGCTCGGTCCGCTCCAGCTCCTCCTCAGCCGCCATACCGGACGTCAGAGGTACTGACCGGTGTTGGTGGCCGTGTCGATCGAGCGACCCGGCTCGGTGCCCTGCTTGCCGGTGATGAGGGTGCGGATGAAGACGATCCGCTCGCCCTTCTTGCCGGAGATCCGCGCCCAGTCGTCGGGGTTGGTGGTGTTGGGCAGGTCCTCGTTCTCCTTGAACTCGTCGACGCACGCCTGCAGCAGGTGGCTGACGCGCAGCCCGTGCTGGTCGTGCTCGAGGAAGTCCTTGATCGCCATCTTCTTGGCGCGGTCGACGATGTTCTGGATCATCGCGCCCGAGTTGAAGTCCTTGAAGTAGAGGACCTCCTTGTCGCCGTTGGCGTAGGTGACCTCCAGGAACCGGTTCTCCTCGGTCTCGGTGTACATCCGCTCCACCGTGGCCCGGATCATCGCCGCCACGCAGGCGTCGCGGTCGCCGGTGAACTCCGACAGGTCGTCACCGTGGAGGGGCAGGCTCGGCACGAGGTACTTGCTGAAGATGTCGCGCGCCGACTCGGCGTCGGGCCGCTCGATCTTGATCTTCACGTCGAGCCGTCCCGGCCGCAAGATGGCGGGGTCGATCATGTCCTCGCGGTTGGAGGCACCGATCACGAGCACGTTCTCGAGCGCCTCGACGCCGTCGATCTCGCTCAGGAGCTGGGGGACGATGGTGTTCTCCACGTCGGAGGAGACACCCGAGCCGCGGGTGCGGAACAGCGAGTCCATCTCGTCGAAGAACACGATGACCGGCGTGCCGTGGCTGGCCTTCTCACGCGCCCGCTGGAACACCAGCCGGATGTGGCGCTCGGTCTCGCCGACGTACTTGTTCAGCAGCTCGGGGCCCTTGATGTTGAGGAAGTAGGACTTCCCCTCCTGCCCGGTCTTGGCTGCGACCTTCTTGGCGAGCGAGTTGGCCACGGCCTTGGCGATCAGCGTCTTGCCGCAACCCGGCGGACCGTAGAGCAGGACACCCTTGGGCGGCTTGAGCTGGTGCTCCTTGAAGAGCTCGGGGTGGAGGTAGGGCAGCTCGACCGCGTCGCGGATCTGGTCGATCTGGCCGGTGAGGCCACCGATCGAGTCGTAGGCGATGTCGGGGACCTCCTCCAGGACCAGCTCCTCGACCTCGGACTTGGGCACGCGCTCGTAGACGTAGCCGGCGCGTGAGTCGAGCAGCAGCGAGTCACCCGCGCGCAGCGTCTGGTCACGCAGCGGCTCAGCGAGGCGTACGACGCGCTCCTCGTCGGCGTTGGCGATGACGAGGGCGCGGTCGCCGTCGGCCAGCAGCTCCTTGAACATCACCACCTCGCCGACCTCCTCGAACTCGAGGGCGGCCACGACGTTGAGGGCCTCGTTGAGCATGACCTCCTGGCCACGCACGAGCGTCTCGACGTCGACGTTGGGGCTCGCGTTGACCCGCAGCTTGCGGCCACCGGTGAACACGTCGATCGAGTCGTCCTCGTTGCGACCCAGGAAGGTGCCGAAGCCGGCCGGTGGCTGAGCCAGCCGGTCGACCTCCTCCTTGAGCTTCATGATCTGGTCGCGTGCCTCGCGCAGGGTCTCGGCCAGGCGTTCGTTCTGGGCCGTGACCGCGGAGAGCGAGCGTTGGGTGTCGGCCAGACCGCATCTCGACACCACGGGAGCTGCCGGGTGCGTCACTCAGACGTCGGCGGAGGTCGGTGACCTCGGCCTCGAGGAAGCGCACCTGGCCCATGAGCTCGTCCGGCGACGGCTCACGCTCGTCGCGGGGCTTGCCTGACAGTCCTTCGGTTGACGACATTGGCGTCACCTCCCGCTTGCGACCCTACCCGCGTGACTGCCCCGGGGAAGGCCAGACACCAGTACTCGGATCACGATTTCGAGACAAAGCCTCGCCAGCTCGGCTTCCCTCAATCCAGGGTTTTCGTGACGGACCTGACGTCAACCCTCGTCGTCCTCGAGCGCCTGCGGCGGCAGGCCGGGGGGCCGGGGGCCCGTGTAGTCGGGCCCGTAGGCCCCGGGCGCGGGCCGGCGCTTCTTGGCAGGCGCCTCCTCCCCCGGCGCCATCCGCCGGGAGGTCACGAGGAACGCCGTGTGGCCGATCATCTTGTGGCCGGGACGTACGGCGAGACCCTCGACGTGCCAGTCACGGACCAGCGACTCCCACACCGACGGCTCGGTGAAGCCACCGTGGGCGCGCAGCGTCTCGACGAAGCGTGACAGCTGGGTCGTCGTGGCGACGTACCCGCAGACGATCCCACCAGGACGCAGCGCGTCGGCGACCGCGTCGACGCACTCCCACGGGGCCAACATGTCCAGGATCACGCGATCGGCCCGCTCGCCGGTGCGGGGCAGCTCCTCGGCCAGGTCGCCGAGCCGCAGCTCCCAGGCGGGGTGGGTCTCACCCGCGGGAGTGGCGAAGAACTGGTGGACGTTCTGTCGCGCGACCTCGGCGAACTCCTCGCGTCGCTCGTAGGAGGTCAGCCGTCCGAAGGGCCCCACGGCACGCAGCAGCGAGCACGTCAGCGCACCGGAGCCGACCCCCGCCTCGACGACGTCGGCGCCCGGGAAGATGTCGGCCATCGCGACGATCTGGGCGGCGTCCTTGGGGTAGACCACGGCCGCACCGCGCGGCATGGACACCACGAACTCGGAGAGCAACGGTCGGAAGACGAGGTACTGGCCGCCCGCCGACGAGGTGACGCTGAACCCCTCGTCGCGGCCGATCAGCTCGTCGTGCTCGAGGTGGCCGCGGTTGGAGAAGAACCGCTTACCGGGCTCGAGACAGATGTTGTGGCGCCGGCCCTTGGTGTCGGTGAGGCGCACCCACTCCCCTGCCCGGAGGGGGCCGCGATGGACGCCCGACCATGCCTCCGCGGGGACGTCGGGTGAGTGCTCGTTCAGCCACCCTGGCCCACCTCGCGGAAGGCCCGGTCGACGTCGGTCGTCGCGAGCACGCCGAAGATGCCACCGTCCTCCTCGACCAGCAGGTACTCCGCGGCGGGCGTGCGGCTGATCGCGAGGATCAGGTCCTCCCCGGAGATGGTCACCGGCAGGCTCAGGCCGGTGTCGAGGGTCCGGCTCACGGTGGAGACCGCGACCCAGGGCCGGCGGTCCTCGGGGGTGGCGAGCACGGCCGACTCGTTGACCAGCCCGACCGGCCGTCCTGCGCTGGTGACGGTGACGATGCTGCCGGCCTCGGCCTCACGCGCCCGGCGTACGGCCTCGGCGAGGGGCAGGTCGTCGGGGACGGTGATCGTGCGCCGGGCGAGGTCGCGGGCGACCAGCCCCGGAAGCTTGCGCCGCATCCGCGCCGACGCCATCGCGGCGGTGGCGCCGGACCACAGGAACAGCGAGATCACAGCGGCGAGGACGAAGTCGATGATGTCGGCCGGTCGATCGAGCAGGGGCTCCAGCGCCAGCGGGTAGGCGAGCACGGCGACCGCCGTGATCCGGCCGCCCCAGCCGGCGACGATGGTCCCGGTGTGCATGCTGCCGGTGAGCTTCCAGATGCCGCTGCGCAGCACGCGGCCGCCGTCGAGCGGGAGACCCGGCACGAGGTTGAGGACGCCGACCAGCAGGTTGGCGCCGGCGAGCCCCTGGACGGCCATCAGCAAGAGCCCGTCCGGGGTGACGAACGACAGTCCGACCGCCACCCCGCCGACCGCCAGCGAGGTCAGCGGACCGACCACGGCGATCATGAACTCCTCGCGCGGGCGTCTGGACTCTCCCTCGATGGCGGTCATGCCACCCAGGAAGTGCAGCGTGATGGACGTGACGGGGAAGCCGTAGCGCTTGGCCATCACCGCGTGGGAGGCCTCGTGGAGCAGCACCGAGAGGTAGAGGATGACCGCGAACAGGAAGCCGGCGACGTACTTCCACCCGCCGAGGCCCGGCGACACCCGCTCGACCGCCGGGGCCATCACGAACGCGATGAGCGCCGCCACCACGAACCAGGACGACGAGACGAGCACGTCGCTGCCCGCGACCGACCCGATCCGGAACGTGCCCGGGGGTCGTGGCGGCCGCGGCGCTTCGCGCTGCGGCTCGGGCGTGGAGGGTGCTGGGCCGGACACGTCGCGAGGCTATCCGACCTCGCCCCGGGTCCCGGCATCGCAGCGACCGGTTGTCAGAGCCCTCACCTAGGGTGGCCGCATGAGCGTGCAGGACTCCCCGTCGTTGGCGCTGTCGACGCCCGTCGACGGTGTGAACGTCCTCGGCTCGCTCTCACCGAGCCGCGCCGGCGACTTCATGACCTGTCCGCTGCTCTACCGCTTCCGCACGATCGACCGGCTCCCCGAGCCGTTCAGCCCCGACGCGGTGCGCGGGACGCTGATCCACAAGGTGCTCGAAGACCTCTTCGACCTGCCGGCCGGAGACCGCACGCCCGAGCAGGCCCGCGACCTGCTGGTCCCGACGTGGGAGCAGCTGCTCGAGGCGGAGCCGGAGCTGGCCGAGATGTTCACGGGCGAGGGACCCGAGGTCGCGGAGTGGCTGGGCGGCTGCCGCACGGTCCTCGACCGCTACTTCCAGCTGGAGGACCCGAGCCGGCTCGAGCCCGCCGAGCGGGAGCTCTACGTCGAGGCCGTGCTCGACTCCAAGCTGCTGCTGCGCGGTTTCGTCGACCGGCTCGACGTCGCCCCCGACGGCGCGCTGCGCGTGGTCGACTACAAGAGCGGCCGGGCGCCCAGCGAGGGCTGGGAGGCCAAGGCGCTGTTCCAGATGAAGTTCTACGCGCTGGTCCTGTGGCGGACCCGCGGGGTGGTGCCGGCGATGCTCCAGCTGGTCTACCTCGGCAGCGGCGAGCTGGTCCGCTACGTCCCCGACGAGAGCGACCTGCTCGCGACCGAGCGCAAGGTCGAGGCGATCTGGAAGGCGATCGCCCGCGCGACCGACGACCGCGACTGGCGACCCCACCGGTCACGGCTGTGCGACTGGTGCTCCTTCCAGGCGCTCTGCCCCGAGTGGGGCGGCACTCCCCCGCCGCTGCCCGAGGTCGAGCCCGCCGATCCGGGCGAGCTGACCGCCGCCGACGTCGACTAGGGGCCGGCGTCCGACGGAGGTCGGCGAGCGCCGAGGCATCGAGGCCGACCAGGGTGTCGCGGAACACGCGGCGCTCCCCTTCGAGGACGGGGACGTGGTTCGGTACGACCAGGACCACGCAGCCCGCGGCCACTGCCGACCGGGCTCCGGTGTTGGAGTCCTCGATCGCCAGGCAGTCGGCCGGCTCGACGCGCAGCTCCCGCGCGGCCTTGAGGTAGGGCTCCGGATGCGGCTTGCCGTGGCTCACGGCGTCGCCGGTGACCACGACCTGGAACGCCTCCGCGGGCAGGGCCGCGAGCACCGGGGCCACGAACCGGCGGTAGGACATCGTCACCAGCGCGCACGGGACGTCGTACGCCGCCAGGTCGGCCAGCAGCTCACGGGCACCGGGCCGCCACGGGACGGCGTGCTCGACCCGCGCGACGACACGCGTCGAGGAGCTCCTCGACGATCTGCGCCGGCTCGAGGTCGATCCCCATGTGCTCGCGGATGTAGCGGCCCGAGTCGAGCAGGTCCTGGCCCACCAGGTTGAGCGCGTGCTCCCGCGACCAGGTGCCGCCGTGGCGCGGCGGCGAGCTCGAACTCGGCGTCGATCCAGTAGGGCTCGGTGTCGACGAGGGTGCCGTCCATGTCCCACAGGACGGCCGCGGGCCACGTCCGGTCCGCCACCGGCTCAGTCCTCCGGGTCGTAGCCGAGGTTGGGCGAGAGCCACCGCTCCGCCTCGGCGAGGGTCCAGCCCTTGCGCTCGGCGTAGTCGGCGACCTGGTCGCGCGCCAGCCGACCCACCACGAAGTACTGCGACTCCGGGTGGGAGAAGTACCAGCCCGACACCGAGGCGCCCGGCCACATCGCCATCGACTCGGTGAGCTCGATGCCGGTGGCGGCCTCGACGTCCAGCAGCTCCCACAGGGTGCGCTTCTCGGTGTGCTCGGGGCACGCCGGGTAGCCGGGGGCCGGGCGGATCCCGCGGTACTGCTCCTTGAGCAGGCCCACGTTGTCGAGGTGCTCGTCGGGCGCTGTAGCCCCACAGCTCCTTGCGTACCCGCTGGTGCAGCCGCTCGGCGAACGCCTCGGCGAGCCGGTCGGCGAGCGACTCGAGCAGGATCGCGTCGTAGTCGTTGAGGTCTGCCTTGAACTCGGCGATCTTCTCCTGCGTGCCGTGGCCGGCGGTCACCGCGAAGGCGCCCATGTAGTCGCGCACGCCCGTGCTCCGGGGCGCGATGAAGTCGGACAGTGCCCGGTTGGGTACGCCGTCTCGGTGCCGACCCTGCTGGCGCAGCATGGACAGCACGCGGTGCGGCTCGTCGCGCTGCTCGGTGAGGTAGACGTGGATGTCGTCGCCGACGCTGTTGGCCGGGAACAACCCGATCGTGCCGTGCGCGGTCAGCCACTTCTCGGCGGTCAGACCGCTCGAGCATCGCCTGCGCGTCGTCGTACAGCTTGCGCGCCTCGGGTCCGCTCGACGGGTTGTTGAGGATGTCGGGGAAGGACCCCTTCATCTCCCAGGAGTTGAAGAACGGCTGCCAGTCGATGTAGCGCCGCAGCTCGGTCAGGTCGTAGTTGCGGAAGATGCGCACGTGCTGGGTCTCGCCGCGGCGGCCGATGACCGGCGAGACGTCCCGGTCCTGCTGGAGCAGCAGGTGGGGGCGGGGTGCCCGGTAGCCGGTCCAGTCGATGGGGGTCGCGTTGGCCCTCGCCTCCTCCAGCGTCACCATCGGGCGATCGTGCTTGGCGGCGTGCCGGGTGCGCAGGCTGTCGAAGTCGGCCTTGACGTCGGCCATCAGCTTCGTGCGGCGCTCCTCGTGGAGCAGCGCCGCGACGGTCGGCACCGAGCGCGAGGCGTCCTTGACCCAGACCACGGGGCCGTCGTACTTCCCGTCCACCTTGACCGCCGTGTGGGCGCGGGACGTGGTCGCGCCGCCGATGAGCGAGCGGGATGTCGAAGCCCTGGCGCTGCATCTCGCTGGCCATCGTGACCATCTCGTCCAGCGACGGGGTGATCAGGCCGGACAGCCCGATGACGTCGGCCTCGTTCTCGGTGGCGGCGTCGAGGATCTTCTGCGGCCGGCACCATCACGCCGAGGTCGATCACCTCGTAGTTGTTGCACTGGAGGACGACGCCGACGATGTTCTTGCCGATGTCGTGGACGTCTCCCTTGACGGTGGCCATCACGACCGTGCCGTTGGTGTCCTTCTGCGTGGCCAGCGCCGGGTCCTTGGCCTTCTCCTCCTCGATGAAGGGGATCAGGTAGGCGACGGCCTTCTTCATGACGCGCGCGCTCTTGACCACCTGCGGGAGGAACATCTTGCCGGCGCCGAACAGGTCGCCGACCACGTTCATGCCGTCCATCAGCGGGCCCTCGATGACCTCGATCGGACGTCCGCCGCGCTCCGCGATCTCGGCGCGCAGCTCCTCGGTGTCGCTCTCGACGTGGGCGTCGATGCCCTTCACCAGGGCGTGCGTGATCCGCTCCGAGACCGGCAGCGCTCGCCACTCCTCCTCGGTGACGGCCTCGTCGTCGGCCGCCTTGTTGTAGCTCTCGGCGATCTCGAGCAAGCCGCTCCGCGGCGTCGGGACGCCGGTTGAGGACGACGTCCTCGATCCGGTCCGCAGCTCGGCGTCGACCTGGTCGTAGACGACGAGGGCGCCCGCGTTGACGATGCCCATGTCGAGGCCGGCCTCGATGGCGTGGAACAGGAAGACCGCGTGGATCGCCTCGCGCACCGGGTTGTTGCCGCGGAACGAGAAGCTGACGTTGGAGATGCCGCCGGAGACCAGCGCCCCGGGCAGGTTCTCCTTGATCCAGCGGGTCGCCTCGATGAAGTCCTGGCCGTACGACGCGTGCTCCTCGATGCCGGTCGCGACCGCGAACACGTTGGGATCGAAGATGATGTCGCCGGCCGGGAACCCGATGTCGTCGGTCAGGATCCGGTAGGCGCGCTCACAGATGGCCTTGCGGCGCTCGAGGTTGTCGGCCTGGCCGTCCTCGTCGAAGGCCATCACGACCACGGCCGCGCCGTACTTGCGGCACAGCCGGGCCTGCTCGACGAACTTCTCCTCGCCCTCCTTCATCGAGATCGAGTTGACGATCGGCTTGCCCTGGAGGCACTTCAGGCCGGCCTCGATGACCTCCCACTTGGAGGAGTCGACCATCACCGGCACGCGACAGATGTCGGGCTCGCTCGCGACCAGCTTGAGGAACCGGTCCATCGCGGCGACGCCGTCGATCATGCCCTCGTCCATGTTGACGTCGATGACCTGCGCGCCGTTGTCGACCTGCTGCGCGGCCACCGTCAGGGCGGTGTCGTAGTCGCCGTCCTTGATCAGCTTGCGGAACCGGGCCGAGCCGGTGATGTTGGTGCGCTCGCCGACGTTCACGAACAGGCTGTCGGCGTCGATCGTGAACGGCTCGAGGCCGGAGAGCCGCATCGCGCGCCGCGGGCTCGGCCGGCACCCGCGGCTCGGCGCCCTTGGCCGCGGTCGCGATCGCCGCGATGTGCTCGGGCGTGGTGCCGCAGCAGCCGCCGAGCAGGTTGACCAGCGCGTGGCCGGCGAAGTCGCCGAGCACGGCGGCCATCTGGTCCGGCGTCTCGTCGTACTCCCCGAACTCGTTGGGCAGGCCGGCGTTGGGGTGGGCGGAGACGAAGCAGTCGGCGATCCGCGACAGCTCGGCGACGTAGGGCCGCAGGTCGGCGGCGCCGAGCGCGCAGTTGAGTCCCACGACGAGCGGCCGCACGTGGCGCACGCTGTTCCAGAAGGCCTCGGTGGTCTGGCCCGGAGAGGGTGCGGCCGCTGGCGTCGGTGATGGTGCCGGAGATCCACACCGGCCAGCGGCGTTCCTGCTCCTCGAAGAGCGTCTCGAGGGCGAAGATCGCGGCCTTGGCGTTGAGGGTGTCGAAGATGGTCTCGACCAGCAGCAGGTCCGCGCCGCCGTCGACCAGGCCGCGGGCCTCCTCGAGGTACGACGCCGACGAGCTCGTCGAACGCTGACGTTGCGCGCCCCGGGGTCGTTGACGTCCGGGGAGATCGACGCGGTCCGGTTGGTCGGGCCCAGCGAACCGGCGACGTAGCGCGGCCGCTCGGCGGTGGCCACCTCGTCGGCAGCCTCGCGGGCCAGCGCCGCGGCGGCCCGGTTGAGCTCGTAGCAGTGGTCCTCGAGCCCGTAGTCGGCCTGGGAGATGCTCGACGCGGTGAACGTGTTGGTGCAGACGATGTCGGCGCCGGCGTCGAGGTAGGCGCGGTGGATGTCGCGGATGATGTCGGGCTGCGTCAGCGACAGGACGTCGGAGTCGCCCTTGAGGTCGTGACCGTGGTCGGCGAACGCCTCGCCGCGGTAGTCGGCCTCCTCGAGCTGGTGGCCCTGGATGAGGGTGCCCATCGCGCCGTCGATCACCAGGATGCGCTCGCGCAGGGCGGCGGAGAGCTCCTCCGTCGCGTCGGGGCGGTGCGCGGGTGCCGTCACAGGTCTCCTCTCGGGCTCGAGGTGCGCCGCTCCAGCCTAGGCAGCGAGTCCGAGGAGTGGACTCCATTCCCGGATGGTGACACCGCTCGCCATCGTGGCACCGCGACGCCGCCGCAGCGAAATCCTCCGCCCGGGCGCCGACACCCCAGCACGCCCCGACTGACTAGGGTGGCGGCGTGATCGAGATCGAGGACGCCCCCGAGCTGATCGACCCCATCGTCATCGCCGCGTTCGAGGGCTGGAACGACGCCGCCGAGTCGGCCTCGTCCGCGATGGACCACCTGATGCTGGTGTGGGACGCGCCGGCTCGTCGGGGCCGTCGATCCCGAGGACTTCTACGACTTCCAGGTCAACCGGCCGATGGTCGGCACCGACGACAACGGGCACCGCCGACTCACCTGGCCGAGCACCCAGATCGCCATCGCCTCCCCACCCGATCTCGACCGCGACGTGATCCTGGTGCGCGGCATCGAGCCGAACATGCGCTGGCGCCAGTTCGCCGCCGAGGTGCTCGCGGCGTGCGACGAGCTCGGCGGCCAGCTCGTCGTCACCCTCGGCGCGCTGCTCGCCGACACGCCCCACACCCGCCCGATCCCGGTGACGGGCACCGCGACCGAGCCCGACCTCGTCGACCGGCTCAAGCTCGAGCAGTCCACCTACGAGGGCCCCACCGGCATCGTCGGCGTACTCCAGGACGCGTGCGTCAAGCTCGACATCCCGGCGGTGTCCTACTGGGCCGCGGTCCCGCACTACGTCGCCGCAGCCACCGTGCCCCAAGGCGACGATGGCGCTGCTCGGCCAGCTCGAGGACCTGCTCGAGGCGAGCATCCCGCTGCGTCGACCTCCCGGAGGAGGCGCGCGCCTGGGAGCGCGGCGTCGACGAGCTCGCCGAGGAGGACGAGGACGTGGCCGACTACGTCCGCGCCCTCGAGGAGACCCGCGACACGGCCGACCTGCCCGAGGCCACCGGCGAGGCGATCGCCCGTGAGTTCGAGCGCTACCTCAAGCGCAACCGCAGCGACGAGGGCTGACCAGCTGCGCGCCTGCGGTCCGGTCCTGGTGTCGCCGATTGGTCCCCAACGGCAGGGATGTGGCTCGAAAACATGTCGTTGGGGACCAATCGGCACACTCGGAGCCGGCGGAGGGGTCCTACAGCGCCAGGCCGAGCGCGGCGTCCAGCAGCTGGTGGATCGTGGCCGCGGCCGAGGAGTCGCCGGTCTCGGCCAGCCCACCGGTGCCGAGGGTGGCGTCGACCCAGGCCTGCACCGCGGCCAGGGCGTCCGGCGCGTCGAGGTCGTCGGCGAGGGCGGTGACCACGGCGCGGACCACGGGCTCGGCGGGCGCACCCGCTCCCAGGGCGAGTGCGCGGCGCCAGTCGGTGAGGGTGTCGACGGCGTCCCACAGCTCGGCGTCGGTCCACTCCCAGTCGGCGCGGTAGTGGTGGCGCAGCAGCGCCAGCCGGATCGCCATGGGGTCGACGTCGCTGTTGCGCAGAGCGCTGACGAACACCAGGTTGCCGCGGGACTTCGACATCTTCTCGCCGTCGTAGCCGACCATCCCCGCGTGGGCGTAGGCGCGGGCGAACCGGTGGGCAGGGCCGGCGACCTGGGCCTCGGAGGCGCACATCTCGTGGTGGGGGAACACCAGGTCGCTGCCACCGCCCTGGACGTCGAAGGTGTGGCCGAGGTGTGCCAGCGCGATCGCGGTGCACTCGATGTGCCAGCCGGGCCGGCCGCGACCGAACTCGCTGTCCCAGGCGGGCTCACCGTCGCGCTCGGCACGCCAGACGACACAGTCGAGCGGGTCCTTCTTGCCAGCCCGGTCGGGGTCGCCGCCGCGGTCACCGAAGGTCTCCAGCATCTGGTGGCGGCTCCAGCCCGAGACCAGGCCGAAGGTGTCGTCAGCGTTGACGGAGAAGTAGAGGTCGTCGTCGACGCGGTAGACCGACCCGACGTCGTCGAGCATGCGGACCAGCTCGATCACGAGCGGAATCGACTCGACGGCCCCGACGTAGTGGTCGGGCGGGATGACACGCAGGGCTGCCATGTCCTGACGGAACAGCTCGGTCTCCCGCTCGGCGAGCTCGACCCAGTCGACGCCGACCTTGGTCGCACGCTCGAGCAGGGGGTCGTCGACGTCGGTCACGTTCTGCACGTAGGTCACGTCGTGACCCGCCAGCCGCCAGGCCCGGATCAGGAGGTCGAAGCCGATGTAGGTGGCGGCGTGCCCGATGTGGGTGGCGTCGTACGGCGTGATCCCGCAGACGTAGAGCCGGGCCGGCCCGTCGGCGGGCGTCACCTCCATCCGTTCACCGGAGGCGGTGTCGTGGACCCGGACCGGTGGTCCGGTCACGGGGAGCCTGGGCACATCCGGAGCCGTCCACGCACGCATGCTGGAAGGGTATCCGTGCAGCTTCAGAACGGCGGCCAGGGGATGGCCGGCCAGTCCCCGCGGGGCAGGGGGAAGCGGGCGGACGACAGCAGCCGCTCGCAGCGGCGCCGGAGCCGGGCCAGCTCGTATGGGTCGAGCAGCTGGCTCAGCTCGCTCCCGAGCTCGCCGTCCATGGCGGTCACCAGCCGCTGGACACCGGAGGTCTCGTCGTCGGACAGCGGTTCTCCCGCCCAGCCCCACAGCACGGTCCGGAGCTTGTGGTCGGTGTGGAACGTGACCCCGTGGTCGACGCCGTAGCGGTGGCCGTCGGCCATCTCCAGCACGTGGCCCCCCTTGCGGTCGGCGTTGTTGACGACGACGTCGAAGACCGCCATGCGGCGCAGTGCGTCGGAGTCCTCGTGGATCAGCGAGATCGGCCGGTCGTGCTCGTCGACGCCGTCGAAGACGTGCAGGAAGCCTGCCGGTACCTCCCCCGCCGAGACGAGGGTGACGGCGGCCTGCCGCTCGTCGGGCTCCCGCCACACCTGCACCATGCCGGGCCCGTGCGGGCCGTCCCGGAGCACGGTGTGAGGCACGACGTCCCAGCCGAGCGCCTCGGAGACGGCGTACGCCGCCACCTCCCGGCGGGCCAGGGTGCCTTCGGGGAAGTCCCAGAGCGGCCGCTCCCCCGCCACCGGCTTGTAGACGACCCGGACGTCGTCGATCTCGCCGACGAAGGTGGCGTTGGACGCCGGCATGATCCGACCGTGGAGGCTCAGCTCCCCGTCGAGCAGGCTCACGGATCGCGGCGCTTGAACCCGTTGGCCCGGACGCAGAGGTGGCCCTCGGGGTCCATGGCGCTGCCGCAGAACGGGCAGCTCGGGCGCCCGGCCTCGACGACCTTCTCGGCCCGCTGCACGAACGACCGGGCGGCCGCGGCGGGCAGACGCACGAGCAGCAGCTCGTCGGGCTCGGGCTCCTCGACGTCCTCGTCGAGCTGGTCGGGGCTCACCACGGCGGCCTCGCTGTAGGGGAAGACCTCGATCACCACGCGCTCGTCGTCGGGATCCCACGAGAGCGTCATCGTCCCGGCGCGGAACTCCTCCACGATCGGCTGCTCGAGCGGTTCGGCGTCGTCCATGGTCGAGCGGAGCCACGGCGGGGACGACCTCGCGGGTGTCGGACTTCATCAGCTCGTCGAGCAGCTGGTCCATGCGCTCGGCGAGCGCGACGACCTGCTGCTTCTCCAGCGCCACGCTGACCACGCGGGCACCCTCGCGCGCCTGGAGGAAGAAGGTCCGCTCGCCGGGCTCACCGACGGTCCCGGCGACGAAGCGCTCGGGCGGGTCGAAGGTGTGGACGATCGGCACGTTCTCCACCCTAATCACCGCTTCCAGCGGGCCCGCGCCCCCGCCCACGACGCCGGGCCGGGGTGCCTTCTTGCGTGACCTGGGGGCCAGCCAGGCCAGGTCACCCTCGTGGCTGTTGCTCTGGAGGACGTACGCCGCGTCCGAGGTGTAGCGGACCACGGACATCGACGCCGGGTCGACGTGGAGCCGCTGGAACTGGTCGAGGTGGAGCCCGAGCGCGTCGGCCAGGATCGCCTTCACGAGGTCGCCGTGGGTGACCGCGGCCCACACCGCGTGCGGGCCGTGCTCGTCCTCGACCAGGGCGTCGTGACGGCGGATGGCGGCCACGGCCCGGGCCGACATCGCGGCCATCGACTCCCCCGCCGGGAAGGTGACCGACGCCGGGTGGCGCTGGATGACCTTCCAGAGCTTCTCGCGGGCCAGCTCCTTCAGCGGTCGGCCCTGCCACTCGCCGTAGTCGCACTCCACCAGTCCGCGCTCGGAGGCGACCCTCACCGGCTGGGCCTGCGCGGCAGCGAGGACACGGGCGGTCTCCTTGCACCGCTCCAGCGGGCTGCTGACCACCGCCGCGAGCGGGACGGCCGACAGCCGCTGCCCCGCGCGCTCGGCCTGTGCCTTCCCGGTCTCGTCGAGGTGGACCCCCTTGAGCCGGCCGGTCAGGACCCCGCTGGCGTTCGCGGTCGAACGCGCGTGTCGGACGAGCACCACGGTTGCCATGTCGCGAGACTAGTCGGGGCCCCGACGACGGAGGGAGGTCGCGGCGTCGTGAGGCCGCGACCGCGCGTCGAAACCCAGCGGACTGTACTGGCGCTAGCCTCGGGACGTGATCGTCGACAGCGCGGTCTACCGCGACGGCACCCGGGTGCCGGTCGACTGCGACGTCGCCGACCTCGGCCGCGATGCGCGACCAGTGCGAGGCCGGCGACTTCGTGTGGGTCGGCCTCCACGAGCCCGACGACGCGAGCTCGCCGAGGTCGCGGCCGCCTTCTCGCTGCACCCGCTGGCCGTCGAGGACGCCGTCAACGCCCACCAGCGTCCCAAGCTCGAGCGCTACGACGACAGCCTCTTCCTGGTCCTCAAGACGCTCTGGTACGTCGACGAGGAGGACGCGGTGGAGACCGGCGAGATCAACCTGTTCGTCGGGCAGCGACTTCGTCGATCAGCGTCCGGCACGGCGAGGGCGGCGAGCTGCACCGCGCGCGGCTCGACCTCGAGGCGCGGCAGGCGGTGCTGGCCCACGGCCCGTCCGCGGTCGTCTACGCGGTGTGCGACCAGGTGGTCGACGACTACGAGCACGTCGCGCGACTCCCTGGTCGAGGACGTCGACGAGGTCGAGATGTCGGTCTTCTCCGAGGAGCGCACCAACGACTCGGCCCGGATCTACGTGCTCAAGCGCGAGCTCGCGGAGGTACGCCGGGCGGTGCTGCCGCTGCGCGACCCGATGAGCCGGTTCGCCAACGGCATCGTGCACGGGATCGACCGGGAGGCGGCGCCGTACTTCCGCGACGTCGGCGACCACCTCAACCGCTGCGCCGACACCGTCGACGAGCTCGACGGGCTGCTCTCGACGGCCTTCGACGCCCACCTGGCGCGGATCTCGGTGCAGCAGAACGACGACATGCGCAAGATCTCCGCCGGCGCCGCGCTGGTCGTCGTGCCGACCCTGATCGCCGGCATCTACGGCATGAACTTCGACCACATGCCCGAGCTCCACTGGACCTTCGGCTACCTGTGGGCGCTGCTGCTGATGGTCGGCACCTCGGTCGGCCTGCTGTGGTTCTTCAAGCGGTCCGGCTGGCTCTGAGCCGCCGTCGAGGCCTCGGAGGACGCCCCGGCGGCGCACGCGAGCGACGAGCGTCAGCGTGCCGAGCCCGATCCGGTAGAGCACGAACGGCAGGTAGGACCTGGTCGAGACGTAGCGCAGCAGCCACGCGATGGCGGCGTACCCCACGACGAAGGAGACCACCGTCGCGACGATGGTCGGTCCCCAGCCGTAGGCGTTGTCGCCGTGCGGGATCTCCTTGAGCTCGAAGAGGCCGGCCCCGACGACCGCCGGGATCGCCAGCAGGAAGGCGTAGCGGGTGGCGGCCTCGCGCTCGTAGCCGAGGAACCGGCCCATCGAGATGGTGGCGCCGGAGCGCGAGACGCCCGGCACCAGCGCCACGCCTGGGCGACCCCCATCAGCACGGCGTCGCGCAGCGAGAGGTCCTTGATCTGCTTGTCGTCCGAGCTGACCCGGTCGGCGATGCCGAGGATGATGCCGAGCACGATCAGGGTGGTGCCGATGATCCAGAGGTTGCGGAAGTCGCTGCTCGATGACGTCCTTGAGCAGGATCGCCGAGCACCACGATCGGCAGCGAGCCGATGATGATGAACCAGCCCATCCGCGAGTCGAGGTGGCCGCGGTACTCGGGTCGGTAGAGCGAGCGGACCCAGGTCGAGCCGATCCGCCAGATGTCCTTGCGGAAGTAGATGAGCACCGCGAGCTCGGTGCCGATCTGGATCACCGCGGTGAACGCCGCACCCGGGTCGCCCCACCCGAAGAGCTCGGGGAAGATCCGCAGGTGCGCGCTGCTCGAGATCGGGAGGAACTCGGTCAGGCCCTGGAGGGTGCCGAGCACGACGGCCTTGAGGAGGTCCCACACGGCGGGCAACCCTACGGATAGCCTTTCCGCCATGCAGCAACGCGCCGTCGGCCACACCGGCCTGAAGGTCTCCCGGCTCGGTCTCGGGACGATGACCTGGGGGACGTGACACCGACGAGCACGAGGCCCGCGACCAGCTGGTCGCCTTCGCCGAGGCCGGCGGCACGCTGCTCGACACGGCGGCCGGCTACGGCGACGGCGCGTCGGAGGAGCTGCTCGGCCGGCTGCTCGGCGACGTCGTCGCCCGCGACGAGGTCGTCCTCGCCACCAAGGCCGGCATCTCCGGCGCACGCGGCGGCAGCGCGGTCACCAACGCCTCGCGCGGCCACCTGCTCGCCACGCCTCGACGCGTCGCTGCGCCGGCTCGGCACCGACCACGTCGACCTCTGGCAGGTCCACGTCTGGGTCCGACGACACACCGCTCGAGGAGACGCTTGTCGGCCCTCGACATCGCGGTCACCTCCGGGCCGCGCGTCGTACGTCGGCATCTCGAACTACTCCGGCTGGCAGACCGCCCAGGCCGCGACCTGGCAGCGCGCCGTGCCCGGCCGCGCGCCGCTGGCCTCGACCCAGGTCGAGTACTCCCTGCTCAACCGCGAGGTCGAGGCGGAGGTGCTGCCGGCCGCGCGGGCGCTCGGGCTCGGCGTGCTGCCCTGGTCGCCGCTGGCGGGTGGCGTGCTGACCGGCAAGTACCGCGACGGCACGCCCTCGGACTCGCGCGGCGCCTCGCCGCGGCTTCGCGAGCTCGTCGAGCACCTACCTCACCGACCACAGCGCCGGCGTCGTCGAGGCGGTGGCCGAGGCCGCCGACGGCCTGGGCTGGACGCCGCTGCAGGTGGCGCTGGTCTGGGTGCGGGACCGTCCCGGCGTCACCGCGCCGATCGTCGGCGCCCGCACCGCCGCCCAGCTCCAGCCCGCCCTGGCGACCGAGGAGCTGACCCTGCCCGACGAGATCGTCGCCGCCCTCGACGACGTCTCCGGGGACTGACCGTGGCGACGCGGGTGACCGAGCGCCCCCTCGGCCGCGGGGTCGAGTGGCAGTTCGAGAAGCTGACGATCTCGCGCGACTTCTCGCGCAACGCCGTCACCCGGCTGCTCGTCGAGCGTGGCCGAGCACGGCGGCTGGGAGCTCGACCGGCGTCCAGATCAGGCCCGACGGCACCCGCCGGGTCGTGCTGCGCCGCAAGATCATCCGGCAGCGGGCCACGGTGTGGTTCGGCGACCCCGCCCCGATCTGATCCCGAGCCGGCCTCAGACCTCGTCGAGGAACCGGTCGAAGACCCGCGCGCCGAACTCCAGGGCGTCGACCGGGACCCGCTCGTCGACGCCGTGGAAGAGCGCGGTGAAGTCGAGGTCGGCCGGCAGCCGCAGCGGCGTGAAGCCGTAGGAGCGCATCCCGAGCTTGCGGAAGTGCTTGGCGTCGGTGCCGCCGCTCATCAGGAACGGCGCCACCAGCGCGTCGGGGTCCTCGGCGAGCAGCGAGCGGTGCATCGCGTCGACCAGGTCCCCGTCGTACGGCGTCTCCCAGGGCTGCTGGTTGGAGAGGTACTCGACCTCGATGCCGTCGCCCACGAGCGCGGCCAGTGTCGCGAAGAACTCGTCCTCGAAGCCGGGCAGGAAGCGGCCGTCGACGTGGGCGGTCGCCTCGGTCGGGATCACGTTGGCCTTGTAGCCGGCGCCGAGCATGGTCGGGTTGGTGGTGTTGCGGATGACCGCGCCGAGCATCCGCGCGGCGCTGCCGAACTCCTCGACCAGCGCCTCGGCGTTCTCCGGCGTCGCCTCGGTGCCGGCGAGGTCGGCGACGGTCGCGAGCAGCACCTCCATCGCGGGCGTGAGCCGCACCGGCCACTGGTGGGCGCCGATCCGGGCGACCGCCTGCGCGATCCGGGTGACGGCGTTGTCGGGGTTGATCATCGAGCCGTGGCCGGCGCGGCCGCGGGCGGTCAGCTTCATCCAGGCCATGCCCTTCTCGGCGGCCTCGACGAGGTAGATCCGCCGGCCGCGGACGGTGGCGCTGAAGCCGCCGACCTCGCCGACCGCCTCGGTCACGCCCTCGAAGTGCTCGGCGTGCTTCTCGACCATGATCTGCGCGCCGTGGTGGCCGCCGGCCTCCTCGTCGGCGGTGAACGCCAGCACGATCGGCCGGTCCGGCAGCGCGCCGGCGCGGGTGCGCGCCCGCACCACCGAGAGCAGCATGGCGTCGAAGTCCTTCATGTCGACCGCGCCCCGGCCCCAGACGTAGCCGTCCTGGATCTCGCCGGAGAAGGGGTCGACCTGCCAGTCCTCGGCGGCGGCCGGCACGACGTCGAGGTGGGCGTGCAGCAGCAGCGCCGGCCGGTCGGAGGACGTGTCGCCCCAGTGGGCGATCAGGCTGGTGCGGCCCGGCGTCTCCTCGACCACCGTCGACTCGATGCCGACCTCGTCGAGCAGCGTCGCGACGTGCTCGGCCGCCTTCCGCTCCCCCGGCCCGGAGTCGTCGCCGTAGTTGGAGGTGTCGATCCGGATCAGGTCGCGGCACAGCTCCACGACCTCGGTCGTCGGGTCGTACGTCGACGCGTCCTGACCCTGCTCCTGATGCGCAGCCATGCCCCCATCCTGCACCCCGGCGAGGCTCTCCCCGATGCGGGATTCACTCCCCCACTTTGCTAATGTTCCCCCGCACTCGTCCGGGTGGCGGAATTGGCAGACGCGCTAGCTTGAGGTGCTAGTGCCCGTATTAGGGCGTGGGGGTTCAAGTCCCCCCTCGGACACCAGCAGCCGTACCATGAGTCATGGAGCGACGGGATCTCTCCAGCTGCATGAGCAGCCTCGTGGCGGCCCTCGTAGGGGCGACGCTGACTGCCTGCGGTGCGGACTCCACCGAGCAAGGGGATCCGCCACCGACACCCAGGAGCTCGGCGTCGTCGCCGGTGTCTTCACCCACGAAGACGTCGACACTCGATCCGGAGCAGGGTGAGGTCCCTGAGGCCGGCACCACGTGCCACGAGGCCCAGCTGAGGGCGAAACGAAGCATGGCCTGGCCGCTCCTCCAGGCCATGTGGCTGGTGACATCGGACGTGGACGGACAGTCCGGGGAGGCCGCGACCCGCACCCGGTCAGCGCTCGACCGGGCGCTCACCAGGGTCCGCGAGCAGTGCGGTCGGGCGCCGGTCGAGATCCGCACGCTCCAGTCGGACGTACGAGCAGCCACGGACGTTCCTCTCGGTGCCGCTGGCGTGCGTGCGCTCGAGAAGGCCTTCGCACGTTGGGGCTCGGCCATCGCTGCCAAGCAGAGCCCCCTGAGCGGTGCCTCGGCCGCCATCCATCGTTGCGAGCGGTTCGGCGAACGAGTCCGCCCTGGCTACACCCTCTGGTGGGACCACGCGCCGGAAGGCCGGCGCTGGTGGGTCCAGATCGAGATCGAGAACAGAACCGACGCACGCTACTGGGTGGACCTGAGCGGCACCATGGCGGTCACCGGACTGACCTACCCCAGAGTCGGCGGGCCCCGCGACGAGCATGGAGGGCGGCTCATCTCGTGGGGCGGCTCTTCGGCCGACAGCATGTACGCCAGGCCGTCCACGACGTCCACCCGGAAGGTCGGGTTGACCGAGTACGTGTTCACGACTCCGCGAAGGACTCGTGTATGACATTAGACCGGAGGTATTAATCCGCCACGATGGAGTCACCTGCTCGTTGCCGGTGCCGCGACTGAACTGACGCGCCCGCTGGCCGGGCGGCGCCAGCCATACTCAACGGGCCGGACAACGCATCGGATACGGCGCGAACAAGTTGCGGAAGGTGAGCCCACGTCGGGCGACCAGCCGGCGCACGTGCGGGGCGAACCGCAGGTCATCGACCCTCATGTCATCGGTCATGACCACGACGATGTTCGGATGCGCGGTAGCGGCCGTCACCGGCTGACTGCGCGCGAGAACCGAGTCCCGAAACGGCGAGCGTCACCGCCATCACCGCCATCAGCACCCACGCCCGGTGGCGGCTGTCGCAAGGAACCCACACATCATGGGGACGCCACGGATTCGGCAGAAGTTGCTCGGCCAGCGACATCAGTCGGCGATCGGGAGTGCGGCCGCCCGAGCGAGACGGCCGGGGAACGACCGTGATGGACTGACCCCATGATGATCCGCCCCGCGGAGCTCGCGGCGATCAAGGCCGGCGAGATCGACCTCGCCTTCCGGCGGTGGGACCGGCCCCGGGTGAAGGTCGGCACCCGGATGCGCACCGGTGTCGGTCTGATCGAGGTCACCTCCGTGGAGCAGGTGTCACTGTCGTCCCTGAAGGCAGAGGACGCCCGGCGGGCCGGGGCGCAGAACCTCAAGGCACTCAAGGAGGCACTCGCCCACCGCACCGATCGCCCGGTGTTCAGGGTGGGGCTCCGCCACGCCGGCGCCGACCCGCGCGAGACGTTGCGGGAGACGATTCCCGACGCCGACGAGATCGCGGCGATCCGGGCCTGGCTCGACCGGCTCGACACCGCCTCGAGCCACGGCCCGTGGACCCGACCGACCCTGGAGATCATCGACCGCAGTCCCGGCGTACGCGCTCCCGACCTGGCGGCCGAGCTGGGCCGGGAGACGCTGGAGTGGAAGGCCGACGTGCGCAAGCTCAAGGAGAAGGGCCTGACCGAGTCACTCGCGATCGGCTACCGCCTCTCCCCCCGCGGCGAGGCCGTCCTCGACCACGGAGGGCCGAAGCGCGAGCGGACCCGCCCCGACGGCACCCCGCTCCCCCGTGCCATCGGTGCACCCGCGACCCGGGCACTGCGCGCCGAAGGCGTCGTCAGCCTGGAGCAGGTCGCAGGCTGGTCCGAGACCGAGCTGCTCGCGCTCCACGGAGTCGGCCCGATCGCCATCGCCCGCCTCGGCGAGGCGCTCGGCGGGCGTGGGCTCGGCTTCCGGGAGGCACCGTGACGACGCTGCGGGTCGGCTTCGTGACGGGGACGACACCTGACAAGTGGGCCAAGCTCTGGCGCGAGCGCAGCCGGAGCCCGCTCGAGCTGGTGCCCGTCACCGACGCCGAGCAGGAGGCCCGACTGCGCGACGGAACGCTCGACATGTGCCTGGTACGGCTCCCCGTCGACCGCACCGATCTCCACCTCATCCCGCTGTACGACGAGGTGGCGGTCGTCGTGGTGCCGCGTGACCACTTCGCGACGGCCGGCACCGAGGTCGAGCTCGCCGACCTCGCCGACGAGCAGCTGGTCCTGCCCCACTCCTCCGGATGGACGCCGGAGGCGCCCCAGCTCGTCTGGCCGGCCATGAGCGAGCGGGAGGCGATCGAGGTCGTGGCCGCCGGCAGTGGCGTCGCCATCGTCCCGATGTCGGTCGCGCGGCTCTTCAGCCGCAAGGACGTGGCGTCCCGGCCGGTCATCGACCTGCCGCCGAGCTCGGTCGGGCTCGCCTGGCTCGTCGCGAGGGACGACGACGACACCCAGGCGTTCGTCGGGGTCGTGCGTGGTCGCACGCCCAACAGCTCACGCTGAGGGCGGCACGTCCGGCAGCGCCGGGCACCCACGGTGCCCGGCGCGATCCGGATCAGGGCAGGCTGTTGGCCGCTGCGACGACGTCGACCAGACCGTGCCCCTTGTCGAACGACGTCCCGCCGACGTACGGCGAGCCGAACGTGTACTTGTGGGCGGTCGACGTGATCGCGTCCTCGACCTGGGCGGGGGTCGCGGTGGGTGACTTCTGGAACAGCTGCGCGACGATGCCGGCGATGTGCGGCGCCGCCATCGACGTGCCGCTGATCGTGTTGTAGTCGCCGTTCTCCACAGGCGCGAGCCCGGTCGAGCAGATCACGAGGTAGATGCGGCAGGAGCTCGTGATCGTGTCGCCCGGCGCCGAGATGTCGGGCCAGGTCGACTGGTCGCTGGCCAGGCCGCGTGAGGAGAAGGTGCTGACCTCGCCGTCACGGGTGCCGGTCTCCAGGTCGTTGTACGACGCGGCGCTGATGATGCCGCCGGTGGGGTCCTGCCCCGGCGGGTTGGTGAGGCTCTCGGAGCCGTCACCGCCGTCGTTGCCGGCGGCCCAGACGGTCACGACACCCTCGGCGGCCAGCGCGCGCTGGAGCTTGACGGTCGCGGACTCCGGGTCGAACTCGCCGCCACCGCTGGGGCCGTACGAGTTGTTGGTGACCTTGATCGGCGGGCACTCAGCCGCGGGTACACCGGCGCCACACGGAGCCGCGTGGTTCTCGAGCACCCAGTTGAGGGCCGCGTCGGCACCGATGATGACCAGGCCGGCACCGGTCGAGAGGGAGACCAGCTTGGCGCCCGGAGCCGCACCGTGGAGGGTGGATCCGTCAGACAGCTCGGTGGGACGGCCGGCGACGATGCCGGCGACGTGGGTGCCGTGGCCACCGACCGACAATGTGTCGGTGTCGACGTTGTTGGGCAGGTTGACGACCTGGCAGAAGGCGCCGAAGGGGTCGCAGACGGTCTTGTTGTTGCTGACCACGGCGGAGGTTCCGTCGTCCTCGGTGAGGTAGGGGTGGGTCGGGTCGACGCCGGAGTCGATGACGGCGACGCTGATGCCGGTGCCGGTGAGTGCGCTGCCGTCGGCGCCGGTCAGGGTCTGCTGCGCCTCGGTGCCACGGGTGGCGGTGTTGGAGGTGTACTGGGCGAACTCGATCGGCTGGTTGCCCTCCACGTAGGTCACGCCCGGCTGGATCCGCGCGAGCGCGATCTGGGCGGCGGTGGCACGGGCGACGACGACGCCGATCTTGTCGAAGCTCATGGTCCTGGTCATGCCGGCTGCGGTCACCGCACGGTCAGCGGCGGCCAGGTCGGTGCCGTGCACCATCACGGTGGCCTTCTCGCCCGCGCCCAGTGTGGTGAGCTGTTGGGCAAGGAAGTCGGACACGTTGGCCTTGACGAGGGGCAGCGCCGCGTGGGCGCCGGTCGTCGGCAGGGTCGGCGTGAGCGCGGCCACGGCCAGAGCGGCAGCGGCCACGAGTCGTGAGCTACGACGCATGGGGGGTTCCCTCCTGAGTCACCGGATACGTGCCAGTAACAACGGCGACCCTGCGCGAAGGTCACGGCCCTAGGTGGCGGACACCCCGATCGAGCCCTCGCGGAACGCCTCGACGAACAGCGCGTGGTCGTCGCGGACCCGGACGGCGTACGCCATCCCCCAGTCGGTCAGCCAGGCCGTGAACTCCTTGCGCCGGCGGTGCAGCGAGGACGCGATCGCCTCCTCGACCTGGAAGTTGACGAGATCCTGCTCGCTGTCCTCGTCCGAGGCGCAGTGGATCTTCGCCGTGGCACGCCCCAGCATGTCGACGACCTCGGCGATGTCGTCTGGCTCGGTGAGATCGGACCAGTCGAGGTCGACCTCGTACGGAGACACCTCCGAGACGACGTACGCCACCCCGTCCAGGGTCGTGTACCCCAGCAGCGGGTCGGTGTGCACCTGGAGAGCACGCTGGCTGACCACGGTCCGCTGTCCCTCGTTCTCGAAGTAGGCATCCACAGCGTCGGAGTCCACGAACCTGCTCACCGCCGGGATGTTCGCCTGCTTCATCGACAGCACGACGTCGTTGTCGAGCGCCTGGCTGAATCCCTCGACGAGCACGTTGTAGGCCGGGAGGCCGGCGCTGCCGATGCCGAACCCGGACTTCCCCACCACGTCGCGCAGGTCGTAGAAGAGGTCGCGGTCGAACCGTTTGTCGTCCGGAATGGTGTCGAGGTAGCGCTCGAACGCCGCCACGACCTTCGTGCGCTCGGTCTTGGCCAGGTGCCGCACCGATCCGTCGTCGCGGAACCCGCGCAGTCCTTCGGCGAGCACGGTCGTCTTGTCGAGCAGGTCGGCGCGGCGGTTGCATCGTGCCGCCACGAGGGCGGCCTTGATCGGGCCGGTCGTGTTGTCGAGGTGCAGCGCGAAGTCGTCGTCATCGTCGTCAGCGCTGCGGCGGTACTCGTCCACCTGCGAGAGGTAGGACCGGACGTACTTGCCGATCAGGCGTCGTACGTCGTCCTCGGGCAACGCCTTCTGCCAGCCGATGAGGGCGAGCGAGGCCGCAAAGCGCTGCAGGTCCCAGGTGAACCGGCCGAGGTAGGCCTCGTCGAAGTCGTTGACGTCGAAGACCAGGCGCCCGTCGGAGTTCAGGTAGGTACCGAAGTTCTCCACGTGCAGGTCGCCGTGGATCCAGATCCGCCCGGAACGGTCGTCGGCGTACGGGTCCTCCTCCTCGGTGACATCGGCGTAGAAGAGGCAGGCGCTTCCCCGGTAGAACGAGTGCGGGTCGCTCGCCATCTTGCGGAACTTCACCCGGAACGCGTACGGGTCGGCCTTCATCAGGGGTGCGAAGGCGTCGTCCAGCACTCCGGCGATCAGGTCTCGGCGCTTGTCGGACTTCGGCATCCGGCCACTATGCCGGACGCTCTCCCGGCAGTCGCAAGCCGTTGGCGCGCAGCTCGAGCTCGGCGAGCCGCGTGGTGATCTCGGTGTCGCCGCGCCGCCAGGCCCCCGCCGGGTCGTCGGTGATCCGGGCGAGCACGTGCAGCGGTTGGTGCGCGAGCGCACGCAGGGCGAACAGGTCGAGGTCCTCGGCCGCGTCCACGAGCTTCGCGCCGGCCGTCGCACGACGTACGAACCGGACCCGCGAGGGCAGGAAGAACGCCGCGACGACCAGGATCGGGATCCCGGCCACCGCGAGTCCGAGGAGGTCGGCAAGCTGCCCGACTGCGGCCACCTCGGCGCGACCGGCGTCGGCGAGCTGCTCGGCCGCAGCGCTGGCCTGGTCGAAAGGTGCCCGGGCTTCCTCACCCACGAGCGGCAGGTCCCCGAGCACGCCGCCGGCTTCCAACATCGAGTCGGAGATGGCCGACCCGGACTCGGCGATCTGGTGGCCCGGACCCGCCAGCTCCGTCGTGGCGTCATGGACCGCCATCCCGGCCCAGACCCACGCGAGCACCCACGCCACGAAGAGCAGGTCGGTCAGGATCTGGCGCGCACGTTGTCCGGGGTTGTCCGCGTAGAGCTTCATGCCCCCATCGGAACACAGCCGATGGGTGTGGCTACTCAGCCGGGATCGGGTACCGGCGCGGGTGCGCGACGCGGCCACGCGGGCAGATGCTCGTCGGCATGGAAACCACGAGCTCTCCCAAGAACACCAACGCCTTCTTCCTGCAGGCCGGCATCTCCTTCGCCGTCGCCCTGCTCACGATGATCTTCTCGGTCTTCTACCTGCCGGTCGACGTCTGGATCCGCGCCTTCCTCGGCCTCGGGATCATGTACCTGACCACCTCGGCGTTCACCCTCGCCAAGTGCGTGCGCGACGCCCAGGAGAACCAGACCGTCTACGCCCGCCTCGACCAGGCCCGCGTGGAGCGGATCCTGGCCGAGCACGACCCCTTCAAGGCGGTCTCCTGACTCACCAGGCGGACGGCACGGGGGCCGTCGGCAACGGGCACGGACGTACGGTGTGACACACACCGGCCGCCGTGCCCGTTTCCGTCCGTCCGTCAGAGGGAGTTCTCGTGAGTCACCCGCTCGGCACCATCACCCAGCTCGCCACCGGGACCGTCGTCGGAGCCACCAGGCTGTCGGCCCAGGTGGTCGCCCGTGCGTACGGCGTCACCCGGGGTGTCGCCGCTGCCGGCGTGGGCGTCGTCCGGAGCGCTACCGGGCGGCGGGATGCCAGCGACACCGCCACGCCACAGGCAGCACAGGACTCGCCACGCCCGGTCAACGTCACCGAGGAGCTCGGTCTGGACGCGGCGCCCGTCGAGCGCCCCCGCCAGCCCCGTCCGGTGCCGGTCACCGAGATCGACGCTCAGGCCGAGCCGGGCTTGGTCGAGTCGACACCCGCTGACGTGGCCGAGCGGATCTCGCGCTCCGACTAGCGAATGCCTACCTCAGCTCGGCGCTGGTGAGCCCGAGCAGCCGACGAGCCACGATCAGCTGCTGGATCTGCTGGGTGCCCTCGAAGATGTCGAGGATCTTCGAGTCGCGCGACCACTTCTCGAGCAGCTCGGTCTCCGAGTAGCCCAGCGTCGAGGCGAGCTCGACGCACGACAGCGTGACGTCCGAGGCGACGCGGCCGGCCTTGGCCTTGGCCATGGACGCCTCGAGCGAGTTGGGCTTGCGGTTGTCGGCCTCCCAGGCCGCCTGCAGGGTGAGCAGGCGGGCGCCCTCCCAGTCGGCCTCCATCTGCAGGAACTTCGCGGCCGCCGCGTGCTGGACCTGCGCCGGGCGGTCGTAGTCGACCTCCACGCCGGCCTGTGCCAGGAGGTCGCGGGTGAGGTCGAGCGAGGCCTTGGCCACGCCGATCGCCATCGCGGCCACCAGCGGCCGGGTGTTGTCGAAGGTCGCCATCGCGCCCGCGAAGCCCTGCTTCGCGTCGACGTCGGGCGATCCGAGCAGGTTCTCCCGGGGCACCCGGCAGTCGGTGAAGGTGATGGTCGCGGTGTCGGAGGCACGGATCCCGAGCTTGTGCTCGAGCCGTTCCACGGTCATGCCGGGTGTGCCCTTCTCGACCACGAAGGACTTGATCGCCGCCCGGCCGAGGGACTTGTCGAGCGTCGCCCACACGACGACGCTGTCGGCGCGCTCGCCCGACGTCACGAAGATCTTCTCGCCGTTGATGACGTAGTGGTCGCCGTCGAGGACGGCCGTGGTCTGGATGTTCGCCGAGTCCGAGCCCACGCCGGGTTCGGTGATCGCCATCGCGGCCCAGGTGTCCGCGAAGCGCTGCGACTGTTCGTCGTCGGCCACGGAGGCGATCGCCGAGTTGCCGAGGCCCTGACGGGGCATCGACAGCAGCAGGCCCACGTCGCCCCAGCACATCTCGGCGATGGACATGACCGAGGCGAGGTTGGCGCCGTTCTGCACCCCGGACTTCTCCTCCGGCTGCTCGTCACGACGTACGCCGGTGGCACCCGCACCCTCGTTGGCGCCGGACTCGGCGAGCCCGTCGATCATCGCCGCGAGCATGTCGAGCTCCTTGGGGTACTCGTGCTCGGCGCGGTCGTACTTGCGGGACACGGGGCGCAGCATGTTCATGGCGACCTGGTGTGCCTGGTCGCGCAGTGTCCGGAATCGCTTCGGATCGTCGAGGTGGATCATCAGACAAGCACGCTTCCTTCCATGACGCCGATCGCACGCAGGTCGCGGTACCAGCGCTCCACCGGGTGTTCCTTGACGAAGCCGTGGCCACCGAGCAGCTGGACACCGTCGAGGCCGATCTGCATGCCCTTCTCGGCGCACAGCCTGCGAGCGAGCGCGGCCTCACGGGCGAAGTCCTTGCCGGCGGCGGCACGCGCGGCGGCCTTGTAGGTGACCAGCCGCATGGCCTGCAGCTCGATCGCGATGTTGGCCACCATGAAGGCCACCGACTGGCGGTGCGCGACCGGTTCGCCGAAGGCCTCCCGCTCCTTGACGTAAGGGATGACGTAGTCGAGCACGGCCTGGCCGGTGCCGACCGCGAGCGCACACCACGCGACGCGGGAGAGCCGCACGCACTCGGCGTACGTCGATCCGTCGGTCTCTCCCAGGACGGAGGCGACCGGCACCCGCACGCCGCGAGAGGGTCAGCCGGGTCAGTGAGGCGGCGCGGACGCCCATGGCCGGGTCGCCCTCGACGGTCAGGCCGTCGGTGCCCGACTCGACGAGGACCAGCACCGGCTGACCTTCGAGCTCGGCACCCACCACGAACAGCTCGGCGTCCCCGCCCCGCGGGACGAGCGACTTCACGCCGTCGAGGACGAGGGCGTCGCCGTCCCGGACGGCGGTCGTCGTCGGCTCCAGCACGTCGAAGAGCACCGCGGGCTCGTTGAGTGCCAGGGCCGCGGCCGGGACGTCGTCGCCGGTGAACGCCGGCAGGTAGGTCTTCTGCTGCTGCTCGGTGCCCCAGAGCGACAGGGCGGTCGCGACCGCTCCGGGAGCCAGCGCGGAGACGGCGAGGCCCAGGTCGCCCTTCGCCAGCGCCTCGGCGACCAGGGTGCCGGCCATCGCGGAGCGGTGCTCGGAGATGCCTCCCAAGGACTCCGGGACGCCGAGGATCGGCAGCCCGATCTCGAGGCCGGCCTTCAGGAGCTCGTCGGGGGCCGCGCAGTCGTCGTCGGCCTTCGCTGCGGCCGGGCGCACCATCTCCTCGGCGAACTCCCCCACGACGTCGACGAGCATCTGCTCGTCCTCGGTCGGGGTCAGGTCGAACACGCCCTGCGGCGTCGCGCTCGGGACGCGGACCCCCTGCTTCGTGGCGGAGCCGACGCGCTTGAAGGTGCGTCCGGCTGCGGTCGCGGCCTGGAATCCCCCGCGGGTGACGGTGAACACCGTCTGCTCGGCCTGCTTGCGCAGGCCGATGCGGTCGAGCAGGCTCGCTCTGCGCCACCCGGCTCAGCGCGGCGACGGCGTACCCGATCGGGTCACGCGTCTCCCCGCTGGCCAGGCCGTGCTTCCCGCCCGGTCTGAGGTTCTTGGTGAGGGCCATGGGAGATAATGTAACTCCGAGTTACACTTTCCGCCACGACCGGGCGGGTGTCGCCGGTCACGTCGGTCGTGCCCGTCACGTCCGTGGCCCCTCGGCCGTGGCCGCCCGGCCCTCGTAGTGGATCGATCCATTGGTCACGAACGGCACGACTTGGGCCCGGAAACCTGCCGTTGGGGACCAATCGGCACCCCTCCGAGCCGGTCACAAAGGGGCGCGGAGCGACAGGGTCACGGGGTACGTCGAGCCGGCGACGTCGACCTCATGGTGGCCGGCATCCAGCCAGGCCGCGTCGACCGGTCCGGGGGCCTGCAGGTACCCCAGACCGACGGAGGCACCGACCGTGGCACCCCACGCCGCGCTCGTGACCTGGCCGACCGGGTCACCGTCGCGGAGCAACAGCTCGCCGCCCCACAGCAGGGGTTCCGGGTCGGCGACGACCAGGCTGACGAACCGGCGGCGCGGACCGCCCCCGGCCAGCTCGGCCCGATGGGCCTCCAACGCGGCCCGCCCCAGGAAGTCCTTGTCCCCCTTCAAGGCCGTGGCGAACACCAGCCCGGCTTCGACGGGCGTGTGGTCTGGCGTCAGCTCGCGACCGAACGCGCGGTAGCCCTTCTCCAGCCGCAACCCCTCGATCGCGTAGTAGCCGGCATCGGTGCCCCCGCCACCGATCACCGCCTCGTACACCGTCCCGGCCGAGCTCGACCGGGACCAGCACCTCCCAGCCGACCTCGCCGACGTAGGTCATGCGCGTGGCACGGACCCGCACGTCCGACAGCAGCAGCGGCCCGAGGAGGCGAACGGGAAGCCGTCGTCACTCAGGTCGGCATCCGTGAGGCCGCCCAGGAGCCCGCGCGCACCCGGTCCCATCACCCCGATCACGGAGAACTCCTCGGTGACGTCGTCGATCACCGTGTCCGGTCGCGCGTGCCGGCGCAGCCAGTCCAGGTCTCGCTCCGTGGTGGCCGAGGAGCTCGACCACGAGGAACTCCTCCGGCGCGGTCCGGGTCACCGTCAGGTCTGCCTCGTAGCCGCCGCGGCTGTTGAGCCACGGGGTGTAGACGCAACGCCCCACCGGGACGTCGACGTCCGCGGCGCAGACCCACTGCAGCGTGTCGAGCGCACCCGGCCCGGACACGGCGTACTTCGAGAAGGAGGTCTGGTCGAAGACCGCCACCTCGTCGCGGCAGGCGAGCTGTTCGCGGATGCAGTCCTCCAGCCACGGCGGCTTGCCCCAGGTGTACGCCGCGGCCGGGTCGCCGTCGGTGAACACGTTGGCCCGCTCCCAGCCCATCCGGGCACCGAACCACGCCCCGCGTGCTGCCAGACGTTCGTGCAGCGGCGACCGGCGCTGGTCGCGACCCGACGCCATCTCGCGGTTGGGCCACGGCACGGCGTAGTGCAACCCCAGCACCTCCGAGACCCTGGACCTCAGCCAGTCCACGTCGTTGTGGAACGCGCCGAAGCGCCGCAGGTCCACGGCGACCAGGTCCTCCTGCGGCTCGCCCGCCACGATCCACTCCGCGAGCGCGCGACCGGCCCCTCCCGCAGAGGCGATGCCCACCGAGTTGAAGCCGGCCGCGACGAAGTAGCCGCGGAGGCCGGGCGCCTCCCCCAGCAGGAACTGGTTGTCCGGGGTGAAGGCCTCCGGCCCGTTGTAGAACTTCCGGATGCCGGTGTCCTCGAGCGCCGGAACCCGGCGCAGCGCCTCGTCCATGAGCAGCGAGAAGTGCTCCCAGTCCTCGTCGAGCAGCTGGAACTCGAACGGGTACGGGACGGCGTCCGGCCCCTTCCAGGGTTTCGCGTCGGGTTCGAAGCCGCCCACGACCAGACCGCCGACCTCCTCCTTGAAGTACGTCCAGCCATCCGGGTCACGCATCACCGGCAGGTCGGGATGGACGCCCTCGACCGCCTCGGTGACGACGTAGAAGTGCTCGGCGGCGTGCAGCGGCACCGTGACGCCGAGCAGTCGGCCGAGGGCGTGCGCCCACATCCCGCCGCAGTTGACGACGACGTCGGCTTCGATGTCGCCGGCATCGGTCCGCACGCCGGTGACGCGGGCTCCGCTCGGACCGTCCGCGACGGTGAACCCCACGACGCGCCGACCCTCTCGCGATGCGCGCCCCGCCGAGGCGGGCGCCCTTCGCGAGGGACTGCGTGAGGTCCGTGGGGTTCACCTTGCCGTCGCCGGGGAGGTGGAGCGCCCCCAGCAGGTCGTCGACCTGCATCGGCGGCCAGAGCTCCTGTGCCTCCTCGGCCGACACGAGCCGGCACGGCAGGTCGTAGGCGGCCGCGTTGGCAGCGGTCCGGCGCAGCTGGACCATCCGATCCTCGGTGCGAGCCACCACCAGGCCACCGACGTTGCGGTACCCGGTCGCGAGACCCGTCTCCTCCTCGAGTGCGGCGTAGAGCTCCGCCGAGTACTGCACCAGACGGGTCCCGCTCTCCGTCGCCCTCAGCGGACCGACCAGCCCCGCGGCGTGCCAGGTCGTGCCGCCGGAGAGCCGACCCTGCTCGAGCAGCAGCACGTCGGACACGCCGAGCTTCGTCAGGTGGTAGGCGGTGGAGCACCCGATCACCCCGCCACCCACGACCACGACGCGGGCGCGGGCCGGGAAGCTCAGTCACCGGAGGCTTCCTCGAGAAGCCGGGCGAACCCGTCGGACGTGAAGGTGCGGGCGGCCTTCTCGAATCGGTGCATCCCCCACGCGTGGAAGTCGAAGTCGAGGGGACTGGTCGCGGCCTGGATGAAGCCCCACAGCGACCAGCCGTACTCGCTCCGCAGCGACCCGAGCCGCACCCGCGCGACATCGCCGCGGGTCGGCGTGCCGAAGTACGCCTCGGTGTAGGCCTCGACCCGCTCGGGCGGGAACTCGCACTCCGTGCAGGTGTTGCCGAGCTCGAAGCCGACGTCGTTGTTGCCGGAGTACTCGTAGTCGATGAGCCAGATCCGCTCGCCGTCGTCGATGAAGTTGCCGGCCAGCAGGTCGTTGTTGCACGGCACCGTGGCCTGGGGCCGCGACTCCACGACCCGCCGCACCTCCGCCCAGCCGTCGGCGTGGTCGTCGTAGCCGGCCGGGAGCGAGAATCCCTGCTCGCGCACGGTGCGCAGGTAGGCCGCCTGGCGCGGCGAACATGTCGAAGTCGCCGCTGAACCGCGGACCGGCGTGCAGCCTCCGGCAGGCGTCGGCCGCCCTCCCCAGCACCCCGGCGTCGCTGAATGTCGTCGTCCTCCAGGGTCGCGCCGGTGAGGTACCCGATCACCAGCACGCCGAGGTCGGGACGGTAGTCGAAGACCTCAGCGCCGACCCCGGCCCGGTGCGCCGCCCGGGTGTTGTCGTGCTCGGCGTCCCGGTCGATGCCGAGCAGGGCAGTGTCGCTGCCACTGCACCGCACCACGTAGTCGCCCTCAGGGGTGACCACCCGGTAGTTGCGGTTCGTGAGTCCACCCGACAACTCCTCGACCGAGATCCGCCCGGACAGGCGCGGGATCTGGTCGAGAAGGGGTCGTCGAGTCCTCCGGGCTCACCCGTCGAAGGCTTTGATCACGGCCTCGTCGATCGTGTGCTTGGGACCGGTGAACCAGTGCTTGGCCGACGCGTGCCACCAGATCGTCAGCAGCAGCACCGCACCGAGGGTGACGATCGGGGCGTAGTTGACGAACTTCCATTCGAACTCGTCGCGGAACGGGTTGGCAGCCGGAGTCGTGGGCATCATCAGGAACAGGGACACGATGACGATCTCGGCGACGGCGATCGGGTTCATCCACTTGTACTTCGCGCCGTTGTTCCACGAGCCGACCTCGAACTTGTCGCCGTGCCGCCACCTCAGGAAGATCGGGATGGCGAACGAGGCGTAGAGACCGATCACCGCGATCGACGTGACCGCGTAGAAGGCCAGCGGCACCGGAGTTCCGGCGACGTCGACCTCGATGAGGGCCGGCAGCGTGATCACGGCAGCGGAGACGCCGACCATGATCACCGCGTTGGCCGGCACGCGACGCGCCGTGAGCTTCTTCAGCCAGTCCGAGCCCGGGATCGCGCCGTCACGGCTGAAGGCGAAGGTCATCCGCGACGCCGATGTCATGCACGACGTAGCACAGAAGAACTGGGCCGACGCCGAGATGAGCAGCACCACGGTCGCCCAGTTGGTACCCAGGGCCTGCACGAAGATCCCTGCCACGCCGGCTCCGGCCAGGGCGTTGTCAGGCTGGCCTTCCGCGTTGTCCGGGATGGCGAACACGACGCACAGCAGCAGGATGTAGCCACCGATGAGCGAGTAGAAGATGGAGCGCCAGATGCCCTTGGCGGCGGCCTTGGACGCCTCAGCAGTCTCCTCGGAGAGGTGGGCACACGCGTCGAACCCGGTGATCGTGTACTGCGTGAGCAGGAAGCCGAACGGCACGATCGCGAACCAGAACGCGAGGCTGGTCGTGCTGCCGTCGGCGTACCCGGAGTTGTTGAACCGCTCCGTGAACACGTAGCTGAACGACTGGTGCTGGTCGGGCACGAAGATCAAGATCGCGACGATGATCGAGGCGCCTGCCACGTGCCACCACACGGAGACGTTGTTCATGATCGCCATCAAGTGGCTGCTGAAGATGTTGAGCACCGCGGCCAGCCCGAGCACGACCACGAAGATGATGAAGACCCGGGTCAGGGAGTAGTTGGCGGCGAAGGACTCGGAGTACGTGCTGATGGTCAGGTCGATGAAGGTCGCGCAGCCGTAGGAGACGCCCGCCGTCACGGCGACCAGGCCGATCAGGTTGAGCCAGCCCGTGAAGAACCCGGCTGCTGGACCGCCGAGCTTGGACGCCCACCAGTAGATGCCACCCGATGTCGGGTACGCCGACACGAGCTCACTCATCGTGAAGCCGATCAACAGGATGAACAGCCCCAGGATCGGCCAGGACCACGAGATGGAGATCGGCCCGCCGTTGTTGAAGCCGGCCCCGAAGTTGGTGAAGCAGCCCGCCAGGATCGAGATGATCGAGAACGAGATCGCGAAGTTGGAGAACCCGGACCACGAGCGATTCAGCTCCTGGCTGTACCCCAGCTTGGCGAGATGTTTCTCGTCGTCATTCATGTTCTTGAGCTCAGCCATCGTGCACCCTCCCCTGGGACGTCGGCGCGCCCCCTTTCGCGGGAGGCTAGACCCGCAGGGAATCCGCCGTCCAGAGCCGTGACCAAATTGGTCTGAACTCCGACCATTGACGGCGGCCCCGCCTGCTGATGAGACTGGCCCCGTGACCGCACAACCGCTCGAGCACCTGACCGGGGTCATGCTGCGCCCGGTACGCGGTCACCACGCCTTCGAGGCGTGCGTGGAGCAGCTCGCCACGGCCATCCGGCTGGGGGTGTATCCGACCGGGAGCACGCTGCCGCCCGAGCGCGAGCTGGCGACCCGACTCGAGGTCAGCCGGGCGACGCTCCGGGAGGCGATGGCGGCGTTGCGACAGGCCGGACTGGTCGAGACCACTCGTGGCCGAGGCGGCGGCACCATCGTCACGCGACGCGGTCGGGGCACCTTCGCCCGGCGTGCCGCCCGGATCACCCCCGAGCAGCGCCACGACTGGCTCGACGCCCTCGAGTTCCGGCGGGCCGTCGAGCCGGCGGCGGCGAGCCTGGCCGCCCGCGCGGAGCTCGACGACGACCAGCGGGCGAGCCTGCAGACCGCGCATGATGCGGTCGCGCTGGCGAAGGGCGCGGCCGGCCACCGGCAGGCCGACTCGCGCTTCCACCTCACCGTGGCCGCGCTGAGCGGCTCCCCGCGCACGATCGAGGCGGTCACCTCCGTGCAGGCGTCCCTCCACGAGATGCTGCTGTCCATCCCGTTCCTCGGAGCCAACATCAGTCACAGCCACCGCCAGCACCGAGATGTCACGTCCGCCGTCCTGCGAGGCCGCCCCGAGCGAGCCCACCAGGTGATGGAGGAGCACTGCGACGACACCTCCGCGCTGCTGCGCGCCTTTCTCGCATGACTGTGCCTGAAGTGAACGGGCCCGGATGAGCAGGACCGATCGACTGGAGACGACATGAGTGCACCCAACAACCGGTTCCTCACGCTGGACGACCTGCGTAGCAGGATCGCCTCCGGCGAGGTCGACACGGTGGTCCTCGCGTTCACCGACATGCAGGGCCGGCTGCAGGGCAAACGGCTGCACTCGGCGTACTTCCTCGACGTCGCCCTCGAGCACGGCACGGAGGGCTGCAACTACCTGCTCGCGGTCGACATCGACATGAACACCGTCGACGGTTACGCCATGTCCTCCTGGGAGAAGGGGTACGGCGACATGGAGTTCGTCCCCGACTACGACACGCTGCGGCTGCTCCCCCACCTGCCCGGCACCGCCATGGTGCAGTGCGACCTCGTCTGGCTCGACCACGCTCCCGTCCTGCAGTCCCCGCGGACGATCCTGAAGGGTCAGCTCGAACGCGCCCGCGAGGGCGGCTGGCAGGCGCTGGCCGGCACCGAGCTCGAGTTCATCGCGTTCGACACCCCGTACGAGCAGGCGTGGCACCAGCGCTACCGCGACCTCACTCCGTCCAACCAGTACAACGTCGACTACTCGCTGCTCGGCACGTCACGCGTCGAGCCGCTGCTGCGCGACATCCGCAACCACATGTACGCCGCCGGTCTCGACGTCGAGGCCGCCAAGGGCGAGTGCAACTTCGGTCAGCACGAGATCGGCTTCCTCTACGCCGACGCGCTGGTCACCGCCGACAACCACAGCGTCTACAAGACCTCGGCCAAGGAGATCGCGGTCCAGCACGGCAAGTCGATCACCTTCCTCGCGAAGTACAACGAGCGTGAAGGGTCCTCCTGCCACATCCACCTGTCGCTGCGCGGGCTCGATGGGTCCCTGGTCTTCTGGGACGGCGACGACCGCTCCCCGCTCTACGACTCGTTCGTCGCCGGTGTGCTCGCGACGATGCGCGACTTCACCCTGCTCTACGCGCCGAACGTGAACTCCTACAAGCGGTTCGCCGCCGGCTCCTTCGCGCCGACCGCGATCGCGTGGGGCAACGACAACCGCACGTGTGCTGTCCGGCTGGTCGGCCACGGCCCGTCGGCACGGATGGAGAACCGGCTCCCGGGCGCGGACGTGAACCCGCACCTCGCGCTGGCGGCGATGCTGGCCGGCGGCCTCCACGGCATCGAGCAGGAGCTGGAGCTGGAGGACGAGCTCGTGGGCAACGCCTACACGTCCGACAAGGAACACGTGCCGTCGACACTGCGGGAGGCCCGTGACGCGTTCGCGTCCTCCGACCTCGCCCGCACCGCGTTCGGCGACGAGGTGGTCGACCACTACACCAACATGGCCGACGTGGAGCTGGCCGCCTTCGACGCCGCCGTGACCGACTGGGAGCTCGTGCGCGGCTTCGAGAGGATGTGACGTCGCCATGACACTGCTGATCAACCCCGCCACCGAGGACCCGCTCGACATCGAGGTCCCGGCCCACGACGAGCCGGCGACCGACGCCGCGATCGAGCGGGCGCACGAGGCCTTCACCTCCTGGCGCGAGGTGGCGCCCGGAGAGCGCGCTCGGCTGCTGCGGGCGTTCGCCGCGAACGTCGAGGACCACCTCGAGGAGCTGGCGCAGACCGAGGTCACCAACGCCGGTCACACCATCGGCAACGCCCGGTGGGAGGCCGGCAACGTCCGGGACTGCCTCAACTACTACGCCGGGGCGCCCGAGCGGCTCATGGGCAAGCAGATCCCGGTCGCCGGCGGTATCGACGTGACGTTCCACGAGCCGCTCGGCGTGGTCGGCATCATCGTGCCCTGGAACTTCCCGATGCCGATCGCGGGCTGGGGCCTCGCGCCCGCCCTCGCTGCCGGCAACACCGTGGTCCTCAAGCCCGCTGAGCTCACCCCGCTCACCGCGATCCGGTTGGCCGAGCTCGGCCGCGAGGCCGGGCTCCCCGACGGCGTGTTCACCGTCGTGCCGGGCAAGGGGTCCGTCGTCGGTCAGCGGTTCGTCAGCCATCCCCTGGTGCGCAAGGTGTGCTTCACCGGCTCCACCGAGGTCGGTCGGCAGATCATGGCCGGCTGCGCCCAGCAGGTGAAGCGGGTGACCCTCGAGCTCGGCGGCAAGAGCGCCAACATCGTCTTCGCCGACACCGACGTCGCCCGGGCGGCGGCTGCCGCGCCGTACGCCGTCTTCGACAACGCGGGCCAGGACTGCTGTGCGAGATCCCGGATCCTCGTGCAGCGCAGTGCGTACGACGAGTTCGTCGGCCGGTTCGAGCAGGCGGTCAGCGCGTTCCGGGTCGAGGACCCGGCGGGTGAGCGGAGCGAGATGGGGCCGATGGTCTCGGCGAACCAACGCGACACCGTCCAGCGCTATATCGACGACGCGTCCGTTGCCTTCACCGGCGCAGCCCCGGAGGGGGCCGGCTGGTGGCTGCCGCCGACGGTCGTCGAGTCCCGCTCGACCGACGAGCCGGTGTGGAGGGAGGAGGTGTTCGGTCCGGTGGTGGCGGTGATGCCCTTCGACGACGAGGACGAAGCGGTCGCGCTCGCCAACGACACGGAGTACGGCCTCTCCGGCTCGATCTACACCCGCGACCTGGGCCGCGCACTCCGCGTCGCCCGCGGGGTCGAGGCCGGCAACCTGTCGGTGAACTCCCACGCCTCGGTGCGCTACTGGACGCCCTTCGGGGGCTACAAGCAGTCCGGCCTCGGTCGTGAGCTCGGACCTGACGCCCCAGCCGCCTTCACCGAGGAGAAGAACGTGTTCATCGCGACCGACCGGGACGAGGAGTAGCCGACGATGGCAGGACGGATCGAGGGAAAGGTCGCGGTCGTCACCGGAGGTTGCTCCGGCATCGGCCTGGCCACGGTCGAGCGGTTCGTGGAGGAGGGGGCGCGGGTCGTGGTCGGCGACATCGACGACGAGCGCGGGCACGTCCTCGTCGGACAGCTCGGGGGCGAGGAGTTCGCGACGTACGTGCATGTCGACGTGACCAGCAAGGACGAGGTGGACGCGCTGTTCGCCGTGGCGAAGGACTCGTACGGCTCGGTCGACATCGCCTTCAACAACGCGGGGATCAGCCCGCCCGACGACGAGTCGATCCTGGACACCGACCTCGAGGCCTGGCGCCGGGTGCAGGAGGTCAACCTGACCAGCGTCTACCTGTGCAGCAAGGCCGCGCTGACGCACATGCTCGAGCAGGGCAGCGGGTCGATCGTCAACACCGCGTCGTTCGTGGCGGTGATGGGGGCGGCGACGTCGCAGATCTCCTACTCGGCCAGCAAGGGCGGCGTGCTCTCCATGACCCGTGAGCTCGGCGTGCAGTTCGCCCGCGAGGGCATCCGGGTCAACGCGCTGTGTCCCGGACCCGTCAACACGCCGCTCCTCCAGGAGCTGTTCGCCACCGACGTCGAACGGGCCGCGCGCCGGCTGGTGCACGTCCCCATGGGCAGGTTCGGCGAGCCCCGCGAGATGGCGAACGCGGTGCTCTTCCTCGCGTCCGACGAGTCCTCCTTCATCACCGCGAGCACGTTCCTGGTGGACGGAGGCATCCACGCGGCGTACGTGACGCCGCTGTGAGGTCCGCATGAGCCCGCCGGTGATCGGCCTGACGACCTACCGCGAGGAGGCGGCGTGGGGCGTCTGGCGGCGGCAGCGCGCCGACGTCCTGCAGGCCGAGTACGCCGACACGGTGGTCGCAGCGGGGGGCATTCCGTTGCTGCTGCCGCCTGCGACCGCTTCTGCCGAGGCCGCCGCGGCGGTGGTGGCCCGCCTGGACGGTCTGGTCGTCTCGGGCGGGGCCGACGTCGACCCGGGCCGGTACGGCGCTCATCCGCACGACCGGAGCAGCGGCTGGCGACCCGACCGCGACGCGTGGGAGATGGCGCTCCTCGACGCGGCGGCCGCCACGCGCCTACCCGTGCTCGGCGTCTGTCGCGGCATGCAGGTGATGGCGGTGCACGCCGGCGGCACTCTCGACCAGCACACCCCCGACCTGGTCGGCCATGAGCACCACTCCCCCGGTGGCGACGCGTTCGGCGAGATCCGCGTGAGCACCGAGCCGGGCTCGCGGGTCGCGTCGTTGCTGGGACCCGAGGTGGAGGTGTCGTGCCACCACCACCAGTCGGTGCGCGAAGCCCCGGGCTTCGCCGTCACCGCCCGCGCCGACGACGGCACAGTCGAGGCGATGGAGGCCGCGGGCGAGGTGTTCCGGGTCGGCGTGCAGTGGCACCCCGAGATGCGGACGGAGCTGGCCCTGGTTCGTGGGCTGGTCGACGCCGCCGGCTGACCGGCGCGACCCTAGGCTACGGGTCATGCCTGCCGAGCCCGCCGACGTCGTCCACGCGCCGTACGGCCCGCTTCCCGAGGGCGGGAGCGTCCGACCCATCACCCGGTGGGGCACGCCCGTGATGCACCGCCCTCAGGCCGAGGTCACGACGTACGACGACGAGCTGCGGACGCTGGTGGCCGACATGGTCGCGACGATGTACGCCGCCGAGGGCGTCGGGCTGGCCGCGTGCCAGGTCGGCGTCGACCGGGCGGTGTTCGTCTTCGACTGTCCCGACGAGAGCGGGGACCGGACCGTGGGTGTCGTGTGCAACCCGCGGCTGACCGTCCCGGAGGGAGCGGACCGACAGCTCGACGTGGGAGACGAGGGCTGCCTGTCGTTCCCCGGCGCGTTCGTCGAGTGCGCGCGTCCGGACCAGGCGTCGGTCACCGGGACCGGGCTCGACGGCGAGCCGGTCTCGTTCAGCGGCGACGGACTGCTGGCGCGCTGCCTCCAGCACGAGACCGACCACACGGTCGGCACGGTCTTCGGCGACCGCCTGCCCACGAAGCTGCGCAAGAAGCTCCAGAAGGCGCACGACGCGGCCGTCGATGACTACCCGGCGGACTGGCCCACCTGACTGGGAAGGGTCAGGGAGCGGGCTGCGTCTGGGGGTCCTCGTGCGGGTCGATCCCCGGCTGCGGCTCGGTGGGGATCGGCTCCGGATCGCCGCTCGGCACGACGTCAGGGTCCGGCCCGGGCTCCTGCGGTGTGGTGGTCATGTTGCGACGGTAGACGGTCCATGCCCCACCGGGGTCCCCTCAAAGGGTGGGAACGCGACGCCTCTCCCACCGCGGCACCGAGCTACTGGGTCGGGTCCTCGCACAGGAAGGCGTCACGATTGCCACCTGCGTGGTACTCGTACTCGTCCTCGCCGACGGCGAGCGTGATGCGTTGGCCCTCGACCAACGCCTGGGTGTACATCGTGCCCGGCTCGGCGCACCCGAGGCTGCCGTCCCTCCACGTGACCGCTTCCACGGCGGTCACCGCGACCTCGTCCTCGGCGACCCCGAGGCGGGTGGCGAGGTCAGCCACAGCCGCCCGGGCCGACGGTGTCCCCGCACCGGGGACGGACGACGGGCTGGAGCTGGACATGGCGCCCTCCGTGGGCTCGTCGGTGGCGGTGGTCTCGTCAGGTCCCCCACAGCCGCCGAGCACCAGGGCGGCGAGCAGGACGGTGGTACTGATGGCGTGCATCGACTTCGTCATCAGGACTCTCCCTCCTGTCACGCGTGGGACGGTACACAGCCCGCTGGGGTTCCGGGCGGCCGACCGGCCGGCCACCCCGTCGGGGTGACCGGCCGGTCGCGCGGTGACGTGCGGTCAGCGCCTGCGGCGGGCGTCTCGGATCTTCACCACCGCGACCTTCGGGGCACCCAGGGAGTAGCTCTCCCCCTCGGTGAGGACGATGCGCACGCGGCGCACACCCTGCTGACCCTTCCGCTTGACCGCCTGGACGTACTCCCGGGCCCGGACCTTGCCGGGCTGGAAGGTGATGCTGCCGTCCAGGGCACGGTAGTCACGACCGGCCACGGCGTTGCCGCGAGCGTCGTAGTACACCGTGAGGCGCTCGTCCGAGGTAGCCCGCGGTCGCTTGAACACGACCACGCCGTCGGTGCCGCCCTCGCGCGCATCCCGCTTCTTCATCACCTTGATCGCCGGGCGGCTGGGCACCCTCGACGACGGAGACGAAGTTGGACAGCCGCACGGCCTTGGCACCCGGGTTGTCGACCGTGTGCGTCAGGCGGTTGCGCAGCACCTGGCCCTCGATGACGTCGTCGTCGACGGTCACCTGGTAGGTGAACGTCACCGGCGAGTCGTCCTTGACGTAGGTCCCGCAGACGACGGTGTCGTCCTCGATCACGCTGCTGGCATCGCCGACGTTGACCAGCGCAGAGCCGTGCTCGCCCGTCTGGTCCTCCGCACCGATGGTCACACCGGTGAGGGGCCCCGTCACGTTGTCGTAGGCGAAGACCAGGTCTCGACTTCCCGGTCACGGCGAAGACCTCGAGGTCGTAGGTGCCCTGGGCACCCGCGGCATCGTCCGCCTTGCGCAGGTTGTCGAACTCGATGATGCCGAGCCCGGCGCCTGCCGTGGCCACCGTCACCCCAGCACCGCTGGGAGCGTCGTGCACGATCTGCATGTCCTGCCACAGCATCGCGGCCACACCGTTGGGAGCCGTCGCGTCCGGCAGCTCCTGCGGCGTCCCGACGTCACCCGTCCAGTTGTCGATACCGCCGTAGACCAGATAGCCGTCGTCGGTGAACGAGATGCCCGACTGGGTGTCCTCGAAGTAGCCGAACTCGCGGCTGCTCAGCGCCGTGTAGAGCACGCCGTCACCGGTGACCAGTGGGCTCGGGGCCGAAGCCGAAGCCGGCCAGGTCCAGATAGCCACCGCCGTTGTACGGATTGGCGCACGACTCGTCGGTGGCGCTGGTGCTCCACTCGTAGTCACCCACCGCACCGACCTGGGTCGGCATGGTGTGCTCCCAGGTGAGGACCCCGTCCTCGACCATCGCACCCTCGGGGCCGGAGCCCTCGACGTACGTCGTGCCGTTCGGCAGCTGGTCGGTGAAGGTGTACGTCAGGTCCTCCGGGGTGACGTTGGGCTGCACCTCGACCGTGTAGGTGAGGGTGTCGCCCGGTGCCGCCTGGTTGACGTCGACGCTCTTGGAGACGTCGTCCTGGAGACGGTTCACCGTCACCGGGATGGTTCCGATGCTGGTGCCGCCAGGGGCGGCGCTCAGCGTCAGCGAGCCGTACCAGGTCTGACCCGCACGCATGCGCGACTCGTCCCAGAAGGCACGGATCGTGAACGGGTCGCCCGCGGGCTGGCTGGCCGGGCCCTCGGCACGCAGGTTGCCGGCGTCACCGCTGACCACCGCGTGCTCCAGGTCGACCGTGTCGGTGCCACCGGGTGAGCTGGCATCCCAGTTCTGGACCAGGATCCACCAGTCTCCGGCGTCGTCGTCGCCCAAGGCGATGTCGACGCTCTCGGCCGAGCCGCCCGAGGCACTGCTGGCCTCCACGTTCGCCTCGGTGACCTCACCCTTGCCCACGAAGAGGTCGAAGTCGGGCGCCGTGGCGTTCTCGAGGTTCGCGACCAACCGCGTGGCCCCCTCCGGGACCGTCACGTCGATCACCTCGGTGCCGGTGTCGTCGTCGAACGGATCCGTGTTCGTCGGGTCCTCCTCGATGGAGAGGGCCTGCACCGTTGCCGGCACCAGGCCGTTGGCCTCGATGTCGAGGTCGGTGATCGCGATGGCCTCGATCGGCTCGGACTCCTGCGAGCCCGCGTCACGACGGGTGTCGATGTCGATCTCGGCGGGGATGACACCCGTCGAGGGCAGGGCTGCCACCGGCAGGTGTGCGACCGGAGCCTCCGAGCCGGCGGCGGGAGTCAGCACGACGTTGCCGAACTGGTAGTCCTCGGTCGAGGCACCCGCCACGTCGGCGGTGATCGTGATCTCCTGCGACTCACCCTCGGCGAGGGTGAAGGTCTCGGGCTCGACCGTGACGGTGATGCCGTCGGTGACGCCGGAACCCTCGGACGTCCAGGTGCCGGCGCCGGTCTCGGTCGCCGTCACGGTGCGGGTCCAGGAGCACTCCTCCAGGCACTGGCTGCTCGCCATGCTGGCGGTGTTGAGCTCCTTGACGTCGCCACCGACGGTCGGGTCGGAGGCCTCGTAGTCGGCCTCGGTCTCGTCGAGCACGAGTCCGGCGTCGGCGGCCTTGGTCAGGTCGACCCGGCCCGAGCCCATGTCGAACCAGTCGGCCTCGGAGCCGTCGTTGTCAGTGACGTCGGTGAAGGCCGTCGTCATCAGCGCCGACTGCGCCTCGGCGGGGGTCCAGTCCGGGTTGGCCGCGGCGATCAGCGCGAAGGCGCCGGCCACGTGCGGGCTGGCCATCGACGTCCCGGAGATGAAGCCCCACGAGACCTCGTTGTCGGTGCCGTTGCCCGCCAGGACGTCGACGCCGGGCGCCGAGAGGCTGGGGCTGATCAGCTCGACGGCCCGGTTGGGCCCGCGGCTGGAGAACCCGGCCATGATGTCCGCGACGTCGTCACCGATGTATTCGGTGCCGCCGGAGAGCGAAGCCTGCTCGCCGGTGACCGTGTCCATCCACTGCTCCAGCTCGACGCCGTCGTCATAGGTGATGTGGACGGCCGGCAGCGCGTGCGGGTCGGCGTTGAGCGAGTCGCCATTGACGTCGTCGTTCATGAGGATCATGCCCTCGGCGCCCAGGCCGGCCACGACCTGACCCTTCTCGACCCGGCCGGTGATGCCGCGCTCGCACACGACGATCTGACCGGTCAGGTCCTCGCCCTCGAGCTCGTCGGCCACACACAGGTTGCTGCCGAGGTCGGCGGCGTCGACGAGCGGGTAGCTGCCGTCGGTGGCGTTCGCGAAGGCGAGCCCTGCGATGTCGGGGTGGGTCGCACCGTCGGCGGTGATGTTCTCGACGGTGGCCTGCCACTGGCGGTTGTGCTGGGTGGCGCCGACCGAGGTGATCCACGGGACGTCCGCGGGCGATCCCACGGTCGCGGCACCGGGACCGTCGTTGCCGGCGGAGGTGGCGACATAGATGCCGGCGGCCCGCGCGTTCAGGAAGCCCACCGCGTCGGCGTCGGTCCACGGGTTCGACGGCGCAGCGCTGCCGATCGAGTAGTTGATGACGTCGACGCCGTCGTCGATGGCCTGGTCGATGCCCGCGATGATGGCGGTCAGCGGGCAGCCGTCGTCGCAGACGTCGTAGGTGATGACGTTGGCGTGGGGGGCGACACCCTTGATGTTCTCGGTCGTCGAGAAGCGCTCGTCGGGGTTCTCCTCGGCGCTGTAGGTGGTCGCGTCGACCTGGTTGCCGGCCGTCGTGGACGCGGTGTGGGTGCCGTGGCCGTCGTCGTCGTAGGCGTAGCCGACCGCGGCGTTGTCATCAGGAGCGAAGTCCCAGGCGCCGATCAGCTTGTCGTTGCACCCGAAGTCAGGGTTGTAGAACTCCGCGTTGGCGGGGTCGCAGACACCGACGTAGTTGCCCGCACCGAAGGGGTTGTCGTGGTCGTAGCCGTCACCACCGTCAGCCTCGGCGACGGAGTCCGCGAAGGAGGGGTTGGCGGCGTTGACACCGGAGTCGAGGACGCCGGCGACGATGCCCTCTCCCTTGGTCCCGTCGCCGCTCGGCGTGGCCGAGCCGTCCCAGATGCTGGGAGCACCGATCCACTCCGGGCCGACGTCGGTCTGCAGCTGGCGCATCTCGTCGACCTGGACGGCGGAGACGCCGTCGATCTCGGCGACCTGGCGGGCCTCGTCGCGGGTCAGCGAGACGGCGATGCCGTTGAGTGCATCGGTGTAGGAGTACCTCACCTGGGCGGCCCGCCCGGTGACGTCGGCGATGTCGCGGCGCAGGTCGGCCTGCTCGGCGACCACGTGGTCGCGGTAGGCCCGCTCACGGGCGGCGTCGGGAGCGAAGGTGCGACCGGCGGCCTGCACGGGTGCGAGGCCCTTGACCCCACCGTCGTACGACGGCACGGCCGCGCCGTCGAGCTGGACGAGGTAGAGCTGCTTGCCGGCGCCATCGCCGAGGGAGACGACCGTGCCCTTCTCCTGGGTCCCGGCGAGCGACGCGGGGGCCGCTGCTCGCAGCTTCGGCGACTTCTCGGACGGCGCCTGGCCCGGTGCCGCGGTGGCGGCTGGAGCCATGCCGATCGTCAGCGCCACGATGGCTGACGTCGCGATAGTTCGACGGATCACGTCTGGGTACCCCTCCTGGGGACATGGGCAGGAGGGCTCAGTACGAGATGACCCGAGACGTTCCACCCGAATGGAATCGATGAGTTCTAGGTCCTACGTGACGTGGGTCACCGAGTCAACGTGCGGGAGCCGGAATTTTCGGCGCCGTGACCCAAACGTGACCGAACTCAACCAGCCGGGGATCGCCGGGCAGCGACGTAGCACGCGACGGCGGCGGCCGCGGCCACGTTGAGGGAGTCGATGCCTTCGCGCATCGGGATGACCGCGCGCCGGTCGGCCGACTGCTCCCAGCGCGGCGACAGCCCGTGGCCTTCGGAGCCGAGGACGAGGGCGAGCCGATCGACGCCGGCGACCGCGGCGTCGATGGGGACGGCATCCGGCGCCAGCGTCAGGGCGACGGTGGTGAACCCGCGAGCGGAGAGGTCGGGCAGCGCGTCGTACCAGTCCGGGAGCCGGGTCCAGGGCGTGGCGAAGACGGCGCCCATCGCGACCTTGATCGCACGCCGGTAGAGCGGATCCGCGCAGCGCGGGGCGAGCAGCACGCCGTCGAAGCCGAGCGCCGCTCCCGCGCGGAAGATCGCGCCGACGTTGGTGTGGTCGACGACGTCCTCGATCACGAGGACCGACCGGGCGTCGTCCAGCACGTCGGACACGGAGGGCAGGGGGCGCCGGTGCAGCGAGGCGAGGGCGCCGCGGTGGACGTGGAACCCGGTGACCTGCTCCGCGAGCGCCTCGGAGACGACGAAGCAGGGCGCCTCGCTGGTCGCGAGGACGTCGGCGAGCCCGTCCAGCCAGCGAGGTGCCATCAGGAACGAGCGTGGCTCGAAACCGGCCTCCACCGCTCGGCGTACGACCTTCTCACCCTCGGCCAGGAAGAGTCCCTGCTCGCCCTCGAGGTGCTTGCGGAGCTCGACGTCGCGCAGGTCGCGGTAGTCGGCCAGCCGGGGATCGTGGGGGTCGTCGACGTCGACGAGGAGCGCCATCAGCCGTGGCCGAACACGTCGGGGTGGGCCACGGCCACGACCTCCCCCACGACGATGATCGCCGGCGGCCCGACCTCCTCGGCCAGCAGTCGCTCCTCGAGCGTGCCCAAGGTCGCGAACACCGTGCGCTCCGCCGGCATGGTGCCGTCGCACACCACCGCCACCGGGGTGTCGGCGCCCCGGCCGTGGTCGACCAGGGCGCGCGCGATCGCCGGAGCGTTCTGGACGGCCATCATCAAGAGCAGCGTCCCGCCGACCCTGGACGCTGCCTCCCAGTCGACGAGCGAGTCCTCGTGGCCGGGTGGCAGGTGGCCGCTGAGGACGGTGAAGCCGTGGGCGACGCCGCGGTGCGTGACCGGGATGCCGGCCACCGACGGAACCCCGATCGGGCTCGGCAACCCGGGGATGACCGTGACCGGGACGCCCGCTTCACGGCACGCGAGCACCTCCTCGTACCCGCGCCCGAAGACGAACGGGTCACCGCCCTTGAGACGCACGACTCGTTTGCCCGCGCGGGCCCGTTCGACCAGTACCCGGTTGATCTCCTCCTGCTCCGCCGCACGACCGCGCGGCAGCTTGGCCACGTCCACCAGCTCGACGTGGGGCGCGAGCTCGTCGAGCAGCTCACGAGGGGCCAGTCGGTCGGTGACCACGACGTCCGCGGAGGCCAGCGCCTGGCGGGCGGCCACCGTGACCAGCTCGGGGTCACCCGGGCCACCGCCGACCAGCAGTACTCCGGGCGTGCGGTCGTGTGCCCCCGACGTCGACAGCCGCCCCTCGGCCAGCGCGTTGACGATGTCGTCGCGCAGCGCGGCTGACTGCCTCGGCTCGCGGTTGCCGAGCACCGACACGGTGACGCTGCCGTGGCGTCCCGATGCCGCCGTCCACGCGGACGCCTCCCGCGCGTCGTCGCTGCGCACGCAGAAGATCCGACGTGTGTCGCAGCCGGCGAGCACCCGCGCGTTCACCTCGGGGTCGTCAGTGGCCGCGATGACGTACCAGACGGCGTCCAGGTCGCCGTCCTCGAAAGGCCTCAGGAGCAGGGTGATCTCGTCGGCCAGGCCCTCGAGAGCCGGCGTCACCTGAGGTGAGACGAGCACGACCTCGGCCCCCGCGGCGAGCAGTGCCGGAACCCGACGCTGCGCGACGTGCCCACCACCGACGACCAGCACCCGCCGGTCTCGGAGGCGCAGCCCGACCGGGTACGGCGGCAGGTCGCTGGGTTCGCTCACTCGACGCATTCTCCCCGAACCGGAGTCTCGGTAGGGTCGGGGACATGAGTGTGGACACCACGATCGAACGCCCGGTCAGCCCGAACCCCTACGACCTGCTGCCGGCCAGGCCGTCGTTCAGCGTCACCAGCAACGACGTCACCGACGGCCAGCCGCTCAAGGACGACCAGGTGGCGGACGCGGGCAACACCTCGCCCCACCTGTCCTGGTCCGGCGCACCCGAAGGCACCAGGTCCTTCGTGGTGACCTGCTTCGACCCGGACGCCCCGACCCCGAGCGGCTTCTGGCACTGGGCGCTGGTCGACCTTCCCGCGGACGTCACGTCACTCGAGGCGGGCGCCGGTGCCGCCGACGCGGACCTGCCGGGCGACGCCTTCATGTTGCGCAACGACGGCGGCGCGGCTGCGTTCATGGGCGCCGCTCCCCCGCCCAACGACCAGCCCCACCGCTACTTCTTCGTCGTGCACGCCGTGGGTGAGGACTCCCTCGGCATCGACTCCGACGCGTCCCCCGCCGTGATGAGCTTCAACCTGGCCTTCAAGACGCTCGGGCGCGCCATCGTCCACGGCACCTACCAGCACTGACGTTCCGGTCCGCGCTCACGCCACCGCCGGGGTCGCGGTGACCACGACGTTGCTGAGGTACTCGACACCGTTCCAGTCCTCGCACGTGATGAGCACCAGCCGCCCCCGCACCTGCTGGTCGAAGATGCGCTCGGCGCGCTCGGCGAGCTCGCCCTTGCCGAGCACGACCACCGTGCGCACGTCGTAGCCGATCCGGCCGCGGTCGGTGGTCATCCACACGCGGGCACCGTCGTCGATCAGCTCGAGGTCGTCCATCGCACCGCCACCGGCGTGGACGGTGTGACCGGTGACGAGCGCCGAGCCGAGCCGAGCGCCCGGCCTGGCGCCGTCCGCCCACCAGCCCAGCGTCTGCGGGTCGGACGGCGGTGTCAGCACGCCGCCCGGTGCGCCGATGGGAATGATGGGAGCAGCGATCCCCAGCGACGGCACCTCGAGTCGCTCCGGAGCTCCGGGCTCGGTCTCGACCCGCTTCTCCCTCGGCAGCGGCACGGCGGCCACCACCTCCTGGCCGGGAGGTGTGCTCGCGCTCGGGGTCGGGTCCTCGGCCACCTGCTGCCCCGAGGACGTCGGAGTCTGGAAGGCCCAGGCGGCCCCGCCGACGACGACCAGGAGCAACCCGATGACCACGAGCGTCCAGGTCACGCGCCCGGAGCCCGTCGACGGCTGCCCTTCCCCACTCATGCGGCCAGTATCCGGCACAGCCGAAATGCACGCGGCCCGACGAATGACCAGGGAGAGATAGTCACTTCGGGCTATTGCCCAAACCCTGTCCTGTTACCAAACTGTGTACTTCAACACGCGAAGTCCACAAACTCGGCGGGGTACCCCCCTCCCAGCCGGGTAGCCCACCCCAGGTGGTCGCTCCCCCCGCGACCGCCGACGGTCACCGACCCAGTGACCGAAGCCCACCACGGCCATCCCCCCGGTGGCCTGTACCCGACGGAGCCCCCCATGCGTCACTGTGCACGGCTGATGTCCGCAGCCCTCCTGTCGCTGGCCCTCGTGGCCGGCGCCGTCGGGCTGCTCGCGATGCCGGCTCAGGCCAAGACCTGGCTCGCTCCGGCACCCGACCCGGACGCGAACCCCCAGAAGGACCGGAACGAGTTCGAGAACCGGATCCTGGTCGAGATCAACAAGGCCCGGGTCGATGCCGGCCTCAACAAGGTGCGTCTCTTCGAGTCCTGTGTGGACGGCAAGTCCGAGCGTTGGGCACGCAAGATCAAGCGGTCCGGCGACTTCGTGCACCGCGACCAGATGAAGGTCATCAGGCACTGTGACCTCCAGTGGACCGGTGAGGTCCTGGTCCGCGGCTCGGGCCTCACCCCCCAGTCGGCGGTAGCCGCCTGGCTCAACTCCCCCAGCCACTACGACGTGATCATGAAGGAGCGGGCCCGTTGGGCAGGCGTCGGTGTCCGCCTCGACAGCGATGGTCGCTTCGTCGGCGTCGTGAACTTCGGGGACGCCACCTGAACCGCGACGTGCAGGAGAGCGCCAGCGGGGCACCGCAGGACGCTCTTCGGGGCAAGCCGGTTGTGGGCTACCTGCTTGCCCCGGCACGTCGTCGGGTGACCGGTCGGTCATCCACCTGAGAACAGCGCGGTGCATCGGTGCCAGTGGGTGCCGCCGATGCACCGCGCTGTTCCGCGTCGCGGCTCGAAGACACAGCAACGAGGGGCGACCCCGGGTGGGGCGCCCCTCGTCGTGGTGCTTCGAGCAGGTGTGGAACCTCGGTGATCAGGCCTCGGCGAGACCCTTCAGCCGCCAGAACCCGGCCAGGCCGAGCACGATCACGCCACCGAGGAGCGGCGCCAGCCAACGCGGACCGGCAGGTGCGACGGTCGCGTCGGAGAACGCGGCGTCGGACAGACCGGCGTCGACCGACGTCGGCACCGTCGCCTGGGCCGGAGCGACCTCGACGGTCGGGGCCTGCTCCTGCTCGTCGTTCTCGTCGTCGTCGGGTGCGGTCTCCTCCTCACCCTTGACCTCGGTGCAGCCGAGCTCCTTCTTCTCGGCCGGCGTGAGGTTGCGGACGAACACCCAGCCGGTGTCGTTGCGGACCTCGGGCTCACCGAGGACCCACTCCGAGCCGTTCCAGACGTACTCGGTGACGATCTCCCACTCGCGGCGCTCGATGCCGTCACAGTCGGTGCGCGTCTTGGAGCGGTCACGCACCAGCGGCTCGGGCTGTTCGGCCTTGTCGCAGTCGGTCACCGAGGAAGGCTCGGCCGGGAACGTGTGTGTGAAGGTGCTCTGACCCTCGATCACGAATCCCTGCAGGGCGGTGTAGGCCACGGTGACGGTCTCACCGGGAGCCACCGTGCCGGTGATCTCCTGGGTCGTCCCCTCGAACTCCGGGGCGTCCATGGTCGGCTCGGTGTAGACGTCGCCGACGCAGACGTTGTCACCGAACTCGACGTTGACCGTCACCGGTGTCGGCGTCGTCGTGTCCTCACAGTCACCGCCCAGGTCCTCGACACGGGTGTCGTGGAACTTGTTGCTGGTGTTGCCGTTGCTCCAGTCGAGGTAGCCGTACTCCCACTTGCCGTCGCCCACGGTCGTGCCGGGCAGCGTGGTCGTCCAGCTGATCGAACCCTGGGGGGAGCTGATCGCGCCGCGGTCGGTCCAGGCAAAGCTGTCGGCGGCGTTCTCCCATCCGGAGTCGAACACACCGTCGGAGTCGGTGCGGGTGAGGATCCTGGTGCCGTAGGCGGCCTGCGGCACGTTCGACCACGACAGCGTGTAGGTGACGAGGTAGGTGCCGTTCGGCTGGCACTGGCCGACGGCGGTGATGTTGCCCTGGTGGGCAGCTGCCGGACTGGCCAGGAAGATCGTTCCCATCATGAGGATGGCGAGCGCGAGCAAAGCGGCGCGCAGGTAGGCAAAGGTGTGCTTCAAGGTGGTGTTCCCCCCGGATAGAATCCGGCCCCCCGGCCGGAATATGTCATTTCTTCATACGGACGCAGACAACCACGTCTGATCGCTCAACGAACATTCGGCGCCGCCGTTACGTGAGCCGGAATCGATTTTACTTGCCTGCGCGCCACCCCCGATCGGACGGCACGAGGCCCGGTCTGCGCGGCGGCTGGCCTGTACCTGACAGGATTCCGCCATGCGTGCCCACACGACCGACGTGCTCGGCGAGCCGTGGACAGCGGAGACGATCCACTTCCCACCCGATGACGAGGGCGCGGTCGTCGCCACGCTGATCCACCACCGAGCCAAGGAACCCACGGGTCGAGCGGTGCTCCACGTCCACGGCTTCGCCGACTACTTCTTCCAGACTCAGTACGCCGAGTTCTGGGTGGCGCGGGGGTACGACTTCTACGCTGTGGATCTGCGCAAGTGTGGGCGGTCGCTGCTCCCCCACCAGTCGCCGCACTTCGCGCACGACCTGCGCGACTACTTCCCGGACCTCGACGCCGCGTGGCACCGGGTCACCGCGCGCGACGGCCACGACCACGTCGTCCTCAGCGCCCACTCCACGGGCGGCCTGACCGGGTCACTGTGGGCCGACACGCGAGAACCTGGGCTGGCCGGACTGGTGCTCAACGCGCCGTGGCTCGACATGCAGGGCAGCACGCTGATGCGCACCCTCGGCACCGTTGCGGTCAACCGCATCGGCGGCCGAGCGCCGTACCGCATCGTTCCGCGCCGGGTCGACGGCTTCTACGCGCGCAGCCTCCACCACGAGCACGAGGGCGAGTGGGAGTTCGACCAGGAACTGAAGCCGATCATGTCCTTCCCGATCTTCGCCGGCTGGCTCAGGGCCGTCCGGCGTGGGCACGCCCAGCTCCAGTCCGGCCTCGACGTCGGTTGCCCCACCCTGGTGCTGTCGTCGGCCTCGACCGCCTGGCCGCAGGAGATGGGCGACGACGTGCACCAGAACGACGTGGTGCTCGACGTCGAGCAGATCCGCCGCTGGTCGCCGGCCCTCGGGCGCCACGTCACCTATGTCGGCATCCCCGGTGCCCGGCACGACGTGACGCTCTCGCTGCCGGAGCCGCGGGCCCAGGTCTACGACGAGCTCACGCGCTGGCTGACGGCGTACGTCGACGGGGACGCCCACTAGGGTCCGGGGCATGAATCCGGCCCTCACCCTCGCTGCCGCCCGCATCCTGATCGGCTCCGTCGCGGTCGCCGCCCCCACGGAAGGGGCCCGACTGTTCCGCCTCGACGCGACCGGCAACCCGCAGCTTCCCTACATGACCCGGCTGTTCGGGGGGCGGGAGATCGCGCTCGGAGCGGCGACGCTCCTCGCCCGCGGCGGCGCGCGACGCCAGCTGGTGGCGTTCGGCGTCGCCGTCGACGCCGCAGACACGGCCGCCGCGTTCCTCGCCGGACGCGACGGCTCGGTGAGCCGCGCCACGTCGCTGCTCCTGGCCGCACCGGCAGTCGCAGCAGCGGTGTCCGGCGTCAGCGGGTGGCGGGAGCTCTGAGCGGGCTCAGTCCTGGAGGAAGACCACCAGCGCGGTGATCCCCACCACCACGATGACGGCGCGCAGCACCGTCGGCGGCAGTCGTCGACCGACCGTGGCGCCGAGCTGACCGCCCACGATCGAGCCGGCTGCGATCAGGCCGGCCACCGCCCAGTCGACGTGGGCGACGGCGATGAACACGATCGCGGCGACGGCGTTGACGATGAGGGCGAGCACGTTCTTCGTGGCGTTGTGGCGCTGCAGGCTGTCGGCCACGCCGATCCCCAGGATCGCGACGAGCAGCACGCCCTGCGCTGCCCCGAAGTAGCCGCCGTAGACACCGGCCAGGGCCACCGCCGGCCACACCCACCAGGTGCCGTGCTCGGGCAGTCCTCCGCTCGCCTCGGCCCGGGCCGCGACCCGGCGCGACGTGGCTGGGCCGATCACGACCAGGAGCACGCCCAGCCCGACGAGCACCGGCACGATGGCGTCGAACGCCTCCGACGGCAGCCACAGCAGGAGCACGGCGCCCGCCGTACCTCCCAGAAGGGAGGCGGAGCCCAACCTCAACAACCGGGCGCGCTGACCGGCCAGCTCAGCGCGGTAGCCGACCGCGCCCGACAGCGAGCCCGGCACCAGACCGACCGTGTTCGAGACGTTCGCCGTCACCGGGGGGACGCCGAACGCGAGGAGGGTCGGGAACGTGATCAGGGTGCCCGACCCCACCACGGTGTTGATCGTGCCCGCCGCGACCCCGGCCGTCAGGATCGCGACGATCTCGAGCGCGCTCACGTCGTGGGCGGCGCTCCCGGCGACGGCGGGTCCTGCGTGGGCGGCGCCTCGGTGGCGTCGCCCGTGGTGGCGGGCTCCGTGCCGGCAGCGCCCGCGGCGTGGGCGGCCCGCGAGGCCTTGCCGGGGTTGGCGGCCTCAGCGGCGGCCGCGATGGCCTCCTCGACCGCCCGGTTCGCCTCCGACACACCGAGCTGCTCCGACCCCTTGGCGAGCTGCGGCTCGCTCGGGCCCATGTCGACGCGGGTGCGCGGAGTGGCGTCCTGGGGGATGCCCGCGATCTCGTGGATGGACGAGCCCAGGCCCTCCAGCGCCTTGGTGATCTCGGAGGGGATGACCCATACCTTGTTGGCGTCGCCCTCAGCGATCTTCGGCATCATCTGGAGGTACTGGTAGGCCAGCAGCGACTGGTCGGGCTGACCGTCGTGGATCGCCTGGAACACGGTCTGGATGGCCTGGCCCTCGCCCTGGGCGCGCAGGATCTGCGACTCCCGGTCGGCCTGGGCGCGCAGGATCAGCGACTCGCGGTCGCCCTCGGCGTTGAGGATGGAGGACTGCTTGTTGCCCTCCGCGGTGAGGATCGCCGACTGCCGCTGCCCCTCCGCGGTCAGGATCAGCGCCCGCTTGTCGCGCTCGGCGCGCATCTGCTTCTCCATCGCGTCCTTGATCGAGGGCGGCGGGTCGATGCCCTTCACCTCGACCCGGTTGACCTTGATGCCCCACTTGCCCGTCGCCTCGTCGAGGACACCGCGCAGTCCGGTGTTGATCTCCTCGCGGCTGGTCAGCGTCTGCTCGAGGTCCATGCCACCGGCGATGTTGCGCAGTGTGGTCATGGTGAGCTGCTCGACGGCCTGGATGTAGTTGGCGATCTCGTAGGTCGCGGCGACCGGGTCGGTGACCTGGAAGTAGATGACGGTGTCGATCGAGACGGTCAGGTTGTCCTCGGTGATCACCGGCTGCGGCGGGAAGCTGACGACCTGCTCCCGGAGGTCGATGAGGTAGCGGACCTTGTCGACGAACGGCACCACTGTCTTGAGGCCGGCGTCGAGGGTCTGCTGGTACTTGCCGAACCGCTCGACGACGCCCGCGCGCGCCTGCGGGATGATCTTGATCGTCTTCGCCAGCAGTACGACGGCGAACAGCGCCAGCAGCGCCATCACGATGAGCAGCGGGGTCATCTGTCTCCTCCGGTTCGGTCCGCTTCGATGGTCAGGCTTCGAGGCGAGGAACGGGGTGGACATAGGCGGTGGCGCCGCGGATGTCGAGCACCTCCACCGTCTCCCCCGGCTCGATGGTCAGGGTCTCGTCGTACGGCTGAGCGGTCCACTCCTGGCCGGAGAGCTTGACCTCGCCGGGCGCCAGCGCGGTGATGGTGCGGGTGACCAGGCCCTGGGTGCCGATGAGCTTGGTGTGCCCGAGCCTGAGCTCCGGGCCGGTCTGGAGCTTGGCGACCAGGTTGGGGCGGACCAGGGCCAGCATCCCGAGCGAGGTCAGGATCGCGACCAGGAACTGTACGACGACCAGGTCCGTGAACAGGCTGGTGACCAGGCCCGCGGCCGCTCCGGTGGCCAGCATCGCGAGCACCAGGTCGAGGCTGAACATCTCCGCCACACCCAGCAGCACCGTGAGACCGAGCCACGTCTCGGTGAGGTGATCCCGGATCCAGTCCATGCCGTCAGCCTATCCGGCAGGGTGTGGCGGCCGCGGCTCAACCGGCGTGACGACGGGCGCGGCGGCGGGCGCGAGAACCGGCCCGCCTCGTGGCGCAGGACGAGGGGGAGGGCGAACGCGGCGGAGAGGTTCTGCTCGGTCACGACCTCCTCCAGGGGACCGCCCGCGACCACCTTGCCCTCGCGCAGCAGCAACGCGTGTGTGAAGCCCGGGGGGATCTCCTCGACGTGGTGCGAGACCAGCACCGTCGCCGGCGAGTCGGGGTCGTGGGCCAGGAGGGACAGGGTGCTCACCAGGTCCTCGCGTCCCCCGAGGTCGAGCCCGGCCGCCGGCTCGTCCAGCAGCAGCAGCTCGGGGTCGGTCATCAGCGCCCGTGCGATCTGCACCCGTTTGCGCTCACCCTCGCTGAGGGTGCCGAAGGTGCGGTCGGCCAGCTGGCTCATCCCGACCTCCAGGAGCAGAGCGTTCGCCCGGTCGTGGTCGAGCTCGTCGTACTCCTCACGCCACCGACCGACGACGCCGTACGACGCGGACACGACGACGTCGCGGACCCGCTCGCCGCGCGGGATCCGCTCGGCGAGGGCGGCGCTGGTGAGGCCGATCCGTGGCCGCAGCTCGAAGACGTCCACGGTCCCGAGCACCTCGTCGAGGATTCCCGCGACGCCTGCTGCCGGGTGGATCTGGGCGGACGCCACCTGGAGCAGCGTCGTCTTGCCGGCACCGTTCGGGCCGAGGACCACCCAGCGCTCGTCGGCCTCGACGGTCCAGTCGATCGAGTCGAGCAACGTAGCCTGCCCTCGGCGCACCGTGACACCTGCGAACTCGAGGACGGCGGACATGGCGGCCACCCTAGTGCCCGCGATCACAGGCCCCGACGCGTATCCTCGCGCGCCGTGACCCCCTCACTTTCCCCCGACGGCCTGCCACTGTCCGCGGTGGCGGCGTGGTGGGCCACGGCGTGGCTGCGCGGCCACGTGGTCACCGACCTGGTGATCGATGCCGTCGCGGCAGACGACCGCCTTCACCGCGACCGGAACGGGGACCCGCTCGCGGTCGTGCTCGGGCGGCTGAGAGGCGCCGGGGCGACGGGCTGTGGGCTCGCCCTGCCCGTCGAGGGTGATCCCCTCGGGTTGGGGGGACCCGCTGCGTTCAACGATCTCGCCCTCGACCACGGCCAGGCCATGGTCTGTGTCGAGGCCGGCCTCGCCCTGGTGCCGGACGAGGCCGTCGAGACCGTCACCTGGCTCGAGGCTCCGGCCGCGCGTCGGCAGCTGCCCGACGTCGGCGAGGCCGATCGCGAGCTGCGGCGACAGACGATCCTGGTGGCAGACGCCCTCGCAGCGCTGGACGTCGCACGCTGGAGGCCCGAGGCGGCCGACCTGTTCCTCGACGGGTCGCGCCTCGACCTGGGCGCCCCGCCCGGGATCCCCGGTCGGTGCGTGGACCTCGCGGCCCGCGCCCTGACCGCCCTCACGATCGCCGACGTGGCCCTGGCCGACGACGGCGGTGCCACGTCAGCATCGGAGGTCACGCAGCGCAGGGAGACGTTGGTGCCGCTGGAGCGGACGGCGCGCCGCGCGCTGGTCGCTGCCTGCTCGCCCGAGGCGTGGCCGCCTGGCTGAGGCTCTGGTCAGTCGGACTGGAAGACGCCCAGCACCGTGCCGGCCGGATCGGCGAAGGTGAACCGCCGGCCGCCCGGGTAGGCCTCGATCGGCGTGACCACCCGGCCACCCGCGGCTTCCACCGACACCAGTGATGCGTCGACGTCGTCTGAGACGATCAGCACCAGGGCCCCGCCCGGCCCGCCGGAGCCGTTGGTGTTGAGGCCGCCGACCTCGCCGTCGCCCGAGGCGGATCGGATGCCGGCGTAGGTCGGGCCGTAGTCGTTGAACTCCCAACCGAAGGCACCCTCGTAGAACGCACGGGACGTGGCGAGGTCGTCGGCAGCGAGCTCGATGTAGGAGATCGTGTGATGGGTGGTGTCCATCCGATCAGGCTAGGACGGACCGCTGACACGGGTCGCCGGGCTCTCCGGGTCTCCCGACCACTCCCAGACGTCCTGGTGCCGTTCGAGGCTGCCCGGCCGGACCACGCCCCCGGTGAGGACCACGACCCCGCGCGCCTCGTCGTAGCCCAGCCCGAAGGCCTGCCGGGGAGGAAAGACGTCCCGAGCCACGGTTTCCCACCCTCGGCCGGTCCACCGCATCACGTCACCCCGTTCGACCTCGAGGTCCGAGCCGCCCACGACGAGTGTGCCCAGCTCGGGATGGACCAGCGCCTTGGCGTTCACGACGTCGCCCGGCCCACCGGCCTCCGGCTCGAGGCGCCAGCCGTCGGCATCACGGATCCAGGTGTCGCCCAACGCCGGTGGCAGGTCCTCGTCGATGACCTGGTGCCCCCCGAGCAGGACGGTCTCGCCGTCGTCGGGTGTCGTCACCATCGCCCCGGGGAACCGGGGCGGGGTCGGCCCCCGGCCCGGCATCCGGGACCATGCACGCCCGTCCCACGTCCAGGTGTCGTTGAGGATGGCCCCCTGGCCGTCGTCGCCGCCGTACATCAGTGCCCGGCCGGCCGTGGGGTCGAAGCTCATGGCCGCCGCCACCCTGGGCCCGGGTCCCTCGGCGGTGCTCGAGCGCCACTGGCTCCCGTCCCACTCCCAGACCGTGGCCGCCTCGGCCGCCGGGAGGTCACCGCCGTACAGCACGACCACGTCACGCAGGTCGTCGTACGCCGCCGCGAAGTAGTTGCGCGCGGGTGGGACCTCACCGGCCGCGGGGACCGGCGTCCAGTCGGTGCCGTCCCAGCGCCACAGCTCCATCGGCTCGCCGGAGGCGACACCCTCCGGAGGTCCCGTGAGCAGCAGCACTCCCTCGGCCGCCGGATCCGGCACCAGCTCGTGGAAGGCGCCCAGCACCGGCCGTTCCCCCACCGCCGCGGTGGCGTCATCCGGGGCGGGGCGTGGGGTGTCGGTCGGTGAGCTCGTGCACGCGGCCAGGGCGGCGATCAGCGCGGGAAGCACCAGCACGCCGCGTCGGACCATAGGGTCACTGTCGGAGTCCACGGCAGCCCGGTCAATCACGGCGCCGTAACGAAGCGGATAGCCTCGATGCGTCATGGACGAGGACGCAGCGAAGACCCTGCTCATCACGCTGAGCGGCAAGGACCGGCCCGGCGTCACGTCGGCGGTCTTCGAGACGCTCACCCAGGCCGGCGTCGAGGTGCTCGACATCGAGCAGATCGTGCTCCGGCGGCGGCTGATCCTCGGCGTCCTGGTGACGGCACCCCGCGACTGGAAGCGGCTCCGCGAGGCGGTCGAGGAGACCGCGGCCGCCCTCGAGATGGCGGTCGACGTCGACCGTGGGATGGGCGACAACAAGGTGCGGCGCGACGGCCGCTCGCACGTCACGGTGATCGGCACTCCGCTCAAGGCCGCCCACATGGCTGCGGTCGCCGGGCGCATCGCGGACTGCGGCGCCAACATCGACCGCATCGAGCGGATGGCGCGCTACCCGGTCACCGCCATCGACCTCCACGTCTCCGGTGCCGAGCCGGACCGGCTCCGCACCCTGCTCGCCACGGAGGCGGCCACGCAGGGCATCGACGTCGCCGTGCAGTCGGCCAACCTGATGCGCCGTGGAATGAGACTGATCGTGCTCGACGTGGACTCGACGCTCATCCAGGGCGAGGTCATCGAGCTCCTCGCGCGCCACGCCGGCCAGCTGCCGCACGTCGAGCGCGTGACGGCGGCGGCGATGGCCGGCGAGCTCGACTTCGAGGCGTCGCTGCGCGAGCGCGTCGCGCTGCTCAAGGGTGTCGATGCGGCCGCGCTCGACGAGGTGTACGACGGGCTGGTGCTCGCGCCGGGGGCGCGGACCATGGTGCGGGTGCTGCGCCGACTCGGCTACCGCTTCGCGCTGGTCTCGGGTGGCTTCAGCCAGATCACCGACCGCCTCGCCGCCGACCTCGGGATCCACTACTCGCGGGCCAACGAGCTGGAGATCGAGGGCGGCGTGCTCACCGGGCGAATCGTCGGCGACGTCGTCGATCGTGCCGGCAAGGCCAACGCGCTGCGGGAGTTCGCCGAGGCAGTCGGCGTGTCCCTGGAGGCGACGATCGCCATCGGTGACGGCGCCAACGACCTCGACATGCTCAACGCCGCCGGGCTCGGGATCGCCTTCAACGCCAAGCCGGTCGTGCGCGAGGCGGCCGACACGTCGGTGAACGTCCCCTACCTCGACGCGATCATGTACCTCCTGGGCATCTCCCGCGAGGAGATCGAGGCCGCCGACGCCGACGCCGGCATCGTCACGCCCGCTCCCCCGCTCTGAGGTCGTCGGTCAGCCGCGGCCGACGTGGAAGGCGACGAGTCGGGCCGAGGTGACGTCGAGCGCACCCCAGTCTCCGTCGTACTCGAAGACGGCGAGGGAGCAGGTCGGGAAGCCGCGGGTGGTGAGCTCGGTGCCGGCCGCCTCGTCGCCGGAACCGTCGTCGACCATGGTGGCGACGTAGGCGATGGTCGGGTTGTGGCCGACCACCATCACCGAACGCGCCCCGTCGGGCACCTCCCGGAGCAGGTCGAGGACGGTCTCCGGCTCGGCCGAGTAGAGGAGGTCGGACACGTCGACCTCGACCTCCCAACCGTGGGACGACGACAGGGCCTCCCAGGTCTCCTGCGCCCGGCGCGCCGACGACACCAGGGCGTGGTCGGGGACGAAACCGGAGGACGCCAGCCAGGCACCACCCGCCACGGCGTCGTCGCGGCCGTTGCCCGCGAGCGCCCGCTCGGCGTCGGTGTCGCCGCTCTGCTCGGCCTTGGCATGGCGGACCAGGACAAGGCGTCGTGACTGCTGCACGCCGCAACTCTGGCAGCCGATAGCCTCCCTGTCATGCCGACCGGACGCCTGATGATCATCGGCGGCGCCGAGGACAAGCTGCGCAAGCGCACGATCCTCAAGGAGTTCGTGGCCGCCAGTGGCCGCAGCGACGCCCGCATCGCCGTCATCCCCACCGCCTCCTCGCTCGGCGACGCCGTCGTCGAGGTGTACGACGCCCTGTTCCGCACCCTGGGCGCCGGTGACGTGGTGTCGGTGAGGCCGGAGTCGCGGGACGAGGCGCACGATCCCGCACTCGTCGACCTGCTCAGTGACTGCACCGGCATCTTCATGACCGGCGGCAACCAGCTCAAGCTGTCCTCGATCATCAGCGGGACGCCGGTGGGCGACGCGATCGTCGCGGCATACCGCCGCGGAGCCGTGGTCGGAGGGACCTCGGCCGGCGCCAGCATCCAGTCGTCCCACATGGTCGCCTTCGGCGGTCCCGGCGCGACACCGAAGCAGCGGATGACCCAGGTCGCCGCCGGTCTCGGCCTGCTCGAGTCGGCGGTCATCGACCAGCACTTCGACCAGCGCAACCGCTACGGCCGGCTGCTGATGATCGTGTCGCAGTCGCCGCAGCTGCTGGGGATCGGCGTCGACGAGGACACGGCGGCGATCGTGACCGAGGTCGACGGCCGCCAGGTCATGAAGGTCGTCGGCCGTGGCGCGGTCACGGTCTTCGACCCGTCCCGGATGATCACCAACGCCTACGAAGCGAAGCGGTCCAGGCCGTTGCTGGCCAGTGGCGTGGCGCTCCACGTCCTCCCGGACGGCGCCGAGTTCGACCTCACCGAACGAGCGCTGGTCCCGCCCGAGCAACGCATCGATCCCGAGGACGCGGCCGAGCTGGCCGAGGCCCAGCACGACATGCGCCAGCTCGCCCGCGACATCGCGGCGTCCGACGTGTCCCCCCAGACGCTGCGTCGACGCCAGGCACGCACCCGCAAGCAGTCCACCGCCCCTCACCAGCAGGACGGAGCCGCGAGATGACCGAACGCCCGACACCCGACCTCACCATCCTCGAGACCAGGGTCTACCGGGGCGCCAACGTCTGGTCCTACGAGAAGGCGATCCATCTCGTGGTGGACCTCGGCTCGCTCGAGAAGTTCCCGACCAACACGCTCCCGGACTTCACCGAACACCTGGTGCAGATGCTGCCGGGCCTGCGCGAGCACTCGTGCTCCCGCGGCCGGCGCGGGGGCTTCGTCGAGCGACTCAACGAGGGCACCTGGCTGGGCCACGTCGCCGAGCACTGCGCGCTGGCGCTCCAGCAGGTCGTCGGCCACGACATCCGCCGCGGCAAGACCCGGCAGGTCAAGGGCCGCACGGGCGTCTACAACGTGATCTACGGGTACGTCGACGAGCAGGTCGCCCTGGCCGCCGGGCGACTCGCCGTACGGATGGTCAACCATCTCGTCGAGGGCGATCCGGACTTCGACTGGGACACCGAGCTCGAGACGTTCATCAAGCGGGCCGAGCGCACCGCGTTCGGTCCGTCCACCCAGGCGATCGTCGACGAGGCGGTCTCGCGGGACATCCCGTGGATCCGGCTCAACCAGCACTCCCTCGTCCAGCTCGGCCAGGGCGTCCACGCGAAGCGGATCCGGGCCACGATGACGTCCGAGACCTCGTCGATCGCCGTCGACATCGCCTCCGACAAGGACCTCACGACACGACTCCTGGGGGCGGCCGGGCTCCCGGTCCCCAAGCAGGACACCATCCGCACCGCGGACGGCGCCGTGGCGGCCGCGGGGCGGATCGGCTACCCGGTGGTGGTGAAGCCGCTCGACGGCAACCACGGGCGGGGAGTCTGCCTCGACCTCCAGGACGAGACCGACGTCCGCGAGGCGTTCCCGGTCGCGCAGGAGCAGTCGCGCCGCGGCTCGGTCATCGTCGAGTCGTTCGTGACCGGCAAGGACTACCGCTGCCTGATCATCGACGGCCGGATGATCGCCATCGCCGAGCGGGTGCCGGCCCACGTCGTCGGCGACGGCACCTCGACCGTCCTGGAGCTGGTCGACCTGACCAACGCCGACCCGCGTCGCGGGGTGGGGCACGAGAAGGTGCTGACGAGGATCAAGGTCGACGCCGCCGCCGAGGAGGTGCTCGAGGGCCAGGGGCACACCCTGGAGTCGGTCCCGGCGGAGGGCGAGATGGTGAAGCTGGCGTTGACCGGCAACATGTCCACCGGCGGCATCTCGATCGACCGCACCTTCGAGGCACACCCGGAGAACGTCGAGATCGCCGAGGAGGCGGCTCGCATGATCGGACTCGACATCGCCGGCATCGACTTCATCTGCCCCGACATCACCGAGCCGGTGCGCGAGACCGGCGGCGCGATCTGCGAGGTCAACGCCGCCCCCGGGTTCCGGATGCACACCCACCCGACCATCGGCGAACCGCAGTTCATCGCCAAGCCGGTCGTGGACATGCTGTTCCCGCCCGGCGCCACGGCGCGGATCCCGATCGTCGCGGTCACCGGCACCAACGGGAAGACCACGACCTCGCGGATGATCTCCCACATCTTCAAGGGCATGGGCAACAAGGTCGGCATGACGTCGACCGACGGCGTCGTGATCGACGAGCGGCTGCTGATCCGGGCCGACGCATCCGGCCCGCGATCGGCACGCATGGTGCTGCAGAACCCGCGCGTCGACTTCGCCGTCTTCGAGGTCGCCCGCGGCGGGATCCTGCGCGAGGGCCTCGGCTACGAGCGCAACGACGTCGCCGTGGTGCTCAACGTCCAGCCCGACCACCTCGGGTTGCGCGGCATCGACACCGTCGAGCAGCTGGCCGACGTCAAGGCCGTCATCGTGGAGGCCGTCCCACGCACCGGCGCCGCCGTGCTCAACGCCGACGACCCCCTGGTGCGCCAGATGCGCCGCCGCTGCAGCGGTGAGGTCGTCTGGTTCTCGATGGAGGACCCCGGCAGCGACGCCCGCGACATGATCGACGCACACTGCCGCCGCGGCGGCAAGGCGCTCGTCCTCAACCCGTCCGACCGGGGCGAGATGATCGTGGTCAAGCACGGACGGCGCGAGATGCAGCTCGCCTGGACCCACCTGCTGCCGGCGACCTTCGGCGGCAAGGCCCGGATGAACGTGCAGAACACCCTCGCCGCCGCGGCCGCCGCCTTCGCCGCTGGCGCTCCCCTCCACGACATCCGGCAGGGACTGCGCACGTTCTCGACCAACTACTACCTCTCGCCCGGACGGCTCAACGAGGTCGAGGTCAACGGGGTCAACGTCATCGTCGACTACTGCCACAACGCACCCGGCATGCGGATGCTGGGCGACTTCGTGGACCGGGTCGGAGAGTCCCTCTCGTCCTCCCACGACCTGGCCCGCCCCTCCCGCATCGGCATCATCGCCACCGCCGGCGACCGCCGCGACGAGGACATGAGCGAGCTCGGCCACATCGCCGCCCAGCACTTCGACGTCATCGTCGTCCGCGAGGACGAGGCGCTGCGGGGCAGGAAGCGCGGTGAGGTCGCCGAGCTGGTGCGGCAGGGTGTGTCGGCCGCGATGGCGGAGGGCGCACGATGCAAGCAGGTCGAGGTGGTCCTCGACGAGATCGACGCCGTCCGCCACGCCATGAGCCGGTCCAACAAGGGTGACCTGCTCGTGGTCTGCGTCGACAAGCATGCCGCGGTGATGACCGAGCTCGAGGGCTGGTCCAACCAGGCCTACGCCGGCGCTGGTGCCAGTCCCGACGCCCCGGCCGCCGACCCGGACTACGCCCCCGCCTCCGCCGACAGCTGAGGGTGGGGAGCTGAGTCGCCGGCACCACGCGCGGCGCGTACCTTCGCGCCGAGGGTCTCCGGGGTGTCGGGGGTCCCACCCTGCGCGGTGATCCAGTCGTAGACCTCCTCGCGCTGGGCGTGGCACATGAGGCCCACCACGTCGCCCGGGTCGGCCTGCGCGACGAGGGCGGCGAGGCCTTCGACCTCGGTCGGATAGGCGACCACGTCGGTGACACCGACGTGCTCTGCCCCGGCGCGGAGCAACGCGTCGAGCTCCTCGGCGGTCCTGCCCCGCAGGTACTTCTCCTTCCGGCAGATGGCGACCACGTCGGAGCCCATCGCGCCGATCTCGCCGAGCCGTTCGATCAGGTCGTCCTGCCGGTCACCCACCGCGCCGAGCCCCAGGAGCACGCGGCCTCCGGGGCGGCGTACGCCGTTCATGATCTCGAGCAGCGCCTCCAGCCCGGCCTCGTTGTGCGCCAGGTCGACGACCACGGTGACCTCGTCGATGGTGAAGAAGTTCATGCGGCCGGGGTTGTGCTCGGCGTCCGGCCGGAAGCTGCGCAGTCCGGCGAGGACCGTCTCGCGCGGGATGCCGACGGCGAGGGCCGCCGACGTCGCGGCGAGAGTGTTCTCCACGTTGAACCGCGACAGGCCGGCCAGCGTCATCGGCACGTCGACCAGCTCGATCAGCGGGTCGGCGTCAGCGCCGGGCTCGAGCACGGCCACCCAGCCGTCGATCACGGTCGTCGCGCGGCCGCCGGTGGACATGACCTCCCGGATCGCCGGAGAGTCGGGGTCGCGGGAGAACACCCACGGCTGCGCCCTGATCACCCCGCGCATCGCGAAGACGCGCGGGTCGTCGGCGTTCAGGACCGCCCATCCGCTCTTGCGGGTGATCCGTGGCACGACCGCCTTCACCTCGGCGAGCTGGTCGATGGTGTCGATCCCCTGCATGCCCAGGTGGTCGGCGGAGACGTTGGTGACGACCGAGACGTCGTTGCGGGTCAACCCGATGCCCTTGAGCAGGATGCCGCCACGGGCGGTCTCGGTCACGGCGAACTCGACCGCGTCGTGGGCCAGCACGCGCCCGGCCCCGCTGGGTCCCGAGTAGTCGCCGGCCTCCACCAGGCGACCGTCGATGTAGATGCCGTCGGTGTTGGACCAGCCCACCAGCCGGCCGTCCGCCTGGGCGATGTGGGCGATCATCCGACTGGTCGTGGTCTTGCCGTTGGTGCCGGTGACCGCGACGACCGGGACCCGGGGGGTGATCGTGTGGGGCACGTCCCCCGGTTCCGCTGCGCCGACCCGCGCCGCCGCCTCCGCGACGACGTCGTCCACGTCGGAGGCCGGTACGGCGTCGAGCACGTCGGCCACGGCGCGTCCCATCACCTGCGCGCGGTTGCGGTGCCGCCACGGGTAGGCGACGACCACCTCGTGCGGGTCGCTGGTCGGCCGCACCCGTACCGCGAGCCGCGTCGTACCGCTCTCCGCAGCGAGCGTCCGCACCAGTCGCGCCACGGCGCGGACGGCGAACCGCTGCCGGAAGCCGGTGTCCGGCTCCCCCGGCCGCGCACCCCTCAGCCCGATCCGCCGCGCGAACCGCACCGCGGTCTCGGTCGGCACCGACGCCAGCCCGGTGATGTCCAGGGTCAGCTTGACCGCTGCCCGGGGGAAGTAGAGGTTCGGGCCCTCGAGGACGCGGAGCTCGACGAGTGAGGTCACGCCCGGACGTTACCGAAGGCGCTGGCCTCCAACGTCATGCGGTTCGGTCGTCAGGGCGACCGCATCGTATGACGTCCTGCAGGCTCAGGCGCCCATGGCGTGGAAGCCGCCGTCGACGTGGACGATCTCGCCGGTCGTCGCGGGGAAGAAGTCGGAGAGGAGGGCGCAGACGGCACGGGCGGTGGGCTCCTGGTCGGCGTTGTCCCAGCCCAGCGGAGCGCGGGTCGACCACAGGTCCTCGAGGTCGCTGAAACCGGGGATGGCCTTGGCGGCGAGGGTGCGGAGCGGGCCCGCCGAGACCAGGTTGACGCGGACGCCGTCGGGGCCGAGGTCGCGGGCGAGGTAGCGGGCGGTCGACTCGAGACCGGCCTTCGCGACGCCCATCCAGTCGTACGCCGGCCAGGCGGTGGTCGCGTCGAAGGTGAGCCCGACGACCGAGCCGCCCGAGGACATCAGCGGGCGGGCGGCGACGGCCAGGGACTTGAGGGAGTACGCCGAGACCTGCAGCGCCTGCGCGACGTCCGGCCAGGGCCCCTCGAGGAACTTGCCACCGAGCAGCGTCTCGGGGTTGCCGTAGGCGATCGAGTGGACGACGCCGTCGAGCGAGTCGACGTGCTCCCGGACGGCCGCCTCGAGGCCGGCGAGGTGCTCGTCGTCGGTCACGTCGAGCTCGAGCACCGGCGGCTCGGTCGGCAGCCGCTTGGCGATGCGCCGGGTGATGCCGAGCGCCCGGCCGAAGTTCGAGATGAGGACGTTGGCGCCCTGCTCCTGCGCGACCTTGGCGACTGCGAAGCCGATCGAGTTGTCCATGGTCACGCCTGCGACCAGGATGTTCTTGCCGTCCAGAATGCCTGTGGATGCCACGATGACTAGTGCCCCATTCCGAGTCCGCCGTCGACCGGGATCACGGCTCCGGTCACGTAGCCGCCAGCCTCGCCGGTGAGCCACAGCACGGCCCCGGCGATCTCCTCCGGGTCGCCGTAGCGGCCCAGCGGCACCTGCTGCTTGATGGTGTCCTTCTGGGTGTCCGTGAGCACCGCCGTCATCTCGGTGTCGACGAAGCCGGGCGCGACGACGTTCGCGGTGATCGACCGCGACCCGAGCTCGCGCGCCAGCGACCGCGCCATGCCGACGAGTCCGGCCTTGGACGCCGCGTAGTTGACCTGCCCGGCCGAGCCGAGCAGACCGACCACCGAGGAGATGAAGACGATCCGGCCGCGCCGGAGCCGCAGCATCCCCTTGGCGGCCCGCTTGGCCAGCCGGAAGGAGCCGGTGAGGTTGGTCGCGATGACCTTGTCCCAGTCGTCCTCGCTCATCCGGAGCACCAGGGTGTCCGCGGTGACGCCCGCGTTGGCCACCAGCACCTCGACGGGACCGTGCTCCTCCTCGATGCGGGTGAAGGCCTCGTCGACGGCCGCCGGGTCGGTGATGTCGCACACGAGGTCGAGGGCGCCGTCGGGGGCGCCGCCGCTGCGGCTGGTGACGGCGACCTGGTCACCTTGCGCGAGGAACGCCTCGGCGATCGCGCGGCCGATGCCGCGGTTGCCGCCGGTGACGAGGACCGATCTGGGTTCGCTGCTCACGCTCGACGACGCTAGTCATTACCGGCCCGTACGGCGAAACGGCCGATGATTTCGAGACGGGTCACTCACGCCCTCGCTGCGCTCGGACCTGAGTCGAGCCCTCCTCAATCTCCCGCCCTGTTCCGGCCCTCGCAGGCTTGGGCCGGGGGCGTGATCAGTCGTCCTCCAGCCGGAAGCCGACCTTCATCCCCACCTGGAAGTGCTCCACCTGGCCGTCCTTCACCTGCCCGCGGACCTGCGTGACCTCGAACCAGTCGAGGTGACGGACCGTGCGAGAGGCGCGTTCGAGGCCGTTGCGGACGGCCTGGTCGACCCCTTCGGGCGAGGTGCCGACGATCTCGGTGACGCGGTAGGTGCGGTTCGACATGGGAGTCTCCTCGGTGGGTTCGGCGGCAGCGTGGGTTTGGCATCGTAGCGACGTACGATCGAGGGCATGCCGCGCGACGACGGCTCGATCCGGATCACGACGGCGTCCTCCAGCCGCCACGAGGACATCGCCGCGCGCCAGCGACGCTACGTGTTCTCGATGGCCGTGCGGACGGTCTGCTTCGTGGCCGCGATCCTGACCGAGGGGTGGCTGCGGTGGGTGCTGGTCGCCGCGGCGGTGGTGCTGCCCTACGTCGCCGTGGTGATGGCCAACGCCGCATCGTCGAGGTCCGACGGCTTCGCCCTTCATGACGCTCCCTCGCAGCGGCAGCAGCTGCCCAGTGGGACCACGTCCGAGGAGCTCGGCAAGTCCGACAACATTTGACTTGTCTGCTCCGTGGGAAGACACTTCCAGACGAACTGTGTCTCCCCCGTCGCAGTTCACCACGGTGCCGGGCCCCCGCTTCGTGGGAGTCCGGCACCGTGCCATTTCCGTTGGCTGCGACGATGGACCGATGACCTCCGAGCAGCCCCTCGTGTGCAGTTCCAAGGGGTGCCAGGCCGACGCCGTCTGGGCGCTGCTCTGGAACAACCCGACGTCTTCACACTCCGGACCGACGGAAGGTCTGGCTGGCGTGCGACGACCATCGGACGACGCTCGGCGACTTCCTGTCAGCGCGTCAGTTCCTGCGCGACGTCGTGCCGGCCTCGGAGCGGCCGGAGGACGAGCGGCCTGCGTAGCTGAGCCGCGGATCCGCTGGCGCGCGTCCCCGCTAGCCGCCGATGGCCGACATCGGCCGGTCGGGCTGCAGGAACGTCGGGTCGTCGATGCCGTGGCCTGCTCGCTTGCCGCGCATCGCGACCACCCAGCGCTGCGCGATCTCCTCGTCGGTGGCGCCCGCGCGCAGCGAGGCACGGAGGTCGGACTCCTCGCGGGCGAAGAGGCAGTTGCGGACCTGGCCGTCGGCGGTGAGCCGGACCCGGTCGCAGTCGCCGCAGAACGGGCGGGTGACCGAGGCGATGACGCCGACCGTGGCGGGTCCGCCGTCGACGGTGAACAGCTCGGCCGGGGCACTCCCGCGCGGCTCGACCGCCGGCGTGAGGGTGAACTCCCGACCCGAGCGACTCGAAGATCTCCTCGGCCGTGACCATCGCGGCCCGGCTCCAGTCGTGCTGGGCGTCGAGCGGCATCTGCTCGATGAACCGGAGCGCGTAGCCCTCGGCGACCGCCCACCGCAACAGCTCGGGCGCCTGGTCGTCGTTGACGCCGCGCAGCAGCACCGCGTTGACCTTGACCGGGGTCAGGCCGGCGGCGCGCGCCGCCTCGAGACCCGCGATCACGTCGTCGAAGCGGTCGCGTCGGGTGATCGTGTGGAAGGTCTCGCCGCGGACGGTGTCGAGGCTGACGTTGACCCGGTCGAGGCCGGCTGCCGCGAGCGCGGCCGCCGTGCGCTCGAGTCCCAGCGCGTTGGTGGTCAGGCTGACCTCGAGCGACGGGTCGATGGCCTTGGTACGCCGGACGATGTCGACCAGGCCGCGCCGCACGAGCGGCTCCCCGCCGGTGAAGCGGACCTCGCGCACCCCGAGCCGGCGGACGCCGATGTCGATCAGCCGGACGACCTCGTCGTCGGACAGCACGTCGTCGTTCGGGAGCCACTCGAGGCCCTCGGCCGGCATGCAGTAGGAGCACCGCAGGTTGCAGCGGTCGGTCAGCGAGACCCGGAGGTCGGTCGCGATCCGCCCGTAGCGGTCTTCCAGCGGGATGGTGTCCACCCGGAGAGTCTACGGGCGGACGGCTGACGGGGGCGCGCGCCCGTGTGCCGGATACCCTCGCCGCGTGCGCGCGTGGGGCTTCCTGGTCAGCCGGCGCTGGATCCTGTTCGCGATCACGGTCGGCCTGCTGGCGTGGGCGGCCTGGTGGCTCGGCGAGTGGCAGTTCGACCGGCTCGAGGAGCGCAAGGCCCGCAACGCGATCATCGAGCGCAACGAGAGCGCTCCCCCGGCCCAGGTGCCCGACGTGATGCCGGTCGACGGCGAGGTGACCGCAGACGACGAGTGGCGGATGGTCACGGCGACCGGTCAGTACGCCGTCGACGACACGGTGATCGTGCGCTACCGCACGCGAGACGGCGTCAAGGGCGTCGACGTGGTCGTCCCGCTGGTGCTCGACGGCGGCCTGGCCGTGCTCGTCGACCGCGGCTGGCTCGCCACCGACTCCGGCACGATCGAGCGGGGACGAGGTGCCTGCGCCGCCGCCGGGCGAAGTCACGATGACCGGCTGGGTGCGCCGCGACGGAACCGGTTCGACAGCACCGCCGTCTCCGACGGGTCCACCCGCGCGATCTCCAGCGACCAGATCGGCGAGGCTCTCGACCGTGAGGTGTACGACGGGTTCGTCGACCTCCGCTCCGAGGACCCGGAGCCGGCGGACCCGCTGGAGCCGCGCGGAGCTGCCCGACCTCGACAACGGGCCGCACTTCTTCTACGGCCTGCAGTGGTGGTTCTTCGGCGTGCTCGCGCTCTTCGGCTTCGGCTACCTGGCGTGGGACGAGCGGCGCGGACCGAGATCCCGGCGCGTCGTACGTCCGCGTCAGAGCGCGCGGAGCATGCCCCCGTCGACCGGGAGCATCACGCCGGTCACGAATGACGCCGCCGGCGAGAGCAGGAACGCCGCCGCCCGGCCGAACTCCTCCGGCTCGCCGTACCGCCCCAGCGGGATGCCGGCGATCGCTGCCTGACGAGCCGCCTCGGCGTCGCCGGTCGACGCGTCGAGCTCGGAGACCCGTTCGGTGCCGATCCGGCCGGGCAGCAGCCCGTTGACGCGCACGCCGCCCGGGCCGAGCTCGTCGGCCAGGGTCTTGGCGACCATCGCGAGCCCCGGGCGCAGGCCGTTGGAGATGGCCAGGTTGGCCAACGGGCTGCGGACGCTGCTGGAGAGCACGAGGGCCAGCGCACCCCCGTGCGGGAGCGGCCTGGCCGATCTCGCGGCTGAGCCGGACCGCGCCGAGGAAGACCGACTCGAAGGCCGCGGTCCACTGCTCGTCGGTGACGTCGGCGACGGTTCCGGTCGGCGGTCCCCCGACCGAGACCAGCGCCCCGTCGACCCGACCCCAGGTGTCGCGGGCGGCGGCAAGCAGCCGCTCGGGGGTCTGCGGGTCGGCGTTGTCGGCGACGACGCTCAGCGCTCGCTCGCCCAGCTCCTCGACGGCGGCAGTCAGCGACTCGTCGGACCGGCCGGACAGCACCACCCGGGCGCCCTCGGCGACCAGGCACTCGGCCGTCGCGCGCCCCAGCCCGCGGGCACCGCCCGTGACGATGAAGACGCGGTCGGTGAGCTCGAGATCCATAGCTCACGACCTACGGGCCGTCGGGGTGAGCCTTACGGCGTCCTCGAGGAACTGGGTGCGGTAGAGGTCGGCGTAGAGACCGCCCTCGGCCAGCAGCTCGGCATGGGTGCCGGACTGCACGATGTGGCCGTCCTCCAGCACCAGGATCCGGTCGGCGTTGCGGACCGTGGAGAGCCGGTGGGCGATCACGAGCGAGGTCCGCTCGGCCAGGGCGGCGTCGAGGGCCCGCTGCACCGCCGCCTCCGACTCGCTGTCGAGGTGGGCGGTCGCCTCGTCGAGGACGACGATCGAGGGCGCCTTCAGCAGCAGCCGTGCGATCGCGAGCCGCTGCCGCTCTCCCCCGGAGAGCCGGTAGCCGCGGTCTCCGACGACGGTGTCGAGCCCGTCGGGCAGCGACCGGACCAGCCCCGAGATCTGGGCCGCCTCGAGGGCGTCCCACAGCTGCCCGTCGTCGGCGTCGGGGCGCGCGTAGCGCAGGTTGGCGCCGATCGTGTCGTGGAACATGTGGGCGTCCTGGGTGACGTATCCGACGGTGTCCTCGAGCGACTGGAGCGTCACGTCGCGCACGTCGTGCCCGCCGACACGGACGGTGCCGCTGCGGGCGTCGTAGAGCCTCGCGACGAGGTGGGTGACCGTGGTCTTCCCCGCACCGGACGGTCCGACCAGGGCGACCATCTGGCCTGGGGCGGCCTCGAAGCTGATGTCGTGGAGCACCTGACCCGAGTCGCGCGACTCGGCGCGGGCGACGGTCTCGAGGGAGGCCAGCGAGATCTCGTCGGCGCGCGGGTAGGTGAAGGCGACGTGGTCGAACTCGAGGGAGGCGGCGCTCCGGGGAAGCGCCACCGCGTCGGGCTTCTCGTCGATCAGCGACGGCAGGTCGAGGACCTCGAAGACCCGCTCGAAGCTGACCAGCGCGGTCATCACGTCGATCCGGACGTTGGACAGGCTCTGCAGCGGCCCGAGCAGCCGGACCAGCAGGGTGCCCAGGGCGAGCAGGGTGCCGACCGTGAGCGTGCCGTCGATGGCGAGGTGGCCTCCGAAGCCGTAGACGAGCGCCAGCGCGAGCGCCGGGATCGTCAGCACCGCGGCCATGAAGATGCGGGTCAGCAGGGCGATGCGTACGCCGAGGTCGCGGACGGTGGCGGCCTTGCCGGCGAACAACCGGTCCTCGGTCTCGCGGTGGCCGAACAGCTTGAGCAGCATCGCGCCACCCACGTTGAAGCGCTCGGTCATCGCGTTGCCCATGTCGGCGTTGCCGTCCATCTGCTCGCGCGTCAGCGCGGCCAGCCGGCCGCTCACCCACCGCGAGGTCAGCAGCAGGAGGGGGAAGAGCAACAGGCACAGCAGCGTGACCTGCCAGCTCAGCGCGAGCATGGCGATGCCGACCACGACGACCGAGATCGAGCTCGACACGGTGTTGGCGAGGGTGGACGTGAAGGCGCGCTGGGCGCCGATCACGTCGTTGTTGAGGCGCGAGACCAGCGCGCCGGTCTGGGTGCGCGTGAAGAAGGCCAGCGACTGCCGCTGCACGTGCCCGAAGACGCGGGTGCGGAGGTCGAAGATCAGCCCTTCGCCGATGAGCGAGGAGAGGTAGCCGCCGATCACCGACAGCACGGCGCCGACCAGGGCGGTCGCGACCATGAGCAGGGCCAGCAGGGTGACCAGACCGCTGTCGCCACCCAGGATGCCGTCGTCGACGATGCGCTGGATCAGGAGCGGGTTGACCACCACCAGCATCGAGTCGAGCACGGTGACGGCGAGGAAGAAGCCGATCGGCCGCTTGTGGGGCCGGGCGAAGCCGAGGACGCGGCGTACGGTCCCCTTCTCGATCCGCGCCTTGCCCGCCTCGCGGTCGGTCCGCATGTGGCGCCAGGCCGGTCCCATCCCCATCGACAGCGACACGCGGGCTCCTCTCCCCCAAATTCCTGGCCCGGTCAGCCCATGAGCTGGGCGATCTCCCGGAACCGGCGGATCTGCGCTTCTCGCTCGAACCGCCGCTGGTCGTCGAGGCTGCGCCCGCTCGCGGCGAGCAACAGCTCCTTGGTCTCGGTCACCGCCCCGGCCATCGGTGCGGTGAGCGCCCCGGCCAGATCGGCGACCGTCGCGTCGAGCTGGTCCGCAGGAACGGCCAGCGCGGCCAGTCCGATGGCGACCGCCTCGGCCGCGCCGACCATCCGCGCGGTGACACAGATCTCCAGGGCCCTCGCGTAGCCAACGCAGTCGACCAGCGGTTTTGTTCCCGTCAGGTCGGGCACCAGCCCCAGCGACGACTCCAGCATGCCGAGCTGCGCGTCGTCCGTGAGGACCCTCAGGTCGCAGGCGAGGGCCAGCTGGAAGCCGGCGCCGACCGCGTGACCCTGGACGGCCGCGATCGAGACGAAGCGCGGATCGCGCAGGAAGGTGAAGCCCTGCTGGTAGGCGTCGATGGTCGCCGACATCTCCTCGTCGCTCATCGCGAGCAGGCCGGCCACCGTCTCCTGCCCGTCACCCCCGCCGGGAGCGAGCATCGCGCGGTCGAGACCCGCCGAGAACGACGTCCCGGCGCCGCGGACGACGACGACGCGGACGTCATCGGCGATCTCCGTGCCGAGCCGGGCCAGGGCCCGCCACATCGTCGGGGTCTGGGCGTTGCGGACCTCGGGCCGGTCGAGCGTGATCGTGGCGACCGCGCCGTCCACGTCGTAGCGCAGGCCGACCTCGGAGAGCTCCTGGGGTGTCATGCCCGGAGTCTAGGGACGCGCCACGACAGGCTTACGCGAGCGCGACCAGATCGGCGTAGTCGTCGGACCACAGGTCCTCGTCGCCGTCCGGCAGCAGCAGCACGCGGTCCGGCTCCAGAGCGCGTACGGCGCCCTCGTCGTGCGTGACGAGGATGATCGCGCCGGCGTACTCGCGGATGGCGGCCAGCACCTCCTCGCGGGACGCAGGGTCGAGGTTGTTGGTGGGCTCGTCGAGCAGCAGCACGTTGGCGCTCGAGACGACCAGGCTCGCCAGGGCCAGCCGGGTCTTCTCGCCTCCCGAGAGGACCGAGGCGGGCTTGTGGGCGTCGTCCCCCGAGAAGAGGAACGAGCCGAGCACGCTGCGCGTCTCGCTGTCCGTGAGCTGGGGAGCCGCGCTCTGCATGTTCTCCAGCACGGTCCTGCCGGTGTCGAGCGTCTCGTGCTCCTGCGCGTAGTAGCCGATCTTGAGCCCGTGCCCGGGCACGACCCTGCCGGTGTCGGCCTGGTCCACGCCGGCCAGGATCCGCAGCATCGTGGTCTTGCCGGCGCCGTTGAGGCCCAGGATCACGACCCGGCTGCCCTTGTCGATGGCCAGGTCGACGTCGGTGAAGACCTCGAGCGAGCCGTAGGACTTCGAGAGCTCGGCGGCGGTGAGCGGGGTCTTGCCGCACGGCGCGGGGGCGGGGAACTTGATCCGGGCCACCTTGTCGGACGCGGCGCTCGCCCTCGAGGCCGGACATCATCTTCTCGGCCCGCTTGAGCATCGACTGGGCGGCCGACGCCTTGCTGGCCTTGGCCCGCATCCGGTTCGCCTGGTCGGTGAGGGTCTTCGCCTTGCTCTCGGCGTTGGCGCGCTCCCGCTTGCGGCGGCGCTCGTCGGTCTCCCGCTGGAGGAGGTAGGCCTTCCAGCCCATGTTGTAGACGTCGATCTCGGCCCGGTTGGCGTCGAGGTGGAGCACCCGGTTGACGGTGGCCTCCAGCAGCGCGTTGTCGTGGCTGATCACGACCAGTCCGCCGGGGTGGCCCTTGAGGAACTCGCGCAGCCAGACGATGGAGTCGGCGTCGAGGTGGTTGGTGGGCTCGTCCAGGAGCAGCGTCTCCGCGCCGGAGAACAGGATGCGGGCGAGCTCGACGCGCCGCCGCTGCCCACCCGAGAGGGTCTTGAGCGGCTGGGCCAGGACACGGTCGTCGATGCCGAGGCTGTGGGCGATCTGGGTCGCCTCCGACTCCGCCGCGTACCCGCCGCCGGCATGGAGCTCGGCGTCCGCTCTCGAGTAGCGACTCATCGCCCGTTCCCGCACCTTCGGGTGGTCGCTGCCCATCTCGGCCTCGGCCGCCCGCAGCCGACGTACGACGTCGTCGAGGCCGCGCGCCGACAGGATGCGGTTGAGCGCGACCACCTCGGGGTCCCCGGTGCGGGGGTCCTGCGGCAGGTAGCCGACGTCGGCAGTCGTGTGGACGTGACCGGACGCGGGCAGGCCTTCGCCGGCGAGGATGCGGGTGAGGGTCGTCTTGCCGGCCCCGTTGCGGCCGACCAGTCCGACCTTGTCGCCGGACGCGACCCGGAAGCTGACGTCCGCCATCAGCAACCGCGCCCCGGCCCGGACTTCGAGGTGTTGGGCGGTGATCATCAGGGTCGCTAGCCTAGGCGCGCAGGCGGAGCCGCCCGCAATCGGCGAGAACATCGAGGAGCAGTTCCGTGCGCTTCAACCCCAAGGCCAGGCTCGACCGCAGCCGGGTGCGTGACAGCGGTCGTTCCAGCGGGGGCGGCGGCATGGGCGGCGGCGGGATGCGGATCCCGATCCCCGGTGGCGCCAAGGCCGGCAGCGGCATCGGCGGGCTGATCGTGATCATCCTCTTCGTCGTCCTCACCCAGTGCGTGGGCGGTGGCCAGGGTGGCTTCCAGCTGCCGGACGACAGCCTCGACACGTCGCGGGTGCAGGGCGCAGACAGTGGCCGCTATGCCAACTGCGAGACCGGCGAGGACGCCAACAACGACGTCGACTGCGCGCGCATCGCCGTCGAGAACTCCCTGACCGACTACTGGGAGGACACGTTGCCGGCGCAGTCCGACACCGGGTTCCGCCCGGAGTCGGTCATGGTGACCTTCACGGGCGCGGTCGACACCGGATGCGGACAGGCCACCTCGGACGTGGGTCCGTTCTACTGCCCGCCCGACGAAGGCATCTACCTCGACACCACCTTCTTCGAGGACGTGCTCCAGCAGCAGCTGGACGGCCCGGCCGGCGACTTCGTCGAGCCCTACGTGCTGGCTCACGAGTACGGGCACCACATCCAGAACCTGCTCGGCACGATGGGCCGGGTCCGCACCCAGCAGGGCCCCGAGAGCGACGCGGTCCGGCTCGAGCTCCAGGCCGACTGCTACGCCGGCATGTGGACCGCCAACGCGACCGGAACCGACGACGAGTCGGGTGAGCCACTGATCCTCGAGCTGTCCGAGGAGGACATCAACCAGGCGGTGGCAGCCGCCAAGTCCGTGGGCGACGACCGGATCCAGGACCAGACGACGGGACGCGTCAACCCGCGCGAGTGGACCCACGGGTCGGCCGAGCAGCGCCAGCGCTGGTTCATGATCGGCTACACCGAGCACACGCTCGAGGCGTGCGACACCTTCAGCGCCACGTCGCTCTGAGCGTCACGCGTCCAGGAGTGCCTCGATCAGCGGGTACTGCCGCTGCAGAGCGCGCAGGTGGGGCGCCACGGCCGGGTGGCGGAACTTGTTCGCCAGCGCTCCCTCCCCACCGGCGACCCGCTCGAGCGCCCACTCGGCCCGGTTGAGCGCCGTGTAGACAGCGGTGATCCGCGCCCCGAGCGCGACCTCCTCCGGTGTCGCCAGGTCGGGCGCGAGTCCCATCAGGTAGGCCTCCAGCAGCGGCTCGAACTCCTCGCGGGCTGCCAGGGTGAACTGACCGAGGTCGCCGCCCACGTGACCCACGCCCAGAGTGGCCCAGTCGATGGCGACGACCCGGTCGCCGTCGCGGCCGTGGAGGTTGGCCGGAGTCGCGTCACCGTGCTGCGCGACCTGGGGCAGGGCCGCGGCCCGGTCGAGCATCGCCGTACGGCGCTGCCAGAGGTGGTCGGCGACGTCGGCGATCGTCGTACGACGCAACGTCACCCATCCCCCGCGGCGCTCGACCCGGGCCATCCGGTCGCGCAACAGGTCGTGTGACAGGAACCGTGGTCGTGCGGTCAGGCTGCCGGCAAAGCGCCCGAGGGCCATCGCCACGAAGAGCCCGCTGGTGGCGCCGTCCTCGACCCACTCCCGCGTGATCGTGATGCCCTCGGCGTCCTCCTCGACGGCGGCGTCCACGGCCCGCAGCCCGTCGGTCGCCGACACGATCCCGGTCGACAGCACGTCCGCCTCGCGGCGCCAGTAGGCGAAGTGGTGCGGCTCGCTGAACTCGGCCGGGTCGTGCGGCGCGGGTCGGGCCAGCCGCTTGATCACGATCGGCTGCTCCCCCTGCGCGGAGCGCCAGACACCGACGGTCGACGTCCCGGTGCCTCCGGGCAGCGGATGCCACTGCGGCTCCGGCTCCCACATGTGCCGGACGTTAGCCGACGTCGCGCCTGCGGAACGTGAACCAGCCGCCAGCGGCCATCAGCGTGGCGGCGGCCAGGACGCCTGCGAAGGCGGTCGGGTCGAAGTCCGCGGCCGGCACCAGAGCGAGGTGCTCGAAGGGCGACAGCGCCCGCAGCCAGTCCGGGAATCGCAGCACCTCCCCCAGGACCAGCACCACCGTCGCGAAGCCGAGACCGAGCCAGCCGAGCGTGGCGAGGCGCGGTCGGATGCCGTAGAGGAGCCGCGTCAGCGCGGACAGGGCCAGCACCGCCGGCAGCCAGGTCAGGGTCTGCCAGGTGAGGCGCCCGATGGCCGCGCCGTCTCCCGTGACGGCGGCGTACCCGACACCCAGGCCTAGCCCGGCGGCGCCGAGCACCAGCGCGCTCCCGAGCACCGTCACCGCCGCGTGGCCGGCGAGCCAACGGGAACGCGGAAGTCCGGTCGCGAGCAGCGGTTCGGCCCGCCCCGACTCCTCCTCGGCCCGGGGACGGGTCGCCGACGCCACCGCGAACCCGGCCGTCAGCAGCGCCAGCATCATCATCGACACCGCCAGGAACCCCTCGACCAGGTCGCCTCCCCCTGCCGTGAGCATCTGCTGGGCGACGTCATTGTCGCCGATCAGGTCGCCCGCACCGTCGCCGATCGAGCCGTAGGCGAGCCCGGTGAAGGCGAGGCCTAGAGTCCAGCCGAGCACCGAGCCGCGCTGCAGCCGCCAGGCGAGTCCCACGGCGGTCCCGAGCGACGCCGAAGCGCGGGCGGGGCCTGGTCGGGCCGCGAGAACTCCCGATCCGTAGTCGCGACGCTCGAAGACGACGTACGCCGCCCACACGACGGCCGGGGCAGCGGCGAGCAGCAGCAGAGCGGGCCACCAGCGCAGGCCGGAGAAGGCATACATCTGCTGGTACCACCCGATCGGGCTCAACCACGTCCACGTCTCGTTGCCGACGTCACCCACGGCGCGCAGCACGTAACCGACGGCGATGGCCGCGCCGGTCACGCCGTACGCAGCACGCGTGGTGGAGGTGAGCTGCGCGGCGAGCAGCGCCACCCCGGCGTACACGGCGCCGCAGAGCGCGACCCCGACGCCGAGCGCGACCGAGTCGGCGACCGCGAGCGGGACGCTGATCAGGCTGAGCGCGACGAGCACCCCGAGGACCACGTTGGCCACCAGTGCCGTGAGGAGCGCGGCCGTCATCGGCGCCCTGCGAGCCACGGCGGAGGCCCGCAGGAGCTCCTCGCGGCCGGTCTCCTCCTCCGCCCGCGTGTGGCGCCCGACGATGAACATGCTCATCAGGCCGGCCACGACGGCACCGAAGGCCGTCGCCTGCCACGCGACCTGGCCGCCGACGGTGTTGAGCGCGCGGGCCGGACCGGCCATCGCGATCAGCGCGGGGTTCGACTCCATGGCGGCGGCGGCCCGGTCGAACTCCGCCTGGGTGGCGTAGAGCCCCTCGACGCTGATCGCCTGGCTCCAGAAGAGCACCGTGCCGCCCAGGGTCCACCAGACCAGCAGCCAGCGGTCGCGGCGGAGGAAGGCGCGCAGGAGGGTGGTCGTCACGACGCCTGCGACTCGTCGTCGATCCGATCGCCGTAGTGGCGCAGGAACAGCTCCTCGAGCGTGGGCGGCGTCGCGGTGAGCGATCGCAGGCCCGCTTCGCGCAGCACGCCGAGAGCCTCGTCGAGCGCGGGAGTGTCCACCTCGAACCGGACCCGGCCGTCCTCGGCCGCGAGGTCGTGGACCCCGGGCAGCGTCGTCAGCTCGGGCGCCGGGCGCGCCAGCTCGGCAGCGACCGACGTGCGGGTGAGATGGCGGAGCTCGGCCAGGGTCCCGGTCTCGACGCACCGGCCGCTGCGGATGATGCTGACGCGATCGCAGAGGCGCTCCACCTCGGCGAGGATGTGGCTGGACAGCAGCACCGTGTGGCCGCGGCGCCGGAACTCGTCGACGCAGTCGGTGAAGACCGCCTCCATGAGGGGGTCCAGCCCGGACGTCGGCTCGTCGAGGAGCAGCAGCTCCACGTCGGCTGCCAGCGCGGCCACCAGTGCGACCTTCTGCCGGTTGCCCTTGGAGTAGGTGCGGCCCTTCTTCGTGGGGTCGAGCTCGAAGCGCTCGATCAGCTCGTCGCGGCGGCTGGGATCGATCCCGCCACGGAGCCTGCCGAGCAGGTCGATCACCTCACCACCGGTCAGGTTGGGCCAGAGCGTCACGTCGCCCGGGACGTAGGCGAGACGTCGGTGGAGGTCAGCGGCGTCCCGCCAGGGGTCACCTCCCAGCAGCCGCACCTCCCCGGCGTCCTTGCGGAGCAGCCCGAGCAGGACCCGGATGGTGGTCGACTTGCCCGAGCCGTTGGGCCCGAGGAACCCGTGGACTTCACTCTCCCCCACGCTCAGGTCGAGCAGGTCGAGCGCGCGGGTCGTCCCGAAGTTCTTGGTCAGGCCTTCGATCTGGATGGGTGCCGTCACGCAGCCGAGCATACCCTTCTTTCAGAACTTCCTGAAACATGTGATACTCGCGCCGTGACCACACCGGAGGAGCGCTACGTCGAGCGGATGGGCGCCGCCCTGGCCGACGCGGGACTGCAGCGGCTCCCCTCGCGCGTCTTCGCCGCTCTCACGGTCGACGACGACGGCCGGATGACCTCGGCCGACCTCGTCGAGTCGCTCGGCGTGAGCCCGGCGTCGGTGTCGAGCGCGGTGCGCTACCTGGCGCAGATCGGGTTCCTCCACCGCGAGCGCGAGCGCGGAGGACGGCGTGACGTCTACGTCGTCGACGACGACGCGTGGCTCCAGGCGATGCTGCGCGAGGACCAGGTCTACGGCCCGATGATCGCCGCCCTCGACGACGCGCTGGCCGGCCTCGGTGCGGAAGCGCCGGCCTACCGACGGCTGCTGCTGATGCGCGAGTTCCTCACGTTCGTCGGGCAGGAGATGGGCGGTGTCGCCGAGCGCTGGCAGGTTCGCCGCTCCGAGATCGAGCGCGGCCTGCGTTAGCGTCCCGGGGTGACCACGCCACTCCTCGACTCCACGAAGCGGTCCCTCCGACGCATCGCCCTCGAACGCCAACGCGACGGCAGGGTGCCCGGCCTCTATGCGACCGTCCAGCGACGCGGACAGGCGGTCTGGGGCGGGGGCGTCGGTGTGCGCGCCATCGGCGAGGACGTCCCTCCCGGGTCCGACGACCAGTTCCTGATCGCGTCGAACACGAAGACGTTCACCGCGGTCATGGTCATGCAGCTGCGCGACGAGGGCCGGCTGTCGCTCGACGACCGCCTCAGCGACCACCTGAGCGAGGTGGCGCACCCACTGACGATCCGGCAGGGTCTCGCCCACATCTCCGGGTTGCAGCGCGAGCCGATCGGTGACGTCTGGGAGACCCTCGTGCAGCCGGACACCGACGAGCTGCTCAGCGGCTTCGCCGAGGTCGAGGTCGTCGGCCGACCGCACGACCGGTGGCACTACTCCAACGTCGTCTACGCCGTCCTCGGCGAGCTCGTGTCACGCCTCGACGGCCGACCCTGGGCGGAGTCGCTGCGGGTCCGCCTCCTCGATCCCCTCGAGCTCCGTCGGACGTCGATCGGGTTCGACGACGGCCCGCACGCGAGCGGCTACTTCGTGCCGCCGTACGACGACGTCCCTCGCCCGGAACCGCTGGTCGACCTGCGGGCGATGGCCCCGTGCGGTGCGCTCGCCAGCACTGCCGACGACCTGGTCCGCTGGTCGGCCTTCGTCGCCGATCCCGACCCCGACGTGCTGTCCCGCGACACCCTCGAGGAGATGTGCCAGCCGCAGGTCTTGCGCGACGTCGAGGGCTGGACCGCGGCCATGGGTCTGGGCTTCTTCCTGGCGCGGTCGGAGGCCGGCCGGACCTGGGTCGGACACACGGGCGGCATGCCCGGTCACATCACCGGCGTGTTCACCCATCGAGAGTCCGGCACCGGCTCGATCGTGCTGATGGGATCCAGCTCGGCCCCCGACCCCGCCGTGTTCGCGGTCGAGCTGGGCGAGCACGTCGTGGCCCACGACCCGGCGGAGCCGGAGCCGTGGCGGCCGGGGACCGAGGTGCCCGCCGAGCTGGCGCCGCTGCGTGGGCTCTGGTTCACCGAGGGCACCCCGTTCGTGTTCAGCGTCGTCGAGGGTCGACTCGAGGCCAGGCACCCGGAGCTGCCGCGCAGCAAGCCCTCCTCCGTCTTCGAGCCGATCGGTGACGACCTCTTCCGGACCGTGCAGGGTCGCGAGCGCGGCGAGCTGCTCCGCGTCACCCGCGACGCCGACGGCACGCCGGTCAAGCTCAACTGGGCCACCTACCTCGTCACCCGCGAGCCCCTCGCCTTCGGCGAGACCCTCTGACCGGTCAGGCGTTGGTGACCTCGACCCGGATCGAGGCGGCGTCGTGGATCGCCCGGTCGAGGACCTGACGTCGCGGATCCGGTACGTCGAGCCACGGCTCGACCACCGACAGGCCCTGCAGGCGCGAGTCGCCGAGCACCTCGGTGACCGCCGACCGGTCGCCGCCGGTCACGACCGGACCGGGCCGCAGGATCCGCGCCGCGTGCTCGGCCGCGGCCTCGTAGGCGACCCGCGCCTGGTTGTCGCGTCGCCGGGCGAACCGCTGCTGGCTCTGGCCACCCGCCTTGGTCCGCCCCTGCACGTGCCGCTGCCCGATCTTGTGCTCGGCGAGCTCCGGCCCGGCCAGGCGCGCCACCGCGAAACCGCCCTTGCGCACCAGCAGCACGCCCCACACCGCGGGCGCCTTCGCAGCTGCCACGAAGGCAGCCGCGTCCGGCGGGCCGTCGTACGACGTCTCGAAGGGCAGGTGGGCGCTGAACGTCGACCCGTCCGGCGCACTCCCCCGCAGGCCGTCGTCGCGTGCGAGGGAGACGCCGCCGTGCCGGGTCGCGAAGTTGGCCACCCAGCGCTCGAACCTCACCGGCGGAACGAGGACCGAGGCGGTCGTCACTGGTCCTGGGGAGTCCAGACCACGGCGAGCTGTTCGCTCACCTGCGTGTCGGTCACGTCGACCGCCGTGGTGGCGACGAGGGCACGTGGCCGCCCGGCGGCATCACAGACGATGCCGAGCGTCCCGGCCTCCGGCAGCTCGTCGCCGTAGTCGGCCCGAGGGCCCGCGAGCGTCGCGCCGCGCTCGGCGAGCAGCTCGGTCAGCCCGTCGTCATCGCCGAAGCTCCACGCCGGCGGCGGGACCGACTCCAGCGGCGTCGGCCCGAAGTAGCCCGGCAGCGTGTTGAGCTTGGCGTGGAACCGGGCCAGGTTCCAGAACGCCTCGATCTCGGGGTCACGCTCGTCGTCGGAGGGCATCATGCCGCCACGGTACGGGCACGGCTCATGCGCCCGCCGTCACCTCGACCGTGTCCCGCACGACAGCCACGAGGTCCAGGTCGTCGCCGGCGACCCGGCGCTGCCGGTCGGCGGAGGTGCCGTCGCGCAGCAGTGAGTCGACCACGCCGTCCACGAGGGCCGCGTCGCCGTACGCCGTGAGCGGCTCGCGCACGTGGTCGACCAGCGCCGCGACGACCTCCGCGGCGGGCGCCGGCCGATGGGTGACGGGGTGGATCAGCTCGCCACCGAGACCGGAACGTCCCGCGCGAAAAGTCATCAGCGACACCATCATCGGACTGTCGTCGGGCGCCTGGACACCGGCGCGCCAGTCGGACGCCGCACGTTCGACCAACCCGCGCCCCAGCGCGGCGATCGTCGTGGCGACCTCGATCCGCGGGCAGACGTCGGCGACGCGCAGCTCCACGGTGGGGTACTGGCGAGACAGACGGACGTCGAAGTAGGCCATCCCGTCGTCGAGCACCCCGCCAGACTCGACCATCTCCTCGACGAGCGCGTGGTAGGCCGCCGGAGACCCGAAGGGTCCCGGCGACCCGGCGCAGGGCCAGCGGCGCCAGAGCTGGGAGCGGAAGCTGGCGTAGCCGGTGTCGACTCCCTGCCAGTACGGCGAGTTCGCCGCCAGGGCCACCAGCACGGGCACCCACGGGCGTACCCGGTCGAGGACCGCCACACCCTCGTCGTCGGACTCGGTCGAGACGTGGACGTGCATGCCGCAGGCGAGCTGTTCGGCCGCGGTGATGCCGAACTGGTCGGCGATCGTGCGGTAGCGGTCGCTGATCGTGGTCTGCGGGTCCGCCGGCAGCGGTGAGGTGGCCAGCGCCGCGACGCGGCAGTCGACCTCGCGGGCACGGTCGTCGGCCTGGCCCCGCCAGTGACGCAGCTCCTCGACCAGCTCCTCAGCGGTAGCGCACGGCTGGGTCCCGGTCTCCAGCTGTTGCTGCTTCAGCTCGCCCTCGACACCACCGTCGGTACCGCCGTCCGAGGTCTCCCCACGCAACGCCGCCGCCGCGACGGCTCGCGGCTCGCCCGATGCCGGGTCGACGAGGAGCAGCTCCTCCTCGACCCCGAACGTGCGCCGCTCGTGGCTCAGATCGCGACGACTCACTTCGCTTGGCCGCCCAGACGGGTCTCGACCCGCCCGTCGCGGGTTCGCGGGCTCACCCGCGGGGCTCGCTCGACCTCTTCGCCTCGCGAGCGCTTCGCGCTCGCGGCTCAGACATTGAACCCCAGCGCGCGGAGCTGCTCGCGGCCGTCGGGCGTGATCTTGTCGGGGCCCCACGGCGGCATCCAGACCCAGTTGATGAGGACGTCAGCCACGAGGCCCTCGAGGGCCGAGTTGGTCTGGTCCATGATCACGTCGGTCAGCGGGCAGGCCGCCGAAGTGAGCGTCATGTCGAGGACGCAGTTGGAGTCCTCGTCGATGTGGACGCCGTAGACGAGGCCGAGGTCGACCACGTTGATGCCGAGCTCGGGGTCGACCACGTCCTTCATCGCCTCGGTGACGTCGTCCTTGGTCACGGTGGCGGTCCCGCCGCCGGTGGCCTCGGGAACCTCGGGCAGGTCGTCGTGGTCAGCCATTGCTCTCCTCCATCGCTCGGTTCGTGGCGTCCTTCCAGGCCATCCAGGGCAGCAGGGCGCACTTCACTCGGGCGGGAAACTTCGCCACGCCCGCGAAGGCGATGCCGTCCTCGAGGATGTCCTCGTCGGGCTCGACGGTGCCCTTGCCCTGCATCAGGGTCAGGAAGGTGTTCTGCACGTCCATCGCCTCGTCGACCGGCTTGCCGATCACGAGGTCGGCCATCACCGACGTCGCGGCCTGCGAGATCGAGCAACCGATCGCGTCGTACGAGACGTCCTCGACGACTCCGCCGGCCACGTGGACGCGGAGCGTGACCTCGTCGCCGCAGGTCGGGTTCACGTGGTGGACCTCTGCCTCGAAGGGGTCGCGCAGGCCCGCGTGGTGCGGGTTCTTGTAGTGGTCCAGGATGATCTCCTGGTACAGGGAGTCGAGTTCAGTGCTCATTTTCGGGGTCCCTGCGGAAAGAGGAGCGAAGCGAGTCTTTTCGTGGGGTGATTCATGTGTTCACGTCAACCTGAAGTAGGACCGGACGTATTCCAGGCCCTCGACGAAGGCGTCGATCTCGGCGGGCGTGGTGTAGAGGTACGACGACATCCGCGTCGAGCTCTGCACGCCGAACCGCGCGTGGGCCGGCTTCGCGCAGCTGTGGCCGGCGCGGACCGCGATCCCTCGCGAGTCGAGCACCTGAGCCACGTCGTGCGGGTGCACGCCGTCGATCTCGAAGCTCACCGCGCCACCGCGCAGCGTCGGGTCGAGCGGACCGAGGACGGTCAGCCCGGGCACCGTCGCCATGCCGTCCAGCGCGTAGCCCGTGATCGCCTGCTCGTGGGCATGGATCGCCTCCATGCCGACGTGTCCGAGGTAGTCCACCGCAGCGCCCAGGCCTACCGCCTCGACGATGGGCGGGGTGCCCGCCTCGTACTTGTGAGGAGCCTTGGCGTACGTCGAGCGCTCCATCGTGACGGTCTCGATCATCTCGCCGCCGCCGTGGAACGGGGGCAGCCGGTCGAGGAGCTCCGCCTTTCCCCACAGCACGCCGATCCCGGTGGGTCCGACGCACTTGTGCCCGGTGAACGCCAGGAAGTCGGCGCCGCTCGCGACGACGTCGACCGGCAGCTGCGGGACGGCCTGCGCGGCGTCCACGATGACCACCGCGCCGACCTCGTGGGCGCGGTCGGCGATCTGGCGGATCGGGTTGACCGTGCCGAGCATGTTGGACACCCACGTCAGCGAGACCACCTTGGTGCGCTCGGTGATCAGGTCGTCGATGTTCGAGAGGTCGAGCAACCCGTCGTCGGTGATGCCGAACCACCGGAGCGTGGCGCCGGTGCGCTCGGTCAGCAGCTGCCACGGCACGATGTTGGAGTGGTGCTCCATCTCCGTGATGACGACCTCGTCGCCCGGACCCACCCGCAGGTCGTCCTCGGCCCAGGCGAAGGTGTTGGCGAGCAGGTTGAGCGCCTCGGTGATGTTCTTGGTGAAGATCACCTCGTCGCGCGACGGCGACCCGATGAACTCGGTCACCTTGTCGCGGGCACCTTCGAACGCCTCGGTCGACTCCGCTCCCAGGGTGTGCATCGCGCGAGCGATGTTGGCGTTGTGGCGCTCGAGGTGGTCGACCATCGTGTCGATCACGACCTGCGGCTTCTGCGACGTGTTGGCGCTGTCGAGGTAGATCAACGGCAGCCCGGCCTCGCCTCCCGGAAGCGTGCGCGCCAGGATCGGGAAGTCCTTGCGGAGGACCTCCAGATCAGGGAGCAGACCGGGCAGGGTCATCAGACGGCCGCCGCCTTCACGTACTTGTCGTAGCCCTCGGCCTCCAGCTGGTCGGCGAGCTCGGGGCCGCCCTCGTCGGCAATGCGGCCGGCGACGAACACGTGCACGAAGTCCGGCTTGATGTAGCGCAGGATCCGCGTGTAGTGGGTGATCAGCAGCACCGCCTTGTCGTCGTCCTCGGCGAAGCGGTTGACGCCCTCGGCGACGACCTTGAGGGCGTCGATGTCCAGGCCGGAGTCGGTCTCGTCGAGCACCGCGACCTTGGGGTCGAGCAGCCCGAGCTGAGCGATCTCGTGGCGCTTCTTCTCACCACCGGAGAAGCCCTCGTTGACGTTGCGCTGCGAGAAGGAGGTGTCGAGACCGGCCTCCTCCATCGCGCCGTTGACGTCCTTGACCCAGGTGCGGAGCTTGGGGGCCTCGCCGTCGATGGCGGTCTTGGCGGTCCGGAGGAAGTTCGCGACGGAGACGCCGGGCACCTCGACCGGGTACTGCATCGCCAGGAACAGCCCCGCGCGGGCGCGCTGGTCGACCGTCATCGCGAGGACGTCCTCGCCGTCGAGGGTCACGGTGCCGCCGGTGATGTCGTACTTCGGGTGGCCCGCGACCGAGTAGGCCAGGGTGGACTTGCCGGATCCGTTCGGACCCATGATGGCGTGCACCTCACCGGCCTTGATGGTCAGCGTGACGCCCTTGAGGATCTCCTTGGGGCCGTCCTCGGTGGTGACGCTGACGCGCAGGTCCTTGATCTCGAGAGTGCTCATTGGGGTGTGACTCCGTTCAGGGTGGTCGTGGTGTCGACGTACACATCTCCCCCACGTACGTCGACGGGGAAGGTGGCGACGGGTTCGGTGGCCGGGAGGCCGGTGGGCTTGCCGGTGCGCAGGTCGAAGCGCGAGCCGTGCAGCCAGCACTCGACGGTGCAGTCGTCGACCTCGCCCTCGGAGAGGGCGACGGCGGCGTGGCTGCAGATGTTCTCGACGGCGAAGACCTCCTCGCCGTGGCGTGCGACGGCAACGTCGTAGTCGCCGACGGTCACGCCGAGGGCTTCGTCCTCGGCCACCTCGGACAGCGCGCAGGCTCGTTCGAAAGTCATCAGATGTTCTTTCCGATCACGTTCTTGGAGAGCTCGGCCTCCACGGTCTCGACCAGCTTCTCCTCGATGGCAGGTACGCCGATCTTGCGGATCAGGTCGTTGAAGAACCCGTGCACGACGAGGCGCCGCGCCTCCTTCTCGGCGATGCCGCGCGAGCGCAGGTAGAACAGCTGCTCGTCGTCGAACCGGCCGGTGGCCGAGGCGTGTCCGGCGCCCTCGATCTCACCGGTCTCGATCTCCAGGTTGGGGATCGAGTCGGCCTGACAGCCGTCGGTGAGGACCAGGTTGCGGTTCTCCTCGAAGGTGTCGATGCCCTCGGCGACCTTGCGGATCAGCACGTTGCCGACCCAGACCGTGTGGGCGCCGCGCCCCTGCAGCGCGCCCTTGTAGCTGACGTGGCTGCGGGTCCGCGGGGCGGTGTGGTCGGCGAAGAGCCGGTGCTCGATGTGCTGGCCGGCGTCGGCGAAGTAGAGGCCGAGCAGCTCCGCGGAACCACCGGGGCCGGCGTACTCGACGTTGGTGTGCATCCGCACCAGGTCGCCGCCGAAGGAGAGGGCGGCGTGCTTGACCGTGGCGTCCCGGCCGACCTGGATCGCATCGCGACCGAGGTGGACCGCGTCGTCGTCCCAGTCCTGGATGGTCACCATCGTCAAGTCGGCGCCGTCTCCCACGACCACGGAGGTCGAGGCCGAGTAGCGCGCGGAACCGGTGTGGGTCAGCACCAGCGTGGCCCGGGCGTGGTTGCCGACCTTGACCAGCAGCTCGCCCCAGACCAGGGCGTCGGCGTCCTCGCCGTGCAGGGTGATCAGGATCGGCTCGTCCGAGGCGAACTCCGCCGGGATGTCGATGACCCGGCAACCGCCGGCGTGGGCGACTGCCAGCGCGGCCGGGCGGTCGTTGGGCGGGAGGCCGCCCAGGTCGCGGGCCTCGGCGCTCGACACCAGCGGCGTGGTCACGCCCTCGGGCAGGCTGGTCTCCCACGCCAGGCGAGCGTCGGAGGCCTCGCCGTCGAGGATGCCGCGCAGCCGCTTGAGGGGCGTGAAGCGCCACGTCTCCTCGCGACCGGTCGGCACCGGGTGGTCGGCCAGGTCGTACGACGAGGGTGGGTTGAGGTGGCTCTCGACACGCTCGATCTCGAGCGCGTCTGCTAACGTTTCGGTGACAGTCAAAGCGATTGCTTTCTACGTGGAAGGTAAACCCGGCACCCGAACTCAGCCATTCGACGACGAGCCGCTAGGCGAGGAGGAGGGGGCGCTGTGGGCTGTGAGCGCCAGAGGCGCTCTCAGCCGACAGCGCCCTCCATCTGGAGCTCGATGAGGCGGTTGAGCTCGAGCGCGTACTCCATCGGGAGCTCCTTGGCGATCGGCTCGATGAAGCCGCGCACGATCATCGCCATCGCCTCGTCCTGCTCCATGCCGCGCGACATGAGGTAGAACAGCTGGTCCTCGGAGACCTTGGAGACGTTGGCCTCGTGTCCCATCGACACGTCGTCCTCGCGGATGTCGACGTAGGGGTAGGTGTCGGAGCGGCTGATCTGGTCGACCAGCAGCGCGTCGCAGAGCACGTTGGACTTGGAGCCGTAGGCGCCCTCGTTGACCTGCACGAGCCCGCGGTAGGACGTACGGCCACCGCCTCGCGCCACGGACTTGCTCAGGATCGAGCTCGACGTGTGGGGCGCGGCGTGGACCATCTTGGCGCCCGCGTCCTGGTGCTGGCCCTCGCCCGCGAAGGCGATGGACAGCGTCTCGCCCTTGGCGTGCTCGCCCATGAGGTAGATGGCGGGGTACTTCATCGTCACCTTCGAGCCGATGTTGCCGTCGACCCACTCCATGGTGGCGCCGGCCTCGCAGGTGGCCCGCTTGGTGACGAGGTTGTAGACGTTGTTCGACCAGTTCTGGATGGTCGTGTAGCGGCAGCGGCCGCCCTTCTTCACGATGATCTCCACGACCGCGGAGTGCAGCGAGTCCGAGGAGTAGATCGGGGCCGTGCAGCCCTCGACGTAGTGCACGTAGGCACCTTCGTCGACGATGATCAGCGTCCGCTCGAACTGGCCCATGTTCTCGGTGTTGATCCGGAAGTAGGCCTGCAGCGGGATGTCGACGTGGACGCCCGGCGGGACGTAGATGAACGAGCCGCCCGACCACACGGCGGTGTTGAGCGCGGCGAACTTGTTGTCGCCGACCGGGATGACGGTGCCGAAGTACTCCTGGAACAGCTCGGGCTGCTCCTTGAGCGCGGTGTCGGTGTCGAGGAAGAGGACGCCCTGCTCCTCGAGGTCCTCGCGGATCGAGTGGTAGACGACCTCCGACTCGTACTGGGCCGCGACGCCCGCGACGAGGCGCTGCTTCTCCGCCTCGGGGATGCCGAGCCGGTCGTAGGTGTTCTTGATGTCCTCGGGCAGGTCCTCCCACGACTGGGCCTGCTTCTCGCTCGAACGCACGAAGTACTTGATGTTGTCGAAGTCGATCGCCGACAGGTCGGAGCCCCAGGTCGGCATCGGCTTGCGGTCGAACAGCTTGAGGCCCTTGAGGCGCAGGTCGAGCATCCACTGCGGCTCGGACTTCTTGCCCGAGATGTCGCGCACGATGTGCTCACCCAGACCGCGCGTCGCGGTGGCCCCCGCGTCGTCGCTGTCGGCCCAACCGAACTCGTAGCGGCCGATGCCCTGGAGTCCCGGGTTGAGTTCTTCGATGGAGGTCACTTCGTCTCCCTCTCGTTGATGTCGGTACCCACGCCGGTCGAGCTGACCGAGACGTGTGGGATGCAGGTGGTGCAGACGCCGTCGCCGTGGGCGATCGTCGCCAGCCGTTGGACATGGGTGCCGAGGACCCGGCCGATGGCCTCGGTCTCGGCCTCGCACAGCTGGGGGAACTCGTGGGCGACGTGGGCCACCGGGCAGTGCTGCTGGCACAGCTGCTCACCCACGGCCTGTCCGTTCACCAGCGGGAGCTGGCGTACGCCGGCGGCGTAGCCCTCGTCGCTGAAGACCCGCGCCAGCGCCTCGGCGGGGCTGAGCTCGGGGTGGTCGGCCACGACCCGCTCGTAGTCACGTTCGATGAAGGCCATCCGGCGGCGGGCGAAGTCCATGACCGCCTCGTCGCCGGCGGTCTCGGCCAGGAACCGGAGCGCGTCGGCCGCCAGGTCGTCGTACTGCTGGTCGAACGCGTCGCGTCCCGCCTCGGTCAGCGCGAACACCTTGGCGGGCCGGCCGCGGCCCCGCGTGCCGTAGACCTTCTGGTCGCGCGGCTCGAGGGTGCCGTCGTCGACGAGGTGGTCGAGGTGGCGGCGCACGGCGGCCGCGGTCAGGTCGAGCCGTTCGGCGAGGGACGCGGCGGTGCTGGGGCCGTCGACGAGGATCGAGCGGACGACCCGCTCGCGCGTCGGCTGATCTCCCATGAATTCCACAACACCAGTGTGCCGTTAATGGGTAAGGCTCTTCAAGTAAGGCTCCCCTTACCCGTTCGGCCCTCGCTGAGGGAGTTCTAGGGTGACGACGTGACTCCTCCCGGCTCCATCCTGGGCACCGCCGTCCGCCGCGTCGAAGACCCCGAGCTGGTCGTCGGCCGCGGCACCTTCGTCGACAACCTCGCACAGTCGCGCGAGGGCGTGCTCCACGCGGTGTTCGTGCGCAGTCCGTTCGCCCACGCCGACGTCACGCACCTGGTGACCACGGATGCGGCGGCAGCGCCCGGCGTGGTCGGGGTCTTCACCGGTGAGGACCTCGGGGAGCGACCGGTCCCGATGTTCGCCTCGTCCAACGACGCCGTGGACCGCTTCCCGCTCGCGCGCGGGCGCGTGCAGTACGTCGGAGACCCGGTCGCCCTGGTCGTCGCCGAGTCACGCGCCCTGGCTGTCGATGCGGCCGAGCTGGTCGACGTCGACTACGAACCGCTCGCCGCCGTCATCGACCCCGAGCGCGCGGCGGAGCCGGACTCACCGCAGCTCTACGACGTGCTGCCCCGCAACGTCGCGATCCGGCGGGTCGACGAGGGCGACCCGCTCGCCGACGCCGAGGTCGTGGTCCGTGCCCGGATCGAGAACAACCGGCTGGCGACGGCGCCGATCGAGGGCAACGCCATCCTCGCCGACGCCTCCGGCGAGGGTGACCACACCCTCACGGTGTGGCTCTCCACCCAGCACCCCCACCTCGGCCAGCGGCTGTTCGCCCGGCTGACCGGGCTGGACCGGCAGCAGATCCGGGTCGTGGCCCCCCACGTCGGCGGCGCGTTCGGCGGCAAGGCCGGCATCTCGTCGGACCACGGCGCGGTCGCGCTGGCCGCGCTCGCGCTCGGCCGGGCCGTCGCATGGACCGAGACCCGCAGCGAGGCGATGCTCTCCATGCACGGGCGGGGCCAGGTCCAGTACGCCGAGCTCGGGCTGACCAGCACCGGCCGGATCACCGGGCTGCGGGCGCGGGTGATCGGTGACAGCGGCGCCTACGCCGGCTTCGGCGGGAGCTTCGCCAGCGGCTCCACCCGCACCATGGCGCAGGGTCCCTACGTCATCCCGCGGATCCGGTACGACGCGCTCTCGGTCGTCACCAACACGAGTCCGGTCGGGGCGTTCCGTGGTGCCGGCCGCCCCGAGGCGGCGGCCCTGCTCGAGCGGATCCTCGACGTCGCGGCCGACGAGCTCGGGCTGGCGCCGGAGGAGATCCGGCGACGCAACTTCGTGTCACCCGACGCGTTCCCGTGGGAGACCTTCTCCGGTCGCACCTACGACTCCGGCGACTACGACCTCGCTCTCACCGAGTCCCTGCGGCTGGCGGACGTCGACGGCGCTCGCGAGGAGCAGGCGCGGCGTCGGCAGTCGGGCGATCCGCGCCAGCTCGGCATCGGCGTCGCGTCGTACGTCGAGATCACGGGGTTCGGCGGCAGCGAGATGGGCCACGTGGAGATCCACGACGACGGCTCGGCCACGGTGCGCTCCGGCACCTCCGCCCACGGCCAGGGCCACGCGACGGCGTTCTCGATGATCGCCTCGGAGCGGCTCGGGATCCCGATGGACCGGATCCGCTACGAGCAGGCGGACACCGCGATCGTCCCGCGGGGCGGCGGCACGGGAGGTGCCCGATCGCTGCAGATGGGCGGCCAGGCGGTCGAGCTGGCGTCGACGGAGCTGCTCGAGAAGGCGAGACGGCTGGCCGCCGACCTGCTCGAGGCGGCACCCGACGACGTCGAGCTGGGCGACGAGGGCTTCGCCGTCCGGGGTGTCCCCGCGACGGCCGTGGGCTGGGTCGACCTCGCGCGCCATGCCGCGGACCAGGACGACTCACTCGCCGTGACCGCCGACTTCGAGCAGGAGCACGCCACGTTCCCGTTCGGCAGCCACGTCGCGATCGTCGAGGTCGACACCGAGACCGGGCTCGTGACCCCGCTGCGCCACGTCGCCGTCGACGACTGCGGTCGCGTCGTCAACCCGCTGCTGGTCGGCGGGCAGCAGCACGGCGGCGCCGTCCAGGGCATCAGCCAGGCGCTCTGGGAGGAGTTCGTCTACGACGCCGAGGGCACGCCGCTGACCTCGACCTTCGCCGACTACCCGATGCCGACGTCGGCCGACACCACGGCCATCGAGGCCCACAGCACGGAGACGCCGACGCCGTACAACAGCCTCGGCGTCAAGGGCATCGGCGAGGCGGCGACGATCGGGGCGACCCCGGCGGTCCAGAACGCCGTCGTGGACGCGCTGTCCCACCTCGGCGTCCGCCACATCGACATCCCCTGCACCCCGGCGCGCGTGTTTGCCGCGCTCCGTGCCGCTGAGGCCGGTGAGACCGACCCGTGGCGTGAGCCTCCCGCCGCCTTCGACGACCCGACGCTGGCCGAGGCGCTGGCCGGCGAGCAGGCACCCGAGGACGTCGAGGTCTGACGCGCGTTCCTAGACTGGCCCGGTGTCCGCCTCCGCCCACGCCGTCGAGGTCGACGGCCTGGTGATGCGGTACGACGACACCGTGGCCGTCGCGGGGCTGTCGCTGACCGTCGAGCGCGGCACCATCACCGCCGTCCTCGGGCCCAACGGCGCCGGCAAGACCACCACCCTCGAGACCTGCGAGGGCTATCGCGCGCCGCAGCAGGGCGCGGTGCGGGTGCTGGGGCTCGACCCCCGGCGTGACCGCCGCGAGCTGCTGCCGCGGATCGGCGTGATGCTGCAGGACGGCGGCGCGTGGTCCGGCGTACGCGCCCGCGAGATGCTCGACCACATCGCCCGGCTCCATGCCCACCCGCTCGACACCGACCTGCTGGCCGACCGGCTCGGCCTCGACGACTGCGGGCGGACGCCCTACCGGCGGCTGTCGGGCGGCCAGAAGCAGCGGCTCGGCCTCGCGATGGCGCTGGTCGGGCGGCCCGAGCTCGTCTTCGTCGACGAGCCCACCGCCGGGATGGACCCGCAGGCACGGCGTACGACGTGGGCGCTGCTCCAGGAGCTGCGTACCGACGGGGTGACGGTCGTGCTGACCACCCACTACCTCGAAGAGGCCGAACGGCTGGCCGACCAGGTCCACATCATCGACCGCGGCGCCCTGATCGCGAGCGGGACGCCTCTGGAGCTGACCCGCGGTGGCGAGGTCTCCACGATCCGGCTGGTCGTCACCAAGCCGTTCCCGGTGGGGGCTCCGGAGTCGCTGCGCGACCGGCTCGGCGAGCGGACCGAGGTGCGCCAGCTCGACGAGCTCAGCCTGCTCGTGACCGGTCCGGCCGACTCCAAGACGCTGGCGAAGGTGTCGGCCTGGTGCGAGGAGCACGACGTCCTCCCCGAGACGCTGAGCCTCGGCCAGCGCACGCTCGAGGACGTGTTCCTCCAGCTGACCGGCCGGGAGCTCACAGCATGACCACCCCGCCGGGCACCTTTGCGCCGCGGCCCGGCGCCGCTCCGTTGCCGCGGATGGTCCTCGCCCAGGCCGCCATGGAGTCGCGGTTGATGGTGCGCAACGGCGAGCAGCTCCTGCTGGCGATCGTGATCCCGGTGCTGGTGCTGTTCTTCGGTGTGCTCGGCCTCGACCGGATGGGGCTCGACCTCGGCCGACGTCCGGTCGACGTGCTCACCCCGGGTGTCCTCGCGCTGGCCATCATGTCGACGTCCTTCACCTCGCTGGCGATCGCGACCGGCTTCGAGCGGCGCTACGGCGTCCTCAAGCGGCTGGGCACGTCACCTCTCCCCCGCTCCGGACTCCTGCTGGGCAAGGTCGGCGCGCTCCTGCTGGTCGAGATCGGGCAGCTCCTGGTCATCGGGGCGGTCGGATTCGCGCTCGGATGGGAGCCGACGACCGCGGGTGCGCTCGCGACCACCGCGGCGCTGCTGCTCACCGTGCTCGCCGGCACCTTCGCCTTCGCCGCGCTCGGCCTCTTCGTCGCCGGCTTCCTGCGCGCCGAGGCGACGCTGGCGGCGGCCAACCTCGTCTACCTGCTGCTGCTCGCGGGTGGCGCGGTGGTGATCCCCGCCTCGTCGTACGGCGGCTACGGCTCGCTCGCGGAGTGGTTGCCCTCGGGCGCGCTCGGCGAGGCGATGCGGTCGGTGCTCTCCGACGGCTCCTTCCCCGGCTGGTCGCTCCTGGTCCTCCTCGCCTGGGGCGCGCTCGGCACCGCGCTCACCGTCCGGACGTTCCGATGGGAGTGAGCACCCGGCCGCGCGCGCTGTGGCCGCTGGCGATCGCCAACCTCGTCGCCAACCTCGGGATCGTCGTCACCGGCGGTGCGGTCCGGCTGACCGGCTCCGGCCTCGGCTGCCCGACCTGGCCCCGCTGCACCGACGCGTCGTTCGTGCCCCACGGCGAGCTCGGGGTCCACGGCGTCATCGAGTTCGGCAACCGCATGCTCACCTTCCTCCTGGCTGCGGTGGCGATCGCCTGCTGGGTCGCCGCGCTCGTGGCCTGGCGTCGCGACCGCTCCGACCGCGCGGCCGTTCTGGCTCTCGACGGTCATCGCGCTCGGCGTACCCGCGCAGGCGCTGATCGGCGGCCTCACCGTGCTCACCGACCTCAACCCGTGGATCGTCTCCTTCCACCTGCTGGTGTCGATGGCGATGATCGGGGTCTGCGTGCTGCTGCTCGACACGCTCCGTGGCCCCGCACGCGAAGCGGCGCCGCGGCCGGTGCGTGCGCTGGCGTGGCTGGTGTTCGCCGTCGGCTGGGCCGTCCTCTACGTCGGCACGGTCGTGACGGGCTCCGGCCCACATGCGGGCGACATCGACTCCGCGCGCAACGGCCTCGACCCGCTCCAGATCAGCCAGGTCCACGCCGATCTGGTGTTCCTGTTCGTGGGGCTCACCGTCGGGCTCCTCGTGGCCGCTCCCCGCCTCGCCCGCCGGGCGGTGGTGGTGCTGCTGGGGCTCCAGCTGGTCCAGGGGTTGATCGGCTTCGTGCAGTACTCGACCGACCTGCCCATCGTGCTGGTCGGCTTCCACCTGCTGGGGGCGGCGCTGATCTCGGCGGCGATGACGTGGGCGCTGCTCGCGACCCGTGGTCGCGGCGCTGACATGGTGACAGCGGCCTGACCCAGACCCCCGTGGCCGGGCAGGCCGCCGTCACAGGGGTAGACGCTGTAGCCGGCGATTCGGTTGCGTCGAAACGGGAAATTCTTTTCGGGATGTCCTAGCCGGTGAGCAGCGGGTCGAGCGCGACCGCCACGAACAGCAGCGACAGGTAGAGGTTGCTCGAGTGGAACAGCCGCATCGGCTGGATCACCGTCAGGTCCTCGGTGCCGCGGGTGCGGGCCCACATCCGGTGCGCCTCCACCAGGAACCCAGCACCCAGGACGGCGGCCGCCACGGGATAGACCCAGCCGGTGTCGGCCACGGGCCACAGCGTCAGCGAGGTCGCGACCATGGCCCAGCTGTAGAGGACGATCTGGCGGCCGACCGACTCGGCGCGCGCGACGACCGGCAGCATCGGGACGTCGACTCCCGCGTAGTCCTCGCGGTAGCGCAGCGCCAGCGCCCACGTGTGGGGCGGCGTCCAGAAGAACACGACCAGGAAGAGCACGACCGGCGGCCAGGCCAGCTCGTTGGTCACCGCGGTCCAACCGATGAGGGCCGGGAAGCATCCGGCCAGGCCGCCCCAGACGATGTTCTGCGTCGTACGCCGCTTGAGGACCATCGTGTAGACGACCAGGTAGAACGCCTCGGCGACCAGCGCCAGCCCGGCGGACAGCCAGTTGACCCAGGTCGCGAGGACCGCGGTCGCGAGGATGCCCAGCACGACCCCGAAGATCGTGGCCGCCACCGGTGAGACGAGGTGGCGGGGCAGCGCCCGCCGACGCGTCCGGCGCATCTGCTCGTCGATGTCGCGGTCGTAGACGCAGTTGAGCGCGGACGCCGAGCCGGAGGAGAGAGTCCCGCCGACGACGGTGGCCACGACCAGCCCCAGCTCGGGGACCCCGCCGGCGGCGAAGAACATCACCGGCACGGTGGTCAGCAGCAGCAGCTCGATGACCCGCGGCTTCATCAGTCCGACGTACGCCGCCACGACGTCCTTGACGGTCGCAGAGGTCGGTCCGGGCTGCGCCATGCTCACAGGTGTCTGCGCAGCGGCCTGACGACCGACGTATGTCAAAGCGGATCCTCGGGTACGGGAGCGTTGGTGCGGGTCGCAGTCTATCGCCACGGATGAGTAGGCTCGACGCGGAGGCGTGCCCGCCCGGAACCACCCCATCGGTATGGAGAGGACCCCTGTGACAACACTCGACTGGACCGATCTCGACGACCAAGCCGTCGACACGGTGCGGGTCCTGGCGATGGACGCGGTGCAGAAGGTCGGCAACGGCCACCCGGGGACCGCGATGAGCCTCGCCCCGGCGGCCTACCTGCTGTTCCAGAAGGTGATGCGCCACAACCCCGCCGACCCCGACTGGCCGGGTCGCGACCGGTTCGTCCTCTCCTGCGGCCACTCGAGCCTCACCCTCTACATCCAGCTCTACCTCGGCGGGTGGGGACTGGAGATCGAGGACCTGCAGTCGCTGCGCACGTGGGGCAGCAAGACGCCGGGCCACCCGGAGTTCGGCCACACGGCCGGTGTCGAGACCACCACCGGCCCCCTCGGCCAGGGCGTCGGCAACGCGGTCGGCATGGCGATGGCGGCCCGCCGCCAGCACGGCCTGCTCGACCCCAACGCCGCCGACGGCGAGTCGGTCTTCGACCACCGGGTCTACTGCCTGGCCAGCGACGGCGACATCGAGGAGGGCGTCTCGTCCGAGGCATCGTCCATTGCCGGCACCCAGCAGCTCGGCAACCTCACGCTCATCTACGACGAGAACAAGATCTCGATCGAGGACGACACGAACATCGCCCTGTCCGAGGACGTCGCGAAGCGCTACGAGGCCTACGGCTGGCACGTGCAGGTCGTCGACTGGACCCACGACGGCAGTCGCTACGAGGAGGACGTGCCGGCGCTCCACCGAGCCTTGCAGAAGGCCGAGCGCGTCACGGACCAGCCGAGCCTGATCCTGCTGCGCACGATCATCGCCTGGCCCGCGCCCAACGCACAGAACACCGGCAAGGCCCACGGCTCGGCCCTCGGCGAGGAGGAGGTCGCGGCGACGAAGAAGATCCTCGGCTTCGACCCCGACCGCACCTTCGAGGTCGACCCGGCCGTGCTCGCCCACACCCGGAAGGCCGTCGAGCGGGGCAAGCAGGCACAGGCGGAGTGGGAGAAGCGGTACGACGCATGGACCCGCAAGCCGTCGGCCGACCCGGCCCTCTTCGAGCGGCTGCGGACCCGGACCCTTCCGGAAGGCTGGGACTCCGACCTGCCCACCTTCCCGGCCGACGAGAAGGGCGTGGCCACCCGCAAGGCGTCCGGGCAGGTCCTCAACGCGATCGCGGCCAAGGTCCCCGAGCTCTGGGGCGGATCGGCCGACCTCGCCGAGTCCAACAACTCCACGATCGAGAGCGCCCCCTCGTTCGCCCCCACGAGCCGCTCCACCGGCATGTGGAAGGCCGACCCGTTCGCGGGCCGGGTGCTCCACTTCGGCATCCGCGAGCACGCCATGGGCGCGATCCTCAACGGCATCGCCGTCCACGGCGGCAGCCGCGTCTTCGGCGCCACGTTCCTGACCTTCTCCGACTACATGAGGCCGTCGGTCCGGCTCGCGGCCGTGATGCAGCTGCCGGTCACCTACCTCTGGACCCACGACTCCATCGGCCTCGGCGAGGACGGCCCGACCCACCAGCCGATCGAGCACCTCGCCGCGCTGCGCGCGATCCCCGGGCTCGACGTGGTGCGGCCCGCCGACGCCAACGAGACCGCGGCTGCCTGGCAGGCGGTGCTGTCCCACACCGACCGTCCCGCGGGCCTGGTCCTGTCCCGGCAGAACCTCCCGGTGTTCCCGCGCGACGACGAGGGCTACTCCGACACCAGCAACGTCCATCGCGGTGGCTACGTCCTCCTCGACGTCGACGGCGGGCAGCCCGACGTGGTCCTGGTCGGGACCGGGTCCGAGGTCCAGCTCGCCGTACGGGCACGGGAGATCCTGTCCGACCGCGGCGTCCGGGCGCGGGTCGTCTCCATGCCCTGCCGCGAGTGGTTCGACGAGCAGGACGCCTCCTACCGGGAGACCGTGATCCCCCCGGTGGTGAAGGCGCGGGTGTCGGTGGAGGCCGGTATCGGCCAGGGCTGGCGCGACGTCGTCGGCGACCACGGCCGCATCGTCTCCATCGAGCACTACGGCGCATCCGCCGACTACGAACGCATCTTCCGCGAGGTCGGCCTCACCGCCGACGCGGTCGCCGATGCGGCCGAAGACAGCATCCGGGCGGCTGGCGGCTGACGCTGCCTCGACCGTCGTCACGAGAGGGAAGGAACACCATGTCCACCAACCCACTGCAGCAGCTGACCGAGGCCGGGGTGTCGATCTGGCTCGACGACCTCTCCCGCGAGCGTCTCGAGACCGGCAACCTGGCCGACCTCATGAAGAACAGCAACGTCGTCGGCGTGACCACGAACCCGTCGATCTTCCAGGCGGCGCTGGCCGACGGTGAGCGGTACGACGAGCAGGTCCGCGAGCTGGCTGCGGCAGGAGCCGACGTGCACGCCGCGGCGCGCGACATCACCACCGACGACGTCCGCGACGCCTGCCGGGTGCTGCGTCCGGTCTTCGACGCCACCGACGGGGTCGACGGCCGGGTCTCGATCGAGGTCTCGCCGGGCGTGGCTCACGACACCGACGCCACCGTGAAGGAGGCCGCCGAGCTCTGGGAGGAGGTCGGGGAGCCCAACCTGTTCGTCAAGATCCCCGGCACCCCCGAGGGCTGGCCGGCGATCACCGAGAGCCTGGCGAACGGGATCTGCGTGAACGTGACGCTGATCTTCGGCCTCGACCAGTACCAGCACGTCATGGAGGCCTATGTCGCCGGGCTCGAGAAGGCGGCAGACAACGGCCACGACCTGACGAGGCTCCACTCGGTCGCCTCGTTCTTCGTCTCGCGCGTGGACACGGAGATCGACAAGCGGCTCGAGGCGTCGACCTCGGGTCCCGGCACCGATCCCGACCTGCGCGGCAAGGCGGGGGTGGCCAACGCCCGGCTGGCGTTCCAGATGTTCGAGCAGTTCTTCGCCGGCGAGCGCTGGGACGCGCTGGAGGCGCAGGGAGCCCGCAAGCAGCGCCCGTTGTGGGCCTCCACCGGGGTGAAGAACCCCGACTACGACGACACCATGTACGTCGTCGACCTGGTCGTCGAGGACACCGTCAACACCATGCCCGAGAAGACGCTCGATGCCGTGGCCGACCACGGTGAGGTCCGCGGTGACCGGGTGCGGCCGTTCTACGACGACGCGGCGGCGCACATGGCGGCGCTGGCGGAGGCGGGCATCGACTACGACGACGTCATCGCCGTACTCATCAAGGAGGGCGTGGACAAGTTCGTCACCGCCTGGGACGAGATGCTGGAGACTCTCGAGGGCTCGCTCGAGGCCGCCCGGGCATGACGGACGGCCCGGTCGACGCCACCGCAACGGCGGCGTGGTCGCGGCTGTCCGCGATCGCGGCCGGCTTCTCCCCCGACCTGCGTGGCGTGGTTCGCCGCCGACCCGACCAGGGTCGAGCGACTGACCCTCACCGCTGCCGACCTCTGGGTCGACCTGTCCAAGAACCTGCTCGACGACGACGTGCTGACCGCGCTCGTCGAGCTCGGTGAGGAGGTGGGGCTCGCCGAACGCCGGGACGCGATGTTCCGCGGCGACCCGATCAACGTCACGGAGGGGCGCGCGGTGCTGCACACCGCACTGCGCCTGCCGGAAGGAGCCCGACTCGAGGTCGACGGCCACGACGTGGTCGCCGACGTCCACGAGGTCCTGCGCAAGGTCTACGACTTCGCGGACCGGGTGCGGTCCGGGCAGTGGACCGGCGTCACCGGCGAGCGGATCCGGACCGTCGTCAACATCGGCATCGGGGGCTCCGACCTGGGGCCGGTGATGGCCTACGAGGCGCTCGCGCCCTACGTCCAGGACGGCCTGGAGTGCCGGTTCATCAGCAACATCGATCCGACGGACTGCGCCACCACCCTCGCCGGGCTCGATCCCGCGACCACCCTGTTCATCGTCGCCAGCAAGACTTTCGGCACGCTGGAGACGCTCACCAACGCCCGCCTGTGCAGGGCCTGGCTGCTCGACGGCCTGTCCGGCGCGGACGGCGCCGAGGCCGTCTCCCGGCACTTCGTCGCCGTCTCCACCGCCCTCGACAAGGTGTCCGACTTCGGGATCGATCCCGACAACGCCTTTGGCTTCTGGGACTGGGTCGGTGGCCGCTACTCGCTCGACTCGGCGATCGGCACGTCCCTCGTGGTCGCCATCGGCCCGGAGGGGTTCGCCGACCTGCTGGCGGGCATGCACGCCATGGACGAGCACTTCCGCACCACCGAGCTCCGCCGGAACGTGCCGGCGCTGATGGGTCTGCTGAACGTCTGGTACACGAACTTCCTCGACGCCGAGACCCACGCGGTCCTGCCCTACGCCCAGCTGCTGCACCGCTTCCCGGCGTACCTCCAGCAGCTGACGATGGAGTCGAACGGCAAGAGCGTGCGCTCGGACGGCAGCCCGGTCACCACGGACACCGGCGAGGTGTGGTGGGGCGAGCCCGGCACCAACGGGCAGCACGCCTTCTACCAGCTGATCCACCAGGGCACGCGGTTGGTGCCGGCCGACTTCATCGCGGTCGCGCGCCCCGCCTACCCGCTCGTCGACGCCACCGAGGATGGGCAGAGCGCGGATGTCCATGAGCTGTTCCTGGCCAACTTCTTCGCCCAGACGCGGGCGCTGGCGTTCGGCAAGACCGCCGACGAGGTGCGGGCCGAGGGCACCGACGAGGCGCTCGTACCGGCGCGGGTGTTCTCCGGCAACCGTCCGACGACGTCGATCATGGCGCCCGAGCTGAGTCCGTCCGTGCTCGGCCAGCTGATCGCGCTCTACGAGCACATCACGTTCACCCAGGGTGTGGTCTGGGGCATCGACAGCTTCGACCAGTGGGGGGTGGAGCTGGGCAAGCAGCTGGCCCAGCAGGTCACGCCGGCGGTGACCGGCGACGAGGACGCGCTCGCCTCTCAGGACGCCTCGACCCAGTCGCTGATCGGCTTCTACCGGAGGGAACGCACCCGATGACCGACAATCCGCTGCGGGACCCGGAGGACCGGCGGCTGCCGCGGATCGCCGGCCCGAGCGGCATGGTGATCTTCGGGGTCACCGGCGACCTGTCCCGCAAGAAGGTCATGCCGGCGATCTACGACCTCGCCAACCGCGGCCTGCTGCCGCCGGGCTTCAGCCTGGTGGGCTTCGCGCGCAGGGACTGGGAAGACCAGGACTTCGCGCAGATCGTCCACGACTCGGTGAAGCAGCACGCGCGCACCGAGTTCCGGGAGGAGGTGTGGCGCCAGCTCTCGGAGGGATTCCGGTTCGTGCCCGGCGACTTCTCCGACGACGTCGCCTTCGAGCAGCTGCGGCGCACCATCGAGGAGCTCGACCAGGTCCGCGGCACCGACGGCAACCACGCGTTCTACCTGTCGATCCCGCCCAAGTTCTTCGGCGACGTGGTCCAGCAGCTCGAGGAGCACGGCCTGGCCACGGGAGCCGACGGAACGTGGCGCCGGGTCGTCGTCGAGAAGCCGTTCGGCCACGACCTCGCCTCGGCCCGCGAGCTCAACGACTCACTGAGCCAGGTCTTCCCCAGCGAGTCGGTCTTCCGGATCGACCACTACCTCGGCAAGGAGACGGTGCAGAACATCCTGGCGCTGAGGTTCGCCAACGCGATGTTCGAGCCGATCTGGAACTCCAACTACGTCGACCACGTCCAGATCACGATGGCCGAGGACATCGGCATCGGGGGCCGGGCGGGCTACTACGACGGCATCGGCGCCGCCCGCGACGTGATCCAGAACCACCTGCTCCAGCTGATGGCGCTGGTGGCGATGGAGGAGCCCACCGACTTCGCGGCCCAGAACCTGCGGATCGAGAAGGAGAAGGTGCTCAGCGCGGTCACGCTGCCGCGCCGACTCGACCTGACGACCGCGCGGGGGCAGTACGCCGCCGGCTGGTCAGGCGGCGTGAAGGTGGCCGGCTTCCACGACGAGGAGGGCATCCCCGCTCGCTCCACCACCGAGACGTTCGCCGCGATCACGCTCCACATCGACACCCGTCGCTGGGCCGGCGTGCCGTTCTACCTGCGGCACGGGAAGCGGCTCGGACGTCGCGTCACCGAGGTCGCCGTCGTCTTCAAGCGCGCTCCTCACCTCCCGTTCCATGCGAGCGCGACCGAGGAGCTGACGCAGAACGCGCTCGTCGTACGCGTGCAGCCCGACGAGGGCCTGACGCTGCGCTTCGGCTCCAAGGTGCCCGGCACCTCCATGGAGATCCGTGACGTGACCATGGACTTCGCCTACGGCGGCTCGTTCACCGAGGCGTCGCCGGAGGCCTACGAGCGGCTGATCCTCGACGTGCTCCTGGGTGATCCGCCGCTCTTCCCGCGGCACGAGGAGGTCGAGCTGTCGTGGAAGATCCTCGACCCGATCCTCGAGCACTGGGCCAAGAAGGGGAAGCCGGACCCCTACGAGTCCGGGACGTGGGGCCCGGAGTCGGCGAACGCGATGCTGGCCCGCGACGGACGCACGTGGAGGCGACCATGATCGAGCTCACCGACACCAACTCCGCCGCGATCGCCGCGGAGTTCGTCCGCGGTCGGACCCGCGCCGGCAGCCCCGCCATGGGCATGGTCATGACGCTGATCGTGGTGGTCGACGAGGAGGACGCCGGGGCCGCGATGGACGCCGCCAAGGAGGCCTCCCACGAGCACCCCGCCCGCGTCCTCGGAGTGATCCTCGGCGACGGCCGGGGCGCCGCCGAGGTCAACGCCCAGGTCGGCATCGGCCAGGGCTGGTCCGGCGAGACCGCCCTGATCAGGCTCAAGGGCGAGGTCGTCAAGCATCCCGAGTCGGTCGTGCTGCCGCTGCTGCTGCCCGACTCCCCCGTCGTCGTGTGGTGGCCCGCCGACCACCCCGACGACCCCGCTGCCGACCCGCTCGGCAAGCTGGGTCAGCGTCGGATCACCGACTCGGCGTTCGTGTCGCGCGGCAAGATCAAGGCACTGCGCGGTCAGTGCGAGGCCTACGCACCCGGCAACACCGACCTGGCCTGGACCCGGATCACTCCGTGGCGCGCGCTGCTCGCGGCGTCCCTCGACCAGCACCCCCTCAAGGTCCGCCGGGTCCGCGTCACTGCTGAACGGATCAGCCCGAGCGCCGACCTGCTGCTGGCGTGGCTCGCCGATCGGCTGCGGGTGCCGGCCGAGCGGGCGAACTCCCGTGGACCGGGCATCACCGAGGTGGTCATGGAGACCGCCGAGGGTGACATCCGGATCGCCAGGCCCGACGGCAAGCTGGCCACCTTCACCTCACCCCACCGGCCCGACCGGCCGGTGGCCCTCAAGCGACGTGACCTGCCGGAGCTGCTGGCCGAGGAGCTCCGCTGGAGCGACGAGGACGACATCTACGCCGCCACCGCCAAGCGGCTGCTGAAGCTGGGCCCCGGATGAACGCGCCCACGGTCGAGGTCCACGCCGACGGGGCTGCTCTCGCGACTGCCGTAGCCGGCGAGGTGCTGAGACGGCTCGTGGCCGCCCAGGCGCGAGGCGAGGTGCCGAACGTCGGCCTGACCGGCGGATCGATCGCCGAGGCGATCCACGCCGAGCTCGGCCGCCGCGGCCCCGACTCCGAGGTCGACTGGTCCCGGGTCGTCTTCTGGTGGGGTGACGAGCGCTACGTCGCGGCCGACAGCCCCGACCGCAACGCCCGGTCCGCCCGCTCAGCCTTTCTCGACGTCGTCGGCGCGGACCCGGCCCACGTGCACGAGGCACCGGCCACCGACTCGGGCCTCTCGCTCGACGAGGCAGCAGCGGCGTACGGCGAGACCGTGCGGCGGGAGGGCTCGGGCACCTTCGAGATCCTCATGCTCGGCGTCGGCCCGGACGGTCACGTCGCCTCCCTGTTCCCCGGCCACCCCGCCCTCGACGTCGACGACCAGGTCGCGATCGCCGTCCCCGACTCCCCCAAGCCGCCCCCCGAGCGGATCACGCTCTCCTTCGGCGCCTTCGAGCGCAGCCGGGCCGTCTTCTTCGTGGTGAGCGGCGCCGAGAAGGCCGACGCCGTCGCCCGCGCGCTCGCCCCCGCCGGCAGTCCGGGCGCCACCGTCCACGAAACCCCCGCCCGCGGCATCACCGGCATCCCCGCCACCCCCGACCACCCCGCCACCGAGCTCACCTGGTTCCTCGACCGCCCCGCCGCCTCAGCCCTCTAGCGCGAGCCGTCACTCGTGCAGGTTCAGAACCCGCCGAGCCGTCACTCGTGCAGGTTCAGAACCGCACCGAGCCGTCACCTGCGCAGGTAGCCACCTTGGGGAACCCAGAGGCCCGAGCGGCGCCGGGCGCGGTAGACGCCGTGCTGCAACCTGGTCGTCGGATCTCCCCGCGGATAGATGTCCTCAGCCGTGAAGACGTCGATGATCCAGCCGCCGGACTCGTCGAGCCAGTCCCGCCGCTCCTCGTCGACCTCCACGTCCTGGTGGAACAGTGCGCCGTCGTACTCCGCGCCGTACCGGAGGTCGTCGTTGCCCACGTCCACCCGATAGCGCGCGTAACCGCCGTCATGGACCCACACCTGCGGCTCGGGCGGCGGCATCCCGCTGGCATCGAGCCAGTGCAACCGCAGAACCGACTCGGGCGGCGACTCCGGGCGCGGGTCCGCCAGCGGCGCGAGCGCCCTGAGCTGTACGACGCCACGCTCACCGCGGAAGCGCTCGACACCGGCGAGCAGCTCCTCGTGCCGGACACCCGCCCGCAGCAGGGCGTCCAGCGCAGCCAGCGCGTGGAAGCGGTTCAGCCGGCGTCCGAGGTCGAGAGCCGTGCGGAGCTTGGTCGTCACGAGGACGCCGTTGGCGACCATCACGTCCTCGTCACGCATCCTGCGCTCCCCGCTCGCGACATCCGGACGACGCAGCCGGCTCCCGGCCCGCGAGTAGATCTCCACCGGAGGCATCTCGATGCACCGCCGACGGGGCCAGGACGTCGACCATGTGCAGCCACGCCGCCGTCCGGTCGGTGACGATCGCAGTGGGCGGGACGACCAGCGCCAGGGCGGCGGCCCGGAACTCGATGGTGTCGACCACCTGCGCCGCGGCGTACACCCCGCGCAAGACGGGTCGGACCAGCCCGCGACGTGCCAGGGTCGCGAGACGGGTCCGCGACACTCCGAGCTCCTGCGCCCTGGCCGCCGTGAACGGGCCGGTCGAGCGGGAGCGGGCAGCGCTCGTCCAGCAACGACAGGTCTGAGGGAAGCCAGGGGACGCGGTACGCCATGCACGTACTGTCACCCGGGATCCGCTGACGCCGCCGAGGCTATCCACAGGCAGGGGCTCGTGCCTGCAGAAGATGACGGCTCACCCAATCTTGAGCCTGCACAAGTGACGGCTCGGCGGGTTCTGCACCTGCAGAAGTGACGGCTCGCGCTAGAAGATGAGCTCGCCGGACTTGCGGCGGGAGCGGAGGAGCTGGAGGGCCTCGTCGAGGATGTCCTCGGCCTCGGCGTCGGAGCGGCGCTCCTTCACGTACGCGAGGTGGGTCTTGTAGGGCTCGATCTTCGGTGCGGGCGGCGGGTTGTCGGAGTCCATGCTCGCCGGGAGGCCGCACTTGGGGCAGTCCCAGGACTCGGGCACGGTCGCCTCGACCGAGAAGGTCACCACCGAGCGGTGGTGGTGCGAGCAGTAGTACTCGACGGCCTGCCGCGGCGCGGCCTCGCCACGCTCGGCCTCGCCCATGGGACCGGCACCGACCCGGCTCCCGCGAATTGCGTTTCCACCTCCAGCCACGACCCGGCTCCTCTCAGCTCTGGTAGGCCAGCAACAGGCCCAGTGCGACGATGCAGGCGAACCAGATCACGCCGAGTCCGACGGTGATCCTGTCCAGGTTGCGCTCCGCGACCGAGGAGCCACCCAGGGAGCTGGAGACGCCGCCGCCGAACATGTCGGAGAGGCCGCCGCCGCGGCCCTTGTGCAGCAGCACCATCAAGATGAGGGCCAGGCTCGTGATGACGAGCAGAATGGTGAAGAGCAGTGTCACGGTCGAGAATCCTACGTCACGGGTGCCGC